>OX638340.1 GCA_951812955.1 uncultured Gemmatimonadota bacterium | reverse complement strand
TACGGCGATTACCGGGGCGGTTTCGGGTTGCCGGCCCTCCGGATACCAGTTCCGGACCATTTCGCTTTCCGGTATGCGACCCATGTCCCCGACCTCTTCGATCCAGGCATCGAGGGCAATACGCATCCGCTCCAGGTCGCTCCTCACACGGTGATCTGCGGCCAGGTTGCGGATTTCATGGGGGTCCGCCTCCGTGTCGTAGAGTTCCTCCACCGGCCTGGGATACCGGAACAGGGCCGACTGCGCCTCGTCCAGTCTGTCTTCCATACGCAAACGCCAGATTTCCTGCATGATGGGATGGCGATTTCGATAGGGTAACCAGGAAAGGTACGGGAGGTCCGGCCGGAAGTTTCGGATATACTTGTACCGCCTGTCCCGAACGGCCCGGACCATGTCGTAGGACACGTCGTGGCGGTCCCGGCTCGCGAAGATGTATTCGCGCGGGTCCCGTGCCTGATTCCCGAGAAACGCGCGTCCCTGGAAATGGTGCGGGATCTCGACGCCGGCCAGGGACAGCATGGTGGGTCCCAGATCGATCGTACTCACCAGGTCATCGCGAACCTGACCTCCTTCCAGGTCCGGCCCACGGGCGATCAACGGTACATGAATCCCCGCGTCGTAGGGCCAGCGCTTGCCGCGGGGCAGGGGGCCGTGGTCGCTCCAGTTGAAAACATACGTATTGTCGGCGAGACCGTCCTTTTCCAGCTCGGCGAGCATGGCGCCGAATTCCCGGTCGTTATGAGTGATATGGGTGTACATGCGGGCCAGGGCCGTTCTGACTTTCGGCGTGTCGGGCAGGTGGGGTGGCGGCTTGATGGTATCGGGATCAAACTCGGGCGACGGGCACTTCTCAGGCCACATCCCGCTTTCGTGACTGCGCATGAGATTGAAGACCGCGAAAAAGGGCTGGTCCGGATCGGGACGGTTGCGCCAGTGGGCGTCCTTTCCTTGCTCGTCCCAGGCCGTCAGCGGCGGCTCGAACTGGTAGTCGGTCTTGAAGTTGTTCGTGCAGTAATAGCCCGCCGCCCGCAGGTACTCGGTGAAGCACTTGACGTAATGGGGCGGGACCGCGGAATAGGGCGTGGGCATTTCAGGGGTATCTTCATGCACGTGGGTGGTCCGCATGTGGTGCGTGCCGATGGAGGTGGCGTACATCCCGGTGATGATCGCCGAACGGGCCGGGGCGCAGACCCCGGATGTGGAATAGCAATGGGACCACCGGCAACCCTCGGCCGCGAAACGGTCCACGTTTGGCGTGCGGGCCACCGGATCGCCATAGCAGCCGTAATATGGACCCGTGTCTTCGAAGGATATCCACAGGATGTTCGGTCTGGACTGAGATGGCACGTTGCCCTCTCGTTCTTCGGAAGTTTTTCTTCTCGTTAATCTGCTTATTTACAGTATGTTGACCTGTTGGGTTCGACACCGTTGGAATTGGACATGCGTCTCAATCTCCATCACAGTCCCATCACCGTCTCCTCGGCGAGTTGATCTACGACCGCCTTCAAATCGCCCGTACGTGCATGGGTCCTGATCTGACGGTCCGCGCTGCTTCCCTGCTCGAGCATGACGCGAATGTACTCGATCTCTTCACGGACGCCGAGGGGATCCACTACGTCGTCCAGGATTTCCAGCAATTCCTCGATGAGATTCTGTACGGGCACTTCCTCTTCCTTGCCGAAGTCCACCAGGTTCCCGCCGAGCCCGTCCTTGATCGCACGCCACTTGTTCTCCGCCACCAGGTCGCGCCGGTAGTAGCGCCACGACTGGTTCTCGCGGCGCAAGGTAATGAGCTTGGCCACGACCGCCCTGACTAGCGCCACGATGGCCACTACTTCGTCGATCCGGGTAGTGCAGTCGCAGATGCGCAGTTCGATTGTAGGAAAACGGGGATGGGGCCGCACGTCCCACCAGATCTTGGTGGGTTCGTCCATGCACCCGGTTTTGATCATCGTCCGGACGAAATGGTCGTACTCGGCCGCCGAGTCGAAACGGTCGGGTATGCCGGTTCTGGGCAATTCGGAAAACACGATGCTCCGATAGGACTTAAGTCCCGTGTTGTCGCCCATCCAGAAGGGCGAGGAGGAGGAAAGCGCCAGAATATGGGGCATGAAGTAGCTGATCTGGTTCATCGTATCGATACGCAGTTCCCGGTCGGGTATGCCGACGTGGATATGCATGCCGAAGATCAGCAGGCGGCGGGCGACGTACTGCAGGTCGGCGACCAGGCTCCGGTACCGGTCCTTTTCGGTGATTTCCTGCTCCTGCCAACGGGAGAAGGGATGGGTGCCGGCGGCCACGATCAGGTGACCGCTCTTTTCCGCGATCTCGCAGACCATGCTCCTGAGACGGGTCACCTCGCGGCGCACCTCCTTGATGTCCCGGCACACATCCGTCCCCATCTCCACCTGCGACTGAAGGAATTCCGGCTTGACCTGGTCGCGAAAAACCCGCTTCCCCTTTTCAAGAAACTCGGAGATATAGGAAGTCAGCTCTCGCGATTCGGGGTCGATGATCTGGTACTCTTCTTCAACGCCCAGGGTCATTTCTTCCAGGTTCATGGCTCGAGTAGCTCCAAGTATCCGGGTCCAGTGGATCGACCGCGGTTATCCTGTCAAAAACCAATTCCCGACAATAGAGCTTGAACATCCCGTTTCAGGTACTGATAGGGAATCATAATACGAAAGTTACAACCATGTCCTACAGTGACCATAGGAAAACGGCCCATGGTACATCAAGACTTTTTAATCAAATCTTCCATATTCGAAACAATCCGGAGCGCAACCTTCGAGCGCCCGATAGATTCCCGCTGCAAGGTACCATCAGCGGAAGGTGACGGACCCGAACTCCTGCTGCCCGGGAATGGGCTGCCAGGCGCTCTACTTTCTCGATCCGAACCAGACGCCCACGGCCCCGATCAGCGGATTGAGCCAGTTGAACCATGCCGGGTGGAGGGCACCCGCGGTCGCCTCCATCATCGACACGTCGTCAGGGCGCGGTTCCGCCGGGATCGCCACCGGCATCAGGGCCCTCACCACCCCTAGTACAATCACCATGGCGATCAGAATCGTGGCGGCCCTGGCATCGTGCGCCATCCTGGCACAGACTCGTCCGCCGATGTACGCCGCAGCGAGCCCGAGCACGAACGAGCCGAGTGCCCAGCTGCCGGATACCACCCAAGAATCAGGCTGGAAGGCGCGCGAGGGCCCCACCGTCACCCACAGAAGCGAGAAGAGTGCGAAGAGCACGGCGGCCATGGCAATGTAGCCGGCGATGGCCGCCAGGATATTCCTGAGCATCATGTTCCTCCTTGAAAATGAGCCGTGTTGTCCTATGTGATATGAGTCAGAAGGGGCACTGGTTCCAACAGGATGTGAGTCTGGGGACTAGCCGGGATTCAGATCCACGGGTTCTCCCGAGTCGATGGACGCGTGCACGGCGTCGATCACCCGCATGTTGCCCAGGCTGTTCTCCGCGGGAATCCGGTGCGGCCGTCCCGTTTCGATGCAATCGCACAGATGCCGCAACTGGTCGGTGAATTGGTATGCCGGAGCGAATCGGATGGTTCTTTTCTCACCATCGTTTTTCCTGATTTCCAGCGCCACCGGATGATCTTCATTGTTCCAGGCCATGTCCATCCGCATATATCCGCCGGTCCCGTATATTTCGAATTCCTGGGATCCGTGGTAGCGGAAGGAAAAGGCGCACTGCGCGCTGATCTCGCCGGGAAACTCGAGCTGCACCGCCACGGACTCCGGCACCCGGGACTGCCGGCCGTAATAGCCGCGCGCATGGACCTGTTCCGGTTCGCTTCCCGCGATGAACCGGGCGTGGTGTATGCAGTAACAGCCCAGGTCGTAGGGGGCCCCGCCCCGCTTTTCCTGGTTGAACCGCCAGTTGTGGTCCGGCCTCAGGTAACTCGGATCCACGGCGGCTGTGAACGTGCTGCGGATCAGCTTGACCTGGCCGATTTCACCGGCTTCGATGAGTTCCTTCGCTTTCAGATGGCAGGGATGATGGCGGAACTTGAAGGCTTCGGCCAGCAGTACGCCGTGTTCCCGCGCCGCTTCGATCATGGCCTCGCATTCGGCCGCCGTCGAACTGATAGGCTTTTCGCACAGAATGGCCTTGACCCGGCCCGTCCGCGCGGCCTGGATGCTGATGTCGGCGTGGGAGTTCCCCCAGGTACAGACTGCCAGGATATCGATTTCTTCCTCGTTCAACATGCGGTCCAGGTCGGTGTAACGACGGGACACGCCGAATCTCTCACCGAATCGTTCCAGTGCGTCCCCGGAGACGTCGCAGATCGCCGCGAGTTCCGCTTCGGGTGCCTCCTGGGCCGCCCTGCCGTGACAGTGCGCAATGCCGCCCACCCCGATGATGCCTACCCTCAGCGTCATGGTCGACCTCCAAATCAATGATACAACAGTTCCGTGAAATCCCGGTCCGGGCTGTTTCGAGGTTACCCGGTGCCATGGTGTTCTCCTGAAACGATACGGCGGTCAACCCGATCGTTTGAGATCCACGAATTTCGCCACCGGTCCCACCAGGAACAGGGCATACAGCGGTGCGTTGACGATCTCAAACAGCCGCAGCGCCATCTCCGCCAGCGCCACGAGGAAGGCGATGCCGATCCGTCCGCCGCGCGAGGAGACGGAGGTGGCTGGATCGGTGACCATGAAAAACGCCATGAGCTGGTACATGGGGCCGGTAATGGGCGCGACCTCGGAAAGAAAAGGCGTCCCGGTCATCAGGGATCGCACGTAAGCCAGCGCGACGAAGGACACAGCGTAGGTCAACGTGACGTGGAAGCGTTTCGCACGCCAGAGGATGACGGAACCCAGCAACCAGATAACGCCCATGGCCCACAGGTCGTTGCCCCACTGTTCGCTCAGGGCGGCCACGGTCCCGGGCGCTGCGAAGAGCACCACGCAGATGCCCAGGTTCGATGGGTTCCACAGGTGGCGTCCCCGGAAGCGCAGCACGTACTTCGACATGATGGACAGCAGGCTTGCGACCGCGAAGGGCCAGAGAGAGAGCGATCTGAGTAGAATGCCGCAGCTGATCCCGGTGATATACGCGCTGGCGGGGTTGAGCCACTTCCCGGTCAGCAGGCGGCCAAGGGCCAGTTCCGCCGCCAGGGCCACGGTGATCGCCGTTAAGAGCTGCGACAGGTCGTGGAGGAAACCCACGTATACCTGGCCGAAGACCAGGATCAGGGTGATCAGGCCGGAGGACAGGTACCTCGGGTCAATCCGGAGTCTTGTCTCATTCGGCGGTCCCGGCGCAGATTCCGCCGATGCGGCCTTCGAATCGCTCATCATCCCTCCGGTTCCGTAATGGTGTGCAACCGGTTCAACACGGGGTTTTCCAACCTCTGCACCGTCCCGCTCGGCCACTTGATTTCGACGCGGTCGACCGCCGCGGCGGCCCCCAGACCGAAGTGGCGCCTGCGCTGGCTCTGGGCGGCGAATCCGGCCCCGGCCGTCACGACCTGCAGCTGCTGCCTTCCGTCCCAGAACACCCTTATCTCGGCGCCGATGGCGCTGGCGTTGCTGCGTACGCCCCGCAGTTCAAAGGAAACCCACGTGTGCTCTCGCTCGACCTCGTTCCGGTACAGGATCAGGGGTCCGTCCTGGTTGGCCACGACCACGTCCAGCGCTCCGCGGTTGAACAGGTCGGCCAGGGCGACGCCCCGTCCGTCGTACCGATCAATTACGCCTGCGGCTTCCGCCACGTCGTAGAAGCGTCCGTTTCCGTCGTTCAGGTAGAGGCGGGACCGCTCGTAGCCGGACAGGCTCTGGTCTCCCATGGGCGCCCAGTTCTGCACGTCCTGAAAAATGTTGTTGTTGCCCATGGCGACGCGCGACATCTCGTACCAGTAGTCTTTCTCGGGGTCGGCCGAGACGAAGCCGTTGGTCACGAACAGGTCCACGAAGCCGTCGTTGTTCAGGTCGCCGAACTGCGCGCCCCACGCCCACCCGGCGTCGGCGATATCTCCCTCGGCGATATTGACCATCCGTCCGTTTTCGGCGATCAGGTTGCGCCGCAGATTGTTGCCCTGGAAAAGATACCCGCGCTTCGAAATGTTAGTCACGTAGACGTCCGCGCGGCCGTCGTTGTACAGGTCGCCGAAAGCCACGTTCATACCGCTTTTGGACGTCTCCTCGAGCGTTGCGCCGTCCAATCGCTCGAATCCCTTGCCTTCGAGATTGATGAAGAGCACCTCGGGACCGTAGTCGTTGGCCAGGTAAAGGTCGGGCCAGCCGTCGCCGTCGAGGTCGGCGGCGCCGATGGACATGGTCCACCGCGTGCAGTCCACCCCGAAAGCCTCCGTGACGTCTTCGAAACGCCCCTCGCCCCGGTTCAGGAAGAGATAGTTGCGGCCCCCGTTGTCCGCATATTCGAAACTCTCCTGCATGATCCTTGTCGTCTTAACCTGCCACAGGTCATGGGCTTCCGAAAAATACCCACCAACGTAAAGATCGATCAGGCCATCCCGGTCGACGTCCGTCCACACCGAACTGTTCGCGTTCATCCACCGGTCGAGACCCGATTCGCCGGTCACGTCCTCGAAAGCGCCGCCGCCCTGGTTTCTGAACAGACGCTGGCGGCCCCACCTGTATATGAACACATCCTCGAAACCATCGTTGTCGTAGTCACCCCACACCGACCCCATGGATACGCCGCTGGCGTCGTTCACATCGGCAAGGCCCATGGTACCTGCGACCTCCTCGAAGCCTCCGTCGCCCAGGTTTCTATACATCGCGTTCGGCGCGCCTTTTCGGCTGCGGGTCACGTACAGGTCCTGCCACCCGTCATTGTCATAATCCATCACTGAGACGGACGCTCCCAGGGCCGTCAAGTGAGGCATGATCGGGTCGAGTGCCGGATCTAGTTCCGGCTTGGCGTGCATGAAGTCTATACCGGCCGCCGCCGTCGCATCCGTCAGGCGGAACCCGTACCGGTCTGCATCTGAATCGGCTGAATCGGCTGAATCGCGCTCCAGCCAATGGGCGAACAGGAACGGGGTAGTGAGTATTATAATGAAAAGTACGGTTAAAACGGGCCGTATCGAAGATGGAGAGACTGGTGACATGGCCTGTAGGGATCCGAACAGAACCGACGGGCAGGACAGATCCGGCTCTTTCGGTCGGACCGGATTATCCAGCGGAAGGACAAGGGAAATGGCACGTGTGTCCCGTATGTTCGAAATGCGATTTCAAGGTAGAAGGCAAAACCGGGACTGTCAAGATGGATTGACAAGGCGGCCCCAAGCGTTATAAGATCATCCTCAGTCCACGCCGACGGATTGATTCTGCGATCCACCGGATAACACCAAACATCTGGAGAATATATGGCTACCAACCCCATTCGCGCCTTTCAGGCCGTACTGCTGATCCTATGTGCGTGTACCGCTTCTGCAAACATACACGCCCAGACCTCCCTGCTGGACCGCATCCTTGAAAAGGGTGAGATACGCATCGGGACGACGGGCGATTACAAGCCATTCACCTATCTGAACCCTGAGACGGGAGAATACGAGGGCATGGACATCGACGCGGCGCATCTGCTCGGGGAAGCGCTCGGCGTCCGCGTCCGGTTCCTGCCCACGACCTGGAGCGGCCTGTCCGACGATACCCTGAACGACCGGTTCGATCTGGCCATGGGCGGCATCACCCGCACGCTCGAGCGGCAGAAGATACTGGCCCTCACCGGCCCGTATGTCACCATCGGTAAATCACCGCTCATCAGGAAGGCCGACCGCGAACGGTTCAACAGTCTGTCGGACATCGACCGGCCGGGGGTCCGGATCGGCGCCAACTACGGCGGCACGAACGAGGCCTTCGTCCGCGCCAATATCGAGCAGGCCACCATTGTCATGTTCCAGGACAACCTGGACGTACAACCGGCCGTGGCGTCCGGAGAGGTGGACGTCATGTTCACGGACAACGTCGAGGCGGTCATCTACGCGAGACAGAACCCCGTGCTCTACGCCGTGAATCCGGCCAACCCGCTGACCAGGGAAGATATCGGTTACATGACCGTCCGGGACGACCAGCCTTTTATAAACTGGCTGAACCTCTGGCTCTATCAGTTGCGGCAGAAGGGAACGCTCGACGAGCTGAGGAGCAGGTGGATCGGGGATTTCTGAGGAGCAGGTGATCAGGGTCCTGACGCGACCCACCCCGGTAACCATCCCTGGCGCAGAAACCGTAGCTACGGCCTCGTCAGCGCGGAACACATTTTGTATTGCGATGAAACCTGCCCGGCCCTATTTTAGGTGCGAATGTATTCAAAACAAAAATCTGAAAAAGGAGCAAGTCTTTGGCCGACGCCGCGGACTATAACGACGATTTGTTTTTTGATGACGTCGATCTGGACGCCCATAGCTCCAGGACCGTCGATACCGAAGCCATCGAATTCTTCCCCACCGACTACCGCATCGGGCGGACCAAGTATATCTTCGTCACCGGCGGAGTCATGTCCGGCGTGGGCAAGGGCGTCTTCAGCGCTTCACTCGGACACCTGCTCAAGCATTACGGATTCACGGTTTCCCAGGTCAAGATCGACGGCTACCTGAACCAGGACGCCGGCACCATCAACCCCTACCGTCACGGGGAGGTGTTCGTACTCGAAGACGGGACCGAGTGCGACATGGACCTGGGCACCTACGAGCGCTTCCTCGACGATGACCTGAACAAGAACAACTACATCACTTCCGGCAAGGTGTACCGGATCATCCTCGACAAAGAGCGGCGGGGCGAGTACCTGGGCCGGGACGTGCAGGTCGTACCCCACGTGACGGGCGAGATCAAGAACCTCATGCGTACCAAGGCCCACGAAGGGCCCTACGATATCCTGGTCGTCGAGATCGGCGGCACCGTGGGGGATATCGAAAATATCCACTTCATCGAGGCCGCGCGGGAGATGCTCTACGACGAGGGACGGGACAATGTCCTGTCGGTCCACGTCACGCAGGTGCCCTATAACGAGGCCGCGGGAGAATTGAAGACCAAGCCCACGCAACACAGCGTCAAAGCGCTCCTGCAACTGGGCATACAGCCCGATATCGTGGTCTGCCGTTCAGCCATACCGCTCAGCACGAGCGTCAGGCAGAAAATCAGTCTCTACTGCAACATTGCGGAAGACCGCGTGATCAGCAGCCCGGATACGGATTCCATCTACCGGGTGCCGACCCTGCTCGACCGCCAGAAAACGGTTCAGATTGTCGCCGACAAGTTGAACGTGAATCTGCCGCAACGGCCCGACCAGAAACCCAAGGTGTTCGACATATACCTCAAGTACCTGTCGAAATCGCACCCGGAAATACGTATTGCCATTACCGGAAAGTACACGGCCCTGCACGATTCGTACGTGAGCATCCTCAACGCCCTGGATCACAGCAAGGTCAGCGTGGGCGCGGAGATCGACATCGAGTGGATCGATACGACCGAGTTCTCGGGCGACCGGCCGCCAGACGCAGGGGTATTCGAAGGGATCTCAGGGATCATCGTACCCGGCGGCTTCGGCGAGCGGGGCGCTGAAGGGAAGATCCCGTTCATTCAGTATGCCAGGGAGAACGGTCTGCCGTTCCTGGGCCTGTGCTATGGCTTCCAGCTGGCCGTGATCGAGTTCGCGCGCAACCAGTGCGGATTGCGTGATGCCGCCCACGCCGAATTCGACGCGGAGACGGAAACGCCGGTCATATACCTGCTGCCCGACCAGCGCAAACTGGCCGGAATGGGAGGCACGATGCGGCTGGGTGGACACGAGGTAAAGGTGAGGACCGGCACGATGGCCCACGGCTGCTACGGGTCCGAATTGGCCATGGAGAGATTCCGCCACCGGTACGAGTTCAACAACCAGTACAGGGAACTCATCGAGCACAAGGGTATGGTGTTCTCCGGCATGACACCTGACGAAGAGATCATGCAGATCCTGGAAATCCCCACGCACCCCTTCTTCGTAGGCACGCAGTTTCACCCCGAGTTGACCAGCCGTCCATACAGGCCCCAACCATTGTTCCGGGGATTTGTACAGGCAGCTTTAAATAACGCGAATTCTGTGGAAGACCAGCGGTTAGCCGTTCAGGCCGGTCAGGCTGAATAGAGGGATGTGGGACGCGCGTCCGGCCGGTGGAGCGGAGCGGAATGCTTCAGCCGGCCTGCCGCGTCAGCCTGGATTTGATGCGGGCGGCGGTACGCCGGTGCACCACGTTGCGCTTGACGGCTTTATCCAGTTTGGAATAGGCCTGGCCCAGTAACTCGGGCGCGGCTTTGGCATCCGTGTTCTCGCGCAAGCGTTTGATGGCGGTTCTGAGGGCGGATTTCACCGTGGCGCTACGCCGCTGACGCACGCTTTCCTGGCGCAGTCGCTTTTTCGATGAGACGAGGGTAGGCAACTTTTACTCCCTTTATACGCTGGAACGATAAATACCGCATGGCGTGTCGGCCTATGCGGCCTGTTGTACGGTTCGCATGGAACAGACGCCAAATTACCCGTGAGGATGCCGGAAGTCAAGGTTAAATTGACCGTCCGGCATGATCTGGCGATACGAAAAACCAGCAATCGGCGTACGGTAAACCATCCCATGGCTGCGAAACCGACGGAAATTGAAGAAAAACTCAAGTCGCTTCCCGGAAAGCCTGGCGTGTACTTGATGAAAGACACCCGGTCGCGCATCATCTACGTGGGCAAGACGCGCGTGCTGCGCCAGCGGATCCGCTCATATTTCCAGAAAAATCGCCACACGGAGCCGAAATCGGTCGCCCTGGCCAGCCGGATTCATGATTTCGATTACGTTGTGACCGAATCGGAAGCCGACGCGCTGCTGCTCGAAGACCACCTCATCAAGGAGCACAGGCCGCGGTACAATGTGATGCTGCGCGACGACAAGTCCTTTCCCTTCATCATGGTTACCAACGAGACCTACCCCAGAGTCGTGGTCACGCGCAACGTCCGGCAGGACGGGGCCCGGTACTTCGGACCCTACACCAACGTGAAGGCCATGCGCCGGACCATCGACCTGGTCCGTAAGGTCTTTCCCCTGCGCACCTGCCCGAGCGCGAACGCGTGGCCGTCCATGGACCGGCCCTGCCTCGACTACTACATCGACCGCTGTCCCGGGCCGTGCAAGGGCCACATCGGCGAGGAAGGTTACGGGGAGATCATCGACCAGGTCTGCCGGTTTCTCTCCGGCAGGACGAAGGACCTGCTGAAACAGCTAAAGGAACGCATGGCGCGGGCCTCGGAGCAACTGCAGTTCGAACTTGCGGGTCGCATCCGCGACCAGATCGTCGCCATCGAGAAAACGACTATTCGGCAACGCGCATTCTCGAGCCGGGAAGTGGACCGGGACATTATCGGGCTCGCGCGGAGCGGAACCGACGTCTGCGGGGCGGTATTGCAGGTTAGGGAGGGCAAGCTGCTGGGCAAGGAGCACTTCTTCCTGACGGCGCCCGAGGAGTCCGCGGAGCCGGAAACGTTGGGCGCCTTCCTGACCCAGTACTACCTCGCAGCCCAACTTTGGCCCGACGAGATTCTACTGGCCGGCGAACCGGAAGGTATCGACGCATTCCGGGAATGGACGGCCCGGCAGCGGGGATCCAAAGTCGAAATCGCCGTACCCCGGCGCGGCGATAAGGCCGCCATGGTCCGGTTGGCCGTTCAGAACGCCGAACTGCAGTTGAATACCCACGCGCTGAAACGGGCCGAAGCCCGGGTCCGCCGCAGTATTCCGGCCGCGGTAGGGGCGCTGCAGGAGATCCTGGGTATCGACATCCCGCCGAGGCGCATCGAGACTTTCGACATCTCCAACATCCAGGGATCGGACCCGGTGGCCTCCATGGTCTGTTTCGTGGACGGCCGCCCCCGCAAGTCCGACTACCGGAAGTTCAAGGTCAGGGACGTGATCGGTCCCAATGACTTCGCCATGATGCAGGAAGTCGTCGGCCGGCGTTACCGGCGGTTGATCGACGAAAGCAAGCCGCTACCCGATCTTGTGCTCATCGACGGCGGAAAGGGACAGCTCTCCAGCGTCCGGCAGGTCCTGAACGAACTCGGCCTGGTCGATCTGCCCGTCATCGGCCTTGCGAAGCGGCTGGAGGAAGTATTCCGTCCGGGCCAATCCGAACCGATCGTCATTCCAAGGTCGTCCCCCGCACTGAAAATGCTCATGCAGGCCAGGGACGAGGCCCACCGGTTCGCCGTCACCTTTCACCGGCAGCGACGGGGAAACCGAATGATCCGCTCCGAATTGGACAACATACCCGGCGTAGGGCCCAAGCGGAAACAACATTTGATCATGGCGATCGGGTCCGTGGAAGAGATCAGAAAGTGCACCGAAGAGGAACTCACCGCGGTCAAGGGTGTCGGTAAAGACGCTGCACGGAAAGTCTACCGGTATTTCCATCCGGAATAGGCTCGAATCACCAGCATGGGTGACCTGATATCGCCCGGCCGAACCGTATCGTCCTGCCGGTGGATACTATAGAATCACATTGCGCCGGACCGGAACTGGCCTTAATATGCCTGTAGTCCCGCGGGCAGAAGTTTGAATAATCGCGGCAGGATTTTGAATACTCTTTAGGTACGATTTCGCAGGTTCGCGTCCGGTCTTAAACGACATGGCATTGACGGTCAGGGGAAACTGAAGGCGACATCCCGTTTCGGACGGGATTACGGAGGAAAGATACGTGGGAAAGGTTCTGAGGTCATACGAGTTGCTGGAAGAACGGATGAAGGAAATCTACTTCGATTTCTACCGGGAGACGTACCGGCAGGGCACCGCGCTCGACAACAAGACCAAGGAACTGATCGCCATAGCGGCCTCGTTGAGTGCGGGATGCCACAACTGCCTGGAAGGCCATCTGAAGAAAGCCATGAAGTACGGCGCCGACGGCGCCGAGATCCGGGAAGCCGTGGCTATTGCCGTGGGTGTCGCGGCCGCCACGATCGTGGACCGCAGCGACCTGGCAAACTTCGAGATGAACTTCAACGAAATGCTAAAAAAGGCCGTCAAAGCCGAAAAGGAAACCAGCAAGACCTGAGTTCGAGGCCGGGGTACCTGTGTTACGGCATTTCGGCGCTAACCCAACTCGTCCGATAATACAGAAAACGACCCACCGTACTGGAGGATAGCGTGAGCAGGATTTCTACGACACTGTTGTGCACCATCTTTGCCGCGGCAGCCATCCTGTTTCCCTTGCAGACGCAGGCCACGGACCAGGATGAACAGGCCCTGACCGGGGACGAAGAGAAGATCGTCGCCTACATCATGGAGCAGGTATCCAAATCCAAGGCCGGCAAGCCGAATTTCGGTCGGGAAACGGCCATGGCCGTATACCAGGAACTGGGGATCCAGGTGACGCCGGACATGGTTCCCCGCATCCGAGCGGCCGTCGTGGCCGAATTGAAGGCGATCGAAGCCCGGCTCATGCTGAAAGAGGGAAGCGCCGCGCCGGATTTCAACCTGCCGGTGCTCGGCGGCGGCGAGGCCAGTCTGTCCGCATTGAAAGGGAAAGTGGTCGTGGTGAATTTCTGGGCAACCTGGTGCCCGCCCTGCCTGGTGGAAATGCCGGTGCTGGACGAACTCTTCAGGACTTACCGGGAACAGGGGGTCGAGGTGCTGGGACTCTCACTCGACGAAGAAGGGCTTTCCATCACGGCACCCTTCGTCGAGAAGCTCAATATTACCTATCCCATAGTGGAATCGGACCGCAAGACTTACCAGGCCTATGGCAACGTGCTGACCATACCCCATACGTTTGTGGTCGGCCGGGACGGCAAGGTCACGAAACGATTCGTGAACAACCAGACGAAAGCCGAATTCGAGGAAGCGATCAAGGCGGCCATCGCCGGGAAGTAGGCGGCACACCCTGTCGCGCCCGCTACCGGTCTACCCGGTACGCGTCGATGGCTTCCATGTTCAGTTCGACACCGAGACCGGGCCGGTCCGATACCCGGATCCTGCCGTCTTCGATCCGCTCCGGCGGTACGATCAATTCGTGCCGCCACGGCACCTCCCCCCAGGCGTATTCCAGAATCTGGAAGCGGGGATGGGCGGCCATGGCCTGAACGCCTGCCGCGATGGTCAAAGGTCCGAAGGGTCCGTGCGGCGCGGTGGGAATCCCCCTGCCTTCAGCCATGGCGGCGACCTTCTTCAGTTCCCACAGTCCGCCCACGATCGTCACGTCCGGCATGATGACGTCCATCAGACCCTGGTCCACCACGGGCCAGAACCCCTCCAGGTACATCAGGCTTTCGCCTCCGGCCAGCGGCACGTCGATATGATCCCGTATGGCCCGGTAGCCCTCGTGGTCTTCATCGGGCACGGGTTCCTCGTACCAGTAAAGGTCCAGGTCCCTGAGGGCGTCGAATACCTCGCACCCGCCCCGGGCGGAGAAGTGGCTGTGGCAGTCGATCAACAGGGAGACCTCCGGACCGATCGCTTCACGCACCGCTTCCATGCAGGCAATGCCTTCGCGGGCGTCGGAGGCCCGGTCGATCCCGCCTGGCATCCCGTCGAAGGGGGCCAGTTTTACGGCGTCGAATCCATCCGAAACCGCGGCGGCCGCGTTCCGGGCGAACCCCGCGGGCGTCCGGTCGGTCGTAGCCCGGTTTATGTTGGCATAAAGGGGAATCTCATCATGGCATCGTCCCCCGATGACGTCCGCCACGGGCACGCCCAGGGTCTTGCCCTTGATGTCCCACAGGGCCTGGTCGAGGGCGCTCAGGGCCATTACTTTAGACCGGTCGGTGGGCGAAGGCAGGAGTTCGGCCAGGATGCGTTCGATGCTGCCGGGGTCGCGACCTGCGAGAACCGGTTCGGCTTGTTGCAGGAAGTCCACGCTCCCGGATCGGGCCCCTCCGGGATTCACCTCGCCGAAACCGGTTATTCCTTCATCCGTGAGCACTGCCAGGAACGTCCAGTCTCCCCGGTGATTCACGTGGACGGAGTGGGTTTTCAGTCCGGTTATCTTCATGTGCCGTCCTGCGGTATGTGATATACTGCGGTCGCAATTGTTCACACGATGTGGGTCCCAATGCGGTCTGCGACTCGAAACCGGCCCGTTAACCGATGAATCGCCGGGATTCGCTCCTGCTGAACCGGATCGGTGCTAACCGGATTAACGCTATATTCTCCCATTGATTACTGCAATGCATTTGTTTATATACCGCCATGTTCGAGACGTGCGTCTACATCAACAGATATCGAATCTGCATGGAGACGAGCCGAAATCGTTCCAGCGACATCCTGCATGGCTTAAAACGGTCAATACGCCGAAGGGAGAGTTATGAGTTCGCAACAAGTAGCGGTCATCACGGGAGCGGGAAGGGGCATGGGAGCGGCCATCGCGCGCAACCTGGCCGGACAAGGGTGGGCCGTCGCGTTGCTGTCTCCCTCCGGAGCGGCGGAATCACTCGCAAGTGAACTGGGAGGCATCGGCGTGACGGGCTCCGTCACGGACGAAGCCGACCTGCGAAAGCTGGTGGACCTGACCATGGAAGCCCACGGCCGGATTGATGGCGTCGTCAACAGCACCGGCCATCCGCCTAAGGGCAGCCTGCTGGATATACCGGACGAAGACTGGCACGAGGGACTGGATATCGTGTTTCTCAATGTGGTGCGCATGGCGCGCCTGGTCACCCCGATCATGGTGGAACAGGGCGGCGGTTCGATCGTCAACATATCCACCTTCGCCGCCTTCGAACCGGAGCATTACTTCCCGGTTTCGACGCCTTTCAGAGCGGCCCTGGCGAGTTTTTCGAAGATCTATGCCGACAACCACGCCGGCGACAACATCCGGATGAACAATCTCCTGCCGGGATTCATCGACAGTCTCCCCGAATCGGAAGCATTCAGGTCGCGCATTCCAATGGGACGCTACGGCACGGTGGAGGAGATCGCGGCAACGGCCGCATTCCTGCTGTCACCCGGTTCGGGCTATATCACGGGCCAGAACCTGCGCGTCGACGGGGGCATAACGCGGTCGGTGTGAGCGATGGGGATATCCTGAACCACTGGAAACACCGGAAGAGGTTTGAAATGCCCGGGCAATTGAAAGAACCAGGGACAGTTGGTAGAGCCGAGATTCGGATGAATCGGGAGCCGGAAGATTGGGGATTCATAAGGACCGGGATTCGGAGCACAAATACTCACCTGAAAGGTTCTCATGAAGCAGTCTGACCTGGCGTTCTTTCGTCAGAACGGATTCATCAACCTGGGCAAGGTCCTCTCGAACGAGGAAGTGGACCATTATCGGGATCTATTCGATGAAGACCGCCGCCGGTTCCCTTATTTCTGGCATCCTTACGGGCATCACCAGGAGGCCAACTACGACGCGCTCATCACCACGCCGGTATTCGACGGACTGATCCGCCATCCCGCCATCTACGGGACCATACAGGAACTGATGGGCGGTCCGCTCTGTTTCGGGGAAATCGGGCTGCGGTCCATGGGGCCATACAAGGGCGCGCTCCACCAGCGGTGGCACCGCGACAAAGCCCACTGGTTCGACCATCCCCTGCGCATGGACTACATCCAGCTCATCGTCTATTTAACCGACGTGGATGAGCGCACCCACTGTTTTTCCCTTTCGCCCGAAGGGATCGAGCAGCCCGTACTGAAGGAGAACAGCGCGCAACTGGAGCGGGGCGTCTACGACCTCCACGGACCGGCGGGTACCTGCGCTCTGTTCAACGTATCGGTGCTCCACACGGCGACCACGCGTCCCACGCGGGCTGTGCGGAAGACCGCACAGATCTACTACGGCCACCGGGACCGGGATCCCCTGGCCAACGATTCCGGGATTCCCGCCACCTTCTGGCGGGACAGCGAAGACCCGGAGACCCGCGCCTTCTACGGCGTCCTGAACGAGCGCACCAGGCTTTACATGGAGGCTTTCGGGGGGTAGGCGGGGAACCGCCCTGCTGGTTCTCGAAAATCGGAGTCGCCTTCGTACTGTTTTGGACCATATTCCGAAATAGCAGGGTATTTTTGAGGCGTGTTCAAAATAGTAACGCGAACCTATCTCAGAATAGGTCTGCGTCGTTGAGTCGGAATAATCGTTCAGACGAACTCAAGTTCTCCGGATGACCTCATACGGCGGTAATAGCAGCCGGTGCGGTAACGGCCGTCACTGTCCTTCGTGTGACATGCCCCGGAACCCTGGGGCGTTACAAGGAATAACACGGAGTTCTGCTCGCAGTTGATGCGGATTTCATCGATGCGCAGGGCGTTTCCCGACGTGGCGCCCTTGATCCACAGTTCGTTCCGCGAAGTGCTCCAGAACGTGGCGATACCGGTCTTCAGGGATTCGTCCAGGGCCAGGCGATTGACATAGGCCACGATCAGTACTTCCTTCGTTGCCGAATCCTGGACGACGACCGGCAGGACCTCTTCTTCGATGCCGGCTATCTGCCGGAGTTTCGAGAAATCCAGGACCTCTTGCGTTCCCTCTTCCAGTTGATCTGATTGTGATGAATTCGCCATGACTACTCCGTATATACGAGGTATCTACAGCCTTATCGATTTATTGCGATAGGGAAGCCTGGGGCCAAACCAGGTGGATCACTGACCGGCTACAGCAGGTGATCATCCGCCGCGTGACGTGCGCCGACCCCCTTCTGCATGCGCATGAGCTGTTTCTGGCGGGAAGACAGTCCTTCGAACCACTCGTCCCGAAAACCGTCGTGCGGATCGAGCTGAAAGAGGAGCATGGACTTGCGGTAGTGCCCGAAAAGAGCGTGGCGGCTTCGGTCTGAAGTATTGGCGCCGCCGCCGTGCCAGCATTGGCCGTTGAAAATCAGCACGCTGCCTGCGGAGGCCTCGGGCTGGTACACGTGCGGCACCTCCATGCCATCAGGCGGTCCCGCCCATCCGCTCTTGTGCGAACCCGGAACGATGCGCGTGCCACCGATCTCCGCGTTGAAATCATCCAGCATCCAGACGGTGTTCATCATAACCGGGGAGATGGGGTTCAACATGTGCCGAGGAATGTCGCTGTGGAGGTCCTGGTAACCGTCTCCGGGCCGGACGATCCGGGAACTCAGGCTGCCCAGCACCAGGGTCTTGTCGAGCATCCGCTCCAGGATGGGCAGAACGACCGGGTGGTCGACGATCTGAAGGAACACGGGATCCAGGGTGGGCAGGTTCCGAACCAGCAGCGACGTGCCCCCCCGGTTCTCGTAACCTGCCTCGCCATTTTCTTCCGCTACGCGGATCAAGGCTTCGCGCAATGCTCCTGCCTGATTCGCCGTCAATACGTCGGGCAACAGCGTAAACCCGAAGGTCTCGATTTCGGCTAAGGCCTGGTCGAAAGCATCCATCAGTCGCTTCCTATGGTCCTTTTGAGATAGTCCTTCAGCCGCTCCCATGCGTCCAGCGCAGGTTCCTCGTTATTCGGGTCGCGGTCCACGTACAGCCAGAACCCGTGGTTGACGTCGTCGTAGATGTGCACGTCGTTCTCCACGCCGGCTTCGCGAAGCGCGGCGACGAACCGTCCAACCTGTTCGGGCGAAGGACCACGGTCGAGTCCGGCGAAGGTGCCATAGACTTCATGATGTATGGCACTGAGTCTTTCGGGATCGTCGAGCAGTCGTCCGTAGAAGATGGCGGTGGCATCGTGGTTCTCGCCGCCCAGGGCATAGCTCAGGGCGACCCCTCCGCCGTAGCACCAGCCCATGGCTGCGATTTTGCCGTTTACATCCGTCCTTCCTCTCAGATAGGCCGCCGCCGCGTCCAGGTTACGGATGATCTTGTCCATCTCTCCCAGCGTTTCGCGAACGAGCGCCATGTTCTCGTCGCGGTTGCTCCCCGTGCGCCCGGAATACAGATCCGCCGCCAGGGCGACGTAGCCCTCCGCCGCCAGGGCATCGGCCACCTGTCTCACGCGGTCCACCAACCCGTTCCACTCATGGATCAAAATGACGGCACCCCGTGGACCCGGTCCATCCGGTTCGGCGAGGTAACCCATTGTAGCCGGATCTTCATCGAAATAGGCCAGGCCGCTGCCGCGGGGCGCGCCGGCCTTGCCGAGTATCGCTTCCGGAATCTGGCCTTCGGACGTCGGTGCGTAGGGTATCTGCTGCGCATGGACTGACAGCGCGGTGGCGGCGAAGGTGATCGCTGACACCGCCAGGATGATGGCCTTCAGCGAAGGAATGAGCGTGTTTTTTATCATGAACCGGCACTCCTCTGACAGACGGTAACAAGCCGTGCTGAAACCGCCGGTGATAGACGTCCCTTTCCATTTTGAGGTTTCCATCCAAATCGGCTTGCAATATACTTACGGCCTGTATGTGAATCAATCGCGAAATCCGCTGCAGTATCCGCTGTCTGCCGCGACCGACCCCCCCTATCCAGGAGACCGCATGAAGAACCGGCTTAAGGAAAAGCTGCGCAATGACGAAGTGACCTATGGCGTATCCGTCGGAACACCCTGTACCGACATCGTGGAACTGGTTGCGAACCTTCCCTTCGACTGGATCTGGTTCGACGCCGAACACGGTCCCACGAACACGGAAATGCTCCATCCCATGATCCAGACGACCCGGGGCCGGGACGTCACGCCCCTCGTCCGCGTGCCCTGGAACGACATGGTGCACATCAAGAAGGCGCTGGACATCGGTGCGGAGGGCCTGATCATCCCCTGGGTCAACAACCGGGAGCAGGCGGAATATGCGGTCCGCGCGGCCAAGTATCCGCCCATGGGCATTCGCGGCATGGGCGCCCGTTTCCTCAACATCTCGGGTCAGGACCTGGCAGAATACCTCCGTACCGCCAACGAGGAAACGTTTATCATGGTCCAGATCGAAACCGTCGAGGCCGTCGAGAACCTGGATGAGATACTTACCACCCCTGGCGTCGACGCGTTCCTGGTCGGACCGAACGATCTCGCGGCGTCACACGGCTACGTGGGTGAGCCGGTCCATCCCGAAGTGGAAAAGGTGGTCGAGGGGATCATAAACCGGGCGAAGGAACTCGGCGTGCCCGGCGGTTACGCTTCCACCACGATGGACATCAACAGGAAGCGCATCGCGGAGGGATTCCAGTGGATCACCCTAGGGAGCGACATGGGTTTCCTGGCTCAGGCGGCCCAGGCGGCCCTCGCCGAAGTCGGAAGGTAGCGGGCAGGGCGAGCCGGGCGGTGGGCGAACCGGGCTGGTGGGTAGGGCGAGCCGGGCGGTGGGCGAACCGGGCTGGTGGGCAGGGCGAGCCGGGCGGTGGGCGAACCGGGCGGTGTGAGGCCATCCCGGCCGGGCGGTGTGAGGCCATCCCGGCCGGTACGGAAAGCGTCAGTCTCGGTCGCTTGAGCGTCTTCTTCGTATGGCCATGGCGTGGGCCGAAAGGCCTTCTGCTTCCGCCAGCCTGATTGCGGTAGGTCCCAACCTTTTCTCAGCCAGTTCATTGACCGCGAACAGGCTGGTGATCTTCAGGAAATCGCGCACACTCAAGGGAGAATGGAAACGGGCGCTGCCCCCGGTGGGCATGATATGGCTCGGTCCGGTGACGTAGTCCCCCAGGGCCTCTGAAGAGTGTTCTCCCACGAAGATTCCCCCGGCGTGCCGGATGCTGTCCACAAGGGTCCATGGATCCGCGACGAGCAGGCACAGGTGCTCCGGTGCGTAGGCGTTTGCCAGTTCAACCGCTTCTTCGAGGCTCGAGACCAGCACGATCCCTCCGTTATGTTGCAGGGAGGACCGGATTATTTCCGCCCGGTCCAGTTCGGCCAACTGTTCATCCAGGGCGTTTTGCACCGCCAGGGCCAGCCCGGACGACGGCGTGATCAGTATGGCGCTCGCCATGGTATCGTGTTCGGCCTGCGCCAGCAGGTCTGCCGCCGCTAATTCCGCACTGGCCGTATCGTCGGCGATCAGCAGGGTTTCAGTGGGACCGGCCAGCTGGTCGATGTCCACGATCCCGTACACCTGGCGCTTGGCCAGGGTCACGAATACATTACCCGGACCCACGATCTTGTCGACGCGTGAAATGGACTCGGTACCATGGGCCATCGCCGCGATCGCCTGTGGACCTCCGATACGGTATACCGCGTCGGCACCCGCCACGGAAGCAGCGGCCAGAACCGCGGACGGTACAGCTCCGTCCCTTCCTGGGGGCGTGGCCACGACGACCTCCCGGACTCCGGCCGCTCGGGCGGGGATCACGGCCATCAGCAGTGAGGATGGATAGGCGGCCCCGCCGCCGGGTACGTAGACGCCGACCCGGTCCAGCGGCCGCACGATCTGTCCGGTACCGCCCTCTTCGTCCCAGTGCGTCCAGGACTCGAACGTTTGCTTTTCGTGAAACGACCGGATGCGTTCGGCCGCCGTTTCCAGCGCATCACGCAAACTGGAAGGCAGCGATGCCGCCGCCTCGTCGATCTCGCTCCGCGGGACTTCGAGGGCAGATGGTGCCTGCCCATCCAGCAACCGGGCGTAGTGCCTTACCGAATCGTCCCCGCTCTTTCGAATATCGTCGATTATGGTCGCTACGGCCTGTTCCGCCGTCAGGGCCTTGCCGAACAGTTCCCTGTTCCGTTCTTCGATCCCGGCAGCCGACATGGCCTCGTTCAACGGCCGCCGCTTCAGGATGCCCGTCACGGCCTCTTCGGCAGTAAGTATTCGGATGTTCATCTTACGCACTCCGGCTTCATCAGGTAGGTTTCGTCGACGGAACCTTCAGGGGCTCAAGGGCCTCCAGAATCGGATCGCATCCGAATTTCACGCAGTCCGTCGCCGGAAGTCCGGTCTCCTGCGCGACCCGGTCCACTTCGCGCCTGGCATCGTCCATGGACATGCCGAAGCAATTGAGCGAAACCGCCGCGACCCGGCAGGGAAACAGCGGCCGGGCGATCGTCTCGTGAACGTGAATCATCTCTTCGTAGGACGGCACGGCTACGGGCAGATTGCGCATCACGTCACGGCCGGGCTGGTGGCAAAGCACCAGGGCCTGCGGCGCCGCGCCGTGCAACAGGCCGAGCGATACACCGGAATAGGACGGATGCAGGACCGTGCCCTGGCCTTCGATGACCAGCAGTTCCCGGTCCTTTCTTTCTAGCACAAGCCGTTCCACGGCACCCGATATGTAGTCCGCCGCCACGGTGTCCACCGCGATGCCCGATCCAGCGATCATAATACCGGTCTGCCCTGTAGCTACGAACTCGGCATCCCATCCTGTCTCGCGGGCCGCACGGCTGATTTCGATCGCGGCGATCTTCTTGCCGATGCTCGAATCGGCGCCTACGGTCAGCACACGAAGATTCGGGAGGCCGTGAACCGCGTGACGCCCTACATCCAGGTCGTCCGGCGGCTTTCGCACGTCCCACAGCCGAACGCCCTTCCTCTCGGCGTGACGGGCGAATTCTTCGTCCTCGCCGAAAAAGGTATGAAGCCCGTTTACCACCTCGAGCCCGTGCTCGATCGCCTCGTGGATGACCGCTCGCCATGCTGCGGGCAAGATGCCGCCCGGCGTAGCGATCCCGATAACCAGCGAGGTCGGTCTGAACGCCAGCGCTTCTTTCAACGTCGACACGACCGGGATGCCCCGCCCGACCTCGAGCAGGTCTTCCAAATTCCTGCCTGCGTGCACGCTGTCGAGCACCGCCACGGTTTCATCGGGCTTGTAGCGGATGAGCGAAGCGGCCGTCTTGGACGAGAACGTGCCCAGACTCCCCTCCGTGAGAATGACCATTCGCCTGGGTTCCATGTTCCGTTCGATCCTCATTTCATCGATACCACCCGCCCGGATTCCAGGGATTCCGTGGCGGCGTCCAGCACCCTCATCAGGTCCAGCATCTCGCCGGGCTTTACGGCGAGTTCCGCGCTACTGTCCAGCACGGCTGCGATGTTCCGGTAGTAATCCACCCAACTGCCCTTCACCGGATCGAGGGTCATCTCCAAGGCCTCGCCGTCCCGTTCCGCGGCAACCCTGACGCGGTCTTCGGGGGCCTCCTCCGCGGCCTCGATCTCGCCATTCTTCATCCAGTCCTCCTGGGGGTCGAGGCCTGTCTTGACAAGGGAGCCCCGGGTGCCCAGAACGTACCAGTGGGGTTTTGCTATACGGGACAAATTGCTGATTTCAATGCGATATTCGGCGCCGTTCTCGAAATACAGGGTACAGGTGACGTGATCCTCGATGTCACCTTCCCACCGGTACTTGTGCCCCTTGCAATGGATCGCGTCGGGAAGGGCGCCCAGCAACTGCAACCCCTGGTCGATGAGGTGGGCGCCCCAATCGTAGAGCAGGCCGCCGCTCTCCGACCGGTTTGTCCGCCAGCCCCGGGAAGCCCGGAACCGGTGCACAGACCGTTCGATCAGGAAGGGATCGCCCAGCAGGCCGTCTTCCACCGCCTTGCGCACGGTAAGATAACCCCAGTCCCAGCGGCGGTTGTGGAAGACGCTCAACGTGACCCCGCGACGCTTGCTGACCGCGATCATTTCCTCGGCTTCGGCGGCCGACATGCACATGACCTTGTCGACGACCACGTGTCTTCCCGCCTCCATGGCCTCGATGGCCAGAGATGCGTGGGTATGGTGGGGCGTGGCCAGGATGACGAGCTGGATATCGTCGTCCGACAGGAGACCGGTCAAGGTCTCATAGGTATCCACGGACCAGTCCCGTACCGCCTGTGCCCTCCGTTCCGGATCCCGGCTGGCGACGGCCTTCAGTTTCAACCCATCGGTCCGCGAGACCAGGTAGGCATGGAATAAACGACCCGCCAGGCCGTAGCCCACGATACCTGCTTGTATCATAACGCCAGTCCCCTCCAGTGCCCGTCGACATGGGTCCGTACACCAATCTGTTCTTAACGGGTCGGATTCACTCGTCCCGATGCACCGGGCGGGCACACTAGCCATTCCACCGGTGTCGCGGGTGACAATATACGGGATGGGGCGGACGCATGGCAACGCCAATTGGACCGGGAGGGCGGGTAGAATCTGCGTGACAATCCGCTTGTGGGACGCTAATTTGGCAATTCGTTCTACGCTTTCCCATGCTTGATGAATCACGCACAGGATAACCACTCGATCCCAGGACATGCCATGGTTTCGTCCCGACCGAACGTGCTCTGCATCCTTACCGACGACCAGGGCGTCTGGGCGGCGGGCTGCTACGGCAATTCCGAAATACGCACGCCGAACATCGACCGAATCGCGCAGACCGGGGTGCGCTTCGACCGGTTCTTCGTGGCCACGCCAGTCTGCTCGCCCAGCCGCGCGACGCTGCTGACCGGCCGGATCGCCTCCCAGCACGGCGTGCACGACTGGATCCGGGGTGGCAACGTCGGGGAGGACGCGGCTTCATACCTCGAGGGCGAAACGGCGTACACCGATGTGCTCGCGGACCATGGGTGGCGATGCGGCCTCAGCGGCAAGTGGCACCTGGGCAACAGCACCCTGACCCAGCACGGGTTTTCCCACTGGTTCGCCCACCAGTTCGGCGGCGGGCCCTACAACAACGCCCCCATGGTGCGCGACGGCGTCCCGGTCAACGAACCGGGATACGTCACGAATGTCATTACCGACGACGCCCTCGCCTTTATCGACCGCCACGCCAACCAGGAAGAACCGTTCTACCTCGGCGTCCATTATACCGCGCCGCACAGCCCGTGGACGGGCCATCCGCAGGACATCGTCGATTCCTACGACGACTGCGCCTTCGCATCCTGTCCGCAGGAACCCATCCATCCCTGGGCCGGCGGCCTGACCCGCGAATGCATGGGCGACCGCGAAAGCCTGAAGGGCTACTTCGCGGCCGTCACGGCCATGGACCTCGACGTAGGCCGCCTGCTTGACCGGCTCGACCGGCACGGCATCCGCGAAAACACCCTGGTTATCTTCTTGAGCGACAACGGTTTCAGCCTGGGACACCACGGATTCTGGGGGAAAGGAAACGGGACGAGCCCGTTAAACATGTACGAGAACTCCATCCGGGTACCCGCCCTGGTCAGCCAGCCAGGACGCCTGCCCGAAGGATTCGTGCAAGAGGCCATGCTCAGCGCTTACGACTTCATGCCCACGTTGCTGTCGTACCTGGACCTGCCCGTACCCTGGGACCGCAACCTGCCGGGGCGGAACACCCTGGACGCCTGGACGGGCCGGGACGATGCGAGCCGGGACCACGTGGTGATTTTCGACGAATACGGCGGCACGCGCATGATCCGGACCGAATCGTGGAAGTACGTGCACCGGTATACCGAGGGACCGAACGAACTGTACGACCTGGAGAATGACCCGGACGAACGGGCCAACCTCGCGGAAGATGCCGGATATGCCGGCCGATGCAGATCGCTCCGCGGGGAACTGGAAGGCTGGTTCGAACGATACGCCGATCCGGATCGTGACGGGCGGCTACGGCCCGTTACAGGACTCGGGCAACTTCGTCCGGTCGGCGGCGCGTGGGAGGATGATTCGCCTGCTTTTGAACCTATGGAAAAATGAAGGAGAGATGGATGCCAGACAGCAAGATCGCCGTTACACTCTATACTTTACGCGACTTCGTGCAGACGCCGGCCGATATCGCGGACACCCTGAAGAGAGTCAAGTCCATCGGCTACGACCACATACAGCTATCGGCCCTGGGTCCTGTCGACCCCGCGGAACTCGGCGCCATGATCCGGGACGCCGGCCTGCACGTCTGCGCCACGCACGTACCCTTCGAACGGCTGCAGGAGAAACCGGATGAAGTCGCCGCCGAACACCGCCTCTGGGGATGTGAGCATATAGCCGTCGGGTCCATGCCGAGATCCTACTGGGACGATCCGGACGGTTTTTCGCGGTTCGCGGTGGACGCGTCTGCCGTGGCCATCGGGTTGCAGGAAGCGGGCATGTCCTTCAGCTACCACAACCACCACACGGAACTCGTGCGGGTGGGCGGTCGGACCGGGCTGGCCATCCTCGTGGAGGAGAGCGACCCCGCCCTGTGCTTTGAAATCGACACCTACTGGATCCAGTACGGCGGTGGGGACCCCATACACTGGATCGGCCGGGTACGGGACCGGTGCCCGGTCATCCATTTCAAGGACCTGGGCGTGTCGGGACGGGAACAGGTGATGGCCGAGATCGGCGAGGGCAACATGAACTGGTCCGGCATCGTCGCTGCATGCGAGACCGCGGGGTCCCAGTGGTACGTCGTCGAACAGGACACCTGCGCCGGCGACCCCTTCGACAGTATCGCTGTCAGCTACCGCAACATGACCGCCATGAAGCTTTGAAACCGCTCCCGGCGTAGTCGATCCCGATCGCGCTGTCACGCTTGATCGCGCTGTCGCGCTTGATCGCGCGGGCACGCCTGTATCGTTCAACAGCTCCCGATCGTGCGGCCGATCTCGATCTCGCGGGTACTCCTAGTCGTACGGGCACTCCCGGTCGTACGGGCACTCCCGATCGTGCGGCCGCTCGGGACATTCGTACCGTTCACCATGTATTTCGAATCGAGGGAACCATGATCGACCTGACGGGCAAGACAGCGCTGATCAGTGGTTCGTCCCGGGGCATCGGCAAGGGCATCGCACTGGAGATGGCCCGGGCCGGGGCGGACGTCACCGTCAACTACTTCAGCCACCGGGACGACGGCGAGGCCGTCGCCGAGGAAATCAGGTCCATGGGCCGTCGGGCGATCCTCGTCGGCGCGGACGCCTCCGACCGGTCCGCCGTGGACGACATGGTGGATCAGACGGCGAAGGAACTCGGCGGACCCGATATCGTGGTGGCCAACGCCTACTATTCCACGCGGGAGCCTTTTCTCGCAATGGACGTGGACGAAATGAAGAAAACTTACGAAGTCAGCCTCTTCGGCGCCTTCCATGTCGCGCAGTCGGGCGCCCGGAAGATGGTGGACGCGAAAAAAGGCGGCAGTATCCTCTTCATCAGCTCGGTCATGTCCTTCCTCCCCTTCCCCACCTCCCTGTCCTATTCGTCCGCTAAGGCCGGCATGAACCACATGGCCGCCATCATCGCCCTGGAACTGCTGGAGCACCGCATCCGCGTGAATGTGATCGAACCGGGATGGACCGACACGCCGGGCGAACGACAGTACTCGACGGAGCAGGAACTGGAGGAAGGCGGCAGGCGGCTGCCCTGGGGCCGGATGGGCACGATCGAAGACCTGGGCAAGGCGGCCACCTTTCTGTGTTCCGACGCGGCGGACTACATCACCGGGGAAGTCCTGCGTGTCGACGGGGGCTTCTGGCTCAAGCGCGGCACAGCCTCCATCCAGGAATGACTTCCTGCGCGGCCGGACTAGACCAGGCATGACCGTGAAACCCATATCCCTCAAAACGGCCGTCCTGGGCCTGGCTTTCGCGTGCTGCGTCGCTTTCTGGGGACAACACGCCTCCGCACAGCTGAACTACAACTATCTGACCTTCCCCCAGATGCCGCTTAGTCTGGTCATTCCCTTCCTTTTCCTGGTCCTGCTGCCGAACACACTGATCCGCTTAATATACCGGGACGCCGCGCTGACAAGGCCGGAACTCCTGGTCATTTTCGCCATGGGACTGATCGCGGCCATGGTGCCGGACTGGGGCATGGTCCGCTATCTCATCAGCGTAATCACCGCGCCCCATTACTTCGCGAGTCCGGAAAACCAGTGGGAGGCCCACTTTTTCGCGTACTTGCCTGAATGGGCGGTCATCCCCAATGACAAGGGGCAAGTCTCGGATTTCTTCGAGGGGCGGCCTGCCGGATTGCCGATCCCGTGGCAGGACTGGGTCATACCGCTCTTCTGGTGGATGTCGGCCCTGGGCACGCTGCTCTTCATCGGCGCCTGCCTGGTCGTGATCTTCCGGAAACAGTGGGTGGAACACGAGCGGCTCCGTTTCCCCATGGGCGAGGTCATCCTGCGCCTGGTCGAAACCGACGGGAACACGCCCGGGAGATGGCCGTCCCTCTTCGGTAACCGGCTTTTCCAGGTCGGTTTCGCGGCCAGCCTGGCCATCATGTCCTGGAACATCATCGGATTCTGGGGCGTACTGCCCCACATCCCCCTGCCCGGACCGGTCTTCAACGTGGTCATCGATCCCTCCTTCCCGCCTGTCGCCATTCGGCTCGTGCCTTACGTCCTGTGCTTTGCCTTCTTCGTCAACGTCGAGATCCTCTTCAGTGTCTGGTTCTTCCAGGTGCTCGGCATCCTGGAAACAGGCCTGCTCAACCGCTTCGGAGTGGTCTCGCCCGCCGAGACGATCGTACCCCGCGGACTCGTGTCCATCCAGTTCTGCGGCGGACTGATCATGTTCGCCCTGATCGGCGGCTGGATGGCCCGGAAACACATCCGCAACGTCCTGCGTAAATCCCTCGGAAGGGAGAGCGACCTGCGGGACGAAGATGAACTGTTCTCCTACCGAACGGCGGTCGTCGGCCTGGTCCTGGGCGTGCTCTTCATGACCGCCTGGCTCAGCGCCATCGGATTCTCCATCCCCGTCGCCATGCTCTTTCTTTTCTTCCTCCTGGTATTCTATTTCGGCATTGCCCGCGTCCTCGCCGAGGCGGGCCTAATCAACCTCGACCTGCCCATCAACGCCCACGCCTTCACGGTAGGAATGGTGGGTTCGGCCAGCCTTTCGGGGTCGACGCTGACCGGTCTGGGACTGACCAACGCCTTCGCGCGTAACTGGCGCACCTTCACCATGGTCGGTCTTTCCCACGTCGCCTGGTGGCGCGACTATCTCGGGGAGAACCGGGGACGGCTATTCCTGCTGATATGCCTCGCTTTTGTTGCCGGGACGGCGATCTCGACGGGATACGTCGTCTACTCCGGTTACGCGGAAGGGGCGGACAACCTCCACATCAACCTGCGCAACACCGGGAACCTTTTCTTCGACCTGGTGGTGAAGTGGATGAAGAACGCCACGCAGATCTCCACCCTCGAAATCCTGTTCCTCGCGGCGGGTATGGCCATCAGCACGCTGCTGGCCCTGGGCAGGTACCTCTTCTACTGGTGGCCGCTCAATCCCATCGGATTCGCCATTGGCGCTTCGGGACCCATCCGGGGGGTCGTCTTCACCCTCTTCGTCGCATGGATCGTGCAGGTCATCCTCCTCCGTGTTGGCGGCGTCGGGTTGTACCGGAAGGCCCAGCCTCTGTTCCTGGGGATTCTCGTGGGTTATGCGGTCGGGGTCCTGGCCGCCTACGTCGTCGATACAGTGTATTTCCCCGACACCCCCCATATCGCCGAGATATTCTAGCCGGGATATTCCGGCGGGCGCCGGCATCCGGTCAAGCTACCAGTTGTGCACGTTGTGCCCCTGGCCGGGGAACCAGATGACATCGACGGCAAGAGACAGGGTCACCCCCGCCGCGTAGCCCAGCAGCACGCCGATCACGGCAGGCTGCATCCTCCGGTACATGTCGAACCCGCCCAGCCTCAGCAGCAGCACCTTGATCAGCCAGATCATGAAGATCGACGTGATTTCGAAGTTGATGATGTCGGCGTAGGCCACGATGTATCCGATGGGATGGAAGGGCCACCCGGCGAAATGGTACTGCATGAACAGGAGACCGCAGGTAATGACAGCACCCAGGAGCAGGAAATAGATTTCCTCGTAGGACAGGGTGTAGGGATTGTTGAACCAGGTGGCCAGCTGGTCGTAGAAGTTATCGGCCCGAAGCGGGGCGAAATCATGGGCCCCGGTACCGGTCGCCCCGGCGTATATCGTGTAGCCGTTCGTGACGATGAACGTGAGCGCAAGCAATACGCACACCGCGGCGAACAGTCCTTTTCTCGACCGGGCGAAGCCTTCGGAGGCCTTCACGCCGTGAATCAGCGAAGACAGGCCGATGCCCCGGTGGTTGTGGGAGATGGCGTGGGTCAGTCCGAGGGATGTGAGGTTCGAAGGCGACAGGTTGCTCGAACCGATGACGGCCACCGTCATTTCGTTCGAGTTGACCGGTAGATCGAGGAAAACGAGCCCCGTCTCTGCGACGATGCGGGTGACGCCCACATAAAGCGCGAGCGTGATCAGGAGGAAGAGGACGGCCACATCGACCGACATACCCATGCTGTTAAGCCAGAACAGCAGGTAGCACAGGCCGGCGGCCAGTCCCCCCACAGCCGTGCGATAGGACAGCAGTTCCATGGAGTCGTCGACCTCCGGTGCGCTTCCCAGGGCCTTGCGCCAGACCGCCTTCAGGTGGTTTCTGCCGATCCATATGCCCCACAGTACGAATACCCAGAACCCGCCGAAGTGCTCCGTCTTCACGATGAACTGCGAGCCACCCGCCACGCCGGACGCCGATACGCCCAACTGGTTGAGCAGACTGATCTCCAGCAGGGCGAGCAGGTGAAAAAACCAGATGCTGAACAACACCTTCAAGTCGGCGAAATAGGCGAAGCACATCATAAAGAGGTTGAACTGCACCTGGGTCGGTGGAACGGAAGGCGCCAGTTGAATCTCCGTCCTAAAAGCGGCGCCGACGGGAATGGCGGGGAATGTGCCGAAATAGGCGAGGCAGTTCCACGCCAGCAGGGCGAAGGTGACCCCGAATCCCACCTGGAAGTACCGGTTCGTCACTAATCCCGGAATCAGTCCGCCCCGGGTCGTCTCCCTGATGAGCATCGAGGGTATCTGGACCGCGGGAAAAGACAACCGCTCGTGCTCGACCCACTGCTTGCGGAAGATCACCGAAATGCAGGCCATGACCACGAACAGCGCCGCCAGCATGCACATCCACCAGAACAGGGGAACGATCCATTCGACCCACAGGATGATGCTCTGGCCGGCGCCTTCGTAGAACGCCGTCGCGGCCCCCAGGTCGTCCCGGACGACCAGCCATCCGGGCAGGTGGGGAAAGAAGGTATCCGCCCACCGGTTCTCCGGCGTAACGTAATAGTAAGGGGAGGCGAGGATTCCGATAAAGTAGTCCACGAAAGCCTTGCCCGGAATTGTCGACGAAACGAGACAGAAGACGAACAGCACGGCCAGTTCGCTCGCGGAGAACGCCTGCGCGGGCCGCCACCTGCGAAGGGGGATCTGCATACAGAAGATCACCATGAGAAAGGAAACCAGGGCCGCGATAGAGATATGGCTCAGGGTGAGCCTCGGGCCATGCATCACGTAATTGGTGTGGGGCGTCCAGATCGCGATGAATACGGCCAGAACGCCCCCCAGGATCAGTACGCGGGGGGTGATGCCGGTCGGGCTGCGCGGGGAGCGTGCGTCCTGTGACGAGTCGGCTGGCATCGGGTGGGATCGGCTTCCTTGTCTGCCCGGCATGACTGAACCGGGCGTTCCGGCGTCGCGTAACGAAACAGGGTTTGAATATACTGCCCGACAGGCTGATCCGGCCATTGTTTTATCCCAGTTGTTGCGGACGGCAGCATGCCGAAACCATGGCAAAAGCGAGGTTATTTTTCTATTGCATTGCGGCCTTCGCCGGTCTATTTTGCGCTAATGTGTTTTGTCCGTGAAATTCAGTTGTTCGGTACGCTGGATTCAAGAGGATAGCCTATGTCGACAACCGGTGTTTCGCTGAAGACGAGCGGTTTTGGTCAGACGCAACGCAGAGACGCATGGTGGGCGCAGCAATTACTGACATTCGGCGTATTCTCCGCCTTTGTCGTCTACTCAACCTGGGCGGCCTTCCAGGGTGAGTTCTACGCCTGGGGCCCCTACCTGTCGCCCTTTTATTCTCCAGAGATTTTCGGCAGTTCGTCCCATGCCCTGTTCGGTCCCAAACCCGTATGGTGGCCGGCCCTGCTGCCGTTTTCACCTGCCTTCATAATCCTTTGGGCTCCGGCCGGATTCCGGATTACCTGCTATTACTACCGGGGCGCTTACTACAAGGCTTTCTGGGCTGACCCGCCATCCTGCAGCGTTTCCGAACCGAGGAAAAAGTACCGCGGGGAGCAATCCTTCCCGTTGATCATGCAGAACATTCACCGATACTTCCTTTACCTGGTATTCATCATCTGGATCTTCCTGGTCCAGGACGCATGGAAGGCCATGTGGTTCACGGACGCGGCGACGGGTGAGACTACGTTCGGTATCGGCGTCGGAACCATTGTGTTGACCTTGAACGTCGTCCTGCTCGGCGGCTACCAGTTCGGCTGCCACTCACTGCGGCACCTGATCGGCGGGTACCTGGATCATCTGTCCAAAGCGCCCGTCCGGCACGCGGGTTACAACTGCGTCTCGTGCTTGAACCGGGGACACATGACCTGGGCCTGGATGAGCCTGGTATGGGTCGGTTTCTCGGATATATACGTGCGCCTCGTGGCCATGGGCGTGTGGACGGATTGGAGAATCCTTTAATGGCGGAATACCAGCATCATGAACATGACGTACTGGTGATCGGAGCCGGCGGAGCAGGGCTCCGGGCGGCGATCGAGGCCTCGTCGGCCGGAGTTTCAGTAGGTCTGGTGTGCAAATCCCTACTGGGCAAAGCCCATACGGTCATGGCCGAAGGCGGGGTCGCGGCGGCGCTGGCCAACGTGGACGACCGGGACGGCTGGAGCGTGCATTTCGCCGACACGATGCGGGGCGGCCAGTACCTGAGCAACTGGCGCATGGCCGAGCTGCACGCCAGGGAAGCGCCGGACCGCGTGCGGGAACTGGAAGCCTGGGGCGCCCTGTTCGACCGGACGGACGACGGCCGCATACTGCAGCGCAACTTCGGGGGGCACAAGTATCCTCGGCTGGCCCACGTGGGCGACCGTACCGGCCTGGAGATGATACGGACCCTGCAGGATTACGGGATCCACCAGGGCATGGAAGTGTATATGGAACACGCCATCGTGGCCCTGCTGAAGGACGGAGACCGGGTCGTCGGCGCCTTCGGCTACGACCGGGAGCGGGGACGTTTTCGGGTCTTTCGCGCCAAGGCGGTCATCCTGGCCACGGGCGGCATCGGCCGGGCCTTCAAGATTACGAGCAACAGCTGGGAATACACGGGAGACGGCCACGGACTGGCCTACGAAGCCGGGGCCGAGCTGCTGGACATGGAATTCGTCCAGTTCCACCCGACGGGCATGGTCTGGCCACCGAGCGTGCGGGGCATCCTGGTCACGGAAGGCGTCCGCGGCGAGGGCGGCACCCTGACGAACAGCGAAGGCAATCGGTTCATGTTCGACGACATCCCCGATCTGTACAAGAACCAGACTGCGGACAGTCCCGAAGAGGGCTGGATATACACCCAGGGAGACAAGGAGGCCCGTCGTCCGCCGGAACTGCTGACGCGTGATCACGTGGCGCGGTGCATCGTCCGGGAAATCAGGGAAGGCCGCGGGTCGCCCCACGACGGCGTATACCTCGACATCGCCTGGATCAAGGAAAAACTGCCGAACGCCGAAGAACACATCAAGCGCAAGCTGCCCAGCATGTATCACCAGTTCAAGCAACTGGCCGACATCGACATCACGAAGGAGGCCATGGAAGTAGGCCCCACCACCCATTACGTGATGGGCGGAGTGCTCGTGGACGCCGACACGCAGATGTCTACCGTGCCCGGTCTTTTCGCCGCCGGGGAATGTGCCGCGGGCCTGCACGGCGCCAATCGACTGGGTGGCAACTCCCTTTCCGATCTGCTGGTGTTCGGACAGCGCGCCGGCCGGTACGCGGCGGAGTTCGCACGCGAGAACGAGAACGGGACCATCGACGAAGGCCAGGTCGAAGCGGCCGTCGCCGAGACCCTGGCGCCCTTCGACCGGGAGAACAGCGGTGAGAATCCCTTCGACATCCAGTACGAGCTGCAGGACCGGATGCAGGAGCTCGTCGGCATCGTTCGAAACGAAGGGGACATGCAGAAAGCGCTGGAAGTGATCGACGAACTCAGGCAGCGGGCGCAGAAAGTCTCTGTCATCGGAAACCGGGAATACAATCCCGGATGGCACACCGCGCTGGATCTCAAGTTCCTGATGATCGTGTCGGAGGCGGTGGCCCGCGCCGCGCTGGAAAGGAAGGAGAGCCGGGGCGCCCACTTCCGCGAGGACTACGAGGACAAGGACGAGGAATTCGGAAGCATCAACATTACCCAGCACAGGAATGAAGACGGTGAAATGGTGATCAACCGCGTTCCGGTCCAGTCCATCAGGGAGGACCTGGCAGCGATCATCGAGGAGAACAGATAATGGCGACGGCCAACTTCCGAATCTGGCGAGGCGATGGTGAGACCGGCGATTTCGAGAACTACTCCACCGAGATCGACGAAGGCATGGTAGTGCTGGACGCGGTGCACCAGATCCAGGCGGAATCGGCCCCGGACCTCGCGGTCCGCTGGAATTGCAAGGCCGGCAAGTGCGGCTCCTGTTCCGCCGAGGTCAACGGCAACCCGAAGCTGATGTGCATGACGCGGATGAGCGACCTGCCCGAGGACGAGGCCATCACGATCGAGCCGATGAAGGCCTTCAAGACGATACGGGACCTGGTCACCGACGTGTCCTGGAATTACCGCGCGAAGGAAAAGATCAAGCCCTTCAAGCCCCGCAAGCCAGACGCCGAGGACGGTACCTGGCGCATGGACCAGGAAGATATCGAGCGGGTGCAGGAGTTCCGCAAGTGCATCGAGTGCTTTCTTTGCCAGGACGTCTGTCACGTCCTGCGGGAGCATGACCTGCACGAGGAGTTCATCGGCCCGCGCCTCATGGTGCACAACGCCGCCCTGGAGATGCATCCCCTCGACACCGGGGACCGCCTCGGCGACCTCAAGGACGACCAGGGCATCGGCTACTGCAACATCACCAAGTGCTGCACCAACGTCTGTCCCGAAGAGATCACGATCACGGACAACGCCATCATTCCCCTGAAGGAAAGGGTCGTCGGCGAGTTCTACGACCCCCTCAACCGGCTCCTGCGCATCTTCAAGTCGAAGGACAGCGACGAGCCGGCCTAGGCCCACGTGCTTGCGGACCATCCCATCAAGTCCCTGTTAACGTCCACGAATACACCCGTGATGAAGAATGATCGGCAGCGGTTTCGATAGCACCAATCCCGCCCTGACTAGTAACTCATTGTCAGATTCCAGGGTCTAATCCGGATCTATCTATTCTGTGCGGCATAAGGCCAGGCTATTGAATCGTGGTTATTTCGGATTTTAGCCAATGGGCGTTTCACGGCTGTTCAGGTATGCCTTGCCGCAGCCTGAAATCAATTGCAAACCACGAATTGGACAAAGAGAAGACTGTAGAAAGTCTGATCATTCTTGACAACAAGTGGATCTGTTCTGTGTGTGCTGAAAGGCAGGCATTAAAATGTCGTTAAAAAAGGAAGACGTATGGGCAGACCTAAGGTATGCCCTCGATGAACTGGATAGACCGTCGCGCGATATCCATAGTCGCCTGACTGATGCAGCAAACTTAGATGCACAATCTGAAGATGAATTCTTCAAAAGACTCCTTCAGATTGGACTACTCTCCACAGCATACTCAAAGGCAAGGATCAGGGCGGACACCAAGAATGCTCACGAAGCAATCGAGAAGGGCCTAAAGGCGATTCTGATAGACGGCGGCCTGTCAGAGAATCAGGTTCGTTCTCGTGGGCACAAACTACATCTACTGTTGGCGGATGTTCAAAAGCACAACATAACGGCATTTAATGAACTGGAGCGATGTTTCGACAGCACCATCCAATATCTGGAAAGCGTCACGTCCATCCAGCCCAACACAAATATTGTTGACTATTTTAAGGAACATGGCAAAGCCGAAGTCTTTGTAGCAAAAAGGTACGAAAGTATCGAGGGTCGTAACAACACTGCCGAACCAATGATTGGCTATGTCTATCGTGAGATTATACGTGCTCTATTGTCGCTCATATTCAGTTGGACCCCAAAAGACATAAACCACCGAATCGAGGAAGAGGCTAGAAAAGCAATATCGGCCGAGAGCAAACTTGACCCGGCGTGGGACGCAGCGGAGTGGTTAAGTCGTGGACCCGTTCGCCCACGACTAGAAGTCATCGAAAACCTTAAGAATAATAAAGTGCTTCGTGCTGCAGTGCGGAGGTGTGCAAGGGAATCTAAGGATAGCGGGATTCAGTATTGGGCTGGGATGCTCAGGCGCAAACGCATCGCTGCAAAAAGACAATTACGAGCTGATCAACGTGTTGTGTAGAATCGTCCTTCCAGCATCTCATCCAGTCTTGCCATACGCTCTCTCAGGTCTGCCTGCCCTGTTCCAGGGATACAGGACGGAGATTGATATCCCGCCTAGACGCCAGAATAAGTCCAGCCAGGGCAACGCCCATACTGATTATCCCGATCAACTCGACGCTCATATCCTAACTTTCCTACGCTAAAATGTATTCATCGTACTGACGAAACTTTCACAGCGCTCGGATTGCGATTTCCTATCCGCATCTGAACCGGTTTCTTCCTCAGTCGGAATCACTGCGGGTTTCTCGAATGAAAAAAACAAACGTGATCCAAGAATGGGGAATGTGCCGGCTTCACGTCGAGTTTTCTTGTAATGCTCCTATAGCAGCATGTACCGCAGTAGCTTTGTTACACCCCCCTAGGCCCACGCCCCCCGAGCCATCAGTCCCCCGTCCACGTTCACGTATTCACCCGTGATGAAGGAGGCCCGGTCACTGGCCAGGAACAGCACGGCATTGGCAATATCCTCCGGACTGCCGAGCCGGTTCACGGCGTGCCGGGAAGCCATATCTGTCCGGATTTCGTCCTCGGCGCCGCCGATCGAATCGATGGCCTCCTGCAGGAGGGGCGTTTCGATGGTGCCCGGGTTGACCGCCACCACGCGGATATTGTCCTCGGCGTAATCCAAGGCAAGTTGACGCACCAGTGACAGGTCGCCCCCCTTGCTCGCCGCGTAGGCTGATATACCCTTCGCCGACTGCAGTCCCTGAACGCTCGCCGTGTTGATGATCACGCCGCCCCCGCGTTGTTTCATCACGGGAACGCAGTATTTGACCATCAGGAATCGGCTCTTCAGGTTGACATTTATGATCCGGTCCCACTGCTCTTCGGACATTTCGTGAGCGGGCAGATAGCTCGACGTCGGCTGTATCCCCACGTTGTTGCAGAGTATATCGACGCCTCCCCAGGCTTCCATCGCGGTCTCCACCAGGAAACGGCATACTTCGCTCGTGGTCACGTCGGCGTGGACGTAGCGGATCCGGTCGCTGGATGCGACGATCTCCGCACCTGCATCGTCGTCTATATCGGCGCAAAGGACGTGCGCCCCCTCACCGGCGAAGGCGCGGACGATGCCGCCGCCAATACCTTTGGCGCCCCCTGTCACGATGACCACTTTTCCTTCGAATGCTGTCACGTTCCGCTCCTTTCGTCGGCGTGGTTATTACCTGATGGCGATCGGGCGGGCGGGCGAACCCGTCGCACCCTTGAATCGAATGGGCGTGTGAATGAAGAGGAACTCGTAGACGCCGTCGCCCGAAAGTTCGTCCAGGTTCATGTTCTCGAGGTTCCATACGCCGTTCCGGGTGATGAGTTCCTGGTGGACCGGAAAGGCCTGGCCGGCATCCGGATTGGGCACCACCTCGGTCGTCCACTGGTCCGAACCGATCATCGAAGCCTGCTTCTCGACCACCCACCGGGCGACTTCCATGCCGATGCCCGGGGGATCGGTGTTGTACTTGTCGTGGTCGTTCCAGTGCCGCGCCCAGCCGTAACGGAAGAAATAGGCGTCTCCCGGCTCCAGACTTTCCATCGCAATGCCCTGGCGCTGCAGCGCGTCTTCGACGTCCGCCACCGTGACCTCGTAACCGTGGTCGAGGGATTCAACGCCCTTGAACGCGGCCACGTCGACCAGGATGCCCCGGGTGATGAAGGGTCCGATGTGCTCGATGCCCAGCTTTGCGAGTCCGTAGGGTCCCTTGATCTCCTCATTGGTGAATCCGTTGTAGAAAACGTCCTTTTCCGTTCCGTCCGCCATCGTGATCCGCTCGCCGATGTGGCCCGGTCCGTCGAACTGCGTGCCGACCTGGCCGATTTCGGCCACCAGGAACTCGTCGTAATAGACCAGGTTGTTATCGCCCATGGGTTCGCCCGTGGGAGACCCCGGCATTACCATGGAATAGGTCCGGTCGCCGAAGAGAGGCATGTCCGCGCTGTACACCTGGCCGATTTCGTAGATCTGGCCCGTCTTGACCAGGGTCAGGGCCTTCAGCACTTTTTCGGGCGTTATCCAGTTGGAGCCGCCCGACTGGTCGTCCTTGCCCCAGATGGGATGGGGCCACCAAGGTCCCTGCTCTCGCGTCTGTGCGGCGGCCTGGAGAACGAAAACGGCTGTGAACAGGAAAACGACGCTGAATCTGATGAATTTCATCTGGGTTCCTCCTGAATGAATGTCGTGGATCAGTCGTAATTGCCCTGCACGTGCTCGCCCAACAGCCGGCGCTGGCGGTCCGTGGCGCGGGACAGGATGACCGGGTCGAACCGGAACCGGTTCAGGTAGGGCGGGAACTTCTGCGTGATCATGCGCTGTGCGTAGTGGACCTGGAGCAGGTAGCGCACCCGGTCGCTCGTGTTAGCCGTCCCGCGGTGCCAGACCTCGCAGCGAAACAGGACGGCGTCTCCGGCCGAGCAGATGATGCTGCGGGGTTCGACTCCGCGCCAGGCGGATTCCCCGGTGGCGGGTACGCGGCCGGCCCGATGGCTGCCTGGAATGAACTGGGTGGGTCCCAGGGCCTCGTAGAGATCGTCCAGGTAATAGTGAACCGTGGAGATGTAAACGGGCACCTCGACTCGCGGATCGTCCATGACGTCTTCGGGCAGTTCCAGCGGCTGCCAGTCCACGTGGATGCCCTGGTCCGGCCGGCCGGGGCCCGTCATCCACGCCGTCATGCCGATGACGTGACAGTCCGGTCCATGGGCGGCTTCGACCACGTCTATGACGTCCGGACGGTCCAGGAAGGACAGGAATACGGAGTCGCGATTGAATACATTGTTGATGGACTTGTTCAGAAACCCGTGGGTCTCGGGGTTTGTATGCCGGTCGTATTCTTCGGGACGGGCTTCAAGCCGGTCGATGGCGCATCGCAGTTCGGCGACCTCTTCTCCGGAGAGTACACCGGGGAAGAAGACATAACCCTCCTGTTCCAGGGCTTCGACCCGCTGTTCCAACGATCCTCGGGCCGCGAGTATCAGTCCTTCCGCCACGATCAGACTCCTCTAGCACTCTCGAAGCGGGGCAGTTCCGTAAGATAGCGGTATCCGCCGCCGGCCTCGTGTTCGCAACAGAAGTGCGTCTTGCCGTTGGTGGCCACCAGGTACCGGGCGTTGATGACCGAATTGTACCGGGCCAGTTGCTCGAAGACGGCTTCGGTCATGCGAACCTCAGGCGCCTTGCATTCTCCCATCAGGACCGGCCGGCCGTCCCGATCGTGCATGATCACGTCGGCGCGAACGGCTGTGCCGGCGTACTGGAAGCCTTTTTCCACGGCCGCCCAGCCTGCCGGGAAGCCCCGGTCCTCGACCAGGTAGCGCACCAGGTGCTGCCTGACCCATTCTTCGGGTGTCAGGCGAACGAACCTGCGCCGGACCCCGTCGAAAATGACGCTGCGGCCCGCGTCGTCCGATTCGATTTCAAATGCGTAATCCGGAAAATTGAGCCGTTGCATGATGCGAAGGGTCTGGTGACCGGGCGCCGCGGCCATTTTCGGTGCGCTGCCGCGGCCATTGCCAGTGCGCTGCTGAGGCCATTTGCGTCGGCATTGATTGGACTGGATAGCCGCGCTATTCTACGCCGCCCTAGTCGGGACGATACCCCGATTCGATCCAGTCCACGAGACGGATGGTATGTATGACGTCACGAAGATCGCTGACGGGGATGGTCTGGTTGCGCACGGAATCCACGAAGTGCTCGTGCATGGCGAGCGCTCCCTCGTAACGGGGCGAATCTTCCGCGTCATCGCCGTTGATCTCCCAGCCCTGCAGGACAGTCTGGCGATCGTCCTCGCGGATGTCGATTTCCTCGGGCAGCTTCATGTAGCAGCCGATGCCCACGCCGTGCAGTTCGGCGCTCAGCACCCGGCCGCCGGAGGCGCGGTTTCCGAATACCACGCCCGTGGCGCCGCTGGCGAAACGGACCAGCGCCGTGTAGTGATTCCAGGCGACCGATTCAAACTTGTCCCGGTAACGGGTCACTTCGACGGGTTCGCTGCCCACCATGTACCGCAGCAGGTCCACCACATGGGTCACGTCGTCCCACAGGGTCGTCGAGTACGGTTGCTTGTCGTAAAGCAGTTTCTTGTTGAAGGTGGTCACGGCATGGGAGACCGGACCTCTTTCCCGTATGCGCCGCATGGCTTCACGGACGACCGTGGTAAAACGTCGTTGATATCCCACCATGGCGTACACGTCGTGTTCCACGGCGGCGTCCATCAACTGCCTCGTCTCCCCGCTGTTCGCGCCGGGAGGTTTTTCCATGAAAATATGCTTGCCCGCGCGAAGGCAGTCGAGGGCGGGCTGGAGCAGCCATTTTTCATGCATGACGCAGTAGATCACGTCCAGTTCCACTTCCGAGAGCATGGCGCGATGGTCCGTGTACACGTGCGGAAAGTCGTAGCGTTCGGTAACCTGCGCCAGGCGCGTCTCGTCCAGTTCGCACACGGCGGTCATTTCGACGTCCGGCAACCGCTCGACCGCCGGGTAGTGGGCGCTCTGGGAACGGCCCCCGGCGCCGATGAATCCTGCGCGCAACATGAACAACCCCCAGTTGGATGCCTGCGAGCCTTCTCAGGCAGGAATTCGTATCCGCGAATCGAGAAGTCGGACCGCTTCGACCCGCCCTTCTAGCTCAAATACTGTTTCATGGCGCCCTTCCGGTGGTCTAAACCGGGCTCATGACTCCACGTGTGTCCGTACCGCGACATGGTATCCCGGATCAGGCGCCGCCGGTAAAGGCTGTCCAGGTTTTCCTCCGCAATGGCATCCGGGTCGAACCGGTCGAGGATCCGGCCGAGCAGACGCGCTTCCACCTGGCGGTGTTCGTCCTCGGCGTGCTCGCCCGAGAGATTATGCCATTCGTCCGGATCGTTGTCCAGATCAAAAAGCCGAGGGGCGAAACCGTGTATGTAATGGTACTTGTACCGACCCTGCCTCGCCATGATGCAGGGCATGCCCACGGCCTCGTGCGCCTGGGCGAACACCACGCGGTCCCCGTCGTCCGCGGCCGCTGACACGAGACTTTGGCCGTCGTGGGGAAGCCGGTCCTCAACGCCCGCGAGATCGCAGAACGTAGGCAGAAGATCGATCAGCGACACGGGATCGGGAAAGGTCGTACCCGCCCTCCATCCATCCGGAAAGCGAACGATGAGGGGCACCCGGCAGGACCATTCGTAGAAACAGCGTTTCTGAACCATGCCCCGCTCGCACAGCATGTCGCCATGATCGCTGGCGAAGACTACCACCGTATTTTCAGCCAGTCCGGTTTCGTCGAGCGCGTCCAGCAGGCCACCGACCTTGTCGTCCATGTAGCTCACCAGGGCGTAATAGGCGCGGCGAAGCCGGTAGAGGCCCTCTTCGTTCCGCAGATCGTAACACCCGGTACCGTGATAGGCGTTGAGGTTCAGGTCCATCATGGAATGGTGATCATCCAGGTCGGCAGGAAAGACGGGCAGGTCGATGTCCGCCCCTTCATACTGTTTCCAGTAGGCATCGGGCGGCCAGAACGGTTCGTGCGGATGGTGATAGGACGCGCAGAGCAGAAAGGGGCCGTCCTCCCCGCCGGAGTTCCTGGCCCGCAGGTATTCAATAGCGCGGAAATGGGTTTCCTCGTCGTAACTCAAAGCGTCGTGCCAGGCGTCGATCCGCACACCGTCGCCCGTGTACCCCGCCGCGTTATAGGCCGGTCGGTTGCTCATGACCTGCTCGAAGTCCGTCCCTCTGGTTTCTTTCAGGCGGATCCATTCCGGCTTTACCCAATCGAAATCGGAGGAATATATGTCGGTGGTCAGCCGCTTTCTGAATCCGTGCAGTTGGTCCGGGCCGATAAAATGCATCTTGCCCGACAGCACGGTATCGTAACCCGCACGAGCCAGGTAGTGGGCAAAGGTAGGTTCGTCCGCAGACAGCAGTGCGCCGTTGTCCCAGGCGCCGATTTCCGAAGCATGCCTTCCCGTCATCAGGCAGGCCCTGCCGGGCGCGCAGAGCGGAAAGGCGGTGTAGGCGGCATCGTAGCGCACGCCGGTTGCCGCCAGTCTGTCCAGGTTAGGGGTCCGGACGACGGGATGTCCATAGGTTCCGGTCAGCGCGGCAACCATCTGGTCGGACAGGATCAGGAGGATGTTGGGTTGATCGGCCATGGTACTCCAGGCTGCCTGCGCCATGGTTCCGCGGTGGGCACTTACCGTTGCCGGCAGGAGACTGCCACTACCGGCGGGCGCTTACCGCTACCGGCGGGCGCTTACCGCTACCGGCGGGCGCTTACCGCTACCGGAGGACACTCACCGTTGCCGGCGGGCACTTACCACTGCTGGGCAGGCGCTTATCGCTGACGGCGTCCACCGCGCCGGGGGGGCGTCCCGACCTCGAACCGTACGTTCTGCATCATGGATACGAGAGGCACCGCCGACATCAGGGCCGCACAGGCGCCTACCGGACCACCGATCATCAGCAGGAGGCCGAAATCACGCGGGGGACCGTCGGCGGCGATGGCCAGCGGAGCGGCGACCACCAGGACGGCCAGGCCGGCCATGATCAGAAAGGGCAGGGCCCGCGACATGCCGGTACGCACGGAATGGCCGGCCGGGTCACGCCGCGCGGTTTCTATCTGGTTTCTGACCTGACTGTAGCCCAGGAAGGTCATCACCACCGCCAGCGTTCCGACGGCCATCAGCGCCAGTATGCCCGAAACCGTAATTCTATCCAACAGTCCAAAGGTGATTCCCGCCGTGACGAACATGACGTATAGCGCGCAACCCATCGCCGTCACGGCGAATCGGGCGCCTATGCGAAACGCCAGGTAAAGGGTGATAATCATGATGCCTAGCATGACCCCGTTCCATTCTCCCAACCAGTCGATCGATCGGGCAAACGGGAGCAGTAAACGCACGATGCTTCCCGCCGCCAATACGCCCAGGGACACCGCGATGCTCTTACCCGGCCGGTCGTCTATCCGGGTGCCCACGATGACCAGCACGATCAGCATGGTCACGAACAGGCCGTAGAGCAGGTCGCCGGACAGCAGCAAGGCCACCACGCCCTCGTCGACCGCGTGTTCCCTCTTCATAGCCGTTGCTGCGATTCCCAACACGGCCAGTATGACGACGAATGCGTAGGCAACCCCGGGGCGGTCGATCAGTTTTTCGTACAATGCGGTGAGGCCCTTTTCCATCATATACTCAACTTTCTGATCTGCCAGTCCGCCACCAGGGAGGACAGAAGCATGTTCGTCCAGAGGATCGAGGTCAGCAGGCTGCCGGCCGCACCGGAAAACAACACGAGACCGAAATTGACGACACTGTCGGTGCCTACCACGACCAGGCACACGGAGACGAGCAGCAGCATGACATGGGTCCAGACCAGGACAGGCGTGATCTTCTCGAGCGTAGTCATGACGTCCTGGCGGACCTTAGTCTCCGTTCCGATTTCCGCCCGAAGGTACTCGAATATCCAGATATGCACGCTGGTGAAAACAAGCAACGCGGCGAGTAATCCAACCACGCCGGCGAGCGTGAAGTACGGCGCGATTCCGGCGATGTTCCACAGCCTCAGCATCGCTCCGGTCATGATCAGAAAGTACGGGATCCCCGCAATGAATAGCAAGCCGGCTGCCCGGTACCGGATCACGAACAAGGCGCCGAGCAATCCAATGCCAATCACGGCGGCGCCGAATGCGCTGTCCACGATCCCGTCTCCGTACGGTGAGGGCATATCCACTCCCGCCTGATCCAGGAGCGCGACGGCCACGGGAGGCGCTTCGGATTCCAGGATGGCCGCCAGGGCGCGTGCCTTTTCAAGGGTATCGCCGCCGGGAACCTCTATCCGTCCGTCGGGTATTCTGCCCTGAATACTCAGCGTCACGTACACCTGTCCATTCATCTTGATGGCCAGGCGGTTTCCCGCGTTGGCACTGGAGAGGTTGGCCAGACTCTCCCTGCCCTCGTCCTGCAGGAAAAGGCGTACCGCGTAAGCGCCCCGGTCCGCCGTTACCGAAGCGTCGCTGACTACGGCCGAAGCGACGGGCTGGGCGTTAAGATCCACGTCCTGGTTGATGAAATAGAGCGGATGGTACACGCTGCCGCCGCGTTCCACCGGTTCTGATGCCCACGCGAAGGCGCCGGCGGGAGGATTTGCCAGGTTGAAGGCCCGTATGCTGGCCAGTACCGTGGAATCGGCCAGCATGGCCTTTACGGCATCCAGGTTGTCCTCCCTGACCGCGATGTCTCCGATTCCGTCCTCCACCGTAATACGCGCAAGCAACGCGCTGAGCCCACCGGGTCCGTCCGATGCCGATCCACCTGTTCCGGCCGGCTCCTGCGCGTCAGTCCCGGATGTTGCGTCCCGGTCCCGTTCACGAACGGCATCGTCTACACGCTGCCTCAAGGCCTGCACTTCCGCGCCATCTTTGAACAGATGCAGCGTGATCGCCCCGGATTCCTGAATCATTCTGGCTGCGAGCCCGGTATCCACACTGACGGGAACGACGATATCGAAAGCGTCGTTTCCCCGCGCGGTGATGACCGGTTCGGAAATCCCGAATGCATTGAGGCGCAAGCGCCAGTTTTCGACCAGGCTTTCCACCGCCCTCATCCTGCCTCTTTCCGTGAAACGGGATACATCCAGACCGGCGGTCAGCCTATATCCGCCCGCCAGGTCGATACCGGGTACCGTGGACTGGCCGTAGAGCGTTTTCCTTTCATCGGGCGTAAGCCTTTCGATGGATTCGGGAGAAGAAAACCACAGCCTGATGGTAGGGGAGACAAGGACTGTGCCGATCAGGGTAACGGCAAGTAATACCAGGAATGAGATACGTTTGTGGATAGTGCTGTTCCTTTCGGTACCGCGGTTAGTGTAACGCTGTCGGAATGTCTACCAGTCCCCCTGGGACCCTGGCGCATGGCGGATAATGTCGACCAGGTCGCGGACTGCCCGCTCGTATCCCACGGTCATTGCCCGCACGGCAACGGCATAGCCCACCACCATTTCCTCCACCTCCGCGATGCCCGCCAATTCCCCCGCCGTCCGATATTCAATGCCGCGTCCTACGGAAACGCCCATATTCAACCGCGCCGCGGTCTTGGCCACGCCGGCCATTTCCTGGTAATTGCGGCTCCGCTCTTCGGGATCGGCAGCCTGAACGTAACCGCTTGCGTCGATATGTACGTAGTCCGCCTTGATTTCGGCGCATTGCCGGACGTGTGTCGCGGTGGGCCTGATCAGTACATTCGTCAGGATCCCGTTATCCTGCAGGGCCTTTGTCATGCGTTCCGTCGGCCGTTCCAGGGTATCGGCTTCAGGCCAGGACGAGTCGAACCAGTCGTTGTTCAGACCGGCATGCCCGTAACCCTCGGGAACAAGGGTAACCATATCGGGAGAAATCGTCAAGATACTCTGCAGGAGTTCCAGGTCCGGCGGCGCGATCACGTTCAGGTGCGTGTGCACGAGTTGCCTGACGATGTCGTACTCCCCCCGCTGGTAGAGCGATGCATCGGACGTCCACGAGATCGTTACAGCGTCCGCCCCACTCACCTGGGACATCATGACCGCGGTCATGGGGTCGGGTTCTCCCCGGTTCGCGATGTTCCGCAAGGCGGCGACCTGGTCTATGCATATACTCAGTTTTACCATGGGGAAGCTCCGGTGTCAGTTGTCAACGAGGTCGGAAACCGTTACGAACTCTATACCTCTGAGTTCAAGATGCGCCATCCTATTTTCCAGCACCTCCAGGGCATGGGGCCTGGCATCGGCGATTACAACGGCGCGCGTGTTGTCCAGTGCGGAGAGTGACGCGCGGTCAAGGTTCATTGAAATGACCACGGGGTTGTAGACGGAATCGAGTACGCCCCAGATCCGAAGCCGGCCGCGGCCGTCCCAATCATCCGGCGCTCCCGAGGTATCCGTGTTACCCGGGTTGTCCAGTAAATACAAGTCCCGCTCGCCCAGTTCGTCCATCACGGGGGCCAGCACCTCGGCATCCATTTCCACGCGGCCGACAGGGTGCCGCAGCGCGCCCCGGGCCCTGGGAATGGATGCGAGGGCGTCTTTCACGATGCGTCGATTGGCCGATTCCGAATGAGCTGACAACACGGATCTCCGCCGCGGTATATTCCGGGTGAACGACTTCGGTTGAATGGGTAGCAGAGCAATCACCTCGTGATCGCCGCCCGTGATCTCGGCAGCGATATCGTCCACTCCATTCGCCCAGGGCAGCAGGGCGAAGGTGATGGGACGGGTGAACTCCGACAATTTCTCGACCACTCCCCGTTGATTGCCATCCGAATAGGCGATTACGACCGCCAGACGGCCCGTTCTTCGCTGGAGGTTCGGGTCGCGGGTGACGTGCAGTCGATGCGTAACCATGCCGCCGTGGCCGATCTCAAGCGACAATTCCCCGGACCTAGACCGTTCCTCCGCGCGGATAACCGTTCCGCCCACCCGCGTGACCGCACTGGCGATCTCGAGATTGCACTCCGTAAGCGAATACGCGCCCGAAACGGTGATTCGGCGCTCTACGGGCGTCCAACGGCTGTCGCCCAACGGAGCGCGCGGTTTCGTTTCCCGTGTCCTGCCCGGTGTGACCTGCAGGTTTAAAAATGCACCGTAGAGGGCCGTATCCAAAGTCTGGTACGCCTGCTGGCCGGATTTCCAGGCGGCCGTGCGTTCGTATTCGGACGAGGCAATCGCGATGGGCCGGTCCAGCAACCAGTTCACGACCGACCTTGCTTGATTTTCGTACAGCGCGATCCACATGGCGAGGGCAAGCAGGACGAATACGGCTGTCCCCAGCACGGCGTAGAGGAGGTAGGCCCGCCGTTGTTTCTTCCTGTCCATCAACCGCGTTCTGGCATTACGTGAATAGCGAAAGCGCATGGTGAATCCGTCAGGTTTCGTCTTCGCGGTTGTCCCTGTATTCACAGAGCGCATTGGAGAGCGCCGCGAACTCGTTCAGGTCCAGGGTTTCCCCGCGTCGTTTCAGGTTGATCCCGGTATGATCTGAAAGATAGCCGGCGGAACCGGGAGCCAATCGATTCATTGCGTGGTGCAGCATCTTGCGTCGATGTTGAAAGGCCGCCTTGATCACGACAATCAACAAGCCGGCGTCCCTGACCGAGACGGGAGGGCGTTCATGGGGCGTCAACCGGAGGACGACCGAATCCACGGCCGGACGGGGAACGAATCGATCGCCGCCCACGCGGAACAGCGATTCCACACCGTAATGGTATGCCATGATGGCGGTTACCGCGCCATAGGCTTTCGTACCCGGATGCGCCGCAAGTCGACCACCCACTTCGTGCTGAACCATGAGGACCGCGCGCCTGATCTTGTCTCGATGGTCGATCAGCCGTTCAAGGACGGGTCCCGTGATTCCGTAGGGCAGGTTGGCCACGAGCACGAACCCGGGGTCGCCGTATGCATTCATCAGTTCGGACAGATCCAGATCGAGCACGTCCCGGTTCATGATGGTCAGGTGGTCGTAGCCTCCATAGGCCGTCTGAAGGGCTCGTGCAAGTTCGGCATCGATTTCCACGGCCGTTACTCCGCGGGCCCGGTTGACGAGGTGCCGCGTCAACGCGCCGGTCCCCGGTCCTATTTCAAGGACGGGCGTGTGTCGCGTGACCCCCGCCGCCTCGACGATGCGGCGGGCGATGGACGAATCGTTCAGGAAGTGCTGGCCCCTCGACCGCGATGGGCGGAAATTCGATTTGCGCAGGCCGGCCAGCAGGTCTTCGGGAGGATCGAGTACCGTACTCAATGGATTCGAAACACCTTTTTCGCGTTCTGGGTTGTGGTCCGCGCCAGTTCATCCATAGTCACGGCGCGGTGACAGGCAACCGCTTCGGCCGTTTTTACTAGGTAGGACGGTTCGTTCCGGCGTCCACGGTGGGGCACGGGCGCAAGGTAAGGCGCGTCCGTTTCGATCAGGATGCAATCCTTCGGCAACCCGGAGACCACCTCGCGGGCCGCCGAATTCTTGAACGTGGCGATGCCGCCGAACCCCAGGAAACATCCCATGGAAACGGCCTTTTCGGCCATGGCGGCGTCCCCGGTGAAGCAGTGCAGGATCGCTGTCGTTTCATCACCGGAGAACTCGTCCAACACGCCCATGACTTCGGCATGGGCGTCCCGGTCGTGCACAATAACCGGCAGGCCGGTGCTCCGGCCCCATTCCATGTGCCTTATGAACGACGCCCGCTGCCGTGGGCCCGTGGATCGGTCGTGATACAGGTCGATGCCGGTTTCGCCCACGCCGACGACGGAAGGATGTTCCAGCAGTTTCTCGATTTCCCCGAAGTCCGCTTCGCTTGCTTCGTGGACGTGGCAGGGATGGATGCCCGCGGCGGCGTACACGGAGTCGCATCGCTCGGCGAGGGCCACGGCGGCCCTGCTGCTGCCTAAGTCGTACCCTACGGCGATCATGCCATCCACGCCCGCGTCGAGCGCACGTTGGATCACGTCATCGCGGTCATGATCGAATGCTTCAGCCGTGAGATGGGTATGGGTATCGAACAGCAAGGCAGTGTCTGGTTGCGGGTTTACCGTGTGATATCCGTTCCGCGCGGCCGGCCGGGACCGGCGTGCCGGGTCTCAGTTAACCGACGAACCGGACTGAACTCTGACATCCGGACCGAGGAGTATGGGCGCGCCGTCGTCGTCTGCGGCCGCGAGCAGCATACCCCTGGATTCCACGCCCCGGATATTCGCGGGCTCCAGGTTCGCCACCACTACAATCTGTCGCCCGACCATCGCCTCCGGCGTATATTTCGGAGCGATGCCGGCCACGATCTGCCTCTCGTCCTCTCCGATGCGCAGTTGCAGCCTGAGCAGGCGGTCCGTACCGGGAACCGGCTCGGCCGCCACGACGTCCGCGATGCGCAAATCGATCTGGCGGAACGCGTCGAATGATATGAGTTCGTTATTGTCCGTTCCGGCGGACTCCAACGCCTCCCCGGAATCCGTTTTCCCGTCACCCCGGGCGACGGATTTGCCCAGTTTCGCGATCTGCGCGTCGATCTCATCGTCCTCGATCTTGCGGAACAGGATTTCGACCTTGCCAATCGTCCTGCCGGAAAGCGATCCATCTATATCGATTTCGTCCCAATTCTGCTCATCGACGCGGCCTTCCAGACCCGTCATCTTCCACAGTCTTTCGGCGCTGAACGGCAGAATAGGCGACATGACCAGGGCGAGGACCCTGACCGCCTGCACGCACACGTGGAGCGTGGCGGCGCAACGGGCGCGGTCGGTCTTTCGGGTATTCCATGGCGCCTGATCGTTGAAGTACCGGTTGGAATGGTTTCCGAGGGCGATCAGTTCACGGACGGCCCGCCTTACCTGGAAGGTTTCGAAGCACTCGCCTATCCGGGTAGGAGCACCGGAAACGGTCGACAGCATCTCCCGGTCCTCCGGCGAAAAGGTTCCCGGCTCCGGGATCACGCCGTCGAAATACCGTTTGATGAAAGTCAGTGTGCGGTTCACGAAATTCCCGAAAATATCGGCCAGTTCGTTGTTGTTGCGCGCCTGGAAGTCCTTCCAGGTGAAATCGGCGTCCTTCGTCTCTGGCGAAATAGACGCCAGGCAGTACCGCATGGGATCTGGCGGGAAGTCCGCCAGGTACTCGTCGAGCCAGACTGCCCAGTTCCGGCTCGTGGACAGTTTCTGGCCCTCGATGTTGAGGAACTCGTTGGCCGGTATCTCCGAGGGCAGGACGAAATCACCGTGTTCCATGATCATGGCCGGCCAAAGGATCGCGTGAAAGACGATGTTGTCCTTGCCGAGGAAATTGACGAGTTTGCAGTCCGGATTCAGCCAGTAGTCCTTCCACCTGTCGGGATCGCCCTGGTCAACCGCCCATTCCCGGGTGGACGACACGTAGCCCAGCGTGTTTTCGAACCAGACGTACATGACCTTGCCCACCGCTTCCTCCGTCGGCAGCGCCACACCCCAGTTCAGGTCGCGGGAGATGGGGCGGTCGGACAATCCCTCGTTGAACCAGCCCTGGCAGTAATTGCGCACGTTGGGCTTCCAGTGCTTCTTCGTGCCGATCCATTCCTGCAGACGGGACGACATGCGGGCAAGTTTGAAATACCAGTGGATCACCGGACGCACCTCGAGCGGCCCGTTGCAGAACTCGCTGCGAGGGTCTATCAGCTGTGTGGCGTCCAGAATGGTGCCGCAGGCCTCGCACTGATCTCCTCGCGCGCGGTCGGATCCGCAGTGGGGGCACGTGCCTTCCACATAGCGGTCGGGCAAAAAGCGGTCGTTGGCCGGACAGTAGATCTGGTTAACTTCCCTGACTTCAAAACAGCCCTTCTCCTCCAGGCGGCGGAAGTAGGCCTGGGCCGTTTCATGGTGGATCGGCCGCGAAGTCTGCGAGAAATTGTCGTAGATGATGCCGAAGTCTTCGAGGGCGCCCTTGATGACGGGATAGTACCTGTCGACGAGTTCCTTGGGGGTTGTGCCTTCCTTCTCGGCGGCCAGGGTGATGGCCACGCCGTGATCGTCCGATCCGCTGACGTGTACCACATCCCGGCCTTTCAAACGCTGGTAGCGCACGTAGATATTGCCGGGCAGATGGACGCCGGCGATGTGGCCGATGTGCAATTTGCCGTTCGCGTAGGGTAACGCGTCGGTTACGAGTATTTTCTCTGCCAAGACTCCCTCACAGGCGTGGTCGTTCTATGCCGGACGAACCCTGTTGATTCCAGCATCAGGATAGCGTGTTGAGGGCGGTTTGTCAACGGATCAATCCGCGGCGGGCAAGGCATGGGGCGGTGTTTCATCGGAAGGCGTCCGGCGCGAAGGCGACTGGCGCGAAGGCGTCTGATGCGAAGGCGACTGGCGCGAGGCTTCAGATCCTCGTTTCAGTCTGAGTCTGAGGACAAGTACGAGGAGGGCCAGCTGCACGTGGGCGTTCCGCGCGATGTCCCGCCTGGCTTCTTCGATGGCGGCTATGCCGTTCTCGATATCTTCGAGGTCCATCCCGGAAGCCAGCGCACGCAGGGCGTCGACGCGTTCGGTGTACGAGAGCGTGGAGGAACCGCCTGTGGTGTCGAGGATAAACAGATCGCGGTACAACGCCAACAGATGATCCAGGATCTTGTCCATGACCGGTTCGTCCCGGTGCGAGGCGGCCAGCGATTCCACCTGTTCGAACAATCGCAGCGGTGTTGCGTCGTAAATGCATTCAAGCAGGATGAAGGCTTCCTCCCTGAGCCCCGCCCCCCGCTCGGATCTCGCCGTAAGTGCCTCGGAAAGGCGGCCTTCAGACCTGCGGGCGAGATCTCCGGCCTCCTCGGGATCAATGTCATACCGCTCGATAAGCGCCGCCTTTACATCGGCTTCCCGCAGGCGCGCCAGAAAAACGGGTTGGCAGCGTGACACGATGGTCGGCGGCAGCCGCTGGGAGCGGGATGCGGTCAGTATGAGCATCAGGCTTCCCGGCGGCTCTTCCAGCGTCTTGAGCAGCGCGTTCGAAGCGGCGGTGTTCATCCGGTCCGCGGCCACGATAACCGCGACCTTCCTCCGTCCTTCGAAGGGCTTGGCGGACGCATCTTTACGAAGCGACCGGACGTCGTCCACGGAAAGGATGTCGTTCGAACCGAACGGCAGAGCGGCGTAGGGGTCGTCCGCCAGCTGGAAGGCCAGGCCCATCCTCCGTTCCTGCCGGGCGTCGCCGCGGCTGGACGAACCCTCGCCACGGCCGGATGGACGGTCCGGCGGCGGGGCGGATGAAGAAGGCACCAGCAGGTGTAAATCGGGATGCTGAAGCGCGCGAATCCGCCGGCAGTGCCGGCACTGCCCGCAAGGTTCCCCGGGTCCGCTTTCGCAGTTGACCGCGCACGCGAGTTCAATGGCCAATGCTTCGGCGCCAACGCCCGGCGGTCCGCAGAACAGGTACCCGTGGGCCAGGCGGTCCTGCGCTACGGCATTCATGAGCCGCTGCCGCTGTCTGTCGTGGCCTACAACGCGATCGAATGCCATATGGGAAGGTTCGGTTAGACGGGACGGACCACGTAATGGACCCTGTTGGATTTCTCCGACGCTTCTTCGAAACTGAAACCGTCGAAAGCGCCGAGTACGTGGTAACCCGACTCCTGGCAGATTTCCTCGAGCCGGGCTACTGGATATATCCGTTGCTCGTGGCGTTCCCGGGTGGAATACCGCTTTCCTTCGCGGTTGAAAGTAAACTGGAATTCGTTGACCTGTATGCGCGTCTCGGGGACGTACTCGCAACGCCGGACGTAGGAGAAATCCCCTTTGCTTTCCTGGTCGACCTGGTTATGGAAGTACCTGCGCGAATTGATCTCCGTACATACGTCGAATACGAACAGGCCGCCTGCGTTCAAAACACGGCGCAACCCATTCAGCATCGCGGCGATGTCCGCCTCGTCCACGACGTAGTTGAGGCTATCGTACAGGCATAGCACCGCATCGAAGGATCCCGGTACTGGCATGCGGACCATGTCGCCTACCTGGAAGCGGATGGCCCGGCTCGCATCAACGGATTTCTGCTTCGCGACGGCGATCATGCTCTCCGACCGGTCTATGCCCGTCATCCGGTATCCTCGGTCATCGAGGATACACGCCATGGCCCCGGTCCCGCAGGCCAGTTCGAGTACGTCCTTCGGCGTCGCCTCGAACCGTGTAAATACCGACTGGATATAGTCGGCCCACCGGATATAGTCCACGTGGCGCATCACGTGATCGTATACCTGGGCCAACTGGCTGTAGGGAAGCTCGAAATCAGCCGGGAGGGTCTTCCTGGGGCGCTTGCTCACCGGACTCTGGGCCCCGGCGCGCGTTCACCGTGCTTCGATCCCTGCAGAATGATCGCCAGGTCATTCATCGCTGGGACGTTCATCGCTGGATTGTTCATCGCTGGGTCGTTCATCGCTGGATTGTTCATCGCTGAGCACGTGGTACAGGGACAGTGCTTTTTCTTTCGACACGTTCCCGTCCGGGACGTCCAACACTTCGAACTCCAGCCGTCTGTCGGGCCACTCCACGACGACGATGTCCTTCGCCGCGACCTGGTGGCCGGGTTTCGCGGATCTTCCGGAGATGGTAATCATGCCCCGGTCGCAGGCCTTCTTGGCGGCATCCCGTTGTTTGATGATGCGGGACCGTTTCAGAAACTGATCTATTCTCATATCATCAGGTATGCGAGCGCCGGGGATCACTGCTCAGGGCAGGGCCTCCAGACCACGTTCGTCGATATACAACTCGTGCCTGAGGTCCCCGAGCCAGCGTTCCCTTTCCCGATTCCACTTGGCCTGTTTGGCAAGATATGTGATTTGCTGGAAATGTTCGTCCAGGGTAAGCTTGTCGCCGCCGGTTCTGTCGTTCAGCATCATGATGTGGTAGGAGATGTTATCCTGGTCCACCACCCTGATCGGTTCGGTCAACTCGTTGACGGATATGGTATCCAGTGCGGCCTGGTATTGAGGCAGCAACTGATCGCGCATGAACTCACCGATACGGCCTCCTTCTGAAGCGGAGGCGAGGTCTTCGGAGTACTTGGTGGCGGCCTCGGAAAAGGTCTCATCGCCGTCGAGAATCCGCTGACGCAGTATGGAAATCGTCTCCAGCGCACGATGATCGTCTTCATCAGTCTTCGGGATCTGGACCAGAATGTGACGCACGCGGATCTGGTCTTCATTCCTTTCTTCCAGCTTGATGATATGCAGACCCACGTCCGTCCGCACCGGGGGGCTGATTTCGCCCGGTTCAAGGGCGAAAGCCGCTTCTTCGAATTCGGCCATGAACGTGCCGCGTGCGAAGAACCCCAGGTCTCCGCCATTCGTGGCGCTGTTCAGATCTTCCGAATACCGCCGTGCCATTTCGCCGAAGTCCTCCCCGTCCGCTATGCGGCGCCGGATCTCCTCGGTCCTTGCATTCAATGAGGCTACGACTTCCGGGTCCGGAAGTGAGGAGATCATGATGTGGCTCAAGTCCATTATGACGGGATTCGACGGAATACTGTCGTAATGGGTCTCATAGTAGCGTGCGACCTCCAGGCCGGTCACCCGGACTTCGCCGAAACGTTCTTCCTCGAGCTTCCGCTGCAGAAGTTCCTCCTCCTTCTGCCGCCTGAGTAGCCGGTTCCAGTCCCGCATGGTCATTCCGGAATTCGTCACCAGTTGTTCCAGGGCTTCATTGGAACCGAGTTGTTCCGTGTACTGGTCGATGATCTGGCGGACCGCGCCGTTTATCTGTTCGGCGGGTACCCTGACACTGTCCCGGCGGGCATAGGCGAGCACGACACGCGTATCGATCATGTTGTCCAGCAAATGGCCCGGGAGGTCTTCGGGTTCCTGCTCCAGCTGTTGCATTCTATACATCTTTACCGCTTCAATCACATCGGAATAGAGAATGATCTCATTGTCCACGACGGCCACGACATAGTCAACCAGCTGCTGGCCGAGAACCGGACGTCCTCCCACGACCACGGCCAGGACCAGAACCAGTGGAAAATGGCGGGTAATCGAGCGCACGTTCATGTTCCTCCGTTTCCTGTCTATTGCTCGTCGGGTTCCGACCGCATCAGGTTCCCGTTGAAGATTTCCACGTCGGAAGATTGCCTCAGCGCATCCACGAACCGTCTGACCAGTTCGCGTCGCCGGTCTTGCAGCATCCTGTTGACGATCTCACCACGGACTTCATCCAACGGCGGCACGGTGCCCGCCGCGCGACGCTCCGCGACCCTGAAGATGAACGAGCCGGACTCGGAAAGGACCGGCCGTGAAACCTGGCCTACGCTGAGGGAAAACACGATTTCCTGCACGGAAATGTCGGTGATATCCGCCCTTTTCAAGAATCCCAGGTCTCCCCCATCGGCCGAGGAGGGATGTATGGATCGCGTTCGCGCCAGTTCCTCGAAGGTACCGCTGCGGCGCGACAACTGGCCGCGGACCTGTCGGGCCGTGGCCTCGTCAGGTAGAACGATAACCGAGAGCCTGAGTTCCGGTTCGTGGTAAACGAACTCCTTCCGGTTGGCCTCGAAATAACCCGCCACCTCTTCATCGGTAACCACCATCGACGAATCCGTGATGACGTGTTCCAGCACGACGTTGGCCAGGTGATCTCTGCGCATCCGGTCCAGTTCCCGGAGCGTCTTCCCGTCGCCGTCGAAATCTCGCCGCAGGGCTTCCTGGTAAAGCAGTTCGGTCCGGATCCAGACAGATACCCAGTCCCTCCTCATTTGCAGGGTGGCGGCAGGCAGCTCCGCGTCATCCAGTTCGGCTTCCAGTTGATCGACCGTCAGCGTGGACTGGTTCACCCGCGCGACAACCGTGTCGGGGTCTTCGGCGATCGTAAGGAACTGGCACTGCGTGAAGAGAAGAGCCGCATTCAAAAGAACGGCGCAAAAAAGCGCGGGTTTCATGCTGATCTTCCCTCTATAGCGGGCGGATCCGATTTCAGTATCCGAGAAGGTATCATTAACAATTCACAGCAGTTTAAGCAACAGGTTTTTAGCTGTTTCGACCCGTTCAGCTTCCGATTTTCCGATCAGTCCCGCCCTGATTCGGAACCCGTCACCGTGGGGAAACTCGATGTCCAGCGCGGGATCGTCCGTCACGTTCGCGATCCTTTCCCTCGAAGGGTAGAGGCCGTTCCTGTAGGTCAGGGCCATTTCATTACCGCGTACGCTGAGCTGCTTCAGGCCGATCCGGACCGCAATCTGCCGAATGGATACCAGGTCGAAAAGGACGCGAACCGGGTCGGGAAGCCGGCCGAACCGGTCCTGCATCTCCTCCCGCAACGAGACGACGTCCCCTTCCTCTTCCACCCGTGAAAGCCGCTGGTAAAAGCCGACCTTGAGCTTTCGATCGGCGATATAGTCATCGGGAATGAAGGCACTCACCTGCAGTTCGATTTCGGCCTCGTGGGTCTCTTCGCGCGTCTCGCCCTTAAGGTCCTCCATCGCCTCTTTCAACAGACGGCAGTAGAGATCGAACCCGATGGAGGATATGAACCCGTGTTGCTCCGTGCCCAGCAGGTTGCCCGCGCCACGGATCTCGAGGTCCCTCATGGCGATATGGAATCCCGATCCGAGCGCGGTGTACTCGGAGATCACGGCCAGCCGCTTGCGGGCGTCGGGCGTGACCGTTCCGGCGGCGGGGATCATCAGGTACGCGTAGGCCCGGTGATTTGACCTCCCCACGCGGCCCCGGAGCTGGTACAACTGGGCAAGTCCGAACCGGTCCGCGCGATTGACCAGGATGGTGTTTACATTGGGAATATCCAGACCGGATTCGATGATCATCGTGGACACGAGGCAATCATACTTTTGATCCAGAAAGTCGATCATCACCTGCTCCAATTCCCGCTCCTGCATCTGCCCGTGGCCCACGACGAAAGATACCTGGGGCAGGAGGCGACGCAGGAATTCCGCGACCGCCTCGATGGATTGTACCCGGTTGTGAACGAAAAAGACCTGTCCGCCCCGGTCCACCTCCCGCATGATCGCCTCGCAGATCACATCTTCGTTGAAACGCACCACCTCGGTGTGCACCGGCAGCCGGTCCCTCGGCGGGGTGGTGATGAGCGACATGTCGCGGGCGGAAACCAACGACATGTGCAACGTCCGCGGTATGGGCGTGGCGGTCATGGTCATGACGTCCACGGAGGTCTTCAATTGCTTGAGCCGCTCCTTGTGGGCCACGCCGAACCGCTGTTCTTCGTCGACGACAAGCAGGCCCATGTCATGAAATTCTATGTCGGCGGAAATGAGGCGGTGCGTGCCGATGACGACATCCACGTCGCCGTTCCTGAGCCCGGACACAACGGTTTTCTGTTCCTGCGGCGTAACGAAGCGGCTCAGCATGCGAATGTTCACCGGGTAGTCCGCGAGCCGCTCGGAGAAGGTGGTCAGGTGCTGCTGGGCCAGGATGGTGGTCGGGGCCAGCACGGCGACCTGTTTACCGTCCAGCACCGCCTTGAATGCGGCGCGTATCGCCACTTCCGTCTTCCCGTACCCCACGTCCCCGCAGATCAATCGGTCCATGGGCACCGATTTCTCCATGTCCGACTTTACGTCCGATGTCGCCGACTCCTGGTCGGGTGTATCCTCGTAGATGAAGGAGTCTTCCATTTCCGTCTGCCAGGGAGTGTCGGCCGAGAAGGCGTGTCCCGGGCTGGCCTGCCGGGCCGCGTAGAGCTTGACCAGATCTTCGGCGATATCCTTGACCGCCTTTCGGGTGCGCGACTTGGCCTGTTCCCAGGCTCGCCCGCCCAGTTTCGACAACGCAGGCACCTCGCCATCGGAACCGATATACTTCTGAACCCGGTGCAACTGCTCGATGGGGATGAAAACCCGGTCGTCTGCGGCGTAGATCAGGGTCAGGCAGTCCCGTTCCCGGTCGTCCACGGAGATTCGCTTCAACCCTACGTACCGGCCGATGCCGTGGTCTATATGGACGACGTAGTCCCCTTCTTTGAGGCTGGTGAAATCCTCGATCACCACGCCTTCCTTGAAGACCTTGCGACGGCGTCTGCGGTAACGGTTGAAGATCTCCGCGTCGGTCAACACCACGAGGGGCAAGTCGGGAAGAACAAACCCGGCGTGCATCGGTCCGACGGCCATTTCGATCACCGGGGAGTCCGGACCCAGGATCTCCCGCAGTCTTTCCGCCTGTCCTTCGTTGTCGCATACCACCACGATCCGGGCGTTGTCCGCGCTCCATTCCTCCAGCCGGGACTTCAGGACGTCCATCGCCCCGTGGTACACGCCCGATGCCTCGGTACCGATGGCGAGCCAGCCCCTGGACGCACGCGCGCCGCGCACCATGTCCATCGTGCCATAGTAGGCCGAGTCCTCCTCTATGTCATGCCAGCCCAGAATCGCTTCTTCCGGCTCGGGAACCAGATCACCCGCCTCCGTTCGACGAAGGTGGGTGTTTTCATATTCCTCCGCGAATGATTCCGCTTCGCGCTCCAATTCATCGGGTTCGCACCGGACGATCAGCGTGTGATCCGGCAGGTAATTCATGATGGTGGCGGCGGAGGGATGGAAATAGGGAAGGTAGCGTTCGCTGCCTTCGAACAGACCTCCGTCCTCGATGTGAGAGACCAGTTCGGACGCGTCGGTCGAAAACGATTCGGCCGCCTGCCTGACCCGCCTGACCACATCGGCACGCGTTTCAGGCTCGTCGATCAATTCCCTGTTCGGGAGCACCGTCAGTTCCTGGATGTTCCGAGACGACCGCTGCGTGTAGATGTCAAACAGCCGAATCGATTCCACTACGTCACCGAAGAACTCGATTCTGCACGGTTGTTCCATCCCGTGGGGGAAAACATCCACGATACCGCCCCGCACGCTGAAGTGGCCAGGCGCCTGGACCATGTCCGTTCGCTCGTAGCCGAGCCGGTTGCACCGCGCTGTAAGATCGCTCAACGAGACTGTAGCGCCCGCGGCGACGTGAAGGATGGAGCCGGCAAGCACGGCCGGCGGCATGGTGCGCTGCATGACGGCCCTGACCGTGGCGACGACGAACAGCGGCCTGTTCTTCATCAGTTCGTGCAGCGCGCCGAGACGCCGGCCCGACAAGTCGCCCGGCGGAGAGACCTGGTCGTAGGGCAGCACCTCCCAGGGGGGGAACAGCGCCACGTCCCCGGGATCCAGAAGACTGGAGACATCCTCGAACATCTCCTCGGCGGAGGCCGTGTCCTCCACGATGACCAGCGTCGCGCCGTTCCGTTTTCTATGCGCGTGCGCGAGTAGAAGGGAACGCGAAGAACCTGCCAGCCCAGATACCCTCGCGGAGCAGGCGGTATCGGCGGCCAACGCCAGGTAACGCTGTACGACAGGGGACTTTTCAGAGATTTCAAGAAGGTTTGACAGGCGCATACGAGAGGGGTCAGCTATTTCGGGTTTCGCAGCCGGTGGGTGATCCCGGACGATGGCATCCATTCCGAGCGTGTCCTGTGGTCTGCTAGTTCGGGTTCCGCAGCCGGTGGGTGATCCGCTGCAACACATCCTCGTTCCGGGCTTCGAAGGTTCTGGCGGTTATCATCTCGTAGGCCTTAATGTAACGGCGGGCAGCTTCAATTTTGACCTCGTCCGGGATAGGGGGTATGGGACCGTCACCACGAAAACCGCGGTCCGCGAGCCATCCACGGACGAATTCCTTGTCCAGTTTTTCCGGCTCCTCGCCCCGTTCGAAAAGATCCTGATAGGTGTTCTTTACCCAGAACCTGGAAGAGTCTGGCGTGTGGATCTCGTCGATCAGCATGACCCGGTCCTCGAACAGGCCGAACTCATACTTGGTATCCACCAGGATGAGATTATTGGCGGCGGCCTTTTCCGTACCGAATGCGAACAGTTCCAGGGCCGCTCGCTCCATTTCACGATACACCGGTTCTTCCACGAGACCTCTTCGAAGCACTTCCTCCCCCGAGATGGACTCGTCATGGCCGCCCTGAACCGGCTTGGTGGAAGGGGTTATGATGGGTTGGTCGAAGGCCTGGTTCTTCTTCATGCCCTCCGGCAGGGCGTGTCCGCAGAAATTGCGATTTCCATGTGAATAGTGGTACCATGCAGATGTGGTAGTCACGCCGGTCAGGTAGCCGCGGACGACCATCTCGACGGGAATCAGCCTGCACTCCCTGGCCACGAGTACGTTCGGATCCGGCACGTCGATCAGGTGGTTCTCGATTATCTGGCGGGTCTGCTCGAACCAGAAGGCCGCGGTCTGGTTGATGACCTGCCCCTTGAAGGGCAGGGCGCACAACACCCTGTCGAAGGCGGAAATTCGATCGGTGGTCACGATGATCCGCTTCCCGTCCAGACTGTAGTTGTCCCTGACCTTGCCCTCGAATTTGCTGCCCAGGTCGAAGCTGGTACCGTGCAGTACGTATTCCAACTGCCTCCTGAGGACGTCTTCAGACACCATGCTTCGCGATGGTCCTTTCGGTGAATGGACGGCTGCGCATCGGTCGGTCACAAAGTCGATACCGCTCCCGGCTCAGCCCATCACACTAAGGTTTACAGGCCGGTATGTCAAGGGGAATCACCACTCCGAACGCCTGACCGGCGGGGCGGTCTTGCGCCGTTTCCGCCCCGGTCGCACCGCCGCCGCGGGTCATGTTTTTTGCGCCTGACACGTTTTTTACTGGACACCCCTTTGAACCGGTCTATTATATTTGTGTTATGCTGTCGAAATAATGTCTTTCCCGGTCGATTCGGTATCGAATAAAGCGATCTTACATTCGTCATTTCTGGTTTCAACAGGAGGTTCAATCATGTCCAAGCAGGCCTTTCTGACCTGTCTGAGCGCCGTCGCATGCCTGTTCGTGGCCGCTGCGTGCGCGGGACCACCCACCGAGGCCATGGACGCAGCGGAACTGGCCATATCCGACGCGATGGAAGCCGAAGTCGACAAGTACGCGCCGGCTGAATACGAAATGGCCGCCGCCGAGCTCGAAAAGGCCAGGGCACACATGGCTGCCGAGGAGTACGGCGACGCGAAAACCGCTGCCGAAAATACCATGGCGCTCGTGGAGTCGGCCAGCCAGGAATCCGTAGTGCAGAAGGAGTTGACGAAGCGTGAGATCGACGAAGCCCTGCCGGCTTTCCTTGAACGCTGGGGCGAGATTTCAAGCAGCATCGAGCAGGGCCGTGGAAGGGCAGCCCGTACGCTTGCCCAGGAAGCTTCGGCATTCGCCGACTCCCTTACCATGCAACTCAATGACCTTAAGGCGAACGAGAAATGGTACGATCTTAAAATGCAGCTCGAATCCGCCCACATGACAGCAGACAGTTTCGCGGAACGCGCCGGCGGTTGATCGGACACTATCGCTGAAGACTGCCAGGATTTAAGAAGCCGTCTGACGACATGGTCAGGCGGCTTTTTCATTTGCCTCCGGACGGACGGACTGGGAGGCCATCCAAATCGTTGTTGACAATTCCAGGGCGGGTACATAGAATCACACAGGTTTTTGAAGCGAATACGTTTTCAGGCAGGATGGGGGAAACAGGAGCATGGCATGAGCTTGACGGAATTGTTGGATGAAAACGCTATCCTGGTAGACCTTAAGGCCACGCAGAAGCAGGAAGTGATCGAGGAACTGGCCGCGGCGCTGACTGCGTCCGGCAGGATCAGCGACAATCGGGAGGTGCTGCAGGCCGTCCTGGAACGGGAGAAGATCATGAGCACCGGGATCGGCAAGGGGGTCGCCATCCCCCACGGCAAATGCAAGGCCGTCGACAAGCTGGTCGGGGTGCTCGGGATCAAGAAGGAGGGCGTGGATTTCCAGTCCCTCGACGAGCAGCCTGTCTACCTCTTCTTCCTGCTCGTCTCGCCCCTGAACGTGTCCGGTCCCCATATCCGGGCGCTCGCCCACATTTCCCGCCTGCTCAGGCACGATAACCTTCGCAAACGGCTGATCGCAACGGAAAATCCCCGCGACGCCCTCGCACTCATCGCGGAAGAGGAAGAGAGCATGTAGCGCGATCTCCGTTCTCTCTACCGTCCGCACGCCTACACGAAAGCAAAGGATGTAGCAGTGGCACCTGTGTCAAGGATCGATGGCCGGGAGACCGACCGGTTGCGTCCTGTCGAAATCCGGCGCAATTACCTCCGGCACGCGGAGGGCTCCGCTCTGATCGTCATGGGCGGCACGTCCGTGCTCTGTTCAGCGAGTGTGGACGAGAGCGTACCGCCCTTTTTGAAAGGGAGCGGCAAAGGCTGGGTCACCGCGGAATATGGCATGCTGCCGCGAAGCACGAACACGCGCGTATCCCGGAACGGCCGCCGCGGCGGCGTCTCCGGCCGCACGCAGGAAATCCAACGGCTTATCGGGCGGTCTCTTCGTGCTGTTTGCGAACTGAACAGCCTGGGGGAACGGTCCATCCTCATTGATTGCGACGTTATCGAAGCCGATGGAGGAACCCGTACCGCATCGATCACTGGCAGTTTCGTGGCGCTTTGTGACGCGGTGTCCTGGCTGTCCGAGCGTGGATTGATCGATCGCGACCCCATCCGGGACGCGGTTGCTGCCATCAGCGTGGGCATAGTCGGAGGCGTCCCCATGCTCGATCTCTGCTACGACGAGGACTCCACGGCGGACGTCGACATGAATCTCGTCATGACGGGCGGAGGCGACCTGGTGGAAATCCAGGGCACCGCGGAGCACCACCCCTTTTCCACAGAACAACTGTCGGCCATGCTCGACCTCGGCAAACAGGGTGTAAACCAGTTGATCGATCTGCAGAAACAGGCGCTGGGTCGGGGCTAGGTCACGACCATGACCATCGTCCTGGCCACACGCAACCCGGGCAAGATCTCCGAAATCGAAGCGCTGCTGACCGGTGTGCGGGTCGCGACTGCCGCGTCTTTCCCCGGCTGTCCCGAACCGGAGGAATCGGGCCGTACCTTCGAGGAGAACGCCCTCATCAAGGCGCGTGCCGTCGCAGGGTTCACGGGTAAAACCGCGCTGGCGGACGACTCGGGCCTGGAGGTGGACGCCCTGGGCGGGGCGCCCGGCGTGCACTCGGCCCGGTACGCCGGTGCGACAGCCAGCGACCGGGACAACATGCACCGTCTGCTAGAAGCCCTCGCCGGCGTCGCCGACGGCGACCGAACCGCCCGGTTCCGGTGCGTCATGGCGGTCGTGGCGCCGGATGGACGGACCTGGACCTCGGACGGGGTGTGCGAGGGCCGGATACTTCGGGAACCCCGGGGCGAGTCCGGATTCGGCTACGATCCGTTGTTCGTTCCCGCGGGCTATGAAAGCACGTTCGCCGAACTGGATGCCAGGACGAAAAACCGGATCAGTCACCGGGCCATGGCGTTACGGCGGATCGCGGAAATACTGGGCGACTTAAAGGATATACCGGGCTGAAACGATTCCGGGTTGAAACGATTCCGGGTTGAAACAATTCCGGGCTGAAACGAAGAGGAATGGCATGAACACATGGACCCCCGAAAGAGCCCACGCATGGTACCGGGAAACCGGCGTCATCCGTGGCTGCAACTACCTCCCGCGCACGGCCGTGAACATGACCGAGATGTGGCAGGCGCCCACATTCGACCCGGCAACCATCGACCAGGAGCTGGGATGGGCCGCCGGAGCGGGTTACAACAGCGTGCGGATCTTCGTGCAGTACCTGGTCTGGGAAGACGACCCGGAGGGCCTGAAGCACCGGCTCGACCGGTTCCTGGCCATCGCGTCGCGGCACGGTATCAGCACCATGGTCATTCTCTTCTGCGACTGCTTCTTCGGGGGCCGCGACCCCTATCTGGGACCGCAGGACGATCCGGTGCCCGGCGTACACAACAGCCAGTGGGTGCCGAGTCCTGGGTTCGAACGCCTTGCCGACCGGGATGCCTGGCCGCAACTCGAACGCTACGTAAAGGACATCGTCGGCAGCTTCGGATCGGACCCGCGCGTCCTGATGTGGGACCTGTACAACGAACCGGACGACGACCTGAGAAGCCAGCCTCTCGTCGAGGACGCCTTCGCCTGGGCGCGTTCCGTCGGTCCCATGCAACCGCTTACCACGGGGCCGTGGACATGGAACGCCTTCGAAGACGACCTTTCCGCGCTGCTGTTCGAGTTGTCCGATATCATCTCGTTTCACTACTACGAAGCGGCGGACAGAATCGGGCCCAGCCTCGCCAGGTGCAACGCGTATGATCGACCCGTGATCTGCACGGAATGGCTGCGGCGGCACCACGGTAACACGTTTGCGGAAATGCTGCCCGTATTCGCGGAAAACCGGATCGGTTGGTACAACTGGGGACTCGTGGCGGGCAGGACGCAGACCAACCTGGCCTGGGAATCCAAAAAGGGCGATCCCACGCCCCCGGTCTGGCAGCACGACATGATGCGCCCCGACGGCACCCCGCTCGACCCCGCGGAGTTCGACCTTATCCGGCGGTTCGAATTCCCCGGTTGACCGTAGGCGCGGGGGCGCCCCCCGTCTGAAGGATTCCCACCATCGAACACAAGACTTCCCGTACGGCCGGTCAGGCAGGCGCATATCGCGGCCGGTTGACGTGCCGCGACATCTCCAGGTCCAGATGGATTCTTGTGGCCGGCGGAAGCACCACGAGCAGGCGGGAGCCGCTTATCTGCGCGGACTCGGTACGCACCGCGGCCCGCTGCGCGGCATAGGCGCCGGTGGCGCCCGGATAGGGCGTGTCCGTTTTATCGTAGGAAACGCACCGGAAGGCGTGCTCGGCCAGTGCGCCGGCCTGCACGACGACCCGTCTCGCTTCCGTGTGATGCAGATTGACCAGGTGCACGCCCACGCGGGAAGGTTCGATCCGGTCGACGAGGGCGGCCGTGTCGGACGGCAGGCCGGGACGTTCGCGGTCGGCGTCGTAGTAGCATAGGCGCGCGTTCGGGATGCCGCCGTAGTAGATGACCTGGGGACATCCCATGGTGAGCTGCACGAGGGCCTCGGTGGTCACGGGCTGAACCTCCTGCCACAGGTGAATGTGGGGGCCGGATTCAAGGTCCGAATCGTCGGCGCGGATCTGCGCCAGCCGGTGACACACCTGGGCGTGCGCAGCGCCCAGCATCCGTTCCGGGTAGTCCGGGTTCTCTCCCCGCAGGTAGAGCAGCCAGGGTTCGTCGTGGTGCATATCGCCCTTGTCCCTGAAGGGCACCACGGCGGACCAGTCAAAGCCGCTTCGCTCGTGCAGGTACTCCATGCGGGCCCGGTCCTCGTCGGCCTCCGTCACGTTCCACACGTTCAGGGGATAAGTCACGGGCATGGGCTGGTAGTCCATCCAGCCCTGGTCGCCGTACCGGTACGGTGTGAAAAACGTACGCCGGTCTGGACCTAGATTGCGGTCGACGCCGATGTAGTGATCCCGGAGGCTCATCTGGGACGCCATTTCGTCGAAATGGCCGTCGATCCCCTCCTCCAGCACACGGTCGATCATGCCTCTCGGCAGGTCGAAATAGCCCGGGTCCCCCGATAACAGGTAGGCGTTGTTGGCCGCGGTGATGGCGGCGAACCCCAGGCTGTGGAACCCGTGGGGCCAGGTCCAGCCGTAGAGTCCCCCGTACCATTTCCCGTTATGCAGGGCGCCGACGCGCCCATCCAGCCCCACGTTGTCGGGCATCAGTCCGCCGTTCTCCCTGGCACGGTCCAGCCAGGCCCCGATATACTCCAGCAGCCAGTCCCGGTACTTGTCGTCCCCGGTCATCAGGTAGGCGTTCATGATGAGCCCGTTCACGTTCAGGTTGTTCCCCACGTCGCCCTCGCGGAACCGCTCCGCCATGGCCCTGCCCATGATCCGTGCCTTCGCGGGGTCCTGGAGATCGCCCACGTGCGTAATGCCGGGGACGTCGCTCAGCGGCAGGCCGTAGACCAGCATGCTGCCCTGCCCGGGATTGTATGTCATCCGGCTGTCGTCCTCGCTCATCCCCCAGGCGGGGCCCCCGCTGCCGTTGTGGGGCGCCCGGATGATACGATGGACCGGATCGTAATTCGGGGCATCGGGGAATTCGTTCAGATAGAAGCCGGCGAAACGCCGGGCGCGGTCGCGCAGCTTGGGATTGCCGGGGTCGGCGAGGCAGAGATGGTAGAAGTAGATGTAACTCTCGCTCTGGTGAAACTGGTCGTACCCCCGTTCGTACTCCCGGTAGATACGCCCGAAACCGGTCAGCTGCCGGGTGATCGCGTCCCAGTGGCCGTCAGCCGCCTCAAGGAGGTGGTCGCCGCCTCCCAGGCTGTAGAACTGGGCGAAATTGGTGAACGCCTCGTAGAAATCATCCATCCCGTCCCGGCTTCCGGACCACGTGTCCGCCCAGACCAGCGAACCGTCCGCGCGGGTGTATTTCTCGATGTAGGGATGGATCGCTTCGTCCATCGTGTCGATGAGCTTGCGTTCAAGCACCGCCCAGGGCGGCGTGATTTCGTAATGGACGCTCGCCGTGATGTTCTTCATCGATGGCTCCGTTCGTTCCGGGAGGAAAACCGGCCGGCCTGGTTCGATTGATTGCAGCTACCGCCCGGGGATGTAAACCCTTTGCTCACTATATGCCGGAAGCGCATTATACCGATACATCATTATATTGGCACCCGGGGTGAATCAACCGGTTTCGTGACCGGACATATCGGGTATCCAACCAGGAAACGAGGTGTGCAACATGTTTGAAAAACCCTTTCCCGCCATGGTCGTGGGCTCCATGCCTCGCCCGGGTTTCTTTCGCGACATGGTGGATCGTTTGCTTGCGGAAGGCGGTTCCGACGAGGAGCTGCAACGTTTGATGGACCGCGCCATCCCCTACGTAGCGGCCGTGCAGGAAGCGGCTGGCCTCGACGTCATCTCAGACGGGGAATGGCGGCGGAAGTCGTACATCGGCGTGATCGCCGACATGGTCACCGGGTTCGAGCTTCAGAAGGTCCACGTGGACTCCTACCGCCATGGCGCCTACGTGGGGTACACGGTCACCGGCCGGATCAAACCGGTCAACCCGGGTCTCTTCGCCCGGGAGGCCCGATTCCTGAAGGCGTGCACCGACCGGGAGGTCAGGGTCGCGCTGCCCACCCCGAGCCATATCGGCGTCGTGAACTGGGATCCGGTCCGATCGAAGGACGCTTATCCCACCATGGAAGCGTGCGTGGAGGCGCTGATCCCGATCATTCGCCAGGAAGTGCTGCTGCTGCGCGATGAAGGTGTGCGTTACATCCAGTTCGACGATACGACCATCGGCCGCATGTACGACTCGATCCACGGGGACGGCGCATTCATGCCCGGATACCCCGAACAGGTCGCTTACGCCGTCGACACGCTGAACCGGGTGATCGAGGGCATGGACGGCGTGCACCTGTCTCTCCATCTCTGCGGCAAGCGCCCGCTGGACGAATCCGGCGTGAAGTCCGGCTACAACGGGCTCCTGCCCGGCATAAAGGACCTGAATGTCCACATGCTTATGTTCGAGCTCAGCGAGGCCACGGACGACGATATAGCCCTGCTGGACGAACTCCCGGAACGCATGGACATCGGCGTCGGGTGCCTGCATTCGAAGAAGGCGGGCGTCGACACGCCGGAGGAAATCGTGAAACGGGTCGAGCGGGTGCTGGAAGTCGTCGCGCCGGAACGTATCGCCATCCACCCGGACTGTGGCTTCGCGCCCGGCTCTTACTGGGACATCCCGATGGAAGAAGCCTATGAGAAACTGCGCAACGAGGTGATCGCCGCAGAGCGGCTCAGGGCGAAGTACGGGTAACCCGTCCACGTGGCCGGCGTGGAATACGCCTGCGGGCTGCCACGCTCAGGGCGCATCGCTATCCTGCGGCGCGGCCACTCCTACCTGAACTATGCGCGCCTGGTCGACCCCCGCCGCGCCCACGTACTTGAAGACCATACCGTCCAGGTCGCGTGGCATGAATCCCTGGTCGACGACAACCTGATCGCCGGTCAGCAGACGGGCGAAGGGCGCCGCCTGCGTATCGGCCTCCGGATCGGTGGGAAAGGCGAATTCCACTGCGGGCATATTTAGTAAAGACCACCTGGCCGTTTTCGTCGCTGATCCAGAATTCACCGATGGCGGATCCGTCGGCGACCAGGGCCAACGCGCCGTTTATCTCTTCGGCGCTCATGCCCGCCTTTACCGCGGCTGCCACGAAGTGCGCCGTCAGCATGGCTTCGGCGGCCATGTGTGCAGACAGTAGATCGTCCGCCGTGTCCGAAGTCGCGCCCTCCGTCACGGCTGCGTCAGTGGCAGGAGTCGCCTCCTCGGCTGGAGGTACGCTTTCGGAACAGCCCAGGGCGAATATGGCGATAAACAGAACTGGGATCCACATGATGAGACGTCGTTTCATGGTACAGATCCTCCAAGGGTTATGATGACTGATCTCCTTCGATCAGCAAGTTACCCGGCAATACACGATCGCCTTTACTGCAGTATGCCGGCAGTCGGATTCCCGCCGCTTAGACTGTCGGTCAGGAATCAAGGTTTATCACCCGGTCCGACAACTCCCTCAGGTCGGAGACGACCAGGTCACAAAGGGAATCGTCCACATCCGATACTCCGCTCCGGTTGAGATACACCGTCATCATACCGGCGTTCCTGGCGCCGACCATGTCGTACTCCAGGCTGTCTCCTACAAAAACGGACCGTTCGGGTGCGGCGTTCAGCCGGGACATAGCCTGCCTGAAAATAGCGGTATCCGGCTTGTTGATCCCCACTTCTTCCGATATGAGCACTGTGTCGAAATACACCGACGCACCTACGGCGTTGATCTTCGCTCTCTGAGATTTCGACCCATTAGTGACCAGGGCCATGGGGTGGCGCCTGGCACGAAGGCACTTCAACAAAGACACGGCGCCATCCGACCAGGAAGCGAATGACGCCAGCTTGCCGCGCATGAGTTCAGTAAACGCACACGGCGACATGACCGGGCGTCCACCGAATAGACAATCGTGGATCGCGGCCTTGCTGCCCCGGCCTCCCCGGTCGAGGGCGCGCATTGTTTCCATTCGATCCGCCCAGGCGGCTTCTTCCGGCGTCAGATGCGGAAAATACCTGGTCAGCAGGTACGAGAAGAACTTGTCGCGCGCCTTGTCGCGGTCGATCAGGGTGTTGTCGAGATCGAATAGAACCGCGGTTCCCGCTTCGAAAATCGATTCGGCCGGCCGTGCCATGCTCAATTACCCGTCCCGTCGCAGACAGTCTTCAACGGCAGCCCGAGCCCGCTCGGCCAACCCGCGCCGGTCCTTTGTCGTATAGCCGTCGGTTTCTATGGGCGTACCAATGCGCACGGCAACCTGCGCGTCCGGCCTGATTCTCATACTGCCGCGAACGAGGATATCGAAGCTGCCTGATATGCCTACGGGCACTACGGGCACGCCGGATTCTATGGCGAGCAGAAAAGCGCCGGCTTTGAAAGGCTGCAGTTCGCCGGTCCGTGATCTCGTGCCTTCAGGGAAGACCACGGCGGGATATCCCACCCGGATCTGCCGTGCCGCTTTCCGAAGACTTCGCAAGGCCTTTTTCGGATTGGTACGGTTGATGCTGATGTATCCGGCCAGCCGCATGCACCAGCCCAGAATCGGAATGTGGAACAGGGAGTCCTTGGCGATGATCCTGAACTGTATGGGGAGGGAGCCGAACAGGATGGGTATGTCCGCCGCGCTCGCATGATTGGAGACGAGCACGCACGGCTGTCCCCCGGGGATGTTGTCCAGCCCATCGAGGCGGACCGGCACGCGTCCCACCCATAGCAGGGTGCGCGCCCACCATCGGGCGAACCAGTGGACCAGCCGGCCCGAGGGGTTGAATGGAGACAGCAACATGGCCGTCAGTCCGAACAGCAGGGTGAAGACCAGTACGCTGACGATCTGCAGGATGGAATAGAATGCGGTCACGCGGGCACCGGATCCGTGAAATCCATGTGAACGTGCATACCTCCCGGTTTACTACGGATTATAATCCAATCACAAAAAAAAACCAGCGTCATTTGATCGACGGCAAACGACATCAAGACGGACGCGTATCGTCCCGCTCATTCGAGATCGACGACCTTCTTCCGACCATAAGAACATAGACCCTGTCTGACCGAACAGTCAATTAACCAATATGCTTCAAATCGCCGATTCGGACATAGCGGAAGCGCTCATCTGGCATCTATGGCAGGAAGGATTGCCAAAGGCCGGAAGGCTCCGGCTTACCGACGGTAGGTCACTCAGGCTGTATCATCCCGGTACACTGAACCAGGACAGCGGGCCCGATTTCCTCAGGGCGGTCCTGTCCTTCGGACCCGGCAAACGGCTTCGCGGTGACGTGGAAATCCATGTAAGACCCGCCGACTGGCAACGACATGGCCATACCCGCGACCCTCATTACAATGACGTGGTACTGCACGTAGTCATGTGGCACGACGAAAAACTGCCGGTCGTCCGGAAACAGAACGGGCAGTACATCCCCACGCTGGTTTTATCCGAGCACTTTCGGCATGGCCTGGACCGCATACGCAAACAGTACCGGCGGAGGCTGGAGATACCGACTCCCGGCGGCTATCCCTGCCAGCGCCTGATGAAACAGTTGTCGGTCGAGCGCGTACACGCATTGCTTGATCGGAAAGGATCCGACAGGTTTCGGCAGAAGGCGGCAGCCATTTCAAGCAGGATGGATCGGGTCTCGGCGGAACAGGCGCTATATGAATTCGCCATGCGGGCCGCGGGATACGGTAAAAACACCGATTCCTTCCAGGCACTTGCCCGCCGTCTGCCTCTGACGACGATTCGCGCCCTGGTCGGCACGGGTGGCGGCCATCGAATCGTCGATTTGCAGGCTGTACTGTTCGGCGCGGCCGGACTGCTGCCCTCGCAGCGTCTTTCATACTGCGGGGAAATTCCGGACGATCCTTACGTCAGGGAAATCGAAACGCGATGGGAAGCCTTCAGCCGGTCCATTCCCACCCGCCCCATGCAGGAACATGACTGGTTGTTTTTTAGGCTGAGACCTTTTAACTTCCCCACGGTCCGGCTCGCTGCCATGAGTTACTTTATTGCGGCGGGCCTTCGGGATGGTCTGGACACGCTGATCGCCGGCCCGATGGACATCGGCGCCAGACGGGGGCCTGTCGCATTGCTGCGGCAGATCACGCGGCAATTCGAGGAAATGACCAGGCCCCAGCCCGGCGACTACTGGCTGAAGCATACCGTGTTCGGGGAAACATCACGAACGGCCCGTACCGCCCTGATCGGCCGCGACCGCCAGCGCGGCATGATGATCGACGTGATCCTTCCGTTCATCTACGCCATCGCCGACCGGGACAGCCAATCGGACCGGATGCAGCTTGTCAGGGAAATGTACACCGGATACGGCAGACAGGCCAGCAACAGCGTGATCCAATCGATGTCGAACCTGCTGTTCAGCGATACGCCCGAGAAGAAGGCCTCCATCGACCGGGCCATCCTTCAGCAGGGCCTGCTGCAGATAGACCGCGAAACTTGCCGGAACAAGGCCTGCGGCCAATGCGTAATGAACGGTTCGGCGCACTTCATCAGGAGATGAATGTACATGTCTGACCCGGACGGCGTCGAGTGCAGGGCGGAATTCAAAGGCCACGAAATCAGGGTATTCAGCACCTGGACCCAGGACGCCCGGCTTTACATCGACGGAGTCTGCAGGGACCGGAGCATCCGACGCGTATCGCTTCGAAAAACGCGCATTTTGAGCACGAATCTCCGGATCGGGACCGACGACTACCGCGTGGAAGTATTTGCAAAAGCGTTGTTGAGCATTAGATTGCAGTTGCGAATCGACGGCAGGCAGGTAGCCGGAGAGGTTTTCTAGACCGGAGCGGATGGTCTGTACTCGGAAGGCGGCTGGAACACCAGCGTACAGGCAGTAGATCATAAGCGCAGGAGGAGAAGATGGCGGAAACGCAGTGGATGACCTTGCTGGAAACTGCGGACTTGATGAAGCAGTTGCCCGACCAGGTGACGCGAATGTGCGTAGAAGGAAAGCTGGAGTACTACCTGGAGGACGGCAGATACTTCGTGTCCAGGGAGTCCATCGATCTGTTTATGCATTCCCGGACCGGCGAACCGGCGCCGGAGCGTCCGGATTCCAACGGTACGCCGCGCCGGCAATACGGCCGGGCGCCGGACCATACCGAGCCTTTAACCGAGTCTGTCGACGAGACGGCAACCGTATACGGCCGGGACGAGGCGGAAACTGCAGAGACCGCGGACGCCGCCGAAGTGGAAACACGAACTGATATCGCGGATGAAACGCCTGGGGAAGTCGAAGCCAGCGTAACGCGGGACGAGGCGGAAACTGCAGAGACCGTGGAGGCCGCCGGAGTAGTGACCAACGGTGATATTGCGGATGAAGCGCCAGAGGAAATCGAAGCCGAGGAAGTGCGGGACGAGGCGGAAACTGCAGAGACCGTGGAGGCCGCCGGAGTAGTGACCAACGGTGATATTGCGGATGAAGCGCCAGAGGAAATCGAAGCCGAGGAAGTGCGGGACGAGGCGGAAACTGCAGAGACCGTGGAGGCCGCCGGAGTAGTGACCAACGGTGATATTGCGGATGAAGCGCCAGAGGAAGTCGACGGAGACTTATATGCACGGGAGGCCGTTGATACGTATTCGTTCAGCGGCGTCGCCGAACCGGCAGGTCAGGGTACACCCGGCGACCGGACCGATTTGACGGACGAGCCAGGACAGGAATCCGTGTCCGCCCCGGAATCCGCAATAGGATACGCCGACGAGGGGCAAGCATTCCCGGAGGGTGATGAGACCGGGGCTTCGGAGGAAGACGTGGTGGCTGGGGTAGACGAGCATGACGCAGTGGCGCAGGTAGACGAGGTAGACGCATCTGCACGAGCAACCGAGGATGACGCGGAAGCAGGGGAAGATATGGAAGACACGGCAGCACGAGCAACCGAGGATGACGCGGAAGCAGGGGAAGACGAAGAACAAGCGTCATCCACGATGGATCCCGTCGATCCCGGTGCGAAGACGGTGGAAATCCTCGCTGATCTGCGCGCGGCCCTGGCAAGACATGCCCAGGAACACAAGGCCTTTTGCGATGAGATCGCCGGCCTGGCGGACGCGCTGGAAAGCACGCTTTCGTGCGGCGACGACAAGACGAGCGAACTGACCCGGGAGATATCGAGTCTCCTGGCGCGGTACACTCGCCGGTAGCAATCGTTCAGGCGCAGGGAATTTCCAGGATTTCCAGGGCTTTCCGCAACCCTTCCCGGTGCGCCTCGTCCCGCCGCAGGGGATTACCGGGCAGCACATCATCCGTGGGATACCAACCGCGCATCTTCTTCACCATGGCCGCGCTGTGCTTGTAGGCCGGCACGGGCGGCTGGAACGCGACCCGTCCCAGGAATTCCATCCTGCTCCCCAGGTCGAGGTACCGCGCAAGGTCGCCGTCCTGCAAGGCATCCGAAAGTTCCCTGAACTTGTCGGGCATGAAAGTCGCGATACCCAGTAGCGCGTCGCTCCCATAGTATATCATGGACGCGAAATCGTAGTCGTTCCCCGTGTACAGTTTCTTTCCGATTCGATGGATCTTCCGGAGCAGCGCCCACTCCTTGGACGGATCGAGGGAGGAATGCTTCGCGCCAGCCCATTTGTCACCGGCCAGGATTTCGATCAGCGCGTCATCCGGAAACATCCAGCCGTTCGGCGCGAACACCGGGCTGAGTTCGAATGCCTTCAGGCCGCCTCGCGAGTTTTCGGCGAGACCCTCGTAAACGCGTATGACGGTGGAGGCGTCGGCGTGCTTCAATCGCTCGGTTTGAAAAACGATCGGGCATGCGCCGTATTGTTGTTCAAGCTGCTCGATTTTCTCCCGGTACGCGCGGATGATGTCCTCGATTCCGTCACCCCTGATCTCGTCCTCGACATATACACCTGCCGTAAACGCTCTACCGTTCATGACTTCCCGGGTGATCTCAAGCCCCTTGACCTGTTGATCCCGCGTGCAATGGTTGATCTGGTAGGTATCCATGAGCACCGCGGGTTCGATGCCGTATTGCGCCGTCCGCTCGAGGTCCTGGGCGAAGACGTCGAAGTCGATATCGCCCGCTTCGCTAACCGGTACGGACAACGCCGCGATGATATGAGGCGCGCGGCCGAGTCCCCGCGGCGTATTCAGTAAACCATCCATTGATTCAATACCTCCATGGAACCGGGTGCCCGGATTCCGCCGTCATCTGTGTTTTCCCACGCCGACCCGGTCGCAGAACCGGGACAGGCGGCAACGGCTGCAGAAGGGCGAAACGGGTTTGCACAAGTTCTGGCCATACATGACGAGCAGATCATTATACCTAATCCAGTATTCCGATGGCAACTTCTCTCTTAACGCGAATTCCGACTGGTCCGGATTTCGGGTGGAAATGTATCCCCAGCGGTTGGAGATGCGGTGCACATGCGTATCGACGCAGATGCCCGGCTTGCCGAAACCGATAGTGACCACGAGATTGGCGGTCTTCCTGCCCACGCCGGGCAGCTTGACCAGGGTGTCGATATCGTCCGGCACGACGCCGCGGTACGCATCCACGAGGATCCGGCAGATCCGCAGGATGTTGCTTGCTTTCGTGGCATGAAACCCCACGGGATAAATGGCCCCGTCCACGTCGTCTTCGGAAAGGACCAGCATGGCGGCCGGATCCGCGGCCAGCGCGAACAGGCGCTCACAGGCCGCCGCGGTCGTCTCGTCCTTCGTCCTGAGACTGAGCACGGTGCCGATCAGAATGCGGAATGGATCGTGCCGGGTCTGCTCGGCCACCAGCGTCAATGCGGTTTCGGTCCACGTGGAGGTCTCGTCTTCCAGTATGGAGATCATCCGGTGGATGTCCTGGTCTTTCATCCCGCGGGCTCCTTGCCGCCCGACGGTGCGTCCCAGGGCGAAAAGAGTTGCTGGTCCATGCCAAGCAGGTTCAGCACCCTTCCCGCGATGAAATCGGCCAGGTCATCGAAGGTGGAAGGCTTCTGGTAGAACGCCGGCATGGCCGGCACGATACGGGCCCCCGCCTCCGCGGCGGCGAGCAGGTTGCGAAGGTGGATAATGTTCAGCGGCGTTTCCCTGGGCACCAGCACGAGGGGACGGTTCTCTTTCAGCGTGACATCCGCGGCCCTTTCGATCAGTGACGAAGAAGCGCCATGGGTGATGGCGGACAGCGTTTTCATCGAGCAGGGTATGACGACCATCCCATCGGTGTGTACGGACCCGCTTGCGATCGAAGCCGCCAGGTCGCCGATTTTGTATTCCGTGAGGTCGCCTTTCATCACCGCGTCGCCATAGAGCCCCGCCAGCCTGTCCTGCAGTTCGTCACCCGCTCCCAGGCCGGTCTCTTCTCGGAGCACGTACCGGCCGAAACCGGACATTATGACGCTGACCCGATGTCCGCCGGCCAGCAACGCGCGCAGAAGCCGAAGGGCGTACAGTCCGCCGCTTGCACCCGTAACGGCGACGATGACATGTTTCATATGCGCTTCTCCCCCCAGTAAACTGTAGCTGCGCCGAGTGACAGATCACGCCAGCCCGTGTCTACGAATCCCGCCCCTTCCATGAGCGTTCGGAAACGCTCACGCTCCGGGAACGCTTCCACTGAAACCTGAAGGTACCGGTAGGCCTCCGCGTCTCCCGAGATTAGACCGCCGACCCACGGCATTACGTACCTGGCGTAGAGGTGGTACAGGGGGCGAATCACCGGATTCCGGGGTACGGACAGCTCCAGCACCACCAGCCTGCCCCCGGGCTTCAACACGCGCCACATGCACCTCAGACCCGCGGCGCAGTCGGTAAAATTCCGTACGCCGAAAGCCACCATTGCGCCGTCGAAGACGCCGGACCGCAGGGGAAGTGATTCGGCGCGGCCACCGACGAATCTGATGGTCTGCCTCGCGGAATCTACCGTCTTCTTCCGGCCGATCCCCATCATCTGCAGTGCTGTGTCCACCCCGATGATCAACCGCGGTTGCCGCTTGCCCTTCAGCGCTTCGAGCGCCAGGTCACCCGTACCGATGCCCACGTCGAGCAGCAGGTCCCCCGCGGAAGCGTCCAGCGCGCGAACGGCGGACCTGCGCCACAGGATGTCGCTGTATCCGCTCAGCAGGTGATTGAGCAGGTCGTACCTGCGCCCGATGCGATCGAACATGCTGCGGATGCGCCGGGATTTTTCGTCATCGGTACTCATATCGGCCACAGGATATCGCCCAGCAGGAAAGCGAGATAGACGACGCTGACGAGACCGTTCGTATTGAAAAAAGCGACATCTATTTTCGAAAGATCGTCCGACTTGACGAGCGTGTGTTCATATACCAGAATCCCTATGGCCAGGGCGGTGCCGATCAGATATAGCGCGTGCAGCTCGAAAACCTGGTGGACTGCCAGCAAGGCCAGGGCAGTGGCCCCGTGAAGCAGGCGGGCCGCCAGAAGTGCCGGACGGATTCCGATACGACGGGGAATCGAGTGCACGCCGTGCGACACGTCGAAATCATAGTCCTGGCAAGCGTATATTATATCGAAGCCCGCCACCCAGGTCAACACGGCCGCCGAAAGCCAGAGCGGCGCAGTGTCAAAAGTGCCGGTCACGGCGATCCACGCGCCGACGGGCGCAATACCGAGCGCGAGACCCAGGACCAGGTGGGTTGCCCAGGTGAACCGCTTGAAATAAGAGTAGGACAGAATCACCAGCAGGGCAAGCGGCGACAGTTTCAGACACAGCGGATTGAGCTGGTAGGCCGAAAAGACGAAAAGCGCGCCGCATACCCCCACGATGACGGCAACGGTGCGAGGTGAAATCCATCCCTTCGGCAGCGCCCTGTTGCTCGTGCGGGGATTCCTGGCGTCCATCCCGCGGTCGGCGAGCCGGTTGAACCCCATGGCCGCGCTCCGTGCAGCCACCATGGCGACGACGATCCACGCCAGCTGTTGCCATTCGACCCCATGACTCCTGGCGGCGAGCGCGGCGCCGGCCAGCGCAAAGGGCAGCGCGAAGACGCTGTGTGAAAGCTTGATCATCCTGCCATACACGCCAATGGCACCGAGCACGGACATGGGACCTGCATTCCTCTGATTCAAATTTCGCCTTCCTCGAATCACCGGTCGATGATCCGGTTATGGCCGGATCCCGCCGGTCTTCCGTTTCTCACGGGCCTTGAACCAGTAAGCCACGCGTTCCACGAGGGCGTCGGCGTCGGGAAAAACCTCCGACCTCGCGGGAAGGGCATGGAGAAACTGGTGTCCATAAGTCGTGCTGATCACACGCTGGTCCAGAATCGTTACGACGCCGTAGTCTCTCGTCGACCGGATGAGCCGGCCGAAGCCCTGCCTGAATTTGATGACGGCCTCCGGCACCTGGTACTCCAGAAAGCTGTTGCGGCCGGCTTCTTCCAGTCTCTCCATCTGGGCCTGTACCAGCGGTTCGCTCGGCACGGCGAAAGGCAATTTTACCATCACGACCACCTCGAGCGACTTGCCTGGCACGTCGACCCCTTCCCAGAAGCTGTCGGTGCCCAGCAATACGGCGGCGGCGGTCCTTCTGAAACGATCCAGCAGCACGGTCCGCGGCCCGGACGTCCCTTGCGCCATCACAACCACGCCGTGTTCCGCGAGGGGCGATTCGATGTCCTGGAAGGTGCGGTTCAACTGGCTGTAAGAGGTGAAAAGGACCAGTGTGCTGCGCCTCGTGGAAACGACCAGATCCAGGATGAGCCTGCTGATCGCTGCCTGAAAAGCCCCGGATCTGGGAGATGGAAAAACCGAGGGCACGCCGATCATCACCTGGTCCTCGTAGTCGAAGGGCGAACCGATACCCTGGACCCGCAACCGCCCATCCGGAACCCGGTCGAGTCCCAGTCTTTCGACCTGGTAGTCGAACCGGTCTCCCACCGCCAGCGTCGCCGAGGTGAGCACGACGGTCCGCATCCGGTCGAAGAGACCGTCGTGCAACCGTTCCGCCACCCTGAGCGGCGCGCCCGTAAGGACGCAGGACAGGGGTTGACCTCGCGTGGCTTCCACCCAGTAAACCCGCGCTTCATCTTCGGCTTCGGTGAGTATGGAAACACGCTCTTCGATTTCCAGACAGAAATCCGCGGCGGCCTGTATCGCATCCATTCTCTCTTCACGGTCTTCCAACCAGGAATCGGGAACGGATTGAAGCGTTCCCTGCAGGAGTCCGAGGGCTTCATTCAGACTCGCGCAACACGCGATGAGGTCCCGCGACGACGACCTCAGCACCCGGGTATAGCCGTCATCGGCCCGGTACCTTAGCTTTGTCCTCCCGGGCAATCGGCCGGGGGTCCGGTCCGCCTCCTCCTCGGACCGGTCCAGCGCTTCCTCGCCGGCCACTCGGAAGAATGTCTCGATCCTCCTGTTCATCTCCGCCAGGCGGTCGATGGTCAGGTGGACGCCCGCAGCGAGCGGGCTCTTCCATTCCTGGTTCTCGGCGGCCCGGGTGGCCAGCCTCTCCAATCCGGCCAGCACGCCGGTTCCGCCGAGATCGGCGGAGTATATCCTGCGCAGCGAGTTGCGCAGGCGCCAGCCTCCGATTTCCAGGGTCAGGTGTTGCACGGCCGCCCGTTCGAGATTGTGGGCTTCGTCGACAACGAGATGGGTGTAGCGGGACAGCACGGCGTGGTCGGCCTCCAGGTCGGAGAACAGCAGCGCATGATTGACGATGACGACGTGGGAGGTGAGGGCGGCCGCCCTGGCCCGATTGACGAAACACGCATCCTTGACCGCGCACCGGGGACAGGCGCTCCCTTCCCCGTTGATTTTCTCCCAAAGCCCGCGGTTCGCTCCCGTGTTGAATCCCGCGTGTTCGGCGACGTCACCCGTATTCGTCCCACGTGCCCACACCACCAGGGGAATCGCGGCCTCCCGTTCTTCCGGTGTGAGATGATCCTCCGGACGCCGGATCACCTGCCGCCAGCGGTCCAGACACAGATAGTTCGACCGGCCCTTGAGCAGCGTGGCGCTGAAGGGCACCCCCAGGTTGTCCAGCAGGAAGGGCAGATCCTTGTAAAAAAGTTGCTCCTGCAGATTCCTGGTGTTGGTGGATACGATTACGCGCAGGCCATTCCGCACGGCCCACAGCAGGGCCGGCGTCAGATAGGAGAGCGATTTCCCGGTGCCCGTGCCCGCTTCTACCACGAATACCTCGCCGTCGTTGAATGCCCTGGCGATCCCGCGGACCATGGATACCTGCTGCGGCCGCTGCTCGAAACCTTCCATGCGGCTTTCAAAATGACCGCCCTCTTCGAACAGGCCGGCCAACTCGTCCACGTCAAGCGGGTCGGGCGCTTCGGATTCCTCGCCGGGGTCGCATGAACCCTCCCCGATGGAATGCGTGCCGGGATCGAAAGGCAGGTTACGCCGGATATCCCCGGCGTCCGGTTCGGTGCGCTCCGTCGTCGCCCTGGCGCTTCGGGTCTCGGCGAGCACCCGTTCCAAACCGGTTCCCCCGCCCTCCGACAGGCGTACCAGGGTCTCCAACGTATCCGCGTCCATGTCCGATAGCAGACCGCTAAGCTTCAGGCAGTTCCAGGCCGTCATGCGGCCAGCGTCTGCAGCGTCCTGTCCGCGCGGCTGGGCCGCGTCGAAGCATGCCGCCACCGTGGCCGGCTCGTAGTCTTTCAGCCCGGGTAGCAGAATCCGTGCGAGAAGCCTTACATCCAATACGAACGAGTCGAGACCGGCCGCGATCTGCCAGAGCCGTTCCGCGAGTTCGGTGCTCGGATCGCAGACCACGAGATAGGCGCCGTCCGCCCGGTCGCGGGCCATGTCCCGAATCTCTTCCAGGCCGAGTCCGGCGCACGCTTCCAGGACCTCGCCCCGCAGAACGGGCACGACGGTGAACGGGCCGGTATGCGCCCCGGTCTGCGTTTCAGGTTGGATCGCATAGAAGGAACGTGCAAGGGGCGGGTAGCCGTACGGTTGAGAGGAATGGGAAGAGCGAAGGGACATGTAGCCACGCGGTTTGCGGTTATTCGGTCGTGCTGGGTCGACTTGCGCGTCCAGAAGATAGACGCATACGGGTTCGTTGTCAAAACAACGGTTCGGCAAGTTTATCCGACCGTGAGTTTAACCGCTTCGATCTTCCTGCAAGACGACGAAACCGAAGCGTCCCACGGAAGCCGAGCCGAAAACGCCGATTCCGCCGTCGAGATTGAAAACCGGGCGTTCGAAGGTATCGCCCGCGAGGCTGCCGAACCCGAAGGCGTTCTGACCGGACGCCTCTACGCTTCGAAGGAAATCGAACAGGTTCCGGTCCAGCGCGTACACTTCGACTTCGTGTTCTCCGGAAGAGCCGATGGCGAACCAGGGCAGCGCCAGGCGGCCGTCCCGCGCTTCGAGCGGCGGCGAGCTGACCTCGTCATCGGCCTCCCTGTCCAGTACGACGACCTGGTATGCCTCCACGTCGAGGGGATCGAACCTCACCTCCATGAGTCCCTCCCGGTACACCACCTGGTTCCGGGGGGTGGTTCGGGGCTCGAGCCGGTCTAGCACTTCCATGGAAGTCTCGTCGACGATGACGACTTCATCGAAGGACAGGCGTCCCGGAGTTTTAGTGACGCCCCGGATTTCCTTGCCGAGTGCGCGGACGTGAAGACGGTATTCAGTGCCGGGCCGTACCTTGGGCGATCCCGGCGGCGGAAGATACCGGCCCAGGTGGCCGACGCGCTCGTACCTGTATTCCGCAAGTCCCTGTATGATGGTGACCTCGGCATCGTTCACCGCAGCGGCTTCTTCGGTAAAAGCGATATTCGCGGCGCGCGTCCGGGTGACGATGATCTCCGGCAGGATACGATCGACGTACAGCACGGCGTCTACGACAACGGTTACACGTTCGTCCGGACCGAAGAGCGTCGCCGGGTCCCGCTCCCCGTTACAACTCGAAAGGACGGAGAGACCGGCAAGCAGGGCGACCGCCAGCACGCCCGGGATGTATGGAGGTTTCCTGGTTTTGGTCTGCATGGTCAGAATTCGTAGTTCAGGCCGAGCGTCGGTACGATGGGCAGCATCTTCACCACATCCGCGGTGGTGATCCCGTCATCTTCCGTATTGTACTGAATAAACCATTCGTTGCGATGATTGTAGGCGTTGAATACCTGCAGATACCACTGGAGATCTCGGCCGAACAGGCGAAAATCCTGCTTGACGCTCAGGTCCACCCGGTGGTATGGCAGCAACCGCGCGGTATTGCGCCCGGTGGGCAGGAAATAGTCCTCCCGTATGCCGGTTCGCGCCGATTCCCTCAATTCGTAACGGGCAGAGGCGGGCGTGAAGGCCTGCCCGGTTGCGAAAATCACATTGCATCCAAATGTCCAGCGGCCGGCCCTGTAATTGGCCGAAACCACGAGATCGTGGCGACGGTCGTACTTCGGAGGAAACCAGTCACCCTGGTTCAGTTCCGGGAACTGGCGGCGCGTCCACCCGAGCGTGTAGCCGATCCATCCTGTCAATCTGCCCGACATGCGCTCCACAAACAGCTCCACACCCGTGGCGTACCCCCTGCCACCGGTGATGAACACGTCCTCAGACCGGGTTTCATCGGCGCCTGCCGCCCGCGTGTTGTCCACGACGACCAGGTTGCCCAAACGCTGATAGTAGGATTCGAGCGATAGCCGGTAGTTCGGCGCCGGGTCCCAACTTGCGCCGATGACGAAATGCCACGCCTGACCGGGTTCCACACTGCTGTCGAGCGGCACCCAGAAATCGCCGCCGCTGAAGCCCTCCGTGGTGATCAGTTGCAGGTACTGGTGGTACCGTCCGCCGCCCGCCTTCAGCCGCAACCCGCCGGGCAGCCGGTGACTGAGCGAAACACGAGGCTCCAGGTCGATCTTGCCGCGTTCGCTGTAATAGTTCCCGCGCAGTCCCAGGCGAATCGAGGTCGAAGGCAGCGCCTGCCACTGGTCCTGGGCATATACCGAGACTACGTAGGGCCTCAGCCTGAGGTCGAGCTGATCATCCTGGTTGAAGCTCCGCTTGAATCTGAACCGGTATCCCGTAGCGCGGAAACCGCCCTTCAGCGCGTGTTGGTCGTCGGCGACATAGTCCAGGTCGCCCTTGACGCTGATGTCCCGAATGCTGTTCCTGAAGAGCACTTCCGTTCCGTCGAAATTCGCCGAAAGCCGGCTCGCGTAGTCGCTTCCCGAAACAATGAAATTGCCGAATAGCGTAGGCGAGAACAGGTGCGTCCATTTGCCCGTTATCGCGGAATTGCCCCAGCGGACGTTGAAGTGGTTGTCGTCGCTGGTTTCGAGGTTCAGGTCGTCCCGGCCGAAGTATCCGCTCAGCACCAGATTGTCCGAGTAGGACAGATTCTGGTTGATTTTCGCATTCACATCATAGAAATAGTATCCTGGGATATCCTCTACGCGCCGCCGGATATAGGCCAGGATCGGTTCCAGGTACGTTCGCCTTCCGGAAACCATGAAAGAGCCGCGTGCAAGGGGGCCTTCGATCATGGTGCGCATCGAGATGAGGCTGATTCCGCCCGATCCGCGAAGGTCGTTGCGGTTGCCGTCGCGGTTCGTCACGTCGAGCACCGCACCGAGGTTGCCGCCGTAACTGGCGGGATAAGCGCTCTTGTGCAGGCGCATGTCCTTGATGGCTTCCGGATTGAAAATGGAAAAGAATCCGAATGCGTGCGAGGGATTGTAGAGGGGGATCTGATCGAGAAGTATCTGGGTCTGATCGGGACCGCCGCCCCGGATGTACAGGCCGCTGCTTATATCCGACGATGCCTGGATGCCCGGAAGGAGCTGCAGGCTGCGCAACAAGTCGGTTTCCCCTATGGCGGGCAGCTCCTGCAGTACCGCGGCCTGGAGGGCGACGAAACCGGGTTGAGCCAGGCGCTCGTCTCTGTTTCGATCCGCCTCGACTACGGTTTCCTCGCCGATCAGCACGGTCGGCGCGAGGGTCACGTCCAGCCGAAGATACGCTTCGGCGCCGAGACTAAGCGAGTCCCGGTGCGTCTCGTATCCGAGGTATGACACGATGAGGACGTAGGATCCCGCGGGTATCCCGGTAATTGCATAATAGCCGCTCTCATTGCTCAAGGCGCCCAACGACGTTCCGCTCAGGAATACGTTCGCGGAGAGCAGGAATTCACCGCTGGTACGATCCGTGACGAATCCGCTTATCGTGGCGGCCTGCGCCGGGGCGTGAATCAACAGCAGGGAAAACAGTACCGCGCTGAGCTTCATAGTAACCGATCGGGATTGCACGGGGTTCGTCGCATCGAATAATCCATGTAAAGGCACCAGTTATGAGATCAGACGCATTCAAAAGAAACCTAAGCCATCTTCGGCTCGAAGTCAACGAAGCGGACGGATTCGAGGTCTATGCGGACCGCCGGTTGCTGTGCCGGTACAACGTCGCGACCGACCGGTTGCCGCGGGACGAATCGCCCAAGCCATGTTTTCATCCGGTTTACACCCCTTCCGGCGGCCTGGTCAGCGAATACCGTCCCGACGACCACACCTGGCACACGGGGTTGTATTTCGGCTGGGTGCACGTCAACGACACCAATTTCTGGGGAGGTTCCTGGTACCTGCCGGAACAAGGTGAATACGTTCCTGTTCCGGACAGCCACGGCGTTCAGCGCCACGATGGATTCACACCGGCTGCAAATGGAGCATCCGGGGTCGCGGTAGGCGAAAATCTCACCTGGCTGGACCGCAACGACCGCCCGCTGATCACGGAGTCGCGGCGGTTCGAGTTCCTGGAGACCGCCAGGGCCGGCGGCTGTCTGTGGCTCATCGAATCGGTGATCACTCCGATCGGGGAGGAAATCACCATGGGAGCTTCGCGGGCCGCCCGTTACAGCGGTTTGGTCCTGCGAATGGGACCTCCGTTCGCGGACGCGTTCCATACGAGCGGCAGCGGCCGCAGCGGACACGAAACCATCATGAGAACACGGGACAGGTGGGTCGGCGCCGCGGGCGCCCAGGGTGGCATGGTGGTGCTCATGGACCATCCGCGAAACCTACGCCACCCGGTGCACTGGTTTACCCGCCGCAACCTGCTGGGCACAGGGCCGCTTATGGAGGAAGACTTTACGCTCCGACCAACGGAAAGCCTTCATCTCCGTTACGGATTCCTGGTGCTGGACAACGTGCCCGGAGAAGGGGAGATCGATGAACTGTACAGGTCCTACGTGATAGAATCGGACAGGCGTGACCGGACGTAGCGCCAGTGCGCTTTTTGTTGCCCGGGCAGGATCAATAAGCGCACGGTCCATTCATTCCTGCTTGACATGCGGCAGGATACGGCCGATTTTCGGTATCACGACCATAATACTTAACAGCCAGATGACGCGGCCAGGCGTGCGAGCGTTTGACCTTCCTGAAACGTCACTGGCAGAACACGATATACGGCGGTCGTCGCCATGCCGGGACGGGCTCCCCGACGGCGATTGCGGCTTCGCCTCAGCATAGCCGGAGCACCATGAACAGAGAATCGCTAGTAAACGAAGTGGCATCCAGGACCCAGGTCTCCAGGCGCAGGGTGTCTGCAGTGCTCAACGCGTTCCTGTCGGAAGTAAACGAGGCGATTTCCCGGGACGAACGAGTGAACCTCCACCGGTTCGGCGCCTTCAGTGTAAAAGTCAGGAAAGCACGCATGGCGCGAGATCTGAATTCCAACGTGGGATTGCGCCTGAACGACCGCAACATTCCCCATTTCGTTCCTTTCGATGCCTTGAAAGACACCGTGGCGAGCCAGTCGCCCCTTTCCGAAGAGCCTGCCAGGCCGGAATCTGCCGGTACGGTGAAACAACACGCCGAAGAAACGCCAAAAAACAGAACCGACGATCTCTCCGCGATGATGAACCGGGCGGAGATCCTCGCGAATAAGGGTAAAACCGAACTGGCGATCCAGCAGTACAGACGTATTCTCGAACAGCATCCCGGTCACACCGCCGCGATGGGCAGTCTGGGCAGGATGTACTGCCGCCTCGGCGCCCAGGAAACCGCGCGTGAGCATTACAATCGCGCCCTGGCGATCGATTCGGGACATATAGATACGCTGGTCGACCGTGCGGCGCTGTACGCGGAAATGGGACAATTCGAGGATGCCAGGACCGACCTCCATAGCGCCCTGGAATACGATCCTTATTCTTACCGGGCCTGCTATCAGCTCGGCGTACTTTACATCACTATCGGAATCTACGACGAAGCGATCAAGATACTCTCCCGCGCGTTGGACGTGGACCGGTCGAAGGCGGAGGTATATCTCCAACTGGGCAAGGCATACTGTCACGTGGATAAGCATGCGGAAGCGATCGAGCACTTCGAAACCCTGCTCCGTCATGAACCGCGCAATGAACAGGCGTACCGGTATCTCGGCATGATCTACGACAAGAGCAGACAGCTCGACAAGGCACTCGAGATGTATCGGAAATCCAATGAAATCAGCCTTGCATAGTATCCGTAACGTGTATCCAAAACGATTTAACAGCCGTGAATCCGGCCATTTTGTGAAGATAAACTGATTGAGGATGTATACGGATTCAGTCACAGAGACGCATGGGATAGGACCAGGGGTGTAACTGGGTGAACACCGTCAGCAAAATCCATTCGGTAGCGGAACGGAAAAGACCGGCCGTCCAGGGCGCGAGCGAAGACCGGCGCGAAGAAGAACGAAGGTTGATGGAACGGGCCAAATCAGGCGATGGCTCCGCCTTCGACGAAATGACGAGGCGATACAGCGAGAAGGCCTATTCCGTGGCGTACCAGATGCTCGCGAGCCACGATGACGCGCGCGACCTCGTTCAGGACGCCTTTCTCGAAGTGTTTAGAACGCTGGAACGGTTCAACACGCAGTATAGGTTTTCGACCTGGCTATACCGCATTTTGATCAACAAGTGTATCAACTACCGCAAGCGGGAGGCCCGACGCCGCATGTACTCCTTTTCGGATTACGGCGGGCGGAACGGCGGCACCGGAAAGCAGTTTCTAGTTTCCAATCTGCCGTCCTCAGAGAAAACTCCGCACGAGGTGCTGGAGAACGCTGAGTTGAAGCGGTCCATTATGGCCGCGCTGGATACCCTGTCGGAGCGGCACCGGACCGTTGTCGTGCTGTTCGACCTGGAAGGTCTCTCCCACCGGCAGATCGCGGAGATACTTCAGTGTCCCGAAGGGACGGTGATGTCCCGGCTGCATCACGGACGGCTCAAGTTGAAGCGCGTGCTTTCCAAGCGACTCGCCGGATACCTGGATCTATAGGACCAAGCCATGAACTGCAACCAGATAAAGAAACGGCTCACGTTCTACCTGGAGCGCATGTGCGGCAACGAGGAAGTCGCCGAAATCGCGCGGCACATCGAGTCCTGCCCCGGTTGCGCGCGGGAATTGCGCGGATTGCAGTCCGTCCGCGGCATGTTGCGCTGCTGCCGCCTGGAGAAGCCCACGGCGGTGGTGGCAGCGGAAGTCCAGACTGCGATTCTGGAACGCACGACACACGCCCATATGGTTCCGGGCATGAAAAAAAGGGATGCGTCGCGCACCAAGCAGCCCCGTCAATACATCGCAGTCGCTGCCACGCTTTTACTGGTGGCCGGCGGGCTGATCTGGCAGTCGATCAGGCCGGTCGATACGCCGGCCGTCCAGCAGACGATCTCGAACGACGATATGTTCTTCATCCTGCAGGAACACGCCCTGATCGAGGATCAAAGCGTTTTTACCAGCGGTACCCTGGGTTCCGTCATGGTCAACTACAAGGAATAGGCGATACGCCATGATGTTTCGACCTGTATTCCTCTGTTTCGTTGCCGCGGCCTGCCTTTCGAGCCCTTCTCCCGTCCGCGCAGTCGATCCGGATGTAACCTACCAGAAGATCATGGAAGCTCCGGCCCGCGTGAGCTACCGTGCCACGATGACGAAGCAGCGGTTCAACGCGGCGGGGGACACCACCCGCTATGTCCAGAGAATAACCCATCAGCGTCCTGACCGGGACCGCATCGACATCCCCGATTCGGATGGTCGCATCCGTGAGGTCATCATCCGCGTGGACGACGACATATACCGGCGGAAGGCCTCGGGAGACTCGCTCTTCTATTCGCACCGCCGACAGTCGAACTCCAACCTGCTCGATATGAACCTGGAGTTCAGCAGTCTCGATCTGCTTCAAACCAACTACGAACTCGAAATTACCGGCGCCGACCGGCTTCTCGACCGTCCGGTGGCCGTCCTGGCTTTCAAGCCCCGCCATCCCGGCAGAATGACCATGAAGGCGTGGATCGACGAGGAAACGGGCCTGGTGATGCGGACTGAAGAACGCAACGAGGCCGGTGTACTCGTCGAGGAACTCTTCCTGACGGAATTCGAAAAAGATCCGTCTATCCCGCCGGACCTCTTCGCTACGGAGGAATGGACGGGCAAGTCCGTCGAAATCAATCAGGTCATTGCCTGTGGATCCATCAGCGAAGTGCAGCAGGAAGCGGATTTCAGATTGAACGCCCCGGTTTACGTTCCGCCGGGATTCGCCCTCCAGCAGCGCCGCGTCATTCAGCACCACGGCCGGCCGCTCGTGCATTTCATGTACAGCGACGGCCTCTCGCGAATCTCGCTCTTCCAGCGGATCGCATCTTCCGAAGCGTCTCACATGTCTCCCAAGGGTACGCCCGAACTGCTCGGCGACGTGCGCGTGTGGGACCGCGGCCCCTATTCCATTCTGCGCAGGCATTACGATGGAAAGCTCTTCACGGTGATCGGCGACGTGGCCGTGAGCGAATCCGTCGAACTGCTCACCTCGCTCTGCACGATCAAGCCGGCGGTCTCCGCATCTCCCTCTCCCACGGGTTATACTTCGTGGATCGGCGCGGGCGCGGGAGTCCTCGCGGTCGGCCTGTTGATACTCTGGCGACGCCGCAGGTGACGGACGGACGTCCTCTCTCTCCCCGCTTTCTCAGTTAATCGGAAACCTTCCATTCTGTCCGGGGTCTAACAGATAAATCAATCTGTTGCGCGGGAATTCGGCTGGTTATCCGTCTAATTCTTGAAAGGGTCCTTCGTTACCATTGAAACAAGGAGATATACAATGATGATGCGGAATACGATCTGCTGGGCCGTCCTGATCGTAACTGGCCTGTTGTCCCCCGCGGAGAAAGCGCACGGGCAGAACGCCGGAATCGATCCCGACCAGGGCGCTTTTTACACGCTGGACAGATGCATTCAGATCGCGCTGGAGAACAACCCCCAGATCGAGATCGCCCGGAAACAGGTGGAAGTCCGGCAGGCCGCCGTCCTCGGTTCCTATTCGGGTGTCATGCCCCAGCTGAACGCCAACTTAGTAAACGCGAATCGGACGACTTCCGGCGATACTCCGATCATTGTCGAAGGCGTCCAGCTCCAGGTAGCGGAGGGCAGCACCCGGACGAACTATAGCAACAACGTCTTCCTGCGCATGGACCTGTACAATGGCGGCAGGAACTGGAACACGATCCGGCGTGACAGGCAACTGGTAGACAACGGGAAACTGGACCAGGTAAATACCGAAAACCAGGTTACCGTGGACGTGAAGACCCGGTACTACAACCTGCTACGCGCCTTGCGTCTCAAAGAAGTGACGGAAGAACAGGTTCGCCTGAACGAGGAACAGTTGCGACGGACCCAGAGTATGTACGAGATCGGTTCCGTGGCCCGCGTGGACGTACTGCAGACCAGGGCCCAACTTGGCGGCGTGCGCATAAACCTGCATAACCAGGAGAATGCGGTTATGCAGGCCCGTGCCGAACTGGCCAATGTCATGGGCATCGGTTCCAACGAGGTGTTCCGGATCGCAGATCCGCTGGAAGGCGGGTCGCTCGACACGACGGCGCCCATGGGCTTACAGGACGCGCTTCGGCTGGCCGACCTGACCAATCCCGCCATCCAGCGGGATGAGGGCGGCATCCGTACCGCGTTGCTCGGGACCAAACTGGCCCGGAGTGGACTCTGGCCAACGGTATCCGGCAACATAGGTTACAGCCGATCGGGCGTTCGCTTCCAGGATGTCTACGGCACCTATGACAAGAACTGGCGGCTTTCCTTCAATTTGAATCTCACCATGCCGATCCTGAATGGCACGCAGACCTATGCCGAGATTTCGCAGGCGCAGGCGCAGCAGCTGATCGCGGAGGAGACGCTGCGACAAACCCGCAGGGCCACGTCGCTGACGATCAGACGCGCGTTGCTCAACCTGGATACGGCCCGGGAAGTCATCACGCTCAGCAACGACAACATCGTGGCGGCGGAGGAGAGTCTCCGGCTGGCGGAGGAACGATACCGGGTGGGTTCCGGCACGCTGCTGGATGTCTTTACGGCGCAGGAAGCCCTGGCGCGGGCGAAATCCGATCTGGCCGGAGCGCAGTACGATTACCTGATCGCCCAGGCCACGCTGGACGGCGCCCTGGGAAAGGACATGCAACCTGGCCGCTAATATCGCTTGGGTGGCGTTGCCATTCGTATGCGCACGGTACCACTGTGTGGATGCTATCGTTTTAAATGCTTGAATTGTGGACAAGAAAACTATAAGAAGGGGATGTCGACTGATTCTACCCGTTTCATAGCAAACGCCGGACCGGAACCGGAACCCCTGAATGCCCCTGGATTTCCAAGCGGATTCCCTCACCTGGATCCTCATCGCTTTCATCCTTGCCTGTATCCTTATTTACGGGCTTTCCCGGCGGCTCTTCACCCTTTTGTCGCCCGCCGCGGCCTGGGGGCTTGTCGGTCTACGGATCGCGGCCGCCGCCGTGCTTCTGGCGATTCTCAGCGAACCCGTTTCGCGCATGCTGGTGGAACGGACCGAATCTCCCGGACTGGCAGTGCTCGTCGACACCTCGGCGAGCATGGGACTGACGGACCGCCTGGGAGCGCGAAACGAAGTGCTTTCCTCGGTACTTTCCGGTGATGCGTTGAAGACCCTGGAAGCCCGTCACCGCGTCCATCGTTACCGGTTTGCCGAGGACCTGTCGCCCTTGCCCGAGGGCGATATTGATTCCCTGTCTACCGACGGCGCCGGCACCGACATCGGCGGCGCCCTGTCCTCTCTTGAAGGCGGTTTCGGCGCCGGCAGTTTCGGCGCCGCCATCCTGGTTACCGATGGCAATTTCACCGTCGGACGCGATCCGCTCCGGGTCGCAGAGGCACTCGATCTGCCCCTGTTTACGGTGGGAATCGGCGACACGTTAGGCGTCCGGGATATCAGCATCTCCCATTTGACGTTCAATGAAGTGGTATACACCGGAAGCAACGTCCCGGTCGAAGTCGTCGTGCGCGGACGTGGATACGGCAGTATGCGCGTACCCGTCACCTTGCGGGAAGAGGGCCGTATCCTGCGGAGTGAGGAAATCGCCCTGGATGGTCAGGAAGTGGAACGGACGGTTGTTTTCCATATCGTTCCCGAGACCGAGGGCATCCATCGGTACGAGGTGGAAGTTCCCGAACTCGAGGGCGAGATCACCGCACGAAACAACCGACGCGACTTCACGGTCAAGGCGTTGAAGTCCGGTTTACGCGTTCTGTATATCGAGGGAGCCCCGCGCGCCGACATGGGTTTCCTGCGACGAACGCTGGAAAAAGACGCCAACCTGGAAGTAACGAGTATCCTGTTCCGGCCCGACGGCCGGACCTATCCCGAACCCATGCCCGCTTCACGTATGGATTGGTTTTCCTATGACCTCGTAATGCTGGGCAGCGTGGACTATGACCGCATCCGGCCATGGGCGCCTTACCTTGTGTCCTTTGTCGAGGAGAGGGGCGGCGGATTGATTGCGTTCGGCGGCCCAAACAGCTTTGAAATGGGCGGTTACGCCGGAACGCCCCTCGGTAATCTGATGCCATTCGGGATCGCCGCGGCGGCAAGAGGGATGACGGAAGCGTCTTTTGTTCCGGTACTGACGGCTGACGGCGGCACGCATCCGATCACCCGCCTGGATGATGACCCGGCCGAATCGGAACGGCGCTGGATGGAATTGCCTCCCCTGCCCGGCATGAACCAGGTCGGGCGCGCAAAACCTGGCGCGACTGTACTCGCCAGACATCCTACATGGCGAACCGGAAATGAGCTTGCACCGGTCATCGCCGTGCATCGCTACGGCCAGGGCAGCGTGCTCGGCGTGGCCGCCCATGGCCTGTGGCGATGGGACCTTATGATGTGGGGTAGCGGCGGAACCAACGCGGCGTACGAGAGGTTCTGGAACAATGCCGTCAGATGGGTCACCGTGCGGGAGAGCAGTCGCAGGATTCGTGTCGCATCGGATAAACTGCAGTACGTGGACGGAGAATCGATTCGATTCGACGGTCAGGTATACGACGAGCAGTACCGGCCGGTCGAACGTGCCGATCTGTCGGTGACGGTTCGGTCCGAGCAGGACGAAGCAGGCGCGTTCCGGTTAGACCTCTCTTCGACTGGACAGGGCCTCGGTCGATACGCGGGACGCCTTCAGTTTTTGCCCGCGGGCGCATATTCGTTTGAAGCTACCGCCGCGCTGAATGGCATCCCGCTCGGGACGGACGCCGGTGGATTCGTCGTGGGCGAGGCCGGCGCCGAGTTTGAGAGAACGCGCATGAACCGGAAACTCCTCGTCCAATTGGCCGATATGACGGACGGGGGATTCTACCTCCCATCGGAAATCGATCGCCTGGCCGACGACATCAGCATGGACGAGGTCACCGTTCGGGAGACGCGCACCGTCTCGTTCTGGAACCATCCCGCCGTGTTGGCTGTACTGGTCTGCCTGCTCACGGGCGAGTGGCTGTTTCGGCGGTATTTCGGCATGGTCTGATCCGCCGGGCCACCTCACCGGGCATCCATACCGGGAAGAATTCGTTGACACCTCTATCCGCTTTTCTTAAACTGCCATATTACCGTTAGGGGCGGCTCCTCGCGGGCCTGAGAATCACGACCCTTTGAACCTGACCTGGGTTATACCAGCGTAGGGAAACGGCCGGACAAAGCCGTTTCCGATCGAAACGGCTTTTTGTTTTCCGGTGACGTAGTGGCGAGGTTCCGTGGCGCAACGATCGGACATAGTGGTCATCGGCGGCGGGATCATCGGTCTGGCCATAGCGAGACAGCTGTGTCAATCCGGAAGCGCTGTCACGGTACTCGAGCAGCACCGAACCGGCCGTGGCGCGTCGTGGGCCGCCGCGGGCATGCTGGCGCCGCACTGCGAATTCGATGAGCCCGATCCTTATTTCATCCTTTGCAGGGCCGGACTGGAGCGCTATGCCGGTTTCGTCGAATCCCTCCGGGAAGAGACCGGCCGCCCGATAGACTACAACGCCACGGGGATGATCTATCCGGCGTTGAGCGGCGGTGAACAGGCACGGCTCGAGACCCGGTATGAACGGCACCTGCGGAATGGCGTATCCGTTGAGAAACTGACCGTCCGGGAGGCGAGGCGACTCGAGCCGGATCTTTCCAACCGCATCCGCATGGCGCTACGCTACCCGGACGATCACCAGGTAGAAAACAGGGACGTCGTTGCGGCCCTGGCGCAATCCGTTCGTCTAAACGGCGGCGTAATCCGTGAAGGCGTCACCGCACGGAAAATCGTACTGGACGGAAATCGCGTCGCCGGGGTCGATACAACGGACGGCCTGTGGAACACGCCAACGGTAGTAAACGCCATGGGCTGCCGGGCCCGCTACCTGGAAGGCATCCCGGCCGCACACCGAATCCCCATTAGGCCGGTGCGCGGCCAGATACTCGCACTGCGGACGGGCGCGGCGACACCATTCAAGCACACGATATACACCGGCGGCGCATACCTGGTTCCCCGTTCGGACGGACGGCTGATCATCGGCGCTACCGTGGAGGAAGCCGGGTTTCGAGACGAAGTCACTTTGGGTGGAGTCATGCAGTTGTTCCGTAGCGCGCTCGAACTTGCGCCCGGTCTGAAATCCTGGCCGCTGGATTCCACCTGGTCGGGACTGCGGCCGGTGGCGCGGGACGGATGGCCCGTGCTTGGCGCCATGGGTACGCCCGGCCTATACGCGGCATCCGGGCACGGCCGTAACGGCATATTGCTTGCACCGCTCACAGGAGACCTGATCGCCGAGGCAATCCTGCACGATCGGGTTCCCCCTATCATGCGGCCCTTTCTGCCCGATCGGTTCTACGCCGCTCGAACCGGAGAGACGAACGATGAACATGACAGTTAACGGGACAACCCGGGATCTGCCCCGCGACACGAGCATCGCCGACCTGCTGAAAGAGCTTGGCGTGCCTTCCGAAGGGACCGCAGTGGCCCTGAACGGAGCGGTCGTCCCGAGGAAGGATCACGGGACGGCAATGCTATCCGACGATGACGTGGTCGAAGTGATTCGAGCGGTTGCGGGCGGTTAACGGCTGCAACCATCCCGTGCGCAGCACCGCCGCTGCGGAAGATCCAGCACGCAGCACTAAACCAGAATACGACTTGCGGGCCAGGTCTGTACAGGCAAAGGAGCAGATGAACATGGGCGCCCTTAAAATAGGCGAATTGGAGTTGAAATCCCGATTGATTCTCGGGACGGGGAAATACGCGAATTTCGAACTGATGCGGGATTCTTTCGAAGTCAGCGGTACGGACATGGTTACGGTGGCCATTCGCCGAATCGACCTGAATGATCCCTCGGGAGAGTCGCTGCTCGATTATATCGACCGGGACCGGTACGAGCTGCTGCCCAACACGGCCGGATGCTATACGGCCGAGGACGCCGTACTGACCTGCGAACTGGCGCGGGAGGCACTGGGCGCGGATACGGTAAAGCTCGAAGTCATCGGGGATGAAAAGACCCTGTTCCCGGATAACGAAGCCACCCTGGAAGCCGCCCGCATCCTGGTGGATCGGGGATTCAACGTCATGCCCTATACGATTGACGATCCCATCATCTGCAAGAAGCTCGAAGAAGCGGGCTGTGTCGCGGTCATGCCCCTGGCCGCGCCGATCGGATCCGGCCTGGGCATACGCAACCCGCACAACATCGCCATCATCGTCGAGAACAGCCAGGTACCCGTTATCGTCGACGCAGGCGTCGGCACCGCTTCCGACGCATCCGTCGCCATGGAGCTGGGCTGCGACGGCATACTGATGAATACCGGCGTGGCCGGTGCACGGGATCCGGTGAAAATGGCCGTCGCCATGCGCAAGGCGGTTGAAGCCGGACGCCTTGCCTACGAAGCGGGCAGGATACCCATGAAGGCCTATGCGTCCGCGTCCAGTCCACTAAGCGGCGTGATCCATTCGTCCTCGAAGTAGGCTGCATGGTAGACTTCAGGTTCTATCTGATCAGCGACCGAACCCGGTGTGCCGGACGGCCCCTTGCCCTGGCGTTGCGCCAGGCCTGCCGCGCCGGCGTCCGCGCGGTCCAGATCAGGGAGAAGGACCTCGAAACCCCCGAACTCCTTGCGTTGATCCGGAGGGTTCAGCGCGAACTCGACACGCTTCGGCCCGCACTGTTCATCAATGGCAATCCGGAGGTCGCCGTGGCCTGCGGGGCACAGGGTATTCACCTGCCTGAACGGAGTATGCCGGTCCGCCTGGCGCGGACGGCGCGCGACCGTCTGCCGGCGGGTACGCTGATCGGCCGCTCGACGCACAGTTTGAAAGCAGCGCGGGCGGCGGAAGCGGAAGGGGCCGACTTCATCACCTTCGGCCCGGTTTACGATACGTCGTCCAAGGCAGCCTATGGTCCGCCCCGGGGACTGCAGGCGCTATCGGAATCGGTCCGCGCGGTGACGATCCCCGTATTTGCCCTGGGCGGCGTGACCCCCGGGCGCACGAAACAGTGCCTTGAAGCGGGCGCGCACGGCGTCGCGGCGATCTCGGCCGTGCTGTCCCAGCCGGATATACTCGTGGCGGTTGGCGCATTCGAAACTGAACTTGGCGGCCTGTGACCGACCGTAGCCTTCAAAATAGTTGTTGACAATTCCGGTAAACTTACCGAAGTTAACCGTGATTCATCTACATTCCGGCTTTACCGCCTTCTGATTAAAAACCCCATTGCGAGGTAACGTATGCGGCGCTTGTGGAAAGAAACGGTACGGACGCTACTGATGCCGGGCCTGCTTGCCGGAACACTCGGATTCGCGTGCAGCGGGACACCCGGTGAAAACGAAAGCGAACCGATTGGCGGAAACGAAAGCGAGGCCGTCGCGATCGGCACCGAGATCGGCCATATGGCGCCAAACTTCGAAGTGTACGCCCTGGATGGAACGAAGGTGACCCTGGAGGACTTCCGGGGCCGGCCCCTGTTCGTGAACTTCTGGGCCTGGTGGTGCCCGCCCTGCATCAGGGATGCGGAACCCCTGATGGACATCGCGAAGAAGTACGAAGGTCAAATCGACTTTCTGTTCGTCGGCGTAAACAAATTCTACAAGGACGAGAAACCCCTCGATCCCAGTGAGTTCGAGGAAGGCTTCGGTCCCGGACTGGATCTGTTCAAGCAAGGTCTACAAGCGGCCAGACTGGTTCGTCCTTCCGACGAATCGGAGAAAAACGATCCGGACAAGATGGCCGGGATCGCAGCGCGGAACGAAAAGGTCATCGCGTATTATATGAACAGCGCAACCTCCCTTTTCGACTTCCGCGGCTACTGGGAACGCCAGTTTCGGGCCAAGACCAACCAACGCTACGGGATTCCCGTCACCTATTTGATCGACACTGAGGGGCGCATTGCGCTGGACGTCCACCCGAACGATCAGCATTGGGACAAGAACGAAGATATCCTGGAAGACCTGATCTCGGGCAAGGATCTGTCCCACTACGCGGAGCGCTTCCCCATTCCGCCTAAACACCAGCGCGAAGAGACAACAGGAAGCTGATTACCAGGACGATACGATTCCTCCACGCATGATCGCTATGCTCAGTGCATTCGATTCGGTGTATCAGTCCGAACGGCTGATGGTTGGTGGTCCATGGAGCCCGGCCGAACGACATGGATTGTAGTTTTCCATCCCTTCCGTTCTTAAAGCGATTATTCCTGACCTTTGTCGCTGGAACGGTCACCCACTGCGCCGTTTATGCCCAGGCTCCCCCTACGCAGCGGTGCGGAACTTTGCACGCCCATCCATTCGCCCATTCTCAGCCGGACGGGATTGCCGCCAGGCCCCACCGTCCGGACCAGGTTACAGTGGGCCGGCCCACCGTGCCCGGCGAAGGGAATCGCACGGGCGACCTGGGCCATTCCTACACGGTCGAGCCTGAATACCATGTCAGCCCCGGCGGACATTTCAAAATCTGGTACGTCACCACGACGGAAGACCGGCCCGGCGCAGGCTGGCCTGAACTGGAAGACGCGGACACCGGCACGGTTCCCGAATATGTCCGGCAGTGCGGGATGTTCCTGGAAGAGTCCCGCCGCGTAATCGTGGAAGAACTGGGTTACCGCCCACCGCCGACGGACTATCAGTACCACGATCTATACGAGGAGATGGATTCGGACGATGGCGGAGACGGGCTATACGACGTCTATATTGTCGATCTCCCAAGCCAGTTCAGTGGTTATACCCGCCCGGAAGCGATTACGACCGGGGCAGCGCTTCCTTCGTACATCGTCGTAGATAACGATTTCGTCGAATCCCGCAGGTCGGTGGAGAAGGCGCTCGATCTGCTGCGGATCACGATCGCCCACGAGTATTTCCACGCCGTTCAGTTCGGCTACGACGCAGGGGAAGCCGCTTTCTGGCTGGAACAAAGCGCCGTGTGGATCGAAGAACAGGTCTATGACGAGGTCGACGATTACCTTACCTACCTGCCGTCGTTCAGCGGGTTCCTGACCGAACCATGGCTTGCGCTGGATGCCTCGAACGGGGAACACGAATACGCGGGTGTGCTCTGGCCGCTGTTCCTGGAGCAGCGGTTCGACAGGGACCTGATCCGTATCATCTGGGAGCGGGCAGAGACGAGCCGGGCGTTGGAAGCCATCGACGAGGGACTGCGAAGCGTCGGCAGCGACCTGGCATCCGCCTTCCAGGAATTCACGACATGGAACGTCTTCACCGATATGCGGGCCGACGCGGAACGCTACTACGAGGAAGGCGCCTCCTATCCCCCGGTCGAACTGAGCGACCTGCACGAGCCTGTACTTCCGGGCGCTTCCGACCGGTTACAGTTCGACGGACCACAGATCCCCGCTGGTCATTACCCGGAACACCTCGCCGCGAACTACATACTCTTTGTGCCCGATTCCTCCCTGCATGGCGGCCTGCGTATCGAATTCACGGGCATAACCGGAGCCTGGGGGGTTTCGGTGGCGGGTAGCGGCGCGGAGGGTAGCGGCGCGGCGGACTCGGTGATGACGGTTCCCGCGACCAGGGGAAGCGTCACCATCGAGGTGCCGGACTGGACGCGGTACGAGACCGTCATGCTCGTGGTGGCATCGCTCGAACGCACAGGCGCCGGATATGAATACGCCTATTCTGCGACCTTCGATCCCGGGCTTACCGGCGCTTCCCGTCCGATCGCCGCATCCCTCACCACGTTTCCGAATCCCTTTTATCTGAGCGGCGGACCCGCCACCGTCCGGTACGAAGTCGACCGGTCGGGGGACGTCGGGCTTGCCCTGTACGATGTGAGGGGCCGGAAGGTCCGCACGCTCGTGGACGGGGTCCATTCGCAGGGCACGTTCATCACGACCTGGGATGGGACAGACGACGAGGGAAGAAGGGTAGCCAGCGGGGTCTATTTCTGCCGTATGACGACAGGAGAGGCCGGGACGCGGTCCGAAGTGACCCGGAAACTGCTGTTCCTAAAGTAGCAGATCCGGGAACGTCCGGATGATCTTCTCGCAGGTGTCGGCCGGATCTTCTCCGTCGTCCACGGTAATCCAATCGATACCCTCGGTTTGTCTGAACCAGGTCAGCTGGCGTTTAGCGTACTGCCTCGACCGTTGTTGTATGGTCGAAACGGCATCTTCCGGATCCAGCTCGCCGAGGATGCACCTCAGCATTTCCGCGTAACCGTACGTCGCCAGGGCATGGGTTCCAACTCCATATCCCCGGTCCATCAAGCCGTGGACCTCCGCTTCGAAGCCTGATTCGATCATTTTTTCTACCCGGGCGTCGATTCTCGCGTAAAGGGCAGCGCGGTCCCGCCGCAACCCGATGAGACGCGTTTTGCGGAATCGCGGCTGAACCTGCCCTGCGAACCAGGAAGTCAGGGTCGCGCCTGTCGCGTCGTGGACTTCCAGCGCCCTTTCGATTCGTTGCCGGTCGTTCTCATGTATGCGCCCGGCGGACGCAGGATCGATTTCCTTAAGCCGCTGATGCAGCGCTGCCGAGGACCGTTTCCGATATCCTTCCGCTAGACGGCGTCTGAACTCACGCGGGATCTCCGGTGCTTCGAAGAACCCTTCGATCAGCGCCTTTATGTACAGTCCCGCGCCACCGACCACGAGGACCGGCACGCCGCGGACGGCAAGCTCATGGATCGTTTCACGGGCGCGGCGGCCATACTCCCCTGCGCTGAAACGGACGTCCGGATCCACGATATCCACCAGGTGGTGCCGTACCCTGGCCCGTTCTTCCGCCGTGGGCTTGGCCGTACCGATATCCATGTAACGGTAGATCTGACGGGAATCCGCCGAAACGATCTCGGCGCCGTTTCGCCGGGCCAGTTCGATACCCACGGCGGTCTTGCCAGCGCCTGTAGGACCCACGAGAACCGGCATGGGACGGGAATCGGCCGAAGGGGGTTTCATGTGGTTACGGACCGTGGTTCGTGCGTGTGGTACGGGCCGACCGCCATGCGTGTATCGACCGGGCCACGGCGACGACCGGCGCGGTCCAGATCCGATCGCGGTGTTCCCCGAGATAGTTGCACAATCCGGTGAAATCGGACTCCGTCACGGAAAGGTGCCCTTCCGAGATGCCGTGAAACGTCAGTACGGCCCACCGGTTCTGACCCGCGGCCTCCTCGACCAGTCCAATCATTTCCGACGTGGCGCGGCGCTCCACCGGGAAGGAATAGAGGTGGTGCAAATCGGCGGTCAGGGGATGATTGGCGTAGTCCCCCTTGCCGCGTCCGGCGACATGGTGGCGGGCGACGACGGGCACGTAACTCCTGCGATCCGGCCCCTCCCCCACGTGGGCATGGTAGCACGGATAGCAGAAGGTAAAGTCCACCTGTTCCGGGATGACTTCGGATATCCGCCGCTTGCCTTCGCCGATCTCCCACTCCATGTCGTCGAGGGTCATTGTCTCGAGACAGTCGGCGCGGGTCTCCTTGAACGCGCAGGAGCAGGGATGGCTGACCGTATGATTGCCCACTTCGTGACCGTCTTCGGCCACGGCTTTCCACGGCTCCAGAAGCCCGCGCCAGTCGGGACCCCGGGGGTTGACGTAGAACGTGGCGCTGAGACCGTTTTCGGCCAGAATCGGCAGGGCCCCTTCTAGTTGGGACCGCATTCCGTCGTCGAAGGTCAGGGACACGGCGCCTTCGTATCCATCGTGCCAGGGATGGAGTTGTTCGCCGGGCATGGAGGCCTCTTCCATTCATCTTGATTGTGTATTGAGCTCACCGTATAATATACCATAAACGGGGTTCGGCACCCTGTCAATTACCCATTAACCGCCTTCCCGACACACATACGACAGAAAGTACCACACGATGACCTACGGCGACCGCGACCAACTGCTGAGGGACGACGCGTACCTGATCCATCCGCTGCAGCACCACGTCGATCATGACGAGCCCCTGGTCTGCGTACGCGCCGAGGGGTCTACGCTGACCGATATCGAGGGCAACCGCTACATCGACGGGCTCTCGAGCCTCTGGAACGTGAACGTCGGCCACGGCCGCCGCGAGCTGGCCTCCGCGGCCGCGGACCAGATGACTGATCTGGGGTTTTTCTCCTGCTACGCGGGGGCGACGAACATCCCGGCCGTCCGCCTCGCGAACCGACTGAAGGAACTGGCGCCGGGATCACTGAACTACACTTTTTTCACGTCCGGCGGGGCGGTGTCCAACGACAGCGCGATCAAGACGGCCCGCTATTTCTGGCAACGTGCCGGCCGGCCGGAAAAAACCAGGATCATATCCAGGACACACGCCTATCACGGCGTGACCATCGGCGCCATGAACGCCACCGGACTGGAGGCCTACTGGGCGGATTTCGCGACCAGCCTTCCGGGGTTTGTACATATCGACGCGCCCTATCCGTACCACTACAGGCCGGTGGAACCCGGTGTGGGATGCGGCGAGGCGGGCGCGCGTGCCCTCGAGGAGGCGATCCTGAGGGAAGGTCCCGACACGGTGGCCGCCTTCATCGGCGAACCCGTGCAGGGCGCCGCCGGGGTCATCGTGCCGCCGGAGGATTACTGGCCCAGGATCCGGGAAATCTGCACGAAATACGACGTGCTCCTGATCGCCGACGAGGTAATCACAGGCTTCGGCCGCATTGGCCACTGGTTCGGTGTTTCCCACTGGGGCGTCGAGCCGGACATCATTGCCTTCGCCAAGGGGGTGACCAGCGGGTACGTGCCGCTCGGAGGCATCATCGTCTCGGACGAGATACACGATTGCATCGAAAACGCGCCCGAGGACCGGAAGTGGAACCATTCTTTCACCTATTCGGGCCACCCGACCTGCTGCGCCGTCGGTCTGGCGAACATCGATCTCATAGCGCGTGAAGGCCTCATCGATCGAAGCCGGAAAATGGGCGAAACACTCATCGACGGTCTGGGCTCGCTGCGGTCGCTGCCGCACGTGGGCGATATCCGCGGCATCGGCCTGATGGCGGCCGTGGAGGTGGTGGAAGACCCCGCGTCCCGGAAGCCTTACGATCCAGCGTTGAAAACTGGAGCACGCATCGTGAAGAAGATGCTCGAAAACGGTGTCTATACACGTTGCCGGGGGGACAGTGTGAATTTCGCTCCCCCGCTGGTTGTCACCTCCGAAGAGATGGAACGGATGATTAACGTAGCCGGAGAAGCGATCGAATCGGTTACGTCGTGACACAGACACAGGGAACAGGAGGCGCGCCATGAAACTCCTCATCGCTATCGTCAACAAGAGAGATATCCGGCATCTTTCCGATGCGCTGATCGACAACGATTTCCGGTTCACCGAGATCGGCAGCACGGGCGGATTCCTGCGTGCGGGCAACGTCACCCTGTTGATCGGGGTGGACGACGAACGCGTACCTCCCGTGCTCGAACTCATCGAGAACCACTGCCACGCCCGGGAGGAAGCCATCGATGTCGCGCAGATCGGCACCCATCTCGACGCGCTCGGTCTGGGCGAGGCGGTAACGACCATGGTGGGCGGCGCGCAGGTATTCATCATCCAGGCCGAGCGCATGGTCTTTGTCTGATCGCGGTCCCTACCAATGATCGCGGTCCCCAAGTATACATCGGGACGAATAGAACAGGAGCACGGCGTTGAAAATCGGTATAATCGGGCACACCGGCTGCGGAGACTATGGACATTCTCTGGACCAGGCATTCGTGGGCGTGGAAGGCGCCGAGATCTCCGCACTCGCCGATCCGGTCGAAGAGGGAAGGCTGGCCGCCTTGCAACGGACCGGCGCGAAGAAGGGGTACGCCCGGTACACGGAGATGCTGGAGAACGAGAAGCTCGACATCGTCGTCCTGGCCACCCACGAGATGAGCAACCACCTCGCCATGGTACTGGCCGCGGCCGAACTGGGCGTCCACGTGTATGCGGAAAAGCCACTGGCGCGGACCCCGGCCGAAGTAGATACCATGGTGGAGGCCTGCGACAAGGCAGGCGTCCTGCTGATCATGGCCCACCCCTGGCGGGGACGGCCTGAAATCCAGCGCCAGGCCATCCCGATGATCCGGGACGGAGGGATCGGGGAGCCGCGCTGGGCGCGCATGTATGGTTTCGGCGGCGAAAACGGGGGAGACCAGTGGTTTATCGATCTCTACCCCCATTTCTTCGATTTCCTGTGGCAGCTTTTCGGCGAACCGTCGTGGTGCCAGGCGATCATCACGCAGGACGGCCGGACGGCCGGACCGATCGACCGGAAGGAAGGCCTGTTCGGCATGGGCACCTCCGCGGGAAACGGCATATGGGCGCATTACCAGTTCGACGGATTCAACGCTGAGTTCGAATCCTTCGCGGGTGACGGTATCGAGAATCCCTATCGCATCGATATCCACGGGACCGCCGGGACGCTCATCCTGCCCGGCCCCACGCAGGATGGTCCGGATATCTATTTCCATCCCCACTCGAACCCGCGGCCCTTCGACGACGATCGATGGGAAGTGCTCGCCCACGAACAGGTTTCGGGCGGGCAGAAATGGATCAACGCCCATCACCGCATGGCGAGGTCCATGATGGATCTCATCGAGGGCAGGGAACCCGAATACGAACTTTGCCATGCGCGCACGGCCCGCCGACATATCGAGATGGCCATGGGCGCGCATCTTTCCCACATCACGGGTGCGCGGGTCGCTTTTCCCCTCGCTGAAAACGGCAACCCCTTCGACTCCTGGTCAGCTGAAGGGCGGACATAGGATGGATACAGACCGTTTCCGTCACCACCTGGCCGGCCCGGTCGCCTCGATCAACACGCCTTTTCTCGAGCATGACGGCATCGATTACGCCGGGTTACGCCGGTTCGTGGATTTCTGCATCGATTCCGGTGCGGGAACCGTACTGTTCACCCCGGGGGACAGTCTCTATTCGTTGCTGACCGAGGCGGAGATCGCCGAGATGACGGAGTTTACCGCCCGCGTCGTCAACGGACGGGCGCTGTTCATCGCGAGCGCGGGGTTCTGGTCCACGAAACAGACCGCGGGCTTCGCGGAGTACGCCCGGGACTGCGGAGCGGACGCGTTGATCGTGGCGCCTCCCGACCGCGGCATGACGGTGGATGGGCTCGTGGCGTATTACGGCGCGGTGTCGCAGGCCCTTCCGGCGTTCATCCTGAGCGCCGGGCTGGTGAGCGTGGGCGTCCGGGGCGCGCTCGAAACGGTCGAACGGCTCCTGGACGAGGTGCCCGGGGTCGTGGGATTCAAGGAAGACTTCGGCCCGGATTTCGCGCGGGGTGCCTGTGTTAGAGCCCACGAAAAATGGGTGATCTTCGCGGGCGGCCAGAAGCAGACCCACATGGACATGCTGCCCTACGGCTGCGATGGGTACATGTCCACCTTCATCAAGTTCAAGCCCGAAGTAGCCCGCGCCTACTCGTCCGCCATTGAGAAAAAAGACCTCGATTCGGCCGTAGACATCATCGCGCGCTACGACATGCCATTGTTCGATTACCTGTACAGCGCCTTTCCGGCCGGCGGGGACGCAGCCCAGCACGCCGTCCTGGAACTGGCGGGAATCTGCGGCCGCTGGCGGAGAAGCCCCCTGCCCGATCTTACGGACGAAGAGATGGAGCAGCTCAAGGCGTTTCTTACCGGCCGCGACATGCTATAGTTAAATCGGCCGGGCAGGGCGGACCGCACTACCGGGTTGACGAGGCGGAGAATCGACCCGGCGGGGCGCACTACCGGGTTGACGAGGCGGAGAATCGACCCGGCGGGGCTGGCGAATTCGCGTATCGACTACAACACGGCCAGAAAGTACCGACCCATGCAGATAGGCTACACCACCTGGGGCATGCCCAGCGTCCCCGTGGACCAGGCCCTGTCGTTCCTGAGCGAACAGGGATTCGACGCCGTCGAATTGACGGTGCTCCCAAACTATACGACGGCCGCGGACCGGCTGGACTCCGATGAACGGCGACGGATCAAGCGGATCTTTCAACAGTACGGCCTTGACATGCCCGCCGTTGCCGCCCACCGCTCGCTGCTCGACGAGGATCCCGATGCGCACCGCGAGAACATGCGCGTGCTGAAACAGGCCGTCGACCTGTGCGCCGAGTGGAGCGACGGCCGCGGCATGCCGGTCCTGGACACCGTGTTGGGCGGCGCGCCTGAAGACTGGGAACCCAGGCTGGATTTCATCCTCGAACGGGTCCGGGAACTGCTGGATTACGCCGCCGCACGTGAAGTCGTGATCGGGATGGAGGCCCACGTCGGCTCCGCCCTGGACACCGCGCAGAAGTCCGTCCAACTCGTGGAGACGATGAGCTCCCCCTACCTGGGGCTCAATTTCGACATCAGCCACTTCGACGTCCTGGGTATGTCCATCGAGGAGGCGGTCCGGCTCATGGCCCCCTACGCGGTCCATACCCACGTCAAGGACCAGCGCGGCCGTGTCCCGGATTTCGAGTTTCTTGTGCCCGGCGAGGGCGATTTCGATTTCGTGACCTACCTGCGCGCCATGCACGCAGCCGGGTACACGGGATCCATCACGGCGGAGGTCAGTCACATGGTGCAGAGACATCCCGGTTACGACCCCTTCGAAGCGGCCGCCCTATGTTACCGGACCCTGGCGAACGCCTTCGCCGAAGCGGATGTATCCCGGTCGTGAGCGACTGTCTGTTAAACCGATTTTGAGAGGATGGATCATGGAATACCGCTATCTGGGCAAAACCGGCCTGCAGGTGTCGCCGATCTGCCTCGGCACGGCCTTTCGGGGCGCGATCGACGAACACGCCGGCATCCGCGTGATCGAAACGGCCCTCGACCTGGGATGCAACTTCATCGATTCTGCCTTCTACGGCGAGGGGAGATCAGAGAAGATCATCGGGAAAGCGCTCAAGGGCCGGCGCGAAAACGTCGTGGTGTGTACGAAGATCTTCGGTAGGAAAGGCGATGGGCCCAACTATACCGGTCTGTCCCGTGTCAACTTGATGCAGGGTGTGGAGGCCAGCCTCAAAAGGATGCAGACCGACCACATCGACCTCTACCTGGCCCACAGTTTCGACCCGGTCACGCCCCTCGAGGAAACCCTCTCGACCTTTAACGACCTCGTTCGCCAGGGCAAGGTCAGGTACATCGGCTGCAGCAACTGGCCGGTCTACAAGGTGGTGGACGCCCTCTGGACAAGCGACCGGCTCAATCTCGAGCCTTTCGTCTGCCTGCAGTACAACTACAGCCTCCTGGCGCGCTGGGAGACGGAACTCGAACTCATGCCCATGGCCAGGGACCACGGACTCGGTCTCATGTGTTACAGCCCGCTTGCCATAGGCCTGCTGACCGGCCAGTTCCGCCGCGGGGCCGTGCCGCCCGAAAACAGCCCCTGGGGGAGGAATCCCCGCCCGGGACTGAGCCGCAGTTCGTATCCCTTTGACGAGGCCATGACGGAGAAGCTGGACGGCATCGTGCAGACGCTGATTGCCTTGGGCGATAAGTACGGGAGGACGCCGGCGCAGGTGGCGCTGGCCTGGATCCTTGACCACGATGAGGTGACGGCGCCGATCATCGGTCCGGACTTTCCCGAACAGGTCGAGGAGTCACTCGGTGCCGTGGGATGGACGCTCGAACCGGAAGACCGTATCCTGCTGGACGAAATCTCCGCACCGGAACTTCCTGGGAAATACGCCTGACAGCGCACTCGTCGCGGGACATCGCTCCGTCAGTCGAAGGGTTCATCCGCATTACCACCGGGTGGCCTGCGCTTCTTCGCTTCCACTTTGGTCGCGTTGTAGATGGACCGGAGGCGGCGGAACTTCTGGGCGACGAGTGCGATGAACACGACCAGGATCACGACGAGGATGACCTGGTAGATCGGGTTTTCCCAACCCAGGATCACCGGCCAGAGCGCGAAGATGGCAAGTATGGTGAATCCTGCTTCTATTTTCTCTTTTTTCGTCATATCGGAGTTGTCTCTTCCGGGTTTAACTGCGACTAGAAATCGAATTCGATTTCCACCAGTCTATTCTCTCTCGAAGCCGTTTCACAACCCTCGACACACTGAATGGGTCCCTTTGCCCATTCCCCGGTAATTTCCAGGGGAAGGCCGGAGAGCAGGTGGTCGGCCACGTTCTTGTAGTAGCCTTGCCAGTTATGGCCACGGTCATAGGGTTTGACCTCCACGGCCCGGTGGCGTCCGTCCGCGCTGGCCATCGTCACCGTGCCCGCGCCGTCGCCCCCCTCCATGACGATCGATCCGCCGGTCCCCTGGACGGTCCACATGGGCTTGCGGGACGCATGGATGGATGAGGTCGTGAACTGGGCCTCCAGGCCCGAATCGAAACGGACGTACGCCCGGCAGTAATCCTCGTTGGTGACGCTGTGCCAGACCCGTTTCATGTAGTTTCCGAAGAGAGTAGCCCGCTTGTTGATCCGGTTTCCCTGGCCATCGTACCGCGGCACCAGCTGAAGGATTTTCTCGAAATTGTGGGCGCCCCAGTCGTACATCGCCCCGCCGGAAATCGACTTTTCGGATCGCCACGCCTGGCCCGGCAGGCCGTATCCGACCAGGGCGCTTTCTATGGAATACACCTCTCCGATATCGCCCCTGCCGACGATCTCCTTCATGGAAAGGATATCCGGGTCCCAGTGCCGGTTGTGGTACACGGAGATCATGACGCCCCGTTCCCTGGCCAGGGCGATCAGTTCGTCCGCCTCGGAAACCTTGACCGTGAAGGGTTTCTCCGTGATGACGTGCAGGCCGGCGTCGAGCAGGGGCTTCGCGACGGGTGCGTGATAGGCGTGGGGGACGATGACGATGGCGAGATCTACCAACCCGCTCCCGGCCATTTCCGCAGCATCCTGGAACATGGGCACGTGGTCGCCCTGCTCCTCCCGCGCCGCTTCCAGCCGGGCGGGGTCCCGGTCGCAGACCGCTCCCAGCTCGAAACCGCGGGTCGCGGCGATCTGATCGCTGTGGTGCTTCCCCATGCCGAACAGTGGCCCGTATCCCACCAGTCCGATGCGGACGGGCGATCCGTCGGCCATCCCGCACACGTACCGCAGCCCCTTGATCAACTGGTCCTGAAAATCGGGGTGGACGAAGGCCCGGTTGTCGTGGCCGAGGGCCGTATAGAATATCCTGCCCTTCCCGTAGTCCCGCACGTATCCCAGGGGTTTGCGTTCGAGTTTCCAGATCCCGTGCTGGAACCACTTGAGCGGCGCCTCCGTCTTGATGTCCATGTTGTAGCATTCGTCTTCGACGCGGAAACTCCGGCTCAGACGCGGCAGGATGTCGTCGAAGGACGGATCGATTTCCACGTCGAAGTCGCCCAGTGGATCGTGGCCGATGAATTCGGTACCGATCATCTCGATGTAGTCGGCGTATTTCGCCAGTCCCGCGTTCGCGGTGTGCACGGCCAGCAGCCCGCCCCCGTTCCGCACGTAGCCGGTGATCCCCTGTTCCTGCTCCCGGCTCAGTTCTCCGGCCGCAATGTACAGCGCCACGGCGTCGTAATCCGACAGGTCGCACAGCGCGTCCCGGTCGTCGGTTACCTCCAGCTTGAAATGAGAAGCGCCGTTCACGACCCGTTCGAACATGGCTGCGAACTGGCTGAACGGCGGCCTGTGATGGTTGATCAAAAGCAATATGCGTTTCACGGCGTTTCCTCACATCTGTGGGTGAAAGAAAGGACGACCAATATTTGAAGCAATGATCATGCAATGTCCTGAAACCCGTTTTGCTCGAAGCCTTTGCTTTGCGACAGACATACCGAAGGCGTTCAGGCCGCGGACCGCTGTTCGGATTCCAGCGTGACCCGGATGCCGAAGCGCAGATAGCCGAGGGACAACACCACGCACGCCGGCCACCAGAACCAGTCCGGCAGCGGAGATTCCATGAGCACGTGCACGGTGTCCAGCACGACGGCCGGCGTGATGGCGATGACCGCCAGGTTCAGGAGCGTACGGTACGGAAGGCTCCCTCCGGTGGACGCCGTGAAAAATGATGCCACGTAGGCAAAAAGCATCGCCTGCAGCAACCGGTACGCGAAGGAAAGCACGAGCAGGACGGGCAAGAGCAGCGTGTTGACCAGGGACCGGGTCCAGTCTGCGATCACGTACAGGTCCTCCCGGGTCAGCGTCTCCGGCGGTCCGTCCGGCAGTGTACTGACTTCGACCTGGTCGCCCTCTCCCCGGACGAAGATCCGGGTCTTCGTCACCAGCACCGGCGCTTCGGTGTCGTCCAGGCTGGTGTACCGGCCGGTGGGGTCGATCACGGCCATGACCGTCCCGTCCCGGTCCCGCAGCAGCGTCGGCGCGGAGGAGGAGGTGGAGAGTTCGCCGCCGGACAGGCTCAGGTCCGGGACCTGGTCGATATAGAACGGGGCCTCCCGGCTGACCCATTCGTCCACCTGGTTCTGGATCTGTATCGTGACAGGAATCCAGGTCAGGGCCAGAAGCAGGACAAGGTACAAAAACACGCGGTTTCGCCAGAACCGGGCCACATCCTCGTAGATCTCCCCGTCGTAAAAGGCCATCCACAGCGGATGCAATAAACTGAATCGACGCATGTACGCTCTCTACCTCCCGGCCCTGCGCCGGGGCGTGAAGTCTTAGACCGAGTTGGCCACCGAACCGTCCGACCTGAGCAACGTATTCGCGGTATTCATTGGCGAAAACGCCGCGCCGGCCAGCAATTCGTCATCCAGTTCGACACCCAGGCCCGGATCGCGGGGAATCGGTATGTACCCGCCTTCCCGCCGGATGTTGGTCCGGTACACCGTGCTGGCCTCCGATTCGTCCCCCATGCTGTACTCCTGCGTCACGAAGTTCGGTATGCAGGTGTCCAGGTGAACGGAAGCGGCGGTGATGAGGGGCGTCAGGAAATTGTGGGTGACGACGGCGCAGTGATGGGCCTCGGCAATGGCGGCGATCTTCTTGCAGTGCGTCAGGCCGCCCGCCAGGGCCACGTCCGGCCGCACGTATTGCGGTCCGCCGTGGGCCAGGAGTTCCTGGAATTCCCAAATGGTGTTCAGGCGTTCCCCGTTCCCGACGGGGATACCGATCCGCCGCGCGATTTCGCCCTGGGCCATGATGCTGTCGATCTGGATGGGATCCTCGATGAAATAGAGGTTGAATTCGGTCAGGGCGTTGGCCAGTGGCATGGCGGTCAACGGGGTCAACTTGCGGTGGACCTCCACGATGAGATCCATGTCCGGGCCGCCGCCGTCCCGGGCTGCCGCGACGAGATCCCGGGCGGTACGTATCATCCGGTCCAGGGCCATGTCCTGGTAGCCGCCCGGCAGGGGATCGAACTTGAGCGCCGTGAAGCCCTCCGACGCCGCGTTGCGCGCGGATTCGTACATGGCCTCCGGGGTGCCGCCGCCACCCAGCAGATGAAGCCTGACTCTATCCCTGCAATTCCCGCCGAGCAACTCCCAGATCGGTATGCCGAAGTGCTTCCCCTTTATATCCCACAGGGCGATATCGACGGCGCTGACCGCACCGGACAAGGCGCTTCCCCGGAAGGGCGACATGCGGTAGAGGTACTGCCAGTGATGCTCGATGCGGAAGGGGTCCTGTCCCACCAGGTAGTCTTTGAACCGCTCAACGATCTGGTGTACGGCTTCCGGATATCCCCAGCAGGCGGTCTGGCCCACCCCGGTGAGGCCGCTGTCGGTCCGGATGCGGATGACGTACCCGCCTCCGATGAAATACGAGGCGATGTCTTCGATTTTCACGTAGCATACCCTTTCTGGCTTCGCGGCGGATATGGGCGGCCGGTGACTGGTAGTCGCCCCTGGACTGTATGCACTTGCCTTCCGGCTCGGAGCGGTCGAATCGAGCTTTCCCCGATAGAACTACACTCGAAAATCGAACGGGCAACTATATCCAGCTATCCCCGATGGAATTGCCTTTGAAGATCGAACAGGCACCTATCAAGTAAGCGGAGTTTCCGGCACCCCGCAACCAGAAATCGGAACCATCCGGCCGCAAATCCCGTGAAATGCAGTTTTTACTTGAAGTCCCCCTTCGGTGCCCTGTATACTCTCTTTACAGATTCTCGCTACAATAGCCTTATTTCCAGATCCCCTGGCACGGTCTGCCGCGGTGGCCTACACCGGTTTAACTGCATGAGCGCGCCGGAGGCATCACTTGGGAGATACACCATGATTACGGAAGAGACCGGTTTAAATTTCGACCCGAAATACGAAGATTCGGAAAAGCTGAAAGCACTGTCCCGGCGAGGTTTCATCGGTCGAATCGCTGGAGGGCTCGCCGCGGGAACCGCATTGCTGTCCATGGCCGGAAAAGCCGGGGCCAAGCCGCCTATACCCGAAGACCATCTTCCGGAACCCGATGACGTGGCGTACTGGAACTGGGTGGCCGACCAGTTCATCATCCGCGATGGCGTGTCCTACATGAACACCGGTACGCGCGGACCGTCCCCCGGTCCGGTGCACAGGGCGCAGGTCGCCGCGATGGAAGGCGCGAACTCGAACTACAAGAGCTACACCAGTTACGTCTACAACAGCGACTTCCGGACGAATATGCGCAATAAGATGGCGAAGTACATCGGCTGCAAGTCGAACGAGGTCGCCTTCACAAACAATACGACCGAGGGCATGAACTTCGGCACATTCGGTATCGACATGGAACCGGGCGACGAGATCGTGACGACCAACCACGATCACTCCAGCGGAGTTCAGCCTATCAATCTCCGGGCGGCACGGCAGGGGACGAAGACCGTGATGATCGACCTGTCCTCCCCGGATTTCCATCCGCCCGACAATCCCGATATGCTGCTGAAGGCCTTCGAGGCCGCCATCACGCCGCGGACGAAGCTGCTCAGCTTCTGCCATGTCAATTACGGCGACGGCCTGGTCCTTCCCGTGAAGGAAATCTGTGAGATGGCCCGGTCCAAGGGCATCCTGACCCTGGTAGACGGGGCGCAACCGCCGGGCATGCTCGACCTCGACATGCACGACCTGAGTTGCGACATGTACGCGGGTCCGTGTCACAAGTGGATGATGGCCTCCATGTACACCGGTTTCTTCTACGTGAAAGAGGACATCGTGGACCGTGTGTGGCCGACCCTGTATTCCGGCCCCGTGAACGGACTCACCATGTACGGTCTGGAACCCACGGGCTTCGCCAAGGTGTACTACGACGAATACCTGGCGGGAGCTGCCAAGTTCGAGTTGCGGGGTTCCTCGAACGCCCCGGCGCGCGTCGCCATCGACGCCGCGTTGGACTTCCACAACATGATCGGTCCGGCGGCCATCGAAAGCCGGAACCGCCACCAGGCCACACGGGTAGCCAACGCCCTGCGCAACATGGACGGTGTCGACGTCTACAGTTCGCCGGACCCGCGCATGAGTGCCGCGCTGGTATCGTTCAAGGTCAGTGGCGTGAGTACCCGAGACCTGAACAACACACTGTGGGAACGCCACCGTATTTACATCCGGAACGTCACCCACGACGAGATCAACTGGGACGCCAACCGGACGTCGATGCACGTCATGGTGACCGATGCCCAGACCGACCAGTTCATCGGCGCCATCGAGGAAATAGCCAAAGAGAAGCGGCTCTAAGCCAGGCGGTTTCCCGCTTTACGGGCAATAGGCGGTAGCATCCGGAGGATCACGATATGGCTTTTCTGCGTCACCTGGCACTTCGGTGCCGGGACGTGGCGGTCTCGCGGCGTTTCTACGAGGAAGTCATCGGTTTTGACTTCATCGGCCGGCGGGGAAACGGCGAAGCGGTCGATCTCAGTGACGGAACCGCAAATATCACGCTATTGCCCCATGACGATCCGTCGCGGCCGACGCTAGAGGAAGGCGAGGAGTACATTCATTTCGGCGTGCTGGTTGACGATCTCCACGCCGCCTGGCACAGGGTCCGGAACTGGGGAGCGGAAGCGCCGAAGACCGTTAAGGGCCGCGACGCCATCTCCTCCGATACCCCGCCGGAGATCGCTTTCAAGGCCATCGATCCCGACGGAAACATTGTCGATATTTCCGGTGACAGGGACGAATGGCGCGGCGTAAAGATATGACCAAGGGTTGATTCCCCGGCATTGATCAACCTCCTATGCGTATACTCCAATCGGCCGCCCTTTCGATTGACAAGTCCGTCGCGAAGGCGGCCGATTTGTTTGATTTCTCCCGCGGACGCATCCCGCCGGGCACCCTCACCGCCGCTGCCTGGCCGCGTCTGGCCCGATCACTGGTGCGTCAGTTCCAGCAAGGCGTCGTCGGAGTTACCGGGACAAACGGCAAGCACACGACCTGCAGGATCCTGGCCGCGATTCTCCGGCAGGCCGACGCACGCACGCTTTACCCTGAAGACATCGCGCCTTCCGTCGACGAGGTCGTCTCAACCCTGGTCCGGGCGACCGACCGGCGTGGCAAAATCCATGCGGACTACGGCGTATTCGGTTTCGAAACCGGCATACTTGGCAGGGCGATCAGGGTATGCGGTCCCCGCACGCTCGTACTGAACAATCTGTACGACGATGAACTGAGCCAGGGGGTCGACGCTATTGCCCTGGCTGGGGAATGGTGCAACTGGTTCGGCACCATGACCGCCGGACAGAACATCCTCGTAAACGCAGACGATCCGGTCCTCTGCGGCGGATTCACGCGCGGCGTGCCGCCCCGGCTGACCTACTTCGGTGTGGAGGATGAGCGCCTGCAATTGGCGGATTCGTCCATTCCGGAGGTGCCATGCCATCGTTGCGGCGTTCCCCTGACCTACCGAATCACCTGTCTCGCCCATCTGGGCGACTACGCGTGCGAAGGCTGCGGTTGGGAAAGGCCGTTGCCCACGGTCTACGCGATCGACGTGGACCTGGGATCGGAAGAATCGAACTTCCGGCTCATCACCCCTCGGGGTCCCCTGGACGTGCGCTTTCGGTTAACCGGGCTCCACAACGTGTACAACGCGGCGGCCGCGGCGGCCGCCGCGATCACGCTCGGCCTGAGTCCCGTGTCGATACGCAAGGGTCTCGAGTCCGTAACGTCCATCGGAGGGCGGGACGAGCGGGTGGTGATCCATGAGCGGGAAGCACGCCTTTTGACGATCAAGAACAGGACTTCGCTCCATGAAGCGCTCAGGACCTGCCTGCTTGACCGGCGGCGGGGCCACTACCTGTTTCTGCTTGACGAGGCCGTACGTGACGGACGAAACGGACCGTGGATCTCTGACGACGATCTGGATGGGATGGCGGACCGGTCGAGGTCCGTGCACGTGGCCGGCGCGGGCGGGGCGCACCTGGCCTTGATGGACGAGCAGATGGACGCGGAAGAAATGGCCGCGGCAGCGGATGTCAGCGACGTGTTTCACGACATCATGCGCAGGCTGACTCCAGGGGACCGTCTATGGGTCCTGGCATCCGAAGGCGCCATGTACGCGGTCAGGCAGGAATTGAAGGATATGGGGATAATCTGAGCGAAGGTCCGGTCAGTTCCACGGCGGCCGGTCACACCCGTTAAAGGGATAGTGTTCGCCGGCACGGAAGCGGGGAAGCGGGGGATAGTGGTTGATGCCCTCCACCGCCCTGCCGCGGCAAAGGTAGGCCGGGAAGTTCTCGCGCTTTATACGCGTGGTCGTGGGGATATACCGGAGGGTCAACCCGCATCGCCGACGGTCGGACCGGTTGGCCTCAGAGCCGTGAATCAGGTAGGGATCGTGCAGCGAAACGCCGCCCGCCGGCACGACGACGTCCGCCGCAGTGGATTCATCCACCTTCAGATCGAGTTCCGAACGCAACACGTTTTCCCCGTCCGAAGCACGGTGTTTGAACAGGTTCTGGTCCCGGTGGCTGCCGGGGACGACCCGCATGCATCCGTTTTCCGGGTTCGAATCGTCCACGGCCAGCCAGATCGTGATGACCTCCATGGGCTCCAGCGGCCAGTAGTTCCCGTCCTGGTGCCAGAGTACGGGCTGCCCGTCCCGGGGCGGCTTGCTGATGTAGTGCGCCGCGAAGAGCGCGATATCGGGACCCAGGAACGGTTCGATGACGTCGATGAGCCGAGGGTCGGTGCAAAGTCGTATCCAGAACGGATCGTCCACGATCAGGTGGTGATGGTACTGTTCGGGGCGGACATCGGGGTGTTTCTCTCCCATCCACTCGATATGTCCCTGCGCCTCGGCGGTCAGCTCGCTGTCGATGACCCCGGGCACGACGACGTAACCATCTTCTTCGTACCGACGTACGATTTCGGCGCCGTTCATTTTCCTATCCCGATATACTTGTTTTACGCGTTGTTCGTGTTCGAGGCAATGCGCAGGGCGCGGCCGAACTCCGATTTGCGCAGGGTCCCGTTCGGGATGAACGGGTGGATTTCGATCAAAAATAAAGCGGTGTATTCCTGCCGGTGTCAAGGTAGAATAACGCCTGGGCATGAGCGCGGCTTAGGTTTTTTCTGGTTACCTGTCGCCGACAAAAAATGGCCTGCTGCAGGCACCCGATGGGCCATGGAGCAGCCTGTACCCAAGAAACATAAGGAATGGTTGACACTCCACAGGGCAGTGTGTATCTTGTTGGTTCCCGCTATTCGTTCGTGATACCTAAATAACAACTCGTGCGTACGTCGGCAGATCAGCTTGTCCTTGATGTACAGACAGGAGCAACCGATGAGTTCAGAAAGATTCGACTTTGCCATTGCCATAGGCGGTGCGGCAGGCCAGGGAATCGCCACGCCGGGCAACGTGCTCGCCCGGATTTTCATCCGACGCGGACTGCATCTCAACGCCTACAATGCCTACCAGTCGATCATCCGGGGCGGTCATATTTTCCTCACGATGAGGATCAGTGATCGGCCGGTTCATAACCATGGCGACAAACTCGACCTGCTGGTCTGCCTGAACCAGGATACGATGGACCGGCACCTGGGGCTCATGGGTCCCGGCACGCGGGTCATATACAATGGCGACACCATTACGCCGGGCAGCCCGGGAGACGGCGTGCATCTGTGTCCGCTTCCCATCGGCGAACTGACCGACAACAACCGGAACAAGCTGGTGCAGAACACCGTCGCCCTCGGAACGATCCTCAACCTGCTCGGCATGGACTTCCAGATCCTGGAAGAGATCATCACCATGCAGTTTCAGCGCAAGGGCCAGGAAGTCGTCGACGAGAACGTGGGCGTGGCACGCGCGGGATTCGACTACGCCGCAGAGCATTTCGAACATTTCAATCTTGCCGTTCCCTCCGGCGGAAAGCCGCTGGCGGTATGGACGGGCAACGATGCGCTGGCCATGGGCGGCGCGTCCGCCGGGGTCAAGTTCTACTGTGCCTATCCCATGAGTCCATCCACCGGCGTCCTCCACTGGATGGCGCAGAACGCCCGGGAACTGGGTATCATGGTACGTCAGGTCGAAGACGAGATCGGCGTGGCCAACATGGCGATCGGCGCGGCTCACGTGGGCTGCCGGTCCATGTGCGCGACGTCGGGCGGCGGATTCGCCCTGATGACCGAGGCGGTGGGCAGCGCGGCGATGTTGGAAATACCGGTCGTCTTCATCGACGTGCAGCGCGCCGGACCGTCCACGGGCGTGCCCACCAAGACGGAGCAGGGCGACCTTTGGCAGATTCTGGGCGCGAGCCAGGGAGATTTCGAGCGCTTCATCGTGGCGCCGACCGATGCGCTTGACGCCTTCAATACGATGCCCGAACTGTTTAACCTGGTGGACCACTTCCAGTGCCCGGGCATCGTGATCTCGGATCTGCTGATCTCCGAAGGCACCTTCAGCGTCGACCCAGAGGCCATCGATATGCAGCCTGAAATTGACCGGGGCGAACTGATCACCGAATCCAGGAACGGCGTGAGCGACATACCAACGGGATCGCAGGAGGCCAACGGGCACGGGCTCATCGGCGCACCGAGCAACGGTTACCTGCGGTACGAAAACACCGATAGCGGCATTTCTCCCCGCGCGCTCCCGGGCGTGGAGGGATATGCCCACGTTGTGGCCACGGACGAGCACGATGAAGACGGTGTCCTGGTCAGCGATGAGTTCACCAATCCCCACAAGCGACGCAAGATGGTGGAAAAGCGGGCCCGCAAGTTCAAGGATGTCGCGAGGCGCATTGAACCGCCCACGCTTTCAGGCGCCGATGCCGCCGACGCCGAAATCACGCTCATCGGCTGGGGTTCGACCCACGGCGTGATCAGGGAAGCGGTGGAAATTCTCAACCGTGACGGCATCGCCGTAAACCATCTGCCGGTCAAGTGGATCGTCCCGCTTCATGCGGAGGCCATAGCGGAAGTGTTTGCCAGCGCGAAGCGCACGGTGATCGTGGAAAACAACCATTCCGGCCAGTTCCATCGCTATCTGCGCGGCGAGACCGGGTTGACGGCCGAAGGACACATCCGGAAGTACGACGGCGAACCGTTCATGCCCCATCATATCGTGGACGGCGTCAAGGAACTGCTGGCCGGTCAGACGGACATATTCGTGCCCTATCAGGAAGTCATCGTCTAAGGAGTTCCCAACATGTCAGTGGAAACTGTACCACGCGAAGCAGTGGAAGAAAAACCGGCGACACCGTTGAAGGCGAAGGACTTCAAGGGCAAGGTGGATCCGGACTGGTGTCCCGGTTGCGGCGATTTCGGCGTGCTGAGCAGTCTGCAGCGGGCCTGCGTAAACCTCGGACTCCGGCCCCACGAGATTCTCACGATCAGCGGGATCGGCTGTTCCTCCAATTTCCCGGGTTTCTTCAACTCGTATGGAATGCATACGCTGCACGGCCGTGCCCTGGCCGTGGCCACGGGAGCACAGATGGCGAACCACGAGCTTACCGTGTTCGTCACGGGCGGAGACGGCGACGGTTATGGGATTGGCGGAAACCACTTCACGCATACGGCCCGGCGCAATGTCGACCTGACCTACATCGTCATGGACAACCAGATCTACGGTTTGACCACCGGCCAGGTCTCGCCAACCAGCAGTATCGAAATGAAGACCAAGAGCACACCCTTCGGCAGCGTGGAATCGCCGATCAATCCCATCACGGCGGCCATCATGAACGGCGCGACATTCGTGGCACGGGCCTTCAGCGGCGACGCCCGCCACCTGACCGGTCTGATCGAACAGGCCGTCCGGCACAGGGGCTTTGCGCTGATCGACGTATTCAGCCCCTGCGTTACCTTCAACAAGGACAACGACTACCCCTTCTTCAAGCAGCGTGTCAAGAAGCTGGAGGACGAAGGCCATGATCCAGGCGACTGGAAGGCGGCCTGCGAAAAAGCCTTGATCTGGGGGGACGAAATCTACACCGGCCTGTTCTTTCAGAAGCCGGATACGCCCACGCTGGGGGACCGGGAGCCTGTACTGGACGAGGGCGGCTCCATGGCAGGGCGGGAACTGGGGATCACCCCGGGTCAGTCCGACCGGATCATCAAGCGCATGATGTAGCCGGAAGCATTGTCCCGGTGTGCGTTGATCGGCGTTTCAGATGAAGGGGATTTCCCGCAGGTCCCGGTGCGCGGCGCGGTAGAGGGGAGCCGGAGGGGCATTGTCTTCCTCGCGCTCTCCACCAGTGGCTTCTATCATCTTCAGCGACCGGACCTTGTCGCTGAAACTCCGGGTTTCCAGCCTTTCGCCAAGCCCCTGTTCATACACGCGCTGAAGTTCCGCCATGGTGAATTCACCGGGAAGCAGCAGCAGTGCGATATTGGTGTAATTCAGCTTGGCCGCGATCCTGTTCGTGCACACCTTTAGAATCTCATTGTGATCGTACGCCAGCGACGGGGTATCGTTGACGTAGAACCAATCGCCCTTGCGATACTTGTCCACGGGTACAAAGTACTCGTCCGGGCTGACGGGAAACCCCATGTAGGCTGTCGAAATCGTGCGCCTCTTGGGATCGCGATCGATGGCGGAGAAGGTATAAACCTGCTCGAAGTAGGCGCTGTCCCGCCCCGTTGCCTCGCGGTAGGCGCGGCGGACAGCCGCCTCCAGGTCTTCGGTCTCAAGCACCAGCGTTCCCGGCAGTGAATATCGGCCCACGAAGGGTTCGATCTTCAACTCGACCAGGTATACCAGCAATTTGCCATCAAGAAACCGGAAGATGCCCAGGTCCGTAGCCGCGTATGGTTTGGTAGGTATCATCGCAAGCTCATGTTTGCATCGTTTTGACGGGTGTGGCAAGAAAAAAATGGGCGGACGCGTACGAGGTCAGGAGCCGGTTTTCGTCCAGGTATAGGGAGCCGTCTCACATTCTATGGACGTGGATATCCTGACAGCAGTCGCGCAACTCGTGGCCGGCGCGCTGATCGGCGCCTGCATCGGCATGACCGGCATCGGCGGCGGAGTACTCATTCTGCCCGTTCTTACCCTTGGATTCGGCCTGCCTTCCACGGTGGCCGTGGGCACGGCCCACCTCTATTCCTGCCTCTGTAAGCTTCCGGCCGTCTTTTTCCATTTCAGGCAGGGCACCATCCGTTTCCGCACATCCGCCTACTTCCTGGTAGGCGCAGTGCCGGCGACCATAGCCGTGGCCGTCTGGATCACGGGATACGCCGGCGCCATGGACCAGTCCGACCCGGCCTGGCTCGAATTACAGACGAATCTTCGCCAGTTCATCGCGGCGGTAGTCATTCTTTCTGGCCTGTTGATCCTCTGGCACATGTTCATGCGACCGGGATCCCGCACGGCGTCCGACCAGCGGATCCCCCACCGGGTCACGGGCGCGAAGGTTTTCCTCGTGGCGGTGCTCGGCGCCGTCATCGGCGGACTGATCGCGTCCACCTCGGTTGGGAGCGGCATTCTCATCGTACCGCTCATGATCATCATTTTCCACCTGACCGCGGTGGACACGGTAGGCTCATCCATTTTCATCGCGCTGACGCTGACCCTCACGAGTTCGATCATTTACGCCGGCAGCAGCCAGCTGGACCTCGCCATCGCCGTGACCATGGCTGCAGGATCCCTGGTGGGTGTTCCGCTGGGCGTCCGGATGTCCCGGAAGATCCCCGAGCGGTCCCTGCAGATAACCATCACGGGGCTCGTGTTGGCAGCGGGCGCGATTATGCTGTTCGGGGGATGACGAGCGGGGATCAGGGCGAGGCGAATATGTCGTTCAGCAGGCCGCTCAGCCGGATGCCGGCCTGCAGCAGCCTCATTTTTAAGCCATCGTTGTGTTTGAAGATGTAGGCGTAGCCCAGGTAGGGCGTTTTGGCGGAACGGGATCCGCCGTAATCGTACACGGCCGGTAGCATGCTCCTCGACTCACGCATCCAGTCCACTACGGTGGACCGGCGCCATGCGTTGATCTCACCGGGCTGCGCATGCCCGAAGAATCGGACCCATTCCGTGAAGCTCAGACGCTGGTACTCTACGAGGTGTTCGTCCCAGACCGTGTGGAGGTCGGTGCTCTCGCCGAACCATCGGACCCGGATATCGTTGCCGCCGCGGTCGCTGCCATATCCGGCGTGGAGCGGCTGGTGGATGTCGCCCACCAGGTGGACCAGGAATCTCAACGCGTCCACCCGTTCTTTCCTGCCCGCATCGCGGTCCCTCAAGATCCGTTCGAACCGTTCGATGGCCTCGACCACGTCGCCGCGCGGGTTTCTGCGCACCTCTTCAAGCGTCTGGCCGGGCGGCACGTTGATGTAGTGCCACGGCGAGGCGTGGCGCCAGGCGGGATCGGACTTGATCTCGTCGGCCCAGGTACTGATCTGAGCCAGCGAGGCGCGGCCGACGAGTTCGGTGATGCCCCTGCGGGCCGCGTCCGTCAGGTGGTTCTCGGCGATCTGGCCCACGATGCGGTGACCGTTCGGCCCCCATGCCGCAACCGGCAGGGTCCCGCATAACAGGACGATCGACGCCATAAGAATTCGTAAAACGCGCATGAGCTGTTCTCCGTCGGTCTTTCAGGGGACGTAGGACGACCCCGGATCCATGGGTGGCGGCGGCCAGTGCAGTCCCCGCTGGCCGGACAGGCCCCGGTTGGGCGGCAGCGTGTATTCGCGGTCCGGCAGGCCGGTCAGTTGTCCGTCCCGGAACCACGCCGGATCCAGGTCGGCCATCTCATCCACCAGCCGCTTCGTAAGCCGGCGCAGGATTGGGGCGTGGTCGTTCGACTCGGACAGATCGCGGCATTCGTCCGGGTCTTCCTCGAGGTCGAACATCTGTGTACGGTTGCCCACCGGGTAATAGATCAGCTTGTACCGGCCGTCATGCATCATGCGGGTGGCCTGGGCGTTTTCGCCGCACTCTCCGTACAGGTATTCCCGTTTCTCTTCGCCCGCCATGGAGAGGCCATCGACCGTATCCGGGACATCGAGCCCCGCGAGGTCCAGCAGCGTGGGCATTACGTCCTGCCAGCCTACGAGCCGTCCGTCCGCGCGGTTGTGTCCGACCCGGTCGTCGCCGGCCGGGGCCACGAGTATCATGGGCACGTTGGCGGATTGCTCGTAGTAAAGCCGCTTTGCCCACAGTCCGTGGACGCCCAGCATGTCGCCGTGGTCGGCCGTGAAGAGCACGATCGTGTCGTCTATCAGGCCTTCCTCCCGCAACGTGCCGATCACCACGCGCAGCTGGTGGTCTATATGGGTGCACAGGGCGTAGAATGCCCGTCTTGCCCAGGCGACCTGGGCATCACTCATGCCCCCGAATCTTCCCTGGACCGCCTTCAGCGCATATGGCAGGCTGTCGGGGTCCCGTGCCCAGTCGCCGCAGTACGGCTCACCTGGGTGCTCGTCGCGGTAGAGGTCCAGGTAGCATTGTAGCGGAGTCAGCGGGGGATGGGGATGGCAGTAGGACAGGTACCAGAACCCCGGCCGGGTGGGATCGCGCCGGCGTATCATACGGGCCATCTGGCGCGTGTTCCAGTTGGTCACGTGCATGGCCTCGGGCAAGTGCCAGGGACGTTGGCCGTACTCGTTGTTGCTCATGCCGTGCGTGAATCCCTCCCCGGCGTATCCGCTTTCCCCGAGAAAGGCCTCGTAATCGTCCAGGGCGCCGATATTCGGACGGCCTTCCTCCGCCAGGACCACGTCGTCGAACCCGATCCGGTCCCGCTGCGGGTACACGTGCAGTTTGCCAACCGCGTAGGCCTGGTAGCCGTTGTCCCGAAAGGTCTGTGCCAGGGTCGGGACCCGAGGCATGGGGTCATCGACCTTGAACACCCGGTCGCCGTGTGTGGCCGTGGTCGTGCCGGTCATGAGCGTCCTTCGCGCGGGAATGCACACCGGACATTCGCTGTAGGCCCGGGTATACCGGACACCGCTGCGCGCGAGGGTATCCAGGGTCGGAGTCTGGACCACCGGATGACCCGCGTGGCCGAACAGCCTGCCCGGCCAGTGATCGGTACAGACGAGAAGGACATGGGGACGGGACGGCATGATTCTCCAGGGTGTAGCGTACATCGAGTTGATCCCGCAAATGACTTCCTTAATATACAACATGCGTTGCCGGGTGTCCACCGATACCGGCGATTACCGATCGCTTCATTTCCCTTGACAAATAGATCTATATTCGTATATTCGTTTATGAAGATATAATCCTTTCTTTCAGCATCGGAGACAGGAATTTGGACAACGATCTTGCCGTATTCAAAGCCTGTTCGGACGCCACGCGCCTCCGCATCCTGTTCCTGCTGACCGAGCGGGAACTGTGCGTGTGCGAAATCATGGCCGTGCTGGATATGCCCCAGGGCAAAATCTCCCGGCACCTGGCCGTGCTCAAGCAGTCCGGTCTGCTCACGGGCCGCCGCGACGGAGTCTGGATCTACTACGCGCTGGCCAGAGACTCTTCCATCGCCCTGAAATACGTGACGGTTTACCTGGTCTCCGCCCGGCAGGTACACGAACGGATCCTGGCGGACCTGGACCGGTTGCGCGGACTGGCCGGTGAAGGCAAAATCTGCGTGCCTCAGCCCTCCTTGGCCCAACTCCAGGCAGACGACCGGGAAGATCCGGCTTTTTTCGACCGGTCCATGCTTTCGCGGGAGGAGCGATGAGACCGCCCCCTCACGATACCTGTACCACCTTGTACCCGGCCCTCCATCGCTATCTCAAGGCCCGCATGGCGGAATCCAGCCTGATCTCTACAGAACGAAGGAAGGAGCTGGAATCCGTTGCTGCATACGCCTCGGCGAAGATCGGAAGCGGCGAACCGGCCCGGCTCACCTTTATCTGTACCCACAATTCCCGCAGGAGTCAGATTGCGCAGATCTGGGCACAGACCATGGCGCGCTTTCTCGGCGTACCGATGATATCCGCCTTCTCGGGCGGCACCGAAGTCTCCGCTTTCGATCCGAGGGCCGTATCGGCGCTGGTCCGGGCGGGTTTTCGGATCGAACGAAACTCGACAGGAGAAAACCCGGTCTACCTCGTCCATCCCGGGGCAGAACTTTCCCCGGTGCGCGCGTTCTCCAAGACTTTCCTGGATCCCGCGAACCCCCCGGACCGTTTCTGCGCGGTCCTGACCTGTTCGGACGCGGACCGCAACTGTCCCGCGGTATACGGCGCCGACAAACGTATACTCATTCCCTACAAAGATCCGAGGTCCTCCGACGGAACGGACCGGGAGACTGACATATACGACGAACGATGCCGGGAGATCAGTCGGGAGATGGGTTGGCTGTTCAAGCGGGTCGGGATCGCATGACGCCTATATCGTTCATCATGACGCCTATATCGTTCATCATGACGCCTATATCGTTCATCATGACGCCTATATCGTTCATCATGACGCCTATATCGTTCATCATGACGCCTATATCGTTCATCATGACGCGTATACGGTTCATCGCACAAGACAGGCATAGGTCCTCTTAGGAAATCAACCAGAGAGTAAAAATGGAATCCACGACGAAACGACTATCGTTGCGCGATCGTTACCTGACCCTGTGGATCTTCCTGGCCATGGGCCTGGGCGTCGGCCTCGGGGTGTGGACGCCGGAGGTTCCCGCCCTGATCCAGCTGGGACAGGTGGGCACGACCAACCTGCCTATCGCTATCGGGCTCATTCTGATGATGTATCCACCGCTGGCCAAGGTGAAGTACGAGGAATTGGGGGACGTGTTCCGAAACGTGCGGATCCTCGGCGCGTCCCTTTTCCTGAACTGGATCGTGGGCCCCATACTGATGTTCGGTCTCGCGGCGCTCTTCCTGCCCGGACATCCCGAATACATGACCGGCCTGATCCTGATCGGCCTGGCCCGGTGCATCGCCATGGTCATCGTGTGGAACGAACTGGCGAAGGGAAACACGGAGTACGCCGCCGGCCTCGTAGCCTTGAACAGCCTGTTCCAGGTGTTCTTCTACAGCGTGTACGCCTACGTCTTCATTACGGTCCTGCCGCCCTATTTCGGACTGGAGGGGAGTGTCGTTCCGGTTACGATCGTACAGATCGCGGAAAGCGTTTTGATCTACCTGGGCATCCCGTTCTTCGGCGGCATGGCGACGCGCCTGATCCTGCTGCGGATCAAGGGGAGGCCGTGGTACGAGACGGCCTTCATACCCCGCATCAGCCCCATTACCCTGGCCGCGTTGCTGTTCACCATCGTGGTCATGTTCAGCCTGAAGGGCGACACGATCGTGGCCATCCCACTGGACGTGATCCGCATCGCCCTGCCCCTCCTGGTCTATTTCGTGCTCATGTTCCTGATCACCTTCTGGATGGGACGGAAGATCGGCGCGGACTATTCGAAGAACGCCACGCTCTCTTTCACCGCCGCAAGCAATAACTTCGAACTGGCCATCGCGGTGGCCGTGGCGGTCTTCGGCATCGAATCAGGCGTGGCCTTCGCGGCCGTCATCGGCCCGCTCGTTGAAGTACCGGTCATGATCGCGCTGGTCAACGTGGCCCTGCGTTTCCAGCGCATGGATGCCCGGCCCCGAACTTAAACATTGCCTCCATGCATTCTGAGGCCGTATAATCACGCCCTGCCGTTTCCTCTCGCTGTCTACCTCCCGCAAAAGGCCGGCCCGGGTGAGCCATATCGACGAAAACCAGCCGCTGACTACGAGACCCGTGCTGCTCGTACTGATGCTGTGTACGCTCTGGGGCGGCCTGGTCGTGTCGGTAAAAGTGGGGCTGGAGGGCATCCCGCCGGTCCTCCTGGCGGTCTTGCGATTCGGCGTAGCCCTGGTGTGCGTCTACACGTGGACGCGGCTGGCCGGCGTCTCGCTCTACGTGGCACGGGGCGACCGCCTGATCATCGCCGTGCCCGCCCTCGTCATGGCCGCGCAGATCCTGTTCCTGAATATCGGCGCGGAACAGACCTCGGGAAGCCACGCCGTCCTGTTTATGCAGACCTACCCGTTCGTCGTCGCCGGGATCGCTCATTTCATCATTCCAGGCGATCGCCTGACACCGATGAAGCTTGTCGGCCTGGTCCTGGCCGGCGGCGGCATGGTGTTGACCATTTATGATGAAGCGGGCGGTCCTTCGACACCCCTGGGCGATGTGCTTGTCCTGCTCAGCTCCGTCAGCCTGGCCATCCAGATCATGATCAACAAGGTGCTGGTCAGGCGCATCTCCCCCGTGGCGGTGATCTTCTGGCAACAGGTGGTCGTGCTGCCAATATTCACCATACTCTGGATATCGACCGAATGGCACCTCCCGGTCACGATAGACCTTGGCATCGTAGCCGCGGTGCTGTACCAGGGCGCCATCGTGGCCGGTTTCTGCTTTCTCGTATGGATACGGCTGCTGCAGCGTCACAGCGCCACGCAGATCAGCGCTTTTTTCTTCACGACACCCCTTTTCGGCGTCCTCCTGAGCTGGCTGATCCTCGGCGACCAGGTGACCACGTACCTCACCGGCGGCCTGGCGCTGCTGGCGGCCGGACTCTGGGTAGTCAATCGGAATTGAATACGGATATCCCCGGCCACGGAAACCCGAACAGAAGCAACAGAAACCCTTGGCGCGTACCTGAACAAAGGAGAATACAACCATGATCATCGACTGTCATTCCCATGCATGGGACTTCTGGCCCTACGAACCGGCAGTCCCGGATCCGGAGAACCGGGGCCGGGCGGAGATGCTGCTTTATGAAATGGACACGGTGGGGGTGGACAAGGCGGTGCTGGTCTGCGCCCGGATCGAACACAATCCCGGGAACAACGACTACGGGGCGGATTGCGTCCGCCGGTACCCGGACCGGTTCGTCCAGTTCGCCGACGTGGACTGCGGCTGGACCGACACCTACCATACACCGGGGGGTGCGGGAAGGCTTGCGGAGGCCGTCGAAAAATACCGGTTGAAGGGATTTACCCACTATCTCCGGGACGACTTTGACTGGTTCGAATCCAGTGAAGGACTCGCGTTTTTCGAGCAAGCTGCCGAACTCAACCAGATCGCGTCCCTGGCTCTAAGTCCGGCCTGGATGCCCGCCCTGCGAAAGCTCGCGCGCCGGTTTCCGACGGTACCTTTCCTATGCCATCACATGGCCAGTTTGAAGGTCGGAGAACCTCCGCCGCGTCCGTTGCTCCAGGAGGTTTTGAACTCCGCTGACGTACCCAATATCCACATCAAGCTGTCCGGCTTTCAATACACCTCGGAGACCGCGTGGGAATATCCCTATTCGGACTGCATGTGGATCGTACGCAAGCTCTATGAGGCTTACGGCCCGGAACGCATGTGCTGGGCGTCCAACTACCCGCCGGTCGCGCGGGCGAGCACCTATCAGCATTCGCTGGAAGCCGTCCGAACGCACTGTTCATTCATTGCAAAGGCGGATATGGACCTCGTCCTGGGCGGTAACATGGAGCGGTTGCTGGCGGCGGCCGGATGAGGGTAGTGCCGTTTCAGCCGCGCTTGACGATGGCGTTTTTCTTTCCCTGCCTGCCCACGGGAATTGATACTCCAGCGAGTACGTTTCCGACGCCCCCATCGCTGTTCCTGCCGAGGTCGCCAGCGGTCGCCGGGTAATGGACCTGTACTTCGAATCTCGGCTGGCCGTAGCGTAAACCGGAAAAAGACACCGTCCGTCCAACAACATGCGGCGTAATCCGGAGCGCAGACAGTTTAAGTCCGAACTTTCTGTAACTTAACTCCACATTCGGAAGTCTTACGTACAGTTTAACGGGAACTTCCTTTGAATTGAAGTCATTAAATGATGTATACAATACGTGACTCGCGTATAATTCAAGAGGTCGATTCAGGTTGTTACAGGGAGCGAAAATGAGGCAGATGCGATCCAGTCTTAGCGGAATGAAGTTACACCGGCTGTTCCTCCTTGTGATCTTCGCGGCCTTCGTCGCTTCCGGATGCGGCGACGCCAGTTCCGGCACGGGTGATAGCCCGGACGAAGGCAAGAAAGGCGAGGCCGAGGCGGATTCCACCGCTCCGCCCCCCGTCCCCGTGAACGTGATTTCCGCTTCCCTGGGTACCATTTCCGACGTCATCCTGACGACCGCCACGGTGGAAGCGGACCGCGACGCCCGCATATTCCCGCGAACCACCGCGATGATCGAGAATATCCTGGTTCAGGAGGGGGACCACGTTAAGCAGGGCCAGACGCTGGCCGTCCTGGAACATGCCGAGGAAGAAGTCGCCCTGGCACGGGCGGAGGCGATCAGACAGGCTCGGAAGCAGGAGTTCGACCGGTCTGTCGCCCTGCTGGAAGGCGAGCTCATCAGCGAAGTGGACCACGAAGGCAAGGAACGTGAGTACATCATGGCCCAGGCGGACTGGGAGTCCGCCAAGGTGTCGTACGACAAAACCACTATCAAGGCTCCTTTCAGCGGCACGATAACCGAACGGCATCTCAATGTGGGCAACATGGCCAGGACGGGCGACGCCCTCTTCACCCTGGTGGATCTGAACACCCTGCTGATTTACACGTACCTGCCTGAGATGGAGTGGGCCCACGTGTCCGCGGGCCAGGACGTCGTGCTTGAAACCGATACCCTTCCCGACGGTGAATTCGGAGGGAAGATCTTCCGCGTAAGTCCCATCATCAACCCGCAGAACGGCACCTTCAAGGTAACGATTCGGATTAACGACCCCGGCTGGCGTTTGAAACCCGGCATGTTCGTCCGCGTCAAGATACTCGCCGACCAGCACATGGACGTCCTGCTGATTCCCAAGATCGCCTTGCTGGACGACAACAACGTCTTTACCGTGGTGGACGACAGCCTGGCGGTCCGCGCCGAACTCAGCCTGGGCTTGCAGGACGCCGATTTCGTAGAGATTGAAGAAGGGCTGAATCCCGGTGACCGGATCGTCATCGCCGGGCACCGAAGCATGAAGGACAGCACGCGGGTCAAGATCGTAACGCCCTGATTCTCGGAAACACCCTCCATGACCATCGTCGACTTCGCCATCCGCAGGCCGGTCACCGTCACCATGCTGGTGCTGGCGGCGCTGATTTTCGGCTACGTCTCCTTCGGCCGCCTCGCGGTAAATCTGCTGCCCGACATTTCCTATCCTTCGCTGACCGTACGGACCGAGTACGAAGGCGCCGCACCTGAAGAGATCGAGAACCTCATTTCCCGGCGTATCGAGGAAGCCGTAGGCGTCATCAACGGACTGGTCGAAGTCAGCTCCATTTCACGCGCCGGCATCTCCGACGTGGTGCTGGAATTCGACTGGGATGCGGATATGAACCTCGCGGTCATGGACGTCCGAGAGCGGGTGGACCGGGTTTTCCTGCCAGAGGACGCCGAAAGGCCGCTGCTGCTCCGATACAACCCCGAACTCGACCCGATCATGCGCCTCGGCCTGTCCGGCGAAGACCTGATCATGCTCCGTAACCTGGCGGACTGGGAAATCCGCAGGGAACTGGAGACGATCCCCGGGGTGGCCTCGGTGCGCATGAAGGGGGGCCTGATCGAGGAAATACAGGTGGAGATCAACGAAGCGCAGTTGACGCGGCTGGGACTCACCTTCGAAAACATCAACAGCCGGCTAGCCGCCGAAAACATCAACCAGGCCGGCGGACGACTCCGGGAAGGCGACGAGGAATTGATCGTTCGCGCGGTCAACGAATTCCAGTCGGTTGAAGAAATCGGCGGAATCATCATCTCCGGCCGGGGCGAGGTACCTGTCCGGCTGAACGACCTTGCGACGGTGCGGCGCCACTATAAGGAAAGGAAGACCGTTACCCGGATCAACGGGCAGGAGAGCGTGGAAATCGCCCTGTTCAAGGAGGCCGACGCGAATACGGTGACGGTCGCCCGCGCGATCAAGGAGCGCCTTGGCGACATCGGGACCAGAAGTGGAGAGGAGGGGGATGCCGATGAAGCGGGTCCCGCAGATGGCGGCGGAAATGAGAATGCAGCCACGGATGGGACGGAAACCACCGGACCGCCTGTTGCAGACGAAAGACGCACCATCGTTTCGACGCTGCCGGAAGGCGTCTCGTTGTACATCATATCCGATCAGTCCCGTTTCATCGAAAACGCCATCGACGAAGTGATCAATACCGCCCAGTGGGGCGGCGTGCTGGCGATCCTGGTCCTCTTCCTGTTCCTGCGCAACCTGAAGAGCACGCTCATCGTGGGCGTGGCCATTCCCGTATCGGTGTTGATCACTTTCATCCTGATGTTCTTCAGCGACACCACGCTCAACATCATGTCGCTCGGCGGACTGGCCCTGGGCATCGGCATGCTCGTCGACAACGCCATCGTCGTGCTAGAAAGCATATTCCGGTGCCGGGAGGAGGGGGACTCCATCGTCGAATCGGCCCGCCGCGGGGCGTCGGAAGTAGGCATGGCTGTGACCGCTTCGACCCTCACGACAATTGCCGTGTTTTTCCCCATCGTGTTCATCGAAGGGGTCGCCGGCCAGATCTTCACAGACCAGGCTCTGACCGTCACCTTCGCCCTGCTGGCCTCGCTCGCCGTGGCACTGACGTTCATACCCATGATGGCCTCCCGGGAAGGCGGTACCGGCGGCGCGGCGGGAGCCGGTCTCTGGATACAGGCCGCGTACCGGGACTACCGGCGGTCCGCGCCGGAGGAACGGGGCCGCGCCTGGCGCTGGTTCCCCCGGAAGGCGCGGAAGGACACAGGAGCCTGGTTCATTGGAACTTTTCCCGGTCTCACGTGGTTCGGGGAGACCGCCCGCAGATTCAGAACGCGCAAGGATGATGGACCTTCCCGGGCAAACTGGATCGTTTTCTACCCGGTGTATCTCGCCGGCCGTTTCTTCGTGCTGGTATGGCGCTGGCTGAAAGGTTGCGTGGTTCAGGGCCGCGACACGATCGGGCATGAAGGCCGGATCCGATGGCTGCTGTCGGCCGCCGGGCGGGTCCCGCGATGGATCGCCGTGTTCGCCTTTCGCTTCATACTGCCCTTCTTCCGGCTGATCCGGTTCCTGGTCGGCAGCTTGTTCAAGATTCTCTTTACGGTCGTACCCAACGTGCTGGCGCTGGTCCTGACCCCGGTGTGGTTGCTGGTTCGCGCCGTATTCTGGCTGCTGGGCAAAATCGTCCACCCGGTTCTGAACCTGTTCAACCTCGCGATCTCGAAATGCCAGGATATCTATGTAATGGTGCTCTCCCGCGCGTTGGAACACCGGTTTGTCACCATGCTCTTCGTTGCGGGGATCGTAGCAACCTCGGCGGTACTGGTTCCGCGTTTGGGGACCGAGCTGATTCCTGAACTGGAACAGGGTGAGTTTGCCGTCGACCTCATCCTGCCATCGGGCACGCCGCTGGCCACCACCGACACGACTGCGACACGGATAGAAACCCTGATCCGGGACGACCCGGCCATCGAGCAAGTCTATGTCGTGGTAGGCGCGGTGGAATCGGGCGGCACGCTCGTCGAGGAAGAACGGGAGAATATCGCCCGGGTGGCCGTGATGCTCCGGCAGGAGTCGGTGAGGCAGCAGGGAAGCGACGACGTCATGGAGCGGCTCAGGTCCCGCCTGGCGGACATACCCGAGGTCCGGATGGAGTTTGTCCGCCCCGCACTGTTTAGCTTCAAGACGCCGCTGGAGGTAGAAATCCGGGGCTACAACCTGAGGGATCTCCGTTCCGTCAGCGGTCAAGTCGTCGAATCCCTCGAAGACCTGGAAGGCCTCAGGGACGCCCGATCCCTGATGGAGGCCGGGCATCCGGAAGTCGTGGTCGTCTTCGATCGCGACCGCATGGCGGCCCTGGGCGTGGATATCGGCCAGGCGGCCGACGCGATCAGGAACAAGGTCCGCGGAAGCGTCGCCACCCGGTTTTCCGCGGGAGACCGAAAGATCGATATCCTCGTCCGCGCACGGGAGGAAGATCGAACGGAGATCGCCCAGTTAAAGGCTCTGGCCGTCAACGCCCGCAGTCGCGGAAACACGAATACGGAAGACATGGCGGACCAGAATGCCTTCGGGGAGGATCCCGAATCGTCGAATGACCGGTCCTCGCAGCCAGCTGCTGAACGCGGCGCCGTGCCGCTCAGCGCCGTGGCGCAGGTGCATCTGGACGAGGGACCGAGCGAGATCCGGCGCATAGACCAGCAGCGCGTGGCGCTCGTAACGGCCAATCTGACGGGAATCGACCTGGGGAGCGTGGCGCGGGGCATCCAGGACAGGCTGGCCGGGCTCCCGTTACCCGCTGACTTCAATATCGACCTTGGCGGCCAATACCGGGAGATGAACACTGCGTCGCGCAGCATGCTGCTCGCCATTGCCATGGCCGTTTTCCTGGTTTACCTGGTCATGGCTTCCCAGTTCGAGTCGCTGATACATCCCTTCATCGTCATGTTCTCCTTTCTGCTCGCCCTTTCCGGCGTGCTGGTAGCCCTTTATCTGCTCGACATCACGATCAGCGTCGTGGTCCTGATCGGCATTATCATGCTCGCGGGCATCGTGGTGAACAACGCGATTGTACTGGTGGACTACATCAATCGGTTGCGGCGAAGAGGCGAAGACCGGATCAATGCCGTCATTACGGCAGGAAGAGTACGACTTCGCCCTATTATGATGACGACCGCCACGACCGTCCTGGGGTTGCTGCCCCTCGCACTGGGCATAGGCGAAGGCGCCGAAATCCGTACGCCGCTCGCCATCACCGTGATCGCGGGACTGATTTCATCCACTGTGCTTACCCTGATTGTAATACCTGTCGTTTATACGCTGCTGGATCGAAAACCTGATGTGAACGCGTGAAGAACTGGTATCCAATTATTGTAGATCCGAATCACCGGGGTGATGATGTTTCGATTCCTTACACCCGCTAACTGGACCGCCTTCGCATTCCGCAGGCCGGTGACGGTCTTCATGGTGCTGGTCAGCGCAATCCTGTTCGGTGCGGTCTCCTTCAGACTGCTTCCCCTGGAGTTCATCCCGGCGATCGAAGGAACGTGGATGAACGTCTGGGTCCCCTATCCCAATTCCACTCCCGAGGACAACGTTCAGCTGATCGCCCGGCCCCTGGAGGGAGAACTGAAGACCCTCCGGGGACTGATTCGCGTCGAGTCTGACGCGAGGACCAACGGGGTGAGTGTCGACCTGCGCTTCGATTACGACACCGACATGAAGCTGGCCTATGTGGAGGTCCGCGACCGCGTGGAGCGGGTACGGCCCCGGCTGCCCGATGAAATAGACCGTATCTGGGTAAGGAAGTTCTCCAGTACCGATATCCCGATCATGTGGCTCGCCATGTCCTGGCACGGCGACCAGGACGCGTTGTTCCAGGTAGTCGACGAACAGCTTCGGCCCCGCCTCGAACGCCTGGACGGCATTGCCGGTATAGACACCTGGGGATCGCAGGCCCGGCAGGTGATCATCGACATGGATGAAGACCGGCTGAAGGCCTACAGGGTGAATCCCGAAGAGTTTCTGGGTGCCATGGAACAGGCCAACATGGACTCTCCGGGGGGATATGTGGAGGACGGCGGCTTCCGCTACCTGGTTCGGCTCACGGGTGCGTTCCAGTCCGTGGAAGACATCCGGTCGTTCCCTGTTAACGACCGGGGCCTTCGTCTCGACGACGTCGCGGAAGTGGCCTACCGTAAACCCACAAGCCGGCAGCGATACCGCCTCGACGGCCAGGACGCCGTGGGCATGGTCATCCGCAAGGAGTCCAATGCGAACACCGTGGAGGTGACGGCCGCCATCCGGGAAACGCTGGACGATCTGACCCGGGACCCACGCTGGCCCGGCCTGACCTACCACGTCTTCTTCCAGCAGTCCACGTGGATCCTGAGTTCGCTCAATGCGCTCGGTAACGCTGGGATGTGGGGGGGATTGTTCGCCATAGGCGTGCTGTTTTTCTTTCTGAGAAAGTACCGGACCACCTTCATCATCGCCGCGTCCATCCCTGCGTCCATCCTGGTCACGTTCACGGCCATGTATTTCATAAATACGAGTTACCAGATCCTTTCGCTCAACCTCGTTTCCCTGATGGGCCTTATGCTCGGCATAGGCATGCTGGTGGACAATGCCGTGGTAGTCCTGGAGAACATCCTCCGGCTCAGACGCCAGGGCGTGGAACCTGTAAAGGCGGCTATCCAGGGTGCCCGCGAGGTCTCCGTGGCCGTCAGCGCGGCTACGCTCACCACGGCGATCGTTTTCCTTCCCCTGCTCTTCATCGGGGGCGGAGGGGCGCAAACGCAGATGAGGGAACTGGGATTGGTCATTACCATCTCCCTGTTTTCCTCCCTGGTCATGTCGCTGACCTTCATTCCCCTGCTGGCGTCCCGTTTGCTGAAAGACGGCTCCCTGCCTGACATCGGTCTGCTGGATGCCTTGGAACGGCGATACAGCAGGCTGATCGGCTGGGTGCTGAACCATCGGATCGACACGGCGCTCATTCTGGCCGGATTCGTCATCCTGACCGTGCTCGTACCCATGAATAAGGTCAGCCTGGACAACACGCCCACGGACCAGCGACAGGTATGGATGTTCATCGAACCCGGTCCGTTTCTCGATCTGGCCGAAACGGGCCGCTTTGTGACCGAACGGGAAAACGAGTGGCTGGCCGCGGCCGATTCGCTGAACATCTCGGCCATTCGCACGGACTTCCGGGCCGGCCAGGTGTGGTTCAACGTCTATCTCAAAAACGAACGGGACGATTCCGTCTGGGAGGGGCTGTTCCACAATGCGAAACGCTCCTGGGTATGGGCATCGCTCGCGGTTTGCGGTTGCCTGCTCGTAGCCGTGAGGAGAAAGCCCTACGCCTTCCAGGCCATTGCCGCGGCCACGGCGCTATACGCGGCCATCCTGCTGATACTTGGCACCCAGGGCGGGGCGGGCGACTACCGTTCTTCGGAAGAGGTCGCGAAGATCCTGCGCGAAACGATTCCCGAGGCCCCGGGGCGTGTCGTAAAGTGGCGATGGGGCGAAGAAGGCGAGGAGGACCCGAGGGTGAGCATCGCCCTGAGCGGCGAAGACCCCAGGCTGCTTGAGCAGGTCGCCGAGGACGTGAAGGCGCGGTTGAGCCTTCTGCCGGAAATCACGACGGTTACCACCGACCTGGACAATGACGACACGCAGGACGAGCTGAGAGTCACCGTGGACCGCGATCTGGCGGGCAAGTTCGGACTCACGCCCCAGCGTATCTCCACCATGGCGCTGTCGGGCATCCGGGGACAAGAAATGAAGCGGTTGAAAACCGCGGACCGGGAGATCCGGGTCTGGATGCAGTCGGACGAAGAAGACCGGCAAACCGTCCACCAGCTGCGGGACCAGGCGGTCTACCTGGACGACGGAACGCAACTGCCGTTGGCCACCATGGCCGGCTTTTCACAGAGTCCGGCCTTCCGAGCGATCTATCGCCGGGACAGCCAGACCATCCTCATGGTCCGCGCGAACACTACCGCCGAAGGCATTGAGACCCTGGGTACCAGCATAAGCGGCAGTCTCGCGGACCTGTCCCTGCCCCGGGGATACTCCTGGCGGCTTGGAGAACGGTGGGAGCAGCTGGAAGAAGACAGCCAGACCATGATGCTGGCCGCCATGCTGGCCCTGGTCGCGGTACTCCTGCTCCTGGGATCGCTGTTCGAATCCTACATCGATCCCCTGATCATCGTCCTGGTGTCCATTCCCTTCGCCTACTTCGGTTGCTACTGGATGCTGTGGGCCACCGGCACCAGCATGTCGGTGCTCGCCCTCATTGGCGTGGTCATCCTGATTGGGGTGGTGGTCAACAACGCCATCGTGTTCATCGACCACATCAAACACCTGGAGAAAGAGGGGCGACTCAAGGGGCGGGAACTGATCATCCAGGCCGGGCGCGACCGCCTGCGGCCGATCCTGATGACGGCGCTGACCACCATGCTGGGCCTGCTGCCCATGGCGATCGGCACGGCCTCGCTGGGGGATCTGCCCTACTATCCCATGGGGCGATCCGTTATGGGCGGCCTGATCTTCTCCACTATTGGCGCCATGGTCGCGCTGCCCCTGGTCTACAGCGCCTTCGAAGACCTCCGGAACTGGTGGCGGGGCGTAGTGGCCAGGATCCGGCAGCCGGTGTGACCGCCGGCCGGTCCGCGCTTCAATCCAGTTTTTCAACCTGCGCTTCGAGTTCGGAGCACGCCTCGGCCAGTCGCCTGATACGGAGACGCTTGCTGTTGCTTAAAGCCGGATGTGGCGCAAACCCGGCAGGTGCGCCGTCCCGCAGCATGGCCAGATGGGCGTGCGTCCGTGGCCGGGGTCCGAACTTGAGGACGATGACCCTCCGTTTTCCCTCCTTGCCGTACACCGCGTGATACAGCCACTGGTTGAAGAAGACGATGTCGCCCGGATCCGTTTCGATGGCGCAGGCGGGAATCTGCGGTCCCTCGACGCCGTAAGGGTTGGGGTCTCCGCCCAGGTGGGCGTCCTGAAGGGGGAACAGCGCTTTGTGAAGAGGATCCCGATGGGAACCGGGGATGACGCGCAGCGCGCCGGTGTCCCTCCGCTGGGGATCGAGGTACAGCATGACCTTGGTCCGCGGATAGTCGAGATTCCGCGAGGTCTTATGGCCATCGAAATGCCAGGTGTGATCGGCCAGCGTCGGGTCGATCCCCCACATGATTTCGGACCCGTTCCAGATGAAATCCCGGCCCAGGAGTCCGCCTATGGACAGGTAGATCCGGTCGTCCTCCATCAGCTTCATCAAGGCCGGGCGTTCCTCTACTAACTCAGATGTCCACATCGAAGACGAGCCGTCTTTTTCGCGGTCCGATTTCGCCGCGTAAGCCGCATCGGCCTCCCGGATCAGTGCCTCCACCTCCGAACGCGTGAAGGCCTGTCGTATGACCAGGAATCCGAAGGTCTGGAAATGGGCGATCTGGGCCTCGGTCAACATGGGCTGCTCCTCATACAGATCGCGGTAGGCAGATGAAAGGGGTCAGGACGCCGTGATGATGCTGCGTGTCAGCATTGCCCGGCCGCGTTCAGATAGTTTGTCATATTCCGCCTGCGATATCTCTACGGTCGACGGACGGAACCACGGCCGGGAATAGCAGATGACCAGTTCCATGCGGGCGTGATCGGACCGGTTCGGCGTACCCCGGTGCAGGGTTCTTGGGTCCTGCACCCACATGGTCCCTTTCTTCAGGTTCATCCGGTGCGCGCCCGGGAAATGGCCGTTGCACAGGATCTCGTCGTACGCCTTCTCCATTTCCGGGTCCGCCAGGTACTGGGTGCCGGGCATGACCTCGAAGCTGCCGTTTTCCTCGTTCGTGTCCACGAGGGGAAACTTGATGCCGAAGTGGGGACAGACCGGCAGGCCCACGTGGGGCGTGATCAGGTGGATGTCCCGGTGCCACGGTTGAAATTCACTGCCTGGGTAGGGGTTGTTGGAATGATAGCAGGTGATTTGAAAATCGTCCGCGCCCCAGTATCTCTCGAGAAAGGCCAGCACGACCGGGTTCTCGTAGATATCCGGATCGGAGAAAGGAGTCTCCCAGGGCACGTGCATCGTAAAGCGGTTGATGAACTGCTGGCGCCCCTTTCCCGTGCTCACCTCACCCCGCTCTTCCGGATGAATCCCGCCTTTCTCGCGATCCCTGAGCCGGTTCAGTCTGGGCAGGAACGCCTCACGAATCCGGTCGATCTTCTCTGGCGGAATGAGATCTTCAAAGGCCGTAAACCCATTGATCTTGAGTTCCGCTACTTTGAGGTCGAGGTCGTAGTCTTCCGGTGCAGGCATCATAGGTCGATGCTCCGGACAATGTTCCGCGGTGCAGACGGTATGCTAAACCCTATGCAATGTTAAGCGGCGAGGTCAGCGGCTGTCAAAAGGAAACTCCGCCGTTACGCGTCATACAAACCGCTGGCGTTATATGCGGCCCGCGCTAAATCCGTTTCACTACCAAAGAGGCCACGTCCAGGTCCGTCCCGCTGTCGAACCATACCTTGTAATCAGTTGCTCCCTCCTGGAAGGTGAATACCGCAACATCGTGGCCGTCCGAGGAAGCGGATACGTCTTCGAGGCGGGTCAGTTCGACCTCCGGCGGTACGGTCACCTGGTACAGGGCGATCTCACCCCGGGCGATATTGTACTCCCTGCGTACCTCGCGCACCGCGATGAGATTCTGGAGTTCTCGCGGGACCTCGACCCTTTCCACGAAACCGGGCACGTTGAAGCCCTCGATCGTCTCACCGGGGACGCCGTGCAATACCAGCCGGTTACTCGGCGGCGCGTAGTCTTCCTCCGCGAGGATCTCCTCGATGTCCCCGGGGGACGGGAACTCGTCCAGCATCTCGCGGACGAGCGTATCGAGTGGACCCTCATAATAGTCGTAGCTGCCGCTTACGGATCCGGCCTTGATGAGCCTAAGGGCGAGTGCTTCGTCCTCTTCGGTCAACTCGGGCTCGCAGGTGTCCCCGTAGGGCGACCAGGGCGTGTTGCCCTGGGGCGTCGACCAATTCGCCACGCGGGACGGCAGATCCACGTCTGAATCCCGGTCCACCAGCCGTTCCGAAATATCCTCGCCCCGGTCCATCATCGTCCGCATCCGGTCGATGTACTGCCGCACGCGGGGGAGGAAATAGTGGACGATCATCTCGGCGAAATCTTCCGGCAGGTAGTCCAGCAGCACCTGCCAGTTTTCCAGGGAAATCAGCGCGGTGAAGGTGATCCAGTTGCTTTCGCCGTTGGCGTGGCCGGGCACGATCTCGGGCCACCGCGCCGCCCATTCGTCGTGGGTCTTCAGCCTGAACTGCTCATGGGCACTGCAGTACCGGGCCATGGCGAGCATTACCTGCTCCGTCTCCCCGGCCATTCGCTCGAACCTTTCCCTGTCCCCGGCGCGAAAGGCCTTGCGCGCGTCAGCCAGGCGATGGTTGAAGATGCCCGCCAGGTAGGTGCGTCCGATATCCACCAGGTCGAAGCGGTACATGGGGGAATCTCCGAGTTTATCGTACGGGGAAAGCAGGATCTCGAGCATCTCGTGTAGGGACGGCAGGAATCCGATGAGCCGTTTGACGGACCCGGAAGTGAGACCGGGCAGCAGGGTGCCGTCCCAGTTTCGGTAAAGCGGACCGTTGTGGGTGCACGGGTCGAAGTAGGCCATGATCGTTTCGGCGAATATCCGGACGGCTGGACGGGTGCCTTCGGCCGCCGGTCCGTATCTCCTGCGGTTCCACCGTTCGATGTAGTCGTCGGGATCCAGGTCCGCTGGATTCCACGACAGCTCCGCGTAGAGATCCATGGTCATGACGTTCCGATGGTTGGTTTCGGTCGACACCATGAAGCCCTGGAGGTTCCGCGCCTTTGGGTGATCCGCCAGCGACCGGGCATTGTTGATCGCCGTTTCGATATCGCCGTTGGGGTTGGTCTCCCGGCCGCACTGGCCGCACATGCCCGTGGACCACGGCAGGCCCCAGTAGTAGTCGCACCGCAGGAAGTCGTACATGCGGCCGCCGTGGTTGAGGAACATGTTGCCGATCACGGGCAGGCCTGCGTCCCGGACCGCCTGCGCCTGTGCGGCCGCCGTGGGATTGTCCGTGCACACCCGTGGGCTGAACAGCACCGCGTCCGGGTCGCCTTCCCGGATGGCCTGGATCATGCCGTCGACGGACGCGCGGGTCAGTTCCGCGGCCCGGTCCGGGTCATCCTCCACCCAGGTCTCCTCCGTGGGCAGCCACAGGCTGTAGAGATGGTCCGTACCCAGCGCTTGTCCGTAAGACTCCACCACGGCGGTTGTGAACCGCCGGGTCACCGGGTCCCGCGGGTCGAGGACGATCTCGGACTCGCCGCACCACTCCAGGGGCGCCACGCGGATCTTCGCGCCGGTCATGGCCTCGTACCCGTCCACGAATTCCTGGAGTTGTCGGCCGTCAGCGTAGGGAGAAAAACCGGGATTGACCGCGGGCGTGCCCACGTGAAGCTGCATGCGGTACCGGATCCGGATTCCGGCCTCCCGGGCATAGTCGAAGACGCGCCGCAGCAACGCGATGCGCGCTTTCTGCCAGTCGGTCAGTTCCACCGGTACGCCCAGCCGGTTGGCCGCCAGCGCGCCGATGCCGCAACAGTCCGCGATGTTGCCGCTCTCGAGGATGTTGAACCGTTTCTTGACCAGGTAGTCGATCCAGGGTTTGAACTCCTCCCAGGTCCACCAGCGCATGCCGCTGTAGGCATCCTGCATGTTCGCAAAATACATCCGCCACTTGAACCGGGGCTTGCGGTAGTCCGTCAGTTCGCCAATCGAGACGGTATCCGTCCGGGGAATCTGCTCGCCTTCTTCGAAGAAACCGCAGCCAAGATGTTCTTCGAACAGGCGGTACGCGGCATAAAGCGCCGAGTAGGGCTTTCGTCCTGTCAGCACCAGTATGTTGCCGGCGCACAGGATGACATAACCGTCGTAGCCCAGGGCGGTTTCGGAGAGATTGATGGCGAGATCCTGAGGCGCCCACCCGATGTATACCCGACCTGAGGCGTCTCCGGGGACGGGATCTGATCCATCGGCGCCGGCTGGAGATCCATCGGCGCCGGCTGGAGATTGTCCGTCCGACACCTTATGTATGGGCAGTTCAACACCGCACATGCATTTCGCGATGCGCTGGAACTCGAGAGCGGCACGCCGTTCTGCCGGTCCGGACGAAGGGGACAGCACGATCTGTGACTGTGGTAGTCCGTTTTTAAACAACGTAATCATGGAGTATGGTCATCTCTTCAGGTTATGGATGCCTGCCGGAAAAGCCGGATCCATCGCCGGGGGCGGCACCGGCCTGATCAGCCCGCCGCCTTGACCGGAATGCTTCGCGATGTATCTTCGGTAGATCGGGCAATGCCACCTCACCCATTCTACATCATGAACCCATCCCAATTCCAGACATTCGGGACCCCGCACCTCGTGGTGATGGGCCTGACCCTGATCTTCGCCGTCGTGCTATCTAAGTTGGCGCGAAGAAACCCGGACGGCCGTGTGGCCGCCGCCATCGGCTACCTGCTCGCCGCCATGCTGTTGATCAATGAAGTCTCGGCCGGGGGACAGCGCCTCCTGCAGTTCGGCCTGGACTACTTCATACGGAATCACCTGCCGCTGCATATCTGCGGTGTCGCGAATCTGGTCACGGCCGCTACCCTGTTGTTCCGCAGCCGGCGGACCTACGAGATCGCCTACTTCTGGGGCCTGGTCGGTTCCGCCAACGCCGTGATCACGCCGGGTGCCATGGATGCCGGTTTCCCTTCGTGGCGTTTCTTCCAGTACTTCATCGTCCACTCCGGTATCGTGGTGGGCGTCCTTTACGCCACCTGGGGCCTGGGCATGCGGCCCACGCTGGCCGGACTCTTTCGCGCCTTTATAGCCCTGAATGTATTCGCCATGGCCGTGGGTATCGTCAATCTGCTCCTGGGGTCGAACTACATGTACCTCTCGAAGCCGCCCTGGGGTACGGTGTCGCCTTTCTTCTTCGCGCCGTGGCCGTGGTACATCCCCATCCTCGACGCCGTGGCGCTTGTCATGTTCTTCGCGGTGTACCTGCCGGTTTACCTGGCGCGCCGGTACCAGGCGCGGAAGATGCGGGCGGCCGCCCCGTCCGCCCCGCGCGCCCCGTCCGCCCCGCGCGCCCCGTCCGCCCCGCGCGAGCCATCTTCCCCGAACGACCCAGGAAAACCCGCCTAAAACATCCGAAGCGTCTCCCCGCCTTCGGACTCCCAGTCCACCAGGCGACGGATCGGAATCGTTCTGAGGCCAACCTGGGCGTTTCCTGTGTAGAACACGTATCCTACCTCGTCTTTTACGACCATGCGAGGCCAGCCGGTCCAGGTATTGTCGAAACGCTCAGCTCCGATTCCCAGTGCCGGCAGCGCTGGATTTCGGGGATAGTATGACCAGTTTTCAAGGTCCGCCGAACGGGCGAGTCCGACCGAATCGCACCACTGTTCCCGCCCTGCCGTGCCCGGCGGCGTCCATGCGTTGCACCCTTCGTACCAGAGATACCACGTGTCGCCGATACGATCGAGCGACCGTGGCCGGACGTGCACGGCGTCCCAGTCGTCCCTCGTCTCCGGACCGAATACGGGATTGGTCGCGTCCTCGCGCCAGTCCACGAGGTCGTCGCTGTAAAGCAGGTAGCCCCGGTCTCCGCCCGGCCAGCCCCCCGATTGCCGCGGCGTGTAACCCGCGTAGAACATGATGTAACGGTAATCCGGATGGTCCACCCGCCGCAGGTCGAATTCGTGTGCGGCGTCGTTGAAATGCCGGTAGACGGGATCTCCCGCGAAGGGCGTGAATGGGCCCAGTGGATCATCGGCCAAGGCGATCATGAATCCGATCCAGGACGGATACTGCTGCACGGCGTACATGATGGCAACCTGCCCCTCGGGCGTGACGACCGCGCCGTTCACGTAGATATTGTCTCCCGGCGCGTCCGCATGGGAAAGGACGGGCGAAGGGTGCACTTTCCACGTTATAAGATTTGTGCTTTCCGCCACGGCGATGGTACGCCGCGAGGACCCTTCCTGGTCGCCTTCCATGCCCGCCATGCAGTACATGTAGTAGCGCCCGTCTATTTCAATGTTCGCGCCTGGAATGATCTGCTTTTCGTAGTGACTGCCCGCCGGGCCCAGGGAAATGACCGGTTCCGTCATCTGGCTCAGCCAGGGCAGCGTCGTGACCGTGCAGGATTCGTATCCGCATCCCCCGGACCCCTCCAGAACCAGCGTGTTCTCCCATGGATCGTACAATCCGACCCATTCGCCCGTTGGGCCCCGGATCCAGCCCGTGTTTCCGTTTACGCGGAAACGGAAGAAGTTGCCCTTCTTCAGCACGCGTACCTCCCAGGGGGGCGGTCCCCCGCCGGTATAGTCCTTCAGCACGGTGCAAGCTCTCCCGGCCCGCCGGACTACGCGAAAGCCACGGCCGTCGATTTCCAGGACAGCGTTTGCCTGTTCGCCTCCGGAAAAACGGATGGTCGCAGCCGGCGCCGAACCTGCGCCGGTGATTCTCGCGTTGAGTTCGTAGTTGCCCGTTATTAGTCGAGTCGTCATTGGCTGATAATTGCCGTTACAAGGATACCTGTACAGCGCGGCCGTAGAAGATAAATACCAATTCCTCTCATCGAAGATAAGTCCTATATTCCGGAGAATCCACAACGAAACAGGGACGCCGATGGACCTGTTTCCAGCAGGGCGACAGGGGTTGCTTTCGGGAGTGTTGCGGCACGTCATTAAGGAGATGAGCGCCTTGCCTGATTCCACGACCGTACAAGGCACAGCCGTGATACTCAACGGAGCGCCCAGATCCGGGAAATCCAGTATCGCGTCCGCCATCCAGCAGATGTCGCGGGAGCCATGGATGAACCTCGGCGCCGATCGATTCATAGATATCACGCCGCCGCGGTTTCGCCCAGGGATCGGGCTGCGGCCCGCCGCTATCGTGAACCGGCCAGGCGGCGAACGGCCCGACCTCGAACCGTTGATACCCAACATGTACGAAGCGCTCTACGATTCCATCGCAGTCCAGCTTCGCAAGGGCCTGAACGTGGTTTCTGACGTCGCGCATCATGATGATTACGCTACCGTGAGCGGTATCCTCTACGACTGCGCGAAGCGGCTGAACGGACTGCGGGTGTATTTCGTAGGCGTGCGGTGCCCGGTTGACGAAGTGTGGCGACGCCGCAGGGAAACCTGGCACAGGGGAGAGGATATACCGGCCGACGCGCCTGTCCCGGATCTCGTACGGATCTGGGACCGGGAAGTACATAAACCCGGCATCTATGACCTCGAGATCGATACATCCGAAATGAGCGCCGAAACTGGTGGCGGCATGATCCTGAGGCATATTGAAACTGGACGAGCGCCCGACGCGCTCCGGCGGCTTGCCGCGATGTCCACCTGAGACAGACGCATGCAGGCGGCTTGCCGCGATGTCCACCTGAGACGGAACCGCCAGTCCGGATTTGTCGAGAAATCTGACCATATTTTCGTTTTCCGCAAGGCTGCCACAGGTTTGTGCTTGAATCCATCGTCGATTTCGTTGAAATTCAATCCAACGTGAACAAATTGGATCGAACACCGGAAGGACTGAGTCCACATGAGCTGGCGCGTAGCGGATCATATTACGATCTACCGCGATGAGGGCTGGTACGGCGCCCATCCGAACATTATCCGGACACCCGGCGGTGACCTGCTGACGTTATTTCACCGGTCACCCGCCACGGGATTCAGTCACCACAGCCATCCCCTCTTCGACGTGCGGGCCTGCCGGTCCGAAGATGAAGGGCAGTCCTGGGGGCCGGTTGAACTGGTAACGGCCTACCCCTTCGGCGGCGTGGTCGATTTCGGCACCCATCCCCTTTCATCCGGTGAAATCTTCCTGCACGCCAGCACGGTGGATTTGTTACCCGCCGATCCGCCGGAGGTCTCCAAGCATACCTGGGTGTCCCGCCCGGGAGTGGGTTTCAACGTACGATCGCTGGACGATGGGACGACCTGGACACATCCCGAAAGCTTTCCACCAATGCCGGACGCCGTGAACGGCCATCCCGCGTCGCACTCCGGGGTCTGCCGGAGCGGTTTGCTGGAGATGCCGGACGGGCGTCTTCTGCTACCTGGCAAGGCGACGGATCATCCAGAAGGCAGGCCACCCTTTTTCGGCATGATGCAATCGTCGACCGATGGCGGACATACCTGGACTTATGCCGGGCGCATTGCCGTGGACGACGTCGCTCATTTCAGCGAACCGGCGATCCACATGACGCCGTCCGGCCGTATCCTGGTACTCTTCCGTTGTCATCCGAACCAACCACCAGGACAGGACGTGCACCTGGTGGAAGTCCATTCGGATGACGGAGGCGAGACCTGGTCCCCATGGCGGTCGACGACGATGCGGGGATGTCCCGGACACCTGCTCGGGCTGCGGGACGGCCGCATCCTGGCCACGGTGGGAACCCGGTGGGAAGGACAGATGGGATGCCTGGCGCGTGTCCTCGATCCCGAAGCCGGCGACCTGGATACCGCGCCGGAAATCGTCGTGCGCGCCGATTCCCTGGAACCGGACTGCGGGTATCCCTGGTCGCTCGAATTGAATGATGGACGGGTGCTGGTCGTTTACTATTATGTTTATGAAGATGGAACACGGGGCATCGAGGGATCCGTGCTCGAAGAATACTGACGGATCCCGAGGTAAAGAAGCCTGTCGGCTGGCGCCAATGGACATCTGGCGAATATGAGGAACTACGATGTTTCAACTTGAATCACACCAGAAGGAATTCATGGATACCTTCGGGTATCTACACTTTCCCGGTCTGCTCAACGACAGGATCGATGAAATAGCAGCGGCTTTCGATGGGCTGCTGAAAAAAAACGGGAGCGACGACCACGCAGGCGTGGAGCGGCTGGCCATCGTGCCGTTTATCAACCATGATCCCTACCTGTGCACGCTGCTGGACGATCCCCGCATACACGGCATCGCAGCCGGCCTGCTGGGCGATCAATACCAGTACTGGAACAGCGACGGCAATCTGTATGTGGGCGACACGCGATGGCACTCCGACACCCAGTGGCCCGAACCGATCCGGTTCTTCAAGATGGCGATCTACCTGGATCCCATGACGAGGGACACGGGAGCGCTCCGGGTCATCCCGGGTAGCCACCGGTTCGGCGAAGGCTACGCGGAATCGGTCCACGAACACCTTACGGGCAGGAAGGGAGGGTGGGGTGGGCTCCACGGCAGCGAGGTTCCCGCAGTCGCCGTCGAGACCCAACCCGGCGACCTGGCCGTGTTCAATCATTCCACCAAGCACAGCGCGTGGGGCGGGGGGACAAGGCGGCGCATGTTCACGATCGTATTTACAGGTCATCATACGGAAGGCCCTGCGCTCGAGGCGTACAAGAAGATCATCCGTCAACACGGCTATACGACGCGGGAAGTTTTTGGCAGGGAGAACGGCCCCCTGGTTTCCACGGCCACGCCCGAACGACTACGGCACCTGCAGAACTTGATCTCTCACATCCCGAAAGCGGCTTGAACAAACTACACGGACCGGGGAATACAATAACATGGCACTCACACAGGATCAGTTTCAGCATTTTGTAGATGAAGGATACGTCATCGTAAAGGGAGCGCTCACCGGTGATGATCTGGATCCCGTCATCGCCGGGATCGAAGCGTTCGTGGACGGACGGGCGCGCAGTCTCCATGAAGAAGGACGAATTACCGAACTTCACGAGGGAGAACCCTTCGAGCGACGGCTGGCCCTGATCACCCGGGAAAACCCCTCGATCTATGACGATATCGACATCATGCACATGCGTGCCGAAGCGGTATTCCGATTTCTCGGTAACGACCGGATGCTGAACCTGGTGGGGTCTCTCGTCGGACCCGAAATCACGTGCAGCCCCATACAGCATCTGCGGGCGAAGTTGCCGGAGGCCGTGGCCAGTGGCGATAGTGGCGGCAACGGCAGCGGCGACGAGAACGCCCTGGCTGCGCGTGTCAAAGAAAATGTGGCGCCCTGGCACCAGGACGCGCAGGTGCACCAAGAAGACGCCGATCCGGTCTTTATTCTCACCGTCTGGCTGCCCCTGTGCGATACCGACGAAGAGAACGGATGCCTGCAGATCATCCCCCGCGTACACCACCGCGGCACCGTATACTGGAGCGAAGGATTCGGCATCGAAGAAAGCGGGTTGCCCGAAGGCAAGGTCCTGTCTTTGCCGATGAAGAAGGGCGACGTGCTGCTCATGCACAAGCTGATCCCGCACCGGTCCATCCCCAACCGATCGGGATCGATCCGGTGGAGTCTCGACCTGCGGTATCAGCAGACCGGCCTGCCCACGGGACGATCCTTCTACCCCAACTTCATCGTCCGCAGCCAGCGCCATCCCGAATTCGTGCTAGCGGACTACAACACGTGGAGCCGGGGCTGGGAGGAGGCGCTGAAGGTCACTACGCAGCGTCCGCCCCGAAAGAACCGTCCCACCGAGCCCACCCCGATCCGGATGTACGGGTAATCCCGCAAAGACCAACTGGGCAACTACTATCAGGCTTCAGTGTGAATCGGGTGTGCCTGATCAGGCCTTTAGCGCGAACCGGTAAATCCGGTAGTATCCGACCAGGTTGCTGACCAGGAACGTGGTTTCCATGAGGACGGCGACCGGACTGCCGGCGATGTAGTTGTGGATCATCCAGATCAGCGCGCAGGCCATGTAGATCAGCCGTATCTTGCGGTCGGATTTCTGAAAGTTCCCGTAGGTCGGCAGTAGCGATCCGAAAAGCGCCAGTATGTCCAGTGGCCGTTCATAGGACACGAAGAATCCGGCCACGATCAGCGCCATGAAAACGTACATCAGGCGCTGGTCGGTCGTGAAAGCCGCCGTGAAGACACGCACGCCCATCACGACGTACAGGGTTCCCGCGCCGTTTCTGCCAAGCACGAAGAAGTGGCACGCATTGGTCAGCGCCGAGGCGCTCAACCAGAGCAACACGTTGCGTCGCTTCTTGTATTGGAAGGAGATCACGCCGCAGGTGAATGCGACGGCGGCGAGCGCCTGAGATATGAGGAAGGAATCCATGGGGTGATTCACCGGCCTGTTGAGGTCCACGTGCAAAATAAAGACCGCCCGATGGGGGTCAAGCCGAATCACCGTCATATACTTGACGCGGGGTAGGAAAGGGGATAAGGTACGTTGCAATCCTTCTATAGTGACGATTGTGGCCATTGTGACCAACGGATGGTCCCTCCATGATCTCAACTGCCCGCGCTATTGCTATCATCCTGGTTTGCTGCGCCACCGCGGCAGGGATCCTGCATGTCCTGGCAGTCGACCGGCAGTCAGGGACATCCGGGCAGTTCGGGCAGTCCGGGCAGTCCGGGCAGTCCGCGCGCTACGTTAATTCCGCGGGCGTTACGCTGCCCCCCGACGCGGCGCCTCCTTCGGAGCAGTACGTCCGCCTGTTCCAGCTCGACAACACCTACATGGAATGGTTCCGCACGATCTACAAGGGCACCTACGGCCACCGGATCATCGCGGAACCGCTTATTCGATTTGACAAGGATTTCAACCTGATCCCGGCGGCGGCGAACAGCTGGGAGCCCACTGCCGACGGACTGGGCTGGTACTTCTATCTCCGCGACGACCTGGAGTTTTCCGACGGCAAACCGCTGACCGCCCACGACTGGGTCTTCACCCTGCGTCGCGGGGCCGACCCGGAAAACGCCTACGACGTGGAGTGGTACTACCGGCCGATCAAAAACTGGAGCAGGGTAGTCGGCCGGGAGCTTCCCCTCGACTCGCTCGGTGTGCACGCGATCGACGATTACACCCTGCTGATCGAGACCGACGAACCCTGCGCCTACATGCCTGACCTGATGGTCGACAGCTGGGTCTCTCCCCGCCAGGCGGTCGAGAAGCACGGCGACACCTGGTCCACCAGCTCAGAGACTTCCATCGCCAGCGGACCGTTCTACCTGGAGGAATGGACCAAGGCCGACCGCGTCGTGCTCAAGGCCAATCCGAGGTACCACGGCGCCGCGCGCCCCTACCTGGAAACGATTATAGCCAAGTTGTACAACGCGTCGACACCGCCGCCCCTGCTCGCCTCCTACGAGGCGGACGAGATCGACTTCGCCCTCATCACAAACAACGCGGAGCTCGCCCGGATTAAGACCGATCCGAAGCTGAACGGCGAACTGCACTCATACACCGACTTCGCCACCTACTACCTCACGATGGACACGTACAACCCGCCCTTCAACAACCTCAAGGTCCGCCAGGCCTTCAGCCACTCCATCGACCGGAACGCCGTCTGCAATTCCGCACTGCAGGGCTTCGCGACACCGGCCTACTCCATGCTGCCGCCCGGTTTCCCGGCAGATGCGACGGAAGCGCTGAAGCCCATCCAGCGATACGACCCCGCACTGGGCCGCAAGCTGCTGGCCGAAGCGGGTTATCCGGACGGTAAGGGATTCCCGCGGGTGGAAATGTGGGTCCGGCGCGACGTGCGTCCGGTACACGAGGCGGGCGAGGCGATCCAAGCCATGATCAAGCAGAACCTGGGGATCGAACTGGTGGTGCGGAACATGGAGGTCAAGATCTTCATGGACGCGATCAACAGCCACCAGCTTCCCCTGGGCCTTGTCCGTTTCGGGGCCGACTTCATCGATCCCAGCAGCCTGATGAACCTGTGGCTATCCTCCGGCCGACACGCCTGGAAACACGATCTCTTCGACCGGCTCGTGGTCCAGGCGGGCGGCGTGGTCGGTGACCACGGAAAGCGCATGGACGTCTACCGGCAGGCCGAGCGGATCCTGGTGGAGGAGGTCGGCGGTCTGTTCGTGTGGTACCCAACGATGAACCAGATATGGAAATCGGACATCCGGGGAGACGCCCTCGAACCGAACCGCAGGGGATTCCGGTCCTGGCGGGGCGAGCAGATCGGGAACACGGCCTTCACGATCTACATCGCCGAGGATGGGAATCGGAACTCTGGATCGTCCGGATTCTGGGAGAGGGTGCTAGGGGGAGGCGGGTAGGCAGAAGCTGCAGGCAAATCAGACGATATCCAGCATTTTATTGGCGTAGTCTTTTCCCGATGTCGGTGAAGGAAGGGACCGGCCGTCTCGTCTATACAAATTTATGGTTTCCTCTACGATCCGGCATAACTCGGAGAACACTTCCTGTTCGTTATCACCATGACACCCACCGTAGAGCAGGCCGGGACAGCTGCCGACGAAACACTGATCCTCTTCTGACCATTCCACTATCTTCACATATTGAGCACTCGTCTTCATTTCTGTGACTCCTTGATTGCTACGTTAATGGCCTGTTCCTGATAGCTTTTCGAATCGTCTCCAAGGTGGCCAGATAGGACCACGATTTTCGATACTCGTACATGTGTGAATTTCCTATGGCTGCCTTTCCCACCTGTTTCAACAAATCCCGCATCTACCAAATCCTTAATCAGCTCTCTGACTTTTCGAGGCATTGGCGTAGATGGGACAATGAATTTCGCCGAATTGCGACTGATGTGCAGTAAGATAAGAAAACAAGGATCTTATTGGTAAGGAAAGAAACAGCAAAGAAGCTGTCAAGAAGGATACTCGAATTCGTTTTGATCCGAACGTAATCCGCCTCGACGGTGTTTTATCTGTGACTGGGACGGTAGTCAGGACAACAAAGGACTTTGCATGACGCAGGAAGAGGGACGATGCATCGCGCTGGAAATCCATCGCGGCAACAGAGGCGCGGTGGCAAACCTGGTGGCGGCATACAAGGACAGACTCTTCACCTACGCCTTCCACATGCTCGGTGGTTCGGACGATGCCCTCGACGTTACGCAGGAAGCCTTTGTCAAGGCCTACGAAACACTCTCCGGTAAGTACGACTCGGAGCGGTGCCGGACGCTCGAAATCCGTCCCTGGCTGTACCGCATCGTGCGGAACCTGGCGTTGAACAGGCTGAGGTCGCGCAAACGCATGACAGGCGCGGTAGAGCGGATGAAGGACGACCTTCAAGAGCAGGCCTTCGTCCCCCAAAACGACCAGGCCAGGGCGATCCGGAAGGCTCTCGAAAGACTGGGCAGAGAAAGCCGGGAATTGATCATTCTGCGATTCATCGAGCAATACACCTATGCGGATATCGCGGCAGTCACCGGTTCGTCGGAATCGGCGCTGCGGGGCAAGGTGTACCGGGCGCTACGCAGACTTCGCAAAATCATGGAGGACGACCCCAGTGGACTGTAACGAAGCAAGACAGCAACTGGATCAAATCAGAACCGGCGAGGCGTACGATAAGGCGAGCCGGGCCGTGGTGGAACACCTGGAAGTGTGTGCCGCATGCCGCGAAGAGGCCGCATTCATGGGGCATCTCGCAGCGGCATCTCCCAAACTGATACTGACCGCCCCCGCGGGGCTCATGGAGGAAGTTATGATCAGGATTGCAGATCGGTACGATGTCATCGACACGGATTTCGGGCCGGCGCACGTAGGTTTCACGCCAAAGGGCATATCCGCGGTTAAACTCGACGTGGCGGAGGACGGCGCCTTCGAGTCATTTTACAAAGACAGGCTCGGGCGTTCCGTAGTACGTGGTTCCTTGCCGGAAACCTACGCCCTGGCAGTCAGACGGGCCATAAGAGGAGAAAAGATCGCTCAGCCACCGGTTACCCTTGAGGGACTTACCGAATTCGAACAGACCGTGCTGGTACACCTGGCCAGGATACCGTCTGGAGAGGTCCGTCCCTATGCCTGGCTGGCCCGGGAGGTGGGCAGACCGAAGGCGGTCCGTGCCGTTGGAACGGTCATGGCCCGGAATCCCGTTCCCTTCCTGGTGCCCTGCCACCGGCTTGTACCCTCGACCGGGGGCGTGGGAAACTACTACTACGGTCCGGAAATGAAATGGACGCTGCTGGAACGGGAAGGAATACCGAGGGAAGATCTCGCTAATTGGAAGCAGCGGGGTGTACGCTACATCGGAAGCCGAACTACAGGAATTTACTGTTACCCCACCTGCCGTGATGCGCGGCGCATCAAGCGGGAGCACCGCCTTGAATTCAGCAGTACGGAGGACGCAACGAACGGCGGATGCCGGCCGTGTAAAAACTGCAGGCCGCTTTCGGCATAGATTTGGTCTCTAAGTCGGCGCGGATAGCTGAATTTGAGTACTATTGCGCCGTAGATACCACAATTGCGGCGTTGATACCACTCTTGCCGTAGATACCGACAATGCGCCGTCGATACAATGTAGATACTAGCGATTGCGTGGAGGAATCTGGTCGCCCGTCGGGCGGGGTATGGGTCTCCAATAACCCGAGGGATCGCTGCCTCGGCAGATGATGGCCCTGTGGTATTCCGGGTAGCGGCCCCGGACGTCCGGCGGCAGATACCGTATCGTCAGTCCGCAGCGGCGGCGGTCGGAAACATTCGGCTCGGAACCGTGCAGCAGCAGGTCGGTGTGCATGGAGATCTGGCCCGCCTTCATGGTAAAGGGCACGGGATCGCCACCCCACCTGAGCGGGTCGTGGACGGACTGTCCCAGCACGTTGCGTTCGGCTTTCGTGCTGTTCTCGAAGGGGATTTGTCCGTGAAGGTGTGAACCGGGGATGACCGTCATGGGTCCGTTTTCCCCGTCCACGTCGTCTATGGCCAGCCAGATCGTCACCACTTTGCTCGGGGTCAGAGGCCAGTAGGAGGCGTCCTGGTGCCAGCTCACCCGCTGCACGTCGCCCGGCATCTTGCAGAAATAGTGGGTCATCTCGCAGATCAACGTCTCGCCGACCAGGTCCTCCGCGTAGTCCAGAATCCTCTCGTTCATGGCCAGGTTGTAGATGCCCTCGCAATGCCGATGCCAGCCGTTGATGGAGTAGCTGTTGTACCCTTCCTTCTCTGCACGGGCCATCAGGTCCTCGAAATACAGGCGGTTCGCTTCGGCTTCCCGCGGCGTAAATACATCGAGGGGGCACAGATACCCGTTCGTGTTGAAGAAGTCGATCTGTTCACGGGAAAGCGCTTTCGGATTTTCGGATCTTGCCGGAAAAAAACGAAGTTCCCGCTTCATATCGGGCAGGGCGTCGGTAATGGGCATGTCTAGACCTTGTTCATAAGAACGAATATTGAATCGAAAGAGTGGTCACACTGGTCAGAAAAATCTACGAGGTGAATATACCGGCACAAAAACCTTGAGACAACCCTTTGTATCGGTTAAATAACCCTGTATGGACGATACCACGAACAGGGCGCTTCATTCGCTCGACCTCGCTCCAGGCGCGTCTATTGACGACGTGAAGAAGTCGTACCGGGAGCTGGCGCTGATCTGGCACCCGGACAAGGTGCCCGACCGTGTGAAAGACCGCGCCACGGCCAAGTTCACGGAGATCAATGAGGCCTACCAGTGGCTCGTCCGAAATCCGGAAAAGCTGCGGATGCCTTCGTCTTCCAGGGCGTCCTCCCAACGGCAACAGCCGCCTCGTTACCGTACTTCCTCGCAGACTGCCCATGAACGGAGAGAGCATGCCCGGACCGGCGCCTCCAGTCGAACGGGAAACGGATCATCCACTGACCCGGCTGTCCAGCGTGTACGACGGGCCGCCCGCGGGATCTGGACCAATACCAGAGCCGGTCTATACATCCACCCGGATATCGACGCCGACAGGGGGGCCAACTTCATCGTATCGCTTCAGAACAACGCCCTGTTTCGCGGGGTGGCCGCCACGGTGGCCGACCTGCTGGTGTTCTACGATATCGATGGTTCAGGAGAAGAAGGCATGGCCATTACCCGGTCGAACCGGCTAGTTAACAACAACACCTCGACGCTGTACGACATCGGCGACCTGGTGGAAGTCCGGTTGAAAGAGGGGTTCTTTGTCCCGTGGGGCGAGATTGAGGTGCGGAGAAATGGACAACGGGGATTTGAATCTGCTGGATACGCTGAGAAGGCACCCGGACGGGCGCTGGTGGACATCCTGCGTAACCTGATTAGCGACGACGATCGAGCGTAGTAACTGGGTCCATAGACACCGGCGTGGTGCCCTCCTCACACCGGCCAGGCTTCCTTCCGATACCCCATGTCCCAGAACATCCACTCGTACCGGCTGGTCGTGACGTAATGATGTAGCATGGCTGCTCGATCCACATCCGGAAGTCCCCGTGCGACCCGGTTCGTGATTTCGAGGACGGCCACGACGGCCTCGGCGAACTCCTCGCCTGCGTAGGTGTCGATCCACTGCTGGTACATGGGATCGGGCGATCCCTTCTCGGCCAGCGCCTTGCCCACCTCCCAGTAGATCCAGTAACAGGGAAGCACCACGGCCACGACCTCGTGGAAGGGCCGGGCGTAGGCTACCGATAGCAGGTAGCTCGTATAGGCCTGGCAAGCGGGTGCCTTGGGCGTCGCCCACACCTGTTCCGCCGAAAGGCCGAAGACGTCGAAGAAGTTCTTCTGCATGGCCCGCTCTTCCACGAGACAGCCCTTCGAATGCTCGTTGAAGAGGATGATGGTCTCCTCATCCGGCGCTTTCACGGCGGCAAGGCTCAGGGCCCGGGCGTAGTCCTTCAGGTAGAGCGCGTCCTGCACGGTGTAGAACTCGAAAGCAGACCGGTCGAGATCCCCGGAGGTTAGTCCCTTGATAAAAGGGTGCGCGAGGATCGCGTCGTAGATCGAAGCCGTCTCCGACCACATGAGATCGGTGATAGTTCCGGCCACCGTTGCCGTCGTCAAAGTCAGGCCCCTCCCGAATCGGCGGTACCAACTTGCGCCGCGTCATCCTTCGTCCGGTCCACGGCCCGCACGTACTCCGCGTACTCGTCGCTTTGAAAATATGCGCCGTCCAGGTTGTCGGTCTCGCTGGTCACCGCAGCGGTAACCCAATGCGTCGCGTAGCCGCGCCGCCATCGATCTGACGTATTGCGACGCGACGAGTGGAGGGTCTCCGAGTGGTGGAAGACCACGCCGCCCTTGCGCACCGGCGCTGAGGCCTCGTTCTCCCAATCGATCAAGTCGTCCGGAGGAGCCAGGTTGTAGGGCTGGCCGGGGACCTCCACGTGCTCGATGATCCCCTTCTTGTGCGAACCGGAGATGTATCGAAGGCAGCCGTTCTCCTCGTCCACGTCGTCGAGGGCGATCCAGGCCGTGATCACGTGGCCGCCCGGCGTGCAACGGAAGTAGAAATTGTCGTGGTGGTAAGGTTTCTCCGATCCGAACCGCGGCGGTTTCATGAAAAGCTGGTCGCTCTTGAGCAGGGGTTCTTCGCCGGTGATTCGCCGGAGTATCTCCCGAAGCCTGCCATCCAGGGCAAAATCGCGAAATAGCGGATTCCGCAGGTAGGGACTGTCGATCTTCCGGGGCGCGGATTCTCCCGATTCGGAACGGTCCAGCAGATAGCCGGCCATGGATTCCTCTACATCCATGGAATCCGCCGTCTGCAGTGCCAGTCGCGCCACCTCGTCGGCTTCCTCGTGGGTGTAGACGCCCTCCACCACCAGCCATCCCATTTCCTGGAATTTCCGGACCTGTTCTTCGTTGATCATCCGCTCATCCACTCCGCAGCGCATCCAGGTTGTCCTTCAGCACCTGCATACCGTAACCCATGGGGCTGCCCACGTTGATGAATCGGTAACCCCATTCAATTTTCTGCTGGATATCCTGCAAATCGGCCAGCGTCGTCCCCGCCATGATCCCGGAACCTTCCAGCCGGCCGGGAAACTCGCGCATAGCGCCCTGTACCTCGGGTGATTCGGTCTCAGCGATCACGCCCATCGTCGCGGACAGGTCCGTGGGACCGAGAAAGAGGACGTCGATTCCTTCCACCTGCTTGATTTCGTCCAGGTTATCCAGGGCTTCGACGCTTTCGATCTGCAGCACGGTGACGGTCTCCGCGTTGGCCGTTTTAACTACGTGCTTGAAGTCCAGTCCCGCCATCATCGCCCAGTAGGGGGAAATCCCGCGCTGTCCTTCGGGAGCGTACCGGGCGTGCCGAACCGCGTGCTCCGCCTCCTCGGCCGTGTTGACCTGGGGGATCATGACCGCCACGGCACCGATATCGTAGGCCTTCTTGATCAAGGCGGGATCATTCCACGCGATCCGGATCATGGGCGCCACGTCCCGCTGGCGGGCGATCACCGGCACCATGCCCAGGTCTTCTACGGCACTCGCGGAGTGCTCGGTATCGATCCAGAGGAAGTCGATATCCGAACCGCAGACCACCGAGGCGTCAAACGAATTATGGGCGGTCAGGACCGTACCCAGCAGCAGTTCGCCGTCGCGGATGCGCCGCTTGAGCGTGTTCGGGTAATTCATCGGATTGAAATACCTTTCTGTAACGCGCCTAAGACGCGCTCCGGTCCTGTTGCCTGAATGACTGTTGTCTACAACGCGCTGCGTTCCCGCTTGAAGGCGGAGATAAAGGCTTCGTTCTCCCGGGGCAGGCCGACTGAAATCCGCATGAAGCCTTCCATGTCGAAAGCCTGACGGACCTGGACCTTCTTCTCCCAGAGGCGATCTATGAGAGTCTGCACGTTGGGGCCGACCTCGACGGTGACGAAGATGGTCTGCGTGCGCAAGGGGCTGTATCCCATGCCTTCGAGCTCTTCGTAGAGATACGCTTTGCCTTCCCGTGCAAGCGCTGCCGAACGCCTCACGTGCTCCTGGTCTCCCAGCGCGGCGAGGGCCGCAACGGTCGATAGGGTGTTCTTGTTGAGCATTCCGATGCTGAACCGCTGCATTTTCTCCAACAGCGACGGGTGCGCGACGCCATAACCGACACGCATGCCACCCAGTCCATACGCCTTAGAGAACGTGCGGGAGATCAGCAGGTTCTCGACGTCCTTCGTCAACGGAATCATCGACGGGTAGTCCGGATCGTCCACGAACTGAATATAGGCTTCGTCGACGCAGACGATTACGTCCTTCGGCATCGCCCTGATCGTCTGCTCCAGCGCCGAGGCATCGAGTATCTGGCCCGTTGGGTTGTTGGGATTGCAGATACTGACGATCCGGGTCTGGTCATCGACCGCCGCAGCCATGGCGGACAGGTCCATCTGCCAGTCTCCGGTCAGGGGCACTTTCTTGACCGCCTGTCCGAGTTCCTCGGTCGTCCTCGGTATGGAACGATAGGATGGAAAGGCCGTCACCGTATTGCCTGGCTGATCCCAGAAGGCCGCCAGCGTCGCCGTCAACAGGATTTCCGATGAACCGACGCCCATGAAGACCGACTCGGGATCGACGCCGTGAAAGTCGGCGAGGGCTTCCTCGAGCTCGTTGTGCATGGTATACCGGTTCATGCCGAACATCTTGCTCGCGACCGCCTCGATGGCGCGGTGCGAAGCGCCGAGGGGATTCTCATTGATGCTGAGCTGGACCAGCAGGGGATCATCGAGTCCGACACCGTTTACTGCCGGCATCTGGGGTTCGTTGACCATTTGGGCCGCGGCTTCCCATACCGGCGTGCCGATCAGCGAAACACCCGCGCCGCCCAGGACGGTGTTACGCAGGAAATTCCGCCGGTCCATTTCGTGTGTTTCAGCCATGATAGCCTCCAACGTAGATGGCGGTATTTAAGGGAGTTGATCTCGTGGGCAATAAGTGGACGGGACGAGGTGTTGTCAAAGACTCTTTTGCCTTGAAACTCCGGCCCACTTCTACTAAAATGGGTGTTCCACTAATGTATGGCTCGGGTTCACACAAAGCATACCGGACGTTGTGCCCGAGAAGCGTAAATCCGCGCGATCCGACCAAAACTCGAGGAGACAACATGCGAGCGCCGGACTACCAGGAATTCGATCGGGGCATATGGGACGAAGAACTGGCCGATTACGTACCGGACACCGTCTACGACATGCACGTCCACATGTGGTCTGAGCGGCACAGGGGAAGACTGGACCCGGACCCCTCCGGGCTCCGCCTTGAAATCGACTACCAGGACCACCTGGACTGGGCGAATAAAATGTATCCCGGCCGCGAGATGCACTACCTGGTCCTCGGTACACCGATCCCGGGGGGGATCGACACGGAAGGGCATAACGACTGGATGGCCGAGGAGATGAAGCAGGATCCCGTATCGGGGATCAACATGATGGTCACGCCCGACATGACGCCGGAATACGTGGCCGCGCAGGTAAAAAGACACGGCTTCCTGGGCCTGAAGCCGTACCGGACCTTCGCCCCGGATCCCACCTACTGCCGCATCCGCGATTTTCTGCCCGAATCCTTCATCGAGGTGGCCCACGACATGGGGCTTGCCATCACGATGCACATGTCCAAGCCCGAAGGACCGGCGGACCCCGACAACCAGCGGGACCTCGCAGATTACACGAAGCGGTATCCCCGCGCCCAGTGGATCCTTGCCCACTGCGCAAGGGCCTTCAACTGCTTCATGATGGAGCGGGCGATCCAGTTCCTGACCGGCCTGCCCAATATCTGGTACGACACCTCGGCCGTGAACGACCTGTACACCCAATACCTGCTGATGAAACACGAGGACCGCTCGCGCGTCATGTTTGGCTCGGACAACGTTGTGGCGGGATGCGCACGCGGCAAGTACGTGACCTACGGGCGTGCGTGGACCTACTACGAGGGCACGACGGAAACGACGCCCCACTGCGATTCCAGGGCGACGCTGGTCATCTACGAGCAGCTCAGGCAGGAAAAACAGGTGGCGGACATGCTGGGTCTGACCGCGCGGGAGATCGAGGACCATTTCTCAGGCAACGCGAAGCGGTTCCTCTCCGAAGTCCGCGCCCGTCAGACCTGGCGTTAACCCCTCGACGGCTCCGCCATCCGCAGTTTAGCCTTCCGCACTTCCTCCGCCAGGTGGTCCTGGTGGGCCAGGGGCTGCTCCAGGTGCTTCATGCGCGCCGGACCGGCCGTCTCCAGCATGGCTTCGCCGTAGACGCTGTCGAGCCAGAACCGGGCGCCCGCGGCGATCTCGTTCTTCAGTAGTTGCATATCCTTCTCGGCGAAACGCGCCGTACAATTGATCGTGAACATCCTGCGCCGGTCGCTTCCTCCCCAGGCGCTGTGCTTGGTGTTCTGGTTGAATACGACGACGTCGCCCGGTTGCGTCTCGAGCGCCACCGCGGGCACCTCCCAGCCCTCGACGCCCCAGTTTTCCCCCGACTTCCTGATCCGGGTTTCCAGCGCTTCGGCATAGGCGTCGCCGTACCGGTGGCTGCCCGGAATCACCCGAAGCGCACCCGAATCCCGCGTCAGGGGATCGAGATAGAAGGCCATCTTGAAGTAGATGCGGGGCGGCTTGCCACGCATCTTGCCCGACCAGTCCGTGTCGGAATGCCAGTTGGTATCGCTGACGTAGAAATTGCCGTCGCTGCCCAGGTAGACGAAATCATCGCCCAGGAGGCTGCTGAAGATGCCGTTGACCCGAGGATCGTCTATGAGCGAGGACAGCACCGGATGCTGATCGATGAAGGGCACGATGCAGGACCGCGCCGTACCGTCGTGGGGCCTTCCGTCGTGCCCGCCGCCGCGCTCGGTCCACACGGACTCGAAGGCGTCGATGATCTCGTCGATCCGGTCTTTCAATAACCCAGGAAAACCGAGGTAGCCGAAGGTATCCACAAACGCATGTTGCTGTTCCGTCAGTCGCATGGGCAGTTCTCCGCAGCGCGCAGCGCGTATTTGGTCGCGCATTGGCGCTGTTTTTGGGCTTGTAAGGGGTCGAAGGAACGAATACAATCCGGAATATAACGCACAATCGCCCGAAGGTGACAAAAAACACATCAAGGCAATACAGAATGATTTCTATTACTCCATAATCTGTCAGCCCAGTGAGGAAGGAGTATCTCATGCGCCGATTCACCCGCACCCCTTACCTGTCCGGCCCCGAAGACCCGGCATACCGTGTAAACCGGGGCGTGCTCCAGCCTGGAGAGACGGTCCAGGTGGAGACCTACGGGGGACACGACCAGGACTACCTCGCCAAGAAGGACCTGCGGGCCGGGGCGGTCATGGACGTGGACCCCTATCGGCATTCGCGTCCGTGTGGCCCCTTTTTCATCGAGGGTATCGAGGCCGGGGACTGGGTGTCCGTGGAGATCATCGACATGGAAGTCGGTCCCTACGGCTTCTACCGCAACGGCGGACCGCACTGGGGCAGCCTGCGACTGATCGCGCCGGTGCGAGACGGACTCGTTCATTTCCCACCCGACTTCGTAGTGCCGGTCCGGCCCATGATCGGCGTCGTACAGCTGGAATCGGTAGCTCCCCACCAGATCGATACGGGCGGCAACATGGATTTCAATGCGATCCAACCGGGGAGCACGGTGCACATCCGCGCCCAGAAACCGGGGGGACTGCTCACCCTGGGCGACGTGCATGCGCGGATGGGGGACGGCGAGTTGACCGGCACGGGCGTGGAAATCGATTCGACGATCACGATGAAGGTGGATAAATCGCAGGGGTTTCCGTGCAGTGCGCCGGTCGTGGAGAAAACCCGGATCGTGGAGTCGCGGGAGGAATACCTGACCAGCGGACAGGGCTACAACTGGGAGGAAGCCGTCAAGATCGCCTGGAGCGAGATGAACGCCCTCATCGCGGACCGGTACGAGACTACCGTGGAATACGCAAACCTCATCGTGGGCACCATCGCGGATGCCCGCCCGGGCTACTCCGCCGGCCTGCTGAACCGCCGCGGCAACGCGGATGTGCACGCCTACGTGACGTGTCAGATGGCGGTAACCAAGGAACTGCACCGGACAGGGACGCCCTACGTGCCCTAGGCGTGGCACATGCGCCGGGAAGCGGGCATCGCCGACGCCGACATGCGCGATGTGGCTGCCAGCTACGAGCCCTAGGCGTGGTACTTTCGTCGGAAAACGTTCACGTCGTTGGGCTCTCCGATAACGGTCAGCAGCGTGCCGGATTGGATCACGGTATCGCCCCTGGGGATGATAACCTCATCGAAGTGGCGTATCCACACGATTCGACATCCTTCGGGGATATCTATCTCCGAGATTCGCTTTCCAATCAGGACGCTTGCGGGCGATTGGGGGAGGACCGGGACGGTAAGGTACCGATCATGACGCAGAAATATGTCGCGAAGGGAGTGCTCATCGACCGCGGCGATCCACACCTGGCCGAAGTTCTCGTCATCGGCCCGATTCGCAATCCTGGCCAGCATGCGCAGGTGCAACGCGGGGTTTTCCAAGGGGCTGACCAGAAAGAAAAACGCATGAATCTCGTCTGAATCCTGCAAGCCGGTCACGGGGTTCTGGTAGTTCACACGTGCGCCCTCGAACGAACGGACGAGCACCAGCTCAGGCAGGGCGAGATCCGGTATTCGAAAATGGCGCAGCATCACGCCTTTTGCCACGGGCGTTCCGCCTGCACGGGTCCCTTGCATGAATCGATCGCTGATATCATTGACTGAAAGCCCGATACGGGCCGACAACCTCTCTGCCGCCTCATTGGCAACCCGCCCGAATTCGATTTCATGCTCCAGATCGACGGCCTGGCATCGCGTGATCATGTCTTCGAAAGGGTCTTCGTCCCGGAGACCCTTTTCCTTCAGGATATCCCGCATCTCCGAATCCAGGCCCTTATGTCGCAGGCGACCCAACCGTTCGAAGATGTGGTAGATGGCGCCATTGCGGTCGGCCCGGAACCGTGCGTAGTAGAAATACCACAGGGTCCCGGCGACAATGAACCCGGCGATGAACAGTATGGCGGGCCAACCCATCTGCCAGACCACGAAGAAGGGCAGGACCATGCCCGCGATGTGCATCCAGGGGTACCAGGGCGATCGGTATCCCGGGTCGTACTCGACGATTCTGCTCTCCCGCATCACGACGACCGCGAGGCACACGAACGCGAAGACGACCAGTTGAAAGGCGCTAGCCAGCTTGGCGATGCCCACGGGGTCCAGGGCCACCAGGATGACGAGGATGCTTGCTACGGTAAGCAGCAGCGAGATGACCGGCACGCCCTGGGAAGTTACGTGGCTGATTCTGCCGGGCAGCAACTGGTCCCTGCTCATCGCCAGCGGATAGCGCGAAGCGCTCAGGATGCCTGCGTTCGCCACGGAGACGAAAGCGAGCAGGGCCGCGACCGAGATGAACAGGCTTCCCCACCAGCCATACAGTATTTCGGCCGCAGTTGCCGCCGGCGTAAGGTCGCCCGAAAGGCGTTCGATGGGAATCACACCCACCATAATAGCCGTGCCGAGACCATATACCAGGACGGAGGTGGCCAGGGCAAGGAACACGCCCAGGGGAAGGGTCTTCTCCGGTTTTTCGATTTCTTCCGAAAGGCTTGCGACCTTGGTTACGCCCACGTAGCTGATGTAGACCATACCGGCCGTCCCCATGAGCGTAGTAACCTCGACGTCGAAGAGTCCCTCGAAAGCAGCAGATTCCAATGCCGGTACTCCACCACCAATAAAGCCGGCCAGGAGGAGCAACAGGCCCAACACCAGGTAGATCTGTAGACGGCCGCTCTTCCGGGCACCGAAATAGTTCACCGCGCCGAGGCCAGCGGCCAGGACAATGGCTAGGGGTTTCTGCGGCAGGCCGGGGAAGAACAGGGCAATATAGGCGCCCATTCCCACAAGGGCGAAGGTGACCTTGAGGATGAGCGCAAGCCAGGTTCCGACACCGGTAATCAGTCCGACGTAAGGACCCAGAGAGCGGTCGATGAAGTAATACACGCCGCCGGCACGGGGCATGGCTGTGGCCAGTTCCACGATGCACAGCATGGCCGGAATGAGGGGGAGGGTCGCCAGGAGATAGGCCAGCACGAGGGACGGACCGGCTTCCATCGCGGCCAGGCCGGGCAACAGGAAGAAGCCTGCGCTCAGCGTCGTGCCCGTCGCCACGGCGTACACTTCGAAGAAACCGAGTTCTTTTTTGAGTCTTGGGGATTTTACCATGAATCCGAAAGGGACAGTCTATTTCAGGGGAGAGAAAGGAACCGGCGCGAGGAGCCGGTTGGCCACGTCCGCCACCAGCGGACCGTTCGTTTCGCTTTCGGCCTTGGCCTTGATCCAGGCGGGATCGGCCATGAACGCCGCCCAGGTGCGGTCGCGGTGGTTCGCGTCCTCAAAGGCCAGCAGGTAGGTGAGTTCGTGGTTGCTGGGTCCGATCACGGTCTGCCAGAAGCCCACCAGCTTCATGCCGTGCTTCTCGAAGAGGGGCAGGGCGTGGTTGGTGAACCGGTCCAGGATGTCCGGCACGCGGCCAGGCATGATTTTATAGATGCGTTCTTCGTAGATCATGATCGGTTTCTCCCGAATCGTCGGTGGAGATTGAAGTAGAATCAGTACAAGCCGACCAGAGGCATTCTTTCCAGGCCCCAGAGGTCGGTCCAGGCCGGCAGTCCAGACCGGCAGTTCAGTCAAGGCCGGCAGCTCAGTCAAGGCCGGCCAGACACGCTCCGCGCGCCACGTCGAAGCCCTGCCGGCGCAGGTATTGTTCCAGGCCGACCAGGAACGGCGTTACGGCCTCCAGGTTGGCGTTGTGCGCCATGTGGCCCACTCGGATCGACCGATTCACGTAGTCACCCAGGCCCAGGCCGACGTGCATGCCGTACTCGGCCTTCATGAAATCGGAAAAAGCGACGGGTTTGAACCGGTCTTCCGAAAGGATAACCGTCATGTTGACGCAGGCGGCCCGTTCCTCGGCCATGATCTTCAGTCCCATGGCGCGGACCCCTTCCCGCACCACGCGGGCGATCTTTCTGTGGCGGGTCCAGGTCGCCTCGAGACCTTCCTCCAGGATCGAAGCGGTGCTCTTCTCCAGGGCGACGAAGTTGTTGACGGGCATGGTGCCTGGATGGGGATGGACGTCGGCCTGAGTAACGGCGAAATGGCGCAGGTTCTGAAGATCGCCCATGAATCCGCGGGGCTCGCGCCGGTCTTTCATGACGTCCCATGCCCGGTCGCTCACGGCCACGAGGGCCAGGCCCGGCGGCGCGCCAAGTGCCTTCTGAGAGGCGCAGACCGTGACGTCGATGTCCCAGGCGTCCATCAGGTACTGCTCTCCGCCCAGGGACGCGATCGTGTCCGCCAGGACGAGCATGCCGTGTTCCTTCGCGGCGGCGGCCAGCTCGCGTACCGGGTTGGCCACGCCAGTTGAAGTTTCCCCGTGCACCATGAATACCGCCTTCAGGCCGGGATTGGCCGCGGCCGCTTCGTGGATGTCGGAAGCTTCGAAGGGAACGCCCCAGGGCTTCTCCAACACCACGGAATCAAGGCCGAACGCCCTGGCGAGATCATCCAGACGCCGGCCGAACAGGCCATTGTCGAGGGTCAGAATCCGGTCGCCGGGATTGAACAGGCTGTTCACGACCACGTCGTTGGCCGTGTGACCCGATCCCACGAGTACGAAAACATCGCCTTCCGTCCCGATGACGCGCTGAAGATTGGAAATGGTCTTGCGCCAGATCTCCACCCAGCGATCTCCGTAGTGGGCGGTGATCGGATCGCCCATGTGGGCCGCCACGTCGGGGCTTATTTCGATGGGACCTGGGATCATCAAACGGTAGTGTTTACGCATGAAGGGCACCTGTGGATGGGTCTCGCGGATGAGTTCAGCCGTCGTTTTTCTGTGTTTGAAACATCGTTCGAATATACGATGGTGAGCCGGGCCGATCAACAGAGAAAAACTGAAGGCAAAAAGGCAGTACGGCGTACATTTATAGTGATCGTTCTTCGGCAAATTAGAACATATAGACCTTGACTTGACCGGGAACCCCGCCTTAATTGCCTGTGCCTGCTTTCCAGGCGAGTGTGAAGGGCAGGCATGAAATCCAGTGGTGAAGTGTAGTAAACTCCGAAGTTCGCATCAAACTCGAAGCTTCCCTAAGTACCTAACAGCGGAACAGAGGATAAGATCAATGAAGCATCGCCTGACAATCCTGGTCGCAATATGCGGCCTGTTTATCTCGGCCTTATCGATCTATGATGCCAATGCGGCGTCCCGCAAGCCGGTCGTCGGCAAGAAAGGCATGGCGGTCGCGGTGGAACCTCTGGCCACACAGATCGCCGCGGACATCCTGAAGAAGGGCGGTAACGCCGTAGACGCCGCCGTGGGGCTCGGACTGGCCCTGGCGGTGACCCACCCATCCGCCGGCAACATCGGCGGCGGCGGGTTCATGATCATACGCATGGCCGACGGAACGGCCGTGGCGGTCGACTACCGCGAGAAAGCGCCGGGCAAGGCCCATGCCCGGATGTACCTGGATGAAGACGGCAACCGCGCGGTGAACCCGAACATCACCCTCACCCGCCGCGACGGTTCAACCTACCATCCTCCGACCAACCGCATACACCACCTGGCCATCGGCGTGCCGGGTACAGTGGCCGGATTCGCCCTGGCCCTGGAGAAATACGGCACCATGTCCATGGCGGAAGTCATCCAGCCCGCCATCGATCTCGCCGAAAACGGGTTCATTCTGACAGAGCGCATCGCCCGGGGATTGAACAGCCGAACGGTCATATTCAATCAGATCCCGGCTAGCAAGGCGGCCATGCTCCGGAGCGACGGCGAGGCCTGGCAGGCAGGCGACCGGTGGGTTCAGAAAGACCTGGCGGAAACCCTGAAGCACATCGCCCGGGACGGCCACGACGGATTCTACAAGGGTGTGACCGCCGAATTGATTGAAAAGGATATGAAAGCCGGGGGAGGGATGATCGACCGGACCGACCTGGCGAACTACCAGGCGATCATTCGGGAACCCGTTAGAAACAAGTATCGGGGGGAATACGAGATCATTTCCATGCCCCCTCCGAGCTCCGGCGGCATCACCATGTCGCTTATGCTCAACATGCTTGAAGGTTACGACCTGGGCCGGATGGGCCATAACTCCTCCAATACACTACATATCATGGCCGAAGCGATGCGCCGGGCTTACGCCGACCGTGCCCGGCACCTTGGAGACGCGGACTTCGTCGAGATACCGGAACACTTAACGACGAAGGAGTACGCGGCAGAGCTCCGGTCCACGATCGATCCCTTCTTCGCCACGCCCAGCGAAGAACTGGGACCCGATTTGACGATGCCGAGCGAGAGCGACCAGACCACGCACTACTCCGTTGTCGACCAGTGGGGTAACGGCGTATCGAACACCTACACGCTCGAAGGCGGGTACGGCTCCCACATCGTCATCGCGGGAACGGGCATGATCACGAATAATGAGATGGGCGATTTCAATCCTCAGCCGGGGATCACGAGAACCACCGGACAGATCGGCACGCCGCCGAATATCATCGAACCGAACAAGCGTATGCTGAGTTCGATGTCGCCGACCATCGTTACGCGTAACGGCGATCTGTACCTGGTCGTGGGCAGCCCCGGAGGACGCACTATCATAAATACGACTATGCAGCTGATCCTGAATGTCGTCGATCACGGCATGAACATCCAGGAAGCGGTCGACGCGCCGCGTGTACACCACCAGTGGTTTCCGGACTTCCTTCGGTTGGAAGGCGGAGTGGGGCGCGAGACAGCGGACGCACTGCAGGCCAAGGGCCATGAGCTCAGCAGCCGCGGATTCGGCGGTGGATCCTACCGCCAGGGTGACGGCCACAGTATCATGGTGGACCCCGACACAGGCTATCGCCTGGGTGCGCCGGACCCCCGGATCGAGGGCGCTGCATTCGGTCATTAGGCGAACGCGACGGACCTTTCCAAGCGGAGGTCCCGCGTACCGCCTGTTGGAGCAGTCATATTGAAGTTGTACGACCGTGACGCCGCGCAGAAACTGCGTCACCTGCTGGGCAGGTTCACCCGAGCGCCGGTGGCCCACCTGCCCACTCCGCTACAGGACTGTCCTCGCCTCGGGAAAGCCCTTGGGGGCCCCCGAATTCTCGTCAAACGCGATGACATGACCGGACTGGCCATGGGCGGAAACAAGGCCCGCCAGTTCACCTACTCGCTGGGTCCAGCCCTCGACAGGGGTTGCGACTGCCTGCTCCACGGGTCCGATTCCCAGTCCAACCAGTCCGCGCAGACCGCTGCCGCCGCCGCACGGCTCGGCATGAAGTCCATCGTGGTCATCCCGCGGGACCATAGATCCTACCCCGTTTCCGGCAACCTGCTGCTCAACCACCTCATGGCGGACCAGATCAAGTACGTCTTTCCCCTGACCGTGAAGGACGAGTTGAAAAAGCAGATGAAGGAGCTGGAAACAAAGGGATCGAAACCCTACGACACGAGCAGCGACGGTGCGATCCTGCGCGCCGTGGCCTATGTGGACGCCACCCTGGAACTGTGCGAGCAACTGGCACAGCGGGGCATTGCGCCCAAGGCAATCTACACGAGTTCCATGACCTATACCATCGTCGGCCTGGTGGTCGGACTGCGCGCCGTATCCGCCTGCTTCAAGGCCGTCGGGCTCAACTACTGGGTGGGGGACGACCGGGAAATGCAGGAACGTCTCGCACCCGTGGCCAACGAATGCGCCTCGGTCATCGGACTGAAACAAACGTTCACGCCGGAAGATTTCGATGTCACGTGCGAATACGCCAAACCGGATTTCGGCGAACCGTCGCGCACCAGCCTCGAGACCATGCGCCTGGTGGCGCGGACCGAGGGCATCGTACTCGACCCGGTATACACGGCCAAGGCCATGGACGGCCTGGCCATACACATCAGGGAAGGGCGCTTCCAGCCAGACGACACCATCGTCTTCCTGCACACGGGAGGTACGCCCGCCATATTCGCATATGGAGATGAGCTCTTCGGTTGAGCCGCTCCAGTTGGATTCACCAACCCATCCAAGAGAGGTAATACTATTTTGTTTCGCAGATCATCCAGGACGTCGCGGACGTCCAAGAACGAGCAAGCAGTCCTGACCAGACGGGTAACCAGAGACCAGTTACACCAGGTATTCGGCCCGAACGTCTCACCCGCCATTACTGTGAACCGCGGTGAGACCGTCGTCGTGGAAACACAGGACTGTTTCCGGGGTCTCCTTACGGAAGAACCCCGAACCCATGGTGACGTTGACAAGTCCGACGGTATTCCCGTATCCGGTCCCATATGCATAGAAGAAGCCCATATCGGCGACGTGCTTTCCATTCAGGTGAAGGAGATCAAAACGTCGGATACCGGCGTGTTCGCCGTCCGTTCGGAAGCGGGCGTCCCCGGGCAGGACATCCAGAATCACAATGTACGTGTCCTGGAAGTAGACGACAATCAAGTCAAGCTGGACGACCGGCTTGCCCTTCCGGTGCGCCCGGTGATCGGCGTCCTTGGCGTGGCCACGAAGCACGGGGAGATCGAAACCGTCTACCCCGGCAGACACGGCGGCAACATGGACACATTGGAGATCACGACCGGGTCCAGGGTCTACCTTCCCGTCCAGGTCAACGGCGCCCTGCTGTCGCTGGGCGATGTAAAGGCCTGCATGGGCGACGGACAGATTTCCGGATCGGGCGTGGAAGTCGCGGCCGAGGTCACGCTCCGGGTGGACACGCAACCCGGCGGCCGGTTTTCCTGGCCCCGGGTCGAATCGAAGGGCGAATGGGTCACCATTACTTCCGCGTCCTCGGTCGACCAGGCTGCCAGACTGGCGATCACCGAGATGGTGAAATGGATCTCGCAGGACAAGGGACTGGATTACGATACGGCCTACGCCCTGGTCAGCCTGGGGGGCGGACTCCGCGTCAGCCAGTGGGGGAATCCGCTGATCACGGCCCGCATGGTCTTTCCGAAGCGACTGATCAACAAGCTTAAATCCGTGCCGACCGCTTCCGGCCGGCTCAACTTCCGTTCCCTGCCCCCCGCGGCCAACGGAGACACCGGCGACGAGACGGTGGCGGCCGAAGCGAAACCGTCCGCTTCCCGTTCATCCGCGAGATCCGGCACGAGCCGTTCAAAGCGCTCATCGGGCAAGCCCCGACAGTCAGGAGGCCGGCGCGGCACGCGACAGCAGACGAACGGTGCACCTTCCTCCGCGGCCGACGAAACGAACACGCAGGATGAAACCGTACAGCAGGAAGAGAAAGCCCTCACGCCCGATGATGGAAGCGACCGCGACACATCCGCGGCCGGGGAAAAAGGCGACGGTAAGAAAAGCCGCGCCTCCAGAGGTAACGGTCAAGGGAGCAGGACCGGCAGAACCCGAAGAGGCAAGGATGCTGCACCGAAAAAGGACGATTCGCCGGAAACTGTGGAAACGCAACCAGTCATTGCTGAAACCGCCGAGGAATCCGGCGGTGAGACCGCGGTGGCCAATGAGTCTGAAACCAAGACCGCTAAGACTGCCGGAAATGAGTCCGAAACCAAGACCGCGAAGGCTGCCGGAAATGAGCCCGAGGCCAAGGACGCAAAGGCTGCCGGAGATGAACCCGAGACCAAGGCCGTGAAGATTGCCGAAAACGAGCCCGAGGCTAAGGACGCAAAGGCTGCCGGAGATGAACCCGAGACCAAGGACGTGAAGGCGACCGTAAACAAGCCCAGATCCAGGACCAGGAAGGCTGCCGGAAACAAGCCCGGATCCAGGACCAGGAAGGCTGCCGGAGACAAGCCCGGATCCAGGACCGCGAAGGCTGCCGGAGACAAGCCCGAAGCCGTGAACGAACCATCCATTCAATCGGAGACAAGCTCGGATTCCCGGGACGAAGGTTCGAATACCCAAAGCGGGTCCGAATCGCAAACTCAGGCGCCGAAACCTACTTTCGGGAGACGGCAGCGCACGGTCCGGAGGGCATAAGGCCAAAGATCTGGCGTCAGGGATTCCGCTGAGGCCTGAAGGCCCCATCTAATTCAGGCCCGGGGGATGATGCCGAAGCAGACCGAAACAACACCATGGGGAACGGTGATCAGCCGTCCTTCGATTCCACGGTGATCCGGAACTCGGTTTCGAACGCGGTGGTGAAGTCGAACACCTCGTCGAAATCCTCGATGTCGTCCTCTTCGGTTTTCCGCAGTAACCCCTCGTTGACCAGATTGAAGACGATGTCGCCGAAGTGACGGGTTCTGGTGAGGTTCCACTCTTCGAACACCAGTTTCGCCGCGATGCCGAACCTTTCGAGGGCGAGATCCCTGATGCCCATGGAAAGTTCCTTCCCCGATATGTGCCTGCGTTCTGACAGTTTCTCCACCGTATACGAAACCGCCTCAAGGACGAAGAGGTAGGCCCTCCTGGGATATCGGCCGTCGTTTTCCAGGATGCGGTCGAGTATTTCCTGGGGATCCTGTTCTTCCGACATTTTCAACGCTCCCACGCGCCTGCTGGAGATCAGCAGGACGCAGCAAGATTACCAGTTCTGAACGGGATGGCCTGCCCTGGGAAACCAGGCGACGTCGGCCACGTACGAAAGAAACACGCCAAGTACGAACGCAACGAGCATGCCCATGACAGCGGGTACGGCCTTTCTGTACAGCTGGATGCCCCCGATCTTCAGGAGCAGGGCCTTCACGCACCAGACCACAAACAGCGAGAAAGCCGAACTGGCCATGCCCGGCGTCAGCACAACGGTGAATCCGATGGGGTGCAGCGACCACCAGGTGAACCGGTGGTGAGCCTGGATCAGCAGTGTGGTAATCACACCTCCGAAGACCATGAACCAGAACTCGGTCCCGGTGATCGCCTCCCTGTTATTGATCCATTTGACCAGGTTGTCGTAAGGTAGCTTGGTCCCGTTGGTGAACGCAGGCTCGAAGAACTGCGAAGCCCCTCCGTGGTTATATCCCAGGTAAATCGTGAATATCAACGACACGACTATACTCAGGGCGAGAACGGCCGTGATCGTCTTGAAGGATCCTTTACCCGTACCGCCCATCTCGTCGTCGACCTTGGCGATATGCCCCATGGAACACATGCCGAGCGTCCGCCAGTTGCGGGCGTAGGAATTGGCTATGGCGAGGTTTGTCAGATCCCGCGTACTGATACTCCCCGAACCGATGACGGCCACCGTGAAGTCGTGGGTCTCGAAGGGCAGGTCAAGGAACACGATGCCCGTTTCCGCCACGATGCGCGTCACGCCCACGAACATGATCAGCAACGACCCCATCATGAAGGCGATGATTCCGAGGGACATGCCCGTGGCATAAAGCCAGCACACGATGTAGGTAACGCCACCCAGGACGCCCAGCGCGGCCATCCGGTAGGAAAAGAACTCCTTCGAATCATCCACGTGGGGCGCCTTGCCCAGTGCTTTCATCACGACGTCCTTCAGGTGCCGCCGCGCCGCCCACAAAGCGTACAGAGCAAACACGAGAAACCCGCCGGAATGCTGCGACTTGACGACCGCGAAGGCATTGGGCACGCCGAGGCGGGTCATGATGCCCTGCTGAATGGTCATGATGACGAAGAACACCCATATGCTGAAAAGGACGTTCAGGTTCGTGAAGTATCCAACGCCCGCAACCAGGAAATTGAACTTGACGGGAATAGCGGGAAACGCCCGGGCGATCACAACGGGGAAGTTGTGCAGCGGCCCAATGGGGATGGCGCTGACCCAGTTGAAGAAACCGACGATGTTCCAGAGGAAAATAAACAACGTGATGCCGAAAGCGTACCAGAACAGCTTCGATTGCATCACGGCGGGCAACGCGCGGCCCTTCTCCTCTTCGACCAGGATCAGCGGAATCTGGGCGAGCGGGAAGGACAGCCGCTCGTGTTCCACCCACTGTTTGCGAAGCATGACCATGGCCGACGCGCCGACCACGAAGATGGCGAGGAAGAAGGTGACCCACCAGAACATCGGTACGGTCCAGGCATTGCGAATGATGCCGAAGACCGGGGGGCGGCTGTCAGGGATGCCTTCGAAAAACCACGAGAGGGCGCGCTGCTCGTCCTGGACGATCAGCCAGGAGGGCAGATACTGGAAGAAGAGCTCCGCCCACTGGTTCTCCGTGGTGGCGTTATAGTACGGCCCCGTGATACCGCTGATCCAGTAGGAACTGAAGGGCCACGCGGGAATGGTCGACGCGGTAAAGACCAGGAAGAACACGATTATCAGTTCATTGCGGTGCAGTACCCTGGACGGCCAGAAGACTTTCAACAGCGGATTGAGCCCCAGCAGCACCAGCAGGAAGGGGAACAGGGCGGAAACGGGCAGGTGGGTCAGGCTGATGAACGACGACTGGCTGATGTAGCCCGCGTGAATCGTCCAGATGTTCAGCAGGACAGACAGAAAGATGCCGATCAGCAGGGCCCTGCGGGTGAGACCGGTCGTCAGTGTTTTAGCCGCGCCACCGCTTCCGGTTTCGCCGGTCTGTGGCGTCGTCTCGCTGGTTTGGGACATGTATGCTTCGATTTCCTCTGGATTCAGACACAGCCGCCGACGGATCCTGTGCGGTGCTTAGCGAGGATCGCGGGGTTCAATCCCAGGTATTCAATCCTTCCATTCCGAAGGCGGGTAGGAGTACGAAGTGGTCGTCGGTCTCCTTCATCCTGTCCAGGAGAAGGCCATGGTGACGCGTGATCTCCGGCCGGAAAGCGGGATCGTCAATGAGATTTCGCTGTTCCCAGGGATCCTCCGCCAGATCGAAGAACTGCCACGGCCCGGCGCCGCCGAGGTTGTCCCCGCACACGGTATACTTGTACCGAGCGGATCGGTACCCACGCCAGACCTGGTCGTAGAAGGCCATGCCCTGACGCAGTTCAGCCACGAACTCGAGCATCACGCCTTCCCGCTCCAGCCGTCCGGTGTTGCCGTGTATCAACGGTGCAAGGTTTTCGCCGGGAAGGGCGTCCCGTGGTCGCAGCCCGGCCAGACCGAGTATGGTGGGGAACAGGTCCTCGGTGGAGACCGGATCTTCGATCAAGGCACCGGCCCGGTCCGGGTGCCGTGGATCCGCCACGATCAGGGGGATTCCCGTCGACTCCTCGTAAGGCCACTGCTTTCCCCGGAGTCCATGGGCGCCGCCGAGTTCTCCGTGATCCGAAAGAAACACGACCACGGTCTCGCCGTGGAGGCCGGTTCGCAGCAGAAATGCGCCGAGGCGCCCCATGTTCCAGTCCAGGTTTTCCACCATGGCGTAATACCGCTTCCGGTTGAGCATGATCCGTTCCATGGCCTCGGCGTCGGCCGCGTCGACGTTGGGCGGAAGCACGATGTCCATCGCCTCCCAGGTGCGCTGCATCGCCTCCGGGGCCTCGAAAGGATCGTGGGGCGGCTCGACGGAAACCACCATGCAGAAGGGACGGGACGGATCCCGGGTCTCGAGGTAGTCCATGGCGAGCTCGAAAAGCCCGTCGGTCTGGTATCCTTCTACCGGTTTTGGCGTCGGGTCGTCGTCTTCGAAATAAAAGGTATCGAAGGGGCCGTTTCTGAGTTCGAAACCCATCCACTTCTGCCAGCGGCCCCGGTAGGCCTTCTTCACGGGCATCCGCCCGCACTGCCGGGCGGACCCCATGCGGCCGTGACCTCCGTCGAGATGCCATTTGCCCGTATAGATCGTTTCGTACCCCGCCTCGTTGAACTCGTCGGCCAGGGTGCGTTCCGCGGGAGACATCCTGTACTCGATACCAGGTACCTTCCGGTCATGGGCGTACAGCCCCGTCATGAAAGTGAAACGGAAAGGGACGCAGATGGGACAGGTAGAACTGGCGTTCTCGAATCGAACACCCCGGCCGGCCAGGTCGTCGACGTGAGGCGTGACGATGTTCGGATCGCCGTAGGTGGACAGGGCCTGCCGCCGCAGTTGATCACTCAGCACAATCAGCACGTTGGGCTGTGAAACGGCCTTCATTCAGGTTACCTCGTCCTGTCTACGCGGATATTTCGGGATGGAATGGATCCGGCCGGCGTCTCGCGCGGTTCCCAGTGCAATTGGGTTGTGTATCGCTGGTTGGCGAGATATATTGCCGATCAAGAGAGTAACGAATCGGGCGGGACAAATCAACAGGATTTCCCTGGAGAAACGGTACAATCCCATGAGCAATCTTGACGACCTGGATGTCTATCTCTTCGACCTGAACGGATTCCTCCATCTGAAGCAGGCCCTGTCGAGGGCGGAAGTGGCGGAACTGAACGCCTCCCTGGACGAATTCCCGGCCCTGTCGCCGGGCGAATGGCACGGATTCGTCAACGCCCATACCTACGGCACCGTGGACGGCCTGAACCTCCAGCAGATTTACGAAGCGGGCGCCCCGTTCGAAGCCCTGATCGACCATCCTTCGTGGTTCGACCGGGTCAAGCATTTCGTGGGCGGGGAGGGTACCTTCGACTACGCACACGGCCCGCTGTTCATCGACGAGAACTTCGCAAATTTCCGGGAGCCGGGAGAGGCGATCGGGCTGCATTCCGGGGGATACCCGCCCATCATGCGCAACGGCTTCCGCTACCACGGCGGCCGGTTCATGTGCGGGCAGGTCAATGTGCTCATGGCCCTGACCGACATCGGTCCCGGGGACGGCGCCACCATGGTCATCCCGGGCAGTCACAAATCCAACTTCATCCACCCAGAATTCGCCCGGCACGCCATGAAGCCCAAGGGCGCTTCCGTGGAGGGCATTACCGGTTCCGCGGAACTGTTTATGGAGGCCGGCGACGCCCTGTTGTTCGTGGATGGCATCTCCCACGGTTCGGCCACCCGGCGAAACGCGGGAACGCGCCGTATCGTGGTCTACCGGTACGGACCTTCCTGGGGCAATTTCCGCCACGGGTACCAGCCCTCGCCCGAACTGCTGGACCGTCTTACGCCCGAACGACGCCAGATCGTCTCACCGCAACATGCCTCGCCCGATGGCGCGCCTTACGGCCGGTCTTGACGGCATGTCCGGCATGGTCACGGAGGGTCACGGCGGGAAGTGAAATCGCCGGCGTTAGGGCGGGAAGTGAAATCGCCGCTGCAGACGCCTTCGCAGCGCGTTGACCGCATCGGGCCGATCGGCCGCCACGTTTTCAAGCTCTTCAGGATCGTTTTTCAGGTCGTATAGCTCCGTTTCACCCGTGTGGTGCACCACAAGCTTGTGATCCGCCGTGCGTACGAGCCGGAATTCGCGAAGCGCGCTGGCCGCTTCCTCGCGGTGGGTCGAACGATCCCCGGTGAGCACGGCGCTGAAGTCGCTGGCGTCGAGCCCTTCCTGGGCGGGCAGACCCGCCAGACCGCACAGGGTCGGATTGACGTCGATCAGTTCCACGAGGGCGTCGGAAGTACGCCCTCCCGCTATGCCTGGTCCAGCGGCAATGAGCGGCACGCGCAGGGCCACCTCGTAGGGAACGGATTTGGTGTACAGGCCATGGTCGCCCAGCATTTCGCCGTGGTCGCTGGCGAACACGACGATGGTATCCTCCGCCATGCCCCGCCGTTCTACGGCTTCGATGATCCGGCCTACCTGGTCGTCGATCAGTTCGATGACCGCGCAATACTGCCGGCGCGTAACTGCCACTTCATCTTCGGACAGGTCGCGCCGACGGGCGTTGACCCAGGACGGCTTCCCCTCTTCGTTGCTTCGTATTGCCGGCGGCACGGCAGCGCCCCGGTATCGTTCCGCGTATGACGTAGGCGGATCGAAGGGATCGTGCGGCCCCACGAAGCTGACGAAGAGATGCCACGGGTAATCGTCGGGGACGGTGTCCATCCATTCCACGGCGCGGCGGCCAATGTAGGCATCCTCGAAAGCGTCCTCAGGCAATATAGAATCATGGGAAGCACCCTCGATCCAGCCCCGCGCTCCCCGGGCCGCGTAATCCGTCCGGAAGCGTTCGAAGAGTCCCTGCTCCTGAAGCCAGAATCCATAAGGTCCCCGCGGCTGGTCCGCCATGCCCGCGTGCATCTTGCCTTCGCATTCCACGGGATGGGTGAAACCCCAACCGAACACCCGGGCTCGGTCGCCGTGGCGGCCGTTGTAGGGATCCGGCTTGGCCAGGTCGAGTTTCCCCACGCACCCGACCCGGTATCCCGCGTCCCGAAGCCGGACGTAATAGGGCGTGATATGGCGGGGCAGGTAGCAGTTGTTGTCCAGGCACCCCAGCCGCGCGGGCTGGTAGCCGCTGGCCAGGCCGATGCGCGCGGGCGCGCAGACCGGGGCGTTGGTTATGCACTGGCTGAATCGGACCCCGCGTTCCGCCAAACAGTCCAGGTTCGGCGTGCGCACGAAGGTCGCTCCCGCCGCGGACAGGTAGTCGTGCCGGTGCTGGTCGTCCATGATAAACAGGAGATTGGGGCGTCCGGATTTCGTGGCCATGGTTGCGTCTCGCTTCCGTTTCGGATGATTGCGTCTCGCTTCCGTTTCGGATGATTGCGAACTTTCGTCAGACGTTCTTTTACGGTTTCGATATCAGGGCTTCATTTACGGTTCCGCGATCCTGTGTTCTGGTGAGTTTATGAGGGTAGTACTCAGTTGATAAAGGATTCGAACTGGTGCGGTGCGGCCGGAAACCACAGGCTGTCCACCAGGAATGAGAGGGCCATCCCAAGGACATATCCAACCAGGATGCCGAGAAACAGGGGCTGCGCTCTGCGGTAAAGGGCTCCTCCACCCAGGCGCAGCAGGATTACCTGGACGAGCCAGGCCAGCAGGAAGGGTAGGAACATGAACCGCACGGTGTCCGCGGCCACGGCGACCAGGCCGATGGGATGCAGCGGCCACCAGAGAAACATGAAGCGTCCGAGGATCATCAGCATGTACAGGACGATACCGTTCCCGAAGAAGATCAGTTCCAGTTCCGAGACACTGCTTGCGCTGCTGTTCCACGTCATGATCGTGTTGTAGAAGAAGGGTACGAGGTCGCCGGGCTTGGACAGCAGATTATCGGCGCCGACTGCATAACCCGCGCTGATGTAGTAGTAGAGGGAAGTTACGACACTGACGGCGAAGGCCAGGCAGATCCAGAGGAAGAGGTGCCGGGTGGACGGCCCCATCCAGCGCTGCAGGTAGGCGGCGTGAGACAGCCCGATCATCGTAAAGGTCCGCCAGTTCCGGGCGAAGGCGTTCGTCATGCCCATAGCGGTGATCGAGGACGGGTCCAGGTTGTCGGCGCCGATAATGCCCCCGGTGAAGTTGTTGGCTGTTACCGGCAGGTCCATGGCGACCAGACCCGCCTCCGCAACGATCCGGGCCATTCCGATGTAGACGATGAAGAGTACGGCCAGGAGGACAAGGCTGACGGGCAGCGACATGCCGATGCTGTAAAGCCATGCCAGCAGGTAGAGCATGCCGAAGATCAATCCGAAAACCGCCACCCGGTACGAGAAGAACTCACTGCTGTCATCGATCGACGGATCCTTTCGAAACGCCCGCCGGGCCACACCGGCCAGGTGACGACGGGCCATCCACAATCCCCACACCACCAGGGCGATCAGGGCACCGATGGACTGGGTGCCCACGAGCCCGGTAGGAGACATGGTCGTGGCCGCCGTGATCCCGAGCATGTTCATCAGCCCCCGCTGCAGCGTGGTGAAGAGCAGGAAGAAACACAGGCTGAACAGGATCTCGGCGTTTATGAAGAAAGCGAAACACAGTACGAAGACATTCAGCCGGATGGGAAGATCCGGTATCGACGGATGGACCTTCAGATACAGCAGGTCCGGCCCCATGATGGGGATAGGGGTAACGATGTCCCAGTAGGAGGCGATGTTCCAGCACACGACGGCCAGCGACAGGCCGGCGCCGATACGAAAGGCAGTCGTGCGGACCATGGGCGGCTCGTTCGGGTCCTTCGCCACGCCCATCAGGTTGAGCGATACCTCCCCCAGGGGAAAGCGCAGCCTTTCGTGGCTGACCCATTGCTTTCGCAGGATGACCACGATGCATGCGCCCGTCCACATCAGGGCGGCGAAACACGACATCCACCACAGCAGGGGCGAGATCCAGGCCATCCACGGGATCCGGTAACCCGGCGCGGCGCCTTCGTAGAAAACCCGTACCGCGTCCGTCTTGCCGCTGATCACGAGCCACCCGGGCAAGGTCTCGAAAAAAGTCTCCGCCCAGCGGTTCTCGGGACTCGCATGGTAGAAGGGCCCCGTGATGAGGGAGACCAGGTATCTCGTCATGCCCCAGTCGGGCACCATCGAACCGATCAGGCCCATGACGAAAATCACGATCAGCTCGGAAGTCGTCAGGGCGTACCCGGGCGCCAGCCTCTTGAGCAGGACGTGGGGACCCAGGATCAGGATCAGGAAGGGGATCAGCAGCGCCGAGGGGATATGGGCGTAGGTGGTATAGTTGTAACCGGCGTGATCGGCGGCGAACTGGCCCCAGAAAGCCACCACGGCGGAGAGCGCGAGCCCGATGATCCCGGCCCGCAGGGATATGGCCGAAGGGCCACGGGACCGGGGAGGTTCAGAGGACATGGAGTACGTCCGTTCCAATTGCGGAACTACAAATTACCCGATCCACGGGGCCAGGCGGAACAGTTTGCGTCCCAGGGGTGTCAGGGCGCCAAGCGCTGCGGGGTCCAGGGGTCGGTCGGGACCCGGAGCGAGGCGGGCGTCATCGTCCGTCAGGGCCTGCAGACGGGTGAACTGGGCGATCCGTGGCGCGGCGTTGTGATTGGCGCTGGCCGAGTGGGGCATCAGGTGATGCATCAGCACGAAATCGCCGGCATCACCGGTTACCTCCATGGACGACGAAAAATCGGTGATATGACCCCAGCCGTTGTTGCGCGTCAGACCGTCCGGTTCGTTAAGCATGATATCCCTCACCCGGTTCGGCCCGCCGGGAACCACGTGGATGCCGCCGCCCTCACCTTCAACCTTGTTCAGGTAATAACATCCGCCGATACCTATTCCCGTGCGAAGGAACCCCTCATTCAGGTCTTCGGGCCCTCCCGGTACAGCGTCGAGGTGGAGGTTCTGGAGCCGTCCTTCCATGGCGCGGTTTCTTAGCGTTATCCCCGCCGAACCGTCCCACACCCGGATGTATTCTGTCTCCAGTATATCCACGGCAGCGCCGTAAAGTGCTTCGTTCTGCATCAGGGGCAGCATCGCAGGTTCAAAAAAGCTGCCATTCCCGTCGGGGTGGTGGGGCTTGAACCGGCCGTGGTTCGCGTGGTAGTGGTCCGGGATGACCAGGTCCCGCGGGATCAGGTCCAGCAGGAATTCGCGGGCTTTTTCTACCACTTCTTGATCCAGCGTGCCTTTCAAAACCAGGTAGCCGTCGGACCAGAACTGCTCCAATTGAGCTTTGGTGAGGTAGCGGGGGTAGGCGGGCATGGGATTAGTTCAGAAGACGATGGTTCGCTGTCAAAATCGGAATCCCCGCGCCTTTGAAATCGGCGTCGTGTGTAATCAGGGTTAGTTCTTCTTTTTTACAGAGTCTTATGATAACTTGATCGTTGAAGTCGCATTTTCCGGTGACAAATTCATTGAGCAATTCGGTCGCGGCCATGTCCGAGAATCCACTTTCCACACGCAAGCAGTGGGACATAACCCGCGCGGCGTCGCTTGACACCGACCTGGCGACTGATTTGAAAGATGACGAATTTCGAAATGCTTTGAAACCAATTTTCCTGTTTGTTGCAAGATGCCAATTCAACCTGGCGCATGCGTTGATGAACTCTGAAACGATCAGAACGTCGATATAGATTCTGCTACCCGCATCCAGAATCCGCTTAAGCACACTTGAATACGTGTCGATCGCTCTTGCCTTGGGTTTATGCGGACCGAATAGATACAACCAGATATTAGTATCAAGAAACAACCTATCTCTACGACTGAATTCGTGTTCATTCACCGCGAGCGCCTTGGAATCAGTCGTCATAGTCATCCATTTCCTCACGAAGCGCTTGTTCGAATCTTTGAGGGTCTTTGAAGTATTGCTTCGCTGTGTCGACCACACGCTCGAGTAACACCAGATCATCCAGGGACATTTCTTCGATGTTCAACTGCGTACGTATATGATCTTCGCTGAAGGTTCCATACAATTGGCCGACCGCGGTGTTCAGAAAAGCCGAAGTAAGCGATGTCACGTTGCGAAAAGAAAGATTCACATGGCGGCTATCCTTCAATGCAGTCGAAAGTCGGTCGTGTACTCTCTGGCCGTCGTCGGAAGCAACGCAAAGAGCGTTGCCAACGACCTCGAAAACGGATACGCTCGCGGAATCATTCATGATTTTCCCCATAAGATCTTCCTCTTGATCCGGTTCCGGTACTGAGCTCATTGACAGTATAGTCGGGGAACAGCGACTGTTCTCGAAATCATATTGTCGACGGCGAGACAGCGAACCGGCTTGAACCGGGAATCTCTGTACGGATCTTCAGCTCTAAGGTATGCCTCATTACACGAGACGACGGTTTTCTATCAAACAACCGCAGTTTAGGCGTTCTCTCTCACACCGCCCAATACTTCCACAGATCCTCGGGGATCTCGTATCTGAAGGACTGCTCCAGGTGTTTCTCATGGTTCCAGCGTGCGAAGAGGGCGAAGCGCGGCGAATGACTGGTATTTTCCGATCCGTTGTGGGTCAGGTAGGCATGCCAGAGCACCACGTCGCCGGCCTTCGCGGTAAACTCCTGGCCGCCGGTGGCCGGGTTGTCGCAGAACACGTCCCACGAAAACCCCTCGATCTCCAGGAAGCTGCCGTCGACATGCGAGGGATGCTCGAGAAAGTACCGGTGAGCGGCGTGGTGGCTTCCCGGCCAGTAGATCAAGGCTCCGCCGCCGGGTTCCACGTCGTACAGGTAGGTCGTCGCGCCGATCATGAAGGGCAGCCAGCGTCCCCCGTAGGCATCGATATGTCCCGTTTGGGGCATTTCCCAGGACTTTCCTGGATCGGGCCACCGAATGATCGGAATGCCGTCGCCAGCGACGAAAGTTCCCCCGCTGAGCTGGTCGATGATCGCCATCATCTGTGGATGGTGCACAAGGGCCGATTCGGGCGGATCGTAATCGTACCCGTCTAGACCGCTCGTTTCCCTGGGCCAGGTCGCGGGATCTTCGAGGCAGCCATCGAGCGCCCGCCAGATCTGCCGCCGCCATGCCTCCAGGGTTCCCTCGTCGAAAACGTTCTTCAGGACCAGGTAGCCGTTTAGCTTGAAGTAGGCGATCTGCTGGGCATTCAGGGGTTGCGCGTGGGACATATAGAATACCTTTAAACTGAGAATCGAAATTGGTAACGGGAAATCGACGGACCGGAAGTTTCTGCCCGAATTGCGCACGCTGTTCAGCTGGTCGGAATGAACTGAATGACCTGGATGATCGCATTTCGATGACCGTCAGAAGGCAACTTAAGCGGCGTGCCGGACGCTGTCAAGACCAGCGGCTTCCATGCCGAAACCACCTTCAAAAAAGACGGTTCATTCCTGCTTGACACGGTACCGGTAGCCTCTGTACCATTGCAGGAGCATTCGTACTCCTGACATCGATAATCAGAACGCCTTGTACATTACACCTTTAGCATCTGTATTGTCCGCGACGTCAGACTCGGCAAAGGGACATCACGAAATGCAATCGGAAATCAGGCAGTGGATCGCTGAAAGCCGCGGGAAACTCGAAAACGGCGCACTGGAAGAACGGGACCTGGACAAGCTGGAATCGTTCTTGGAAAACCCGCCCCGGCCGAAGATCATGTACCTGACCGCACGGTCGACCAATATGCGGTCCGGGATCGTGGGCTGGGTGGTATTCGTTCCCGGCGAGAAGCCCGTGCTGAGACTGCCGGGCGACGAGCCGCCGTACGACTCCGTGCTGGAGGCCGTTGCCGACGGGTGGCGCGTGGTGCAGTACCCCATCCCCAAGCTGTACGAGTACAAGGACCTGGAAAACGACTACGTGGGTTTCGATTTCATACTCGAGAAGTGGAACTGAGGAGGCGCTGCGATGGCGGAGATCAGACCGACAATGACCGACGACGACGTGATGGATTTCGTGGCGAAGGGTTACGCGGTGCTTGAAGAAATGGTGGATCCCGGTTTCAACGCGCAGTGCCGCAACGTCAAGGTCGGCCGCGCGAAGGAACTGGTCGGTTCACCGGATTTCGTCCGCGAAGTCCTGCTCCATCCGCGGCTGGCAGGCGTGATACGTTCGCTGCTCGGTGCCAACTTCCTGATGCCGACGGGCGGCCATCACCACCTCATAAACGAGCCCGTCGCGGGTCAGGACTGGCATTCGGACGGCATTTCCGGCCAGGGTTACGAGATCAACGAACTCCAGTGCTACTATTATCCGCAGGACGTGGGGATCGAAGACGGGCCGACCATGATCCTGCCCGGTTCCCACTGCCGGGCGGTCAACCGCGACGCCCTCGCCCACTACGGCGATCTCACGGGCCAGCTTTCGCTCGTAGTGAAGGCCGGCACCGTGGCCATCACCCGGTACGGCATCTGGCACCGGGCGGGCCCGAAGCTCAATCACAAGCCCCGCAGCATGATCAAATTCTCCTACTTCCGCAATGCACCGCCGCAGCGCGACTGGCTCATCGATTCGGAAGAAATCCCCGTGTACCGCGACCGGCCGGCCGCGCCATACACGAGTGGAGTGGAATCCTACCGGGACCTGAGACGCCGCATCCACACCTGGAACTGGCTGTGCGGGCTCAGCGAGGAGGAGTCCATGGCCCACGACCGGTGGCGGCCCGCCTACGAGACCGGCACGCAGCCTGTCGAGGAAGTCGCCCTTTAGCTTTGGTACAGATACACCCCGGATGATGCCATCGTCGGGGAGTCCGGAGCGGTCCGCATGCGGATAACCCATACAAGGCGCGAAGAGATGAGATTGGGCGTCAGCCACGGCGGCGCCGCGGCGAGCTATTTCAACCCGGGGTTCGATGCGACGGCGTTCAAGTCTCCCTGGTCGTTCATCCACTCTGTCATCTTCCCGCCCGGCAGCGGCATCGGGCAACACACGCACATCCACTCGGAAGAGATCTTCGTCACCATCGACAACGCCATGCAGTTCACCCACAACGGCCGCACGACCGAAGTCGACGGCGGCGCGGCGGTGCCCCTCCGCTCGGGTGAATCCCACGGCATCTACAACCACTCGGACCAGGATACCTGGTTCTTCAACTTCCACTGTGTGGACCCCACCCGCACCCCGATGTGCGAGGATTTCGACGACCCGCGCATAGAGGTCAAGCTGGAGTCCGCTGATCGATTGCCCGTGGGACGGTTCAACCGCGCCTTACTGAAGCCCCGGCGGCATCACGGTGGAAAGGGCGAAGTGCTTTTCCGGGAGGTATGGGGAAGTCGGGATTTCACGACAAATTTCGAATACCTCTGCCATATCCTACTGCCGCCGGGTACTTCCGTGGGCTACCACCGGCACGAGATCGTGGACGAAGCCTACATGATCATGAACGGCCGGGGCCGGATCACGGTGGACGGCGAGACCGAGGAGGTCGTCCGCGGGGACGCCATTCTGAATAACCTGGGCAGTGCTCACGGAATCTACAACCATACGGACGATGACCTCGAGCTCTTCGTCGTCGGCGTGAGCCTGGAGAAAGGCAAAGTGGACGCAACCGACCTCGGAGACGACCTGGCCGGACGCTGATTCGAGCGGACGCCGCGGACCGGGCGATGGCCATACCGGCCGTTGATCCGCCAAACCCTGCGCTGGTCGAACAAGCATCACATGAGAGCCGGAATCAACCTATGACAGACGAATCCTTTCAAGCCCACGTGCTGGACCTGAAGGTTGAGGGATACACCATCCTGACGGACCAGTTGACGGCAGAGGAATGCGCGGAAGCGCGAAGGGAACTCGAAACACGTTACCCCAACCGCGAGCGGGGCAGTTTCGAATGGCTCTTCAACAAGGCGCGGGTGTTCGAACGGTTCTACCAGCTTCCCGACCATCTGAGGCTGACGAGACACTTCCTGGGCCCCGACGCGCTTTTGAGCGCCGTGTACGGATCGGTGGTGATGCCCGGTGAAGGCGGACACGGGCTGCATTCCGACAGCGGTATCACCGGTCACAACCGGGACGCATCCATGCCCGATGCCGACGAGGGCCGGCGGATCACGAGCCACTCGATCGCCTTGAACACGATCTTCTGCCTGAGCCCCTTTACCGAGACCAACGGCGCGACGGAGTTCGTCCCGGGCAGCCACCGGTACGAGTACCTCGACGTGCCCGATTCGGCCTATGGCAACGCCCGGACTGCCGTCGCCCCGGAAGGATCGCTCGTGCTCTTCGACGTGAATACCTGGCATGGTACGACGAAGAACCAGACCGACCAGCCGCGCTATGCGGTGTTGAGCCCCTGGCGGAGGCGTTGGACCCGTTGCGAGTACGAGATGCCCCGCGTGGTCAATCCGGACGTGCTCGAACGGGCGGGCGAAGACGGACCGGTCATCTTCGGTTTCCACGCCCAGTCGCCCTACACGGAACTGTGGCAGTGGGACCGTGAAGAGGGCGGTCCGAAACCGGAGTTCAGCAACCTGCGACGGGACTGAAGCCAGCAGGCTGACATCGAATTCGGGCACGATGCGGTCTGTCAGGAGAGATGATCTGGCGCGCCCAGCGACGAAATCGGCCGGAATCTGTATGAAAGAGTCCAAAGGCATCTCATGAAAATCACCGATGTGAAAGTGCACCTGGTGGAGTCCTGGCGCAAATCGACGGACATCGGCTCGCCGTGGGTCTTCGTGCAGGTCTACACGGACGAGGGGGTCGTGGGCCTGGGGGACGCGACGAACTGGCCGGGCGGCACCATCATCGCACAGTCCGTGGACGAACTGAGCAAGCTCATCATCGGCGAGGATCCGTTCCACATAGAGTACCTGTACCACCGTATGTACTACGCCCTGGAGCAGATCGGGCAGACTGGTACGGTCATCGCGGCGATCAGCGGCATCGAGATCGCCCTCTGGGACATCGTGGGCAAGGTCACCGGTCAGCCCATCTACAATCTCATCGGCGGACCGTGCCGCAACCGCATTCGGTTCTACAGCCATGCCTCCGACCCGGAGGAGTGCGCAGAACTGGCCGCCAAGGGCGTTACCGCCATCAAGGCGTACTTCCCCTCGGATCCGCTGGTCAAAGGGGAACGCATTGACTCGCCTCGCTCTGTCACGCTGAAGGAAGAGAAGATGGCCCTGGAACACATGCGCCGGTGCCGCGAGGCCGTGGGCGACGGGGTGGACCTCTGTACCGACGTGGGATGCCGGTACACCACGAGCGCCGCGATCCGCATCGGCAACCGGCTCGAGGAAATCGGCCTGCTGTTCTACGAGGAGCCGGTCCACCCGGAGAACATCGACGCCCTGGCCCGGGTGACCGCGTCCGTCAACGTGCCCGTTTGCGTGGGCGAACGACGGTATACGCGCTTCGGCTTCCGGGACCTGATCGCCGCCCAGGCGGTGGACATGATCATGCCCGACGTTGTGCGCACGGGCGGCATCATGGAGACCAAGAAGATCGCCGCCATGGCGGAAAGCTACTACATGCAGGTCTCGCCCCATAATCCGAACAGCGCCGTGTCCACGACGGCGAGCCTTCACGTCATGGCCAATATCCCAAACGCACTGGTGCTGGAGTTCGTGGACGAAAAATGGGACGCGCCCTGGCGCGACGACCTGCTGACCGATCCGCCGGTCGTGGAAAGCGGCTATTTCCGGCTCCCCGTGAAACCCGGACTGGGTACGGAGCTGAACATGGACGTCGTTGAGAAGTATCGTTTCGAAGGATAAGGGAGCTGGCGATATGCAATTGCATGACGACAAGCAGACCAACCGCGAGGACAATATCCAGGGCGCCGAGATCCGGCTGCCGACCTCGGACTTGTCCGCGGACCTGGCCTTCTTCATGAAGACCCTGGGTTTCCGTATGGACAAGATCTACCCCGCCGACTACCCGTCAGTTTCCGTACTTTCCGGCCACGGGCTCACCATCCGGCTGGAGCAGGGCGCGTCCGAACCGCCGGGCACAATACGAATCCTGTGTCGAGATCCGGCGGTTCTGGCCGGCGGCCGGACCGAACTCACCGCGCCGAACGGCACACGGGTCGAGATCGTGCGGGCCGATCCGCCGCTGGAAATCCCGCCGACGGAGCACGCCTTCCTCGTGCGGAGGCTGAAGGACAACACGCCCTGGGTAATCGGCCGTGCCGGCATGCACTACCGCGACCTGGTGCCCGGCCGCCTGGGTGGGAGCATCATTGCTTCCCACATCCGGATCCCCGACGCCGGTCCCGTTCCCGACGTTGTACACTATCATACGGTGGGATTCCAGTTGATCTTCTGTTACCGTGGCGAGGTGAAGCTCGTCTACGAGGACCAGGGGCCACCTTTCATGCTCAAGGCGGGGGACTGCGTGATCCAACCCCCGGAAATCCGGCATCGCGTGCTCGAATCTTCCGACAACCTGCAGGTGATCGAAATCGGCGTGCCCGCGGACCACGTGACCACCATCGACCACGAGGTCGAGTTGCCGACAGGAGTGCTGAACCCCGATCGTGTCTTCGGCGGTCAGACATTCTGCCGCCATCAGCTCAAAGACGCGGTCTGGAAACCCTGGAGACTAGCGGGATTCGAAGCCCGGGAAACAGGGATCGGCGAGGCGACGGGCGGCGTAGCATCGGTGCAGGTCGCACGTGCGAACAGCGGCTCGAATGGCTCCGCGCAAGGAGGCACGATCAGCGGCGAATACGCAGGCCCCGGCGGAGGAGGCGAACAGGGAAGCCCGTCAGGCGCGGAACAGGTCACGAGCCACACTGGCGATATCCTCTTCACCTTCGTCATGGAAGGCGAGGTGACCCTGAACGGGGATGACCAGGGCGCACACCGGCTGGAGGCGGGAGACGCCTACGTGATTCCGCCGCACACGAAAACGTCCCTCACGGACCGCTCCGACGACCTCGAGCTGCTCGAGGTGGCGCTGCCCGCGCGGTTCGATACTATCGTGCACTAATCAAGACGTACATCAGGCCATGCCAGGTACCGGCCTGCGCAATCGGCCGGATGCCCCGTTAAATAGCCAAGCCGACCTGAGCACATGTCGTCACGCACCCAGCACCCCACGCAGCCTGTCCGAGGCCCGGCTTAGAACCGTGGGCGGCACAGGTACGTGGTTATACTCGTTGAACCGCCTGTGGGCCCAACGGGCGGCGTACTGGGACTGGAAGACATAGCGCATCTGATCCGATGTGACGGGCGCTCCCCGGTGCCAGCACTGGTTGTTCTGCAGGTAGACGTCGCCCGCCTTGCATAACGCAGAGACCGGTCCTCTGCCTTCGAACTCCGGATTTTCCTGGCTGTTGGGATCTCTGCCGGAATACTGGCTGCCCGGCACGAACTGCGTAGGACCATCCTCCACCGAATCGATATCTGTCAGGGCCATCTGGATGGTGAACCACTGCACCGGCATGCGGATGCGGGGGTCGTGGCGGTGCACGTCTTCCGGCAACGGGAACTCCACCCGGTCGTCCACGTGCCACAGCGAAATGGCCTGGCCCGGCGCGTTCCGGATCACGTTCTGCCCGCAGAACTTACAGTCCTCTCCCACGACGGCTTCAGCCAGACTCAGGATCGGCTCCCGAATCAGCATGTCCACGAATACGGCGTCCAGTTCCAATGTATTGCGGAGCACGAATCCGTCCCCCTGCCCGCTCAGGTAATCAGTGCCGGCCAGCACGGGATCGTTGAAGCAGCGGTCCGTCACCTCGCGGAGGGCATCGATTTCATCCCGGGTCAACACACCCGGTATAAGGGCGAAACCGTCCCTGTAAAAGTCCGTGAGTATTTCTTCCATCCAGGCGTCGTCGAGACGCTCGCCGGGCAGTATGCGTTTTGAGATCACAGTCATCTCCTGTCGGGATTGGCGCGTACACAGAACACGTCAGGCCATCGCTGCAGGCAAACACAAGCGACAGTCGCGGTTAGCAGACGCATTGGATTGCTTGACATCTACCGTTTTCCGACTAATATGGCATGATCATAGATAATGACTTCGACATGGGATATTCAACCGTTTTCCCGCCTTTATCATGTACGTGCGCAGGATACCCGCAAGAATCAATGCCCGCCCGCATGAAGCGGGAAAACGCTTATCTGTCTAAGCACGCCTATTCTGGCTACCCGTGCCAGTCTTGCCTATCCGCATGAACAGCACCAGATACTACGACCTCAATTCAGATGCTCTCTTCGCCCAGTATGACGGAGTCGATGCTGCAGACGTCCATGAAGACTGGGCTCCGACCCACCTGCGTGAAGAACCTGGATTCGCCTGCGACATCGGCGCCGGTTCGGGACGCGATGCCAACTGGCTCGCGGCCAGAGGATGGGAAGTCGTGGCAGTGGAACCGAGCGCGTTGCGGAACCTCGCTGCGGAACGCTCCCACCCAGGCGTGGTTTGGATGGATGATGCCCTACCGGATCTAAGGGTTCTGCGTGCGCTCGGTCGGCGGTTCGACCTGATTCTACTGAGCGCTGTGTGGATGCACGTGGCGCAGAATGTCCGGGAACGGGCCTTCCGCATCCTTTCCGAGCTGCTCAATCCATCCGGACTGCTGGTATTCACGCTGCGACGCGGCGGAGATGCCGCGGAAAATGTCGCCCGGGGATTTCATGACACTTCGGCAGAGGAACTTATCGGTTTTGCCAACCGCCGAGCCATCGCGCTGCGCAACCACTCGACGCAGCCGGACCTGACGCGACCCGGCATACATTGGGAAACGCTGGTTTTCTCTATGCCGGACGATGGCACCGGCAGCCTGCCGCTGCTGCGCCACGTGATCGTGAATGACAACAAGTCCTCGACCTACAAGCTGGGGCTGCTTCGGATCCTGGTACGACTCGCTGAAACGGCGCCGGGGTTAGTCATCAATCGTACGGACGACTACGTAGAAATCCCCTTCGGCGCTGTCGGTCTGTACTGGTTGAAGCAATACCTTCCCCTGGTCCTGCATCATCGTCTGCCGCAACGCCCATCGGGACCGGGCGGATACGGCTGGGCAAAGGATGCGTTCTACCGTCTCGGGAACGTCTCGCCTTCCGACCTTCGGCTGGGTGCCAGGTTTGATTCGGACCGGGCCGTCATCCTTACCCATGCTATAAACGACGCCTGCGTAAACATCGAGCGGATGCCTGTACGCTACATCACCTATCCAGCTTCCGGCAACCGGCAGTTGTTCGAATCAGGATATACCAGGGCGCAGGCGACCGCCCGGCCCATCGTTCTCTCCCGCGAATATCTGACGCAGTTCGGTCGCCTCAGGATTCCCGCATTGCTATGGCAGTCACTCGGTCAGTTCGCCTGCTGGCTGGAGCCGGTCATCGTAAGGGAATGGCGGCAACTGACTACAAATTGGGATGACTCGGCAAGCCTGCGCAACACCGCGCGGTGGACGACCCCCACCGATCAATCTGCCGCTGTGGTTCGGGATCGCGGGGCTGAAACGGTATCAAACGACCCGTTCGAATGGACCGAGAGCCGCTACGACACCAGCGTTGCCCTGGAACGGGCGAAGCAGTTGCGCGATGACGGATTCGCGCTTACCTGCGTATGGTCTGCGTCGCGCATTCGAACCGCTCCGCACATCGACCACTGTTTTCCGTGGGCGCGCTGGCGCAACAACGATCTCTGGAACCTGCTGCCGGCCCGCGGCAACATCAACCTCAGAAAGAGCGACCGGCTGCCCTCCTCCATCGCCATGGCTGACGCGAGAGGCCGCATGTTGGAGTGGTGGCGGCACGCATGGATCCAATCGCCGCAGGAGGACCGGTTTCTCATGGAAGCGCGGTACTCCCTGCCGGGGCTCGAAGTCGATACGCCCGGGTTGGAAGACATCTTCATTGCCGCCCAGCATCAGCGTGCACGCCTTAAACAGGACCAGCAACTGATCGAGTGGCAGATTTGAACGTGGCGTGTCGAAGACAGGACCGCCATGCAATTTGGCTCACTTCATGTCGATTGCCCGCGCCAGGCCAAACAGCACCCTACCCCTCGTCCATCACCGCCTGGATCATCGCCTGAATATAGCCGAACTCGTAGGCGAAGGCCTGCCGGTAGCTGTCCGGATCCTTGTGCCCAGGCGCGTGATCGGGCACGCACATGTGATCGTAGCCGACTTCTTTGAGCGCTTGCATGTTGCGGTGCATGTTCATGACGCCCTCGTCGGGCCAGACTTCCTGGAACTTGTTCCTCCCGCCCACGATGTTTCGGAAATGGCAGAGGAAGATCTTGTTCCGCGATCCCAGGTATCGAATAATGTCAGGCACCTCGTTGCGCGGGTCGAGCGAACTCTCAGCCATGCAACCCAGGCATAGATTCATGCCGTGGTACGGACTGGGACAGATCTCAATGAATTGCTTGAACCCGTCGAAGCCGCCGAGCACGCGGTCCACGCAGCGATAGCCGGGCGGCAGCCACGGATCGCAGGGATGGCAGGCCATGCGGACTTTGCACTCGGTCGCCACGGGGATCACCCGTTCAAGGAAGTAGGTTATGCGGGCCCAATTCATCTCGGCCGTTACGGGTTCGTCGTACCGCGGCGGCCGGTCCTTCGCCTTCTCCAGGTCCCAGGTGCTGTAGATCGAACCTCCGCGTCCGGGCGGATCGCTCTCGGTGCGCTGGTTCTCCATCTCGCAAAGGTAGTATTTGATCGCGGGGATGCCCGCTTCCGAGGCCTGGCGCACCATGTTGCACACCAGTTCGATTTCCTTGTCGCCTTCCTCGTATTTCCCCAGCATGTAATTGGGCACCTGGCCGCCGTCGACGTTGAACTGGGCGATAGGCAGGGCCACCATCTCCATGTTGATGCCGAACCGGGCGCACTTCTCCTTCTTGGCCGCCAGTTCCTCCACGTCCCATCCATATTCCCTGTGGAAGGTAATGTTATTCTCGTTCTTGTTGAAGACGCCGTGGCGGGCGAGATACTCCAGGTCTTCGTCCGCCGTGCTAAACTGCTGGGTACCGACGTGCATGGAATCCTCCGGGTTATGTAAACCTGCGGGCTCGGGGCCGGGTGCGGGGCCGGGTGCGGGTGCAGGTCCGGGTACTTAAAGTATCACAAAGTTATCTATTCTTTTAACAGTTTTCGAGAACGTCACATTCCCACTGCGTCAGCTGCTCGCTACGCAATACCCAATATTCGCGCGGCGGTGCCGCCCATAATCGCGGCACGGTCCGCTTCGCTGAGAAAACCCGCGTACTTCTCGATCCAGTCCCGGGACTGCCGATACGTGCAGAACCTGTTCTGGAAGGGCATGTCCGTGCCCCACAGCAGCCTGTCGCTACCGATCCGGCCAACCAACTCCTCCAGGGCCGGTAGGGCCTCGCTGTAGGGAAAGTCGAAGAGGTCGCCGATGCGCACGGGAAAGCAGACTTCCATGCTGAGATTGCGGTTCTCGTAGGGTTTCCACAGATCCTCAGGCAAGACGAGACGGTCGCCTTCGAGAAACATGCGCCAGGGGAAACCGTGGGTGATACTGCAGACCGAATCCGGGTACCGGTCCATCCATTCCATGAGCACGCGGAGTTCGTTGAAGTAGCCCTGCGTCAGATCGCTGTGGTAGCCGAGTACGGGTCCGGCGCCCAGGGTAAAGAAAACCGGGACCTTCAGCGTGGCCACGGCATCCCAGAAGGGGCGGTAGGCGCCACCGCACCAGCGTTCGTCACTTTCGCGATATGCCAGCGTGGCGTTGAACTTGACGGCGTGCAGCCCGCGAACGCGCACGGCCCGTTCAATCTCATTGATCACCCGGTCCGGTTCCGCCGCGATGCGCCACTCTTCCACGGGCGCCATGGAGTACAGCCGGTCGGGAAATGCGGCGATACATTCGGCCTGAAACGCGCTGTCCCGGTTCAGCATGGGATTGGTATGGAGCAGGGCGGCGTCCACGCCCGCATAGTCCATCTCGGCGATCAGGCCGTCGGGGGTGTATTCCAGGTTGCGCAGGTGGGGCGGGTAGAACTGCTTGGTGCAGTCTTCGCCGTCGATCGTCCACACCACCCGGCCATGGGTCCGATCGACGCGGAAATCCACGTCGGGAAGCGTGGACCAGTCCCCGGGCGAAGCGGGAGCGATCGCATCTGACGACGCGGCGGCCCGGTCACGGACCCGCCAGGCCGGCTGGTGGTGGACCGCGTGCTCGGCCTGTATCCAACGGAGGTGTTCACCTGCGTCCGCGTACCCGGCCTTCGCGTCTCCCGGAGGAAAACAGTAAGCGTGGGAATCGATGACCATGGATCGGGATTCGTTCCCTAGCTTTCGAAGATCTGAATAGTCCGGGTCACCTGGCCGTTACTTTCCCAGTAAGTCTTCTTGCCGGCCAGGTAGGGATCGTCCGGCGCGGGCTGTATCGTGCCGCCCGTCGTTACGCCCCGTGAAGTGATCGTATGCTCGCCCGCTGAAGGCCTGTCCCAGTCCAACCGCCAGAACTTCCAGGCGTGTTCGGCGTCCAGCCCCTCGATGATTTCGGCCGTCTGCCATGCTCCGTCATCGATGCGCACCTGGACCTCCCTGAGCGGTTCGCCCCATACCGCGCCGTAGATCCGGTGCAGGGGACCGACCCGCGTGACCCGTGCCGTGACGGAATTGATCCTGCCTTTTCCAACAGATTCCTGGCGCCATACGGTCTCCCCGTTGTGGGTCTCCTCGCGGACCGTGACGTAATCCCGCGAAATGAACCTGCCCATGTACCGGGTAGTGCGCACCTCGATGCGTTTCAGCCACTTCACCTGGGTGATGCCGTACCAGCCGGGTACGATGAGCCGCAGGGGATATCCGTGCTTCGGCGGCAGCGTCTGTCCGTTAACCTCATAGGCCAGCAGGATGTCCGGATCCATCGCCTGTTTCGTGGTCAGCGACCGGGCGAAATTCTGTTTCATCGCCAGCGGTTCGCTTCGAATTGGCGTGATGTTCTCGACCCCTTCATCGTGTCCGAAGAAAACCACCTCGATACCGTTCCCCCACATCCCTGCCCGTTCCAGGATCGGCGCCAGCGGCGTGCCGGTCCACCGGGCGTTGTACACGCCGCCCCTGAAAACGGGGACGCCCCGGTTACCCGAGCACTCGAGGGTGAAGATAACGTCTTTGCTCGGCATGGACTTGATTTCGTCGAGGCTCAGATTGAGCTTCTGTCTTACCGCGCCGGAAACCTCCAGGCTGTAGCCCTCTCCGGCCACGGTGGGCTCGGGATAGTGGCTCGCCGAGAAGAACTGGTCTACGGGCGTAATCCAAGATTCGAGTCCGTTCCAGTCCAGCAGGACGAAATCGGGGCTTTGCGGCGGCCCGAATTCATCGATCCAGTCCACGGGCGTCTCGTCCCGCGCCAGTTGGGCCAACTGGGCCAGTACGTGGGATGGCAGCAGCGCCATGCCGGCCGTCGCGAGCCCTCCCTTGATCAGCAAGTCTCTGCGGGACAGGTTGGTTTTTCCGGCCATAAGTGTATCCTCCCGGCGGACCCGGTTCGATGCGCTATGTTCGTATCTGGAATGGTTGTCCTGGTGATCGGTTCTATGATACAGGTCGGGGGCGATTCAGATCAAGGGCAATATGGCGCCGCGTGTAAAGAACTATGGGAAGGTCTCGCGCTCTCGTATTCGGGTAGCGCGATTTCGAGCGGATCCAGCGGGTACCTTCCCGTTGACAAGCGCGTTGCACCCGGGTAGAATCGTTTTTACATCCCAATCACCAGGAGGTCGTTAGACATGAATCGAATGCTCGCCAAAGACTACCAGGTACTGGCCTCGTCACCCGACCCGGAGAACGTATACGCCGGTTCACCGTCGATCGCGCGGATGCGCTCGGGACGCCTGCTGGCCAGTTACGAATGGTTCCGTCCCAGTCCGCTCAAGGAATCCGTGCCGGATCAGACCGAGGTACTGGTCAGTGACGACGACGGCGCAACGTGGACCCTCGCGTCGTGCCAGGATTTCATCTGGGCGACCGTCTGGGCCTACGGGGACGACGCCTATCTCATCGGAAACAAGCGCAAAAGCCGGGACATCGTCATCGGCCGCTCCCGGGACGGCGGCTTCACCTGGGAAGGGCCGGTCACGCTCTTCGAAGGGAAGCACCACTGCGCACCGACGCCGGTATTGATCCACAACGGGCATGCCTACCGCGCCTTCGAGACCTGCGACGCGCCCAGCCGTTTCGACTGGAAGTCGCTGGTGGTGGCCGGCGACCTGGCGCGAGACCTCCTGGATCCGGCGGCCTGGCGCATGTCCAATCACGTCCGGTTTCCTGGTATCCCCGATGTGCTCTCGCAGCGGAAATATCCCGAAAGCCTGAAGGACAAGGTGCCGGCCGACAGCTTCCTGGAGGGCAACATCGTGCTGGTGGACGGCGAGATCCGGATGGTCATGCGCACGATCGTCGATGGCCACACGACGTCGAGCCTGGCATCAATCGGACGGGTCGAGGACGACGGTCGGAACCTCGACTACCGTTTCCTCCAGTTCCACCCCATGCCGGGCGCCCAGTGCAAGTTTCAGATCGTCCACGACGATAAAGGCGGTCTCTACTGGACCACGGTGACCCTGTCCACGAACCCGTGGCAGGACCGGGAACCCCTTCGGCGAATCGGTTTCAGCGGACCGCCGGGAAACGAGCGGCGTATCCTAATGCTTATGTACAGCATGGACGCCCTCAACTGGTTCCAGGCCGGATGCGTGGCCATGAGCAGGAGCATTATGGAGTCCTTCAGCTACGCCTCGCAGGTCATCTCCGGAGACGATCTACTCGTCGTCGCCCGCACCGCGCGCGGCGGCAAGAACCAGCACGACACCAACCTGGTCACCCTACACCGCGTGCGGAGCTTCCGCGACCTGGCGCTGGATCTGCGGGCCGTGGAGGAATAGATTGATTTTACTTTCATGAGATTCTAGGTCATGATATTGTAGGTAGTGGTTTACAAATTCACAGTAAATCACATTTTGTTGAAACATGCATTCAGATAACATGAAGGAGACGAACGGATCAAACAATCCAGAAATGTCGTAGTAAGAGAATCATTCAATCCTGACTCGACTTTACCATATCAGCTCCGCATTATGGATTTCGAGTCGGCAATGCAGGACGTTTATGATTTCTTCCACGATGTCAATTCTCATCTGGTAGACCGCGGACTGGAACGGCTTGACGATATGTTGAGACCCGCTATCATGTCTGGTGTGCTATCGGACATGCTGACGGCCAGTCTGGCTAAACATTCAAGGGTGCTTACTGAAAACAACTACTTCAATGGCCATCCTGACCTTCTCGTTCAGGGAGTTTACGCAGAAAACTCCGTTAAGTCGGGAGATCAGGGTCTTGAAATCAAAACCACGAAGAAAAAAGGCGGTGCGGTCGATACACATGGCGCGCGCGACCAGTGGATGTGTGTATTTGTATACGAGGTCGATAACAAAACCGAACCCTCTTCATCAAGACTTCCAATGACGTTTAGGGAAGTCTACCTATCTAGGGTAACCATCGAAGACTTTAGACGCAATCCGAGAGGGGAACTCGGCACACGAACTGCCACACTTGACCGCTTTGGCGTGAGTAAACTTCGCGAGAACTGGATTTACCTAGACAGGTAATTGAGGATTCCTTCAGTCCCTACACTTCGAGCTCGGCTAGTGGCTGTAGTGCTTCCTTGGCCATATTGAAGTACAGAGAATCCTTTTCTATTCCGATTGACTCGTACCCAACTGCTTCAGCGGCCGCGAGAGTAGAGCCAGCGCCGGCAAAGGGATCGACAACTATACCCTCACCTAGTGGAAGAACACCCCTCACGAGGCGTCGTAAGAAGGATTGTGGCTTAAGGCTGGGGTGAGGTGCTATCGCCTTCTCATTTTTTCTGGTCGGGGAAGATTGAATAACATCTCCGAATGGCTTGAGTCCAGTCGGCCGTCGAAACCCTCCCGTTTTCCATTTTCTGAGGTTGTCCTGTACTCTTCCCTCCACAGGCCTACGGAATATCAGCCATGGCTCCCACATTGATCTGGGGAGCACACTGACGTCCTTGAATTCATCATGTGCCGCTTTTGGCCGATCACCGCCACGCATAGTCATAACAAGCCTGACGATGTCGCCGCGTCTTTCAAGCCCCGAATCCGCTATAGCGCCGGCGACAATGTGGGAGAGTAGTGGATTGGAGGCAACGACCACGTTGGCGCCAGGTACCAACTTGGGGATCAGTAGACGAGACCAGATATAGAAAAACTCCCGAAGATAAAGTTTTTGTTCATCGGTTAAAGTAGTGAATCTTGGTAACGGCGAACGAACGTGGCCATCAAATGCAGGAGGAATCCTCCAGATCCCCCCCTTCCTATTTCGGAGTTTCGTCTGCTCTTTCGCTGTGTATTCCTGCAGACCGTAAGGTGGATCGGTAACTATCGCGTGGATTGATTGGTCATCTCTTGCGTCCAGCCAATCCAAACATTCACTATGAAACAATGTAGCCGATCCAAACTTGAAGGGTTCCTGCCAAGGTGGACTCCTGAACATCGTTCGTTGCAGACTGCTGTCATGATCTACCTTAAGGCGGTATACCCCCCTCCTTTCACGAACAAATGTCTCTGGAGTGTTCAGACGAAGATAAGACCTGATCGAGGACTCAGGCATGTGGCCCTCTATCTTTGCAACTCTCGCTGCGATCTGTTTAGCAGACAAACCTTCTGTCGTTAGTCTCATCACCCGGATTATCGCATCTCGTACTCGACCAGGAGCGTATCTTTCGGTGTTAGTGGCCATATTTTAATATTAGACGTCGGGACGTCGATTGTCAACCTGTCTTACACATTGAATTGAACATCATACCTATACAGTCGGAATAGTCGCACGGAATCCGACTTCTAAGTTGCCGAGAATGAGATAAATCCTTGACGGTTCATAGGAAATCCTTCGAATATAACCAGGGTCATGCCCATAGTCTTTTACTAAACAGACTGGAGTCCATATGCTGTTCAAATCGAAGAGCAAGCTGAAGGCCAATATGCTTCGGGTATTTCGAGAAATCGAGGAATCGGGCGAGGATCTGATCGTAACGCATAACCGGAGTCCAGTTCTCAGTGTAAAACCCATAAAGCCAAAGCAATCGGTTGACAGGATCTTCGATGGACTGCGGGGAAAGATCGTCTATCATGGAGACATCGACACACCGACAATCGACGAATGGGATGAAACGTAATGGTCGTACTGGATACGTCCGCGCTTGTTTTCTGGACACTGGATCCCGAACGCCTGTCCAAAATCGACGACCAGACGATTACACAAGCCGACCGCGTGTGCATCAGTTCGATCTCGATCTGGGAGATCGGCGTTAGGGTGAAAAAGGCCGATCTTGTGTTGCCCCTGTCCATTCAGGACTTCGCATAAAATCTGGAACGGACCGAACGGATTGAAGTACGTCCAGTGGACGTGCGGACATGGATTGGGAATCTCGAACTGGACTGGGATCACCGGGATCCTGTCGACCGCACGATCGTGGCCACGGCCAAATTGAACAAATGCCTGCTCGTGACTTCGGACACCACCATCCTGGATTACTATTCACGCGCGATATGGTAGGCTTGACTTAGCGGCTGCAACCAACTGTGTCCTCGTGAAAAACACACTGCCTCCCGCTCGGCGTCCAACATGTGCTGTAATGGGATTTCGTCATCCCTGCACATATAGAACTTCTGCCGTGTCAATGACCTTCTGTCGAAAATAACGACTCAATTCCTCAGGAGTCCGCAGGTCCACCTTCCGACCGCCAAACAATTCGGATAGTTCAATCTCCAATCCGGCCATGCCCAGCAGACCGGGAGTGTGACTCGGTGCGAACTCGACCAGTACGTCGATATCGCTCTCCGGGCCAAAATCTGGCCGGAGCACCGATCCGAAAATTGCTAATCGTCGGATGCCATGATTTTTACAATAGGCTGACAATTCGGTTTTGGAAATCGACAACTGTGCGTTCATGGCTGCTAAACCCAGTTAGCGTCGATGGCGAAACCAGCTGCCATTAACTCCCGCACGAGTCCGGTCTTCCATGCATCTGGCTCGTCGAGGTTGATATAGACCATCCCATCGACGTCCGACGGATTTTCGACACAACGCGATTTCAGAGCACAGACCCTGTTGCGACCCAACTTCCCAATGAAGAATCCGAGTTCGAGAATTACGTTCTGACGAGCTCGGTGCCGTAGATCGGCCTTATCCGTAACGGCCGCGCCTATGTCGTCAGGTGTCAGCAGAACCACGGCAAAACTCGCATCCGAATGATCCTCAAATTTCTCTATGATCGTGCGGCCTTGATTCGCCTGTTCGTGCAGGATTACTGGTTCGAGTTTCAGCTTTTCTAGAAATCTCGCAACCGCCTGCAGGACGGCCTCGTCGTGACCATGAACGACAAAGACTTTTTTGTCGCCGATCCCTGGTCGTAACAATCCTTATCTGGTGCTTTTAAGTCACCCTGTTCTGAGGGTTGTTTCACAGTTTCTGTTTCATCCTCCCGAAAGTACTTGATCTCATCGAGACTAGACGCGACGCAGGAAACCATTGATCTCAGGTATTCACGAACCCCACTTGGGGTTGTTTTGTGACTTTGCGGAAGTCGTGAAAACTGAGAACTATCCTCACCGAATATGTTGATAAAAGCGGTATAAACGTCCTGTATCCATTTTTGAACTTCCTGAGAGCTATCATCCTCCATATCCAGCTCTGAAGCCTCATCAACCAACCTCTGCAATCGTTCAATTGCAGTTGACTTTCGGACTCTCGCCATCACGCCAACTCCTTGATCCTCATACGACCGAGCTTTCCGATAAACGCTGTCATACCCACGCGGACTGACTTTACCCGGTGCACATAAAACCAAGATTACCAGTTTGTAGACAGATTCACATTTCTTGGAGTTGTGTCGAACACTCCTCGTTGTACAAAAATTCATACGTACTAAACGGGGTCAACTCAGTTTATAGGATACATCAAATCCTTCAATCGTGTGCTATTCCACGGTGTTTCGTCGACACCGTAACGTTCTTTTCGGGAAGTTACGTATATCTGAACGACAGCGTTACCTCCTTAAGACAATCAAGCCTCACCGCGGCGCCGGCGCCACGTGTTCCAGCCCGAACTCCTTCCGAAGGCGTGCCATCTCCGCTTTCAACTCATCGGGATCGGTCGTGTCCGGCGGCATGCGCCGAAGCAGCCGATCGGAAGCCTCGAAGAACCGGTCCAACCCCGCGGGCGTGCAGATCAGCATGACCGCCGCCGGGTCGTCCCCCTCGTTCCAGAAGGAATGGGGCCGGTAGCCGGGTACGGTCACCATCTGGCCAGCTTCGATCACAAAGGCGCTTTCGTGTAGAAACTGAAACGTCAGGGCACCTCTGACGACCAGGAACATCTCGATGAAGGCGTGGCGGGTGAAGACGGGCGGCGAGCTGTGGGGCGGCTCGACGGCCTCGATGACCGTCACGCGATCCTCCGTGGCGGATCCCGGCGTCATAACCCGAACGTTCTGTCCCATGAGCGTGTTGAGCCAGGAGCCTTCGCTGCCGCCGCCTTCCATGGAATTCCTCCTTCAGCCTGACAATCAGGACCGCGCTCAAACCAATATCTCTACCGCCGCAGCCACGGGGAGCGCTCTGGCGCGTTTGCGAGCCCGGCGGGACCGGGGAACGCTCAAGCTTCGACCGCGTCTCCCGCTACGGATGCAATCATCTCCCGCCCCTCACCCGCGTAGACCGTTTTGACCTCCTGGTCCACGGTGCGCCAGACCAGGAACTGCTTGCGTAGCACGTTCAGGAAGCGGCGGTTGAGTCGTTGCCATGAATCCACGTCGCCGCTCAGGCGATAGATGTGCACCCACACGGCGTACAGGTCGTGTTCGTCCTCGGCGGGCGACGCGTGAAGGGTCACCTGCTGGCTGACTCCCGTGTCGTAAGGGGCCAGCCAAGTCTTCATGGTGATTTCGTACGTGGCCGCGGCGTCTGCCGATTCGAAGTTCCCGCCGGCTGCGGAATCAGTAGCCGCGCCCGATGCGGAGTCCGCGTCTGCGCCGGTCGCGCCGCCATTCCTGCCCGTCAGGCCCACCTCGTCCGTCATGAAACTCCCCAGCGTACTCTCGCCGTAGGACTCGAAGAACCGGGTCAGATAAGCACACAGGCCGAGCGTCTCCGTGCGGCTGATGGTAAAGGGAAACTCGAAACGCCAGTCGTCGCCTTCGGGATCGGGGAAGGACCACTGCCTGTTGACGTCCGGAACGGCCATCTGGGAGGCCTTGCGCGCTGGATAAATCGTCGAGAGCATGACCACCACCATGACCATGGCCGTCGAGGCCACCGCGGACAGGGAGGAATAGTTCAGCGTCAACCCCGCAAGCATCTCGTATTCCGTGATGCCGCGGGCAACGGTCTGCCCGATGAGGTAGCCGGACATGCCGCCGATCACGGCGTACATGGCGGCTTCGGCCATGAACAACGCGCCAATGTGCGCCGGCGCCAGGCCCACGGCGCTGTATACGCCGATTTCGCTGAAGCGTTCATAGACGGCGTTCATCATGGTGTTCAGGATGATCAGCGCGGCCACGACCATGGGGATGAACAGGTTGCCCAGGCCCGAAAGTGAACTCAGCGCCATGGCGCTGTACACGGCGACCTCTCCGCCCACGGAGGCCACCACGGGTATCCCCAGCCGCTGCATGAAGCGTTCGATCCGGTCGAGGGCGGTATCATCCGAGGGGAAACGGACCGCGACGGACCGGAGCGTTCCCCCGACGTCGTTTACGTAGGCATGGGGCGCAAGGATCAGATTCGCGGCCGGGAGGTGTTCGAATCGGGCCATTTGCACCGGTTCCTCATCGTAATCCATCATGGCAAGTTCTGTGATCAGGTCGCGCCCCGTCGCCGTGTAATCCACGGGGGTGAGCGGCTCGTCGTCCAGGTCGGTGATCCTGTCCATTGCGGCCGAGTCGAATAGGCCAATGACCTTAAAGGGTTTGCCGAAGATCCTGATCTCCTTTTGACCTGCGTCCTCTTCCGACATCCCGAGCAGCTGCGCCATCTCAACGGGAAGGATGCACACGTCCCTTTCATCCCCCTCGAACCACCTTCCCGCCGTCAGGATACGGTCCAGGCCGCTGACCGTCCGCTCGTCCGGTAGCAGGCCCAGGATGGCCGACGCGTAGGTGGACCGGGCGGAACTGTCCGCGGCGTCATGCTCGACCTTGATGTAGGTATTCACCCCCGGCGCGGTGCCGGCGTACCACGACCTGGGCACGATGGTGATGTCCTCGTCTTCGGCCTCTGTCGACCCGAATTCCGACAGCACGTACTGGTGCGTCTGCTTCTGTAGCGGCGCCCAGTTTGGGTTCCTGACCAGGAAACCCGTGTAGACGGATTCCGCGTCCGTGCTCACTTTCTGGATCCGCAGGTAGGTCTGTACGGAAGTAAAGGACAGCACGGTGAATACCAGGAGTACGAGCGTGGCGCAGGTCAGCAGCGTCCGGGCCTTGCGCTTGCGCATGTTCCCGATACCGAGAGCGAAGGCCGTAGCCAGCGCGCTCGAACGGCGCACGTCGGTGGCCTGCACGCTGTGGGTGTGCTGCCGGAACTCCCGCATGGTCTGGCTGAACCGCTGGGAGATGAGCCAGATGACCACGGCGGCCAGGACGAAAGTTATAAAGGCGAGGAGGACGATATCGGGCGCCGTGGTAATCTGGAACGCCGGGTGGGTGAATCGAAGCACGCCGTAGGCCGCGAGAAAGATGGCAAAGGACATGGCGATCCGCTTGTAGACATTTGCGAAACCGAAGACCAGCCGCTCGAGCGCGTAGGCGAAGGGAATCACCAGTACCATGTAGAACAGGACGCCCCTCACCACGTCGTTGGCCGTTCCCGTCGCGTCGGGGTAGGCCCTGGACTCGTAACCCCAGGCGGCCCGGGCGTACTTTATGAAGCGGTCCCACTGCAGGTCCTGACGGGCCGATTCGGCCAGGTCCAGCAGGCGTCCGGCTTCCTGGTGGAACTCGTCCAGCCGGACGTTGCTTACCCCCACGGATTTGAGTGCGGCGATCCGCGCTTCGTCGAGGTGCCACATGTCCCGCGCGACCTGGTAGGAAGTCAGGGGAATCGCGCCGATCCCCGACTCGAAACCGATGCCTTCCGGATGGTCTTCACCGGCGTTGGTAAGGATCAGGCGGCGGCCGAACAGTCCGCTCGACATGGTGACCTTGAACCGGCTTTCCGGCGGCGTGAAAAGGACGGCCGTGTCTTCCTCGTAGGAGAAACCCGTGGTCCAGCCGCCCTCCTGAAAGGTCATGCCCCACTCGAGCGGCGGATTGCCCGACTCATCCAGCAGCACGGCCTCGTTGAGCCGGGTAAGGAACCTCGGATCCACGAGGTCATACAGGTTGGTCGCATCGGAACGGAAGACTACCGTGGGCTTTTCCTTGTCCACCCAGTCCATCGTAATCTCGAGGGGATAGGCTCCTTCCCCGTAGGGACCCCGGTCCGGCGCGTAGATGATGTCCCCCGTATCGGGATCCATGACGTATCCCTCGGTAGGATAGGTGCGTCCCGCCTCCAGCTCCGTGCTTTCGGCTACGCCCATGCTGTCCGCCACCACGAAGATCTCGTTCTTGACCCCGCTGATGCTCTTGTTGTAACGGCGGAACCGGACCACGGCTCCGGGCTTGGGCTTGCTGGGGATATAGTCTTCCCGGGGATCGAACTCGACCACCCGGATTCGTCCGCGCACGAAACGATCGTCGAGCTGCATCTTGAAGTCCGGAAACAGCATGGGGTCGTTGACGGCCCGCCCGAATAGTTCCGTCAACAGCACGGCCTGCGTATACACGTTGCGGATATTCACCCGTTCCATATCGTCCAGGGGAGTGTCTACGTACTCGCGGACGTCGAAAACCGTGGCAAAGGAGAGCGCGGGGAAACCCGTCCAGAAGACCAGTTCCGCGTCCAGCGCGATGTTGCCCGCCGGAAAGAACTCCGTACTCTGTATGCCCTGGGAGGGCGTAATCACGTTCATCAGCGCGTCCGAAGGGAAAACCCCGCGACGGATCACCTCCTGCGCGTAACCCATGAAGGTCCGGCCGAAAGGTGTGAAAAACCGTTGTTTTTCGAAGGAGTTCCCGGCGAAGAGGATGCCGGCATAATAAACACCGATCTGGTCCCGGGCGCTCGAGAGGTCGATCCCGGCGAAGAGCTTCATGTTGATCGGTTCTTCGATCTGCTCCGCGAAATAGGGGGTCTTGCGCGTATGCCGGTTCGTGAAGTCGTTCACGCCGCTGAGGGACAGGAAGTGCCCTGAGGTCGCGAGAAAGTACACGGTGCGCGCCGGGGGATGGGCTGCGAAGTACCGGGCCATCTCCAGGAGCGCGGCCACGCCCGATGCCTGGTTCGCTCCGGGGGATACGGCAGGCACGGGAGAGATGGAATCGTAGTAGGATTCCAGCACGATGGCTTCTTCCTTCAGCACAGGGTGCGTTCCCGTGATCTTTCCCATAACATTGTAGGCCGGGAGGCGTTTCCACGTCATGCGCCCCTTTGTCCTGACGGTGAAGGGACCGTTGACTTCAAGATACTCCACGAGTGGGCCGGCCCATTCCTTCTCCATCCAGAATCGAGGGAAATTGACCGGGACCTGGAGGTATTTCTCCTCGCCGTCCACCCGCGTGGTGTGGTCGGGTTCCGCGAAGATCACGGCGCCCGCACCGAGCATGGCGGCGCGTTGCCAGTTCACGCCGGAATTGAAGTCCATCAGGAAGACGGCGCCGGTGGGATCGATGCCGTTGAAGTCCGTCCATTCGCCGGCGCCCACGTAGTGCAGCATGCCCGTGATCCCGGCCGGTGGCGTCGTGGAAGTGCGTACCAGGTTGGGCCACACGGCGTGGAGGGGAATCGACGGGGTTGCGAAGGTCGTGGCGTCCAGGATGACCAGTTCGCCGCCCTCGTCCAGCGGGACGGAAGCGACGAACTCTTCCATCTCCACGTCCTCCAGTCCGATCTCGTCCATGCGGCCCGCCAGGTAGTGGGCCGCTTCGGTGGCGCCTGGGTAGCCGGCCACGCGGGAACCGAAGGACACCAGGTCTGTGATGGTCTGCCGGATCCGCGTGGAATCGACCACGGCGGTCACCTGACCTTCGCCGACTGGTTCGGCCTGGAACGCCACGCGCTCGCGGACCCCTGTCGTCTGACAGGCGGATATGATACACAGCACGATGAGGCCGGCCAGGAGGACGGGTATGGTTCTCATATGACGCACTTCGCGTTCCCGTGGTAATCGGGTGAGTGGTCAGGGATATTCGATCTATGCCGGACCGATTTGAGGATTGAGTGAACCGTGCGGCGGTCCGCCGACCCGGCGGTATGGACGGCCGGGCATTCCGCGATCGACATTAACGCGCTAGACCTTCCATTTCTTACGCATCTCATCCATGGACACGGTCTTGCCCTCGGTCCACGCGTAATGGGCGACGGGGTTCTCGCCGACCCAACGGTGGTCGACGGGTTCGGTGGCCAACTGGTAGCGGGTGTCGGTGCTGATGCGGTAGCGGTTCGACGCGTTGTTGATGGACCCGTGCATGGTGTACATGCCGAGGACGATCACGTCGCCCATCCGGAATTCGCTCGTCTGCCACTGGCCCCCGTACTGGTCGACCATCTCGATGGGCTCGTTGGTGAAGTGGCCCGTCACGTGGTCGCGGTCCACGTCCATCTTGCCGTAGGTCTCCTTGACGGCCTCGAACTGGTGGGATCCAGCCAGAATGACCAGGGGACCCATGTCGTAGGTGACATCGTCCAGGGGCGTCCACACGGTATACAGGTTCGGCGTGCCCCGTCCCATGTAGACCATGTCGTAGTGCGCCCCGGTGTTGGTTCCCGGGCCCACTGCCCGCAGCCACTTGTAGTCGAAGGTAAGGACGGGACCCCCCAGGAACCCTTCGAAGAACCCCATGATTTCGGGGGAGTTGACCACCGCGAGGAATTCGTCCGTATGGGTCACCTGCTTGGCGCCGCCGAAGAAGGCTCCCCGCTTTCCCGGCGCCGCTACACCCAGATCGAGGGGGTAGTCCCGGTCGATCTGGCCGTTGGCGTCGAGATTCTCCAGGACGGCCCTGCGGGCTTCCTGGACCTTATCCGGGTCATGGAGTCCCCGGATGAGCAGGTAGCCGTCTTCGGCCATACGCTCGCGCAGCCCGTCCGTGTCGTCCAGCAATTCGTTGGCTTCCCGGAGCGTGGACAGGTAACTGCCGTCCATCAGCAGCTCGTCCTTGCCCATGATCAGACTTCTGGAATCCCGGGTGGTCATTGTTCCCTCCGTTGTTTGTCATTCCGTAGTCAGGAAAGCAATCCTTGAGGAATCAAAACGGCAAGAGCGGAACCGTTTGCGATCCGCACCGGGGAACCGCACACCGGAACCGCGCCGGGGAACCCCCGTCCCGAAACCGCACCCATGAACCGCGCTGGGGAATCGCACCCGGGAACCGCACACCGGAACCGCACCGGGGAACCCCCGTCCCGTTACTGCGTCCGAACGGCCGATGCCCCTATGGCGGCGTACACCGAGTCCCCTACGTTAAGCCCCATACCGGCGAAGGATGCCCGCGCCACGTGTACGGTCAACCGCAGGCCGGCGTCCACGTCCAGGCGAATGCGGTCTCCGTCCACCGCCGCGGCGCTCAGGACGCCTTCGAGCCTGTTCGCGGCTTCCGAAGGGTGGGGCGAACGGGACAACTGAATTTCCCGTGGTGAAATGGCTACAAGAGCATCTCCGCGCACGGCCGTGTTCGTGCGTAGCGTTACGCCGCAGTCCAGCCTGGCAACCGGTCCGTCCACCGATTCGTCAATACGTCCCTTGAAAACGTTCTCCGGTCCCGCCTCGATCAAGCGTCCGTCGCGCATGATCAGAACTTCGTCGGCGACGCGATGGGCCTGGTCGTACTGGTGTGTCGAGAGTACCACGGTCATCCGCCGTTGTCTACAGGTTTCCCGGAGTATCTCTTCGATCTGCCGGCCGTGCGCCGCATCGACGCTGGCCGTGGGTTCGTCGAGCAGCAGCACGTCGGGTTCCGTTACCAGTGCCCTGGCCAGGCCGGCGCGCTGGGCTTCGCCGCCCGAAAGGCTGTGGGCAGAACGGTGGGCGAGTTTTTCCAGGCCCACCTTGCTTAGCATGCGCGTCACCCGTTCTTCCAGCGCCTCCTTCGCCACGCCGCGGAACCGCAGGCCCGACGCCACGTTATCGAAGACGGTGGACCGGAACAGGTAGACATGCTGCATGAGCAGCGTGACGCGGCGGCGGTACCCGCGGCTTCGGGCGGGATCCGAATCGTTCACGGGCCGGCCATCGAGGAGGATCCGGCCCTCCTGCGGATGGGTCAGCAGGGCGAGTATGTTCAAGAGCGTCGTCTTGCCCGATCCGTTCGCCCCGTAAACCGCATAGGTTCTCGCGGCGGACAGGGCAAGGCGGTCGACATGCAAATGAAACCCGGCGCCGTAACGGTGCGAAATGTGCTCGCCCACGATGATCGGATCGGCCATCAGTCGTCGAATCCCTGCAGCCAGTGAAAGAGAATGTTCGCGCCGAATGCCGTCAGCAGCAGGATGATACCCAGGGCGATGGCCAGTCCGAACTCCCCCTTGCTGCTCTCCAGGGCGATCGCCGTCGTCATGGTCCGCGTACTCCCCTTGATATTGCCGCCCAGCATCATGGCCGCGCCCACCTCGGCGATCACCCGGCCGAAGGCGGCGACCACCGCGGCCATGATTCCGTACCGGGCCTCGGATATGAGCGTGCGGGCCGTCTGAGCCGTCGTCGCGCCCAGTGTCAGGGCCGTCTCCGTGATCCGTGAATCAACAGCGCGGATAGCCGACAACGTAAACGCGGCCACGATGGGCAGGGCGAGGATCGTCTCGCCGATAATCATGGCCTGAGGCGTATACAACAGTTCCAGAAAGCCCAGTGGACCGCGCCGGGAGATCAGGGAATACACGAAGAGGCCGATCACCACGGTCGGCATGGCCAGCAACGTATTGAGCACCGTCGTTACCAGCCGCTGGCCCCGAAACCGGTGCGTCGCGAGGAAGTAGCCAGCGGGCAATCCCATCACGGAGGCCAGCAGGATCGCGGACACCGCGACGAAAACGGAAACGCCGACGATGGTGTACACGCCGGATTCACCGGACATAAGCAGACGGACCGCTTCCAGGAATCCACTGAGCAGGTAGTCCATAACCCCTATGAAACAACAAAACGGCCCGCCGAATCAACAGGTTTTTGCCCTGGCGAAGCGACCGAATTACGTTGACAGAATCATCCGGGGCCTATACGTTGTCTGGCGGTCGGCGGGGCCTTGGCTCCGTTTGCTCCGCGTTTTGCGGAAGGGCTCGCCCATGCAGGCGGTTTCCTCATCCTACGAACCGCGGTATCGCATGTAATCATCCCATCCAAGCAAAGGATTAGACGATCGGATGCCCGTAGTAGGGATCATTGGCGTCCTGTGGCTGTTGCTCGTCCTGGCCGCGGGTTACTGGGGAGACCGGCGCAAGCTTGACGCAACCTTCGTCAAGGGCGTCCAGACGTTGATCACCATCGTCGCCCTGGCCGTCGCGACTCCGCAACTCGGCGTGTTCGGCACCGCCCTCGCGGCGCTCTGGCTTCTCCTGTTCGTCGCCGCCTCCACCTTGCTGCGCCGATTCCGCGTGCCGAACCTGGCCGCGCGGACCATCGCCCTGGCGGCCGTGGGCCTGGCGCTGTGGGGAACCGATTCCCTGAACGTCATGCTGGTACGCACGCTGATCATGCTTGCGATTACCAGCATTTTCCTGTTCGGTCTGAACCTGGGCTTCCGGTACCTGGTCCGCCGCATACTCTGGATCTTCCCCGTACTCTTCGCAGTATCCGTCATCACCTTTTCCATCATGCACGCCGTGCCCGGAGGTCCTTTCGACGCCGGCGGCGAGACCGGCGGCATACCGCTGACGCCGGAGGTGCGGGCGAACCTGATGCGTAAGTACAATCTCGATCAGCCGCTCCACATTCAGTACATCTCCTGGGTGAGCAACGTCGTAAGAGGCGACTTCGGCTACTCCTTCCAGCACCAGAGCAAGACCTGCCAGGAACTCATTGCCCAGGCCTGGCCCGTATCCGTCCACCTGGGCAGCATGGCCCTGATCGTGGCCCTCACCGGCGGGCTGCTACTCGGTATTCTCGCGGCGGTGTACCAGAATTCGTGGATAGACTACGTCGCCTCGCTCACGGCGGTGTTCAGTATCGTAACGCCCAGTTTCGTCGTCGCAGTGGGCCTGACCGTCGTGTTCTCGCTCTGGCTGCACTTATTTGAAACGGGGGGCTGGAATTCGCCCAAAGACTGGGTTATGCCCGTAATCGCCCTGTCGCTTGGCGATATGGCCGTCGTGGCAAGATACACCCGGTCGAACATGATCGAAGCCATCCGGGCCGACTATGTGCGCACCGCCCGGGCCAAGGGACTGACCGAGTTCTCGGTCGTGGTGGTGCACGTGTTCAAGAACGCCCTGATCCCCCTGCTGACCATCGCGGGACCGATGATGGCCAACCTAATCACCGGGTCGTTTTTTATTGAGACGATCTTCCGCATTCCCGGCCTGGGGCGGTATTTCACCACGAGCGTATTCGCCCGGGACTACCCCATGATCATGTCCACGGCCCTGCTCTGGTCGTCGCTCATCGTCGTCATCTACGTGATTACGGATCTCATGTACGCCCTGGTAGACCCCCGCATTCGGTATCGGAAGGACTAGCATGGAATCGATCGGCACACCGGGCGACGCGAGTCTCGTCTGGGTCCTGGGCGCCATCCTGGGATGGAGCTGGGACACCATGATCCTCGAGGTGGGGCGGATCGCGCTGGCGATCCAGCTGGTGCTCAGCCTGCCCCGAATGTACCGCCTGGGAAGAAAGAACGAAACCGGGCGTTGGGCGTCCTTCTGTCACCGGGCGTACCAGAGTAAGCCGCTCTTCGCCGCCCTGGGCGCCGGCGCCTTGCTCGCGGCGTGGTGGCTGCTCGGACCCTGGATGGACCTGTACCCTTACGGCACGGAAGACATACCCGAAAGCCTGTCGGAGTCCATGAGCTGGGAGGGTCTCGAACCCTTCTTCTCCTGGGCGGGACTGATCTTCCGCGTCACGCTGGCCACGGAGTTCACTCTGCTCTGGCCGCGAGCCTACCGGTATTTCAAGAAACACGACAGCGGGCTCTGGGCGGACGCCACCCGGCGGTTTTCCCGCAATAAGCTCTCCCTGGTGGGGCTCTTCCTGGTCCTGCTGCTGAGCAACACGGCGCTGCTCGCGCCCTGGATCGCGCCACTGCATTATACCAAACAGAACTTCCTGGTCGCCTGGCAGGAACCGTCCTGGATGTTTCCCTTCGGCACGGACGGACTGGGCCGCGATCTCTTCAGCCGGGTCATCTACGGCGCGGAGATTTCCATGACGGTAGGCGTCCTCGTGCAGGCCATCATCTTCGCCATCGGAGTACCCCTGGGCGCCCTAGCCGGATACGCCGGAGGCCGCGTGGACAGCGTCATCATGCGGGGCGTAGACATCATGTCGGCCTTTCCGGGCCTGCTTTTCATCATCCTGATCATGTCGTGGCTGGGGGCCGGGTTATTCAACATCTTCGTGGCCATCGGGGTGACCGGATGGGTAGGGGTATGCCGTCTTCTGAGGGGGCAGATTCTGTCTTTGAAGGAAAAAGAATTCGTCCGGGCCGCCAAGGCCATGGGCGGCAGCCATTTCCGTATCGTCGTGACCCACATCCTGCCAAACAGCATGACGCCGCTGATCGTAGCACTCGCCCTGGGGATCCCTTCCGCCATATTCGCGGAGGCCGGGCTGAGTTTCATCGGCATCGGCATCAGCCCGCCGACGCCGAGCTGGGGACAGATGGTCGGGGAGAACGCCAACTATATCCGTTCTTACTGGCACCTGGCCACCTTTCCCGCCATCATGATCGCCCTCACCATGCTCGGATTCCAGTTGATGGGCGACGGGCTTCGCGACGCCCTCGACCCCAAGATGAACGAGTGAACCGACCCGGGTCGGGCCCTGAGGCGTAGAGGTTTACGAAAAAAAGTGGTCCTGGGACTTGACACGGCGAATTAAAACCGTATATTACTCGTGTCGCCGTCACGGCGGCAGCCCGATGCCTTGCACGTTCCCCTGATTGATTCCTCATTGGAAAGCCGATTCTTCCTTAAGATCAGATTCATGACGGCCGGTACCGCATTCTACGGGATTGCTCCATCACAAAGGTAAGTTGCGTTTGCCCCTATTCCCGATGGCATAACCAGAGCAGAAAAACCGCGCGTCTCCAGACGCGGCTCGCCAGGCCCGACTACCGGGAACGACCCGTCCGCATTCCGTCGTTTTCGCCGCTCACAATGTTCACAACCCAGTCCGTTAGAAAACACACTCCCTTCGCCGCGCCCCGGGAATCTTCATTGTAGGAACGACCGGCAGGCGGGAGCCAATCTTACCTTATAAAAGGGAAGGAAGCATGCACATTCTGGAATTGAAAACCAAGACACTGCCCGACCTGTATTCCATAGCCCAGGAGCTCGATCTGCAGAGCTACACGGGCCTGCGGAAACAGGAACTGATCTTCAGCATTCTACAGGCGCAGACGGAGAAAGAAGGCGTCATCTTCGGGGAAGGCGTGCTCGAGGTGCTGCCGGACAACCGCTGCGGCTTTCTCCGCTCGCCGGACTACAGCTACCTGCACGGTCCCGACGACATCTACGTGGCGCCGTCCCAGGTCAAACGATTCGACCTGCGGACCGGAGACACCATATCGGGCCAGATCCGACCGCCCAAGGACGGGGAACGATTCTTCGCCCTCCTGCGGGTGGACACGGTCAATTTCGACAATCCGGAGGCATCCAAGGAACGGACGCTCTTCGACAACCTGACGCCGATCTATCCGTTGGATCGGTTCATTCTCGAATACCAGAAAGATAAACTGCCCACGCGGGTCATGGACCTGCTGACCCCCATCGGCAAGGGGCAGCGCGGGCTGATCGTATCGCCGCCGAAGGCCGGCAAGACCATGCTGTTGCAGGAGATCGCCAACGCCATCACGGACAATCACCCCGAGGTGGTGCTCATGGTCCTGCTCATCGACGAACGGCCTGAAGAGGTGACCGACATGGAACGGTCGGTTAAGGGCGAAGTGATCAGTTCGACCTTCGACGAACCGCCGGAGCGCCATGTGGCGGTCTCGGACATGGTCCTGGAGAAGGCCAAACGGCTGGTGGAACACGGCAAAGACGTGGTCATCCTGCTCGACAGCATCACGCGCCTGGCAAGGGCCCACAACGCGGTAACGCCCCACAGCGGCAAGATCCTGTCCGGCGGTATCGACGCCAACGCGCTGCAGAAACCGCGGCGCTTCTTCGGAGCGGCCCGAAACATCGAGGAAGGCGGAAGCCTTACCATCGTGGCCACGGCGCTGATCGAGACGGGTAGCCGCATGGACGAGGGCATCTTCGAGGAGTTCAAGGGCACGGGCAACATGGAACTGGAACTCAGCCGCAAACTGGCGAACCGGTGGATTTTCCCGGCGATCGACCTGAGCGCGTCCTCCACCCGGAAGGCGGAGCTGCTGCTGGAACCGGATATCCTGGGCAAGGTGAAGATCCTGCGGAAATTCCTGGACGGCCTCGGACCGGTCGAAGCCATGGAACTGATGACCGAGCGCCTGTCACGGACCACCACGAACAAGGATTTCCTCAAGTCGATGAACGAGTAGCGGCGCATGCGGCCCGGATGGTCAGCGCGGACAGCAACCCGTCGTGGCATCCCCGCGGCGACGCCAGCGGCTTTCTCGCACCGGTCACAGGGTTAAGTGCAGACAGCATGTCTCGCGTCGGCCACATCCGACTCAACCCGCGATTCACTTGAGCCGCTTGAAGAACTCCTTGAACTTCCGCTCGGATTCCGCCTTCTGCACCGGGGTCATGGCCTGGTAGAATCCGCAGTCGTTCGCGAAGTCGGGAGAGAGGGAACTCCTCCTGGGCACATTGTATGCCTGGTGTTTGAACGTGTAGATCTCGCAGGTCACTTCGTCCCCCCTCATGCCGGGCATGACGTGGACGCAGTCGGAGCAGGTGCGCCGCGTTTCCCCCAGGTGACCGTGTGTCCGGTTGTGCATGATCGACTTCAGTTTGCTCATCAGCATCTCCCCGTCGCTTCTGACCGCAAGCCATCGGCAGGTTATATTACCAGGGTAACTCCACGGCCTTTACCTGTCAAGGATGGGTACGGCAACAGCGTGGCTTCCACCGCTCCGCGCGCCCCTGTGCATCCTGGTGGTCCTTCCCCGGCCATCCCGCTTGACATCCTGCCTTCCCGCCTGTAATTAGAAAGCCGTCATCCGATCCCGCGTCCCCCAACCTCCAGGTCTGGCCCTTGGCGACAAGAACAGGTTCGGCGCTTTCGTACACCCGGCTGCTCCGGGAGAATCGGACCTACCGGTTCGTATGGCTGTCGCAGGTTGTTTCCAACGCCGGAGACTGGTTCAACACGATCGCGGTACTGGGCCTTACGCTCGCCCTGACCGGCTCAGGGCTCGCCCTCGGTATCGTCACGATCTGCCAGATGCTGCCCCCCTTCCTGATGACCCCGCTGGCCGGCGTCGTCGCCGAGCGATACGACCGCAAGCGGGTGATGATCGTCGCCGACATCCTACGGGCCGTGGTGGCCCTCGGATTCCTGCTGGTGGAAACGGCGGACGACGTCTGGATGCTGTACCTCTTCATGGCCCTGCTTTCAGGTCTCCAGCCCTTCTTCGACGTCACGCGCACGGCTTCGCTGCCAAGTATCGCCCAGGGCAAGGCGCTGCTCGCGGCCAACGCGCTGTCCAGTACGACCTGGGCGGCCATGCTGACCATCGGCTCCGCCCTCGGCGGACTCGTGGCCGATCACCTGGGCCGGTCCGCCGCCTTCCAGTTGAACGCCCTCAGTTTCCTGGTATCGGCGGTTTTCGTAGCCCGGATTGCCATACCCGCCGCGTCGGGGGCGGGACAGCCGGTACGGTTCCTGTCGGATTTCATCGAGGGGCTGAAGTATATCGGACGCGACCGGCCCACGCGGGTCTACCTGCCGGGCAAGGCGACGTGGGGACTCGCCGGCGGGGGCGCGGTGCTGCTCTACGCCGTGTTCGGCGGGCAGGTCTATCGTGCGGGCGATACGGGCATTGCCATCCTGTACACGGCCAGGGGCCTGGGGACGCTCCTGGGCGCCGTCTTCATCAAATTCTTCGACACCATGCGACTCGGCCGTTTGAGGACCGGCATCCTGATCGGGCTGATCAGTTACGGTGCCTTTTTCATCCTGTTTTCGCAGGCCCCGTCCATCTGGCTGGCCGCGGCATGTATCAGCCTCGCCGCCGCGGGCAGCATGGTGATGTGGGTGTATTCTTCGCTAGGGTTACAACTCGTAGTGAACGAAGACTACCGCGGCCGGGTATTCGCCGCGGACCATGGGCTCTTCACCCTGGCCTTCTCCATTTCGACCCTGGCGACGGGCCTGTTGCTGGACGCGGTGGCGGCGCGCCTCGTGGCCTTCCTGGCCGGCGCGGCAGGCATTGTGATCGTGGTTGCCTGGTACGTGTTAGCCCGGCGCATCCCGCTTGTCGGGCAACATGGCGAGCAGGATCGCTAACGGCTGACCCGGTAGCGTTCCAGACGCTCGAAGTCTTCGATGTTCTGGTCCACGAAGGCCTTGATCTTGAGGTGGCCGTCCCGCAGTTCCAGGCCGTCCAGGGTCTTCGGTAAGAAGAAGAAAACCCGCTGCAGGAACCCCGCTACGCCCCGCTTCCTTCCCGATATGCCCTCGATGTTCGTATATCTTGCCCACGCCAGGTCGTCGTAAAGCTCCATCGTCACGAGGTAACCGGTACGGGGACCGCCGTCATCTGCGTACGAGGTCTCCGCGCCGTGGACGATCACGTCGGCGTCAAGGATATCCCGGTCGAATCGGAACGTGTAGTTCATGTCGTAGAGTGCGCGGATGTGGATCAGGAAATCGCCTGATTGAGCGGTGTCAGGGAGGAAGAAAAGATACGCGACGTGATTGAGCGGAAAGGTCAGGCCCAGGGAAAAACCCGCCGCCAGGGCTTCGTCGACCGCCTCGCCGGAAGCGTAGACAGGCACGTTCCTTTCGGCGATCCACCGAGCCAGGAACACGTTGACCCGCAACAGTGCGAGCGAATCCCGCTCCGAGGCGGTGAACATGCCCACCAAGTCAGCGGTGCTCAGTTGAAGAGCCGTGGAGTCGCCCGCGAAGGTCCTCAGACCCTCGGGAACCGGCTGCGGCATGCGCTGGTCCAGCCCGGCAAGAAAGGCTTTCAAATGGGGTGCGGGCGGTTCAAAGGCCCGCAGTTCGGACGGCAGGAGGACGAGCGCGAAGGCGATCGAACACGCCGACGCCAGCGCTCTAATGGAACCTGCGTACCCGTGGTATGCGCGCTTCATGCCGTTCACTTCGTGATCCAAGATGGGACCCGCTCCGGTCACCTTACTTAAAAGGATGGGAGCATGGACGGTGGCGTACTGCTCCGTGTAGCAGTCTGCCGGCGGTCCCCGGCGCGGGCTTACTCCACCCGTTCAATGGTCAGTTTCTCCAGCACGATGTCGAAAATGGGACGGTCGGCGCGCGTCTGCACCCGGCCGATGGCGTTTACCACTTCCTGACCTTTCATGACCTGGCCGAAAATGGTGTAGCCTCCGTCCAGGTAGGACTTCGGACCGTGGGTGATGAAGAACTGGCTGCCCGCGGTATCCGGCGATCCCGCGTTGGCCATGGCCAGCCGTCCCGGCCGGTCGAAGCGCAGCGAGCCCCGGATTTCGCCCTTGATATTGTATCCCGGACCGCCCTGACCCGATCCCGTCGGGTCGCCGCCCTGGATCATGAAGTTGGGAATGACCCGGTGAAAGAGGGTCCCGTCGTAATACGGACGCCTGGTTTCCTGGCCCGTTTTTAGATCCTTGAAGTTCCGGGTGCCCTCGGCGAGCCCGACGAAGTTATCGACGGTGGCCGGCGCCAGCTTATCGAACAGCTTGCAAATGATGACGCCCATGTTGGTCTTGAAGACGGCGTAGGTGCCCGGTCCCAGGGACTGGGCGGCCAGCTCACCGGATTCGGACTGCGCTGCGTCGTTCGACTGAACGGGTAGATGCGCCAGGCTGCTTGCGGACCAGGCGACGAGAATCGCCAGCGTGGCGGCCGTCGCCGCATTGCGAATCAGTTTCATCCTCTACTCGCCCTCCCCTCTGACCACGATCACTTTGGTGATGCTGACCTCCTCGCGCGGCCGGGATTGGTCCGCGGGCACCATTGAGATGGCGTCGGCCACTTCCTGTCCCTCCACGACCTGGCCGAAGATGGTATGAACCATGTTGAGATGGGGCGTGGGCGCAACCGTGATGAAGATCTGTCCGCCGTTGGTATTGGGACCGCGGTGCGCCATGGCCAGGCGGCCGGGCTGGTCGAAGAGCAGTTCCTCGTTCAACTCATCATCGAATACGAACCCGGGACTGCCCATGCCCGTTCCGGCCGGATCCCCGGTCTGGATCATGAAATCGGGAATGACCCGGTGGAAGATCACGCCGTCGTAGTAAGGAACCCCGTTCATGATCTGCCCGGTTACCGGATGGGTCCACTCCCGCGTGCCTTCGGCCAGGCTGGAAATGACGTCCACGGTCATCGGCGTTTTGTCGGGATACAACTCGCATTTGATGGTGCCCAGGGTGGTTTCGATAATCAACATGTTTGCGGGTTCTCCGCTAGGTTCAGGTTGGTCGGACGATTCGCCGCAGGACACCATGAAGAACACGAGCGACACGGCAGCCATGAATAGACCCGTTCTTTGCATCTTTCGCCTCCACTGACTTGGAATGATAGTTTGGCCCCGTCTTCCCATCCCGGGGTCAGACCGCGGGGTGCCCCGCATCCGTCCGGCTGACGCGAGCTGCCGGCCGCCGGGTGCGATGGGGCAGGTTGTGAGTCTTCCGGTACTCCCACTGGAGCCGGTGATGTTCCTTTTCCGTGGATATGAAGTCCCAGGGAAGCGACTGCATGTCCGCCATGTCCCCGAGATATCGCGAGATATCCGTCTCCGTTTCCGCCGCCGCGCGTTTCCAGTCGCCGTCCTGCCGCACCGTTTCCATCAGAAATTCGCTCAGTTCCCGGCCGCCGCGGGACAGGATGGCCTCGAAATACGCGGATTTCAGACTCTCGTGCTTGACGTCCACTCCCGGCGTGCCGCGCAGGGATTTCTTGATGTGGTTCAGCTTGCGCTTGACCTCCCGCGGAGACGCCATGGGACTCCACTGGAAGGGCGTCAACGCCTTCGGCACGAAAGGATTTATGCTCAACCTCAGCCGCCCGCCCGGTTCCCCGCACGCCCTCTGTAGCCGGGCAAGCTGGCGCGTCATTTCGATGAGTTCCTCTACGTCGGCGTCTGTCTCCGTCGGCAGGCCGACCATGTAGTACACCTTGAGGTGCTTGATGCCCTTCTCGAGAATCCTCCGGGCGCCAGTCAGGATTTCTTCTGAGGATATGGGCTTGTTGATCGCCTTACGGAGCCGTTCCGAACCGGCCTCGGGAGCGATGGTCATTGTTCGCAGCCCTGTCTTCAGCATCAGGCGAAGCAGGCTGTCAGGGACCAGGTCGACCCGGACCGACGAAACCCCCACGCGAAGCCCCGTTTCCTCAAGGCCCGCACAGAGTTCGTCCAGGTGGGGATAGTCGCACATGGCCGAACTGACCAGGCCCACCGCTTTCAGCCCCTCCTGGCCGTCGCGCGCCAGCGTCGCGTTTTTTGCACGGATGACGTCGAGTATCGTTTCCGGCTTCAAAGCGCGGAATTTGGGATACACATAACTCACGGCGCAAAAACGGCATCGGCGGGGACACCCGCGGGAGATCTCGATCAGCAACATGTCGCCAAACTCGGTGTCGGGCGTGAGGACGGCGGAATGGGCGGGGTAATCCTCGAAATCGCGCACCTGCTGCTTGGCGATCCGGCCGGCGGGTGCATTGGCGATCCGGCTGGCGGGCGCAGGTTCCGCGTCGAACGCAGCGGTCTCGCATCCGGATTCCACGACCGGTCCGGCATCAGCAGCTGGTCTGGCGTCCTCGGTCTCGCAACCGGATTCCACGACCGGTCCGGCATCAGCAGCTGGTCTGGCGTCCTCGGCCTCGCAACCGGAATCCACGGCCGGTCCGGAGGCCGGCGGCCCCTCCAGGTCGCCCGTTGAGGCCTGCTGCAGGGACGGGACATACATGCCCGCCAGCGCCATGGTGCCGGCGAGGTGGCGTTCCCGGTCCAGGCCCCGGTCCTCGATATAGCGGTCGATATAGGCGTAGGCCGCCTCTTCGCCGTCTCCTATGATCATCGCGTCCGCGAATTCCGCCAGCGGCTCCGGGTTGATGTAGGTAATCGCGCCGCCGATCAGCACGACCGGATCGTAGTGGGTCCGGTTAGCCGAGAGTACGGGTATGCGGGCGAGTTCCAGGATACGGATCAGGTTCGGGTAGTCGTTCTCGAAGGAGACGGAGAAGGCCACGATGTCGCACGAACCGAGTGGTAGCCCCGTTTCCAGCGTAACCAGCGGCTTGCGGGATTTGGACAGAACTTCCAGGTCGGAAGGTTCCGGGAGAAAGGCCCGTTCGCAGACCACGTCGTCCCGTTCGTTCAGGTGCCGGTAGATGGTCTGAAAACCCAGATTCGACATGCCCAGGTAGTAGGTATTGGGATACACCAGGGCGATTCGAACGGCCTTTCCGTCCGATTTCTTGTATATGGTCCCACGCTCGCGGGCGAGGGTTTGCGCCTTAGTTTGTTCGATCATGTACCTTTCCAGAATGCGCTGATCGGCCGCGTATTCAGGCCGGGCCGGCCGCCGCCACCGCACCGCGCCGTTAAATCGTGCCTGTATCTGCTACGGACGGCCATAATACAGCACCGGGACCCGGGTGTCAAGGCTCGCGCCTGTGGGAGCGCGTGGGATCCGTACGCACGGGATAGGCTTGACATGCCGCGTCCCCGCGGTTAGCTTTCCGACGAAAGACGACCGAATGGGAACCCTGGCTATCGGAAGCACGCATATGGATTCGCCGCTACATTGGAAAACCCCACTTCGCGCGTGGATACGGGCCTGCGCGCTGGCGCTCTGTCTGGCGGTGTCTCCGTGGCACGAAGCCAGCGGGCAGCAGGTGGAAGCCGAGATCATGGTGCACCTGGAGGCCCTGCCCGTTCTGCACCGCGAGCACATGGCGGACTTCTCCCGTTCAATGACCGACTATATCGAAGAATGGGACTGGCTGGAAGAAGACCTTCCCGAGCCGGTTCACGTGGGATTCGAAGCCATCCTGGCATTTCTCGGCAGCGCGGTAAAGACCCAGTACGGCTCGCGCCTGACCGTGTACAGCGGTACCGACCTGAAATACCTGGACCGGTGGTGGCTATTCGAGTACGAACGGGAGGACCTGCTTCAGCACGACGATCAACAGTTCAACGGCCTGACGTGGCTGATCGATTACTACGTTCACATCATGATCGGACACGAGTTGGACAAGTACACGGAATTCGGCGGCGACAGCCATTTCCAGCGCGCCAATGCCATTGCGGTGGACGGACGGTTCAGCCGCGAGTTTCAGCGGGGCTGGGACGAACGGCTCGACCTTATCGACGGCATTCTGGCAGATGACTACAGGCCTTATCGCCTGATCCGTAACCGGTATTACCGCGGGCTGGCGGCACAGAAGGCAAACAAGCTTGTGGAGGCCCGGACGTTATGCCGCGAGGCCGTGGATTTGATGGCCGAACTTCACAAAAAGAACGCGAGGGACGAGCGTCTTAAGGAGTTTCTGAACGCCCATTACCTGCAACTGGCGGACGTATTCAGTGCGGAATCACCCACGGAAGTCCCCGATGCGGAACCTTCCATGGAAGCCTACGAAGTGCTCATGGAGATCGATCCCGCGCACAAGTCTACCTATGAAAAGCGTGTGGAGCAGTTAAACCCATGATGCGGCGGGAAATCGTCCGGAACATTCAATCTCCGCGGCGGTGTTTCTCGGACCGGGCGGTCCGGCCCGTGGACCTGGCACGCTGGAACCTGATGCGGCCGCAGGAAGGGCACCGCCACTTGCGCTGCTTGTGAAAACTGCGCTTTGCCTCGTCCATGGATCGGTTGCAGCGGTTGCATCGCATAGGTATGAAATCGAGGAAACAGTCTGAGATCGAGAAATCAGTCAATGAATAGCGTCCAACGTACACTCAGAAACCTGGTCCCCGGCCTACTGCTCCTGCTGGCGGGGATCCTGATGGCCGGTGAGGTTCACGGATCCAATGTAGACCCGGCGATCTGGCGTAAAGTAGTCCGCGCTTCGACCACCGTACACAAGGTTTTTCTTTCGCGCACACCGCAGATCGTAATCTACGGAAATGGAATTGTCGTATTCCGGGACGACGATGCCGATGCGCTCCACCGGCAGGTCAAGCTGGAAGAACATGAGGTCGCCGGACTGTACGTGATCATGCAGAGCAGCTTCGGCCTTACGAGCCTGACCAACGAATGGCTCAATAATGAATTACCCTACGCCCAGAGCATACAGAAGCCTTTTCGGGAAGACAACGACAAGGTGACCATCTGGATCGGAATGCACGCTCCCCCAAGCCTGCACACCTACTCGCCCGCGTTGCTCGAGGCCCGTTCCGGCAATGACGTGATCGCCCCGGCGTGGAGATCCATGTACAAGTTCAACCTGTTCCTCGCAGGATTCACCCATCCCAGGGCGGAACCCTACGTTCCCGATCGCGTCGAGATCGCCGTGCAGAAGCTGCCCCGGTACATGGCGGACCAGGCCGGTGAAGCCGTGGACTGGCCGCTGGATTCGATTGACCTGGCCGAGGTGAAGGGGAATCGCCCGCGCGGATACCGCACGCTCTCCGGATCACCGGCCCGCGAAGCATACCGTGTGCTGACCGAACACCAGACGATCCGTTCCGGCGGGCAGGTATATCTCGTGTGGGTCCGCCCGATCCTGCTGCCCTGATCCTGCTCCTGCTCCTCCAATCCCGCTATCCCGATCCTGCTGCCCTGACCCTGCTCCCCCTGGTCCGCTATCCTTTCACCGCCCCCAGGGCCAGCCCACGCACCATATATCGCTGGACAAAGGCGAACACGGCCAGCGCCGGAAGCAGCGCCAGGGTGGCGCCGGCCATCATGCGCCCCCAGTGTATGTCGTACTTGCTGATGAAGTTGTACAGGCCGACGGGCAGGGTGAAAGTGGATTCCGAGTTCAGGAACATCACCGCGAAGAGCAGTTCATTCCATGCGCCTATGAAAGCGAACAGGAAGGTCGCGATCAGGCCGGGCCGGGTCAGCGGCACGGCCACGCGCAGGATCGCACCCATCCGGTTGCACCCGTCCACCATGGCGGCCTCTTCGAGTTCCGACGGGACGCCCGCGAAGAAGCCCTGCATCATGAGCGTGCAGAAGGGAATGTTCAGCACGGTATAGACGATCATCAGGCTGTAGAGCGTGTTGAGCAGGCCGAGCATCCGGAAGATGATGAAGAGCGGGACGATCAGCACCACCACGGGCATCATCTGGGTCGCCAGGAACATCAGGAGCGTGACCTTCCGGCCCCGGAACCGGTAGCGCGCGAGGGCGTAGCCTCCCATCACGGATACGGTCAACGTACAGGCCGAGGCCAGGCTGGCGACCATGATGCTGTTGGTGAAGAACCGTGGAATGTCGGTGCGGAGGAAGGCCGCGGCGTAGTGTTCCAGCGTGGGCGCTGATGGGAAATACTTCAGGGGCCAGACGAAAAGGTCCTTCTCCGGCGTTATCGAAGTGACCACCATCCAGTACACGGGGAAGACCGCGAAGAGAAAAAACGCGCACAGTCCGGTGACCTGCAGCAGGCGGCGCAATGGATGCGTACGGATCATCTTCCCTTCCTCACAGGGCGGCCTCGTCGCCGTAAAACCTGGTTGCCCGGAGGAAAACGGCGGTGAAGACCAGGGAGACTACGGTCAACGCCACGCCCAGTGCGGCCGAATACCCGAAGTCCAACCCCAGGAAGGCCTTCTGGAATACATAGAGGGACAGGGTCCGGGACGCGCCGGCCGGACCGCCCCCGGTCATGACCCAGATGAGGTCCGCCCAGTTGAATATCCAGATCGCCCGCAGAAGGACCGTGATGACGATCGCCGGTTTCACCATGGGCGCGGTGACGCGCCAGAAGGACTGCCAGGCCGTGGCGCCGTCCATGTCGGCCGCTTCATAAAGACTCGGCGGGATGGCTTGCAGGGCGGCGAAGAGCATGACGGCGAAGAAGGTGACTCCGAACCAGATATTAGCCAGCACGCAGGAAAGGAGTGCCGTCTCCCCGCGAGACAGAAACCCGATTTTCTGATCCACCAGTCCGGTCCGGATGAGCAGGTCGTTGACCAGCCCGAATTCCCCGTTCAGCAGCCATGCCCAGATGATGGCGATCAGGAAGCCCGATACCGCCCACGGGGCGAAAACGACAGCCTGGAAGATCCCCCTTCCCCAGAACCGCGTGCTGTTAAGCAGCAGCGCCAGACAGAATCCGAGCAGGAACTGGAAGAACAACGATACGACCACCCAGACCACGGAATTCCATAGACTTCGCCAGAAGTACTCGTCTCCCGCCATGGCGGCGTACTGGTCCAGCCCGACGAAGGGCGTATTAAGTGGATCCATGAGCTGGTATTCCCGCAGCGAAAGCAGGAACACCGTGGCCATAGGGTAGAACAGGAATCCCGCGATGAGCAGGTAGGCCGGCGTCAGGAGCAGGTAGGGTTCGGCTCTTTTCATGGCGTGGGAGATTACAGGGTGCCGGACGGCGCGGACGATTCGATTGGTGCGGACGGCCTGGGCGGCCTGGGCGTATCGGGACCGTGCCGATCCACGTGACGCCGCTGGGCCCTGTCCAGGAAGTCTGCCAGCCGGTCGAGCGTTTCCCGCGGAGACTGCCTTCCCAGGAGCATCTTCTGCTGTTCTTCGGTGACCAGCACCTCGATGAATTCGCCCATTTCCGGTAGGTAGCTCGGGTACCAGTTTTGCAGGAACCTCGCGTCGGTGGCCATGTCCATGAACGGCCGCAGAAATCCCTGGCCGAAATAGGGGTCGTCCATGCCCTGCTTCACCGTAGGAAGTACGCTCGCGTCCTTGCTGTATGCGATAAGCTGTTCCGGCGACATCATCCATTCGTAAAACGCCAGGGCGTCGTCCGGATTCTTCGCGCCGCTTGAGATCGAGAGGATCCAGATGTCGTTGGAAGCCACGTGGGCCCGGGGACCGGCCGGCATGGCGGCGGTAATCAGGGTCGATTCGTCCATGCCGTGTTCCAGGCAGGTGCGCACCACTTCAGGGTCCTGTTCGATGCAACCGCAGACCCCGGACCAGAAACCCTGCACCAGTTCGTTGTAGCCCCAGTTCACCGAGTCCACCGGCGCCAGGCCGTCCTGGTAAATGTCGTTCCAGTAGGTCAGCCCTTCCACGTGCGCCGGACTGTTGATGATGCAATTGTGATCCCCGTCGAACCACTCGTTCGTACCGGAGAACTCCTCCAGTATGGGCCACCAGGTCCAGAATCCGCCCCGGGCCCCGCGCAGGGCGTAGCCGTAACGGTCCCTGTCCCGGTCCGTAATCTGCTCGAGCAACGCGCGCCACCCGGTCCGGGTCGCCGCGGGTTCCAGGCCCTGCTCGTCCAGCCACCGCCTGCGATAGAACATGGCCCGCGTCGTCAGTTCCAGCGGCAGCCCGTATACCCGGCCGTCCTCGATGGCCATGCTGCTCTCGCACCGGAGCAGGCCCGTCCGCGTGAAGGCATCGCGATGCGGCCACGACGCGTACCAGGGTGTCAGGTCCTCTATGGCACCCATGGCACGGAATTCGGCCATCCACTGGCCCGTCGCCGTGATCACGTCGGGCGGGTTGCCGCCGGCGATCATGGTCAGCAGCTTGGCGTGCCCCTGGTCCCACGGCGCGGGGATCAACTCCACGCGCAAGTCGTCCCGCAACCCCATGAAGCGTTCGACCTGCCGGCCCAGGGCGACATTCTTCACTTCGCCCATTGGGCTGAAGACCGTGACGGTCCGTCGGCCGTCTCCACCGCCGCAGCCGAGGACCGTCGCGCCCGCAAAGGCCGCGCTACCGAGCCGCAACATGTCGCGACGGGTAATTCGACGGGGTTTCGAACCGAGATTCGCGTGATGGCGCATCAAATCGATCCTGTTCCTTGTGCTGTCGTGGCGGCCTGTCTCGCGGGACCACTGCTTTATGCCGGCGGCCGGGGCGTGTCCGGGCCGTGACGGTCCACGTAGTTCTTCTGTGCGCTGGTCAGGAAATCGGCCAGGCGGTCGAGGGCATCCCGAGGAGACTGCCTCTTCAGCAGCATCTTCTGGTGCTCCTCGGTCACCCGCACCTCGAGAAACTCGCCCATTTCCGGCAGGTAGTTGGGATACCAGTTCTGGATGATTGCCGGATCGCTCACCATTTCCACGAAGGACTGATAGAGGCCCTGCCCGAACGCAGGATCCCTCAGGTTCTCGGCAAAGGGCGGGATCATGTTGACGTCCCTGCAGTACCGAAGCCGCTGCTCGGGCGCCATCAGCCAGCTGAGAAAGGTCCAGGCTTCGTCCTTGTTCCGGGAAGCCGAAGACATGGACGTATACCCCCCGTCGGACAGGGCCACGCGGGCCCTGGGGCCGGTGGGCATGACCGTGATGGTGAGCGTATCTTCGTCCAGGCCGTGCTCCAGGCAGGTCCGGACCACCTCCGGATCCTGTTCCATCGTACCGCAGAGTCCGGACCAGAATCCCTGGACCAGCTCGTTGAAACCCCAGTTCAGTGAGTCGGGGGGTGCGAGCCCATCCTGGTAGAGGTCGTTCCAGTATGACAGTCCCGCCACGTGCTCCGGACTATTGATAATGCACCGGTGGTCATCGTCGAACCACGCGTTGGACCCGGCGTATTCCTGGGCAATGGGCCACCACGACCAGAAACCGCCCCGGGCGCCACGGAGGGCGTACCCGTAGCGCTGCCTGCCCGGATCCGTGATCTGCTCGAGCAGTGTGCGCCACTCCTCGCGCGTCTGCGCCGGCTCGAGACCGTGTTCCTGGAGCCATTCGGTGCGGTAGAACATGGAACGAACGGCTACTTCCGTGGGCAGGCCGAAGACCCGGTCCCCGTCGAAGGCCATGGTCGCCCGGGTCAGCCGTTTCACCTGCTCCGTATACCCTTGCAGATGGGGCCAGTCCCGTACCCACGGGCCGAGGTCCTCGAGGGCGCCCATGGCGCGGAACTCGGTCACCCACCAGCTCGGAATGGTCATGACGTCGGGTGGCGCGCCGCCGAGGATCGCCGTGAGATACTTCGAATGGGCCTGGTCCCAGGGCACCTTCACGTGTTCGATCCGGATACCGGGATGGATCTCCATGAACTCGGCGATGAGCGGCTCGAGGGACCGGTGCTTTTCCAGGGTCTGCGCCGTCATGAATCGCAAGACCTTCCGGTCGTCACTGCTCCCTCCGCAGCCGAGCAGGGCCGCGCCGAGCAGGGCGCCGCCACCGATCTTTAGGGCGGCGCGGCGGGAGAGTGTGTCACGTTCTGGGGTATCTGGCATGGGAAGCATGCGGCAGCGTGCAGGTCACGCCGGAACTGGATCCTTAGATCTATCGGGATGTTTCGACGCGCGGCCTGCGGACTACCATTTCTCGAGTTCGAAGGTCATGGCCGCGAAGGTCATGGCCGCGAAGGACTACCATTTCTCGAGTTCGAAGGTCATGGCCGCGAAGGACAGCGGGGGAAGAAAGCACTGCACCCTGCCACCGGCGACCTTTATCTCCCGGAACGGCTGTTTGCCGACCCGGTCCGGCTGCTCGAACGAATTGGCGGCCTTGGGATCTTCGCCCCCAGTGAGGATCTCGGCGCTGACCAGCGATTCGATCGGCCGGTCTTCGAGCACGATGCGCAGGGGTACGGCGGTGTCCGTGCTGCGATTCGTCACAAAGACGTTCAGTATGCTGTCGTTCTGTATCATGGCGGAGTCAATGTAATTCACCCGGCCATAGCGCTCGCTCCTGTATCCAGCGCCATCCACGTTTATCCGCAGCGACGTGCCTTCGCGCCGCCCCGCGTACATCGTGAAGGGATGGAATATGGACTGCACGAGCAGGTCGTCTCCCCGCGTCATCAGCGGGGCGATGACGTTGACGATCTGCGCTATGTTCGCGATGCGGACCGTGTCGGCATGGCGCACGAAGCTGTTCAGGAAACCGGCCACGACGAGGGCGTCTTCGAGATTGTAGATCTCCTCCACCAGGTGCGGGGCAAATTTGCCCTCTCCGTCCGTTTCGTGGTTCTTGTACCAGACGTTCCATTCGTCGAAGCACAGGTACGCGCGTTTGGGGCTTCGTCGCTTTGCCTGAACGAAACGGCATACCGCGTCCATCTCCTCGATCTGCCGGTCGATGGAGTTCGTGACCGCCAGGTAGTCCGGGGTGTCGTCCTCCGGATTGCCCACGTAACGATGGAGACTGATGTAGTCGGCGTAATCGCCCAGGTAGTCGAGGACCTGACGGTCCCATTCCATGTAGGTGTCGAACATGTCCACGGAGCAGGAACCGCAGGCGACCAGTTCGATCCGCCGGTCCGCGTCCTTCATCATCTTCGCGGCCTGCTGGGCCCGGATCGCGTACTGGTCCGCCGGCACGTGGCCGAGCTGCCAGTGTCCGTCCATCTCGTTGCCCAGGCACCACAGGTCGATGCCGTAGGGCATCTCCTCCCCATTGCTCACCCGCAGGTCCGCGTAACTCGTACCCGCGGGGCAGTTGCAGTACTCGACCCAGTTCCTGGCTTCCTCGGGGGAGCCTGTTCCAAGGTTGACCGTGAGCGTGGGCCGCCAGTCCATCTTGCGGCAGAGCCGGATGAATTCGTCCGTTCCGAAGGCGTTCGGCTCCACGCTCTGCCAGGCGAGTTCACGCACGGTGGGACGCAGGGTCTGGGGGCCCACGCCGTCCATCCAATGGTAGCCGGAGACGAAATTCCCGCCGGGATACCGCATGACGGTCATGGACTGGCGTTCGAGGGCCTCCATGACGTCCTTCCGGAATCCGTCCTCATCCGCATGCGCGCAGTCCGGATCATACACGCCCTCGTAGACGGCCCGACCGATATGCTCCAGGAATCCTCCGAAGATCCTCGGGTCTACCGGCGCGATCTGGAACCTCGTATGCGCGTATAGCGTCGTCTGTCGCATCCGATGCACGCTCCCTGTACAGCAGGTTCACATATCCAGCGGTTCATTCCAAAACACGACGATACATCTGTTTCGAACGACGATACATCTGTGTCTGATTTTAACTAAATAACCGGGTTTACACAACCTGGGCCGTGGTCTTGTAGTGCATCTTGGCCACGGCGGGCAGTTTATCCACGCCATTTCGTTCGACGAATTTCCTGGCTGCAGTTACGACCTGCGGTCCGGCACCCTTGGGCAGCGGCAGGCCGGCCTCTCCGGACAGTCTTTCCATGTGCTCCAGGAATCGGTCGCGGGCGAGAATCGACGCCGCGGCGACGGCCAGGTAACGCTCTCCCCGATGTTCCTGGATCAGCTCGATCTCCCGGCCCTTGTTCATGAGACGGGACCGGATGTAGTGCTCGTTGCCGAACTTGTCCGCCACGGCCAGCCGGCAGGCGGCGCACTCCAGCAAAGATTCGATGGCGCGGGCATGGGCCCAGGCCAGGAGATGGTTGAGGTTCCTGCCTTCCCGGCGAAACTCCTCGTACAGCGTGTTGTATCGCTCCGGTGGAATGATTATCTCGCGGTACTTTCCGACACAGATACGCCGGATCCCGGCCGCCAGTTCGCGGCACTTCCCGTCGCCCAGTTTCTTGGAGTCCCGGACACCCAGGGCAGACAGTTTCTCCCGGGATCCCGTCTCCACCAGGACGCCGCCCACCACCAGCGGGCCGAAATAGTCGCCCTTACCGGACTCGTCCGTGCCGATGTGCGGAAGAGGAAGCTTTCGGGTCTTCTCACCGCCGCGAGCCATTGCGCCGCCGGAGCCATCTCCGGAGTCTTCCGATTCACCCGTATTTGGCAGAAAGGGTGAAAGAACGTGCAGGATCACCCGGAGCAGGTGTTCCCCCCTACCCTGGATCATCAGGGTACCTTTCCGATACTGCTTGAGGACCAGCTTTTCCTTTTCATCTTCGAATACCAGCACCCAGTCGCACCAGGCTTCGGTCCTGTGCTCAGATGGACCGAAGCGCTCCAGGGCATCGCGGATACCGGACCGGACGCTGGCGTCGGGGACATCGTACCTCCGGGATACCGATTCGGGTTTGCCTCGACTCATCGGTTACCGCATATCGGGTTGTTCGCGGTCGCGGGCCGACCGGCGTTGGCCACGTGCCCGGTGTCGTTAGTCGGGATCATCACCGGATCGCCATGGAATCGGGATATTCAGCTTCTGAAGCTTGGTTTCGAGCTCGTCCCGCTCCCGGTTGCGGCGCAGGGTACCGGATTTCGAAACGAACCGGTACTCCAGCAGCAGATCCTGAATCGCCTTGTCGTCTCCAGCCTGAATCGCCCGGATGATCTCCCAGTCCAGGTGGGTCAGCTGCATGGCGTTCACGCTGTAGTCGAGAAAGGCCTGCCACGCCACGGGACACCAGGCGGACACGATGCGGTGTCCGATCAGATGGGCGTACTGCCGGATCTCCCACTGGGCGTGATCGTCCATGCGCAGGAGCAGGAACCGAAGCAGGTTCAGGAGATTCACTTTCCAGTAGGCTTCCGTGTACGTGGAAAGGGGAAGATCCTTACGGGCCTGTTCCCGGGCGATGCCGGCTTCGATGCGCTCTTCGTAGCGGGACCGGGCGGCCTCCTGAAGCTCCTGTTCCTTCTCAGTAAAACGCGCTCCCTGTGCTTCGTCGACGAAACCGCCACTGCCCTGGCGATTGCCCTGCGCCTGGAACCGCCACGCATCGGGCGGCGTGGTCTGCGCCGCATCGATCGCCAGCGAGTAACGGGTGCTGTATTCATTGACAGAGGCCGTCCGGTGACGGATCCACTGGCGCCAGCAGTCCATGGGCACCCGCAGGTGAAACTTGATGTCGCACATCTCGAAGGGAGTGGTGTGCTGATGCCGCATGAGATAGCGGATCAGCCCCCGGTCCTGGTGGACCTGCCGGGTACCGGCGCCGTAGGAAACACGGGCGGCCTGCACGATGGAGTGATCGCTGCCCATGTAGTCCACGACGCGGACGAACCCGTCGTCGAGCACCTTGAAGGGAACGCCAAGGAATTCATCCAGTTCGGGAACCGTCGGACGGTCGAGATGTTGCGCTTCGATCTGCTCGGGTACTTCGGTTTCTTCGGACACGGCATCCCGTAGTTTCGGGGCGTAGTTTTCTTAAGGAAAAACACAACGTTCATTTTAGGTCACAGACCCGTGGTCACCCCATGGCGGGGACTACGTGACGTTAACCGGCCCCCGCAGGACTGTCAAGGCATTTTGTATACGCGTCGAAGGGTTTCAGATCGTCGTTTTTTTTCGTCCCACGTGAGGTCCTCGAAGCGCTTTTTGTCGTTGCGCGCGGTGCCGCGCAGGCTATCTTTCAGTGCATAACATCAGAAATTTCTGCATGCGCCATCCAGATCGTTTGGGACAGCATCCAGGGAGGACGTTCCATGGCCGATACACCGGCCTTTTCGACCATGAGTGAAGAGGAGCAGTACCTGTACGACCTGCAGGGCTTTCTTCACGTGCGGGGTTTCCTGAACGGTGACGAAGTCGAAGCGCTGAACGAGGCCCTCGACGCCAATCCGGACCGGCTCGGGTCCTACGACGGACCCAACGAACTCAGCGGCGATTGGCGGGGAAGGCCCTTCGAAGGACGGCATGCGCCCTTTCGCCACTACGAGGGCATGCTCACCTGGCCGCAGCCGTGGTGCCAACCCTTCCGCGACCTCCTGGCCCATCCGAAGATCATTCCCTATCTAAACACCCTGTTCGGGCGTGGCTGGAAGCTCGACCACGGCGTCGACGTGCTGGTCGCCGAAGCGGGGTGTGAGGGGCTCAAGATCCACGGCTCGGGAAACGCGACCTTCAACGGTTCCCGCTATTACCACTACCACAACGGGCGCATGCGATCGGGCCTCATCGTGTGCCAGTTCGCCCTGGCGGACGTGGATCCCGGCGCGGGCGGTCTCTGCGTCATACCGGGCAGCCACAAGGCCAACTTGCCATGTCCCGAGGATATCCTGACCTGGGAGGCCAACCAGGACCTGGTCCATCACATCGTCCAGAAAGCCGGCGACCTGGTGATCTTCAACGAGGCTACCGCCCACGGCACGCTGCCCTGGCGCGGCAGGAACGACCGGCGCGTCGCCCTGTACCGGTATACGCCCAAGTATCTCCACTACGCCGGCGGGATCTACGAGGCCAACCTGCCCGAATGGACCTCGGAGCTGACCGAGGCGCAGCGCGCCGTGCTGGAACCGCCCTACATCTATCACCATCCCCTCGTGGAGGACGATGGCGAGACCGTGGTGCGGCCCCGGAGAGAGGGCGAGTGATAAACAGCCAGAAAAAGGAACGTTCCATGTACAACCTCCACGGCAAAACCGCCCTGGTCACCGGTGCGGGCGGCGAACGGGGCATCGGCAGGGCCGTCGCCACGCGCCTCGCCCGGGAAGGCGCCGACGTCATCGTCAGCGACCTGATCACCAATCCCTATCCCGGAGATTCGTCGGAATGGGAGGGTTTGCCCTCGGTGGTCAGGGAGATCGAGGCGGCGGGGCGGGAAGCGGAGGCCATCCTGGCCGACGTCTCGAAGTCCGACCACGTGGCTGACCTCGTATCGCGGGGGGTCGAACGGTTCGGTCACATAGACATCCTGGTGAACGGCGCCGGTTCCCTGCCGGGTAAGGACCGCGTCCTCGTGGTCGATATGGAAGAAGAGGCCTGGGACAAGGAAATGAACGTCAACGCCCGGGGCGTGTTCCTCATGTGCCGGGCCGCGGCGCGCCACATGATCGAACGGGGAAGCGGCGGAAAGATCATCAACATCGCCTCCACGTCGGGCAAGATCGGACGTCCGAGGTTCTCCGCCTACTGCGCCTCCAAGGCCGCCATCATCCGTTTCACCCAGGCGCTGGCGCAGGAACTCGGTCCACACGGCATCAACGTCAATTCCGTGTCGCCCACCGCGGTCGACACCGAACGCGTGGGATTCATTGCCGAGGCCATATCCGACGGCGCCATCCTCGGAAAATCCTGGAAAAACAGCGATGCCCACCAGGAATTCATCCAGGAAAAAACCGACATCTCACCCCTTGGAAGGGTAGCCCGGGGCGACGACGTGGCCCAGACGGTCGCTTTCCTGGCCTCGCCCGAATCGGACTACCTCACGGCCGTGGACCTGGTCGTTGCGGGCGGCGCGGAGATCTTTTGATGGACGGGCCGCTACGCCCGGCTGTCGATTGCGGCGCGGAGATTTTCTGATTAACGGGGAGTTTCAATGACGACTCGCAAACCCAGGCTGGACGGCAAGGTGGCCATCGTGACGGGCGCGGGCACGCAAGGCGACGTGGCGGGCACCGGGCAGGCGACCGCCGTGCTCCTCGCCCGGGAAGGCGCGAAAGTGCTGCTGGCGGACCGAAGCGAGGAGAACGCCGGCAGGACGCTTGAAACCATCGAGAAAGAAGGGGGAACAGCCTCTATATTCACCGGGGACGTGACCCGGTCGGCGGACTGCAGGTCCATGGCCGAAACCGCGGTTGCCCGTTACGGCGGACTTCACATCCTCTTCAACAACGTGGGTCTCAGCTATCCCGGCACGGTGGTGGACGTGCGCGAGGAACACTGGGACGAGATCATGTCAGTGAACATCAAGTCCATGATGCTCGCGAGCCGGCATGCCATCCCGGCGATGATGAAGACCGGGGGCGGTTCCATCATCAACGTGGCGTCCATCGACGGCTTCCGTAGCGGGTGGTCCTACAACGTCGCCTACGAGACGTCCAAGGGTGGCGTCATCGCCCTCACCATCAACATGGCGGTTCAGCACGGCCGGGACGGGATCCGCGTCAACTGCATTGCGCCCGGCCACTTGCACGGGTCCTTCACGGCAGGGCTTTCCGACGCTCACCGGGAACTCAGGAAGCGCTCCACGCCACTCGGCACCGAGGGCACGGCCTGGGACGTGGGCCACGCAGCCGTCTTCCTGGCCAGCGAGGAGTCCCGCTGGATCACGGGGGTCACGCTCCCCGTCGACGCGGGTTCATCGATCGCGCTCCCCCTGTCCGTGCTGCCCCGGGACGAGGACGGGATCCTCCCAGACGCCGAAAGCGCTAGATTCTGACCCTGAACGTCTCCGATGGTTTTTGAGCCGGCAAACCTGCATCCAACACATCATCCTTTACTTGCAGGACACGAGTGTCCCTTCACGGTCGGTGGGTCTTTGTCTTCAGACCAGGTGGCTTCAGGTTTGGCCGGTCATCCTTTGGCGGAGGCGGCTTCTTGGCTGGCTGATCGTCCTTTGGAGGAGGTGGTTTCTCCTTTGGCGGGTCATTCTTTGGCGGAGGCGGCTGCACAGGTGCCGGCTTCTCCTGCGGTGGGGGTGGTTTCAGGTTTCGCCGGTCATCCGGTCGACGGGGTGGCTTGGCGGAACGCCGATCCTCCAGTCGACCGAGTGGCTTCGCGTTTCGCCGGTCATCCAGTCGTCGGGGCCGGTAAACGGTTGGCCGATCATTGGGTCGACGGGGACTGTACACTGGTGGCCGATCGTCCCATTGACGGGATGGCTCCAGGGTTGTCCGATCATCAGTCAGCCTGATTGCGATCGCTTCGATCCGAAGCGTATATGTTTCATCTCTCCGATCCGCGGCCATTTTCTCACCGGAGAAAAAACCGGCCAAGTTCTCAAGCCTGGAATACAGATTGAGTTCCTCTTTCTTTTCCTCCGCTTTGACGATGAGCAGCCTGTTCGCTCCTATCGACGATGCACGCTGCCGCAACACGTTAAGAAGGGCCTTCTGCGACGTCCCGGTAGCCTGCAACGCCGCGACTCGGACATAATAGCTGCTCTCTAGTTCCGTTTCGTCAAAGATGGTCTGCACGTCAAAGAACCCGACGGAATGAAACCCTCCCTGGCTGTCCAGCCAAACTATCGTCGATTCCGGTCCGGGCAGCGCACTTGAACCGCGCGAGTCACCCGACCCGAGTTGGTTATGCGATGAACATCCGACGAAGAACATGGCAAGCGTCAATACCAGGTACCGCATCACGGACCTCCTGTATGGAGCTAATTGGATGGTCTGAGCGAAAATAAGGCGGTTTTTCTTAACGTACGAAACATTAATCTAACAAAAAATCAATTCTTGATCAGGTTCGGGCGTCAAAGGTACCATCGCGGACTGTGATAGAATAGATCATGGATCATCAATGACGATCGCCTGCCTTTACTCCGGCACGTAGGCCGTCGGCGCCATGGCATCGATATCGGTGGCCACGTCGACGACGACCGGTCCGTTCACCGCGACGGCCCGTTCCAACGCGGGACGGATTTCCGCCGGGTCTTCCACGCGTATCCCTAAGCACCCCATGGATTTCGCCACCGCTGCGAAGTCTATGTCCTCGAAGACCCACAGGTCGTCCGATCCCTGGTCCCGCCCGCCGTGCGCGCCTTCGAACCCGCCCCTGCACTGGTTGAAGGAACGGTTGTTGTTGATCACCGTGACGGTGCTGATGCCGAACCGGGCAGCCGTTTCCAATTCCCCCAGGTGATACCAGAATCCGCCGTCGCCGATGAAGCAAATGACGGGACGGTCCGGCGCCGCGCACTTGGCCCCCATGGCCGCGGGGAAGGCCCAGCCCAGGGACCCGGCGCAGCGCAGGAAGGTCTGCCCGGACTGCGTGATCTCGATCATGGTACCCGTCCAGATGCCGGCATGGCCCGTATCAGAGAGGAGTATGGCGTCCGATGGGAGGAATTCGGTGATTTCGTGGCACAGACGCTCGGGACGAATCGGCACGGCATCTGACCGGAGCAGCCCGTCGAATTCGGATCGCCAGGCCTGGACGCGTTCCCGCGCTCGAGCCGTCCACCCTGGCCTCGACTGCACCGGTTCGACGGTCTCGATCAGCCGCTCCAGCGTCACCTTCGCGTCACCCTGGATGGCGACCTCGGCGGGATAATTGCGGCCGATCTGAGAAGGGTCTACGTCGATCTGTATCGTCGGCGTCCCGGGCCGGGGAATCTGCCAGAAGTGGGTGACCTGTCCGCCGGTATGGCTACCCACGAAAACCACAAGGTCCGCCTCGGCGACGATCTCGTTGGCGCACTTGCGGGAATAGGTGCCGACCACGCCGGCCGACAGCGGATGGTTCTCGGGGATCGTCCCCTTGGCGTTGAGCGAGGTCGCCACCGGGATCGAGAGCTTCTCCGCCAGGCGGACCACTTCGGCCTGCGCGCCAGATGCCGTAACACCGCCTCCTGCAACCAGTACCGGCCGTTCCGCCTGCGCGATGTGTTTTGCCGCTTTCTCTACGCGTCCCGGTTCTGGCTCGGGACGAAAAGCCGGATATCCGGCGAAGGAAGCTTCTGCGATCACCTCGGCATCGAACTTCGACCCCGCCGCCAGATCGCCGGACAGGCCCAGGAAGTCCAGGTGCACCGGACGCGGCGCGCCTGTCGTGGCTTCGCGAAAGGCCTGTCGCAACATGAACGGGATCTGTTCCACGCTGTCGACGTAGGCATTGAACTTGGTGACCGGATCGTACAGGGGGCGGTGATCGATCTCCTGGTAGGCCTGCTGGTACAGGTAGTGGGGCATCCAGCGTCCCGTCAGGGCGATGACCGGCGAGCACGCGAGCCAGGCGTCCTGGAGACCGGCGGCGAGATTGGCCGCGCCAACGGACTGCGCCATGGCAATGCCGGGACCGCCGGCGACCCGCGCGTAGCCGTCGGCCATGTACGCCGCGGCTTTCTCGGAATGGCACCGGACCCGCCGGATACCCAGTTTCTCCATCTCCACGAGGGCGCCGTCCAGGACATAGGGAACGTGAAATACGGCTCTTACGCCGTAACCGCGCAGCATTTCCGCGATATACCGGTAACCGGTCATTTCAGCCATCGGATTTCCTTTTCTATTCTGCAAGTCTAGCGGTCCACCGGAGGATTCCACCGGGGAAGGTTCTCCGGGGTTCCAGGCGTAGGAAGGGTATCAATCTGGCATAAATAAAAAAACAGGGGCGGTCCGGGAACCGCCCCTGTTCGATCGGAGTAGCGGGGGGAGGATTTGAACCTCCGACCTTTGGGTTATGAGCCCAACGAGCTACCAGACTGCTCCACCCCGCGTCGTCTAAAGGTAAAATATAAGGATCAGGCGGTTTCTGTCAACTGCTTTTTGCCGAATGAGGGACATCCGTCATCGCCGAACCATCCTCGATCCCGCACCCTGCGAAGAGGGTTTGTTGCACCGCCATATCGTGCTCGAGGGTATAGTCGGGATCCTTCGCGCCAGCTATACAGGACGCGAGTTCGGTCAATAACGAGGGCGGCCCCGGCGGCGTGGGTACGGTCAACTCCTGCCAGCCCGTGTCATAGTGCTCGAAGGGCCGTTGCAGGGACAGCGTCAGGTTGTTCGACCCGGTCGGGGTATGGATGGCCGTCCCCCCGGTACCGTATAGCTCGATGCGCCGGGTCCTGCCGCTTTCCACGTGCATCGAAGCGGTGTCGATCGTCCCCAGGCCACCGTTGTCGAACTGATGGACGACCACCGCGTTGTCCACGTGCTTTCGCTCGCCGTAATGACTCGCGTGCGTGGCGTTCACCTGCCGCGGCACGCCCATGAACGCCACCATGATATCGACCAGATGTCCGGCCATTTCGAAATAAAGGGATCCCTTGTACCGGTCGAGCTCTTCCACCAGCCGGGCGTGGTAACCCATGGGCTTTGGGATGTGCCCCCTGAAGTAGAATAGATCTCCCAGCGCGCCAGCCTTGCATAGCCGGATCATCTCCGCGATCGCCGGGTTGTACCGCCACATGTATGCCATCTGCAGGAGGAGGCCCTTGCGCCGCGCCGTGTCGTGAAGCCGTTCGAGCCGGGGCATGTCCACGCCCGCCGGCTTCTCGAGCAGCACGTGCTTGCCCGCTCCCAGCGCCCGCTCGGCGTAATCCAGGTTCTCCGAGACCCGCCCCTCGCAGATGATCGCCTCCGCGTCGCTCGCCAGCGCCTGCTCGATCGACTCGAACACCGGGATGTCCGGCAGATCCGCTGCCCAGTCCCCCAGTTTCGCTTCCCGGATCGCGGGATCCGGCTCGTAAACGCCCACGAGCTGGAATTCGTCGGGTCGGCTCGCGGCGTCGCGGATGTGCATGACGGCATGGCTGTGCCACAGGCCTAGGTAGGCGAATTTCAGAGACATGAGGATTCCTTTCTGCAGACGGAACGGGGCAGGCAGACCAGGCAGATCAAGCTGGCCAGGCAGACCAGGCAGACTAGGCAGACCAAGCAGACCAGAGGATCACTGCTGGACGTTCTGTATCACTTCCGCGGGTTTCATGGCGGCGGTCTTGAGCGTTTCGCGGGTCACCATGGCGCAGGTGAGAACATACACCGTCAGCACGGGCACGGCAACCAGTACCGGGGACACATCCGCCCGGTACGCGTAACTGGCAATCCAGAGTCCGTATACCCAGTAGACGGCCGGAAGCGCGATGACCAGGGACAGGACGATGGACCGGGAAATGGCCAGGATATTCATCCGGACGATGTCGCCTGCGGAAGCGCCGTGGACCTTGCGAATGGCGACTTCGCGGATCCTGTTGAGCGTGAAGAACACCCCGTAGTTGTAGATACCGGCAACGGCGAGGGCAAAGGCGACCAGGGCCAGCAGGAGAAGCGTCTCCAGGATCTGCCGGTCGCTGCTGTAATGTGCTTCGAGTCTGGCATCCAGGAAGGAGTATTCGAACCGACTGTCCGGAAGCAGTTGTCGGAAAGTGTCCGACAGATCGTCCAGGGCGGCCTCCTGTTCCGACGGCTCGACATCCACGATCAGGTGGGTCAGTCTCGAATCCGAAAAGGACAGAATGAGCGGTTCGATTTCATGATGGGCCGACCAGATGTGGAAATCGGCTGCGACGCCCACGACGCGCAACCTTCCTCCAATGATGTCCTGTACGGTACCCACGTCGTCCTCGTCCAGTCCGAGTAAGTTGAATGCAGTCTCGTTCAACAGGACCGTATTCGGCAACTCGACGTCTCTGAAGTCTCTACCGTGGATCAATGGGATCTTGAGCGTCTTCAGGAAGTTGCGCCCTACGGAGATTATACCTATCTGCAGTTGCGTTTCGGTTCCTCTTATCTGGTGTGAAATTCTCATTAAATGGAAGAATCCCGGGTGACCACCGGCGGAGCTGACATTGACTACATGGGGACTACTATCGAAACCCTCCGCAAGCCGCTGGTGCCTGACGGAGGACAAGGACGCCTGGATCACGATCTTGTTTTCTTTCTCATACCCCATCGGCTTGGCCGTCAGAAAGGTAACCTGGTTGTAGACAAGGCCGGTAAGTAACAGCAGGGCAACGGATATGGCGAGCTGGAAGAAAAGCAATCCCTTCCTCAACGAGTTGGCGGTCCAGGAATCCGACATCCGGTTCGCCAGCATGTCGACCGGGCTGATCCGGTAGAACACGAAGGCCGGACAAATACCAGATACGAGTCCGATGACGAGGAAGGCGAGCCCCAGGAACCCGATATATTCCACGCCGATCTCGGAACGGGAAAGGTGCTCGAGGAGGGGGATTCCACTCGCCCGCAACACCAGTACACAAATGATCGATATGGCCACGGCGACGAGGCAGTTCATCAGGGTCTCCACGACGAACTGGCAGACCACTGCCGACTTGCCCGCCCCAAAGGACTTTCGCAGGCCGATCTCCTTTAACCGTCGAACCAGGTGGGCGATGTTGATGTTCATGTAATTCGCCACCGTCATGAACGAAATCAGCACAAGGTACGCCAGGGCGAAATACACGTAGTTGATTTCCCCCTTGAGCTGCCCGCCGAAAACGTACGGCGAAAAGTAGACCTCGGACAGGGGTTCGAGGGTGTATACATCGGATTGGTCCTGTGGGACGTAAGTGGAAGGGAATGCTTCCATTTTGGTGAGGAAACCGCGCAGGGTATCTTCCTCGCCGTCGATCAGCAATACGTAGGTCAGGAACTGTTGCATCATCCAAGCGAAATCGGACCCCCGGCCTACCATGTTGTCGGGTAACGTGTCGAAGGAAACAAAGACGTCCGGCCGCAGGTGGGAATTGCGGGGAACGTCATCCACGACGCCGATTACTTCCACGGGACCCGTTTCCAGCCCTTTTGAATACAGCAGGCCTCCCGTCGGGTCCTCATCTCCAAAGAACCTCGTGGCCATAGTACGGTTGATGATCGCCGCGTTCGGCCGGCCGAATTCCGCCAGGGCAGCCTGCGAAATCGAACCGAAGGAAAACACGTCGAACACGTCGGATTCGGTGTAGGCGACGTTGAATGCTACGGATTCAGCTAGCTCTTCAGGAGACGTACGCAATGGCATAGATAATCTATAGTATATACGAACAGCCGATTCCACTTCCGGATAGGCCTCCGCGAGCGTCGGGGCAAGCAGGGCGGAGGCCGTGGGAAGGGTCATATCAAAGTCGGGCTTAGTCACCAGCACGCGGTAAATCCGGTCGCCTTTCTCATGAAAGTCGTCGTAGGACGTTTCGAAGAGGATGTAATTCAACCCGAAGATCACCACGACGAAGTTCAGGGCGAACCCGAAGACATTCGCGGCGAATACGCCCCTGTTCTTCATTAAATGGCGGAAGGCGGATATGAAAAAGTGATGGATCATAATAGGCGCCCGCACGAACCCACCCGAACCGTATTTTAGCAGAAGACCGCGTTACCGGGTCGCACCAATACATGGCGATGCGATGGAAGTGTGATGGATAGAAGGATAGGCTGATATCCGAAAGTAACCTTCCTATAGATGTGGACCAAGCACAATTGATCGTTGACACACCCCTGATTTCCATCCATATAGGATCGGTCCGTCCGGTTCTTTTTCCCTGGTAAATCGTTATCGAGTACCTCCCCACCATCCGAATCAGTTCGCGTCCCATCCATGTCCACTGAACTCTTCTTCTTCGTCCTCCTCTCCGCCATACTACATGCCTCCTGGAATTTCGTGGCCCGCCGCAACGCCGGAAACCTCACCGTGTTCTGGTGGTCTCTCTGGGTCAGTTGTCTCTTGCTCCTGCCCTTGGTTGCCGGCGTCGCCGTATCGCAGGGCATCCCGGAATTCATGGCCATGCTGGAGGCCGGCTGGATCTTTATTCTGGCGACGGGGATCATCCACACGTTTTACTTCCTGCTCCTGGGCCGGGCCTACGAGTATGGAGAAATCTCCCTGGTCTACCCCATCGCGCGAGGATCGGGGATCGGCCTCACGGGATTCCTGGGATGGCTGCTGCTCGGTGAGTCGCTTACGCCGATCGGCGTAGCGGGTATCGGGCTGATCTGCGTGGGAATTCTTTCCATGGGCGCTTCGATCCTGGGCAGCGCGAGGGGCACGCGGCACGGGTTCGTATCGGCCCTCGGGGTAGGCGCGACCATCGTGAGTTACTCGCTGGTGGACAAGGTGGGGGTGGGTATCGTGCATCCCGTAGTGTACATATTCGGCATGTTCTTCCTGAGCGCCTCGTTCGCCACACCGGTCGTCGCCGTCCGCGACCGGAACCGGCTTTGGCGGAAGCTGGCGGAGACCTGGCGGCCCGTGACGTTGATCGCCGTCGGCTCGACTGCCGCCTACCTGATGATCCTCTTCGCCATGACCGTGGGTCAGGTCGGCTACATCGTCGCCCTGCGGGAGTTCGCCGTGGTCCTGGGCGCCCTGTTGGGCTTCATCTTCCTTAAAGAGCGCGTCACCCCGCTGAAACTGTGCTCCGTCGGGATGATCGTCGCCGGGCTGGTCTTCATCAGGTTCGGCTGAATATCCGATCGGAATAACCTGCAGTGGCGTCTTGATTTTAGCGATCCGCTACCGTAAATTGAATATTGGATTCTGTATTTTACCCGACACGTCCTCCGCATCGCCGACATTGCGGAGTCAACACCAGGCGGAGTCAACGCCAAAGGAGAATTGCTCACGTGTCCCGACTGAACCGACGCTCATTCATTCGACATTCCGCCGTGGCCCTTGGCGCCATGACTTTCGGCGCATCGGCGCTCCAGGGCCTTATCGCCCGCCGCGCGCGGGCCATGTCCGACGGATCCGCCAGCCTGCAGGCTTCCCGGGGGGAGGGCGGATATGGGCCGCTTTCTCCCGTGACGTCTCACAACACCGGCGAGACCATGCTCGAACTGCCGCCGAAATTCGCCTATACCGTGTTCGGAAAGAAGGGCGGCCTCATGTCGGACGGCCATCCCACGCCGGCCGCCCACGACGGCATGGCGGCCTTCTCCGCGGAGGACGGCATGGTCCGGCTACTGCGCAATCACGAAATAAACACGGGCAGTCCGGTCGAGGCCATCGGCAACCAGTCGGCAGCCTACGATCCCACCGCGCCCGGCGGGGTTACGACGCTCATCGTCGATCCTCGGACCCGCGAACTGGTCCGCGATTTCGTGAGCGTGGGCGGGACGCTGCACAACTGCGCCGGCGGCCCCACGCCGTGGGGCTCCTGGATCACCTGTGAAGAGACCACCATGGGCACGGACCGGTTCTTCAGTGCTCGCTGGCTGCAGTACCTGGGCGGATACGACAGGAACCACGGATACTGCTTCGAGGTGCCCGCCGATGCCGAGGAGAGTGTGGCGGCCGAACCCCTTACCGGAATGGGACGTTTCGTCCACGAGGCCATCGCCGTCGATCCCGCCACCGGGGCCGTGTATGAAACCGAAGACCAGAATCCGTGCGGATTCTTCCAGTACCTTCCCGATCATCCCGGCGAGCTCGCCCGGGGCGGCCGCCTGCGTATGCTCGCGGTCGAGGATCAACCGGGATACGACACGCGCAGTGGACAGACCATGGGCACGGTCCTGCCCGTGACCTGGGTGGAGATCGAAGATCCCGATCCGGCGGGCGCTGGCCTGGACCGGAACCTGGTATACAAGGAAGGGGCGGACAAGGGCGGCGCCGCCTTCGACCGCCTTGAAGGATGTTGGTACGGAAACGGCCGCATCTTCTTCACGTCGACGCGAGGAGGCGACGAGCGCCTCGGACAGGTGTGGGAATTCCAACCCGACGGGGAAGACAAAGGCGTGTTGACCCTGTTGTTCGAATCGCCCGACGCTTCGCTCATGGCAGCGCCGGACAACGTCTGCGTGAGTCCCCGCGGCGGCCTGATCGTGTGCGAGGACAACCGGGACGGCGTACAGCACATCCGGGGCCTGACGAAGGACGGGCGCGTGTTCGACGTGGCCCGGGACGTGGCCGGCATCGCCTACCGGGGCGAGTTCGCCGGGGCGACCTTCAGTCCCGACGGCGAGACCCTCTTCGTCAACATGCAGCGGCCCGGGCTGACCTACGCCATCTGGGGACCGTGGCAGGAGGGCGCTGTCTAGGAATGCGGAACCGTCCGTCCGGAACGGCCAACAGTTAACGTGCGTTCGGAACGACCGGACGCGACCCTTAAGACAAGTAACCAGTCCATACTCGTGGAGCAACCATTGTTCTCTAATGAAATAAGGGCGTTCAGGAAGCTGATCGCCGAGGGTGAATGCTGCCTGGGCGCCAGCGTGACCTTCACCGACCCGGCCGTGACCGAGGCCCTGTGCGATTCGGCAGACTTCATCTGGATCGACACCGAGCACCGGGCGATGAACCTCGAGTCGGTCACGGGCCACCTCATGGCCGCCCGCGCGGGTGGAACCGCCGCGCTGGTCCGGGTGCCCTCGAGCGACATCGGGCACGTGAAGCCCGTCCTCGACGCGGGCGCGCCTGGTATCATCGTCCCGCAGGTCCGCTCCGCCGACGAGGTGCGCCGCGTGGTGGACGCCTGCCGTTATCCGCCCATGGGCGACCGGGGCTTCGGTCCCCATCGTCCGTCGAACTACGGAAGGGCTTTTTCGAATATTGACTCATTCGTGGAAGACATGAACCGGGACCTCTTCGTCTCGGTCCAGATCGAGCACGTCGAGGCCTATCGTGAACTGGACGCCATCGCGGCCATACCGGGGTTGGACAGCCTGGTCATCGGTCCGGTGGACCTGAGCGGTTCGATGGGCGTTCTCGGGCAATTGGACAACGACGAGGTAGTGGCCGCCATGGAGCGCATCATCGACGTGGGACACGAATCGGGACTCTCCATCGGCATGGGTATGGGATCGCAGTACGCCTTCGGGCGGCGCTGGAGGAGCCGGGGCGTCGACTGGATCCAGGTCGACTGCGACTACAGTTATATGATCGGCGGTTTCGAACGCGTTACCGCCGGTATTCGCGGCGGTTAGCATACTGCGGCAGGCAGGACACCGCGGCGGCTAGAAAGGCACCAGCGCTGGGCACCGACGCCAACCAGACACACACGTCAGATCAACTCTACGTTCTGCGGACTCCACCCGAACCCCTGTCGGACTTCTGCACGGCGGCCATGGTAGAGGCGGGACTCTCGCCCCGCGACGCCAGGTTGACTGCGGACATTTTGGTGCGTACCGACATGCGGGGTATCTTCACGCACGGTACGGTCTCGCTGCGGCGCTACGTGCAGATGATGCGGGACGGAGGCATCGACGCAGGCGCCACGCCCGGGATAACGGACGAAGGTCCGGCCTGGGCAAGGATCGACGCCTGCCAGTCCGTGGGGATGGTTGCGTCGCACTACGGCATGACCGTGGCCATGGACAAGGCGGCGAAGTGCGGGATTGGCACGGCCACCGTCCGCCGGAGCAACCACTTCGGCGCGGCTTCGGCCTATACGCTCATGGCCCTGGAACGGAACATGATCGGGATCGCCATGAGCAATACCGACGTGGTCATGAACATCCCCGGCGGCCGGGGTGCGGCCTTAGGAAACAACCCCCTGTCATATGCCGTTCCGACCCGGTCCCAGCCGCCGATCGTCCTCGACATCGCCATGAGTACCGTGGCGGGCGGAAAGGTGGCCTTGTACCAGGCCAGGGGCGAACCGCTTCCCGAGGGATGGCTCACCGACGGGGACGGTCTGCCCACGACGGATCCCGGCGTCTTCACCTTTACCGGGGCCCTTACGCCCTTCAGCGCACACAAAGGCTACGGTCTGGCCCTGCTGGTGGAATCCCTGGCCGGTGTGCTCGCCGGGGCGGGGGTCACTACGGATATTACGTCCTGGGGCAAGGTCACCGACGCGACCTGCGACGAGGGGCACAGCTTCATGGCCATCGACGTGGGCGCCATGATGCCGCCGGACGCGTTTTTAGATCGTGCGGACGAACTCGTTCGGCGCATGCGGGAAGCGCCGAAGGCGGCCAGGGTGGAACGCACCTACGTGCCGGGTGAAATGGAATACGACAGCGAAGCGGTATCCCGCCGCAAGGGAGTTCCCTTGACACGCATGGCGGCGGAGAACCTGGCTGGATTGGCGGAAGACTCGGGAATGGCGGACCGGCTGCCCTTTGAACGTCCGTGAACCACCCACCAGATTTGGCATAGCGGCCGGTTTCGCGACTGACGCGGCCTGCCTTCGATTCGGAACAGGACAGCTAGTTGGGAGAATAACAAATGCCCAGAGTCAACCGCGCAGTGGAACTGCTTAGTCGGGGCCAGCCCATATACTACGGCGGGGCCGGCGAACTGAGTTACGAAAAGGGCGTCGAAGCCTCGGGGAGATGGGAGGACTACCTGTGCGTCGAAATGGAGCACGGCCTCTTCGATCTGCCCGGCCTCAGGGCCTTCATGACCGGGCTGATGGACGCCGGGCCCACGCCGACGGGTCACCTGACGCCCTGCGTGATCGTCACGCTGCCGACGAACGGTACCAATGAAGCGGTCATGCGGGCGAACGCGTGGATGGTCAAGCAGGTCCTGGCACAGGGCGTTCACGGAATCCTGCTGTGCCACGCGGAGACACCGGGCGCCGTGCGGGCCTTCGTGGAGGCTGCGCGTTACCCCTTCCAGACCCAGGGCGTGGGTGACGGGCTCGAAGTGGGCCAGCGCGGTTCGGGGGGGCAGGGTTTCGCGGCGTGCGCCTGGGGACTCACCGTGCAGGAATACGTCCAGCGGGCCGACGTATGGCCCCTGAACCCGGAAGGGGAACTGATGCTCGGTCTCAAGATCGAGAACCGCCGGGCCCTGGCCAACGTCGACGAGAGCCTCACGATACCTGGCATCGCCTTCGCCGAGTGGGGTCCGGGCGACATGGGGATGTCCTTCGGATACCCGGACGGCCACGATCCGCCCTACCCGCCCGAGATGATCGCCGCGCGGGCGGCGGTGCTCAAGGCCTGCAAGGCCAACGGCGTCGCCTTCCTGAACGGCGTCACCCCCGACAACGTCACCGACATGATCGACGAGGGCGTCATGGTCGCAAACGCGACTCCCGATGCGGCCGAAATCGGTAAACGGTACTCAGGACGGTAAGCGGACAGCCATAGCCCATGACGACTTTTACCGTGTATTTCGCCGGCGACCTCTTCGACCACAAGCACCTGGCCGGCAACGCCATCCTCGCGGAAGCCATAGACCGCCGGTCCGCCGGCAGGTACGCCTGCGTGGTGCCCCAGGACCTGGAACTGGCGTCGGAACGGATGGTCGACATCCGCAACCAGGATCTTAAGCAAGTGATGGCCTGCGACCTGGCCCTGTTCAACTTCGATGGGACGGACCTGGACTCGGGCACGGTAGTGGAGTTCATGATGGCCAAGTTGCTCGACATCCCGTCCGTCCTCCTCCGGTCGGACTTCCGGGCTTCGGGCGACCAGGAGCGGGAAGGCGACGACTGGAACCTCATGTGCTCCTTCTATCCCCGGTCCAAAAAAGTTCAGTTCAACGCCTTGGCGTGGTACCAGGAGGCGCGGCAGACGGACGGAACAGGCGGGCCGCGGGAGGCGCGGAATGTGGACGGGCCGGGCGGGCCGCAGGGCGCGTGGAAGGACCGGCTGTACGGCCGGATCGCGGACGCCGTGATCGAAGCGCTGGACACGGTGCGGACCGAACCTTGCGCCTTCGGTGATGACGAAGCCCGTGTCAGGACCGTTTACGAATGGGCTACCCGGTTTCCTGGGAGTGGATTCGACGCGGTGTGCGGACCCGGATTCGTAGAGAAAACAATCGAGAACAAGCGCCGCAAAGGGCTGTTGTGAACGTAACAACGCAAGGGCCTGTTGTTTAAAGGGAACTGGGCACAGCCGTGGAATCTGGGCGCAGCCGTCAGTATAGTAAAAAGGAGTAATGCATGATCGACTATGGCGTGTTCCTCATGCCCGTGCACGATCCGACGAAGCCGCCGGGACAGTGCTATGACGAGGACATGGAAATGCTGGTGCGTTCGGAGGAACTCGGATTCAGCGAATTCTGGGTGGGCGAGCACCACTCCTCGAGTTACGAGAACATCGTCATGCCCGAGATCTTCCTCGGCAAGGCCCTGGGCCTGACCGACCGCATGCGGCTCGGCGCCGCGCCCGTGTGCCTGCCCTACCACCATCCCGCCCACGTGGCCGGACGCCTGGCCTTCCTCGATCATCTCTCCCACGGCAGGTTGAACATCTGCTTCGGTCCCGGCGCCATCCCGACTGACATGGAGATGTACGGGATCCGTCCCGAGGACTCCGGGGCCATGGTCGGCGAGGCGATACAGATGATCATGACCCTGTGGACCACCGATCCGCCCTACGATATAAACGGCCGCTTCTGGCAAATGCACGTGGGCCGGGAAGTCCGCGAGGATCTGGGCATGGGGGTCTACCTGAAGCCCCTGCAAAAACCCCACCCTCCCCTTTCCGTTCCCGTGATCATGCGCGATTCGGCCGGGACCCGCATCGCGGGCCGGAAGGGCTATTCTCCCTTCAGCCATCACATGGTCGCGTCCAACGTGCTCGTAAACCACTGGGAGACCTATGCCGAAGGGGCCAGGACGGAGGACAGGGAGCCGGACCGGCGCAAATGGAAGATCTCCCGTAACATTTTCGTGGCGGAGACGACGAAGGAAGCCCGCGAAAGGGCCCGGAACAGTTCACTCGGCAAATGCCTGGAATATACCATGAAGCTGACCGACCTCGGACCTGGAAGGGGGCTGTGGAAACGGGATCCCGATATGCCCGATTCCGATGTCAACCTGGACTACATGATGGACGAACAGGTCATCGCGGGCGATCCCGACGAGTGCGTGCGGCAGCTGCACCGCATGATGGAGGAGACCGGCGAATTCGGCACGCTCATCTTCACCGCCCACGACTGGGACGACAGGGCGGCCTGGATCGACTGCATCGAGCTCTTTGCCAGGGAAGTCATGCCGAGGTTGAACAAGTCGCTTGGTTACGCCTGAGTACGGCGATCTAACAGCGTTTCGGAGTCCAATATGAAGCACGGTATGTTCATCATGCCCTTTCACGATCCGGCGAAGCCGCCCGCCCAGTGCTACGACGAGGACCTGGAACTGGTCGTGCTGGCCGAGGAGATGGGGTTTTCCGAGTTCTGGATCGGCGAGCACCACACCCACCAGTGGGAGAATATCGCCCTGCCGGAGGCCTTCATCGGCAAGGCCCTGGCCATGACCGACACGATCCGGCTGGGCACCGCGCCCACGTGCCTGCCCTACCACCATCCCGCCCACGTGGCTACGCGCCTGGCCTTCCTGGACCACCTGTCCCACGGACGCCTCAACCTGTGTTTCGGCACGGGCAGCGTCTTCCCGGACCTGGAGCTTTTCGGAATCGACCCGGCGGCGAACAGCGCCATGATGGAAGAGGCCGCGGAGATCATTCTTCAGTTGTGGACACAGGACTCACCCTACCGGTACGACGGACGGTTCTGGCAGATCGGGCTCGAGAAGTGGGTCGACCGCGAGTCCCATCTCGGCATCATTCAGAAACCCCTGCAACGGCCCCATCCGCCCATCTGCGCGCCGGCCATGAGCATGAACTCGTCGACCATGAAGTCCGCCGGACAGAAGGGGTGGGCGCCCATCAGCAGCAACCTGATCGCGGGCAACATCGTAGCAGACAACTGGAAGGTGTACGAGAAGGCGGCGCTCGAAGCAGGCCGTACGCCAGACCGGGCCGACTGGCGCGTCTGCCGAAGCATCTTCGTGGCCGACGACCGGGACGTGGCCAGGAAGCGGGCGTGGTCGAGTTACCTCGGCGGGTTCTTCCGGTTTCTGGGAGGGGTCCTGGACAAGGGGAATGAGCCCGGACGCAAGAAGATGTTCAAGCGCGATCCTGACATGGCCGACGAAGCGTGCGACAGAGACTACTACCTGGGCGAACAGATCATCCACGGCGACGTGGACGAGGTGGTCCGCCGACTCGACGAACTGCGGGACGAGACGGGGGATTTCGGAACGCTCATCCTCATGGCTTTCGACTGGAACGACGCGGAAGACAAGGCCGCGTGGCTGCGTAGTACGGAGCTTTTCGCCAACGAAGTCATGCCGCGCATGCAGCAGTGAGCGGGAAGGTGCGCATACGCGTTACCGAGCGGGTAGGTGCGCGTTACCGAGCGGGAAGGACGTGGCTACGGGGCTGAGAGGAAACGCGGGAAACCGGCATCGAATCATCGTCCCCAGGCCGGCCGGGTTCAGACAACGCCGGCACGAATCAGGACCAACACCGGAGAATCAGATATGAAATACGGGATGTTCATCATGCCCTTCCACGACCCGGTCAAGCCGGCCGCACAGTGCCACGACGAGGACCTGGAACTGATCGTGCGCTGCGAAGAGCTGGGTTTCACCGAGTTCTGGATCGGCGAACACCATACCATGAAGTACGAGAACATCGTGCTGCCCGAGGCCTTCATAGGCAAGGCCCTTGCCATGACCCACACCATCCGGCTTGGCACGGCGCCCACCTGCCTGCCCTATCACCACCCGGCCCACGTGGCCAGCCGGCTGGCCTTCATGGACCAGCTTTCCCACGGACGGCTCAACCTGTGCTTCGGCCCCGGCAGCGTGACAACGGACCTGGAACTTTATAAGATCGATCCGAAGCTCAACAGCGCCATGGCCGCCGAGTCGGCGGAGATGATCCTGCAGATCTGGAGCCAGGACCCGCCCTATCACCTGAAGGGCCGTTTCTGGGAGATCGACCTGGAAGAGAACGTGGACCGCGACACGCTGATCGGCTATATCCACAAGCCCCTGCAACAGCCGCATCCGCCCATTGGCGCCCCCGGGATGAGCATGAACTCCTCCACCATGAGGATCGCGGGTGAGAAGGGCTGGTTTCCCATCAGCGCCAACATTTCACCGGGCAACGTCGTAGCCGACAACTGGCGGGTTTACGAACAGGCGGCCCAGGACGCCGGGCGCACGCCCGACCGCGAAGACTGGCGCATCTGCCGCAGCATCTTCCTCGCCGACAGCAAGGAGGAAGCGGCAACGAAAGTGCGCACCAATTCTCTGGGCCGGGGCTTCGAATACCTGGGCGGCCTCTTCGACCAGGGACTGGGTCGGAAGATGCTCAAGCGGGACCCGGACTTGCCGGATTCGCAGTGCAACCTGGACTACCTGATGACGGAACAGATCATCCACGGGGACGTGGACGAGGTGGTCCGCCGGCTGGACGCGATGCGGGAGGAGACGGGGGACTTCGGCACGCTGATCCTCATGGGATACGACTGGGACGACAAGGAAGCCTGGCTCCACAGCATGGACCTCTTCGTGAATGAAGTCATCCCGCGCATGAGCGCTTGACGCGTTTGGTGTGGTACGAACAGGTAATGTATGGCCGATCTGACCGACTGGATCGAACCGTAGACAAGCGTAAGGAGCAATTATGAAGGGTCCACGCCTGCCCTATCGCTACGACCACTACACCTGGGTCGAACTGAAGGAGAAGGTGAAGGAGCAACCGGCCGTCATCCTGCCCGTCGGTTCCACGGAGGACCACGGCTACCATATGCCCCTGGACGTGGACACCTTCCTGGCGAGCAGCGTGTGCGAAGGCGCGGCGAAGCTCATCCCCGACGAGGTGCTGATCCTGCCGGCCCTGCCTTACGGGTTCGAGGACCACCACATGGACTTCCCCGGGACGATCACCGTACGGGACGACCACCTGCAGGATTTCGTGGTGGATATCACGAAGAGCGTGGCCCATCACGGTTTCCGGAAGATCCTCATCGTCAACGGCCACGGGTCCAACGCCACCATCCTGGAGACGGCCTCCCGGCGTACGGTCATCGAGACGGACGCCCACTGCGGTACGCTCAACTGGTGGAGCGTGGCGCAGTCCAAGCTGTGGGAGATCGGCGACTCCGAGCTGCAGTCCCACGCGGACGAGATCGAGACCTCGGTCTACCGCTACCTCAATGACGACGCGGTCCAGATGGACAAGGCCGTGCGGGAAGTGAAGGTCCCCGTGTCCAAGTACTACTGGCGCGGCTGGGTCCGGGGCAAGGGCGCATCGCCTTTGCGCATGATGGACGAGTGGTCCAGGATCTCCGAATCGGGCGTCATCGGCGACGCCACCGTCGCCACGGTGGAGAAGGGCGAAGCGCTCTACCGCGCTGCTTCGGAGGAACTGGCGGGATTGATCCAGGAGTTCCGCGAATTGCCCATCGAACCCCGGGTCGACCGGCACTAGCGCGTAGCCGTCGTATTCGCCACGAAAGGGACGGCGTCACTGGACAGTAGCCAGGGCGGGCACCCGTCCGCCCATCTCTTCGGAATTCCTGCTCATGAACGTTGCAAAATTCAGTAGCGCGAGATCCAGTCGCATCATCCGCCGGACGTTGAAATGGCTGACCCCGGATACCTGGATCAAGCGCTGTACCTATGCCTTCCTGATCATGGCGGCGGTGTCCTTCCTGCTCCTGGGCACCTGGCAGGGCGTAGTCGGCTGGCTCGTCGTGCCGGCGGCCGTCCTGCTGGCCGCGAGCATCTTCTACTACGCCTGGAAGACGCTCTCGTGGCTGCGGAATCGTCTGCTGTGGAAAGTCAGGAACCGCCTGCTCGTTTCGTTTATTTTCGCAGGCCTCGCGCCCCTTTGCATCGCTTCTTCGGTCAGTCTGCTCGTCGGATGGCTCTGGATCGGAACCCTGGGAACCAATCTGGTCTCCCGTCATATCGAAGAGACGACCAACCAGCTCGATCATCTGTCACTCGAAATACAACTGGCCCTTGTGCGGACGGCCACGGACGACAATCTGCCGTTCGCCAGGATCGTGGACGAAATCGTACAGGACAATCCAGACCTTTCCGGCCTGTCGATCAGCGTATTTGAAGATGGCAGACCAGTGAATGTGACTCCGTCTTTCGATACGCTGGAACCGCTTCCGGACTGGTTATTCCGGGAAGGCCATTTCGCCGATGTGGTATTCGACAGCCTGTCCGGCGTCCGTTCCACGCTGTCCTTTCGCGCCGGCGACGCGATCGAATTCCGCGGAAGGGACCTGTATGTCCTCGCCTCCATGCCGCTGGGGGAGGCCTACCGGACGAAAATATGGGAGGAACTCGGCGCGCAGGTCTCGTACCGGGCGGAACCCCGTAACGAGGAGTTCTCCTTCTATGAACCTCCTGCTTCGGAAGTCGAGTGGCGCCAATTGCCGCTTTTAGGTGCAATTCACGTGCCCTGGGCTTTTTCCTTTGCAGCCAGGTCCTGGAATCACGGTGCGAGCAACGTGGCGATACTGGGCCTGGATCTGGATCCGATACACATATTCGAAGCCACCGTCAGTGCTGACATGCTGCTCTCCGGTTTTCCTCTGCTGTACGTTTTTTTTACCCTATGCACGATACTCGTTTGCTTCGAACTGGTATCCTTTATGATCGGGCTGCTCGTTTCACGTCGGATTACCACGGCCGTACACGGACTGTACGAGGGTACGGAGGCCATTCGCTCCGGTAGGACGGACTTTCGCGTGGAAGAAAGAACGCGGGATCAACTTGGTGAACTCAGCCACTCTTTCAACACCATGGCGCAGAGCATTGAGACGCTGATGAATGAAGAGAGAGAAAAAGAGCGTATCGAAACGGAACTTTCCATGGCCCGGGACGTGCAGGCCCGTTTCATACCCAACGAACCGCCGCGACAGGGTCCTCTCGAACTGGCCGGTGCCTGGATACCCGCCCGTACAGTCAGCGGCGACTACTATGATTTCATTCAACACCGAAATCGAACGCTGGATATCGTAGTCGGCGATATATCGGGAAAGGGCATCTCGGCGGCGCTCACGATGGCCGGCCTGCAGGCGTCGCTGCGGTCCCAGGCACTGGACCCGGCGCTGGAAGGAAGCCCGGACCGGCTGTCCAGGCTGATGTCCCGTCTCAACGTCTATTTGTGCCACAGCACGGCGCCAGAACGATTCGCCACGCTTTTCATCTGCACTTTCCACATGGAAACATCCCGGTTGAATTACTGCTGCGCCGGACATAATCCGCCCCTGCTCCTTCGCAATGACAGCGACGATATCGCGTTGCTCGAAAGCGGCGGTTACCCGATCGGGCTGTTTCCGGAAGCGGAATTCGAAGAATCTGCCGTCCGTGTCGATCCGGGGGATCTCTTCGCGGTCTATACCGACGGCATTACGGATGCGCTCAACACGAAGGATGAAGATTTCGGAGAGGCGCGACTCCGCCAGGTCCTGTCGCAAAACCGCAACAGGCCCAGCGAGAATATCCTGGAACTGATCCTCGCCTCCGTACGCGACTTCTCCCTGGGCGCGGAACAATTCGACGATCAGACCGCCGTGATCGGCCGTGTGCGCTGATCGCGTCGTCGATCCGGTTCAGGCGGGCTCCCACAGGGAGCCGCCGCGCTCTGTGCCGCACGGTCCGTGTGCTATGCCGAAGAAGGTGACGACCCTCCCCTTGCCGCCGCACAGGCCGCAACAACATAGCAAACCGCCGCCACCGTCACCGTCAGGATGAATCCCCACTGCATGGCGATGATCATGGCGATCGGAGAAGCGAGAACGGAAGCACATCCGTTGACGCCCCAGGCCCACGGTACGAGGGCGGCGGACCGTGCCTGGAACTGTTGCAGTCCCAGGGGGAAGGGCAGACCCATGGCGAAGGCCAGGGGCGCGATGAGGGCCACTGCCGCGGCGAGGCGGATTCCCAGGGACCAGGCGCCGCCGTACAGGTTGAGGAGGATCAGGCCCGTGAACACCGGGATGGCCATGACCGCGGGCACCATCGCCAGTCTCGTCAGGGAAACCCCTGGAAGTGCTGCAATGCGGTTGGCCACCAGGCTGCCCAGGCCCGAACAGAAAAGAAAGCCCCCCACCGTGGCCGCGCCGCCGATGACCGGATCGCCCAGCAGACGCTGGATGCCGGAGAGAAAGGCGATCTCCAGCACCAGGTAGGCCAGCCCGATGGCCAGGAAGTACAACGCGGCGGTCGAACGGTCCGGCGCGCGCCGGATATCCGAACGAAATGCGAAGGGCAGGAGAATCAGGACGATGCCCGCGAGAGACACGATGAACGCGGTGGACAGGACGAAGAGAAAGGCCAGTTCGGAACGCAACAGCCAGCCAGCCCCGTAAACTCGCCTGAAATCGGGCAGGGTGCCGATCTTTCCGAAATTACCGAAAAAGGGGCGGTCATCGGTGGCTGGTCGGACGTGGAAGGGCCATTCGTCCAGGAAGTCCGTCGAAGCGCCTGGGCCCAGCGACAACAACGAACGCACCACGTGGTACAGGTAATCGCCTTCTTCGCCCGGCGGACCGGGCAGTTCGTCGGGGCGGTTCAGTTCTTCGGCCGAAATCCCTTCGAAGTACACCGGGGTCAGGTTTTTCGCCGCGCACAGGTCCCGCAGGCGGCGGATCTCGTCTGCTCGCCAGGGCCGCGGCCGCACCATGGTGATGACGCCCAGAAAATCCCGGACCATGGCCATATGCGCGCCCGATCGGGCCGGGCGGGCGATTCCCGACTGCTCCAGCGCCGTGATGACCGTTGCAGCGATCTTCGCGTTGTCCCGGGGCGGCAGCTGAATGCCGCGGGAGACGTGGAGTATGCCGTCCGGGGACAGCCGCCGCAGGGCGGCATTCATGCCCTCCACCGTCATGAGATGGTCCTGGTTCAGCCCTTCCAGGCCGCCCGCGGCCGCCGACCAGGATTCCATGCCCGACAGTTGAATGAGATCGAAGGCTTCGTCCGTTCCTTCGAGGAAAGCCCGCGGTTCCACCGAATGAAGCACGACATCCGGCAGGTTGAATACGGCCCCTCCTTCGGCCGCCAGGGGACCGGAGAAAAGTTCTGTAAGCACCCGGTTCGATTGCACGACGTCCACGGCGGCCGCACCGTTGCGACGGGCCAGCCAGATGTTGCCGCCGCCGACCTCGTCCAGCAGCAGTACCCTGGGTCTGGTGGGCGCCAGGCCATAGGGCAGGGCCATGAGCGTGCCGTCCAGGGCCTCCGCCTGGTCCGTACCGTCGATCCGCAACAGGGAACCGGCGCGGTGTCCGTCTACGACGATCGACGCCATGGAAGGCGGCATCCGATCGTCGGTCATGAAGGCCATATCGTGAAAGGTATCGCTGCCGAACACCTCCACGACCCCGGACGGACCGAAGGCGCGGGCTAGTTGCACGGCCTGCCCGCCCGCTTCGAGCCGGTTGACGTAGGCGAGGTATTTGTCGTCGTCGACACGGATGGAAGGTGGGTTGAGCAGCACCGCAAGCGCACCGGCAAGCACACCCGCGGCAACCAGTCCGACGCTCAGCGTCCGGCGATCGGTGCGCCATGCCGCGGCCAGTACCACGACCCCGGTCGCGTAACCCAGCCAGGCGGGTTCTACGAAGTACATGACGACGGTCACGCCGACCGCGCCGGATGCGCTGCCGATGAGGTTCGACGCGTATACCGCAGGCAGCCGTTCTCCGGCGGACATGAGTGCCAGTCCGATGGCGGTGGCGCCCAGGGCAAAGGGGACGGTTAGCAGGGCCCAGTATACCACCCACCAGGCCAGTTGCCCGACGACCAGACCGGGCAGGAAACGGCCGGACACGGGCAGGAGCTGAGCTGCATGGAGCACGAGGGGAATGGAGACCGCCGTAAGCAGGGCGAGGACTGGAAGGGCGGTCTGCAGGCGACGGATGAGGTAGCCGCGCCACAGCGACAGGATGGCGCCGCTCATGCCGAAGCCGAGGAGGGCTATGGTAATGACGAGGAAGGCGAAATGGTACCAGCTCGCGTACTGCAGCACCCGAATCAGCCCGATTTCGAAGGCGATGACGCCGCAGGCCACCAGGCCGGCGGCCCGCACGAGGTATCTCGCCGGCAGACGCTTGGGCGCATTCGCGATTCCGGTGCGCGAGGTCACTGTTCGACCCGGCCTGTCATGGGCACGAATCGTACGGGCAAGACGGTGCGGGAGGTCCGCGCTCCGTCCGCGGTCTTCTGTACGACGACCAGCCGCTGCACCCCCGTCATCTCGCCGATGGGAATAACGATGCGGCCGCCGGGCCTGAGCTGGGACCACAGGAGGGGCGGGAGATGGCCGGCGGCGCAGGTGACGATGATGGCGTCGAAGGGGCCCGCCTCCGGCCACCCGAAATAGCCGTCGCCATGGCGGGTCCGGACCGAGTCATACCCTTCCTCAGAAAGCAGGCCGCGGGCCCGTTCCAACAGGGGTTCGATGATTTCCATGGTGTATACGTGGGGGGTCAGGTGGGCGAGCACGGCGGCCTGGTAACCCGATCCGGTGCCAATCTCCAGGACCCTCGAATCGGAGTCCAATTCGAGCAGTTCGGTCATGTAGGCCACGATATAGGGTTGGGAAATGGTCTGTCCAAGCCCGATGGGCAGGGGCGTATCGTCGTAGGCGAGACGCCGCGTCTGTTCGTGGACGAACACGTGGCGAGGCGCGTCCGTCATGGCCCGGAGCACGGCTGCGTCCGTCACCATGGGAGACTTGTCCAGGATCTCCCCAACCATGCGTTCCCGCTCATCGCGACGCTCATGGACGGACCGGGGCCGTGGCGGCGTCCAGATCGTTTCGGCGGCGGTCGCGGCGGAAGCATGTCCCGCCGCCGTGGCGAGAACTTCCCTGCTGCGGTCTTCGGGATCCGGGGTTGACGCCGATGGATCCGGCTCCGAAGCGCAGCCGGGTGCCGCGACGCACACAAACGCGAAAATACCCAGGCACAGGACGCTCGCCAGGCGTACGGGTTCCCGGGTGAGTGGAGATGTCGAGCGCGTGTGTTGTTCAGTCATGATGCGCCCTTCCCTTTTCAGATATCGGAATAGGAATGGTCGTCCGGGTCGCGGCGCATGTTTCGCAGGCGCCATTCGGTTGCCGTGTTGGCCGCGAGGCCCGTTTCAGATATCTCGATGCCGAGGCCGGGGCCGGTCGGCAATTCCACGTAACCATCCTTGAAGACCAGGGGTTTGGTAAACAGCGTTTCTCCCGCGCCGCCGCCATACTCCTGGATAAGGAAATTTGGCGTACCGGCCACGGCCTGCAGGGACGCGGCCACGCCGACCGGATCGGCCGCGGAGTGGGGTGCCAAGGCCGCGTAATGGACCTCGGCAAGGGACGCGATCTTCTTCATCTCCAGGATCCCCCCGCAGTGGCGCACGTCCGGCTGCAGGATCGCCGCGGCCTTCTTCTCCACCAGTTCCCGGAAGCCCCATCGGGTCGTGTTCCGCTCGCCGGTGGCGATGGGGATGGTGGTGGACCGGGTGATCTCGAGCAGGGCGTCGACGTTTTCCGGGTGGGCGGGTTCCTCGACGAAAAAAGGTTTCAGGGGTTCCAGTTCCCTCAGGAGGCGTTTCGCCATGGCCGGACTGACGGCCCGGTGGAAGTCCACGGCGACGTCGATCTCCGGTCCCACGGCTTCGCGGATCGCGGCGACGCGGGCGACGATCCGCTCCATGGCCGCAGGGGTATCCACGTATCGGACTGGGTCGGGAAAGGGCGTGCACTTCAGTGCGGTATACCCTTCCGCCACCCGTTCCCTGGCGTGCTTCGCGTATGCTTCCGGCGACGGACCGCCGACGGACGCGTATACCCGAACGCGTTCCCGGCATGAGCCGCCCAGCAGGCGCCACACCGGCTCGTCCAGCGATTTTCCAAGAATATCGAGACATGCGTGTTCAATTCCGCTCAGCGCGGACAGCATGATGGGCATCTGGCGGCTGTAGCTCGACCGGAACAGCGTCTGCCAGTGATCCTCGATCTGCCGGGGATCACGGCCCACGAGGTAGTCTTCCATGTCATGGATGGCCCGGGCGACCGTGCGGCCGTGTTCGTAATTCATGGGCGATCCGTAACCCACGAGTTCCGAATCGGTATGCACCTTGAGCAGCAGGCCGCGCTGCTTCAGGGGAATGACCTCGAACCGCGTGATCTTCATGCGTCCGCCACCGGCCGCCTGTAGAATCGCTGGGGGTTGGTCCGTGGCTCGTAGCCGAGGATGCGCCGGGCCTTGTCGATGGTGTATTTGCCCTGCTGCAAATAGCTGCCCATGTTGAAAGCCTGGAAATAGTCCGGCACTTCATCGATTTCCAGGGCCAGCCGGCAGGCCTCCACCAGGTCGTCGTAGACGATGGTGAAGGGCGGGTGGTCGGCGTTCTTTACCGGCTCTTCGGGCATGGGTCCCAGTCCGTTGAACTGGTAGCACACGGTGTGTATCCTGTACTGGCGGGCGTAGATTCTGCAAATCTCCATGGCCAGGTGCTTGGTCAGCATATAGTAGCCCGTGCCCGGCGCCTGGGGCACGTCGCCGATGTCGTGGTCGTGGAGATAGCCGGGAATGATGATCTCAGGGCCCGTGTGCAGGATCTTCGTAATACCGAGTTCGGCCGCCGCCTTCATCACGTGCCATGCGCCCCGGACGGACACGGCGAAACTGGCCACAGGATCCTGCCGGACCACGGTCCAGTTCATGATGGCGTCCATGTCGCGGGCGGCTTCCAGCACCTGCCCGTAGTCGCCCATGTCTACCTGCTTCGTGGGCTTGCCGCCCGGATGGGGACGGATATCGGCCAGGCGCAGATTGTAGTGTTGCTCCAGGCCTGGGATGATGTACGGCGCGATGTTGCCCGAGGCGCCCAGGAGGAGGACGTTTTTCATGGGTTTGCTCCCTCTCTAATCGTTTGTTCGGGCCGCCATACCAGGTATCGGGCGGCCGTCTCCGCACCCGTTCAATCCATTTTCGCGATCACGTCCCGCAACACTTCCTCCGCCGTCTCCAGGAGACGGTCGACGTGACCGTCCGTATGGACCAGGGACAGATAGATCTTCTCGTAGGGACTGACGAAGAGCCCACGCTTGATCATCTCGACGCCGAAGACATAGGCCTTCTGCTTGTCGGCGCGAAACATGGATCCGTAGTCGACGATTTCCTTTTCGCTGGTGAACAATACCTGGAGCACGGGCCCTTCGCCGCCGACGAGGAGGGGGACCGAAAGCCGCTCGCCCATGGCCGTGATCTCCCGGGTAACGCGGTCGCCCATGGCGAAAAGCCGCTTGTAGGTCCCGGGCCGTTCCAACACGTCGAGGGTGGCCAGTCCGGCGACGGCGCCCACGGGATAGCCGTTGAAAGTGCCCGATGCGATGACCCGTTTCGGATCGTCGGCCGGACGCCAGCCGTTCATGACGTCCATCACGTCCGACCGGCCGCACATGGCGGCCAGGGGATATCCGCCGCTGATCGTCTTGCCGTATGCCGCCAGGTCCGCGGTCACGCCGTAACGTTCCTGGGCCCCGCCCCAGGCCATGCGGAAACCCGTGACAATCTCGTCGAAGATGAGGACGATGCCGTGCCGGTCGCACAATGCCCGCATGGCCTCGAAGAAACCCGGACGGGGCAGGATACATCGCTGGAGGGGCTCGATGACGATTGCGGCGAGTTCGCCGTGGTGGCGTTCCACGATTTCGGTGGCCCGGCCCACGTCGTTGAAGGGCGCGGCGAGCATGTCCGCCGACCAGTTCCGCGGAATGCCGCCGCCGTCCGGCAGGGTGTCAGGATAGTCGCCGGGATCCAGCGTCCTCGCCCCGTGCAGTGCCGAATCGCTCACGCCGTGCCAACCCCCTTCGAAACGCAGGCAGCGGTCGCGGCCCGTGAAGGCCCGGGCGGCCCGCAGGGCGAACTGAATCGATTCGGATCCGGTGATTACCAGGCGTACCTTCTCCCCACATGGCGAGGCGTCCACCACCCGTTCGGCCAGCCGGATGGCCGGCTCGTTGAGGGCCATGAAGGTGGTGCCCCGGGCTACCTGGCGCGTCACCGCCGTCACGACTTCCGGATGGCCGTGACCGAGGATCATGGGGCCGGAACCCAGGAGGAAGTCGACGTATTCACGCCCGGAGGCGTCATAGATCATCGCGCCATCGCCGTGGGTCACCACAAGGTTGGCTTCCGGCGGGAGACGGAATTCCCCGTTCGACCCGCCGACGAAGACTTTTTCCGCCCGTTCGATCAATGCGGTCTGTGACATGCGTTTCCCTTCGTGCTATTGTCAGTTTTCGCTCGGATATACCTGACGTCGGCGGCAGGCATACCGCTGATTGTCGACGACCGGAACGCGGCGCCAGATCGACCGAAAGGCAGCGCAAGGACGACCGGAACGCGGCGCCAGATCGACCAGAACGCGGTGCCAGATCGACCGAAAGGCGGCGCCTGGGTGACCGGCGGCGCAAGGGCGACCGAATGGCGTCGCCCGACGGTACGCGCATGCTAACTTTCGTCGGCCAGAATATGCTCAAGGGCCGAAATGAAAGCCTGGTTGGCTTCCGGGAGCCCGATGCTGACCCGGATGGCATGCGTCAGGCCGAAACGGCTGCCCGAACCCACGAGAATGCCCCGGTCGGCCATGCGCGCGGCGAGATCGTCCGCGAACATGGGCGTTCGGAACAGGATAAAGTTGCCTTCACTGGGCCAGTATGTAATCCTCAAACGATCGAAGGCGGCATAGCATCTTTTCTTGCCCCGCTCCGCCATCGCCACGGATCGCGCCACGTGGTCCGGGTCGCCAACGGCCGCGATGGCCGCCTCCATCTCCAGCGTACCCAGGTGGAAGGTCCTGCGGTATCTCGCCAGCCGGTCGATGATGTCGGGACGGGAGATCGCCACGCCCACGCGAAGACCGGCCAAACCGTAGACCTTCGAGAAAGAATGGAGGACGATCAAGTTCCGTCCCGCCGCGACACTTGCCAGCGAATCCGGGTAGTCCGGACGCGTCACGAAGTGGTGGTATACTTCGTCGGATATCAGGGTCACCTGGTCGGGCAGCCCCATATGGAGCAGGTCCATGTCGTCCCGGGTGACGATCGACCCCGTCGGATTGTTAGGATTGCCCACGTAGACCAGGCGCGTCCGGGGCGTAACCGCCCGCATGACCGCGTCGACCCGGACGCTGAAATCCTGGTTGTCCAGCGGTACGTCGACGATCTTCGCGCCCTGCCACTCGGCCGTCCGTGCGTAAACGTGGAAGGTCGGTCCGCAGACGATGACCTCGTCGCCCGGTTCCAGGTAAACCCGCGCGATGAGATCCAGGGCTTCGGAGCCGCTATATGTCGAGAACAGGTGCGCAGGCGTCACTCCCCTGCCATAGAACGCCGCCAGGCAGTCTCGCAACGCTTCGTCGTCCCGGTGCGGGTAGAGGCTGAGTCCCGCCAGGTGATCCCGGATCCGGTCCATCACCACCGGAGAGGGACCGAGGGGGTTCTCGTTGTAATGCAGACGGTAGGTTGTTTTCGACATGTGCGTACCGGAAAACGGGCCGACAGCCAATGGCTCCGCGCCGCGGCCGGTTACCGGATCAGTCCGTAGTCCGCCAGGATCCCGCGCAGTTTTTCGCGGTTGCGGTCCGACAACGGCGCAAGGGGCAGCCTGACCTCCGGGCTGATCTTGCCCATCATGCCCAGGGCCGTCTTGACAGGAACCGGGTTGATCTCCATGAACACGGCGTCGTTGAGCGTCATCATGTGGTAGTGGAGTTCGCGCGCCTCCAGCCATTTCCCTTCCTGGACCAGGTCGTACAGTCGCGCGACTTCCACTGGCATCAGATTGCCCGTTGCGCTCACGAATCCCGCCCCGCCGATTGCGAGAATGGGATAGCAAAGCAGTTCGATCCCCGAGTACACCAGGAAGTCCCTGCCCATGCGGTGCAGCAGGCGGTTGATGTGCTCGAAATCCTTGTTCGACTCCTTGACGCCGATGAGATTGTCGTTGGCCTCCTTCAGCCGCGCCACGGTATCGATCTCGATGTTGACGGCCGTGCGGCCCGGGATATTGTACAGGATTACGGGAAGGTCCACGCATTTGGCCAACGCGTCGAAATGACGATATATCCCTTCCTGGCCGGGCCGGCTGTAGTACGGCGCGATGAACAGCAGCGCGTCGGCGCCATGGGCCTGCGCGAAGCGAGAGAGTTCGATGGACTCCTCGTGGTTGGCGGATGCGCTGCCCGGAACGAAGGGCACCCTGCCGTCCACCGCCGCGGACGCGGCGCGGATCACCTCCTTGCGCTCTTCGAGGGATAGCGAACCCGGCTCGCCCGTCGTCCCCTGAACCGAAACGCCGTGGGAACCGCTCCGGATCTGCCAATCGACCAGTCCGGCCAGTCCGTCCAGGTCCAGCGACCCGTTCCTGAAGGGTGTAACCACCGGTACGATCGACCCGCGCATGATACCTCCTTATTTCCCTTGCTTCGCCGCACTTCAGGCCGCCGCGCCGCGCTTCAGGCACCTGCACCGTGCTTCAAGCGAACGTGGCAATGTCGTCAAGGGGCTTTTTCGTGATTACCGGCACTTCCGCGCCTTCCGCCGGGTAGCCGACGACCAGGAGCAGGAAGGGCCGCTCGTTGGCCGGCCTGCCCAGCAGCCGGTTCAGGAAGTTCATGGGACTCGGGGTGTGGGTGAGCGACGCCAGGCCGGCGTGGTGCACCGCCGCGATCAGCATCCCCGTGGCGATGCCCACCGATTCCAGGGCGTAATAGTGCTTTACGCTCCGCCCGTCGGGCAGCATGCCGTGGCGCTGTACGAAGATCGCGATCAGCCAAGGCGCCGTTTCCAGAAATGGTTTGTTTTGGTCGGTACCCAGTGGGGCCAGTGCGTCGAGCCACTCCTGCGGCGCCTTCTCCTGGTAGAACTGTTGTTCCTCCCGCTCTGCGGCGACGCGGATCGTCGCCTTGATTTCAGGGTCGGACACCGCGGCAAAATGCCACGGCTGCATGTTCGCGCCGCTGGGCGCCGTGCCGGCCGCCAGTATGCAGTGATCGATGATCGATTTCGGCACGGGCCGGTCGGAGAATTCACGGACCGTGCGCCGGCGGCGAAGCGCCTGGTAGAATGCTTCGGCCCGCCGCTCCATCTCGTCGGGTGGATATTCCTGGTAGGACGACAGGGGTTGAAACACGGGTTCGCTCACGCCTGTTCCCCTTATTTCTTCTGAGTTATCTGCAGTGCTACTTGCAGCGTTATCTACAATGTTATCCGCAGCGCTACTTGCGGCGTTATCTTCCGCGCTATCAGCAGCCAACCTGCAACGTAATCTACAGCGTTTCTTCCGCGGTTTCCTCGCCGGCCGGCGGTTCAGGGCCATCGAGCAAACCATATCTTTCCAGGAACTGCCGGACCGTCTCCGCGTACGCTTCCCGGTCCATTTCCCAAATGTCGCCGTGGGTCGCGCCCTCCACCACGTAGATCTCCTTGCGCGTTCCGGGTATCTGGTCGTATAGCCGTTCGTTGTTCGATACCGGCATGCGGCGATCCGCCGTGCCGCCCACCAGAAGCACGGAAGCTTCCTTCAGGCCGGACACCGCGCGGCCGATGTCCAGGGCATCAAGCTTGATGCCCACCCGAAGTTCCGTTATGGTACCCGTCAGAAACCCGAAGGGCACCGTGGGCAGGCCGAACATCCGGTTCAGGTCGCCGCGCAGCGTTTCGGAGGCCGCGTAGAAACTGCTTTCGGCGATGACGGCGTCGATCTCGGGCTCTTCAGCTGCCGTGAGCAACGCGGTGGCCGCGCCCATGGAAACACCCCACAAAATGACCGGACCTTGCTCTCCCCGCACGTCGACCGCGTATCTCAGGGCCGCCTGTGCATCGCGCCACTCGAAATAGCCGAATGTCGTCAGATTGCCTTCGCTGTCCCCATGCCGCCGGAAATCGAACAGGAGCCCATTGAAGCCGTTTTCATGAATAAAGGCTGCCTGGTCGAGCATCTGACCCCTGTGGTTGAGATGGCCGTGACAGTAAATGACCGTGCCGCGGCCGGTCTCGTTCGGGACGTACCATGCGGCCAGGTTCAGGCCGTCGGAAGTCGTCAGCGTGACGTCCTCGTAGACCATCCCGTGGTCCGCGGGGGTGTCCTGCGCCTTGCGGCGAGGTCCCACGCTGCCGGTGTACAGGGTCGAAATCAGGTAGGGCAGGCCGATGAAGACGAGCAGAAGGATGATCAAAACGCCCATGGCCGCGCCTCGATAGGATACCTGTCTCCGGCGCATAACCAGGGCCGTCACCGGCCAGATCAGCGTACCCGCGATAAAGGTGACGACCGGCCACAGCACGACATGGGGAATGACCAGGCCGAATAGCGCGCTGCGTCCCCAGGTGAAGTACGCGCCATCGAGCCCGGTCGTCTTGCCCAGGATCGCCAGCAGTATGATCAGCAGGCGGACGCCTGCCGTATAGAGCAGAACCGCGGACAGGAACCCGCCGTAACCTCTGCCCGCGCGGAGACATACGACCGAGAGCCAGGCCGCGGCGACCGGTATGGTCCAGTTGACATTAAATGGGCCGCCCGCCATAAGGGCCGTGACGTCCAGCACGAACCACAGGACGACCAGGCCCCACGTAACGACCAGGGGCAGGCGGATTTGCGACATTGGCGGCCCCGTGCTGCTAGCTGGTTTTACCCAGGACTTCTTTCAGCACGTTGAGGAAGACTTCCGTTTCCCGCTCGTCGCCGGAGGATACGCGAATCCACGTGGGCATCTGCTGCCTGCGCCGGTTCGTCACCATGACGCCCTTGCGGAACATCTCCCGCATGATATTCATGGAGGGCTTGCCCAGGTTGACCATCATGAAGTTGCTTTCCGACGGGATGAATTCCAGCCCCATCTTCGTAAACTCCTCTTCAAGTCTTTCCCTGAAATGCAGGACCACCGCCCGGGAACGGTCGTAGTGGCTCCTGTCCTTGAGCGAAGCCTCGCCCGCGGCGTAGGCCAGGGCGTTGGCGCGCCCCGTGCTGTAGAACCCGAGCTTCTCCTGGATGGCCTGGCTACAGATCCCGTACCCGAGGCGCATGCCCGGCATGCCGAAAACCTTGGAAAAGGTCCGCGTGACGATCACGTTGTCGTGTGTGGTGGCAAGCGACGCCGCGGTCTGGTACGCCGGGTCCTTGACGAAGTGAATGTAGGCCTCGTCGATGACCACGAGCACGTTCTCAGGCACGGAGTTCACGAACTTCTCGGTTTCTTCGAAGGACAGCAGCGTCCCGGTCGGGTTGTTCGGGTTGGTGATGACCACCACGGAGGTCTTCGGCGTGATCGCCGCGAGCATGGCGTCCAGGTCGTGCTCGTAGTTCTTCACGGGTACGCGGATGATGTTCACGTCGATGCCCGCTTCCTGGTAGTCTTCGGCCTCACCCGACACATCGCCATACCCCATGTCCGCCTCGATCACCTCGGTTCCACCCTTGCTAAGGTAGGCCAGGGCAATCTGGGTAAGGAGCGCGCCGGAACCCGCCGTGATGAAGAAGGGCGTCTGCCGCCTGAAACGGAATCCCCCGCCACCGCCCATGCCACGCATACCGGCCGGCAATTCACGAGGGGGCGGGAGTTCGATCCCGTCGAATTCGGCCAGCGCGCCAGTTATGTCCCCGCCGCCGAAGGAATACCGGTTGATCTTGAACATGTTCTCGGCGATGGCTTTAAGCGCCATCGGGGACGGCCCGATCGGGTTTTCGTTCAGCGCCATGCGGACGAGACCCGGCTCGACGCCGATCCCGTGGATGTCCTTGGCGGTAAGGCCGCTCGAGGCCATGGTCTGGGCTAGGGCAAGGCGATCGGCCAGAGTGAGCGCGGCGCCGGCCGCCAGCGCGCCCGTGAGAAAACGGCGGCGGGAAAGGCCGGAGTCGACTTTCTCCATGATACTGTTCAACATGAATGTTCTCCCTGGAATGAATGGACACGACCGCGCATAATCGCCGGTCGCGGTCGAAATCGACCCACCCGATTCCGCCTGGATGGTCCGATTCGATAACGAAGTCGAATATACCCGGCCGAAGGTGTCCTGACAACCCTAAAGTAACTGAACACGAGTTGCCGTGCCGTCCGGATATGTGTATACAATCTGGATACACCCGAACCGCCTGCTTCATTCTAACATTATACCTGACGCAGTTCCCCGGACGCTGCCTGTCGTCCCTCGGACGCCGTCTGTCGCCCACCGGTCATCGGATGGCCGGACCGGGTCGATGACGCCTTTTCAATTCCATGCGACGTGGGCAGAAGACCTTTCGATATTTCTTGACACGAAATCACCGCGTCCATACTATCCCTTGTTCAAGACTCACCTCTGTTAAATGAATCGATTTCCAGCGTGTTTCGGCGATTCCGGCCCACTGTACGTAGCAAAAAAGAACGGGTACACTGGAGGGGATGAACCCATGCCGATCCGATACTTCCTGTTGTGCGTCCTTTTTCTCACCGCGTTGACGAACGTCGTTCCCGTCGCTCCCGTCGCCGCCCAGGAAGACGACCGTTTCACCTGGAACGGGATGATCAGATCGCGGCTGCAGGGCGACTATCAGGACGGCAGCCGGGCGGTCAACCGCTTCATGTACGGGGCCTTCCTGAATGCTACGCTGCGCGTGACGGACCGCATCGACGTGACCGGCAAGGTCATGACGGGCAATCCCAAGGCGATCACCGTTGCCGACTGGATGAGTTACGGCGACCTGTTTGAACGCGAGTACCCCTATATTTCCTGGATGTACGCGCGCATCAGGCCCAATCCCTCGCTCACCCTGACCGCGGGCAAGTTTCCCCTGCCCTTCTTCCGGCCTACCCAGGTCGTCCTGGACAGCGATCTCTCGCCGGAGGGACTCGCCCAGCAGATCACCACGAAGAGCGCTGACGGCTCCGCGACCTTCGGCCTGAATTTCGGCCAGTTCATGATCAACCAGGTGGCCTCTCCGGTGAAGGACCTCGACCGTACCTATTTCCTGGGCGGACAGGCCATGGCCCGATTTAACCAGCCCGGCAGGTCCCAGACGCTGGCCGTCGCCTACTATACCGTGGGGGGCGCGGATTCCCTCTATGCCGCGCAGAACCTGAAGTCTCCCGCTCTGATCGTTGCGGCGAATTCGAACCGACCCAACGCGGACCGCACCGGATACCTGTCCGAATTCAGGATGATCAACTTCAGCGGCCAGTATACCCAGACCGTGAACGGACGGCCGCTGGCGCTGAACGCCGACTACGTACTCAACACCGGGGCCGACGACATGCGGCACGGAATCACGGGTTCGGTGATGTACGGCAGCACGGGGAAGGTCGGCGATACCCGAACCGGGTTCCAGGCCTATCTCATGCAGCAGGACGCCACGCTTGCACCCTTCAGCAACATCGACTACACCCAGACCAATACGAAAGGCGCCGCCCTCTTCTTCGGCCATCATCTCATAGAAAAGCTGACGGTCGATATCCACCTGTACACCCGCAAGTACGATTCCCCCGAGACACACGTCTCGCCCGTGGCTAACAACGCGTGGCGAACGCGCCTTCGCGTCATGTTCATGCTCAGGTTGAACTGACGGTCCGCCCGAGTAACGCCGCCCACGAATCGGTCCACAGCATGCGTCTTCGTCGTCTATTTCCCCTGCTCTTTGTTGTGGCAGTCGCCTCCGTCACAGTAACCGCGCCCGATGCGGAAGCGCAGCCACGCCTGAAATTGGCAACGACCACCAGCACCCACGATTCGGGCCTGCTCGACATCCTCCTGCCGCCGTTTGAACGAAAGCCTGACGGTGGGATTCGGGTGGACGTCATCGCCGTCGGCACGGGAAAGGCGCTGAAGCTGGCCGAAAATGGCGACGTGGACGCGGTCCTCGTACACGCTCCAAAGCTGGAGGAAGCCTTTGTCGACGCCGGCTTCGGCGTGAATCGCCGGAGCGTGATGTACAACGATTTCGTCGTCGTAGGGCCTTCCGCCGATCAGGCCGGGATCGCAGGGACGGAAAAAGTCGCCGACGCCTTCGTCACCATTGCGCGCAAGGAAGCGTTGTTTTTCTCGCGGGGCGATCTATCCGGTACCCACCAGAAAGAGCGGGCGATCTGGACCATTGCCGGGACCGAGCCTGCCGGAGACTGGTACGTGGAGGTGGGCCAGGGCATGGCAGCCACTTTGCGCATGGCGGACGAGAAACGCGGTTACGTGCTGATCGACCGGGGCACCTACCTGGCCCTGCGGGAAACAGTGGACTTACGGGTCCTGGTGGAGTACGATCCCCCGCTGCACAACCCCTATAGCATGATCGCCGTCAACCCTGAGCGCTGGCCGCACGTCAAGTACGGGCACGCGCGCGCGCTCATTGACTATGTCACCTCACCGGAGGCACAGGCCCTCATCGGCGGTTACCGGAAACACGGTCAACTGCTGTTCACGCCGTCCGCGACGGATTAAAGTAGTCTGAGAGAGAGACCGGGACCTCGAAGAAAGTAAGAAACATCCCCGATGAAGAAGGCGCGTGAAAGATGTGCGCATCCCGTTCAAAGGAGGAACATACTTGATACGCATCGGCATTCTGGGCATCGGATTCATGGGCACGACCCACTTCATGGCGATCAGGAACCTGGCCAACGCGGAGGTGGGGGCCATCTGCACCCGGGACGAGCGGAAGCTGAGCGGCGACTGGCGGCACATCCAAGGCAACTTCGGCGGCGGAGGCGGCGTACAGGACCTGACCGGGATCCGTACCTGCACAGATATCGAAGAGGTACTGGGCGATCCGGATATCGACCTGGTCGACGTTTGCCTGCCCACGGCCCTGCACCACGATGTGGTCCTGCGCGCGCTGGATGCCGGCAAACACGTTCTCGTCGAGAAACCCATCGCCCTCGGACTGAACGAGGCGGACCGCATGATCGCCCGGGCCGGAGAAGCCGGAAGGACCCTGATGGTCGCCCACGTGCTGAAGTTCTTCCCCGAATTCGCGTTCCTCAAGGCAGCCATCGACGATGGACGCTACGGACGCCTCCTCGGGTTGCACCTCAAGCGGGTCATCTCCAAACCCCTGTGGGGCGAGGACAACTGGTTCGGAGACTACGAGCGCACGGGGGCGGCGGGGATCGACCTGCACATACACGACACCGACTATCTGCGCTACCTCTTCGGCATGCCGGACAGCGTCCACGCCGATGGCATGACGAGTCCGAACGGATACGTGCTCTACCTGAACACGCAGTATGGGTACGAAAGCCGGGACCTCACCGTCTCCTCCCAGTGCGGGGCAATCAGTTCGGCCGCCTTCGAACACGGCTACGACGCCTATTTCGAGGAAGGCACGCTCTGGTACAACGTGCTCTCGGACCGGCCGGTCACGCTCTATACGCCGGACGGCGCGAGAACCGAACCCGAGATCGATTTCCCCGAGGCCTTCGAGGCCCAGTTGGGCTACGCCATCAATGCTCTTGAAAACGGAACGGAACCCGAACTGGTGTCTGCCGCCGCGGCCCGCGACGCGCTACGGATCTGCCACGCGGAGGCCGAATCGGTAAAGACGGGCGAGACGATCCGGTTCACGGACTGAGCGTCCGTCCAATTCCGCGCCACCTCAAATCAGAACCCACCATGCCCCAGTTGCAATTCGGCACGGGCCGAACCGTCATTACTCCGCCCACGGGCGTTGAGCTCTGCGGTTACGGACCCTATATCGAGCGGCGGTCCACCGCGGTCCACCAGGACCTCCACGCCACGGCCCTGGCGCTGTCGGACGGCAATCGTATCTACGTATGGGTATCGAACGACCTGGTCTGGACCGACCGTTCCCTCGTCGACGAAACCCACCGCATCGTCCGAAGCCGATTCGGACTCGAACCGTCCCGCGTGATAATCACCAATACCCATACCCACTCCGGTCCAGCCACCATGAAGACCGTGGCCTGGGGGAAATGGGACGAGGAATACACGGCGGCGTTACCCGGGCGGTTCGCCGACGCCATCGGGCAGGCCGTGTCGAACCTGGAACCCGGACGCGTGGGGTTCGGCGGGACGCACGTTCCAGGTCTTTCCGTCAACCGGGTCGACGAGGGAGGCGAGGCTGACGATAAAGCGCTGCTGATGCGCATCGACGACCTCCGGGGACGGATGCGCGCGGCCGTGATCAACTTCGGCGCCCACCCCGTCACGCTCGGCGCCGACACCGTAATCTGCGGCGACTATCCGGCCGACGCCATCGGGAAGATGGAGAGTGAACGCGAGGACCTGCGGGCACTCTTCTTCCAGGGCAGCTGCGGCGATCTAAATTGCCGGGGATTCGGCGAAGGCATGGAGATGATGAAGGCGAACGGTTCACTCCTTTGCGATCACGTCCTCCCGGCCCTGGATGGCATCGAGACCCACGACGACGTGGATCTGGACGGCGACACCTACGAAATCGCCCTGCCCACGGCTGTGCCTGACCGCGCCGTGCTGGAAACCGAGCTTGACGATTACCGGAATCGCCTCAAGACCGCCAAGCGCGACGAGAAACCCGAGGAACTTCGAAAACTCCGGTTCGAAGTGGACTGGCGCGTGCAACGTCTTGAACTGCTCGACGGCCCCCATCCCCTGAGGCTGGAGTTCCACGTTTCGTGGATGCGTATCAACGACGCCGTGCTGCTCGCCCATCCGCTCGAGCTGTTCCTGACCTACGGCAAACAGGTCCAGGCGGCGTCACCTTTCGCGCACACCTTGGTAATCGGATACGCCAACGAGACCGTCGGTTACCTCGCGCGGCCACAGGACTTCGACCAGAAAGGTTTCGGTTGGTATGCGGCGGTGTTCGCGCCGCGCATCTGCCGCCACCTTCCCTTCGAACACGATGCCGGCAGCGTCTTTCGTGATCACCTCATCGCTATGCTGCACCGGATCAGGCAGCGATCGTCAACTTCCTGACCGCGGCGATTTCCCGGTCAGCCTTCCAGTGGCGCGCTCCTCGCATGTCGCCGTACCGTCGTTGACAACTTCCGATATGACGCTATCTTGAATCTACGAATCGACCCTCGATCCCGTTTTAACTCCCGTCGCCGCAAATCGACCGGCAACTGCGAACCGGGCGATGGATCGAAGTGCCGGTTGTTTTGTTAATAGATTAGTCGGAGAACTTTGTAGAATCTCGAATAAGAAACATAAAACAGAATCAAATCCGCATTGAGTTCAGAAAGGATTGGCCATGTCCATCGCTGGAATCTTCAAAACGGGATTGACCTTGTCCCTTTTGATCGTCTTTCCGTTCGACGCCTGGAGCAGCGCCCCCGGCGCTCCCGGCGATCCACTCGGTGATTCGCCAGGGCTAAAGACTACGCAGGAAGCGACCGTTTCGCAATCGCAGGAGGCACCCGCGACCCAACCGGCGGCCCCGCCGCGGCTCGCGGTGCTGATCATCATCGACCAGTTCCGCTACGACTTCCTGCAGCGGTTCGAAGACCTCTACGTGGAGGACGGCTTCCGCCGGTTCATGGACCATGGCGCGTGGATGCAGGACGCCCGGTTCAGCCACGTTCACGCTTCCACCTCGCCGGGCCACAGCGTGATCACCTCCGGCACCTATGCCCACAAGACCGGGATGGTCAACAACTGGTGGTACAACCGGTCCAGGGGCGTGTTTCAGCCGTCCCTTGTGGACCCGGAGAGCCACATCCTCGGCAAGGAACCCACCGAGAACGGCCGCGCCTCAACCCGGCAGCTCAAAGGATCTTCGCTGGCCGACGAACTGCGTATGGCCACCCGTTACCGGGGCAAGGCCATATCCATTTCCCTCAAGGACTACAGCGCCATGATCTCCGCCGGGAAGCTGGGCGCGCCATACTGGTTCGAGGCGTCCCTGGGCCGGATCACGTCGAGCAGCTACTTCATGGATGACCTGCCCGGCTGGGTCAAGCGCTTCAACGACCGTAAGCTGCCGGACCAGTCCTTCGGCCGCAAATGGGAACGCCTGATGCCCGAGCAACTCTACCTCGACCGGGCGGGACCGGACGTCCGCGAGGGCGAGGAGGACAACCGGGACAGCGGGATCACCTTCCCTCATGTGACGAAAGGCGGGCTGGAAGCACCCGGTCCGCGTTACTGGAACGCTTTCAAGCATACTCCCTGGTCCACGGACTATCAGTTGGAATTCTCCCGGCAGGCGATCATCGAAGAAGAACTCGGGCAGGACGACATACCGGACGTCCTGGTCATCTGCCTTTCGGCCAATGACTATATAGGCCACGACTTCGGACCCTTCAGCCAGGAAGCCATGGATGCCACTCTGCGCACGGACCGACAGTTGGCCGACTTCTTCGCCTTCCTGGATGACCGCGTGGGACTGGAACAGACCCTCCTCGTCCTGACGGCCGACCACGGCGTGCTGGCGTTACCGGAACAGCTGCGTCTCGAAGGCCTCGAGGCAGGACGCGCCGGGCCCGAACCCCTGACGGCGCTGGTGGAGGAAGCCCTGGACGGACTGCACGGCGACGAGGACTGGGTGGAACACCTGGCGGAATCGGGTCTCTATCTCAACTACGACGCCATCGCCCGCCACGGCCTGAGCCACGCGGAAGTTGAAAAAACGGTGGCCGAAGCAATCGTCGCACACCCGGCCGTCTGGCGTGCCTACACCCGGCACCACATCGAGCGGCGGCAACTTCCGGAGTCCGACCTCACGAAAGCCGTCTACCACAGCTTCCATACCGAGAACAGCGGCGACGTCATGCTTGTTGCCACGCCATTCTACCTGCTCCTCGGGGAGTACGGTTCGGCCACCGAAGGTACGTCACACGGATGGCCCCACGAATACGATCTCCACGTGCCGGTCATGTTCCACGGACCGTGGATCGCCCCCGGCCACTACCGCCACCGCGTGGACACGGCCGATATCACGCCCACGATCGGCAACCTGCTCCGGATCACGCAACCATCGGGGCGCGACGGACGCATCCTGGACGAGATCATCAAATAGGCCCGGAGCGGGAGCCGCCAGGCTCGGCGGCGGACCGGAACCCGGCGGCACAGGTTCATTCAGGTCCGCCAGGCCGCTCGAATCAAGTTCCACACTGCACTCAGTAAAATTCAGGAATGAATCGCTGATCGTCCATGGGGGGACGGACATAGCCGGAGTCTGTATCGCGGTCCGGCAGTTCGATGCCCGACGTTGGGGGATTCTCGTCGTAGGGGAAGAGGCTGAGCAGGTGGGTGATGCAGTTCAGCCGGGCGCGGCGCTTGCTGTCCGACGGCACGACGTACCAGGGCGCCTGATTGATGTCCGTGTAGTTCATCATTTCGTCCTTGGCGAGCGAATATTCGTCCCACTTCATGTAGGACTGCCGGTCCATGTCGCTGAACTTCCAGCTCTTGAGGGGATCCTTGATCCGGTTCTTGAACCGCCGTTCCTGCTCCTTCGCGCTCACCGAGAACCAGTACTTGATTAACTTGATGCCGGAACGCACGAGCATGCGCTCGAACTGGGGACAGGTCCGGAGGAATTCCCGGTACTCCTCCTCGGTGCAGAACCCCATCACCCGGTCGACGCCGGCCCGGTTGTACCAGCTCCGGTCGAAGAGCACGATCTCGCCCGCCGAGGGCAGTTGGGCCACGTAACGTTGGAAGTACCACTGCGACTGTTCCCGGTCCGTCGGCTTGGCCAGCGCGGCCACGCGGCAGACGCGGTGATTCAGCCGCGCGGTGATGCGGGAGATGGTGCCCCCCTTGCCGGCCGCGTCGCGACCCTCGAAGATGACCACCACTTTTTTGCCCTGGCCGACCACCCATTCCTGCAGTTTGGACAACTCGACCTGCAGGCGGGCCAACTCCGCCTCGTAGGCCTCGCGGCTCAGCTTATTCTTCTTCTTCTTTTTCTTACCGGTGGCCGCCGGTTGCTTTTCGTCAGAATTCTTCACGCGTGTTCCTCCCGCGATCTGCTCATCACTTGGTTCACCGCGAATCCGGCCCGGCTCTGGCGCTAATTCGTTATAGTATCGTAACCGGCCCCGGTCTAATCAGTACCGCTGATCCTGAACCGCACGTCCATCCGCTCGAGTTCGTCGATCATCATATGATACCGGTCCCCGTAAATCGCCTGTTCGGGGGTCACGAAAGGACTGCCCGGATGGGCGAGGTCGCCCCGGGCCGCCATGCGCGCTGCGATGGCCGCGGTGAAGGCCGTGGTCCGCGCCATGGAGGTAAACCCCGTCCCTTCGTCGTAGCGGTCGATCATCTCTGCCGTTCTCGCGGCGGGCCGCCCGTCCTTTTCGCCGATCACCGTGACGCGGTAGGCCGTGATGTCCCGGTCCTCCGGGGTCATCTTCACGGAGGGATAGAGCACGGCGTCCACCACGTGCTTCGGTATAACAGGTACGCCGTCCACGTCCACCGGGTCCTCGCCGAGCAGGCCGAGTTCGCGCAGCACGGTAACTTTGTGTGCATATCCCGGCCAGCGCACGGTCTTCTGCGTCCCGGCTCGAAGGCCCTTCAGGGCTTCCAACTCCAGGAGCCAGGGCATGAAGCCCTCGTGCCAGGCTTCGCATTCCCCGACGCCTTCGAAGACCGCCGGTTCAGGATCCGAGTAGCGCGGGACGTCCACGAGGCGCCCGTCGACGACGGCACGGGCCGTGGACGCGCGTAGGGGCAAGCGCCGGCCGCCGAATACGATCTTGTACCCCAGGGGCGGGGCCGGCCGATCCGGTATGCCGCCGCAGACTATGTGCAGTTCGTCGGTCCGGTCGAGCAATTCGGCCAGGTGGCGCGCCATGATCTCGGTCAGTCCCGGTTCCAGCCCGCAGCCCAGGATCACGAACCCGTCGGATCCGGCGAACTCGGACGTCCAGCCTGCCAGTTCCTCGTCCGCCACGCGGGTCAGGTCCATATACGGCATGCCTGCCTCGAGCGACAGCGGAATGGCCATCATGCTCGCCGCGCGCGGCAGGGCCGCCACGCCTGCGCCGTGGTCCTTCATCACGGCGATGGACTCGTCCCGGTCGCTCATGTCCAGCCTGCGGTACGCGACTTTGTCCGCTCCCGGCATGTCCCTCAACCTGTCGCGGCAGGCCGCGAGCTGGTCGTCGCTGAGGTCGCAGACCGTAACGCGCTCCACCGCATCGTCCACCATGGCGTTGTAGGCAGCCGCGGGTCCCATCAGGCCGCTGCCGATCACCAGAATACGCACGGATACCTCCGTATGACACAGATCCCGTCGGAATGGAATGTACAGGTGATTGAAACCGGAAGCCGGACTTTCAATTAGCGCGGTCGACGGGTACCGCGTCAAGGGCAAACTGGCATGTAGATCGCGGGAATGGAACGGACCGCAATCGCCCGGTCGCGATCCCCGGCGGAACCTTTTTGCGTTCGCCGGCATCGCCCGGTTGCGTTCCCCGGCGGCGGACGGTTGCGTTCCCCGGCGGCGGACGGTTCACCCCTGCGCTTCGACGTCCTCATATCCCTTGCTCCGGCTATCCCCGATCTTTATCTTGGCGGTTACATTTACCCACAAACCGCTCGACCAAAATCCGTCTACAAGTCAGGAAAAGGCCATGTTCCGAGTCCGCCCGCTGTCCCTGCTCATTGCCGCGCTGGTCCTCGTTGCCGGGAACGCCCGGGCCCAGGACCTGCCCTTCGTCATGGACGTCCGCGTACCCGGCGTCGCATCCTACGACCCGGCCATCCCCCGGCCCGAATCGGTCACCGGCCACGTGGTGGGCGCCACGCATACGCGTTCCCACCTGGTCGCCGCCTATTACCGCGAGGTGGCCGCGGCATCGGACCGCGTCGTGGTGAGCCGCCACGGCGCCTCCTACGAGGGGCGCCACCTGCTCCATGCCGTGGTGACGTCGCCGGCCAACCACGGCCGCCTGGAGGAAATCCGGTTGGCCAACCACCGGCTGTCCGACGCGCCGGACGCGGTGTCCGACGCCATGATCGAGGCCATGCCCGTCGTCGTCCACATGGGTTACGGCGTGCACGGCAATGAGGGCAGCAGTTCCGAGGCGGCCATGCTGGTGCTCTATCACCTGGCCGCGGGCAGCGGACCGGCTGTGGACGCCCTGCTGGACCGCGCCGTGATCATCCTGGATCCCAACTACAACCCGGATGGGCGGGACCGCTTCGTCAACTGGGTCAATGCCAACCGGGGCCGGGTGGCCACGCGGGACGGACAGGACCGGGAGCACGTGGAGCCGTGGCCGGGCGGGCGGACCAACCATTACTGGTTCGATCTGAACCGGGACTGGCTCGTGGCGCAGCATCCCGAGTCACAGGGCCGGGTGGCCCTGTTCCACCACTGGCGCGCCCAGGTGCTGACCGATTTTCACGAGATGGGCAGCAACGCCACCTATTTCTTCCAGCCGGGGATCCCGAGCCGCAACAACCCAAACACGCCGGAGCGGACCTTCGAGCTGACGGCGGCGCTCGCCGAACACCACGCCGAGTGGCACGACCGCCAGGGTACGCTGTATTACTCGGAAGAGACCTTCGACGACTTCTTTTACGGGAAGGGGTCCACATTTCCGGACGTGAACGGTGCCATCGGCATCCTCTTCGAGCAGGCCTCGGCCCGATCGCTGGAGCGGATGACCAACGACGGGGTGCTGACCTTCCCCTTCACCATCCGCAACCAGTTCACCACCTCCATGTCGACGCTGGCCGGCAGCCTGGCCCTGCGGACGGAGTTGCTCTCCAACCAGCGCGATTTCTACGCCTCGGCGCCGGAAGCGGCCCGGCAGGACCCCGTCAAGGCCTATGTCCTCGACCTGGGCGATTCGCGCACGCGCACCCAGGCCCTCGTGGAGATGCTGCTCCGCCATCGCGTCCGTGTGTACGAACTCGCACGGACCGTGCAGGCCATGCCGACCGGACGGGCAGAGGGAACCGGCGGCCGGTCGTTCCGGGCCGGCGGGACGGTCGTCATTCCCCTGGACCAACCCCAGACGCGGCTGATCAAGGCCGCCATGGAGCGGGTCACGACTTTCGAGGACTCCCTCTTCTACGACGTGTCGGCCTGGACCCTGCCCCTGGCCATGGGCGTCGCGAGCGGCGAACTGCGCAGGTATTCCGATGATATGGCCGGGGATGAAATCACGGCGGCGGATTTCGACGGCGGCCAGCTGATCGGCGGCCACGGGTCCTACGCCTACCTGATGGAATGGGACCGGTACTACGCCCCCCGCGCGCTGTACCGGATCCTGGACGCGGGCATCCGGCCGCGGCTGGCCCGCAAGCCCTTTACGCTGGCCACCGGCGGCCCGGGCGGCGCGGGTGGATCAGGCGGACCGGGTAACGCGGAACAGACCTTCAACCGGGGTACGATCATCATCCCCGTCGTCCAGCGGGACGCGGCATCTACGGTGACGGCCGAACAGGTCCGGGCGCTGATCGACCGCGTCGTCGCGGAGGACCATGTCGTCATCCATCGCGCGGACACGGGGCTCACGCCATCGGGCGGTGATCTCGGCGGCCCCACCTCCCCCGTGCTGGTCAAACCGCAGATCGCGGTGCTATCGGGTCCCGGCACCCGGGCATACGAGGTCGGCGAGGCCTGGCACCTGCTCAACGAGCGGTTCGGCATCCCGGTCTCCCTGGTCGATGCCGACGGTTTTTCGGACCTGGACCTGGATCGCTACACGACCCTGGTCATGGTGACGGGCAGTTATGGTCTGGACACCGAAGACGTGAATCGCCTGAAGTGGTGGGTGCGCGAGGGCGGCACGCTCATCGCCTGGAAGAGCGCCGTTCGCTGGCTCATCGGCAAGGAATTGATCGACGAAAGGCTCCGGGCCAGCCCGCCCGACACGACCGACCTGTCCTATGAACTGGTGCCTTCCACGCGTGGCGCGCAGCGCATCGGCGGGGCCATATTCGCAGCCGCGCTGGACACTACCCACCCGCTGGCTTTCGGCTATGGCGACCAGACGGCCCTGTTCCGCAACCACGAGATCTTTTTTGAACCGTCCGGGACACCCGGCGCTACGGTGGCGCGGTACGCATCCTCGCCCCTGCTCAGCGGCTACATCTCGCCGAAGCGTCACGACGAACTGGCCGGCACGGCCGCGCTTATCGCCCGCCGGCTGGGCGACGGCGCAGTCATACTCTTCGCGGACAATCCCAATTTCAGAGCCTTCTGGTACGGCACGAACGGCCTTTTCCTGAACGCAGTCTTCTTCGGAGGCGCCTTTTAGGCTAAACAACCATGCCCGTGACCATTATCGACGTGATAACCATACTGACCCAGCCCGCCGGGTCGCGCCTGATCGTCGTGAAGATCCTGACCTCGGAACCCGGCCTGTACGGCCTGGGTTGCGCCACCTTCACCCAGCGGTTCCACGCCGTCCACGCAGCCATCGAACGCCACCTGAAGCCCTTTCTCATCGGAAAGGAAGTGGACGCCATCGAAGACTTGTGGCAGACGGCCATGGTGAACGGCTACTGGCGCAACGGACCAGTACTGAACAACGCCATATCCGGCATGGACCAGGCGCTGTGGGACATCAAGGGCAAACAGGCCGGCATGCCCGTGTACCAGCTCCTCGGCGGAAAGTGCCGCGAGGCGGCGGCCACCTATGTCCACGCCGACGGCGCATCGCCTGCAGAAGTGGCGGAAAACGTGCAGCGGTACATGGCGCAGGACTATCGGCACGTTCGCTGCCAGATCGGCGGATACGGGGGAAGGAAGCCGCGGATCACGCCGCCCGAGGGCGCGAAATCCGGCGACTATTTCGATCCGCGAAGCTACATGCGCCGCACGGTCAAGATGTTCGAGCACCTGCGCGCAGCCGTGGGCGACGAGGTGGAACTGCTCCATGACGTGCACGAACGGCTCACGCCCGCCGACGCCATCGTCTTCGCGAAGCAACTCGAACCCTACAACCTGTTCTTCCTCGAAGATGCCCTGGCGCCCGAAGACAACGAGTGGTTCCGCCGCATGCGGCAGACCTCCACTACGCCCATCGCCATGGGGGAACTGTTCAACAATCCCGCGGAATGGCTACCCCTGATCGAAGGACGGCTCATCGACTTCCTGCGCATGCACATCAGCCAGATGGGCGGAATCACGCCGGCCCGCAACGTCGCGGCCATGGCGGCCATGTACGGCATCCGCACGGCGTGGCACGGACCGGGCGACGTCTCCCCCGTGGGCCACGCCGCCAACCTGCACCTCGATCTGTGGGCGCCGAATTTCGGCATCCAGGAGTGGTGCCGCTTCAATGAACTGGTATACGAGATCTTCCCCGGCACGCCCGAAGTACGCGGCGGCTACATGTATCCCAACGACCTTCCCGGCCTGGGCATCGACGTGGACGAGAAGCTTGCAGCGCGGTATCCCTGCGAGGACGAAATCATCAATTGGACCCAGGCCCGCACGCCCGACGGAGGTCCCGCCAGGCCGTGACCTTCATTTCCGGCTACTCCCTGTCCGAAGACTATGCCGGCCACCTGCAGCGGATCGGCGCTTTTGCCATCGACCTGGCGATCCTCACCGCGGCCTCCGCGGTGATTGCGCTGGCGGTCGAATATTTGGGCGCCGACTCCGACCCCGTAACCCTCCCCCTGATGAGCGCATTCCAGTTGTTCATGCCCTGGTTCTACTACGCGGCCATGGAGAGTTCACCGCGCGGCGCCACGATCGGCAAGATGATCCTCGGCATCCGGGTGGCCGACGCCGAGGGATATACCCCCACCTTCGGCCGCGCCGCACTCAGAGCCATTCCCAAGTGCCTCCCCGTCCTCTGGCCGGGCTACCTCGCCGCGGTCTTCACGCAGCACAGACAGGCCTTTCACGATCTCATCGCGCGGACGCTGGTGGTGCGATCCGAGAGGTAGTTTCCACTCGTTGATCAGGACACCTTCTGTTGTGTGATGAGCACCCCTTCCAGCCGGCCAATGCGCGTATCCATCTTGTCCTCCAGAGAGATAAAACGCGCATCCATCTTGTCCTCCAGAGCGATAAAGCGCGCATCCATCTTGTCCTCCAGGGAGACGATGCGTGCATCCAGCCTGTCCTCTATGCGATCCATGCGCTTTACCAGCCGGGTTTCCAGCTCCATTCTTCCCGCTTTGGATTCCTTCCAGAAGAAGATGAATGCTCCCAGCAAGATAGCCGGCGATACGACCAGTTGAGCGATTTCCATAGTACCCTGCGTCCTTGAGATCAGATCAAGTTTCTACTTTGACTATTCTTGCTTTCTCTCATCGAGCCTGGTCTCCAGTCCTGATACATCTTCATTCAAGTCTCTCAATTTCTCTTCCACCGATAGCATCCTATTACTTAGATCACTGTTTAAGTAGAGCATGATTGTAACAATTATACCGGTCATCATAACCTGCATACCGGCCATGGTAAGAATCGGAGTCCACGACCAATCTCTCATCCCGTTTTCACCCATTACTGACTCCTCAGTATCTAATCGCACTGATCTTCATCAGATTTCGCCATTCATCAGATTTCGCTACTCATCAATGATCGCTATTCATCTCGCTCTTCGGTAGACGTTGAATGCAGGAATCATCTCTACTCGTTACCAGACACGCGAAAGTAACCTTCGACCCGACCGAGGCGTGTGTTCAGATCATGAATTTCGGAACGAATCAAGGCAAATTCGGATCGCATGTCCGTGCGCAACCCGGTCAATTCGGTCCGAATCTCATCCCGGAATTCCTTGTTGGATTGATCGCTGAAGGTGACAATCGCGATAACGAGGATGCCAATAGCTGACACGATCTGCGCTCCAAAGGCCCAGTTTTCGCGGGACATTACGGTCATCGTCTGGCTCCTCTCCAGACTGGTGTCATTCGGTACAATGTAATCGTATACCGCCTATACCCGTAACCATGTTCTCTATCTGACACAGGGTCGTTCCTTGTCTCGGTCATTGAAACGTCCGGCGAACTCGTTTACATAATGTATTGCCGGCGGTATCGCTCTAGACCTCTTCAGCATCTGCAAGAAAGAAGCCTGACCGTTACAATGTATTAGTCGGAGATCTTCGTGCAGATCTCGTTGCTTTTTTAAATAAAAGTGAGGAGGGAGTAATAAAACAGCAGGAGTCAGCCGGGGAGATACAATAGGATTCAACCCAGACTCAGTCCCGCAGGGTGGCGGGTTCGAAGGCCGGGTGCGTGGCTTCTGACGTGTGCAGACTCAGTTAGCCGAAGCGCTGATACTACCACGAATCCCGATCGGGAACACCACCGCTGACTGTTATTTCCATCCCGGGTTCGGGCGGGATACGCCGGCCCGCTGCCGAGGTATCCGATGGATCAGGCCAGTCTCTGAGAATGCCTCTGACCTCGCCGGTTACGCTGTCCCGCATGAGCGCCATGTAACGGTCCCCGTCTCCGTCGATCTCGGCAAACCCCCCGGGACCGGAAAGCGTTATACGGTGCAGGTTTCCGGGCCAGGTCTCCCGCACGGGGACAATGAAAGCGAAGGATCCTCCCTCGGTATCGGCGTATTCCGATATGGCAAAGGAAAGTGAGAACAGATTGCTGCCGTCTTCGCGCTCTCCCCTGATGGTATACGGACCATCGGATTCCGGCAGCTTAAGCGGCGCGTCAACTACAAAGGCGGGCTCGAGGGTGAGTTCCCCGGCTTCGTCCAGACCCCCCCAGACCAGCAGGCCTCTCGTGACGGCCGCAAAAGCCGGCGGGATCGTAGCGCCCAGCGCGATTCGATGGCTCAACGCCCTGGAAAAGGAATAGTCGCTGATCCACATCGGTTCGCAATAACTCATCAGGTCCCAGGTTTGCGGACTCACCAGGGATTCATTCATCATATCGTATCCGGAAACCCCAATGGAACCATCCCCATATGGGTAGAACGGATCGGGGCCGCGAGCACCGCCGCATGGCGCATGATAGAGATTCAGGTTGTGCCCCAGTTCATGTGCAATGACGTAAGGATCGAGGATGGAGAAACTCAAGTAGCTGGGTATATCCTGAGCTATCCCCAGTAGTCCGCCCTGCGGTCCGGCCAGTCTGAAGATGCCCATATAGTAGCCTGTTTCTCCTTCAAGGGCATAGATGGCCTCCAATTCGGGTCCGAGATCGCCTACGTTATCGGATACGGGATCCACTGAAGTCCATACCGGCGCGTGCACCGACAACTGGAAGTCGCTCACCGGCAGCAGATCTCGGGTCGGCCGCATCAGATCGGATTCCGGCGTGAGCCCTTCGATTGCGGACAACACGGAATGATCGGGACCTTCTGTCCATAAAAAAGGGATCAGCGTCAGATCGAAGGTCGGAAGCTCTCGCACATCCGGCGTAATCCTTCCCGTCTCGGGGATGCGGCCGGCGATACCGAGCGCGGAGTCCAACGTCCTGTCGGGATCGATCTCGACCACCAACTCGACACCCGGTATCACTACAGAACCCGGTACGCGTACGTTGGCCGTGGCGGTCAGTGTCTCTTCCTCGAAGGAAGCCGGTACGTCCGAAGCCTCGCCCGGTGCATCAGCAATATAGACAACCCCGCCGCCTTGATAGAACGAAGCCCGGACCGGAGGGATGGGGATGTCGGTTTCCCCGTCGGCCTTCAGGAAAACCCGCAACAGCGCGTCTTCGCCCGCGACCAGGGGGACGGGATGGTCCAGGGACTGACTCGCCTGGGTCAGGTAGGCCGTTGCCTCCACCGGGACGGCACACGGAGTCACCCGGCTGTTCTGAACGAAACGAAGCCAGCTCTGAAATTCGGCGTCCCGTGGCGCGCAGAGCCCGGTATCACCCAACATGAGCGTTTCGAGATTCAGCTCTACGAATTCAGCCGGCAACGGTCCGGCCATTCCGGTGTTTCCGGCCAATACCAGTTCTCTTAAATTGGCCAACCTACCCAGTCCACCAGGTACCGAAGCAGTTAGTTTATTGTATGAAAGATCCAATGTCTCCAGTGCGTTCATATGACTCAATTCAGCGGGGATCGAGCCGGACAGATTGTTTCTACTTAAGTTTAAGCCACTCAGATTGGTCAGATTTTCGAACTCCCCGGGTACCGGCCCCGCCAGGCCATTACGGCCCATATCCAAAATTTCAATTTCGGACAACAGCCCCAACTCCCTCGGTATCCCGCCCGACACCTTGTTTCCGTTGAGACGCAACACTGTGAGATTGGCCAGTTTTCCAAATACTCTGGGAATTGACCCAGAAAAACCGTTCCATCGCAGATCCAGGACCTCGAGCTCCGCCAAACGGCTCAACTCTTCCGGTATGGGCCCGTACAGACCGTTACCACCGAGATCCAGGACTTTGAGTTTGGCCAGCTTCCCAAGCTCCACGGGCAGCGTGCCGGTTAGCGTCCTGCCATTCGCACTGAGATCAAGTATTTCAAGATTGGTCAACCTCCCCAGTTCGGGCGGTATCGTTCCCGAAATCCAACAAAAGAACAGATTCAGTACTCGAAGGTTTTCCAGCTTGCCCAGATCGGGTGGGATAGGGCCGGACAGTTCGTTTGCTCCTAAATTCAGGCGTTCAAGCTTGTCCAGACGACTCAGGGCGGCAGGTAACGGCCCCAAAAGGTTGTTCCAGGCAAGCTCCAGAGCAGTCACCCGTCCGCTAGCGTCCGTGGACACGCCAAACCATTCATCCAGCGGTTCGGCGCTCAGCCAGTTGGTATTGTCCTCCCAGTTCGATCCATTTGTTTCATTGTAAAAAGTAACCAGCGCTTGCCAATCCGGAAGATCTTCCGCACAGTCGTCGACACCGGACGTGCCACCAATACCGTTTAGCCAGGACCGGAAGCCTGAATCGGCAGGCGCGCACAGTCCGGTGCCCTCAAGATTAAGTGATTCAATTGGAAGCCCGGTAAGCGATTCCGGCAGTGGTCCAACGAGCCCGGTATTGCCCCCCAGGTCGATTAGTTTCAAATCCACCAGTTTGCCCATACTTGCGGGCAGAGCACCGCTCAGATTGTTATCGGACAAGTCCAGCTCAGTTACCCGGCCGTTGGCATCAACGGTCACCCCGTACCACCAGGACAGGGGAGACTGGCTCAGCCAGTTCTCGTTGTTCGTCCAGTTCTTGCCGCCCGTGGACGCGTACAATCCGATCAGGGCAACCAGCGCGTCCGTATCCAGTTCGGCACAGTCTGCGACGGACCGATTCGGAATGCCATTTAACCAATCCTGGAAGCTTGCGTCCCGGGATGCGCAAACGTGCGTCCCTTCGAGACGCAGTGACTCCAGACTCAGCGTGGTGAATCTCAAGGGCAATGATCCGGCCAATCCCTCGTTGAGAGACAGGTTCAGATTCCTCAGGGCGGCCAGATCCACGATCTCCGGAGGCAACACCCCGCGCATGTTGTTATTTGGTAGACTAAGCCCCTTGACTCGCCCGATTTCATTCGTCGTTATGCCGTACCAGTCGCTCAAAGGCGCATCGCTCAGCCAGTTCTCTTTGTTTGTCCAGTCCGACCCGCCAGTCGAGTTAAACAACCCCGTCAACGCTTCGATATCCAGGTCGGCGCAGGTGGTGGCGACATCATGATCTGGAACAGTGGCTATCCACGCCTCCATCTCGGGCGTCGGCGGGGCGCAGATCTTCGTGCCACCTATGTACAGAGATTCCAGAGAAGTAAGGTTGGTGAAAGTCAGCGGCAGCGTTCCGTACAGGCCGGGGTTGTTATTAAAACTCATATACCGCATTATAACCAGATTGCCCAGTTCGTCGGGGATGGCGCCCGAAAGGTTATTGGCAGCCAGATACAGCCAACTAAGGTTACTCAATTTGCCCAGTTCGGGTGGTATGGCGCCCGAAAGGTTATTATAACCCAGCCCCAGATCTCCAAGTTTGCTTAAACTTCCCAGTTCGGGTGGTATGACGCCATTTAGCCTGTTTGCCCCAAAATCTATCTGAACGAGCTTTTCCAAACTTCCCAACTCGGCTGGAACAGGTCCATAAAGGTTGTTTTGAAACAGTTTCAACCGCTGTACCCGCCCATTCTCGTCGGTCGTCACGCCATGCCATTGCCCTAAAGGCGCCTCGCTCAGCCAGTTCCTATTGTTCGTCCAGTGCTGACCGTTCGTGGCGTTATACAGTGCGATCAGCGCCGCCCTGTCCGAAACTGCATCGGCGATCTCCGCGCCGCTTTCGTCCTTAACCAAGTCATCGCGTGTTGAAATCTGTTCTGCAGCCGTCGGGGTCGGCGACTGCGGCGTGACCGTGATCCTCGCAGGTGTCGGCGGCTGTGGCTTAGTCGGGCTGTCCCTGCCGCACCTGACCAGGATCGGCAGCGCCAGCAACATGATGACCGTCATCGATGTGAGTCTTGTATGTCGAATCATAGAGCGCTATCCTGAATTGAATTCAACAAGACTGGTCGTCCGTCCTCGTCGAACGATCCTACCAGGAATCCGGTTCGGGAACGCCGGGGCTTACGACGATCTCCAGACCCGGCTCCGGAAGCGTGGGCCGTGCGCTGGGTGATATGCTTGAAGGATCCAGCCAGTCACGCAATATACCGCGGACTGTTCCCGTGTCCCGATCCAACAGCAGCGCAGCGCTGCGATCGCCGTCCCTGTCTAAGGTTGCGACGCCTTCGGGACCGGACAATGTAATGGTGTAAAGCCTTTCCGCCCGGCCGGGTTGTACTGGTAGTACGAAAGCAAAGGCATTACCCGGTCCGTCTCCCAGTTCGGCCATTCCGAAGTCTACGGAGAATAAAACGATGCCATCCGCGGCTTGACCCGTGAGTCGGTAAGGTCCGGACAGCAAGGGGACTGATGGGCCGGAATTGACCGCAAAACTTGGCTCCAGTTCCAATTCACCTTCCTCATTTACCCCTCCCCAAACCAGCAGTCCCTTCGAACTGAATCGGGCGATGGCAGCCATCAGCCGCGGCGCTGTGCCCCGGTGATTCATAGCCCGGGTGAACCCATATTCGCTGATCCATTGCGGATTGCAGTAACTCATCAGATCCGCTGTCCCGGGAGCGACGAGGGTGCCATCACGGAAATCGTAACCCCAGGAACCGATCGAGCCGTCGTCATAGGGGTAGAGCGGATCTGGTCCACCAGCGCCACCACACGGGGAATGATAGAGATTGATGTTGTGCCCGATTTCATGTGCGATAACCTCTGCATCGAGGACAGACACGCTTGAGGTACCGGGCAGTTCGGCCTGTCCGCCGCCTGCCCGGAGGATGCCCATGTAGTAACTGTCAGAACCGTCCAGCACCCGTAACGCCTTGGTTTCCTGCAATATTTCATATGAATAGAGAGGATCCGTCGCAGTCCAGACGGGCTCCCGTACTGCTACCTCGAAATCCGCGATAGGAAGCAGATTGCGCGTTTGCCAGAAAAGGTCATCGTTGGCAGTCAAGCCGTCCGTTTCCGCCAACACGCCAATATCGGGGCTTTCCATCCACAGGAAGGGTACAAGGGTCAGATTGAACGGAGGGACCGTTCTCACGTCCAGTGGCTGCCGACCCGTTTCAGGTATTCGCAAGACTACGTTCGATTCATCGCCTGGTGATCCCATCGTATCGATATTTATTACCATCTCCAGACCAGGCATCACCACCGTTCCGGGCACTTCCGCATTTGCTGAATACATCAGCGCGCCCTCTTCAAACCGCTCCGGAACAGCCGTATCCTGTTCCGGGATCTCCACAGAGTGGACGATCTGGTTCCCGTTGAAGAAGACTGCCTGAACGGGAGGCATGCTCGCTCCTACGTCCGAATCGGCTGTTATGAACACGCGCAGCAACGCAGCCTCACCGGCTACCAGCGGCACGGGATGGGCCAGTGATTGTGCGGCCTGCGTCATGTACGCGGTTGCGCCGGTGTACTCGAGACAAGAAGCCACCCTGTGGTTCTGAATACTCTGCAACCAGGTCCGAAATGTGGTTGTCATTGGCATGCAGAGTGCCGTATTACCCAGTAGAAGCGTCTCCAGTCGCAGCGTCGTAATAGATTCGGGCAACGCGCCTGACAGAAGGGGATTCGAGCCAAGATCCAGCGTTCTGAGGCTTGTCAACTGACCTAATTCGCGAGGGATCGAGCCAGAGAGATTGTTATTGTCCACCCTCAATCTTCCCAGGTCGGTCAACTGTCCGAGTTCGGCAGGTATCACCCCCGAAAAATTGTTATTGCCCAGCCCCAATCTTCGCAGGCCGGTCAACTGTCCGAGTTCAGCAGGAATCACGCCCGAAAGGTTGTTGTCGTCCAAAAGCAACCATTGCAGGCCGGTCAACTGTCCGAGTTCAGCAGGAATCACGCCCGAAAGGTTGTTGTCGTCCAAAAGCAACCATTGCAGGCCGGTCAACTGTCCGAGTTCGGCGGGTATCGGACCCGAAAGGGCGTTACCGTCCAGATACAAAGTTTCAAGGCCGGTCAACTGTCCGAGGAAAGCGGGAATCACGCCCGAAAGGTTGTTGAAGCGCAGACCGAGCGAGGTAAGGCCCGTCAACTGCCTGAGTTCAGCGGGAATCACGCCAGAGAGATCGTTCCAGCCCAGATCCAATCTTCGCAGGCCGGAAAATTGTCCGAGTTCGGCGGGTATCGGACCCGAAAGGGCGTTATCGTCCAGAAACAAAGTTTCAAGGGCTGTCAACTGTCCGAGTTCAGCGGGAATTGAACCCGAAAGTTTATTAAACGAAAGTTCCAGCGACGTGAGTCCGATTAGATCTCCCAGTCTTGGGGGTAGTTCGCCAGACAGGTTGTTGTCTTCCAGATTAAGTTCAGTCACTCTTCCTTCCTCGTCCGTCTTTATGCCGTACCACTGATCCAAGGGCGCTTCGCTTAACCAGTTCTCATTGTTCGTCCAGTCCTTCCCGTTCGTACTATTATACAAGAGTTCGAGGACATCCCATTCAGGATTGGTATCAGCCCAGTCCGGCCTGGTATCGGTACATTCCGGTATGCCGTACTCGGGGATTTCGTTCAACCAGGCCTGAAACCCGGTATCCGGTGGAGCGCACAACTGCGTTCCTTCCACCCGCAGATACTCGAGGGTCAGTGCTGTCCATTCGTGCGGTAGCGGGCCCGTCAGCCCTTCGTTGTCGCTGAAATCGAGCCGTTCCAGTTCCGTTAGTGCTGCCAGGTCAGCGGGGAGCGAGCCGCTGAGATTGTTGCCGGCAAGATTCAGTTCGGTTATCCTGCCGTCCTCGTCTACCGTGATGCCGTACCATTCCTCCAGCGGCGCATCACTGTTCCAGTTTGTCCGGTCATGCCAGCCCGGACCGTTCGTGTCGTTGAAGAGCGCGAACAGGGCCTTAAGCGAATTGAGATCAAGATCATCACATGTGGATACGCTTCTTGCCGGAATGGTCTGAAGCCAGTCCTGGAATTCGGCGTCCGGCGGCGCGCACAACCGGGTGTCTTCCAGCAGCAGTTCCCGAAGTTCAAGATTGATGAGTTCCCGGGGTAACTGCCCTCTCAAAAAACCGTTGGTACTGAGATTCAGCGATTTGAGCTTCGAAAGGCCAGCCAGTTCACCCGGTACGGACCCGTTCAGATTGTTGTTCGTAAGATCGATACCCGTCACGTAGCCATCGGCGTCCGTGGTCACGCCATACCATGTACCCAATGGCCGGTCGCTCAGCCAATTCGTGTTATCCGCCCAGTTTATTCCATTCGTTGCGTTGTACAGCGTTGCCAACACGCTGGACTCCAGGTTGGAGCAGGTCGTTACCGTCTTCACTGGAATCTGGTCCAACCATGCCTCGTAATCGTCATCCGGCGGTACGCAAAGCTGCGTGCCTTCAAGCAACAGTTCTTCCAGTTGAAGACCGGTGAATGAACGCGGCAGGACACCGGAAAGACCGCGATTCGAGAACAGATGCAGGTGCGTAAGGTTGGTGAGTCTGCCCAAGAACGCCGGCACGCCGCCGGATAACCGGTTGCCGGCGAGTCCAAGCCGTTTCAGATTGGCAAGTCGGTACAACTGTGAGGGTATGCCGCCCTCCAGTCTGTTGTGATCCAGCACCAGTTCTTCGAGATTATCCAACGAGGACAGGTGGGCTGGTATTGCACCTGTTAACTGATTGTCGGCGAGTACCATTGACCGCAAAACCGTCATCCCGCCAAGGTGTAGCGGGATTGACCCGGACAACCGATTCTGGTCCAGCCGCAACGATGTCAGTTGTTTTAGTCGTCCCAATTCTGCCGGGACCGGTCCATCCAGTTCATTGACTGAAAGCGACAGCCTCTTGAGTCCCTTCAGGTCACCCAGTTCCCCCGGTATGGATCCTGAAAGACGGTTGAAGGACAGCAACAGTTCCTCTAATCCGGTTAATTGACCGAGTCCCGTCGGAATCACTCCGGTCAATTGGTTGCTGGACAACACCAGGTGACGCAGTTTCGCCAGTCGGCCGAGTTCCGGAGGAATGTGACCCGTTAACTGGTTATGGTTCAGACGGAGCGTCGCGAGCTCTTCCAGATAACCTAACTCGGACGTGAGCGGTCCGCGCAAATTGTTGTTCGGCAAGTCGATCTCCGTTACCAGGCCTTCCGAGTTGACGGTCACGCCAAGCCACGTTTCAAGAGGATGTACGCTAAGCCAGTTTGACCTGACCGTCCATTGCTCACCACCAGTGCTCTCGTAGAAGGCAATCAGAACATCCCGGTCCGTTCTGGGAACGAGGACCGTGACCAAAGCAGAATCCGACACGCTTCCCGCCATGGCGGTGATCGTGGCCGTACCGTTGCTGAGCGCGGTTACCAACCCCTGGCCGCTCACGGTGGCGACATCCTCATCGCTGCTGGACCATGCAACGACCGCGCCGGGAACTGGCTGCCCGTTCTGGTCGAGTACCACGGCCGTGAGCTGCGCTGTTTCCCCAATGGCCATCAGGGTGGCCATGTCCGGATCGATCTTGACGCTGCCAGCGGTCTGGGAGACCCGCACGCTGGCGGTCGCCGACACGCTTCCCGCCATGGCGGTGATCGTGGCCGTACCGTTGCTGACCGCGGTTACCAACCCCTGGCCGCTCACGGTGGCGACATCCTCATCGCTGCTGGACCATGCAACGACCGCGCCGGGAACTGGCTGCCCGTTCTGATCAAGGACCGAGGCCGTGAGCTGCGTCGTCTGACCGATCGCCATGAGATTCACCAAGGATGGCGTGATGGTGATGCGAGAGGGTTGCGGAGCAGGAGGTGGCTGGACCGGCGTGGGTGGTTGGACCGGCGGTTGACTTGGCGGCCTGGGTTGGGTCGGACTGTCCTTGCCACAGGTAACCAGTACGAAGAATGACAGCACCGCGACGACGCTATAAAAGAAATGAAAATTGAAAATTGTACTCAGCCTGTATGATATTGGCATGATCGGCAGTTACGACAAACGGCTCGGTGTTTTTACACCGCAGGTCGAACTGTTTTCCTCGCGTGTAGCACGTTTGTGTTTAAAGAATGTTAAAATGGCAAACTTATCACCAAGTATGGACCACAGGTTGTAAGACTTAAGGTGGATCCTCTACGTAAAACTACGGTTCAAAGTGTACCTCGGCCGGAGCGAGATAACCCAGCGACGGATTCTGCCTTTCATGGCTGTAGAACGAGAAACAGGGATTTAGCCTACCGATCAGTTCCAACACGGTGTCATAGGAGTTGAGGTAGATGGCCTCCTATTTGAATGTGCGCCTAGATCAGGCGAAACCCCGGGCAGGCCAAGCTGTTCCCGGACCCGACCGAGGATGAAAACACCTTGGCAAGAATCCAAAGGCAATTACCCATAACGACATCATTATCACCGTGATCGATCTCTGAACGGACTCGGATCATACCACTTGATCGAACAACCAGGTTGATCAGAGGTGCCTTAAGATTGCAGAACTCTTCAATAAGGCAGCCGGTGCGGACTCTGGCTTCACTCAAGAGATTCGTATACGTTCCTTGCTCAGAAGATACTCAATACAGATGCGTCCCGGTCAGGCGGCGCAGTTTCAAAACGGGCGGGAGGCGCAGTCCGACAGAGGGCGGTCGGCGAAAATACTAAATGCTGGTGAGCGGCGCAGTCCACATGGAAATCAAGTAAAGCGCCTGATTTACGGTGATCAGTTCAACAAGAAATCACTGCCTCGAGAAATACATAGTCAAGACCTCTATCCCCATATATATGGTCCTCATCAGTTCCGCTTCCTCTTCGTCCTCCGGTACAACAGTCGCCAGCAGCGGGGCTACTGGAAAATGCAGGGTAAGCGCGGTGTCCGTAACGGCGTATTCCCCGGAAAGAGTCTCACCACCCCCCAAGAAAAGAGTCTCACCATCCGAAGTCGTGATGATTATTCGATTGCCGGACACCTGGTACCGGTAAGGAGGTTCGCTGTCGACAATCACCGTTCCGTCTGACCTAAAGTTAAAGGTACGGGCTAACGCCAAGTCGAGTTCACCAAGGGCGCCAGATACCGCCTTGTCGACCTCGCTCGCAGTATGGCCCTCGCCGATCAGGTAATTCCGCACGTTGGCGGCCAGTTTGGTATCGAAATCGTTCCCCGTGTATTTCCACGTGCCGATCAGCTTCTCGGCAGGATCCGGTTCCGGTGTGGGAGTTGGGGCCGTCGGCATATCGTCATCGCCACAGGCCAATGCGACCAGGACGATCATCATAAGTAAAATACGCATTTCATACCTCCTGCCGAGCAGGCTCGGTTACACGTGTCCGGAAGGATGGACCGTCAATCCTGAACGGAACGCGTGTCAATGAGGTCACCGCCTCAAGAAGACCCACTGCATCTGAAGCTCTTCTCAGCCGGACTTACAATGGTCACGTTCCCGAAAGTCTGACGCTTCTCGAAATCCAGTTACCGAACATGACAATTCCTCCATGCCAGCCAGGTTTTCGATAGCCGTGTTTCGTACGCAGATCTGGTTGACACTATCTGAAGATGAAGACCATTGAGATGAAGCGTACCTGGTGAAACCGTTCAATCAGCAGTATGGATGGTCCAACTGTTACTACCACTGTTTCGGGTGGCATGGAAGTTCCAACGCACGCCGTTGATCGTGCTACCCCTTGCATCTATACCGGTTCCCGCGGAGAAAAAGGCAATGCTCCCTCTGCCTGTGGAACTAACGGAAAAGTCATAGCCCTTGTACGTACAACTCTCACCGGGATTCACGACCAATCCGGCTACGCAGGCACCGTCGCCACCACCGCCGCCACCGCCGCCGCTCGCCAGACTCGCGTGGATCGTGTAGCTCCCGGTGTTCGAGCTAAAGCTTTCCACTTTGACGTAATACGTTCCCGCACTCACCGAATGGCTGATTCTGAAGTTAGATCCGCTGCCGCCATCGTCATTACGCGCCAAGCGGGAGCCTGAATTGTCCTCGAGTTCGCCCGTTGTGTCGAGGCTGCCGGTCGTATTGACCGTCAATGTTCCCGATTCGGTGACTTCCATCTCGAAGTAATCGACGTCAGTGCCGGGATCAATCCGTCCCGAGACCGAACCGCTCAGCGCGAGGGGATGTCGCTCCAGACCGAGTATCGCCGTGGTCATCCTCGACCATCACCGTGACGCGCACGCCCGTAGAGCAGTTGTTGCCCGTATCGCTCTCGCCGCTTACCTCGTCCACGCACGCGCCGTAGTAGTACGTCCCGACGCTCGAAGGCGCGGACAGGCTGATCGATTCAGCGCTCGTTCCCGATGCGGCCAGTGCGCTCACGGCGTCCGTGCCGACCTGCGTATCGGACGATGAGATGGTCGAATTCGAAGACCGGTAATAGCGCAGGATCGTCGAGGCTGACCGCCCCGTGCCCTGGTTGCGCACCGACGCGCTCAGCGTGAAAGACTGCCCCGTCGTCAGGGTGTCGTCGCTTACCGATGGCGATGCGACGATCAGGTCTGGGCTTGAGCCGGCACAGTTGACCACTCCAGATTTGTCATCGACTCCCCTCAACCACGCCTGGAAGGCCGCGTCCGTCGGCGCGCACAACCCGGTTCCTTCGATGGACAGTCTTTCCAAGTTTGTCAGACCGGTGAACGTTCCGGGCAGGGGACCCGATAGCTGATTACCGAAAAGCCACAGATCTTCCAACTTGGTGAGGCTGCCGAGTTCGGACGGGATCGGGCCAGATAGCTGGTTCTCGCTAAGGTCCAGCTCTGTCAAATTGGTGAGGCTTGCGATTTCTGCCGGGATCGGGCCCGATAGCTGGTTATCGTAAAGATACAGATGTGTCAACTTGGTGAGGCTTGCGAGTTCGGTCGGGATCGGGCCCGATAGCTGGTTAGCGCTAAGGTCCAGTCCTTCGACGCGCCCCTCCGCATTGACGCGAACCCCGTGCCATTCCCCTAGCGGCCTGTCGCTCAGCCAGTTGGTGTTGTTCGTCCAGTTCTCGCCGTCCGTGGCGTTGTAGAGCGCAACCAGCACATCCCGATCCGTCAGGACCGGGGTGCCTGTATCCGGGATGTCTGTATCCGGGATATCCGTAAACCGATTGCCGGAGAGCTCCAGCGTAACGAGATTGGGCAGGCTGAACAACGCCGGCGGGATCGGTCCGGTCAACGCGTTGTTGCTGAGATCAAGCGTAACCAGACCGGAGAGATCGCCCAGCTCCTCCGGGATGCTGCCGGACAACTGGTTGCCACTCGCGTCCAGCGCCACGAGGCCGGCGAGACTGCCCAGGCTGGCGGGGATCGGTCCGGCCAGCGCGTTGTCTTCGAGGATCAGGCTGTCGACGCGCCCTGCGGCGTTCACGCCCACCCCGTGCCAGGACGACAGGGGACGGGTGCTCAGCCAGTTCGTACGGGTCGTCCAGTTGGGACCGTCCGTCGCGTTGTACAGGGCGAGCAGCACGTTCCGGTCGCCGTCCGTATCGTTGCCGCAATTGAAGATGCCGGTCCTGTTCGCGATTCCTTGCAGCCAGTTCTGAAACGCGGCATCGGTCGGCGCGCACAACTGCGTACCCGAAAGGGATAACGTTTCCAGACGGTCCAGGTTGGCGAGCGAAAGGGGCAACGCACCGGTCAGTTGCCCGTTGCCGTGCAGAGACAGCTCCCGGAGACTTTCCAGGTTGCCCAGTTCCGAAGGGATCTCGCCCGACAACCGGTTATCGTGCAGCTTCAGCGTCTCGAGGGACGACAGGTTGCCCAGCGCAGGAGGGATCGCGCCGGACAGCGCGTTGTCGGAAAGGTCCAGATAACGAAGACCGGCCAGGCTGCCCAGCACGGGAGGGATCTCGCCCGTCAATCCGTTGCCGGACAGGTCCAGGCGCGTCAGTCCGCCGGCGCTGGTTCTCCGTTGCGAAATCCCGCTCGGTCCGGATGGCTCGCCGATTACCCCGTACCAATCGCCAACGGGCCGGGCGCTCAGCCAGTTGTCGCTGTTCTTCCAGTTCGCCCCGCCCGTCGCCTCGTACAGCGCCCGCAGCGCCGCGCGCACCGGGTCCGCCACCGTCACCTTCGCTTGAGCCGTCTTCTGGCCGGCCATGGCCGTTATGAGGGCGCTGCCTTCCCCCACGGCGGTGACCACGCCGTCCGCGCTCACGCGCGCCACCGACGCGTCGGTGCTGCGCCAGGCAACAGGAGCCTCCGAGACTTCTTGGCCGGCGTCGTCAAGCGCCCGGGCGTTGAGTCGCACAGTCTGTCCTGCCGATGCCAGATCCGTGGCCACAGGCGTGACCACTACCCGCGCCGGGACCGCGGTCCGTGACTGCGTGGGAGTGTCCCTGCCGCACGTGACGAGCAAAGGAAGGGCAAGGCAGGCGAGCAGCAGGACGAGGAAGCGTCCCAAACGCCGTGACGTAAGTCGGAACTCGAAAGTCATCGAGGTACATTCTTTGGAAGAAAATGCTGCCCCTGTATTCACAAACGAACGGGTCAGTTGTTTCAGAGATTGATAAATTCAATATGTGAATCAAACTGGATTTTTCAACATAATACTAACGCTGGAGTCTTAACTTATCAAATCTAAGATCAATAACTCGTGGCTTAAATGTGAAATTATAAGAATTAAATATGATTATATTGTAAACAAACGGATAGGGCGCGTACAGTATATTAGGGGAGGGGGTACTAAGTCTTACTGACGGTAGTAAAGCGGGATTCGTGGCAGATCCGGGCTTTCGACAAGGTCAACCCAGGCAGGTGTCAATGCCCCGCGAAGTCCGCGTCAATAAAACTGACCGTCCAGGGAAGGCGATCTACGGTGACAAGGCCTATGCGGACGAAGGGCAAAGCGGCTCGTTCCAGACTCGTTCAAGGTCGAAAACAGTCTCGTAAGCATCCAGAGCGACACCATTTTCAACGTGATCGTACGTTCAACGGACTCAAACGATACCTCTCGACCGAACAACCGAGTCGATCAGCGGTTCCGTATGGTTAAAAGCACTGAGTTACGCTGGATTATAGAATCGTAGAGAATAGAGGATTCGACCAGAGAAGTCAGCCCGCGGCTCAGTCCCGCAGGGCGAGGCTTTCCCCGGCGAGCGTAACGCCCAGCGGCTCGATGACCACCTGGCGGGGGCCATCTTCCACCACGCCGGCGACCCAAGCGCGGATGCCTTCGGTCTCGGCGCACGCCACGGCCGCGTCCCCGTCTTCCGGGCGGACGAAGAGGGCGAAGCCGGCGCCCATGTTGAGGCTGCCATAGGCTTCTTCCGCGGTCTGTTGGGTCTCATCCACCATGAACTTCAGCACCTCGGGAACGGGGGGCACTTCGGTAATGCGGTAGGTAAACCTGCCGGGGTGTCGCATGATCTTGCGCCATCCGTGGCCGGTGATGTTGGCGATGTAGCGCAGGTCGATACCGGCCGCGAAGGCCGCTTCGGTAACGGGAGGGTAGAGCACGGTCGGGTCGAGCAGCGCCACGCCGTACGTCCGGCCGCCGGGCAGGAGGGTGGCATAGCCCTCCGGCAGCCGTTCGGACAGCTTGCGCGCGAGGGTGAGGCCGTTGGCGTGAATGCCACTGCTTTCCAGGAGAATGATCGCGTCCCCGGCGCTGAGGTCTTCGCCCAGGGTGAGGCGTGATTTAGGCCGGATGATGCCCACGCAGGACGCGGCCAGGTCGATGGCGCCTTCCTCCACCACGCCCGTCAGGCACGGCGTCTCGCCGCCGCCCCAGGCCACGCCCAGGACGTCGCAGGCCGCCTTCCATCCCTCGACCAGGTCGTTCATGCGTTCCACGTCGTCGAACCAGTCCGACGAACCGGCCGCCCAGTAGGCGTGGATGCTCAGGGGCCGGGCGCCCACGGTGACAATGTCGTTGACGGCCGTGGCGATGGTGTCCTGTGCGATGTGGTCGTACCAGGTCCTTCGCGACGCCTCCGACGCCTTTGACTCCTCCGACTCCTCTGACGCCCTCAATACACTCGACGCCTCACACATCGCGTCCGCCACCAGGGCCTTGGTACCCAGGCATTCGGTGATGGAGGCGAGATAGGCGTCGCCGATGTCCACCACGTACGCCGACTCCCCACGGCTGGCCGCCACCTCGCGGGCGCCCGCGCCGTCGAGGTTGGCCCCCGTGTCCCGCGCCGCGCGCTGGGCGAGGACCTTCAGCGGATCTATCCGGTCGTAATCCACACCGGAACTTTCATAAGTCAGGCGTTCGCCGCCGGAGCCGTCGAAGTCGGATCCTGCACTGTCAGGTCGATCATCAGCCATTTACGCCCTTTCCGTCAGCTACCCTGCGTAAAGAGTTCCCGTAGGCGATTGGCGACGAGGACCTCCTCGCCGTCTTCGAACTGCTTGGTGCAGATACCTTCCCCGTAGTAGATGATGCTCGGAGTCCCATCCTTAAGCGCGCTGTCGACGTCTTCCCGGGAAAGGGGAATGACCTCCTGGTCCCAGATCAGTTCCACGTCGGCATACCCGGCCGTATTGATCTCGTAACTGGCTTCGAGTCCGGAGATATCCTGGAGCTGGTCCGCCAGCCACTGGGCCTTCTGGTTCCAACCTGCGATCATTGCGTCTTCGTCGATCTCGACGAACCGCTCCACCGCGGCGATGAGACCGATGATCTCCTCCTTGCCGACCTTGAGTCCCCGCCCGATGCCGTTGTTCGGCGCATTCTGCATCCGCGCGGCTTCGATCAGATCTCCGCGGCCTGCCAGTATGCCCGACGAATTGGGGCCCCGCAACGCCTTGCCGCCGCTGACGATGACCAGGTCGGCCCCCATCTCGATATAGCGCTTCAGGTTTCTGATGGGACGCACGTCGGAAGCCATGTCGATCATGACCGGCACGCCCTTCCGCTTTCCGATTTCGATGATCTCCTCCGGCATGAGCGTTTCCGGCGGCGTGGGCTGGCGGTACTTCGCGGGAAACGGCGGCCGCCCCGTGTTCTGATGCTCGATGAAGGACAGTCCCACGAGCAGGGCCGTTCGGTCCGTGATGGCCTCTTCGTACGCCTGCCTGGTATCTGCTTCCACCAGGGTCATGCCCGCGTATTGAAAGACCTTGTCGTAGAAAAACCGGTGCGGCGTTTGAAAAAGGCATTCGACCTTCGGCCAGGTCGGACGGGGCAGGACCGCCATGCGTTCCTCGTCGGTCCCGGTAAGGACCCCGGCCGCGCCTACAAGCAACGCGGCGAAGGCGCCGGATGATACGAGGGCATCCTCGGCGCCCGCGATTTCCGCGAGACGGCGCCCGGCGGCTACGTGCAGGTCTTCCATATCCACAAAGAAACGGTTGGCCTCGGTCATCGCCTCCATGACTTCCGGCGGCATGCGGGAACCTCCCATGCTGGACAGGTGCGAGTGCGCGCCGATGTGGGGCCGTACGCCGAGCATTCGTGTATAGACATTTTGCTGCAAATCGGCCGCCACGGCTTCCGGGTCCGAAGAAACGCCGGTCGCGGCGCTTTCATCACCTCCCGCATCACTCCCTGACCCGTCCAGGCCGCTACAATTCGCAGCAGCCACGCCCGCGACCCCGGCCAGGGCGCCGATCTTCAGAAAGCCACGCCGATTAAACCGCCGTGAACCGGTTTCTTCGTCGAATCGATCATTTTCGACCGTGTCGATGCGATCATTTCCAACCGTGATGCGCTCATCCATGTACGTCCTCCCTCGGTTCGGACTGCGGCCGCTTCTTCGCCGCCATCAGGTTCTCCGTCCGGCTTGCCGCTTCCACCTCGATCTCCTTGCGCGTCCAGCGCTTCCCCTTTTCCATGCCCCTGCACGTCTCCGCTTCCCGTTCCCACCGGCGTTTCGACTTCAGGATATCCTGCCAGAAGGGATAGCTGCTGCACTGGGACGGACGCACCGGATAGATGGTACATTCCCCGTCATAGAAGACGCAGGGACCGTTATCCGGGGACACCAGGGAGACATGGCCGTCGATTTCTTCCGTGTACCGTTCCAGGAAGGTCTCGAACGGCAGGTCCAGGTACTCGGCAATGCGCCGGAACTCCTTCTCGCTGCCGTATACGAATCCACCCGGGAAGGTGCAGCAGTGGCCGCATCCCTGACAGGAGAACTGCAATCCGTCGTGCCAGTACTTTCCTTTGGCCATGGCTATTGATCTTTATTGAAAGAGATACCTTGCTCTTTCGCCTTCGCGTCGACGATGCGTTCGATCTTGCGCAGTACCCGCCTATGGTCGTCCATCAGTGACTTGTATTCCCGGTCGAGTTCCGATTCGTTGGGTGCGGATTTCTTTCCTGATTTTGACATATCATACACCGCCTTTCCAGCCTGAACGGCATCTTTCACGATATTTAAAAACGATGATAGGAATTCGATCAGTTCCAATTCGCCGAGCCCGGTGATGAGATTGGATATGGCTTAGCCAATTGCCATCCGGAAACGAGTGATGTGTGTTTATGATTAGTCGGCGCATTGGTGGTTTTCTCGAATCACTCAACGATCATTTAACTGAATCAATAATCACAGAGAGGTGGCAAACATCCACACTTTCCTTTGGCCATGGCTATTGATCTTTCCTACTCTCCCACCGTGGCGATCACCTCGACTTCGCACCGCGCGCCGAAGGCCAGTCCGCTGCCGGCGAAGGCGCTGCGGGCCGGCTTGTGGCCGGGAAAGTACGTGACGTACACCTCGTTGAATGCCGGCCACTCGGAGATGTCCGCGAGCATGACCGTCGCCTTGATCACCCGGTCCATGGAGGATCCGTTGGCCTCGAGCACCGTCTTTATGTTTTCCATGGTCTGACGGGCCTCTGCCTGTATGCCCCCCGGCGCCAGTTCCTTCGTTTCGGGTACCATTCCGATCTGGCCGGAGAGGAACAGCAGGTGCCCCGTGCGCACGGCATCCGAAAAGGGCAGGTTCATGCTCTCCGTGGCCTCCGAGGTGAGGTAGACCGGCTCGTGCGAAGGCATGGCCGGTGGCGATGCCGCCTCAGGCACATCCGGCACCGCGGACATCGCGGGCGGCTGAGGAGCCTCCTGCGGATCCGACGATGCGTCCTGCGCAGTCTCCGCGCAGCCAACAACCGACCACATCATAAACCCGGTTAGCAGCAGTGGCACGGAGATCATACGTATCGGCATGGAGGTCATCATCAACTGCGAAACGACATGGCGTAGTTTTCCGATCATCTTTCGCTCCAGGTGTTGGTGTTGGCGGTGACTGTCCATGAAATCACCGGGATGGTTCGAAAACGGTGTGTATTCAAAGAAAAGGCGTCTGCGACGCCCGGTCAAGTTTCACCGTATCCTGCGGCCAGGTGGGCATGAGACCGCTCATCGGCGCGACAAACCTCATCCGGTCTTCATAAAATGTTGTGTTTGTGGTACGCTTGTAAGTAACACTTCCCTGTGTTGCCTGTCGACGTTAAACTACTGTAAGGACGTAACGCTACAAGAATCATAGATCATTCATGTTAACTGGATCCAGCCTATTTGAAGGTATAGACCAGGAGACTGAAATGAACCTCAACGTGCGCTTGTTCCATCCCTGCAAGTTTTGGTGGATCATTGCTCTCCCTGTAATCGTTCTGTCTTTTGCGGGTACTGATTCGGCAGCGGCGCAGGCAGGCCAGGAAGGGCAGGCAGGTCAGACAGGCCAGACAGATCAAGCAGATCAGCCAGGCCAGGCAGGTCAAGAAGGCCAAGCAAGCGAGGCGAACCGGGCTGGTCAGTTGATTCACCGTTCAATCCCCGAGATGGGCGACTCGACGCATACGGCCGTACCGGGAGGAAGATTCAGGGCAAGTAGTTACGGACAGTGGGTTTATGGCAAAAACTACCGGCAGCTTTGGACGACACCGGTCGAGCTTCCGGTCCTCGATCTCGATGAAGTTGGCGGCGGATTGTCGCCCATGCGGCCGGGCGGCGCCGGCCAGTCCATTTCATTGCACTTTATTGGCAATGACGGCCGCCGTTACACGGTGCGCTCCATCGACAAGGATCCGTCCAAGCGGCTGTTGGAGGAGCTCAAGGACACCGTCGTCGAGGACGTGATCCAGGATCTCGTGAGCGCCCATCTGCCGGCGGCGGGCCTTGTGGTGGATGCTCTGATGGAGGCAACGGGCATTCTGCACGCGCCGCACAAGCTATTGGTGATACCCGATGATCCCAGGCTGGGATCGTTTCGCGAGGAATATGCCGGACTGATAGGTACCCTGCAGGAACATCCGTCCGAGGCCGCCGGTAACGAGCCGGGGTTTGCCGGGTCCCGCAGGGTGAGCGGCTCGGAGAGACTGTACGAACGCCTCGAGGAGACGCCCTGCGAAAGCGTGGACGCGCGGGCCTATCTCAAGGCGCGGCTCATCGATTTTCTCATCGGCGATTCGGACCGGCACCGGGGACAATGGCGCTGGGCGCAGTTTCCGGTCGGGGACTGCTACACGTGGTTGCCCGTCCCCGAAGACAGAGACAAGGCGTTTATCGATCTGGATGGCCAATTGATGAAACTGGTGCGCCGTATCGAACCCAAGTTCGTCCGCTTTCAGGTGAAGTTTCCAAACCATCTGGGACTCTCCCGCACGGGCTGGGAACTGGACCGCAGGCTGCTGGCGGAACTGGAGTGGAGCGCGTGGGACGCGGTGGTCGCCACGGTCCAGTCCGAATTGTCGAACCCGGTGATCGAGGATGCCGTCCGGCGGCTACCGGACCCGTACTACCGGCAGGTGGGGGACTTCCTTACCCGGACGTTGAAGGTACGCCGGGATCGACTCGGCGAGTTCGCGGCGCGGTACTACGGCTTGATCAGCAGGAAGGTCGAGATCAGGGGAACGGACGAGGACGAACACCTCGAGTTGGAACACCGGGAGGACGGCGCGCTCGAAGTTCGTATCAGCCTGGCCGGTACGGAGAATGCCCCCTACTTCCACCGTATCCTGTATCCCCGCGAGACAAAGGAAGTCAGGATCTACATGCATGGAGGGGACGATCGGATCGCCGTCATCGGAGAGCGGGCCGGGATCAGGATTCACGTGGACGGTGGAGGCGGTGACGACACCTACGCGAACCGGTCCCGGTCCGGACGGCGGATGACGCGGTTTTACGACGCGCGCGGGCAGAACCGCTTCGACGATAACAGGGCGCATATCAACGAGCGCCGGTACAGGCGTCCAAGAAACGAGAGCGCGATTTCGCAGGACGTGTACAAACTCGACTGGGGCTCCGTATCGGGCACGAAGCCGATCGTCAACTATACCTCTGATACCGGGATTTACACGGGGCTGCGCTACAACCGGTTAAACTATGGCTATCGAAAGGATCCGTATGCCTCGCGGCATGCTATTGACATCGGAATCGCCTCCCGGGGAGGAGTAAAGCCCTTCGTTTCCTATTCCGGTACGTTCCGCCATTTGCTGCGTAACCTGGACGGTCAGTTGGACATGGGATACTCCGGCATCAACATGGTTCGCTTCAACGGCTTCGGCAACGGTGTGGACCTCGCGCAGGACGAACCGTTCTACGAGATGGATCAGGCGCAGTTTTTTCTCGCGCCCGCGCTATCCTTCTCCGGTTCCGTGGCGACTCATGGGAAGTGGAATCTGGCGGGGGGACCGATCGTCAAGATAACCAACTCCTTGTTGGACAATAACGAGGGCAAATTTATCAACACCTATGAAACACCACTGTACGGGACGGGAAGCTTCGGGCAGATCGGCGTTCGTGGAGAACTCGATTTTGATACCCGCGACAATCCGGGCCATGCAATGCGGGGCGTACGGTTAAGGCTCGCGGGCGAACTCTACCCTGCGCTTTGGGACGTGGAGTCGGTATTCGGCCACGTTGCCGGCGAGGCGTCCACCTACCTGTCAGTTGACGTACCCGCTTCCCCCACCCTCGCCCTGCGCGTGGGCGGCATAACCGTCCTTGGAGCGTACCCTTTCCACGAAGCGGCCGCGATTGGGGGATCCGGCAACCTGCGGGGATTCCTCAAGTATCGATTTGCGGGGGATTCCGCGGTATTCGGGAACGGCGAGTTCCGGTTTCGGCTGACTCGAATCAAGTTCCTGGTTCCCGGTGAACTCGGCGTGTTCGCCGCCGTCGACGCGGGACGGGTATTCTTTGCGGACGACCCCCGGGAGGCCGATGACTGGCATTTCGCCAGGGGCGGCGGGCTCTGGGTTTCCTTTGCCGAGCGGCGTGCGACGTTGAGCGTGGCGATGATGCAAGGCAAGGACAAGATCGGCCAGTATCTGTTCGTCGGGTTCATGTTCTAGATGCGGGCGGGTGGTCTGCCCAACGGGCTTCGTCACATGATAGCAGTGGTTGCGGCGTACAAGGATGGGCAGGTTACCGGTCCCGGTCGTCCTGCAGCGGAACGCGCATCTGGAACACGGGCGTTTCCCGCTCCGTTCTTACGACGCGTACTACGGGGGTGCCGATCCCGTTGCGGGTGACGAAATCGAGCACTACGAATCCGGAAACCGCGTGCGCGAAAATCGTCCCGGGCACGGCGGTCACACGTTCCACTTTCCCGGCGGATCCCGATCCGCTCACGACGTGCATCAGGGCGGTTTCATCCCCTTCGAAAAGTTGCAAGTTGTGATCGTGGCCCGCGGCATAGACGAGAGGACGATGTCTTTCGAGCGCGTCTTTCACCTGCCTTGCCAATTCCGCATACCGCGGATGGTACAGCCTGAGGATCGATCGTGGCCGCACCAGGTGATAAATGTTAACGAGGGTGTCGATGAGCAGTCCGCGGCCCAATCCGGCGTGGGCGCCACCCGATCGTAGCGGGTAATGACTCGCCACGATTACGAAATGATTCGTCAGCGCCGCGAAGGCGTCGTCTATCCGTTTCCCGAAATCCCCCGGCGGGCATCCGCTCGTGTCCGCGGCCGTAGTAAACCATGGCATCCAGTCGATGGCGACGACCGCGATCCCCCGTTCCATCCCGTCCCCGGGACGGAGCAGTTCGCGTACCGCCGGACCTGCACATCCGTCGCGGGGTAGAAAGGCCACTTCGCCCTCGGACCAGGCCAGTACGAATTCTTGTTGCGCAATGACGCGATCTTCCGACCAGTCTCCCGGAGAGGAACCCCAATCGTGATTGCCCGGCACGAAAACCCTAAGCGCCGAGGTAGTCTCGAGTTGCTGCCTCAGTATGGATTCGCCCCATACCCTGTCATGTGCTTCCAGCCCCGACGGATAGATATTGTCGCCCAGCAACACGACGGCGGCACGGTCGCGCGGAACCGCCCAGCGTCCGATCGCGGCAAGGGTGGGATCCTCCTCGACAGGTTCCCCTGTGTCGCCGACCAGGATGACGCGATATGCGACACCGGACGTGTCGGCCGGACCAACGGCTATGGCTTCCGCGGAGGCGGCCCTGAGGATAAACGGGTCCCCGCTGGCGTCGTAGTTTTCCCCCAGCAGCCGACCTGACCGGCAACCCGCAAGGACCACGGCCAGCACAACGAGCGGCAAGAACCACGATCCCGGCAAGAACCACGATCCCGGCACGAGCCACGATCCCGGTACGCGCCGTGAGACCTGCAGCCGGACCGGACTGTTTTCTCGTATTACGGTACGACGCCGGCACAGCCGCGGAATCCCGATCGACGGACGAATATCCTGCCGCGCGCCTTCCGAAACTCGCAATTATCTTTCCTTTACTACGGGGTAGAAACTCAGGGTCGCGCGCTTCCCCGCCCCTTCATCCGCTATGACCATGGTATGATCGGAAGCAAATGAGATGCCCTCGGCCTGCCGATGCCGGCCGGCCTTCAGCTCACGTACGGCAAGGACCGTTCCCTGGGGGGTAATCTCGGCAACGGCGCGCTGGCGGGCCGCTACGACAATGTAGTTTCCCGATACCGGATGCCGTTCGATGCCGGAAGGCTGAAACTTCTTGCGGCCGATACGGTGCGCGAGCGCGGAGGTCTCAATGAAGGTATGTCCGTCTTCGACGAGCCGACGGGTATCAAGCGACCAGCGGTATAGCGCGATCAAGTCCGCCTGCCCGGAGTTTTTCGGGTTCTTGCTGACGAGCAACAGCATACGCTGATCCGGATCGTATGCAAGTCCCTCGATTTCGTAAAATCGGCCAATGCCAGTCTCGTACCGATTGTAGAAAACGGTCGCTCCGTCGGCGCCTTCGCCGAACTCGTACAGCCGGCCCGAACTCGAGACAAGGTACAGGCTGCCATCGGCGGCGGCGATGCCTTCGAGGTCGTCGGCGACCAGGCCACGCGGACCGCCGAGTTTGAAATCCTTTACGATCGAACCGTCGCGATGATCGATTTCTACTACCACGCCTTTTTCGTCGTCGTGGGCCAGAAGCCGATCCCCCGCGAGCATGGCCAGACCGGAAATCTCCCGTATCCGCTTCGGCAGCTTAAAATGTCTAGCCGGCTCTTCGAAATCGAAGCTTCCGAGGATAGAATGGTCCACGGGACGGTCCCTACGCACCGTCGAGGAAGCGTATGCGGATGCCGACGTGGCCGTGGCTTCGGCCTCGGAGTCAATCGCGGAAGGGATCACGGAGCCGGCTTCGGAATCAATCGCTGAAGGGATCACGGAGCCGGCTTCGGCGCCAATCCGCGGATCGACGGCAGCGACCTGCGTCGCAGGCTCAACGACTGATGATACCTGACGCACGTCCTGACCTACGTCCTGATGTGCGTCCTGGCGCTCTTCCACTCCTGAATCAGGCTCCGGATCATTCCGCACAAGCAGCGCCACAGCAAAAAACAACATGCTGAAGATCAGAAACGACAACAGCAGTCTGTTACCCGTGGCGCTCATAGACCATATCTCCGGCGTTCATAGGCCAAATCTCCCGCGCTCAAAATCAGCATCTCCGGCGCTCAAAATCAGCATCTCCTCAGGACCTGGGTAGCTCTTCCAGTTCCACTTTCTGGATATGTCCCATGGTGATGCTTTCAAGTGCCGCGGTAAAGGCATCCGGATCCGCCTTTTTCTTGAGCCGAACGTCAAATTCCACAATCGAAGCGTCGCCTTCCCGTTCCACGACTCGCGCGAGCTGCCAGCGTGATGCATAGGTCGGCAGGTTTGCTTCGGTGGCATGCTGTGCCGAACCGACGCGCGAAGTGAATACCCTGAGCCTCGCGTTAAAGGGCTTGGGTTTCTTATCCGTCCGTGGATCGCCGGCACCAATCATCGAACGCCCATTGTCCGAATGCACCAGCCTGAATCCGTCCAGGACCACGGGCTCCGCGCCCCAGTTCATGCGCCAGACGACAAGCACAACGGCATTGAAAGTCACCGATGCCAGGACGGCCACTGAACCGTATTGGATCCCGGCGGCCAACCCGATGCCGATTACGATGAACATATAGATGGCGTCCATGGTTTCGTTCAACGACGTGCGGAAGCGTACCGCGGCGACTATGCCCGCGATACTGAAGGCGAGGGCGATGCTGTCCTTAACGAGAAATACGACGAGCGCGATGGCAATGGGGACGACGAGGAGGGTCTGGGCAAAGGCCTGGTCGTATTTCTTGCGGGTCCGCGTCCAGCGATAGACCCAGACCACCGGCAGGGTAAAAAGAAAGGAGAACAACAACGACATCGTCACTGGTATAAACACCTGGGTCAGTCCCGTATCGGGCTCGGCTTGTTCGAAATTCATGGCTGAGAGCGAGCTCGACTCGATTCGCTCGGCCACTTGCAGTTCGAGAAAGACCCCCGGCAGCAGCTCCAACAGGCCCCCGAAAAACAGGAATGTAGCGAAATAGTGGACCACGAGCCGCACAATTATATGGTCGAGCAGGGAAGTTCCTTTCATAATTCACCTCGGAATCGTGCGATGCGGGCGCGGTGAATCCACATGCCTACCACACGAAGCTGAATGTGTTGACGGTGCGTGGATCGGGGTCGGGTCCGCCGGAGTCCAAGGTCTTGTACTGTACTGGCACGGCCGACCAATCTTCGTAGATATCTCCGTCCAGGTAGAATCGCTGCGCCATACCCGGTTCCATGGAGGGACCGCCCGAAAGGAAGAGTTCGTAGATGTGCTCCGGCGGATCCGGACCGGTCCGATTAGCGTGCGGCAGGTTCTCCACGAGACCGTCGCCATCGACGTCCGTTCGAATCCAGTCGAGCAGGAGCAGGCGGTGATAGGTCCGGTCGGCCATCATGGCACGCACCTCGGCGTCGAATCGCGAGATGATCGAATCGGCGTCAGGAAGCGACCGGCGGACGGCGAGGTGAAGCGAACGGTTGAGCAGAGGCGCCGTACCGAACACCAGCCGAGATCGCGCTTCTTCTCCGTGTTTGCTGATGAGGTACTGGACGACCAGGTCATCCATCAGCGCGTAATCCACCTCGCCGTCGAGCAGTTTGGCGACGCTGTCCTCATCGCTGTCCGAGCGGATGAAAACCGGCCCGTCTGTTTGTTCTGCCATTTCGGCGTACGCGTGCCCGTCGGCCAGGGCGATCCTGATTCCTGCGAGTCCGGACAGCGAGGTGGCGGACACGTCACTGCCTCCTCGGCCGACGAGTATCAATCGGTTCTCGAGATACGGCTTTGAGTAAAGCATCGAACCCTCGCGCGCTTCGTCCTTCCAGACCGCCGCGCTTCCGTCGAACGCCCCGTTCAGCAACGCGGACGACAACTCGCCCTCGTCCAGAACGATCGCCTGGGCGCCGATTCCCATGCGTTCCAGGGCCGCGTCGACCAGTTCGAGGGCGAACCGTGGTTTACCAGGCGCGTCGATGAAAGGCGGCCACGTCGTCGACACCAGCCGCAATTGCCGGCTCGTCAGCGCGGGATGGTCACCGCGCGCCATCCGCGAAGCGGTTGCAGATACCGGACCATCCGCGGCGCCCTCTTGCTGAAAAACGCCTCCAGATGCGTCGTCACGCTGCATTTCCTCTTCGGAATCGAACAACGCGAACTCCTCCACGATCACTGCCACAACGAAAAACACGAAGCTGCAGACCAGAAACCAAACCAGCAGCCTGTTACCCGGTCTGATCATGTTCGTTACTCCTCTTCAACTCCAAATTGCCGGTATGTGCCCCGGGTTCATACTCAAGTGTGATTCGGAAGATTTTCTGGCCGCAAGAAGCTGCGATAGAAGGTTTGTTGGACGTTAAAGAACGTTCATGTTAAAGAACATTCACGTCAAGGGATATTCATAAGTCAAAATAACAGGGTCGCCGTACTTCGTAAACCAATTCATTATACCTTCCTGAACAATAATCATAAATAAACACATAATTTCCAAAAAGATCATAAAATAGTGAGTTTATAATCTGTTATTCCGCTTTCAAATCGCAAATAATCTATGTTTATTACATATCAAGGTCATTCCGAAAGATAATAACAGTTTTTATTTGTAGCGAAAAAGTTGGATCACCATGAGAAATATTCACCCGGACATTAGTGTGCCGTTGGCCCAAAAGGAGGGTGCATGGTGAAAGTCTGCGGTTTGAGACAGCTAGACCGATTTCAATTACAATCCTAAAGAGGTGGCTCAATGAAAAAGTTCATTTTCGCACTACTAGGCGCAGTACTCATGCTGTCGTTATCCACGATCGAAACAGTGCAGGCTCAGGAGCGGTCGCCATCGATTAAAGTAGGTGGCGGGTTGGGTATTCCCACAGGAGATTTTGGTGATGGAGCGAAGGCGGGCTTTGCGATTCTTGGGGGTGTTTCGGTGCCCATCCTGGACAATGTGCACGCGTTGGCAGAAGGGCACTATAGCAAGTACGGTGCGGATGAAGACATCCCCGGGTTGGATGCAGATGCAAAACTAACCGGCGGGAATATCGGGGTCATGGTAAGGTCCTCATCGACACCATTAGTCGTTTACGGGCTCGGAGGTTTAGGGTTGACCCGTGCGGAAGGAACGGCCTCAGCGTCCTTTCTTGGTGAAACATTCTCAGCCAGTGAATCTGAGAATGCGTTCAGTTTTGTTATTGGCGGCGGTATTCAGTATGCTGTTAATCCTTCCATTTCAGTTGCGATCGATGCCCGATACAATCACGCATTGACGGAAGAATCAGCCACACAGTGGATGCCGATTACCGTGTCCATTGTGTTTACCCCGTAGAACGGTTTCATCCAACGAATTACGCATCCGCTTCCTGCCACCACAATGTGGATGCGTAAATTTGGCCAGGCACTGGTAATTTGGATCACAAGTAGACGTTGTCAATGGTGGCGACAGTTAAGGGGTATCGGGATATTCATGTTTCCACGCACAGGAGACCGAATTATGAAATGTATACGAAAATGCCTCTATTTCGCCTGTCTTTGGGTATTCACTGCCGGTTTTCCATCGACTCTTTCTGCGCAGGATGTTGGGGATCGCCTTCGTGTTACGTTTTTGGAAGGATCGGTATCAGGTACTGTCGTGTCAATGAGCAGCAGTAGCTTTGAAATCAGCCAGGGTGGCAACAGAACCCGGCTCGTACTCTTTGAAAACATACGGAAACTGGAGCGGAGCCTGGGTACTCGAAGTTACTGGAAAGAAGGATTGGTTTATGGTGCCGGCATCGGCATTGCTGGTGGTATACTGATCGGTGCACTTACTCATGGGAGCTGCGATCTACTGACTTTCGGATCAGTGGAAGAAGAATGCGATGCATTCGGATTCAAGGTGGGTTTGGTGTCAGCAGCCGCGGGGGGAGGCAGTATTGGACTCGGTGGCCTTATCATCGGTTCGTTAATCCGTCGACAGGAATGGGCTGCCATTCCCATACCAAATACAGTCGGACAGTTGAATGTAAGACCCTGGATTGATGTTACCTTGCGCGAGAAAGGAAACCCGATGGTTTTTGCGGGCGCCAGTTTCACATTCTGATGTAGAACAAGATTGCTCAAATAATGATGCAAATGTTTCACTGTTTTAAATGTTGTAATACTGTAATGATGTTCGTATCATCCTTACAACCATTGCGGAGAACACAAACCAGGGAGTAACCCGGTTTTGCATGCGTCCCGCTTGATCTCATCAGTTATCGTATTATGGGTCTTTTCGGTACTGGTTTCGTGTGGCGGAGGTGGTTCGACGACACCGACGTCGCCGGGCACTCCGCCTGCTCCACCGCCTCCAACACCAACGCCACCACCCACTCCGCCTCCAACGCCGCCACCGGTACAAGCTGTACCGACCAGTATCCGGATCACACCGGCTGCCGTGACGCTGACCGCCCTGGGTCAGACGGCGCAACTGACCGCCACGGTTAACGATCAGAACAACAGTCCGATCACTGGGGCGACGGTGTCCTGGTCATCCAGCAACATGAGTGTAGCCAGCGTGAGTTCCGGTGGTCTGGTTACGGCCGTGAGCAACGGCACTGCCCGGATCACCGCCCGTTCGGGCAACGTCTCGAACGGGATAACGGTGACCGTATCGGCGCCCGTTCCAAACCGGCCCCCGGAAGCAGTGGGCGAGATCGCGCCACAGGTGCTGACGGAAATCGGAGTATCGGTAGAGCTGGACGTTACCGGCGCTTTCCGCGACCCGGACGACGACGAGTTGACCTATTCCGCGGAATCCAGCGACGACCAGGTAGCCACGGCGGCGGCATCCGGCGCCGACGTGACCATCCGTGCCGTGTCAACCGGCGAAGCGACCGTGACGGTCACGGCAACCGATCCGGATAGCCTGAGCGCCACGCAGTCCATACGCGTCACTGTCATGGGGACGGGGATGAACACCCGGCCACAGACGGTGGGAATGATAGCAGATCTAAGGCTGGTCGAGGGAGGACCGGCGGAGGAGCTGGACGTATCCGGCGCGTTTCTCGATCCGGATGGCGACAAGCTGGAATATACGGCTGTATCCAGCGACGACCAGGTGGCCACGGTCGAAGCAAAGGAAGAACGGACCACCATCCGATCCGTATCGGCAGGCAGAGCGACGATTTCGGTCAGCGCGACCGACCCGCACGGTTTGAGCGCCACGCAGCACTTCAACGTGACAACGGTCGTTTCAAGTCCGGATCGGAATGCGCTCATTGTGTTTTACAATACAACGGGCGGACCGGACTGGACAGAGAAGGCGAACTGGCTGTCCAACGCCCCGCTCCACGCGTGGTATGGCGTCACGACCGACGCCGACGGCATGGTCACCCGGCTGGAGTTGAACGGGAACGGTCTCCGCGGACCGCTTCCGGATGAACTCGGGCAACTCGTTGGTCTCACGGTGTTGAACCTCGGCGAAAATCATCTTTCCGGCAGTATTCCGCTTTCAATCGGTCATTTGACCATTTTGGAAGCGTTGAACCTGGAAGGAAACGAGTTTACGGGAACCATACCTGCGGAAATCGGTCTGTCAGGGCGTCTCGAAATACTCAATCTCGGTGGAAACCAGTTGACCGGGCACATTCCCGCGGAGCTTGAACTTTTGAAAGCACTCGAAATGCTTGTCCTTCGAGATAACGCGTTATCGGGCTCCATACCCCCGGAATTCGGACAACTGCAAGCGCTCATCCACCTGGACCTATCGGCCAACCGGTTAATGGGATCGCTGCCGCCGGAAATCGGCGGGCTTCGCAATCTGACTCGGCTCAACGTGGCCTCGAACCCGGAACTCACCGGACCTCTGCCCGAGTCGCTTGCGCGTCTCACACTGGAAAGCCTGCACGTGAATGGGACCCAACTATGCATACCGCTATCCGAGGTATTCCAGGACTGGCTGAGCGAAATTGGGGACTTGAGCGAAATAGCAGGCTGTCCGGACGAATAAACACGTAGACTGCCGCGATGTTCAGCATCGCCGCGTGGTGTAGCCAACCGATGTCCAGAATCACCAAACCGATGTCGCTTTTCGCTAAACTTGGATTCCCGGTGGCCCTTTGCCTGGTGACCATAATCCTGTTCACCTGCGGGAAAGACAGTCCCACAAACTCCTCCCGGCCAGGAGCAACTGCGGCGAGAGTTCTAACCACCCCACAGACCGCTGCAACCGCACCACAGACCGCTGCAACCGCACCACAGGCCACTGCGGCCGTACCGCACTCCATCTCGATCGTTCCCGATACGGTACAGACGATTATAGAAGGTAGGACGACTCTGCTCCGGGCCGTGATAAGGGATCGGCACGGCATCGTCCTGTCGGGCGAAACAATTGCGTGGTCGTCCAGCGACAGTTCAATCGCGTCCGTGAGTTCCATGGGGATCGTGAGGGGATTGGACCAAGGCGCAGTCCAGGTCCGGGCGCGGGTCGGAACGTTGTCGGACAGCCTGGGTATCCTGGTCAGCATTTCGGGAGGCTCAAATACGAATGAAACGGCCTCCGCCGGTCCGCAGCCATCAAATGTACCGCAGCCATCAGACACCGCGGCCGCGATCGACCAGGTCGACGGCACAGAAGGCCGTGAAGCCGGGCCGAAATCTGATCAAGCAATCCGGCAGGCAAGCGAGCCGGACTACGTGATTGAATCGGTAGAAGCCAGCGAAACGAGTCTGAGCGCCGGCCAGCGCTTCTCCATGAGCGCCACGGTAAAGAACCAGGGAGGGGACGTTACCGGTTTCGAACTGGCAACGTTACGGTTCTACCAATCCACCGACGCGACGATCTCCACCGGTGACACGGAACTCGGCACCCGGCCGATTATCCCCCTCGATGCGTCCGAGACCCGGGAATGGTCCCTGCCCGCCCTCGATGCTCCGTCCACCGCCGGCACATATTACTACGGCGCATGCGTCGACCCAATCGAGGAGGAATCCGACCAGCAGAACAACTGCTCGGAAGCGTTGACGCTGATCGTCGGCGCACCCGACCTGGTGATCAGTTCACTTACAGTGAGCGAAACCAGTCTCAGTGCCGGACAGCGCTTCGCTATGAGCGCCACGGTGAAGAACCAGGGCGCCGGTGCGACGGTAGATCTCACCACCGTACGCTTCTACACGTCCACCGATGCGACGATCTCCACCAACGACACGGAACTCGGCACCCGGCCCATACTCCCCCTCGATGCAAGTGAGACCCGGGAATGGTCCCTCCCCGCCCTCATCGCTCCGTCCACGGCCGGCACGTATTACTACGGCGCCTGCGTCGATCCCCTCGAGGAGGAGACCGACCAGCTAAACAACTGCTCGGAACCGTTGACCCTGAGCATCGGAGGACCAGATCTGGTGGTCGAATCCGTGACGGTGAGCGAAACCAGTCTCAGCGCCGGACAGCGCTTCTCCATGAGCGCCACGGTGAAGAACCAGGGTGTAGGCGCCACGATCGGCCTGACCACCGTGCGCTTCTACCGCTCGCAAGACGCGACGATCTCCACCGGCGATACGGAAATCGACACCCGGCCCATTCTTCCGCTCGATGCGGACGAGACCCGGGAATGGTCCCTGCCCGTACTCTACGCCCCGACAGCCGCTGGCACGTATTACTACGGCGCCTGTGTCGACCCCCTGGATGAGGAAACCGACAGGCTGAACAACTGCTCGATTGCGTTGACCATATCGCTGCAGGTCGCAGACCTCGTCGTCGAACGACCTACTGTCAGCGACATCCGCTCCATCGCGGGCGGCAGGTTTTCGCTGGGCGCCACGGTCCGCAACCAGGGTGGAGGCGCCTCCGTCGAGTGGACGAGACTTCGCTTCTATCAGTCCGACGACGCCTCGATTTCGACCGGTGATTCCGAGATTGGCACGTGGGCCATATCCCCGCTGGAAGCATCCGCTTCGCTGGAGAGGACGCTCAGGGCACTTAGCCTGCCTTCGGACGGCGGTACCTATTACTACGGGGCTTGTGTGGATCCGCTGTCCGGTGAAGCAGACACTGGGAACAACTGTTCAATCGGGGTGACTGTTACCGTCAGCGCTCCTGACCTGATTGTCGAATCCCCGGCCGTCAGCGAAAGCAACCCGGCGGCCGGCGAAAGTTTCGACCTGCGCGCCACCGTTCGAAACCAGGGAGGAGGCGACGCGGCGTCTTCGACTACGCTCCGGTACTACCGCTCCAGCGACACAGTTATCACAAGCAGCGACACCGAAGTCGGGACCGACTTCGTAAACCGGCTGGCCTCGAATGTATCGGCCGAGGAGTCGGTTTCGTTGACCGCGCCATCGAGCGCCGGCACTTATTACTACGGCGCATGCGTGGATGCTTTGGCCAATGAGTCCAGCGACCAGAACAACTGCTCCACAGGCGTAGCGGTGATCGTGGGCCAGCATGCCAACCGGCCTCCTGTGGCCCGGGGCAGTATTCCGGACCAGGAAGTCGACGGGGGCGAAACGGTCACCGTGGACGTGTCATCTTATTTCACGGACCCCGATGGAGATGCGCTGACTTACCAGGCGCTGACGTCAAACGCTACGGTCGCAACCGCCTTGATTCCGAACGACGTGGTGACGATCAGGGGCGAGTCGGCCGGGAACGCGACGATTACCATCACGGCCAGCGACGGCAGCCTGACCGCCGGTCAACAGATAGACGTCACTGTGCGGCGTTCCGTCATTCCACGTCCCGATCTCATCGTGGAATCGCCGTCTGTCAGCGACGGCAGTCCTGAACCGGGCGACCGGTTTACATTTAACGCGACGGTACGCAACCGGGGCGACGGCGACGCTTCGTCCTCGACAACGCTGCGATACTACCGCTCCGCAGATGCCACGATCTCGGCCACCGATACGGAAATCGGCACGGACCGCGTGACCTCCCTGGATCAGTCTGAGACCAGCGATGAATCGATTGGCCTGGATGCGCCTGCCAATACGGGTACGTACTTCTACGGCGCCTGCGTAGATGCGCTGTCCGATGAATCCGATACGCAAAACAACTGTTCCGTCGCCGTGACGGTTACCGTGGGGCAACCGGTCAACCAGGCGCCCGTCGCACAGGGTGCGATCCCGTCCCGGAACCTTGACGTGGGCGAATCGGTCCGAATTACCGTAAGCTCCTATTTCAGCGATCCCGATAACGACCGGCTGACCTTCTCGGCCGCCACGTCGGACGCGGGGGTCGCGACGGCGGCCACGGCCGGCAGCGTGGTGACGGTGGAAGGCAAGTCCGCGGGCAACGCGACCATTACCGTTACGGCCGACGATGGAAGCCTGACCGCGAGACAGGCGTTCCAGGTGACCGTCCGGATTCCCGTCGTGCTCGCGCCGGACCTCATCGTGGAATCGCCGACAGTAAGCGATGACGCACTGAGCAGCGATGAGCGTTTCAGACTAAGTGCCATCGTACGCAACCAGGGCGACGGTAACGCGTCCTCCACAAGACTTCGCTACTACCTATCGACGGACGCAACGATCACGTCCGGCGACACGGAGATTGGCACCGATTACGTCTCATCGCTCCGGGCCTCGTCGACCAGTAACGAGTCGATCTCCCTGAGAGCACCCGCGACACTCGGCACGTACTATTACGGCGCCTGCGTGGATCCGCTGTCCGAGGAATCGGATACCGCGAACAACTGCTCTGTCGCGGTCATGGTGACCGTCAGCGGTCCCGACCTGGTTCTCGAGCAGCCAACGGTATCTAATGACAATCCCGAGGTCGGGGATTCGTTCACGCTGAGCGTGACGGTCCGCAACCAGGGCGCCGGTGACGCAGCTTCATCGACGACGCTTCGCTATTACCAGTCCGCCGACGCGACGATCACCAGCGGCGACACGGAAGTGGGAACGGATTACGTAACCAGCCTTGACGCTGCTGAGACTGACGACGAGTGGATTGTATTGACGGCTTCCGACCCCGTGGGTACGTACTACTACGGTGCTTGCGTGGATGCGCTATCCGGGGAAACGGACACGCTGAACAATTGCTCCGGCGCGGTTGCCGTCGAAGTGAAGGAAAAACCTACGCTCGTCGGCGCTGACTCCTACGCATACCTCACGCAGTCCGTACAGTCGGTGGGTGATCCCGTTCCCCTGATTGAAGGCGATGAAGCCCTGCTGCGCGTATTCATCGCAAGAGAGGGCAACGAGGGAATCAGCATACCTCCGGTCCGGGCTACCTTCTATCACAACGGATCGGTCGCCCACGAGGTTGATATTCCGGGCCAGTCTGCCGGTATCCCGGAACAGATCGAAGAGGGCGTACTGGATTTGTCCTCCAACGCCTTGATTCCCGGATCCGTCATCGAGACGGGCCTGGAGATGGTCGTGGAGATCGATCCGGACGGCACCCTGGACTCGGCGCTCGAGATAGCACAGCGCATACCTCCCGAGGGCCGCCTGTCTGTCGACGTCAGGACGGTGTCTTCCTTCGACATCATGATCGTTCCCTTCCTCTGGGACGAGAACCCGGACCGGTCCATACTTACGGAAATCAACGCCATTACCGCGGACGGCGAGCTCCTGCGCGAAACCCGCGACTATCTTCCGGTGGGCGACGTTACGGTGAGCGTTCACGACCCGGTATTTGTTTCGTACGACCCGACGGGGGATTACGGCGAGGAACTCGTTACACTGACCGAATCGATCCGCAACATGGAAGGCTCGCCGGAAACCTATTACATGGGTGTTTTCCGGCGCCAAGGGGACAACGGACTGCTTGGGATCGCTTACGTAGGGGGGGCTTTCCTTGGGCTCAACAAGGAATTCTCGAGCGTGAGCGTGCTGCAGGGCCCGGTTATCGCGCATGAGTTCGGCCATAACCTGTCTCTACGCCATGCGCCGTGCGGAGGACCCGCCGGACCGGATCGCAATTACCCGAACCGTGACGGATCCATCGGCGCATGGGGTTACGATTTCGTGAATGAGCAATTGATCTCCCCCAGCCGGCCCGACCTGATGAGTTATTGCGAGCCGGAGTGGATCGGATACTACAGTTTCAGCAAGGCACTGGGCTGGCGTCAGGCCAAGGACGTCAGGCTCGCGTCGGCTGCCCCAGTCACTAAGGCACTGCTGCTCTGGGGCCACGTAAGCGAAGACGGCGACCTCGTGCTGGAACCGGCATTCGTCGTCGACGCGCCACCGGTCGTTCCTCAGACCAGTGGTCCGTACCAGCTCTCGGGAGAAAGCGCGAACGGTGGTGTCGTGTTCAATCTGTCCTTCGACATGAACCGGCTCGGCGACAGTGAGGGCGGGAGCTTCAACTTCATCCTGCCTATCCGGGCGGATTGGCCGGAGAGACTGCATCAGATCACCCTTTCAGGGCCTGAAGGCGTTGCGACGCAGGACCGAGAAGGAGACCGCGCCGCGGTCCTGCTGCTGGACCGCTTCACTGGCCAGGTGCGCGGATTTCTGCACGACTGGGTTATTAACGGTTCGGGAGGACCACCGGCCCGGCGCGTGCTGCCTGAACCGGGGTTGGAGATTGTCGTGAGCCCGGGAGTTCCTGACAGTTCAGACTGGTAGCGCTTGACGCTCGATTCGCTCGATACGGTCACTCGTTGACCGAAGAACCAGTCACCCAGTGGATGCCTGCCATCGTGTCCGTTGAGTTTTCTCCTTAGTGAGGTGTATTTACTCCTTGATGCGGGGTTTTTGATTTCGATGGCTCACCTGATGATTCACTTCTTTATTCTTTCAGCCGCCTGCGCTTTTCCAGGGCAGACTGCTGTAACCGACGATCCCACAACCACGATTTCACGGGAATTCAGGTGCGAACCTTCTGAACAAAGCCTAAGCGCCGATGCGACGCTGTCGGATCGAGCCGGACGTTATCGGATCATGCTTGTACCGGATTCCACCGGCACAGACCATCGCGTCGTTTCCGGTCTGCTCACCCTGCGTCTACAGATGCAGGAATCAGACCCGACGCAGGAATCAGACTCGACGAGCGATCCCTCGACCCCACTCTATGGGTTCACGGACATCGATCTCGAAGCGGTCGGCGCGCATCGCGTCGGAGATCCGGGAAGCAGGGATCCATCAGCACCCGGCGTGCTCGTGCTTGAAAGAGAAGAGTACGGACGGCGCGTCATCACGTTACGTCTGGGCTCGAATGCAAACAGGAGGGACGTGGTGCGCTACGATGGCGCTTACACGGTGTTGAGGGTAAGACAATCCGACGAGGACGGCTTTGCCGGAAGTTGGCGCAGCGGTAGTGGCAGTGGGCTGGACCTGTCGGTTACCACGGGGCACTTCTGTGCCTGGAAAGTACCTTGAATCGAAAGATGCCGCACATGCACTTAACCAACTTCGCTACTCGACAAGGTGCGCGTCCAGAAAGATCGATTTGGACAGCGACGTGAAAAAATTCTGATAGGCCAGGAGGTCTGTTACAGCCCTCCGCCCACGGAGCATGTTAGCGCGAACCAGCAGTTGGGTCTCTCCTCTCGGTCGAACGGTCACCGTTATTCTCTGCGTTCCCCCGTCCAGTCTCGTCGCTGTAATCACACCAAGCTCTTCATCCGCTTTGTCCATTACGTAGCCGAAATCCTACAGCGTGGCGATCACCGTCCTTAGCATCCGGTTCTTGTCCGTACTGTCGAACGCACGGGACTGAACGGTCCGCAAATTGACCTGACTGTCTTCCATTTCCGTCAACTGACGGCTCGACGTGCCACATCCCGCAAGGCTGGCCGCAAATCCGACGGCGACTACAAGCGTCAATGTGCTGGCAAATTTCATAGTTTCTGTCCTTCCAGAAATACCGATTTCGAAAGCAGTTCAAAGAACTCGCCGTACAGTTCCGGATCGTCTACGCTTTTTGAATGAATGGCTTCTCATCGACGTTAAAACCCAGGTCCTGAAGCACACCCGCAGACGCCGACAAAAGGTCTGCTTCCGCAATACCATCGAACTGCCTGGTGGTCAGCACCCTTTTCCGCAGCGTTTCCTCCGTCGGAACGAAAGCTTCCAACGATGCACCGCCCCCGCATCCGGCCATGATCATAAACGCCAGAAAAAGAATCAAACATTGGCCACGTTGGAACCGGTTGAGTTTCCGTCCTTCCTTACTGATCATATCAGCCTCGGAGCATGTGATCATTAGGACCGCAAACTACACGGCCGAAAGATGAAGAAACCGGTTGGCGACCGACGTCACCGAAATCCGGCGCATTAGATACCCTGGGCTTCCAAAAAAACCGATTTCGAAAGCCGATCGAAGAAATCCCCGTGGATTTCGGGCACTTCCAGGGTTTCCTGTTTCGATACTTTGTCGTCTGTATCCCAGACGGTCCGCTGGAAGGTCACGCTTACGTAGTGGTTTTCTGATGTAATCGTCGAAGCCGGACGGACGACTACAGACGCCCGGAATCTCTGGTAGTCATCCGTCTCGTCCGTAAGTGCCGCCAACCCGTAAGTCAACAACGCCTTTACCAGCCACCAGGCCTCCTGCCCCGCCTCCGTCGCGTCACTTCTCTTCGACCCGACAATCACACCGAGTTTTGACTCGCTCTCGTCGATGGTGAAACCCAGGTCCTGCAGCACTCCGGCACACGCGGACAACATACCCACCTCGGATATCCCTTCATACATCCTGGTCCGCATCTCCCTCTTTTGCAGATGTTCTGGAGTCAGTTCAAACGGATTTCCGGATTCGCCGCTCAAACAACCGGTCAAGACCAGGACAGCCAGGATTGGTCCCGTAAGTTGGCAGATAGCTTTCCAACCCATGTTGGATACCCCCTTAGAAACATCGCCAAAGGAATTGGATTCGCTGTTGAACAATACTTCGAGGGAGAAGGGACTACACCGACCTGAACATGTTCTGAATACTCGCCGTGGGTAGCACGGTTTTATTTCGCGCCATTGTGGAACGAAAACGTCCAACTCAGAATCGCGACGTGTGGTACGCGAAGTCTCTCACCAGTTTTTCTTCATCGAACTTTATAATCACCGTGAGCGTCCGCTGGGACGTGGACTCGGCGCCGGACGATCCGGAAAGCCCGCCCGCCCCACCGGTGAATACATCGGCCAGATCCACGAAAATGAGCGACAGGACCCCGCCTTCGCTGGACGAACGCACGGACTCCGTCGAAATCTTGTCATAGATCCAGACTTCGCGACGCTCTTCATCGGTCGACACGATGTTGGGCGATCCGAGCACGCCCGCGACCTCGGCGCCGCTCATGCCCACCCGGATCGATTGCTGTACCGTCCCTACGGTCACCCGGTCGGCGGAATCATCCTGCACGGCCCTTCTGTGCTGCGAGGCCATGCATCCCGTCAGGATCGCGGCAACCGTCACGATCATTCCTGCGATCAGTGTCTTTTTCATTTCCGTTCTCCTGTCATGGCAGTTGGAACTACCTGATTCGGCCATGTTCATCCTGGTTTCGGATGGTTTGGCGCTGGTTAAGGACGGGCGCCGTCGCAGGGTCTCAACTGAGCCTGGATCCGGATCGCCTGTTGGGACGACCGTCATTACGCAGGAAATGACGGCTTCACACGATGGTATGCAGGACAGGATGGTTACGTCAAAGTACCGCTACTAGATATTGAAACGCAAGACGTATAGTTCCGGTTTCATTTCTACCCTAGAAAACCATCGATGCAGGGTTCCGGACCGCTGCTTGCGGATATTCTAAAAATCTCTAAACAAAAGGCGCCTGCAGTTTTCGGTCAAGTTTCTCCGAATCCTGCAGAGGCCTTCCCGTGTTCGAGTCGTATCGGGAGTGGAACCGATCCGCGCGGCGAGACGCACGCGGCGACGGTCATCACCGGCCATGTCCATCGCGCTGGAGGTGCAACCAAGACAGCGTATAAAGCGGTGTCGGGCGAGGGCGTCGATGACGTTGCGAAGGGAGATCAAGGCATCACGCTGCCCTACATCGCTTCGCAGTACACCTCTTCAGGGGCAACCAGAATATGCTCTAACCACGTCTGGAACGCGGCGTCCGACGGCACGCACAAACCGGTAGAATCCAGAATCAGCCACTGGAGGTTGTCGAGGCTGGTGAATGTGTCGGGCAGAGGACCCGTCAGGTCCTCATTGTAACTCAATGACAGATGCGTGAGTTCGGAGAGGTTTCCCAATTCCGGTGGAACGCTCCCGGACAATCTGTTGAAACCAAGCTCCAACGCTTTCAGGTTGGCCAAGTTCCCCAACTCAGGAGGGATGCCACCAGATAGCCGGTTGAAACCAAGCTCCAACGCTTGCAGGTTGGACAAGTTTCCCAACTCAGGAGGGATGCCACCAAATAAACCGTTGAGGTTAAGATTTAGTATTTGCAGGTTGGCCAGGTTCCCCAACTTCGACGGAATGCTACCAGACAATGCGTTGATGCTGAGGTCCAACCAATACAGGTTGGCCAGGTTCCCCAACTCCGATGGAATACTACCAGACAATGCGTTGAAGCTGAGGTCCAACCTTTGCAGGTTGGTCAGGTTCCCCAACTCCGGAGGGATGCCACCAGATAAATCGTGGAGGCCAAGACGCAGTTCCTGCAGGTTGGTCAGGTTCCCCAACTCCGCAGGGATGCTGCACAACGGGTTGGGTACAGGATCCCAACTTGGCGGGAAGATCGCCGGTAAAAACGGAGTGGAAAATAAACTTAGTCGTCGCAGGTTGGTCAGGTTCCCCAACTCCGGCGGAATGCTACAAGACAACTGCGCGTTTTCGTGAAGATCCAGCTCTTGTAGGTTGGTCAGGTTCCCTAACTCCGGCGGAATACTGCCGCTGAGGTTGTTGTCTGAAAGACTCAGACTAGTGACTCTTCCATTATCGTCGGTCTCCACACCGTGCCATGTACCCAGAAGCCGGTTGGATAGCCAGTTGGCACTGTGCGTCCAGTTCGGTCCGTCAAGGGCGTTGTAGAGCGTAATCAATGTACCTCTGTCGGGACTGGCGATATCTACTTTGATCTGGACAGTGTCAGATATGCCGCCGTGCGACGCAGTGATCCGGACCTCGCCGCTACTGAGCGCCGTCACCAGTCCCTCATCGTCGACCGTCGCAACGCCTGTGTCGCTACTGGTCCATGAGACGGCAACGCCAGCCACGGGCTGTTCGTTCCGGTCCAGTACGGTCGCGGTCAACTGCATGGTCTCGCCGATTGCCGTGAGCGTCGCCGTCTGCGGTTCGATGGCTATACCGTGGGCAGTTTGCATGACCGTTACGTTTACGCTCGCGGAAGAGCCGCCCGACCTGGCCGTGATGCTGGCGCTTCCATTTCCGACCCCCGTCACCAATCCGGCAGTGCTGACTGTCGCTACGGCGTCATCGCTGCCGGTCCAGGTGACTACCGCGCTGCTCATGAGCGCGTTGTTCTGATCGAATACCTGAGCTGTCAACTGACCAGTCTGTCCTATGGCATCGAGCGTCACCGACGAAGGGGTAATCACGATCCGGGAGGGTATGGGTGGGGGAGGTGGTGATTCAGGCAGCTCGGGTTCGGTCGGACTGTCCTTGCCACAGGAAGTCAATGTAAACAACGACAGACCAATGAATATCAGCAGAATTCGTTGGTTCATTCTGAGCATGTTACTCCCGGGAATCTCTTACACGGTATTTATTGGCAGTTCACCACACCCCGTTTGTCGTCAATCCCCCGGAGCCACGCCTGGAACGAGGCGATCCGAGGCGCACATAAGCCTGTAAATCGAATGTCCAGGGTATCAAGAAGATCAAGACGGGTAAGCGAGGTAGGAAGGGGACCGGACAGGTTGGAGCTGTCGAAAAGATTCATAGATGTCAGGTTGCCCAGGTTGCCCAGTGCCGGTGGGATGCTGCCGATCAACCCGTCGTTGTAAGCAAGATTTAGTGATTTCAAGTTGCTCAGGTTGCCCAGTGCTGACGGGATACTGCCCGATACACCGTGTAACACCAATTGCTCCAGGTCGCCCAGGTTGCCCATCCACGAAGGGATGCTGCCAAACTGGCGGCCGGCAAGCACCAGGAGTTCCAGGTTGCCCAGGTTGCCCAGGGATGATGGAATACTGCCTGACAACCCGCCGCTGGACGGGCTGACAAGATACAGGAGCTCCAGATTGCTCAGGTTGCCCAGGGATGATGGAATGCTACCCGACAAACCACCGGAAAGCCACAGAGATTCCAGGTTGTTCAGGCTGCCCAACTCCGACGGGATGCTGCCCGATAACTGGTTGCCTCTGAGATTCAGACTGCTCACGCGTCCGATTCCGTCGGTTCTGACACCGTACCACTCTCCAAGGGGTCTATTGCTCAGCCAGTTGTCGTCGCGCTCCCAATTCGGGCCGTTGGTCGCGTTGTACAGGGCGACCAGGGCGGACCGATCTTGTGCGGCGCAGTTCACCACACCGTTCTTTTCTTCAATCCCGCGGAGCCAACGCTGGAAATCGGCGGTCCCTGGCGCGCAAAGTCCCGTGCCTTCCAGACGAAGGGAACGAAGGTTATCTAAAAGATCGGCGAAAAATACAGGCAGGCTCCCGGTAAGATCCGCGTTGCCGTCAAGCCACAGGTATTCCAGGTCGAGCAGACGGGCCAGATTCCCCGGGATGCTCCCCGACAACTGGTTGTTGTCAAGTATCAGGCGCGTCAGGTTCCCCAGGTTGCCCAGGGCCGAAGGGATGCTGCCCGACAACTGGTTGTCGTCAAGATACAGGTGTGTCAGGTTGCCCAGGTTGCCCAGGGCCGAAGGGATACTGCCCGACAACTCATTATAGAACAGGGACAGGAGTGTCAGGTTGCCCAGGTTGCCCAGTTCCGGCGGGATGCTGCCCGATAACTGGTTGTTTTCGAGATACAGGTGTGTCAGGTTGCCCAGGTTGCCCAGGGCCGAAGGGATGCTGCCCGACAACACATTGAAGCGAAGATCCAGCGATTGTAAGTTCCCCAGGTTGCCCAGGGCCGAAGGGATGCTCCCCGACAACCTGTTGAAGCGAAGATCCAGCGATTGTAAGCTGCCCAGGTTACCCAGTTCCGGCGGGATGCTGCCCGACAACCCGTTGCCGGTAAACGCGTTGCTGGATGTTGAATCAGTGAACAGGCGAAGGCTTGTTACGCTCCCTTCGGCGTCTACGCTCACGCCGTACCACTCTCCGATCGGCCTGTCGCTCAGCCAGTTCGTGTTGTTCATCCAGTTCGGTCCATCCGTGGCGTTGTACAGTGCGACCAGGGCGTCACGGTCCGGTGAAGGCGAGACGCAATTCACCACCCCCCATTTCCTGCCTTGAATACCGTCTAGCCACGCCTGAAACTCGGCGTCCGCCGGCACGCACAGTCCCGTTCCATCCATAAGCAGTTCGTTGAGATCTTCGAGATGAGTGAACGAATGGGGCAGAGGACCCGACAGGCCGGTGTTGTTGCGAAGATACAATTCTTCCAGGTTGGTCAGATTACCCAACTCGGGCGGGATGCTACCTGACAACTCATTGACGGCAAGACCCAGACTTGTCAGTTTGCTCAGGTTGCCCAACTCCGGCGGAATGCTGCCCGACAACTCATTACCGCCAAGTTCAAGCCGTGTCAAGTTGCTCAGGTTGCTCAGCTCCGACGGGATCGAACCGGACAACTCGTTTGGACTAAGCCGAAGGACTTCCAGCTTACTCAGCCGGCCCAGTTCCGGCGGGATGCGACCGGACAAACCGTTGCTGGTAAATGTATTGTTGACTATAGTGTACAGGCCAAGACGTGTTACCCTCCCTTCGGCGTTGGTGGTCACCCCGTACCAATTGCCAATCGGGTCGTCGCTCAGCCAGTTCGTGTTGTTCATCCAGTTCGGTCCATCCGTGGCGTTGTACAGTGCGACCAGGGCGTCACGGTCTTCCTGCTCCACGAAGCAGTTCACCACAACGCTCTTGTTTGGTATCCCGTCGAGCCATGACTGGAACGCCGCTTCCGTCGGTGCACACAACCCTGTGCCGTTTAGAGACAGGTAATTCAGTTCATCGAGATTTGTGAGGGAGGCTGGCAGAGGACCGGTCAGGCCCGTGTTTACTTGAAGATCCAGGGTTTGCAGGTTGCTCAGGTTGCCCAGCGCAGATGGAATGCTGCCCGACAACTGGTTGTTTCTAAGAGCCAGGGTTTGCAGGTTGCCCAGGTTGCCCAGCGCAGATGGGATGCTGCCCGACAACTGGTTACGGTAAAGGGTCAGCTCTTGCAGATTGCTCAGGTTACCCAGTGCAGATGGGATGCTGCCTGACAACTGGTTATTGTAAAGTTGCAGCCATCTCAGGTTATTCAGGTCTCCCAGTGTAGAAGGGATGCTGCCCGACAACTGGTTATGCTGAAGGCTCAGCCATGTCAGGTCGCTCAGGCTTCCCAGTTCCGGGGGGATCGAACCCGACAATCCGTTGCCACTTAAACCATCTGCACCTACGAACCGCAGCTGTGTCACTCTACCCTCAGAGTCGGTGGTCACCCCGTACCACTCTCCCAGCGGCCGGTCGCTCAGCCAGTTGTCGTTTCTCGTCCAGTTCGGTCCGTCGGTCGCGTTATACAGGGCGACCAGGGCGGCGCGGTCGTCCGAGTCGGAGGGCGTGCAGTTCTCGACACCGCTCTTGGTTCCGATCCCCTGGAGCCATGCCTGGAGTGCTGCGTCCGTTGGCACGCACAGCCCCGTACCAAGAAGATCCAGTCGCCCGACCCGGTCGAGACCGGTGAAAGAAGCGGGAAGCGGACCCGACAGAGCGGAGTTGCCGTCAAGAAGCAACCCTTGCAGATTGCTCAGGTTGCCAAGGGCCGAAGGGATGCTGCCCGACAACTGATTGTTGCTGAGAGCCAGCCATGTCAGGTTGGTCAGGTTGCCCAGTTCAGAAGGAATACGCCCTGACAACTGATTGCCCCAAAGGTTGAGCGATTTCAGATTGGTCATGTTACCCAACTCTGGAGGGATACTCCCTGACAACGGGCTGAAGGTAATGTACAGATGTTCCAGGTTGGTCAGGTTACCCAGTTCCGGAGGGATACTTCCCGTAAACCTGATGCCTTGAAAATCAACCAGTTCGAGGTTGTTCAGGTTGCCCAACTCAGGCGGGATACGGCCCGATAAAGGGTTGCTGCGCAAGGTCAGATCTCTCAACTTGCTCAGGTTGCCCAGTTGCGCGGGGATAGAACCCGATAACTGGTTGTCGGGTAGACTCAGCCGAACAACGCGACCCGTCGCATCGGTCGTAACCCCGTACCACGCTTCGAGCGGCCTGTCGCTCAGCCAGTTCGTGCTGAAAAGCCAGTTCGGCCCGTCGGTGGCGTTGTAAAGCGCAATCAGGGCAGCACGGTCGTCCGAGTCGGGAGTCGAGCAGTTCACCACCCCTGTCTTGACTTGAATTCCAGCAAGCCACTCCTGGAATGCGGTGTCTGTCGGAACGCACAAGCCCGTGCCGTCCTGCCTCAGTAGAAACAGTTGTTTGAGTTGGGTGAACGAATCAGGCAAGGGACCGGTAAGCCCGCTGTTGGCATGTAGATACAGGCGTTCCAGTTTGCTCAGGTTGCCCAGGGACGAAGGGACACCGCCCGTTAACTGGTTTCCATAAAGCCACAGGTGTGTTAGCTCACTCAAACTGCCCAGTTCCGGCGGAATGCGGCCAGACAAGTCGTTTTCGGAAAGGCCCAGGGCTACAAGTTTACTCAGATTTCCCAGTTGCGGCGGGATACGGCCTGACAACTCGTTGCCGTGAAGATACAGTGCCTGCAACTCGCTCAGGTTGCCCAGTTCCGGCGGAATGCTTCCCGACAATCCGTAGGGAACTAGCCTGTTGTTTGCATCGACTTCGAAAAGACTCAGTTCCGTCACCCTTCCCGCCGCGTTGGTCTCGACCCCATACCACTCGTTCAGCGGCCTGTCACTCAGCCAGTTCGTGCCGTTCCGCCAGTTCGGCCCGTCCGTGGCGTTGTACAGGGCGACCAGGACGGCGCGGTCGTCCCCCGGGACAGGGCCCACCGGGTCGCAGTTCACCACACCACTCTTGCTCCCTATGCCCTGCAGCCATGCCTGGAACGCAGCGTCCGTCGGCGCGCACAACCCGGTTCCTCGTAGATTCACGATTCGGAGTTTATCGAGATCAGTGAGTGACGCGGGCAGAGAACCGGACAGATTGGCGTTGAAGTGAAGCCACAGAACTTCCAGATTGGTCAGGTTTCCCAACTCTGATGGGACCTGGCCTGACAACTGGTTACGGGAAAGACCCAGATAACGCAGGTTCCTCAATTTGCCCAACTCCGGCGGGATGCTGCCTGACAAAGGAACTCTATCAAATTCAAGCACTTCCAGGTTGGTCAGATTGCCCAACTCCGGCGGGATGCTGCCTGACAAACCAGTATTGCGTTGAAGATCCAGGACTTGCAGGTTGCTCAGGTTACCCAATTCCGATGAAATGCTGCCCGATAGCCGATTTCCTAATAGCTTCAGGCTGTCCACGCGTCCTTCCGCGTTGGTGGAGACCCCGTACCACTCTTCGAGCGGCCTGTCACTCAGCCAGTTCCTGCCGTTCCGCCAGTTCGGCCCGTCGGTGGCGTTGTACAGGGCGACCAGGGCGTCGCGATCATCCGTCGCGAGCGTGCAGTTCACCACACCATCCTTATTCCTGATTCCCTGCAGCCACGCCTGGAACGCGGCGTCCGTCGGCACACACAACCCCGTGCCACGTAGAAACAGGCTGGCGATATTGAGATGAGTGAATGAATCGGGCAGCGGACCCGACAGATTGGTATTGTCAAAAAGATACAGGCGTTTCAGGTTGCTCAGGTTGCCCAACTCCGAAGGGAGACTGCCCGATAACTCATTTCCGTTAAGACTCAGGGATTCCAGGCGGGTCAGATTGCCCAACTCTGAAGGGATGCGGCCTGACAGTTGATTATCTTCGAGCCACAACCAGATCAGGTTGGTCAGGCGGCCCAGTTCCGCTGGTATACTGCCCGACAAACCGCTGGACATAAGAGCTAGCTGCCTCAGGCTACTCAAGTTGCCCAGTTCCGATGGAATACTGCCTGACAACTGATTTCCTTGTAACCACAGTTGATCCAACTTGATCAGGCTACCTAGTTCGGGTGGGATGCGGCCTGACAACTGATTACGGTCGAGCCACAACCAGATCAGGTTGGTCAGGTTGCCCAGTTCCGGTGGGATGCGGCCTGACAACTCGTTGATGGAAAGGCTCAGAGTTTTCAGTTTGGTCAGGTTGCCCAATTCCGGTGGTATACTACCCGATAACCTATTGCGACGAAGATCCAGCTGTGTCAGTTTAGTCAGGTTGCCCAACTCTGGCGGGATACTACCTGCCAACCCATTGCTAGCGGATCTGTTATCTTCATCTAGAGTCCATAGATTAAGTTCCGTCACCCTCCCCGTAGAGTCTGTAGTCACCCCGTACCATTCGCCCAGCGGCCTGTCGCTCAGCCAGTTGTCTTTTCGCACCCAGTTCGGACCGTCTGTGGCGTTGTACAGGGCGACCAGGGCGTCGCGGTCCGTGGACTCCTCAAGATCGAACAGGTTGCCGGACAGGTCCAGCGTCTGCAGATTATGTAGGGTGAGCAGGACTGTCGGGATCGGTCCCGACAGCCGGTTGTCGGACAGGTCCAGAGAAACCAGCGCGGACAGGTTGCCCAACACCCCGGGTATGGTACCGGAAAGCTCATTGCTCCCGAGGTCCAGGGAAACCAGCGCGGCTAGGTTGCCCAGCGCCGTCGGAATGAGTCCGGACAGCCGGTTGCCGGAAAGACGCAGGGCGGTTACACGCCCTTCCGCGTTGGTGGAGACTCCGTACCAACGGTCGAGAGCGGCCCCGCTCAGCCAGTTCGTCTTGTTCGTCCAGTTCGGGCCGTCCGTGGTCTCGTACAGCGCGATCAGCGCCTTCCGGTCCTGTTCGGCAACGGCTCCGCAGTTCGCGACGCCCCGTCTTGTCGTCACTCCTCCGAGCCACCTCTGAAGCCCCGCGTTCGCCGGCGCGCACAATCCCGTGCCCGACAGGTCCATGGTCTCCAGACCCGTCAGGCCGGAGAAAGAAACAGGAAGGGGACCGGATAATCCGGCGTTGTCCTGTAGTTGCAGAGACTTCAGGACAAACAAATTGCCCAGTTCCGCAGGGACAGGTCCGGACAACCGGTTACCGGAGAGATCCAGCAATTCGAGCCGGAACAGGTTGCCCAGTTCCGGTGGAATCGATCCCGTCAACCCGTTGTTGGACAGGTCCAGTTCGCGCAGATGGACCAGGTCGCCCAGTTCCGGCGGGATCGTACCAGACAGGCCGTTGTCGGGCAGATTCAGCGCCGCGCCAGCCGCATCGGCGCGCGGACGCGTTCCCGACGCGCTACCCGCGGCAGCGGTTGTCACCCCATGCCATCTCTGAACGGGTTCATCGCTGAGCCAGTTCGCGCTGTTCTTCCAGTTCTCGCCGCCCGTGGCCCTGTACAGGGCGACCAGGGCCCGCCTCACCGGATCCGACACCGTCACCCGCGCGCTTCCCGTCTTCTGGCCGGCCATGGCCGTTATGACCACGCTGCCTTCGCCGGTAGCGATGACCACGCCGTTCTTGCTCACACTTGCAACGGACGGGTCGCTGCTGCGCCAGGTGACAGGAGTCTCCGAGACTTCCAGGCCGGCGTCGTCAAGCGCCTGGGCGCTGAGAAGCACGGACTGTCCTGCCGATGCCAGGTCCGTGGTCTCGGGCGTGACCACGACCCGGGCCGTGACCGCGGACCGGGACTGCGTGGGGTTGTCCCTGGCGCACGTGACGAGCAAGGATAGGGCAAGGATTAAGGACAGGGAAACGAGCAACTGGACGCGGGCGCGTCCGAACCGCCTAAAAGTCCGTCGGGACTCGAAAAACATCGAAGTACGCTCCTTGGATGAAACATGGCGAAGTAAATGCCGCCACGTATGTTCACTAAAGAACGAGCCGTAATTTTAGGAATTGATATATACATAATTATGAATCATAATAATGAATAACAACGGAAAACTTACCCGACACGACAATTATCCGGATCCCAAACCCGTTATATATGATCTTTATGTGATATTATTGGTATTATATGTGATAAAATGGAAATCGGCCGTATGGGACACGGTCAGTCTTACTTGGGGAGGTACCAGGTCATTCAGACGTTAGTGAAGCGGGATTCGTGAAAGATCGGGCATTTCGATAAGGAGGGAGAAACCCATGAAATTCATTACGATGTCTATGCTGCTGGTTTCCCTGGCCATGGGATGCGGCGGCGAGAAAAGCGTAGAGCCAAGACCCCCACAGGATTTCCCGCCCACGGTTGTCGAGACCTTTGAAGCGCAGACGCTGACTGCCGAGCAAGAGCGTTTGATGATTGATTTCGCGACGGCCTTCAAGGATCCCGAGGAGCGGTCCCTGAGATACTCGGCGGAATCGAGCGATACATCGGTCCTTTCGGTCGCCATGTCCGGTTCGGTCCTGACGATCACGCCATTGGCCGAGGGAAGCGCTACGGCTTCCGTCAATGCCTCCGACCCCGGCGGGAACAGTGCCACGATCACCATTGCCGTAACGGTAAACGCTCCAGCCCATCCCGACGATGACGAAAGCTATCACATATTGCCCAGGCTGATCGTCACTACAGATAGCGTGGAGTTCTTTGAATTGTCCGCGCAGGGTTCCGGTTCCTGTATTGAAGTCGATCCTCAATCTGTTTACGAGAGGGTACAATACCAGTTTCACCATTCAAGGTGGCAACGTCAGGACGAATTCGGCTGGACGACCATACCTGGAACGGTGCGCAACGATAACCGGCTATGCGTATACACGCCGACCGAGTCCGGACTCTACAGAATGGTCGGTGATGTTACGTTAGGCGAACACACATTATCGGGTGGATATATAGAACACGATCCATTGCGATACCGTTCGAACGTATTGAATTTCTAAGGGATGTGCGGGAGGGATTGCGCGTAAGAAACACGCGGGAGAGGGATACGCGTAAGGGATGCGCGTGTGGGATGCGTACGAGGAATGTGCGTGAGGAATATGCCTGAAGAATATGCCTGAAGAATGCGCGTGGGCCTGGCGGTCTGCTCGTCGAAGTTAACATGTCCGCAACGCTGGGCTACTCCGCAACATTGGTCTACTCCGCCACACTGGACTACAGAGCGTCTTCAGGATCAGGGGCTCCATCGGGTTTGGCCATGCGGTAACCCACACGGGATTCCGTAAAGATGTACCGGGGATTTTTCACCTCGTCGCCCAGTTTGCTGCGTAGTTTCTTCACGACGGCGCGAACCACCCTGGCATCACCGGTATTGCGCGACTGCCAGACGTTTCTCAGCAACTGGTCATAGGTTACCGCCTTGCCGGCGTTGGCGGTAAGGACCCGGAGCACGTCGTACTCGGTGGCCGTCATTTTTACCGGGCTACCTTTGAACACCACGCGCCTTTCGTCGTAGTTTATGGCCAGTTCGCCAAGTTTGAACGGTTCGGGCGGCCCGGCGTCCTTGCGCAGGGCAGCGCGGATCCTTGCGATCAGTTCGGTGGGCGAGAACGGCTTGACCACGTAATCCGCCGCTCCGATTTCCAAAGCCCTGGCGATGGTCTCGTCTCTTCCGTATGCGGAAAGGAAGATGACCGGCCGTTCAGACAGGGCCGACATGCTCTGCATCATCTTGATTCCATCTGTACCGGGCAGCACCAGATCAAGCAGGACGAGATCGGGCTGGCGAGCCTCGATGAGGTTCTGGACCTTTTCCGGATCGCCGGTCACAAGTGCGTGGTACCCCGCGTTCTCCAGTACGCTCCGCGTGTATACCAATGCCTGGGGATCGTCGTCCACTACGAGGATGGCTGGTTTCCTTTGGCCGGAGCGTCCGGGCGAGGAGGCCTGACTCCAACCATAGTCCGCCGCCGCGGGCTCGACCTCCTCGGCCACAGGAATCGAAAAGGTGAACCGCGTACCCGGGCCAGCTTCCACGCTTTCGGCCCAGATGCGGCCGCCATGGGCCTCCACCAGGCCCTTGCAGATGGCCAGGCCCAGGCCGGGGCCGACCCTACGGTCGTCGCGGTCGCTCCGGGCATACTTCCTGAACAGGTGGGGCAGGCGCTCGGTCGGTATGCCGGACCCCTCGTCCACGACCGATACCTCCACAAGATGTTCCTTCAGCGCCGCCTCCACCCGAATGGTGGATGTTTCGGGCGAATGCCGCGCGGCGTTGGACAGCAGGTTGCTGATGACCTGTACGATGCGCTGCTGGTCCGCCCGCACCCTGGGCAGATCGGCGGGCATATCGATCAGGACGGGATTCCTGTGCCCTACGCCGATGAACATGTTCCTCGCCTGATCCAGCATGGCGGCCAGATCCACCGGCACGGGGGACACCGAAAGCGAGCCCGTCTCGATGTGCGCCGCGTCCATCAGGTCATTGATCAGCGCGTTCATGTGATCGGCCTGCGCGTCGATGATGCCGAAGAACTGCTCCGATTCGGCGGGGTGCAGCACGGACGTGGATCCCAGCGCGGTGGTGGCGCAGCCTTTAATTGTAGCGAGCGGCGCCCGCATCTCGTGGTTCACCATGCTCAGGAATTCGGCGCGTTGACGCTCCTGCTCTTCGATCGGCGTCATGTCCTGCACGGTGACCACGACCGACTGGACCTCGCCCCGGCCGGAAACGATGGGGGTGGCGTTAATCAGCGTCGTGACCTTTCTGCCGTCCGGGAATTCGTGAATGATCTCTTCAGCCCGCACCGTCCTGGCCTCACGCAATATGCCCACCAGTGATCCATAATCCTCCGACTCGATTCTCCGGCCGTCCGCCCGCCGCACGGTGACTACGTCGAGCAAATCCATGATCGTCCGGTCCCGCAAATGCAGGTCGCCTACGATGCGACGCACCTCCTGGTTGTGCGACACGAGCAGCCCGCTTCTGGCGTCAAAGACCACCACGCCCACCGGCGAGGTGTCGATCAGGGCCTCCAGGTCGGCCTTCGCCTGTATCGCGTCCTGGTACTTCCGGACGTTGGCCATCGCCGCTCCGGCCTGGGACGCCAACAGCGCCATGATCCCTTCGTCCTCATCGGTGAACTCCGGGCCTGCCTCCTTGTCGAGCAGGAAGAAGTATCCCACCGTCGCGTCCTGGTGGCGTATGGGTATCCCCATGAAGCTCCGTTCCAACAAGGCATGTCCGGGCAGACCGAGCGAGGCGACGTGCGCCGAAAGGTCCTTCAACCTGAGCGGCTGCGTTGCTTGTCTCAGATACGCCCAGAGTTCAGACGTATCGGGCAGATCCAGGCGCTGGTCCTGCTCGCCGGGGCTCAGGCCGCCGGTGACGAAATCCCGCAGTTGCCCGGAACTGTTCCAGGTGGCGATCCCGCCATATCCCGCGCTCGCCAGCGCGCAGGCACTCGTGACGATTTCCCGCAGGACGGTATCGACGTCGAGGCTCTGGCTGATTCGCAGGCTGGCCTCGCTCAATCTGGAAAGTCTGTCCTGCAACATTTTGACCTGGGCTTCCAGTCCGTTGGCGTTCGTCATTTCATGTTCCTCGATTGATTTTAAGCCTCGGTATCTTGCCAGATCGCCCGAACCAAAACATCTATGGTTTCGGAATCTGTAGGCCCTGAAGCTACCGGATTTATGAAGATCAACCAATAATCACGTTAAAGTCACATAGGAAACAATATAAATCATATATACGTCATATGAAACAGGTTTTTTCATGGGATTATAACCATATTCACGTTTATATTGGGTATTGGCGGTCCGGAATCTCCAGGGGTGCAGCCAGAATCCCTTACCCAAGCCGTAGCGCGGCCCGGGCGGCCATGTATGGCGCTGCGCTGCAGGCACCTGCCGCCCGCCGGCCGGCGAGGTGGCAATGACTCTTGCCAAGACGGGTCGCCACTGACGCACAGGCCGGCGGGACTGATCCCACCATCGACATTACCCTTCGGACCATCCTTGGCGTCACGGTCGGCATGGATTCCGTCGCGACCGAAGGCGTCGGGGACAACTCACCATGTGTCCGGAACCGGCATCGATTGGGCTTCCGGATCGGTTCTGCCGCGCTGGGAGGCGGATATTCCGGTAATATCTAAAGAAAAGGCGTCCGCAATGCCCGGTCAAGTCACACCGGATCCTGCAAACGCCCTCCCGAGTTTAGGGCCGTTTCGCCAAACATCTGACCAGGCCGATTCTCGCAGAGGCGGCCGATCGGCTCTTCCTTCCTGTCCCTGCCTGTCACGCGTGCCGCCCACCGTCTTAGAAACTCATCCTTCCGATCAGGCCGATGCGGTGGTCGGGCGTCACGCCATGTCTATCTATGCGCTCTCCGGCAAGTTCCAGGCTCAGTATGCCGGCCGCGCTGCCGACAGATCCGAATCGCGCGCCCAGGCGCATGCGGCTACGGTCATCACCGGTCATGTCCATCGCACCGAAGGGCGTCACCAGGATGTCGCTCATGGCGGAATGCGCGAGGCCATAGCCGATTTCAGCCTTCACACCGACGCCCGTACGGGACGACCGCGTGAGATCCTCCATCGGCTCTTCGCGCCACATATCGCCGGTCATATCTGTATCGGCGCCGATCCGGGGAACGACTGACATCGAAAAACCTCGCCCGCCGGCTTCCATCGGCTTTATGTAGGCAGCCAACGACATTCCGTGCTCCGTGACCTCGTCGCCCGAGTGCGTTGCCAGCAGGCGACCGCGCGCTTCGACCCCGGCCCTGCCGGCGGCGATATGGAGACCGCCGGCAACCTCGAGGCCGCCCCCTGTCTGACCGTCGCCACCGTCATACCGGCCAACCACCTGGGCGAACGGCGTTGCGAGCATGCCGTTGTCCATTTGCATGGTCCCGGAACCTTCGAGACCGATGCGTACCCGATGTATGCCGGCGTCCAGTTCGTTCAGTGAAGCGGATTCGCTTTCGGCGGCCGACAGTCTGGCAAAGCCCGCGTCGCCGATCAGGTCCAGGTCCAACCCTTCGGTGGTGGTTCCGGCCAACTGCGAGCGTGCGCCAATCAAGACCATTCGCATGGACAGATCGCTGGTCATTTCATTCGTTTTGACCTCACCCGTACCGAAACCACCGACACCCCAGACCTCGATGACGTATTGGGGAACGTGCCATAACACATAAGGATATACACTGTTCAGGGTGGTTTCCAACTTCCCGTCCGAGATCGTTACGTCGTAATCCGAAGAGCCCATGGTACGGCCGACGGCCACACCGCCAATCCAGCCGCCGGTCTTCGCAACATCCATTCCGAGGTATCCGGAAATCAACGATCCGTCGTAGGTAGCGGTCTGCGAAGCCGAACCCTTAAAAGCGTTCCAGTCTCCGGCCCCCCATACCGTGAAGCTCAGGCCGTCCGTACTGGCGCTCTGCGGTGCGTCGTCAAGGGCGTAGTAGAAGGACGTGCCCCGCATCAGCTCGCGGGCGGAAACGGGTTGCCTGCCAGTCTGCGCCATGGATTCGTCGGAAATACCGTACTTACTCGCTTCCCGCGTATCGCCCAGGCTGATCAGGGCTTCCAGACCGGACGCTATGCCATCGACCCGCCTGTTGCCTAAAGCGATACCGCGTTCGGCGTCGGATATTGCGAATCGTCCGCCAATCGTGTTGGACACGCTCGACAAAATGCCTCGACCCATGGCCGCCAGGATGTCGGTGTAGACCATCCGCTCTTCGTTGATCGCCGTTACGGTCACGCCGAAGTCGAAACTGCTGGAACCCGCATCGTTGGTCGCGAGAACTGTAACGCGGGCCGAACCCTTGCGATTGGCCGTGACCGAGAGCGTCGAACCCGAGATTTCAGCCGATACCGCGTCGCCCGAGGACGAGGCCGAGAAGGCAAGGCCCTTGCCCGAGAAACTGCCGGCTATGTCGGTCTGACTGGAGTCGCCCGCTTCCAGGGTCAGGTCAGAAATCGCACCCGTGACCGCCGGAGCCGGGAAGTTATCGACGATCGTCAGCGTGACGATGTCTATTTCGCCTCCGTCCCAGATCGCTGATACGACGATCGTCTCGTCGTCCGGCTCGTAGACCGCATCGTCCACGACCGAGAAGTCCAGCTGCGTGGTTGCAGACGATTCACCGGCGGGAACGACGATCTCCGCGTTTCCGCTCAGTATGTAATCCGTACCCCGGGTGGCCGTACCGGCCACATCCAGCGTAATTACGGTCGGAACCGAAAACGCGGTGCCGGACAGCTCGATCGTGAAAGACACCGTCTGAGTACCGCCGTCTTCACGAAACGTATCCGGATTGACGTTCAGGGTGAAGGACGCCGTGACGGTCACGCCGAAATTGTAACTGACTGAACCGGCGGCGTTGGTCGCGGCAACCGTTACGCGGCCCGAACCCAGGCGGTTAGCGGAGACCACAAGCGAGGTGTCCAATAGTTCAGCCGAAATCGCATTGCCCGAGGCGGACACCGAGAAGGTCAGGTCTTTGCCGGAAAAAGTGGAGGATAGGTCGACGCGAAAGACGCCGCCCGATATCAGGTTCACATCGGGAATCGGGTTGGCGACCGCCGGAGCCGAATAGTTATCAATGATGGTCAACGAGACAACGCCGAGATCAGAGAATCCCCATCTAGCTGTCACCACGATCGTCTCGTTTTCTGGTTCATAGACTTCATCGTTCACCACCGTGTAGGTTATCTGTGTGCCCGCCGACGTCTCGCCGGCAGGAATGACGATTTCCGAGGTTCCGTCCCAGTCGTAGTCTGTTTTCTGGGTAGCCGTACCGGTCATGTTCAGCGTGATCACGGTCGGAATCGGAACTGCGATTCCGGACATCTCGATATCGAACGATACCGTCTGAGCACCGCCGTCCTCACGCAACGCGGTCGGAACGCCGCTAAATACAATGTCCGGCGTGTCGTCGTCTACGATCGTGATTGCGACCGGTTCGCTTATCGTTCCCATCAGATTACCCGCGAACAGGGCAAACTCGTTGGTTTCATATACCTCGTCATCCACCGGAACGACGGTCAGATTGATACTCCCTGTCGGCTGTCCCGCGGGGATTGTAATCACGATGTTCGGATCTGACTCCAACTCCAGCACGCCAAGGTCAGCGCCCGGTCCGATCAGGGTAGCGGTACTTTGCTCCAGCAGCGGCACCAGACCCACGTGAAGGTCCGTCGCGCTGAGCCCGGAAGCAGTAGCCGTAACGACACCCACCTGCGGTCCGTCGCCTTCATCGACCCTATCCGGCGTTGTGGTCAGCGTGATGGCCGGCACCGGTTCGTCGTCGTTGATCTCCACCGATACAGGCATGGTCAAAGGTTCACCGGTGACCCCCACCCCCAGGAAGACGAACTTCTCCGTACCTTCGTAAATACTGTCATCCGTAGGGACAACGGTTACTTCCAATATACCTTCAGTCTGACCCGGAGCGATGACGATCGGCTGATCCAGCGGCGATGCGACAAGATCATCCGGAAACGTGGCTGTGCTTTGCTCGAGCACAGGAGCCAACGCCATGACGATCGGCACGCTGGTCGTGTCCCGCACCGTCGCCCGTACAGTCACCACCTGCGGACCACCGTTTTCGTCAACGGAAGCGGGTTCAACCGTCAGGTTCACCGATGTCTGCGCTGCAGCGTCCTCGTAAGTCGCCAGGACGGCCGCCGGAGTGAGCGCCAGTACTAACACCAGGGTTCTGATGCACCAGACTCGCGTGGATTTCCTGAATCCTGAAGCGCGGCGCATATGCAGATTCTCCTTATACTTTTACATCAATCGGAAGATCATAGGTATTCACATGTCACGGCTAAGCGGACATAGCCGGACGCTTGATCGAGGCTTCTCCGAAACGTTAAACTAAGTATATAGTGTCCGTACTGAAATATCAAAAACTAACCCTGTAACCGTGCCACAAACAGGGCAGTTGTTTTCTTAAGCGCCTTCAACCAGTACATCTGCATTGTGTGCTTTCAGTTTACCGGCACACTACGGCAAACTCGTCTCCCCGTTCCAGTTGTCGGGGAAGGGCATATAGGATTCGTTCGGATAGTCCTGCTCGGGCTGCATTACGATCGGAACGTCCGTGCGTCTCCCCGCCACATCAGGTACGACCCTGCGCCCTCTTGCCACGTCGTAAAGACGCCACAGTTCGTCGACGCGAATGCCGTATCCGGGGTTTTCCGTAGGGATGCGCGTGGGTTCTCCGGTACGCTGGTCATATGCGACGCGAAAGTAACCGGCGAAGTTCATGCCGACGATATATCCCTGGTGATCGAAAATGAGACTGCCGCTCGTAAGGCCGGTCACGTCCAGATTATGCTGAATGACCCGGCTGTTCTCGGGCGTCGGGATCTCGTCTTCAAAGGGCCTCAGCGCGCTGATCGTTCCGTCTCTGAACGTGGCGATGGGTACTGTGACGGACTCACCCGAAAGTTCTTCGAGAAAACCAATCGTGCCGATCGGCTGACCCACCTGCAGTCCCTGGGCCTGGTCCCTGGGCAGGAAGAACGGAAGGTTCGTGATATTTGCGTCTATGGAAAGCAGGGCTACATCGGGGGATCCGGCCGTACCGTCGTAATCGGGATGAACCCAGAAAGTATTCAGCCAGTACGTATCAGCGCCGCCGACCTCGGTGCCCGATTTGACGGCAAAGGGTCGGGGGTTGAGATCCTCTATGAACTGGGTCGTGATGAGCACAGCCTGCACGATGTGCACGTTGGTCCAGATCGCATTATAGAAGTGCGCGACGAAACCCGTCCCCAGTATGTAATTCTTCCCCTGTACCTGCACGCCGATCGCATAGACCGCGTTACCCAGATTCTGGTCTGCAATGACGTCCGACCAGTCCAGCGTTTCCCCTGATTCACCCTGCGGCCCGGCCGGGCCCTGGACTCCCGAGGGACCCGCGGCGCCTGCCACTCCCGCCGAACCAGCCGGACCCGCCGGACCCGCCGGACCCGCCGGACCTTCGCAGGCAAGAACTACAACAAAGAGTAACAGACTGGTAGCATGGCGTAACACGATTGGGCCTCCGGGAATTGTCGCGGGCAGTTTAGTGAACGTATTCCGGTGTTCTATTGATGCAAACGGATATCTTTAGGTTTTTATAAACCGGACGTGATGCTGCGCCGAGTTGGACGTACCCGGTAAAAGAAACCCCGCGATGAAGAAAGTATCTATCATCCGGGGCTTAGTCAAGCAGGCAGCGGGAACGATTTCCCGTTGCGTGGCTCATAAAGACATGAAGCGATATTGGGTTTAGGTTTACGGAAGCGTTTAGCGTATACAGCGATGTAAATTAGATCTCGCTATTCACGACGGTTTCGGGATTCTAGCAAACGTCTTCTCTTACAGTTCTGCTACGCCATGAAGTATGTTCTTATTTATTAGTCGAAGTCATGTTGATTATCTCGAGTAAAATCTATGTTTTTTTGTATAACGCTCAATTCGTCAAGTTATCTGTCGGCATGGTGATGCTGGTCTAGCTTCTGAAAACTAGTTTTAAATTGGATTTTACAGGCAGCATGTCAATCGTATCGGCTAGACGACGTTTTTATTCGAAATATCCTTTGGACCTGTAGCGCACAATAAACTCAATGTGCAAAAAGGAACAAAAAAACCGTCCGCCCTGTTCGGTCGCTGAAGCTCCTACTAAGGACGGACGGGAAGATACACGGTTAAGCGGTGTATTCTGTATTTGGATACTGCTAATAAAAGAGTCTCGGGAACAGTTCCTTTTATTCTGGTGAGTGGCCATATCCTTAGGCAGGCACAACCACTCACCGATCACTGGATGCTTTCCAGACCCTTATTGCGAGTCCGGATTATTCCGACGTTAACTATTCGTCTGGCGTCGAGTCTATGACACTGATGGTAAACTGTAGACGCGCCTCTCTCGCTCCCGTAGACGTCAGGGAAACAAAAGTATGATACGTGCCAACAGTAATCCCATCGGTAACACCATCAGTATGAGGCGCAATCGTCACCTCAATGGCACCAGTGGTTGCTGCTCCATCGGCGGGATCCATTACCGCGCCGAGTACTGGATCAACTTGAGCATCTTCTTCAGTGGCGGCAGTTCCTGCAGCCGCACTTGTCGGCGTAACCGACAATGTCCAATTATCGATCAGGCTGTTGGAAACTCTGTCACGTAGATTGACGGTAAATTCGGTGCCATCTTCCGGTGCGCCAGCATCTGTCCATCCCGGCGTTTCCAACCCTATATCCCATACAAATACGTTGCCTTCGCTTGAGGAACTGGGATCGATAACTCTCGTGACGCTCTGGCCTGTGACGTTCACGGCGATACTGCCACTTACGCCTTCGACCGTCGCCGTAATATCGGCGTCACCAGAACCCTTGCCGGTTATCGTGGCGATTCTGCCGCCATCCACCAACTTATTGTCGGCATCCTTCTTTTGCGCGACAGAGGCAACGGACCCGTCGGAACTCGCCCAGGACCAGTCAGAACGCGGCATAATTACTTCGCCATCTTCATCATGGGCCGTGGCAGTTATTTCACCAGTCGACTCGCCTGCGGCCAAGTTAAGATCACTGGACGCATCGAAAACGATCTCATCGATGGGCTTGGTAACCGTGACGGTGAGCTTACCGGCGATACCGGCGATTGCCGACTCAGCCGTGATCTCGGCTGTTCCAGCCCCTACGGCGGTGAGCACGCCATCTTCCAGCGTGATGGCTTCGTCATCGTCATCGGTGATCGCCATAGTAACAGTAGCTGAAACGCTTGGAAGCTTCCTGCCGCTCTGCGCACCGGCAGCCGCGATGACCATAGTTTCTTCGCCTACCCTCAAAATGACTGAAGAGGGAGCCATGTCAGCATCCGCATCACCTATCACGAAGGCGATGTGGTGCGCCTGAGCCAGTTCGATGGGATCAATACCACCCGTGTCCGGGATACCAGCCGGGCCTTGAGGACCTGCCGGACCTGCCGGACCAGTCGCGCCATCAGCACCGTCAGCACCGTCAGCGCCATCAGCACCATCAGCACCGTCAGCACCTGCCGGGCCTGCCGGACCAGTCGCGCCATCAGCACCGTCAGCGCCATCAGCGCCTGCCGGACCTGCCGGACCAGTCGCGCCATCAGCGCCGTCAGCACCTGCCGGACCAGTCGCGCCATCAGCGCCGTCAGCACCTGCCGGGCCTGCCGGACCAGTCGAGCCCTGCGGGCCCGCCGGACCTGCCGGACCCGCGGTACCCGCCGAGCCGCTAGGACCCGCCGGACCTGTCTTACCTTCGCATCCATACATACTGAGAGCGAACGCAATCAGTACTACTATGAAATAATGCATCTGTATCTCCCGTAGATGAGAACTGCACTTAACTATCTTCTCTTGTACAAAAGTATGCAATCTATATGCACTCCTTTCCCTTATGCCCTAAGTATTGGCATGGACACTAAAAACCAAGTGGTAACCTTAAGAATGTACGAACAGAAATCCAACTCCACTTATCGCGTGCATCATTGTACACATTGCTGCGTGATGTATTGTACTCCACAATCGCGCCCAGCCTGTTCCACACCGTACCGATGCCTGCGTTCATAATCCAAGCGGACTGGTTGTCTTCATCGCCATAGACCCTGTACGACCTTCCTCCCGTGGCCTGGACGAAACAGAACATGTCGTCATCCGATGTGGTAGACACCCTCAACCCGGCCATGACCGGGAGGGACAAGAAATCGCTATTGTGCCGTTCAAGCGACAAGTTTCCGATGAACTGAAACCGATCGTTCAAATCCGCCGCCATTTCACCGCGAATGCCGATCCCGATTCCCGAATCGGTTTGATCTGCGAGACAGGCATAGGACCTGCTGCCGGCCACTCCCACGTTGAGATCCAACTGGGCGTATGCGTTATGGCATACAAGCGTGGCTATTAAAAGAAATACGATTCTTGCCATATCTCCTCACACAAAAGTACGTGATTTGAACCCATATAATATGTTTTGTTTCGATAACGCAAGGAAAAAATGAATCTTTTTACTGCATCGTATCACAACGCATTCCTTCCCTGCTGCTTCCATAACTCCAACTGACCGTACAAGTTTTCAAAGAACCAGTTTTGAATCCGAAAGGGATGGAGCCGGAACATTTGCCATTCTTCGGCGGGCTGGTATTGCCCGTAACGCAATGTCGGTTTGGTAGACCGGAAGCTTGCCTGCCTTTGCCAGGCAGCATCCAATGCTCCATAAAGGATTCCGCCCGAAAAGTCAATACTAATTGCCAGTATAGTGATAGCCATTACGGATGTCAAACTTTTTTCTTCAAGAATTCTTTTGTCCACCGGGCTTTCGCGCCGGCATACGCGGCCGACCGCTACTTAACTGTACAAACTCCGGGATGCATATTCCGCTCCGATCCCCGGTCCTATCCTGTTCCTTCCGGCCTTCGTTTCGTCTGAATCGCCCTATCCGGAATAAGCGGCTTCCATGAGACCGACTTTCGCGAAATCAGGAGACGAAACGCTTTCGCCGGATTCCCGTAGTCCTTAGATTATTTAAGGAACTAAAGGAACCATGCAGACTATAATACATAATCTGTCCGTATTTACAAGTCAATTCTGAATAACTGAGGAATATCATTAATATTAATTATCAAAAAAGTAAAGATAGATGCATGACGGCCGCTGCTAAACGGTTTCTGCCGGTCTGCCTGCTGCTCGGCCTGCTGCTGTTGTCCCTCCCCGAGGCGTCCTTCGCGCAGTTCCCTTCCTCGGGTACGGGCACGGCGGGCGCGGAGGCCGATACGACCGGATTGCCGGAGATCGAATACAACGCGGACCGCATCGAGTACGTGTTCGGCGACAGCACGCTTGTGCTGGCCGGAAGCGCCGAGCTGCAGTACGGCGACGTCGAGCTGACGGCCGGCCGGCTTAGATTCCACACCTATACCGAGTTGCTGACCGCGGACTTCCTGCCGCCTTCGCCGGACATCGATCCGGAAACCAATACCTACCCCAGGTTGCAGGACGCCGACAACATCGTGGTCGGGGAGCGCATGCAGTACGACATGAAGACGGGCGAGGGGCAGATATGGAAGGGCCGCATCCGCTACGATCAAGGGTTCTTCAACGGCGATGTCATGCGGCTCAACGCCGACAGGACCTACGAAATAGAAGAAGGGACCTACACCACCTGCGACAATCCGAACCACCTGCACTACTATCTCCGGATCAACAAGGCGAAGATCGTCCCCGAAGACAAAGCGGTCGTCCGGAACGTGACGGGCTACATTCTGGGCATACCGGTGATCTATCTGCCCGTATACGTCTTCTCGGTGAAGACGGGCCGGCAGTCCGGGCTTACGGTGCCGAACTACGGCAGCGGCGTGGAGGAAGGCCGTTACCTGCGCAACCTGGGCTACTACTGGGCACCGAACGAATACTTCGACCTGAAAGTCACCGGGGATGTGGAGGCCAAGACTGGGTTCCTGCTGAGACAGCGGTTCCAGTACCGGCAGGACCGCCGGCTGAGGGGTTCGGCGAGCGGCTCCTGGCGGACCGATTTCAACGGGAAGACGACCGGCTGGGACGTGGCCGCCCGGCACCGGCAGGAACTGCTCCCCGGGCTGACGGTACGCGGCCAGGGCAACTTCGCCCAGTCGCTGCGGTACCTGCATTCGACGACGCGGGGGACGGACCCCGGGCTCCTGCGGTCCACGACCCGTTCCAGCTTCGCGGTGGACAAGAAGTTCGGCCGGAACAGCCTCAACCTGAGCACGTCCTCGACCAGCTCGTCGGGCAAGCCGAGCCGGCCGACCACCACGCTCCGGTTCCGGTTCGCGACGCGCCCGATCATCCAGCCACCCAAGCGGCAGACCCGGCGGGGCAGCATGCCCGACTTCAGCCGGCCCCGCACGCAGATCGAGAGCCGCTGGTACCACTCCTTCCTCTTCGGCTTCAACAACACGCTGAGAAACCGCAGGAACAACGTGCGGCTCGACAGGGACACGACCTATACCGGCCCGGATATCCGGTACAACTACCGGCACGACACCATACGGACCTTCTCCAACGCCTTCAACCTGAGCGCGCCGCAGAAGATCGGGGACTGGCTGAAGCTGCGCCCACAGGCCCGGTACACCCGGACCTGGGAGCAGGACACGGGCGAAGAGTCCGACGGGAATATCGAAACGACGGAAGACCATTCGGTGGGCATGTCGGCCACCACGACGCTGTACGGCCTCTTCGAGCCGAAGATCGGCCGGCTGAACGCGATACGCCACGTGGTCACGCCCAACATCTCCTTCACCCAGTCCGGCGGGGGAAGCGTCCGGAAGTCGCTGCGTTTCTCCGTGAACAACATCCTGCAGGCCAGGACGGAGCACAATGGCCGCGAGAAGAAGTACAACAAGCTGGTGTACGTCAAATCCTCGACCTCCTACAACTTCCAGAACGATACGAAGAAGCTGGCGGACCTGGCGACCACCGTGCGCATCCCGAGCCGCCGATTCAATCTGGACCTGTCGCTGCGCCACGATTTCTACGATCCCGATACCGAAGCGTTCCGCCGGCCGTGGCTGGAGCGCATGACGCTGAATACGTCTTTCAACCTCGTGGGACCGCGCAGAGACGAGCGCGGACAGGGCTTCGGGGACGACCAGTTCGGCGACGGGTTTTCCGGCGGAGGGCTAGGGTCGGGTGGAGGGTTTTCCGGCGGAGGGCTCGGCAACGACTTCGGCGGGTACGGCGGGTACGGAGACGACCGGTTCAACCAGCGCTTCTCCCAGGTGAAGGGCCCCTGGACGGTGCGGCTTTCCCACCGCTACTCCATCCGGCGCAGCAAACCCGATGACGAGAAGGGATTCAGCACCAGCAGTCACGAAATCCGGGCCACGAACCGGTTCGCCCTGGCCGACATCACCAACCCGCTCAGGATTTCCAATCGCGTGACAGACAACTGGCGCGTCCAGCACTCGATCAACTACGACTACCGCCGCAAGGAAATCGTCTCCCACAGCCTGGACCTGTACAGGTCCCTGCACTGCTGGGAGTTCACCTTCAGGTGGGTGCCGAACGGCATCAACAAGGGGATCTACTTCCGGATCAACCTCATCGCCCATCCGGACGTGAAGTTCGAGCAGGAACGGCGGGGAGGGGAGTAGGGCGGACGAGTAACCGATCTCATCGCCCATCCAGACGTGAATTTAGAGCAGGTACGGCGCGGCGGAGAGTAGGGTAAAGGTGAGGATGATCTCATCGCCCAATACCATCCTTGAAAATAAAAATCGAGAAAAGTTACCTGGTTTCCGACTAGCATAAGTGAAGGGCAGGTCTCGGCAGGGCAGGACCAGTTTGGAGCATCATCGCGCTGTTAGGTAATTAATTCGTGTAGGATTTATTAGGGACTTAAATTAGAAGCAACGAATATCATACGCGTGCCGTAGATTTCGTTTACAGATGGTAAGAACGCTCGATCAATAGATCATATCATGCCCATCATGCTTTCCAAGACCTATGCCGCACTCGTAGCCGCGGGCGCTCCGGAAGCAGCCGCCAGCGAAGCCGCCGAAGAAATAGCGGACTTTGAGCGGAAACTATCATCCATGCAGAGCGATATAAAACTGATTAAATGGACACTTGGCGTCGTGCTGGCGTGCGTCGTCGTTCCGCTGATCAAGTCGTTGCTAGAGTAGACTACAACGGGTAATCGACTCCTGATTGACAAAGTTCAGAATATCTGGAGAAGGAAGAACCATTCATCAGCGATCCGACAGGAATCTTCTTCAGAGAAACAACACCAACCTACTAGCCATGCCGCCTACCGCTCCAGCAGGAACGCGCCCGCCATGGCTCCAGCGGCGCAGATGCTGACCAGGCCGTAGCGGGCGTCGCGCCTGGCCATCTCGTTGGCCAGGGTCGTCAGGATGCGTGTACCGGTGGCCGCCCACGGATGGCCCACGGCGATTGAACTGCCGTTGACGTTCACGCGGGTCCAGTCGACCGGGCCCGTCGGCGCACCCTTCCAGCCCCTTTCCCACGCCGCCGCGCTGGCCAACGCCTGGGCCGCGAAGGCTTCGTGGATCTCCACCAGGTCCATGTCGGCCATGGCCAGGTTCCGGCTTTCCAGGAGCCGGGGCACGGCGATGGCCGGCGCCATGAGCAGGCCCTCGGCAGGGTCATGGGCGGCGTAGGCCATGCCCCCGATGTACGCCAGCGGTTCCAGGCCGCATTGAGCGGCTTTCTCCTCGCTCATCAGCAGCACCGCCGCGGCGCCGTCGGTCACAGGCGACGAATTCCCCGCCGTGAGCGTGCCGTTTTCCGGGTCGAATACGGGCTTCAGCGCGGCCAGGGCCTCGAGCGAGGTGTCCGCCCTCGGTCCCGAATCGGCTTCCTCACCCGCCAGCGGGTGGATTTCCCCGGCCAGCTTCTCGCGCGCGGCCACGGCGTTGCGGTGGCTGGCCAGGGCCACCTCGTCCTGCCTTTCGCGCGGAATATCCCACTCCTTGCACGTCAACTCCATGTGCTGGCCCATGTTCAGGCCGGTGGACGGCTCGCGGAAGAGGTCCATGGAGGCGCGCGTCAGCGAATCGACCCCGCCTGCCAGGCCCACGTCGATGCGGCCGCCGGCGATGGCGTCGGCGACGACCGTGACCGCCCGCAGGCCAGTGATGCAGTAGGAAGCCACGGTATGGGCCTCGGCGCGGATCGGCAGCCCCGCCTCGAAGACGAGCTCCCGGGCCAGGTTGGGCTTCAAGGGATCGGGCGTCATCGTGCCGAAAACGACCGATTCGATCAGCTCCAGGTCGATCCCGCTCCGGTCCAGCATGCCCCGTGTGGCGTGGACGGCCATGGCCAGGGAATCGATTTCGGCGAAGGCCTTGCCCGACTTTATGAAGGGCGTCCGGCCGCCCGCGACGATGGCGACGCGCTTGTTGTTCATTTCGGGTGCCTTTCTATCTCGGATCAGAATCTCGAGTACATAGCCAGTGCGAGTTCAACTGTGATGAGCGTGCTAGCCAGAGCGAGATCAACTGTGATGAGCGTGCTCTATATTATGGTATTAATATCCTATATACGAGGACGAATCAAGGGGCGCCTTGATTCTTCATTCGGGATGTTCGCCCGATGTTCTTTGGACGAAGGAACGAGGTAACGGAACTTTTTAACATTATTTTTAAAAAACGTTCGAGATTCCGGATTGGATTCCGACTATAACCAATAACAGGTGTGTCGAACTGGGTTGAATATTGATCATTCAACGCAATGAACAGAAGGCTCGAACGCGTGGAGAGTTGATTTCCTTATGTAGCATATACATGTCATATACCGATATGGTGTCGATATATGCCTGTTTAAATACATTGGTTAGAAAGGGGAATTGAATTGGCTTATAGTGGACCGGGTAGCCCACCGAGTGTATCCAAGAAAGAGCTAATTGAAGCACTCGATGCGATGGAAAAGCGCATCGTGGCGAATGCCGATGAAGCGCATGATAAAATCGGAACAAGGATAAGGACAGTTGAATTAAGACATGGCGATCTTGCAAAGAAGGTTGACGCTGGATTTACACGTATGGACAAGCGTTTTGATACACTGGAAAAGAAGGTGGACCATATATTTGAACGATAGCCAGTCTTTATCTGTAATCGTTACAGACTCACGGAGCGCCCTAATACGAAGAGACTTCCGATGTTTGGGATTCCACCTCGAGTTCCGCGGGCCGTGCCATCCGGTACCCGATCCCGCGCACGTTGAAAATGTAGTCGGGAGCGCGTGCATCGTCCCCGATCTTGCGCCGGAGTGACTTTACCAGGCTGCGCACAAGCTTGTGGTTGGCGTATCCATACACGCCCCAAACCTGGCGAATCAGGGCATCGAACGTCGACACCCGGCCGGCATTCAGGGAAAGCACGCGCAGCAATTCGTACTCCTTGGCGGTGAGATCGACCTGGTCGCCGGCCACGCTCACCAGGCGTCTGTCGTAGTTGATGGCGAGGTCACCCAGCAGAAACGGTTCGGGATCCACCCGCCTGCGCAGCGACGTCCGTATCCTTGCCACGAGTTCCGTAGGCGAGAAAGGCTTGACCAGGTAATCGTCCGCTCCGTGTTCCAGCGCCTTCGCGATGGTTTCATCTCGTCCGTAGGCCGAGATGAAGATGACAGGGATATCGGAGAGTTCGGATACGCTTCCCATCAGCTCGATTCCATCTGTATCGGGTAGCAGCAGGTCCAGCAGGACCAGTTCGGGTTTTTCGGCCCGAATGATGCTCGACAGTTCGACGTGGTCGCCGGTTACGATCGGGTCGTAACCGGTTTCCGTGAGGACGTCCCGAATGTACCGTAGCATCTGTGGGTCGTCGTCGACCACGAGTATGCGTGTCGGTTTGATATCTTCGTCTTTGCCATGCGATTCTGTCCGAACCGATCCGCGATCGGCGGCAACTGACTTCTGGGCTACCGGAATTGTAAAAGTAATGCACGTACCCTGGCCGATGCCCGCGCTCTCTGCCCAGATACGCCCTCCATGGGCCTCGACGAGCCCTTTGCATATGGCAAGCCCCAGCCGCGTGCCTGCCGTATTTGAAGAGCGGTCGCGGCGGTCGGGTCCGCCGTGCTTCTGAAACAGGTGCGGCAGCATTTCCGGCGCCACGCCGCTGCCTTCATCGCGTACCGAAATCGTAACATGCGGGCCGTCGTGCTCGGCGGAGACCAGGATGGGTGAGGACTCTGGAGCATGCCGCGCGGAATTGACGAGCAGATTGTTCAACACCTGTATGATGCGCGCGCGATCGGCCATGACACTCGGCAGGTCATGGGGGAGATCGATCAGGAGGGTGTGCTTGCTGCCCCCGCTCTGGAACGTGCTTCGCGCCTGGTCGACCAGTGCGGAGACTTCAGAAGCCTCGGACGCTACCGACAGCGTGCCCGTGTAGATGCGGCCCGCATCCAGCAGGTCGCTGATCAGCCTGCGCATATGGTCGGTCTGTTCCATGATAATGCGGTAGAACTCACGCGTCTCCGCGGGATCGATTCCAGGAGATGCTTCCATCAGAGTGGCTGCCGAGCCCTTGATGGAGGTGAGGGGGGCTCGCAGTTCATGACTTACCATGCTGATGAACTCTGTCCGCAGCCGTTCCATTTCCTGTATCGGCGCCAGGTCCTGCATCGTGATGACAACGGACATGACCTCACCTTCCTCCGAATGTATAGGCGTGCAGTTGACCAGTGTCGCGACGGAACGTCCGTCGGGTACAGAGAGCACCATCTCCTCGGCCCGTACGTTCTCGGCGTGGATCAGTGCCTGCGACAACGGGAACTGATCCAGCGCAATCTCACGCCCGTCGGCTCGCTTCAATGTGACCTGTTCCAACAAGGTCTCCGGCTGACTTCCCGGTGTGAGCAGGACCTCCACGATCCGTCTCGCCTCACGATTGAACCGACTTGGCCGGCCTGTTCCGGCGTCGAAGACCGCCACGCCAACCGGCGAGGTCTCGACCAGGGCTTCGAGGTCGGCACGTGCGCGCTGTTCCGCCCGGTATGTGCGGGCATTGACAATCGCCGTAGCGGCCTGCGACGCAAACAGTACGAGGAACTCCTCGTCCTCGTCCGTAAAATCTTCACCGCCCTCCTTGTCGGTGAGAAAAAAGCTGCCGACGTGCAGGGCACGATAACGCATCGGCATGCACAGGAAGGTCTTGAACGGTAGCAGATCCGGGGAGTAGCCCAGCGAGCAAACGTATTCCCGCACGTCTGCCAGTCTCAGCGCGCCTGGCAGGTCGCGGAAATGCTCAAAGAGTCTTGTACCATCCGGCCAGTCCAACAACTGCTGTCGCGCTGCGTCCGAGAGTCCGGAAGTGTAAAAGTCGATGGGCCGGCCCCCCTGGTCCATCGTTGCGATAGCGCCGTGACGGGCCTGGGTCAGCGCACAGGCGCTTTCCACCACCTCATGTAAGACGGTCTCGAGGTCCAGGCTTGCGCTGATGCGCAGGCTGGCCGAATTCAGTGTGGAGATGCTCTTGCGCAATGCGTCATTCTCCCGCCTGAGTTCCGCCATGCTCGACATTTTCTCTCCCTTCTATTTTCCGCACGATTCTGATCCCGCGAGGTCAACTGGACAAGTCCGGCTTTCACAACACCCGCCGCCCGCCCGCGTCCTGTCCTGGGACGAATAGACACTTCTGCAGGTGATATCGCGTGAATTTCACCTAATTAGTGGAATTGTACACACAATCTACATTCAAGAATCGGTACATTAGTATTCAATATATTCCTGCCGACCTCATGTGGATTTCTCAGGTTCGAGACAGCCCGGTATTTCGTGTTTTCTGAAGGATCGTATAACAGGTGCCAGAAGAAAGGCGGGGAGGTACATGTGCTCATTCCCGACTTGTCGTACCTGGTTGATCATTGGTAGTTTTTCACTATTCGGTTGTCTTTCACTTTCGTACTGGCCGCTTGCGGTAAGGATAGTCCGTCCGGTCCCAGCCCGGAGGGCCTGAAGGTCGTCGTCAGCACAGGGATTCCGTGATCGGTCTGTAGATAGTCGCCAGCAAGGGCCGGGGATGTCCTGAACGGCCGGCTGGGATGATTTCCACCTGGATGTTCGCCAGATGTACTTTGGACGTAGGAACGAGGTAACAGAACTTTTTTACGCAATATCAAAAAAAGTTCGAGAATACTGACTTGGCTCCGACTAATTCTCATAACAGATGCGGCGAACTGGATAGGATGCGATCTCTTCAACGCGATGAACTATGGTCTTGGAACCTTGTAATCATAGGGAGAGACCGCTTGCAGTTCGGTGGGTGTGACCAGGACGGCGGTGATCAGACCCAGGATTATCTTGCGATTGTATGCCATTGCACTCCTCCAATTTCGCGTTTAGACTTTAAATAGACGGATGAATCGACTGACTCCCTGAATAAGACGTTTGTGTCCGTTCGATTCGTTGTACAGTGGCCGTCAGGGGGCCTCGATTTCCGGATCGGCGCACGTGTCCGCGGTTACGTTATCAATCCCTTCGATCCAGGTCTGAAACTCCGGGCTGGCCGGTATGCAAAGGTTGGTACCGTCCAGGTTCAGGTTAAGCAGATCGAGATTCGTATACGATCCAGGAAGAGGTCCAATCATCTGTGCGTTGTTTGCAAGCTGTAAAGTAACGAGATTCAAAAGGCTTCCGAGTTCGGATGGAGGGACTCCGGTCAACTTGTTCTGTGATAGCTCCAGGATCGTCAATTGCGACAGTCGTCCCAACTCGGCGGGTATCTCTCCCGCCAGATTGTTGTTTTCAAGAGCCATGACCTCCAAGTTCTCCATCTGGCCGAGTGTCGCGGGAATCCCCCCGGTAAACTGGTTATTCCCTATACGTAATTGGACGAGATTAGACAACTTCCCCAATTCTTGGGGGATCTCGCCCGACAATTGGTTCCTGTAGAGCGTCAACTTATCAAGACGGATCAGTTGTCCGATTTCAACCGGAATACTACCGGACAAGTCGTTCCAGGTGATCAGCAGTTCGGAAAGATTGGACAACTGTCCAATTGAAACAGGTATCCCACCGGACAAACGGTTGTTGCTCAGGTTCAGCTTGCCAAGATTTGACAGCTGTCCTATCGAAGCGGGTATCTCGCCAGATAACTGATTGGAATTAAAATTCAAGTCTTCAATATAGGTCAGTTGTCCCACTTCCATCGGAATCGAACCATTCAGGTTGTTGTTAAACAGGTTCAGAGTCACAACCCGTCCTTTGGAATTGGCCGTAACACCGTACCATTCATCCACAGGGGCATCAGTCAACCAGTTCGTATTGTCCGTCCATTCCGGGCCGCCTGTTGCCTCGTACAACATGGCCAGTACTGGTCTGTCCGCACTCGGAGCCATGACCGTGACCTCAATAAATGCAGATGCGCTCCCAGAACGGGCCGAGATCCGAACGGTCCCGTTCCCGACCGCGGTTACCAATCCCTGATCGCTCACAGACGCAACTTCCGCGTCGCCGCTTTGCCAGGTCACTTCGGCGCCGGACACCGGGTGTTGGTTTCGATCCTGAACAGTCGAAGTCAGCTGTACGGTCTCACCGATTGACTTGAGCTCCGCCATCCGCGGCTCGATAACGATGCGGCCCGGCGTCTGTGACACTGTGATACTCGCCGTTGTTGAAAGGCTGCCCGACCGCGCCGTGATTACCGCGGACCCGTTCTTGATCGCCGTGACCAGGCCTTGATCGCTGACCGTTGCCACGTCCACGGCGCCACTCGTCCACGTAGCCGAGGCACCGGCGACCGCCGATCCGTTCTGGTCAAGGACACTTGCAGCCAACTGAACGGTCTGACCTATTGAGTTAAGCCGTGAGGTTGACGGGGTGACTATGATGCTGGTGGGTACTGACACCACAGGAGGTGGAGGTGGAGGTGGAGGTGTTGGCGATGTCGGTTGCGTCGATTGCGTGGAACTGTCTTTGCCACAAGTGGTAATCACGAACAGGGATGCCGTCAGAAATACAAGACACAAGAGTCCAATACGCGAGCGTGTCATGACTATCCTTTGGGATGGGGTAAAGGAACGATGCAATGGAACTTTTTTTAAGTTTTTTTAAAAAAAAGTTCGAGGATTTGGATCAGGCTCCGACTATTACATGTAACCTCTATCGTATACATGCTTCGTTTCGAGGGAAGTAAACTTATGCCCGGCAACGAACGCACATGATCAAAGAACTGCTATTGCCGGTTATTCCCAGTCGGCGGGACCCGGGACGCCTCTGCTGGTGACAACGTCGAGTCCCGGCTCCGGCAGGATGCGGCGAGCAGCCTGCTGGTCAGTCGACTCGTCCGGCCAGTCACGCAGTATGCCCCTGACATTCCCATTGGCTGAATCGATCAGGAGCGCGGCGGACCGGTGGTCATTCCTGGTCATTTCCATATACCCCTCCGGGCCGGAAAACTCGATGCGCGACAACTTGCCGGACCAGTCGGGCCGTGCGGGAATCATATAGGCGAAGACTCCCCCTTCGCCGTCAGCTAATTCGTGCATGTTGAAATTCAAGACAAAAAGCGTGTTCCCGTCCGCATCATTGCCGGCAATGCGGTATGGTCCGCTTTCAGTGGGCAGCGATGATGCGGTATCGACTACGAACGCGGGTTCGAGGACAAGATCGCCGGACTCATTGACGCCGCCCCAGATTGCCAGGCTCCGGGTTGTAAACCCACGCGTCGCCACGCTCGCGGCCGTGGAAGACAGACGATTTCGAAGTGCCCGGCCAAAGTTGTAATCGCTTATCCATTGCGGATTGCAGTAGCTCATCAGATCGTACGAATGAGAATCTACCACCTGGTTGTTGCGCCTGTCATATCCCGTAACACCGACTGTTCCTTCAATATAGGGGAAGATCGGATCAACCATGTCAGGCGAACCGCACGGGGCGTGTAGGAGACCCATGTTATGCCCGAGTTCGTGCGCTATGACATATCCATCGATCGATGCCAGGCTCGTTTTTCCCCCAATTTCTGCCAACCCTCCTCCATCAACAATGATACCCATATAATGGCCGTCTGCATTATCCATCACGTACACCAAATTGGTTTCGCGCAATAACTGGTCTCTGTTGTCGAATGTGGGATTCACCGACGTCATTACGGGATCACGTACTGTCAGGTTTAACTCCTGTACGGGCAGAAGTTCATGAAGTTGCCAGAACAGATCGTTATCTTCCGACAACTCCGCGAGGTCGGCCAGTACCGATCTGTCCGGGGCCTCTGACCACAGGAAGGGAACCAGTGTAAGGTCAAGAGGCGCCACCGTCCTGACGTCCACCACCGACCGGCCGGAAGCAGGTATGCGGCCCATGATCGCCATGGAAGCGTCCAGCGTTTCGTCCGGATCGATTTCGACGACCATTTCCAACCCCGGTGTCACGACCCAGCCCGGTACCTCGGCATTCAATGACGCTGAAAGCGAACCTTCGTTTACCTCCATCTGAACCTGAGCTTCGTTACTCGCGATTTCGACCGAATGAACTTCCATGCCGTCGTGATAGAACGTAGCGCGGACGGGAGGCGTGTCTACGTCGGCCGCGCTATCCGAGATTACGAATACGCGCAGGAGGGCCGCCTCGTCTGCTATGAGCGGCACGGGATTCTCGAACGACTGGGTTGCCTGGGTCAGGTAGGCGAGTGAACCCGTGGGACGGTCGCAACGCGCTACGCGACCGACACCGATCTCGCTCAGCCATTGTTGAAAACCGGCGTCTTCGGGGGCGCACAACTCCGTTCCGTCCGCCAGCAGGTTGTCGAGACTGATACGGGTCAATTCAAGGGGTAGTGGACCGGACAGGTCGGGATTATCTGAGACGTTCAGCGTACTGAGTCTGGAAAGATCGGCCAGTTCCGGCGGAATGTTTCCGGATAACTGATTGTTGTGCAGAAATAGATTCAAAAGATGGACCAGTTGACCGGCTTCCGATGGTATCGCACCGCCAAAGGCGTTATTCGACAGATCGAGAATTTCAAGGCGTGTAAGTTGCCCAAGTTCGGGTGGCAACGCACCGGTCAACCGGTTGTTGTTTAGTGTCAACCACTTGAGCAACTGCAGGTTCCACAATGCAGCGGGTATTTCGCCCGTCAATCGGTTGTGAGCTAACGAAAGACCGGAGAGCGCTGCGAGCCTGCCGAGTTCGGCCGGTATCCCGCCCTGCAGGTTATTTCTATTCAAAGTCAACAATTCCAGTCTGTGTAAACTGAATAACTCGACGGGTAAGTATCCCGACAGTCTGTTCTCAGAGAGGTCCAGGCTGTTCAGGTTGAACAGGTTCCCAAGTTCAGGCGGTATACCGCCAATCAATTTGTTTTTGCCAAGAATCAGTTCTTCGAGCGTGATTAGCTGCCCTATCTCGGCGGGTACTGCGCCCGTCAGCATGTTGTTGTACACATTTAGCGAAGACAGGTTGCTCAGCAGACCAAGTTCAGTTGGTATGAATCCCGTCAGTTTATTGGCGGCAAGCATCAGCTGCTCAAGTCGGGAAAGGCCGCCAAGCTGAGATGGAATCGAACCTGATAGCGTGTTACTGAACAGATTCAGTACCGTCAGATCGTCAAGCCGGCCAAGATCGGGCGGAATCTGACCGGTCAGCTTGTTATACGGAAGGTTCAAAGCAGTGAGTCCGGTCAACTGCCCAATTTCGCGAGGCAGGATCCCACTCAAATTGTTGTCCCGCAGGTTCAACTCGGTCACGCGATCCTCTGAGGTTGCTGTCACGCCAAACCATTCATCCAGCGGCAACTCGCTTAGCCAGTTCGTGTAGTTGTTCCAGTTCGACCCATCCAATGCGTGGTAAAACGTAACCAGTGCTGCTCTATCCAGGCTCGTACTGCCACAGGTAGAGACGTTGCTGTCAGGGACACCTTGCAACCACGCCTGGAATCCTGTATCGTCCGATGCGCAAAGTAGCGTACCACCTACGTGCAGGACTTCCAGATCAAGATTGGTAAACGAATGGGGTAACGAACCAGAAAGCGCTCTGTTGCCTCCGAGATACAGTTTTTTTAGCTGCGAGAGATCGCCTATAATGTAAGGCAGTGAACCATTGAGGTTATTGTCCGCCAGATTCAGTTCGGTCACTCGCCCGTCGACGTCGGTTGTAACACCGTGCCAATCGTTTAAGGTCCCACTTCCCAGCCACCCGGTACTTGCAATCCAGTTCGGTCCGTCCGTTTCGTTGTACAGTGCCGTCAGCGCCACCCGGTCCGGATCAGGGCAGGTAGTGGCGGTTACGTTATCAATCCCCTCGATCCAGATCTGGAACTCAGGGCCGGCCGGTATGCAAAGTTCGGTTCCGCCCAGGTTCAGGGTGCCAAGATTGAGATTCGTAAACGAATCAGGCAGAGGTCCGCTCATTGAACCGTTGTTTTCAAGAAATAAACTCCGGAGATTAGCCAGGTTACCAAGTTCGGACGGAGGAACACCGGTTAACTGGTTCTGGGGCAAAGCCAGAATCTCCAGACGGGTCAGTCGTCCCAACTCGGCGGGTATTTCTCCTGACAGGTTATTGTTCTCAAGACTCATGACCAAAAGGTTCGCCATCTGGCCGAGTGTCGCGGGAATCACGCCAGAGAATTGATTATCGCCGATATCCAACCGAGAGAGATTAGACAACTGACCTAATTCAGCAGGTATCTCCCCTGACAACCGGTTCCGGTAAAGTGCCAGCCGATCAAGACGGTTTAGTTGTCCAAGTTCAGCAGGAATCCTACCGGTCAAGTCGTTCCAGGTGATCAGCAGTTCGGTAAGATTGGACAACATTCCGAACGAAACAGGTATCCCACCGGACAAACGGTTGTTGCCCAGGTTCAGCTTGCCAAGATTTGCAAGCTGTCCAATCGAAGCGGGTATCTCGCCCGATATCCTATTGGATCCCAAATTCAGGTCTTCAATATAGGTCAGTTGTCCCACTTCCATCGCAATCGAACCACTCAGATTGTTACTAAACAGGTTCAGTGTCACAACCCGTCCTTGAGAGTTGGTTGTAACACCGTGCCATTCGCCCAGCGGTGCATCAGTCAACCAATTCGTATTCTGCGTCCAGTTTGGTCCGTTTGTCGCCTCGTACAACAGGGCCAGTACTTCTCTGTCCGGACTCGGAGCCATGATAGTGACTTCAATGGTTGCGGATGTGCTCCCCGACGAAGCCGTGATCACTGCGGCGCCGTTCCCGACCGCGGTGACCAATCCCTTGTCAGTCACAGTGGCCACGTCCTCGTCGCTGCTCTGCCAGGCAACCACGGCGCCTTCTACCGGCTGTTTGTTCTGATCCAGGACGATAGCCGTCAACTGTACGGTCTCACCCAGGGATGTGAGCGTCGTCATCTGCGGTTCGATCTCGATACTGCCGGCTTCCTGCATCACCTTGACATCGATACTTGCAGAAATGTTACCCGATCGCGCCGTGATCCGAACGGTCCCGTTCCCGACCGCGGTTACCAATCCTTGATCGCTCACAGACGCAATGCTATCGTCGCCGCTTTGCCAGGTCACTTCGGCATCGGCGACTGGCTTTTGGTTCCGATCCTGAACGGTCGCCGTCAACTGCACAGTCTCACTGATGGACATGAGCGTCGCCATCTGCGGCTCGATTACGATATTGCCTGGCGTTTGTGACACCGTGATGCTCGCCGTAGCCGAGACACTACCCGACCGAGCCGTGATTACCGCGGACCCGTTCTTGACCGCTGTGACAAGGCCCTGATTGCCGACCGTCGCCACGCCAACGGCGCCACTCGTCCACGTAACCGAGGCTCCGCTGATCGCCGAACCATTCTGGTCAATAACCCGTGCAGTCAACTGAACGGTTTGACCTATGGCATTAAGCGTAGCGGATGAAGGGGTGATAACGATACGTGTAGGTACAGGCACCACAGGAGGTGGTGGCGGCGGAGGTGGTGGTGCCGTCGGTGGTGCCGGTGGCGTCGGTTGCGTGGGACTATCCTTGCCACAGGTGGAAAGCACGAATAGGGATGCCGATAGAAATACAAGGCACACGAGTCCAATACGCGAGCTTGTCATGACAATCCTTCGGGAAGGGGAAAAAGACAATTACCCACTCTTTGATTTTAAGTAAAAACGGGTAAACTGAAGGCCAGGAGGGTGATACCTGATTTATTTAAGTTGTTTCGATGGTTGTGTTTGTACTAACAAGGTGTTTTGCGCATTGTTCAATGGATGAAGGAATGAGACAAAAGTACTTCTTATTATTATTGCAGAAAAACTCGAGATTTCCGATTGGACTCCGTATAAATAACATACACGTCATTGGCAATGTAATCATGTAAAAGTCGTATTACAATAAACATAGTTCTAGATATATGAATGATCCCCGACTGTTACTAATAACAGACACGTCGTAGGTGAAGAATAAGTGACAATCGAAATATGTCAGGAAATTTTGATGTTCCTGATTGGAAGCTGACTATTGCTATTAGCAGACATGTCGTAAGTGAAGAATTGGTGTTTGAAAATCGATTTATCATAAGAAAAAGTTCGAGAATTCCAATTAGACTCCGACTGTTACTTATAACAGACACGTCGCATGGGAGGCGGTAGGGGTTGCGGTGTACGGAATACGGCGTATGAGATGCGGTGTATCGGATGCGGCGTACGGGGTGTGATCCGGTTTCTTCAATCGTACTGAACTGTGGACGAGGAACGATAAAGAGGAACGGTAGAGAGGTACGATAAAGAGGAACGGTAGAGAGGAACGGAATGTATCAGAAACTGATCGTATTCATCCAGGCGCTGGCGGCCGTCGGCATCCTCGTTTTTGCTGTAATCACCTGGACCAGGCAACCCACCAGCGAACTGCGCATCGAAATGCGAGAGGAATTCCGGTCGTTTCGGACGGAAATGCAGGAGCAATTCCTATCGTTCAGAAATGCGATGCGTGAAGAGCACGCCGCCATCAGAGAAGAGATGCGCGAAGAGCACACCTCAATGCGTGAAGAGATGCGCGAAGAGCACGCCGCCATCAGAGAAGAGATGCGCGAAGAGCATGCAGCCATCCAGGTGGAAATACATGCAATGAACAAGCGGCTTGGACGCGTGGAGGGGGAGGTCAGGGCGTTGACGGAAGGCCGGGAGTGAGCCTTATGGACCTGATCTGCAGAGCGGAGCGAGGTCATCCGCACCAGGTGCATTAAACCGCAGGGATATCCCGCGCTAGAGTTTCCACATTGAGTTCCACGGACCGGGCCATTCGGTACCCGACCCCGCGCACGTTGAGGATGTAGTCCGGAGTGCGCGCGTCGTCACCGATCTTGCGGCGGAGCGATTTAATCAGGCTGCGCACCAGTTTGTGGTTGGCGTAGCCATATTCTCCCCAGACCCTGGGAGATCAGGACGTCAAAGGTCAACACCCGGCCGGCGTTCACGGAGAGCACACGCAGTAACAACGGGCAAGAGCAGATCTAATTGTCGCGAGAAGTTCGAGTGTTCGGAAACAGATCGTATTCATCCAGGCGCTTGCCGCCGTCTGTGTTCTTTTCACTGCCGTAACTACTAGGATGTACGCTATGAATAACGGCTTGTGCGCGGTGTATCCCGCTTCAATTCACTCGGAAAACCAGCTCAGACCACAATGTAAGGTGCCGTCAGGGGACTTCCGTCTCCGGATTGGGGCACGGGGAAGCGGTTACGTTTTCAATCCCTTCGATCCAGGTCTGGAACTCCGAGCTGGCCGGCACGCAAAGCTCTGTTCCATCCAGGTTCAGGGTTTGAAGCTCGAGATTCGTAAACGAATCAGGCAGAGGTCCGCTCAATGATTCATTGTCTTGTAGGAATAAACCCCGGAGGTTAGCAAGGTAACCAAGTTCGGCCGGTATCTCACCTGACAACTGGTTGTCGCTCAGGTTCAGTTTGCCGAGATATTCCAGCTTTCCTATCGTTGCGGGAATCTCGCCCGATATCCGATTGGATCCCAGATTCAGTTCTTCAAGAGGCCACAGTTGTCCCACATCCATCGGAATCGAACCACCCAGGTTGTTATTGTTCAGGTTCAGTATCGTAAGCTGTCCAAACAAGCCGACCGTAACACCGTGCCATTCTTCCACCGGTGCATCAGTCAACCAGTTCGTATTTTGTGTCCAATCCGGACCATTTGTCGCCTCATACAACCTGGCCAGTGCAATCCTTGCCGAGACACCATAATTAACCGAGTCTGACAGGTCTCCCGATCGGGCTGTGATCTGAGTTCTCCCGCTCGAGACCTCGTTTACCACTCCTTGATCGCTGACGGTCGCTACGGATTCATCGCTGCTCGACCATGTCACTTCCGCTCCGGCCACCGGATGTCCGTTTCTATCCTGTACCGTGGCTACCAGTATGTTCTGGCCCGTGTCCGTCTGCATGAGCCGGCCCGTGGTCGGGATCTCGATTACGATACGGACCGGCACCTGCGAGACGGTGATACTCGCCGATGCCGAAAGACTGCCCGACTGTGCTGTGATCACCGCGGACCCGTTGTTGACCGCCGTGACCAGGCCTTGATCGTTAACCGTCGCAACGTCCACGGCGCCACTAGTCCACGTAACCGAAGCATCGGCGATCTCAGCACCATTCTCGTCAAGTACCATTGGGGCCAACTGAACGGTCTGATCGATGGCGTTCAACGTAGCGGACGCCGGTGTGATTTCGATGCTGGCGGGTACCGGGGCAGGGGGTGTTGGAGCGCTTGGGGCGGTGGAACTATCCTTGCCGCAGGTGGAAAGCACAAACAGGGATGCCGGCAGTAACGCAATGCACACGAGTCTAAGACACAAGCGTGTCATGACAATCCTTTCGGAGGGGACAATGTGGGATTATACCTACACGCCCATTTGACGATTTTAGTAAGGATGGGAAAGCCGTTGGCTGGAAGAGTGTTACCTACTTTACCGAAGGATACTTCCGGAGATATGATTACTCCGTCATGAGGTATTGTGAAATATCTGATAAATAAAGGTATATGTCAAAGGGTGTTTTTCGTGTTTTCGTAAAAAGTTCGAGAATAAGGCTCGGACGCGTGGAGGGGGCAGTCAAGCCGTTGACGCAAGGACGGGAGTGAGCGTTTTAAAACTGACTCGCAGAGCAGCGCTGAGCGACAGAAGCCTAGTCGCCTGACTTCATCCGATCTCTCAGAATACGGCGGACCAGCTTGCCTGAAGCGGTATGGGGGAGTTCGTCCACTACGATGACGTGGTAGATTTTGAACAACGGGTTCAGTCCGGAGGAGACCATGTCCTGGAGTTCCGACTTAAGCGCATTGGGGTCGAGATCGTGATCAAGGCCGGCATGTGAATCGGTTGGGACGGCAGGGGATGTGTCGGCCTGGCTAATCGGCGATGAACCCGCCCTGGCATCTGCTCGAAAACTTGCGGGGCCGTCTCCGCCTTCTTGAACGACGAAAACGACGAGCCTTTCCGCCCCTTCCCCCTCGGGCTGCACCGCTACGGCCGCGCTCTCGTAGACCGCGGGGTGTCCGTCCACGATCCGTTCCAGTTCAAGGGGGCTGATCTTGATGCCGCCCAGGTTCATTCCGTCGTCCGCCCTTCCCTGGGCCCGGAAACGACCCTGGTGAAGTCTCTGCGTATTGTCCCCGTGCCTACGCAGTATTCTGCCTTCAGGTCCGGCCGGACAGCCTTCGTAATAGACTGCGTCGTGGTCTCCGTTGAGCAGCCGCTGAGACATGCCCAATGCGGGGGGCATAAGGAAGAGTTCGCCCGTACCGTCCTCTCCGACCTCCGCGCCGGTCTCGTCCAGGATAGCGAAATCCACACCCAGGTTCGCCGTGGTAAATACCGCGGGTGAGCAAGGTTGCAACACCGTGCAGGCCAGGTGGCCGCCCCCTATCTCGGTGCCGCCGAGGTATTCGATCACGGGCGCCCGGTAACCGGCCCGGCTCATGAGCCACAGGTAGTCGGCCCGGCTGGCGGGCTCACCCGTTGAACTGAATACGCGGATGGACGGCCAGTCGATGTTCTCGGCCGCGCCGCCGCGCCTCCAGGTCCGCACCAGGGAGGGAATGACGCCCTGCATGGTAACCCCGGCGCGCCGGAGGAACCGGAGGTATTCGGCGGTATTGGCAGCGCCCGGATACAGGGCCATACACGCGCCGTTGATCAGGGTGGCGTAGATGAGCCACGGCCCCATCATCCAGCCGATGTTGGTCGGCCAGGTTGTGACGTCGTCCCCGTGGACGTCCTGGTGGTAGTATCCGTCCATGGCGCTCTTGATGGGGGTCAGATGGTTCCACGGAATGGCCTTCGGCTCGCCGGTGGTTCCCGAGGAGAACAGGATATTGGTCGTGCGATAGGGGTCGCCCGTCACTGATTCAAAGACGTCTTCAGAGGAGAGGAGGTCGGACCAGGCGATGTCGCCCGGACGGAGTCGGGGCGCGTTCGATGCGGCAGTGGAAGCGTCGGCGGGGTGGTGCCGGGACGAATCTGATGTGGCCGCGGAATCGTCAGCGCCCGGTGGCGGCACATCGCCCGATTTCGCGGCGCAACCTGGAGACAGGACATCGTCCACTGGTGTGGCGCCGCCGGACGGCACGACGATGATCGTGGACGCGCCCGCCTCGGCGACCGTGTCGTAGAGCGGTATGGTCTTGCCCGAGCGGACGTACCGGTCCATGGTGACCGCACAGCTCGCGCCGGCAATGGCCATGCGACGCCGGACCTCCGATACCGGGAAGCTGTCGGCGATGGAGACAACGTGCGAACCCGCGCGGATGATGGCCAGGTAGGCGATCACGCATTCCAGGTTCAGCGGCATGTAGAGCGCGATGGCCTGACCGGGCGCCAGGTTCCGGTCGCGCAGGCCGTTGGCGACGCGGTTGACGAGGCCTTCCAGTTCGCCGTAGGATGTCCTGACAAGCGGCTGGCCGTCCGGACCGGGCGTGACGACCGCGGGACGGGCGGGATCCGCGGTGAAGCAGCTGTCGACGATGTTGAGTTCCGCGCCCGGCAGCCACCGGGGGTCCCGGACGCTTCCACCCGTGTCCAGAATGGCGTCCGGAGGTTTCGTGAATACGATCCCGAGCCGTTCGAGGGTGTGGGTCCAGAAGGCGGTGCGGTCGCGGACGGACCATGCGTGGAAATCGTCATACTCGTCGATGCCCACGGCTGCCATGCTCGCCTGGAGATTGGACCGGCGGCGTACCGATTCGTCGGGCGCCCAGACCACGGGCGGCCCGTCCTCCGGCCGGCGCCCTTCGAATATGCGCCTGAAAGCCGCCAGGTGGGCCTCGAAGGGCATGGACTCGCGCCGCGACCGGTCGACGAACTCCCACCAGGCCCGGTCCTGCCGCGCGGGGTCAGGGGGGGAGGCGCCCGGGCGGGCGGGGTCCTGTCGGGAGGCGTCCTGGGGGGACGCGTCCGGGCGGGCGAGGTCCGGATTGCCGGACTCTGGGTTTCGGCGTTGCGCGCACATCGGCCGGGTTCAGTCCACCACAATCATCTTCAGGCACACCGACATGGGGATTTCGGCCACGATGCCCGAGAGATGGAGAAGACCCGTGTCCGGGTCGAGACGGTGGTAGGTGACCGTATCCGAGCTCTGGTTGCCGACGAGTACGAAGCTGCCGGTCGGATCGATCCCGAAGTTGCGCGGGTTTTCGCCGCCCGTGGGCACGATGCCGAGGGGCGTCAGGCGGCCCGAATCCCCGTCGACGGCGTACATGGCGAGGCTGTCGTGACCCCGGTTGGAGCCGTATAGGTACCGGCCGTCGTCGGTGATATGGATGTCCGCCGTGTGGCTGACCTCGTCATAACCGTCTGGAAGCGTCGTCACCGATTCCATCGCGGTGAGCGTACCGGCCGATCCGTCATAGGCGAAGGCCGTGATCGTGTTGCCCATCTCGTTGATTACGTAAGCGAACCTGCGATTGGGATGAAACTCGATGTGCCGGGGTCCGGATCCGGGCGGTACGGAAGCCTCCCCGTGGGGGGTCAGCACGGCCGTGTCCGAATCGAGGACGTAGATCATCACCTTGTCGGTACCCAGGTCCGGCGAGAATACGAAGTTGTAATCCAGGTCGTGGCGGATCATGTGTGCATGGGGTTCCTTCTGGCGGCTCTGGTCGACGCTCGAGCCAGTGTGCTGTATCACCGATGCCGCCTCGCCCAGGGATCCGTCATCGTTCACGGGAAAGGAGGATACGGACCCGCCGCCGTAGTTGGCCACGAGCACGGCCTTTCCGCTGCGGTGCACGTCGATGGAACAGGGGCCGGATCCCCCGGAGGACTGGTTGTTCAGGGGCGTCAGCGAACCCGACGCGTCCACGGCATAGGCGAAGACGCCGCCGTGGGGATCGCCCGTCTCGCCGACGGCGTAGAGGAAGCGGGCGTCGGGCGTCAGGGTCAGGAAGGACGGATTCGTGATGCCTTCCACGTGGCTGACGTATTCCATGACGCCGGTGGCGGTATCGACGTCATATACGTAGATACCCTTGCTGGTGGTCTGGGTATAGGTTCCGACGAACACGCGTACGGTACGGGCGGTACTGGGCATTTAACGAATCTCCTTGTCAGGTGGGAGTGATTTTGTTACTAAATTGGCATCCTTTTGCAAACGATTTCATTTGTCTTGTAATTCATAATGTCTTTCATCTATAAAAACAGTCCGAGATTTTCCGGTTTATCTCGACTATTTGGGAACGCGACCGGGAAGTTTTAAAACACGTATCGAAGATCGGTGAGAGGTTGATATGACACAACTAACAGAGACCTCACAAGGATATGAGTACAAGGTCAAGACCTTATTCCGAGATGGAAATGAGTATCCGGCTATTGTCGTGTATTTGCCCAACTTGGAGCCGATACAAATTGATGTCAAACGTATATTCCAAGAAGCTGAGCAACAGGTCAGGAAAACGACAGGAAAAGGGCTACACGAACAGGTCTACTTCATCGTTCTGGACTCTCCCGAACAGATTTGTGAACAAGCCTATATTCGTTCTCCAGGAGCTGTAGGGTGAGTCAGGATATCAGAGGAATACTTGAACAATTAGCACAACGGTCACATAGCTCTTCTTTTGATACGGGCATCCTGGAAATAGGTCGATCAATTGGACGATTGGAAGAAGGTGTACGTCGTCGAGAGAGAACAGTGGATCATGTACTTAAGATCATCATTGCTATCGTCGGTGTTCTGGCAGGTTGGTTCTTGAGAGGCCTGAGTTCGGTGTCGAACGTTGGATGAAATAGACACTGCATAATTACCCGTCGTTGGTCAACTCCTTAATACCTGTTCCCGTCCCCACGCTACTTAAAACAACCGAATCCTGCGTCCGCTGATCCACTGGCCGCCGCTGCCAGGTCCACCAACCTCAATCTTCCGTCGGCCTCCGCTGCCAATCCCACCAGGCCTCCTGCGGGGCGTATCCCAGGATGCGCTCTGCCTTTTCCAGGTTGTACTTGCCCGGCCCGTAATGGCTGTGCAGGTTGAACGCCTGGTAGAAGCCGGGCACCGAAGGGAGTTCGAGTCCCTGGCGGCAGGCCACGGCCAGGTCGTCATAGATGATGAGGAAGTCCCGGGTCGACGTTTTGCTGGCGGGTTCAGTCGGCCGGGGCGCCAGGCCCTGGAACAGGTAGCAGACCGTGTGGATTTCGTGCCGCCGGGCGAAGCTCCGGACGATCTCGTTTGAAAGATGCTTGGTGATGAAGTAGTAGTCGCTGGACGGCGCGTCGGGAGCGTCGACCGGGACGTCCATATCATGGGCATACAACAGGAGCGTCTGGGCTGGACCGGTATGGATCACTTTCTTGATGCCGGCGTCGGCCACCGCTTTCATGACGTTCCACGCCCCGATGGTATTGACCTGAAAACTGAGCGTGTCGTCATGGCGCAGGACCGTGAAATTCATGACCGCGTCCATGCCCTCCACGGCCTCACGCACCTGGCCGTAGTCGCGCACGTCCACGGTTTGGATCGGTTTTCCGTCCGGATGGTCCTTGATGTCGGCCAGCCGCAGGTCGTAATCCTTCTCAAGCACAGGGATGATATGTGGCGCGATGAGTCCGGACGCGCCAAGCAGCAGGATTTTCTTCAAGTACGTCTCCTCACGATTGTTGAAACGCCGGACTAGCGCGGCCGGTGCAACTACCGTTTACTACGGCCGGTTACAACGACCGGCAGGCCATGGCCGCTCCGGGATTTCATTTCCGTTGCCGCGCCTCAGTCCTTCCAGTTTGCGGCGAAGTTGTGGACCGGCGCGTAGCCGAGGTTGCGGGCCTGGTTGATGAGGTATTTCGGATTCTCCAGGTCGGCGCAGACGTGGTAAATGGCGTAACGGCTCGTCCACCATACCTGGTCCGAGGCGTCGCGCTCCAGGGCCAGTTTGAAGGCCTGGGCGGCGTCGCGGTAGTCCAGCCACAGCAGGTCGGGCGCCTGGCCGGCGACTTCCTCCTCGCAGACCAGCGTCCCCAGACGAAGCCCCGTGACCGTCACCATGTAGTCCCGGGCGAATTCCCGGGCGGTGTGCTCTCCCAGATAGCGGGACATGGCCGGCATGTCCGGTTCGGGCAGCGGCTTCCAAAGCTCGCTGATGTAAACATCGTCGGGATAGGGCCGGAAGAGGTCGAGGGTTCCGCCGTAGACGAAGCGCTTGACGCCGACCTCCACAGCGGCCTTGAAGAGCTGGTGGGTGCCCCTCGTAGCCAGTTCCAGGAGGTGCTTCTCGCGCTCCACGTCGGACTCGGGAAGGTCCTGAGGAGGCTCGCCCGTGTGGATGACGGCTTCCATGCCGCGGACCGCCCGCCATACGAAGTCCTGGTCCAGCAGGCTGCCTTCGACGGAATCGCTTTCCGCAGGCACGTCGACGGTATCGCCCTCCCCGGGCAGGTCGACGGGCGACTCGTCCATGAGGCGAAGCATGTGGCCTTGAAGGGCCTCGGCCACCGCTTGTCCCAGCCTGCTCGCGGCGCCGGTGATCAGGATATTCATGGGTACTCCTTTGAGCGTGATATCGTGCGTTCATCATATGCTATCGATGCCGTGGTTGCTACAGGTGCCGCAGTTGACGCGGTTCACGCGGTTCACGCGGATGCTACTGGTACTCCAGATGCTAAAGTTGCTGCGGATACCGAAAATGCCGCAGTTTCTGCGGTTTTAAGTTTTTTATTCGAGAACTGCCATGACTCTTCCGACTAATATAATCAAGGTTCACGCGGTGACCATTCCGCATGCGGCCCGGCAGCGTGCCCTGGAATCGTGCCCCTGGCCGATTGATCACTTCAGGCCTTCCGATCTTCGAAGGTCCACAGCCCCAGGGCCGTGCCACCCAGCACGCGGACCAGATCTTCAGGTGAGATGAACCGCATCTCGTCGCGGACGACGGAAAGGGTCTGGCCGTAATCGGCCTTCGGGAGGCAGACAGGCCAGTCGGTGCTCCACATGATACGGCGTCCTCCGAAGGCCTGGTATACCGCCTCGACCATGTCATGGGTGTCCGGCCAGGGATAGTCCTGATTCGAAATGGACCACGTATGGCTGATCTTCACGTAGACGTTAGGGTACCGCGCCAGGTCGAGGACGGCCCGGATCTCCTCCGGACGGTCGGGGCGCGCGTCGGCCATGTGGTCCACGACCACGTCGAGATCCGGAAAGCGGTCCAAAAGCCGGGCCAGGTCCGTAAGACGTCCGGGACGCGTGAGCATGAGCAGTGGTACACGAAGGTCCTCGGCGCGCCGGAAGATCGGCGGCATGAGGGGACCCGTGAACCAGTCTCCTTCCGGTCCCGCGGAGGGGCTGAGCCGCACCCCTTGGAATCCGTGTTCTTCCACCCAGTGGCTCAGGTGGTCCGGCGCGGCCGGATCTTCGGGATTGACGCGGCAGACCCCAGCGAATTTGTCGGGGTACTTGCGCAGAACGTGGGACACGTACGAGTTGTCCCATCGGAATCCGATATACTGAACCAGGACAGTCTTCTCCACGCCGTGACGGTCCATCAGGTCAAGGAGCATCTCCGCCGTCCTGTCCTCGGGGACCTGGCCTGTACTTTCCGCCGGCCAGGGAAAGGCGGGGTCGTTGATCCAGACGTGGGTGTGGGGGTCGATGATACGCATGAACGCCCCTATACTGGAGTCAGGAGTATCAATGGAGTGTCAAAAACGAATAGCTAAAATGATGAAACGGCAGGGATATTATCAAGGAGAAAGTGAGGGGGCCACATGGAAAGACAATTACCGGTGAAATAGCTTCCAGCAGGAAAGGTGCATCGACAGGTCAGGAGGAGCGGCCCGATGCCGTAATGGACTGATCGTATTCAAAGAAGTGCGTTCCGTCGTAAATCCACACATTACGTTGTCGGTAATTCACACTTCAGTTCGTCGAAAATCCACTCTTTATGCATCATCCGGTCGTGCCATTCGGTAGCCAACCCGGTGTTCGGTGAAAATGTAGGTAGGATTGCTGCTTTCATCGCCCAGCTTCTGGCGGAGTTTCTTCACGAACGCGTGCACCACCCGGGCGTCACCAGGTTTACTCGACCGCCACACACTACGTAGCAGCTTGTCATGGGTGACCACCCGACCCGCGTTGACTGAAAGCAACCTGAGCAGACCGTACTCGGTGGCGGTCAGCTTCAGTGGCCGGCCATCCAGAACGGCATTCCGTTCTTCATAGTTGATATAGAGACTGCCGGACTGAAATGGCTCTGGCGCGCTGTCATGCTTACGAAGTGCCGACTGTATCCTGGCCACGAGTTCCGACGGTGAGAACGGCTTGACTATGTAGTCGACCGCACCCACTTCCAGGGCCTTGACTATGGTCTCGTCCCGGCCGTACGCCGACAGGAAGATGACCGGCTGATCAGCCAAGGCAGGCTCGCTTTGCATCAGTTCGATCCCATCGCTCTTCGGCAGCAGCAGATCCAGCAGTACCAGGTCGGGCTGACGGGTTTCTATCAGGTCCGGCACCTCTTTGGGATCTCCCGTGATAAGTGGCGTGAATCCCGCGCCCTTGAGGATCTCCCGGATCTGTCCCAGAGCCATCGGATCGTCATCCACCGCGAGTATGCAAGGCGTATGCCGGACTCTCCGATCCTTGCCCTCTTTCTCCCGTGCTGAAGTCACTTCGGACCCTGTTGAAGTCACTTCGGGCCCTGTTGAAGTCACTTCGAATTCTGCTTTGGCCACTTCAACCACGGGTAAAGTAAACGTGAATCGCGTGCCGAGTCCGTCGGCTTCGCTTTCAGCCCAGATTCGGCCACCATGCGCTTCTACCAGACCCTTGCATATCGCCAGCCCGAGGCCCTCCCCTACGCCGCGGCCGCGGTCCTCCCGGCCACTTTGAACGAATTTCTGGAACAGGTGGGGCAGGCGATCCTCTGGTATCCCCCGGCCCTCGTCGATTACTGAAATTGCTACATGGTAGTCTTCCTGCACCACCTGTACCCGTATCGTAGACGACTCGGGCGCGTGCCGGGAGGCATTGGATAGGAGATTCACCAGCACCTGTATGACGCGCTGCCGGTCCGCCTTCACCTTCGGCAGATCAGCCGGCAGATCAACACTGACCGGACTTCTCCTTCCGCTGCTCAAGTACATGTTACGGGCCTGGTCCAGCATGATAGCCAGTTCCACAGGTTCCGGGGTTACAGACAGTGTGCCTGTATCGATGTGGACCGCATCCAGCAGGTCGCCGATCAGTTCACGCATGTTATCCGCCTGTTCATCGATGATGCGGAAAAACTGCCGGACCTCGGCCGGATCCAGTATCGACGGGGTCCCCAACGCAGTAGCCGCGCAACCCTTGATCGACGTAAGCGGCGCTCTCAGTTCGTGACTCACCATGCCCAGGAACTGGGTACGCATGCGCTCGAGGTCCTCCCGGGACGTCATGTCCTGCAAGGTGACGACCACCGTCTCCACCTCGCCCTTTTCGGTGCAGATCGGGGTGGCGTTGACCAGCGTGGATATTTTTCGTCCGTCCGGAACGACGAGGACAATCTCCTCGGCCCGGATCGCCGTGGCGTCCATGAACACCTCGGCCGGATCGGAGTCCTCCAGCACGATCTCACGTCCATCGGCGCGCTGCACACTGAGTATGTCCATTAGTTCTTCGGTCGGCTGGCCAGGATCCAGGAGCTCCTCCACAATGCGTTGCGTCTCCCGGTTATACGATGTTATTTTTCCGGTTCTGGCATCGAATACCACTACACCCACGGGAGAGGTGTCGATCAAAACTTCGAGGTCGGCCCTTGCCCGCTGCATTTCGCCATGCCTGCGGGCATTGACAATCGCGGCGGCGGCCTGAGAAGCGAACAGGACCAGGATCCCCTCGTCTTCGTCAGTGAAGGTCTCACCAGCTCTCTTGTCGGTAAGACAGAAGAATCCGATGAAATCGCCCTGATGCCGAACAGGCACACCCAGAAAGCTCCGGGCCAGCCATGGATCGTCAGGAAAACCCTGCGATACGAGATGGGACGAAAGGTCGTTGATTCTTAGCGGTTGCGTCAACCGGCGAAGGGTTTCCCACAATCTCGGTCCGATCGGCAGGTCAAGACACTTCTGGTACTCCTCGGGACGCACCCCATACGTAACGAAATCCTTTACACTTCCTGTGTGATCCACCGCGACGATCCCCCCGGCTGCGGCACCCGTTAATTCGCACGCGCTCTCCACGACCTCGTGCAGCACGGTATCGACATCCAGGCTTTCGCTTATGCGCAGACTGGCCTGGCTCAGCCTCACGAGCCGGTCTCGGTCCGTGCGGGTATCACGATGTCGTTCGTCAGTATCGGTCATTTCCAGCAGCCGGAGGTTTTGGTGAATCCTGGTCTAAACCTAGAAGGGATCTGCTACGTGGAATTGCAGGGCCAGAAGGGAATCTGTAGGACCTGAGGACTCGTCGACCGGAACCGTACTGCGTATTCCCCCGATCGCACGTATTACTTCGGTCGCCGAGTGTCCTCGATTGCCGAATTACCTCGATCGCCGAGTGTCCTCGATTGCCGGATTACCTCGGTCGCCGAGTGTCCTCGATTGCCTAATTACCTCGATCTCACGAACTTCTGCAGCCTGGCGTCGGCCTGAACTTCGCCGACATAGAGGTCGCCGTGGGAGTCCATCCAGATGCCGTGGGGACAGCCGGCGAATTCGCCCGGCCGATCGCTCCGCTTACCGCCGCCCCAGCTGCTGACCAGGTCGCCGTCCAGGGTGTAGATACCCACCTGTTGTTCCAGCTCGGCCACGTACGCTATATCTTCTACCGGATCAAAGTAGACGGTGTCGGGTTTGCCAGGAACGTGTCGCTCCTCGATAAACTTGCCTTCCAGGTCGAATAGCTGGATGCGCTGGTTTTCACGATCACACACCCACAGCCGGTCATGCCGGTCAATGCGGACGCAGTGGCTCAGCGCGAACTGGGAGGGGCCGTCACCCCAGCTGCCCCAGGAGTGGATGTGGTTCCCTTCGGCGTCGTACCGGTGTACCCGGGCGTTGTCGTACCCGTCGGACACGTAGATATCTCCGTTCGGCGCGACGACCGCTTCCGTCGGCTTGCGGAAAGGATCACCGTCGTTGTCGCTCGGAACACCGGGCGTGCCAATCACCAGGACCTGGTTCCCGTCCGCGTCGAACTTGCGGACGCAGTGGTCCAGCCAGTCGACCAGGAAGATGTTGTCCTCTCCGTCGATGTATATACCATGAGCGTCCTTCAGTATGCCGTCGCCGATGGTCTTGACAAACGTTCCGTCGCGGTCGAAGACCACCAGGGGATGCTCGCTTCGGGAATAGACGTACACCTGGTCCTTTGAATCGCAGGCGACTCCGGTTATCCATCCGAAGGACCACCCTTCAGGAAGCTTCCACCAGTTTTCCTGCACCTCGTACCTGTAGGCCCCGTTACCGAAACTCATGCATGACCTCTTCCTGTTGAATGTGGTTTGTCTGGTTTATGGTTCGCAGACGTGCACCCCTGCCGGCGAGCACCGATGCGTTCATAGACGCGCACCTGCCAGCGGGCGCCGATGCGATCAGAGACGCGCACCCCTGCCGGCGGGCGCCGATGCGTTCACCGTAACCAGGACTGTAAGGTTTACGTTTTGCAGCCTTCGCCGCGCGGTGCCTGAAATGCCGCGTCGACCGCGGAATACAGATGAACGATCCAGCCGTAGCCGATCAACCAGATCACGACCGCGAGGATGAAGTGTATGACCGCGGCCGGCCTGCGACCCTGGTACAACTGTCCCAGACCGGGAATGATCAGACTGCCGAGAAGGGCGCCGAACCTGGCGCCTGAGGTCAGGCCTCAAAGCATGGTGTGCCTCTTGGATCAGGTGTCCTCAGGGTTCCTGGGCGACACGGTGGGCCTGCTTGGGATTGCGTATTTGTTCCTCAAGGGCCGCGACCCAGCTGTCGGCCCAGACCTGGTGATCGGTCAGGACCCGTTCAGGATGGGTGCGGCTCCGCACGCAGAAATCGGGAAAGAAGGGCCGCCCAGTCGGCTCACCGTAGGCCACGTACCGCAGGTCAAGGCTCCAGCGCACATCCCACTGCGTCAGGTTGGGCGTCGAACGGTGCGGTGTATACTGGCTCAGGAAAACGACCCCGCCCTTGCGCACTTCAGCCGGTAGCGCTTCGGTCTCGGGCATGAGGTCCGGTTTTATACGCGTTCCGGCGTCCGACACGTGGTCGAGATGGCCGACCTTGATCACGTCCGGGATCACCTCCAGGCAGCCCCGCTCCACCGTGGCGTCCACGAGGGGCAGCCAGCAGGTCAGCGCCAGGGTCTTGTCGGACTCCGCCCAGCTCACCCCGGAATCCTGGTGCCAGGGCACGTTATAGGACGGGCTGGCGTCAAGGCGGGACGGCGGCTTGGCCCGCAGGTGCTGGATCGGCGAGCAGGTGATTTCGGATCCCACCAGGGATTCCACGGCGTCGAGCAGGTTGTCGTTCCGCAGGAAATCGAAGACCGCCTTCGCCCGCAGGTCGTAGATATCCATCCCGTGGCCGATCTCCGTGCTTTGGGCGAACAACCGGGCGTATCGTGTCAGGAAGGGTTCGTCTTCATGCAGGTCGGCGATCTTGCCCTCGGCCTGCAGTTTCCGTGCCTGCAGGTCGACATACTCCGTCATCGCGTCGATCACGGGATCGAGATCGGCGTCGGCCAGCACGTCTTCCACGACCACCAATCCGCGGTCGTGGAATTCAGCCAGTTGCGCTTCAGTCAGGGCCATGGACGTTCTCCTATGTTCTCCTATGTTTTCCTATGATATCCTGAGTTTTCTTTTAAAACTCTTCTTTAATCTCATCATTAACTTTTCTCAAACCTTATCATTGGTGCGTTCATTCAATACCTGAAAAGAATTACTCGCACGATGCCGGATGAGTAGTACTCGCACAATACCGGACTGTTATTTCTCAAACAATACCGGATGGGTAGTACCCGAAAACATAATCGACAATCGGTTCATTGGCAACGGTCTAAGACGAACGAACATATGAAAGTCCGTCTGGGAAGTGTTTGTACTCAATCCTGGTGAAAGACTTCCTCCATATTCGCCCACCATTCGCCTTCCTTCCGCGTTGGCAGGGGGTCCTGCATCGGCATCATCACGTCCCACCACTCCTGCGTGACCGGGTCGGCGGCCATTTTAGCCATGTCCGCCTCGAAATCGTCCCCGACGTACTCGAAATAGGAGAAGAGGTAATCGTCCTTCAGATAGATGGAGTAGTTGGTGATGTTGCTTTCCGTGATCCTCTTCGCAACGCCGGGCCAGACCTCGGCGTGGTATGCCTTGTATTCCTCGATCCGGTCAGGCTTGACCTTGAGGACCATGCCATAGCGTTGGGGAGTGGCTTCAGATGCGTTCTCAGATGCGGTCATTGGGATCTCCTTTCAAGTGCGTTTCGCGGACTGAGGGGCACGGAGCCAGCCGGGCGCGAGGCGCACACTACCGGCAGCGGACCGTGGCGAGGGGCGTCCCTCATATATATCAAAACCGGATTTATAGGTTGATTGTTATTTTCATCAATATTGACAATATATTTTTCCGCGTTTTTAGATATACATGCGACCTACTTCACTATCCGGGCGTGGGCGCCTCGTCAGGGATCAACCCTTCCTGTCGAAGTTCCGCCCAGAAATCCGCCGGAATCTCAAACTCCGCCATCGCCACGTTCTCATCCACTTCCTCAGGCGAACGCGCACCCGGAATGACCGCTGCCACCGCTGGATGGGCCAGGGGGAACTGCAGCGCCGCCGCCTTCAGGGGCGTGCCGTGGCGGCCGCACACCGTTTCGACGCGACGAACCCGCTCCACGATCCCGGGCGGTGCTTTCCGGTAATCGAACTTCGCCCCTTCCACAGCGCCCTGCGCCAGGATGCCGCTGTTGTAGGGCCCGCCGATAATGAGGCTGATCTTGCGTTCTTCGCACAGGGGCAGCAGCCGCTTGAGCGCCGTGTGGTCCACCAGGGTGTATCTGCCCGCACAAAGAAAACAGTCGAAGTCACCTTCCTGGGAAAAACGGGCCAGCATTTTCGCCTGGTTCATGCCAACGCCGACCGCCCGGATGACTCCCTCGTCGCGCATTCTTACGAGCGCCCGGTAGCTGCCCCTCATCGCCTCATCGTAGTGGTTGTCCGGGTCGTGGATATGGAGGATATCCACCTTATCCAGGCCAAGGCGAGCGAGACTCTCATCGAGAGACCGTAGCGTGCCGTCGTAGCTGTAGTCGAAGACGGGGCCGACGGGCGGGAGATCCTCAGACCACACGTCCTGGTCCCGCGCCGGGTCGGGCACGAGGAGGCGGCCCACCTTGGTGGCGAGCACAAAGGAACCGCGACCGTCGCAGAATACGCGCGCATTGCGGACTCGCTCCGATAGTACGGCGCCCAACCTTGTCTCGCTCACGCCGCTGCCGTAGAGCGGGGCCGTGTCGATAAATCCGGGGCCGTGATCGAGGTAGGTGTTCACAACCCGGGAGGCCTGCTCGTCGGAAACCCCCTGGTACAGACCGGCCAGCGGTGCGCCGCCCAGACCCAGGCGGCTGACCATCAACCCCGTTCGGCCGATCTCCGCCATTTTGCGTGCTTCGCCGATCTGTGCACCGTCGCCTGCTCCGCCGATATCCGCCTCGGATCGAACTTCGCCCTGCTGAGCGTGGTCACGGGCCTCGTCGGTCTGAGCGTGGTCGCGGGTCTCGTCGGTCTGAGCGTGGTCACGGGACCGTGACCGGTCATTCTTCCTCATCTTCTTCGTCCGGCTCCTCACCCTGCATGGACTCCCCGCGCAGGAGGAAGGCGCGAATGTCGTACCGGCCGGGGCGTTCCACGGGCAGGTCGCCAGCCTCGAGCATTTCCTCGATGGGCGAACTGTGGGTGCGCACGGGCATCTGGACGACCTCGTGAAGCCGCGCCGACTCGTAGATCCCCATGATGATCTCCACGGCAGCCCGGCCGTTCGAGGCCTCTCCCCGGTGTTCCGACTTGCCTTCGATCCAGTCAGCCAGTTCCACGGCCTGGCCCACACTCGGATCCTCGCCGGTGGACGGCCGTTCCTCCCAGCCGCCGGTCTTCGAATTGATAAGCAGAACGCGCTGCTCGTTCACGTCCATCATGCCGTCAGTTCCGTAGAGGTAACCGCCCTGGCGGCGTTCCGGATGAAGCTCCTGCAGGAGTTGTCCCACGGCGCCGTTGTCAAAGCCCACGATTCCCGCGCTGCGGTCCTCGATGCGGATATCCCGCTCGTACCGGTCGGTCTTGCGTTCGATGTTCCCCATCACCCACTCCGGCGCGGGATCGCCCAGGACGTAGCGCATGAAATCGAACATGTGGGAGCAGTCGTTCAGCAGGCCCTGGCTGCCACTGCAGTGGACGTGGCGCACGTCGCCGATCGCCCCTTCCGCCACCAGGTTCCGGGCGTCGGTCCAGACCGGATTGAAACGGCGCTGGTGGGCGATGGCGAGCTTCACGTCGTTCCGCCGCGCCGCGATCATCATCTCGTCGCACTCCCCCATGTTGACGGCCATGGGCTTCTCGCACAGGATGGCCTTCGGCCGACGCGCGCAGGCGGCGATGGTCAGGGGGGCGTGCAGCTTGTGCCAGGTGCAGATGCTGACGACGTCCAGGCCCTCGGTGTCCATCATCTCACGGACATCGGCATAGCGTTTTTCGATTCCGTAGCGGTCACCGAAATCCTTCCTGGCCTCGGCAACCGGGTCCGATAGTGCGACGACCTCGAACCGCTCTTCGCCCAGGTATCCCTTCATGTGGAGGTGCGAGATGCTGCCGCACCCGATTATGCCGACGCGATAGACCGTGGACATCAAAGGCTCCTCTCTGAAACTTATTGAATTCGATTCCGCGAAGGATCCGCTTATTCACTTTCGCTTGTTCACTAAGGTGTGTATCGGCAAGCGAACGGAATATAGACGGCTGTATGAACCATGTCAACGATCCCGGATTCTCCAGAGATGTGATCACACCGCCGCCAGGATCTCGAGACCGGAGGAGTAACTTGACACGGCGCCTTCGGGGGGCTTAGTATGCACGATCATGGAACTACTGATCGTTTTCAACATCTTGCTAATCCTTTTCCTCGTCGGGACGTACCTGTCTCTATCGGGACGAGTCCGGAAACTCGAGGAGGTCATAAGACGGAAGACCGGGACAACCGGTACGGCGCCAGCCGGACGGGGAGTTGAGGAGACGACAGAAGAAACGGAAGAGACCACGAAGGAAACGGCAAAAGAAACGATAGAAGAAACAACGGAGGAATCTCCGGCGGCGGGAGGGGCACTAGCGGGAGGGGCACTGGCGGGAGGGGCACTGGCGGGAGGGGCACTGGCGAGTGAACCCGTACCGCATCGAACGCCCGGCCGGGTTGCCCACATGCTGCGGCCACGCACCCGAGAAGAGTGGGAGATTCTTTTCGGCGGCAAGCTGTTGAACCGTGCGGGCGCCCTGGCGCTCATTCTCGCCGCGGGATTCTTCCTGAAATATGCTTTCGACAACGACTGGTTGAATGAAACCGCGCGCGTGATCCTGGGCGGAGCGGCCGGCATGTTGCTGATCGCCGGTGGCTACCGATTCCATCGGCGTCAAATGTCCGTTTTCTCCCATGGGCTGACCGGCGCGGGCGTGGCGATTCTATACCTGTCGATCTACGCAGCTTTCGACTTCTACCATCTTGTGCCGCAGCCCGTCGCCTTTTTCCTCATGACCCTGGTAACGGCCGCCGCCCTGCTGATTTCCCTGTACTACGACGCGCGGGCCATCGCCCTGCTGGGATGGGCCGGCGGATTCCTGACCCCCCTCCTCCTCGTCACGGCCGAACTGAACACCCTCGGTCTCTTCGTATACCTTACGCTGCTCGACGCCGGCCTGATCGCCATCCTGGTGAGGCGGCGCAGATGGCGGCTGCTCGAACTGCTGGCTGTCGCGGCCACTTACGGAATCTACCTGACCTGGTCGTTCCGGGCGGACCTGCCCGAAGGTCTCGGAACCGCCCTGGCCTTTTTGACGCTTTGGTGGATGCTGTTTGCGGGGACGAACCTCTTGCGCTCGGTCACGGGCGACCCGGGGAACAGGTGGTGGCGGCGGGCGGCAATAGCGATCAACGTACTGGGCTACTACGTGATGCTCATGCGCCTTACGTGGCACACGGAAGGCCTGTGGGACTTTTTCGGCGTCCAGTTTCAGTACGAGCAGCACGCTGCGGACTATTCCGGGGGTGTCGCGACCGCGGTCCTATCGCTGGTGTACTTCGGGCTCACGGCGTGGATTGTCCGGCGAACCGATGACCGGCCCGCGGCCGCGGAGCACGCGACGGTAGCCGTGCTGCTTGCGGTGCTCGCACCGATAAGCTTTTTCTTCAGTTACGGCGTGATCATTGCCTGGGCCCTCGAAGCCTTCGCGTTGTTCTGGTTTGGTGTCCACTACGGCACGCGACCGGTCCGTCACGCCGGGACGGCACTGGCTGCCCTTTCGTTCGTAGCGATATTCCTCCACGGCGGGACGATCGTGTCCAACCTCGTTTCTGCTTATGTGCCGATTCTATCGTTGCGCACCGGTGCTTACTGGGTGGTGGGAGGACTGCTGCTTGTCTGCGCCGGCATGCTGCAGGGCCGCGATGAAACGAGGAGCGAGGAAACAGGGAGCGACGAAACGAGGAGCGAGGAAACGAGGAGCGACGAAACGAGGCGTGACCGCGTGCTGTTTTCGATCTTTCACGTGGCCTGGTCGTTTCTTCTCCTGGTCTGGGGTACGGTGGAAATCCTGAGCTATTTCCAGTACCGGATCATCACACTTGGGGATGGTTCGCTGAATCAATTGGAAAACTTGCGCCAGCTGGCCGTTTCGGGCGTTTGGCTGATTGGCGCGACCCTCGTCATGCTCCTCGGGCGTTTGCTGGATATCCGGGCACTTCGCGCCGCGGCCATCGTCTACTTCGGATGCACCGTGGTGAAAGCCTTCGTCTTCGACCTCATGATGCTGGACACGCTGTATCGCATCATCGGCTTCCTCGCCCTGAGCGCTATCCTCACCGCCGTATCCTACCTTTACTACCGCAATCGGCCGGCTTCCTGACCGCGCCGGTGCGATCCGGGACGCGCTGAATTCCGGCCGCGCAGGCTCACGTATTCGGACACACCGATTTTCGGACGCGCTGATTGCCGGACTCGCCGGTGTCCGGCCGGGCTGGTTGCCTTGCCGGCAGCGCTGGCTGACTATCGGGATTCGGAGCGTTCAACGCCCTGCAGGGCGAATTCCGTCAGCTCCACCGTCATGGGATAACGGTTGAAGGGCGTGATCAGGTATAGACCGTTGAAGTAGGTCAGGACGGATTCGATGATCTCCCTGGCGATTGCGATGCCCTCCCGTCGGGCCTTTCTACCCCGGCCCGCGCGGGCCATGCGCGCACGAACGTCGTCGGTCACCACGAATCCCGGTACTTCGTTGTGGAGGAATTCCGTGTTTCCTTCGCTGACCAGGGGCATGACGCCCGGCAGTATGGGGACGCCGGCATCGCGGGTTGCTTCGTAAAGCGCCCTGGCCTGGCGTCGGTCGAACAGCGGTTGCGTCATGATCAGGTCGGCGCCTGCCTCGACTTTTCGTTCCAGCCTCCGGATCCTTCTGTCCAGGTTGGTACCATTGGGGTCGAAGGCCGCCGCGACGGTGAATCCGGTTTTGCCGTTTAAGGGCCGGCCCGAAAAACCCACTCCCTCGTTCATTTGCTTTATTAGTCTGATCAGTTCGAATGAGGAAACGTCGTAGACGTTGCTGGCTCCCGGCTGATCGCCGAATTTGACGGGGTCGCCCGTGACGGCGAGGACGTGGTCGATACCCAGGGCATGCAGGCCGAGCACCTGGGACTGCAGGCTGGCCAGGTTCCTGTCCCGGCAGGTGATGTGCAACAGCGGCCGGATACCCGCTTCCTCCTTGACGATCTGTCCCATGGCCATGTTGCTGATCCGCGTGACGGCGAGGGAATTGTCGGCCATGGTCAAGGCGTCGGCGCCCGCCTCCTTCAGGGCCATGGCGCCCCTTACGATGGGTTCGTGGTCCAGGTCACGGGGCGGGTCGAGCTCAACGATGACGGTCACCCGCTTGCGGACCAGGTCCACGATCGACGGTTCGGCCGCCGGGGGTTTGCGCGGCGGATAGTCAGTGTGGTCAGGCTGACCAGGTTGGTCGGGACGGCCAGGACGAGTCGGTCGGCCAGGGCGGTCAGGGCGGGCCGGGGGAGCCTTGCTGGCCGTGCTGGCCTTGCTGGCCGGAGCTCGGACTGCCACCGGGACGACCTTCTTCCGCGTGACGATCTCCCTGCCTTCGAGCGCCTGGGCCATGGCCCGGACGTGATCGGGCATGGTCCCGCAGCACCCGCCGATCAGGCGCACGCCCTGGTCGCGCAGCCGGAGCGCGCTCGTTGCGAAGTACTCGGGCGTAGCCTCGTAGATGAATCGTCCGTCCACGTATACCGGGGAGCCTGCGTTGGGGAAGGCCGAGAGGATGAGCCCATCCTCAAGGGGAACCGGCGCAAGCGCGTCCAGCAGGCCCTTGGGGCCGCTGCGGCAGTTCACCCCCACCACGTCGGCGCCGGCCGCGCGCAGTTGATCGAAGGCATTCGCGACGCCGTACCCGTCATCGGTCTGTCCCGACTGGTCCACCGCGAGTTGGCAGATCACGGGGAGGTCGCAGACGTCGCGGCAGACCGCCAGCGCCCCGGTCAGTTCATTGAGCCGGAGGAAGGTCTCCAGGATGATCGCGTCCGCACCGCCGCCGGCCAGGGCCGAGATCTGTTCACGGTAGACCCTGTCGTAGTCCGCTTCGGTGTATTCCAGGTGGGGTAGGCCGCGGGCCGGCCCGACGGCCCCCGCTACGTAGGCCCGGGATCCTGCCGCCGCCCGGGCGATCTCGACGCCGCGGGCGTTCAGTGATTCCGCCTGGTCCTCGAGGTTGTACTTGGAGAGAGACAGGGCATTGGCCCCGAAGGTGTTGGCCTCGATCAGACCGGCTCCCGCATCCACGTATTCCTCGTGGATACGCCGGATCAGGTCGGGTCGGCTCTGGTTGATCTCGTCGAAACAGACCTCTATCGGAACGCCGCGGGCGTACAGCATGGTTCCGCTCGCGCCATCAGCCACCAGCAGGGAAGATCTAAGATGATCAAGAAGGGAAGTGGTCATGGGGAGGAGTTCCGTTAGAGCCGCGGGCACGGTCCGGTATGCCGGCCACCGTCCGTCGTTATTACACGAATCGACGCGTCCCGCTCATCAGCTACCGCTCGACGGTCGCGGTTCAACAGTCGCCGCTTAACGGCCGTTGTTTAACGCGTATCGACGTACCGCCCAGGCAAAGCCGTTCTCGTGGTTCGGCGGAGCAATGACCAGACCTTGCGCCCGGCCCGCTTCTTTGACCGCGTCCTGGGCGTTTTCCATGATCACCCCCAGGCCCGCGTTGAAGAGCATGGGCAGGTCGTTGTCGCCGTCCCCGACTGCCATCACGTTATTGAGGGATATTCCGTGCTCGCGCGCGATGAACTCCACGGCGACCTTCTTGTTGACGTCGGCGTGCATGGCTTCGATCCGGTCCGGATTCGTCTTGACGAGGTAGAGACGGGAGTCGAAACGGGCCTTCAACTCCGACAGCACCGCCTCGCGCCGTTCCAGGCCTGGAAGAATCAGCATCTTGGGCGGCGGCGGGTATGCGCCCTGTCTCAGTTTCGCCAGCAGGTCGTCGTCCCGGTCGACGGCGGCGCGGCTCTGCTCCTCTATGGCTGCGATGGACGGAGTATACCGGTCGGCTATTACGCTGTCCAGGGGACCGGCCTCCGTCACGCGCAGCCAGCTGTATACGAAATTGAAACCGTTTTCTTCGATGAAGTCGAGCAGGTCCAGGAAAGCGCCGGTAGACATGCGCTTTTCGAACAGCAGCGGTCTTCGGCCCCCTTCGGCTGGCCCGAGTATGATCCCGCCGTTGTTGGCGATCAGGTAGAGCCGGTCGAACAGCTGACGAGCGCCGCTGAAGGGCTCGCCGCTGCGATCTATGTTGCGGCCGCTCACGGAGCTCACGATCAGTCCCTGGTCGAGAGCGGCTTCGATGGCGGCCAAACCCTCGGAGGAGGGCTTGCCGTCGGGCAGCAGGGCCGTATCGTCCTGATCGAAAGCGATCAGTCTTATTTCGGGTGTTTCGGTATTTGCTTTCGGTGCTTCGGCAATCATGGCGTTCCTTCCTGAACCTTCAGTTTTCGGCTTCACTGTCCCGCAGTTGCCTTCCAATACGCCCGCCGGGATGGTACCGGGCGAAGTCTTCCCGGGTAAACCCACGGCAGGCCTTCAGGGCCATGGCGAGTCCGTCGGCCACGGCGAGTTGGCAGGACGTGCTCACGGTCGGCGCGAGTCCCAGGGGACCGCCTTCGCGGTCAACGGGAACGTGCAGGGTCGCCGCACTCGAACGGGCCAGACTGGATGCGGCGTGCCCGGTGATTGCGATGAGTATCGCACCGATCGCGGCGAGGGTTTCAACGGCTGCCATCAGTTCCTCCGTCTCCCCGCTGTGAGACAGGGCGACGACCACGTCCCCTTCCGCTACCTGTCCACTGTCTCCGTGGTTGCAGTCGACTGGATCGAGGAAATACGCCTTCGTTCCCGTGCTCTGCAGCGTGGCCGCCAGCTTGTGGCCGATGTGCCGGGACTTCCCCACACCGGTGACGTGTACGCGCCCGCCGGCCGCTTCTGCCTTCCGGATAATCGCGACGGCTTCGTCAAAGTAGGTGTCAGACATGCCGTCATACAGTCCGGAAAGGGCGGCAGCGGTCCGCCGCACGGCATTCAGGCCGGCTGCACCCGCGGTCGCTGAACCGGAATCGTCAAGGCTTTCGGTCACAACCCCCGACTGCGGGACGATCTCCGACTGCGGGACGATCCCCGACTCCGGGATGATCCCAGGTTCCGGACCTGCAACCGATTCCGATGCGGTCCCGGCAGGAATCGGAGTGCCTTCGTACAGGCTGATAACGTCGTCCCGGCTCGAACCCAGTTGCGGGAAGGCCCCCGGGATGCGGCAACATACAGCGCCGCAGGCATTGGCGAGCGATGCGATGTCCTGTAACGCAAATCCGTGGTATATACCCGCAATCAGGCCGCCCAGAAAGGCATCTCCCGCGCCGGTGGTGTCCCGGGCTTCCACGGGTTTCGCAGGCGTGCGGATCGTCTGCTTCCCGTCGGTGACGACCGAACCTTGCGCCCCTTCGGTGATGGCCACCAGCCGGGCGCCGTACCGGTTGAAAATACGCTCGGCCCGTTCCTCTGAACTCTCGGCTGCTGCTATCTGCGATGCGGCGGCCTTGGCGGGTTTCACGACGTCGGCGAGACGCAGGGCCTCTTCGAAATCTTCGGCGGAACCGAGTCCGGCCACTTCGGTGGCGAATTCCGGCGGGACGTCCACGTCCAGCACGGTCGGCACGCCAGCCTCGCGGGCTATGCGCAGGACCGCGATAACGGCGTCCAGCGGGAGTTGGGATATTTCCGTCGTCACCATCGCGGCGGAACAAATGTACCCGGCAAAATACGTCTCTACGTCCGCAGCCGAGGTCTCCGCCGTCAGAGCGCGGGCCATGTAAATTGCCCGGTCCGCGTCGTCGGCCACGTTCACCACCGAAAAACCGGATGCGCGGCCCTCGAGGACCCGAACGGCCGACCGATCGATACCGTGGCGGTCCATTTCGTCCCGGATCATAGCGCCGAACCGGTCGTCCCCTTGAAATCCAAAAAGACCGGCGGGGACGCCCATCTGGGCCGTCCACGCCAGATGGTTCAGCGTCACGCCGCCTGTTACCTCGGTCACGACCGCGCCATGTTCATTCGGCAGGATATAGGTTTTTTCCTCCGGTCCCGCGATTCGGTTTACCCGATAGATCACGTCCATGACGTTGCTGCCGATGCCCACTATCCTGCCTGTGCGGTCAATGTCCAGGATCACGAAATATCACCTCTAAGGCACTGCGCGGGGGAGTGGTACTTCCGCTCCGTGTTGCGTAGTTGCGCCCGATACTCGCGGTTGTAACACGCGGGTGGCCGCTTTATCTAGAAACGTGGATTTTTATATTGTCAACATTGATCAAAATAAGAATCAACATTCAAATTGTGTTTTACATATATAGCAGACCGCGCTCGGAAATCAACGCGGATTCGCCGCCGACGCGCTCACCAATCGACGCGGATTCGCCGCCAACGCGCTCGGTAATCAACGCGGATTCGCCGCCGACGCGCGGTCAGTCGTACGGATCGCCGCCTGCCTCAGCCGCTGTTCACAAGGACGACCGCTAACAGGGTCAGGCCGATGCCGACGTAGGCGAGTCTGCGAACCTGTTCTTTCCAGTACAATATAGCCACGAGCGTGGTGATGACAAGGCCGACCGCGCTGACGAAAGGAAAGACGACGGTACCGGGGAGGAACTTGAGCGTGAGAACGAGGAGCCAGGTCCCCGCGACGTTGCACGCGCCCAGTATGCCGCTCCACCACACTTCTGGCAGTCGCACCCGGATCGGTTTGTACCAGATGTAGCACAGCCCCATGAATCCGGATACGGCAAAGAGTGAGAATAGGTAGAGCGACATCTGGCTCTGCGGCGCGAGTTCGCTGAATACCTTCGGTGACAGGTGACAGAATCCCGTGGTGATGAAGAGGGCTCCGACCAGCCAGGCGACGCCGCGCAGCGACAGATCGGACTGCCTGCCCACGCCGAGTGTCAGGAGCGGCAGTGCGAGGCAAACCGTGATGATTCCCGCAATCTGCGGCAGATTGGGGACTTCATACCAGATTACGATGGAACAGAGGATGGGGATCAGGACGGACAGGCGAACGATCGCCAGGGTAACGGCGACGCCGCCCTGCAGAAGCGCCTGGATCAGAAATCGGAAGGCTACGAAATAGAAGAATCCGCTGGCCGCACCGATCAGTATGGTGGTCCCGTGCCAGACCCAGCCCGTGTCAAAGAGCATTAGCAGGCCGGAGATTACGGCGCCCGCGCCGTAATTCAGGCTGCCCACCGCCAGTGCATTTCGTCCGTTGTGGTGGGCGGATTTTAGAATCAGGCCGAAGCACGACGTAACGACGGTCGCGGTGATCAGCAATAGGAGTCCGAGCGCCGTGGTCTGCTCTCCGTCCTTAGACTAAGTAGATAGATATCAAGAGACTAAGTAGATAAATAACAGAAGCCGGCGAACGAACACCGCCTCGCCGGCTTCTTATCTTGGTTCATGGTCGCCGATTCAGTTTACGGCGTGAAGGAGAAGGTTCCCACGTAAGCGCTGCGCTTGTTCGGGATGCTCCACGTGGCGATCAGGTCAGATCCGCTGTATGCGTGGGCCGCGGTCTGGACCAGCGAAGCCGACGCGTCCTTCGTGAAGGGATCGTACCAAACCATGCGGTCGCAGTTGGGCTCATGGTCGGTCGCAACCATGGTCCGGGTAGAAACGCGAACCTGGCCGTCCACCGAAACCGCGTAGGTGTCCCCGCCGTCGTGGCGGAAGGAAATGTCGGTGGGTTTCACCGTCTTCACCGTACCGAAAAGTTCGCCGTAGCGTGCCGTGAAGGTGCTCTTCAAGACCTGGCGCTGGGTCGGCGTGGCCCGGCTGTCGATCAGCAGCACGGTTTCGCGTGCATGGTGACCGAGTTGCAGGTTGCCTTTCCCGAGAATGACGGCAACGACGGACAGATCGGCCAGCGCTCCGTCACGGACGCGCCACGCCACGACGGCCTGGTTGGCATCGCCGCCGGCTTCCGCCGAATAGGTGCAGCCGCCGCCCAGGATGTGGTTGGAGCGCACTTCCACGTAATCGCCGGTAACCGTCGGAGAACCCGCCATTGCCGGAGACGCCGCAAGAACCATCGCGACCATCAGGGTTAAACCGGTTTTCAACATATCTACCTCCCTGCCATGGGATTTATGAGATTTATGAGATTTTTCGGATTTACCGGAGTTAACTGCCGGCTGGTCGACCGATTGAGCGCAACCGAAGGCCGGTCACTGCCTATTCCTGGTATATACTGCAGTTTCCTGGTCTATGCTGCAGTTTCCTGGTCTATATCGATTGAATGCTTAAAAGTTACGTGGTATATTCTACCGTACCGGGAACACGTAATTACATTCAATATATGTTTCCCGCCCCACCTCGTCAATTGGAAATCGTATCGATCGCGGGCGGTCCGCCGGCCTTCTCCGGACGGACCTGAACGTGCCCGGATCTTCCGTCAAAGGATGGCGAATATGGAATACAGAGCGCTCGGTGAATCGGGATTGTCGGTATCGGTCATCGGCATGGGCTGCTGGCCTATGGCCGGCGTCGGATGGACCGGAATCGACGACAACGCGTCCCTGGCTGCGCTGGAAAGCGCCATGGACGGCGGGATAACCCTCATCGACACCGCCTACATGTACGGGCGCAGCGGCGAATCGGAACGACTGGTAGGCCGGGCTATCTCAGGCCGACGGGACGAGATCGTCCTTGCGACGAAATGCGGACTGTACTGGGACGGCACCACGCTGCTGCGCGACAGCTCCAGGAAACGCGTCCTGGAGCAGGTCGAGGAGAGTCTGCGACGTCTGAATACGGACTACATCGACCTGTACCAGGTGCACGCGCCGGACGAGAACACACCCTTTGAGGAAACGGCAGTCACCCTGGCCGAACTGAAAGAACAGGGCAAGATCCGGGCGATTGGCGTAAGCAATTACGACGTGGCGCAAATGGAGGACTTCGCACGCCATGCGCCGCTGCACTCGGATCAGCCGCCCTACAACATGCTCATCCGCGACATCGAGGCTCAGATTCTCCCCCACTGCCGCGATAACAACATCGGGGTGATCTCCTACTGGCCGCTGTACAAGGGCCTGCTGACAGGCAAATACGGAAGGGGCCACCGGTTTCCGGAAGGCGACTCACGCAACGACGATCCCAGGTTCCAGGGGGAGGAACTGGCCCGAACCCTCGACATGCTCGGCCGAATGAAGTCTATCGCGGATGAATATGGCAAATCCCTCGCCCAGCTCGTCATCCACTGGACGTCCCGGCAGCCCGGCATCACGTCGGTCCTGTGCGGTGCAACGCGACCGGCCCAGGTCGAGCAGAACGTCGACTCAGTGGGTTGGGAACTGTCCGACGAACATCGAACGCAACTCGATGGGCTCGTGTCCGAATTGGGTGGATAGGACTGCACCGTGACAGGGTCGAGTGGATAATACTGTAAATTGGCCGAGTTGAGTGGCCACGATGGAACCTTGCCCGAGTCCTGTGGCCGCGACGAAACCTTGCCCGAGTCATGTGGCCGCGACGGAACCGTGACCGAGTCATGTGGCCGCGACGGAACCGTGATCGAGTCCTGTGGTCAGTGGCCGCGACGGTTCCGATGAGGGGATGATCAGGCAGGTAGGAGCTAGTTTGCCATTGCGGCGTCCGCGATGGACCGGATCTTCTTCACCATGGACCGGAAACCATTGCTTCGGCTTGGGCTGAGGTGGGACGCGAGGTCCAGCCTGTTGAAGATGCCTTCGATATCGGCTTCCAGGATCTGGCGCGCGGTCTTGCCCGAGTAGACCATGAGCAGGATGGCCACGAGGCCGCGGACTATATGGGCGTCGCTGTCGGCCTGGAAGGAGATGGTGGGCGGCAGGGTATCCGCGACGTGGGGTACGAACCAGACCTGGCTCACGCATCCCTTGACCCGGTACGCTTCCGTCCTGTAGGAATCGTCCAGGACCGGCAGCTTCCTGCCCAGGTCGATGATTTCCTGGTAGCGTTCTTCCCAGTCATCCAGGTATTCGAAGTCTTCCAGCACTTCTTCTATCGTCGTGTCCAGCGTCACGATGGTGCGTCCTCCATATCACGAGATTCGACTTTCGGATGCAGCGCTTACTTGATGCGATGCAGATCCGACCCGGGCGGCGCCATGCGCAACTCATCCCGGCAGCTCTACAACTTGTCCCAGTTCAGTTCGACCGCTCCGCGGATCAGGCCAGTCCCGTCGCCATGTTCAACCCCTATGCCAACCCGCCCCGGCAGCTTTTCAACCCGCCCCCAACAGCAACATGGCTGAAACACCTGCGGCCGCGCCCGATACGAACAGGTTCCATTGTCGGTGCGGCGTTCCGAGCACCCTGAGAAACACGAAGGCTGCGACCGTGAAGAGCCCCACGATCATCAACTGGCCCAGTTCCAGCCCGATGTTGAAGGACAGGAGCGGCACGATGATCGATTCCTCCATGCCGAGAAGCGCCCTCAGGTAGTTCGAGAAACCCAGGCCGTGGATCAGGCCGAAGAACAGGGCCAGTCCGTAACTTGTCTTGCGGCCGATTTTGCCCTCGAACGGCCGGTAAACGTTCATCAGGCAGGTCGCCAGTATCGTCAATAGGATCAGCGTCTCGACCAAGTCCGATGGGACCAGTATGACGCGCATCGTGGCCAGCGCCAGGGTGATCGAGTGCCCGATCGTGAAAGCCGTAACGAGCAGAAGCACCGAGCGCCACCGGTTCAGCGGATAGGCGGCGCACAGGGCGATGATGAAAACGATGTGATCGTAGGCGTTCAGGTCCGATATATGGTCGAAACCGATTTGCAGATAGACTTGAAATTCAGACATCTTCCCGCCATAATTCTGGCCATCGCCGCGGACCGGTCACATTCGAATTCGGCCGGCCCCGCGGATCGGTCACATCAAGTTCGGCCGTCGCAGCAGATAGGTCACATTCGGGATCCAGCCGGCGACGCGGATCGGTCACATTCGAGCTCCGTCCGGCGCCATAGACGGACCGCCGACAGGGCTCGGTGCCACATCCTCAGGAACCGAAGCGGACCAGGCCCTTGACGGTTCCCTTGCCCAGGTTTACGTACTTCTTCTCGCCGCCGACTTCGAACCGCATCACGTTGGCCTGTGTGTCGAACATATCGATCAGGATCCGGTTCTCGACCTCGATCGTTTCCACCCGGTCCACATTCGTAATCTGCACCAGACAGGCCGTGGCGTCAAGCGCGTCCTCCATTCCGGTATAGGCCAACTCGCGCTCTTGGCCGTTGACACGGAAGGCCATCCTGGAAAGCAGGTAGTCCGCAACGTGCCGGTCGCGGTCTTCCCGTGCCTGGTCGGTCCAGAGCCGCAGTCGCGGGCCGCCTTCCGCCAGGATGGCCTCCTCCAGGTCGTCCGTGAAAATCCGCACGGTCACGTCGAGACGCGCTTCCTCCGCGTTCCATTTGACCCGGACGATACTCACATAGAACACGTGGGCCTGCGCAGTGGCCGGACCCAGGACCGATACCGGACCCAATACTGGGGCCGGACCCAGGACCGATGCCGGACCCAGGACTAGGTCCAAAACCGGCTCGACCGCGGGAACGAACAGGAGGCAAAGGAGGATCCGGAAAGTCTTCATCGCCCTCTTCCTACCGGGCTTCCTACCGGGCATCTTACTGGGCCATCTCGCCCTTGAGGCCGTACTTGTCGATCAGGTAGATGAGCGAGGCAATGGACGCACCACCCAGTTCCAGTTCCCGGCGGTTCACCGCCTCGAAAACGTCGGTGGGCGCGTGGTGGTAGTCGAACGCCCGCTGCGAATCCGGGATGAATCCGATGGTCGGCGTGCCCGTCTCCCGTCGTAGCGGACCGATGTCGGCCCCGCCACCGCCCTTGTTGATATAGGAGATCGTGTTCTGGGGAAAGAGGGGCAGCCACGAGCGGAACCGTTCGAGGACATCATCGTCGACGGACGCGCCGAATCCCCTGGGACTGAATCCGCCCGCGTCGCTCTCCAGGGCGATCAGGTGCTTCTCACCCGTTTCCTTCGCCACCTCGGCGTACTTGATGCCGCCGCGGAGACCATTCTCCTCGTTCATGAACAGGACGGCCCGGATGGTGTGCCGGGGCCGTATGCCCAGTTTCATGAAGGTACGCAGCACGCCGATGGCGTGGACGCTGCCGGCGCCGTCGTCATGGGCGCCTTCGGCCACGTCCCACGAATCGAGGTGGCCGCCCACCAGGATGATCTCGTCCGGCCGTTCGCTGCCCCGGATCTCGCCGATCACGTTATGCGACAGGGCGTCGGGATGCCACTTGCTGGAAAGATGCATGAAAAGCCGGGCGTCGGGCTGCTCCTCTAGCACTCGGACCAGCCGGTCGGCGGACTGGAAACCCAGCGCCGCGGCGGGGATGCGCTCCACGTCCGCGAGATAACGCAGGCCGCCGGTGTGGGGCGCGTCGTCGAAGTTAGAGGCGACCGAACGGATTACGACGCCCACGGCGCCATACTTCGCAGCCTGGGACGGACCGGCGGACCGCTGTCCCACCGCCCCGCCATATCCGGCTCCCGTTCCGATCACGGTCTGGTCGAACGCACGGTTATAGAAAACGATCTTCCCTTCAATGGCATCGCGTCCGAGTTCCTCCACTTCTTCGATGGAGTGGACCACGACCACCGGAGCCGTGATCCCCGTCGGCGCGGTCGGCACCGATCCGCCGATGGCCAGGGCACGCAGCTCGATCATCCCTTCCTCGACGTCGACGATCCGCACCTGCTCCGGATCGCCCCGTTCCCAATGGGGCACCATGACTTCCTGGAGGTACACGCGGTCGAATCCGTAGCCTTCCATCACCTCTTTGGCCCATGCCACGGCCCGTTCTGCGCCTTCGGAACCACTCAGGCGCGGTCCAATGCTCTTGCACAGGTCTTCGAGGAGGTAGTACATCTCGCCTGTCGTCAACCGTTCATTGAAGATGGCAGTGACAGTCTGCTCGTCCTCGGTCTGGGTCTGGGCGCGGACTTCGCGGGGGAAGATCGCTGAAATCGCCAGCGCGACAGCCAGTGTAGCCGCCAGGATAAAAGACAGAGAAAAGGGCAGGATCGCCTTGCGCGCGATCCCAAGTATGTTGCCTTGGTGCGGAGAAAGCATGAAGACCTCCGTGGGTAGAAACGGCTTTTAAAATGATCCGATCCGCGGCGATAAGGGGCAGGTTCCCGCCATCGAAGACCACCAGTTCGGTTCCCGGTCCGCGGAAGCTTGCGGCGACTACCGGGTCAGTTCCCAGCCCATGTGGGAGATTTCCGGTGCGATCAGTTTCTCCCAGGCGAGTTTCACCGCGGCGGGAGAGCCGGGCGTGGAGATGACCACCGTGTTGCGGTACACGCCTGCCGTGGCGCGGGACATCATGGCCGCGGAACCGACCTGTTCGTAACTGAGCATGCGAAAGATCTCGCCGAATCCGGGAAGGGGCTTTTCCAGCTTGCGGTCCAGCACGTCGAAGGTCCGGTCCCGCCGGGAGATCCCGGTGCCCCCGTTGAATATCACGACCTGCACGTCCTCGCCGGTCGACGATTCAAGGGCGGCCGCCACCTCGTCCGGCTCGTCCCGGATCAGCCGGTAGCCGGCGACCCGGTGGCCCGCTTCTTCGATGCACCCCTTGAGGTAATTTCCGTTGGTATCGGTTTCAGGCGTGCGGGAATCGCTCACCGTTACGACGGCGACGCCCAGAGGCCCGCGCTCGGCGGCGAGGGATTTGTGGAACGAAGCGCTTTTCGATGACATGAGACCGGATTCTACAGCACGTCCTGCAGCCGCAGTCCCTGTTTCTTCAGGAAAGGCATCAGCCCGATCTTCGTGACCGTCCGCAGGGCGCTGACGGACATCTTGATGCGCACCGTCCGGCCCAGTTCGGGCACGTAGATACGCTTCAGCTGGAGATTGGGATACTGACGCCGCTTGGTCTTGTTATGTGCGTGGGAAATGTTGTAGCCGACCAGGGGTCCTTTTCCGGTCAACTTGCATTTTCTTGACATCGGATAAACCTCCAGGAACGCCGTTACCGCGTCTCCCGGTACATGACGTGCCGCCGCAGCGTGGGATCGTACTTCTTGAGTTCCACGCGGGCGGTCGTGTTACGCCGGTTCTTCTTCGTGTAGTAACAATGCGCGCTTTCCGTGCTCTTGAGTTTTACGAGGTCACGGTTTTTGCTCTTGGCCATGCTGTACTCCCAGGCGAACGTATCTTCAGAATGCCGGTTTTACCAATCAGCGCTCAAATTTAATGAGTACGTCCGGTAAAATCAAGGAAATAAAACAGATCAGCCTACGCCTCTCCCTACGCCTCTCCCTAGCTTCTTCCTAGGCCTCTTCAACGGCACACGCCCGCAATTCGTCCATTGTCACGAACTCCAGGGCCATGATGTGGGTGGCGCTCAGTACGACCGGCGCCGCCACGCCCGCGTCGTAGGCCTCTTTCCACCGGTTCACGCACACGCACCAGCGGTCACCGGGTTTGAGGCACTGGAAGCCGAAGGCCGGCACGGGTGTGCTGAGATCGTTTCCGGTCGCCTTGGAAAAAACCAGGAACTCCTCGGTCATCACCGCGCAGACGGCGTGGACGCCGGAATCGCCCGAACCGGTATTGCACGCTCCGTCACGGTAGAACCCGGTCAGGGGGTCCGTCGAACAGCCGGTGAGTGATCCGCCGAGTACGTTCATGAAGTGATCCCGAGCATGTAGTGGTCCCGAGTCGGACTGCAGGAAGGTTTTTTCGCGCCACCGTTTGCGACCCGGCCGCACGTTGCGACCCGGCCGCGCGAAGATCCAGCCTTAAATGCGACTTTATCAAATATCGAACAGGTAGGCCAGCTTGACGATCAGTGTCCGGTCCAGCGGATCGCCCAGCAGGGCGTCCGTCATGTCCCCGTTGTCGCGGTTCTCGTTGTACACGACGTAAAGATTGCTGCCGGGACTGATGATGTAGTTGAACCGGAAATTCGATACGAACCGGTCCTGGTTGGTATCCCACTGCACCAGCGCGTTGAGCGATACATCGGGTGAAAAGGAATAGCTGGTCCTGACGCCGAAGAGGTGGGTGGTGACCTCCCGCTCCATATTGGCGGTATCGGTGAGCGTCACGTCGTTCAGCTCGTACCGGGGTCCGATCGCGAACTTCGACCCGGTTCGCACGCCGCCTTCGAGATTCAGCGAGCGGCGGTCGCCGTTGATGTATTGTCCCAGGATAAGCTGAAAGTCGGCGAACAGCGGCTTGCTCAGGTTCGTCGTGTAGTGCATGCGCGTTGACGCATCGGTGTAATTCCCCACCGGCAACTTGACGCCCAGGATGGGCCGGGTGTCCGCGCTGATTCGACGGTATGCGCGGTCCAGCGTGATCCCCGCCTGTTCGCCCCCGGTAAAGAACAACTCCCAGTGGTAGTGTTCCCGCCGGGTCAGTTGCGTGCCGTCGTCCCCGAAAGTGGCGGACAGCACGATATGGGGAAAGTACCGCCGGACGATGCTGTTCGTGGGCTCGGGCGTAAAGAACGCACGGGCGGAAACCTCGTGAAACCCGCCGAAGTTCCGGGCCAGGGACCTGCGGCTGAAAAAACCCATACCGGGATCGAAGAACTCGGACACGCCCATGTAGAGACCCTCGAACTGCCACAGCGGACCGTTCCAGCGCGACCACAGCCGTCCCGCGAAACCCGATTCGCTGCTTTCGCCTTGTTCAAAGGTGGTCCCGGCGAGGAAACCGCTGACGGCCAGTTTCGGTCCGATGGCCAGGTTGAAATCGGCACCGGCCGCCCGGTTGTAGTCCCCTCCGCCGACCCGCTGATTGGTCAGAATGAACCCGACATTTGATTTCTCGCCCACGTCCTGGCTGACCCGCGCCACAGCGTAAATATTGTCCTCGATCTTGTTGTCCCCGAACCGCTCGTCACCCGTCCGCATGAGCAGCAAGCCCAGGTTCGTGCGATCAGCCTTGCCCGTCAGCCGGCCGCCGCCGGTTATCGGCACCTGTCTCAAGGTTCCGCTTGCGTCGCGCACCAGGCCGACGTTTCGGCTGTAGAACAACTCCGTCTCCCGGGCCACGCCGAAGCGGAACAGCCCGGCGTTCTCGAGGAAAAAAGCCCGCTTTTCGGGAAAGAACAGGTTGAACTGGGTGAGGTTGACCTGCGCGTCGTCCACTTCCACCTGGGAGAAATCCGTGTTGTACGTCAGGTCGAGCGACAGGTTGTTGGTCAGGCCGTACTTGACGTCCACCCCGCCATCGAAGTCGTCGTCCCGTTCGGTCGTCCCGGGCTGGAACGTCCAGGTGGCGCCGCCCAGTGAATAGGGGGTGACCTGCAGGTAGCGGTGGTCGTGCCGCGTAAGGTTCATGCCCGCCAGGGTCCCGGCAACCGACACCTGGGAGATGTTGAAAGGCCGGATGACGGGCGCCCAGAAGGCCTGTTCGTTGCGGCGGCGGATCTGGCGCTCCAGGTTTATGCCGAAATCGACGTCATCGCCGGTTTCAAAGCGCAGCGTGCTCCAGGGAATGGCCATCTCGGCGTACCACCCCTCCTCGTTCCGGGAGGTGTATACGTCCCACACGCCGTTCCAGTCCGTCAGGACGTTGGTATTGAAGCGCCCCTCTGACCGGCCTTCGTTGCGGACCTGGGCGTCATAGCGGGCGCCGTCGGGATTGGTGGCAAAAAGAATGCCGTTCTGCCGGTCCATATACGTATCCAGGATGATCTGGAAGTAGTCGTCGTCGGCCAGATCGCCGTCCCGGGCCATCTGGGTGGCGATAATCTGGGTAGGGTCCGAGTCGTAGGCCCATACGCCGATGTACAGGGTCTGCTCGTCGTAGAGGACCCGCACCTCGGTCCGCTCGGTCGATGGCTGCCCTTCGTCGGGACGCTGCTGGGTGAAACCGCTGGCCGCCAGGGCGTTCTGCCAGATGCCCTCGTCCAGCACCCCGTCCATGTGCAGCGATTCCAGGATGCGAAGGGGTACGAGTTCCCGCTCCTGTGCCGATGCAGTGCCTGCGGACTGCATAGACAGCAGCGCGACCATACAGAACGCGGTCGCCGCACGCTTGATGCAAGGCGCAGCCGGTGCGCGCACGCAGGCGAATAAATCATACATGCAGGCGCAGATCCAAGACATTTACTATTCCTCCATGGGCTGTCCGAAGGGAATGGACAAGCCGAAAGTTATGTTGCGGCCCGGGTTGTCAATGAAGTACCTGAAACGGCTCAGGTAGTCCCGGTACCGCTCATTGAACAGGTTATGTACTCCGAATTGCATGCGAACCGGTTGGTCGGCTACGGCGAATTCCGCGTGCAGGTGTACGTCGAAGAGGCTGTAGCCGGCCGGAGGGTCCGCGTAATCGATTCCTTCGGGAAAGCTTTTCTGCTGCATGACGAAGCGTCCTTCGAACCCGATCCCGGCCTCCAGTAGTCGCCCGGTAGTGGGCAGATGGAAATCCAGGCCGGCGATTAACCGGGTGGACGGCATCTGGTACAGGGGCTGGTCTTCGGCCGTATCCCGCCCCCGGACGAGGGAGGCGGACAGGTAGGTGTCCATATACCTCGTCAGATCGTACTCGAGGTACCCGTCGAATCCCTGTATTACCGCGTTGGATTGGACGTAGGTGAATTTAGGGAATGCGCCCCGAATTGTCAAGACGAGGTCGTCTGCCGGCAAAAGCGAGATGAAATTACTGTATTGCGAACGAAATACCCCCAGTTCGCCGCGGCCCCGTTCCCCTCGGTAACGCAGGGTGAGGTCCGTATTCAGGCTTGCTTCCGTGCCCAGTTCCTTGTCCCCGACCTCGAATTGTGCCGTCCCGTGATGGACACCGTGGCTGTACAACTCGTTCACCCCCGGCGGACGCCAGGCCCGGCCGACGTTTGCGGCAATTGCCAGGGTCGGGGCCAGTTCGTAGATCAGGCCAAGCACCCCCGTCACGTTGCTGTAGGTGTGGATGCCCCCCTCGACAATCTCGGTGGCGCGACGCCCCTCGTTAGAGTAGATCTCCATCCACCGGTAGTCATAGCGCAACCCGGTCTCTACCGTGGCCCTGCCCTTAGTCCAGGATTCCAGGGCAAACACGCCGAAACTGTAGGCCTGAAAGTCCGGAATCAGAAACCCTGTGGTGAAGCGCGTGTTTCGTTGGCGCATGCCGCTGACGCCGAATTTGCCGTACCAGTTACCAATGTTGCGGTGCTGGAAGATCATTTCCCCGCTATGGGTCTGCAGGCCCTGGGAGAAGCCGGGTTTCGGCGGCGCTCCGCCGCCCCGGGCCTGGGAGTCCCACTCCTCACGCCGGTTGTACTGCTGGCCGTAACGAAGCTCGAGATTGCCCTTTCTCCCTAAACGTATCAGGGACCGAAGCGACAGCAGGTCGTGATCCACCCGCTGGCGAGGGTTGTCGATTTCGTAGGTGAAGGAGCCCACGATGCTCGGGTCGCCCCGTTCGATGGTCCTTCTCAGGTCCGTGGTATTGCCGATGTGGGCGCCTTTGAATATCCCGATCCAGGTACCGAAATGGCTGAAATAAGCTTCGGTGTCCATCCAGTCCGTCGTCAGGCCCAGGGCGGCGGAATAGTCCCGCTCGTCGAAACCGGAATTCCGGATGACGTGGACCGGCGCCCGGGCGTTCCCCGCGCGCCGCAGGCTTCCCTGCACCCGCCACTTGAGTCCCGCCAGGCGGCGCAGGGCGCCCTGTACCATCACGGAACCTGCGCCTTGCCTGTTGTTAGAAAACAGGTTCGAGTTTATCCTGCCGCCGATTCCCGGTCTCGTGGGCAGTTCCGGGGGTTCGATGCGAATGACCCCTCCGATGGCGCCGGCGCCATATTGAACACTGGCGGCGCCTTTGAGTACCTCGATGCGAGCCGGTGAAAAGGGATCGATCTCCGGGGCGTGGTCCCCGCCCCACTGCTGTCCCTCCTGGGTAATCCCGGCGTTGAGCACCAGCACCCGAGCGCTGTGAACGCCGCGCAGCACGGGCTTTGAAACAGCGGGACCCGTGGTCAGGCTGGACACGCCCGGCAGGGACTCCAGCGTCTCGCCCAGCGTCTGGCCGCGGCGTTCTTCCAGGGCCGAAGGGGGCAGTACGAGTACGGACTGGCTGGAACCCGTGAGTTCTCCTGCCAGGTCGCGGTCGCCGGTTACGGTGACCTCCTCGCCGATAAGGGGTTCCGGCTCCATGGTTACTTCGAGCGCGGTCGCCCTGTTTTCGGTGACGAGGATCTCGCTTCGGATCGTCCGGTAGCCGACGAATCGAAATTCGATTGTGTGGCTGCCCTGCGGTACATTCTCCAGGCGGAATTCGCCACGCTCGTCTGTGAACGTCCCGATTTCTAGTACGGAAAAGGCAACGGTCACGGCCTGTAACGGCTCGCCGGTCTCGTCCAGCACCTTGCCGCGCACCGTGGCGGCCCGCGCCTCTGCGAGAATAACGATGCCGGACAAGGCAATCGCCAGGATGGCACACAGGATTCTTGTTACGTTCATATGTATATCCCTGGCGCGCGTTTCCTCGATAAGTTCACAACTGCGATCGTACTACGGGCGCACAAAGACCTGGAAAATCACGTCGATGTCCGTCTCGTCGCTCGGGTTCACACCATCCTTGGGTGTGTCATCATAGTGACTCAGCGTGACCCGAAGCTCGCCGTTCGCCGCGTTTTCGGGTACAGAAAGAGTAAATGCGATTCCTACTGGATGATCGGCGCCCGAGTTCGTTACGTAATCGGATTCCTTGTCCGCGTAGGTAACGGAGGCCGGTGAAAAACCGCCCAGGGTGGCATAGAAGAACTGGTGGGCCTCGGCTTCCTCCTCCACCTCCTCGGTGATATTCTCCGGCGGGCTCTCGGTTTCGTTCAACACCCGTACCGTGCCATTGTAAACCGTACCCGCGTCTAGCTCAATCCTGTCCACGACCGGATGGTTGCCGCCTAAGCCGTCCAAGTCCCGCCACCGCACGGTGTACGGCGCTCCCCCGCCACTGGGCGTAAGTGTGATTTCGAGCGTCGTAATGAGCTCTTCTTCGCCCGGTCCATGGTCGTCCTCATCCTGTCCGTTCGGTTCGGAAGGACCGGTCGGACTGGTGTCTTCATCGTCCGCACATGCAAACGTCAGCGCGGCGGAGACAAATACCGCGGCGGTAAGGATTGACAGTACGTTCCAGCGATGCCTGAACATATCGAACTTCCTCTCTTTTTGCTGCGTTGCGTAAGTTGAACTGCATCTGCCTTGTGTATCGAACTGCTTCTTAAGATCATGCTCATAACATCGGTTTCAACCCGTCGGAGACGAGAGCGTCAAGGCTCGCCCTGCTCAAACAGGTGACCTGCCCGGGATGACCTGATTTAGAACCGCTGGATCTGGTACCGAACTCGTCTAAGCCGCTTGGTGGAACACTGGTTTCTTCGAAGGAAATTCACCCTCGACCACTTGCCAGCGGCGTCATCCGAACTATTTTAATGCTATCGTTGAGGACAGAGGACTGGACGATATGAATCGTGCAAGTCCTGAAGTGGTCGCGGGCCGTGCCCTATGGGTCGGGCGATCGGCCGGATCCTGCGGGGTGTCAGGTCAGGAAAGGGGCGGTGCGCGGTTCCGGTGCTGCGCGTTCCGTGCCTGGGGATGCCCAGGCTCCGGCGCGTCGGCCACGGTGGCGACAAACTCGTGCCCAGAGAGCGTAGAAGGCGACTTTTCGAGCACCGCGGAGGATGCGCCGCCGAAAAGGCAACCCTGGCATTGGTCTGCAATTGCAGCGCCCTGATCCAGTCCGTGGCAATGATGCGGCGGACTGGTAAGAAGAAAGGCAAATACCAGGATGGAGGAGAACGTAAGGAGTTTCATACCGGACTCGTCACGAGGTAGATGGACCAGTCCCTAAGGCAGGTGAACCAATCCAAAGATTGTGCAACATGAGCAGAATTCTCTAAGGTATTTCAGTCTATAAAACTATGCTATTTTAGCCGTTATGTCAAGTAATTTCGCTGGTTCCGCGATTACAGACTTGACACGGCGTAAGACCCTTTGTTATTATTCGACGCCGCGAAAAAACGACGCGATTAGCATGCGGACATCTGCTTATGACGCAAGCAAAGGAGCGAGAACCGGGGTGTCCGAAAGAACAATGATCGAAGCAAAGGGACTATGCAAGTACTACGGTTCCTTTGTCGCCGTGCAAGACATCTCCTTTAAAATACCCGACGGTCAGATCGTGGCGTTCCTGGGTCCAAACGGCGCAGGCAAGTCCACGACGATGAAGATCCTCAGCGGTTACCTGGGCGCCAGCGCCGGCAGCGCGTCCATCGCCGGATTTGATGTGCGGCGGGACCGTCTCGCCATGTCGCGGCACCTGGGCTACCTCCCTGAAAACGGTCCTTTGTACCAGAACATGACGCCGCTGGAACTGTTGCGGTTCTTCGGCGAGGCCCGGGGTCTCGAGCGTGGGCTCTTGACCAGGCGCTTGGACTACGTCATCGACCGGTGCAGCCTGGACCAAGCCCTCGAAAAACCCATAGACAAGCTGTCCAGGGGCAACAAACAGCGGGTCGGCCTGGCTCAGGCCCTGCTTCATGATCCCGACGTGCTCATCATGGACGAGCCGACTGCCGGCCTCGACCCCAACCAGATCCGGGATTTCCGGCAGGACATCCGGTTGCTCGGGCAGACCAAGACCGTACTCCTGTCTACCCATATCCTCCAGGAAGTGGACGCCATCGCCGACCGTGTGCTGCTGATCCACGAAGGCCGGCTGGTCTTCGACGGCACGCCCGACACGCTGCAGCGGGACGGTACGCTGGAAGAATCCTTTTACGCATTGACCGGGAATGGTTCGGCATCGTCCGAAGCCAGCGGCGAGGAGACCCGTTTTGACGAAACCGCCGCCGGGCTGGCAGGTGAGGACACGGCGAACGGGGAAGCGACGAGCCGGGACACGGCAAAAGGGGACAAAATAAACGGGGGCGCAGCGAACTCGAAGGCGACGAACGGGGAGGCGGACGAATGAACATCGGACTGCTCGGCCGACTCAACGGGAGGGTTATTGCGGCCATCGCCCGCCGCGACATGCGCCTGGCCTTCAGCAATCCCACAGGATACGTCTTCGTCACCCTGTTCATCTTCCTCAGCGCGGCCGCCGCGTTCTGGCAGGTCCAGTTCTTCCTGAACAACCTGGCCAATCTCGATCAGTTGAACGCCGTGTTCCCCTACCTGCTTCTCTTCTTCGTACCCGCGCTGACCATGGGCGTCTGGGCCGAGGAAACACGGCAGGGAACGGATGAACTGCTGCTTACCCTGCCCGCCACGGACCTGGAAATCGTCCTGGGCAAATACCTCGCGGTGCTGGGCGTCTATACGGCCTCGCTCGCGCTCTCGCTGACCCACGTGCTGGTTCTGATGTTTCTCGGGAGTCCCGACCTCGGGCTCATGGCGGGCAACTACCTGGGTTACTGGTTCGCCGGAGCCGCCCTCATCTCCGTCGGCATGCTGGCGTCCCTGCTGACTGCTCACGTGACCATCGCCTTCATCCTCGGCGCCCTGTTCTGCGCAGTCTTCGTGCTGATAGGCTCCATAACGAGCGGTGTCAGCGAGGGGCTGCGCGACCTGCTCTCACCTCTAGGCCTCTTCAGCGCCTTCGATGACTTCGCGCGCGGCGTCGTGAGTATCTCCGGCCTGGTCCATTTCGTTTCGGTCACGGGACTCATGCTGTATCTGAACGTGGTGCTGATCAGCCGCCGCCACTGGCCCGCGCAGGTCGGGGGCTACCGGATGGGAATCCATCATGGCGTGCGGACGGCGGCGCTCGTCGCAGCGGTCATTGGACTGAACGTCATTCTGGGCCGGGCGGGCCTACGCCTTGACGTAACCGCCGAAGGCCTCCATTCGCTCTCCGACGAGACCGTGCAGATGCTGGGAGAACTGGACCCGGAACGGCCCGTGTACATCCAGGCCTTCGTAAGCCCCGAGGTGCCGGAATCCTACGTGCAGACCCGTTCTAACCTGGTGGACGTCCTCAAGGAGCTGGACGCCGCGGGAGGCTCCCGTGTCCAGGTGCGGATCGAGGAAACCGAGATGTATACCCCGGAGGCCCGCGAAGCCCGGGAACGATTCGGCATCACGCCCCGAGAGCTGCCGGATCTTCGAAGCGCCCGTTCGGGATTTACAAATGTGTTCGCCGGGATAGCCGTCACCTGCGGTCCGGAGGAACGGGTCATCGGGTTCCTGGATTCCGGGCTGCCCGTAGAATATGAACTGGTGCGCAGCCTGCGTGTGGTCGCCCGCGCGGACCGCGCAAAAATCGGCATATTAACCACGGACGTTCGGCTCTTCGGTGGATTCGATTTCAACACCATGCAGAGCCGGCAGCCCTGGGCCATGACCGAGGAGCTGCGCAAGCAATACGACGTGGTGCAGGTCCAGCCGCAGGAAGACTATCCGGACGATCTCGACGCGCTCATGGTCGCCCTGCCCAACACGTTGGCGCAGGAAGAAATGGACCGGCTTTCCGATTACATCGAAGAGGGCCATCCCACCCTGCTCCTCGTGGATCCCCTGCCGTCCTTCAACCTGACCCTTTCTCCCTCGGAGCAGAAGGGCGCGGGCAACAATCCCTTCGCCGGCAACCAGCAGCCTGCGCCGACGCCCAAGGGCGATATCCAGGGCCTACTGCGAAGATTCGGCGTGGAATGGAATGCCGGGCTGATCGTGTGGGACCGCTATAATCCCCACCCGGGCATGGCTCATCTGCCGCCGGAAGTGGTCTTCGCCTCTCCGGGCAACGAGAACCCGGACACGTTCAATGGAGAAGCGGCCAGCACCGCCTCGCTGCAGGAACTCGTCTTCATCTTCCCGGGCCGGTTGCAACCCGCCGGGACCGGCGGCTACGCCTTCGAGCCCCTCGTGCAGAGCGGAGTGGCATCGGGGCTTACAGTTTATTCCCAACTCGTGCAGCGCAACTTCTTCGGGGGCTCGCAACTGGTCCTTTCCAACGTGCCCCGGCGGGCGAGCGAGCATGCCTACACGATGGCGGCCCGCGTAACAGGTTTCGCGGAGGCCGGCGGCGCGGCGGGCGGTGACGAGACAGACTCCGGCACGGTCGACGGGCTCGACACCGGGATGACCGCGCCTGTCAACCTGGTCGTCGTGGCCGACGTGGATTTCGCGTCGCAGCAGTTCTTCGATATCCGTCGCATGGGCGCCGCGGGACTGAATTTCGACAACGTGACCTTCTTCCTGAACGCTATGGACGTCCTGGCCGGGGACGAATCCTTCATCGCACTTCGCAGCAAGCGGGTACGGTACCGGACGCTCGAGACGGTCGAAAGGCAGACCCTGGCGTACACGCAGCAGCGGGTCACGGACGAGGACACGGCCGAACAGGAGGCGCAGGCGGCCCTGGACCAGGCCCGCCGCCGGCTCACGGCCCGTGTGGACGAGGTCCGCCAGCGGACCGACCTGGACGAGCAGACCCGGATGATCATGGTCCGCAACCTGGAGGAATTGGAGAACCGTCGGTTCGAAACCCTGAAGACCAATATCGAGGCAGAAAAGGAAGCCCGGATCCAGGCCAGCAAGGAAATGATGGAAGGCCAGATTCGATTGATTCAGAATACCATAAAGAACCTGGCCGCCCTGTTGCCGCCCGTGCCTGTATTCCTCCTGGGCGTATTCATATTCGTAAGGAGAAGGCGGCGGGAGAACGAAGCCGCAGCCGCCGCGCGCCGGTTGAGGAGCTGAGCCGACCATGAATGAAATCCGCAAGACCCTGGCCTTTGTCGCCGCCGCCGCGGTGGTGACCGTCGCCGCATTTCTGGTTGCGCCGGCGGACCCTACGCCTGAAGCTTTCTCCGACCGTGGCGAGGCCTTCTTTCCAGCATTCGCCGATCCCAACGAAGCGGCTTCGCTGGAGGTCATCGACTTCGACGAGGTGACCGGCCGCGTGGACGCTTTCAATGTGGTGTTCAAGGGTACGCGCTGGCGGATCCCGTCCCACCACAACTACCCCGCGGATGACCGGGACCGTCTGGCCCGTACCGCCGCCGGTCTCATCGAGGCCCGCAAGGACGACGTGGTCGCCGAGGTCGCCTCGGACCATGAGGCCCTGGGCGTGGTGGACCCGCTGGACGAATCCGTCGCCTCGCTGGCCGGACGAGGCAAGCGCGTGACGATAAAGGACGGGAACGACAACCTGCTCGCCGACCTGATCATCGGCAAAAACGTGCCCGGGCGGGAGGGCAGGTACCGCTACCTCCGGGTGCCAGGCCAGAAAAGGACCTACGCGGCGCGCTTCGACGTGGACGTCTCGTCCCGGTTCGGCGACTGGATCGAGCAGGACCTGCTGGAGGTGGACCCGGACCGGATCGAGCAGGTGACCCTGAAGGACTACTCCATCGACGAACGCACCAGGGTCCTGAACCAGCGCGACACGATCGTCCTGACCCGCGGAGACACCGACTGGACGGTCAATCGCATGCGGAGCGGGCAGCTGGTCGACGAGGTAAAGATGGAAGACCTGCTCAAGGCCCTGGACGAACTGACCATCGTCGGCGTCCGTCCCAAGCCCGCCGGCCTTTCGAGGAGCCTGGAGGACAACGACGAAGGCATCGGCATCACGCGAAGCGATATGGCCTCCCTACAGGAAAAGGGTTACTTCTTTACCCGGGACGGCCAACTGGTCTCCAACGAGGGAGAGGCCCAGGTCCGCACCAGGGACGGCGTGCTATACACGCTGCGCTTCGGCGAGATCGCGTACGGCGCCGGCGATGGACTTACGGCCGGCACGGGCGCAGCCGGGACCGGCGGTCCGGTCGGACCGGGCGAGAACCGGTACCTGTTCATCACGACCGGTTTCGACGCTGCCTCGTTTCCGGAACCGCGCAGGCCGGACGACCTGACTTTCCAGAATCGGCCGGACTCGCTCTGGACCGACGCCGACCGGACTAACGCCGACCTGCAGGAAAAACACGAAGCGTGGCAGCGGAACGTCGATACGGGGCGCCGGACCTCCGCCGACCTGAACGCACGTTTCGCCCAGTGGTACTACGTCATCTCCTCCGACAGCTTCGACCGGATCCATCTCCGGCGAGGAGACCTGGTCACTTCCGACTGAGCGAATCGGACGGCGGCGCCTCGGCATCACTCCACGTTCATGTCCTGGTCGGTTCGCGTGTACCTTCCATAGACGTCACATGCTGATTGAATGACCACTACCAAGGACGACCGATTGAACCCTGGCCCAACCGGTGCGGCGGTCATCGCGCACACCCTGCATGACGCCGGCGTCCGCTTCGCCTTTGGACATCCCGGCGGGGAAGTGCTGGAACTGATCGACGCGCTCGAAGGCGCGGGCATTCGGTTCGTCCTGACCGGCCACGAATCCACGGCGGCGTTCATGGCCGCCGCCGCGGGTCGGCTGACCGGGATCCCCGGGGTGTGCGTCGCGACCCTGGGCCCTGGCGCCTGCAACCTGGTCCTTGGCGCCGGGACCGCCTACCTTGACCGGGATCCGGTACTGGCCATTTCCGCGCGGACAGCGACCGGGCGGCACCACCGCAGCAACAAGCAGAACCTGCCCCTGGTCGATCTGTTCAGGCCCATCACCCGCTGGTCCGTCGACCTGGAAGAAGCCCGGATCGAAGATACCGTTAAAACCGCCCTGTCCGTCGCCGCCGGCCCGCCGCGGGGCCCGGTCTACCTGGCCCTGCCGTCCGACCTGGCGGGGAAGCCGGTCTCTGACGAATCCGCGAATCGGGATGCCGGCCCCGATCCTTTTCTTCAGGAAGCCGCCGGGCAGGCCGGACCAGGCCGTCCGCCTCCGCCGGTCCAGGCGGACGAATCCGATTTTCCCCGCATACTCGCCAGCCTGAACGGTGCGGAACGACCCATTGCCGTAGTCGGCATCGCAATGGACGGCCCGGGGGACGCGCCGGCCGTGCGCCGTTTCCTTCGGGACACGGGCATACCCTATACTACGACCGTGCAGGCGAAGGGGATCGCGGACGAACGCGGGAAGGGATTCCTGGGCACGATCGCGCCGGCCGCGGGCGAAGATCGCATCATCGAACAGATCGAGCAAAGCGACTGCGTCCTGGGCATCGGCTTCGATCCCGTGGAGATCTCCCGGCTCTGGCACTTCGACGCACCCTTGCACGTGGTCGCCAACGCCCCCGTAAGCTTCGGCGCCTACAGCCCACCCGCTTGCTGCGTGGGTGACGTCTCAGACCTGCTGGACCGCATCGCGGCGGAGTACACCGGGCGAAGCGCGTGGACGGACGACGACATTCGATACCTGCGCGCGCGGGTCGACGCGATGTACCACCCGCCGGCTACGGTGGGACCGGGCGGCATGTCGCCCTATCACCTGGTCGGCGTCCTGCAAGAGGCCCTGCCGGAGGACGCCATCGTCTCGTCGGACGTGGGAGCCCACAAGAACGTCATGGGTCAGCGATGGCTGGCGCCCGGACCGGACACCTTGCTCATGTCCAACGGACTTTCATCCATGGGTTACGGCGTGGGCGCGGCCATGGGCGCCGCGACGGTCCATCCCGACCGTCCCGTCGCAGCCGTGACCGGTGATGGCGCCTTCGCCATGATGGTACAGGAACTCGAAACCATTAATCGGACCGGTATGGCGCCCCTGCTCGTCGTCCTGTACGACGCTTCGCTGGCCGTCATCAAGATCGCCCAGCAGGCGCGCGGGCTGCCCGAGACCGGCGTCGATTTCGCACCGGTGGACTGGGTCAGGGTCGCCGAAGGATTCGGGGTCGGCGCCGAGGCCGTCCGCACACTGGAAGAAACCCGCAACGCCGTCGCGCGGTGGGTGCATGACCGCGAAGCGCGTGTCCTGGTCGCCCACGTGGATGAGTCTTTGTACACCGGGTTGAAGTACTGAACTGTATCTGGGGTTCAGATACAAAATAAACGTGGCGCTCCCGGTACTGCACTTTATATTGTGCTCACCTGAAGGTTCCGGTCCATGCCTTCCGAAACATCATCCTGAAATCGTACCTTGCTAACAGGGAGTAAGAAGGGACCATGGGGCCCGATTTTACGCTGATTCTTGCCGTGGTACTCGGCCTTTACATGGCCTTTTCCATCGGCGCGAACGACGTGGCGAACGCCATGGGTACCTCCGTGGGCTCCAAGGCGCTCACCATCAAGCAGGCCATCCTCATCGCCGGGGTGCTCGAATTCCTCGGCGCCTTCCTGGTGGGAGGGCAGGTCACCAAGACCGTGCGGGGAGGCATCCTCGACCCGCAGATCTCCGCAGCTGCACCCGAACTCATCGTCTACGGCATGCTCGCGGCGCTCACGGCCGCCGGAACGTGGCTCATTGTCGCATCACGGCTGGGATGGCCGGTGTCGACCACCCACTCGATCGTGGGCGCCATCGCCGGTTTCGGCATCGTCGCCTTCGGTGTCAGCGTCGTGCAGTGGGATCAACTGATCCAGATCGTGGCTTCCTGGATCGTGTCACCCCTCCTGTCGGGCATCCTGGCCTACCTGATTTTCAGTGCGATCAAGTGGACGATCCTCCGCCATCCGGACCCGGTGCGGCGGACCCGGAAATGGGCGCCGCTCTACATTTTCTGCGTCGTCATCGTGATTTCGCTGGTCACCCTGTTCAAGGGACTCAAGAATATAGACCTGGATCTCTCCCTGATGGAATCCCTGCTCTGGTCCAGTATCCTGGGCCTCTTCGCGGTGATCGCGGGTCACTTTCTGCTTGGCATGATCGGTAACCGGCCGGGTGCCGAATCCGAAGATCCGTCCTCTGGCGATGCGCAAATGGCCGTGGTCGAGAAGATGTTTGGCGTGCTCCAGATCATGAGCGCCTGTGCCGTAGCCTTCGCCCACGGTTCCAATGATGTGGCGAACGCCATCGGACCGCTTGCGGCGGTGGTGAATATCAGCCAGTCGGGCGTGGTCAACCCCGAGTCCCAGGTACCCAGCTGGCTCCTGCTGGTCGGTGGCGTCGGCATCGTCATCGGGCTGGCGACCATGGGATACCGCGTCATGGCGACCATCGGGACCAAGATCACGGAACTGACGCCCACCCGGGGCTATTCGGCCGAGTTCGCGGCGGCCGTTACTATTGTGCTGGCCAGCCGACTCGGCCTGCCCATTTCGACGACCCAAACCCTGGTCGGCGGCGTCATGGGCGTAGGCTTGGCCCAAGGCGTCAAGGCCCTCGACCTGAGCATCCTCGGAAGAATCGCGGCGTCCTGGATCATCACCGTACCCGTCGGCGCCCTGCTGGCAATCGTCTTTTTCTACATTTTCCGGGCCATACTCTAAGCCAGTGTCGGGCCCTGGCCGGCCCGTCAAAGACACCGATACGCCCGGCAATTCTTCATGAACGAAACACCCCTGAACGCCATTGAACCGCAAGGCCCGTCCGCTCCGCCCCGACTCAGGTTCACCCTTGTTTCCACCGCGCTGATCCTGGGCACGTACCTGGTTCTGCAAATCGCCGCCACCGTCGCGGCGATGGCCATGCTGGGGCTGGACCCCGCGGCGCGCATGGGTGACCTGGTCGCCCTTGGCGTCATTTTCTCCGCCGTACCCTGCACGTTCCTGGTTTTGCTCGCCCTCGGTCTCGCGCGGGGCGTCGACCCGAAATCCTGGCTGGCTCTTGTACCGGTCCGCACCGCGACCCTGCTTGGCTGGCTGGTTTTCGCCGTCTTGCTGCTGCTACTCGCCGACCTGGCAACGGTCGAACTCGGACGCTCGCCCGTGCCGCCGGTGATGGAAACGATCATAGAAACCACGCGATACACGATGATGCTCTGGGTCGCGCTCGTGATCGCCGCGCCGGTTTTCGAAGAAGTGCTGTTCCGGGGGTTTATGTTCGAAGGGCTGCGCCGGACGAGGATTGGCGCGTGGGGTACGATCGCGGTCACAACACTACTGTGGACGCTGCTGCACGTCGGCCAGTACGACCAGTATTTCCTCGTGCTGATCGCGCTGATCGGCATCCTGCTCGGCTTCGCTCGGGAACGCACCGGTTCGCTCTACGTCCCCCTCGCGATCCATGCGGTCAACAACCTGCTTAGCATCCTGCAGTTGTCGGAGGAACGGGACACGCTCGTCAACGGCCTGTTCTGACGCGGCCCGTTGCGGTATTGAAGGGAGGTCGGTTCCGGGGGCGGCCTGGTCTCAGACGCCGAGGGCCTTCTTGTTCTCGGGGGTCAACTTGGTTATCGTGCGCTTGAACTTGTAGTGGCCTTCTTCCGACTTGACGGGTTTGACCAGCAGCACGGTCTGGATCTGCTCTTCCTGATCCTTGTCGGTCCCCTTGGCCATCTTGGCCGCAAAGCTTCTGTCCTTAGCCATTTTTTCAATCCTCCGCTACGGAGTCCTTGCGTTCCTCGCGTCGACGCGCTACGTCGCAGACCCCTTAAGCCTGTGTTCATGCCAGTTTGCCTTCCGACGAAAATATACGCGGGCGGGAGGTCGAAAACAAGCAAAATGTCAACCTTGGCGTTGCCGGGCCGTCATGCCTATAGTATACGGGCTGAAGGTGCGATCGCGACCGGCGCGCCTTCACCGCTTTTCCATAGACAACGGGTTCGATCCGCCGTATCTTGCAACCGGTTTTGTGGAGATCGGAGTTGACCATGCGGTCACCGGCATCACGGACGGCGACGCGCGGCAAACCGGACCTGAGGAAATCGGAGTTGATCATGCAGGCACCGGCATCACGAACGGCGGCGCGCGGCAGACCGGATCTGAGGAAATCGGAGTTGACCATGCAGGCACCGACATCACGAACGGCGGCGCGCGGCAAACCGGATCTGAGGAGCCTGACGCTGCCGGAGATCTCGCGGATCGTCGCGGAGATGAACGAACCGGCCTATCGGGCCGGCCAGATCGCCTCATGGGTATACAAGAAGGCCGTGGGCTCATTCGAGGAAATGACCAACCTGTCCCGGTCATTCCGGGCCGAACTTTCGGACCGCGCCTGCCTGAACCCGTTGACCATCGTCCAACAGTCGAAGTCGCGCCACGGTCCGACCATGAAGTACCTGTTCGAACTCGGGGACGGCCAGAAGGTGGAGACGGTGTTGATCGGCGGTTCGCGGCGCAACACGCTCTGCATCTCCACGCAGGTGGGGTGCGCCATCGGCTGCCGTTTCTGCGCGAGCGGGCTGGAGGGCCTGGCGCGCAACATGACGTCGGCCGAAATCGTCGACCAGGTCGTCCAGGTCAGGAAGCTGGCCGGTGATGACCGTCCAATAAACAACATCGTCGTAATGGGCATGGGGGAGCCGCTCGCCAACTACAGCCAGGTGCTCAGGGCCGTACGGATCATCAACGCCGACTGGGGACTCGGCATCGGCGCCCGCAGAATCACGCTGTCCACCAGCGGCCTCGTTCCCAAGATCTACCAGCTGGCCGACGAGAAGATCCAGTTCGAGTTGTCCGTGTCCCTCCATGCCGCCGACGACCGAACCCGTTCCGAGATCGTCCCCATCAACCGGCGTTATCCCCTCAAGCAGCTCATGAAGGCCTGTCGCCACTACACCGGGGTGACCGACCGGATCATCACCTATGAATATGTCCTGCTCAAGGGCGTGAACGACCGGTTCCAGGACGCGGAACACCTTGTTCGGCTGCTGAAAAAGGACAAATGCAAGCTGAATCTGATTCCCTATAACCCGGTGCGCGGCCTGCCCTACGAAACCCCCGACGAATACCGCCGGACGGTCTTTGCGGATGCGTTGCGGGCGGGCGGACTGCACTTGACCATGCGGCGGGAACGCGGCAGGGACATCGACGCGGCATGCGGACAACTGCGCCTTGCCGAATCCCGGAAGGCGTAGAAAGACGACAGGCCGCGGGAGCGACGGTGGATCGCCGATGGAACAGGCAACCTCACCCCGGATCCTCGTGATCAGACCCGACCGGGTCGGAGACGTGGTGCTGTCTCTGCCGGTGATCAACGCCCTCCGGCATCGCTGGCCGGAAGCCTACCTCGCCATGATGGTACATCCCTACACCCGAGCGGTGGCCGAAAGAAACCCCGTTCTCGACGCCGTGATCGCGGACGACCCGGATGACGGTCATCGCGGCCCGGCGGGTTTCCTGGAACAGGTGCGGCTTCTCAGGTCCCATCGATTCGACACGGCCCTGATGCTCATGCCGACCATGCGCCATGCCTGGATGCTCTTCCTGGCAGGCATTCCGCGCCGCGTCGGCGTGGGCCGGACGATATACCAGGCGCTGACCTTTACGCGGTCGATCAGCCGCGACGGTTACGAACCCCTCCGGCACGAATCGGACTACTGCCTGGACCTTGCCCGTGCCCTCGACGCCCGGGAACCGGGTAGGGGGACCCTGATCGAGGTGCAGGAGCGGAAGCGGCTTGAAGCCCGCGCGGTACTGGGCTCGGCGGAAGGGATTCCGGTCATCGGCATTCATCCCGGTAACGGCGGGAACGCCCCGAACTGGACGGCCGAGCGGTACGGCGCACTGGCAAAACGGTTGCAGGACCGCCATGGCGCGAAAATCGTCGTCACCGGCAGCGCGGAGGAAGACCATCTCGCCCGGACGATCATGTCCGCGCTGGACGGACCCGCCCTTTCCCTTGCGGGGCGGCTTTCGCTGGACGAACTCATCGCGGTGGTCGGTGAAATGGATCTCCTGGTGTGCAGCAGCACGGGTCCCATGCACCTGGCGGGCGCGCTGGGCGTCCCCACGGTATCCATCTTCTGCCCGTTGCCTGCGAGGTCTCCGCAGCGGTGGCGGCCCCTGGGCGGACGGGACAAAAACCTGCTGCCGCCCGACGGGCAGTGTCCGACCTGCGAACGCGGTCCCCTCTGCGACCTTACTGGCATTACCGTGGATATGGCCGTTGAGGCGGTGGGCGAACAACTGGGATAAGGCGCAAACCGGCCCATTCCTTCCGTAAGAACGCGTACCTAGGGGGCGTGATTCAATGACCCCGTCCGAATCCCCATCCCGCATCCTGGTCATCCGGTTCAGTTCAATGGGCGATATCGTGCTGACCTCGCCGGTTACGCGAGCGGTTCGCAGAATCTGGCCCGACGCGGAAATCGACTTTCTTACGCGTTCGGAATACGTCGGCCTGGCTCGCGCGTTGCCCGGTGTAAACGAGGTGGAGCGCCTGGAACCCGCGAAGGGGCTCACGCGCCTTATCTCCCGCATACGGCGAAGAAAATACGACCTGGTGACCGACCTGCATGGGAACCTGCGCAGCCGGCTGGTGTCGCTGGCTGGCAACGCGGGGCGGGTCGTCCGGTACGATAAGCGCCGGCTCTCCCGGATGGCCATCGTTCGAAAGCCCGGCGGTGCCGCGGTTGTGCCCCATACGGTCGACCGCTACCTTGCGACACTCGATCAGCTCGATCCAGTCGGTGCGTCCCATCTTGATGGCGCACAAGGCGCAGAAGAGAAGCGGCTGCCGGAACTGAATGTCGACGCCCGGGCGGTGGCGTGGGTGGAGGAACGGCTGGCGGATGCCGGTATCGGCCCCGGGGTCCCGGTACTCGGGGTGGCGCCCGGCGCCTCGCACGGTCCGAAACACTGGCTTCCGGAGCGGTTTGCCGAGGTCGCCGACCACGTGGCGGAATCCCGCGACATGAGGGTGTTGCTTCTTGGCAGCGAGGAGGACCGTACCGTCGCAGGCGAGGTGGCCCGCGCCATGAAGAGCCCGGCCGTGGACTGGACCGGAACGACTGATCTCTCGCTGCTGCCCGCGGCCGTGCGGCGCTGCGGACTCCTGGTCAGCAACGATTCCGGTCCCATGCACGTGGCGACAGCCGTGGGTACGCCGGTCGTCGGCGTGTTCGGCGCCACACATCCCCGGCTGGGGTTCGCCCCCCTCGGGCCGGCGGACGCCGCCGTAACGCTCGACCTTCCCTGCAGTCCCTGCAGCCTGCATGGGGACCGGGCATGCCGCTACGGTACCCATGCGTGCATGGAGGATCTCGAATCACGGCGTGTAATCGAGGAGGCGGAACGACTGATGTCGGATTGATGGCGTGATTGAACGCAGGTTGCCGGGTCGATGTGCGGCGTTATTCGTCGGAACCGTATTCCAGGAGCGAAAATACAGGGCGGCCGTCCAGACGCTTGCGGCCGTCAAGGAAGGATAACTCGATCAGGAATCCCACGCCGGCCACGATCCCGCCCGCGTCCTCGACCAGCTGGCAGGCCGCCGCCGCCGTTCCCCCCGTGGCCAGCAGGTCGTCTACGATGAGCACGCGATTCCCTGGTCCCACGGCGTCCAGGTGCATTTCGAGGGCGTCCGTGCCGTATTCCAGGTCGTATTCGATCCGACGGGTCTCCGCGGGGAGCTTTCCCGGTTTGCGAAGAGGGACGATACCCATACCCATATGGTAGGCCAGCACCGGCGCCAGGATGAACCCCCGGGCCTCGATGGCGGCCACGAGATCGATGGATTTGTCCGCGTACTCCGTGACGAAACGATCCACCGCCATACGAAAGGCGGACGGATCCTTGAAGAGCGTGGTCACGTCCTTGAAGTTGATCCCGGGAATGGGAAAATCGGGGACGTTGCGGATCTTCTGCTTGAGTGCTTCCAAATTCACACCTCGATTCTGTAACCGTTGAAGCCCGGTGCGGCCCGGACCGCACCGGTCACGGGTCGAATTCCCGCGTCCAGTTCTGCACGATGGTGAGGGATGGACGGGTTTCTTCCGCGTTGGCCGCGATGATGAACGACTCCCCGCCGGCGGAGACCTCGTATCCGGGAAACCGCAGGTCATCTGCGCCCGCCTGGACGCCTTCGAAGAGCGCTTCGGGACGGCCGAACCGGAAACCGGGTCCATCCACCACAGGAACGGCCATCAACCGGTTGTCCTCCACGTAAAACAGCTCTTCGCCCGAGGGACTCCAGCGGGGTGTCCAGCCGCTGTTCGACGAAACCTGCCAACGCCCCGTACCAGTGGGAAACCCGGTCACGTATACCTGCCAGCCGGGCCCCTGGTTCGATACGTAGGCCAGGTATCGGTTATCCGGGGACAGGGCCGTCTGCACCACCCTCCCCTGGCCATCCACGAGCACCTGGGGCTTGGCGCCTTCCTCCGTGGAAATAAACTGAACCTGACGCTGATGGAAGTAAACCAGGAACTGGCCGTCTCTCGAGAGCGTGGGCGCCCACCCCCTCAGCGAATCAGCCGAGAAGGGTTTCATTTCGTCCAGGACGTCCAGATCCATCCGCATGAAGAGCGCGTTCCCGCGCGCAAGTCCGGGATTCACCGCCGGAGAAACCGAAAACACGACCGAACCGCCGTCGGGCGTAAAGCTCGGCCGGCTGTAGTTCAAGTCCGCAGAGGTAAGCCGGCTGCCGATACCGCTTTCGATCTCGTACAGCCACAGCGCGGCCAGGACGCCTTCTTCGCTTTCCACCATGACTTGCTTTTCGGTGGGGGACAGGACCAGTTCTGTGATCCTTTCCTGGGGCTGGCCAATGATCCGTTCGATCCGGCCGCGGCGGTCGACCACGGTCAGTTGCTGCGGGGACTCGGACAACTTCCGATAGACCATGATCCCGTTGTCGGACACGCTGAGCGTATTGACGCGCCGGGCAACCCTGAAGGCCTCGCCCGTCAGTTCACCGACCCGAGGTGAAAAGGGCACGGCCCACAGATCATCCTCGGAATGGGTCGTGGTCTCCCGGTAGTACAGGAGGTGGCCGGACGCATATCCCGCTACGGCAAGGAAATCGCCCTCCAGTGGAAGAATTCGGCGGGAGGAACCGGGCGATCCGGACGGACCTGGAAACTCCACGGCAATGCGGGACGTGGTGATTCGAGCCATGGAGATCGCCATGCTCAGATCCCCGTTTCCCCGGTAACGTTCGCTCAGGTCGGCGATCTCCTGCGGATCGTCGGAGACTGTGACCACCGCGTACATGAGCAGGCCGTACTCGGACAGGTTCAACGGGGACTGCAACGCCCTTTCGGCATTCGCCGGATCCGGTTCCAGCAGGCGGTCCGGATCGCCGCCCTGGTCAGACACGGCATAAAGCCCCCCACCGGATCTCATGCTGGCCATGGCGAACAGTATCCGGCCGTCGCCGCCCCAGGAAATACCCCTCAGATCACGTTCCGGCAAATCGCAGAGATGCACCTGTCCGCCGCCGTCCGCCGCGACCTTCCAGATCGATCGTCTGACCAGGTAACCGATCTGGCGGCTGTCGGATGACCAGAATATCTGTTCTATGTCGTCGGTACCTGGAATCTCCCGGCCCTCGTCCTGGTCAAGGGAACGCACCCAGAGGCGGTTTTCACGCACATAGGCAAGCAGCGATCCGTCCGGAGAGATTGCCGCGTTGTCCCGGCCCAGATTGTCCAGGCTCACCTGGAATCTGCGCAGCGGCGCGGCCGATTCTTCTTCGAATGCCCCCATCAAGGCCGCAACGATCAACGCCCCGGCGACCAGGCACGCGGCGCAGGCTCCGAGCACCTCGGGACGCCGCAGGAGGAAAACCGCCCGTACCGGCCTGGAAGCGTCGCTGGTCGTTCCGGTGGTGGTTCCAGCCTCGTATTCTTCCCGGCTGTCGGCCAAGGCGTGTCTCACGTCGAGCACGGACTGGTAGCGGGACCTCGAGTCCTTGCCAAGGCATCGACGGACGACCCGGTTCAGCGCGGGAGGCACTTCGCCGTTGCCGCTGCTCACCGGCTCCGGGTCATCTTTCAGGGTACTGCTGATGACGGTTACGTAGTTGTCGCCGGTGAAGGGCCGGGCGCCCGCCAGGGCCTCGTACATCATGACGCCCAGGCTGAATATGTCGCTCCGATGATCGCCGTGGCTGCCGGTCGCCTGTTCGGGCGACATGTACGCCGGGGTGCCCATGACGGCCCCGGCCTGCGTAAGACTGATCGTCGGTCCTCCGCCATCGGTTTCATTGGAAGCCCCGGCGACGACCCGGGCCAGGCCAAAATCCAGGATCTTGGGGACGCCTTCGTCCGAAATCATGACGTTCGCAGGTTTCATATCCCGGTGCACGACGCCCCGCTCGTGGGCGTGATCCAGGGCGTCCGCAATGGGCAGGAACCAGTCGAAGAACGTATCGAGGGGGAGGGGCTTCCCGGAGAGGTGTTCATGAAGGGGCCGTCCGGACACGTATTCCATGGTAATGAAGTTAATGGTACGGCCGCTGTCGCCTCGTTCACCGTCCTTGCCGGTACGGTCGTCTTCCAGGCGCGCCTCTTCGGTGGCGAAGACCTGGGCGATATTCGGGTGGTTCAGCTTGGCGGCCGCCTCGGCCTCCACACGGAACCGCTGCAGCAGCGCCGGGTCGCGGGCCAGGTCCTCCGGCAGCACCTTGAGGGCGACTTGCCGTTTCAGGCGGGTGTCCTCGGCCAGGTAGACCTCGCCCATGCCGCCCTTACCAAGGCTTTTTACGATGCGGTAATGCAGGATGGCGTCGCCCTGCCGCATGTCCCTTACTCCATTTCGGTTACTGGTCCGTCTAGTCCACCTCGTCCAGGCGCACAGACCGGCCCTCCGCAGCTGAACGGTCGGCCGCGAAGACGACGCGGTGCGACTCGTAGGCGGTATGCATGTCCGTGAGCGGCATGGGTCCGCCTCCGTTGATACTGTCGACGAAGGCCTGGAACTGGGGTTCGTAAGGGTGATCCTGGACGTCGCCCGAATCGATCAGGGAGGTCTCGAGCGTGCTCCAACGGCTGCGGTCCAGACCATCGAGCTTATGCGAATAGAACCGATTGTCCAGCAGGCTTCCTTCGCTACCTACCAGGTGCACGTGGAAATAGTAGGGCTGCAGACAGTCGATGCTGGAGGTCACCTTGCCGATCCGCTTGCCGCCCTCGAATCTCAGGATGGAAACACTCGTGGTATCGTACTCGTACGGCGCGAAGTGGGGGCTGGAGGACTTCGTGCTGTAGCTGGTGACTTCCTCCACCTTGCCGTCCATGAAGAACAGAAGGGCGTCCAGGGCGTGGCACCCCGCCGTCAGCAGGCTGGACCCGCCCATGTCCTTTTTCACGTTCCAGCCGTACTGCCCGTACCAGGGACCAATGCCATGGTAGTAGTCGACTTCGGCGTAGTGTAGATCACCGAGCAGCCCCTGGTCGATGACGGACCGGATCATGGTGAAGTGCGCGCTGTACCGGCATTCGAAACAGACGCAGACACACACCCCGGCCTTCTCGACGGCGGACTGGATGCGCACGGCGTCCGTGGGAGTCAGGGCAATGGGCTTCTCGATGATGAGATGCTTGCCGGCCTCCGCGGCGGCCACGGCCTGGTCGGCGTGGAAGGGGTGGGGCGTGCAGATGTCGACCACGTGGACGTCGGGATCGGCGAGCAGATCGCCATAATCGACACAGGACTTCAGCGGCGTGCCGAACTGCGCGGAAAGTTCCGCGTCGTCATGGTTCCTCCGGGAGCATACGGCGGTAACGTCGGCCCCGGTCACGGCCTTGAAGGCGTCGATGTGCGCCCCGGCCACCCAGCCGAGGCCGACGATCCCTACATTCAAATGGTTCACGGTCATCCTCCGGCATGCTGCAGCTTGTTCAGCATGTCCATCCAGCGGTCGTGGTCGGTTTCGAGCCTGGCGAGGGTAGTGCGGTCAAACATGAAGGGATATCCGTTTACCACCGCCTCGTGCCTGGCGGGATCGTCGGCGCAGCAGTCCGCGACGACCGCGGCCAGGAACCCGTGCTGTACGGCGGAAGCAGCGGTAAGAAGCACGCAGACGGAGGTCTCAAGTCCCGCAATCAGTATATAGGATTTACGCGCACGATGTAAACGGGATAATAGGTCCGGCTGAAGGAAGGCGTCGAAGGTCCGCTTGCGCAGGACGGGTTCGCCGTCCATTTCCATGGCGCAGGGCAGCACCTCCACACCCCGCGTGCCGCGTATGCAGGGTGTTTCCCCCTTAATCCGATAGGGCGTCATCCAGTCCGATCCGTCCGGTTCGAAATCCGCACGCACGTGGACGACGTCGAGACCGGAAACGCGGCAATATTCGAGCAGCCGTTCGACGTTCGACGGGAAATCGGGGAAAGACTCGGCCGTCTCCTCCGGCCAGAAATCCCGCTGGACGTCGATGAGCAGCAGGACAAACCGGCACCAGTCTTTCTGGACCGCCATGAGCACTCCGTCGACAAGGAAGAAAACCGGTATTCGTGGAAACGAACCGGACCAGGGTTTATTGAATTACAGGACCGTAATCTAATTTCGCGGCGGGCTTCCTGCAAGACGAAATACCCGTCCACGCGGCAGTCTCAGGGCGGTGCCGGCTCAGAGTCAAACAAAGACGCAATTTGTGTCTTCCCACTCTTGACATTCCCATGGGCCGATGTAGATTGAACGTTAACCCTGTTCTACGGCGCGGGCATCGTCCCGCGTCGCATCTTTTTGCGGTAAACCTTACATGAATTTCGATCCTCGGAAACTGTTCGAAGACGGTTTCATCGTGCTTCGTGGGGTGGTTCCCCCTGACTGGCTAGACCCGTTAAGGGACAGCTTCGAGCGCATGGTGGATCGTCAGAAGGAAATCTGGGCCAGGGAAAGGAAACCGGACGATCCGCCCGGAGGCCAGTGGGCGGTCAGTTCCCAGCCCCGGCTGAACTTCGAATCCCTCGTGGACGAGGACACGGCCAATACCATGGCCTTCGGCCTGCACGAGCATACCATGGGGGTCAGCCGGCGCATCATGAACGCGAAAGCCGCGGGAAACACCGGTTTCTTCTTCATGTGCAACCCGGTGGAAGACCACGGTCCGGCGGCGTGGCACCGGGACATACATCCCATCGACCAGGCGCCGCTCAGGGGCCTGCAGGATGACCTGCTGCACAACGCCCCCGGTTATCTCCAGTGGAACATCCCGCTCTACGATGACAACGTGCTCTGGGTCGTGCCGAAGAGTCATCAACGGGGGAACACGGCCGAAGAGAACCGCTGCCTGGGACGGAATCCCCGCGAGGTACTGCCCGGCGCCGTCCAGGTCGAGTTGAATGCGGGCGACGGGGTGGTCTATACCAATACGATCCTGCACTGGGGGAGCAATTACAGCGCCCGGATGAGGCGCACCATCCACCTGGGCTACCGGTCCTACGGCGGTCCGATCTTCCCCTACGTCAACCGCACCTTCAGGGATCTCTCCTTCACCGAATGCCTGCCCTCCGATCTGCAGGCCGTTTTCGAGGACGTCAAGCGCAGGTATGACGAGGAGTCAGACCTGATAGAGTCCATTTTCCGCGCCGTCATCGGCCGGGACGAGGACGCTTTCCAGGAAGGCCTTGCCGCGCTGCACCCCGGCGAGATCGGGCGTATCGTGTGCGTCGTGCTCCTGTCCAAGATTGTCTACAAGATGAAGTTCTCCGCACATCCCGTCCGGCCGCACTACGGCAGCGACATATCGCACGACGAGGACCTGAAACCCCGGTTTGCCGACGGCGAACTGGACACCCTCTGGCAGCGCTTCGCCCCACTCGACGGCATGGTGCAATCAGAAACCGTACAGTACGTGCCAGGGTTTCAGTCGGACCCCATGCACTACTACTTCGAGGAAATGCCGTCCTGCCTGAATGTGGACACTTTTATCGCAGGGTGGCGGAACAACTGAAGCGACGTTTTCGCCCCAAACAGGGAGTCCTGGATGAAGATCACATCCGTTGCAGTCTGGACCGTCGTCGTACCCACCATACCGGGCCGCGTCCACAGCCCTGAATACGCTGCGAAGGCCGGCTGGGACGAGGTCCCGAAGCACATCATCCGTGTCGATACGGACACCGAGTTCTCGGGCATCGGGGAGACCTGGCGCGGCGTACCCATCGAGGAGGTCAGGGAAGGCGCGGCGCTGCTGATCGGCCGCGACCCCGAGGACGTGGCCCCGCAGGATATCTTCGGACGGCGGGCCGAAAGGGCGGCCGACGACATCACGGTAGGTACCGGTCCGGCGTACGACGCCTTCGAGATGGCCGTGCTGGACCTCGTGGGACGGGTCCGCGAACTGCCCGTGCATGCGTTGCTCGGAGGCGCCGTCCGCGACCGTGTCCGCGCCGATTACTGGATGGGCCACCAGACGCCGGAGGACGGCGCCAGGGCCGTGGAACGAGGGATGCGGCAAGGGTTTACGGGGGTCAAGATCAAGTGCCGGCTCGAGGAACCCATGTACGAGCGCCTGAAGGCCATGCGCGACGTGGCGGGGCCCGGATTCAAGGTGACCGTGGACCCCAACGAACGGTTCTACACCGCCGCGCAGACCATCGAACTGGCGGGGCGCCTCGAACCGCTGGGAAACGTGGAGGTGTTCGAGGACCCCATACCCAAGTCCGATATCGAGGGTTACGAAGAGATCCACGGGGCCATCCCTTTCCCCCTGGCCATGCACCTGGGAGACGGGCCGGGCGTGGTCCGCGCCCTGCAGGCCGACGGGGGCCGGGGCGTGGTGGATTGCGTAAACCTGGGTGGCAGCATGTTCGGCTTCCAGCGCAATGCCGCCACGGCCGCCTCGGCCGGACTCCCGTGCTGGCACGGATCGGGAAACGACCTGGGGATTTCGGACACCTCCTTCGTCCATGCCGCGGCCGCGGCGCCGAACTGCACCATGGCGTCCGATTTCGTCGGCGGGTGGACCCGGGAGGACGACCTGATCCTCGAACCCATTACCTTTGTCGACGGCCACGTGCCCACGCCAATGAAGCCGGGACTGGGTTGCGACCTGGATTACGACGCGCTGCAGCGGTATACGCAGGCTTACGAGGAACTGGATTGAAACCATTCCGATATCGACGAAAGGAGCGTCCATGCGGTTGATCGCCGCAGGCTGCGAATACTCGGGGGTCACGACGCTGATCGACGGCCTCTACAACTGGGGGAACGAGCGGGGCGTTCATCACCACCTGGACGACCACTTCACCATCCCGGACGCCTACCACCTCGACGAGGAGGAGCAGCAGGGCTTCATCGACATGCTGCCGGCCATAAAGGAACGGTTTCAGCGGTTCCAGATCGTGTACCACGTCCGGCTGATGCACAAGTTCGACCACATCCTCCTGGGCGGGTTCCATATCGAGGAGATGGTGTACGGTCCCTGTTACTATTATCCGGGGATCAATATCGCGGTGCGTGAGTACGAACCGGACATGCCCGGCGACGCGATCCTGGTCCATCTTCACGCACGTCCCGAGGTGATCCGGCGGCGCATGGAGCAGGATCCCCATCCACGCCAGTTGGTTCCATCGGAGGACGTGCCGCACGTCCTGGAACGGTTCGAAGAGGAAGTCGCGCAGTCCTGGATCAAACGAAAGTTCGACATCGATACTTCCGAACTCACGCCCGGTCACCTGGTTGAAACGTTCCTGGAGCGATCCGTACCCTATCTCAATGCCCGGGACGCGCTGACCAGGATGCAATGATCGGTTACTGAATGTACCGCGCTCGTGCTGTAGTGTACCGCGCTTGCGTCTTTAGTGTACCGCGTTCGCACCTTTGAGGATCGGGCGGGCGAAGCGTGGGAACCCATTGTCCGGCAGTCAGGCAGTCATGGAGTCCAAATGAAAATCACACACGTGGGGGCCGTGCTGCTCCAGCCCATGCCCTGGGTACTGGTAAAAGTCAAAACCGACGAGGGGCTGGTCGGCATCGGCGAAGCCTATCACGGCGCCGGGGTCCACCAGATCGTCACCGACCCGAGGCTGCGGGACCGGGCGCTCATCGGCCAGGACCCGCGGAACGTGGACAAGCTCTTCCACGACATGATGTCTTCCATGTCGGCGTCCGGTTTCTACCAGGGCGCGGTCATGAGCGCCATCAGCGGGATTGAAATGGCCCTGTGGGACATCACGGGACAGGCCTGCGGCGTGCCCATCTGGCAACTGCTCGGCGGCAAGTTCAGGGACCGCATCCGCGTTTACAACGACTGCCACGCAGGGGATGACGAGACGCCGGAAGCCTATGTGGAGAAAGCCCGGGCCGTTGAAGCACGCGGCTTCGACGCCATCAAGTTCGACATCGATCCGCGGCCGAACCGGCGGGACCGGTACAACCGGACCATCAGCAACGACGACGTGGCCTTCTTCATTGACGTCATCACCGCACTTCGGGATTCGCTGAACCCCAATACCGACCTGCTCATCGACGCCCACTGGAATTACGCCCCGGTGGACATACTCAAGGTGGCTTACGCCTGCGAGGACCTGGACCTGATGTGGCTGGAGGATCCCGTGCCGCCGGAGAACATCGAGGCCATGGCGAAAGTGACCCAGGCTACCCGCGTCCCCATCTGCACCGGGGAGAACTTCTACACGCGCCACGGATTCCGGGACCTCATCGAGGCGCAGGCGGCGGACATCATCTCGCCCGATCACGCCAAGGCGGGTGGACTGCTCGAGGGCCGGAAAATCGCCGACCTGGCGGACATGTACTACATCCCCCTGTCGCCCCACAACATCTGTGGACCCATCGGCACGGTGGCCGTGTGTCACCTGTGCGCGGCGGTGCCCAACTTCCAGGTGCTCGAATTCCATCACCTGGACAACGAAGTTTGGAATACGCTGACGGTGGAAAGAGACCTGATCCGGAACGGGCACATCGACCTGCCCATGAAGCCGGGCCTGGGTGTGACGCTGGACGAGGAGACGGCCCGTCGGGCGGCCCGGGAAGACCTCGGCTTCTTCTGATGTCGCGAGCGGACGGCGTGTAGCGTGCCGGAGGTCGTGCCGGCCAGCAGGCGCGCGACCGACCAGGGATACCTATGGGATATGACGCCGAAATCGTCGGTCCGCGGATGAATCCGGACCTGACGCCGGAACTGGAACGGGAAGCCGCCTTCTTCAGGAAGTGGGGCTATCTCGTGGTGGAGGACGCGTTGACCGTCCCGCAGGTCGAACAGCTCCGGGACGCCCTGGACGAGACCTACCAGCGGCGCGGCGAGTCCTTCACGCACCAACTCCTTGAGGAAGACGACCGGTTCGCCTTCCTCCTCGACAACCCGCCCGTCCTGGACCGTATGAAGGCCATCCTGGGCAATTGCGTGCAGTTGCACAGCGCGACGGCGCGGGTGACTAAACCCGGGGAGCCGGACCAGAACTGGCACCGGGACATTCCCTGGCCCAAAGACCCGGAACCGCCGCCTTACGGCAACGAGCCGGGACAGGTCAACTGCGGATATTACCTGGACCAGCTGACCATGGAGAACGGTCCTATCGTCATCGTGCCTGGCAGCCACAGGGCGCCCTTCAAGCCGCCGGAGACGCATGCCCGGTTCCCCGATGAAAAACACGTGCTGGCCAGGCCGGGACAGGCCGTCCTGTTCGACGGCTGGCTGTTTCACCGCGGGGCCGCCAACCAGTCGGAACGGAACCGCCGTGTCTGCCTCATGTGCTACCAGAACGCCTGGATGAAGTCCAGGGAACCCTTCGACGGACCCCGGGTGACGGCCATACGGGAAAAGGGAACGAAGGAACAGAAACTGCTTCTCGGAGCCATCGACCGATGGTAGCGAGCGCATCATGAGTGAAACCGCAATGCGAAGAGCATAATGGACGAATCATGAGCGAATCGGTATTTGGCGGGACTTCCTCGAGCGAAATACCCCTGCTGGATATTCACCGGGCCGAATTGCCCGTGCGCATCGGTATCTCCTCCTGCCTGCTCGGCGAGAGAGTCCGCTACGACGGCGGGCACAAACGGGACGACTACCTGGTGGACGTGGTCGGCCGGTACGTGGAGTGGGTCCCGGTATGTCCGGAAGTGGAGGCGGGCATGGGCATGCCGCGGGAGACGGTGCAGCTGACGCGGGTCGACGGCGACATCCGGATGCTGACCAAGGCGGGCGTCGACCACACGGACGTGGTGGACTGGTTCGCCCGGCAGCGTGTTCAGACCCTGGAGCAGGCCAGGCTCAGCGGATACATCCTGAAAAGCCGATCCCCCTCCTGCGGCAAGGAGCGCGTACCCGTCGTCCAGCCCGATGGCGCCACACTTAAAAAAGGGCGGGGCATATTCGCCCGCCGGTTGATGGAAGTCCTCCCCCATCTGCCGGTGGAAGAAGAGCAGCGGTTGCACAACCTCAGGATCCGGGAGAACTTCATCAGCCGGGTGTTCGCCTATTACCGCTGGCTGCAACTGGTCACTACGGGCCTGACCAGGGAATCGCTGATGGGATATCACCGGGCCTACAAGTACTTGCTCATGGCCCACAGCCAGGAGGGCACCCGCCGCCTCGGCCGGCTGCTGGCGAAACCGGAACGATTTGCGACCACCCAGGCCCTGGCGAATGCCTACCTGGACGAATTCAACTCGGTCATGAAACGAACCCCGTCACGGCGGAACCACACCAACGTGTTGCAACACATGGCGGGCTACGTTTCCGACCGGCTCGACAGCCGTACCCGGCGGGAACTGACCCGCATGATTCAGAATTACCGGGAGGAATTGCTCCCGCTGATCGTCCCGGTCGTCATGCTGCGGCACTACGTCCGCGAATTCGACATCGCCTACTTGAAAGACCAGACCTACCTCCATCCCTTTCCCGGCGAACTGATGCTGCTCAACCAGTTGTAGCGTCCGGCATTCGCGGCGGTGGCTGGCCGGGACATACTCCTTGACCGGCCTTCTCCGGGCCGTTTTCTTTAGTTGATTGTTTCAGACTCATGCGCATGTAGTTCCCCGGACCCAATCCCTTCGTTCGAATCCAGTGAGGTCCCGCCGAACATGCCGAAGGAAACCACCCCCATCCAGCTTAAGGATACGCAGCTCGAACAGTTTCACGCGGATGGCTATCTCGTCGTCCCGGACCTGCTGTCTGCGGACGAGGTGGAAGCGTTCCTGCGTCACCAGGCGGATCCGGAAGCAGAATCCCTGAGGCAAGGGCTCCGTACCCATCTATCCGATCCGTACTGGCGCGGACTCGCCACCCATCCGAACGTCGCGGGAGTCGCCGCGCAGATCCTGGGCGGACGGCCACGCATCGTGCAGTCCATGTACATGGCCAAGCAACCGGCCGGGCCGGGCGAAGAACTGGGCGATGCCGGCATATCCCTTCACCAGGACTCCCACTACCTGCCCAACGAACCCGATACCCTCATGGCCTGCTGGATCGCCATGAGCGATACGGACCCGGAGAACGGCGGACTGTGCGTGGCGCCGGGGAGCCACAAGGACGCCCTGCGCGAAACGAGCCTGAACACCAATCCGGAGCACGTAAGCTGGGAGAGTGAATACGGCATGCGCTCGCCGGACGGCCGCGAATGGACCGAGAAACTCTACTCCTTCGACGTCGTGGGCATAGAAGAAAAAGACCTCGTCCGGTTGACGGTCCCCCGCGGCAGCGGCGTGTTCTTTACCAGCAGGACCGTGCACGGGTCCTACGCCAACCGTTCCCGTACCCGGTCCCGCCTGGCTTTCGCGGTACATTACGTGAAGAACGGCACCTGGGTGTTCCGGACCGACGTGCAGGATACGGCGGCGGTGGATGACCTGATCGAAAATCAGCCAGAAGGGGATTGAGGAATTCACATGGATCGACTGAACGTTATCCTGCTGCCCGTGCGCCGTATCTACTCCCCATGGTGCGACAACATCAAGGCGGCACTCGGCGATCGGCACGAACTGAAGGAACTCGACGACGACCTGCCCCTGGCGCCGCAATTCGCCGGCATGGACGTGGTGATCGACCAGGGCGGCAGCCGGGGCACGCGGGAAATGATGGACGCCGCGACCGACTGCAGGCTGTGGCAGATCGTGGGAACGGGCTTCGACAATTTCGACCTGTCCTATATCAAGACGAAGGGCATCCCGACGGCCAATACGCCCGGACTCTTCAGCGACGTCGCCCTGGCCGAAACGGCCATGATGTTCGTGATCATGCTGTCCAGGCGGTACCGGGAAGCGGTGGAGTACTTCCGCGAGGGGCAACTCTACGGACCGCTCGGCTACGAACTCGAAAACCAGACGCTGGGCATCGTCGGATTCGGCGCGAGCGGCCAGGCGCTGGCGCGGAGGGCAAAGCCTTTCGGCATGCGGATCATGGGTATTGACGTCCGCGAGATCGAATCCGATGTGCTAGACGACATTCAGCCCGACTTCATGGGTACGCCGGCCGATCTCGACCGGGTCGTGGCCGAAAGCGACTTCCTCTCCCTGCACCTGCACCTGAACGACGAAACCCGCCATATCATCGATGCGCGGCAACTGGGCCGCATGAAACCGACGGCGAGCATTATCAACGTGGCGCGGGGCGCCCTGGTGGACGAGGCGGCCCTTTACGATGCCCTTGTTGCCGGAAAGATCGGTGGCGCCGGCCTCGATGTGTTCGCGCAGGAACCTCCGGATTCGACGCTGCCCGTCTACCAGTTGCCGAACGTGGTGGCTACGCCCCACATCGCCGGCGTGACGGACGGTACATCACGCCGCCGGGCCGCCGCGGCCGCCGAGAATACCGACCGGATCGCGCGGGGGCAGGAGCCCCTGTACCGGATCGACCTGTGACCGACCGCGCGGCCGTTACCGCTCCCTCGACTTCCATGCAGGAAATGACTACCGCCGATGCGATCGTCCGTACCCTGATATCCCATGGGATCGAAACGGTCTTCGGCCTGCCGGGCGTGCAGAACGACGCGCTCTACAACGCCTTCTTCGACCACCGCGACCATATCCGGGTAATCCACACCCGCCACGAACAGGGCGCGGGCTACATGGCCCTGGGGTATGCCCTCTCGACAGACCGTGCCGGCGTCTACAACGTGGTGCCCGGACCGGGGTTTCTCAACAGCACCGGCGCCCTGTGCACGTCCTACGCCACCAACGCGAAGGTCCTGTGCCTGACCGGCGAGATCCCTTCCAGGTTTATCGGCCGCGGAGTCGGCCAGTTGCACGAGATCAACGACCAGCTCGGCGTGCTGCGGTCCCTGACCAAGTGGTCCGCCCGGATCGACAGCACCGCCGGGGCGCCGTCCAGGACGGCAGAGGCCATCCGGCAACTGAATTCGGGCAGGCCGCGCCCCGTGGGACTGGAATGCCCCTGGGACGTACTGGCGACCGGGGGACGGGTGGACCGCATTCCCGGTCCGCTGCCCATATCGCCCGACCCGGTTGACACGGAAGCGCTGGCGCAGGCCGCGCGCATCCTCGGCCGCGCAGAGAACCCCATGATCTTCGTCGGCCGCGGCGCCATGAACGTTTCCGAAGAAGTCCGGCAACTCGCCGAACTGCTCCAGGCGCCAGTCATCAGCTACCGCACCGGACGGGGCGTGCTGGACAGCCGCCACTACCTGAGTATCACCAACCCGTCGGGACACCGGCTGTGGCCGAAGGTGGACGTCGCCCTCGCCCTGGGATCCAGAATGGAGATCCCGCAACTCAATTGGGGCGTGGACGAGGACCTGACCATCGTCCGCATCGATGCGGATCGCGCCGCCCACGACCGGATCGCCATGCCGGACCTGCCCATCACGGCGCGTACCGAAGACGCCCTGCCTCAGCTGATACCCCTGGTCGAGAAGCACAACCGGCGACGGCCGTCATTAAAAACCGAGATGCTGGCATTAAAAAAAGAAACAGACGAAAAACTCGCAGCCGCCCTGGAACCCCAGGCCGCCTATCTCCGGGTCATCCGCGAAGAACTGGGCGACGACGGCATCTTCGTGGAAGAGCTGACCCAGGTCGGCTACGCAAGCCGGCAGGTTATGCCGGTGTACAAACCCTATACTTTCATATCCACCGGTTACCAGGGCACCCTGGGCTGGGGATTTCCCACGGCGCTGGGTGTCAAGGTCGCCCATCCGGACAAACCGGTCCTGGCGATCGCCGGCGACGGCGGGTTCATGTTCGCTGTGCAGGAACTGGCCACGGCGGTGCAGCACGGCATCGGACTGGTCACGCTCGTATTCAACGACAATGCCTACGGCAACGTGAAACGGATGCAGAAGGAACAGTACGGCAACCGGGTTATCGCGTCCGACCTGCGGAATCCCGATTTCGTCAAGCTGGTCGAATCCTTCGGCGCCAGGGGGTTACGGGCGCACACGCCCGGCGAGATGGGCGAGGCGATACGCGAAGGGTTCGCCGAAGATGGACCGACCGTGGTGGAGATCCCGGTAGGCGAGATGCCGGACGCGGACCGGTTCAAGCGAGGCCCCAGGGTGAGAGGAGACGGGCCGGGATAGGCCGAGACTGCGGACCCGGCTGGATAATGCTACTGATTCCCGAGGACAGCGGACTGTATCAGACCCTCCGGAGCCTGGTGGACACCCGCAAGATGGTTTTTCTGGCCGGACTCCCGGGCACCGGCAAGAGCCTGCTGCTGCAGCAACTGGCCATCCTGGCCTACGGCCGCGGCAGGACGCCCCACCTGCTCCAATGGGACGTCTGCCGGCTGCCGTTCTTGACAAACGCCCGGGTGAAGGAACATTATCACGAACAGGACGGAATCACCCACGCCGGGGTCCGCAAGGCCGTCGGCATGTGGGCCCGGCGCGCGGTCGGAGACTGGGCGGAACGGCACCGGGAGGACCGCCACATCCTCATCGGGGAAACACCGCTCATCGGCAACCGGCTGGTGGAACTGGTCCGCCGGGAAGCGGACCCGGTCGAATCCCATCTCATGGACGAGACATCGACCTTCTTCGGCATTCCCACGCCCTCCCGGCAGGTAAGGCAGCTCATCGAGGCGCAACGCAAGGCGCGGAGCGCCAGCCCCCTGCACGAGCGGGAGAAAGGCGACGCCCAACCCGGCATCATGTACGCGCTGTGGGAAGACCTGTGCGAGGTGGCCGCGCGGTTCGGCCTGGTGGACGAAAATAGGAAAGCGGCCCCTTGCGCCTACGACCCCGACCTTTACTGCGCCACCTATACTGTCCTGCTCAAGCACAGGCCCTCGGGGAGGATCGACCTGGACAGTCCCCTTGCCACGGAAGGGCGGTCGGTCTATGACCTGTCGGCCGGCCAGCGGGATCTCGTTCCCGCCGCGACGGAAGTGGAACGCGCGATACGGGACATGGAAACGCGGTATTCCCGGCCGGGTGAACTGGAGCATAGCGTGGACACGTGGTATGACGTGTGACGGAGGGTATAAATGAAGACTGCACGGTTCGCCTGTAACGGCCAGGTACTCGAGGCCGTGTACGAAGACGGACAGCTCATGGTGGGCACGGTCGCTTACGATCCGGAGGACGTCATGTTCCTGCCTCCGGTGGACCATACGAGCAAAGCCATCGGGGTCGCGCTGGGATACACGGAGCACGCGAAGGAACTGAACCTGGACCTGCCCGAAGAGCCCATCCTGTTCAACAAGATGCCCCAGACCTTCATCGGACACCGTGCGAAGATCGTCGTCCCGCCTGAGTTCGATTACCTGCACTACGAATGCGAACTTGTCGCCGTGATCGGCCGTCCGGCGCGCAAGGTAAAGGCCGAGTACGCCCTGGACTACGTGGGCGGTTACACCATTGGAAACGACCTGACGATACGGGACTTCGTGAGCAACTATTTCAGGCCGCCGATCAAGGCCAAGGGTTTCGACACCTTCGGTCCCCTGGGTCCCTTCCTGACCACCGCGGACGAAATCGATCCCACGGACGTTCACCTGCGTACTTACGTCAACGGCGAACTCCGCCAGGAGGGCTGGTCGGGCGACCTGCGCCACAGCGTGGCCGAACTCATCGAGTACATCACCGCGTACATGACCCTGAGCCCAGGGGACATGATCTGGTCGGGTACGCCGGAGGGCATTTCCCACATCCACGCGGGGGACCGGCTCCGGCTGGAGGTGGACGGCCTGGGCGCACTGCAAAACGACGTGGTGGACGGTCTGAAGGAGGATGCATCATAGCAATCCAGGCCACGGCGAATCATCCGAACCAGGCGAAAGCGGAGCGGCACATCGCCCGGTTCCGCGAACAGGGCATCGGCCATCTCATCGGCGGTTCCTCCGTCCCAGCCGCAGGAGGCGCATCCTTAGAGAACGCCACGCCGGTCGACAATTCCTTCCTGTGCACCGTCGCGAACGGTGGACCGGAGGTGATCGACACCGCGGCCCGTGCGGCAACGGAGGCTTTCGAAGACTGGCGGGACACCCCGGGGACGGAACGAAAACGGCTGCTGCACCGGGTCGCCGACCTGATCGAGGAACACGGCGAAGAGATCGCCCTGCTGGAAACCTATGATACGGGCCAGCCTATCCGTTTCATGTCCAAGGCCGCGTCGCGCGCCGCCGAGAACTTCCGGTTCTTCGCGGACCGCGCCGAGAGCGCATCGGACGGGCTCGCGCTTCCAACGGCCGGGCACCTGAACTACACCCTGAGGCAGCCCATCGGGCCCGTGGGCATCATCACGCCCTGGAACACGCCCTTCATGCTCAGCACCTGGAAGATGGCGCCCGCGCTGGCGGCCGGCTGCACGGTGGTACACAAACCTGCGGAGTGGAGCCCGGTCACGGCCATGCGGCTGGCCGAACTGGTCCATGAGGCCGGCGTGCCGGCGGGTGTGGTCAACGTGGTCAACGGGATCGGCGAAACCACGGGTCGGGCGCTCACCGAGCACCCGGACATCAAGGCCGTCGGATTCGTGGGCGACACGCGGACCGGCCGCGCCATCATGCGGCAGGGCGCGGATACGCTCAAGCGGGTGCACTTCGAACTGGGCGGCAAGAACCCGGTGGTCGTCTTCGCCGACGCGGATCTGGACCGGGCCCTGGACGCCACGGTATTCATGATCTACAGCCTGAACGGGGAACGGTGCACGTCGGGCAGCCGCGTGCTGGTGGAGCGGACGGTCTACGATGATTTCGCCGGCCGGCTCGCGGAGCGCGTGAAGCGCATCCGCCTGGGAAACCCCTTCGACCCGGCCACCGAACTGGGTCCCCTGATCCACCCGTTGCACCTCGAGAAGGTCCTAGGCTACGTGTCCGCTGGAAAGGAAGAAGGCGCAACGCTGATCGCCGGTGGAGGATGCCCGGAGAACGCCGGCTCCGGGAACTATTTCGAGGCCACGCTCTTCGGTGACGCCGAGCGGTCCATGCGCATCGCCCGTGAAGAGGTTTTCGGGCCCTTTCTCACCGCCATCCCCTTCGACACGGAAGCGGAAGCGCTGGACATCGCCAACGACGTCGATTACGGCCTGGCCGCCTACCTGTGGACGAGCGACGTCACCCGCGCCCATGACTTTGCCCGGCGGCTCGAAGCCGGCATGGTCTGGGTGAACTCCGAAAACGTGCGCCATCTCCCCACGCCCTTCGGCGGCATGAAGTCGAGCGGGATCGGGCGGGACGGGGGCGACTACAGTTTTGATTTCTACATGGAAACGAAGAATATCGACATCGCCCTTGCGCGCCACCCGGTACCGAAGCTAGGCAAGGGATGACACGCGCATGAATCCCATACCGCGTTAGATCCGAGCGAGAGGTCGGCCATGGCCGTTCCGAATGCGAATCATTCCCCGCCCTTCAACATCATCCGCGCCAGCCACGCGGAGTGGGGCGTAACGGACCTGGACTACGCGCGAGACTTCTATGTCGACCTGCTGGGTTATGTCTGCGAGGACGATACGGGCGACGCGCTCTACCTCCGCGGCATGGAGGAACGGAACCACCATTCGCTGATCCTGACGAAGGCGGATGAACCGGTCGTGTACCGCATCGCCTTCAAGGTCGCCTGCGAAGCCGACCTGGACCGGGCGGAGGCATTCTACGGCTCGGCCGGATGCCGGACGGCTTTCGTCGAACGGTACGCCCAGGGCCGGACGCTGCACGTGGAGGATCCCTACGGCATTCCGTTGGAGTTCTACCACGAAATGGAACGGCGGGAGCTCCTGCTGCAGGCGTACAGCCGATACCGGGGCGCACACATCCAGCGCATCGACCATTTCAACCTGTTTTCCCATGACGTTAACGGGATGACGGCCTTCTACGCTGAGTCGCTGGGATTCCGGCCGACTGAAGTGACGGTGGCGGACATCGGGGACGAGGACTCGGACCTGTGGGCCACCTGGCTGCACCGCCGGGGCGGCGTTCACGACATCGCCTTTACGAACGGCATCGGACCCCGCCTGCACCACATCGGGGTCTACGTGCCCACGGCCATGGACATCATCCACTTCTGCGACCGCCTGGCCAGTTCGGAGCACCGCGACGCCTTCGAACGGGGACCGGGACGCCACGGCATCTCGAACGCCTTCTTCCTGTACCTCTTCGACCGGGACGGACACCGGATCGAACTGTTCACGGGAGACTACGTCACCGTCGACCCGGATCATCCCGCGCGGATATGGGACCTGAAGGACACCCGGCGGCAGACCCTGTGGGGACAGGCCGCCCCCCGGTCCTGGTTCGAGCACGGCACCCGTTTTCACGGAGTCGAACCCGTTCCTTCACAGCTGGAAGCCGCACCGGTCATCGCGCCGGAATGAACCGGTTGATGAACATCCAGACCGGTTGTAGAACGTCCAGATTGCATACCAACAGGAGCCCTCATGTCACATACCCATGACGACGAACTCGTAGAGGAGATATTGCCGGCTGGTCAACCCAGACTGCTTCGCGTGTTGACGGCGAAAACGGGTACGGCGGTGATCATCGGAGCGATTATCGGCTCGGGCATCTTCATGGTACCGAGCACGGTGGCCTCCCAGGTCGGCTCGCCCTCGCTCAGTCTGTTCGTGTGGATTATCGGCGGCATGCTCGCCCTGGCAGGCGCGCTATGCTACGCGGAACTCGGCGCGGCCATACCGAGGAGCGGGGGAACCTACGCCTTCCTCAGGCGGGCGTACAACACGGACCTGATCGCCTTTCTCTTCGGGTGGGCCTTTCTCTTCATCATCATTACCGGCGCAATGGGCGCGGTGGCCACCGTCTTCGCCCGGTACGCCGGCGGCCTCTTCGCCATCGAAGACCTCTGGACTGAACGGTTGCTGGCCGTGGGATGCATCCTCTTCCTGACGGTGGTCAACTGCCTGGGCGTCAAGATCGGCGGGTCGGTTCAAAACGTGTTCGCCTTCATCAAGGTCGGCGCCGTCCTGGCCGTCATCCTGCTCGGGTTCACCCTGGCATCGGGTACGGAGGTCTCCTGGACCCCGCTTGTTCAGGAAGAGACCGGGACCGCGCTCCTGGGCGGTCTGAGCCTGGCGATCCTGGGGGCGCTGTTCGCCTACAACGGGTGGTTTTTTGTGACGTTCATCGCGACCGAAATCAAGGACCCGGCACGGAGCATACCCCGGGCGATTTTTGCCGCGCTGGCGATCGTGGCCACGGTCTATATCCTTGCCAATGTCGTGTACCTGACCGTCCTGTCTTTCGAGGAACTGCAAATGTCCCGCCGGCCGGCCGCAGATACGCTTCAGGCCCTGGTAGGACCCACCGGGGCGATGGCCATTTCGGCGGCGATCATGCTGACCACATTCGGTACGGTCAACGCCCAGTTGATGGTAGCTCCCAGGGTCTACCACGCCATGGCCAACCACGAGATCTTCTTCAAGGTCTGCCAGTACGTCCATCCCCGGTTCCGGACCCCGGTGGCATCCATTGTAATGCAGGGACTGTGGGCTTCGGTCTTCGCACTGACCGGCACTTTCGTCGAGATTGTCAGTTTCGCCATGTTCTACACCTACGTGTTCCTGACACTGGCTGTGATCGGTCTCATGATCTTACGCAAGAAGGAACCGGACCTGCACCGGCCATACCGGGTATGGGGGTATCCGGTAACACCGATCCTGTTCCTCCTGATCGCCGTCGGGGTCCTGGCCAACTCCCTCATTACAGATTTTACGCGGCCGCTGCTTGGACTCGCGATCCTGGCCGTGGGCCTGCCCTTCTATTTTTACTGGAAAAAACGCCAGTCGGCCGACTCGCCTGTCGTGAAATGAAACGGAACCATGCCCCGACCGCATATACTCTACATCCTGTCTGACGAACACGCGGGACAGGCCATGGGTCACGCCGGGGATCCAAACCTGCGGACCCCCAACATGGACCGCATGGCCGTGGAAGGCATGAGTTTTGTACGCGCCCGGGCAAACTGTCCGGTCTGCACACCCTCCCGTGGCACCATATTCTCAGGCAGACACGCCCACGCCGGACCGGTGCAGGGATTCCACGACGTGTACAAGCCGGCTGCGCCGAGTACCGCCACCATCCTTCGCGAGGGCGGCTACCATACCGCCTATTTCGGCAAGTGGCACTGCGGGACGGTCCGCGACCAGATTCCCCCTGAAGTGCGGCGCGATCCGGACTACTACAGCGTGGAAGCGGCGCCGCGCACGCCGGAGTTCCACCGGGGCGGATTCCAGGACTGGTACGGCTTCGAGATGAACAACGCGCCTTTCAAGGGATTCTACTACCGCGAAAACGATATCGATCCCACGCGCATGCCGGGCTACCAGACCGACGCGCTGACCGACATGGCCATCGGGTACCTGACCGAATACGACAGGGAGCACCCGCTCTTTCTCGTCCTCAGCGTGGAGCCGCCCCACTGGCCACTGGAAGCGCCGGATGCATACATGCGGTTCGATCCCGCGTCCCTGCGGACCCGCCCCAATTTCGGCGGCAAACCCGATTTCCGCGAGCGGCTTGCGGCATACTACGCCATGGTCGAGAACCTGGACTGGAACATCGGCCGCCTGCTAGCCGCCGTGGAGGGCATCGGCGGATTCCAGGACAACACGGTCACCGTTTATTTCTCCGACCACGGCGACTTCATGGGAAGCCACGACCAGATGGAGGACAAGGGTCATCCCCATGAAGAGTCCACCCGGGTTCCCGCGATCTTCCATGGTCCCGGATTGCTGCAGGCCCAGGGCGGGCGAACGGACCTCTTCAGCCTGGTCGACATGGCACCCACGACCCTGGGGCTGGCCGGTGTACCCGTACCCGAACACATGCAGGGGACCGATTTCTCCCCTGCCTGCAGGGGGGAGGAATTAGACGGACCTCGGGAGGTCCTGCTCGAAATGGTGGGGGCGCCGCGGGTGCATTTCGACTATGCCGACTGGCGCGGCCTGGCCACGGACCGCTGGAAGTACGCCTACTACGAGACCGGGCACGAACTGCTCTTCGACCTGTGGGAAGACCCCTATGAAATGCGCAGCCTGGTCCAGTCGCATCCTGATGTAGTGCGAGACATGCGGACGCGCCTGCTGAAACTGCTGGAAGCCACGCGGGAACCCTATTTCGACGTGATCATGCGTCATGGCGTCCGCCCCGACGGACCCGTAATGAACGTATCCCGTCGCAGGCGGGACGGTATCTCGCCGCCGTGGAATGACCTGATACGCAACGACTGATCTCGATGGTCGTCAACGACACCCGGAGGAGCGCCATGTTGGAACAGTTTCAACGCGATGGTTACATCCTGGTTCCGGACGTCTTCAGCGACGTGGAAATGGACGCCGCACTGGATGCCATGGAGGGGAATCTCTACGGCAAGTCGTACGCATCCTGGCTCGATGACTTCGAACGCGGCGAACATGGATCCGTGGGAGACGGGTTCACCACGAAGCAGGACGAGGTGGCGGGACGGTCCCAGTTTCCCGTGGGAGATCCGCGCCTGGACCGGCTCATCGAGAACGACCGTTATCTCGATCTTTTTGAATTGTTCCTGGGCGACAGGCCCAGTTACTGCAACGCCCATCTCTTCATGCGCACGGGGCCGGTGGACGAGCGGTATCCGGACGAACCTTGGAGCGGGTACCACGTCGATCACAACACCAATTGCGTACTTCCGCCGTCCGATGACGCCGGACGGTTTTCTTACGTCAATTCCGGCGTGTACCTCCATGACGTCGACGACGACGGTGCGCCCATGCTGCTCGTTCCCGGTTCGCACACGCGGGCGGCCGGGGTATTCGCCGATGGTTGGGAATCCGGCAACATGGCGGGCGTAAGTCACGTCCGGGACATCCGCAAGGCCGGCCTGGAAGATCCGATCCCAGCCGTGGGCAAGCGGGGAAGCGCGCTCTTCTATTCCTCCTACCTGCTCCATTCGGCGCAACCCTTTGAGAATCGGAAGAAACAGCGGGCTTTGTGGACGCTGTCCATGTGCCGATGCGACGCCGACCGGTGGACCCGGTTCTCGAATCCCTTCATCTACGGAGAGCGGGAATACATGCTGCCATTCATCACGCGGACGACGCCTCGGGTGCGGTCGCTGTTCGGCTGGCCCGAGCCCGGTCATCCCTACTACACGGCACAGACCCTCGGACTGCTGGAGCATGCCTTCCCGGGGATCGATCTGTCCCCCTATCGTGAAGCGTTACCCTGAGCGCGGCCTCTGGGGGCACGGTCCAAAGAGGCGATAACGCCGCCGGAGTGGTCGCGGGGGCCGAAATTCCCGCCCGGGCAGCACGGATATGACCTCCCGCAATACCCTTGACAACAGGGCGCGTTACCCGTTATCCTGATTCTGCATTTACCGGTCCCCGGCCGGGTATTGGAACGCGCCGTCATCGAGCTCATCGGCAGGCGGTCCCCACGTCCCGCCGCCCATAACCCCGCCTAGAACCATGTGCGACTACACCGGCCCCAGGCCCATACCCAAGATCGACATCCACACCCATATCCTGCCGGAAAACTGGCCTGACCTGCGCAAACGGTACGGGTACGGCGGATTCGTCGAACTGGAACATTACCATCCTGGCTGCGCGCGCATGATGATCGACGGCAGGCGGTTCCGCGAAATCCAGGCCAATTCCTGGGACCCGCTGACCCGGCTCGGCGAATGCGAAACAGCGGGCGTGCACGTACAGGTCCTTTCCACTGTCCCGGTCATGTTTAGCTACTGGGCCCAGCCGGCGGACGCGCTGGACCTGTCCCGCATGCTGAACGACCACATTGCCGAAGTGATCCACACCTGGCCCCGGAGGTTCATCGGCCTGGGCACCGTACCCATGCAGGCGCCCGACATGGCCATCCGGGAAATGGAGCGTTGCGTCCGGGAACTGGGGCTTTCAGGGATTGAGATCGGTACCCACATCAATGGGAACAACCTGAGCGAACCCCACCTGTTCCCGGTGTTCGAAGCGGCGGCTGAACTGGGCGCGGCAGTGTTCATTCATCCCTGGGACATCATGGGACAGGAGACCATGGAGAAGTACTGGCTGCCCTGGCTGGTGGGCATGCCGGCCGAGACTTCCCGGGCGATCTGTTCCATGATCTTCGGCGGTGTATTCGAGCGCCTGCCGAAGCTGCGCGTGGCATTCGCCCACGGCGGTGGTTCTTTTCCCGCGACCATCGGGCGCATCGATTCCGGTTTTAAGACACGCCCCGATCTGTGCGCGGTGGACAACGACGTGCTTCCCAGTGCCTACCTGGGCAGATTCTACCTGGATTCCCTCGTCCATGACAGCCGCATCCTGGACTACCTGATCCACCTTATCGGCCCGGACCACATCGCCCTGGGCTCCGACTACCCGTTCCCCCTCGGCGAAGCGGTGCCCGGCAGGATGATCGAATCCATGGACCACCTGGACGATGACGTCAAGTCCAGGCTGCTGTACCGCTCCGCCCTGGCCTGGCTGAACCTGGAAGCCGACCGGTATTTTGGAGAAACCGTTTAGCCCATGAATGATCGAATCGATTTCCCAATGAACGCCACAGAAACCGACGCCGCAGAACTGGACGCCGCCGATGACCTTTCGGCCTTCCGGTCCCGCTTTCATTTTCCCCGCGCTGAAAACGGGGGGGATGCGGTCTACCTGGTGGGCCATTCGCTGGGACTCCAGCCGGTAGCCGCCCGGGACTACGTGGACCGGGAACTCGAAGACTGGCGAAGGCTGGGCGTCGAAGGACATTTCGAGGGAGATAACCCCTGGATGTCCTACCACGAAGCGCTCACGGACCCGCTGGCCCGTCTCGCAGGCGCCGGGCCCGGAGAGGTCGTGGCCATGAACACCCTCACGGTGAATCTGCACCTGATGATGGTCTCTTTCTACCGCCCCACGCCGGGGAGAAACCGGATCCTCATCGAAGGCTCCGCATTCCCCTCGGACCGGTACGCCGTGGCTTCGCAGGCCGCCTGGCATGGATACGACCCTGCCGAAAGCGTGATCGAGCTGCGGCCCCGGGAAGGGGAGGACACGATCCGCACGTCCGACATCGAGGACCTGATCGAACGGGAAGGCGAGACCATCGCCCTGGTCTTCCTGGGTGGGGTGAACTACCTGACCGGACAGGCCTTCGACATGGAACGGATCACCCGGGCGGGTCACCGGCAAGGGTGCGTCGTGGGATTCGACCTCGCCCACGCCATGGGCAACCTGGCCCTGCGGCTCCACGACTGGGACGTCGACTTCGCCGCCTGGTGTTCCTATAAGTACCTGAACGGGGGACCCGGCTGCGTCGGCGGGTGCTTCGTCCACGAACGGCATGGCCGAAGGGACGATCTCCCCCGGTTCGCCGGTTGGTGGGGACATGACAAGTCCACCCGGTTCCGGATGCCACCGGCTTTCGAGGCGATCCCGGGGGCGGAAGGCTGGCAGCTGAGCAATCCGCCGATCCTGCCCCTTGCGGCCCTGCGCGCCTCGCTGGAACTCTTCGACGAGGCGGGCATGGACCGGCTGCGAAACAAGAGCATGCGGTTGACCGGGTACATGGAACACCTGCTCCGGACCCGCCTGCCGGAAGAGCTGTCCATCATCTCGCCGCCGGACCCGGTACAGCGCGGATGCCAGCTTTCGATCAGGACGGGGCCGGCAGGACGCCGCGTACACGGGATTCTGTCGGAGCACGGCATCCGGTGCGACTGGCGGGAACCCGACGTGATCCGCGTCGCCCCCGTTCCGCTCTACAACCGCTACACGGATGTCCATCGTTTCGTGGAGGTCATGGCGGGGGAGTTGGGCTCGGTCGGCTGACCTGGTTTTCATTCCGGTTTCGAACCGAATGTGGGTACCCATGGGTGTCAAACGGGAGACCATAACCCTGGTAGGCGCGGGTCTCGCAGGATCCCTGCTGGCGGTTTTTCTCGCCCGCCGGGGTTTCAGGGTCGAAGTATACGAAAAGCGGCCCGATATCCGTCGGGTTTCGACTGGCGCCGGTAAAGCCGGCCGGTCGATCAACCTGGCCATGTCCGCCCGTGGACTCCATGCGCTACAGCAGGTCGGTCTCAAAGACGAAGTCCTGGGCATGGCGATACCCATGGCGGGACGGCTGATTCATCCCGTGAAAGGCGAACGGGTCCTCCAGCCTTACGGCCAGCGGGACGAAGAGGTCATCTACTCCGTATCCCGCGGCGAACTGAACCGGGTCCTGCTCAGCGCCGCGGAACGGCAGGACGGCGTACGGCTGCATTTCAACGCCCGGTGCACGGGGGTGGAGTTCCGTACCGGTGTGCTGTATGTCCGCGACGACGCGACCAATCACGTCCACTCGCTCCGCCCGAAGCGGATCATCGGGGTGGACGGCTCCGCTTCGGCCATACGAACCGCCATGATGAACGTGGGCCGGTTCGACCTCTCCCAGCAGTACCTGACCCACGGATACAAGGAACTGACCATTCCAGCGGGGACGAACGGTGCGTACAGGATGGAGCCCAATGCCCTCCACATCTGGCCGCGGGGCCTGTACATGCTGATCGCGCTGCCGAATCTGGACGGCAGCTTTACCTGCACCCTCTTCTTCCCCCACGAAGGCGATTACAGTTTCGCCAGCCTCCTGGACCCGCGGCAGATACTGGACTTTTTCAAGTCGCAGTTCCCAGATGCCGCGGCGCTGATGCCCGATCTGACCACGCTGTACCTCGACAATCCCACGGGATCGCTGGTCACGCTCAAGTGTTTTCCCTGGCACTATCGTGACCGGGTCCTCCTTCTGGGCGACGCCGCGCACGCCATCGTGCCTTTCTTCGGCCAGGGGATGAACTGCGCTTTCGAGGACTGCACCGTCCTCGACGAATGTATCGAGGCATACTGGCCGGACTGGGAAACGGTATTCGAGTCCTTCGGGCGCCGCAGGAAGGAAGACACGGATGCCATCGCCGACATGGCGCTGGCCAATTACGTCGAGATGCGCGACCAGGTGAGCGACCCGGGGTTTCAACTCAGGCAGAAGGTGGGTTTCCTGCTGGAACGGAAGTTTCCCGACCTGTATATCCCCCGTTATTCCATGGTGTCATTCCACCGGTTTCCCTATAGCGAGGCGCTGCGCAGCGGTGAAATCCAGGACGGCATTTTACGGGAAATCTGCGATTCCATATCCGCGGAAGAGCAGGTGGACTGGGACCTGGCGGAACGGCTGGTCAGCGAGCGGCTCGGAACCTGATGACGGCAGGCACGTGAAACACGGCGTGCGTGGTTTTGAAGCATGGCCCTGGTGAGCGGCGACCACGAAGAAGCAGGGCAATGGCCGCGAAGAGGCCCTGGTGAGCAGCGGCCACGAAACAGCATGGCAACGGCCGCGGAGAGGCTTTGGTGAGCGGCGGCCCCCGGCTTGACAGGCCGTCCGGCCAGGTCTACATTACCGGTTACCCTGCGAGGCGGCTCGTACCTGACGTCTCTGACACAGCATTCCCGACGGTTCTCTCTGCAAATGCACATACTCAATTACATCGGCGGCGAATTGCGCGAACCGGTCGGCGGCGGCTACCTGGACAATGTCGATCCCGCCACGGCCACCGTACTGGGCGGGATTCCCGACTCGGACGGCCGGGATGTGGAAGAAGCGGTGAACGCGGCGGAAAACGCCTTTCCGGACTGGTCATCCCTGTCCGTCCAGGATCGGTCAGGGTATCTCCACCGCATTGCCGACCTGATCGAGGAGAGGCGAGATGAATTGGCCCTCGCGGAATCGGACGATACGGGCAAACCCGTTGCCCTGGCGGAATCGGTGGATATCCCCCGCGCCGCGAGCAACTTCCGGTTCTACGCCACGGCCATCGAGCACTTTTCCAGCGAATCCCACGCCATGGGTAAAGGCGCCCTCAACTATACCCTGCGCGGCCCCATCGGTATCGCCGGGTGCATATCGCCCTGGAACCTGCCCCTCTACCTGCTGACGTGGAAGATCGCGCCGGCGCTGGCCGCCGGAAACTGCGTGATCGGCAAACCGTCCGAACTTACCCCCACCACCGCGTTCCTGCTCTCCGGGATCTGCAGGGAAGCGGGATTGCCGGCGGGTGTGCTGAACATCGTGCACGGCTACGGCCACAAGGCGGGAGCGGCCGTGGTGGAACATCCCCGGGTTCACGCAGTATCCTTCACCGGAGGAACGGACACGGGCAGGAAGATCGCGGCCGCGGCCGCGCCCCTATTCAAGCGGATTTCCCTCGAACTGGGCGGGAAAAACCCGAATATCGTCTTCGCGGACTGTCCCTATGAGGATGCATTACAGACCGCCCTGCTTTCCTCGTTCTCCAACCAGGGCGAGATCTGCCTGTGCGGTCCGCGCATCTTCATCGAAAGGCCGCTCTACGACACCTTTCGGGACGATTTCGTCGAACGGACCCGGCAACTGACCGTCGGCGATCCAAGGTCTGCGGGCAACCGGCTCGGCGCCGTCGTTTCCGCGGACCACATGGACAAGATCCTCGCCTACATCGAACTGGCCGGTGACGAAGGCGGGCGGGTCCTCTGCGGCGGCCAACGGGTTCGGGTAAACGGGCGCTGTCGGGACGGTTGGTTCGTAGCGCCTACGGTGATCGAAGGCCTGCCACCGGACTGCCGGACCAACCAGGAGGAAATCTTCGGTCCCGTCGTTTCGCTCCTGCCTTTCGATACCGAGGAGGACGTGATCGCCCAGGCCAACGGTACGCCATACGGCCTGGCCGCCATGCTGTGGACCGAAAACCTGGGCCGGGCCCATCGCGTCGCCGAACGTCTGCACGCCGGCATCATCTGGATCAACTGCTGGATGTTGCGGGACCTCCGTACGCCATTCGGTGGCATGAAACAGTCGGGGGTCGGCCGGGAGGGAGGAATCGAGGCCCTGCGTTTCTTCACGGAACCCAAGAACGTGTGTATCAAGATGTAGGAGATTTTATGCGGAACCAGGCATTGCAGGTCGAATTGGAGGCTATCTTTGCATCCGCATTATGATTCCGACCGCGCGCCCGAACCTGTCGGACCCTACCCCCATGCCCGCCGGGTGGGGAACCTGCTGTTTCTTTCGGGTATCGGGCCCCGGGCCAGGGGCCGGCAGGATATCCCGGGCGTGACGCTGGGGCCGGACGGAGAGGTCGAGTCCTACGATATCGAGGCGCAGTGCCACTCCGTGTTCCGCAATGTCCGCAGTATCCTCGAAGACGCGGGCAGTGACTGGGAGCACCTCGTGGACATTACCGTGTACCTCACCGACATGGAGGCGGACTTCGCCGTGTTCAACCGGGTCTACCGCGAGTATTTCAAGAACAACCAGCCCTGCCGCACCACGGTCGGCGTTTCGCGCCTGCCGACCAAAATCGCCATCGAACTGAAGTGCATCGCCACCATCTGAAAAAGGAGGTTCGATCATGCCGGTAACGGCTCCTTTCAACTTCAAGGCCTGGATAGACGAACACAGGCACCTCCTCAAACCCCCGGTCGGCAACCAGTGCGTTTACACGGAGGCGGAAGACTTCATCGTCATGGTAGTCGGCGGACCGAACGCCCGAAAGGACTACCACTACAACGAGGGCGAGGAGTTTTTCTATCAGGTGGAGGGGGACATCATACTGAAGATCATCGAGGACGGGAAACCGGTGGACGTCCCGATCCGGGAAGGCGAGATCTTCCTGCTGCCCGCCGGCGTGCCGCACTCGCCCCAGAGGCCGGCCGATACCGTAGGCCTGGTAATGGAGACCAGGCGCAGAAGCGGTGAGATCGACGGTTTCATGTGGTACTGCGAAAGCTGCGGGAAAAAACTCTACGAGGAACGTTTCGAACTGGAAGACATCGTCAGCCAGTTGCCGCCCGTCATGAACCGGTTCTTCAGCAGCGAGGAGAACCGGACCTGCAAGATTTGCGGCGCCGTCATGCCGAAACCGGAAGGCGGGTGACCAGGAAATAACGCGGCGCGAAGCCGGATCTCTACGTTTTTCACGGATTTTCGAGCCCTTTTCCGACTGAAAGATTGAATATAAGCATCAAGCAGCGCGTTTCAGCGTACCCCGGACTCCATACGCGGGATGTTTCCGTGTGGAAAGCCGGATCTTTGCCAGAACGCGATGCTTGGCCGATTGCTAAACTAAAAAAACCGGTAAAAAGTTGACAACTTACCAGTTTATGCTTATCTTATGTTTAGTAATTCTGGGATGCTTTCGGAAAGGGGTAGAGTATGGTAATCATTTACCGCGGATTCGAAGGCAATAAGGTGTTCAAGTGGAGCCGGGGGAAATCGGACCGGGTTACCGTGATGTTTCCGGCGAAACCGTTCTTTAACCGGTGCATCAGCCGCGTGCTCGACCAGACACGTGCCGGAAAATCGGTCCTGGCCTGGGGAGATCCCGAAGGCCTGTCCCGGTTGGGACTCGCCCTGAACGAGCGTCACATTCCGACCACGCCCTTCGGCGACCGGGGTGTCGGGCGTTGACGCTGGCCGGACAGGGTGGATCCGGGTTCCATTAGAATTCCATGCCCAATTGAGCGGTGTATGTATTCAAGACTCCACCGGTGCCGTCGTGCGACGTCCCGTAGTCGCTGTCACGTACCCATTCGACGGTGCCGATCAGCCTCTCGTTCCACAGGTCGACGTTGAGAGCCGCCACGAATCGCGTCGCGGGCAGGGCCAGGCCGGCCGCTTCCGAGGTCCCGTGGCTTGCCACTACGACTTCTCCCGATCTACCCGCCAACTCGAAGGCGAAACCAGCCTCGAGTACCCATACCGAAGGCCGGGCCCCCCGGTCACCGAATGTTAGTACCGAGGGACTGAACCGGTCCTGGGCAATCATGAATTCACCCGTAACCGTCAGGTACTGAAACGCAAGCTGCGTGGCCGCCGCCCAGCCGGGAACACGGTCATCTTCGTTCGCGTCGGTGCGTTGGTGCGCTCCATCTGCCGCCCCTGATTCATCGAATAGCTCCTCCGCGAAAAGATCCAGTCCGCCGAGATCATCGATGAAAGAAACGTTTACCGCGAATTCGGGACCACTGTCCAGGGCATCCTTGTACCCGATCGCAGCACCGTATCCAGCCCTGTTGCCGGACGACCGTGGGTCGTCACCGTAGAAACCGAAGAGACTTCCTTCGAATTGACCCACCGAAACCCCCAGCTGCAACGATTTCTCCAGCTTTTCTCCGTACTCGAAGGACAACGGGTCGACGATCGCGGCCGACTCGAAGGGTCCAATGGTCGCGTCGTGTACGGCGTGCACACTGGCGAGTTCGAATAGGGTGAAGGGCAGGAATTGCACCCCGCCCTTTAGCCACCAGGAGCCTTCGTGGGGACCGACAATGACCGTGGCCGTCAAGAATCCCAGGTCGTGTCCATGCTCGTCGCCGGCTTCCTCGTCTTCATGTTCGTGGATCCAGATGACCTCGGTTCCAACCCACTCGTGCAGTTCGATCCCGATCCCGAGTTCCAGTTGCTCGGCGGCGGTGGACGTGGTGCTTCCGCCTCCGTACGACTGTTCGTGGGATGCCGAAAGTTGCACCACGCCGCCGACTTCGATGTGACCGGGAATAAGACCCGGCTCTGCTTCAACTGACGCGTCCTGCGCCGCGGCTGGATCCACCCGGATGGCCGCCAGGAGCGCAACGGCTATCGAGAGAAGTATTCTGTCGTATCGATTCATTTGTGTTTATAACCGGTGCAATAACCTCTCTATTTTTAGACTAGGCTAAATATATAGTTATAATATACACGTGTCAATGATTAGATATAGAAAATTCTGAAGGGACACCCAGATGACGGCCAGCGGCCGGCTTACGCGGACCGATGCCTTAGCGCGTTCCCGGGGCGGCGGGTTGGGAACGGGCCGTGTCCGGGTCGGAGATCGTAAAGGACGGCTCGGATACTGCACGCATCGTGTCCGGCGCCGGTCGGAACGTCGAATACATCCGCAATCGGCCGAACCGATCCGTTCATGGATGGGGCGCCATAAACACCAGCACGACCAGACGTTCACCACCCGTGTTGCACACGCCGTGGTCCACGCCCGGGGGACACAGTACCGCCGTACCGGGAACGCCCTTTACAGTATCCTCACCGACCGTGAAATCACCGGCGCCCTCCAGCACGTAGTAGATCTTGTCGTTTTCGGCGTGGCTGTGAGCCTTCTGTTCCTGTCCCGGCTCGAAACAGTAGATATCGCAGAACATGCGTTCGGTATCGAAGAGATTTACCTTCTGAAACTTCTCTTCCGAAAAACGCTTCCGATCCGGTACGTAGGCAACTGCCATAATGACACGCTCCCATGATGTCTCGGCGTCCCGCGAAGATACGGAACGCCGGGTACGGGATCGATAAGTCCCGTGTAGAGGACAAACAGCTTGCGACTAAACGGGAATTCGGCTTAACTTCAACGCGGACAGTCAGTCGTGACGCAATCTATCTGCACGGTTAGTCGTTGTCAACGTCAAAGGCGAACACGCAAAACCGACACGAAACCATGGCTCACGAAATAACCATAGGCCCTCATCGCATAAAGTCGCTCAGACCGGGCATGCCGGTCCTCACGCTGGCGCCCATGGCGGGCATCAGCAATTGGCCGTTCCGGCTGATCTGCGCGAAAATGGGTGCACAGATGGTCGGCGTGGAATTCATCAACTGCAACGCCATTCTCCACGAGAACCCGAAGACGCTTCAGATGATGAACTTCTGCGACGCCGACATCTACCGCGATACCGGGATGTCGCTGCTCGCGGCGCAGATCTACGGGAACGACATCGGCCGCATGGTGGAAGGGGCCCGGGTGTTGGAGGATAAAGGCGCGCAGATCATGGACATCAACTTCGGATGCTCCGTGCCCAAGATCCTGCGATCAGACTCCGGCGCCGCCTTCCTCAAGGACATCGACCGGATGATGAACGCGGTGCGCAGCGTGGCCGACGCGGTCTCGATCCCGGTGATCATCAAGACGCGGCTGGGCTGGGACCACGACAACATCAGCATTCTGGAGGTGGTTAAACGCGCCGCGGATTCCGGCGCCCACGCCGTGGCGGTGCACGCCCGGACCGTAGCCCAGAAGTTCAACGGGACCGCGGACTGGTCATGGATCGCGCGCGCCGCGGAAGTCTCCCCTGTGCCGATCTTCGGGAACGGCGACGTGTTCACCTACCAGGACGCGGTGCGCATGGTGGATGAGACCGGATGCGCCGGCGTGATGATCGCCCGGGCCGCGCGGGACAACCCCTACATCTTCTCCGGCGACGTGACCCCCACATTCTCCGAGCGGGTCCGTCTCGCGCGGGATCACCTGGGCATGATGGTGGAGTACAAGGGGGAAAAGGTCGGCGTGATGGAAATGCGCAAGTTCTTCGCTTCCTACTTCAAGGGCTTTCCCAACGCGTCTCACCTGCGGACCAGCCTCGTCCAGGTGGATACGGTCACGCAGGCCCACCGGATACTGGACGATTGGGTGGCTGATTCGGATCGTCATTCCCATGATGCTTGATCACGCGGCCTTCTGAGAAATACACCACCCCTTCGGCGATGTTCGTGGCGTGATCTGCGAGCCGTTCGACGTGGCGGGATATGAAGATCAACTGGAGCGCCTGGGGCACCGTCGCCGAATCTTCCACCATGGCAGTCACCAGATCCTGGAAGACCTGGTCCTGCAGTTGATTTACCGCTTCGTCCCTTACGCAGACGTCCACGGCCAGTTGCTCGTCTCCGCGGACGAAGGCGTTGAGGCTGTCCTTCACCATGGACTGGGACATTTCGGCCATGCGCGGAATGTCGACGATCGGTTTCAGGAGGGGCATCCCCACGAGCCGTTTCGTTTTCTTGGCGATGTTGACTGCGATGTCGCCCAACCGTTCCAGGTCGATCGTAATCTTCATGCTGGCCGCAACGAAGCGAAGGTCCCGCGCGATGGGATGCTGGAGAGCAAGCAACCTGATACACTGATCGTCGATCTCCAGTTCCATGGCGTCAATGGGCTGATCTCCGCGGATGACCTGGTCGCACAATTCCACGTCCCGCTCCATCATAGCGGTAATCGACCGCGCGATCTGTTCCTCGACCAGCGCCGCCATCCTCAGCAGGGCGGATTTCAGGTCTTCCAGTTGTTGCTGAAGGTGGGTCTCCATGGTCGCCTTATTCGGTCAGTATCACGGGTCGCTATCCCGCACGACCCGTAATGTAATCCTCCGTGCGCCGGTCCCCCGGCGTGGTGAACATCACGTCGGTCACACCCATTTCCACCAGTTCGCCCTTGAGCATGAACCCGGTGTATTCCGACACACGCGCTGCCTGCTGCATATTGTGTGTCACGATAACAATGGTGTAATCATCCTTCAGATCAAGCATTAATTCCTCGATCCTGGACGTGGCGACCGGGTCCAGTGACGAGCACGGCTCGTCCATGAGCAGGACTTCCGGTTCGACGGCGACCGCCCGCGCGATACAAAGCCGTTGCTGTTGTCCGGCGGAGAGTTTGAGCGCGCTTTCTTCGAGCCGATCCTGAACCTCGTCCCACAGCACCGTCCTTCGCAGGCACCGTTCCACGATCTCGTCGAGAAATTCCCCGGACTTCACCCCATGGATTCGGGGGCCATAGGCTACGTTCTCATAGATCGACTTGGGAAAGGGATTCGGTTGCTGGAAGACCATGCCCACGCGCCGGCGCAGACGCGTGACGTCGGTATCCGGGCCGTAGATGTCTGCTCCGTTCATCCGGATCGATCCCGTCATGCGGGTCTGGGGAACCAGGTCGTTCATGCGGTTGAACAGCCGCAGCAATGTCGTCTTGCCGCAGCCTGACGGTCCGATGAAGGCCGTGATGACATGGCGATCGATCGCCATGGAAACGTTCCTCAGCGCGGCCCTGTCCCCGTACCAGAAGGACACGTTCTCGACATCGATGATTGTTTCTTCGCGCATGATCTTCGGCGTGAACGGCGCATTTTCCATCGTCATGCGATTATACCTCTTGTAAGCGGACCGGGATCTCGTATGCCGCGGATCGGGATCGTACGCGGACCGGGTACGCCTATGGCGCGGCCAGCGAATAGTGTCTCCTCAACCGGCTTCTGAGCCCGATCGCCGCCGCGTTCAGTGCGACCACGATGGCCAGCAGCAACAGGGTGGAAGTGTAGGCCATGGATAGCGCCGCATCTCCTTCGCCGGGCCTGAAACCGGTGTCGAAGATATGAAATCCCAGGTGCATGAACTCGCGATCCAGGTGCACGAACGGCCATTCGCCGTCCACGGGCAAATCGGCAGAAAAGGCGACGACCCCGGCGATCATGAGCGGCGCCACGGTACCGGCCGCCCGCGCCACGGACAGGATCAGACCCGTGAGAATGGATGGCAGCACCACGGGTACGACGACGCGCCAAAGCGTCTCGAACCGCGTCGCACCCAGGGCATGGGACGCTTCGCGGAGTCCCGATGGCACGGCGGCCAGGCCTTCCTCCACGGCCACGATGACCACGGGCAATGTGAGCAAGGCCAGGGTCAGTGAGCACCAGAGGATGCCGCCCCGGCCGAATGTCGGTCCCGGAAGTGCCTCCGGGAAGAACTGACGGTCCAGGATGCCTCCCACAAAATACACGAAGAAACCGAGCCCGAAAACCCCGAAGACGATGGACGGCACTCCGGCCAGGCTGTTTACGGCGATACGTACCGCGTTCAGGAACGGACCCGGTTTTCCGTATTCTCTCAGGTAGAAGGCCGCGAGCACGCCGAAGGGCATGACAACGACCGACATGAGGATGACCATCGCCGCCGTGCCGAAGACAGCAGGAAAGACCCCGCCCTGGCGGTTTTCGTCCCGCGGGGGCGCCCACAGGTAGGACCACGCACTGGCCATATAGTGGCGGATCCTTGTCCACGCCGTCATCGCATTTGGCGTATAGATCCGCTGGACGTCAGCAAGTGAAATGGTGCTCGGCCGGCCATCCGCCGAAGACAGGACGATAGAAAGCGACCTCTGCCGGCGCAGCCGTTCCAGTTCCGGGTACCCCTCCTGGTAAAGTGCCCAGACGTCATCGTAACCCAGGGCGACGACCGTGCCATCGTCCACGAAGGAATCCAGGAATCCGAATAAGTCCCCGCCCCGAACCTGTTCCACCACCACGGCCTCGCGTGGGACATCCCGCCAAGTGACGCGGCCTTCCTCCAGCCAGACGTAGTCGTCCGGATACCGGTCCCGGTCACCGGTCCGGATCCTCAAACGGTATGCCACAGAACGCTCACCCCTGGCGTTGGTTGTAAGTACGTCCTCACGGGACGCCTCGTGGCCCAGGACAACCCCGCCGTCGTGCAGCGTGTACCGTGTCAGGTCCTGGGGCCAGAACCGGTCCAGTCCATGTACGACGATCACCAGGAACAGTCCCGCCACCATCAGGCAGCCGAGGACCAGACCCCCCCCGGACAACCAGATCAAGGCGTCATCCTTTGACCACTTCGAACCCATCGTATCTCCTTGCGTGCGGGCGGACCGCCCGGCGCTTAGGCATACCGCCGTCTCAGTCGTCGTCGAACCAGTTCGGCCACGATGTTAATCGCAAAAGTCGAAACGAGGAGGAGAAAGGCGGCGAAAAACAGGACCCGGTAGAGGCTGTCGTCCCGCGCAGCGTTCGGCAATTCGAGCGCTACGTTGGCGGACAGCGCCCTGAACCCGGAGAAAGCGGACCAGTCCATGGCCGGGACATTGCCCGAAACAAACAGCACGATCATGGTCTCCCCGATCGCCCTGCTGAATCCCAGCAGGACGGCGGACAGGATCCCGGCGCCCGCGGCGGGAAGGACGATGCGTATGGCGGTCTGCCAGCGTGAGGCCCCCAGCGACATGGATCCTTCAGAAAACGAACGGGGCACAGCGGAAAGCGCTTCCTCGGATATGGTGAATATGATCGGGGTCACCGCCAGCCCCATGACCATACCCACGACAATCGCGTTTCGTTCCTCGTAGGTCAGTCCCAGGGATTCTTCAAGCCACGTTTCGTAGCCCGCATGCAGATAGGCGGCCTCAAGCAACGCCCCGCATTCCAGGGCCAGCCATCCCCCGGCCAACACGGCGGCCAGGAGCAGCCAGAATTCCCTGCCCGGATGATTAAATACCAGAAACCGGACCGGGGCATGGTGTCTGACCAGAAAAGCGGTCAAAACGGTGCCTGCGATAAATACCGGCGCGAGGAAGAGTGCGAAAACGTGGGACGCCAGGAACGGTGCGAGCCATATGCCGCCGATAAATCCGAGCACGACGCTCGGCACCGCGGCCATGATTTCCACCAGCGGTTTCAGGTTTTCCTTCAGCGACCGTGGCAGAAACTGCGACGCGTAGAGCGCGGCGAGCACCGAAACGGGCACCGCAAAAAGCAGGGTGTACACCGCGCCTTTCAGGGTCCCGAAGATCAGGGGCAGGATGCCGTATCCGGACTCGATTCCATCGGGACCGGGGGTATCCCAGCGGTATTCCGCGGGCGACAGGAACAAGGGGTAAATGACCCACAGTATCACGGCAAAGACCGCCAGTATGGTCAGTATCAGCGCAATACCGCCCAGTGCGGCCAGGCGACCGAACAGTAAGTCCAGCAGACGGCGCCGGTCAATCCGGCGTCCCCGGGCGCGATCAGTCATCCGATAGTCCTGGATAGTGGATTGATACAATGGGGGCAACGTGTTAAAAATAGATGTGGCCCCGTACCGCGTCAACCCCGGCGGAACGCCGTATAAAACAACAGGGCCCCGCATAAGTACATACGCGAGGCCCCAATCGACTCTCTGAACGGTCCGCATCGGTGAAGTATACCGGTTGCGGCCCACTATGCCGGCTTCAGGATCACTTCAGAAGCGTCATCTTCCTGTTAAAAACGTGGGCGGTCCGCCCATCCGCCGTAGCCTCGAAGCGGTAGAAATATACGCCGCTTGAAAGGTGCTGAGCGTCCCATATCTCCGAGTACTGCCCCGGAAGCCTGATATCGTTAACGACCATGGCTACCCGCTGGCCCCGAATGTTGTACACCTCGATCAGTATGTGGCTCGTCGAAGATACTGCGTACTCTATATTCGTGGTCATGCCGAAGGGGTTCGGACTGTTCTGCGACAGGCTGAACGCGTCCGGCGCTTCTTCTTCCGGTTCCCCGGGCTCCGGCGGCTCGGGTGGAGGTGCGGTGCTGAAATAGCCCAGGTCCGCGAGGGCCGACCAGTCCGCCGCCCAGTTTTCCGTACCGAATGCCCCTGCGTAATCGACGTCCGTAAAGAACCCGGTGTTCCGGGGTTCTTCCTTGAGCTGGCTCGCATCCCAGGCAGGACTGTTGGTACCGGGTCGTGGGTCCAGCCCCCGGTTGCGGTTCCAGTTGATGCCCTGCAATTGTGGATCTACGATTCGGATCATGTTCCCGGGATCTGAAAGCACCATGGCCGTGTGATCCTCGGACTCGGCGGCGAGTTGCGATGGCGTGTTGCCCGCGCCGAAGGCACCCAGGATGTTGTTTTGGAACGCAAGGTCGCCGGCCTCAAGACGCGCGCGGCTGTCCGTGCCCGCATTGCCCTCGAGGTCCTCGATCGACAGCATCCGGCCCTGGAACTCGGTGAAGATGCTGTTGAAATACATGCCCCCCGCGTTGTCGCGGAAGATCAGGGCGTTATTCGCCTTGCCCCCCATCGAGGAAGCGCCCCGCCCAATGTACGTGGCGTTCAGGATCGTGGGACTGGCGTACGGCCTGCCATCCTCCGGCTTGGTGCCGCCGTCGTGCTCGCCGGCGTGGTCGCCTACGGCCGGATCCTGGATAGAGAACCAGAACTGGTGCTCACCGCGGAAGCCCTCGTCGTAGTCGAAGCTGTCGTCGCCGGCAAAGGCCGCCACCAGGTAACGCGTATTCACCGTGCCCCCGAACCACTCGAACCCGTCGTCCTGGTTGTAGAACACCTCCACGTGCTCTATCGTCGTGCCACGCCCCACGCCGCCCATCGTCAGCCCATTGATCTCGTTGTCCGCTCCGATCCGCGCGCCGCCGTGGCGGATCGACACGTAGCGAAACACGCCCGAGTTGTCGTTATCGTCGGGGAACGAGCCGCCGCCGTAGATGCCCCGCGGCTCAGTCGTGTCTATGCCTTCTATGTTGTTCATGCCCGTGGCCGCGTTGATCGATGCCCTGCCCAGGATGATCACGCCGCCCCACAACCCCCGCGAGGCCGCTTCCGAGGTGAGCAGGATGTCGTCCGGATCGTCCACATTGTCGGCCTCGGCCGTGAAGATGATGGGATCCATCGCCGTACCGTCGGCAAAGATCTTCCCGCCGCGCGCTACAATCAATGCCGAGACCACGCCGTCGGCGTCCGCCGGACGCGCCTTGATCACCGTGCCGGGTTCGATCGTAAGCGTCTCGCCATCCTCCACGAACACCAGGCCCGAGAGCAGGTACGTGTTGTTCGACGTGAAGGTCACGTTACCCACGATGTCCGAGTCTGTGACAGTAACAACCCCGGGCTCCGGCGGCTCGGGTGGAGGTGCGGTGCTGAAATAGCCCAGGTCCGCGAGGGCCGACCAGTCCGCCGCCCAGTTTTCCGTACCGAATGCCCCTGCGTAATCGACGTCCGTAAAGAACCCGGTGTTCCGGGGTTCTTCCTTGAGCTGGCTCGCATCCCAGGCAGGACTGTTGGTACCGGGTCGTGGGTCCAGCCCCCGGTTGCGGTTCCAGTTGATGCCCTGCAATTGTGGATCTACGATTCGGATCATGTTCCCGGGATCTGAAAGCACCATGGCCGTGTGATCCTCGGACTCGGCGGCGAGTTGCGATGGCGTGTTGCCCGCGCCGAAGGCACCCAGGATGTTGTTTTGGAACGCAAGGTCGCCGGCCTCAAGACGCGCGCGGCTGTCCGTGCCCGCATTGCCCTCGAGGTCCTCGATCGACAGCATCCGGCCCTGGAACTCGGTGAAGATGCTGTTGAAATACATGCCCCCCGCGTTGTCGCGGAAGATCAGGGCGTTATTCGCCTTGCCCCCCATCGAGGAAGCGCCCCGCCCAATGTACGTGGCGTTCAGGATCGTGGGACTGGCGTACGGCCTGCCATCCTCCGGCTTGGTGCCGCCGTCGTGCTCGCCGGCGTGGTCGCCTACGGCCGGATCCTGGATAGAGAACCAGAACTGGTGCTCACCGCGGAAGCCCTCGTCGTAGTCGAAGCTGTCGTCGCCGGCAAAGGCCGCCACCAGGTAACGCGTATTCACCGTGCCCCCGAACCACTCGAACCCGTCGTCCTGGTTGTAGAACACCTCCACGTGCTCTATCGTCGTGCCACGCCCCACGCCGCCCATCGTCAGCCCATTGATCTCGTTGTCCGCTCCGATCCGCGCGCCGCCGTGGCGGATCGACACGTAGCGAAACACGCCCGAGTTGTCGTTATCGTCGGGGAACGAGCCGCCGCCGTAGATGCCCCGCGGCTCAGTCGTGTCTATGCCTTCTATGTTGTTCATGCCCGTGGCCGCGTTGATCGATGCCCTGCCCAGGATGATCACGCCGCCCCACAACCCCCGCGAGGCCGCTTCCGAGGTGAGCAGGATGTCGTCCGGATCGTCCACATTGTCGGCCTCGGCCGTGAAGATGATGGGATCCATCGCCGTACCGTCAGCAAAGATCTTCCCGCCGCGCGCTACAATCAATGCCGAGACCACACCGTCGGCGTCCGCCGGACGCGCCTTGATCACCGTGCCGGGTTCGATCGTAAGCGTCTCGCCATCCTCCACGAACACCAGGCCCGAGAGCAGGTACGTGTTGTTCGACGTGAAGGTCACGTTACCCACGATGTCCGAGTCTGTGACTGAAACGACCGGGTTGGATTGTGCTTCTGCGAGGACTGGTAAAAACAACGATACCAAAATTGCAGCGATGGCATTCCGCCGAAACATACTACTCCTCCTTAATTGAGCTGGCAGTTGAGATTGAAAAGGTCGAGCGTCCCCGCAAGTCGTCATTCTGCGCTATATCCCGTATGAGAGACCCAGGGTAAACGTTCTTCCCCGCTTGTAGAGGCTGCGGATGAACTCCGCGTTGTTGAAGGGATGGACTTTCTTGATGTCGGGATCGAGGAGGTTCTTGGCCGAAAACTTCAGCGTCACCCGGTCTCCGAGCCGCTGCGAGCCCGTGAAATCGAGCATGCCCGCGGGCTGCTCGAAGGCGTTCGGCGTTCCGCCCGTGCTGACCTCGGCAAGTCTTTCGCCGAACACGTTGTAATGAACGCTGACCAGGGTCCCGGTATCGAGGTTGTCGTACATGGCATCGATATTTACCACGTAGGGTGACTGGCCCTGCAATTTTCGGGAGTCCCCGGCGGTTGGATCGAGAGCTCGAATAATGGCGAGTTCCGACTGCGCGATATCCACCTGGGACCTGACCAGGGAGAGATTTCCGCCGATCTGGAAGTTGCTCAAAAACGGATGGACCTGGTCGAGCTGCTTCCGGAATTCCATTTCCACGCCCGTAACATATGCATTGTCGACATTCTGAAACTGGATTTCGCCGTTCGTGGTTACAATCACGCGCTCGATCGGGTTTTCGAACTTCTTGTAAAAATAGCTGAGGGCGTATATCTCGCCGGGCCGTGAAAACCACTCCCAGCGGAGATCGTAATTCTCGATAAGGGTTCGCTTCAACTCGCTGTTGCCGACGAAAGTGTAGTCGCCGACGAAGAGGAAGGAAGCGAACGGCGCAAGTTCGCGGAACGAAGGTCTGGCCAGGGTACGGCTGAAAGCGCCTCGTACATTCATGTCGTCCACGACCTGGTACACCACGTTCATCGACGGTAGCCAGTCCTTCTCGTCCATGCTGCCTGGCGAAAGCAAATCGTCGTGGCTGACCACGTCCAGCAGGGTGGACTCGTAGCGGACGCCGCCAACGACCTTGAGTTGCCTGCTGAGCGGCAGGTCCAGCATCAGGTAACCGGCGCCGATTTGCTGATCACCGTCGTAATTGTTTCTGAGTTTGGAATCCTCGGACACGAAATTCCCGAACCGGGTAAAGCCGGGGGTGGTTTGGAGCTCGGCCGGCAGTATCCCGGTGCGATCGGAGGAAAAGAAGACTGATGGATCGTTCCTGTACTGCAAGTCGTCCTGGAAGAAGGAAAAGCGTCTCTCGCGGAAGGTGTGGTCCTTGTCCAGGTATGCGCCGCCTACCTTGAGGCGGGCGGTTTGTCCGGACCACTGGGAGAAAGGCAGCGTCAGGTCCAGCCTGAAGTCCCTGTTCGATTCTTCCAGATTCCTGAAGTATCGCGTCGGTGCCGCGTAGTTCGAGAGCGCGATTGTATAGCTGTCCACTTCCGGAGTTCCTTCGCCGGCCGCGTCGACCGTCCGGAACTCGTTGGTGAAGTAGCGCAGGTCCGGTTCGTCCTGCGTAGACCTGATGAAAGCGCCGGTCCACTCGATTTCCATGTTGGATACGGACGGAAGGACATGTTTGCCGCGGAACTGCAGGGAACGCATTTCACGCTCGATGAAGGACAGCACGCGGGTCTCGTACCGAACGTTGTCGCCGGGCAGGGAGGAAGGCCAGGCGCCGGTTTGAAACCTGGACAGCTTCTCACCGCTGCGATTGTATAGCACGTTGGCGCCGATTTCGTGCGTGATGCTCGGTTGGTAGGTGGCGTTTAACAGTCCGCCCCAGAGCACCTCCTCGGAACCGCTCATGTCCGTGGCGAACCGCTCTCTGTTCAGCCCCTCGGATTCCCTGGACACGCGTTTCCATATACCGGAAACGCCGTTCTCGTACGCCGAAATGTTTCGATTGTAACTCACGCTTCCCAACATCCCGAACGGGCGGTCGAAAACCGTCGTCTGGTTTCCCATCGAAAATGAGTAGCTCTGACCGAGTCCGCCTTTTATTGTGGTCGGCGTCATCGACTTATCTGCGAACGACTTGGAATAGAGATCCAGCAACTGGGCGGCTTCCGGGTCCCGGAACGCACTGGTAATGCTGGGTATATCCAACTCGGGATTCTGAAGGGGCAGGGGTATATCCCGGGTGCCGTCGTCGAAGCCCAGGAAATCGTATTCACCGCCGTCGTAACTCAACATGTCCTTGAAGGAAGACTGGGAGTTGTATTTCGTGGACGTGGAGAAAGACATGGTGAAGGACTCGGGAAGCGACTTGGTCTTGACGTTGACGCTGCCGCCGGTGAAGTTGCCCGGTTTGTCCGGCGTAAAGGACTTCTCCGTGGTGATGTTGTCCAGCAGGTTCGTCGCGAAGATATCCATCTGCACCGACTGGCTGTTGGGATCGGTACTCGGCAAGGTCGTGCCGTTCAACTGCGCGGTGCTGTACCGTTCGCCCAGACCTCGAATGTAGACGTACTTGCCGTCCACCACCGACGCGCCGGTGACGCGGGTCATGGCCGCGGCCACGTCGCCCTGTGCGCCCCGCGAGATATCCTCCGCGCTGATGGCGTCACTGATGGAAAGGGCGTTTTGACGGCGCTTCAGAAGCGCCGCTTCCGTGTTTTCCAGGGCCCGGGCCGTCACCTCAACCACGTCCGCCACGAGAAGTTCCTGCTCGACGGCGATGTCTATTCGACTCACCTGTCCGGGGTCGACCTGGATCTCGGTGACCCGCTTCTGCCCGTACCCGATCATGGATACCAGGATGGTGTGCCGGCCGGCGGGGACGTTTCGGATGAGAAAGGCGCCTTCAAGATCGGCCATCGCGCCAAGTTCGAGTCCCACCACCATCACCGTCGCGCCGATCAGGGAATCGCCGGTCTCCGCGTCGACTATCGTTCCGGATATGCGGCCCACGGACTGCTGTGCGCCGGCCTCCGCGGCCGCGCCCACCAGGACCGCGACGGCGATCACTGCGACGAGCATCGACCTGGCCACACGGCCCGGCCCGGTTTTCGAGATCCGGTTATTGCAGAACAGGTAGACATTCGTCATGCGGCATCTCCCTCTGTTTGTGTTCTATGAACCCGATTGCAGGCGTGTTTTATGCGAGAGTCTGGTATGATAGACATGATTGACACGGGCATTATAAAGAGGTTGTTTGACGATTCTGTGACGAACAGCATACAAGGCCATGACAAGGACAGAGTTTATTGATGGCGTGATTCCCGGAGATCGGGTGGTAGACACCAGGTTCCTCATACGGCGCTTTTCTTCATTGCTTCGAACCGCTCGTTCAGTATCCCCTGGATCATGGTAAGGCACTGGTTCTGGCGCTCGATCAGGCGATCGACCTGGTCGACGACGGATCCTTCATCCATTCCGTCGGGGGCATTCCTGTTCCAGTCATTTCCCGCTAAATCTTCGAGCAGAAGCAGCGTAATGCGCCGGTTGCTGAGAAACTGGTTGAAAATGCCGAGGCGGTTGTCGTTCTTTTGCCAGAATCGATTCCGTTCGCGGAGACGATCTTGAAAGATGCGGCGTTGCCGGGATTCCAGGCACCCTGGCAGCAGGGCGGACCAGAGTTGCTGTTCCGCGTCGACCATATCTTCCAGCAACGCCTGTACGGATTGGGCGTTCGGCGCCATGCGCCAGATGAGATCCTCGTAGTCCAGCAAGAACTTCATGCCGTCTACCTTGGCCAGGCTTCCTTTAAGTACATCCAACACTTCATTCATTTTCATGACTTCGCCACGACTCTTTTGCATGACTTCTCCACGATTCTTTGTCAGTTCTTCGTTCATTCACGGCTTATTATAACGATGTCGAATGACAAAACCATGACGGCGCAATGACGATATGACTAATGTGCATTTTTCTTGTTAGACACGATCGACAGGGTAAAGACGGCTTGACAACATCGCCTTGCGTCCCGCTTTATTGTTACTCGGACCGGGGCGCAATTCATATTGATCCGGCCCGGTCTGGCCCAATCCGGTCCCGTCCGGTCCGCTGACATCTGAACAGCATTCGTGATGCGGTAGTGCGCGCGAGACCGTCACGCGCCGCATGTCCGCAATCATCTCTGGTGACCTGGTAATGCCAACTGCAAAAAGAAACAACGCCAGGACCGCAACGGTTCGAACCATCGCCTCTAAGCGAGCCGGCCGGCGCTTCACCCGAAAGCCCCGGCCGTCCACGGCACCGCTGGTGACGAACTACTGGCGCCCGGAGCACTTCTTCAACCGGGAACTCAGCTGGATGGAGTTCAACGCGCGGGTGCTCGAGGAAGCGCTCGATCCGTCGGTGCCCCTGCTGGAACGAGTGAAGTTCCTGGCCATATTCAGTACCAATCTGGACGAATTCTTCATGATCCGCGTCGCCGGCGTCAAAAGACAGATCGATGCGCAGATCCAATCCACGCGGACCGCGGACGGCCTGAGTCCCAGAGAGGTGATGACCGCCCTTTCGGCCAGGATGCACGAACTGGTCAACAAGCAGCACGGCTTGTTCATCAACGAGATCTTCCCGCAGCTCACCGAGCAGGGCATCGACATACTCAAGCCCGAACAGCTCAGCCCTTCGCAGAAGGCCTACCTGGACGAGTACTTCCGGAAGACCATACTGCCCGTGGTGACCCCGCTGGCGGTAGACCCGGGACATCCCTTTCCCTACCTGGCCAACGGCACGCTCTGCCTGGTGGCTGAAATCCGGAAGATCCAGCGGTCCGTCTTTCCCCACACAAACCTTTCAGTCATCCACCTGCCCACATCCGTCATGCCGCGATTCCTCGAACTACCGTCCGAGAACGGCCGGCAGGCGTTCTTCATGCTGGAGGACGTCATCCTCATGAACCTCGACCTGTTCTACAACGGCTACGAGGTGCTGAACTGCGCGTCGATCCGCGTGACGCGGGACGCCGACGTGGACTACGAGGAGGAAGGCGCGGAGGACCTGCTGACGGTCATCGAGGAGGGCATAAGAAACCGGCGAAACGGGGCTGCCGTCCGGCTGCAGTACGATCCGGAGTTATCCACCCGCGTCCTGGACATCCTGGTGGACGAACTGGAACTGGAGCAGGAGGACCTTTACCCCACGGAGGGTTTCACCGCCTTTTCCGATCTCATCGAGTTCTACGATGCCATCGACCGGCCGGATCTCATGGACGAACCCTTCCCGCCCCAGCCGGCGATGTCCTTCGAGGGAGCCCCTTCCATATGGGACGCCATCAAGAAGGAAGACATCCTGCTGCACCACCCCTTCCATCAGTTCAACGCGGTAGTCCGTTTCGTTTCGGAAGCGGCGGAAGACCCCAGCGTGCTCGCCATCAAGATGACGCTGTACCGAGTGAGCGCAAACTCGCCGATTACACGGGCGCTGACCCGGGCGGCGGAAAACGGCAAGGAAGTATCGGTGCTGCTGGAATTGAAGGCCCGGTTCGACGAGGCGGCGAACATCCAGTGGGCAAGGCAGCTCGAGGAAGCGGGGGCCCACGTCATCTACGGCATACCAGGCATAAAGGTCCATTGCAAGGCCTGCCTGGTGGTGCGCCGCGAAGGCGACGCAATTCACCGCTACTGTCACCTGGGCACGGGGAATTACAACGACAAGACGGCACGGATATACGCCGATTTCGGCCTGTTCACGGACAAGGAGGAATTCGGCGAGGACGTAACGCAGTTGTTCAACCTGCTGACGGGTTACGCGCTGCCCAAGCACTTTCACCACCTCATCCTTTCTCCCACGTCGATGCGGGAGGACATGGTTAAAAGGCTGCGGAGGGAAAGCGAGCGGGCCCGAAACGGCCAGCCGGCCCTCATAATCGCCAAGATCAATTCGCTCGTCGACCCGGACATGATCGTCGAGCTGTACCAGGCGTCACAGGCCGGCGTGCAGATTCAGCTGATCATTCGGGGCATATGCTGCCTGAGACCAGGTGTTCCGGGTCTGAGCGAGAACATCAGCGTCATCAGCATCGTCGACCGGTTTCTCGAACACGTCCGCCTCTTCTATTTCTACAACGACGGAGACCCGGAGTATTACTTTTCCAGCGCGGACTGGATGGACCGGAATCTCAACCGGCGCGTTGAAGTTTCCTTCCCGGTCGTCGACCGTGCGCTCCAGGCGGAACTGTGGGCGTATTTGAAAATCCAGTTGAAGGACAACGTGAAGGCGCGGGAATTGCAGTCGGATGGAACGTACCGGTACGTGAAGAAGGCGGGTAGTCGTTTACAGTCTCAGAGGGAATTATACGAACAGGCCTGTGAAACGGTCAGGGTCAACAACGGCTCGAAACGCGCTCGTACGCGTGGGGCCGGAAGCCTGAAGGGGAGGACGGCTCCTTTGAAGGGCAGGACGGAAGCCTGAAGGGGAGAAAGGATCCTTATAAGGGCCGGCCAGGACCCTTTTTAAGTTTGGTATTATCGAAACAGGCGGACCAGGGAAGTTCAAGGACTCCCCGATCCGCCTGTTTTTTTCTACGTCTGCTTCTTTTTTACGACACTACCACCCGATGCGGGCTTTCACCCGCTTGACGAGTATGGATGCGACGCCGGCGTATAGGACGACGGTGACCATGTCCATGATGCCGTCGAGGTAGCTGCCGACTGCCGGGATATTACCTAGCACGTCCATGCCCGACGCCGCACCTACGGCTATCGTGACCGCCAGGTAGCCCGTCGCATCTTCCGCATCGATCGCCATATGCCCATAGAGCAGGCCAAGGATCGCCAGCGCCATCATCACGATCATTGATGATAACAGGGCGCCGGGCGCCAGTGTTTCTACCACCGCCAGCAGAAGCGAAAGTCCAACGATAATTCGTGTTGCCATAGACCTAACCTCCTAAACGGGGATTGCGAATCCTAAATGCGACCGTTCCAGGTGAATCGCCCGGACTGGTTCCAGGGATCCACGGGCGCGATCGTCAACCCTTCATCCGGTTGACCGTACGCATGATCAGAATGGAAGCTACGCTGGCGTAGAGGGCCATGCTCGCGGGATCGAGTATATTGTCCAAGTGCATCCCAATGCCCGGTATTCCGCTCAGTGCATTTGCGCTCGCCGCCGCGCCGACCGCAATTGTCACGACGAGATAGTCCGTCGCGTCCTCCGCGTCCACCCCCATGAAACCGTAAATGATGCCCAGGAGCACGATCACGAGCATCACGATACCGCCATCTGCCATCATGCCGCCTGCCAAACCCTGCACGATGGACAGAAGGGCGATCAGTCCCACAATAACTCTGGTTGCCATACCTACCTCCTGGAGGAGAATGGTTATGCCACCGCATCCGCATTCGCGCACCGATGACGTGAAACGACGGCGAGACGAACTTGCGTCGGGTACGCACAGTAAGCCGCACCGGTCGCTAACTTCCTTCAAACCGGTTCAGTCAAGCGCACGCGTCCGCGCGTCATGACTGCCTTCAGAAGCCTGGTCGGAGTCCTGCGAAATCGGGCCTGATTCCCGATTGTTCTATTGCGTTTTTTGGATTATGTACCTAATAAATGCCGGAGGGTTGGGACTGTCAAGGGCTAATGTGTGTTTTGCCCTGAAAACACCCGTGATCCGATGGTGTTTTTCTGATGAACAGACCGCGGTACCTGCGGCTTCGGCTGGACCGTCCCCGGTCCAACCAGGCGCAGAGATCAGGGGGGATGGTTCTTTTAAGCCTGACTGCCCGTTGGGGTTTCGGGGTTTTCTTCCCGCGCCGTCCGAAGCGCACGGTTCGAATCGCCGGCTTGCTCATCCTCCGCCCACACGGGCAGGGAAAGGTAGAAGGTCGCGCCTTCGCCGAGCCTGCTCTCGACCCATGCCTTGCCACCGAGCAATTCCATGGTGTGCCGGACGATCGCGAGACCCAGGCCTGTTCCGCCCAGCGCCCTGGACCGTGCCCGGTCCACCCGGAAAAAGCGTTCGAAAATACGTGGGAGCGCATCGGACGGTATGCCCGGTCCCGTATCGGCGACCGACAGGATGATTTCGTCGTCCCTTTCCACGGTGCGGATGGCGATCGATCCGCCTTTCTCCGTGTATTTCACGGCGTTGTCCACCAGGTTGGACAGGGCCCGTTCCATGAGTTCGGGGTCTCCGCGCGCCGGGTTGTCCGTTTCGAACCGCAACGAGAAAACAAGCTGCTTGCGGTCGATCTGCTTCGCGAAGATCTCGGCGACCCGCTCCGAAACCCGGTCCAGGTGGCAGGCCGTGAATTCGACCTCGTACCGGCCCGACTCTATTCTGGACAGTTGCAGAAGGTCCTCGACCAGCGCCTGCAGCCGGTCGGCATGGTGCTGGATGGACGTCATAAATCGGCGCAGCGCGTCGGAATCCTCCATGGCGCCGTCCAGCAACGTTTCGACATAGCCTTTGATGGAGGTCAGGGGCGTCCGCAGTTCGTGGGACACGTTGGCCACGAAGTCTTTCCGAACCTGCTCCAGGTGGCGCAGTTCGGTCATGTCGTGAAACACGGCAACCACGCCATGAAGCCGCTCGCCGATGCGTATAGGGGTCAGATGCACCTGGAAGATGCGCTGGCTCCACTCCAGCGTCAGGTCGATCACGGCATCCTCGTGCAGGGAGGGCGCCGAATCGATCGCGGCCTCCACAACGCTTTGCAGGTCGTGGTTGCGGACTACCTCGATGGGCCGCTTGTTCAGGCACCATGCGTCCACGTCCATCATGCGCTTGAAAGCCGGGTTGACCATCAGGATACGCCCTTCCGCGGAGGTCACCATTACGCCTTCCGCCATGCCGGACAGCACCGCTTCGAGCTGGGCGTTTTCTTCCCGGATCTGCGAAAGCCTTTCCTTTGATTGCGCGGCCATTTCGTTCAGGGCGGCCGCCAGGGAGGACAGTTCGACGTGCGTTGGCGCGGAAGCCGTGACCGTGAGATCGCCGGCAGCCTGGCGCCGAGCGACCTCCGTCATGCGTTCGATCGGACGGGATACCAGTCTTTCCGTGCCCCAGCTCAACACAACGCTCAACACGAGGCCGATGCCAAGGGCCGCGAGCACGATCTTCCATATGTGGGACTCGATCCACTGGAACTGCTGTAGCGGCAGGGCGACGCGTACGACGCCTCTTGCCCGTTCGGTCCGGAAGGGGACGGCCACGTAGGCCATGTCGGTTTCCAGCGTATTGCTGTAGCGAATGCTATTTCCGATGCCCGACGCGACGGCTTCCAGGATTTCCGGCCGGTCGCCATGGTTCTCCATGAGGGGAACGGAGGAAAGGGGGATGGACGAATCACCGGCCACGACGCCGTCGTCCTTCACCACGGTGACCCGGGCGCCGCACTGCTCGCCCAGCCGGTCGGCGATCGGATCGATCGTCCCGGGGGCAAGCGACTGGAGAGGCGTGTTTTCGAGGTAGGACTGGATCAGGCGCGCGTCGTTGAGCAACTGCTGCCGGGTATGGCCGCTGACATCCGCGCGCAGGGAAGTGTTCAGGTAGATGTACACCGCGGCCGCCACCACCAGGGTGAAGGCGACGTAGCCTACCAATATCTTTGTCTGGAGCGAAAATCGCATGACACGGTCTACCTGGTGAAGCGGTAACCCACCCCGCGCACCGTTTCCACCATGCCGCTGGCCTCGCCGAGTTTCTCTCTGAGGCGCTTGATGTGGGCGTCTACGGTACGGCCGTACCCCATGTAATCATATCCCCACACCACGTCGAGCAGTTCCTCTCTCGTCTGCACCCTGCCGCGGCGCTGATATAGAATGGCCAGTAATTTGAACTCGGTGGCCGTCAGGGATACGGTACGGTTCGATACGGACACGTGATGGCCTTCCACGTCAATGACCAGGGGACCCGCCCGGACCGGGCCCGGGGAATCCGGCGCGGAGCGACGGCGCAGGATGTTTCGGATGCGCAGCGCGATCTCCCGGGGGCTGAAGGGTTTGACCACATAGTCGTCCGCCCCCAGTTCGAGGCCGATGATCCGGTCGATTTCCTCGCTTTTCGCGGTGAGCATCAGGATGGGAATGGATCTCGTGCGGTCGTCCTGTTTCAGAATCCGGCATACATCGGTGCCTTCAAGCCCGGGCAGCATGAGGTCGAGCACGATGAGATCGGGGGTCTCGTCGCGGGCTTTTTCAACGGCGGTGGGTCCGTCCGCCGCAACGGTGACGTCGAAGCCCGATTTCTCCAGGTTATACTGGATAATTTCCACGATATCCGGTTCGTCGTCTACGACCAGTATCGTATGGCGCATTTTCGATCCCCTCGGTTCCCTATCGGGTCTTTACCCATTCGCCGGGCAAAAAAGCAAAAAAACGCCGCATGCGCGGGTGGATCTCCACCAGGTACCTGAACCAGGTACAGTAACCAGGTACAGGAAATATACCCGGCGAGGGACCTGTTGAAAATACAAAACAGCGTCCGGGACGGCTACTGACGCCTACTTGGCCGATGGACACAGGTCGCTCAGGACGCATTCGTCGCATTTCGGCCGCCTGGCGACGCAGGTCTTCCTGCCGTGGGCCGCCAGGAGGTGTCCCAGGCCGGTCCAGTCGGACTCCGGCACGATTTGCATCAGGTCTGACTCGATCCGGTCGGGGTCGGTGTGTTTCGTAAAACCGAGCAGAGCGGACAGTCGCTTTACGTGGGTGTCCACGGCGATCCCCGGTATACCGAAGGCGTTACCCCGCACGACGTTGGCCGTCTTACGCCCCACACCGGCCAGGTTCGTTAGTTCCTCCATGCCAGTGGGGACCTCACCGCCGTGGAGATCGATCAACGCCTGGCAGCATTTCCGGATATTGGCCGCCTTGTTGCGGTAGAAGCCTGTCGTGAAGATATCCGCTTCAAGTTCTTCCGGCGCGGCATCCAGAAAGTGTCCGGGGGATGGATACTTCCTGAAGAGTGGTTCCGTGACCACGTTTATCTGTTTGTCCGTGCACTGCGCCGACAGGATGGTCGCGACCAGCAGTTCGAACGGCGTGGTGAAGTTCAATGCGGGGGCAACGGCGGGGTAGGTCTTCTTCAGGCGGTCCAGCGCTTCACCCATGCGTTCCTGCTGGGCTTTCCTGCTCGGCATCTGTCAGTTGCTCCTGGGGACCGGTCCGTGCCGGGCGATTGCCGTTCTGCAAACGCGGCGGAATCCGGCAGGGACGGTAACTCGGATCAGCGTCCGCCGCCAAACGGTCATCTCGCCGCCGACCGGTCAACTCGCCGCCGACCGGTCAACTCGCCGCCGTGCTGAGACTCCCGGTCTTCATCCGGATCAGTTCTTCCGCAGTCAGTGTGTTCAGGAGCCGATCCGGCGTTACTCCGCCCTTGCGGACCATGTAAAGTCCATAGTCCACGTAATCCAATTCATCCACGTGATGGGCGTCGGGTCCGATGCTGAACCGGGCGCCCCTGTTCATGCCATACTCGAGATGCCGCCAGTCCAGGTCGAGGCGGTGGGGATTGGCGTTGACCTCGATGGCGACGTCATTTGCGACCGCTTCGTCGATGAGGCGTACCACGTCCACCGGATAGCCGTCCCGGGCCAGCAGCAGCCGGCCCGTGGGATGTCCGAGTATGGTCGTGTGCGGATTCCGTATCGCCTTGACCATGCGTTCGGTCATATCCGCTTCGGACATATTGAACATGGAGTGCACGGATGCCACGACCAGGTCGAAGGAGGCCAGGACCTCGTCGGGATAATCCAGGCTTCCGTCGGGCAGGATGTCGGACTCGATGCCCTTGAGGATGCGGAAATCGTCGAATTGGGCATTCAGGGCATCGATTTCCTCCTGCTGTTCCAATACCCGTTCAATGCTCAGTCCATGGGCATAAGCGGCGGTCCGGCTGTGATCGCAGACCGCGATATAACCGAATCCCCTGGCCCGTGCGCCCTCGGCCATTTCGCGGAGGCTGTGCATCCCGTCACTGTAGGACGTGTGGTTGTGGATCACACCTTGGATATCCGACCTGACCGGCAGTTTCGGCAGCGTGTTTTCCGCGGCCCTGGCGACCTCTTCACCCCCTTCGCGCAGTTCCGGGGGAACGAATTGAAGACCGAGCAGGTCATAGATCGCGGATTCGTCGGGACAGGGAATCACGGTGCGGTCGTGAATGACGTGCCGGTCGGTAATGGTGATCCCCCGGTCGTCGGCGTGCCGGGCGATCCGTGTTCGGTGACCATCGCTGCCCGTCCAGTGATACAGCGTTACGGCAAAAGTCTCATCCGGTACGCAGTGGACCCGCACGGGCAGTCCGGTTGGGCCGATGACGGTCAAGTCCTGGCCGTCCTCCGCCTGCACCTGGCCGAAACGATCCAGGATGGGCCTGATCCTGTCCCGGTCAGGATGACTGACGACCAGGTCGATCTCGCTGATGACTTCCATCCTGCGTCTGACATCTCCCGCTATCTCGACCCGCCAGACGTCGGGGTGGCGCAGCAGGTCGTCCGCCAGGGATTTCGCCTCCTTCAATGCCCGGTCCAGGCGATGGAATCCGCGCGACCGCTTAATCAGATCGATCCCCTTCAGCACGCGCTCCTGTGTCTTGGCGCCGAACCCGTTCAGCTTGACCAGCCTGTTTTCCATGCAGGCGTATTCCAGTTCCCCCACGGTATCGATGCCGAGATGGTCGTGAATCGTTCTGATTTTCTTCGCGCCGAGTCCCGATATGGTAAGCATTTCCTGGAACCCGGCCGGCACCGTATTCACGAGGGACTGGTGATAGCTCGACTGCCCGTCCCGGACGAGTTCCGTGATGTGACGAACCATGGACGCGCCCAGGCCGGGAACCTTGCCCAGCCGATCTTCATGCACCATGTCCTCCACCGGCTCGGAGAGGGTTTCCACCCGGCGCGCGGCATTCGCGTAGGCACGAGTCTTGAAGGTATTCTCGCCCTGAAGGATCAGTAGCGATCCAATCTGGCTGAGGACTTTGCCGATCTGTTTGTTGGTCATATCTGGTTTCCGTACCGGCGCTCGTTCTTCATGCGTCGCGGCCATGCCGCCAACAGGATTCGATGAATTCCGGCAGCCTCTTTACGAACTCCGACCTCGGCACGGCCCGTTCGCAGCCCGCCTCCCGGGCGCGCACGAAGGCTTCGGGCCGCGTATGCCGGCCGTACGCCATCATCGGTATATCCCTGGTCGCTTCACGGTCTTTCAGGAGAGATACCAGGTCCACGGCGTCGGTCCGCGTGAGATCGAGGTCCACGATGATCGCGGACGGCGGACCGCATTCGGGATCATCCGGGATCTCGCCCGCTTCCGCCGCGAAACGTGGTTCGCCGCCCAGTTGACGTATGGTCTCACCGATCTTCGAAGAGAAAAACAGGTCGTCCACCACGACGAGGACGATATGGCCGGCCATCATGGCTCCAGGGTCGCATAAAATCGGTTTATTGCGCTTCGGCAATCCGAATATAAGGGCGGTATTCCACCTGAAACAAGGGTATTGTTTCGGCTCGACGCATGTTCCGCGGATGGATTTGCCATGCGCCGACCGGACCGGCTTAGACTTTTTTCAAATCTAATTATTGACACATATATTATTTAACTATATATTTAGTCTCAACTAAAAAATCGATGGCACACTCCATGCAAAGTCGAGACCGGTTTTCGGATATACTCATGCCCACGCCCGCCACGGAAGATTACCTGAAGGCCATCTACAAGTTGCAGGAGAACGCAGTAGCCGCGTCGACCAATGCCATAGCGGACCGGATGGGCGTATCGGCCGCCTCCGTCACCAACATGATGAAGAGGCTGTCGGAGTCGGGCCTGGTCGAACACCGGCCCTACCAGGCGATCAGGCTGACCGACGCCGGAAGAAAGATCGCGCTCGAGATCATTCGCCATCACCGGTTGCTGGAGGTGTACATGGCTGAAGCGCTTGGATTTACGTGGGACCAGGTGGACGCGGAAGCGGAGCGTCTCGAACACGTGATCTCCGAAGAATTCGAGGACAAGATCGATGCCATGCTGGGGCACCCGACCACGGACCCTCACGGCTCGCCCATACCGGCGAAAGATCTATCCATTGCCAGTACCAACCACGACAGGCTGTCCGACATGGAACCCGGTCGCACTGTGATTGTTCGCCGCGTGAAAGACACGGATCCGGCCCTGCTCCGTTATCTTGCGAAACTCGGCCTCCGGCCGGAAAACGTCGTGGAAGTACTGAGCAAAGAGCCCTTCGATGGACCCATGTTTCTGCGTGTTGGCGGTGAGGAACAACACGTCGGGCACCAGGTCGCCCGCAGCGTCCTGGTCGAAAGCGTACCGGCCGAGGAAACGAAAAACGATGGGCGGGCAGGTTCATGACCGGTATCATCGTGCTGATTGCCCTCGGGGTGCTCTTCCTGCCCCAATACGGACTGTACTGGCGCTACCGGCGCAGGAGGTGGGTGCAATCCCGCCAGGCCGTCGAGGACGCCCTGGCCCATCTGCACCAGTTCCAGCACGACGGACGGCCGGCGTCCGTGGAATCCCTTTCCAATACCCTGGGCACTTCGACCGGTCACACGCTGATCCTGGTCGACCGAATGGCGCAGATGGATCTGGTAGCCGTGACGGGCCAGGGGATGCGCCTCACGGCCGCCGGCCATCGCTGGGCGCTCCAGATCGTCAGGGCGCATCGCCTGTTCGAGCGGTACCTGGCCGACGAGACCTCCGTGCCCCGGGAGAAAATACATGCCCATGCCCACCAGTTGGAACACACGGTGAGCGAGGCGCAGGTCGACAAGATGGACGCCGACATGGGCCACCCCGCCTTCGATCCCCAGGGAGATCCGATCCCGAACGCCGCGGGCGACATGAAGGAGATCAAGAGCCAGAAACTCGTCGAATGGCCGGCGGGCGTTCCGGCGCAGATCGTGCATATCGAGGACGAACCACCGGAAGTGTACGCCCAGATCATCGCCGAGGATCTCCATCCCGGCATGGTGATCACGATCCTGGACATCTCATCCGTACGGGTGGTCATAGGCACACCGGAAAACGAGCACGTGCTGGCTCCGGTCGTCGCGGCAAACATATCCGTGCGGGAGGCGCCCATTGACCGGGTCGAACCGTCAGGCGTGCCGCTCACGGCGCTGAAACACGGCGAGCAGGGCCGGGTCGTCGCGCTGTCACCGGCCTGCCAGGGCTTGACCCGCCGAAGGTTCCTGGACCTGGGCCTCACGCCCGGCGTCCGTGTCGAGCGCGTCATGCAAAGCGCCTTCAGCGATCCCACGGCTTACCGGGTGCGCGGTACGATGATCGCGCTGCGCCGGGAACAGTCCGACCTGATCTTAATTGACCAAGGAACGCGGCAGGAACGGGAGATCACCGTATGAGCATCGATTCCGCACCGCCCGGACACGACTGCGCGTCGTGCGCGCTGCAGGAGAACCTGGTACAGATGGGTATTACGCTGGACCGGTGGGACTATGTCATCGCCCTGGCAGGGAACCCGAACGTGGGCAAGAGCACGGTCTTCAACGCGTTGACCGGACTGAAGCAGCATACGGGGAACTGGCCCGGAAAGACGGTGAACCGGGCCGAGGGAGGATTCGAGTTCAACGGCAGAAGGTTCAAGATGATCGACCTGCCCGGGACCTACTCCCTGCTCTCGGCGTCCATCGACGAGGAGATCGCCAGGGACTTCATCCTCTTCGGCAGGCCTGACTGCACGTTGGCCGTCGTCGATGCCACCATGCTCGAGCGCAATCTCAACCTGGTGCTCCAGGTGCTGGAGATCACGGAAAAAACGGTAGTCTGCCTGAATCTGATGGACGAAGCCGAACGCAAGGGGATCTCAGTGGATCACCGCGCCCTGTCACGGGAACTGGGCGTGCCGGTCGTGCCGGTTTCGGCCAGGAAGAAGGAGGGGCTGGGCCTGTTGATGCGCACCGTCGCCGACGTGATCCAGGGTACGATCAAGAACGCGCCCCGGCGCATAACGGGCAACGACGAACTAGACCGGACCGTGGATACGATCACGGGCATGCTGCACGCATCCTACCCTGACCTTCCGAACCCCCGCTGGATCGCCTTCAGGCTGCTCGACGGCGACTACCGGGTGCGCCAGGCTCTTGAACAGGGCGAATTCAGCCGGATGGGCGTCCAGGCGGAACTACCCGCCGGGGATCAAACGACATGAGCAAAACGACGGCAACACCTTCCACCGGCGAGGACATCCTGGGCCGGGTGGAAGAAATGCAGAGGGACCTGGACGGATCGTATCGCGACGAAATCGTGGAGGCCATCTACCAGGACGCCGAGGCCATCACCCGGAAGGTGGTTCAAACCGGCGAAACGGCTTCTTATCCCTGGGACCAGAAGCTGGACCGCATCGTTACCTCGAGGATCTGGGGACTGCCCTTCATGGCCCTGCTCCTGGCCGTCGTCTTCTGGATCACGATTTCGGGGGCGAACGTGCCCTCCGCCATGCTGGCCGAAGGGCTTTTCTGGCTGGGCGCGCAGGGCGTCGCATTGTTCGAAGCCCTGGGCATGCCCTGGTGGGTCACCGGGTTCATCTGGCACGGCGTCTACAGGGGACTGGCCTGGGTGATCGCCGTTATGCTTCCTCCCATGGCCATATTCTTCCCCATTTTCACCATACTGGAGGACCTGGGGTACCTTCCCCGCGTGGCGTTCAACGTCGACGCGCTGTTCAAGAAAGCCGGCGCCCACGGCAAGCAGGCCCTCACCATGAGTATGGGCCTGGGTTGCAACGCGGCCGGGGTCGTGGCCTGCCGGGTCATCGATTCGCCCCGTGAGCGGCTGATCGCCATCCTCACCAATAATTTCATGCCCTGCAACGGCAGGTGGCCCACGCTGATCATACTGGCCACCCTCTTCGTGGCGGCTGCCTTCCCGCCGGCCTTCGCGGCCATGGCCGCGGCCGGGTCCCTGGTTCTGATCGTCCTGATCGGCGCCGCGACGACCCTGCTAGTGTCGGCCATCCTGTCCCGGTCCTTCCTGCGGGGCGAAGCCAGCAGTTTCACGCTGGAACTTCCGCCCTACCGGCGTCCCAGTATTCTTCGCGTGCTGTACACCTCGCTCATAGACCGGACGATATTCGTCCTCTGGCGCGCGGTGGTCATGGCCGTGCCGGCGGGCGGCGCGATCTGGCTGCTGAGTAACATTTACGCCGGGGGTCAGAGCCTGACGGTGTGGGTTTCACAGTGGCTGGAACCCGTGGGACGGGCCATCGGTCTGGACGGCGTGATCCTGCTGGCCTACATCATCGCCATCCCGGCCAACGAAATCGTGGTCCCGACCATCATCATGGCCTATACGGGCGCCGGGATGATGATTGAACTGGATACGATGGCGGAACTGCGGCAACTCCTGGTGGTCCAGGAGGGATGGACGCTCCTCACCGCCGTCTGCCTCATGCTCTTTTCCCTGTTGCACAATCCGTGTTCCACGACCATGTGGACGGTCTACCGCGAAACCAAGAGCGTGAAGTGGACCGTCGTCAGCGGTCTTATGCCTCTGGCCATCGCCTTCATCCTGCTCTTCATCGTCGCCCAGACGGCCTACTGGATCATGGGACTGGCGGGGTGGTGACGGAGACTTCTGCCGGCAGGCGGGCGACTCCTGACGGTTTCAGGCGCACGGCCTGAGGTCAGGAGCGCGGCCTAAGATCGGGATTCGAGGTCTGACAAGGGTAGGCGGGGGACTGGGTCCAGGCACTACCGCCCGGGCAGCAGGTAACCTTTTTCTTTCATCAAAGCAACGATGCGATCGACCGACCGGTCAACCGGATCGGTCTCAGACGAGACGGTCACCGCCGGATCGCGGGGCTTTTCGTAGGGATAGTCCACACCCGCGAGATTGCGCAGCAGGCCGCGGTCGGACTGCTCGTAACACCCCGTGGCGTCATGCTTTCGGCACCAGGCCATAGGCGCGTCGACGAAGACCTCCACGTACCGGTCCGTTCCAATGCGTTCAGCTACCTGGCGGCGGCCGTCTTCGCTCGGAGAGATGAAAGAGGCGAGGACGATGAGTCCCGTGTCGTTGAGCATGCGCGCGGTTTCGGATACCCGCCGGAGGTTCTCCGCCTGGTCCGCCGCCGAAAAGCCGAGGTCGCGGCTGAGGCCGCTGCGAACGACCGAACTGTCCAGCACGACCACCGAATAACCTTCCTCGTACAGTACTTTCTCCAGGCCGTAAGTGACGGAAGATTTTCCCGAGCCCACCAGGCCCGTGATCCAGATCGTACACGGTTTCTGCCCATACCGTTCCGTACGGTGATCCGGATCCACCAGGCTGGATCTGCGCGCAGTCGAGGCCCTGGGTTCGGAATCGGCGTCAACGTCCATGGGCACGCGGTCTTCCGGCAGCCGATCGATGATCATGCCCGCGGCAACGGTGTTGTTGGAAAGATAATCCACCAGGATGAAACTGCCGGTCAGCCGGTTGTTCTGGTACGCGTCGTGGAAGAGTGCCCGGTTGGAAGTCAGCGCGACCCGGCCGATCTCATTGAGCGAAAGGTGGGGAACGCCGACTTTGTGCAGGGTATCCACGTCGATGCGGTAGTCGACGTGGTCGATGCTCGCGCGGGCGGTCTGGGTGGTTTGCTTGATCAGGTAGTGACGGGAAGGATCCATGGGGGTCTCGTCCATCCAGACCAACATCGCCTCGAACCGCCGATCCACGTGGGGCAGGTTCTTCGGATGAACGATCATGTCACCCCGGCTTACATCCACTTCGTCTTCCAACTGAAGCGAAACGGACATGGGCGGGTAGGCCTCGTCCAGGTCGCCGTCGTAGCTGGAGACGGACTTCACCCGGGTGCGGTTCTGGCCCGGGAGAACCAGCACCTCGTCTCCCGGTCGCACCACGCCGGACAACACCGATCCCGCGTAGTATCGCTCCTTCTGGCGGGGTCGAATGATGTACTGCACCGGAAAGCGCAGGTCGACCAGGTTGCGGTCGGTCAGGAACTGCACGTCCTCCAGGATGTCCAGCACGGTCTGTCCGTGATACCATGGCGTGCGGCTGCTCCTTTCCACCACGTTGTCGCCGAGGAGCGCGCTGACCGGCACGATGCGGATGTCGCTCACGTTTAACTTGGCGGCGTAATCCAGGAACGCCCGGCGGATGTCGTCGAAGATCTGTTCGTCGAAATCCACCATGTCCATTTTGTTCACGGCTACCACGAGGTGATGAATGCCCAGCAGAGAGGTGATGAAAGCGTGGCGCCGGGTCTGCGTCAGGATCCCGTGTCGCGCGTCGACCAGCACGATGGCCAGGTTGGCGCTGGACGCGCCGGTCGCCATGTTTCGGGTGTATTGTTCGTGGCCCGGCGTGTCGGCGATGATGAACTTCCGCCGTGGCGTCGAAAAATACCGGTAGGCCACGTCGATGGTGATGCCCTGCTCCCGTTCGGCCTTGAGACCGTCCAGCAACATGGCCAGATCGGGCGCCTCGTCCTGGCGGACCATCTTCTTGAGCGAGGCGAGGTGGTCCTCGTAGATGTTCTTCGAGTCGGCCAGCAGCCGGCCGATCAGCGTGGATTTGCCGTCGTCCACGCTACCCGCCGTACTGAAGCGGAGCAATTCCTTTTCTTCGTTCTGCGCGAGGAATGTCTGAATGTCGGTCATTTCACCATGGGCCGGCGTTCGGATCGGGGCCGGCGATCGGATCGCCTTTAGAAATAGCCTTCCCGCTTCTTCAGTTCCATCGATCCTTCCTGGTCGTGATCGATGATGCGCGTGGAACGTTCGGAAATGCGTTCCACCATCATTTCCTCGATGATCTCTTCGACGGAAGATGCGGTGGACTTGACGGCGCCCGTGCAGGGTGAGCAGCCCAGCGTGCGGAAACGGCAGACCATGGACCGCGGCGTCTCGCCGGGAAGGATGCGGGCCTGTCCCTCCACGGGTATCAGTTGGTCCCCGCGGATCACGACCGGGCGCTCCCTGGCAAAATACAGGGGAACGACGGGGATGTTTTCCCGGTGAATGTACATCCAGATGTCCAGTTCGGTCCAGTTGGAGAGCGGAAACACCCGGATGGACTCCTCCTGGCCGATGCGGCAGTTGTACAGGTTCCACAGTTCGGGCCGCTGGTTTTTCGGGTCCCACTGGCCGAAACGGTCCCTGAAAGAGAAAAACCGCTCCTTGGCTCGCGACTTCTCCTCTTCTCGCCGTGCGCCGCCCAGCGCGGCGTCGAAACGTCCCGCCCGAAGCCCATCCAGCAGGGCCTGCGTCTTCAACAGGCCGCAGCAACGCTGCGTGCCCAGGTCGTAGGGATTGGCGCCGTCGGAGATGGCTTCCTCGTTGCGGTAGACGATCAGGTCCGCGTCGTATTCCTCGGCCATGCGCCTTCGAAAGTCGTACATCTCCTCGAACTTGTACCCCGTATCCACGTGCATGAGCGGGAAGGGCAGTTTCTCCGGATGGAAGGCTTTGCGCGCGAGGTGCAGCATGACCGAGGAATCCTTCCCGACCGAATACAGCATCACCGGGCGTTCGAATTCGGCGACGACTTCGCGCATGACGTGGATGCTCTCGGCTTCGAGCTGCATCAGGTGGGAAATGGAATACTTGGGCATGGACGGATCAGTAACCGGCTGACAGAATGAACGGGTAGTTTTTGAAACTCAGTGCCTTCTTCTTTAGCGTTTTCTTCCCTAGCGCCTTTTCCCCAGCGCTTTCTTCATGTCTTCCACAAGTAATCTTCTCGCCGGAAACGCGGTGCACCTTAAAAACATGCGTCTACAGATAGGACGCAATGTGGTTCATGACCGCCGCCTCGGCATCCGCGACCGTCAGCCGCGAGGTGTCGATATGCAGTTCCGGCTCTACCGGTTCTTCGTAGGGATCGTCTATTCCGGTAAAACCAATGATTTCGCCCCGTCTCGATTTTGCGTACAGTCCCTTAACGTCCCGTTCCTCGCACACTTCCAGGGGAGTGGAAACGTGCACTTCGATGAACCGGTCGCAGCGTTGCCTGACTTCGTCCCTGGCTTCCCTGTAAGGTGAAATGAGGGACACGATCGTACAGATGCCGTTCCGCTCAAGGACCGACGCCAGATAACCCACGCGGGCGATATGGGCCATGCGTCCCGCTCTGTCGAAACCCGTGTCGGGGAAAACGGCCCGGATTTCGTCGCCATCCAGCCGCTCCGCCTTGATGCCTTTTTCTTTAAGTCTCGTGTAGATCCGGTCCGCGATGGTACTCTTTCCCGATCCCGACAGACCGGTGAGCCAGAGTACGAATGGTCCTTGCGCCTCGCGCGGTCCGCCAGCCATAGTCCGACGCCTTCATTTTCCGGTTCCAGCCGCAATCGATCCCCATCCCGTTTCAGCGCATACCATATTAGGGATCTTCCGACGAATTGCAACTGATATATAAATTGATCCGCATGGTTTGGTCCGACGGGTGTTCCAACTACTAAATGCCTTGACTGAGACCCGGGTTATCTGGAGTTTCCCTTTGTAGTTCACTGTATGTCCGGTTCGGCAAGTACGGAGTACCGTTTCCACCGTCAAACAGGGGTGTATCTTGCGATCGGCAGGTACCTTGCTCGCGACCGCGGCGCTGGTTTTGAGTTGCGCTTCGGCTCCGAAGTTACAGCATCCCACACTTGATACCGACCTCCCTGCCCGATGGACCGCCTCGGCGCCTGTCGGCGATCCGGTCGGGTCCGGCTGGTGGACCGGCTTCAGCGACACCAGGCTGGATGCCCTCATCGATGAAGCCCTTTCACGCAATTTCGAACTCAAGACTGTCACTGGCCGGATGCGGGCCGCCCGGGCCCAGGCACGGATAGTCGGCGCCCCCCTGCTCCCCCAGGCGAGTCTGGACTTCAGCCGTACCAGAACGCGCCGAAACTTCATCGGGTTTCCCATTCCCGGCGGCAACGGCGGTGTTTTGAATACGACAACGACAAATTACGGCGTGTCGACCAACATCAACTGGGAAATCGATTTGTGGGGGCGGCTGAGCGACGACAAAGCAGCCGCGCTGGCGGATCTGCAGGGTTCGCAGGCCGACCTGTACGGAGCCCGGTCGTCCGTTGCCGGGCAAACCGCTAAGGCGTGGTTCGCCGCCATAGAAGCCCACAGGCAGCTGGAGCTTGCACGGGCCACCAGGGACAATTTCCAGGTAGTGAATGAACGGATCGAAAACCGGTACGCGAGAGGACTCAGGCCGTCCCTCGACCTGCGCCTTTCGCGGTCCAACGTGGCCACGGCGGAAGCGGTGGTCCTGCAGCGCATGCAGCAGTATGACAGCGCGGTTCGCCAGCTGGAAATACTCCTTGGCAGGTATCCATCGGCTGAATTGACGGTTGCATCCGACCTGCCCCCGGTACCCGACGCCGTACCCGCGGGACTGCCCGCCGATCTCATCGCGCGGCGGCCGGACCTGATGCTGGCCGAGCGGCAACTCGCGGCGGCCGGAGCCCGTATCGGCGTCGCGAAGAAAGCGCGGTATCCGGCCGTACGCCTGACCGGTTCGGGAGGATCGTCCACGGCGTCGCTGACCGACCTGCTCGATGGCGATTTCATCGTCTGGAGCCTCGTATCCAGCCTGCTGCAGCCCTTGTTCCAGGGCGGACGCCTGAGCGCGGGCGTGGACCTTGCCGAGGCCAGCCGGGACCAGGTCCTCGCAAACTTCGCGGGCCAGGCCCTTCGCGCCTACGGTGAGGTGGAATCCGCCCTGGTGGCGGACGGGTTGCTGAAACAGCGGGAAGCCGCGCTACTGGAAGCCTCGACGCAGGCCGCGGCCGCCCGCGAACTGGCTGAGTCGCGTTACCATGGCGGACTGAGCGACGTGATTACCATGCTGGACGCCCAGCGGCGCGCCTTCGATTCCGAGGGTCAATACCTGGCCGTGCGGCGTCAACGGCTGGACGCCCGGGTGGATCTCTATCTGGCCCTCGGCGGTGGATTCGAACGCAGGATAACGGAAACAGGGGAAATACAGGAGTAACGGATGAACAGATGGGTCAAGACATTCCTGCCGCTCGCCATCGTCGCGGGATCGGTGCTGGTCCTCGTATTCCTGGTACGCAGCAGACCCGTGGTGGAAAGCAAGCCGCCGGTCGTCCCGCCTCCGATTGTGCGCACAACCACCGCGACCCTGGACACGGTCCGGCTCACGGTGCGGTCCCAGGGCGCCGTGATCCCGAGGACCGAGAGCGCGCTTTCGGCGGAGACGGACGGTCTGATCGTCTACGTTTCGCCGTCCTTCGCGCCCGGCGGGTTCTTTGAAAGTGAGGAGCTGCTGGTGCGACTCGACCCGCGCGACGCGGAACTGGCGGTCACCCGGGCAGCGGCGGATACGGCCCGGTTTGCCACCGCGCTGCAGATCGAAGCGGAGGAAGCCCGCCTGGCGCAGGACGAGTGGCGCCAACTGGGTTCGGGTGCGCCTATGCCGCTGGTCCTTAGGGAACCGCAACTTGCCCAGGCCCGCGCCAATTTGGAAGCGTCCGTCGCGGCACTGGAGCAGGCGAAGCTTAACCTGGAACGGACGGAAATCCGCGCGCCTTACGCCGGCAGGTTGCGAAAGAAGAACGTGGACGTGGGCCAGTTCCTCCGGCGGGGCGATGCGCTGGCGACCATCTACGCGATCGACTATGCCGAGATACGGCTGCCTATTCCCGATGAGGAACTGGCTTACTTCGACACCCCCATGCAATTCCGCGGTGAGACGGCCAGGTCGGAGGGCCCTCCGGTCGTGATCAGCGCCGAGTTCGCGGGCCGGCGACACCGGTGGGATGGGAGGGTGGTCCGCATGGAAGGCGAGATCGACCCCTTGAGCCGGATGGTCTACGCGGTGGCCAGGGTCCAGAACCCCTACGGCCGCGGGACGGATCCGGACCGGCCGCCCCTGGGGATCGGCCTGTTCATCGAGGCCGAGATCCTGGGGAAAAGTTACCCGGACGTGACGGTCTTGCCCCGAACGGCCATGCATGGCGAGAACCGGGTGGCCGTTATCGATGATGAAAACCGGCTGAGGTTCCGGAACGTCGACGTCCTCCGGATAGTTAACGACCAGGTCCTCATCCGCAGCGGGATCCAGGAAGGAGAACGTATCTGCCTGTCCGCCCTCGAAACCCAGGTGGAAGGTATGGAAGTACGGGTACTTGAAACGGAATCCGCCGAAGCCGTCGTACAGGAAGAGGAAGGTACAGGCAGATGAACTACGTGCTCGCCTGGTTCGCCCGGAACAACGTGGCGGCCAACCTGCTCATGATGACGATCATCGTGGGCGGCCTGCTGATGATCTCCAGGATCAAGGTCGAGATCTTCCCTGAGTTCGAGACCGATATCGTCATCATCACGGTCCCGTACCTGGGCGCGGCGCCGGCCGAAGTGGAAGAAGCGGTCTGTGTCCGGGTGGAAGAAGCCATCCAGGACCTGGACGGCATCAAGAAACTGAGCTCCACCGCGTCGGAAGGGGTCGGCAGGATCCAGGTCGAAGTGGACCCCGGCGCCGACGCCCGCACCCTGCTCCATGACCTGAAGTCCCGCGTGGATGCCATCGACACTTTTCCCGAGGAAACCGAAAAACCGGTGATCCAGGAGATCATCTTCAGGCGCCAGGTCATCGACGTCGCCGTGGCCGGGAACCTGGACGAGTCCTCCATGAAACGGCTCGCCGAAGATATCCGGGAAGACCTGCTGGACCTGCCGGAAATCAGCCAGGTGCAGCTTGCGAGCGTACGACCGTACGAAATATCCATAGAGGTGTCGGAAGCCGCGCTTCGCCGTTATGGATTGACGTTCTCCGAAGTCGTCAGCGCCGTGCGCAGTTCCTCGCTCGACCTGCCGGGAGGGTCGGTGAAGACACCCGGCGGCGAGATCCTGCTTCGGTCGAAGGGGCAGGCCCTGGTCGGATCCGAGTTCGACCGGATCGTGCTCCGGTCCCGGTCCGACGGCACCCGCCTCCTGCTCAGCCACGTGGCCCGGGTCGTCGATGGCTTCGCCGAAACGGACGTGTTCTCCCGTTTCGACGGTAAACCGGCCGCCCTGGTGAAGGTATTCCGCGTAGGCAACGAGAACATCCTGGACGTCTCCGGCGCCGTGCACAGCTACGTGGCCGCGAAGCAGTCGGAACTGCCCGACGGCATCGAGCTGATCTCCTGGCAGGACCAGTCCCGTCTCCTCGAAAGCCGGCTCGATCTGATGGTCAACAACGGCCAGTTGGGCTTTCTGCTCGTCTTTCTCTGCCTGGCGCTGTTCCTGCGCATACGGCTGGCGTTCTGGGTAGCCATGGGTATCGTCATCTGCTTCCTGGGCACCTTCTGGATGATGCCGCTGCTGGGCGCTTCAATCAACATGCTTTCGCTTTTCGCCTTCATCATGGTGCTGGGTATCGTGGTGGACGACGCCATCATAGCGGGGGAGAACATCTACGCGCACCAGGAAAGGGGTGTGGAGCCGGGCACGGCCGCACGGATGGGTGTGCAGGAAATCGCGAAGCCCATTACCTTCGCGATCCTGACGACCATCGTCGCCTTCTCGCCCATGTTTTTCGTAGATGGGCTCATGGGGAAGTTCTTCGAGGTTTTCCCCATCGTAATCATCCTCATGCTGCTCTTTTCCCTGGTCGAATCGCTGCTCATTCTGCCGACTCACCTCCGCCACGGACAGCCGGAGCGCAAGGAAAGTCCGCTGCCCCATGTTTTCGTCCTGGTCAGGCCCTTTTACCTTACGCTTTTCTACGCCGACAAGTGGCTTCATGAACTCCAGGACAACGTGTCCCGCCTGCTCCGGCGCTTCGTGGAAGGCGTATATGTTCCCCTGTTGAAGAACGCGCTCGCCTGGCGGTACGTCACGCTTTCCATCGGGGTGGGAGCGATCATCCTGACCATCGGACTCGTGGCCGGCGGCATCCTCCGTTTCGTGTTTTTCCCCCCAGTAGAGAACGAGTTCGTATCGGCGCACCTCACCCTGGCCGAGGGGACCCCCGTGGTAGTCACCGACCGGTACATTTCGCTGATCGAGGACAGCGCCGTTCAACTGCAGAAACAACTTGGCGGCGAGATGCCCGGCGACGATGCCGGGGGCGATACGCACGTGATACGAAACATCATGGCGGCCATCGGCGAACAACCGAATGCCGCCCGGGCGCAACAGAACGCCGGAAGTCTCACCGGCTCCGCTACGTCGTCCCACATCGGGGAAGTCGTATTGGGCCTGTCGCCATCAGAGACCAGAAATATAAGCGGCGAAGAAATCGTGAACCACTGGCGGGAACTGATCGGACCGATTCCCGATGTGGTGGAACTCTCTTTCACCTCCTCGCTATTTAACGCGGGCGAGGCGATCAACATCGAGCTGTCCAGCCCCAATCCGGATGACCTGCAGCAGGCGACCGCCGAGTTGAAGCGGACGGTGGCCAATTACGACGGCGTCATGGACGTCGCCGACGATTTCCGGCCCGGCAAGCAGGAAATCAGACTGCACGTCACGCCCGAAGGCGAGGCCCTCGGCATCACCATGGCGGGTCTGTCCCGGCAGGTCCGGCAGGCCTTTTATGGCGAGGAAGCGCAAAGGATCCAACGGGGCCGGGACGACGTCCGCGTCATGGTGCGCTATCCCGAATCGGACAGACGGTCCCTGGGGGACATGGAGAACATGCGGATCCGTACGCCGGCGGGAATCGAAGTGCCCTTCTCGCTCGCCGCCCGTGCAGAGATGGGCAGAGGCTATTCCAATATACGGCGAACGGACCGGAAGCGCGTCGTCACCATCACCGCCGATGTGGACGACGCCGTCGCGAGCTCCAATGATATACTGACCGATCTCACCTCTTCATACCTGCCCTCACTGATGGCGAAATACCCCAACCTGACCTACACGCTCGAAGGACAGCAGCGCAATCAGCAGGAGTCCATCGAAAGCCTGAGTTTCGGCTTCCTGGTCGCACTGCTCGTGATCTACGGACTGCTGGCCATCCCGTTCAAGTCCTACGTGCAGCCCATGATCATCATGAGCGTCATTCCCTTCGGCATCGTGGGGGCCGTAATGGGGCACCTGATCATGGGATTCGCCATTTCGCTGCTTTCCCTGTTCGGCATCGTCGCGCTGTCGGGCGTCGTGGTGAACGACAGCCTGGTGCTGGTGGACTTCATCAACCGCGGGCGCGAACGGGCAGGCGAGGGCGCGGATCTGCACGAGATCATCCGCAACGCGGGCGTAGCCCGATTCCGGCCCGTACTGCTTACCTCGCTCACGACCTTCGCGGGACTCACGCCCATCCTGCTGGAGAAAAGCCTCCAGGCGCAGTTCCTCATACCGATGGCCATCTCCCTGGGATTCGGGGTGCTCTTCGCCACGGCCATCACGCTGATTCTCGTACCCATCTGTTACTACATCCTCGAGGACGGCCTCGCCTTCGTGGCCCGCGCCCGGAACAGGCTGAGAGGACAGGTGCTGGAATCCGCCGAGGCGGTCGAGACTCCGGCTTCCTGACTGCATGTCCCGAGCCTTACAAACTCCTTGCCCGTACCCGTGAATTCCCCCATCTTTCCAACAGGTGCTTAGCACGCCGGAAGGACCTGGAACGAGGTGCTTCCGAGGGACGGAATCCGCGATGGGTCAACGAATAGGGGGCCTCCTTGCCCTTCCACGCCGATCTGCATCTCCACTCCCATTACTCGAGGGCGACCAGCAAGAACCTGAACCTGGAGCACCTCTACAAGTGGGCCCAGTTGAAGGGTATCCGGGTGGTGGGTACCGGGGATTTCGTTCATCCGGGATGGATGGATGAGCTGGAAGAGAAACTGCAGCCGGCCGAAGAGGGTTTGTTCCGCCTGAAACCCGAGCACGAAAGGGTGATGCAGGATCAGGTACCGGCCGCCTGCCGGGCGCCGGTGCGTTTCATGCTGACGGTCGAGATCTCCAACATCTACAAACGGCTCGGCCGCGTGCGCAAAGTTCATAACATCATTCTTGCCCCCGGATTCGAGGCCGCCAAATCCATCCAGGCCCGGTTGGGGGCCATCGGCAATATCCGGTCGGACGGCAGGCCCATCCTGGGTCTGGACTCCCGGGATCTGCTGGAGATCACCCTCGAATCAGACCCGATGGCCAGCCTCATCCCCGCCCACATCTGGACGCCCTGGTTCTCGGCCCTGGGGTCCAGGGGAGGTTTCGACCTCATATCGGACTGTTACGGCGACCTCACGGAGCATATCTTCGCCGTCGAAACCGGCCTTTCGTCCGACCCGCTCATGAACTGGCGGCTGCAACAGCTCGACGACTACGTGCTGGTCTCCAACTCCGATGCCCATTCTCCCGGAAAGCTCGGCCGGGAAACCACCCTGTTCGACACTTCCTGCAGCTATCCCGCGATCTACAGCGCCCTTTCCGATCCGGAAGACGAAGGGCTGACCGGGACGGTGGAGTTCTATCCCGAAGAGGGCAAGTACCACTATGACGGGCACAGGAAGTGCGGGAGAAGGATGCACCCCGGGGAAACGATCGCCGCCGGGGGCCTGTGTCCGGATTGCGGCAAGACTGTGACCGTGGGGGTCATGGCCCGCGTGGAGGAACTCTCGGACCGCGAAGAGGGGGAAAAGTCCCCCCGCGCGCGCCACTTCTACAGTGTGATACCCCTGCCCGAGATCATCGGAGAGGCCAAACAGGTCGGGCCCGGAACCAAAACTGTGGATACGATTTTCCAGGCCATGGTCTCGCGTCTCGGCAGCGAACTCGACATACTCCTCGATATCCCGGAAGACGACATCGCGCAGGTCGGCGGTTCCCTGATCGCCGAGGGCATACGCCGCATGCGTGTCGGAGAGGTGGATATACTCCCGGGGTATGATGGAGATTACGGGGTGATCAAGTTGTTCAACCCGGAAGACCGCCTCGGCGGCGATACGCAGATCGCCCTGCTGGAGGAATTTCCGGCGAAGGTGAAGAAGCCGTTGCGAAAGGATCCCGCGTCGGACGACAGTCCGGAGACAGAGGAAGAGATTCCGGGGGACACCAACGGGATGTTCGAAGAAACGGATCCACTGCCAGCCGTACCGGAGACGGCGGAACCCACGGGGCCTGAGATAGCGGCGTCCACAGGGCCGGGTGTGGCGGCGTCCGCGGGACCCGATGTCGCGGATACTTCGCCGGACCCTCATGGACCCGCGCCTTCGGAACCTTCCGTGACCGTGCTCGAAATGCTTGAGACACCGGTCGACGAAGCGCTGATGAACGGTCCCCTCAGTGAAGATCAACAGAAGGCCGTAATACACCGCGAGGGGCATCTGCTGATCGTGGCGGGACCCGGCACCGGAAAGACCCACACCCTGACCCACCGCATGGCCTACCTTGCGCGTCATGAAACCATGCCCGGCCATATGCTGGCCGTGACCTTTACCAACAAGGCCGCCGGTGAGCTGAAGTCGCGATTGGAGGAGCTGCTCGACGGCCGGTCGCAGGATGTCATGGTCGGTACGTTCCACGGGATCTGTCTCGCCCTGATGCGCCAGTGGTCCCGCCATGCGAGCATCCCGTTCAGCCTGAGCGTGGCGACGCCCGACGACCAGGAGCGGCTGGCACGCGCGCAGTGGCCACAGGACAGCACCGCGCAACGGAGGAGGAGGCTGGAGGAGGTCGCCCGATGGAAGGCGTCGGGCCGCGGCGGTGAAATCCCGGAAGCGGTTTCGGCCTATACCCGACTCCTGCGGCGGCATGGGCTCCTGGATTTCGACGACGTTATCCTGGAAACCGCCAAGCTCCTGAGGTCGGACGAGCGGTTCAGGCAGAGCGTTCACGAGCGGTTCCATTTCGTTTTCGTGGACGAGTACCAGGACATCAATCCGGCCCAGCACGTCCTGCTGAAGATCCTGGTGGAAGGCGGCGCCCGGATAACCGCCATCGGCGATCCCAACCAGGCCATTTATGGCTTTCGCGGAGCGGACACCCGTTACTTTCACTCCTTCGTGGACGATTTCCCAGGTGCGAAGGTACAGTACCTGCGGGAGAACTACCGTTCCGCGGCCGACCTGCTCGACGCTTCGTCCCAGGTCATGCGTGCTTCCGGCGCTGCATCGGCGCCGCCGCTGGTCGCCGCGCTCTACATACAGGGAGGCCTGGTCATTCGGGAAACCCCGTCGGACCGGGCCGAAGCCGAATACGTCGTGCACCAGATCGAACGCGCGGTGGGTGGAACCAGCCATTTCTCCCAGGATTCGGGGCGGCTGGATGGTGGAGTGGATTCCGGCAAGGAACGATCCTTCGGAGACTTCGCCGTGCTGTACCGGATGAACAGCCAGCAGTCCGTCCTGGTGGAAGCTTTCGAACGCAGCGGTATACCCTACCAGGTCGCAGGGGACACTTCCCTCATCAACAGGCCGGGGGTGCAGGAGATGGTGACCCTGCTTCAACTGGGTGACGGACGGACCGTCACCACCGGTTCGGCGCTGCGGTGCCTGTCGTCGACGATTGACGGGCTGGGAGACCGGACAGTGGAACTCATCGAAGACCGGTGGAAGCAGCGCACGCAGGTCACGATCGACCACGTACGGGAACTGATGGATCACCCGCGCTTGCTCATGAAGCGATCCAGGAATGGCGTCGAAGCCCTGATGAGCGACCTGAAGACGATCAATACAGACCTGGAGAATCGGACGGCGGTCCACATTTTGCAAAACCTGGCGCACACCTCCATCTGGGACAAGTTGAAGTGGCGCTATCCCAAGGCGGACGAAAGCCTGCGCGAATTGACCCGGTACGCCCGAATCGAAACGGATTTGCCGGTCCTGCTCGACAAGCTGCTGCTCAGCCAGGAATACGACGCTTACGGCGAAGCGGCGGAACATGTGCATCTCATGACACTACACGCGTCCAAGGGGCTGGAATTCCCTGTCGTTTTCGTCGTGGGCTGTGAAGACGGCCTGGTGCCCCTGCAACACGGCGGAGAGGCGTCGGACGTGGAAGAGGAACGCCGCCTGTTTTACGTAGCCATGACCCGTGCAAGGGAACGGCTTTACATGGTACGATCCAGCAAGCGCATGCTCTTCGGCGAGATGCGTTCGACCCGGCCGTCGCCCTACCTGACCGACATAGAAGAACAGTTGAAGCAGTACGACCGGCCGCAAGGACCGGACCGGCGCCGGCGGAGAAGGGCTAAATCGAAGCCGTCGAATCAGCTGAGTCTGTTCGGATAGAACCGCTCCCCGAGCAGGAGGGGCGGGCCGTCCATCGAGAAAGGAGACCCCCATGTTTCGTTCAAAATACACCCTGCCGGTCGCGCTCATAGCGGGACTGTTCGCGTTTACCGTGTACACCGTGGCCAGGCCAGGGGGCGAACCGGCTCCTCGATCCGGCGAGATCATGCAGACCGGGCAGTCCGGGCAATCCGGGCAGTCCGGGCAGACCAGCGAGTTTGCGCTGGCGACCTTCGCGGGCGGGTGCTTCTGGTGCATGGAACCGCCCTATGATGAACTGGACGGCGTCATTTCCACGATAGCGGGATACATCGGCGGAACTCGGCGCAATCCCACTTACGGCGAGGTATCCACCGGCAGTACGGGACACACGGAAGCCATGGAAATCCGTTACGACCCGTCGAAAATCACCTACCAGGAACTGCTGGACGTATTCTGGGTAAACATAGATCCCACGGTGGACGACCGCCAGTTCTGCGACAAGGGCAGCCAGTACCGCGCGGGTGTTTTCTACCACAACGCCGAACAGAAAGCGCTGGCCGAGGCTTCCAAGCGGAAAATCGTCGATTCCGGACGTTTCGATCGCGTGGTGACCGAAATCACGCCGGCTTCGAGATTCTACCGGGCCGAAGAATACCACCAGGATTACTACATCAAGAATCCGCTTCGGTACAAGTTCTACCGGTACAATTGCGGCCGGGACCGACGCCTGGAAGAACTGTGGGGCGACTGACCGGGTATTTCGTAACTCGTTCGGCAACCGGAATTACGGTCCGATAACCAAAATGGAGAATTTGCATGGCTGATCTGGAGAATCTTGTCAAGACCACGCTGGGCGAACTCAGGGAAGTGGCGAAGGCACAGTCCGTCGTAGGCGATCCCGTCGAAGTCGGGAAGACGACGGTCATCCCCCTGGTCAAACTCGGATTCGGCTTCGGCGGGGGTGGCACATCGGGAAAAGATGGGGAACGCGGCGGCACCGGCGGCGGCGGAGGCGTGCAACCGGTCGCCGTGCTGGTGGTCAGGGACGGCGAAGTCCGGCTGGAGCGCATGTCGGGCCAGTCCGGGTTCTCCTCGGCCACGCACACGGTGGTGGATCTCGTGAAGTCGGCGCTGGACCGGTGGAGGAAATCCAGGCCGGAAAAAGAAAGCTGAGCCGTGGCCCCGATCTTCGAACCGGTTTTACTTGTACCCGCCGCGGTACTGCTCGCGGTCCTGTTTATTCTCCTCATCCCCGTGACGATTTCCTTCTCGATCGTTCGAAGGGAATCATGCTCGGCCACGATCACCATCGGGTGGTTGTACGGACTGCTGCGTTTTACCCCTTCAGTCACCGGGCGCCGCGATGACCGGAAGAAGCGAAGGCGTCCGGACAGTCCACGGACCGAAACGGAGGAGGCGCCCCGCAAAGCGTCCCCTAAGGCACCGCGTTCCACGGCGAAACGCTTCACCCGGTTGCTGAAAAGCCGGGGATTCGTGCGGGGCGTGCTGAAGTTGCTGCGTGGCCTGACAGGATGCGTGCGTATCGTATCTCTGCACGTCGCGGGCCGCATCGGACTGGACGATCCCTGTGACACCGGCCGCCTCTGGGGAAGCATTTGCGCGTTCGTGGGGTTCCTTCATGGTTCGAAACGCGTGAGGTTTCAAGTCGAACCCGAATTTAACGAGGCCGTATTCGAGTTGGATGGACGGGGCGAGATCCGTATAATCCCCTTTTCCCTGTTTCTGCCCGCTGCCAGGTTCGTCCTATCTCCCTCCACGCTTCGCGCGGCCTGGGCGGCGTCCAGGCGGACCGGGTAGGCCGTAAGTCGCGATAAGTCTCAGGCCGCGGCCGTGCCGTTTTCGAATCAAGTCAGGAGCCTACATGTCATCACCCCTTCGCAGCACCCGCTGGTTCGGTCCCAAAGACAAAGTGGGATTCATTCACCGAAGCTGGATGAAGAACCAGGGGCATCCGGATCACGTCTTCGACGGCCGGCCAGTCATCGGCATCTGCAACACCTGGTCGGATCTGACGCCGTGCAACGCCCATTTCCGGATCATCGCGGAGCGGGTTCGCCGCGGGGTTTACGAAGCGGGGGGATTCCCGGTCGAGTTTCCCGTCATGTCCCTGGGCGAGCCCCTGATGCGGCCCACCACCATGCTCTTCCGGAACCTGGTCAGCATGGATGTGGAGGAGACCATCCGGGCCAATCCCCTCGACGGAGTCATATTGCTCGTCGGTTGCGACAAGACGACCCCGGCCCTGCTCATGGGCGCTGCGAGCTGCGATCTGCCTACCCTGGCGATCTCGGGCGGCCCCATGCTAAACGGACGGTTCAGGGGCAGGGATATCGGGTCCGGGACGGACGTCTACAAGTTCAGCGACGAGGTGCGCGCCGGCACGATGAGCGAGGAGGATTTCCTCGAAGCGGAATCGTGCATGAACCGGTCCACGGGTCACTGTATGACCATGGGTACGGCCTCCACCATGGCCAGCGTCGTGGAAGCGCTGGGCCTGGGCATGCCCGGCAACGCCGCTATTCCCGCGGCCGATGCACGGCGGATGAAGCTGGCTCACGAGGCGGGCCGGCGGGTGGTGGAGATGGTCCGGGAGGACCTGCGCATGTCCCATATCGTCACGCGCAAGGCCCTCGAAAACGCCATACGGGTAGTCGGCGCCATCGGGGGCTCCACCAACTCGGTCGTGCACCTGCTGGCCATCGCCGGCAGGCTCGGTGTCGATCTTTCCCTGCAGGACTGGGACCGCCTGGGTTGCGACATCCCGTGTATTGTGAACCTGATGCCGTCGGGTCGGTACCTGATGGAGGATTTCTACTACGCGGGCGGGTTGCCTGCCGTGATCCGGGAACTGGGCAGTGTGATCCATCGCGACGCCCTGACCGTGAACGGCAAGACCATCGGCGAAAACACGGCCGACGCGCCCTGCCACGACAGGGACGTGATCCGGACGCTGTCCACGCCGTTGACCCCGACCGGCGGACTCGCCGTGCTGAAAGGCAACCTGTGTCCCGACGGCGCCATCATCAAACCCTCGGCAGCGTCGCCCGAGCTGATGAAGCACCGCGGCCGCGCCGTGGTTTTCGAGAACATTGAAGACCTTCACGACCGCATCGACGACCCGGATCTGGACGTGGAGGCCGGCAGCGTCCTGGTGCTCAAAAATTGCGGACCGAAGGGCTATCCCGGCATGGCCGAGGTGGGAAACATGCCCCTGCCGTCGAAACTGCTTCAACAGGGCGTCACGGACATGGTCCGCATCTCCGACGCGCGCATGAGCGGCACGGCCTTCGGCACGGTCGTGCTCCACACGGCGCCTGAAGCCGCGGCGGGCGGCACGCTGGCCCTCGTGCAGGACGACGACATCATCGAGCTTGACGTGGGCGAACGTCGTCTTGAGCTCGATGTGCCCGAGAATGAACTGACCCGGAGGAGGACCCGCTGGTCACCGCCCGAACCGGCAACGGACCGGGGGTACTGCCGATTATACGTGGACCACGTGCTCCAGGCCGACCGGGGCGTGGACTTCGATTTCCTGGTCGGCGGAAGTGGCGCCCCGGTGGCGAGAGACTCGCACTAGATCCTGGGAGACTGAAATGCAGAAAGTAACGGACAAAGCCCGATCATCTTTTGCAAAGAACGGCTTCCTCATGGCCGAAGCCGTTTTCACTGCGGAAGAAATGATGGCCTGCAAGGCCGCGGCAAAAGAGCTGGTCGAAAACACATCGGGGTCGTCGGGCGTACATGTCTGGATGTGCGACACTATCCCGCCCCTTTTCGAATCGATTTCCTGCGATCCCCGGATGGCGGACATCCTCCGGCCGCTGATCGGTTCCCGCATCGAGTTCCTCAGTGCAAAGCCCGTTTACAAGTCTCCCAGGGTCCACTTTGCCTCGCCCTGGCACCAGGACGAGGCCTACTGGGGCGGCGCGACCAAGATGTCCGCGTGGATCGCGCTCGAAGACGCAACGCCGGAGAACGGGTGCCTGCGAGTCATTCCCGGCTCCCACCTCCGGAAGTGGGACCATGCGTCCGTGCGGGACGCCCGGGGATTCAATAACCGCATCTCGGACGATGATCTGGGGGACGAACAGATGATGGACGTGGTAATGCAACGCGGGGACGCGTTGGTATTTCACGACAGGCTGCTGCACAGTTCCCATCCGAACCGGTCCGGCCGTGAACGCTGGTCCTTCATCCCCACCTACCGAAACGCGGATGTGCCCGATTCATCGACGGTCTGGGCGACTTCGAAACGGATTGCCGACGCTGTCTGATCCATACCAAGGAGACGAAATGAAAATCGCGCTGCAGGAAGGCCTGCTACCGGGCGGCACGCTGGACGAAAAACTCGATTTCGCCGAGTCCCTGAACGTCGAGGGCCTCGAGATCTCCGGACGAGGTCCGGCCCGGCGGATCGATGAACTCGAGTCCGCGCTCCGCAATCGCGGCATACGGCTGGTCTCGCTGTGCGGCCAGGGCACTTTCGACTTCCTGGATCCAGACATCGACAAGCGGAACCACAGCATCGCCGAGGCGAAGGAAAATCTGCGGGTGTGCGGGCATTTCGGCGCCGTGGGCCTGATCCTGCCGCCCATATTCGGACCGCCTCGACTCCCGGACCTCACGCCGCTGGCCGACGCCATCACCCTGGAAATGCAGCTATTGACGGAGATCGTCCGGGATCTGGCGGAATGCGCCGAGGAGCAGAACACGAAAGTGCTGCTGGAACCGTTGAACCGCTATGAGGAGCACCTGCTCAGGCAGCAGGAGCGGGGTATCGAGATCATCAAGCGGGCCGGCGATCCGCCGTCGGCCAGCCTGCTGTGCGACTTCTTCCACATGCACATCGAGGAGACGGACACGCCCGCCACGCTGCGAAGAGCGGGACGGCGGTACGTGGGCCACGTTCACATGGCCGACAATACGCGCCAGGAGCCGGGTTCGGGGGACATCGACTGGAGGGCGGGGCTTTCGGCCCTCAAGGACATCGGTTTCGACGGGTACCTGGCCTATGAATGCGGTATCACGGGGGACGACGAAACGGAGAGACGCGAGGCCCTGACGTGGTCGGTGAAGTTCATCCAGGGCATGATTGGGGAATTATACTGACCCGTCAAGGCAGAATGATATCCCGGTTCTCGTATCGCAGCCGCATCAGGAATTCGGGACCGAGCGTCTTCCAGATTCGCGTGACCGAGGACCGGGCTTCCAGATGAAGGGGGTCGAGGGCGATCGTCTCCATGTAGGCGTCGTGGGCTTCTTCCAGTCTATCCAGCTTCTCCAGGGTTCGGCCCAGATCGAAATAGCTCTCGACCGCCCATAGCCGGTTCCGGTCCCTGGAAATCGCTTCCCGGTATTCGACCACCGCCGCTTCGTACCGGCCGGCGGCATCGTACAGGCGGGCGGCCATCAGCCAGCAGGGCACGTAATCGACGTCCCGAACCCTGGCCATGTGCACGTACCGGATGGCCTCCTTCACGTCGCCCCGTTCGAAGAACAGGCGGCTCATCCCCACGTAGGCCGGCGCGAAGCCGTCATCGAGCTGCATCGTCCTGCGCAAAGCCGCTTCCGCCTCGTCAAGGGCGCCGGATTCCAACAGACTCAGCGCCTTCGCATACTCGGCCTCGGGCGTATCGAGCGAATCGGAATACTGCATGGTGCTCACCCCGCATCGGGCGAACACCAGTGCCGCGATGACCAGACCCAGACAGACCGCCGATCGGCGCACGGGTACCTCCCTCATATGAAAAGGCCCTGCGAATGGACGGACCACAGGGCGGACAGGCGGGAAACGGGGCTCGAACCCGCGACCCTCAGCTTGGGAAGCTGATGCTCTACCAACTGAGCTATTCCCGCGGGTGGGCTCGGTCTATAATGGCCACTGCCCGTCTGATTCTAACCAGACGCACCGCGTCCTGTCAAGCGAAATAGGGTCCGGCCCGCGACCCTTCGCTTCCGGTCAGGACGTCACCTGCTCCGTAACCCGCGCTCCCGGTCAAACCGCCACCTGCTTCGGTCAGACCGCCACCTGCTCCAGTCATGCCGTCACCTGCTCCGGTCATGTTTCAAGCGATTTCTCTTCATCGAACCGTTCCAACGCGAGCTGAATCAACCGGTCGACCAGGTCGCCGTATGAGATCCCGGCGACCTCCCAGAGCTTGGGGAACATGCTGATCCGGGTAAAACCCGGTATCGTGTTGAGCTCGTTGACCAGGATCTCGCCGTCTTCCCTCAGGAAGAAATCGACCCGGGACATGCCCTCGCAGGCCACGACCTGGTGGGCTTCCACGGCGGTCGCGCGGATTTTCTCCGTCAGTTCTGGCGGCAGCGCGGCAGGTATAACGAGCTCGGCGCCGTGCTCGTCGATGTACTTCGCCTCGTAGGAATAGAATGCGTGGTTGGACCGGACTTCACCCAGGCCGGAAGCTTCGGGATGGTCATTCCCCAGCACCGCGCATTCGATCTCGCGGCCGCGCACATACTCCTCTACCAGGATTTTCCGGTCGTACCGAAAGGCTTCCCGGACGCCTGCTTCGAATTCTCCGGCATCGTGCGCCTTGGTGATGCCGACGGATGAACCCAGGTTGGCGGGTTTTATGAAACACGGGATGCCCAGCCGGTCTCGCACGGCTTCGAAATCGATCCGGTCCCTGCCGGATAACGTAAAGGTCAGAAAACGGGGTGTGGCGATGCCGGCATCGCGAAGCAGACGCTTCATCACGTCCTTGTCCATGGCTACCGCCGAACCCAGGACGCCCGATCCGACAAAGGGCAGATTGGCCAGTTTGAGCAGTCCCTGTACCGTGCCGTCCTCGCCGAACGGTCCATGGAGAACGGGGAATATGACGTCGATGTTTCCGGCAGGACGATTGGACGTCCTCGTCGTCACCTGATCGCTGTCCGCGCCCGGAGCCAGGGCCACGGTCTCGCTCAGGCGATTCAAGGCGATCAGTTTCGGATCGTGGGCGTTGAGGAGGAATTCCGCCGTATCGCCCAGGTGCCACTGACCGGCGCGGTCGATTCCGATCAGGACTACCTCGTAGCGATTCCGGTCGATAGCGTCCACGATGTTGCGTGCCGACTGGAGCGAGACCTGGTGTTCCGCAGACCTGCCTCCGCACAGTATCCCTACCCTGATCTTCTTCATGGCGTCTTCACTTTCTGTCTCCATTTCGATCTTGCCATCACGCTACATGAGATATGCGCAGACGCTGTCCGCCAGGGCCAGCCCTTTTCGAGTCAGGCACAGCCGCGATCCGCGCTCCGACAGCAACCCCTCGGCGGCGAGCGTTCGAATCGCCGGTTCCCGCCTCCCCATGGCATCGTCGCCATAGCGGTCGCGGAAGGCCAGGGTGTCCATGCCCTCGATGGAGCGCAGGCTCAGCAGGATATACTCGTGTATACGCTCATCCACCGAGAGCGTTTCATCCATGTCAACGGCCTCCCCCCGTTCCTCCATGGCCGTCAGGTATCCGGCGAGGTCGCGGGTGTTGGCCGTTCTCCTTCCACCCGAGTGTGTATGGGCCGACGGACCCAGTCCCAGGTAGTCGCCGCCGTTCCAGCAAGATACGTTATGCCTGCATTCGGCGCCGGGTTTAGACAGGTTGGAAACTTCGTAATGCCGGTAACCCGCACCGGTCAGCCGGTCCAGGGCCTGGAAATAACAACCGACGTGCCGGTCATCGTCCGGCAGGTCGAGCAGGCCCTCTTCCTCCAGCCGGGCGAATTCCGTTCCCGGCTCTATCGTCAACCCGTAGATCGACACGTGATCCGGATCGTGGTCCACCGCGTGATCCAGCGTTTCCGCCCATTCCGACGGCATTTGTCCAGGCGCGCCGAACATGAGATCGATGTTGATATGATCAAAACCGGTTTCACGGGCATGGGCGATCGCGCGGGCGGCCTGGTCCGCCGTGTGACTTCGTCCGAGACGTCGCAGGATTTCATCGGAGAAGGACTGGACGCCGATGCTGATCCTGTTGACACCCAGACCTCGAAGCCGCTGCAGCTTGGAGACTCTGATGGTTTCGGGATTGGCTTCTACGGTGATTTCGGCGTCGGGATCGATGCGAAAACGATCGTGGATCATCCCGAAGACCCGTTCCAACTGAGGATCCGTAAGGCAGGTGGGGGTGCCTCCGCCCAGGAAGATCGTGTTGATGACGTGGTCGGACCAGGGCGCTTCCCGGCCACGGCGCCCGGCTTCTTTCTCCACGGCCGCCAGCAAACCGTCCACCCGTCCGTCTTTCAGCAGCTCGAAGGAAAAATCGCAATATGGACAGGCGCGGGTACAGAAGGGGATGTGGATGTAAAGACCGGCCAAAGTGTTTGAGTCCCGATCTACATGACGAATCTTCCGACGCGATTCCAGCGCACGCGCCAGGGGACATGCACGATGTTGTAACCCAGTACGTAGACTATGGAGGCAACGCTCTCCAGGGGTCTGGACGACTGCCAGACCAGTTCGGGGTCTTCCCGGTGACGTTCCCAGGACCAGTAGATGATGAAGGCGTTTCCGACGACGTCCTTCATTTCCACGAAACCCCAGTACCGGCTGTCCGAGCTGTAGTCCCGGTTGTCGCCCATGACGAACAGGGATCCCGCGGGTACGATCTTGGGTCCCCAGTTGTCCCGCGTGCTGCGGGTCGCCGCCCTGACCGACGGGTCATCGAACTTGACGTGCGGCGGATTCTCCACCAGCGCGTCGTCCACGTATACCTGCTTGTCCCGGATCTCGACCTTCTGGCCGGCGACGGCGATACACCGCTTGATGAACATCTGCGCCGGGTTGCGGGGATAGGGAAATACCAGGATATCGCCGGGTTCCGGATCGCGCCAGGCGGGCATGCGTAAATCGGTGAATGGAACGCCGGGTCCGTAGATGAACTTGTTGACCAACAGGAAATCTCCCACCTGCAGGGTGGCTTCCATGGACTCCGACGGGATTCGAAAGGCCTGGACGACCTCCGCCCTGATGAAGAGAAAGAGGAGCACCGTGAACAGCACAATTTCCAGGTACTCTCTAAGCAGGGACTTTTCTTTCGCCAAGATTCCCTATCCTCTTGCGTTAAGATTAAACCTGAATGATGCGCGGTACCGGGTGTCAGCCACCTACCGCCGCACCTTCGCCCCGGATATCGAGCACGGCCAGGAAGGCTTCCTGCGGCAGCTCGACGTTTCCGACCTGCTTCATGCGCCGTTTGCCTTCCTTCTGTCTCTCCAGCAGTTTGCGCTTACGGGTGACGTCGCCGCCGTAACACTTGGCCGTGACGTTCTTGCGCAGGGGACGGATCGACTCCCGAGCGATGACCCTGCCTCCGATGGCGGCCTGGACGGCGACCTCGAACATCTGCCGCGGTATGATCTTGCGCAGCCGCTGGCAAAGCTCACGGCCCCATTCATAGGCCTTGTCCTTGTGGATGATGATCGACAGGGCGTCCACCAGGTCCCCGTTGAGCAGCAGGTTCAGTCTGACCAGCGGGGAGGCGCGGTATTCGAGGAAGTCGTAGTCGAAGGAAGCATACCCGCGACTGATCGATTTCAGCCGGTCGTAGAAATCGAATACGATCTCCGACAGCGGCAGTTCGTACTGCAGGGCGACCCGGGTCGGGTCGAGGTATTCCATGGCCTTGTATACACCCCGGCGGTCACGGGTCAGTTTCATGATGTTGCCGATATAGTCCTGCGGTACCACGATCTGGGCCTGGATAAACGGCTCCTCCACGCTGTCGATGAGCGATGCGTCGGGCATGTCGGCCGGGTTGTCCACCATGAGTTCCTCGCCCGAGGTGGTCGTGATCCGGTATTCGACACTGGGCATGGTGGCCAGGATCGTGAGTCCGTACTCCCGCTCGAGGCGCTCCTGCACGACCTCCATGTGCAGCAATCCCAGGAATCCGCATCGAAACCCGAATCCGAGCGCGATCGAAGTTTCGGGTTCGTATATCAGGGCGGCGTCGTTCAGCCGGTACTTCTCGAGGGCTTCCTTGAGCGGTTCGTAGTCTTCCGACATCACAGGGTAGAGCCCGCTGAACACCATGGACTTGGCCTCCCGGTAACCGGGAAGAGGTTCGTCGCAGGGCCGCGCGGCGTCGGTGACGGTATCGCCCACGCTGGCGTCCGCCACATTCCGGATGTTCCCGATCAGATAGCCGACCTCGCCCGCCGTGAGCACGTCAACCGGAGCCTTGTCGAACCGGAGCACGCCGGTCTCCGCCACCTCGAACCGCTTGCCGTTGGAGCACATCTCAATGTCCATGCCCGGCCGTATTTCGCCGCTCATGACGCGCACGTAGGGCACTGCGCCGCGGTACTGGTCGAAAGCCGAATCGAAGATGAGCGCCCGCAGTGGCCCGTCGTCCGGTTCCGGGGGCGGAATGCGGTCCAGGATGGCCTGAAGCACCTGCTCGACCCCGATACCGTCCCGTGCACTGGTCAGGATGACGTCTTCTGGCTCGACCCCGAGGAGGTCCACGATCTGACCGGTGACCACATCTACCCGGGCATTGGGCAGATCGATCTTGTTGATGATGGGAATGATCGTCAGATCGTTCTCGAGGGCCAGGTAGAGATTGCTGATCGTCTGCGCCTCGATACCCTGCACCGCGTCAACGATCAGGAGCGCTCCTTCGCAGGCGGCGAGACTTCGGGAAACCTCGTAGGAGAAATCCACGTGGCCGGGCGTGTCGATCAGGTTCAGAGCGAAAGTCATTCCGTCCGGCGAATCGTAGGACATGCGGATCGCGTGGGCCTTGATCGTGATGCCCCGCTCCCGTTCCAGGTCCAGATTGTCGAGCATCTGGGCGCGCATCTTCAGGGGAGATATGGTACCCGTCATCTCCAGCAGGCGATCCGCCAGCGTCGATTTACCGTGATCTATGTGCGCGATGATGGAGAAGTTACGAATATGTTCCGTTGACATGAAGGTCCCGCCGGGTCTTCCGGTAAACAGGGCGATGCCGCCTCGTTGCATACCGTATGCAACAGGTTGGAATAAAAGGGGAAATGCGCGGAATGTCAACAGGTATGCGGGATTCGAAGGGTCCGGTTCGAGGGTGCGGAGCGAGGGTTTCCATGGCCGCGGGGCAATGGAAATGCCGACTGCTCGAGCGCGCTTTTCAGGTCCGTCTGCCGATCTCGAAGCGCGAACCGCCCACATCCAGTTTCTCGGCCGTGCGTACCAGTACATAACCGACTGCCAGGGTGGTGACAACCAGCAGCATGGAACCCCACTCAACCGAGTTGGATACCTGTTCCGGGAGACGGGCAAGGACGGCGCCGGCCTGCGACTGCAAATAGGCCTGGGTGTCGCGAAACACGGTCGTCACCGGACCGATAACTGTCTGAACGGGCAGGAGATTCTCCACGATTTCGACAAACATGGCGCGGTATAGCCAGACCAGCGCAGCGGCCGCCAACGTAGCGGCAAATACCATCCGGGGGATGAACAGGGATGGCACGGACAGGGATTGCCTGGGCGCGGGGAGGCTGTCCATCACGTTTGTAAGGAAGGCTTCGGAGGGACTTGACAGGGGGGTCGTTTCGACCGTCTCGATCATTGCGTCGAGGACCGCCACTTCCGATCTGCAGCGTTCGCAGGCCGAAAGATGGGCGTCCACCAGACGGCGCTCATCCGATGTAAGCGCCCGGTCGACCGCCTCATAGAGCATTCTTTGGGTAGACTCGCAGTTCATTGCCTTCTACTCCTGGGACGCCAGTTCGCGTTAACTCAGCGTATCGGGCTCGATGGACCGATAAATCAGTTTCCTCAATGCGGCGCGTGCACGAAAAAGCCGCGCCTTGACCGTGCCGATCGGCAATTCCAGCGCTTCGGATATCTCGTCGTAAGACAGGCTTTGCATATGATACATCGAAATCACCGCGCTGTAAATAGGCGGCAGTGCCGCCACCATATTCCTGACCTGTTCCCTGAATTCGGCCTGTTCGAACCGCTCCGCGGGATTCGCCGACAGATCCGGCAACTGCAACGGCAATCCTTCATCTTCGTCTTCCGATCCAGACAGGGATGTCGTGGAAAGGTCCCGACGGGAACGCCGCGCCGAACTCAGGCTTACGTTCACGGCGATTCGATAAAGCCAGGTAGAGAATCTTGCGTCTCCGCGAAACCTGCCGAGATTCCTGTAAGCCCGGACAAATACATCCTGGGCAGCCTCTTCCGCGTCTTCCCTGTTCCCTACGATCCGCAGTGTCAGGTTGAACACCGATACACTATGCCTGTCGACGAGACCGGCGAAGGCCGATCTGTCCCCGTCCCTGGCCCTTGCGACGAGTTCCTCATCGCTCAAATCCATGGGTCGCCTCATTCTGCCTCAAGCGAGTCTCAGCCGCGTACAGGGCCGTTTCGCCGGACTGATTCGACCCCTTTAAGAGATCCCGGGTCGGTATCCCTCTCATGAGTAAGACTAATGGGAATCTACAAATGTTTCAGATCACGGTCATGTTTTTCTGATGGCAATCACGTCAAATCGATTTAAATTTCAGAATCTGAAACAAAACGACCGGATTCCGTGTCGAAATCATGAGGGGATAATGAGTGAGGGCTGGAAGTCCTGTGAACGATCTCGTATCGGAGGCGGTTTATGGATAGCTGGAAAGCCTGGGCGGTAATGTTTCTGAGCGTGTGCATCATGGTCGTCGTCCTCGCAAACCTGGACTACCAAGGCGCAGCCATTGTTGCCGTTGCCATTCCCTTCGGGCTGGGCGTCTTCTGCGCATTGCTGGGGTATCTGAAAAGGGGCAGGGAAATCCGGCACCTGGAACGGTTGGCTATGATCGAGAAAGGGATATTCATCGAAGCCAGGAAGCGCGAGTCCGGCGTACCCTCCCTGGCCGTGGTACTCCTGGTGGGCATAGGCCTGGCCACGGTCATCGCGAGCGATGCGGAGTTCTTCGGCTTCGCCCTGCTGTTCGTGGGCCTCGGCCTTATTATACGCGCCAGGTTGCTGCGCAACAGGGCAAAAGAGCAGGAAGCCCTTCCACCGGGACCGGCCGGCGATGCTCCCGGTGTCGTTGCTCCCGGAGGCGATGCCCCCGGTGTCGAAGGACGGGCAACGGCAGGAAAAGACAAGGTTTAGCGACCATGCCTGAGAAAACTCTCTACAGATCCACATCCAACCGGATGATCAGCGGCATCTGCGGTGGACTGGCCGAATACTTCGACGTGGATCCCTCCGTACTCCGGATCGCCATGGTCGCCTTCACGGTGATTACATTGCCCGTCTTTGGACCTTTTGTCTTTCTGGCGTATCTGGTTTGCATTTTCATCATACCCCGGAATCCGGTCCCGGCTTCCGCGGCCGCGGCCGGCTCGCCTCCAGGCTCCGGACAGGCGGACCAGGCGGTCCGGAAAGTCCAGGCAGACCTGGCGGATGAGGGAGATCGGGCGGCCCGGAAGGTCCTCGCGGACCAGGTGACCCAGGTGGACCAGGTTAAACAGGTGGACCACGTGGATCAGAAGGCACAGGCGGACCAAGCCGGCCAGACCGAACAGGCGGACCAAGCCGGCCAGACCGAACAAGCGAAACAGGCCGAACAGGTGGACCAAGCCGGCCAGACCGAACAGGCGGATCAGGCGAAACAGGCCGGCAAGGGATACCGGAGTACCACTCAGAACAACAGCATGGTCTGGGGTATCTTGCTGACGCTGTTGGCCGTGATGGTGCTGACCTATTCATACACACCGGAATTCGGACGATTCTCCTTCATTCTTCCGATGGTACCCATCGTGGCCATTGGCGCGGCGGTATTCATCCTGATCGTTTTCAGAGGACAAATCATGGAGGTCTTCAGACATCGACGACTGTACCGGTTACGGGAAGGCAAAAAGATCTTCGGCGTGTGCAACGGCCTCGCGGATGCGTTCGATCTGGATCCCACCCTCGTACGCATCGGGTTCTTCATCGCTTTTCTCTTTTCCGTGGGAATGGTTACGCTGATCTACCTTTTCATGGCATTTGTCATGCCCGAGGGTCGTCCCGAGCGTCCCGCCCAAGACGCGTAGATCGCGGCGTCTTTTATCACCCGGCCGACCTCTCGCTTCGACTGCGGCCGTGTGATCGGGCTTGACAACCGGTACAAAATCGACTAAGATAATCCACGATCAGTCGGCACCATGGACCGGTCGTTTTTTGTTTTCGCAAGTTCGACAACCCGTGTGTAATCTACATGAGAAAAAAGAACAACCTGCTCCTTGCCCGTTTCATCCAGTGGATCAGCGGCGGAATCGCCATCATCGTCATCTACCCGGTTTTCCGCCTGATCTATCCCTGCTGGCGCCGAATAAATGGTACCTGGAACCGTCAGGGAACGGATGCTCCCCGCACTTCGACCACATCCCGATCGCATTATAATCCTTCCGGAACTTCGATCACACAGGGCAAGTAGGCCGCGGTGAAATTGATCGTAACCAACGACGACGGCATTGAGGCGCAGGGTCTGCTGACCCTCGCCCGCCTTGCATCCCGGTGGGGCGACGTGGTCGTCGTTGCACCGGCGGAACATCAGTCCGGTATCAGCCACCAGTTGACCAACAACCGGCCCATCCGGGTGGATGCTCTCTCGGAGAACCGTTACAGGGTATGGGGGACGCCGGCCGACTGCGCGCGCCTGGCGCTCAACGAGCTTGCGGTCGATGGGGACTGGGTGCTTTCGGGCATCAACCACGGGGCCAATCTCGGGGTGGACGTCTACGAATCCGGCACCGTGGCCGCCGCCAGGGAGGCCGTTTTCCACGGCTGCAAGGCCATGGCGCTCTCTCACTACACCATAGACGACCGCCCGGTCGACTGGCAGCTGGCCGCTGCACGCCTGCAGCCGGTCCTGGAACGCCTGTTTCGCCAGAACCTGGATGCGGGATGCTTCCTCAACATCAACCTGCCCCACCCGGATCACGGAGAGACCCGGTTGGAAACGAGAACCGCCCCCGTGGATACCAGCCCCTTCAAGAACACGTTCACCGCCGAAGGGAACGGGTATTTACATACCGGGGTCTACCACGAACGACCCCGGAAGACAGGCAGTGATGTCGACCTGTGTTTCGACGGGCATATCACCATGTCCACGATCAGGGTCTGACCCGGCAGAACGCGAATCGATCGCAGTCAGGTTACCGTCATGCCCATCGTCACCATCATAGGCCGGGGACATTCCGGAACGAGAGCCATGTCGCACACGCTCTATACCAGCGGCGTGTTCATGGGCAGGACGATCAATACGTCGGGCGACAAAGTACCGCCTGGCGACCTGTACGACGCCTGCCGGATCTTCGCCGGGTACGTCCGGTGGGAGGGCGGTCTATCCTGGGATTTCTCTCGGGTGATGGAGATGGATATCGATTCGTCATTCGTGGAGAAGGTGGAATCGTACCTGGCGGACGTGATGGAAAACGGAAACCCCTGCCGCGGTTGGAAACTGCCGGAGACCACGCTCATCTATCCCTGGATCGTCCGCATGTTTCCCGATATCCGCTACATTCACTGGATCCGGGATCCGAGGGACGGCATCCTTGCCCCGCACAGGACGGACGATCTTGGAGATTTCGGAATTGCGTATCCCGCCACGGAGAACATCCGGCGGCAGAGGGCAATTTCCTGGCTGTACCAGTACCAGCTCATGAAGGCCACGCCGAACCCCGGCCATCTCATTACTGTCCGGTTTGAAGACTTCGTGCTGAAACAGGAGGAGACGCTTCTCCGACTCGAAGCCTTTCTCGGCATTCCCCTGAGCCGGATCGTCGTACGACCCGAGGCCGTGGGCCGTTGGAAGAAGGCAGGCGGCGATCTTCAGCTGGACCTGCTGGGCGAAGCGCTGGCGGAACTGGGGTACGGGGACTGAGTCGGCGGCGCGATGCTTACACTGCCGTTGGCGCGATGCTTACACTGCCGTTGGCGCGACGCTCAGGCTGCGCACGGCGCGATGCTCAGGCTACCGTAAGACCGGCTGAAAACCTCCACGCCTTCCTAACCTTCCCGCCTTAGCATTTCTTTTAACTTGTCCACGCACCGGTCGATTTCGTCCGTTGTGTTGTAGTAGTGGGTCGAGATCCGGATGCCCCGGTGACCGTCCCGGTCGTGGTCGTCCACGTGGAGATTCGCTTCCTCCTCCAGGGGACCGCGCCACCGCGCCGCATTGATTCCGTCGAACTCGAAGATGGTGGAACCTGGCGACGATATGTCGTGGGACAGGCTGGTGAGCAGCCGCAGCCGGGGGATGTCCAGGAGGGCTTTTCTCAGGTAATCCGACAGCATGCGCAGTCGCCGCTCTATGTTGTCTATACCGATTCGGTTCAGGAAGTCCAGTGCGGTGCCGAGCGCCGCGCGCACGGGCAGATCGTAGGTCCCCTGGATCTCGTAGTGACGGGCGTCCCCGCCGGGTTCGGATGCCGGCGCGTACAATGAGCTGAAAGATGGCTGCATGGCGTGGTTGACGTATAGAAACCCGGTACCGGCCGGACCGAGAAACCACTTGTGCAGGCTGTTGGTGTACATGTCGCAGTCTATTTCCGTCAGGTCGACGTCCATCATCCCCACCGCCTGGGCGCCGTCTATGGCCGTAATCAATCCCCGCTCCCTGGCCAAAGCGCAAAGTCGTTTGACCGGATACAGGTATCCCCCTCGGGTGACGTGACAGAAGAAGAGCACTTTCACCCGTTCGTCTATCGCCTCGGAAATGCGTTCCAGGATATCGTCTTCACCGGCCAGCGGACTGGGGATATGGACCTCCCTGATCTCGATCCCGTCCCTTTCCGACCTGACCTTCCAGGGCCGCACGGCGCTGGGATGCTCCTGCGTAGTCATCAGGATGCGGTCACCGGGCGCCAGGTCCAGGCCGTTTATGATATGGTAGAGGCCCTCTGTCGCGTTGCGAGCCAGGGCGATTTCACCGGTCTTCGCACGCAGAAACCCGGTCATGGCCGGCCTGAGTTCTCCTTCGATGTAGTCGTGGAACACCCGCTTGGCCTTCGATGGGTTTTCGGACATCAGCCGAAAGCCCTCGGCGACGGAGTCCTGAACGGGTTTTGGGGGCATGCCCAGTGCGGCGTTGTTGAGATAGGCGTGACCCGGTTCCAGGATGAACCGGGAACGTACCTCGGCCCAGTAGTCCCGGTCTCTGGGATCGATGCGGCAGGTCTGCGGTCCTGATATAGCTGTAAACATTGGGCCTCACCGTTCTGCTTCCGGGTTCGAAACTATAAAATGGTTACGCTGTCCCGTCGCGGGTCAGATGCCTTCCAGGTCTTCCCGGGAAAGCCAACCGTTTTTGCCGTCCGGCAGGCGGATTCTCGTCCATTCGTCCCGGTGTTCGACCAACTGGACCTTTGCGCCTTCGTGCAGGGTGAAAACCGGTTCGGATGAAGCGTCCGGACTCGTCCTGACGACGGCCGCCGGACTCAGGACGATACCATTCCGGTTCTCCAGAACGTCGTATATTTTTATACTTATGAACCCGATGGCCATAAGTAGGACAAGGCTCGTGGCCAGCAGTGCGTAACCGGCGGCGGACCGCGCACGAGGCCGTGTAGCGAGCAGGTAGAACACCAGGGCCAGCGACGCGAGGAACCCGGCCGCGGTTGCAGCGGCCGTGGCCTGGTTCACGGTCACCGCGTCCAGCGCCTGCCTGCCGAACCAGGGCACGTCCACGGCTATACGGTCGGTCGTCCGTTCGTTGGCCAGGTCCAGGTTGCTCCTCAAATCCACGTCCCGGGGCATGAGCCGGGATGCCCTCTCGTAGGCCAGGATGGCACGGCCTATCTGGTCCTGTTTGTAATACGCGTTGCCCAGATTGTAGTACACGTGCCCATTACGTATACCGCGTTCGATGATGCGTTCGTACGTCCGGCTCGCTTCCGCATACTTTCCGCCCTCGTAGAGCAGGTTGCCCTGCCGGTACAACTCCACGGTCTGCCTGTCTGCCGTTTCCCCGGCGCAACCCGCGGACGCGAAACCGCTGACAAAAACGGCCACGATCAACCCCGAGACCAGGTTGCGAAAACCCTGGATTTCCGGTCGTCCCAGCGGGTTCGTGCCGGCTTTCAATTGGCCCTTTGCGCGCATGCTGGATGGTTTAGTGGCTTTCACCGGTCACCGTTTAACTGCGATTCGATGGATTCGATTCCGTTCCGTGCCCTGCCAAGAAGGTTTTCGGTGTGTTCGGCCGAATGCGCCGTCCGGGCGAAACGGGCCAGGTCACAGGAGTCCAGGCAGTCCCTGACCAGACCGACCGTCTCTTCGTCCACGCCTCGTTCCCTGAGGAGTTCGACGACGCGGGCCGACGTCAGGCCGGCCGTCGGCAGATTGCACCTGGCGGCGATATAACCGTACAACGCGTTGGATATGCCGGTGATGGCCTGGTCGAGCGCATCCCGCTTCAGCTTCTCTCCGGACTGCCTCAGTTCGCCCAGGGCGTTGCTTTTCGCCCGTCGCCGGCGGGCATAACCGGCGTCGCGCCGGAGGCGATGGGCATGCGACCTGTAAAGTACCGTGGCCAGGACCGCCGCGACGGGCAGGACATGCAATAGCAGGTACCAGGACGACTGGTACAGAACCTCTCCCTGGTCGCCGAGGAAAACCGTTTCGGGTTTGATGTATTGTATATCCTTGCGTATTTGCCGGACGGGAGTCTTGCGCGGTATAACGGCGGCAGCCGCCTGCACTCCGCTGGCCGGCAGGACGGTTACCGTTACCGGATCGGTTGTCGTAATCCGGTAGGAATCCGTATCGGGATTGAAAAACGGAAATTCGAGCGGCGCGATGATGTGTTCGCCGGGGGCCGTGGGGATCAGCACGTGTTCCCAGGTTTTTGTGCCGGAAATGCGCAACCCGCCCGACTCGTATTCCGCCTTGTTGCCGGACTGGTATTCATTGAAAACCCCGAGCGGCGGCAGGACGGGATCTTCCACGGTCTTCAGGTTGCCCTCGCCGGCCAGCACGACCGTCAGCGTCACTGGCTGGTTTACTTCGGTGGTGGCCTGATCCACGGTCGCCTCGAGTGAGAAATCGCCCACCGCGTTGCTGAAACCGGCAGGGCGGCCCGCGTCCGGCAATGGCAGTACCCGCACGGTCTGCTCCACGGATGCCACCCTGACCTGGCGCGTGTTCGAGAAAAACGTATCGAAGGGATCGTTGAGAAAGCTGTCGAAGAGGCTTCTTCGGGACCTTTCGCCCTGTACGTCACAGACCATCGACAACGGGTCGATGGTCAGCTCCCCGGTCACGGTGGGGAACAACGCGATCTGACGCAGTTTCGATACGGCGTACCGCCGGCCGGCGATGATCTCTTCCATGAAATCGAGGTGATGCGCGGTAAACTGCTCTTCCATCCAGAAACCGGTATAGGAGGGGACTACGTCGTAACGCGCATTCGAAAGACCCAGGCGGGTATATAGCGTATAGGTCACCGTTACCTGCTCACCCACGTAGGCCTGCTTCTTGTCCAGGGTGGTCCGGATGTAGACTGCGTCGCCCAGGTCCGGTTGTGCCGTGTCATCCGGCATTGAACCCATGGCCGAGGAAGGGGAACCGCCCCCCGGTGCGACACGGTTTCCTGCCGCAGGCGCGGCGCCTGAGGCGGACGGAGCAACTTCTATCGAAATAGGCGTGGTTTCGTGCTTGACGCCGTCGTAAGTCACCTCTGCCGGGTCGATGACGAAGGTCCCTGAATTCCGGGGCTTCAACTGGTAGATGAACCGGACCGATTTGGACGAGGACAGTTTCCCGTTAACCAGATTGAAGCTGGAGGACGTGGAGGAGGTGCTGCCGATGACGATGAACGACTGCATGTCGGGCAACACGGGCTTCGGGACGTCGCCCAGATTGGAACCGGAGACCGAGACAGTCAGCACCAGTGTTTCGTCGACCGTCATTCGGTTACGGCTCACCTCCGCGGTGACGGAGATCTCCTGCCCCGATACGGATGGAGTGATGAGAAGCAGCAACGCGATGAGGCTGCTGTGTATCCAGCGTTTCATGAGCTCAGTCCAGAAATCCCCGGGTCCGCAGCAGTTCCGCGTTCAAAATGGCGGTTCCGGCGGCCCCACGGACGGTATTGTGTGACAGCACCACGAATTTCATGTCGAGTACGGGGCAGGGCCGTATGCGCCCCACCGTCACGGCCATGCCGTTTTCGGCGTCGCGGTCTATCCTCGGCTGCGGCCGGTCCGGTTCATCGCGGACGATAATCGGGCGCCTGGGGGCAAATGGCAGGCCGAGTTCCTGGGGCGGCCCCCGGTGGTTGCGCAGCGCTTCGGCGAGGCCGTTTACGTCTGTCTCGTTCTCCAGGGCCACCGAGACGCATTCCATGTGTCCGTCCTGGACGTGTACCCGGTTGCACTGGGCGCTGACGACGGTCCGGGCGTTTTTAATCCGGCCGTCGTGGAACCTGCCCAGCAGCTTCAGGGTTTCCCGCTCCATCTTCTCTTCTTCTTCCCCGATGTAGGGAAGCACGTTATCCAGGATTTCGAGCGAAGAAACCCCCGGATAACCGGCGCCGGACAGGGCCTGCATGGTGGTAACCGCGACCCGCGTTATTCCAAAGCGGTCGGCAATCGGTTTCAGCGCCATCGCAAGACCGATGGTGGAACAGTTCGGATTGGTCGCGATGAATCCGCGCCCATACCCCCTGCGCTTACGCTGCCGGTCGATGATCCCGCAATGGTCCGCGTTGACCTCGGGAACGAGCAGGGGAACGTCTTCGTCCATGCGGTGGTTCTTCGAATTGCTCACCACGGCGTAGTCGGCCGCCGCGAAAGCCGCCTCGATGGGGCCAGCCACCGCGGAATCCAGGCCGGAGAATACCAGGTCGCAGTCCAGTCCCGGCTCGCAAAGCGATACGGGTATCTCGACGACGGCTGCCGGGATCGGCGTATCCAGCCGCCAGGTCACGGCTTCCGAGTAGGGTTTGCCGGCCGACCGCTCCGAAGCCGCAAGCGCGGTGACCCTGAACCACGGATGGTTTTCGAGTAACTGGACGAACCGCTGTCCTACCGCCCCGGTGGCGCCCAGGATACCCACTTTGATCTCATTCTTCGACACTTCATGCTCCCGAATCAGGTGTACAGGTTAAGGATGATTGCTGCCGGACAGCATTCTCGCGGCCTTGATCAGGTCTCCAAACAGGCCACCGGCGGTAACCTCCGGTCCGGCGCCCGGCCCCCGCACGATCAGCGGGTTGTCTCGGTATCGTTTCGTGGTGCATACGACCATGTTATCCGGACCGGCCAGGCTTCCCAGGGGACTCTCCCGGTCCACACTTTCGAGTCCCACCCGGCAAGTGTCGTCTCCCACCGTCGCGACGAATCGCAGCACCTGCCCGTTGTTTCCGCAGGATTGGACCCGCTGTGCGTAGTCCGCGTCTTCCAGGGTGAGCTTATCCATGAACGCCTCGACCGAAGGGGCTTCCAGCAAGGCGTCGGAGACCATACCCTTGATCTCCAGCTCTTCGATTTCAAGCCGGTATCCGATCTCACGCGCGAGGATCAGCGCTTTCCTTGCTACGTCCATTCCGTTCAGGTCGTCCCGCGGATCTGGTTCCGTAAAACCGAGTTCCTTCGCTTCCCGGACGATCTCCGAGAAGGCTCCCCCGCTGTCAAGCCGGGAACAGATGTATCCCAGCGTACCGCTGAGGCATCCTGCGATTTCGGTCACCACGTCGCCGGTGTCCACCAGTTCCTTGACCGTACTGACGACGGGCAGCCCGGCGCCGGCGGTCGTTTCGTACCAGTATCGCATTCGCCGGGCGCGCCCGAGCCGCTGGATCTCTTCGTACGCACTGCTCCGATCGGTTATGGGTTTCTTGTTGGCCGTCACGACCGGAATGCCGCGGCGCAGACAGCCCAGGTGCACTTCGGTCATATCGGCGGACGTAGTATCGATAACGCACAGGTTCGCGGGTGGATCATCCAGCAGACGTTCCATCATGGCAACAGCGCCCGGGTAGGCCGCACGCCTGTCCCCGTCGTCGAGCAACCGGTCGAGTCCACCGGTTACTTGAAGCGCCTCGTTGAGTCCCCCTGGATCGAAAACCACCTGGTCCCGGCCGCAGATCCCTACGTACTCGAAACAAAGGCCGCTCGCTTCGGCCAGGGACCCGGTACGGTCCACCACCTGCCTGATCAATGCGCCGCCTATATTGCCCTTCCCGAACTGAAACAGGTTTAATTTACTCAAAATCTCCGTCCTCTCCGAGTCCAAAGGACGCGTGTACCAGTTGAACGGTCTTCTGCAGGTCGTTCCGTTCGACAATGAATGAAATGTTCAGCTCGGATGAACCCTGGGCGATGGCGATGATATTGACCCCGTGTTCGCCGAGGATGCCGAATGTGCGGGCCGCGATGCCCGGGGTTCCCTTCATGCCGCCGCCGACCACCGCCACCACGGCCAGGTCGGGTTGAACCGAGATTTCCTCCAGGCTGCCTTCGGCGACTTCATGACGGAATTCCTTCTTCAGCGCCCGGACGGTTCCCTGGCTGTCCTTTTCGTCAACGACCAGGCAGATGTCGTGTTCGGAGGAAGCCTGCGTAATCATGATGACCTGGGTCTTGCGTTCCGCCGTGGTCTTGAAGAGCCGGGCGTGCGTATCCGGCGTTCTGCTGAGACTGGTTCCTTCGACCACGATCAGGCAGAGCCGGTCGATGCTTGTCACGGCCTTCACCCCCAGCGGGGCCTCAAAGGTGCGCGAAGAAATGACCGTACCGCCGTTTTCGGTCCGGAAGGTGTTCCGGATCCGGATGGGAATCTCCTGTTTTACCGCGGGCTGCATGGTCATGGGATGGAGCACCTTGGCGCCGAAATAGGACATCTCGGCGGCCTCGAGATACGAAATCTCCTTGAGTACGCGGGCGTCCTCGACCATGCGCGGGTCGGCCGTCATCGCGCCGTCCACGTCCGTCCAGATCCATACTTCTTCTGCCTGTATCGCACCGGCGACAAGGGAGGCGGTGTAGTCCGAAGCGCCCCGCCCGAGGGTCGTGGTGACACCTTCATCGGTCGAACCGATAAACCCCGTTATGATGGGAATGCGTCCGTCGGATACCATGGGGACCAGTCCCGCCGACAGGCGGCGTTCCGTTTCGGCGAAATTCACTTCCGCTTCGGTGTAGCGCTCGTTCGTCTTCACGTATTCGCGCGCATCGACAGGAAGAGACGACAGGCCGGCCGACCTGAGGGCCGCGGAGACGACAACCACGGAAAGGCGTTCGCCGAAGGAACTGACCAGGTCGACCGAACGCGGGGAAAGCTCCTTGAGCAGCGTGATACCGTGCAGGATTCCCGATAGTTCATCGATCAGTCCCTCACAGACTTCGAGGGCCCGGTTCCGCTCCTCCCCTTCGGCCAAGGCGCGAATCGTCTCGTCATGGCGTTTCCTCAAAGCCGAGAGGGAAGACGAGGGCTCCGTCCCCCCGCAGGCCTCCGCGGCCATTTCCCGAAGCGAGTCGGTTACCGTGCTCATGGCGGACAGGACCACCAACAGGTCGCGTTCGCGGTATTTTCTGACGATCTCGACGACTTGTTGAATGGCCTCCGCGCTGCCGACTGAAGTGCCGCCGAATTTCATGACAATCATGGTGTTTTCATCGCGATTCGTGGAACGGTTACCAGTCTTTCTCCGGATTGACCTGGGTGGCCTGCTGTCTGCGCAGCCGGCGCTGTATATCCTGCTCGTCCCTGTTCAGGGCATTCAGGAGTCGTTCTGCCTCTGCTTTGCTCAGTTCACCCTCCCGGGGAGCCTGCTGCCGTTGCGGCTCATCCTCTCCTTCCGGCTGCTGACCCTCGTCGTCTTCCTGATTCTCCTGATCCTCCTGGTCTTCCTGGTCATTCTGATTCTCCTGATCCTCCCGGTCTTCCTGATCTTCCCCGTCTTCCTGACGGTTCTGCGCGTTCCGGCGTTCCTGTTCTTCCTGCTGCTCCTGTAGCTGTCGTGTCACGAATTCCAGGTTGTATTTCATGTCGAGATCGTCCGACTTGATCCGAAGCGCCTCCTTGTAAGCCTCGATGGAGTCTTCAAGCCGGCCCATGCGATACAGGCTGTTGCCCAGGTTGTACCGGGCCCGGCCATCGAGCGGCGCTTCGCCGTCCAATGCGTTCGTATACGACTGCACGGCAGAGGGATACTGCTCGGAGCGGTACAGCGCGTTGGCCCGATTGTAGTGCAAGGCCGGGTTTTCGCCGTCCTCCGCCAGTGCTTCAGTATAGGACGCCAGCGCCTCTTCGTATTTTTCCTGTTGGTACAGCTGGTTTCCACGAGCATTCTTCGCGGCCGGCTGCCAACCAAGAAACAACAGGATGACCAGGATTACGCTCATGGCTTTGGTTCCGATTCCGGCGATTCGTCGAGCAATCTGCGGTCCCGTATAACGGTATCCGCGACCAGTAACAGCAAACCGAACAACAATATATACTGGAAACGTTCAACGTACTGCGTAAATTCCCTGCTTTCGAATTCCGCCCTCTCCAGCGAGGAGATGGTATCGTATACCAGGTCCATTTCTTCACCCCCCGGCAACGCCCTGTAGTAAGCCCCTCCGGTCGTTTCCGCGATCTGACGCAACGTGGACTCGTCCAGACGGCTCATGACCACTGCGCCGGACCGGTCCCGCATGTGGCCGGCGACCGTGCCGTCCTCGCCCATGATGGGTATGGGTACGCCGTTCGGGGTACCGATGCCCACCACGTAAACGCGTACGCCCTGGGCTGCCAGTTCCGCTGCGACGGCGACCGGGTCTTCCTGGTGGTCTTCTCCGTCTGTGATCAGTACGATGGCTTTGTATCCCCTATGGTCCTGTTGAAACGACTGGCCCGCGATTTGCAGCGCTTGCGAAATGGCCGTTCCCTGCGTGCCCACAGTCCGGGTATCGATGCCGTCCAGAAAGAGCTCGACGATGCTGTAATCGGAAGTCAGCGGACACTGCAGAAAAGCGGAACCGGCGAAAACAACCAGCCCGATCTGATCGTTCCGGAGTTTTCTCACCAGGGACCGAACGGCATACTTGGCCCGTATGAGGCGATTCGGCCGGACATCCTCGGCCAGCATACTATTGGAAACATCCAGTGCGGCCATGACAGAAAATCCGGTCTGACGAATTGTTTCGGACCGGGTTCCGAACTGCGGACGCGCGAGTGCCAGAACAAAGCAGACCAGGGCCAGGACCACGAGCGCCGCCTTGACCGGCTGCCTGCCAACTACGGTTGAACGGGACAGTCTGTCCAGCAGTGCCTGCTCGCCTAACTTCCTGAGCACGTCGCGCCTGTGCCGGAACCGAACGATAAAGAAAAGGATGAGCAGCGGCGCAATCGCAAGCAGGTAAAGAAACTCGGGTTGGGCAAATCGCATGTCTGCTCCGGAGAACCGGTACGCGTCCTCCCCGGCCTAGGGGAGTCTCCTCAGCCGGGTGTGTGTCAACAGGACCTCGGCCAGCACAAGAAACATGGCCGGCAACAGGAAAAAACCGAATAACTCGGTATACCTCGAGTAGGCTATGACGCTCATTTCCGTGCGTTCAAGCGCGTCTATTCGTTGATAAATGTGGGACAGCATCTCGCCATCGGTCGCTTTGAAATAGAATCCGCCCGTTATACTTGCGACCTGCCGCAGGGTTTCCTCGTCGATTTCCGTGAGTGCGAGGCTGCCGTCCCGATTTCGGGCATACGTGCGTCCGAGCACAGGGTCATCGACGGGAATCGGCGCGCCTTCTTCCTTTCCTATGCCGACCGAGTAGATCTTGATCCCCAGCGCATTGGCCGCCTTGGCCGCGGTGATCGGGTCGATCGCACCCGTGTTGTTCACGCCGTCGGTCAACAGGATGACCACTTTGCTTTCGGCGCTGCTCTGGCGCAACCGGTTGACGGAATTGGCGATTCCCATTCCAATGGCCGTGCCGTCCTCGGTCAACCCGATCTCCACCTGTTCCAACAGGCCTAGCAGTACATCGTAGTCCAGCGTAAGCGGGCACTGCGTGAAGCTACGTCCCGCGAAGACCACCATGCCGATCCGGTCGTTTTGCCGCTCCCGGATAAAACTGGAAATCACGGTTTTAGCAACATAAAGCCGGTTGCGGGGCTTATAGTCCTCGGCCCCCATGCTGCCGGATATGTCGAGCGCCAGCACGATATCGATACCCTCGGTCATCACTTCCGCGCCCTCGGTACCCGTCTGCGGACGGGCAAGGGCAAGTATTGCCAGTCCTATGGCCATGGCACGCAGCACGACGGGAATGTGGCGGTACTTGAGGATTGACGCGGGTTTCAGCTTGTTTACGAAGGAGATGTCGGAGAACGTCAGGCCGCCCCGGCGTCCCTTCAACCGGCGGCGATACCACCATAGTAGGACTGGGAGGATCACGAGCAGAACAAGAATCAAGGGCATGGAAAAAAACATGAGTGCTTCAGTCCTTAGACGGTGCTCGTACGGAACCCGCATCGCCGGCGGAAACCTCGCCGGATACCGGTGAATCGGCTTCGGCGTCATTCCGGTCCAGCGCGGCATACTCCGGCGCGGGGGGAGGGCTCGTCAGCTCGACGATCTCCCGTCCTTCCCCCAAGGAAAGTGACTGCCGGTGCGTTTCGGGTGTATACCTTGCGAATTTAACCATGTCGCATTCTTCGAACAGTACACGGACGGTCCGTGACTCCTCATGGCCGAGATCGAGTGCGTTCAACGCCGCTATCAATTCGGAAGTCGTATATTCCATGGCGGCTATCCCGTAGCGCACGGACAGGTACCGTCGCAGGATTTCAGACAGCGCGGAGTAATGTGCTTTCACGTGTCCCTGGACCAGCCACTCCTTGAGAGCCAGTCGATCCAGCTCCTCCAGGGCGATCTCTTCGGGAAGGCGTTCGATAGCCGTATCCGGGCCGTTCGCATCGTTCCGTTTCCCGCGGCGCCTGAAGTACAGAAAGAGGCCCGTCGCGACGGCGAGCAGCACCAGTCCGCCGATCGCCCAGAAGTACCAGGGCACTTCGCCAGGGATCTCCACCGGATCCTTCAGATCGCGTATATCCTCTGCCTCATCGTCTATAACGCTGAGGACGGTAACGGAAATGGAATCCGACTCGGCGGATATTTCGGTACCGTCCAGCAGGACGCACTTCAGCGCGAATGACGGTATGGAATGTTCGCCCGTCCGATAAAGGGTAAGTTCGTAGCGGAGTGAATCGACGTTCACTCCGCCGGGGCCGGACAGGGGCCCCTCGTGCTCGAAGGATAGGAGATCGAAACCTTCCGGGGGGCGGCCTGATTCCGGCCACTCGACCGCGGAGTTGCCGGGGCTCTTCACGGTGATCCGGTACAGGAAGGGGTCGCCCACGGTGATCCGGTCGCGATCTACCGAGGCCTCGATCGAGAAACCGTTGTCTTCATCCTGCGGCGCCGGGAAGGCTTCGGTATCAGCCGGATTCGTTGAGACGGCCACCAGGATGGTGGCGAGTAAGCTTGAACACCTCACCGCATGCCGCCTCATGTCACGATTTCGGTGTCTGGGCGACCATATCATTGATACGGGCCACGAACCCGGCCCTGGCCAGGGACACGACGGGGCTGTTCCTTTGCTTGACGTAGACCAGGTTCTGGTCCCCGGGAAACGATTTGCCCACCAGGAGCGATAAGCGTTCTTCCAGCACGTCGTCCCGGCCCCCGATCTGCAGCGTAAGTTCCATGATCGGTCTGTCCAGTCCATAGGTTGACAGGTCAGCGTCGGGGTCTGCCGTTATGAAGGCCTGCGAATACAGTGAATCCAGCTCGCTGAACGCCCGGCCGACCGAGATCGCGTCGGCGTCGCCCGATGAAGGCTCTTCGATTTTCCATACGACTCTTTGCTTCTGGTCGCGGCGCACCCGCAAACGTTCGTCGGGCGTGACCACCTCGAACATGTGTACCTGATAGCCTTTGAACCGAAGGATCTTATTGTCGCGCAAGTCGATCGCGGAGGCAGGCAGACGCTGCAGCGTAGTTTCATCCACTGCGTAGATCCACTCCTCCGCGGGGTCCATCACATATTCATACTGCCCATCGCCGGAGGCCGAGCCGACCAGGATTTCCTGGGGTCTCACCCGGTCCTCGATCGTTAGCGAGAGGCTGGCAGCCGGGTTCTCGAAACCGTAAGTCGCTTTGTTCGCGTCCGTCAGCGGTATGTGTTCCCGCACACGCATGATCTCCAGGCTGTCCAGCATGGCCGTGATAAAACGGTCGTTGGCTCTCAATTCGTAGGGAGACGTCATACGCCAGTCTTCGAAGGCATGCTTGACCAGGGTTACGGTCTCGTCTCCCAGTTCCATCGAAAAGTCGGGGATCCTGTAGGATTGAAAATCGAAAGCCGTGACCCGCCTGTAAAACTCGGGTTCCCGGTCCAGCTGGCGCAGGATCGAAGTCGATACCGAGTATACGTTGCGTCTTTCGCTGGTCATGGCAAAAACCTGGCCCAAATGATCATTGCCCAGTGAAAGCGTCTGGAGAATGCTGCCGTCGCCGGATTTCACGGTCGCCGTCATCACCGGATTCGCCAAACCGTATTCATCAAGCGAAGACGGCGCTTCGTCGACGAAGGAAATGGCCGAGGCCCCGATAATCGTGGTCAAGGCGTTGACCACCTCATCGCGCTCGGCAGGGAGCCGGTACGGCGCTTCTACGCGCCATGTTCCGAAGGGGTCCAGGCCGATGACGATCCGGCGGTCGCCCTTTTCGAGGATGAGCTCTTCCACGTCGTCCCGTTCGACGCGAATCAGACTGCGGTCGCGCAATGCGTCGGACGTCCTTCGCAGGTTCCCATTGATCTGCGAGGAAATGAGGAATACCCTCCGTTTACCACTTTCCACGGCATAATGGGCTGCGCCCGTCGGGTTCACGTCTCCCAGCAGCAACACCATGGGCCTGTCGAGACCCCGGATGACCTCGACGGACGCCGACGGATTCTCAAGGCCGTATTCCGAAAGGGCTTCCGCCGAATCGGCGACAGTACGTGCGGGGGACAGAGTGGAGAATTCACGCAGCAACGCACCCACGATGTCGGGATCCGCGGCGTACCTGACCGGATCGGTAATCTCCCAACCTTCCATGGGTACCTTCTCGATCGTTGTGGCCGCTCCGTCCACGGTCACCTTGATCTCGACGACCTCCTCGGGGTTGATCTCGAATACACGCTCGATCTCCGCAACCTGATCTTCCTCGTTAACGAAAAGGAAGAAGTAGGACGCCAGCAGACCCAGAATCAAGGCCAGCATGATCGTGTATCGGCCACCGCTCACGGCGTTTCGTCTCCTATTTCCTTCTCCACCACACCACTACGCCAGCGATCAGGATGGCGATGGGCGAGAGGATGCCGGTGAAGATAAAGATATCCCACATCTGGCTCAGTGAAATCTGAACCAGCCTGGTGTCGCTGGACTTGGGCCGGATCGCGAGCAGGTCCTCCTCCTGGGCGAGCCAGTTGAGGATGTTCAGGGCCAGGTCGCCATTGCCCGGCAGCATGATGTAGGCATTGGATGCAAAGGATGAATTTCCAACGACCACGATGCGGGTTTTCAGTTCGTGCTCCTCCGGCCGCATCGCCATCTCCTGCGGCGTCAGCGTGGCCATGTCCCTGCGCGGAAGCGCCCTGGGGACGGCCGTGATGGCCACGGCGATGGAAACCGGGCCAGGCTCGTCCGTTTCCGGATCCAGCACGGGCACGTACTCCATGGCTTCGTCCGGCGATCCCGGCAGCGTGGTTTCCGCCCAGCTGCGGGCCCCGGTCATGGCGATGGTCTGAATCTCCACGGTATCGTCTGAGGCCGACGCCGTTTCGATGGACCGCACCAGTGGGAAGAAACTCACGGTGTTGCCAAGGGGGCGCGTGATGGGATGGGCCGGGTATTGCATGACGGCCGGCATGTACTCGTTCATGCCAGGCAACCTGCCCACGGCGCTTTCGTCGATCACGACGTTGTCGCCGATCCGCACCTTCCAGTGTGCGAGCAGCGCGGACAGATCGGCGCTTTCTTCGGGATAGTCGGGGTTGATCAGGAACAGGGCGCGGCCGCCGCGGTCCAGGTAGTTGCGAATGGCTTCCTGCTCGTTTCCCACCAGGTTGGTCCGGGGACCGGCCACCACCAGCACGTTACAGTCCGCCGGCACCTCCACCTCACTGAGCAGCGAAAAGCTCCTGACGGTGTAACTCTGGTTCTCGAGCAACTGCATAATCCTGTTGTAGCCGGCCTGGTCGGTCAGGTTGACGTTATGTTCGCCGTGGCCTTCCAGGAAGTAAATGGTCTTCTGGCCTTCGCGCGTGACCTTGACCAGCGCGTTGGTCACGCTTTCTTCGAGATAACGGTTGATGTGCTCGGTCTTGCCCTCGCTTTCGAACACGACCGTTCCGTAGGCGGAGATGTTGTACTGGCGCGCTATACTCGGCTCGAGATCGGGGTCTATGAATTCGTACGTGATGTGATCCGAATGGTACTGAAACTGATTCAACATGTCGTCGAGCAGATACCGATTCGTGGCATCGGGCCCGCTGGATCTGAAAAACCCCACGATGTGAACTTCCTGGTCCAGTTCGCTCAATACGCTGACGGACAAGTCGGCAAGGCTGAACCGCTTGTTGGCCGTCGCGTCATACCGCTGGGTGTATCGCGAGCCGATCATGTTCGCGAATGCCAGGATTCCAATAACCAGCAGCACCAGTACGGCGGTGTTGGCGCCGTATCTTGTTGTACGACGTCCGAGCAGGTTCCATACCTTCTCCCATTCGAAGACCATCCAGGTCGATCCGAGCGCCAGACCTACCAGCAGGGCGATCAACGCCGTGCGCTGCGTCGTCGCATCCGAGACGTAAAGGTACCCGCTGACCAGGATCAGGATAAGACCCAGGTAACCGGCGGACGAAACGAGACTTTTCATGTAAGGGTTTCTCCCCTGGCCAGATCCGCACTATCGAAGGCGCGGGCTATGTCGTCCATTCGGGACACGCGTTATCCTCGCCACCGCGTCGATTCCACCGACCGGACCGTGATGAACAGGCCCAGGAAAATGAAACTGAGGAAAAACAGGCAGTCCGTCGAGTCGATGATCCCTTTTTCAAAGGTATTGTAGTGCCTCAGCACGGACAGGTAGCCGACAATTTCCCCCAAAGTACCGGTCATCGATTCCGCGGCTACGTCCATCATCCAGAGTATGAGCGCGGCGCCGAAGCAGATCACGGCGGCCACGATCTGGTTCTCCGTCAGCGACGAGGCGAACAACCCGATGGTTATCACGCCGCCGCCGAGGAGCAGGAGGCCCAGGTAGCCGGCCCAGATGGGACCCCAGTCGGGATCGCCATACGCCTGAAGCACCAGCGGGTAGATCATCGTCAGCCCGATCATGACCGTGTACAGGGTATAGGCCGCCAAAAACTTGCCCAGGATCACGTGCCAGTCCTTGACCGGCGAAGTCAGCAGCAGCTCGATCGTGCCGGATTTCTTTTCCTCGGAAAAGACCCGCATGGTGAGCATGGGCATGAGGGTCAGCACGGCCACGAAACTCATGGTATTGAACAGCGGACGCATGATCATCTCGTTGATGTTGATCCGCTCCATCAGCGTCGGGTACTGCGCGGCCTGCATGAAATACCCGGTGTAGTTCCCTAACTGCTGGTAAAACATGAAACTTACGATAAATATGAATACGGTGGTAAGGGCGTAGAAGATAGGTGAAATGAAATAGGCTTTCAATTCACGTTCCCAGATGGCCAGTAATCCCTGCATCGTCAGGATACCTCCTCTTCCTGGGTCGTCAGCTCCAGGAAGATCTCTTCCAGGCTCATGCCGGCCGTGGTGAGTTCCAGGAGGTCCCAGTTGTTTTCGACCACCGACGATGCCAGCTCGGGACGGAGATCCCTGCCGGGAATGATGTCGATGTCATATTGCCAGAGGCTTTCGCCGAGTGAAGACCTGGTCTTCACGTCCACCACGCCATCCTTCTTCTTCAGCAGGTCCATCACTTCCTTGACCGGACCGCGGATTTGTACCGAGATGGATTGCGAACCCCGCAGCCGCGCGTCCAGGTTGGCCGGCGTGTCCCCGGCCACGATCCGTCCCCGGTCGATAATGAGCACACGCTCGCAGGTCTTGCTCACTTCGGGCAGAATATGACTGCTGAGAATAATGGTATGGTCCCCGGACAGGCTCCTGATCACCTCACGGACCTCGTTGATCTGCTTCGGGTCCAATCCGTTGGTCGGCTCGTCCAGGATCAGGACGTCGGGGTCGTGTATCAGCGCCTGGGCCAGTCCCACCCGTTGGCGAAATCCCTTGGAGCAATGTCCGATAATCCGGTTTTCGACATCTTCCAGCGCGGCCAGCTCGATTACGCGGTTGACGGCCTTTTTGCGATCGCGGGAAGGGATATCCTTGATCCGGGCGATAAACTCCAGGTATGGACGGACCCGCATGTCCAGGTAAAGGGGTACGTTTTCCGGGAGGTATCCCACCCTGCGGCGCACCTCGAGGGATTGGTTGAACGTGTCGAACCCTGCCACCCGGGCGGTGCCGGCCGTCGCGGGCATGAAGCAGGTCAGCACCCGCATGGTAGTGGTCTTGCCCGCGGCGTTCGGCCCGAGGAATCCGAGAATCTCGCCCTTTTCGACCTGGAAACTCACGTCCCGGACCGCGGTGAAATTACCGTATTTCTTGGTCAGATTCTTTACTTCTATCACGTCAGGCTCCCAGTGCCTTTCCCGCAAGTTTCGCGCGAAACGGACAGCGGTTTTCAAAGTAACCTAATTTACCGCACAAAGTGATGAAATGCAAGCCTTTGTTGCCTTTCGACCCGATCCCGCGGACAGGTCCGGCGCGCCGTTTTCGATTCACCGCGCGATTTTGCGTTCGCGCAGCTTGAAGAACTGCATCAGCGGATCGATGTAGGGTTCGTCCGTACGGATATGGATTGCGTCCACGCCGGTCACCCTGAATTGCCGGTCGCGGTCTTCACGAATGGCCTCGTTGTACTCGGCATACTGCTTGCGCCATGCGGCGTCGGTGGTGTCGATGAGCGCTTCCTCTCCCGATTCCGCGTCCTGCAGTTCGATCAGCCCGATGCCGGGCAGATCGAGTTCCCTCGGGTCCGTGATCGTTACGGCGACCACGTCATGCCGTTTGCTGGCCACCCGCAGCGGCTTGGCATAGTCCGAATCGAGAAAATCCGATATGATGAAGACTATGCTCCTGCGCGTCAGCAACCGGTTCAGGTAATCGAGCGCTTGTGTGATGTCGGTGCCGGTGTGATCGGGCCGGGTGTACAGCACTTCCCGGATGACCCGCAGAATATGGGTCCGGCCCTTCTTCGGCGGGATGAACTTCTCGATCTGATCGGTGAACATGAGGAGGCCGACACGGTCATTGTTCTGGATCGCCGCAAAAGCAAGCAGCGCGCAGATTTCCGCGGTAATCTCGCTCTTCATCTGGCTCGCCGTGCCGAAATGGCCCGATGCGCTGACGTCGGCCATGAGAATGACCGTCAGTTCCCTTTCCTCGATGAACCGCTTGACATAGGGACGTCCCAGCCGGGCGGTGACGTTCCAGTCGATCGATCGGATCTCGTCTCCCGGCTCGTATTCGCGCACCTCGGCGAATTCCATGCCGCGGCCCTTGAAGACGCTGTGGTACTCTCCGCTGAACACGTCGTTCACGAGATGCTTGGTCCGGATCTCGATCTGCCGGATTTTCTGGATAATCTGCCTGGGTATCAAGGGATCTCTACACAGTCGAACACGCGCTGAAGGATTTGTTCCGCGGTCATGTCTTCCGCCTCCGCCTCGTAGGTAACGATGACGCGGTGGCGCAACACGTCCATTCCGATCGACTTTACGTCCTCCGGGGTGACATAGCCTCTGCGGCGCAGGAAGGCGTGCGCGCGCGCGGCCGTCGCCAGGTAGATCGTCGCACGGGGCGAGGCGCCGTACTCCACCAGGTCGCGGATGTCGGTGAGCTCGCCGTAGTCCTCCGGGTTGCGGGTCGCGAAGACGAGGTCGACGATGTATTGCTTGATCTTCTCGTCCATGTAGACCTGGTTGATGATCGATCTCGCACGGACGATATCCTCCAGCGACACGACCTGTTCCACTTCAACCGACTCGCCGGTCGTCATGCGGTTCAGGATCTCGAGTTCCTCTTCCTTGCGGGGATAGGTCGTGGTCAGCTTGAGCATGAATCGGTCGACCTGGGCCTCCGGAAGGGGGTAGGTGCCTTCCTGCTCGATGGGATTCTGCGTGGCGAGCACCAGGAAGGGGTCCTCGAGCGGAAAGGTCTCGTCGCCTATGGTGACCTGGTGCTCCTGCATGGCCTCCAGTAGGGCGCTCTGCACTTTCGCCGGCGCACGGTTGATTTCGTCCGCGAGGATGAGATGGGCGAAGATCGGTCCCTTCTTGGCGATGAACTCGCCGCTGCCCGCTTCGTAGATCATGGTGCCCGTCAGATCGGCGGGGAGCAGGTCGGGCGTGAACTGAATGCGGTGGAACCGTGCCGCGACCGTCGACGCCAGGGTCTTGACGGCCAGGGTCTTGGCCAGCCCCGGCACGCCTTCGAGCAGAATGTGCCCATTGGTCAGCAGGCCGATCAGGAGGCGTTCGACCATGTAATGCTGACCGACGATCACCTTGCCGATTTCCGATACCAGCCGGTCGACGAAGACGCTCTGCTCGTATATTCGGTCGTGGATGGCCTTGATGTCGTCCGGTGATTTCACGTTTTCCGTGGTCATGTTGATCCTTCAGTTGGACTCGGACGAACCCGAAGACGAATCGACCTTTGAAGAGGCGCTGGATTTCGACTCTTTGCCGGTACCTGAAGCGTCGGAGGATCCGGACCCGTCGGACTTGGACCCGTCGGATTTGGCCGACGAGGATTCCTTATCGGCTTTTTCCGCCTTCTTGTAGTTCTCGCTGCGGTAATCCGTGGCGTAGAATCCGTCACCCTTGAAAAGGAAACCCGCGCCGCCGCTGATGAGGCGTTGCACGGCGCCGCCGCATTCCGGGCACGTCGATAGGGGATCTGCGGTAATCGACTGGAACTCGGAAAACTCGTAATTGCATTCGTTGCAGCGATACTGGTAGGTAGGCATGTATTCCTTCCTAACAAAACCGGCGCCGACTTGAACAGCCGGCGCCGGTCTTCATGCATTTGGACTGCCCGGCAGGCACTACATCATGCCGCCCATGCCGCCCATGCCACCGCCGCCGTAACCGCCTGGCGCGGGAGGTGGCTCCTTCTCCGGGATGTCGGTGACCAGCGTTTCGGTCGTCAGCAGAAGGGACGCGATGCTGGAAGCGTTCTGCAACGCGATGCGCGTAACCTTCGCCGGATCGATCACGCCGGCCGACATGAGATCTTCGTAGTCGCCCGTATTGGCGTTGTAACCTACGTTGCCTTCATGTTGCTTGACGTGCTCGATGATGACCGAACCCTCCGCACCGGCATTGGCCGCGATATGGCGCAGCGGCTCTTCGAGGGCGCGTCGCAAGATGGCCACTCCGGTGGACTCGTCGCCATTGACCTGCAGACCGTCCAGCGCGCCGCTACCCCTGAGGTATACCACGCCGCCGCCGGGCACGATGCCTTCCTCTACGGCCGCACGGGTCGCGTGGAGCGCGTCTTCTACGCGGGCCTTCTTTTCCTTCATCTCCGTTTCGGTCGCCGCGCCGACGTTGATTACGGCCACGCCGCCCGCCAGCTTGGCCAGGCGTTCCTGCAGCTTCTCGCGATCATAATCGGATGTCGTCTCTTCGATCTGACGGCGGATCTGGGAGATTCGGCCTTCGATCTCGGACTGATCGCCCGCACCCTCGATGACCGTCGTCTCGTCCTTGTCGATGACCACGCGCTTGGCCTGTCCGAGGTCCTCGAAAGTCACGTTCTCCAGCTTGATACCGATGTCCTCGGTAATCACCCGGCCGCCGGTCAGGATCGCGATGTCCTCGAGCATGGCCTTGCGGCGATCGCCGAATCCCGGCGCCTTGACGGCCGAGATGCGCATGGTGCCGCGCAGCTTGTTGACCACCAGCGTGGCCAGGGCTTCGCCTTCCACGTCCTCGGCGATGATCAGCATGGATTTGCCCTGTTGCACGACCTTCTCGAGTATGGGCAGGAGATCCTTCATTGCGCTGATCTTCTTCTCGTGGATCAGGATGTAAGGATCGTCCATGCTGCATTCCATGCGTTCGGAATCGGTGACGAAATACGGAGAGATGTAGCCCTTGTCGAACTGCATGCCTTCGACCACGTCCAGCATGGTGTCCATGCTCTTGGCTTCCTCGACCGTAATGACCCCGTCCTTGCCCACTTTTTCCATGGCGTTGGCGATCAGGTCGCCGATCTCGGCGTCGTTATTGGCAGAAATGGTCGCGACCTGGGCGATCTCGGTCTTGCCGGCCGTCGGCTGGCTGATGCCCTCGATCTCACCCACCACCGCCGCCACGGCCTTCTCGATGCCGCGCTTCAGGGCCATGGGATTGTGACCGGCAGTCACGTTCTTCAATCCTTCGCGGTAAATGGCCTCGGCCAGCACCGTGGCCGTCGTGGTTCCGTCGCCGGCGATGTCGCTGGTCTTGGAAGCCACTTCCTTGACCATCTGGGCCCCCATGTTTTCGTAGGGGTCTTCCAGTTCGATTTCCTTGGCTACCGACACGCCGTCCTTCGTGACGGTCGGCGAACCGAACTTCTTGTCGAGCACCACGTTCCGGCCCTTGGGACCCAGGGTGACCTTCACCGCCCTGGCCAGGGTCTCGACACCGCGCAGTACGGACCGGCGCGCTTCATCCCTGAATTTCAACTGCTTTGCCACGAGTTCAACCCTCCATGCATATGCTCTGGTTCATCCGCAAGCCCGATCGCGGCTGCGGTTCAACACGTGATTCTCTACGACACGATACCCAGGATGTCTTCCTCGCGCATCATGAGATACTCATCGTCATCCAGCTTGACTTCCGTGCCGGAGTATTTGCCAAAGAGGATCTTGTCCCCGACCTTGACTTCCAGCTCCACGCGGCCGCCGTTGTCGCCGACGCGACCCGGACCGGCCGCCACGACCTCGCCCTGCTGCGGCTTTTCCTTCGCCGTATCGGGAATGATGATACCGCCGCGCTGTACCTCTTCTTCCTCGAGGCGCTTGACCAGGACGCGGTCGCCCAAAGGTTGTACGTTCATCGTTTACTGCTCCTTTCCATTGTGAAAAGTACGCTGATCTTCAATCAGCACGATTGTTGACGATGCTAGCGTCCATATTCCTTCCGTGCAATGGTGCAATTTCCGTGCCAACATCGACCTTCTTCAATCTGCGCATCACTCGAATACATACTTAAGATGTTGTAATTTATATCGTTAATTCATCAAAACAACGGAACCGCACGCGGGAATATCCAGTCCGCTCAGATCATGTCATTCTGTCATATGTCCCGATATGGCCATTTTGGCAATGCCAATATGGTTCATTGTGCCAATATATTCATGTCGTTATGGCTAGTCAAGGTCATTCGCAATTCTGATTGTCATTGACCCGCGATGTGATATTTTACTCATCTGATCCTGCAGATCCGGCTCGAACCTCGCTCGATTCTTCTGGTCCTGCAGATCCGGCGCGGTTCGCGCTCGATCCTCCTGGTCCGCGAGATCCGGCTCGACGCCCATGCCCAGCGTTAGCAAACTTCAGATTCCAGAGGAGTTGGCCCATGCCCGTAGTGCCCTACGACAAGCTGAACAGCCTGAGCCGGTCGATCTTCGAGGCGACCGGCATCCCAGAAGACGACGCGCATATTCTCGCCGATCACCTGACGACCAGCAATCTGCTCGGGCACGATTCCCACGGCGTGTGGTTCATGCCGCGTTACGTCCCGTCCCTGCAGTCGGATTACAAGCCGTGGGAAGACCATTCCGTGATCGTAGACCGACCCGGCTTTGCGCAAGTCGACGGGAACGGCGCAAACGGCATCGTGGCGGTTACGAAAGCGCTCTCCATCGCGGTTGAAAAAGCGCGGAACGCCGCGATCGGCCTGGTCGCCCTGCGCAACGTTTCCCATATCGGCCGGCTGGGGGACTTTCCTCCGCGGATCGCCGAACACGGCATGATCGGCATGGTCGGGTTGAACGGCGGCGGCGAATTCGTGGCGCCCTTCGGTAGCGCCGACCGGCGCCTCCGTCCCGAGCCCATCGCCTTCGCCGTGCCCCGGGAGAAGGGGCCGCCGCTCATGCTGGACATGACGCTCAGCGTGGTCGCGGGCGGCAAGGTGGAACAGAAGATCGAACGCGGTGAGCCGATGCCAGATGGCTGGTTGATTGACCAGCAGGGCCGCTACGTCAACGACGGGAGCCGGTATCACGCCGAACCGGACCAGGTGGCCGTGCTGCCCCTGGGCGGCCTGCAGTTCGGCCACAAGGGGCACGGCCTGGCCATGATGATCGAGATGATCATCGGCCCCCTGTCCAGGGCCGGGTGTACGGGTGGCAAGGGCGGCGGCGGGATCCTGATCGCCGCCATGGACATCGGGGCCTTCATGGACCTGGACGCATACACCGCAGAAATCGAAGCCCACGTGGCCTACGTGGGTTCGGCGAAACCCCTGCCGGGATTCGAGAAGGTGTACGCCCCGGGGGAGATCGAAGAAGTCGCCAAGCGGAAGCGGTTGGCCGAAGGGATTTACATTCCGGAAAAGACCTGGGACTCGATCTCGGAAACCGCGGCCGAACTAAGCGTGGAAATGCCGTCCGTATAGTCCGGCGATCGATAGAGATCAGTATTCAGGAATAGCAATAGCCGCACCGGCCGGACCGCATCGGTCGCACCGCGCCACACCACGCCGGCGTGAAGGAGATTAGGAGAACATCCATGACTGATCGACCCGTCCGCGTTGCCGTTTACGGTACCGGCAGGTTTGCCCAGGCCACGCACCTGCCCAACCTGAGCCGGATCGACGGTGCCGAAATCACGGCGCTGTGTGACATCAACGAAACCGCGCTCAGTGAAGCGGCTGCGCAGTTCGGGGTCGCCCGTACATATTCGGACGCCCACGAAATGCTCGAAACCGAACAGCCCGACGCATTGTGGTCTATCGTACCGGCCTTCGCCCGCACCGACGTGGAAATCGCGGCAGCCGAACGAGGCATACAACTCTTCAGCGAGAAGCCCCAGGCACTGGAGATGGCCCTGGCGAAGCGGATCGACGCGGCCGTGCGGAAGGGCGGCGTCATCAGCACAGTAGGCTTCCGAGAACGGTATCGACCCATCTTCCAAGAGGCCCGGCGGCTGCTAGAGGACAAGCGCGTGGTGCACGTCCGCTTTCAGCAGATCTCACATAACGTCAAGCCGGCCGCCTCCGACCGGACCGAGTGGTCGCACCAGGTGGAGAAAGGCGGCGTCCGGTTCTTCGACTGGGGCGTGCACGCCACGGACTACACCCGGTTCATGACCGGGCAGGACGTACACAGCTCCCAGGCGTACCTGTACCATCCGGACGAATATCATACGCCGCTCTCCTCGTCTTTTCACTACCAGTTGTCTGCCGGTGCCACGGCGACGCTGACCTTCATCGAATCCGATCCGACCGGGCCGGGCGAAGAGCCCTACTTCAAAATCTACTTCGACGGCGGGAGACTCGCGGTCTTCGGCTACGAGCGTATCGAGCTGAATGACGAGGTCGTCTACGAGGCCGACCCCTTTGACCCCTGGTTCGCCCAGGACCGGACCTTCGTCGAAGCGGTCAGGTCGAACAATCCCGGCCTGCTTCAGAGCGATTATCACGATGGGCTCAAGTCGCTTGCGCCTATTCTGGCCGGGTGGGAATCGGCAAGACGGGACGGGGCCTGCGTGGACGTGGAGAAGTTTATCGAGGAGGCGTGATTCAGACGTCCGGATTTTGAGCCGCCTTCTGATAATATAGCCTGCGGCAGAGCGGGGAAGGGTTGGTATTGCGGATGCAGGGTGGCGGGGGGTTTCTTAGGCCACAGTATTGTGACTATACTGAGATGAAGACAGGCTCAGTCCGCGCGAAAAGGATTAGGATATTGACGTAAGTACCTCTATGAAGTACGTTGAAACTTAGATGATTCTTCGCAGTTGTAGTTTAATCGACAAAGGATTACCCGACATGGCGACTTCGATACAACTGACTCCCGAAGATGAAAAGCGGCTTGAGTTATTGGTATCCAAGACGAGCCTCAGCAAGGACTTCCACTTACGTGAGATCATTGAGCGTGGCCTCGAAGACCTGGAAGACTACTACTTTGCGTCGGACGTACTGAATCGCCTCAGAAGAGGGACGGAAAAAGTCTACACTGCTTCCGAAGTGAGAAAGTCCCTTGCCCTGGACGATTGAGTACACTGAAACCGCCCTTAACGATCTTCGCAAGCTCGACAAGCAGACGACACTGCGCATCGTCAATTACATTGAAGAACGCGTTGCTGACTCCAGTGATCCACGAAACACGGGAAGGGCACTGGCCGGACCGATGGGCAAATTGTGGCGATATCGGGTCGGTGACTTTCGTGTGATCTGCGACATACAGACCGGAGCGTTGCGCGTTTTGGTAATTCGAGTTGGCAGACGGGATAAGATATATCGCTGAGGACGGAACAACAGGAGATCAATTGGGATGTCCTCAACTTAATACAGTACTTTATCTGAATACATGCACGTTAAAATAAACTGATGGCAAATTAGATGGCAGTTAGGATATATGGAAAAGAGGAAGAGTGTGGCCGTTGATGCGCAAAGCGATTAGCGAGCTCAACGGCGCTGAACCAGAGCTTGAACAAAACGAAGACAGCAAATACGTCAGGGTGAAGTTTCGCATTGATGACATTGAAAATTGAAGAAAAAGAACCCGAATTCCCTGACTCTTACGAGCATCAAACATCCGCATTTAAAGGTCGCTGTTACATTAGACACCACTCCTCGCTTTTCGCATAACTCCTCTAACACACTATAGCGCCTGCATTCATCAACCTTATAATTGTAATCATGACAGTATTGAACAATAAACTAACTGCAGCAGTTGAGCTCTACTTCGCCGATTTGCAGAGAATAAAGGCTTCCGGGGCTGCGACCGGAGAACGTTCTAGCTATGGACCAATCGCAAATCTGCTGAACGCCATCGGTGGAATGCTCAATCCTAAGGTGCATTGCGTTGGAGAGCTTGCTGATCTAGGTGCGGGCCATCCTGACTTCGGGCTTTTTACTGAAAACCAGGTTAGGAGAGGCAGACCTCGCGAAGAGCAAGCGCCGGAACGTGGCGTTGTGGAGGTGAAGTCACTCTCTGGTGATGCTGCAGCGACAGCGGTCGGCGAACAGGTCGCCCGGTATTGGGCACGCTATCGTCAGGTGCTGGTGACCGACACTTGTGAATTCGTTTTGGTGGGAGAAGACGATGTCGGGAAGCAGACGGTATTGGAGTGCTTTAAGGTAGCCGAGACTGCTGAGGAATTTGATCTAAAGTTAGCGACTCCGCGAACCTTTGCCCGAGAGGTCAGCGTGGGCTTGGGTGAGTATCTTTCCCGAGCTTTGTCACATCGCACTATGCTTACCGAGCCTAAGGACCTAGCGTGGTTGTTAGCATCTTATGCTCGGGATGGGCTCTCTCGTGTCGAAGCCGTCGACGATTCGCCGTCTCTAGAATCGGTGCGGGCTGCGATAGAAGCCGCGCTTGGTGTCCGATTCGAGGGGGAAAAAGGCACACAGTTTTTCAATTCAACGCTAGTGCAGACACTATTCTATGGGGTTTTTTCCGCCTAGGTTTTGTGGACACGACAGGTGCCACCGCCACAAGGGCGGTTCAACTGGCGTGAAGCTGTGTGGCATTTACGTGCTCCTATCATGCAATCTCTGTTCCAGCAACTCTCACAGCCTGCTCGCCTTGAGCCTCTAGGCCTAGTGGAAGTGTTGGATTGGACATCCGCTGCTCTTAACCGTGTGGACCGCACTACCTTCTTCACCCGATTCAATGAAGGCGAAGCGGTAACCTATTTCTACGAGCCCTTTCTACAGGCATTCGACCCTGGGTTGCGTAAGCAACTAGGCGTATGGTACACACCAATCGAAGTAGTGCGCTATATGGTTACACGAGTGGACAAAGCGCTCAAAGACGATCTGGGGATTCCAGATGGACTAGCTGCGGAAAACGTATATGTGCTCGACCCATGCTGCGGTACCGGAACCTATCTGGCAGAAGTGTTACGCAATATTGCTTCCAATCTTGAAAACAAAGGAGTCGGTGCGCTTGTCGGTTCGCAGGTAAAGCAGGCGGCATTAGAACGGGTGTTTGGCTTCGAGATCATGCCCGCGCCTTTTGTCGTATCGCATCTTCAGATCGGGTTGACCATGCAGGCACTTGATGCGACGTTTTCCGATGACGGGATGGAACGAGCCCAAGTCTTCCTAACAAACGCTCTGACTGGATGGGAGCCGCGAACTAAGAATGTGCTGCCGTTCCCTGAATTGGAGGAAGAGCGTGACCGGGCCGAGAGAGTGAAGCAGGAGACTCCGGTTTTGGTGATCTTGGGTAATCCACCCTATAATGCCTTTGCCGGTGTAACGATTGATGAAGAACGCGAACTCTTCGAAGCCTATCGTAAGACAAGCAAAGTACGGATGGAAAAAAGCAAGGGACTGATCGATCTATACATCCGATTCTTCCGTATGGCTGAAAGACGGATTGCTGGGCGAACCGGTCAGGGGGTAATCTGTTTCATTTCCAATTATTCCTGGCTCGACGGGCTGTCGTTCGCTGGTATGAGGGAGCGCTTCCTCAAGGTTTTCGACTCGATTCGGATCGACTGCTTAAATGGCGACAAATATAAGACCGGAAAGGTCGCTCCCGATGGCTCGCCAGACCCAAGTATCTTTTCGACGCCGGACAATCCGGTTGGCATTCAGGTGGGTACGGCCATTGCAACTCTGGTACGTAAGTACAATCATACCCCCGCAGTGGAGATCGGATTTCGCCATCTGTGGGGACGTACAAAGCGCAAGGAACTGATGGCGACGGCGCATGCGGAACCAAACGTACTTTATGACCGCATCGAGCCATCTTTGCCGCTTGGCCTGCCGTTCGTGCGTACGGCGGTGAGTGAGGGCTGGTTCAACTGGCCTACGTTACCCGATATTTATCCGATCTCATTTCCTGGAGCAAAGACCAACCGGGACTCGTTTCTTGTCGATATCGACCTTGATCGACTAATGGCCCGCGTCTCCGATTATTTCGACGTGAATTTGAGCCACAACGAGATTGCCCAGCGATATCCTATTATCATGAAAACCGCGAGGCATTTTGACGCTCACTCTGTGCGCGAAACACTACTCGCACGCGGCGGACCGAACGAAGGCGGGTTCATTCGCTTCGCGTACCGCCCCTTCGATATCCGATGGCTTTACTGGGAAGCAGAGACTAAACTCCTTAACGACAAGCGTGCCGACTACAAGCGACAGGTGTTCGAGGAAAACCTGTGGCTGTGTGCAGCTCAGCATCTTCGTAAGGACGTAACGGAGGCACAGACCATTGTTACCCGACACTTTGGTGCTATGCATTTAATCGAACGTACTGCGATATGGTTCCCCATCTATCTTAACAACGACGTCCTTGGGGCTGGTGACAACGTATTACATTACCTACCAAACTTATCTGAGGCTGGCAAACGCTATCTCCATCGTATACGAGCGAGTCCTGAGGACTTATTCCACAACATCCTTACCATCCTCCACAATCCGACATATCGTGAAGCTAATGCCGGGGCGCTTGCAATGGACTGGCCGCGTATACCACTACCGGGCTGGCCCAATGGGGATACCAAAAATGCCGCTGAGTTATTCGCTGAATCGGCCGACCGGGGTCGTGAACTAGCCTGTCTATTTGATCCCGACACCCCGGTACCGGGCGTTACTCAGGGTGCGATACCACCTGAGATCGCTTCGCTTGCCGTGCCTACAACTAGCCACGGTAGCAATATGACCGATGATGATTTCGCAGTGACTGCGAGGTGGGGTCACTACGGACGGGGCGACACGGTAATGCCGGGCAAAGGCCGCATCGTCGAACGCAAATACACGGCTGACGAACGCGCCGTCCTAGGTACGGCGATTTCCGCACTAGGTGCAACTACTGTGGACGTGTATTTGAACGACCGCGCCTTCTGGCATAACGTACCCACCAAAATCTGGAACTACAAGCTTGGCGGCTATCAGGTACTTAAGAAATGGCTATCCTACCGCGAGTTCAATGTGATCGGGCGTGCGCTCAATCCCCAAGAGATTAAGTACTTTACGGAAACCGCTAGGCGGATTGCGAGAATCATTATGGCGATGGAGTAGTTTAAGAATCTTTTCACGGTGATTGAAGGATAATCGGTAGGTTATGTGCAAACCGAATGAACCAGTTGTTCTTGACGATACAAGTATCACTCACATACAAGACCAATGTCTATCCACGCCTTGTAAGGTTCGCGCGGTTCTTCGACTGTCGCCCAGATTACAGTTTTCTATCGATTCCGATGAATATCCATTGTTTATGCGACAGAGATTTATGTATGAACCTTTTTTTATTTCCTTGAAGAGCGGCGGAAGGATTCGAGTAAAGCTGAAGTCATGTAGTCTCAATAAGGATTCAGTAATTGGATTCAAAGGTTCCTTAGGCCCTGTTCAGAGTCCTTGTACAGTAGCTCGGTCCGATGTCCGACTTAAATCTGTGCGATTCGGTATACTCAATTTCATAACGTTTTATGGTGCACAAGATAAACACATAGAAATAGATGGAGTATATCGACGACTTGGGTTCGCAATCCTAGAAGTCGATCATTGGCGGATTGAGATTAAAGAAAATCGCAATTTTTTTGAGAATCAGAAGATCCTAAAACAAAGTGGAGGATATGCCATAACCCACACTGGAGCAATTTACTCTCTGAACAACAAAGTGTTTACCGTGGGTGACGTATTACCCTTAATAGACGGATTAGGGACCTTTTTCTCATTCGCTCGTGGCACGGCGTGTGGTCTTACATCTGTAAAAGGAATTGATGTAAGTGGAGGGGAGCAGTCCATACTATGGGGAACGAAGTACGTAACTCACTGGCAAGAAAGCAGGCACACGTGGCTCGCGAAACATGACGGGGGAGGCAGTCTTTCCGGATCTTTTCGTGGGTTCTGGGAATTGTATACCAAGGAAGAATGGAAAGATGCCATTCGTCGGGCTATAGATTGGTATGTGAATAGTGCTGGCAGCGCCATTCACGTGGGAATCGTTCTTACTCAGGCTGCCCTAGAATCTCTGTCCTACATTATCAATCAGGAAACGGTGTATTCTTTCGGTAAATCGTTAAAAAAGACACTCGAAGAATTAGAAATCGAAGCAAAAATTCCGTCACACTGCAAACACTTGGAAGCGATTGCTAAAAGAAGGGATGGACGGACGGTCCGACCGCGATAACAAAGATTCGTAATGATATCGTTCACCCTGAACGTAGGCATGGTCACATTTCGATGGATGCACTATTGGATTCTTTACGCCTAAGTCAGTGGTATATCGAATTGATATTGTTGCGGAAATTCGAATATCGAGGACGATATAAGAATCGTTTAATCACTGGAAACCAAAACCCGTTCGAACGCGTGCCTTGGTTGTGTGCAGATGGCGAATCCACGTAGTGATTGCCTATGTTTATTATAGTATTTGCAACCCTACCTATAACTTTCTCAGGTTTCTCCACTTGCAACATACGGTCGGTCTAGCGAATCAGGGACCGAGGCTAGACTCGCACTGTTCGAATACATCGAGGACTTCTACAATACTTGGAGAAAGCACTCTTCCCCCGGATATCTCTCACCATCAACCTACGAAAGGAGCTTCAAGCAAACAGCCTGAATCCCAAATGGTAAATCGTCCACGAAATCGAGGTAACATCATCGACGATCGGTTTAAGGATTTACATTGATGGAAGAATCAAAAAAAAACACAAGTGTGTGGGTACCATCTGAATCATTTGTCTCTCATCCCATTAGAACTAGATTACAGGAACTCCCACTAAACCTCTTACCGTGGAACTTCTTTCAAAGACTTTGTGCTCGCCTCGCACAGCGCGGTGGAAAAGTGGAAAGATGTCAAGAGTATGGGATTCCAGGTCAGGATCAAGAAGGTATAGATATCTACGTACGCACATTGGAATCATCCAGATATACTGTTTGGCAGTGCAAAAGATACAAGGAATTCAGCTCGGATCTCATCGACATTGCGGTTACTGGTTTTTTAAAAGGCTCATGGGCACCTAAAACCGATAAGTTTGTACTAGCAGTTTCGGTGAAGACCGAAGAAAAAAAGCTTGCAATAGAATTAGAATCACAAGGCGATCGCCTCCGTGAACGCAACATCCAATTCCTACCACTTGGTGTCACGCAGATTTCTGAACATCTAAAAAACCATCCAGATTTAGTAGACGACTTCTTTGGACGCGAGTGGGTGCAGGAATTCTGTGGCGAAGAAGCTGCTGCCAAACTGTCGAGTCGCCGATTAAAACCTGGTCAGGTCGTACAACTGCGACAGCTTCTTCGGCGTTGCTATACTCACCATTTCGAGATTTCCGATCCCGGTATCCCGTCCGTAACAGGTTCCATAAAACCTGACTTTCAGCCCCTCAGTTTAGCCGATCGATTTGTGCCTCCCGATATTCTGGAAGAACAACAAGCTGCCCACATTGAAACAACTAATCAATCGATAGAAGATCAAAATAAAGGACGACTCCGCACCGATGGAAACGAAGACTCTACTCAATCCCGCAGACCGCAAGTTTTGCCTCGACCCTCGCTAGTTCGCCGCTCAGCGATTGACTGGCTTGCAGACTCCGATCAGTCGGTTGTACTTGGAGACCCAGGTATCGGCAAGAGTACCTTGCTTCGTTGTGTATTACTTGATCTACTTAGTACCGATCCGCGCTATGAGGCAAGTGCTCTTCGTTGGGGACAATATTTACCTGTTTGGGTTCCGTTTGCCATGTGGACGCGACTTGTCAGCGAATCTGAAACAGGGTGTTCGTTAGCAAATGTTCTCACTGCTTGGCTTCAAAAAGTTTCCGCTGAGACAGCTCTAATTACATTGGTTCAGCAGGCTTTGGAAGATTCGAGATTAATGCTATTTGTAGATGGCCTTGATGAGTGGAGTAACGGCACGGATGCTCGGACGGCGCTTGGTTTGCTCGAACAATTCGTGGGAGAACGGAATGTACCAGCAATCGTCAGCAGTCGTCCTCTAGGTTATACGCGGATCGGTGGACTAAGCAGTAGGTGGCGTGTAGCCCAGCTTTCTGGGTTGACAGATGAACAACAAGGAATCTTGGCTGAACGATGGTTCATGCATCGGTCCTACACACTTGCTGTACCTGGCGAAGATAGCGACTCTATCGCCATGCGACACAAAAGGGCGAAATCCGAAGCCACCCAATTCATACAAGACCTTCACCGTGATTTACGGATATCCCGCCTGGCAAAGGTGCCTTTACTACTTAATGGCCTAATTGCTCTTGCCATTCAGAAAGTGAGCCTTCCCCGCAGCAGATTCAAAGCATACGAGGAACTAGCACGTCTGCTGCTAGACGAACAGCCCAAGCGACGTGAAAAGTCAGTTCACGCACGCGGGACCAACTCACATTTGCAACAGGAAACACGTGAACGGGCATTGGCTAGGTTGGCTTGGGAAACCCACGATTCAGCGGGGAGCGATGCTCTAGATAGAGTCATTGCTAAGGATGTGCTTCAGGGATTTTGTTCAACTCACCTACATAAAAAACCGGAAGGTGCACATAGTATAGCAGAAGAATTACTCACTATTGGTACCGAGGCAGTTGGGGTTCTCATCGAGAAATCACCAATAGAGATCGGCTTTCTACATCGCTCTTTACAAGAATTCCTCGCTGCAAAACACCTATCTAATCTCCCATTTGAACAGCAAAAGGAAGCATTGAAGAAACGATTTAAGAATCCTCAGTGGCACGATGTGTTTTTGTGCCTGTGCCATCTTAACTCGCGGTATGGTGAGGTGGATGAATTCGTCGCGATTATCGAAAGTATGCCACTAGCGGCTGAAATGGAGTTATCTCGGCAAAGCTTTCTTGCCGAAGTAGCCTTTGGTGATCTCCATTGTTCGCCAAGTGTCGCCAGAAAACTGGCGGAAGAGACGTTTGAGATTGTAGAAACCGGAGTTCGCACGGGTACTCGAGAACGACTTATTGAGTTTGCACTTGATGGACTTGAATCCGAGATACTGCGATCACATGTAGAGTCCCGTATTCAACGCTGGTTTCCCTTGCGACATCAATATCGTCACGGAATGTATGAGTCCGCCTCGAAATGGGGTATTTCTAGCGAGGGCCAAGCGATATTAATGCGTGGCTTTATTGATGAAGAAGCTTGGAATCAACGAATAGCAGCAGAATCACTCGCAAGAGCTTACGGAGGTGATCCTTCTGTTGCAGAATGGCTGTTTGACTTACTATTGATTCCTTCTGAACCGCGACTGCTTGCCTGCTCCTTGCATGCGCTTTGCCTTGGTTGGGAAACTAATCATCGGCTTCCTGAAATCTTGAAGCACGCGCGGTCATCTGCCGATGTTGCATTACAAAGTGTCGCACTAATTCATCGAGTGAAACGCAAAGAACAGGATGTGGATGACTACGAGACATTAGTAGAACTTGCACGAGATTTTCACTTTGCATCATGGTGCTGGAAAGACGACCGAATTCGGGCTCTTCTCAAGGGTTGGCCAGGTGACATTGGAGTCAAAAACAGTGCGATACGGAGTATCGAACGAAATGGTGATAAAGTAATAGTTGATTCTGGAGCCGTCGGAATCATTCTGCTGGAAGGTTTTCCGCAAGATGATGAGGTTGCTGAGGCCATTGCAGGTTTGTTTCGGACTGAAGACTATCCTAGCCATTTAATTGGCCTTGGCGGTAACTGGGGACCGCTCGTTGAGGCATTCGCTGGTCATCAGATATTAGGACTAGCCGTTGACGACTGGCTAGAGCGGAAAATTAAAAAAGAAAACGGAAGGTTATTTTGGGATTTCGAACTTTGCCTCATCTCTCGATCAGAACAGGCAAAGGGTATTTTGCTTAAACCGGACGAGGATACTGGTGTTATATCAAAGGACCAAGCTCGGTGGTTGTTACTAGGATGGGGTATGGAGGATAAAGAAGTTGCTACTGCTTTGTTAAATCTTGCTGATAGTGATGTTGCGATAAAGGCCGCACATCTTCTGCCAGAGATTCTTCTCGATAAAGTACTATGTCGGCGGCGTTTACTAGAGATTCTTAACAATGAATCGGGTTCAACAGCCCGAGGTGCTTTGATAGGATTGGTCAATCTTGGAGTAAAGGAGCATGACGAGGAAGTAGTGCCAGCAGCTATAGAGAAATACTCGGGGGAGGTACCATCAGGCGTACCATACTGGGGCGTAAGTGACTTGATTAAACACTTTCCTAATCATCCCAAGGTACGTGACTTGTCTTTTCATCAGTTACGGAATCGTGCAGGGGACTTGAATACCGTTGCAAATGCCTACCTAAATTGTGATGAGATACGTTGTGAACTGCTCAAACTAAGTAGTCCACTCCCCGTACAACTCCGTTTGACTGTCGTCGATCGACTTGCACGCTTAGGTCCAGACGATGATTTCGCATATAAACTTCTGTCAGATTATGATGAAGATATAGATGTAAATGTTAAAACGGCAGCTGCAATCGGCTTCGCAGCATCAGTCATTCAACGAGATGAACTCTCATCTGAACTTCTTGAAAAACTGACAAAGGGGTTGCTTGTTATAGGACCGGATTACGGGGACCGGCGCCAAGCGGCCTTCTCCGTACTTCTTGAGCTTGACCGACTTGACATCGTAAAAACTGTGTGGTCAGAATGTGAGACAAATGACCGAGGCTTTGGCGTAGTCCATAGCACTAACCTACGATTAGCCGAACACTTGGTCAGCCATTGGAATAGGATAACTCAGGCGTTCGGTGATAGTATTTGGGAACAAATAGGATGGATGTCGGATGAATTCCTAACGGAAATGGCTGCCCACGCCACAGATTCTGATAAAGCAGACGAGATTGTTGAACAAGCTAGTCAGAGTATGACGACTGCACCAATGCTACAACTTTATTCTAGTCAATTGCGAAATACGAAACAACTACGCGAGCTTTGCCTCCCCTTAGTTCAATATCACCATGTAGGCAGTTGGATCGAAACTGCTCCTGGCATAGTAGCTGCAGAAATTCTCGCTGAACAATTTTCCAACGATACCAAAACTTACGAAGTTCTAAAGTCTTGTGTAACTCTAGATGACAATTCGAATGCGCTTGTTATCGCCCTTAGTGCAGGCTGGCCAGACTCGCAAGCATGGAAAGAACTGAGAACCCGTGTTCAAGCTGAAAAACCTAAACTCCTGCTTCCGGCTCAGATACAATTGTTAGCCGCAATCGCATCTCCGAATGAATTCGTAATCGGAGTTGAGACGAGAATGTCGAACCTCCGTGGTGATATCTGGGAGTTTTTGCCTTCGTGCTTGCGCGCCGTAGCTGCCCGTTTCACACGTGACAAGAAAGTACGTGAGCTTGCTTTCAACCGACTAGAAACCCAACCCACAAGCTTCGAAAAATTGAATTACCCTTCCTTTCTTTTGGATACCTATGAACAGCCGGAACGGCTAAGAGCTTGGATGCGCTCAGAGATAAACGCCCAATCCGAAGGTGTGGGTATGGCGGAGGTTGCTTTAGATCTTTCTACGGGAACAGTCAGGTCTGTTAGCCACAATCTTTTGGAGCATCTAATGGCCTAACCTAAACAAATCTAGTTGCTGCTCGCTGTGGTAGCCACGGCTCTACTGTTTCATTGGATACATGGCTTGCATATTTGTGTGAATGTATACCGGTTGAAACATGTTAAATTGATTGATGTGGCCACTAAGATGCGGAGACTGTTTCATTCTAATTCATTGTTTTTCCTTCGATTCCCAAGGCCCCGACGACCTCCCTGAGTCGCGGTAGTCGGCGGAGACATAGTCCGTGGCTTCATATCGCTGTATTTGTTGTTCCTTTAAGCCGTGCCGATCGGTCAGATCTTTCTGGCTTAAGCCTTGAGCGATCCTCGCTTTGATTAGCAGCACCGGTAATTCGTTGACTGTTTTAAGTTGATCTGGTTTGAGTTCCCTGCCTTCAACGATTCGTACTCAGAAATCTCTGCTTTCATATCCGAGATCTGGCTTCGTACGGCATCCCGTTGCGCTTTATGAATGACATCATGTACACCGTCATCGCCATCCAGGCTTTCAAGAGTGCGGACGAACCGTGCAGCCTGAGCCTTCGTAATCAAATACTGCCTTTCATTCTTAATCATCGAACGCCTCCAAGATCCAGGGCGATTATCCCTTTGGGGACGCCTGACAGCTTGTCGACTATAACGTAATCGAAGGCCATCTCGATTGAAAGCGCGTAACGCCCAAACTCCGAAAGATCGAACCGTTTACTGCCACCATGGCCAGAAAGACCACGGTATCCGGTCGCTTCAGCGAACCGGAAACAACCGGACACCCTCACGCAATGCCCGCCGTGCGAATTCGTTGTCCGTCTCCAGCAGCGCGTCCAGTTCCTCTCGCGTGTAAACCACCACGTCGACGTCCACGCCCATACCCGTCGTGTGGTAACAGACCGGTCGATCCCGAAACGGCTCGGTGGCATGACTCACCAAGATCAGCAGGTCCGCGTCGCTGTCGCTGCCGGGTACAGCGTCTCCCCGCGCCAACGAGCCGGACAGATAGATCGATTCGATTTCGGGGTGGCGGTCACCCAGCGTTCGGACCGCTCGATTGAGACGCTCCATCAGTCGAGAGCGGTCCAGCCAGAATACCTTCACAGAAGTCGATGACCTGCGCGGCGTTCGCCAGTGCGCATTTCGCTTCCGCACGGATGTAGTATTCATAATCTCGCCGACCCTGTTTCATCCAGTCCGCGTGTCGGCTCGCCATTGAAAATGCCACCTCAGCCTTAATAGCGACTAGATGGTTCCTCGTTTGCTTCCGACCGAAGAACGGAGCCGTGCCCTCGACTGCCGTAACCCCGTACTACGTAGATGTCCATTCTATAGCCAACAATGCCGCCACTAATGGCAACGTTGCAGAACGCAAGGACCGAAGAAATGAGTTTCGCAGGTGGCGAACAAACGCTCTGTCCCTAGTTGGCGGATCTGATTGAAATGGTGAAAGGATATGGGATGACCACCTCGATCGTCACCAACGGGTCGATGCTGACCGAAACCTATCTGGACAAAATAGAACGGAAATCATACTTATAGCGCCCCATCCTTTAGGTTGGAATCGCGAAGGCTCTGGAAGAGGTTCGGGTCGATGTCGAGCGATTTCGCATGAGGGGAGGACAGTATACGTGGTAGTCACATCTGAGCCGGATAGGGCAAGTTCAGAGCCAGACGTAGAAACGACTCATTGCCGAATTCGTTACTAATAATCCTGGGGATCCGACTGGCCAAACCATCCTGTCCCCCAAAGGCCAATACCCGGATTTCCGAGACTATCGAAAAACCAGCCGTGTCAATGATCCGAGCCGTTGGCCTGATCGCAGATTCTATCATCAAGAAACGGCGGAGGACTTTGCTTCGGTGTGCCAAGCATACCAGCCTCTTGTTCCCTGTTGATCCACTCCCTGTAGGCCTGGTCACTCTCTCCGGCCCTCAGCACGTCCTTCTACCCTGTGCCGTCTCTTTTTGGCTTCATAGAGCCATCCCATGAAATCCACTCCTTCGATCGATGTCGTGGATTCGATCCAGCCCCGATAAGAGGCAATCCGATGATCGATGATTGTAGCAATGCACAATACGCGTGGATCAAACGCAAGAGCCGAACACGTCAAACGGATACCTACATGGAACTTGCTTACTGGTATTAGTCGATTTCTCAACCTGAATCTCGAAGTCTATTTTGTTCCAGAAGCAGACTCGCCTTAGATAGCCGTATCTCAGCCTTCGCGTAGACGATGTAATTTCCGAGATGTGCGCAGAGCATTTCGAATCTCAACCACGGACGACCATAAGGCCTATGAAGGCGGCAAACTCGCCAACTTCCCCCACAAAACCTCAAGCGCGCGCCATCTCGCCGCAGTATCTTTCCGGTCGTCTATCCCGTCCACAAACGAAGCCAATCTGCATTCCAGTTCCGGCAGACCGACATCGAACGCGTGCGTATCAAGGTGAATCCATCTGGGCGTGCTCAGAAACCGCCCATTCCGGATATACAGCGCAATCAGGAAATCGTTCACGGCCTGGTTGGCCAGGCAGTAGAGATGGATCCGGTCATCGGACTCCTGCGCCTTCTGCCACTGCTTACGAAAAGCGGGCAGCCTTCCCCGCGCTTCTTCGTAAATAACCGTGACCAATTCCGATGGAATGTGATGCAAAACGCCTTTCCACGCGAGAAGCCTTCCGTCCGGATCGATCAAGACGTGGCATTTCTGTAACTCTTCTGCAAGGATCCGCTGTACCGGTGGCCTGGGAATTGCCGCCAGCATGTCTTCCACGGTCTGCCTGGTCCAGTAGCGTATATGGACCATCGCCCCATCGAGCACCACGCTGTCGCAGGCCGGTTCGACCAGGGGTCCATGTTGAATGTCCGGCCAGGCCGAGATCAGCCGGCGGCGATCGACCTCACGGGGAATGCTCGGCCCGAAAAAGAGCAGATCGATATCCGACTGGCGGTCTGCGTAACCCCTCCCCAGGGATCCGCCCAGAGCCACGGCGCTTGCTTTCTCGAGGAGGCGAAGCCGCTCAGCGATTTCGGCGGCCAGTGCGTATAGATCATCGGGATTCCGAGACTGATCCGGCTTGAATGATCCTTCCTCGACTTCCCAACCCATTGAACCACGCCCATCCGCTGATTCTTCCAGCAATGCCAGGGTATCCCGCATCAGTCCTGCCGCGGCCGCCCACGCTTTCTCCGGATCGCGTTCGGTCGCCAGTGTCCAGAGGATTGAGCCCGCGTGTTCCGGCGCCCGGGTCAACCCGTCCAGGCGGTTTCGTGCACCCTCGAGCCGCGAGGGATAGTACATACTTTCGGGCAGCCCGTTTATGCCGTAGAGCACGGTGGCGACCTGGTGGATCATCAGGTAGAGGGCGTACCGGAAACGGACGTGGTCGCCCCGGTCGATGAGGTTGGTCGGGGGAAGCCGCAGCCACCACCTGAGCTGTGCCGCCGCTTCGATCACGTGGTTCGACATGGGAAGCCGTCCGGACGCGTTCACTTTCTGGCGCTTAATCACAGGTTACCGCGGGGCGGGCGAAGGCATGATCAGGGTGGGATCCTGCTGCATGGCCGGCAAGGCCGGTTCGGGCGCGCGCTGGTCCTCGGGGATCAGCGTCCGGGCCACGGCGATTTCGTCGCAGTGGGTAAAACGGGCGCAGTTGGTACAGTCCTTCCATACCTTGTGCGGGAGCGTATCACGGTCGACTACCTCGAACCCGTGGCGGCCGAAAAAACCGGTCTCGTAGGTCAGGGCGAAGACCCGGGCGACACCCAGCTCCTCCGCCTCGGCGATCAGTTCATCGACGATGCGCCCGCCGATGCCGCCGCCATGGCAGCCTCTCCGGACGGCCAGCGACCGTACCTCCGCCAGGTCGTGCCATATGATCACGAGGGATCCGCATCCGATCACCTGGCCATCGCGTTCGCCGACGACGAAGTACCGGATGTGCTCGAAGAGGCGGTAGACCGACACAGGCAGGAGGATATCCTCTTCGATGTAGGGCTCGAGGATTTCCATGATTTCGGGAACGTCCCCGATCACGGCCGGGCGGATGATTGTTTCGCTACCGTTCGACTCCGGCATCCCGGACATGTCTTTTTTATTCATGGCCATCCCGCTCCTTTGCTTCCAGGGCTTATCCGCCCGCCAGGATATCGCGGGCTTGTTCCAACTGGCGCAGCACGGAGTTCCTTCCGGTTCCGCCGGGTAAGGCGCGCATGTCGGTGCTGTCGTCGAACCTGAGCTGCCCGATCACGGCTTCATCAAAGTGTTCCGAATACTGCTGGTACAAAGCGAGCGGCAGATCCCGCAGGCTGCAACCCCTGCTTGCGGCCTCGTCCACGAGCGCGGCCACGGTACCGTGCCCCTCGCGGAAGGGCACGCCGCATCGCGTCAGGAAGTCCGCCAGGTCCGTGGCCAGCATGGCGTCGTCCATGCTCCGGTTTACGCGTGCCTCCCTGACTTCCAAGGTCTCCCAGATCGCAGTGTAGACAGTCAGCGCGACGGTCACCGTGTCGATGGCGTCGAAGAGCGGTTCCTTGTCTTCCTGCATATCCTTGTTGTACGCGTGGGGCAGGCCCTTGAGCATGGTGACGAGGGAAACCAGGTCGCCCACGACGCGCCCGGCCTTGCCCCGGAGCAGTTCGGCGGCGTCCGGGTTCTTCTTTTGCGGCATGATGCTGCTGCCCGTCGCCAGCCGGGGATGCTGCGTGATGTATCCGAATTCCGTGGATGACCAGATGACCAGATCCTCGCACGCCCGGCTGATGTGGATCATCAACATCGTGCAGACGGCGAGGAATTCGGCGATGAAGTCCCTGTCGCTCACCGCGTCGATGCTGTTGGGCGACAACCCGTCGAAACCGAGTTCTTCGGCCAGAAACGCCCGGTCGATGGGAAAGGCGCTGCCCGCCATCGCTCCGGCGCCGAGGGGCAGGATGTTGATCCGTTTCCGGCAGTCCGCCAGGCGCTCCCGGTCGCGCTGAAGTCCGAAAAACAGGGAGAGCGCGTAATGGGCGAACCGGATCGGCTGCGCCTGCTGCAGGTGGGTGTACCCGGGGAAGACGACGTCCACCGTGCGCTCGGCCAGCGCCAGCAGGGCTTCCTGGCAACCTCTAATCCGCCCGGCGATGTCGTCCACCACCTCGCGTAGATAGAGGCGCTCGTCCGTGGCGATCTGGTCGTTGCGGCTCCGGCCCGTGTGCAACTTGCCTCCCACCGGACCCGCCTTCTCGATCAGGCGTTTCTCCACCGCCATGTGGATGTCTTCCAGATCGCGGGTCAGCGCATAAGCGCCGCTCGCGATCTCACCTTCGATCTCCGCCAGCGCATCTTCGATCGTCCGGCCTTCCTCACCGGTGAGCACACCGATGCGTACCAGGCCCCGGGCATAGGCAATGCTGCCCCGGATGTCCACCCGAAACAATCGGCGGTCCACGTCGATCGAAGCATGGAAATCGTCCATCAGTTGCTTGAGTGCTATGTCCCGGCTGTCGGTCATGACTTTCCCATTCTATTAGATGCTCTACGCTTCGCAGGTGACTCACCGCGGCGAAGGCAACTCACCGCGGCACCGCTAACCCTCCGCGGCTGGCTCACCGCGCGTCCAGTACCCCGCCGATGATCCCCAGCGCTTCGTCCACGTGCTGCTGTTCAATGACCAGAGGCGGCGCGCAGCGGAGCACGTTCTCGCCGGCCGTCCCGATGATCAGGCCCGCCTCCCGGCAGGCGCCCAGGATGGCGTCGACCTTGCCCTCGAATTCCACGCCGATCAGCAACCCGGCGCCGCGGACGTCCTTGATGTCGCCGTGGGTTTCGGCCAGCGCCCTTATACCGTCCGTCAGCATCCCGCCCATTTCCACGGCCCGGTCGGCCAGTCCCTCTTCGATCATCTTGCTGACGACGGCGTGGGCTACGTGACAGGCCACCGGGTTCGCACCGAACGTGGAACCGTGCATGCCCGGCTTGAGGACCTCGGCGATGTGCGGCTTCATGATGACCGCGCCGATGGGCAGACCGCCGGCTAGCGGCTTGGCCAGGGTCATGACGTCCGGTTCGATCCCGTGATGCTGGTAGGCGAAGAGCTTGCCCGTGCGGCACAGCCCGCACTGTATTTCGTCGAAAATCAGGGCGACCTTGCGTTCGTCGCACAACTTGCGCAGATGCTGCAGGAATTCCACGTGCGCGGGATTGACGCCTCCCTCGCCCTGGACAGGTTCCACCATGACGGCCGCGGTCTTCTCCTCCGTAATCGCCTTCTCGAGGGGTTCGATCTCGTTGAGCGGGAGGTATACCATGCCGGGTACCATGGGCTTGAAGCCCTCGTGGTACTTGGGCTGGGCCGTGGCGCTGACGGCGCCGTACGTGCGGCCGTGAAAGGCATTCTCGAAAGTCACGATCTCGTGCTTCGCTTCCCCGCCCGCCTCGGACGCCCAGCGGCGGGTGAATTTCAGGGCCGCCTCGATAGACTCCGACCCGCTGTTGCAGAAGAACACCCTGGCCGGGAAGGCATTATCCACGAGCAACTTCGCGAGTCTCACGTGGGGCTCGGTGTGGTACAGGTTGGAAATGTGCATCAGTTTCGCGGTCTGCTGGGCCACGGCGCCGATGACCTCGGGCACCCCGTGGCCCAGGGAATTCACCGCGATACCGCCGAGGAAATCGAGATACCGCCGGCCCTCGAGATCGTAGACGTAGACGCCGCTGCCCCGGTCGAACACGACGGGCGGGCGCACGTAGGTCGGCGCGATGTACTGTTCCTCCAGGGCGATGATCTCTTCGGTGGTCATGCTGTATCCTTTCTTCCTGTGGTAACTTCACGTCTTCCAGTAACGACTACCGATTATCCAGTCGTAACTACCGTACCAAAAACACTCTCTGCCGACGCCAGTTCCTTCTGCAGCGTCCCGGGTCCGTGCCAAGCGATGATGCGGGCCCGTCCGACGCCGTGCGACAGGCATTCCAGCGCGGAGTGGACCTTGGGAATCATCCCTCCGGTGATCTCGCCCGCTTCGATCAGCGCGTCGGCCAGTTCCGGGGTAAGCATCCTCAGCGCACGGCCGTCTGAACGGTAGATGCCGGCCACGTCCGAAATGAAGATGACGTCCTCGCAGGCGACAGCCCGGGCGATATCCAGCGCGGCGTGGTCCGCGTTGACGTTGTAGGTTTCCCCGTTCGTGCCCCCTGAAATGGGAGAGACAACCGGCGTGACGCGGTTCGACGCGCACAGTTCGAACAGGGCGGTATTCACCTCCACGATCTCACCTACGAAACCGATGTCCACACCGTCCTTCCGGTAACGTTCCGCCCGCAGCAGGCCCATGTCCTTGCCACTAACGCCGAGGGCGTTCACTCCGTTGTGCTGGAATCGCGAAACCAGTTCCTTGTTGATCTTGCCGGACAGGACCATTTCCACGATTTCGACCATGTCGCCGTCCGTCACCCGCAGTCCCTTCACGAAGGTGAACTCCTTGCCCAGTAGTTCAAGGTACCGGCCGATCTCCGAGCCGCCGCCGTGGACGATGATCGGGAAGACGTCCGGCATGCCCCGAAGGTCGGCGGCCAACTCTTCGATCACGCCGGCCTGTTCGATCGTCGCGCCACCCAGCTTAACCACAATGCTTCGTTCCATAATGATCCCAATCGATCGCAGTGCTGCATTTGCTCATGTCATACCGAGTCGTGCCGCTTCTTGTCCTACCGCGTCGTGCCGCGACGTTCCATAGATCAGCCCGTCGTTCCTGGATCAGCCCGGTCGTTCCTTAGATCAGCCCGGTCGTCTCGTCCCGGCCGAACATGACGTTCACGTTCTGGAGCGCCTGGCCGGCCGCGCCTTTGACCAGGTTGTCGACGGCGGAAGTGACGATGGCCAGGTCCGATCCGTCCACCCGGTCGATCCGAAGATCGCAGTAATTCGTCCAGGTCACGAACCGTGTCTCGGGATAGCCGGACCGGGACAGCCTGATAAAGGGTTCCCCTCTGTAACGCTGCTCGTACAGGTCCGCCAGATCGCCGTTGGCCGCGCCGTTCTTCACCCGCACGTATGTGGTTGCCAGAATGCCCCGGCTCATGGGCGTCAGGTGGGGCGAAAAGACGACATAGGGCTGCTCGTCGGAGAACCTGGACAATTCCTGTTCGATTTCACCTACGTGCCGGTGGGTGTGGCCGATGTTGTACGGCGTGATGCTATCGTTCACTTCCACGTATAAATTGCGCAGCTTCAGGCCCCGTCCGGCGCCGCTGACGCCCGACTTGGCGTCCACGATGACCTGACAGGCGTCGATGGCGTCCGCTTCGAGCAGCGGGGCCAGTCCGAGGATCACGCCCGTGGGATAGCAGCCCGGATTGCCAACGAGATCGGCTGTCCGTATGCGGTCCCGGTTCAATTCGGGAATCCCGTAGACCGCCGAATCGAGCAGTTCCGGCGCCGTGTGCGGACGGCTGTACCAGGTCGTGTATACATCGGGGTCGTCGAACCGGAAATCGGAACTGACGTCCACGACGCGCACGCCTCGCTCCAGGAAGGCACCGACCCGGTCCATGGCCACCCCGTCCGGCGTGCAGAAACAGACCACGTCCGCGGGTACGGCGGCAATTTCATCCAGGGATCTCAGCGTAGTGTCCCGGTCCGGATCGATCCGGGGAAAGACCTCTCCGAGGTTTTGCCCGGTATACTGTTCCGACGTGGCGAAAACGACCTCGATGCCGGGATGACGCGACGCCAACCGGTACAATTCCATTCCGGTATATCCCGTCGCGCCGATGATACCCAGTTTAATCATGTGCCTTCCCTCTTTTCCTTCATGATACTCTTGATGCGTTTAAGCGTCTTCCCGGCCTGATCGGTCGATTTGGTGACCAGGAGAATCGTATTCTCACCCGCGACGCTGCCTATGATCTCGGGCCATTCCGCCCGGTCGATCGCCTCGCACACCCCCGACGCGTGACCGGCGGAGGTGTGCAGGACGACCTGATTCATCGCGTCGTCCGCGCTGACGACGAAATCCCGGATCTCCCGTTCGACCAGTTCGTCCTGCGTCTCTACCGAGTAATAGCGCGGCAGCACGTACTTGTACTGACCGTCGGCGAGGCGGATCTTGATTACATGCAGTTCCTTGAAATCCTTGGACAGTGTGCCCTGGTTGATGTCGATCCCTTCCGTGCGCAACGCTGCGATCACCTCCTTGTGCGTGTGGAAGTGCCCCCGCTCGATAAGTGATCGTATGGTTCCCTGGCGCTGGTGCTTGGCGTTCATGCTCGGTTCGATGAATATTTATCCATAATTAGGAATTATTATTCCATTCATGCACGGACGCAATATAGGCAAGATTAAAAGTACGTCAAGAAAAAACATCGCCTATCGATCTGTTCTTTAGGAGATATGTGCCTTCCTAATCATGTCCAGCCCAAGCCCGTTTTACTTAGTTGGTAGAGTTGGTGAGCACCTCTGTAGACTGCTCGGGCAACTTTTCTACCATAGTGCATAGACCTCCGAGTTACCGCCAAGCGGGGTGTCCGTAGCTGCCAGTTCGTTTCCCATTCCACGCCATCAATTTCGCTGTGAATGAATTCGCCAACGAACGGGGTGTAGGGCGATACGCTTTAGGTCCCTTACACGCTGATCGGCTAGATCCCGGTCATTTACCGCCTTAAGGTAATCAATCTCAAGCGTTCGTAGGTTAACCGACTTACCCATTTTTCTTGTCCTCATGTCTCACGACATTATTCCAAAGCCCTATTCTTGGACGATACACTCCCACCTGTTCCGGTGTAGCCGGTGCGGGCAGATATCTTTCACGATTCTGCCCCGATTCTGCCCAGTGAACACTCTTGACTGTTTTGCTTGCGCTTTTTCTTTGCTATTGTGATATTACGCCTGTTGTCTACTGTAAACAGTGTGGACAGGCAATTCTATACTGTCTCGACGAAATAACTGTTGACAGACAATCTTATGGTCGTTATGTATATTAGAAGGTCGGGTTGCCCCTGTACGTTGATCTGGGAGGATCTAGGGCAACCCGATGTAGCTGGAAGGTTTGAGAGCGAGGGGCCTCGTAGCTTAAAGGAAAGAGCCACTGCACACGAAGGGTGAGGTCCGGGTTCGACTCCCGGCGGGGCTTCCTCGTTTCACTCCCAACTGCCTATTATGATATCTTGTTTGGTCATCTATGTCAATCCTTTTCCACGGGGGTGAAAGGTGAATGAATCATTTTTATCGTGGGTAAAACAGAGAGTTTCCGAGCTCGAGAAAGAGATAGATCGTTTAAATGGCGTCCTTGAATTGAACAAGGAGTATGAAGCCACACGGTCCACAGAAACAGATAATACACTTTTTGAAAGAGAAACCCCAACAGAGTGTATCCGCCGGATGTTTATTGCCCATCCCGGCTCGGTATTGGATACCGACGATCTCTGCAAGGAACTCCATATGTTACGAACCAACGGACTGTTGGAAACAAAAGCCGACCCCAAAAGATCGTCAAGAAGCTTGGTTCATGCTTCAATGAACTGGTTGGTCAAACAGGGCTTTGTAACCAAACTGCCTCCCGCTCGGAAGAAAGGACCTGCTCGATACAAGATGGTGTAGGCAAACTCTATATTTCCAGAAATCATCTTCTGGATCAAGACGTGTCGGAATTGGAAAGTTGGATGTTTTGGAGGGATTATGAAAAACCAAATGTGTATGGCGAAAGAGTGGAATTCTTGAAACTGAAGTACATGACTGATTTTAAAGGGGGTTGGAAGAGTCGAAGGTCTGGAATCCGATACGCTCACGAACTGTTGGAAGCGAAACCATCTTTAAGAATTCGATAATGGTAGTTTAGAAAACCTCCTAGAACGGGCTATCTGAAAACATTTTAGATCATATATCCTTATTGCAATCAGGACGAAATTGGCATGTATGTGCCTTGCTCATTATGTAAACAAGACAGTCAACTACTGCGCTACGAATATAGTTCTGGGCCAGTCTCAAAACACTATAAGGAAAACTACCCCGGCCCCTCCCACCCCGGCCGAATAAACCTTCCGGAACGGCCGCCTTCCTTTTCCACCAGCAGGATGGAAGCGATCTCCATGGTCCGGTCCACGGCCTTGCACATGTCGTAGATGGTCAGGGCGGCCACGGAGACGGCCGTCAGGGCTTCCATTTCCACCCCGGTCTTCCCCGATGACAACGCCGTGGCAAGGATGCCGATCCTGGCCGCATCCTCGTCCAGAGAAATGTCGATCTCCACGTGGTCCAGCGGGATGGGATGGCACATGGGAATGAGGTCGCCCGTACGCTTGGCCGCCGAGATGCCCGCGATCTTCGCGGTGGTCAGCACGTCGCCCTTGCCCATTTCGTCGGCGGAGATCTTCCGGATGGTGTCGGTTGCGGCCCTTATTTCCCCGTAGGCCACCGCACGCCTTTCCGTTACCGGTTTCTCCGTCACGTCCACCATGCGGACACGTCCTTTTTCATCGAGGTGCGAGAGTTCCATAATCGCTCCGTTTCAAGGCGTTTCTCAATAGGACGGACAGGGGAAGGGCCACCACCACTGCCACCCCGGCCTGCGTCAGGTTCCCCGGGATCTCCGTCAGCGCGGCGACGCCTCCGAACAGTACCGATCCGGCCATGTAGTACCCGAATACCATCCATGCGCCGCCCGAGACCATTGCGGCGAAGGCCGCGATCCGGCGGGGACCGGACCCTTCACGGAAGCCCCATGCCGCGATCACTCCGACCAGAATCCCTTCGATCCCCTTGATGACGAGCGTCCACGGCGCCCAGATGAAGTAGCCGCCCAGCGCATCTGCCAGGGCGGAACCGACACCGCCCGCGAGGCCGCCGATACGCCAGCCGAAGAGGAGGGCGATGGTCATGAGCATGGCGTCGCCCAGATTGATGTATCCCTGCGTAGCCGGATTGGGGATCCGAATGATCAGCGTCGCCAGCGTCATGAGCGCGATCATCAACGCGGCCAGCGTCATCTTCCGGATTGTAATGTTCATAGCGGCCATCCCGCTTATCCCTGCCAGTGGTACAGCATCAGGTAGACCAGCACACCGGTGACGGACACGTAAAGCCAGATCGGCAGGGTCCACCTCGCCAGTGGCGCGTGACGCTCGAAACGACCCGTCAGCGCGTGCCGCAGCGTCAGCACGACCATGGGCACGATGGCTGTCGCCAGGATCGTATGGCTGATCAGGATGGTGAAATACACGTAACGCGTCCAACCTTCGCCGGTGAAGGGCGTGCTTCCGTGATAGAAGTGGTAAATCAGATAGGTCGTGAGGAACAGGACCGATGCCGCGACCGCGCCCAGCATGCACGCTCTGTGTGCGGAAATTCTGCGTTTCCTGATGTTGATATAGCCCGCGACCAGAAAAGATGCGCTGATTGTGTTCAGGCAGGCATTCACCAGGGGGAGGTCGGAGATTTCCAGCATGCTTCACACCTTGTCATAGGCCATCACCGAGAACTGGACGAGCAGGAACACCAGGGACGCGAAGAACAGGGTCCGGGCCGAAGCCAGGGTCCGGGTCACGGTCAGGTGGATGGCAAAAGCGAGCAGTCCCAGTCCGGCGGCGAGCGCGACGTAGAAATAAAGGACACCGGCGATGCCGAGTATGGTCGGGACCAGGCTGAAAGCGGTCAGTGCCAGGCAGTTGATCAGGATCTGCACGCTTGTGAACCTGCCTTCGGGATCGACGGCGGGCAACAGTTGAAATCCTGCGCGGGCGTAGTCTTCGCGGAAGAGCCAGGCCAGCGCGAGGGCGTGGGGCATCTGCCAGAGAAAGAGGATGGCGAAGAGGACGCCGGCCTCCAGCCCCAGGTCGTTCCGGGCCGCAGCCCATCCCGTTACCGGGGGTAACGCGCCCGGGACCGCGCCGAATACGGTCGACAGCGTCGTGCGGTGTTTGAGCGGCGTGTATAGAAAAAGGTAGGTGGCGGTAATCGCCGCGGTGACCGAGCAGCTCAGCAGGTTGACCACCAGCGCCAGGTACAGCAGGCCCGCGGCCGTGATGGCCACGCCGAACCCGAGGGCCTGCGCGGGCCGCAACTTCCCCGCGGGGAGCGGACGCGACCGGGTTCGACGCATCAGCGCATCCCGGTCTCTTTCAATGAACTGGTTCAGGGCGAGCGTGCCCCCGGCCGCCAGGGCGGTTCCGGCCAGCGTATGCAGCAGTAGCAGCCAGTCCACCGGTCCGTCGGAACCCAGGTAGAACCCGACGCAGGTGGTCAGAACCAGCATGATGACCAGGCCGGGCTTGGTCAGGGCGATGAAGTCCTTCATGGACAGGCCTCCCTGGCCTGATGGATGGCCGCTTCAACGGTGAACTGCAGCGCCGAAGCCCTTAAGATGGAAGCGGCGTCCGGCCCGTTCTCCGTCCCGCGGCATGCCCGGGGCTCTCGTTCGCAGATTCAGACAGAGACGTTCATGGTCAGCAGGATCAGGCCTAACAGCACCGCCGCAGCGAAAAGCACGGCGCCCACGATACCCGACGCCCTGGACTTGAAACCGATACTGCCGTCATCGAGGACCCGGGGTTCCAGCAGCCTGACCGCGTGGTGCACGATCAGCGCGATGACGATCAGGAGCTTGACGGTCATCAGCGCTTCGTAGCCCGGGGGAAGCAGCGGATAAAGCTCCGGCTGGGACGACATCGCCCGGGCGGCTAACCCATCCATGATCCGGTTGTACAGGCTGAACGAACCGCTCACGACCAGGATGATGATCGCCGTCCAGGAAACGCGCCGGAATATGGCGCCGGTCCTGCGCATGATCTCCACGCGCTCCTCCGATGCCCTGCCCGACCGGAGCGCCGGGGTGAGCGCGACGAGGACGTAGAAGAAACCGCCCGCCCAGAGTACGACGCCCAGTACGTGCAGCCACATCCACAGTATCTTGGTATCAAACAGCATAACCGTCTTCCTCCCATTCCTGAGCGGACCGTCGAACGGCCGCGGATCCGTGCGTCGAGGTCGAGGCCGCACGTGTTGGTCAGCGGCCTGCAGACTCCTGCAAAATGCCCGGTTCGGACCGTTGCTGTCAATCTGTTTTTGACTGCGCCGAACCGCGTGACAACCGATTGAAAGCACGCGTGACAACCGATTGAAAGCAGTTGACATAAGACGCCCGCGCGCTATAATTACTGCATGCTTTCCTGCAAAACCGGAAGGCGGTTTTTTAACTGCCGGATCCATTCCCTGACCCGCGACCATGTCCCAGCCAGACCGGAACGCCCCTTACCTTCTGGGCCACGACGTCGGCGGAACCAAGCTGGCCGTGGTAATCGCCGACCGGAACGGGAACATCCTGCACAAAGTCCGGCGGCCGACGGAAGCCGATCGGGGACCGGAAGCCGTGGTGGCGACGCTGGTGGACATGTCCCGCGAAGCCATGGCGCGCGCCTGCCTCTCCTCGTCGGACCTGGCCGGTGTCGGCGTTAGTTGCGGCGGCCCCCTGGACACGGAAACCGGCGTGGTCTACGCGCCGCCCAATCTACCGGGCTGGGACGAGGTACCGCTTAAAGCGTGGCTCGAAGATGCGCTGTCGCTGCCGGCATTCGTCGAGAACGACGCCAACGCGTGCGCCCTCGCGGAGTGGTCCTTCGGGGCCGGCCGGGGCTTCCGCCACATGGTATACATGACCATGAGCACCGGCATCGGCGGCGGCATCATACTCGACGGCAGGCTCTACCGCGGTCCGAACGACACGGCCGGCGAAGTGGGGCACATGACCATCGTCGAGAACGGACCGGCCTGCGGTTGCGGAAAGCGCGGTTGCCTCGAGTCCCTGTGTTCGGGACCATCGATCGCCAGGCGGGCCCGGGAGAAGGCGCAAGCGGCGCCGGACTCGCTCCTGATCGCATTCGCAGGCGGCGACCCGGACCGCATTACGGCGGAAACCGTCATGGACGCGGCCAGGAAGAACGACCCTTGTGCGCGGCAAATCGTGGACGAGACGGCAAGGTACATGGCCACCGGACTGGGCAACATCGTGAATGTGTTGAACCCGGAAATCATCGTAATCGGCACCATCCTGGTCAAAGCCGGGGATCTGCTCCTGGAACCCATTCGCGATTACCTGCGGCGAGAAACCTGGGAGCGGGTTTACGACACGGTGCGCGTAGAAGCCGCCGGGCTGGGAGACGAAGTGGGCGATCTCGCCGCCATTGCCGTGATCAAACAGGCGGTGCAAACCGAAGGGAGCAGCTAGGACTTTGGACTGGAACGCGATGGGGCGGGAAGCCGTACAACTGCTGAGCGAGTACCTGCGGATCGACACGACGAATCCTCCAGGCAACGAGGACCGCGCGACCGCCTTCCTGGACCGTGTCCTTACCGAAGAAGGCATCGACTGCCAGGTCCACCAATCCGCTCCGGGCCGGTCCAACCTCTACGCGAGGCTGAGAGGGGACGATTCGAAACGGGCCGTCGTGTTGCTGAGTCACAGCGACGTGGTTCCCGCCGACCGCGCGTATTGGTCGGTCGATCCCTTCGCCGGGTTGGTCCGGGACGGATACATCTGGGGACGGGGCGCGCTGGACATGAAGAACCTGGGCATCGCCGAACTGGTGGTGTTTCTAGCGCTGCACAGGAACCATTTTCCCCTGAAACGGGACGTCGTCTTTCTCGTCACCGCCGACGAGGAGGCCGGCGGAGCGGCCGGCGCCCGCTGGATCACCCGGAACCGGCCGGAACTCGTCTCGGACGCGGAGTTTCTGATCAACGAAAGCGGCAAGGGCCGACTGGAAAACGGCAGGGCCGTCTATTCCATCGACATCACCGAGAAATCGCCTTTCTGGATCCGCCTGGTCGCACGCGGCGAACCCGGCCACGGTTCCCGCCCGAAACCCCATTCCGCCGTTAACCGGCTCATACGCGCCCTGAATGCCATCATGGCCTACACGCCGCCGATCAAGGTGACGGACGCGGCCGAGCGGTACTTCGAAGGCATCGCGCACCTGCAGAAAGACGGTTACCGCAAACGCTTCTCGAATATAAGGGAGTCCGTCCGGGACGGCCTGTTCCTGTCGGACCTGCTCCGTAACCAGCATTACGCGGCGATTCTCCGCAATACCATCTCGATAACCATGTTGCAGGGCAGCGACAAAATCAATATCATACCCCAGGCGGCGACGGCCGAACTGGACTGCAGGCTGCTACCGGGTGAAGATCCCGGAGACTTCGTCCGGGACTTGAAAAACGTGGTCGGCGACGACGGGATCGAAATGGAGACCATACTGAACTTCGGGAACACGTCCTCACCCTTCGATTCGCACCTGGTCGACGCGGTGCGCGACGTCGTATCCCGGCACCATGAGCGCGCGGAGGTCGTACCGAACATTCTCTCGGGTTTCACGGACAGCCACTACTTCCGCGAACTGGGTATACACTGCTACGGCTTCATGCCTTTTCTGCTGGTTGACGAAGAACTTCGACGTATCCACGGCAACGACGAACGCATCTCCGTGGAGAACATGGAACGGGGCCCAAGGATGCTCTACGAAGTAATGGAAGCACTCTGCGGCTGACACCGAATTGAGGAGACGTAACATGGAAGCGATTCGAATTCACGAGTTCGGCGAACCAGGCGTTATGAACCTCGAATCCTGCCCGGACCTGCAGGCCGGCCACGGGCAGATCCTGGTGGACCTGCAGGCCGCCGGCGTGAATCCGGTGGACACCTATATCCGCGCGGGCACTTACGCCATGAAACCCGACCTGCCGTTCACGCCGGGCATGGACGGCGCCGGCACCGTGGCCGCGGTCGGTGACGATACCGCCCACGTCTCGGTGGGCGACCGGGTGTACCTGGCCGGCACGCTCACCGGTACCTACGCATCTCAGGCCCTTTGTTCCGCGAACCAGGTCCATCCGCTGCCGGAGAACGTGTCCTACGCGCAAGGCGCGGGGGTATACGTGCCCTACGCGACGGCCTGGCGCGGCCTTTTTCAGCGGGCGTCGGGCCGGGCCGGAGAAACCGTACTCGTTCACGGCGCCAGTGGCGGAGTCGGCATCGCGGCCGTACAGCTCGCGCGGGCGGCCGGCATGACGGTCATCGGGACGGCCGGTTCCGAACGTGGCGCGGCCCTGGTATCGGAACAGGGCGCCCATCACGTGGTCGATCATCATGAAGCCGACTACACGGATCAGATTTTGAATCTCACCGGCGGCCGGGGCGTCGACGTGATCATGGAAATGTTGGCGAACGTCAATCTGGACAGGGACCTGAACATGCTGGCCTTCGGCGGAAGAGTCGTCGTCATCGGAAACCGGGGCGTGATCGAGATCAACCCCCGGGACGCCATGGCACGCGACGCCAGTATCCTGGGCATGGTCCTGCTGCTGGCCCCGGAGGAAGACCTGGCCGCGATCCACGCGGGGTTGTACGCCGGACTGGAAAACGGAACCCTCAACCCGGTGGTCGGCAAGGAGTTGCCGCTGGCCGAAGCGGCGCAGTCCCATGTCGCCGTGATGGAACCGGGCGCATATGGGAAAATCGTCCTGTTACCCTGAACCACCGGCACGATCCGTACGTCGGCCTGCCCGAACCGGGCGTCCTGGCGCCGGCACGGACCACGTGTTCACGCCGCTGCGCGGCGCACAAAGGAATCCGCCATGGCTAATCCTCTCGTCCAACTCGCACGGCACGGCCAGAGCTTCTGGCTGGACAACATCAGCCGCGACCTGATCGCATCGGGCCGGTTGAGCAGACTGATCGATGAGGACGGGCTGAAGGGCATGACCTCGAATCCGGCCATTTTCGAGAAAGCCATCATGGGGAGTACGGATTACGATGACGACATCGGGCTGTTGGCGGCACAGGGCCGCAACGCCGTGGAAATCTACGAGGCACTTGCGGTTGCGGATATACGGCAGGCCGCCGATCGGCTTTCCGCCGTGTATGACGCCACCGAAGGCGCCGACGGTTACGTGAGTCTGGAGGTATCGCCGGAACTCGCTGATGACACTGCGGGAACGGTCGCGGAAGCCAGGCGGCTGTGGGAGGAAGTGGACCGCAGGAACGTGATGATCAAGGTACCGGCGACCCGGGCGGGCATACCGGCCGTTCGGCGGTTGATCGGCGAGGGATTGAATATCAACGTAACGCTGCTGTTCTCCAGGGCCGTGTACGAGACCGTGGCCGAAGCCTACATCGGCGGGCTCGAGGACCGCCTTGCCGCGGGGGGAGCGATCGGCGGCACGGCGAGCGTGGCCAGTTTCTTCATCAGCCGGATCGATACGCTCGTCGACGCATTGCTGGCGGAACGGGAAGAGCAGGCCGACGATCCGGAGGTACGTGCCATGATCCGGGGCCTGATCGGCAAGACAGCCATCGCCAACGGCAAGACGACCTACCAACTGTACAAGGCGCTGTACGAGACACCGCGCTGGAACGCGCTGGCCGAAAAAGGCGCCAGGCCGCAACGGCTGCTGTGGGCCAGCACGAGTACCAAGAACCCTGACTACCGGGACGTGCTGTACGTCGAGGAATTGATCGGAAAAGACACCATCAATACCCTGCCCGATGAAACCCTGAGCGCTTTCCGCGATCACGGGCGCCTGTCCGACACCCTTGAAGCCAATATCGACGAAGCCGGATCGGTTCTGGCCAATGTGGAGAAAGCCGGAATCTCGATGGAACGGGTATCCGACCAGCTTGTGGAAGAAGGGGTGATGAAATTCGTGGACCCCTTCGTGAAACTGATGGAAGCCATAGAACAAAAGCGTCTGCAGCCGGCCTGATCGCCTGCTGAAATTATCGTCGGAGACCAGGGGAGGCGCGCATGCAGTTGGGCATGGTCGGACTCGGCCGGATGGGCGGCAACATGACGCGGCGGTTGCTGCGCGGCGGCCACGAAGTCGTCGCGTACGACCGGGACAGCTCAGCGATCGGCCGGGCGGAGCAAGAAGGCGCTACCGGCGCATCCACGCTGTGCGATCTCGTGGCCGGTCTCCACGCTCCCCGCGCGGTCTGGGTCATGGTGCCGGCCGGCGACGTCACTGAACGGACCATTGACGAACTGGCCGAAGCACTGTTTCCGGGCGATACCGTCATCGACGGAGGAAACACCTATTTCAAGGACGACGTCGCCCGCGCCGAGAAACTGTCCGCCCGCAAGCTGCACTACGTCGACGTGGGTACCAGCGGTGGCGTCTGGGGCCTTGAGAGAGGCTATTGCATGACCATCGGAGGTCCCGCGGGGATCGTCGAACGCCTGGACCCGCTTTTCCGGACGCTGGCCCCCGGTCCCGGGAAGGGTGGCGAGGCGCAGAATCGCGAAGCGTCGGGATCGACGGACGCTCCGGATCCGACGGACGTTGCGGGTTCGACGGACACTCTGGGATCGGCGGACGCTCACGGCTCAAACGCCCGGAAGGGCTATGTACACGTGGGACCGGCAGGCGCGGGGCACTTCGTCAAGATGATCCACAACGGGATCGAATACGGCATGATGCAGGCCTTTGCAGAAGGACTTGAAATCCTCCGGGAATCCGGGTCAGACCGCGTGGACCCACGCCATCGGTACGACCTGGACCTGCATGACATAGCCGAAGTGTGGCGGCACGGGAGCGTGGTCAGTTCCTGGCTGCTGGATCTTCTTGAGATTTCCCTGCGGGAGGATCGGGACCTGTCGGCCTATTCCGGATACGTGCAGGACTCCGGGGAGGGCAGGTGGACCGTGCAGACGGCCATCGAGGAAGACGTGCCCGCCCACGTGCTCACGGCCTCGCTGTTCACCAGGTTCCAGTCGCGTCAGGACGATTCCTACGCGGCGCGGGTGCTTTCGGCCCTGCGCCACCAGTTCGGAGGACACGTGGAACAGAAACCGAACGGGGGAGGACCGTGATCCAGATCTCGCCATCCATCCTGTCGGCGGATTTCACCCGGCTGGCCGAGGAGGTCCGAGCGGTGGAACGCGCCGGCGCAGACCGGATACATATCGACGTCATGGATGGCCGGTTCGTGCCGAATATCTCCATGGGACCCTTCATCGTCGAGGCAATCGACTCTCTCACGGACCTGCCGCTCGAGGCCCACTTGATGATCGAGGAACCGGACCGGTATGTCGGAGTATTCATGGACGCCGGGGCGGACGTGATTATCGTGCACCAGGAGAACACGCCTCATCTACACAGGGTGGTGCAGTCCGTCAGGGAACGGGGCATTCAGGCCGGGGTCGCCCTGAATCCGGCCACGCCGGCACACGTCCTCGACGAGATTATCGACGAACTCGACCTCGTCCTTGTCATGTCCGTCAACCCGGGGTTCTCGGGGCAACGGTTCATCGATTCCGTACTGCCGAAGATCCGGCAGGTCCGAGGGTCCATAACGGACCGGGGACTCGAATGCGACCTGGAGGTGGACGGCGGCGTGAACGCCGATACCGCGCCCGACGCCGTGTCGGCCGGCGTAAACATCCTGGTGGCCGCCACGGCCGTATTCAAGCATCCGGACGGTATCGCAAATGGCATTCGGATGCTGCGTGAGTAGCGCCTGACCTCAGGCGCCACGTTCTCCCCCCGAACACCGTTTCACCGTCAGACTACCGCCCTTTTCCAGGTTCCCTTGAAAAAGCGCTTGAGCGTAAGCAGGCCCTGCAAAACGGCCGCGGCGAGCCAGGCGATCCATATGCCCGTCACGTCCAGCCCGAGGGGAAAAGCGAGGACGTAGGAAAACACGAGCATGATGCCCCACTGCGAGAACAGCGTGTAGTACAGGGACGGCCGGGTCTCGCCGCCGCCGGCCAGCACGCCGCTGGCCACGATGGACAGAGCGGAGAATACCTGGGCGATGGCGAAGAAACGCAGCATGTCGGAGCTGATGCCTAGGACCATCTCGTCCGTCGTGAATACGGCTGCGATCGCATGGGCGAATATCCAGATCAAGGCCGAACCGGCCCCGATCATGACCATGCAAAGCAGGATCGTCTGCCCGCCGTATTGCTCGGCCGACCGGATCTGGCGTCCGCCGAGCCTCTGTCCGACCAGGGAGGTCGCCGCGACAGAGAAGGCCAGGGCGGGCATGATCGCGAACAGGCGGATCTGAAAACCCATAGTCAGGGCCGCGATGGCCGCGGTGGGCCGGTTCACCCCCGATATCACCCGGTACAGGAGCACACGGGCACCGTTTCTGAAGAACCCCGACGCGCCCGATGGAAGACCGATGTCGAGCATGCGGGACATGATGCTCCAGTCCGGTTTCAAGCGCCATTTTCTCGAGAGACGTACCTGTCCGCGGCCCCGGATCAGGATCGCCATCCCGATGACGCATCCCGCCAGCCGGGAGATGATCATGCCCACGGCCGCGCCGGCCACGCCCATTGCGGGCATTCCCCAGGTTCCGAAGATAAGCGCGTAGGACGTCGCGCATTTGACGATTATGACGATGACGGAGATCTTCAGCGGGGTGCGGGTGTCGCCGACGCCTCCGAAGATGGCGCTCATCACGTAGTTGAGGATCATGAAGATCATGCCGGCGAAATAGAGTCTCAGGAAAAGGATGCCGTGGGCAAGCACCTCTTCCGGAGCGCCGAGGAGGACCAGCGCGGGCCGGGTGAGCACGATGCTGACGGCCGCGAGACCCAGGGCCAGGTATATACCCATCAGGATCGCCTGCTGGCCGGTCCGGCTCACGTCGCCGTGCCTGCCCGCCCCGTAGTACTGGGCTACCAGCGTCCTCGTTCCCCCGGTGATCGAAATGGCCATGACCATGACGATGAATACGATCTGCCGGCTCATGCCGATGGCGGAGATCGCCGCGGGACCCAGGAATCCCACGAAGTAGATGTCTACGAGTCCTTCGGTGGCGTCGATCAGCGATGCGACCACGACGGGCCAGGCGATGGCCCAGACGTGACGGAGGATCTGGGAAGGCGGGACCTCTTTATCGGCCGGTTTCGAGGAATCGGCGGTATGGTCGGGCATGGGGTTGAATGTATGCCGCCGGTAGGGAAGCGGCAAGGCAATTCAGCCTGTGGCCAATGCCAACTCAAGTTGTTGTCGGCGCGACAGATAAGAAAAGGGATGACAGGGAAAACGGTACGCAGTATATCTACTCTGGTACGGATTCGTAACCCGCAACCGGAACTACCCGAAGGAAAGCGCTGTGATGCGCAGGAGGCATGAAAATGCGTGGAATGCGAGGATCGATCTTTACCCGTGGATCCTGGCTGCCGATCGTCCTGATGATGACCCTGGCGTTGGCGTGCGGCAAAGAGGATCCGGTATCGCCTGAACCTCCGGAACCGCCGGAGCCGGTCGAACGGCCTGCGCTTAAGATCGGGCTGCTCATAGACCTGTCGGAGGGTGGCTCGGAACACGGCATACTCATGCGACGGGGATTCGAAATGGCGATCTCGCATATCAACGAGACGGGTGTGCTCGGAGAACCGGTCGAGGGTCTGGTCGCCGATACGGAGCTGGACAAGGATACCGCGGTATCCGAGGCGATGGACCTTGTAGAAGATGAAGGTGTCCACGCGATCGTGGGCGCCTGGGCGAGTTCTTCGACGCTTGCGGTCGTGGAAGACGTGGTCGCGGATGCCGGCATTCCCATGATCTCTCCGGCTTCTTCGTCTCCCATGCTCACGACCGCCATGGATAACGATTTCCTCTTTCGCACGACCCTGTCCGACCACGATCAGGGGCCGGTCCTCGCGAAGATCACGCTGGAACTGGGATTCGGCAACGTGGGCATGATCTACCGCGACGACGTGTGGGGCCGGGGCATCGCGGACGCTTTCGAGAACGCGTGGGAGGGGAAGCTCATCAGGGTCGCGGCGGATCCCGAAAAGACTACCCTGGTAGAAGAACTGAAAGAAAGCAAAGGCGTCCTTGAAGACACGCAGGCGCTCGTCGTCCTCGCTTTTCAACCACAGCAGGAAACCATCGTGCGCGAAGCGCTGGACCACGGCCTCTACAAAGTGTTTGTCTTCGGTCCCACCGGCCGCAGTCTGGACCTGCTCCGTTCAATCGGTCCGGAACACCTCGCAGGCATGATCGGTACTTCTCCCGGCTCCGCGCAGGACACGCCATCGGCGCTGGCCTGGGAGAACGGGTACAAAAGCGCCTATGGCAACCCTCCCCCGTTTCCCTATGTGAAACAGACTTATGATGCCACCGTGGCCCTGGCCCTCGCGGCCCAGGCAGCGGGCAGCCTGGAGGGAGCGGCCATCCGGGACCGGCTGCGAACGATCGGCAGACCGCCCGGTGAACTCGTGATTGCCGAGGCGAGCAGCATCGCGAACGGGTTACGCATCTTGGCCGACGGCGGCCTGATCAACTACGAAGGCGCGGCCATGCCTTTGGACTGGGACGAGAACGGCGACCTCGCCACGGGATTCGTGGCGGTCTGGCAATTCACTCCCGCAGGTACGATCGAAGTCATCCGGGTCGTTCCTTTCGTCCACTGACGCCCCCGGACGGCACAGAAAGCAAACCGGACGGCATGAAAGCAAAAAGGGGATTGCGCACACACGCAATCCCCTTTGCCATTTCCGGTTATTCCATATGACCCCAACGGGATTTGAACCCGTGTTGCCGCCGTGAAAGGGCGGTGTCCTTGGCCAGGCTAGACGATGGGGTCGCGGACCCTCAAAAGCCGTCCTAAAATACGGAACGGGACTTCCAAAGGCAAGCCTTTTTTACCCCTCGTAACCCATGTCCTTCCATATGCGACGGGCGTATGGGATATGTTCCGGAGCCGGGTCGCGACGGCCGAGTATGCTGGGAGGCGGCTGTCCCGGTCCGGCATGTCCGGGCCAGGGCGACCAGTGGTCGTTCTCCCAGGATTTACGGTCGTCCTCGTCCCTGAAATCGGGCACTTCGAAGGGGCGCCCGTCTTCCAGCGCGCTTTTCCAGGCCAGGATGCCCACCGACGACATGGCTACGCCGCGGTAGACGTCCAGGAAGGGCTGTTCGCCCGAACGGATGGCCCGGGCAAAATGGAAACTGGTCCAGAAGTCGCCACCCCCGTGCCCAGCCTCGCGGGCGAGATCGCCGTGTTCGGGCCAGTCCGGCCGGTATACCCGTTCCGCTTCCTGGCCGGGTTCCAGGTGCCACGGCTCATGCCACACCCGCACCTCTCCCGGTCCGAAGTATCCCGGTCCCCGCGTGATCTCCATGGCGCCCCGTTCGCCGTGCACGCGGTACCAGTTGCTGTGGCCCGGCATACTGAGTCCGAAGATCCGAAACACCGCGCCATTGTCCATGCGGCAGAGGATGACAGACCCCGGGTCTCCTCTCCTGAGCGTGAGGGTGCGCTCGGGCCGCGCGATGGCAAGGGCGTTCACGCCAACCGGCCGCGTATTGGTGATGTATACCAGCGGAGCCAGGGCGTGGGTGCAGTAATAGGTGGAGGGAATCCACGCCCGCCAGTGGTCGAATCCCGGTGACAGGCGGAGGCTGTCGTCCCGGGCCATGGGGTGGTTGTACTCCCCCTCGGCATAGGTTACCTCGCCGATCTCCCCCTCGCCGTACAACCGGTGCATCTCCTGATTGAAGACCGTGTACGGATAGTTCTCGGCCAACATGTAGATCCGGCCGGTCTCCTCAACGGTCCGGCACAGGGCCACCCCCTCGGCCAGGGTGGCGTTGGAGGCCGTCTCGCTCATGACGTGCCGCCCCGCCCGCAGAGCCTTGATGGCGAACGGCGCGTGTTGGTGGAAGTAGTTGGCCAGGACGACGGCGTCCATGTCGTGGGTGAGGAATGCGTCGTAATCGGTGTACGCGGCGACGGAGAGTTCCCCGGCCAACTGCTGCAACCGCTCCTCCCAGGTGTCGCACAGCGCGACGAGCTGCATGCCCACGGCGCCGGACGCGGTCTGCGCGAAACTCTTCCCGCGGCCCACGCCCACTACGCCTACGCGGATCGGTTTCTCTGTCATGGTTCGCCTATGTTCATGGTTCGCCTACGTTCATGGTTTGCACTCGTTCATGCCACGTCTTCGTTCATGGTTCGCCTTCGTTCATGACACACCTTCGTTCTTGACGCACTCGTTCAGGACGCTTCCCTCATGAGAGGCCAATCAGTCCGGGGACATCCGTCAATGTGTTGATGGTGGGCAGGCGATATCGCCCGTACTTGTCGTACCGATCGATGAGGAGGGCATCCAGCCCGATACGCTCGGCGGGCAGGATGTCCTCCTCCGGGTAGTCTCCGATGTACAGGATGCGGTCGATCGGGGTTTCCGCACGATCCAGGGCCAGGCGGAAGATCTCCTCGTCGGGCTTTTCACATCCGACTTCGGCGGAAACGACGAGGAAGGAGAAGTACCGGTCCAGGTCGAGCCGCTCCAGGACCAGCGCGAGGTGTTCCGACCAGTTCGACAGCACCCCGAGGCGCATGCCACCGGTCTTCAGCGCTTCCAGCGTGGGCCGGACGTCGCTGTACACGTCCAGGTACCTGCCGTCCTGGAACCGGTCGTAGTACGCCTGTAACCCCTGCGCCAGGTCACCCTCAACGCCCGCTCCGTTCAACACGTGGGCGTAGAGATCCAGAAAGTACCGGCGCGTCTGCTCCGGCGTGCTCATGCGTCCTTCGCGAAGCCGGAACCGCGGTTCCTCCATGGATTTCGAAAGCGCGGCCTTCACCTGGTTCAGTGTCACCTCGGTCCCGAGCTCCCCGGCCGCGACAACGAAGAACTCCTCGAAGAAATCCGGAGAATCCCGGCCGACGAGGGTACCCGCCGCATCAAAAATCACGGTATCGTAGAACATGGAGGATCCGTGCCTTCGCCGGTCACCCGGTCACTCTGCGGGCATGCCCCATTTTTCGGCGGCGAGTTTCTTTACGGCGGGATTTACGAGGCCGTCGTCGGGCCAGCGGCCACTGAGAATGGTGACCAGTTGCTGGCCTGCTTTTCTTGCGCGCTCGATCCCACCCCGAACCGACGCGGAAGCGTAATGGGGTGTGAGGACCACGTTATCCATCTTGCGCAGCGGGTTGTCCGGAGCCGGGGGCTCCTGCTCCTGCACGTCCAGCCCTGCGCCGGCGAGCCGCCCTTCCTGCAACGCCTCGATGAGCGCCTTTTCGTCCACGACCTTGCCGCGTCCCGTGTTGATGAAGTAGGCGGAGGGTTTCATGTTCCGGAAATCCCGCTCCCCGATGATGTGGTGGGTACTGGGCGTCAGGGGTACATGGCACGAAACGAAGTCGGATTCCTTGAACAGCGTTTCCTGGTCCACCATCGTCACGCCCCAGGGATCGGCGGCGGCCTGGCTGACGAAGGGATCGCAGGCAATGATACGCAGATCGAAACCGGTGGCGATCTTCGCCATGGCCCGGCCGATATTCCCGAAGGACACGAGGCCGAGGGTCTGCTCGTATACAGGTTGAATGGTGCCGCGGCTGACGGGGGTGCCTTCGATCATGGACCGGTTGATGGGCATCAGCCGGCGGGCGCACGCAAGCAGCAGCATCATGGCGTGCTGGGCGACCTCCCGTTCGAAAACGCCCTGGATGTTGTATACGATGATCCCCCGTTCCGTGGCCGCTTCCACGTCGATGAAGTCCACGCCGATCCCGCCCGCGCCCACAACGCGTATGCGGTCGGGCAGTTGCTCCACGGTTTCCCGATTATAGGTCAGGCCGCCCTGGGTAAAGCCGTCCACGTCCCGGGCCTCTTCCAGCATTTCCTCTAGTGTGCTGAAGGGACGTATCCTGAGCTCGGCGCCAATCGTTTCCAGTTCGTCCCTGATATACTGATTGGGACCGGGATTATCGGGATTGCCGGGCGCGAGAATGGTAAATCGAGCCATGCGGACTCCTTGGAATGGGGGGGTATCGGGTCACTTGGACCAGTGAAAAGTAACCCGGTATCATGGGAATGGCAACATGAGATTTCGACAGCGGTTCAAAGCGCTATCATGCCAGGTACCATGGGGTGCAACGAACCGTCCGGATGGGTGAGTTCTAGCGGCGCAATCACCCAAATATCCCTTGCCCTGACCTGAATATCGTTAATTTTAGTGGAGACTGACTACACGAGGAATGGGTACGCGCATACAGCTTTCTTAGCCTTCCGTGCGTATATCCAATCCTCGGCCTGACACAGTTGGACCTACAATATACTGGATTCACCCCGGAGGAATCATGCATTCACTCATCCTGTTGCTGACTGGCCTATGTCTCGTCGCGCTGACATCCGCCTGTGCGCCGGCCGAAGAGCCCATGCCCGAAGATCCCGTCGAACGCGCCAGGGCACTGCACGCGAAAGTCCCGCTGATCGACGGGCACAACGACCTTCCCTGGCAGATTCGCAGGAAGGCGAACCGGGACGTCTGGTCGATTGACATCGCCGAATCGCAGCCGGACCTGCATACCGACATTCCCCGCCTGCGCGAGGGCATGCTCGGCGCCCAGTTCTGGTCGGTTTACGTACCCGCTTCCATGCAGGGAAAAGAAGCCGTGCGCGCGACCATGGAGGAAATCGATATCGTGTACCAGATGGCCGCCCGGTATCCGGACACATTCCAACTGGCCGCTACGGCGGACGAAGTGGAAGCGGCCTTCGCGGCAGGCAGGATCGCGTCCATGTTGGGCATTGAAGGAGGACATTCCATTGACTCCTCCCTCGGCGCGCTCCGCATGTTCCACCGGCTGGGCGTCGGATACATGACGCTGACCCACAGCCGCAACGTGCCCTGGGCCGATTCGGCTACAGACACCGTCGCGGTCGACGGCCTGACGGAATTCGGAAAAGAGGTGGTCCGGGAGATGAACCGCCTGGGCATGTTGGTGGACCTGTCCCACGTCTCCCCGGCGACCATGCGGGACGCCCTGGACGTTTCGGAGGCCCCCGTCATCTTCAGCCATTCCTCGTCCCTGGCCATGTGCAACCACGTGCGCAACGTCCCCGACGACGTCCTGGAGCGCCTGGTCGATAACAACGGCGTGGTCATGGTCACCTTCGTACCTGCTTATATCTCGGAAGAAACCCGCCTTCACGGCGTGAAGCGCAACGAAGAGCGGGAGCGGCTCGCGGCGATGCCGGGCAGTACGGATGAATCGGTGGCGGAAGGCATGGCCACCTGGAACGAGGCCAATCCCACGCCGCCTGCCACCCTGGCACAGGTGGCCGACCATATCGATCACATCCGGCAGGTAGCCGGCATCGATTACATCGGCATCGGCGGCGATTACGACGGCATTTCCACGGTCCCGGTGGGACTGGAGGATGTGTCCACCTATCCCATGCTGACGGCCGAACTGATCCGGCGGGGTTATTCGGACGAGGATGTCCTGAAGATCCTCGGGCGCAACGTGCTGCGCGTGATGCGTGAAGCGGAGGCAGTGGCGGCAAGACTGCAGCAGGCGCGCCATGCCTCTGGCGCGCGCATCGAAGTGCTGGACGGAGAAACTACGATTGAGGAATAGACGCGGCAGGCGCCGGCCCGGGGCAATGGCGTCACCGCACAACCCAGGCAAGGGCGCCACCGTACAACCACAACCAGGTAGGGCCTTCACCATATAATCCGTCAGGGGCGTCACCGTATGACCAGATGGAGTGTCACAGCGGAACTCCGTAAGCGAATCAGCCCCCGAAGACCTTGTAGCCACTCATGAACGAATCGCAGATCAGGCAGTTGCTCCAACAGGTCCGCGCCGGCGATCTGTCGGTTGACGAGGCGTCGAGCAGGCTGCGGTCCTTGCCCTTCGAGGATCTCGGTTACGCGCGGGTGGACCACCACAGGGCGATGCGGTGCGGGTTTCCCGAGGTGATCTTCTGCACGGGGAAGACCGACGGCCAGGTGGCCGGTATCGCGGAACGCATTGTCGCGTCTGGGAGCGACCTGCTCGCCACCCGGGCGACTCCGGCCATGTACGACGCCGTGGCGGCGCGGTGTCCCGGCGCGGAGTACCACGAGGCGGCCCGGACGATCGTGGTCCAGGACTCCTGGCGGGACCTGGGCATCGGGGAGGTGCTGGTCGTCTCGGCGGGCACGAGCGATATCCCGGTGGCCGAAGAAGCCGCGGTTACGGCCCGGGTACTGGGCAATCGGGTCGAGTGTCTCTACGACGTCGGCGTGGCCGGCATCCACCGGCTCCTTTCCCACCATGAGGCCATCATGAACGCATCGGTGCTCGTCGTCGCGGCGGGTATGGAGGGCGCCCTGCCCAGCGTGGTCGGCGGAATGGTCTCCAGACCGGTGATAGCCGTACCGACCAGCGTCGGGTATGGCGCCAGTTTCAATGGGCTGGCAGCGCTCCTGGCCATGCTGAACAGCTGCGCTTCGGGCGTTACGGTGGTGAATATCGACGGCGGGTTCAACGCCGGTTACGCGGCCGGCCTCATCAACCGGAAACACGAATAGGGATGGCGGGTCCAATGGCTTTGGCAGGATACTTCGACCAGTTGTCCGGCCTTACCGCGGACATGCTGCTCGCCGCGATGATCGACGCGGGAGTGGACCCGATCGCGCTTGAATCAGCCATGAAGAGCCATCATGGCGTGGATTGCGGGATCAACGTTACTGAGGGGCTTGTCGCCGGGTACCGGGTGACGTACACCTCGCTGTCGTGTGCCGAGGCGTCCGTGCCAGAGACCTGCCGTGCCATACCGGGAGGCGGAGCGGACTCACCGGCCGCCGTACTCATCACGAGGGTGATCGACCACCTGGAAAAGAACGTAAACGGACTGCGGGGGACGGAGGACCAGGCGCCGACCGTGGAAGCGCTGGGCGGACGTCACACGGCCCTGCGCATTCTGCTCCTCTGCAACGCCCTCCACCTGCTCGGGATCGAATCCCTCCACCACGTAGCACTGCCCTTCGCCGCGGGTATCGAATCCACGCCGCCACTCCAGGCCGCCCTGATGAGAGGCGCCGCAATACAACCCGTCGACCACGCCCCCATCGACCTGCCGGGATGCGCCTTTTTAACCGCCTTGTCGGCGGGACCGATGATCAGAACCGGTTTCACGCTGCGGAACATGGGCTACGGGGGGGACGACAATGACCGGGGAGATGGGCACGTCGCCAGGCTGTGTACGGGCGAGGCCGGCGAAGTGGCTGGAGAAGTGGCCGGCGGAGGTTCCGTGCAGATCCTGGAAACGCAGATCGACGACATGAATCCGCAGTTCTACGGCCACGTCGTGGACCTGCTGCTCGAAGCCGGCGCGCTGGACGCCTTCCTTACACCGGTGATCATGAAGAAAAACCGGCCGGGCGTACTGCTCACTGTGCTTGCGCCGGCCGCATTGACCGGGCGGTTGTCCGGGCTGATCTTCCGAGAAACGACGACCATAGGCCTCAGAACTTACCCCGTCTCACGCAGCGTGCTGCCCCGTAGCGAAACCACCGTTGAAACCCCCTACGGCGCGATCCGGATCAAGGTCGTGGAACACGGGGATTCCCGGCGATATACCCCCGAATACGAAGACTGCCGCCAGGCTGCGCTCAGCAGCGGCGTTCCGCTCGCCGACGTGTATGCGGCCGTCCGGGAAGCCGCCGGCCGCGTGGCGCTGGATCAACTGCCTTGATCATCGCCAAAGACGTAACGTTCAGTTACCGGGTCCAGCCGGGAAACGCGGTCCCCACGCTGCGAGGCCTGTCTTTGGAAATCGGCGAATCCGAAAGCGTGGCCGTGATCGGCCCCAACGGCTCGGGAAAGAGCACCCTCGCCCGCTGTTTAAACGGGTTGATCGTACCCCAGTCCGGCCGGGTCCTGGTGGATGGCCTGGATACGGCCGAACCGTCGAACACGTGGCAGGTCCACCAGCGAACCGGGATGATCTTCCAGAACCCGGACAACCAGCTGGTCTCGACCACGGTCGAGCGTGAGGTGGCTTTCGGGCTCGAAAACCTCGGCCTGCCATCGAGGGAGATCCACCGGCGGGTCGCGTGGGCGCTCGACCGGTTCCACCTGGAAAAGTACCGCCATTATCCGCCCCACAGGCTGTCCGGCGGCGAAAAACAACGCGTGGCTATCGCTTCCGTGGTCTCTATGCGTCCCCGGTACCTCATTTGCGACGAGCCCACCTCGTCACTGGACCCCGGCGACCGGCAGGACATCCTCGGCCTGCTCCTGTCTATCGTGGATGAATACCGGCTCAGCGTGGTCTTCATCACGCAGTCTCCCGAGGAAGCCGTCCGGATGGACCGCATCGCGATGGTGGTGGATGGGGCCGTCGCAGCGGAGGGAACGCCGGAGGAAGTATTCCGGGATACGGAACGGCTCGCGGCACACGGACTCGAGGCACCGCTGTCCGAGCGGCTGTCGGACGCCTTGCGCGCACGCGGGCTTCCGGTACCGGCCGGTACCGTCCATCCCGATTCCCTTGTGCAGTGGCTTTCTGGCAGGATGCCCAGGCCTCCGTCCCTAATGCCGGGGACCATGCCATCGTCCGATGCAAGTTCGGAGGTTATTGAGAAACCGGTCGATCCGCCGGCGGGGGCGATTCCGGCCACGCCGCCCATCATCGAATTCGACCGGGTGTGCCATACCTATTCCCCCGGAACTTCCCTGGCGATCTCGGCGTTGCGCGGTGTGACCACGCGGGTGTACCCCGGGGATTGCGTCGCACTGACCGGACCGAACGGTTCCGGTAAGTCCACGATGATCCAGCACATGAACCGCCTGCTAAAAGCGGATTCGGGCACGGTTCGGGTCGATGGTGGGGACGTAACCTCCAAGGAAACCGACCTGCGGAAGCTGCGTCAGAAGGTGGGGCTGGTCTTCCAGTTCCCGGAAGCCCAGTTGTTCGAGGAAACCGTTTTCGACGACGTGGCCTTCGGTCCCAGGCAAACAGGCACGGAAGATTCGAAAATCGAGAGCCTGGTGAACCGGGCGCTGGAACGGGTCCGCCTCGATCCCGCACAGTTCTCGCATCGGCATCCCCTGTCGCTAAGCGGCGGAGAAAAACGCAGGGCCGCGATCGCCGGAATACTGGTCATGGAACCATCCGTCCTCGCCCTCGACGAGCCCACGTCCGGTCTCGATCCGCAAAGCGTACGACAGGTCGAGGCGATTTTCAAAGCCTGCAAGGATGGGGGGGCGACTCTTTTCCTGATCACCCATGACATGGACCTGGTCTCCCGCCTGGCGGACCGGGTCCTGGTCATGGAGAACGGCGGCATTGCGGCGGACACCACGCCGGAGCGTCTGTTCGCCCGGGAGGCCGCGGTCGATGCGTCCGCGCAGGGGCGGGCGGAGCGGTCCGGGAGGCCCGAGAGGCCGGAGCGGCCCGGGCTGCCGGGTCTATGCAATCTGATGACCGCCGTCCACGCGGCAGGGATTCCCGTCGATCCCGGCTGTTTCAATCTGGAAGAAGCCGCGGACATGATCCGCGCGAGCTTAGGCCGTGGAAACGACCACACGAACCCCGGGGGAGAAGAGACATGCTAGTCGACATCCACACCAACCTGATGTGGTACCCGGATCACATGTCCGATGAATTCGTGGAATTCGCCTATGCGGCGAAGAAGGCCAAGATGCGCCTGTCCGACGACGTTTACTACGCGGGTCACGAAGACCGGTACAAGAACGCCTTCGACTCCACGCCCGAAACGCTGCTTAAGGCGACGGAGGACTGCGACAGGGTTGTGGTGTTCGGGTTGAAGGCGCCTTATTGCGGGGTGAACGTGCCCCAGGAACTCGTCGCGGGATTCGTGGCGGAGAACGCGGACCGTTTCATCGGCTGGTGTTCCGTCGATCCCAATGACGAGGACGCCGTCGAACAGCTCGAATACAACGTAAACGAACTCGGACTGCGTGGATTGAAGGTCGCGCCGATCTACCAGCACTTCGACCCCCAGGACCCGGCTTACCTGCCCCTGTTCAGGAAAGCGGAAGCGCTGGATATCCCCGTCATCTGGCACCAGGGCACGTCCTTCGTGCGGCCGGGTCCCCTCAAGTGGGCCAATCCTATTCAGCTCGAGGACATCGCGGTGGCGTGCCCGGACCTGCGGATGATGATTGCCCACATGGGACATCCGTGGGAGGACGAATGCGTGGTCCTGATCCGAAAGCATCCGAACCTCTACGCGGACATATCGGCGCTGCACTACCGTCCGCTGCGCCATTACATGGCATTCATGTCCGCCCTGGAGTATGGGGTGGAGCACAAGTTGATCTTCGGTTCCGATTTTCCCTCGGCAACGCCGGCACAGGTCATAGCGGGACAGTGGAAGGTGAACGACCTGACGCAAAATACATCCCTGCCCGTTTTTCCGGAAGAGGCCATACACAACATGATCTATGAAAACTGGAAGGCGTTCCTGCCGGAAGCATAAAAAAAGGGCGGCCAGTGCATGGCCGCCCCTGTACGACACGTTACCCGTGGTGCTTTCGGCTTACTTCCGCATAAGCTCCACTCGGCGGTTCTGCGACCAGGCGCTTTCGTCGCTGCCCATGACCGCCGGTTTCTCTTCACCGAAACTGACGGTTTCGATGCGGCTGTCCGCCACGCCCGCATCCACGAGATAGGTCTTGACCGCCTGGGCGCGCCGTTCGCCCAGCGCCAGGTTGTATTCGATCGTACCCCGCTCATCAGCGTGGCCCTCGACAACCACCATGTCTTCGGGCTGGTACTCCCGCAACTTTTGGGCGTTCTCATCCAGAGCCGGTCGCTGGTCTTCCCGGACATTGGAACGGTCGTAATTGAAGTAGATGGTCGACAGAGACATCCTCTCTGCGTGCAGGGCTGCCGCCTCGGCAGCGAGCCGGGCTTCCTCTTCGGCAGCGAGCCGGGCTTCTTCCTCCGCGGCGAGCCGAGCTTCCTCTTCTGCCATCCGCCGGGCCTCTTCTTCAGCCGCGAGCCGGGCTTCTTCTTCAGCGCGCACCGCCCTGAGGGAATCCTCTACGGCCCGCTGCCGCTCGGCTTCCATGGCGGCCAGTTCCTCCGCGGAAGGTCCCCGGGATACGGCGCAGCACGCACCCATCCACACGGGTGCGGCGACCAGAACACAGAGCGCCAGCATCGAAGCCGTGTTGCTCCATCGTTTCATGTAGAACTCCTTCCCATGGTTAGGTTACCCATACAGCGCAATTCGGGTTAATCTTGCCGTTCATCGCTTAACATCCGTTTCAACCATTGCGGCAATCCAGCAGCGCAGTAAAAGACCAGGCATGATGCTACCATTTCACCAAAATCACGTATGATTGAACCTGCCTCACTTCCACAACATAATCTCGGATTCGGTTGCCAAAGTAAAGCAAATTATTCGTCCGACATCAGATCCAGTCTCATTCTTGCGAGCTGGGCCTCCTCGGTACCGGGAAATTCACCGACGACGCGTTCCAGGTAGGACCTCGCCGCGGGCAGTTCTTTCCTGGCGACTTTGATGAAGGCAATCTTCAGCAGCGTGGCAGGGACCTTGTTTCCGTCCGGATAGGCGCTCAACAACTGCTCGTAGGCGTCTAGCGCCTGGGTATACAGACTCTGCGTATAATAGCAATCGCCGATATAGTACTGCGCGTCGTCCGCCAGGTCCGAGTTCGGAAAATACTCCATGTACTGGGAAAACTGCCGGACCGCCACGTCATAACTGCCCTGCTGGTAGTCTCTCAAGGCGAGGTCGTACAGTTCGCCGGGGTCGACGGATCGGGGCTGCTCCGTGGAAGTAGTATCCGGCCGTTCGGTGGCGCTCCACTGGGCCTGAAGCCTCTCCAGACTGCGAACCAGGGCCGAGAACTGACGGTCGCTTTCCGATATACGCGTAGCGAGGATCTGCAACTGGCTTTCCAGGCCGCTGACCCGCTGTCCCAGGTCCGCCCGCATTTCCCACATCTCGTTCATCTGTTCCCGCATCAGGGTTTCAAGGCGTCCGATGTGGACCTTCAGCGAGTCGATGTCCTCCTGGAGGGCGACCTCCTCGCGCATGACCTGCATCTGGGCCCGCAAATGCGTGGTGTCGTTCTTCAGGTTGGTCAGGTCGGACTGCACGCCGCACGCGCCTGCAATAACCAGGGTGCAAAGGGCTGACAGGATGCATCGGGCCCGGTTCATTGAAGACCTTACGCTCATCTTGTCTCTTTCATTCGTCCAGGACCGTTACGATGCCGTCGGGTCTCGGTCCCCAACTGGGTTGACGGTTGTTGCCCTCGGTGACGACAGGGTGGACGTCCCCCCCGTTCCAATACATGCGGTAGACGTGGTACTCGTTCCTGCGGGTCCGGTCGGAACTGAAAAGGATCTGCAGGCCATCCGGGGACCAGGTCGGGTTCACGTTGTCGCCTTCCTGCCCGCGGACACCCGTGAGTTTCACGATGTTGCTGCCGTTGACGTCGCAGGTGTAGATGTTGAAGACCCGTTCGGAGCCTCCCTGCCGTCTTGGCACCAGGTCGCCGCCCACGAAGGCGATGCGGTCGCCCCGGGGCGACCATGCGGGCGATCCGTTGTAACCCCCTTCAAAGGTGATCCGATGGTCGTTCGAACCGTCTATATTGATAACGAAAAGGTGCTTCTGTGTCAATCGGTCCGACATATATGCCACCTGGTCCCCCCGCGGTGACCAGGACGGCGAAACGTTGATCCCGTAACCGGTCGCCAGCGGGATCAGCCTGTTTCCGTTCAGCGTGCTGATGTAGAGCTTTGAAAGCCCCTCCGAGATCAAGCCCAGGATCAGGTGCCGTCCGTCCGGCGACCAGCGTGGCGACAACACCGTTTTGCCATCGAAAGAAACCTTGCTGGTTTCACCGCTCCGCAGGTCGAGGTAATACAGTTCGTGGGGGCCGTCCCTGTAGGACGTGTAGGCGATCCGGGTGCCATCCGGCGACCAGTTCGGCGAGTATTTCCGGGATCGGTCACGGGTCAACTGGCGGACATTGAAACCGTCGTAGTCCGATATGTACAGTTCCGGCGCGCCGCTGCGCTGGGAGACGAATACGATGCGGGTCTGCGCGATGCCCCGGTCCCCGGTCAACTGGAATACGATGTCGTCCGCCATGAGATGTACGATCCGCCTCAGGGTCAGATCGAAGGCGGCGTACCCCTTCTCCACGATCGTTCGCCGGGTACCCACGTCGACCAGCCGCAACGCGATTTCCACCTGGGACCCCGAGACTTCGTACGATCCCGACACCATGACCTGCACCGACAGCTTGCGAAGCAACTCGAGATCCACCTCGCCGGCGGCATCCAGGAACACATAGGTCGTGTCGCCGGAAACGTCCGTCAGCACCTGCGAGCCGCCGCCGTCTCCGACCCGGGCCGGGATGGAAAGGTCCCGCACGGCGAACACGCCGGAATACGCGAGGTCCCGCATGAGCACCTGGTTGATGGTGTCCCGCAGGGCGGCGTGTAACTCCGTTCCATCCGCGGGCGAGAAGGGCTTGAAAGCGATCGGTATGCGGGGGGAGACGCGGGCCTGTACGCTGAGATTGACCTCGTCCTGGCCCGACACGGTCTTTTCGCCGAGGGAGGGCAGGACGATCGCCGCAAGGAGTAACCGCAACGGCCAGACCCAACCCGGCCGGCGGTATGGTCTTTTCTTCGCGGATTTACTGTACAGGAATTCGATCATGGCTGCTGGGAGATTTCAGACGGTCGCGCCTGCTTCATAACGCGTATTGAAAGGCGAAATGCACGCCCAGATAGGATTTCTGGTAACCTTCAGGCAGCGGCGGCAGCGGGTCGGCCGCATTCAACGCCCGCTGCGCCGCAAGGTCGAAGACCGGGTTGGAAGACGAGTGCGTAACGACGGCGCCGGTAATCCGGCCCGACCGTACCACGCGGAAATAAATGACCGTCTCGAGGTGCGTAACGCCCAGCATCCTGGGCACCGTGAAATGCTGCCGTATCTTTCTCTGCATCATGCCGAGGTAGTATGGAAACTCGAAGTCCCGCTCGTCCAGGCGGATTTCCGGGGAATCCGTCTCGAAAGACCGGGGCGTTTCCGGACCGGGATCCGGTTGTTCGGGCACCAGGCGCGGTGTCCGTTCGAGCGCCAGCGCCGCCTCCTCCTGCGGTGCGGCGGCCTCCTTCCGCGAGACGACTTCGTAGTCCTCGTCGACCAGAGGTGGACGCCGAATCGATGGCGTTTCGCCCAGCGTTACCAGGTCGACCCGGAAGACCTGCTGATCCCGGGAAGACGCCGTTGAGGGCCACCAGGTGTTCCATCCGATGAGCCCGGCGATGGCCGCGATATGCAGGATGCCTGAAGCCCAGATCATGCGTGTCATTGTCGTGACGGTCTCAGACTGGTCGCCAGTCCTATCTGGGTGACACCGTGCTCCTTGAGTTTATCCAGCACGGCAATAACGGTGCCGTAGGGCACCCGTTCGTCTCCGCGGATAAACACCGGTTTATCCTGCTGCTCCTCGAATATCGCCTGGAACACCCCGTCGAACTGACTGATCGAAAGCTCCCGGTCTTCCAGGTACAGCGAACCCTCGCTCGTCACCGTGATAACCAGTCCTTCGGCCAGATCCGGCGCGGCCGCGGTCGCCTTGGGCAGGTCCACCTGGACGCCGCTCTGGATCATCGGCGTTGTGATCATGAAGATGATCAGTAGCACGGTCATCACGTCGACCAGCGCCGTCACGTTGATTTCAGACAGGGCGCGGGGCGAACCCGCGCTATTGAAATCAAACGAGTTCATGGCGTCCCCGCAACTGGAGGATGTTCAAGACCGCGGTGGCCAGGTCCTCTAGCTCCAGGCCCAGATCTCTCGATCGCTGCACGAAGTAGTTGTACGCCACCATGGCCGGAATGGCCACGGCAAGGCCGGCGATCGTCGTGATCAAGGCCTCCGCGATACCGGGCGCCACGACGACGATGTTGGTGGAGCCCTTGGTACTGATGTCCAGAAAAGCGGTCATGACGCCCCACACCGTTCCGAACAGGCCGAGAAACGGGCACACGCTTCCCGCAGTGGCCAGTACGGGCAGTCTATTCTCGAACCGGGCCAGTTCCCGGTGGGCGGCCAGACGCAGGTCGCGATAGACGGATTCCAGCAGGTCCTGGTCGATCTCCCTGGACCGGTCAGCTTCTCCATCCTGGGGAGAAAAGGCCGACGCATGCTTCTCGTACACCGCCCGGAACACTACGGCGGCGGGACTGCAGGGCCACTTTGAAGCGGCGGTATAGACCTGATTGTAATTGCGCTGCGACTTGAAGAAAGCGAGGAACTGCCGAGACTGCGCCTGGGCCCGTCGAAAGTACCGCCAGCGCTCCGCCATGATCGCCCATGAAACGATGGAGAAGATCAGAAGGACGACAATGACGACCTTTGCGACGGTGCCCGAATCCAGAATCAGATTCAGGATACTGACTTCGGATGACAAAGCGCGTTCATATCCTTTCGAAAGAACTCGTGTCCCTTCCCCGGCGGCTTGAAAGTATGAACACGCCGGCGTGGGTGTCAAGCATTATAGGACACTGTATCCGGCCGATCCCTACGTCCATATCAGCGCGACTTCAACGGCCAGGTTAGGATGGCCGTCGATCAGTTCGACAGCTTCGGCAATGCGATGCACGGGGAACACATGGGTCAGAAGGGGACGCAGCCTGACGGCTTCGATGCCGGCCAGCCTCAATCCCTTCTCCACCAGGTAAGGCGTTTCATGCGGTTGCTCGCGGCCCATGATCAGTTGGAGCGATCGTTCCGACCAATCCCCCAAATCGATGGACATCGGGTGTGTAACGGTTTTGAGGACGACGAGTTTTCCGATCGGCCGCAGCATCGCCGCGCACTGGCTGAAAGAAGCCTCGTTGCCAGCGCATTCAAGGCATACGTCCACGCCCTGGCCCCCGGTCCTCTCCATGACACGCCGGTGGACATCTTCCGTCGAGGCATTGATCACGGTGTCCGCCCCGGCACTCCGCGCCCGCTGCAGGCGCGTCGCGTGCAGATCCGACACGATTACGGTCGTGGCGCCCGATAGGCGCGCGACCTGGGTGCTCAGCAACCCGGTGGTTCCCGCACCGCTGACGAAAACCGATCTGCCTTTCACCTGCGCGCGTTCCACGCCGTTCAGTACCGTCGGCATGAGGGTAGAGATGGCGCCTTCTTCAAAACTGATGCCGTTCGGCAATTTTACGATGTGGTACGCGGGTACGCTATGGTATTCCGACAGGCCGCCTTCGGTATGGCAGGCAACGACACGGTCGCCCTGCTTGAGCGACTCCACGCGCCCGCCGAAGGACTCGATGATTCCCGTAAAACTCCTGCAGAAAGTCGCGGGACGGCCGTTGGCATCCGGCGCCGGATCGATGTTGATCCCGGCGGCACCCCGGTGCGGCAGAACGCATGCCCGTGCCTTCACCAGCACTTCCAGGTCGTTGCAGGCAGGGACGGTGCTGCCGGATACCCCGGGGCTTCCATCCGAGTCCGGCGTCTGTTTCCGCATGGCGGCCTCTTCGTTGTACGGAATGCGCGGACCGGCTCGGGCGAACGGAGCGATCGGCAGGACCGGCAGGCGGGTCATCTGCGCATCCCTCCGCCGACCGGTCGGGCCATGGATTACCAGTATTCCTCGAAGTGTATGTTGCCCTTGTCCCTGCGATGATCCGCCTTGAATCCACGCGATTCGAGCAGCTCGACCAGGCCGGTTGGCGAGGGATAGGACTTGTCGCCTTCCCTGGTGTATTTGGGCACGCCGATCATGTCCGGGTTTCCACAGATGTACACGTGGGTCCTTTCCGGATCCAGGACGATACCGGTCTGCTCCTCCAGTTCCCCGGTCCTTACCAGGTCTTGTATATACACCTTGCGGTTGAGGTTCTGCGCTTCCCGGGTAGTGAGCGTGATGTAATAATAATTCGGATGCAGGCGCTCAAGCCGCTCGTTGGTGGCCTGGTATCCCAGGTCCCGGGCGTATCGCACGCAGACCAAAGATATGATGTCGGGTTTGTGGCCGTTACGCATCAGATCGGCGATCATGCAGTTGTGGGGCGCCTCGCCGGTGCCCGTCGCCGCAAAAATGACCTGGTCGTCCGGAGCTATGTATTCCAGGGTGTAATGGCCGGTCACCTTCGGCCCCATCCAGAGCCGGTCGCCCTCCTTCAGCATCCACAGCCTGGGCGTGAGAGAAGGATCCTGGCCTTCTTCGCCGTCGCGGGCCACGAGCGTAATGTAGAACTCGTAGTAATCCATGTCCGCCGGATCCAGCAATTGACCGGGATCGTCCTCATACATGGGAAAGGACATGGAGTAGGCACGGCGGACGAGTTTGTTCTTGAGTTTCTCGTTTACGTCCTCGTTATGGGCCGGATCGTTGGTGGGTTCCCAGTCACCCAGACCGAGGGTGGTGTACTGCCCGGGTTGGTACGGCGGGAGATCTTCGTCCGGTTTCACCCGGATGATCCAGAGTTCGGGATTCAGTTCATGGATTTCGGTAAGTGTGGCGTTATAGTGCTGCTCCCTTAAGGCTCTGATCTCTTCTGACGTATGCATGTATACCTGCCGTATCTCCGCGTTCGGGCAATGGTGATTCAACGAAGGATGGACCGACCGCGGCCGATGCTGGAGGAGTTTCCTAGAAATCGGCGCCGATCGTGAAGAAGAACTGGGTATCGTTCAGCGCATTCCTCAGACGGTACGAACGCGTGCCTGGAAACTCGGACTCCAGTCCCCTGGGCACAGTGGGAAGGTTCTCGTTGTTGTACCAGGAGGGCCGTTTACCGAGGTCGAACTGACGGGCTATATCAAACTTCAGTATCAGGAAACCCACACGCGCCCGCGCACCGATGCCGTAGGCCACGGCGACCGGACTGCCCGACAGTTCTTCCATCATGCCGGGCCCCAGCCCGTTGTCCCGCATCAGCGACCCGTCGACGAAGTCTCCCACATTGGGATAGCCCGCATACTGATTGGCCTGCACGGCGCTTGTGTTCTGGTCCCAAGCACTGCCTGCGTCGATGAACAACGAGCCCCGGATCTGTTGGAAGACCAGCGGCAGCGGCCACCCCATGGCCAGCACATCGACTAAAGGAAAACGGAACTCCGCGTTGACCATCGCGACCTTGCTCCCCCAGACGGACCAGTAGTTGGCGCCACGAAAATCATAGGGCCCGCCAAAGGGAAAGAGTTCCTGGTCGCGCCCCTCGCTGGCCAGTCCGAACAGGCGAAAGGCAAAGGCGTACCGCTGCATTACGTTGATGTACGTTCGGTAATCGATGAAGGCGCGCGTGTACTGGAGTTCGCCGAAAGTCGGGGTTATTTCGATGCGGCCCCGGGCGCCGGCGATCGGTCCGGTAACGCCATAGAGCGTGTGATCGGTGACCAGGGCGGCGGTGGGCTGCACGAAATTCACGCTGCCCAGGCTCCCGCGCCGGTTCCGGCGGATGCCGAAGTAATTGAAACTCACATCCACCAGCTCACGGGACCTGTGCACCCCCTGAATACCCAGTTCCAAGCGGCTGAACTTGCTGAAAGGCCGGCTTACGAAGAGATGCACGCCGCGATTGATCTGGGTCGTAACCTGGGTAAGGATGGGGCTCTGGTAGTTGTAGAACAGATCATAGCTGTACTGAAAAGCCGCCACGCTCCAGTTGACGCGCCGAGTCAGGTTGGTGTACTGAAGCAGCAGGTTCGCGTCCGTCAGGGAACCGAATACGTTGGCTCCCACCAGAATCTTGTGGTTATTCAGGATATCGCTGAAGGAAAGAAGGGAACTTCCCACCAGACCGACGTTCGTGGCGTAACCCGCATTCCCGCCGATATAGTCGAGGCCGAAGTCGGGGGAGTATTTCTTCTTCGTGAAGGTGCCGTCGATCCATGCGGTAGTATCCGGCAATTCGCCACCCGGCCCGATTCCTCTGGTGACGGGACCGAAAGGAAACTCCGGCTGCTGCAGAAGATCGGAACTTCCTGTCTCCTCCGGCTCCTCCCGCGGTGTGGTTTCATTCGTGGTGGACGTCGTATCGGGAGATTCCGTAAGTACGGTCTGGATCGTGGTAACCTTCCCCTCGGTGACCTTCTCCTCGGTATCCTTCTCCTCGGTAACCTTCTCCTCGGTGACCTTCTCGTCGTCCTGCGCTGAAATCGACTGACTCGTGTCGGAGTCGGCGTCTGAGTCCGGTGACGCGGACTCGATACCGTCGATTGCCACTTCCGGGTCCAGCGATGTACCATCGCCGTCCTCGCCGTCGGCGGTTTCTTCCGAAGGTTCGGTCCTGAGCGGAGGGGCCAGTTGCGCTGCATCGGGAGAGGCGCCTGGCGTCGCCGATTTTGCGTGATCGTAGGGCTCTTTCATCAGCGACACCGGATCGCTGATGGAGAACAGGTCGAATCCGCCCCAGGACAGGGAAGAAAAAACCAGCCGGTCAGCCTTCTGCGCCCAGCTTATGGCGGGACCCGCGGCCGTAACGTTGGTCACCCCGGTGAGGATGTTGGTAATCTGGTAGGTCTCGCCTGATTTCATGTCCCGAATAAAAATATTGGAAATACCGGTGCGGTCCGATATGAAGGCGATCTTCTCGCCATCGGCGGACCATTGAGGCGAGATGCTTTTTCCGATCTGGTCGGGGATCTTATCGACTTCCCCCGTGGCCAGGTCGTATACCGCCAATTGCTGATAACCGAAAGTGAGCGTCCGGAAATTGGTCACGTCGCCCCGGTCCGTGGAAAAAGCGATCTGGCTGCCGTCGGGCGACCACACGGGATCACGATCGGTGTACCGGTCCTGGGTCAGGGCGCGCAGGTTCCCTCCCGTGGCGTCTATCACGTACAGGTCCGACTGTCCGCCCTGCAGGCCGACGAAGACCAGCTGGCTGCCGTCGGGCGACCAACTCGGCGACGTGGCGCCGTCGAGATCGACCTTGATGCGCCGGACGACCTTCCTCTTCCTCACGTCCATGACATACAAGGCGTCCCGCGCCCCCACCTTGGCCGGAAAGGCGATGTACTGCTCATCGGGCGACCAGGAAATGGACGTGGAGAAAAACCGGAGGGACTCGAAATCGGCCGAGCGTTCGCCCTCGACCAGCTTGGAGATCACCTCGCCGTTGATGGCGGAGGCCAGGTAGATATCGTTGTACAGGCTTTTATTTGAGATGAAAACCAGCTTGTCTCCACGCGGCGAAATCGCCGGGGCGAGATGTATACCCGCCCGGGATTCCCTGACGTCGGTCAGTTGCCGGGCAAAGGCCTGCGGCTTTTCGTAATCCTTGATCTGTGGCAGGTAGGTCTGGCGCACGTGCTCGTTCCATTCGTCGGAAAGCTTCTCGATATCCTTACCGATGGACGAACGGAAGGCTTCGTTCACGTTTCGCAGGCGGCCGGTCTTGCGGAGAATCTCGCCGATCTTGCGATCTCCGTACCGTTCGCCGATGTAGGCGAAGAGCGCCTGGCCGAACCGGTAGACGCCGAAACTGTAGTCCATGGCGGGGATGGACGCTGGGAGGTATCCCTGCAGCGCCGCGTCGCGCAGCCACATGTGGGTATAGGCGTCGATTCGGCCAAGGGACAGGTACTCCGCCATGCCCTCCATGAACCACAGCGGGGCGATGAAGGCCATGGGATTCAGGATGGAGACGCCGGGACCGGCGCCGTAGATCGCGTCACCCTGGAAGGCGTGAACGAGTTCGTGGGTGAGTACGTGCTCCAGTTCCGCGTACGATCCCGTGAAGGGCAGCAGTATGCGGTTCTTGTTGAATTCCGTCACGCCGCCGGTGCCCTCGCTGATGAAGCCCGGCAGGACGTTGGTCTGCTGGAAATCGGTATGGGAGGCGTACAGGATGATTGGGATCTTGTCGCTAAACCTGTGCTGCAGTATGCGGCTCAGACGGTTATAGGACCGTTCCGCCATCCGGGCGGCATCGTAGGCCGCCTCTTCCTCTCCCTGGTAGAAGTAGATTTCGAAGTGGGGCGTGGAGATGATTTCCCACTTGAAGTCGCGGTATTGGACCTTGTTCCGCCCGAAGTAATCCCCCTGGGCGAACGCTGCCGCAGGCATGGCCAGCAGGCACAGGAACGCCAGAATAAACCGCAACCTATGTGGCATTTTCAGTCTCCTTGAAGATGGACACATCTTACGGGAAGCCGCACTTGGTGTCAAGCCAATATTGGACCTTCAGGGAACCGTTCGGCGCACCGGAACATGCCCGCCCGGAACAAGCCCATACTCGATTGCACGAAAGTCCATACTCGATTGCACGAAAAACCCCCGGACAAAGTTTCGATTTTATGGACGAGGCAGGTACCCGCGCCGCGCGGAAAGGCAAAGAGCGGGCGCCGGAAGCGTCCGCCGTCATAAACGGCTGTCCGTGTTCAAAAGGTTAACAACCCGCTCGGTGGGGATCTTTCAGAAACGTACGGCCACGCCGGCGGAAAGCAACCGGCCGATTTCAGGCGCGCCGATGAAGGAACGGTATTGGTTGTTTAAAAGGTTGCTGGCTTCCACGCTGATGGTAAGGGGCGCGAACTCGTACGCGGCGTTTACATCGAATAGCGTATAGGAGTCGATCGGCCCTCCGTACACGCCGTCCAGCATGGGGAAGGGGCCCCGGTAACTGAGCTTGCCACCCAGAGTCAGGGGCCATTTGGCCGGCCGGAACGTAACGCCTCCGCTGAACTTGTGCTTCGGCGCGTTGAGGGGAACGTCGCCGAGGCTTTCCACGTTCTCGAACAGGTTCTGGTTGATGAAGGAGTAGCTGCCCGTGATGTTCCAGGACCTGTTGGGGAAATAGGAAAACCCCATGTCGGCGCCGTAGACCGTGACGTCGCCGAAATTCCGGTAAGTCAACGCCACCGCCGTGGGATCGGAGACCTGCTCCGGCGTGATGGTTCCGAAGGGGATCATCGCGGCGCCGTCCGCGATCTGATCGATGTATCCGTTGATTTCATCCCCGTGGTCGCCGTTCCCGTTGCCGCCGAGACCCGGTTGGTCGAGCAGAACGATCAGACTGGCAAGCAGCGCGTTCTCGGGGGCGGCCAGATAGTCGTCGATACCCTGTCTCAGTGCGGTTCGGACAGACTCGGCGTCGAGAAACACGGAAGGCGTGAAAATCCATAGAGGCAGGGTATAGTCGGTCATCTGCGTGCGGTAGAAATCGGCTGCCAGAACCAGTTTGTTCTTGATCACGCCCTTGTATCCGACCTCAAAGGTCTGCGTGATGGTCGGGCGTATCTTGTCTAAGTCCTGGACGGATGATGCGTCCAGAGGAATAAAGGCTTCCGTTTCAGGACTGAGCAGCCCAAGGCTGTTCCTCAGTCCCGAGAGCTGCACAGGGATCACGTTGGTGAACTCCGCGGCCAGTTCCGGCGTTACGATGCCCCCGCTGTCCTCACCCAGTTGCTTGACCATCTCAGTGACGAACAGTTCCCTTGCCGCACCCCACAGCATGTTGGTCGCGACCGGATCATCGAGACGCAGGAAGGTATCCCTCGATAGCCCGGAAACCGTGGCGAAAGGAGACCGGTACATGGGGAGGCCGGCTTCGTCCCGGCGGAATGTGAAGGCGTTGGCCGCGCCGTAGGACCGGATGTCGATGGTGTTGTCGGGACCCAGGCCCTGGTCGCCGAAAAGCGCGCCGAAACCAAAGGCATCGTTGACCGCCTTCAAGTCCAGCGAGAACGACGTCACCGTCGGCGTGTTGAACGCCCGGTTATAGGTGAATCTGAAGGTGCTTTCCGGATTGGGCTTGAGTACCAGCGCCGCCCTGGGCGAGAATACAACGTTATCGAGCCTGTTGTGCTCGTCCAGGCGGCCGGCCAGCATCAGGCTCACCTGGTCGGTAAACCTGGTCTCGCTCTGCAGGTAAACCCCGAATTCATTGGTCTCGTCATCGTCCTCGTTGTCGCCGTGAATGGTCCCCTCGGTCCGGGGACGGGTGAGCAGCAGGTCCACCCCGTAGACGAACTGCTGGCGCTGGCCGATGTCCCTGGTGTGCTGCAACTGCATGACCGTCAGCGACGACTTGTCCACGATGCTTTCATCGGTGCGAAGCAGCCTGGTTTCTCCCGCATCGCTCTTGTTGTAGAAGAACTGGCCGAACCAGCCCTTGTACTGCATGCGGCCCTGGAGATGTGTATACAGCCAGTCTTTGCCCTGTGCCGAACCCTGTCCCGTCATCTGGATGCTGCTGCTTTTGGAGTACCCGGCCGATGTGATGAACGTCAGTTCTTCCGTAGGCCGCAAGTCGAGCCTGATCTCTCCGTACTGGCCTTGGATACCGAAATCCCGCGGCACGATTTCCTCCGGATCGTGGAATTCCCAGTCCCGGGCCTTCAGGTACTTGCCGGAGATCTTGAGTCCGATCTTGTCATTGACGCTGCTGGCATGGCGGAAGGAGGCCTTGCGCAGGCTGCGTTCTCCCCCGGAAAGGGATACGAAGTTACCCTCCGACCCGAATGGGGAGCGCGAAATGATGTGCATCACGCCGTTTGAGCTGTTGGGACCGTAAAGCGCCGAACCCGGGCCCCGGACGATCTCGATGCGTTCGATGTCCTCGCTGGTGATGGGAATGACCTGAAAGGAGTTGATACGCAACGACGGGATCCGCGCGATCCGGTTGTCCACCATGGTAAGCAGGAGACCCGATATCGCCTTGTTGAATCCCCGGATCACGGTGCTGGCCTGTACGACGCCCGTCTTCGCGTAATCGACGCCGCTGAGGTCCTTGATGTGTTCATTGACGGCCAGCGCCTGGGAATCCTTGATGTCCCGCATTTCGATCACTTCGACGGACGCCGGAGCGTCCAGGGCCTTTTCACGCTTCCGGGAGGCCGAGACCACGACCTCCTGGCCCACGAGCACCGAAGCGGCCAGCACGAAATCCCTTGCCGTGCGCGCACCGCCGCGAACCATGACCCCGGTCGTGGTAAACGACTCGTAACCCAGGAAAGTAACGGAGACCTCGTACACCCCGGCGGGAAGTCCGTCTACGCGGTACATTCCCCTGTCATCGCTCGTCGAGCCCCGCAACCCATCGATCGCGGGACTTTTGACCACGACGGTGGCTCCGAAGAGAAACTCTCCGCTGTCCGATACGATCCTGCCGCCCAGACTGCCCGTCTCCTGTGCCGCCGCCGGGATCGCCGTCATGATCAAGGCGAGCAAAATGCCTGCCAGTCGCATCTAAGCGGTTCCTTCCTGCATGTATGAGTCTTTAGGAATCCAGGGTCCGGCGCCGACGCGGTTTCGGTTGTTATTTCGCGTCGGCGCGGATAAGATGTTCACACTGCATAATTACTTATAGAATATGAACATATGCGGATTTGTCAAGCGAATTATCGCCGGTTTCGTATCAGAAACGCACCGCAAGACCCGCCATGACCATGCGCCCGATCATTGGCGCTCCGACAAACGCCTGGTACTCGCTATTGAACAGATTCCCGGCCTCTACGCTCAGGGTGAGATTCGAAAACGCATAGGAGGCGTTCAAGTCTACGACGGAATGAGACTCGACGTCCCCCACATACACGCCATCGGCCATCTCGAATTGCCCGCGGTACCGCACGCGGGCGCCGAGGGTGAGCGGCGTGCCCGACGGCTTGAACCCAATCGCCATGGATAGCTTGTGACGCGGCGCGTTCAATGGTATATCGTCGATGCCGTCCACGTTCTCGAACAGGTTCGTGTTGATATAGGAATAACTGCCCGACAGGTTCCACACGTCGCTGGGATAATAGGAGAACCCGATGTCCGTGCCGTAGTACGTAACTTCTCCGAAGTTGCGGTAAGTCAGCATCACGGCGTTGGGGTCCGAAGCCTCTTCCGGGGTCGCCGTGCCAAACGGTATCGAGGCCGCAGTACTCACGAATATACCGGTCAGTTCGTCCACCGGCGTTCCATTGCCGTTGCCGCCTACGCCCGCGGCCGGGTCATCGAGCGCGTTGAGCGCACCAGCCAATTGCGCGTTCTCGGGCGCGGCCAGATGCTGCGCGATTCCCGCTCCCAGGGCCGTGCTCAGCGGTCCGGGATCGAGGAAGACATTGGGCGTCACGATATGAATCGAGCTGATGAAATCGTGTATCTTGTTCCGGTAGAAATCCGCGGTCAGTACCAGCTTGTTGTCGATGACGCCTTTGTATCCCACTTCAAACGTCTCGGTAATGGACGGTCTTATCGGGTCGATGTTCCTTACCGATGCGGGATCGACCGGATTGAAGGTACCTGTACCTGTGTCCAGTATGCCCAGTGAATTCGTGAGCCCAGGAAGCGCGGACGGGATGACGCCCGGGAACGCGGCGGCCAGTTGCGTCGCCTGCTGGGATGCCAATTGCCCCGCGTTCTGAGCCGGAATCCCAAGCGAAATCAAATACTGCGTGATGAGGGGGACCGCCAGCGCCTGGAGCTGCGGCGTTAGCTGCGCAAGCACTGCGCCGCGCGCCACGCCCCAGAGGAGATTGGTGCTGGCCGGATCGTTCATGGGGAGATAGGTGTCCACGGGCAGCCCCGCCACGGGAGCGAAGGGCGAACGGTACATGGGCAGGCCGTTGTCGCCCCGACGAAACGTGAACTGCGAGTTGACGCCCTGCGTGCGCAAATCGATGGTGCGGTCCGATCCCAGACCCAGGGCGCCGAAATTCATGCCCAGGCCGTATGGGTCGGAACTCGCTATCAGATCGAGAAAGTAATGCACCGAACTGGGTGTGCCGAACGCCCGGTTGTAGGTAAGCCGAAGCGTGCTCTCCGTCGAAGGTTTGTAGACCAGGGCCGCGCGGGGTGAGAACACCGGGTTTTCGTTCTTGCTGTGCTCGTCCAGCCGGCCGGCCAGCATCAGGCTGACCTGGTCGTTCAGGTTCGTTTCGCTTTGAATGTAAAGGCCATACTCGTCCAGATTGTCGCGGTCTTCGTATTGACCGTGGGTCGTGTTTCCAGTGTTGGGCCGGGTCAGCAACATGTCCGCGCCATAGGTGAACTGCTGCCGGTCGCCCAGCCCGAAGTTATGCTGAAGCTGCACCACGGTCAATCTCGAGGTATCCACGATCGGCTGGTTGGTCCGGAGAAGCTTGGTCTCGCCCGCGTCGTTCATGTTGAGAAAGATCTGGGCGAACCAGCCCTTGTACTGCGTTCGCGCCTGGAAGAACCGGGTGGACCAGTCGACGGCCTGCGCCGCGCCCTGCCCGGTCATCTGGATGGCTTTGATCCGGGAATACCCCGCCGAGCCGATGATGGACAGGTCGTCCGTGGGACGAAGGTCGATTCGTATCTCCCCGAGCAGGCGTTCGTTGTCGTAGTCCCGGGGACTGACCTCCGCGGGGTCATTGTATTCCCATTCCCGGGCCTTCGAATACTCGCCCGAAACCTTGAACCCTATCTTTTCGTCGACACTGCTGGCGTGCCGGAAGGTCGCCTTGCGCAGACTGCGCTCCCCGCCGTACACGGCCAACGAGTTGCCTTCCGAACCGATGGGCGATCGGGTCACGATGTGCATGACCCCGTTGGCGCTGTTGGGACCGTAAAGGGCGGAACCCGGTCCGCGGACGACCTCGATGCGCTGGATGTCCTCGCTAGTGATGGGGATGGAACTGCCCATGTTGAGCCGGAGCGAGGCGATCCGCGCGATCCGGTTGTCCACCATCTGCAGGAGGGACCCGGTAAACGTGCGGTTGAATCCCCGGATCACAGTGGAGCTCTGGGAAACGCCGACCTTGGCCTGGTCCACGCCACCCAGGTCCTTGATATAGTCGGTTACCGACAACGACGGCCGGTTCATGATCTCGTCCAGCTCGACTACGGATACGGAAGCCGGCGCGTCGAGCAGCTTCTCCTGTTTACGCGACGCGGAAACCACGACCTGCTGCCCGATCAGCGTCGTAGCCACAAGGCCGATGTCAAGCCGCGTGGTTTCGCCACCCAGGACCGCCACGGCGGCCATGGTGACCGATTCATAGCCAAGAAAGGAGGCCGTCACGTCATATACGCCAGGCGGCAGGCCGTCGACGCGAAAGGCCCCCTCGCCGTCGCTCGTCGTTCCGCGCAATTCATCGATCGCGTCACCCCCGATCACGATATTGGCGCCGAACAACGCCATTCCGTCATCGGCTGCGATCCTGCCGGCCAGGCTGCCGGTCTCCTGGGCAGCCGCCGGCCATACACTGAACAGCAAGAGCAATATCACGCTCGTAGTGCGCATAATGAAAACCTCCCTACGAAATCAGGTGATGATTGGAGGGCACGGGTACAGGCCCTTTAACGAGACATCACGTCATGAAAACGTATCGTGCGATAAAGACAAGCGCCAGGACGTCGACGAGCGGATGTACTTCCCCGCCCCTGCCGCTCAGTCTTTTGATGACCGGATAGGCGACGAAACCGACGGCCAGGCCGTCGGCAATACTAAACGTCAACGGAATCGAAATCAACGTAAGAAAAACGGGTACCGCTTCCGACGCGTCGCTCCAGTTCACCCGCGCCGCCGAAGCCATCATCAATACACCCGTGACAATCAGCGCGGGCGCGGTGGCGAATACTGGTATCGATTCGACCAGTGGGGTCAGGAACAACGTGCCGAGGAACAGCAAGGCGACCACCAGGCTGGCGAATCCAGTCCGCGCCCCGGAAGAAATGCCGGTGGCGCTCTCTATGTATGTGGTCACGGTCGCTGAGCCCATCACACTGCCGAAAACCGTACCGACGGAGTCTGCGAGCAGCGCGCGGTTAGCCCGGGGAAGCCGGCCCTGCCGGTCCAGGAAACCCGATCGTTCCGAGAGTCCGACCAGTGTCCCCATGGTATCGAACAGGTCCACGAACAGGAAGGCGAACACGAGGTGCAGCATCGCCGAGTCCAGGACAAGTGGCAGGTTGACGACCGCCTCGCCGAACAGGGTCGACGGCCAGGTGGGCATGCTCGCTACGCCCGCCGGCCACGGCGTCACGCCGAATACCATGGCCAGGAATGCGACCCCGGCCACACCCAGCAGGATCGAACCACGCATTCCCCGTGCCAGCATTACGCCCATGGCCAACATGCCCGCGAGGGTCAGACCAACCGGCCAGGACCTTACGTCGCCCAGGCTGACCAGCGTGGCCGGATCGTCCACGATGACGCCGGCGTTCTTGAGCCCGATGAACGCGATGAACAGTCCGATGCCGGCCGCGGTCGCACGCTTCAGCGGTTCCGGAACCGCTGTGATTATCGCTTCCCGCACCCGGAGAAACGTGAGCAGAAGAAACAGAATACCCGATGCGAGTACCACGGCGAGGGCGATACGCCAGTCCACGCCCATGCCCAACACGATGGTGTAGGTGAAGAATGCGTTGAGTCCCATGCCGGGCGCCAGGGCAAAGGGATAGTTCGCAAGCAGCGCCATCAGCAACGTGCCGAACGCGGCGGACACGCACGTGGCGAACAATAGTTCCCCGAACAACGACTGGCCCATCGCTTCAGACAGGATGCCGGGGTTTACGGCGACGATGTAGGCCATCGTCATGAAGGTGGTCAGGCCGCCGGTGACTTCGGCCCGCCAGTTCGTATTGCGCTCTTCGAACCTGAAATAGGACGCAATGAGGTTCATGGTCCACTGCTTCGGTTTGAGGACTGACCGCCGGACCGGACTCTCGCGGACTGCCCGGCCTGCCCGGCCTGCCCGGCCTGCCCGTTCAGCCCGACTCCGTTGTAAGCGGACAGGCGCGCGCGAGGCTGGACGGAAAGCGAAAGCCCGTCCCGTTGCCCCTGGCGGAACCGGTAGGCCCCGGCCGCCGCGATCATGGCCCCGTTGTCCGTGCAGAGAATGGGTGGGGGATAGACCACCTTGAACCCCAGTTCGGCGCCCCTTTCGGTCATCCGCTCGCGCAGACGGCCGTTGCACGCCACGCCGCCCGTGATCAGTACAGCGTCCACCCCGACGGACGCGGCGGCGGCCATGGACTTGTCGACCAGCACGTCTACGACGGCTTCCTGGAATGCCGCGGCGATATGGGCCAGGTCGCGGTCGATCTCCGCTTCCGACCGTTTGGAAAGATACATGCGCATGGCGTTCTTGAGGCCGCTGAAACTGAACTCGAATCCCTCCGGATCCAGGTAGGTCCGGGGAAAGTCCAGGAAACCGGGATCGCCGTCGCGGGACAGCCGATCGATGACGGGACCGCCAGGGTACCCTACCCGCATCAGCCTGGCTACCTTGTCGAAGGCCTCGCCGGCCGCGTCATCGCGGGTATTGCCCAGGATATGGTACGTGCCCCACCGCTCGACGTGCACCAGTTGCGTGTGTCCGCCGGATACGACTAGCGCGATGAACGGAGGGTCGAGTTCCCCGTCCGCCAGGCGCCCCGCGAACACGTGGCCTTCGATATGATTCACGCCGACCAGGGGCTTGTCCATGGCCAGCGCGATGGACTTGACCGTGGTAAGCCCGATCAAAAGGCAGCCCGCGAGGCCCGGCCCATAGGTCACGGCGACGGCATCCAGGCCGTCCGGTTCGCAGGAAGCCTGATGCAGGGCCGATTCGATTGCAGGCAGGAGAAGGGACAGGTGGGCCCGGGAGGCCAGTTCCGGAACGACGCCCCCGTATTCATTATGTATGCCCTGCGATGAGATTACGTTGGAAAGGACGGTCGTTTCATCGCGCACGACGGCGGCCGCGGTTTCGTCACAGGAAGTATCGATTCCGAGGATGAGCATCGCGCCTCATTCGGCTCACTTGTGAGACTGCGCCATGGGTCTTCCGTAACTGATATCGCCGTTGTCGATGCGGATGTTGAATCCGCAATCGGGATTAGTGCATGCCCAGGCCTTGTACTCGATCGTCGCGCCGTCACGGCCGTAGTCGGAGAGCGGAATCAACACGCCCACATTACATTTCTGGCACAACGGAAAAGTCAAGTCCGTCACGAACGAACCTCCCCTCCCGGGGTATTTCAGTAGTCCTGAACCCACGAAATATGATGCTGCCGCGAATGGTTTCCAGATTATGATGTCACAGGCTTGACGTTGTCAATGATTATACGGCGGAAAGAGGCGCAGAGATTGCGGTACGCCGCATGACGGCGGGCACGTACAATACGCTTGGTCGGGGTACCGTAGTGGCGTGCGGCCGATTCGGTAAGGTTCGCGGTACTGATCCGGCGAGTATGGGTATGGATGAACTTCAGGGCGAGTCGGGTAGACCGCACGAGCCAGGTTGTATCGGGATAAGCGTGTAACGGGATTACAACCCGCTTGTTCTCAACCGGAATCTTGTGTGGTCGCCGCGGAGTTCGAGCAAAGAGCCGCCCCCGTTTATCGTGCCGGATATGATTCCTTCGCCGCGCTCGAAATCCCCTGACGAAATCTTGAAATCGGAGTCTAGTTCGCTTTCGTGGCTGATATCGGAGTAGAGATCGAGCCCCTGATGGCGCGGCAGGTACAATTCCGTTTCACCGCGATGCGCGTGTATTCGCGTATCACCGTTGAGCCGGATCGCTTCCATGCGCACGTCCGCATGTTTCGCATCCAGTTCGACAGAGCCTTCAAGTTTTTCCAGCCTGAGCTTACCATGATCCATGTCGAGGCGCACGAGACCCGTCCAGCCCACACCCGTTACTGTGCTGTAATGCGCATTGACACGAATCGCGCCTTCCACACCCTGGATCGTCGTATCCGTATGACGGACCTCCAATGTAAGATGGGTACGCCTCGGCATTCGGATTTCGTAATGGACGAGGGGGTGTTGCCGCATACTGAAAAACCATCGTTTGTAAACAGGAATATCGTCGTAGTCGGACCGGATCCGCAACGATCCCCCGGATCTCTCCACTTCGATTTGCAGCGCCGATACGATCTTTCTCGCGTAGTCGGCGTCGATGTCGAAAGGTGACTCGATTCGGGCAACGATTTCCACCTCGTTACGGTCCCATGTCGTAAGGTCAATACTGCCCTGTCGAGTCTTGACATCTAGGTGGCCGCCCGGCTCGAATGCGACCGATTTGGAATAATGTCTGACCTCTGCGAACGCATCTCCGGTAGAACCCGTCAAGCCGCCGGGCAGCAACGTGAGAACCGTGGCAATGGTAAAAACCCTATACGCGAGCGTAAACATTCGACACCTCCCATGCAGGCAAACCGATTTTTTTCGTTGATTACCGCGCGTTGATTACCGTGGAACATTGCGTATGCGGTCATCACGGTTATTACTTACGACTTCACAAGGGAGATGTATGTTACATATTAAAGATTAGGAGTCCGGGCGTATACAGGCTGGCGTCGAGCTCAGCGTCTGACCAGGTTCCGGAGGACGAACCACACGTTCTCCTTGCGTTCCCTGAGCCTACGATAGAAGTAGGGCATCCACTCCGTTCCGAAGGGCACGTAGATCCGCATGCGAAAGCCCCTTGCGCGCATCTCCTTCTGGAATCCGGGACGCAGGCCGTACAGCATCTGAAACTCGAACTGGTCCCGAGGGACCTCCAGCCGCTCGGCGTTCCGGGTCACGCCTTCGATCAGATAGTCGTCATGGGTCGCGAAGGCGGGGAAACGGCCGTCCTTGAGCAGTTGTTCCGCAATGGACAGAAAGGCGCCGCGGATGTTGGGCATGCGCTGCAGGGCCAGTTCGGAGGATTCACGGTAGGATCCCTTGCACAGCCTCACGCGGGCGCCGATTTTGTTGAGCACGAAGATGTCGTGGGGACTGCGCAGCAGCATGGCCTGGATCACCACGCCGGCATTCCTGTAGCGGTCGTACAGGGTGTAGAAGATGTCGAGGGTCCGCTGCGTATGGGGCGAACCTTCCATATCCAGCCGGATGAAGATGTCCCGCTCCTTCGCGGCCTCCAGGATGCGGCTCAGGTTATCCGTGCAGTACGCTTCGTCGATGTCCAGTCCCAGATGGGTGAGTTTGACGGAGATATTGGCCTGGAGCGCACCCTCCCGGATCAGATCCAGCATCACGAGATACTGCCTGACTGCGTCTTCCGCCTTTTCCCTTTCCAGGGTGCCTTCGCCGAGCATGTTCAACGTCACGTCGAGTCCCGCGTCGTTCAACGACCGGACGACGTCTACAGCGGCCTCGAGGGATTCCCCCGCGACGAATCTCCTTGCCAGGAAGAACAGCCGGCTCATCTCGGCTCCGGTACTTCGTGGGGAAGATCGGTCACGCCACGAAGGGATTGCGCCCGAATCCGGGGCGGCGTTCGTAAGTCCAACTGACCCGGCTCTCGTCCTCGTTGGACATACGCCAGTCCATCAGTCTCACGCGAAGGTCCTCGATCGTCTCTGCATAACGGGGATCGCCGGCGACATTCCGAAGTTCTCCGGGATCCGTCGCCAGGTCGAATAGCACGTCGGGCATGCCGTTGAAATGCCAGTACTTGAACCGGTCGTCCCGCACCATCCATCCCCGGCATTTCTCCGACGGGATGCCGAGTTTCTTCGGCGTCCAGTAGAACCGGAAGTCCCAGTCGGCGAAGACTTCTTTGCGCCAGCCGGACCCATGTTCGCCTCGCAGGAGGGGAACGAGCGAACGGCCCTGCAGGACGGGCGGCGTCTCCAGACCGCACGCGTCCAGGCAGGTCGGCAGGACGTCGAGGGATTCGACGAATTCGTCCATCATCCTCCCGCGCGTACCGTCGGCGCAGGAACGGGGGTCGCGGACGATGAAGGGCACGTTGTACGCTTCGTCGTAGAAGAGTTCCTTCTCGAACATCCAGTGGTCGCCCACGTATTCGCCGTGGTCCGAGGTAAAGACGATCAGTGTGTTCTCCCAGAGCCCACGGTCCTTCATGAAGTGGAACAGCCTGCCCAGGTGGTCGTCGATCTCCGTAATCAGCCCGTAGTAGGTCGCCCTTCGCTGGCGCCACACGTCCTCGTCGTCGTAGGCCACGCCGCCGCGTTCGATACGGAAGGGGACGTGGAAAGGATGGGGACGCTCCAGTTCCTCCGGCGACCGGTTCGGGGCGGGGGAATCGGCGGGATCGTACAGCTCGTTGTACGGATAGGGCGCCACGATGGGCAGGTGGGGCTTGAAGTAGGAGAGGTGCAGAAACCAGGGCGAATCCCCGGCCCCGTCCATGAAGGCCATGGCCCGGTCCGTCATGAACGCGGTATCGCTGTCTTCCCGCCTGAACCGCGTGGGGTAGGCGGAATGGTCCCGGTCGGCATCCGCGGGCATGTCCACCCGGAACGGATCGCCGGCGACCTCCTCGGCGTATCCCCGGCTTCTGAGATGCGCCAGCCAACCTTCGCCCCGGCCATCGTTCAACTCCCAGGGTTCCAGGCCGGCAAGGGCCGTCCGGCGGATCCCCTGTTCAGGTTGCGCCGAGGGATCGACTAACGGATCGGGCGTGTAGTGCGTCTTGCCGCACAGGGCCGCGCGGTAGCCCGCGTCGCCGAAGTAGTGGCCCATGGTCTTCTCGTCCGCGGGCAGGGGCACTTCGTTCCACGGCGACCGGTTGGCGTGGGGATACCGGCCCGTGTAGAAGCACATGCGGCTGGGACCGCATACGGCCGATTGCACATAGGCCCGGCGGAAGAGGACGCCGTCGGACGCGAGCCCGTCGAGGTGGGGCGTTCGGACCACGGCGTGGCCGACGCGGGACATGCAGTCCGCCCGCATCTGGTCGGTCATGATGAAGAGTACGTTCAGTCGACCACCTGACATGTGGGATCTCCACGTACTGCGGAGTGTGGGGAACTGCACGGGTTACGGGCGCGCGGACGCCGCGCCTGGCGGAACGGGTCGTGCGGAATACCGTATCGCGATCGTCACTGCGCGATAGGCGGGACCTGTACCACCTGTCCTGTAATATGCAGTCGTGATTCCGTCAGGCAAAAGCATATTCCGCACCGTACCGCACCGTATGCCCGTCGCCGGCCGGGTAGAAAGGACAAGTGCATCCGCTCCGGGGAAAACCGGAAGGGTTATGTGAATAAGAAGGCCCGCCGGAGTGTATGCAGTACGTCTCGGCGCCGACGTCGCATCGTGAGACCGCGCAGGTCGAAAAAACGCAACCTTTTCGACCGTTCCCTTGTCATAGTTGCAGCGCGGGAATCGATGGTCGGCAATGACTTGAAACTGGCTGGAGGCAATACATTGTTTCTGAACAACCTGCAACGGTGGATGACGATCCTGATCACCCTGGCCATCGTGGGGCCGGTGGAATCCGAAGCAAATCAACCGGCACCGGAAAGACGGGTGTACAACACGCGGCATATCGCGTCCCTGCCTCCCGATATCGATGGTAGGGGAGATGATCAAGCCTGGGACGACGTCAAATGGTCCGGCGAATTTACCCAGCTTGATCCCGATGACGGCGCGGAACCCACGCAGCAGACGGCTTTCAAAATCCTCTTCGACGATCACAACCTCTACGTGCTGATCCGTGCCTTCGATACCGAACCGGACCGGATCACCAGCCGCGTAACTCGGCGGGACGACTGGGACAACGACTGGGTCGAGATTCATTTCGACAGCTATCACGACAAGCGCACGGCCTTTTCCTTTACGCTGACCGCCTCCGGAGGCCGGGGCGACGAAGCCATATCGAACGACGGAGACGACTGGGACGCGAGCTGGGATCCCGTATGGTACGGCGCGTCCACCATCGACGAAGAGGGATGGCTCGCCGAGATGCGCATACCCCTGAGCCAGTTGAGGTTCTCCGGCGAGGAGGGACAGGTATGGGGCCTCCAGGTCCAGAGAAGGCTCTACCGCCGCGAGGAGCGTTCGGGCTGGCAGCACATCCACCGCAATTCGCCGGGCTGGGTCAGCCTTTTCGGTGAACTGCGCGGACTGGAAGGCATCGAGTCTTCCCACCGGATTGAGATCCTGCCCTATGTGGTGGGTGACCTCAACCGGTTCCAGGCCGAGGCGCGAAATCCCTTCCGCGACGGCCAGAGCGCCGACGGGCGCATCGGACTGGACGGCAAGATCGGGCTGGCCGGCAACCTGACCATGGATCTGGCCGTGAACCCTGACTTCGGCCAGGTCGAGGCGGACCCTTCGAGGGTCAACCTGTCGGCCTTCGAGTTGTTTTTCGAAGAACGCCGGCCCCTGTTCGTCGAAGGAAAGAACATCACCGAGTTCGGCGTTGGCGGCGGCGGCCCTTTCCGGAACGACCAGTTGTTCTACTCACGGCGAATCGGCCGGTCCCCCCAGCGGAATCCGGACCTCTCGGACGGCCAGTCCATGGACATGCCCCGGAATACGCCCATACTCGCCGCCGCGAAGATCACCGGGAAGACACCGGGCGGCCTGTCCCTCGGCATCGTGGAAGCGGTTACCGGGGAAGCCACCGCCAGAATAGACACGGATGGCGCGCGGAGCGAGGAATCCGTGGAACCGCTGACCAACTACCTGGTCGCGCGCATTCAGCAGGACTTCAACGACGGGGAGACGGCGCTGGGCACAATGCTCACGGCGACCAACCGGAACAACAACAAGGCCCACTTCGATTTCCTCAACCGGGCGGCCTACACGGGCGGGATCGATTTCCGCCACCAGTGGAGCGACCGGACCTACTGGCTCAACGCGAGCATGTCGTTCAGCCACATCCGGGGCGAACCGGAAGCGCTTATCCGCGTGCAGCGCAATTCGGCGCGGTACTACCAGCGTCCCGACGCTTCCTACGTGGCGCTGGATTCCACGCTGACCGCCATGAGCGGCCATGGCGGGAGCTTCGGCATAGGCCGATCGGGAAACAGCCCGTGGAACATGGGGATCTCCGGAACCTGGCGCTCGCCAGGTCTCGAGCTTAACGACGTGGGCTTCCTGCGCCAGGCCGACGTCTTCATGCAGACCAGTTGGTTTGGTTACCGGTCGGAAAAACCGAATCGGATCTTCCGCCAGTTCAACGTATTCATGAACCAGTGGCAGGGGTTCAACTTCGGCAGGGAACGTAAATTCCTGGGCGGCAACATCAACGGGGGCGGCCAGTTCAGCAATTACTGGTGGGTGTGGATGAACATGAACTCGGAATTCGAGGGTTTGTCCACCACCGCCCTGCGCGGCGGCCCGTCGGTGAAGACACCGGGATACGTGGAGTTCAACCTCGATGTCGACACCGATGGACGCAAGCCCGTCAGTTTCGGCATTGGCGGCGGCTACAACCGGCGCCGCGATGACGCGGGACGCTCGAGTTGGACGTATCTATCCATGCGGTACCGGCCGAGCAACGCCATGAACATCCGCATCAATCCGTTTTTCAATACCAACTGGAACGAGTTGCAGTACGTGTCCAACGAATCGTTCCGGGATGACAGTCGCTACCTGCTGGGTCGCGTCGACCAGAAGACGCTGGGGATCGGGATCCGGCTCAACTACAGCATCACCAACAACATGTCCATCCAGTACTACGGCCAGCCTTTCGTATCGGCCGGCCGCTACACCCGGTTCAAGCGTATCACGGACACGCGGTCCTCCCGATTCAGCGACCGGTTCGACGTGTTTTCGAACGACCAGCTGGCATACGACGATTCGGACGAGGTTTATCGCGTGGACGAAAACCAGGACGGGCAGACGGACTACTCCTTCGACGATCCCGACTTCAATTTCCGCCAGTTCCGTTCCAACCTGGTCTTGCGTTGGGAATATACGCCGGGCTCGACCCTGTTTCTCGTGTGGCAGCAGCAGCGCAGCCGCTCGGGCGGCACAGGCGGGTTTTCGGCCGGGCAGGATCTGAACGACCTGTTCGACACCTATCCGTCGAACATCTTCCTGCTGAAATTCAACTACTGGTTTTCACTCTAGGCCGGCCGCAACTTGTTGACCATTTCCAACATGGCCGTCATGTACCCGATGGCGTAGGCGCGCCCCCGGTGATTCCAGTCGGTATCATCCACGAAGTCCGGGACGTGGTCGGTGATCATAAACCCAGTGAAACCGACGTCTTTCAGGGTTTTCATGACCTCGTAGGGGTCGACGTTGCCCTCGTTGATGAAGCACTCGTTGAAACAGGGGACGTTTCCCTGCACGTCACGGAAATGGACGTAGATGATTTTGCCCTGGCCGCCGAAGTGCCGAACGGCCTTTAACACGTAGTCATGGCCGCCCATCTCCGACCAGCAGCCCATGCAGAAATCGAGGCCATGGTACGGGCTGTCAAAGGCGTCCATGGCCCGCTTGAACCCCTCGAAGCTGCTGAAGATCCGGGCCACGCCGCCCAGCATGGGTACGGGCGGGTCGTCCGGATGCACGGCGAGCTTGACGTTACTTTCCTCGGCAACCGGCAGGATCCTCGACATGTAGTATACGTAGTTCTCCCACATCTCGTCGGCCGTGAAAACGCGGCCATGGGTGAGTTCCGCGTCCCTATGCGCCTCGAAATCGAAGCGTGTGGCCGTTGCCCCGCCGCGGAGTACGGCGGGATCCGGGGTGCGCCACACGGCGCTGGGCATCCAGTGATACCCCAGGATGGGAATGCCCGCCCGGCCCATGTTCCGGATGGTGTACTTCATGTTCTCGATCTGGCTGTCGCGGCCCGGCAAGCCCAGCATGGCCCTGTCGTAGAATGTAACCGGCACGTTTTCCAGCGCCATGAGCCGCAACTCGGCGTCATCCGCCCGCCGTTTCAGGTCGACCAGGTCCGTCAGTTCCCAGCGCTCATCGCCGGGCAGCTTCGGCGTATTCATGAGGAAATCGTCGGCGCCCAGTTGCTTGATGTAGGCCAGTTTCTCGTCGGTGAGCACGTTGAACTGCCCGAGGCCGATGCGCATCTCCAGGGTCATGTCAGTCCTTTCCTTCCTTGGGATCGGCCCGGTGCGCGGACCGGCCGGGATCCTCCGGGTTTGAAGCAGCTTCCGATTGATCCGGAGTATCTCCCCGTTCCGGTCTCCGGGACAGTTTCACGCCCTTGAGTGCCTTGGGGGCCAGGCGGATGCCCTTGGCCCGGTTCCCCCTGACCGGAAAGATGGCCAGGTCGAAGACCTCCTCGAAAACCCGCATGCGGGGCGTGGGCTTGAAGGTAACCGTCGCCGTGACGTCCTCGTCGGTGGTCAGGTGCAGGATCCGGCAGCCATCGGGAACCAGTTCGTATCCCCGGTTCAGAATGAACTTTTCCAGCTTGCACCGTTTGACATAGGGATGGCCTTTCCTGTCCCGGTAGATCATCGTGAACACGCGCTCGGGATCGACGAACCCGCAGTACAGCATGCCCTTGTCCACGAAGAGCCGTTCGATCTCGTCGTGGAGCGCGTAGGCGCCTGTCTTGCGGATCACGAGCACGCGGTCGTACGGCGATACGTCGAAGAGGGTGTCGCCGGTGTTCAGACCGTAACCGAGATACCCGGTCGTCCGGTCATACTTCAGTGCGAGGTTCCGCTGCGCCGCTTCCCGCGCGTCTACCCGCTTGAAGGAAGCGAGGGTCGTTCGGCGCGGAAAGGCCTCCCTGTACCGCTCGATGAGCCCTTCGAGCAGCGTGACCGCATAGGCCGAGAGATGACCCAGGTGATCCCGGATCTCGCGCAGGCGGTTCCTTATGCCCTTCATCTCCTCATTGGCGCGGTTTATGTCGTACAGGGAGATCCGGCGGATCGGTACCTTGAGCAACGTATCGATATCTTCGGGAGTCAGGTCCTTCACCTTGGACTCGAAGGGCTCGAATCCCTCCCGGATCGCATCATGGATCTTGTCCTGTTCCCGTACCTCCTCGATGCGTTTGTAGATCCGCTCCTTGATAAAAAGCTGCTCAAGCGTCTTCGCGCGGAGTTTCGCGTGCAACTGCTTGCGCTCGATTTTAAGCTCAGCCTCGAGGATCTCCAGGAGCCTGCGGGTATTGTGCTTCAGGACGTCGGTAACGGGCAGTATGCAGGGGTGGCCATCCCGGATGAGAAGCACGTTGGTGGATATGGACGACTCGCAGTCGGTGAAGGCGTAGAGGGCATCCACCGTTTCCTCGGAGTGCACGCCCCGCGCCAGCCGGATTTCGATTTCAACCTCGTCCGCCGTGAAGTCGGAGATGCCGGCGATCTTGAGCTTGTTCTTCTTCGCGGCCGCCTCGATGGAAGCGATCAGACTTTCGGTGGTCGAACCGAAGGGCAACTGGCGGATGACGATACGCTTGGGATCCCGCACGTCCAGGCTGGCACGGACCATCACCTTCCCGTTGCCGTCGTTGTATTCCGAGGCGTCTACCAGGCCCCCCGTGGGAAAATCGGGCAGGATCTCGAAAGGTTCGTCCCCGAGACAGGCGATCTGGGCCTCCATGAGCTCGATGAGGTTGTGGGGCAGGATCCGGGTCGCCATGCTCGAGGCGATGCCTTCGGCGCCCAGGGCGAGGAGCACGGGAATCTTCGCCGGAAAAGCCACCGGCTCCCGGTTGCGCCCGTCATAGGAATCCACGAATTCGGTGATTTCCGGGTCGTACAGCACCTCCTTGGCCAGCGGCGTCAGGCGGCATTCGATGTACCGGGCGGCAGAGGCGGGGTCGCCGGTCAGGATCGACCCGAAGTTGCCCTGCTTATCGATGAACATGTCCTTGTTGGACAGGTTGACCAGCGACCCGAAGATCGACTGGTCCCCGTGGGGATGGTACCGCATGGTCTGGCCCACCACGTTGGCGACCTTGTGGTACTTCCCGTCGTCCATCTCGAAGAGGGTATGGAGTATGCGGCGCTGTACCGGCTTAAGGCCGTCGTCGATCTCCGGTATTGCGCGGTCCTTGATGAAATAGGAGGCGTACTTCAGATAGTAGTCGTCGAAGAGGGTATCGGCGTAGGCCATGGGGTCCTATACTTCGTCCAGCAGGTTTTCCACGATGTAATCCCTGCGCTCGGGCGTGTTCTTGCCCATGTAGAAGGTGAGGGTGTCCGGTATGCTGTGGATGGAACGGACGTTGACCTTCACGAGCCGCATGTCGGAACCGATGAACTGGCCGAACTCTCCCGGCGAGATCTCGCCCAGGCCCTTGAACCGGGTCACCTCGGCGCTCCGGATACGATCGAGGGCGGCGTTGCGTTCCTTCTCGCTGTAGCAGTAAACGGTTTCCTTCGTGTTGCGGACCCGGAAGAGCGGCGTTTCCAGGATGTGGACGTGGCCGGCGAGCACCAGATCCTCGAAGTAGCTCAGGAAGAAGGTCATCAGGAGGTTTCGTATGTGGTAGCCGTCGTAGTCGGCGTCCGTCGCGATGATTACCTTGTTGAAACGCAGGTTGGACATCCCGTCCTCGATGCCGAGGGCCATCATGAGGTTGTACAGCTCTTCATTCTTGTAAATGGCCGCCCGGGTGCGGGAGAAAACGTTCAGCGGCACGCCCTTCAACCCGAATATCGCCTGGGTCAGCGGGTCCCGCGCCGAAACCATCGAACCGGCGGCCGACGGCCCCTCGGTGATGAAGATGGAGGAATCCTCGCCGTATTTGGCGTGGCCGAAGTGGTACTTGCAGTCCTTGAAGTTGGGGATCTTGATGGCGATGCGCCGTGCCGCCTCCCGGGCTTCCTTCTTGACCGCGTTCAGTTCTTTCCGGAGGCGCTCGTTCTGGGTGATCTTGTCCTGGATCTTCTGGGCGGGCTCCTGGTTTTTATGGAGGAAGTCCACCACGGCGCTGCGGATTTCCGAAACCAGCCAGCCCCTGATCTCTGTATTGCCCAGCTTGTTCTTGGTCTGGGACTCGAAAATCGGATCCTTGAGCTTGATGGCGATGGCCCCCGCGATGGACTCCCGCACATCCACTCCGCCGTAGCTCTTCTTGAAATACTCGTTGACGCCCTTGAGTATGCCTTCTCGGAATGCGCTCTGATGGGACCCTCCGTCCGCGGTGTACTGGCCGTTCACGAAGGAGAAGAGCGTCTCGCCGTAGTTGGTGGTGTGGGTGAAGGAGAACTCGATGTACTGGCTCTTGTGGTAGGAGGGTTCATAAAGGATGTTGTCCCCTACCTCGGCCTTCAGGAAATCCAGCAGCCCGTACCGGGATACGAAACGCTTCTTGTTGAAGATCATGCGGAGGCCGCTGTTCAGGCAGGCGTAGTTCCACATGCGTCGTTCGACATAGTCCGTCTGGTAAGCGTATTCCCCGAAGATCTCCTCGTCGGGCAGGAATTCCACGTAGGTACCGTCCGGTTCGTCCGCACCGCCCTCGTTCTGGCCGAGCAGCCGCCCCCGCTCGTAGACCGCCTCCGCGAAGCGGCCGTCACGATAGGCCACGACCCTGAAATTGACGGAAAGGGCGTTGACCGCCTTGGCGCCCACGCCGTTCAGCCCCACGCTGAATTGGAATACCTCGTCGTTGTACTTGGCCCCCGTGTTGATGATCGAGGTGCATTCCACGACCTTGCCCAGGGGGATCCCGCGGCCGAAGTCGCGGACGCGGACGCGGTTGTCTTCGATGTTCACGTCGATCTTCCGGCCGTGCCCCATGATGAACTCGTCTACGGCGTTGTCGATCACTTCCTTCAGGAGCACGTAGATGCCGTCCTCCTGGTCGCTGCCGCTGCCGAGCCGGCCGATGTACATGCCGGTCCGCAGCCTGATGTGTTCCAGCGACGAAAGGGTCTTGACCTTGCTTTCGTCGTAGACGGCGGCGTCTGCAGCGGCTGGTGTTCCACCGTCCCCGGCAGACCGCGCACCGCTGTCTGCCTCGACAACGTTTCCGTTCTCAGGCGCACCTCCGTCGCGCGGTCCGTTTCCGTTCCTGGACCCGGCGCCCGCCGCGTCGTCAGATTGCGTCAGCAAGTCGAGTTGTGTATGGAGATCCTTCCCGTTGCCGGAACCGTTCCGGGTCGCCATGGTTTCTTTCTCCGTAGCAATAGATCAGGACGCAAGACACATCCAACACCACGCCGGTATTAGAACATGTCGTGTTGAACCATCTAATTGACACAATATATGGCCAGCAAACGTAAGTGTCAATATACCATACACTTGTTTGGTAGGTTGTCAAGGCAAAACAATGGGTCACAATGGGGCCAGGACGGATCCCCACGTTACTAACGAAGGACGGACCGCCCGGTCTAGGAACCGGCGCCGTCCGCCTTCAGGATATTGCGGGAGATGACGATTTTCTGGGCTTCCGAGGTACCTTCGTAAAGGGTGGTGATCCGCGCGTCCCGGTAGAATCGCTCCACGTCGAAGTCACGAATATAGCCGTAACCACCGTGGATCTGGATGGCTTCGTTCGTGATTCGAATAGAGGCCTCCGACGCGTAGAGCTTGGCCATGGACGATGCCGTGATGTAGTCCCTTCCGGCATCTTTCAGCCACGCGGCCTTGTAGGTCATGAGACGGGCCGCTTCGAGTTCGGTGGCCATCTCGGCCAGTTTGAAGGCGATCGCCTGAAACCCGGCGATGGGCTTGCCGAACTGGGTCCTTTCCTTCGCGTACCGCACGGAGGCGTCGTAGGCCCCCTGCGCTATGCCCAGGGCCTGCGCCGCGATACCGATACGGCCGCCGTTCAGGATCGAGAGCGCGAGGTTGAGGCCCCGGCCTTCCTCTCCCAGTAGATTAGTCTGCGGCACGCGGCAATCCTCGAATAACAGTTCGCTGGTATCCGATCCCCGGATCCCGAGCTTCTGTTCCTGGCGACCGACGGCGAACCCCGGCGTGCCCTTTTCAACGAGGAGCATACTCAGGCCGCGGTGGCCCGTTCCCGGGTCGGTGGTCACCAGGACGAGCAGGTAGTCCGCGAAACCGCCGTTGGTCACGAAATGCTTCTTGCCGTTGATGACATAATCCGCGCCGTCCTTCAAGGCCGACGTGGCGGTCGAGCCGACATCGGTCCCGGCGCCGGGCTCGGTCAGCGCGAGACAGGCCTGCGCGTGGCCGCAACCCAGCGGCGGCAGGTAGGCCTTCCGCTGTGCTTCGGACCCGAAGGCAAAGACGCCGTCGGCGAAAAGGGAGTTGTTGACCGAGACGCAAACGCCGGTCGACGCGCAGACCCGGGAAAACTCCTCAACGGCCAGTGCGTAGCTGACCGTATCCAGGCCCGCGCCGCCGTATTCCTCGGGAACCATCATGGCCATGAAGCCCATCTCGCCGAGTTCGCGGATCGTTTCCAGGTGCACCGCCTCGCGCTCGTCGATGTCTCGCGCGTGGGGCTTCAATTTCTCCTCGGCGATCCGGCGGGCGGTGTCCCGCATCATGACCTGGTCGCCGCTCAGTTCGAATTCCATCGTTTCTTCCTTTTCAGTCTGCGCCAAGCAAACGGACCGCGGTGAGCGCCATGACCTTGCAACTCTTCAAAAGATGATCGATCTCGCAGTATTCGTCGGGCTGGTGGGCGAGATGCAGCAGTCCGGGGCCATAGGCTATACACTGCTTTACACCTCCCGTATTGCGCACGTGTTTGTGGTCATAGGTGCCTGGACTGGCCACGAGATCCGCGGGCGTGCCCAGGAGGTCCTCGATCGTTTGAGCGGCCGTCCGCACCAGTTCGGCGTTCCGGTCGGTCTCAACCGGGTGAACGATCATCAGGTCGGTCAGCTCCGCGTAGAAATCCCGGTCCGCCTCGGTCAGTTCGCCGATCAGGACTTGAATCTCCCCTTTAACGTCGTCAAAGGATTCCTCTTTCAAAAACCTGCGATCGAACACGGCGGAGCACCGGTCGGCGACGCACGGCGAACCAACCCCCTCGACCGGCTGACCGCCGGTAATCCCGTTTACGTTGATCGTGGCGCGGCGAGCCTCGGGAGGATCGACGGGCATATCCGTGACACGCGTCTGAAGGTCCGGTATCAGCCCGGATTCCACCCGTCCCAAAACTCGCTCCATCTGGCTGATGGCGCTGACGCCCAGGAAGGGCATGCTGCCATGGGCGGTCCGGCCCGTCGTATCGATACGGAACCAGTAGACGCCCCGGTGCCCCAGGCAGATCCGGCCCGGTCCGAAGGGCTCGGGAATGATGACGTACGAAGTCCGTTCCGGTGCAATCAGGCCTTTGCGGGCGAGAACGTCCATACCCGCGTACCCGCCGGTCTCCTCGTCCACCGTGGCGCTGAATTCGAGGCTTCCGTGCAGGTTTACGCCGGCTTCACGCACCGCCGCCGCCGCGAAAAGCGCAGCGGCGATACCGCCCTTCATATCACAAGCGCCACGGCCGTAGATCCTGCCGTTCTTCACCACGCCTTCAAAGGGATCGACCGTCCAGTGCTCACCGGGAGGCACCACGTCGGTATGCCCGTTGAAATGCAGCGTGGGCATCGCCGACCGGCCGGGAAGCCTGCCCACCACATTTACCCTGGGCCGTTCCGGTGAATGATCCGGATGTTGCTCGTCGGTCACGAAGCGGGTTTCGAAACCAAGCGCCGTCAACCCATCGTCCACCAGCCGGGCGCAGGGCAGGTATTCGTCACCCGGCGGATTCACCGAGGGTATACGTATCAGTTCCCGCAAAAACGCAAGCATGTCTTCGCGGAGGGCGTCTACCTTTTCCACGATACGCAGTTCGAGCGCGGTGACCATTGAGCTCACGGTAAGGTTGAATTCCGGTGCCGGTGTGCCGGGCTATAAAACGGGACTTGCCAGTAAGCAGGATCCAATGACAGTCAGCCGGCGTCCTCCATCTCGTCGTAGAACCTGGCCATGCTGCCCCGCTCCTTCGCCGCGTTGAACCGCATGCCCGACCGGGGATGCTGGTTCATAAGGCCCGTAATCATATAAGGAATATCGAATCCCCACATCAGATCGGCCCGCATCGGTTCGACATCGTACTGTATGCATTCCAGCAACGGACGCAGGCGGAACTTCGGATTGTGAAGAAACCCGACGATCAGTTCCATGGGGCAGTTGCCCGCACCACGGCCAAGGCCTGCAAGGCTGGCGTCCAGGTAGTTCGCTCCGCGGATCAGCGCCTGGATGGTATTGGCGAAGGCCAGTTGCTGGTTGTTGTGGGCGTGGATGCCCACCTGCTTGTCGGTGGATTGCAGGGCGTTCAGGAACTTGTCCACGAGCGCTTCGACCTGTTCGCTGTACAGCGCGCCGAAACTGTCCACCACGTAGACGGCGCCGACCTGGGATTCGGCCAGCATGGCAAGCGCCTCGTCGATCTCGCTTTCGGGCACCGTCGATGCCGCCATCAGGTTCAGTGTGGTCTCATAGCCCTTGTCGTGGGCGTCCTGGATCATGTCCAGCGCAAGGGGGATCTGATGTATGTAGGTAGCGATGCGAATCATGTCCAGCACGCTGTCCTCGGCAGGCAGAATGTCGGTCTTGTAGTCCGACTTCTCCGCGTCGGCCATGGCCGCAAGTTTGAGCGGTGTGTCGTTGTCGCCCACGATGCCCCGGATATCCTCTTCGGCACAGAACTTCCAGGGTCCGTGCTCATCGGGGGAAAAGATCTGCCGTGAGTTGATATAACCGATTTCCATGTAGTCGATCCCGCCGGCGACACAGGCCCGGTAGACCGCCCTGACCGTATCCGCGTCGAAACGGTGGTCGTTCATCAGGCCGCCGTCCCGTATCGTGCAGTCTATGAGCTTGATCTCAGGGCGGTAGGTCAGCCACTTTCTCGCGGGCGCTTCGTTGAGAGCTGATTGGTCCATAATACTATTCACTTACTCCTGGTGTCTGGTTTACACGCTACAAAGTCTTGACGGCCGCAATCAACAGGGTGATTCCCCGCGACTGAACATACACGCCGCCGGTGAACGGGACAAGATATTTAAGGGAGCGGCAGCGCGGCGCCAGCATCAGGAAGCGGCGCGGTCTACGCGTGATCCTCGGACGTCTTCAGGCCGTGTGGAACCGCTCGCGCGTCGATTCAAAGCCCCGGCTGAATGCGCTTGACTTCATCCCTTTCTCCTGTATTTTGCTTGGGGCGTTCCGGATCATGCCTTTCGAGTGCATACCCGGGCGCTACGAGCATCGCATACCCGGGCGCTACGAGCATCGTAACGAGCACATTGTTTCCCATTGTATGTCATCCGGATTCAGGCTATGGGCGTTATTCTCAAGACTGAAAAACAGATCGAGACCATAAGGCGAAGCGGCCAGGCCGCGACCGCAACGCTGCAACGCATGGGTGAAGCCGTCAAGCCGGGCGTCGCCACGTCCGAACTGGACCAAATCGCCCGTAAGATGATTGGGGGCTACGAAGCCACTTCCTCCTTCCTGGGATACAGGCCCACCTTCCATCCGCCCTTTCCCGCCACGATATGCGCGTCCATCAATGAGGAGATCGTGCATGGAATCCCCAGCCCGCGGCGGACGGTCGAGGAAGGGGACATCCTCAGTCTCGACTTCGCCGTGATCATCGATGAATACCACGGCGACACGGCCTTTACCTTCCCCGTCGGCCGTATTTCACCCGAGGCGCAGCGGTTGCTGGACGTCACGAGAGCTTCGGTGTACAAGGGGATTGAGGAAGCGAAGCCGGGGAATCGAATCGGCGACATCGGCCACGCGGTGCAGAAACACGCGGAATCCCACGGGTTTTCCGTGGTGCGGGAATTATGCGGACACGGGATCGGCCGCAGCCTCTGGGAGGAACCGCAGGTACCAAATTACGGCAGGCCGAAACGCGGCATCCGACTCAGGCCGGGCATGGTCATCGCCATCGAACCCATGGTGTGCGCGGGTGCGCACCGCATCCGGGTTCTCGACGACGAATGGACGACTTCGACCGCCGACGGCAAGTTATCCGCCCACTTCGAACACACGGTAGCCATCCTGTCTGACGGTCCCGAAATCCTGACGGAAAACCCGGATTTATGGGGCTCAAACGGTTTCGGGGGATGAAGCATCCATTCGGATGATGTGATCCGACCGAACCATGCTTCCGGACATTCCCGACGGCCGGCGCGGGATCAGGGCAGATCCTTCAATATCGCATAGCGGCGCGCTTCTTCCCTGGAGCCGGCAAGGACGAGATACGCGGTCATCTCCGAGCGGCCCCTGGCGGGGACCTCGTGCTTCTTCTTGAGCTTCAGGTGTCCCCCATCTGTGCCCCAACTCTCCATTCGGACTTCATTCCCTGGCGACACCAGTATGAAAGTCCTCCCGGTGCGCGGGTTGGCGGCGGCAGCCCATGATCCGGCACGGTGGTCGCAATACCAGGGATTCTGTTTTCGTTCGTAGTCCGCCGAGAACAGGACGGTGTCGTCCAGTTCGCCGTCGGGCTGCAGAAACAGATTCCATCCTCCGCTCAGATTCCGGTGGGCATCGCCCTCGTTGACCAGCCTCCATACCAGCTTGACAACCGGACTGTTCCCCAGGGTCAGGGTATCGAGTTCCAGGGTAAGGCCTCGGGATGCTTCTTTCGACAACGGCGCACGCTGGCGCAGGCCCGTCCATTCCGTGCCGAGGGCGTCTGCACACGAGACGGTTTCCACGGTGAAACCCTCGCCTTCGAGTGACGCAGTCCATGACAGGCGGTCCAATGATACCTCGGGCTGCAGTCCGCCATACCAGGGGTAGCTCCAGCCGAAAGCACTGGGTTTCGGAAAGGCGGTAGCCAGATGATTGCATTCGCCTCCCGCGTCCCGGATAGCGCTCACGGAACCGAGGAAGGAAGGAGCTACATCGATCTCGAGCCGCTGGTTTCGAAGGGTATACACCCTGTGGCCAGCGGTTTCCACATCGTGGACCTCCACGGCCGACCCGTCGGTCAGCCGGACGAGGGGCAGTTCGGCCTCGACGTTGCGCTCCCCGCCTTCGAGTAACATCCGGCCGTTGTACACACCCGGGGGTTGGGAAGTGGACAGTCGCACCGAACCTTCGAAGGGTCGTTGCCAGTCTATATCCGAGAAAGAAAACCACATGGGATCGCAGCGCCAGCCGTCGGGCATGAAAAACGTGACGGTTCCGCTGGCCTTCCGGGTCTTCCATTGCTTCACGCGGAACCGGATATCGGCCTCTTCCCCTGTGACCACGGCCATCGGTGGATCGACTGACACCTCGAATTCGTTCAGAATCGGCGGGAGTGGAACTGTCTGGTCGACCTGGTGCCCGTTCGTCCGTTGCCAGACTCGGCGCACGCCCCGCCATCCATCGGCACCGACGAAGAGACGAAGCTGGCCAATGGATACCCGAGACTGCGGCGCGCAGGTCGTCTCCCGGCTCACCGACTGGTATTCGTACCCGTTCCATTCGATCTCGTCCAGGTCGCCGGGCCAGAGGACCCCGATGGTCCCGTGAGCCATTTCAAATGCGCCCCACCGCTCAGCGAATGAATCACCGTGCTTGAAGTCGTAGTCATCCGGCGCGGGACGGTCGGCGCACGGCACGCTCAGCATCCCTTCCGGGAACGGCAACGTCAGTGTCGAAAGCTCAGCGCCCCCGTTCGTCACGAACTGGTAGAGGCGAAAGGTTCGGGGGTCGAATCCGGTATTCTCCAACCTGTGCTCCACGGATATGACCGGGCCGGCGTTCAACCGGATGATCCGGCTGAAGATTAGGCCGGGCGTTTTCTTCGGTGCATAGGTCGCCGTGAGAACGACACCGTGCCCGTCCCTTTCGGCTTTCAGCCTGAAGTCCGATTCGCTGTATTCGCTGGGCCACTTCGGCGGAATCGGGCGCGCGCCTTCCGTACCCAGATACCCCCCGGTAGCCCGGTCCCTGATCTTCAACTGGCCGCCCCCGGCCTCCAGGGTGGCCCTGAAAATCTCGTTCTCGAACCGTACCGCACCGTCCTGGTGACACAGCAGTCCGCCCGGTTCCAACGCGAAGACGGCGTGTTTCGAATCCGCCAGGTCGACCGTTCCGCCCTTCCATTCCACCCGTCCCGAAAGGATCAATTCGAAAACGCCCTGGCTGTCCGCCTCGATGACCGTTTCGAATCCGCCGTACCCCCGGGCGGGAACCGCGACGGAGTGTGCGCTTCGGTCCACAGAAAGCCCGTCTGAGACGGTGAGACGGACCTGCGCTTCGACGTCATCGGGCAGTTGGCTGTGTAGGATTACGCGCACAAGCTGTGGTGTGCCGGGCGCCAGCGTGATCTCCCCGGGATCAATGGAGAAAGTCATCTCGACCCGCGGACGAATGCCCGTGGCGAGCACGATGGGAAGATCGTCCCAACGGATCTCCGTGCGGACCCTCGGTGCGGTTTTATCCCTGTCCACGGCCACGGCCTTTTCCGATACGCTGACCGGCGCCTCCAGAATAGCCGTCTCACCTGGGCCTAAGGTCTCCCGATGGTGAAAGTCGATGGACAGGTCGCCAGACTCCTTCGCCGTCAACCAGAAAGTAACCGGTTTATCCTTACGGTTTTGCAATCTCCACCGCAGGGTGGTCCGGCCGCCCCGCACCGGCTCGATGTCGTCAACCGTCGCACACGCAGCCAACTCCGCCGTCTCCACCGCCGTCACGTGCCGGGCCTCCCGGTCCACCCGGACCGTCAATTCCTCCCGGTTTTCGGCAGACGCGGCCCCATCGGACGGTGGTGTCAGGCCGCCGGGGCCGGCGCCGCCCGCGGCGCCACCACAGTCCGACGATGAGCGGTTCCCTCGAGCGACGAAACGGTAAGTGAATACGCGAAGTCCCTCCCATTCTTCCTCGTCGGGCACCTGCTCGATCGACCTCTGCAGGGATTCGTACCAGTCGTGCCGGTCGAAGAAGTACCGAGTGCACGGCATGGAAAGGATCGCGGGCATATAATTGCGCATCAACGGCCAGGCTTCGGCGTCCCAGAAGAAACCCGTCCGCTTGTATGGCGCCATCGCCTTCACGTTCCCCGACCAGGTATCGAGATCGAGGTGGGTCTTCTTGTCCTCGATGGTCCTCTCCACCGAGCGGACGAGCATCCGCCGGCCGATGCTCCGGCCCTGGAAACGCGGTGACACGTTCAGCAGAGCGAGGTACAGGGCTTCGTCATCGTCCTTGTCGTATACCAGGGAACAGTATCCGCCGATCTTCTCCCCCTCCGCCCACACATAGACCGCAGTGCATTCATTCCGTTCGTGCCAGTCCCGGTAATCCCGCGCCGCCGCGGGCACGCCGCCGTTCCACGTACCGGGCCACTCGAGATCGCTCTCGTTCCACATCTCGGCGATTGCCGCGGCATCCCGCACGGGGTCGATCAGGCGCAGATTGGCCTGCTCCGCCATCTTGTCACCTCTTTGTCTCAATGGATCGTTGCCATGGTCCGGCTAAGCGCGTCGATCCGGCGGGCGAACCGCATTGTCGTGCGGGATCGCGCCGACTTCGTTCACTTCATAGCCGAATCGCTCCAAGTAATGCTCGGCGGGGAGCAGTGCGTCGCCCCGGCGGACCATCTCTTTCTCCAGTTGTTCGTCCAACCGGCGCTGCAACGCCGCATGTTCTTCCCTGCCGGCCAGGTTGCTCATCTGGCAGGGATCTTCCCGGTTGTCATACAGCAGCCAGGGGCCGTCGAGATTGCGTACGTAGGTATGCCCGTCGGTCCGGATGCCCCGCCAGGGCTGGCCCCGGTATTCCGAAAAGGGCACGATACTCATGATATAGGCGGCTTCGTTTCCCGTAAAGTTGTCGCCTCGCACCGCCGGAGCGTGGTCCCTGCCCTCGCAGGCGCCGGGGGCGGGAATTCCGGTCAGGCCGAGCAGCGTCGGCATGATGTCCACCACGTTGAACGGCGTTTCGATGCGAAGCCCCCCGTACGCCTGGTCCGGGCAACGCATGACGAAGGGGACGCGGATGGACTCGTCCCAGGGGTGCTGCTTGCGCTGCCGGCCCTGTGATCCGAGCATGTCACCGTGGTCCGACGTATAGACGAACACCGTGTTCTCCATCAGCCCCTGTTCATCGAGGGCATTCCCCAGGCGCGCCAGTTGATCGTCAAGGGCCGTTATGTGGGCGTAGTATCCCGCAATGTCGTCACGGTTTGGGTCGGTACAGTTGGGACGCACCTCGATCTCGTCCGCCGGATACAGATCGCGGTATCTGGCAGGCACCGCCTCGTAGGGATTGTGCGGCGGCCCCCATGACAGGACCAGCGCGAAGGGACTGTCCCGCTTTCCGGATTGGATGTATTCGATGGCCAGGGAAGTCTGTGCCTCCGCGTCGTACCCGTCCCAGTACAGCGGCGCGTCCGTATCCCGGTAGTACACGGAGTGCATGTAGTCGTGGGTGCAGTTTCCCACGGCCCAGAAATCGAATCCCTGTCTGCGCGGGCCCGGCGGCGTGAATCCACCCCGCGACGGGCCGTCGAGATGCCATTTGCCGATGTACGCGGTCCGGTAGCCCGCGGCGCGCAGGACCGTCCCCAGTGTCGGCCGGTCCACTGGCAGCCGCACGTCGTTCATGAACATGCCGGTCGTCAACGGATACTGTCCGGTAAGAAACGCCGCCCGCCAGGGCGTGCAGACCGGAACGTTGGCGACTGCCAGATCGAAGGCGACGCCTTCCCGGGCCATGCGGTCCATGTAAGGCGTGCGCACCTGGCGGCTTCCGCCGAATCCGGTACTGCACCAACGGTGCTGATCACCAAAAACGAATACGATATTGGGAGAACGGTGTTCGGTCATGATAAGATCGCTCGTTAACCTTGCCGGATCGCACGGTCCAGCAACGATTTCAGTACGGGTGTCAAGGCGATGGCTCGAGCCGCGGCCCGGCCCGCGGGCGACATCTTCTTCCAGGTCCTTGCCAGGATTTCGACCAGTTTCTCCTCTTTGTGCTTTTTCGCGAATGCGGGCAGGTAGTACCGGAAAAACACCAGGCAGGCAACGTCCTCGAGGGTCTGCGCCTCCGGGTCGGCCTTGAGTCTTTCCTTTCTGACGAGGGACTTCACCCGGTCTACGAGTGCGTCGTCATAACCGGCATCCCGCAGGATCGAGCCCGCGGTCTGGGCATGGTACCCGGCCAGTTCCGTTCTCCACTGCCGGTAACCGAGCCGGCCCACGGGATAATCCTCGCGGGGTATCTTCCACCTTTGAATATGCTGGCAACGCACGGCGAGGCACAGCGCTTCCGACGCGTCTGCCGCCAGTTCCTCCAGGCAGGCGGACATCCGCACGCCGTACAGCAACGCCTTCGGCCAGGTTCGGCCCTCTGCTTCTTCCGTTTCCGGATCGGCGCCGTTGGCGGCGTCTATACGCTCTATCGCGTCCGAGAATCTATCACGATCCATCAAGCTTATTCTCTTTCACTAAAAAAGCCGCCAGATGGTGCTTCCGGCGGCTTTTCCGTAGTGGCATGAAGCGGTACGGGATGGTCTTTCAGGCGGAAATGGCGAGCCGGTCGCGGAATTCCTGCGTCTCGAACGTCTGCTCGGCAGGTTGAAAGTCGATTCCATGCCGGGCACACAGTTTGCGCAACTTGTTGACCGCGCCCCCTATATGCTTGCCTTCCCGACAAATCCCGAACAAGTGCTGGCTCACGACCCTGCGGGAGATGCCCAGGATATCCGCTGCCTCCTGCTGGGTCTTTTGATAAATGAAATACAGCACCACGACCTCGCACTGTTTCTGGGTCAGATACTGGGAAAGGAAATCGTAGACCGAGTCGGCCAGTTCGTCCACCCGGTCTTCGCGCTGATACCTGTGCACCCGATCCTCCCCCGTCTCGTACCAGATATTCGCTTCATTGGGAAACTGCTCCAGATCAATCTGTTCCAATCGGATTTCCCAGAATTCAGGATTATACATGAAGTGATTCTACCTCCGGTTGAGTTCGCTCAAGAAAAAAAAACACCGCTTGACGTGGGTCTCGCGGCTCCGGAGGACGTGCGTCAGTTACCCTGACCAGATTTGTATGTCAGGGATTGCGCCAACAACACTCCGGAGACGAGATCGGCGTGCCCGCGTCAGTGACGAAGGGCTTGGGACGCGTGATGGACCGCATGATAAGGAATCTTCCTGCCATCTTCCTGCCTCCTCTTATGGGTTTGAGCCCGGGGCGGACGGTCGAAATGATCTGTTGTGATTATCGAGTCGTCCATGGTTTCTGCAATCGAAATGACCTCGGGTACATTGACGCTATCTTAATACCTACAATCCGGATGCACTTTTCCTTCGATTTGAGTCACGAAAAAAACAAAAACCCGGCACCCGGCCGGGACTTATCCGTATCGATCTAACGCTGAAGCCTCGATCCGGTTCCTTCGATCTGCAATTCCAGGTCCTCCCTGGTGAACCAGTTTAAAGGTCCGGGTACGGAACAGGCCAGGGCGGCAGCGGCACTGCCGTACCGCAAGGCGGAACGGGTGCAGTCCTCCTGTAAACCGAGTAGACAACCTGCCGCGAAGGCTCCCAGCGCGCCGTCGGTGTCGATCACCCTGATCCCGTCTATACGGTCTTCGAACGCCTCGCCGGTGGGGGAAACCGCGATGCCACTCCAGGTCGCCACGCCGGCCGCGGGGAGACGGTGATCCACGACCACCGTGTGTTTCGCGCCGAACCGGGTCCGTGCCAGATCGACCGCCGTGGCCAGCGGCCCTTCGAACCCACAGATCGTCTCGAGGGAACGTAGCGTCAACATGAGGATTTCCGCGGCATCCACGAGATCGACTACCCGCTTTTCTACTTCATCGTCGAGGCGCTCCCCGCCCGGTACGTCCAACAGGAGACTGACCGGGTTGTTCGCGGCCCGGGTGCATTCGAGGGCGGCTTCCAGTCTGGAGGCGTTGACGGCATCGAGCATGGGCGCCGTGAGGTCCAGGTGCAGGACGGCCGTTTCGCGATCGGAAGGCCAGTCCTCCGTGCCCGATCGGGTTGAACGGAAGGCGGTATCGTCCATGTCGTACCAGGTCCGGGTCGGCCTCGGCGCGCTACCCGTCTCGGCGTAACACAGCCCGGTGCGTCCTCCAGGCAACCGGGCCACGCGATCCGTGTCCACCCCATGCTCCCGGACCTTGTTGACCAGCTTCATGCCCAGGGGCGTGTCGCCCACGACCGAAAGCCAGGCCGTACGGAGGCCAAGCCTTGCGAGTCCGACCGCCGTCTCCAGGGCGCCGCCGGCCACGGTAACGTCGAACCCCGAGGCCTGCTCGAATCGTTCCCGCCCCCTAGGTGTAAGGCGCAGAAAACCTTCGCCCCAGGTTACCGCGTCGTACCCGGTTCCGTGCTTCTTCATTGCCGGCGCTCCCGACTGTCTTCCTCGATCGACTCCAGGAATTTCAGTGATTTCAACTCCCGTCCGTCGTCCATCTGAAACAGGTAGAAGGCTCGGATTGCGCGCTGAATCTCGCGCCGCGACGTCCTCACGGGCTTCAGTCTCGTCAGATTCTCCAGCGGCAACTCGCGCACGCGGGACAACAGCCGCGCGGTACCCAGGGAGATCCGCATCGCCTCGCCGTCCTGCGCCTGGCAGTCGCGGCACAGAATCCCGCCCAGGGCCGGACTGAAGCAGACCGACGTTTCCTCCGGGCGCTCACCGCATCCCAGGCAGGATGTGAACTCGGGTCCGGTGCCGTAGACATCGGCGAATTCGATCTGAAAGCGCCAGAACAGCATTTCGCACGATTCCGCGGACTGCCGGTCGATCGCTTCCAGCGTGCGAAAGATCAGCCCGAAGAGCGCTTCGCCGGGCTCTTCGCCCAGGACCAGCCTGTTCACCAGTTCACAAACTGCGCTGGCATAAGCCACCTTCGTGAGGTCTTCTCCGATCTGCCTGAAGTACGGTCCCGCCTCGACTTTCGAAAGTTGCTGCAATTCGCGGTTTGTGCGGTGGTTGAAGTATACCGTGATCACCTGGTATGGTTGCAGTAAAGACGCCGTCCCCCGCTTCGAGCGGCGCGCTCCGCGGGCCACGAGTTTTACCTTGCCGAAGGCCCGGGCGTAAACCGTGACCAGGAGACTGGTATCCCCCAGCGGTATCCGGTTCAGCACGATGGCTTCCGAGGATTGTATGGCCATGAGGAGGTCCCGGAGGGAAAAACTGCTTCAGGGGCCGGGTTCCGGCACTCCGGCTTCGGTGGTATCCTTTGCTTCCACGGGGAACCTGTAAATCAACTCGTCTTCCCGGACCATTCCGTGTTCCTCCCGGGCCAGTCTTTCCAGTTCGAAGCGCGTCCGCTCATCCGCCTCGGCATCGCCCTCGAGCAGTTCCAGTTCGTCGGTCAGAACCCGATTCCGGGAATCCAGCTCCTTTAAATCGGTTTGCAACTGGGATCTCTGCTGCCTGAGTTTCCACATGTTGTACCAGCCGTAACTGCCACCGATATAGATATATCCGAACACGATGGCTATCACGCCGAGGATAATCCACCTCAAACGGATTCTTTTTCTGGTTCGCATGCGCCGCCTGGTCTCGGACGCCCCGGAGGCACCGGGTTTAATAGGCCTTGTATCGGCCATGGGAAGCGCTCCGCTCAGGGAACTCGGCGCAGGACGGAACGGCCCGCGTACCTGGCCCTGTCACCGAGCGATTCTTCGATCCGCAGGAGCTGGTTGTATTTCGCGGTGCGCTCGGAACGGCAAAGTGAACCGGTCTTGATCTGGCCGGCCGATTTCGCGACTGCGATGTCCGCGATCGTCGTGTCTTCCGTCTCCCCGGAACGGTGGGAGATCACAGCCGTGTATCCCGATGAATGCGCCATGTCGATGGCTTCGAAGGTCTCCGTCAGCGTGCCTATCTGGTTGATCTTGATCAGAATACTGTTTGCGACGCCGTTGCGGATGCCGCGGTCAAGCCGGCCGGTGTTCGTCACGAAGAGATCGTCGCCGACGAGCTGCACTTCGTCGCCGAGCCGTTCGGTCAGTTCCTTCCATCCGTTCCAGTCGTCCTCCGCCAGGCCGTCTTCGATGGACACCACGGGATACCTGCCGGCCAGGTCCGCATACATATCGATCAACTCCTGCGCGGTTTTTTCAGGCGTTGATTCCGCTTCCAGCCTGTAGACCCCCTGCCCGTGGAATTCCGTAGCCGCCGCGTCGAGGGCGATCGCCACGTCGTCGCCCGGGTCGTATCCGGCGTCGGCAATGCCCGACATCAGCATCTCGACCGCCGCTGAGTTCGATGAAAGATTCGGGGCGAAACCGCCTTCGTCGCCGACGGACGTCGCATACCCGTGCTTCTGCAACACCGCCTTCAGACTGTGGAAGACCTCGGCGCCCATGCGGAGCGCTTCGGAGAAGGTGGCGGCGCCCACGGGCATGATCATGAATTCCTGGAGATCGACATTGTTGTCGGCGTGAGAACCGCCGTTCAGAATGTTCATCATGGGGACGGGGAGCGTGCGCGCCTGCTCGCCGCCCAGGTATTGGTACAACTGCTGCCCGGCCGCGGCCGCCGCCGCATGGGCCACCGCCAGCGACACGCCGAGGATGGCGTTCGCGCCGATGACGTCCTTGTTGGCCGAACCGTCGAGTTCGATCAAGGCGCGGTCCACCCCGGTCTGGTCGGTCCCGTCCCGGCCGCGCATTGCCGCGGCGATTTCACCATTGACGCTGGCAACGGCGCCAAGCACGCCCTTGCCCAGGTAGCGCGAATCGTCGCCGTCGCGGCGTTCGTGCGCCTCGTGGGCCCCCGTCGAAGCCCCAGAAGGCACGATTGCCCGTCCAAAGGCGCCGCAGGACAATCGCACCTCGGCCTCGACCGTGGGGTTTCCCCTGGAATCCAGGATTTCACGACCTCGAATGGAAACGATTTCAGTCATCACTGCACTTCCCTTGTCGCCATGATGGGTGTCGACGCCGTCTATAGGCCGCGTACATGGTCGCAGCTCGCTGATTCAACCGCTGAATATGTTAACGGCTCCGGCCCATGCGTCAAGGACAAGACGGCACGCGTCACGGCGGATTCCCTTCCAGCGTTCTGAGCCGCCTGGTCACCCGTGCCAGTTCAATCAGCAACTCCTCCATGCGCGCCGTGTATTCACCAGGATCCACCTGGTCCTTGCGGGCTTTGAGCTCATCGATCTGCCAGCGCAACGCCTCCATGCCGGCCTGCAGCGACCGTTCCTCGGGAGAACCCGATTTCACCGCGGCAGTCGATCTGCGGCCGAAGTACACCCTGCCGGCCAGCATCCCATCCGTACCGCCGGGCCCCGGTTCCCGGGTCCCCCTTCCGTCGCCGTTGTCGTCCAGCAGCGGATGTTCGGTAGCCAGAAGCCCCTCGCCGGCGTACCATTCCGAGGTCTTGTTCCTCGCGTAGACAAAAGACTCCAGCACCGAGATCCGTCCGTCCTTGTCCAGGTCCCCCGCCTTCGCTTTCAGTGCTGCGAGCAGGTGCTCCGGAAAGACCGTGGATAGCCGTTCGGCACCGCTTTTGGTCGCCGTAACGATCACGCGACCGGGACCGCTAAGTGCCTCGATGAAAGGTGCGCTGGAACTCGCGCCATTCACCACGACCGTGTACCGCGCCCCGATCTCTTCGAGCGCATCGCGCAGCATGTCCGCCCTCAGGTCCGGACCGGGGATATTCAACCTGGCGCCTGCGTCCGTGGCGCTGCCATGGCCGATCAGCAGGATGAACAGATCGTCGCCGGGACGAATGAGATCCGCCAGGGCGGCCAGGACTCGTCGAATCTCTGCCAGCGTGGACTTCACCGCCGGGAAACCGCCGACGCCGGCCGGATCCTCGACCAGCAGGGTCAGCCGGTCTTCCGAGAAACCGTAGTCGGAACTCAAAACGTCGCGGAAACCCCGCGCCCAGTCCAGATTGCGGTCCACGTACTTCTTTTCGCCGCCGATTCCCGCGATGACCAATCCGTACTGCAACCCGGAAGCCGTGCCCGTTTCCATCATGCCCGGTGGATCGACCGACCGCTGGGGAGGTGCGGACGGCAGCCGGGGTGGGTCGACCGACCGCTGCGGCGGATCGGACGGCTGCAGGGGCGGATCGGACGGCCGCTGGGGAGGTGCGGTCGGCTGTCGGAGAGGATCGGTCGGCTGCATCGTAAACAGCCCGCCGCTGAGCAGGCCGGCGGCCAGCAGCCCCGCGCACATGCCCGTGATCAGGCTCATCACGACAGTCCTTTCTGGCGCCTCAAAAACCATTCTGCGCTCAGAAAAAGCAGTATGGCCGCGAAAAGGAAAGGCGTGTCCCGCAGGTCTCTTTCGCGGATCGACGTAGCCGTATCATCGACGGGCTGAATCAACTCGGTCAACCGTCCCGCCTCGGACAGGGGCAGGTACGTGCCGCCCGTGGACCCGGCAAGCCTTTCAAGTTCCTCCGCGCGCAGTCCCGCGTTCGTGAACTCCGTGGCCGAAGGGGCCACGGTAAACCCGGTCTGATCGCGCAGCAGCTCGCCATCTGCGGAACGGACGGTAACCTCGACCTTGTGCATGCCGCCCAGTTCAGGACGATACTCGCCCCGGTACAGGCCACCCTTCCCCAGGGCCCACTCGAGCGGCACGGATTCCGACCGGCCGGCCGGACCCGTGACGTGAGCCCATACTTCGGTGCCGTCGACCGGTTCGAATCCCTGGTCAAACAGCCGGCTTTCGATGATTACCGGCTCGTGACCTCCGTAATTCGACCTGTTCGTGGCGACCGTAACCCGCCCGGGGGCGTAGAGGGCGACCCAGCGGATCATCTGTCGCCAGAACCGCTCGTGCGACTGGTCTTCTGACGGCAGATGCATCTGCCAGCGCCACGTGCTGAAACCGGTAAAAGCCATGGATCGCCCCCTTCCGTATCGCTGAACGGCCAGGAGCACGTTCGATCCTTCAAGCACGTCGGTACCGGGGTCGATCGCCAGCACGGAGGCGCCGGGTTTTACGCCTCCGACCCGGTTGTATCCGATCAGCTCCGGCAAGCCGCTCCAGATCGCCCTGTTTTCCTCCGGGGTCGATCCGAAACGGAGCAGGGGATGGTCGATTCCTTCCCCGGCCGGTTCGAGGAGAAAGGCGTGGTCGACGATACCCATGGCCCAGTTTTCGCCGGTGAGTTGAACCGGGAGCACGTCTTCGATCGGCGTCCCCGCGTATCCTCCTTCACGAAACGAGTTCAGTCCGCCGATCATGAGGAAGCCGCCACCGCGATCACTTACGAACGCTTCGGTTAACCGCAACTGCTCGGATGTGAACCAGGCCGCCTCGATATCTCCGAAAACGATGGCGTCGTAAGCAAACAGCTCCGCGCGGCTCCGTGGATAACCCGCCGTAAGTTCCAGTTTCGGGTCCCGGATGCCCTGCCGGTAGATCCTCCCGTCCGGAGAGATCCTGACGATCGAGACCATATCGATCCTGGGGTCTTCTTCAAGGGCCCTTCGAATAAACTTGAACTCCCTGCGTGGATATCCTTCCACGTACAGGACCCGTCCTGTCTTCGACCGGTTGTCCAGCAGGAACGCCTGGGTGTTGTTCTCCGAGATCGTCTCCGCGTTCTGGGGGGCGACTTCGGCCGAGTATTCGAGAATGCCCGGCGATTCAGGAGACAGGAAAACCTGAACCCGTTGAATTTCGCCGTCCCGGCCGAGACGCACTGGCGCCGTCTGCACCACGCGTCCGCCTTCCTTGATGTTCAGGTCGATCGACCGGCCGGCGTATCCCGAACTCCGCAGGGTGACGACAAGGTCGGTTATCGTACCCTCAGTGACCCGGTTGGACGCGGCTACCTTGAGTATTTCGACATCCCGGTCGATCCGTTCCCGGCCGACCCCCACGGTATGGACCGGCGTGTTCCGCGATGCGAGGTACGCGGCCGCGTTCGCCAGGTTGTCCGTTCCCGTGCTCGCATTGTCCGCACCGTCCGTAACGAGCACGACGGCGGCCACGGGCAGGTCCCTGAACTCGCCCGCGGCCTGCCCGAGCGCTCCCGCGATGTCCGTCGCGATCCCGGAACCGTCCAGTTCTCCCAGGTCCGAGACCCGTTCGGTTCGGTCCGCGAACCGGTAGGGCCTCAGCCTGAACCGGCCGGCCAGTTCCTCGAGCAGTCCATCATCCACGAAACGCCGCTTTACTGCATCCACGCGGGCAACGCCCCGCGCGCCATCCTGAATCCCCATGCTCCCGGAGTCGTCGAACAGCAACAACACGAAACCCCGGCGGGGCGAGACCTCGGACGTTACGATGACGGGTTCCATGAGACAGAATACGACCAGCAGCAGGGGCAGGATCTTCAGGGCGGTAAACAGGGATTTCCACGCCGGCGAGGTCGCCACGGGCATGCGACGGTAAAACAGGATCACGAGCCCGGCCATTACCATGGCGAAAAGGACGATGATCCAGATCGGGACCGTGGTTCTGAACGCCAGGTGTTCGGAAGCCTCAATCAAACCGAGCGCGCTTAAAACAGAATCCATCACGGCGGATACCAGGAAGGGTTTAAAACGACGGAAAGCGGCGGTCCGGCCGCGTCATACCGCACCGGGGAAGAACCCCGGGAGACATCTCCGGCACCGGACCGGACAACAAATATTGAAACGGTAAACGACTGGAACTGTCAATACAAATAGGGCCGGTGCCATGGGACTACGGACCTTAAAGGCCTTGACAGCGCGGCGGCGCATATCTAAGTTTCCTCAACCGCCGGTCGTACGAAAACCGTCCAGGCGACACGAATCAATACCCAAATGCCCACGAGGAAAGGAATCGCGATGAAACGGATCATACCGGTGATTGCCGCGTGTTTCGTTATGACGGTCCTGGTCGACGCAACCGTAGACGCCCAGCGTGCGCCCAAGAACGTCCAGGTCCTGACGGATCTCTCCACCCGCGAAATCCGAGACTACATGAAAACGGTCAGCAGCGGCATCGGGGAAAAATGCGACTACTGTCACAATTTGAAAGACTATCCAAGCGACGAAAAGGAAACCAAACTGATCGGCCGTGAATTCATTCGTCTCGTAGAGCAACTCAACGAGCAGGTAGCGGCGATCAATGAGAACGTGATGAACAAGGAAGACCTGCAGCCCGTAACCTGCTACACCTGCCACGCCGGTGAGCTCACCATCATATCCGAAGAGTAGGCATCCCGCTTTTCACAAACCTCGAACCTGACGGGGCCAGACAGACGTGACAAGATACGCGGCAATCTTAGTGCTGCTGGGCTCCCTCCTGGCATCTCACGCAACAGCCCAACCGGCAGAAAACGCCTTCGAGGGCAGTCTTCATTTCAACGTGGCCTTCAGCGGCGGCGACATACAGGACCGCGCCCAGGTTACCATGCTGGTGCCCGAGTCATACAGGCTCTACATCAAGGAAGGGCAGACGAAGATCGTCATGCGGGGCGGCATGATTGGCCTGACGATGGGCGAAGTCGTGATCGACGGGTCGACGGGCCGGGGCTACGTCATCAGCCATATGAACAGCAAGGCCTACGAGATCGTTGCGGACCCGAATTTGAAAGAACGGGTAAAACCGGTCATTGCAGAAGAAAACGAAACCATCACCATAGCCGGCTACGAATGCAGAAAATACAAGATCACACGTACCAATCCTTCCGGCGCGATGACACAGTACATATGGGTCACCGACGCGATTCAACTGGATCTGGCCGCTTCCCTCGGGGGCGCCTTGAAGGACAGCATGCCCTTCTGGACCGAGGGACTCTCCGGCTTTCCGCTTAAGATCTCTACGTCGTTCCCCGGTACGGCCATGACCATGACCCTGACGGCTACCGAGGTGAATCCCCATACCGTCGACCCGTCGATATTCGTCGTCCCGGCCGGTTATGCCATCGAACCCATCGATCCGCAGCAGCTCTTCGGCAGATGATCCGTGCCTTCTTCCGCGTCCACCGGCCCGGTCGATGACCGGGGCCCCGATCGATCCGAACCGTCGACCATTCCCTTAAAACGGGGACGCTCCCGGCTTGCGAGGTTGCCATGAAAATCGCATCAGTCGAACAGTTCTTCCCCCGCCACCGGGCCCGGCTCGTCAAGATCACCACGGACACGGGCCTATCCGGCTGGGGTGAATCCACGCTTGAAGGGAAGCCCGAAAGCGTGGAAGGTGCGGTACGGGAACTCGCGGACTACCTTGTTGGCAAGGACCCGCTGCGCATAGAACATCATTGGCAGCACATGTACCGCTCGGCCTTCTTCCGGGGCGGCGCCATCCTCATGACCGCCTTGTCCGCCCTGGACCAGGCGCTCTGGGATATCGCCGGCAAACACTACGGTGTTCCCGTCTACAAGCTGCTGGGAGGCGCAGTCCGGGACCGCATCCGCGTCTACGCACACTGGGGCATTGGCAGCCTGGCCGAGGAAAGCCTGGCCGCGGCGCGGGAGCGGCTGGACCTGCTGCTTGAAAGCGGGTATACGGCCTTCAAGTCCGGCCCCGGCGGCAAGTGGCGCGGTCACGAACCGCCGGCCGTCATCGACCACTTTGTTGAATGCGCCTTCCTCATGCGGGAATGGGTGGGACCGGAAGTGGAACTGGCCTTCGATTTCCACGGCAAGATGACGCCCGCCCTGGCCATCGAGATCTGCCACGAGATCAAGGACATGCGGCCCATGTTCGTGGAAGAACCGGTGCCGCAGGAAAACGTGGACGCCCTTAAGCTCGTCTCGGACCACGTCACCTTTCCCATCGCCACGGGGGAACGGTTGTTAAGCCGATGGGAGTTTCGCCAGGTCTTCGAAAAACAGGCCGCAGCCTACATCCAGCCCGACGGATCCCACGCCGGCGGCATCACGGAACTCAAGAAGATCGCCAACATGGCGGAGACGTATTACATCCATGTCCTCCCCCATTGCGCCATCGGTCCCGTGGCCTTCACCTCTTGCATGCACGTGGACGCCGTGATTCCGAATTTCCTGGCCCAGGAGCAGGTCGACTGGGCGCTCGGTGCGGATATACTGAAACAAAACTGGCAGGTCGTCGACGGCCATATCGAACTGCCAGACAAGCCGGGGCTGGGGATCGAGATCGACGAGAAGGCCGTAAGCAACCGGGTGCCGTACCAGGAAGAACTGGGCGGCGAGCACTTTTACGAAACGGACGGCAGCGTGGCCGACTGGTAACCGTGAGGCCGGGGGGATCGTCCGAAGCGCCGGCGACTGGTAACCCGAAAGGAACAGGCAACGCACATGATGAGACGTGTCTTTGCAACTTTAGTGATGCTTTCGCGGCGCTGGACCGGCGCGACGGACGAGTTGGCCGCGACAGCCGTGACGGTCGTGACAATTGTTACCGCCACGACAGCTGTTATCGCCACGGGTTGTGCGGATTCCAACGAGACGGCCTCCCTGAACGAGCCGGCCTCCCTGGTCGTCCGGGACGCCCGCGTGTGGACCGGTCGGGCGGACCTGCCCTGGACCGAGGCCGTGGCCGTGTCAGGCGGCCGAATCCTGGCTGTGGGTGACAACGAGGAGATCGAAGCGCATATCTCTGGCGAGACGTCCGTGATCGAAGGCGGCGGCCGCCTCGTCACCCCGGGCTTTATCGACTCCCATGTGCACTTCATATCGGGTGGGTTCAACCTTTCCTCAGTCCAGTTGAGAGACGCGCCGACCCCGCAGGTGTTCATCGATCGAATCGCCGAATTCGCAAGGGACCTCGAACCGGGTGTCTGGATCCTCGGCGGCGACTGGGACCACGAGCAATGGGGCGGAGAGCTTCCCCGCCGAGACTGGATCGATTCGGTGACGACGGACAACCCGGTATGGGTCAACCGGCTCGATGGGCACATGGCCCTGGCCAATACGGCCGCGCTGTCCGCCGCGGGCGTGACGCGGGAAACGGAGGAGGTCGACGGCGGCACTATCGAGAGGTACGACGACGGTGAACCGGCGGGCATCCTTAAAGACAACGCGATGTACCTCGTCGACAGGGTCATTCCCGATGCGCCCGACGCGTTGAAGGACCGCGCCCTGGACGCGGCAATGGATTACGTGGCGGCTCAGGGCGTCACTTCGGTACACGACATGGGATCGTGGGGCAACGTGGAAGTCTTCGAAAGGGCGCGCAACGAGGACCGGATGAAAACCCGCGTCTACGCCGCCATCCCGCTGTGGGACTGGCAACGGCTCAAGGCGCGGATCGACTCCACCGGCCGGGGAGACGAGTGGGTTCGCCTCGGTGGACTCAAGGGCTTCGTGGACGGCTCTCTGGGTTCCCACACGGCCGCCTTCCTCGAGCCCTTTACGGACGCGCCGGACGATACGGGCCTGCTCATCAGCACCGAGGAAGATCTGTACGCGTGGACCTCCGGGGCCGACAAGGCGGGGCTGCACGTGATGGTCCACGCCATTGGCGACCGGGCCATCCGGATGCAATTAGGTATCTTTGACCGCGTAGCGGCGGAGAACGGATCCCGGGACCGACGCTTCCGTATCGAGCACGCCCAGCACATCGCGCCGGACGACATCGCGCTGTTCGCCGCCCGCGACATCATCCCCAGCATGCAGCCCTACCACGCCATAGACGACGGCAGATGGGCTGAAAAGGTCATCGGCCCCGAGCGGATCAAGACGACCTACGCCTTCCGCTCGCTGCTGGATACCGACGCGCGGCTCGCACTGGGGAGCGACTGGTCCGTGGCGCCTGCTACGCCGATCGAGGGCATCTACGCGGCAGTTACCCGCCGCACGCTGGACGAACTGAACCCGGACGGATGGGTACCGGAACAGAAGATTACCGTGGAGGAAGCGTTGCGCGGTTACACCATCGACGCCGCCTATGCCTCCTACGAGGAAGACATCAAGGGTTCGCTGGAACCCGGAAAACTCGCGGATTTCGTGATCCTGGACCGGGACCTGACCACCATGCCGCCCGAGGAAATCCGTGAGGCGAAGGTGGACCTGACCGTAGTCGGCGGCAACATCGTATATGAACGGTGACGGACCCAGAGATAAAGCGCTATGGCTGACGGCGCCCTCCGACGCGGCGTGGCGGCTTGCCCCCGGCCAGGTCCATCTGTGGCGGGCTTCCCTCGATCTGCCGCCGGAACAGACCCGGGCGCTGACACGCTTCCTGTCCCCGGACGAACGCGAACGGGCGAACCGGTTCGTCGTACGCAGCGCGCGGGATCGATACACCACCGCCCGTGCCGTCCTGAGAAACATCCTGGCGCGGTACGTTTCTGAAGCACCGGCCGAGCTGCGTTTCGGTTATGCCGAGCACGGCAAGCCCCACCTCGCCCATCCCCACACGTCCATCCGGTTCAACGTCTCCCATTCTCACGACCTGGCCGTTTACGCGCTGACATCGGACCAATCCGTGGGCGTCGACGTGGAATACCTGTACCGGCGCAAGATCGTAGACCGGCTCAGGATCGCGTACCGCTTTTTTTCCGACCGCGAATACAACACCCTGGCAGCCATGCCGCCGTATCGACGCGACCGGGCCTTCCTCGCGTGCTGGACGCGGAAGGAAGCCTTCGTCAAGGCCATCGGCCAGGGCCTGACCTGTCCCCTCGACCAGTTCGACGTCACCGTCGATCCCAACGGTCCGGCCGAATTACTGGCCACGCGCTGGGACGTTTACTACGCGCAACGCTGGACCATGACAAACATCGACCCCGGCCCGGACTACATCGGGGCGCTCGCCGTGGAAAACAGGGACGTACGTCTCTTTTTTCGGCAGTGGGACCATGGGCAGTTCGAATGAGCAGTTACACCGGTACGTCATAGCGTGCAGGCGCCGGCGCCAAATCCGAAGGAGTACCCATGTCCGACCAAAGAATACCTGTGCCTGACAAAGGAGTACACGTGTCCGACAAATTCTGCCCGTTGAACCTGGCCTCCGAGGAACTCATCGAATACACGCCGGACTGGACCGGCGAACGCTTCCCCGACGGCCGGCCCAAAGTGCCGGACGCGATCATCGAGCGGATGAAGCACGTGTCTATCACCCAGGCCTGGGGCGTGATGAGTGGCGCGGGATACGAACACCAGTACGAGGGCGGATGGCAGCAGACCCACCCCGGCAAAACGCTCGTGGGCCGGGCGGTGACGGCCATGTACATGCCCCGCCGGCCGGCCATGCGCACGGTGATGGAAGCCAAGGGGGCCGCCCACGGATGCATCGGCGACCAGATCTCCTGGCCCATCGACATGCTGGTTCCAGGGGACGTCTACGTGGCGGATACCTACGGCAAGGTGGACGAGGGGCCCATCATCGGCGACAACCTGGCCACGGCGATCTACGCGAATTCAGGCAACGGGGTGGTCTTCGACGGATCGGTCCGCGACCTGGAAGGCATTGAGGAAATGCCGGAGTTCGCCTGTTTCGTCCGGGGCTGGCACCCTTCCTACGCCTCGCCCACCATCATGCTCCTGGGCGTCAACACCGCCGTGCGCATCGGCCAGGCTACCGTCATGCCAGGGGACGTGGTCCTGGGCAAACGCGAGGGGGTCGTCTTCATCCCGCCCCACCTCGCCGAAACCGTGGTGAAGACTTCGGAACTGGTCCAACTGAGGGACCTGTTCGGCAAGCAGCGGCTTCGCGAGGGGAAATACACGCCCGGACAGATCGACGACCGTTGGACGGACGGGATGGAGGCGGATTTCTCGGAGTGGCTGGAGGGCCGCATGGACGAATTGCCGGTCCCGAAGGAGGCTATCCGGGATCTGCTGAAGGAAAGGACGTGGTAGGATGGAGCGGGGCGGGCGATTGCGGAGTGCGGGCCAGCGGGGCTCGGGCCAGCACCCAAACACTACGCACACACGAAACCAGCGCCCGCAAGCGGCGCCCGTGCACCATCGCGAAACATGCGCATCGCACAACCAGCACTTGCGAAGGATTCTGCGGGACGTCCACGATACGTTCTGTTTCCCCTTCGGTAACTTACTGGAAGCTTCTTACCTCACTGCCGTAACCGCAGTGTCCACCACTACCGCCGTAGTCTGAGGCACGGGTATGGGTTCGCCGTCTTCGTGCATTCCTTCGAGGTGGAACGCTATGGCTTCCCGGATTTCCTTCAACACTTCTTTGCGGGTCCCCGCGCTGGCCACGCACCCGGGCAGGTCCGGCACGTAGGCTGCGTAGTTGTTCGGGGTCCTCTCAATGACGACGGTGTACTTCATGGTTCTTCTTGCTCCTTTAGCCCCGCCTGTTTCATTATGCTATTCCAAGTGCCCGGCGGTAGGTCATCTCTTGGTTTGCCAGGAACGGTCACACGACCCGGTTTCTCTCGATGCTTGAACTGACGGTGGCTTCCTCTGGTACGAACGAGCCTCCATCCATCCTCCTCTATCAACCGCATGGCATCTCTAACCTTGGGCATCGTTGGCCGGATCTACCCCCAAATCCCAGACAAGTCAGATTCGTTTCAATCTCCGCGTCCAGCCTTCATACCTGGCCACGGCGCCTCTCTTTTCATAACTCGATTTCATTTTGAAATCTTCATAAATAGAGTCTCTTTCGAAGAAGGCGTTGTGAACCGTCATGACTCGGGGCCGCATGGTGTTATCTTCTTCGCTTTATGTACATGATGTCAAGCCGTTTCTGTTAGATCGTCATATTCCTTCAGTGTCACTTGTCACCAAATTCTCGTGATGAAATAGCATTATTCCCAACAGGGGAAGCACAGTCATCCACAAAGCGCCCATCCCGCGGGGAGTCCCGTGACGCCATCTCCCAGGTTTCGGATGTGTGGATCGTTGGATAGCACCAGCGCGTGCAGGACGGGTTTGTCCAGGATCTCGCTCAACCGGCGCAGGTGACGCGCGTCGGCATGCGAGACACGGTCTTTGGATTTTATCTCTATAGGTACATAGCTCGCTTCGGTTTCGATCAGCAGATCGACTTCCCGTCCGTCAAACGTACGAAGATGATAACAGTCAACGGGCAACCTTGCGTTCCTGACCTGTTTGTAAACCTCCGCAATGATGGCGCCTTCAAATTCGGTTCCTGTGGGCTGGCCTCTGCGGTTGAGCAAAGCCCGCTGAATGCCCGGATCGAGAAAGTGTATTTTCGCTGCTTTGGACAGTCGTTTGCTTCGATTTCTAAACCACGGTTGCAACTGGATGACCTGATAACTGATTTCAAGGTAGGTGACGAAACGTTTGATAGTCCTGTGCGTCACGCCAGCGAGACGGGCCAGTTCATTCACGTTCAGCAAGCCGCCAGCCAACTCACCCAATGCCTTCAACATGCGTACGTAGGGGACGAGATCCCGGAGATTGGCCAGATCGCGTAGATCCCGCTGGAGATATGTACGGAGGTAGTCCCGAAGCCACCCGTACCTGTCTTCCCGGGACAGCGTGACATCGGATACTACCGGCATGCCGCCGAATTCCAGGTAGTGATCCAAGTGGTCTACCGCCCGGGCGTACCTGGCGCTCTGCTGGGGTATTCCCGATGTAAGTATATCAAGATCCCCCGTTTCAAGGTACCGGACAAGGCGGGAATCCATGACCGGATCGTCCCAGGAATCGGTCAGCAGTTCCGGTAACGTCAGCGGATACAGTTCCAGCAGCGTTACACGCCCGGCCAGACTCTCCCGTATCTGCTCCATCAACAGGATCTGGCTGGATCCAAGCAGGATGGCGCGGTTGTCGGGATACCGGTCGTATACCGCCTTAACGGATTCGACAATTGACGGCGCCTTCTGGATTTCGTCAAGTATGACCCTGGGATAGCGTTGTTGCCATTGTGCCGCTGACAGCGCGATAAAGTCCGGACGCGCGATCGGGTCTTCGAGAGAAACGAAGTCGTATTCCGGAAACCCGGCCTGTACCAGGGTAGTCTTGCCGGTCTGACGGGCTCCCGTCAACGCGATAAGACGCCCCAGCCGGGTATCTGCCTTTTGTTTCATATTAGACAGCATGATCCGGTTTTTCACGATTCTACCTCTTTTGGCGTAAATTAATGCTCTTTATAATAAAAATTACGCTATATTTAATATAAAGCAATATAATGTTACGCTAAATTGATCGTGGGGCGAAAGGTAGCAGGTGGGAGGATCATTCAAGCGTGGAAGAAGGGTTGACGGAGTCCGGTGGATACGTGCCTGGGAGTTCGCGGGGGAACGGCATCGCGTTTTCCTGGAAACGACGAAATCGATTCCTGGCGAGATCAACTATCCATCGTTATCAACGACGCGCCCGTCCACGTCTTCAGCCTGGCCTTCTTCCACCTTACCGTCCGTCAGTTTCTGGATCGTACGGGGAATCTCATCCACAGGAGATACTTCCGGCAGTTCCCGCGTGACGGGGACGTTCAGTTCGGGGAACCGCATGGCGGACGTGGCGACCCGGGTATCCCATGATCCGACACTTCGATTGTACCGCTCAATCGCCTGCCGAAGCGAATTGCCCACGTTGACGTAGTGGCCCGCGAACACCGCGAGGCGCTCGTACATCTCCTTGCCCAGGTCGCTGATCTCCCGCGCGGTCTCCGCGACCCGGATCTGCTGCCAGGACATCTCCACGGCCTTGAGCAGCGCCAGCAGGGCCGGGGGCGTGACGATGATCACGTTTTTCTCCAGCGCCCGTTCGGTCAGGCCGGGCTCCCTTTCGATGGCGGGAAGGAAGGCGAATTCGGGCATGACCATCACCACCATGTCGGGGGTAGAGGCCAGGACGTTCCAGTATTCCTTTTTTGAGAGAGAGTCGACGTGGGTCTTAACCTGGCTTACGTGGCGATCGAAGGCTGCCGACCTGGCTTCATCATCGTCCGTCTCAAAGGCTTCCATCAGGGCGGCCAGCGACACCTTGGAATCGAGAATCACCGTCCGGTCCTGCGGCAGATGGACGATCACGTCGGTCCGTATGCGCTCTCCGTCGTTATTGAAGCTGTCCTGCACCGTGAAATCGATGTCCTTCCGCAGTCCGGACAGTTCAAGCACACGCTCGAGCTGGGTCTCGCCCCACTTTCCGCGAACGTCGGGCCGCTTCAGCGCGTTTGACAGCGCCTGGGCCTCTTCGGCCAACTCCTTGTTGGTCCGCATGAGGTTCGAAATCTGGGTCTGGAATTCGCCAGCGTTTTTAGCTCGCGCCTTGTCCAGCGTCTCGATCTTCTCCGACAACGGTTTTACCAGCTTCTCAACCGCCTCCTGCCGGGCTTTCAACGTTTCCTCGGCGCTCTCCTTGAACGACTCTTGCTGCGATTTCAGGACCTCCGACGACAAAGCTTTGAACGTATCCTTAAACCGCTTCTCCACCTCGTCACGATCGCCGATGCGTTCTTCCGCGTTTGCGAGCTGCTGTTGCAGCTTTGCCCGATCGACTTCCAACCTGCGGGCCTCTTCGAGTGATTTCCTCGTTTCGGCCAGTTGCTCGCGTACTTCTGCCAGTTGCTCGTGCGCCAAGCCCAGTTCGGTCTCCATGCCCGACTTGTCGCTGCTCAACGTGTTGATCCGCGCGTTAGCCTTCTGGCTCCAGAACAGTAGCACGGCTATCAGACCAAGGCTGACCAGTAGTGCGATGAAGAGAATAACCGTCAATGTGTCCACCTAATTACTCCTACCGAAGTCGGTCATGATCCCGAAGATTGTATCTTGGATTCTGTAAGGTAGTCTTCAGGTTTCAGTACTTGAATCCCCATTTTACTCTCAAACTCTTCCGCGAACGCTAAGATCCCCTTATCCCAGGTAAGAAAAAAGTCCCTCCTATACCTGTAATGAGTATGAACATGATCCCAATCCCGCCAATCGGGTTCGTTATTAATCCGCTTCATTTTATCAAATATTTAATCTTCTGTTGAACTTCATTGGAATCTACAAATTCCCTGAACTCCGTGTCGCCCACTGCGTCTACACCTACCTTCCAGTGCCCGATTCGTATAACAGACCCAATCTCTTGAACATTCAGACTGGGTAGCTCATTAATCCTGTCAGACAGGGGTGGACGAAATACGTCATCGCGGATTCTACTTGTGACCGCAAGATCAATTTCGAATTGCTCTCCCATTGTCAGAAGATTCTCTACTACTTCTACCTTTTTTTGCTCTTTCCACCATTCCATTAAAACGTTTGTATCGAGGGTCACTGATGTGAGCTTGACCACTAGATCTTTCTGTACTTTACCCTGAGATTCGACGTACAAAAACCGCCTTGTTCCTCCTACATCTTTTAGGTCGATAACGATCTCAATATCAGGATGTGTTTGTTGAGTATCAGGGATACTTCTGCTTATCATACCCAACATACCAATTTGAATGTTCTTAACTAACTTTGATTTATAATACTCCTGCAAATCACGCAGTATTTGGTAGTCTGATTGTGGAACTGTAAGAACACCGCTTAACTCATCTATTGATATTGGTCTTCCAGTTTGAGTCGCTATAGAGGAACACATTTCTTCTTCTACATGTTGCTGAAGTTTTAGAAGGAAATCCAATAATACTCCTTTGGGTAATGATCGTCCCAACTCGAAGTAAATCTTTACGCTATTGATGTTGTTGACTTTAAGCGAAAAAAGCTGCGGATTCTGGTTTACCATTTCCGCCATAGAAGTTGAAAGCAAGTCCTTGAACACAGCATGATCTCTGGCGAGTTCATCCTCTAGCTGCGCCATTGGAAAATCTATGTTTGAAAATCGTTTATCCATTGTCTGTAAGACCTAACACTGTAACAGAAAAAGAACTTCCATCCTACACCGTTTTCACGATCTCAGTATGGGATGCAGGGCATCCCCGAACGGGCCACCTCTACTTCACCATCCACTCGGCCGCCACCCTGGCCAGCTCCTCCATGACAGGTTCATCGGTATTCCGGCGCTTGAGCACCTTGAACCCGTGATCCGCCGTATCGACGACGTGAAGGGTCGCGTTTTCCAGGGCCTCTACGACCGGTTCCAGCAACGCGAGGTCGGCCATCCTGTCCCGCTGGCCCGACAGGAAGAGCATGGGCACGTCCACGTCCTTGAGATGCTCGGCCCGTTCCGTATTCGGCTTGCCTGCGTGTAGCGGAAACGCGACGAACACGATCCCCCGCAGCCCTTCTATGGGCGCGTTGGCGCAGGCCATCGAGAACATGCGGCCGCTCATGGAATGTCCGCCCGCGAAAAGGGGTAATCCGTCACCGTGCTCCGCCGCCGTCTCGACAGCGGCCCGCACCGTGGCCAGACGAACCTTCTCGCCGTCCATGCCGCCGCCACCCTTCTCGGAATAGGGGTAATTGAACCGGAAAGTGGCGATCCCCGCACCGTTCAACGCGTCGCTCAGCTCCTGCATGAAGCTGTGCCGCATATTCGTACCCGACCCGTGGCCGAGCACGAGTAGTGCTTTCGCGTCGCCGGGATCGGCAAACAAGGCCGATACCTCGCCTTTTTCCACCGTCGCGGTGAACTTCAATTCCTTCGTTTCCATAAATTCGATTCCTCCTGCTTACCACGTAGATATTACCTACAGGCCGGTGCGCGCGTGCGGCGAGCGATCTATTTTTGAACCCTCTTGGGGAAGTCGTAGAGCACCTCTTCGCCGGCAACCTGGCCGATCGCATTCCAGGTTGCAGTGTCAAACCGCAGATGCAACACGCCGCAGGTGGGCATGTTGAAGATGTCGCGGGGTCCGAGCAGGTTCGATAAATCCGTAAATCCCGGGTTGTGCCCGAACAGTATAAGGGTTTCGACTGTCGAGGCCACGCCGCGAACCACTTCGAGCAATACGTCGACGCCCGCCAGATAGAGCAGCTTCTCCACCCGGATCCGCGATTGCGGATAATCGAGTTTCTCCGCAATCGTCCTCGCCGTCTCCAGGGCACGGACAGCGGAACTCGAAATGAGCAGGTCGGGAGCATACCCACGACGCGCCAGCCGGACGCCCATCTCGGGGGCGTCCCGCTTCCCGCGCTTGTTGAGCGGCCGACTATGGTCATCGAGGGATGGGTCCCTCCAGCTCGACTTGGCGTGCCGTACCAGGATGAGATCTTTCACTGGAAAGTGCTCCAAGAGATTATCAGTACATAGAATTGGACAGAACGCGATACATAACGGATCCTGTTACGGCCACCGCGCCCTGGCGCTACCGCACCGCGACCTGCCGTCTCATATGTGAGGATGGACCACAAGGCCGGCTCAGGCCACCGATCGGCGGTCCGTCCCGGATTTCGTCTGCAGGTCCGTCCCGGATTTCGCTTGCAGGTTGAACGGGCGGTCGTGTTGTAGACTCGGCACGCGGTTGCGGGCGCTGGCGACACTGTCCATGTTCACCGTCGCGACAATGACACCCACCTCTTCGCCGCCATCGGCCAGGACCTCGCCCCAGGGCGATATGATGAGCGAATGGCCGTAGACCTCGCCGCCGCCCGGTATCGAACCCGTCGCACAGGGAGAGACCACCACGGCGCCGTTCTCGATGGCCCGCGCGCGGTTCAGCACGTGCCAGTGGGCCTGTCCCGACGTCTTCGTGAACGCCGCCGGTACGGCGAGCATCTCGGCGCCGGCCTGGGCCAGTGACCGGTAGAGATGGGGAAAGCGGAGATCATAGCAGGTGGTCATGCCCAGCCGGCCCCAGGGCGTATCGGCGACCACGGCCGTGTCGCCAGGGGAGATAACGTCTGACTCACGGTATTTCTCGGTCGCCGAGAAATCGACGTCGAACATATGGATCTTGTCATAGCGCGCACGGATTTCCCCCTGGTCGTCCACCAGGTAACCGCGGTTGATGAGTCGGCCATCGAGTCCTTCCACCGCCACGGATCCGATAAGCGTCCACACGCCGGCGTCGCGGGTGAATTCCCGCAGGGCCGCAAGCACGGGGTGGCTCGCCTCCGGCGCCGCCGGGGGCTTCAGCGCTCCCCGGTCGGTCATCAGCCCGCCGCAATACTCGGGCAGGCACACCAGTTCAGCGCCATCTTCCACCACTCTTCCCGCAAGACGGCAGGCGATCTCGATAGCCTCGTCGAAGGTTTCCGATGCAGGTATCTGTACGCAACCGATACGTACTTCTCGTTTGGTACCCATGAAGTTCTCCTCCTTGTTTCGCGCATACCGTCTTTTTTGCGTCAGTGCGGTATCCCCAACTGGTGCATCCTTTTGTGAATCGCCTCCCTGGCCTCGACAAACGGTCTCTCCAGGTAGGCGAGATGATCTTCCTCGCCGTGATGATGGGTGGCCGTGCCGGGCTCGTGCCTCGCCGCGGTGCGGCGGATGTACTGCAGGTCGCCGTCGATGAGGGTGAGCATGTATTGGGCGGCATCCTTGTCGAACATCCACCACTCGCCCCCGCAGGCGATGTAGATCGGCGAGGTGTGGGCGAAGATCCCCCGTCCCCAGCCGTCGTGATGGGGCACGCTCGAATAGTCGGGACCCGCGCACCGCGCGGCCAGCCAGGTATGCCCCTCCACCTTCACCCGCGCCTTCAGTTCCAGTCGGCGAGCGCCGTTGCGGTCTTCCGTGGAGGCCACGACCCGCCCGCCCTGGACGATCTCCAGGGTATGGATCGGGAAGATGCTCTCCGACCACGCCTGGACCTCCACCGTTCCGGGCCTCGACACCTGCACGGTATCACCGACGTCGTGCCCGTCCACGGAGAGGTGGATGATCGGACCGCCGCTGTGGAACGTCCGGCCCTTGGACACGGCGTCGCACCAGTTGTCGTAGGTGAAGTCCTGGTCGGGCATGTAGGCGTAGGTGCGGTATAGCCCGACGGGCACGTCGCTGCTCATCTTGTCCGTCCCGCCCACCAGCGGCAGCTTATATCCGCAGTTAAGATAGCGGTAGTATTCGATGTGGTTGAAGGGCTGGTGCCGTAGCATCTCCACGCCGTCCGCGCGGCCCGTGGCGATCAGTGCCGCGGGCTCGCCGTTCGGATTCGGGAGATGGGGGATAATGACCGAACCGCCCTGCGCGTGGCACTGGTCCGCCCAGTCGCTCATCGTGATTTCCAGCGTACCGCCCAGTTCCGCCTCGCCCGGACCGTCGCTGCACCAGGGCATGACCGGCTCCTTCAGGCCCCAGAGAATGAGGTGTCCCAGGAAGTGCTGGCGGTTTTCCTGGCCGACGTAGACGATGTTGTTCCCGTCCTGCGAGATACTCGGCCGGCCCGTGAAATCCTCCGTATTCGTGAAGAGATTGCCCCACTGCGACGGGAGCAGGTTCACGATGTTCAGGTCCTCCCCCTGGGATTCCGTGTGGCTGCCCTGCGTGGAGAGGAAGTGGACGTGGGAATCCCCGCTGTACCACCCCTGCGCGTTCATGTTTACCCAACGTTTGAGCCGCAGGGTCAGATCTTGCTGACCGGGTTCGATCTTCACCCGGGTCCGCAGCGGCTCGTACTCGAAACCCCGCGCCACGTCCACGATCACCTCGCCGCGGGGCAGCCATCCCTGGCACTTGCCGTCGATGTATGCGTAGGTGATCTGTCCGAGCCGGAGGTCTCCGCCGATGTCGACATGCCAGGTGTCCAGATTGGAGTTGACCTGGTTGTGGTGGCCGTAGGGCTGGTAGGGAATGCCTTCCGGCGAGCGGAAGTGGACGCGGCACGGAACCGGCCTTCCCGTATCGTCGTCGAGAACCGTGACATTCACCCAGTTCCGGCCCCGGTCCAGGAGTTCCACCTTCATGCGAGGCGTCTCGACGACCTTCTTCTGCTCGACGTCGCCCCACCTGACCTCGCCCACCTTTTCCTCGCCCTGCTTCACCGTCACCGTGGCCGAAGGGATCGCGGCGACCTCGACGTACGCCGGGCTCGACTTCGGGTTCTGCGTCTCGCCCCACCCGGCGAAATCATCTTCGACGAAATCATCGGCCGAAGCCTCGGGCAGGGGATGGACGTAGGAGGCGATTCCCCGGTCCACGTTTACGCTCAGATCGAAGGGCTTCTCGGCGTCTTCCGGATCGGTCAGGGTCAGGCGCGCTTCCCGTTTCCCCTGGCGGACGAAGGGATGTTCATTCGCCTGGGAAACCGTAAGTCCGGCGATGATGAACCGTGGACCCTTTGGAATGACTTCCAGCGATTCGATCGCCCGGTCGGGATGGGGGTTTCGCCAGGCCCAGAGGAAGTATCCCCTGGAATAGTCGCCCGTAACTTCCGTCTGACGCCGTCCCGCGTCGCCCCACGTCCCGCTGTGGCGCCGCATCTTTACTTGACCGGAGTCCGGAAGCGCGACGAAAGGCTTTCCGCCCAGAGAGATATGGGCGATTTCGAACCGCTCGCGGATGGGTACGCGGATCTTCTCACCTCCCGCCATGCGGAACACGTAATCCGCCACCGGTTTCCCCAGCGGGCCGCCTTCCATCAGGTCGGATTCCAGCAGGCGATGGGCCAGGATCACGCCTGTGGCCGGGCTGTTGATCGGTACGGTGACGCCGTCCGTGGCGCCTTCCAGTGCGATGAAACACTTCGCCGGGTCTTCGCCGACCCTGAATGGCAGGCCGCGGAAGGTTTGTTCGCCAATGGGCGCATTGGGTTTTTCCATCAGGACTTCGAGACCGGAGTTGCACTGGGCGGACAGGTCGAGGGGAAGGTAGTTCGGCATGGGAGGTGACCCTTTTTTGTTCCGGATTCTGTAACAGTTTCTGAAGTCTTGCGACGTACCTGGCGTTTTGCAGACTACATTTGAGTTATGAACAGGGTGAACGGTGTTTAGAAGCGGTGGTTAGTGATAAGAATCAGATAGTCAACCCTTCGCGACCTCCAACCACAAATCGCTTGAAGATCTGCCCGAGGAGATAAGGGGCACAGCGACAAAGTGAAGGTCAGCATTCCCAATTGAACTGCTACACAAAAACCAAGGTGCGCTACCGAGGACGGGTAATTCACCAGTGTTGGGATTGTGGATCAACTTGATGCAGGTCCGGAGTCACCTCTTCAATCCGCACCGAACCCCGCTTGGGAAGGCCTTCAGGACCCCGTCTTGCGCCTTGCGGCATTACCAGAGACTCGGTTACGTGCCCGGAACGCCACCCTCCGCCATAAACGCGCAGTGATAATCTAGCCTGAAGTACATCCACCGCGCTGGTTCACATCGCATAAACTGACCGCTACAACTTCACAAAGGTGTGCAAGCCATTCTCCGGGCGTGGCTCCATATTAGCGGTGGAACTCGGCCTGTTGCCATACCTACCCTGTCGCAATTCTGCTGGCAGTATCCCTTTCCCATCCTTTGGATTCTCCCGCGATCCTGAATTCAGCACCAGCGCGGAAGACACGTTCTTCTTTTCTGGGGAATGCATCCGCCCTAAGCGCTAAAACCGACTGCCGGATTCTCAACTCTTTCGCTAGAGGCCGCATCCGCGAGGTTTCGATCGAAGGTCGCCAAGCTAGCTTTGCGTCTGATGGCCGTCTCGAGATAGCTTGCGTCATATACCGTAAGGTTATGACGTAGTGCGAGGTCCAACGTCCTATCTTCGTCGTTTCTGTCATCCTCTGTCGGTGAAATCTCATCCGTGAGTTGAATCAGGCAATCTTCAAAATCCTGTTGCCCAATTCGATTGTTCCGTTTCGCCTTCAATAGAACATTACGAACTTCATACCAGAAAATCCTCGGCACGATCAGTTCTTCCCTATCAAGTCTTTCGACTATTCGTCGTGCGTAACGACTATTATCTTCGTTGCGTAACAGGAAGGCTACCATCACCGAAGCATCGATCACAGTGGCCATCAGCGACGGCCCTCTTCTTTCCAGCGGCGGATTTCTTCCTGCGTTACCGGTTGCATGTTTTCGTGTCGTTGAACTGAGGTTTTAATCGCCTTATCTACAATCAGTGCGCGAAACGTCGCGAGTTCATCCGTAAACTCTGACTGGTTGATGCGGGTGTACTTCCAAGGCTTTCCCGTGGCGTTGCTTACCCGCTTGCACCAGTTTCGCGCTGCGACATCTTTTTCGGCGGTTCCTTCCCAGACTCGGCCCTTGGTCTCAACGATCCAGTTCACTTCGTTATCTTTGGCCTTTTGAACGACTACCCAGTCTGGATAGTAGAATCCGATAGCCCCAGTCGGTTTCAGGTAGTCGATGTGAAATGTCGTACCGGAACGTCCTTGTTCTGTCGTGCCAAGTGCCGCAAAGCGCACCACATCTTCCGCTCCATCCAAGAACGTCGCAAAGCTTCGCTCAAAGTCATTGTAGGTGGCCACGAAGTTGAAAATCGTTTTGTACGCCTGCATTGGTGGCAAGTTGCGTCGCCAGCTAAAGGGTCTGGTCAGGGAAAGACGGTAATCCTCTTTCTCGAACTCGACTGCATGCCGTTTAATGGAAAGCGTCGAAAGCTTACGTGCCATGTATCCGGCAATCCCATTCTGCAACTCCAATCTTTCGAGATGGGAGCGAATGGTTTCATCTGACAGTTCAATTTTATGTCCAAAGCAACGATTCTCGACATAATCCTGAATAATGGGATACAATTCCGCAAAACAGTTAGTCAGATTGGCGCGCTCAGCCGTCTTGTTGGCGATGCTCGCCAAAAGCTCCTGGGCAGGTCGGAGTTGCAACGCAACGTCGGCTTGATGAACCTCGGTCTCCGTCATTGCGAATTCCATCTTCAGACCGACCCGAAACGGTTCGGCCAGTTCTTCCTGATCGTAAATCGCTTCCAGCGATGGCACATCAACGGTGGACAGTTTGCGGAAATCATGTGTTAGACTCGGTTTCGTGATTGGAATGGCGATGTCGTAATTCAGTCGTTCCTGCACCGGCTCAATGATGACTGGCAGTGGCGTATTGTCCTTCGTACTCGCTACTCCGACGCCCTCAGCCTCAAGTTGATCGCGTAGCACTTCGAGCAGGTTACGCGTTCCGAGCACCTCAAGGGTCTGCGTTTGGTCGGGGCTTACCTGGGTCATCAGACGAAGTCCGCGACCGATCACCTGTTCCGGCAATATCTCGGCTTTCGCAGTATAGGGGCGCAAACCCAGTACCACTGTAACATTCCGAACGTCCCAACCCTCGCGCAGCATCATAACGCTGACGATCACTTTTATTTTGCTCTCTGCCTTATCGATGTCTCTTGCAGCCTTCCGGGCTTTCTCGATATCCCCTTTCCGAACTTCACCCGTATTGTCCGTATGGATAACGAGTACCTCGGATTCCTTGAAACCAAATTCCTTAGTCTTCCACAGATACTCTCCCAGGGCATCTGCATAGATGTTTTTTTCAGCCATGACAAAGAGGACAGGCTTGGTCCCGAGCTTCCTGTAAATCTGCCAGTGTTCCTTCCAACGTTGCGCGGCGGCCTGTAGCCAGTAACCGTATTTCTGTGCTACGTTCTCCTTAGTGATCCCATCGGGATCTTCGGTCGGCTGATTGGGATCATCCCCCTTGGTTACGATGAGTGGGGCTTTGACGATTCTATCCTCCACGGCCTGTGCCAACGGGTAGTCCACAACGGTCCAAGGGAAGTACATGCCGTTCTGGTCTTTCGGCGTGGCTGAAAAGTCGAGCCAAGCGCAGAGTCCCTTCGGCAACGCATTATCAATAGCCAGCAGAGATTGATTCCAGGATAGGTCGTCATCATGGACGTGGTGGGCTTCGTCATTTAGCACGACGAGGTCTTTTAGATACTTCACGCACTCCAGCATGGTCCGCTGACCAGATGCCGCGAGATCTGGCGCGGGGGTCTTGCCCAGGAGGGCTTCGACGGCGTTTCCCGGGGTCCACTTCTGATCGCGAGATTCGTACAGTTGATGGATATTCGTAAGAAACAGATTCCCCGACGGGTCGGGCTCAGCGACTTCCCCGCGCAAAATCACCTTTTGGTTAAAATTGCCTTTCCATTCCGGCGGGATCAATGGTAACTCATTAAATATCCGGTTGTTTGCAAAGTCCTTCTCCAGCCGCTGATAGACGATCACATTGGGGGCTACGATAAGGAAATTCGTGGAAAGTTTCGAACCAGGTACGCGCTGCTTGTGGAAACACGACCAGACGACCATCATGGCCATCACCCAGGTTTTACCCGACCCAGTGGCCATCTTGAAGGCGTAGCGACGCAATTCTTTGGACGGTAAGTCCTGTATGCCATGTTGTTCCAGTTCTGGTATGTATCGACGAATCTGCCGCCTGCCATCTATGGTAGTCTGAAACTCAATGTTTTTCGATAGAAGGTCCAGTTGATAGAACGATCCATATTTCTCTATAAGCGCTATCGCGTCCTGCTGGCAGGCGACCTCCACCAACCAGACCAGCGTTTCTATAGCTTCTCGTTGGCAGAAGTAGTACCGGAACGGCGTATCGAATCCGTTGACCTTGTGATCCTCATGGAACCAATACTCAAACAAGCGCAGGGAGACTTCCGATGCTCCTTTGTAGCCACTGTCTCGCCACGCATCAACGGCCTTACGGATTTTAGGCACCAGCAGAAGCTTGGTCGGGCGACGGCCGGAAGTATCCTCCCGCCAACCCGTTGGCTCCTCTTCGTCCTTGACCAAGTAGGATCCGGGCTTTTCCCAAGGTCGCCGATCTTGAATCTCCGGCAACTCCTTGTCGTAATTGATGACGGCTTTTGCCATGGTTAATTCACCTCGACATCAAGAAGTTGCGAGGTGTCGTTGCCGAAGATGTCGATTACTTTGACCAGAGCTTGGTATTTGCCGGGCTTTTCATAAGTGTGAAAGTCGGAAATGAGTGAGAGCGTTCGATCTTTGCGGGTGCGGTAGGCTACCCATCCCTGCATGAAGGTGTCGTTCTGAAAGTCCCAGTCCACAGTCCAGTAGTCGATGTAGTCCGACCACTTCGTAACCCTGTCCCGCACTTCTTCAGGGATGAGTTCGGTGTTGGGGATGACAAAATCTTTAAGGTGAACTTGCACGGTAAGTTTCTTTGGTTTTACTATCATCGCCCTTAAATAGGCCAGTTCGAAAAATCGGATATCGCCATCATCCACGGCCTGTTGCTCCATCACTTCCAAGGGTATCTGCAGGAGTATTAGTTTCACGCCCTTCTTCTGTGCTTGTGAAACTACAAGATTCTGGAGTCCCATTTCCCATTCCCAGCCAAGAACGTGCAATTCAGCCTGCTTCAGTTTGGCACAATTTTCTACAGCATCATCGATCTCGTCAATGGTGACCGGGGCATCCACCGCGCCAATGTGTATCATAGCCTTGTTTTTCTTCCCATGTAGATGTTCCAATCCCGCTACCGGCTGTGCGCCATATAGCTTAAGGATGAAGGCAAGGTACTCATAGAGTGCTTTTTCGGTTAGTGACTTGTTGCTCTGACCGCCGAACGTCACCCCCTGCCAATACTGGCGCTCATATTTACCAAGGTTCAGTACCTCGAAGGGTTGGCAGTTTTCAATGTCGAGCAGTCGCTTCCGAATCGTGTGGATCGAAAAACGACCAACGTCGCACGTGATCCAGCGACGGCCAAGTTGTTCAGCGACTGCTGCTGTCGTGCCAGAACCACCGAAGAAATCTGCCACGAGTGCATTCGGATGTGACGCAACTTTGATGACTCTTTGAAGGAGTGCTTCGGAATTTTCCGTTGGATAGGAGGTAGTGAACGAGTAGCCTGGGATGTCTGTCCAATTCGAATTCAAGGGTTTAACTGAACTCTCCTCGACCCAGTACTCGGGCTTACCAGTCTTGGGATTGAGTCTGACTTTTCCATCTGCTATCTTCTTGTCGATGTTTGCTTGGGAAAATTTGAAATGCTTGCCAGGCGGTGGATAGAAGACTCTTCCAAACATACGGCGCTCAGGTGGACGCCTGACGCCCGAAGAATCGTCCATGTGTCGCCAGAATCCCGGCCGCGTCTTCTCCCTTGGAACTAGGGTATCTGCAAATTGCGCTTGATCGGTTCGGAAGTACAAAAACAATGTATCTGTAGCGAGTGGAATTGAGACGCGACCTTGACCTGTGACGTTTTTAAAAATACGTTTCACTGTAATCTCGTTCTGAAACAAATCCCGGCTAAAGACTTCATCTGCGATCAGTTTAACGCTGTGGCTCCAGTATTGGTCAAACCTAATGAAGATAATGCCGCTCGGTTTGAGAAGATCACGCATAAGACTGAGTCGATCTCGAATCCATGTCATGAAGGACGGATCCCCGTCACGCCACGCATTTCTATACGCTACATCCTCTGTGATTGACGTCTCTTTCTCAAATCCAGTATTGCCCTCCCCAAGAAACACCGTTGCTAGCTGGTTAACTCCTGTAAAAAAAGGCGGATCGATGTAGATCAGATCGATCTTCCCTGCAAACTTCTCCAGCAATGAACCCATCACCAGCAGATTGTCGCCCCATATGAGCTTGTTCTTCCATCCATCCTCAAAGGTGTCCCCCTCCTTACCTTCATAGAAATCAAAAAGGGACTCCTGCACCGTACCTTTCTTTACTTCGCGCGTAGCACGACTCTCATTCACGGTTTCGATGACTTGAAATGGCAGGTTGACCCGAGGAACTTCCCTAAGCGTTCCATCCTCATCGAACTTTCCAGGCCAGACCAATTCGGTCTTTGTGATGTCGATCTTTGCCATTTTCAGGTTCCTTTTGGTTTGCCAAACATCATCCGATTTTGGATGAGAATAAAGAATTCCTTGGACATCAAGCGACTGCCTCCGCCCATTCTATAACACCGTCCGCGTGACACAGCATCTGCAGGTCGCATTCCTGGCAGACTTTCGCTTCGGGAGGTGTGTTTACCACGAATTTACCTGTCTGAATCCGTTTTACGGTCTCGTCGAAGTATCGGCCCGCTTCCTCTATCGATTCCGGGCGTAACGGCAGGACCATGAGCGCCTGGTCCCGTGATTTCTCTGCTGTCCAATACAGTAGCAACCGGTCCACATGTTTTTCGTGCCGTTGCTCCAGTATATGCGCATAGGTGCAGAGTTGTCTTCCGTATGCGGCGATTAGTTCGGGCGTGCTTGCCGGACGCGGCGAGGTTTTGAAATCCAATAGTTCCAACTTGCCGTCGTCGCCGAGAAGAAGATCGACCTTTCCTGCGAGTATGTACCCGTCTTTCTCCAGCGATACATCCACCTCCGTCTCGATGATCCGATTCAATCCATCCTGGTTCTGTCGATAATAGTTCAATACCTGCTTTAAAGCCAACTCCTTCGCTCTATCGCCAATGGGACGCCTATCGGTGAGATTTAGAAACTGGTAAGTTCTTTCAAACAACTCGCCGACACGCGCGTCGTCCAGCGTATGGATTAGGCCGTCAAGGGCGATACGGTGGATTTCCTCGATAGACTGATGTACGAGCAGTCCAAAGAACATCTCCGCGGAACGGGAGGGTGCAAAGCCGTATTCGCGGAAGAACTGATATTGGCGAGGGCATGTTTCGTAAACCTTGAGATCACCCGTAAAGTTATACGTCTTTTTGATCGGCATACGCTCGTGTCGCTCGAAGGATTGGCTGGCCAGCGTTTCCTTAGGGATGTACGGCCACTGGGGAAGCCCTTGCCAAATGGGTGAGAAGTAGTCTTTCGGTTGTTCGTGCGCGGTAAGTACCAGCAGTCTTTCCGGTCGTGAAAACGCTACGTAGTGCAACCGCATGCGGTCGAAGAGCGTGATCCGGTCCTCCGGCTCGAAGGGCGGGCGGTGATAGAATGGCATAAGGTTGCGATCGATTTGCTTGGGGCTGCTTAAAGACACCGAAAGGGACCCGACAACGACTACAGGGAACTCAAGGCCCTTGGCCTGATGGACAGTCATCACCTGCACGTGGCCCCGAGGGAACGGCTTGTCCGGATCCTCGTACTCGTTGATTCCGCCAGCGTGGAGAAATCGCAAGAAGCTGTTGAAGAAGTGAAATCGGATGTACTCGCGATTCCTGTACGTAATGACCGGAAAATGATAATAGCTTTGAAAAATGGTCAGAAGTTCGGAGAAAATGGCTAAGTTGCGTGCGGTGTTTTCGTTTCGGACAGCCTTCCGGAATGGATCAAGTGCGATCAGTCTATAGAAATAATCGGCCGGCCGCAGGTCGAGCGTCTCTTCTTCCTGAAGCGCCGCGATCTCGCCGGTCCAACTCTGAAGTCTCTCCGCGAGCGGGTCGGTGGACACGAAGCGCTTGCTTAAGTCGATAATGGCCTCGTCCACGTACTCAGCAAGTTGCTTCACGACGCCTATGAGATCACCGCGCCGGTCGCCGTACCAGCCGAACAAAATGGCATAACAGGCGATCAGATAGCGAATCTCCGGTATATGGAAGAAGACGCGCGCCCGAGGACAGAACGCGGGGATGCCCCTGCGCCGCAACGCCTCCAGATAAGGGCCGCTGTGTTGTTCGCGCACGCTGTGCAGCAACAATGCGATCTGACTGTAATCTACTATTACCTCGCTCTCTTTAAGGAACTCGACGAGATCGGCGAACCGGTCGGCTTCATCGTGCCTGTTCCTTCCCCAAATGCTTATGACAGAGGGATAGTCAGGATGTTGCGCCATGGGATCAGCAACGATGGTTTTCTCGTGTCGGTATGAACCTCCCGCTGGATCGGACCAGTCAGCCGACTCCATCCAATGGTCGTAGCGCTCTACAATTGAGCGGTGAGACCGGTAGTTTGTTGTCAACCTGGCGATCCTGCATTCCTGAAAGTGCTGTGCGAACTCCAGGATGTTACGGACAGTCGCGCCCCTGAAACGGTAGAGGCTTTGATCCTCATCCCCTACGACGCATAAGTTGTTGCCCGGTTCGGCCAACTTCAGGAGAATCCGCTCTTGTATGTAGTTCGTGTCCTGATACTCGTCTACCAGCAGATAGCGCACGTCGGTGGAAATGGCAGCGGTGTCCGTAGAGTTGTCCAGCAGGCCGTATACGGTTCTCTGCAGGTGGGCAAAGTCAATCCTGTTGGCCACTTGCAGGGCTTGTTCGTAGTGTTGATACGCAGTACCAATCACCGACAAAAATGGGTCGGAGGATGCCGTAAGGCAGCGAGAGTCTACCAATTCTTCCGTGATCTTGTCAAAATAGCCACGCACGCCTTCAATGGCTGTCCAACGCGTTTTCCAGCGAGTGAGAAAACGGTCGTCGATAGGCGGACCGATGATCTCGTCGAAGTGCTCGAATATGAAGAGAAGTTGTGTCAATTCGTCGAGCGTTTCGTAGTTGTGCCCGAGTTCAGTCTTGTGCCGGTGTTGGGCGAGCATCCGGTGGCAGAAGCCGTGTATGGTCGAGACCTTCAGTTCGGAAAGGTCACCCGTGTACGCCACTTTACGGGCCGCTGCAGTCAATCGGTCCCGCATCTCGTAGGCAGCTTTTTCGGTAAAGGTGCAGAGCAGAATCTCATTTGGCTCGGCCTTCTCCAGCAACATAAGATTCAAGGCCCTCAGGACAATGCTGAAAGTCTTGCCCGATCCCGGTCCCGCAATCACCAGCAACGGTCCGTCGAGATGGCCGACGACCTCCCTCTGGCTGTAGATAAGCTCAGGAAAGTGCTTCTGGATCGCTGGCGCGATACTCATAGCAGTCCCGCTTTTCTGAAACTGAAAGTCTCCGAGGCCGACACTATTAGATGATCGACGACTCGTATGCTGATGGTTTCGGCTGCAAGCGTGACGGCGCGTGTTATCATCTTGTCCTGTTCGCTCGGCTCGACATCGCCGTTCGGATGGTTGTGCGCGAGCACGAGGGCCGCCGCCTGGCGATTAAGTGCCGCCTCCACGACGCGGCGCGGGTACACCGCTGCACGGTCTATCGTACCTTCCTGAAGCGTTTCTACGCCATTACGCAACAACCGATAAGCTGAATCAAGGTAAGCGACAGCGAACACTTCGTTCTTAAGATGGCCGATTCGCATGCGCCAGAAATTGCTGAGCCGCTCCGGATCGCTGAGGACTTCTGTTTCTTTTGATGCTTCCAATAAATACATCGTCGCCGATTCACGGATAACTTTCAGTAGTATGGCTGAAATCTCACCAATTCCCTTTACCGACTGCAGTTCGGATACTGGTGCATCCAAAATGCCTCGCAGACTGCCAAAACGCTCAAGCAACATCTTGGCCTGTGGTTTTACGTCCGAACGGGTCATGGCCATCGTCAACAGTAACTCAATGACCTCGTGCTCAGCGAATCCACCAAATCCACTCTTTTGGAACCGCTCACGGAGTCGGCTACGGTGTCCCTTGTAGTGTGCGTCCAATTTTGCCATTAACCAGTCCGATTGACCCGTCGAATCCATTCATTCTACAGTCGTTGTGTAGTAGTAAACCTATTCTGATGACTGCTTCCGGTAATCTGCTTTACCTATGCGAATTTCGTTCATATCAATCAGTTCACTATAGCTTCAAAACCGAATACCTCTTAATCTTGATCCGTAATTTATGAGCCTGTTTTTCACGGCAATGTAAGGCTATTGGTGGATACGCCGCCTTAAACTGAATTATACTGCCACACAGACAATACTTATTAACAACTTTGGCAAGGATGTATGGTATATTCTGACATACCGATTCGAAGGACTACCAGCTAACTTATTAACATTCCAAATACATGCCTAAATCGTACATATAACAAGTTAAACACGAAATACGTAAAGGAACGGTTTTCAACGGTGTACCGGGGTTTCAATCTCAGTATACCAAACCCATTATGACCGGCAGAGGTTCAGTCTGCACCAGAGGATTTTCTTGTTTGTGAAACTAAGCAAGTTATCCAAGGTCGTCTAAATGACGGCCTATAAATTCTGCGGAAGAATTCCAGGCAAGTTTAATCGCTCCCCCAGGTTCTAGAGGATCTCGGTACCAAGCGTCTTGCCAAATATCGTTCATATTCCATTCCCAGGCTACTGATCTACCCTCCTCAAAATGTGAACGAGTTGTAGGGAAAATCCTGTAACAAAACTGCGCATATTCATTGGATCGACTTTCTAGAATCACTCCAGTCGCATTGGTAATCTCGTGTTGGCAATCTGGATCTGAGTAGATTGGTACCCCCGTTTTGTAAACGATGTTTAGCTGCCTTGGAAGGGCTTGCAGCGATTTCAAAATCGTAATACCAGAATCAAGCGCACTGAGGACATTCCCGTCTTCGGTGTCTCTGCCATGGATTAACTTGTTGCGAGTGTCCCAAAATAGGTTCAGGCTGCTGGAAAGAAAACGCGGTAGTCCATAGTGTGAATCCAAGACACGAATGGCCTGAGTTATTGGAATGTGCGACCGTCCATCTATCTTGCCGACACTAGCAAGAATTAACCTGGCTTCCTTTTCTATCTCGGCAGCCAAAATCATCAATGCCGCCTTAGGAGAATGCGACGCTTCATGTATAACTGAACGAATCACTTCGTCGTCTTCTTTATCCCTGTGCTGGCCATCGTCTTCGTTTTCCAGTTCTTTCGGCTTCGGCAGTGACGCAACCTCGTCCGATGCCCGAGATACTGACTGATGTAATGTTTCTAGGTTATTATGAAGCTCTACCTCCTGACCAAACAACTTGCCTTTTTTGAGGCGCTCAATTGCATCTCCAATCTCTCTTCTGAAGATGAGAACGACAACAAAAGTAAGAGATGGCCACAGAAATGTAGCGATTGCTTTGATTAAATTGGAATACTCGTCCACAAACACCTCACAGATAAGTTGCCTTACTTCAGTATTAATGCAGCAGGTAATCTTTTGTACCGCTAACAAAAGGGAAATGGCACGAACTGCTACTAATCAGCGGTATGCCGTGTGTTCATGCCTCCTCATGTAACTGGAAAGTGAACTACAACAAATCAGGACAAACCGTCCAGACGTATGATCTGGAATCCGATCCCCGCAATATACCAAATCTCACAGTTCGCTTCAACCCACAAACGAGCAATCACACATGTTCCTATTGATCCTTGATGTATCGTTCAGGCGGTCTTATAATACACTCTTGTAAAGGTATAAGGTTAGCCACGGTATTCGACGATATGTTTGTTTATCGCATCCCCACGAGAAACCGAAAGGAACCCCGATGGCCCACCACAAGGCCCTTTTACATGGCGGCTTTGCCCTGCCCACGTGCGAGAAGCACTTCCACGACCACGACGAGACCTGGTTGATCCTGAAAGGAAGCGGGACGGGTTTCTGGATCGATCACGACGGCAACCGGGAGGATTTCGTGCTGGAAGCGGGAGACGTCTGGATGATCCCCGCGGGTTTCGAACACGGTAGCGACGGTCCGAACAGCGACGACTTCACCATCAGCGTCTTCGACGGGACCAAGCCGCCCGGGTGCCACGAGCACGCCCATTACTACATCGAGCAGGAAGGGTACGTCCCCTCGCTGAAACTGGTCAAGACGCCGACGGACCGGTACGGAACGGCTTAGACGCGGCGACACGGGATAAGGCCTTTAACGATTTCAGAACAGGAACACAAGGACCAACATTCATGGATTTCAGGGACGAGTGGGAGCGTGCCGAGTTCGACTACGTGCAATGCCTGAAAAAACTTGAGGCCGCCGAGGCCGATCTCGAAGAGGCGCGGAGGGTGTTGCTGGGTCTCACCCCTGCAGAGGGACGCAAGGGCAAGCTGCTCAACGTCCGTTACCGGAAGAATCGGGGCGCCGTGGACTGGAGGGCGGCGCTGCAGGCGGTCCTTGATTCGGACGAAGTAGCGCTCCATGATATTGGGGACAAGTTCCGGAAACCGCAATCGGGCGCCTGGTACGTCCGGATGAATAGACTGCCCGACAACGCTTAGCACGGAATGTGCCCATGGACCTCAGTTTTTTCACAAGCGCTGGAGGCGATGCGTGGCCGCTTGATGAATGCGCCCGGTGGGCGAAGGCGAACGGCTTCGACTCGGTGCGGCTCTCTGCCGGCGGCTCCGTCGATCCGGACCGCATCCTTGCCGAGGGCCCCGACGAAGTCAACGGCACCCTCGAGCATCACGGAATCTACCTAGCCGCGCTGTCGGCCCACAACAACCTTCTGGACGACGACACGGAACAGGCAGACGCCGCGGAAGAACGGTTGCGCAAGGCCATCCTGGCGGCCTCGGCCCTGGGTGCGCCGGTGGTCGTCACCCACGCCGGCAGTCCCGTGGGCTGGCATTTCTATGGCCAGTTCTCTTCTCCTCCCGGCAACCCGGCAGACCGTTCGCAGGAGCTGGTTGACCGTTTTCAGCGACGGTACGAGCCCATCGTGAAGCTGGCCGAGGACCACGGCGTCACCATCGCCCTGGACGGCGCCGTGCGCATGGGCAACATCGCCTGCAACCCGGAGATGTGGGAACGAGTCCTGGACGCCGTCCCCTCTGACCATCTCGGTCTTTCCTGCGACCCCTCCCACTGGCTGTGGATGATGATCCTGCCCGCCGAGGACGCCATCCGCATGTTCGCGGGCAAATGGGTCTACGCGGACGTGAAGGACGCCGAGGTGAGCAAACACATGCTGTTCCGGCAGGGCATCATCGGAAACTGGTGGTGGCAGTACCGGGTGCCGGGCCGGGGACAGCTTAACTGGGGGACCGTCGTCGGCGCGCTGGTCGAGTCGGGTTATGACTACGTGCTCTGTGTCGAGAACGAGGACCGCGGCATGCCCGGATTGGCCGGATTTGCCCTGGGCTGCCGTCATCTTCGCCAGTTCCTGCCAACCGCCGGAACCGAATACCAGCGGCCGGGCAGGCCCTGGCACATACCCTGAGCCGATCTCGAGCTCAGTTGTGCACCATCGTGAAGCATCATTGCGGCTTACCATTACCGCCAATCGCGGCCATCGTCGTCGCGCAAAATCGCGGCGCATCAGCTAAGTCGCGCACCATCGCGACGATCACAGCCGTCGCGGCGCATCAGCTAAGTCGCGCACCATCACTGCACACCGCTTGACGTCAACGCTTCGGAGCCTTCTATGTACAGCTACGATCCCCTGCCGTCCGTAGACCGACGCAGGACGGAAATACGGCACCTTGATCTCCCGTGTGAATTCGTCGCGCCGGCCACGAAGGAGGCCTGGGAGAAACGGGCCCGGGCGCTCAAGGAGCATATACTGGTCAGCATGGGACTCTGGCCGAGCCCCGCGAAGTGTCCGCTGAACGCCCGGATCTCCCACCGGGTCGAGCGGGACGGCTACAGCATCGAAAACGTCCATTTTGATAGCCTGCCCGGCTTCTACGTGACCGGAAACCTGTACCGTCCCGCCGAAACCGACGGTCCCCATCCTGCCATACTCAATCCCCATGGACACTGGCAGGAAGGACGCGTCAACCACGAGCCCGACGGTTCGATACCCGCGCGGTGCATCAACTTCGCCCGGCAGGGGTACGTGGCCTTCGCCTGGTCCATGGCCGGCTACAACGACAGCACGCAACTGGCGCACCGGACATTCGGGGACAACCGGAAGCTGCTCTGGGGACTCAGCCTCATGGGGCTGCAGCTCTGGAACGGCATGCGTTCCATCGATTTCCTCCAGTCGCTTCCGGACGTGGACAACAGCCGTATCGCCTGTACCGGGGCCTCCGGCGGCGGCACGCAGACCTTCATGCTCACCGCGGTCGACGACCGGGTGCATGCTGCCGCACCCGTCAACATGATCTCAGGGCACATGCAGGGCGGATGCATCTGCGAGAATGGTCCCAATCTGCGCATCGAGACGAACAACATGGAGATTGCCGCCCTGGCCGCGCCGCGGCCCCTGCTGCTGGTGTCCGCAACCGGAGACTGGACGGTGAATACGCCAGTGCTGGAGTACCCGGCCATCCGGGCGGTCTATGCGCTTTACAGCGCCGAGGATTGCCTGGCGGAAGTGCAGATCGACGCGGGCCACAATTACAATGCCGCGAGCCGGGAGGCCGTGTACGCCTGGTTCGGCAAGTGGATGCTGGGGGAGGAAGTCGGCGGTCGATTCTCAGACAGGCCTGTCGAATTAGAGCCCCCGGAAAGGATGTTGGCCGTTACGCCCGGCGACGAACCCGATCCCTGGGTCGACGAAGACGGATTGACGAGCGGCTGGATCGAACGGACTCGAAAAAAGCTCGACCAGATGAAACCTGCCGACGCCAAGTCGCTGCGCAGATTCCGGCAGATCATGTCAACCGGCTTCCGGTCGATCATCGGATCGCCCGCCAGGTCCGATGACGACCTGGTCGTGGCGCCTCGAGGTAAGCACCAGGCCGACGCCTGTACCATCCACTCCGGGTATATGGGACGAAGGCATCACGGCGACCGGGTGCCCTATACCGCGTTTCTGCCGGAGGGCAGCGCCAGGAGCGCCGTCCTCGTCGTCCATCCCGGCGGTGCATCGGCCCTGACGCAGCAGAATGGACGGGATCCCGGACTGTTGATTCAGCATCTCCTGGGAAAGGGCCGGCTGGTACTCGTCGTGGATGTGTTTCTCACGGGTATGGCGGAAGGTGCGTTGGATTCAGGGGAACATGCCTACTTCTCAACGTACAATCATACACCGACCGCCAACCGGGTGCAGGATATCCTTACGGCCGTGGCCTGGCTCAGGCGTGAGAGCGCATTTCCGTCGGTATCCCTGGTCGGCATCGGCGCGGCCGGACCGTGGTGCCTGCTGGCCTGCGGGCTGTGTCCGCAGATCACCAGGGCCGTGATCGACGTCGACCGATTCGATACGGACAGCGATGCGGAGTACGAGGCGAAACTGTTCATACCCGTTTTGCGCCGGCTTGGTGGACTGGCCGCCGCGGCGGCGCTCGCGACTCCCGCCGAGTTGTATCTGCACAATACCGGATCTGCATTTCAAACCGATGAAATAGAAGATGCCTACCGCGCGGCGGATGCGATGGACCGGCTCAGAGCCCAGCGTACCGCTGCGGAAATGCGCCAGGTCATCGCGTGGACGGTAGAAGGATCTCCGGGATAGCGGCAATACTGGAAGATGACCAGGAAGATTAACCTGTACAATTGTACAACTTAAGTATCGCACGATACCTCGCACGATACCCGTCAGTGTGTTCTCTGACTCGCAGGTCTTCCCGTAAGTAATACCATCTCGTTAAGCGGCGGACGCGCCATGCCCACTCCCCGGCCGATTCCGCCGATCCATATTCCCCTTCAAACCGCTATGCCCACTCCCCGGCCGATTCCACCGAGCTATTTTCCCCTCCAATTCGTGCACGAAGTAACTGATGCCTTCCCAGGGTGTATCTGATTGCGTGTCGAATTCTTTCGCCAGCATGCAATCGATGACCGCGCAACCCGCCAGGTTACAATAACTTCGGGATCCAGCTTTCAAACGAAGCAGGCAAAATCGAGAATTCTACAATTTATCGATAGTTTAAATAATGCATTAAAGTCTTGACAGGTGGCGAAGTTTACTAAACATTTGTTGTGTATATATTCATATCTACTTGCCGTGCAGGAGCCTGCTAAATCCCGCACGGTCTATGCCGTCCGGGAGGACGGAGAGAGGTGTTTCTTATGTCACACGGCAACAATCTAAGATGCTGTGGCCGGTCCATGCTCCGCGTGTCCGGCGAGTATCCCTACTGGATCTGCCCGGTGTGCGGAACGCGCCGGAACCGGGAGGGTACGACCATAACACCGAGCGGGAGCAGCGGGACGGAATGGTCCGTCGATTCCCGATCGGACGGGCAAGATGGTTCCCGATCAGACGAGCGGTTCGCCGAGACCGGGGATGCGACCCCGAGTGATCCGTATATCGACGGTAAGGGAGTCGGGGATCTGAACGGCAACCCCACGGGGCCCGCGCCGGTTACGGACCACCAGCCCCGGTGCTGGAAATGCGGCCGCGTGCTGGGCAGATACTTCTCTCGTCCCTGGAGCATCAGGTGCCGCAGGTGCAAGGCAACGAACCAGGGCGCATTGAAAGGAGCATGAGCCTTGCATGCAGTAAAATAGAACAAATGTGTTTTTTTGAAAAACCCTGTTGACAGATATACTAATCACGTGTATAGTATATCTGTCAACCTGCTCGTGTAACGCGCACGGGCGTGATTTAAAACTGAATCAGAATACCCTCGCGTCCCCATAGCGGACCCGCACCCCGCGGACCTTCCAGCGTCCCCGTGCTACTTCTGATCGACCCACGGCACGGGGATTTTTATGCCCTTTCCCGAAAACCCTGTTCACTCGACCGCACGAAAGCAGGCGCGCCCGGCCGGTACAAGCACCGGGCCGCTCGCCCGTTGCGGCGTCCTGTTCACTTCTCTGCCTGCCGCAAGTCCGGATCAGGAGCAACTCGACATGCCGGAAAACGTATCGGTCTGGATCGTCGTCATCGCCGTCCTGGTCGCGCTGTGGATTTTCATTTTCAAGTTCATCGCACCCTTCGTGGATCGTATGACCATGCGCGAGGTCCGCCTGTCGAAGATCGAACGGGACATCGAGAACCTGACCGCCAAGATCGATCTGATCTACGAGGTCGTGCTCGATAGGCACAAGGAGCAGGAATGAAGCGGCAACGCGCGGATGCAGGATCGACCAGCGTTGGTCTCAAAGCAGATACAAGGGCTCCCGGCAACGATCGGAAGCCCGCACACGGCGGTCCGTCAGCCGCCGTCAAGCAGTTGAAGGGGAAGGAGCGGACCGTCCGGGCGACCACCCGGCGGTCCGGCGTCCTTCCGCATAGCACCCCGAACGCGGACGCAGGTGATCCTGCATGGGATACTCCCGCATTCACGATCCGCCGGCTCAAGTGAATGCGTACCCGGGTCATCCGGTTCGCCTGGCAGAAGCGTTCATATCGTTCACCGCAGTACATACAGGTCTTCTTTCCCCGAGGGTTCGACAAATCGGGTCCCGGGGAAGGAAGGCAAGGAGGTTTGCAAATGAAGTCGTGGCCGTACTTCCCGAACCAGATCCTTTCCTCGCCGGACACCGGCAGGCACGAGATGGACGAGCGATTCATGCTCAGGCTCGTGCTGCTGCGCGAGGAACTCGGTTTCCCTTTGATCGTCACCTCGGCGTACAGATCGCCCCAGCACAACGCCAAGGTGGGGGGCAGGTCCCGTTCGGCCCATCTGGCCGGCCGGGCCGTCGACATCGCGATATCGGGCGACAAGGCGCACCGGCTCGTCCGCATGGCGCTGATGCTCGGTTTCACCGGCATCGGCATCAGGCAGCGGGGGGACTTCCGGAGCCGCTACGTGCACGTCGACGACCTCGACAAGGCGCCGGGCATTCCCAGGCCGACGATATGGAGCTACTGACCACCCGGACCGGGCGAGGGCCCGGCCGGTACAAATCCATCTGCCAACAGATGCATACCATGAAAGGATATATCATGCTTCGCGTTTTACTTTGTTTCATGCTGCTCGCAACGTGGCCGGGACAGGCCGCGCGAGGAGCAGTGCCGGGGTTTCCACCCGGCCCCGCGCCTCCGCAGAACCGGGCGCCGCAGACGGTCAGCTATATCGACGTCGGGACGCTTTACGTAGGCGGCTCCTCGGCAACGGTAAACGCCTCGTCGTACTTTTCAGACCCCGATGGCGACACGCTCACCTATTCGGTCAATTCACCGAGTTCGTCGATTGCCACCGTGAGCATCGCGGGAAGTACGGTGACGGTCGCGCCCGTGGCCGTGGGCACGACGAGCAAGATCATCGTCACGGCCAGGGATCCGGGCGGCCTTACCGCCACACAGGACTTCACTGCCACGGTGCAGAACCCTCCGCCGCCCCCGCCGGCGAACCGGGCACCCACTACCGTAGGGTCTATCTCCGACGTGACGCTGCAGGTGGGCGGCACCTCGGCAACCCGCAGCGTGTCCGGCAAGTTCTCCGATCCCGACGGCGACACCCTCACCTATTCGGTCAATTCCCCGAGTTCATCGATTGCCAACGTGAGCATCGCGGGAAGTACGGTGACGGTCGCGCCCGTGGCCGCCGGCACGACGAGCAAGATCATCGTCACGGCCAGAGACCCGGGCGGCCTTACCGCCACACAGGACTTCACCGCCACCGTGGAGGCGGCTCCTCCGCCACCCCCGCCACCACCAGCGAACAGGGCGCCCACAGCGGTCGGGTCCATCTCCGATGTGACGCTGCAGGTGGGCGGCACCTCGGCAACCCGCAGTGTGTCAGGCAAGTTCTCAGATCCCGACGGCGACACCCTCACCTATTCGGTCAATTCCCCGAGTTCATCGATTGCCAACGTGAGCATATCGGGAAGCACGGTCACGATAGCGCCGGTAGCCGCCGGCACGACGGGCAAGATCATCGTAACGGCCACCGACCCTGACAGCCTCACCGCCACCCAGGACTTTACCGCCACCGTGGAGGCGGCTCCTCCGCCTCCACCGCCCGCGAACATGGCGCCTGTAGCCGTAGGATCCATCAGCGACGTCTCCCTTAACAAGGGCGGTTCCTCGGCAACCCGCAGCGTGTCCGGCAAGTTCTCCGATCCGGATAACGATACCCTCACTTATTCGGTCAACTCCCCGAATCCTTCGATCGTCACGGTGAGCATATCGGGAAGCACCGTCACGATAGCACCCGTAGCTACCGGCTCAACGGGCAAGATCATCGTAACGGCCACGGACCCCGATGGAGAGACCGCCGTACAGGATTTCACCGCCACGGTGACCAATCAACCGCCTCGGGCAGTGGGTACCATCTCCAATATAACTCTGTACAAGAAAGGAAAAACCCGGAACGTCTCTGTCTCAAGCAAGTTCTCCGATCCCAACGGCGACGCCCTCACCTACTCGGCAACATCGGACGAAACGAGCGTGGCGACCGTCAGAGTATCAGGCAGCACGGTGACCGTCAGGTCGGGGGTAAAAGGTACGGCCACGATCACGGTTACCGCCGAAGATACCGACGATGCCACCGGTACGCAGGATTTTGACGTCACCGTGATCAATAGAATACCGCAACCACAGGGTGATATTTCGAAAATGACGTTCTACAGGGGCCAGGCTACAAAGAGTACCGACGTTTCGGACAATTTCCGCGATCCGGACAACGACGCGCTCACCTTTACTGCCACTTCGTCCGATTCCTCCGTGGCTACGGTCAGCGTATCGGGTAGCGACGTGGAGGTCGATCCAGGAGTACTTGGCTCAGCCAGAGTCACGGTGACTGCGACGGATACGGATGATGCCAGCAACAGACATGGTTTTGCCGTAGAGGTGGTCAACAGGCGTCCCGTAGTATCGCAGAGTATACCTGACAGATCGTTAAACAAGAACAGCTCATATAGCTTCAACGTATCCAGGCACTTCTCGGATCCCGACGGCGATCAAATGACCTTCTCGGCCGGATCGTCCAATACGAACATCGTTACCGCCAGCGTTACTGGAAGTACGGCGACGATCGAATCTGAAGATGACGGCGGAGACGCGACCGTTACAGTGACCGCGACTGATGCACTCAGCGCTTCCGTTTCGACCGATTTTACGGTCACCGTGCGGAACAAATCCCCTCAGGCGCAGGGTTCGATCGATGCTGTCACCCTCTACAAGAACAGGCACACTCAGGACGTAATCGTCTCGGGTAAGTTCACCGATCCCGACGGCGATGCGCTCACATACAGTGCCTCATCGTCCAATACGGCCGTGGCCACCGCCAGCGTGTCCGGCGGTACGGTGACCATCACCTCCGGCAATTCAGGAAGTGCGACGATTACGGTAAAAGCCGAGGACATTGACAAGGCGTCGGCGACGCAGAGCATCAGCGTGTCTGTGATGAATCGTGCTCCGGAGATTGTGGGGAGCATTGCTGACGTAAATATAAGGGTGGGCGATCCGTCGGAGAGTTTCGACGTGTCGGGCAATTTTTCCGATGCTGATGGAGACAGCCTCACCTTCTCGGTAGACGACCCGGATTCTTCAGTCGCCAAAGTAAGCATATCGGGCAGCGAGGTGACGGTGGCCCCCAAATCCGAAGGAGAGATCGGCAAGGTCACGGTGACCGCAACCGATACCGAAGGGCTGCGTATATCGGAGGATTTCAGAGTCGTCGTGGGGCCTGAACAGACGACACCACCCTCCTGTCCGACGGCAAACACCGTCGCCATTACGCTCCCTGCGATGGTTGCGGGTGGGGACTCGGTAAAGATCGACCTATCGACCTATTTCACGATACCTCAGGGCGTCACCCCGACCTACAGTGCCAATAATCCGAGCCCGGGCACAGCGACGGTGAGCATATCCGGAGACACGCTGACGGTCACACCCATAACCCAGGGGGATACCGGAAAGGTCATTGTCACGGCCAGCGCGAACGGATGCACCGGCGTAACGCGGGACTTCAACGTATCCGTCGGACCTCCGCCGCCGCCGCCACCGCCAGCCTGCCCGACGGCAAACACCGTCGCCATTACGCTCCCTGCGATGGTTGCGGGTGGGGACTCGGTAAAGATCGACGTATCGACCTATTTCACGATACCTCAGGGCGTCACCCCGACCTACAGTGCCAATAATCCGAGCCCGGGCACAGCGACGGTGAGCATATCCGGAGACACGCTGACGATCACACCCATAACCCAGGGGGATACCGGAAAGGTCATTGTCACGGCCAGCGCGAACGGATGCACCGGCGTCACGCGGGACTTCAACGTATCCGTCGGACCTCCGCCGCCGCCACCGCCGCCAGCCTGCCCGACGGCAAACACTGTCGTCATTACACCCCCCGCGATGGTTGCAGGCGGTGATTCGGTGACGATGGACGTATCGGACTACTTCGAAATACCACAGGGTGTCACCCCGACCTACAGTGCCAATAATCCGAGCCCGGGCACAGCGACGGTGAGCATATCCGGACATACGCTGACAATCGAGCCCAAGACCCAGGGGCATACCGGAAAGGTCATCGTCACGGTCAGCGCAGCCGGGTGCACCGACGTAACGCGGGACTTCAACGTAACGGTTGATCCTGTACCGCCGATTGCAGAATGTCCCGCGGTGAAGCAGATGCATCCCAGCAGAGACGTGTCGATGATTATTGGTGGAAGCGATGTTGAAGTGAACCTCAACTCGCATTTCACCAACCTCGACAAGAGCAACATTGCGTACACGATCGTGTCGTCGAACGCTGACGTAGCGAGAGCCAGTCGAACGGATAGCACCCTGGCTATATCTCCGGGTATCGCCGGTAACGCTCAGGTTACAGTTACAGTTTCCAGAGTTGGATGCGGAACAGGAGCCAGCCAGGTATTCAACGCCAGGGTGGTGGAACCGCCGCCAACGCTGCCGATGGCATCGTCGGTGAAGGTGAGTCCATCTGAAGCGACGGTCGAGGAGGGCGAGACGCAGCAGTTCTCCGCTACTGCTTATGACTCAGACAACATGGAGATCCCGGGCAAGACTTTTACCTGGACGAGCAGCGACACGGCGGTCGCGACGATCAGCACCGCGGGATTGGCCACGGCGCAGGATGCGGGTTCCACGACGATTTCGGCAGCGGTGGACAATGTTTCCGGCACGGCGACGCTCACTGTGACCGAACCGCCGCCACCGGCAACCTGCCCCGCGCTGATGGGCAGCATATTGGATCAGAGGCTCACCGTAGGAGGGGACGCCCTCCCGATCGATCTGACGACATATTTCTCGCTTCCGGCGGAATTCGACCCGGACTACGTAGTCAACTCCACCGATTCGACCGTAACGACTACAAGTCTTGCCGGAGACACGCTGACGGTCACGCCTGCGGCCGCCGGTACGGATACGCTAAGCGTTACGGTCAGCAAGCAGGATTGCGATCCGGTGACGCAATCCTTTGTAATCACGGTGATCCTGCCCTGTCCGGCCGCGATCACGGACGCTCCCATCCAGGACCAGACGCTGTTCGCAGGCGCGGGGAAAACGCCGATCGATCTGACGGAACACTTCGAACGACTCGATCAGGACAAAATCGAGATCACGGTCACGTCTCCGAACCCGGAGATCGCGGTGTTGAGCATAGAAGGCAGCGTCTTGAAGATCGATCCGAAATCGGTCGGCCGGATCGCAACCGTGACGGTTACCGCTACGGATACGGCCGAAAATGATGGGTGCGATCCCGCGTCTGTGTCCTTCATGATCACGGTGATGGATCCATTCTCGACTCCATGGTCCGTGTCGGGCGAGAACGTCTACCGGCTTACCGGCAACGTGGGTATCGGCGTTTCCAGTCCGGATCAGAAGCTCGTCGTGGACGGCAAGATCAGGGCCGAGGAGGTGTACGTTCCGATGACGCCTGCCGACTACGTGTTCGGGCCGGGCTACGACCTCATGCCCCTGGAGGACGTGGCGCGTCACATCCGGGGCCATGGCCACCTGCCGGGCGTGGCCTCCGGCGTGGAGATGAAGGCCAAGGGTATCGGCATCAGCCGGATGCAAACCCTGCTGCTGGAGAAGATCGAAGAGCTCTCGCTTTACGTCATAGGCCAGCACGAACAGCTCCGCGCGCAGGGCCATAGTATCGATTCGCAGCGGCGGCGGCTCAAGCTGCAACACCAGGTTGTCAGGCAGCTGGACCATCGCCTGGAAAGGTTGGAGCAATGATGACCGGAAACCCGCAGTCCCATGAGGATCGCAGAGACACAATTTCCATTAACCGCAGAAAGGAGCAATTCATGCTTAGGATTCTATTGACCATTTCAATGCTGGCAGCGCTTATCACACCGAAGGTGCATGCCGGAGCCCTGCTTGCAGACGCGTTAGACGAACCCGTCCCCGACCAGTCGACGCCGACGCTGAAGTCCATCCCGGCGCAGTTCCTGGCGGTCGGCGGCCAGCTTGAACTGGATCTGTCAATCTATGTCACCGGCATGATCGGCACGCTCGGGTTCAGCGCCACGTCTTCGGACATGAATCTGGTGACGGTCAGCGTTTCCGGCAACACTTTGACGATTGCAGCGGCTAAGCCGGGCCGGGTGAACGTAACGGTGAAGCTGGGTACCATGACGAACTCGCCAAGTGCGACGTTCCGCGTCACGGCGCTGGCGGGCAGTCCCTGGTCGGTGTCGGACGACAACGTCTATCGGCTGACCGGCAACGTGGGCATCGGCGTGGACGATCCGGACGAGCGGCTCGTCGTGGACGGCCGCATCAAGGCCGAGGAGATCCACATAGAGGACGTCACGCCCGCCGACTACGTGTTCGACGAGGACTACGACCTCATGTCCCTGGACGCGTTGAAAGAACATATCCGAACCCGCGGTCATCTTCCGGGCATCGCCCCGGGCGCCGAGATGGAAGCCGAAGGCGTCAGCGTCGGCCGGATGCAGACCCGGCTGCTGGAGAAAGTGGAGGAGCTCATGCTCTACACCATCGACCAGCACAGGGCACTGGCTTCCCAGCGGAAGTTCATCGACGAGCAGACGCGGCAGCTTGCCGCGCAGCAGCATTACATCGAGTCGCTGGAGAGGCGCCTTTCAGATCTGGAGAAGAATCGGTGATCGACGCTGTGTGAGCAGCACAGCGCCACCACCCCGGGGGACCGGTCGAGGAGCCGGTCCTTCGGGGCCATGAATAGTTCGGAGAATACGATCTTTTGCCAAAGACGACACCAACAAAGAGGAATCGATACACCGTAACGCCTGTGCAACACGCATAGGCTCATCACAAAACCGCATCAGAATACCCTCGCGTCCCCTTAGCGGACCCGCACCCCGCGGACCTTCTAGCGTCCCCGTGCTACTTCTGATCGACCCACGGCACGGGGGTTTTTCATTTCATGCCCGCAAAGACTTCAGTCTCACATCCCGATAACGAGTTGCAGGATCCATGCCGGGCGGCTGTTCCGTCCGCCATCAAGGAGCGCATCATGCCGGTCTTCATCCGATACATCCATGCGTTGACATCGCGCGTTTCATTCAACCCCCTTTCCAATTCATCCATGTTAAAGGAGTTCACCATGCAAAGACACCTGTGCTGTTTCGCTGTGAGGATGCTCATCGGCATCCTCATGCTCTCCACGGCGGCGCCAATCGTTCACGGCCAGCAGACGCCGATCACAGATGCCTCCAAGAGCGCCTACGACTTCGACAGCCTCTCCGGCGTCATAGACGCGGATCAGGTTGACTACTTTTCGGGCAACTGGTCCTACGCGGTGCCGCTAGGCGACGTCGAAGGCGCGGGCGGCATGTCCCTGCCCATTCGCATGCGCTACAGCAGCGCGGTGACGGGTACCGACCGTCTGATCAAGTTGGGCACGGCCGAGCAGATCAAGTCCAACAGCAAGGGCACGGTTACGCTCAATAACGCCACGTGGGTGGGCCTGGGATGGAACCTGGAGTTCGGGGCCATCAGGGTGACCGGCGGCTACAACCTGCGCGACGTGAGTAGTCCCATCAACCATCCTTTTTCCTTCAATCTCTCCCTGGTGCTTCCCGACGGCTCCCACCGTCTCGTCAGACAACTGGACGACTCGCAGCGCGCCGCCACTCCGGGAGTAGCGCTACCCGCCACCAACGTCTATTACGCCGAGAACAGGCGCTTCATGGACATCAGGTGGAACTTCGACAGGAATGCGCCGCTTTCCTCCACCTGGACGGTCAAGACCGTATCGGGCCTGGTCTACACTTTCGGCGCCGTTACGATCTCGGGCAAGGACTACGGCATGAACCAGACCGTCAAGGGCGGCGCGGTACAGCAGGGGGGTTTCAACGAACTCATGCCCGAGATGGTATACCAGTGGAACCTGGCCGAGATCCGGGACCAGGCCGGCAACACGATCCGCTTCCGGTATACCTCTGACGGTCCGGTGACCACCGTGCGGGACAGGGCGAGGGAACGGGCCGAAACCACGCGCTCTTTTCGCAACCTGCTCGACTACGCGGACATCGACCCGCGGTTTCCCGGCGGGATAACGGTTGGTCAGAGCCGCACCAACCTGACCGTAGTCAAGACGTTTAACACGGCGCACCTCGACACGGTCATCCTCGCCGGCACAGATGGCAAGGTCGTACGCAAGATCACGACCGAGACCAGCGCCAGGCCCGACATCCAGATTGCCTCTCGCGGTGGTGTGGTGATCACCTATGACAACTACTTCGACACGCCGTCCGGTGAGACCCTGTCCTACGGCCATCACCTGGTCACCGACAACCGGAACTACCGGATGTACGACGGCCTTGCGAGTACGCACCGTCTCGATGCCCTGAAGGTTACGGACGTGGATGGCAATCAGATCGCCCGATACGTCTTCCGCTACAACGGCGCCAACGGCGGTCCTCCGCGGCCTGCCGTAGCCTCGGGGGATAATGCGCGCACGCTGCTGCTCGAGGAAATCGCCATCAAGGGAACAGGGAACTCGGCCGGCGACCAGTTGCCGCCGTATCGCTTCACCAACACCCTTGCGGACAGCTACCGTATTACGAAGATCGTCGCGCCCACGGGCGGGGAGATGAAGATAGACTACGAGGAGATTACAAATCCTGACACCTCGCTTGCTTACGATGACGCCTATTTCGACCGGTCCCGCCGCATCAAGCGCAGGATATGGGACGCGGACGGCTTGGGCGGCGCGGTAGCGGATACGACTACGTTCGTCTACGTCCAGACCGATGCGGTCATGGAGACCGTCAATGCCAATCGCGTGCGCCGCATCACTTTCCCCATCGTCGACGAGATCCTGCCCGGGCCCCATGGCAAGATACGCCGCAACTTCGTAGGCGAAGCCGACTTGAACGCCCTGGGGCTTTCGGCCAGGAACAAGCAGCACGAATCCGAACGCGATATCCGAAGAGGGCTCCTCAAGGAGGTAACCTGGCACGACGGTATTGGCGCAGTGGTCCAGCGGGAGCGGACGGACTGGCAGGTCACGACCCAGGGAACCTGGACCGGCGAGTCGCAGAGTTTCTACCATCCGGGTATCCCCCAGCAGGCCTACTGGTTGCGAGCAGGGGAGACGACGACCACCAGGGACGGGGTAAGTACCACGACACAGCAGACGCACAACGCCAGGAACGGCCTAGTGGCAACGCAGACGCTCAAATCCGGGTCCCGTACCCTGCGCGTCACGGAGACCAGCTATCACGCAGATGCGGTAACAAGCAGTCCGGTGGCCCTGGCCTTCGGACAGCCTGTCCTCGACACATCCATTTCGACCGGTGACCGGGTCCACGCCGCCTTCCTGAGCCGGGACGATCCGCCCACGGCCTCGGTGGAGGCCTTCCTGAATGCGGGCTCAGTCACTGAGAGCGCCGGATTCTACGATTTCGAGGGCCGCCGCTTCTCCGTGTCCGGCACCGATGTGCTGCACATCCGCGGCGTCCTCGGGACCGATCAGTTGCAGGGCGGAGACAACATGTACGCCGGCGCCACGGTGACTGTCGACTGGAAGGACGGCGGTTACCGTTCGGCAGCATCGCTAACGCATGTTGTGCCTGTAGCCGGCGGGCTGCCCGATCCGAAGGAGGAATCCTTCGACGTCCTTGTACCTGTACCTTCGAACACGGACAGCGCCCGAGTCAATCTCACGCTTTACGCCGGCGTATACAAGCCGCAGCAGGCCGTGTACCGCAAGATCAGGATATACGCAAAGGATATCCAGGTCGCCGGGAAGAACGCCGACGATCCCGATGACGTGTTCCTGGAGAATGCACACATCCTGGACCGCCCTCACGTGGTCACGGTCAAGGACGGATCCGGCGCCCGGCTGCAGTCCACCAGGTACCGCTATGGGCGGTTCAACGGAGGTAGCATCGTCATGCCGGATACCACCTCGGTATGGCTCGATAAGGACAGCGACGGCCAGGTGAGCCCGAGCGAGTGGATCGACCGGGAGGTGGCCACCGGCTACGACGCCTACGGCAACCTGATCGAGGCACAGGACGCCCATGGCACCGTCACCACCACGGTCATGGGCTACGGCAGGATGCGGCCCGTGGCCGCCTTCACCGGCGCCTCCGGCTCGCAGGTGACCGCCGAGGTCTTCGACGACCTTGCCGGCTGGGACGCGCTCACCGCCGCGGGCTCGTGGCGCAGGACCGACAACAGGCGGCGCAGCGCGATCACCCTGGAGGGCGGCGCACTCTCCGTGGACAATGCCGTGGCCGAACGTACCCTGACCGTCCTGGACGCCGGCGTGTTCGAGATCGACGTCAGGGTGCCGACCACCGGAGAGCGCACCGAAATAACCCTGGGACGGAACCGCATCCAGTGGATCTTCGACCGGGACGGACACATCCGGGTGATCCAGTCCGGGGCCCTCACAGACACCGGCGCCGACTATGAACCAGGCCGATGGCACCGCCTGCGCATCGCCTGGAAGAACGGGCGATGGTGGGCCCACGTGGACGGCGTGCGCTATCCGACAACCGGTGTCTGGGACATGAGGGGCCGCAGAGGCGTCGTAGACGCCGTGAAGCTGGCCAACGGCGCGCTGCAAGGCGCCGCCGCTTTCGACAACCTGCGCGTATGGCCCCAGGGCGCTCAGCCCGGCGTCATGACCACCTGGGATCCCGTAACGCTGGACGCCGTCGCCGTCACCGATCCGAACGGACATACCGAGAGGTACCTGAGGGACGGTCTCAGGCGTGTCGTTCAGGCAAGCGACAGCAGGGGACGCATAACCGCCCAGCGGGACCACCGCTTCTCGCGCGGCATCGGCGGTTTCAGCGCGTACAACACCGCCAGACCGAACCGGCAGACCGTTATCGCCTATCCTTCCAGGGACGGCCACAAGGATCTCTCCAGAGACGGACACCGGATCGTAGCCCGCGGCACGGGCGACCGCCTCGAGGAGGGCGTCAGTCTTGAAACCGATGCCCCCTACGTCATCGCCTCCGGCGAGACCGTGGATCTGCGCGCCAGTGTACGCGTACGTCTGACGACCGGTTTCCAGGCGAAGGCCGGCGCGGAGTTCCGCGCTGCGATCGACCCCCAGGCAGGCGAAGATCAGGTCACCGGCAGCGGGGGAGTCGCCTATAACCAGGAGAAGGCAGGGAAGCGGTCCGTGAAACTCGGACCCTCCTCCGTCCTGGAAACCGGAAGAGTCGGCGGCCACGTCACCGCAAGGGCCGACTTTCATCCGGCCTCGGCATCTTCGGGAAAAACCGTCATCATGGCCTTCGAGGACGGGGACGACCACGTCCGCGTGGTCTACGAGAACGGATCCGTAAAACTTGAAAGCAGGGTGGACGGACAGACCGCCTCCTCGGCCTTCGTGCCCGGATACATCCGGAGATGGCCCTGGGCCCGCGTGGAGATGGAGCTCCAGCCCACGGGCACCGTGAACGCGTGGCTCTACGGTCATGAGACGACCCGCTTCAAGGGCGCGTCGGCCTCGGTCTCCGTCCCCGCGAACTGGACGCCCGCCTTCAGGGCCCGGGGAGAGACCGGAAACGGATATCTCGCAAACCTCTACGTCGGCGCCGCCGAGATGGTGGCCTCCTCCTTCGACGGCCTGGCCAGGCAGATACAGACCCGCGCCAGCGCCGGCGCAAACGACATCGTCGCCCAGACGAACTACAACCGCGTCAATAAACCCGAAACCCTGCTTGGTCCCGTATACCGGGCACCTTCGCATACCTACGGCGCCCTGGCCCGCGCAGACGCGGCAGAACGCATCACTCAAGTCTCCTACGACGACGATCCCCTCCTGCGGGTATCGCAGGTCATCCCGCCCGGGCACACACAGGATAATGCGGTCGATACCCGCTACGGGAACTGGGGTATCGAGTCCGGCCAGGGACGATCGTTCCAGACCGTAGACGATGAGAAGGGGGTGGCAACCACCAGCGTCTACGACACCTACGGACGCATGCGCTATGCCATCGCCGACTCGGCGGGCACGGACGCTGCTACCCGCAACAACAAGACGTCCTTTGTCTACGACGCCCTGGATCGCCTCATCTCCACCACCATGCCAGAGAGAGGCACTACCGCCAGGCCGCTGACCGCCACCACCACCTACGCCTACGACACCCTGGGGCGTATGACCTCCAGGCATCACCCCGATGCCGCCGGACCAGTCCGCTACAAGTACGACGACCTGGGCCGCGTGCGCTTTTCACAGGACGCGCGGCAGAAGGCTGCAGGCACGGGCAACGCCACTGAGAAAATCACCTACACCGTCTACGATGCCTTCGGGCGCGTAACGCGCGTGGGCGAGGCAGCGGCCACGTTCGCCTCCCTAGATCCCGAAAGCTCCTACCCCTTCGAACGCGATACCACCTCCTGGCGAAGCCGCATGACCTACGACGACGGTGATGCCGCAGGCGGTGGACCCAACTACACCCAGGGGCGTCTGACCAACGTCGAGGAGAACACCGACGCCGACGCGACCGCCGAGGTCAGCTACCTGTACGCCTACGACCATCTCGGCAACGTGCGCGTCAAGCAGGTCGACATCGACGGCCTGACCGGCGACAAGACGGTAGAATACGTCCACGACCTGGCTGGGCGCATCACCAGGCTCATATATCCCGACGGCAGCCAGGCGCGCTACGCCTACGACAGCGCCGGGCGGCTCAGCCGCGTGTGGGATGCGCAAGGCAAGACCCTGGCTGCTTACACCCACACCGCCGCGGGTAATATCGCCACCCACGTTGTGGGCGACGGAGTGGGCGACGTCGCGGGAGACGGCGCCATCACCGGATCCTACACCTACAACGCGCGGGAATGGGTCACAGACCTGAACTATGCCGGCACGTTCAAGTCCGCCCTCACCTACGACCACGTGGGCAACGTCACCAGGCAGGTGTACCGGCACGGTAGCGCCGCGTCCATAACCGCGGACTACGATTACGACGACCTGTACCGGATCACCGGCTTCGACGTGTCGGGCGGTACCTCGCAGGACTACACCTACGACAGGAACGGAAATATCACCAGCCTGGTCACAGGTACCAGTACGCTCACCTACAACTACACGTCCGCCTCCACACCCAACAGGCTGGACAGCACCACCGGCACCGGTGGGCAGAACTACGCCTACAATCCGAACGGGTGGATGACGCGCAAGGGCACTGATACAGTGAGCTATGACTACCGCGGGCTTACCACCGGCTACGGCAGCGCACGGTATCTCATGGATCCCGACAGACGGCGCGTGAAGAAGACCGTAGGCACGGTGACCACCTACTACCTGCGGGGACCAGGCGGATCCGTCTTGGCCGAATACTCGGGTCAGATGCTATCTGCAAGGTACGTGTACGCGGGCAGCAGAAGAATAGCGCGGATAGCAGGTAGTAGCGCAAGCTACTTCCTGACCGATCATCTCGGAAGCACCAGAAGCCTCGTGGATGAGGAAGGCACGGTCACCGCCGCCTACGATTACTGGCCCTACGGCGATATCCTGGCATCCGGCGGATCAGAGCAGACGCACTTCAGATTCACCGGCCACGAGAGAGACGCCGAGTCCGGCCTTGACTACATGCTTGCAAGGACGTATGCTTACAATATAGGCCGATTCCTGCGGCCCGATCCCATGCAGGACGAGTATCCGGGACGGAGCCCGTACGCCTATGCCAACAACAATCCGCTTAAATATGTGGACCCGGATGGGAGGGTTATCAAACTCTCATCTGATCTGTCGATCGTAGAAAGGAAACGATTCGAGGGCTATTTCGCCAACCTGAGGAAGACAGAAATCGGGAATCAGTTGTACAACCATGTACATAAAGCTACTCAGGAATTCGTTTTTGATATCGCTCCAGACGGTGAAACGTACCGTGGACTTGCCCAGATACACTTCCGGTATTTTCCTGCCTTCGCCAGAACCATCGATGAAATAGAAGAGGTGATAATCCCTCAAACAGGTTCAGTGGCATATATCAATGAGGCGTTGATTAAGGGTAATGCAGGAATGGTAGAGAGTACTATGATAGAAGAACTATTCCACATTGCCGAAGCACTAGGAAAACTCGAATCGATAGAAAGCACAACGAAGTTCTACAAACAAACAGAGCTTGAGAAGGCTATGTACGATTACGACGATCAACCTCACGAAATAAGAGCTAAAGAAGCCCAGGAAAAGTTCAGGAAACAGTGGGAAGAACTTGAGAAACAGCAGCAACAGTAGAGGAGGTGAGTAGTAATGGGGGCGGTCTGGTGTGTTCTGGCGGGACTGATGTTGGTCGATGCTGATGACCAACAGAAAATCGGATACAGCGTGAAAGCACAGGTAATTAGACACTACGTTGCCTTCTTTGAATTAGCGACAACCGTCGCGTACAAGAAACGCACGCTGATGGACTCATCACAAGACGCCAATTGGGACCGCCCCGATATGTACGAAGCACTGGTCAGTAAAATTCCTATACCAATGGATCATGAAATCATACAAGTGTTTAATTTCCCCACTAGCAGGTTACCTCGAAGATTCCTGACCTATGATGTATTCATGGTCCGACGAGGGATATCCGATAGTAAACCGTACAAAATCGGCATAGACGATCAATTTAACATTGTTCGCTTTTATGGGTTTTACGAAGAAAACACGTGGGGCGGACTGGTCTTGACTAAATTCTCATATGACGACTGGCTGGATTTCAGTAGTAAAGACGTGCCAGTTGAAGATCCGAAAAAAATGGAGGAATTCGTTTCGGACTGGGTTCATCTTACGCAGTTCAATGATCATCCCAACTTTTTCAGGATACTATCCAACGTGTATCAGTTAGAAAACGGCGACGTTTTGGGAATTTGTACAACAGCCGAATTACACCACGGACCGTTGATTCCAAAGGGGACTGTTGTATATAAACTATGGAAGTACAAAATACCGAATGAAGGCACGCCGGTCTTGAAAGAGCTGTCACGTGAAGTACGAAATGATCTTCATGAGTTGTTTGATAGAACTCGCGAATCGTCGAGTGATGACAATGCTTCAGTACCGAGTGTGTCTCCATGAACAAAAGAACCAACATGAGTAGTTCAACAAGAAGGTTATCTGTGGCATCTATATGGTGCTTCTTTTTTACAATGAATATGTATGCCGAGGAATCGGATCAAAGTAAAGACGAAGGACGATATGCTGAGTTGTGTCGATACTATGTAGCGTATTTTGAATATGAAACAGCCATTCTTAAACTCAGAAATTGGTTCAAGCGCGATGAATCCGTTAATGCAAAAGAAAAACATAACAACAATATCCAAGAGGATCGTCCCGGATCGATAAATGAAGCGTTAACGAAGTTGGAGAGCCTGTCGTTTCCCACACTCGATCGTATAAAAGACTACAGGTGTGAATTGCAACAGCGGAAGTTTATTGGGATAGATGTATATATGGCCTACCCACCTGATTCGCCAGAATCTTATCCTTACAAACTGGGAATTATAGCAAGAGATTATGGGCCAGCCTTCGAAGAGTTGGATCTGGGAAAGCACTTTGCGTTTTTAAAACTTAACGGTTTTGAGGAGAGAATCCATTCCCCAGATGACACAACGGCGTATGTATCATATAATGACCAATTGCAGTATCCCAAACTTGAGCATGTTCCCAAGCAAAGCCGAGAAAGTGTCGACGAGTTTGTAGCTGATTGGATTCAGCTAACGCAGTATAAGGGGCATCCGCGAGATTTCAGGCTGCTTTCAAATGAATACGAGTTAACCGATGATACGCTTGTAGGGCGATGTGAGACTGAAGAACTGGATATGGGAACCGGTCATGATACGATGTATCTGCACAAAGAGTGGACATATGAAATTGGCAACAGGGACAGTCCGAAATTGAGAACGGTATCGGTTAGATCGACAGACATACGCCTTGACGACATAGATCCTTAGGCTTCTGAACGGACTAACAATGTCCTGTAGGTACGTCGGCTTGGATGTTTGAATGGTTTATTCGATGGAGTTCATAGTTGCTACGTTGGATAGACAGATGCTACAATGAGAATTGAGCGTCAGACATTTGTTGTAGAGAATCAAGAAAACCAATCTCAGCAAATCATGCTGACAATTTAGGACAAGGCTGAACGACTGAGTGGCTTCAGGCCGCCTTCGACGCAACGGTAGCCGGTCGGATTGGACCCGTCGCATGCAAAGGCGACATACTAGGTAAGTGCTTTACTCACTATCCGCTCCTAGCAAGCCCAATTACTCCGAGTAAACACGGCCTCATCCGCGTCACCCCGACAACACCTCCTGGCGCAGCCGCATGACCTACGACGGCGGCGATGCCGTCTCCAGCGGACCCAACTACGCCCAGGGGCGTCTGACCAAAGTCGAGGAGAACACCGACGTCGACGCGACCGCCGAGGTCACCCACCTCTACGCCTACGATCACCTGGGCAACGTGCGCGTCAAGCAGGTGACCATCGATGGCCTCACCGGCGCCAGGACGCTGGAATACGTCCATGACCTGGCTGGGCGGGTAACCCGCCTGATCTACCCCGACGGCAGCCAGGCGCGCTACGCCTACGACAGCGCCGGGCGGCTCAGCCGCGTGTGGGATGCGCAAGGCAAAACCCTGGCAGCATACACCCATACCGCAGCGGGCAACATCGCCACCCACACCGTGGGCGACGGAGTGGGAGATGGCGCGGGAGACGGCATCGTCATTGGTGCTTACACTTACAACGCGCGGGAATGGGTCACCGACCTGAACTATGCGGGTAAGTTTAAGTCCGCGCTCACCTACGATCCCGCGGGCAACGTCACCAGGCAGGTGCACCGGCACGGCAGCGCCGCGTCCATAACCGCGGACTACGATTACGACGACCTGTACCGGATCACGGACTTCGACGTGTCGGGCAGCGCGAGCCGGGACTACGCCTACGACAGGAACGGAAATATCACCAGCCTGGTCACAGGTACCAGTACGCTCACCTACAACTACACGTCCGCCTCCACACTCAACCGGCTGGACAGCACCACCGGTACGGGAGGGCAGATCTACGCCTATAACCCCAACGGGTGGATGACGCGAAGGGGCGCCGATACGGTGAGCTACGACTACCGCGGGCTTACCACCGGCTACGGCAGCGCACGGTATCTCATGGATCCCGACAGACGGCGCGTGAAGAAGACCGTCGGGACCGCCGTCACCTACTACCTGCGCGGCGCAGACGGCAGCGTCCTGGCCGAATACTCGGGTCAGACGCTCTCTGCCAGGTACGTGTACGCCGGCAGCAGGCGGATCGCCCGAATAGCGGGAGACAGCGCAAGTTACTACCTGGCCGATCATCTCGGAAGCACCAGAAGCCTCGTGGATGAGGAAGGCGCCGTCACCGCCGCCTACGACTACTGGCCCTACGGCAAGGTTCTGGCCTTGAGCGGCACCGGCTCAACGCACTTCCGGTTCACCGGCCACGAGAGAGACTCAGAGTCCAGCCTTGACTACATGCTCGCAAGGTCGTACGCTTATGATGTCGGCAGGTTCCTGCGGCCCGATCCCATGCAGGGCGAGTATCCGGGGATCAGTCCATATGCCTATGCGAACAACAATCCGCTCAAGTATGTGGATCCGGATGGAAGAGCCGCCGAGACAATCTGGGATGTCGTCAACATCGGGATTGGTGCGGCGTCGCTGGCTCAGAATATCCGCTAGGGCAGTTACGGTTGGGCAGCACTTGATGCGGTCGGCCTCGTCGTGGATGTGGCGGCAACCATTGCTCCAGGCGTGCCAGGTGGTGCCGGTACGCTCATTAAAGTACTACGAGGAACTCGTGCGGCAGATCAAGGCGCCGACGCGGCGGACGCTGCTAGAAGCGCGATTCATGGTAACTCGAAACTCAGTACCAAGCCGCAACATCGATACGAAATCTACAACACAGAAACTGGTGATGTGGTCAAAACGGGAATCAGTGGTAGGCCGCTTAACGTAGACGGTACATCACCCCGTGCGAACACGCAGGTAAATGCGTTCAACCGCCAAGAGGGGGCTGGAACCTATTCGGCACGGATAGTTGAAACCGATGTTCCGGGGCGACAGGCCGCGCTTGAGGCCGAGAAGGCAGCTTCGGACCGATTGCGTAGTGAAGGACAAAAGTTAATTAGGCAGCAGCAACCCTGACCGAAGTCCAACCCCAGGAGAAATCATGATAAGACAGTTTGGTCTATACGCACCCAAACTAGAGTGGTGGACTAGTCATCGATTTGTAAATGAGACACGATCAGTACTCGCCTTGTTCCAGAGGCATTTCACACCACCTCGTGAGTCAGGAAAAGCATGGAAGATATCGGTCTTTATCGTGCCACAGCCAAAAAGGCAGAATGTACTAGACATGCTTGGATGTCTCGAGCTACAAATCAAGGATGATCCATTGGCCTTCTTTGAACTCAGCGCATATGAGAAGAAACACAAGGCATTGAATTGGTTATTCCGGGGCATCGAGATCGTGACGCGGGCTTATGGATGGGACATTGAGCCATACGAGAAAGCCCGGCAAGCGGTCTTGGACCTTAACTTTGTGAATCAGTGGACCTGGCGGAAACGCGTCTGGTGGAGAAATGGAAGGCGCCTTGTCGCCGAGGTCTTCGTCGAACACGAAATCGAAGAGATCCGGATTTACATCCAGCTCAGAAACCGTTCCAAAGAGATTCTAGACAGGGTCCTTGTTGTTACGGATATGCCTGACGAGTTTGTATTTGATAAGTACTTTGGTGCATTGCAGTGGATCAATGATACAACAGTCAAGCTATCGCCAAAAAGTTGGGCAGAAGGGAGTTGGTCCGTCACGTTCGATCAACGACATTTTCCGCAATAGGTTGGGTATATGCCGGGTTCCTGGACAGGTTGTTGCCTGCTGTTGATAGGAACGCAGCTTGTCCAGGTCCTGTGTTATTTTGAAGCAAGGACAGAGTTGTTTTATAGGTACCGTACTCAATGGATTCTTCCGGTCTGGCTAAACCCACTGTTTTGGTAGATCAGGTGTCGTGGCAAGCCCGGTTTCACTTTTGTCGGTGGTCAGTTGAGAGTAAATGCAGAAGGCTCACAAATGAAAACATCAGAACATCATAAACGACCTCGGTGTGCCTCTATACAGTCTCATAGGTCGGTCTGTCCGTAATGATACGGCCGGTCATGACCATTGGTGGACCGACGATGTCTTGTTCTGTGCAACAGACTTCGCCTATGTGGCTGATACTGTACCAGGCGGATTATAGACCCTGGCGCTCTGTATACAGACCAGAGTTGGGTCTGGCGCCGGCGATGTAGAAGCCCGATCGAGATACAACCGGACGAGCCTTCCCAAGCACGTCCTCAGGTCTGTGCACCGGCCGCCTAGCATACCTACGGCGCCCTGGCCCGCGCAGACGCTGCAGAACGCATCATCCAGACCACCTACGACGACGACCCCCTGCTGAGGATCTCCCGCGTCATACCACCCGGGCATACACAGGATAACGCGGTCGATTCACGCTACGGGAACTGGGGCACCGAGTCCGGCCAGGGACGGTCGTTCCGGACCGTAGACGATGAGAAGGGCGTGGCAACCGCCAGCGTCTACGACGCCTACGGCCGCATGCGCTATGCCATAGCCGACTCGGCGGGCACGGACGCTGCTACCCGCAACAACAAAACATCCTTCGCCTACGACGCCCTGGACCGACTCACCTCGACCACCATGCCGGGCGGCGGCACCTCGCGCTATGCCTACGACACCCTGGGGCGCATGACCTCCAGGCATCACCCCGATGCCGACGGGGCCACGCAATACAAGTACGACGACCTGGGCCGCGTGCGTTTTTCACAGGACGCGCGGCAGCGCGCTGCCGGCACCGGCAAGGTTACCTACACCGTGTACGATGCCTTCGGGCGCGTAACGCGCGTGGGCGAGGCGACGGCCACGTTCGCCTCCCTCGATCCCGATAGCACCTACCCCTTCGAGACCGATGCCACCTCCTGGCGCAGCCGCATGACCTACGACGACGGCGATGCCGCAGGCGACGGGCCCAACTACGCCCAGGGGCGCCTGACCAACGTCGAGGAGAATACCGACGCGGATGCGGCGACCGAGGTCATCCATCATTACGCCTACGACCATCTCGGCAACGTGCGTGTCAAGCAGGTCGAAATCGACGGCCTGGCCGGCGACAAGACGCTCACATACCTCCACGACCTGGCCGGGCGCGTAACCCGCCTGATCTACCCCGACGGCAGCCAGGCGCGCTACGCCTACGACAGCGCCGGGCGGCTCAGCCGCGTGTGGGATGCGCAAGGCAAGACCCTGGTCGCTTACACCCACACCGCAGCGGGCAATATCGCCACCCACACCGTGGGCGACGGAGTGGGAGATGGCGCGGGAGACGGCGCCATCACCGGATCCTACACCTACAACGCGCGGGAATGGGTCACCGACCTGAACTATGCAGGCACGTTCAGGTCTACGCTCACCTACGACCACGTGGGCAACGTCACCAGGCAGGTGTACCGGCACGGCACCGCGGCGTCCAAGACCGCGGACTACGCCTACGACGACCTGTACCGGATCACCGGCTTCGACGCGTCGGGCGGTGCCTCGCAGGATTACGCCTACGACAGGAACGGCAATATCACCAGCCTGGTCACAGGTACTACCACGCTCACCTACAACTACTCGGCATCCTCCACACCCAACAGGCTGGACAGCACGACCGGCACGGGAGGGCAGATCTACGCCTACAACCAAAACGGGTGGATGACGCGAAGGGGCGCCGATACGGTGAGCTACGACTACCGCGGGCTTACCACCGGCTACGGCAGCGCACGGTATCTCATGGATCCGGACCGACGGCGCGTGAAGAAAACCGTCGGAACGGCCGTCACCTACTACCTGCGGGGAGCGGACGGCAGCGTACTCGCCGAATACTCAGGCCAGATGCTATCTGCAAGGTACGTGTACGCGGGCAGCAGAAGAATAGCGCGGATAGCAGGAAGTAGCGCAAGCTACTACCTGACCGATCATCTCGGAAGCACCAGAAGCCTCGTGGATGAGGAAGGCACAGTCACCGCCATCTACGACTACTGGCCCTACGGCAAGGTTTTGGCATTGAGTGGCACGGGTTCCACGCATTTCCGGTTCACCGGGCACGAGAGAGACTCAGAGTCCGGCCTTGACTACATGCTCGCAAGGTCGTACGCTAACGATATAGGCAGGTTCTTAAGACCCGATCCCATGCAGGGCGAGTACCCGGGATTGAGCCCCTATGCCTATGCCAACAACAATCCGCTCAAGTATGTGGATCCGGATGGAAATAGCCATCATGAGCCGCATCACTACCTCTATGCAAAAATAGCATCGGAGATTCGTACATTAAGGTTTGCTGCAGTAGACGCGATCCAGGAAGCTATACAGACTAGCATTGTAGCTAGCGATGCTGTTTCGGCAGGAGCAGATTACGGTGTGGCTGGTGGTTTAGTTGGTGCCGGTGCGGGTTTGGTTTCAGGGAATCCTTTTATAACGGCAGGATCGTTAGGCTCTGTAAGAGCCTCGGCAGTTATAGGTACAGGTGCAGATATAACAAAAACGTTTGCACTAACAGCAGATGCCCTGTTTTTCGAAGGCTCATCCCAAAGAGCCACAGACCAAATTAGGGCTACCTTATTAAACATGGTAACCTCGAGAACGTTAAATGTCATTTCGAGGCTTAGAATAAAACCTACGTCTTTTAATGGCACCGGACCGAGATATCGTGATGCCAAGACTGGAGAATTCGTATCGGATCGGAAGGGTGGATCGTACGATACGGCGAAGGAAGCAGCAAAAACGGTTATTCCAGATGACGATGAGCGCTAAGCAACCCTACAACCTAGGAAATACATTAGATGACGAAATTAGTAAGTAGAGTGCTGGCATTGGTAGGGGTGATAGTTTTGCTTAGGAGCATTTGGAGCGGTGGGAACCCTTATCGGGATACTAAGGAGACTCTGTCAGAATACCTTGGTGACATTATAGATGCGTATGGGTTAGATACAATCTATACAGTAACTGTGATAGCCAATTTAGTTATGTTATCCTATTGGAAGGACATAAAGCACTGGGATAAACAGGACATAGGTACCAAAATTTTAATCGTAACAACAGGAATTGGTACTTTTTTCTTCAACCTAATCAGCTTTTTCCGTCTTTTTGGCTTAATAGACTTATAACTTCGAACTTTCATACCTATCATTTATTTCCGAAATACCAGATGCGACAGTCCGAATCTGGTATTTCGGTTAAAAACGTATTTCTGACGTTAATGCGATGAAGTTGGCCTGACCTCCATGTTCGAATTTTGAGAAGATCGGTTAACGTCGATCAACTCCTTCCCAAAGGGAATTGGTGTGTGCGAGTTTGCATATGAGCGGGAACTGTGATAAATGAGGGAAATGCACTATAAACACCATCTGTGTAGGTAACCAGAGGTTAAACAAATGCAGAACACACCACCGAAAGGGATTCAGAAACCAATATGAAACCCAATTTCTCCCCATCCCTCGAACATGTATTAGTCCATGAGGGTGGATACGTAGATCATCCCAACGACCCCGGCGGTCCTACCAACAAGGGGATCACGTTGCGGACCTTCAGGCGTGTATATGGCAATGACATGTAGTGCACCCAAAAATGGGACAAGTAGTTAAGCTACTGTCTTAATGCGTGTTAACCTCCGTTCGAATTCGGCCAGTGGTTTGTAGTCCATAACATTCAGGGTCAGGCTGGCATCGAGGTTCCAATCCATAGCCCAGTCGGTGCATCTTCTGCTGCATGCGTCGAGCCGGCGCAAACGACATCGTCACCCAGACGAACTACAACCGCGTCAATAAACCCGATACGCTGCTCGGACCCGCGTACCTGTCGCCTTCGCATACCTACGGCGCCCTGGCCAGCGCAGACGCGGCAGAACGCATCACTCAAGTCTCCTACGACGACGACCCCCTGCTGAGGGTCTCCCGCGTCATACCGCCCGGGCATACACAGGATAACGCGGTCGATTCACGCTACGGGAACTGGGGTATCGAGTCCGGCCAGGGACGCTCATTTCGGACTGTAGACGACGAAAAGGGGGTCCTGACCACCAGCGTCTACGACGCCTATGGACGCATGCGCTATGCCATAGCCGACTCGGCGGGTACGAGTGCCGCCACCAGGAACAACAAAACGTCCTTTGTCTACGACGCCCTGGACCGCCTCGTCTCGACAACCATGCCGGGCGGCGGCACCTCGCGCTATGCCTACGACACCCTGGGGCGCATGACCTCCAGGCATCACCCCGATGCCGACGGACCTGTCCGCTACAAGTACGACGACCTGGGCCGCGTGCGTTTTTCACAGGACACGCGGCAGAAGGCTGCAGGCACGGGCAACGCCACCGAGAAAATCACCTTCAAAATCTACGACGACTTCGGCCGCGTAACGCGCGTGGGCGAGGCGACGGCCACGTTCGCCTCCCTCGATCCGGAGAGCAACCTACCCCTTCGAACGCGACAACACCTCGTGGCGAAGCCGCATGACCTACGACGACGGCGATGCCGCAGACAACGATGCCATCGCGGGTGGCGGTCCCAACTACGCCCAGGGGCGCCTTGCAAAGGTCGAGGAGAATACCGACGCTGACCCGGCCGCCGAGGTCAGCTACCTGTACGCCTACGACCATCTCGGCAACGTGCGCGTCAAGCAGGTCGAAATCGACGGCCTGACCGGTGACAAGACGTTCACATACGTCCATGATCTGTCTAGCCGAATAACCCGCCTTGTCTACCCCGACGGCACCTAGGCGCGGGACGCCTTCACCACTTTATTACCGGTTTTTCGATACCCCGCGAAACTTTCAATGGTTGTCAGTCAGAAAGTTTAGCAGGATGGATCACTTAACCGAAATGGGCGATGCCAGCAGGCGAGGAATCGCCCAATGCACGGAACCGTCATGTCAAATGCGTTTGCCCGAATGCCCGCGATGACCTATATTACCGGGTTGTACCACTAGCGCCATATCGGGCGGCGTTAGTGAACAGGCGCCGGCGCTTTTTGCCAGCAGGCCCGCTTCAGTACGAACGGATAAAGGTTGCCGAAAGGATCGACCCCATATGGCAAAGACCCCCGACATGGGTGACATACAGAAGGACCTGAAAGATTTCTTCTCGAACAAGTACGGCGCGCAGGTGCAGTTCGCCCAGCCGGAAAAGGAAGGCGTCCCCGCGGATCCGCCCGCGGAAGAAACTCCGTTGCCCGAAATCCGCTTCGACATGAAGCCCGAAGAACTGGAAGCCTACCTGAACGAGTACGTCATCCGTCAGGACGAGGCGAAGGAGATCCTGGCCACCAAGATCTGCACCCACTTCAACCGGATCCGGCTCCAGGAGGAGAAGGAACCGGTCGGCAACATCAAGAACAACATCATCCTGATCGGCTCGACCGGCGTTGGGAAGACCTACCTCATCAAGCTCATCGCCAGCAAGATCGGCGTGCCTTTCGTAAAGGGCGACGCAACGCGGTTCAGTGAAACAGGCTATGTGGGCGGAGACGTGGACGAACTGGTCCGTTCGCTGGTCCACGAGGCCGATGGCAACATCAAGCTGGCGGAATACGGCATTATTTACATCGACGAGATCGACAAGATCGCCTCGTCCGGCAACACCGTGGGACCGGACGTGTCGCGGACCGGGGTGCAGCGCACGCTGCTGAAGCTGATGGAAGAAACGGACGTGGACCTGCAGGCGCCTCACGATCTTACGTCTCAGATGGAGAACGCCCTCCAGTTCCAGAAAACGGGCAAAGTGGAAAGAAAACGAATCAATACACGCAATATCCTGTTCATCGTCAGCGGCGCCTTTGCCAACCTGGAAGAGATCATCAGGAAACGAATGAGCGTGCAGGCTATGGGGTTCGGGCAGGGCGACAGCGTGAAAAAGCCGGAGGATGGCGAATGGCTGCCGTACGTGACCGCGGAGGACCTGATCGAGTACGGCTTCGAGTCGGAATTCATCGGGCGGTTGCCGGTGACCGCCGTGCTTCACAAACTCAGTGTCGACGACCTTTTCCAGATCCTTCGGAACCCGAACGGGCCGGTCATTATCGCCAAGAAGCTTGACTTCAAGGCCTACGGCATCGAAGTCGACTTCGACGAGGAATCGTTGCGCCTGATCGCGGAACGGGCCCACCGGTCGGGTACGGGCGCCCGCGGCCTCATCGGTACGATGGAGCGGATCCTGATCAAGTTCGAGAAGAAACTGCCTTCCAGTACGGTGAAACGGTTCGACGTGACGGCGGCCGTGGTGGAGAACCCGGAACGTGAGCTCGAGCGGACCCTTGCGGAAGCGCCTCCCGAGCCCGCCGAGGAACTACAGGTGTACTTCGAGGAACACGACATAACCCTCACGTTGGACGAAGCCGCGTCCGCGGCGTTGGAGCATCTCGCCGAGCAGCGCGGCAGTACCCCTGAAAGCATGGGAATGGAGCTTTTCAGGGATTACGTCCACGGTCTGAAGCTGATCCAGGCCCGGGAACTGAAGATCACGGAAGACGCGATCAGGAACCCCGGAGAATACCTGGACCGCCTGATCAAGAAGTTCTACGAAAACCAACCTAAGTCAACCTGACGATTCCCCAGGCCATTTACCGCAAATGATCCCCGTAGCACTCACCATTGCGGGTTCCGACTCCGGCGGCGGAGCCGGCATCCAGGCTGATCTCAAGACCTTCTCGGCAAACGGCGTTTACGGCATGTCCGCCGTTACGTCGGTCACGGCGCAGAACACCCTCGGCGTGCAGGCGGTCCACAACCTGTCGCCCGAGGTGGTGGCCGCGCAGATCGATTCCGTCCTGACCGATATCGGCGCCCAGGTCATCAAGACGGGCATGCTGGCCAACGCGGATATCCTCGCCGCCGTGGCCGACGTGCTGCGGGGATATACGGAGATCCCTATTGTCGTGGACCCGGTGATGATCGCCAAGAGCGGCGACGCGCTGCTCGAACCGGAGGCGGTATCCACGCTCATCGAACGGCTGATCCCCCTTGCCACGGTCATTACGCCGAACCTGGACGAGGCGCGGGCGCTGACGGGAATCGAGGCTTCGGACGTGGACGGGATGCGGACGGTCGCGCGCAGACTCTTCGAAATGGGGCCGCGCAACGTGGTCGTCAAGGGCGGGCACCTCGAAGGACCGGCCGTAGACGTGTTATTCGACGGCGGGAACTTCGAAACGCTTGAATCGGAACGCATCGATACGCGAAGCACCCACGGTACAGGCTGCACATTTGCTTCCGCGATCGCCGCCGGCCTGGCAAAAGGCGTCCCGGTGGCCGAAGCCGTCAGAGACGCCAAGACCTACCTGACCGGGGCGCTGCGTCACGCCCTACCCATGGGCGGGGGGCACGGGCCGGTCCAGCACTTCCACGAACTCTACCGCGACGCCGAACGCCTCTCGGTCCTGGACCAGCTTACCGCGGCAGCGCGGCGTCTCGAAAACGCTCACGCGGGGGATCTCGTTCCCGAAGTGCAATGCAACCTGGGCATGGGAATGTCTCGCGCAAGTTCGGCGGACGACGTAGCGGCCTTCCCCGGCCGGCTCATCCGCCTGCGCCGCGACGTCCGTTCCGTGGCGCCCCCCGAATTCGGCGCGTCCTCCCACGTGGCCCGGATCATCCTTACCGCCATGCGGAAAGACCCGGACAAGAGATCCGTGATGAATATCCGATACGATGATTCGATCCTCGGCGCCTGCCGGGGACTGGGCCTGTCCGTGGCTGCCTTCGACCGGCACGAGGAACCGCTGGAATCAAAAACGCGGGAAGGTTCGACCCTCGAATGGGGAACGGCCCGGGTCATCGAGGAGCAGGGGTTCGTACCGGATATCGTCTACGACCTGGGGGACGAGGGGAAGGAACCCATGATTCGGGTCATCGCGAGCGACCCGGAGCGGGTCACGGACATTGCGCTTGCGGTGTTGGAAAGATCCCGGGGCAAGTAGCGGGACTTCAATACCCCAGTTTGCGCAGGTAAGCGCGTTCCCGCCGCATCTTCTCGATGTCGGGCAGGTCCGTCTGGCTGGGACACACGGTCACCCACCGGTCGTAACCGATCTCCTCCAGCGACTTCATGGCTGCGCCAAAATCGAGCAACCCCCCGTCTCCGAGCTCGACGAAGCGGTAATCCTTGTAATCCTGAAGGTGCACGTAGACCAGCCGGTCCCTGAAATCGCGGATGGACTGGGCGGGATCGTAGTGCCAGAAGGCTGAATGGGATACGTCGATACAGAGTTTCGCCCGCTTCATCAGGCGCATGAGCAGTTCCCACTCTTCGCGGGAATCGACCGTGGTGCTCGTGTGGATGTGGTAGCACACGTCCAGGTCGTACTGCGATGCGTAGTCGGCGAATTCGTCGGACAGATCCGCCAGGGCCCGGATGTCGTCCGGAGTGGAGGAGCGTCCGTAGGGACGCCCGGCGCCCATGAACATGAAGGTGTCGGCCTCCACGTCGGCGGCGAAGTCGATCCGGCGCTTGTTGCGTTCCTTCATTTCGTGGTCCCCGTCGAGGGAAATGCCGATTCCAGTGACCACGGCGACCGCGACGCCCGCACGGTCCGAAATGGCCTTCACCCGGCTGGCCGATCCGAGCCAGTCCAGCGACTGGCGGATCTCCCAGCCATCCCAGCCGGTTTCCTTCAGCTGCCCCAGAATCTCATCCAGGTCGGGGGTCGTCCACCTCAATCCGCTGAATCCCAGTTTGAATTTCATTGGCGCTCCACTTCCCCCGATATGGCGATCTTGCGGACCTCTTCTCCGTCAAGCCGGTAATTGGTGGACAGGGCGTCGATGGCCTCGCCGACCCGGCTCAGCGGCAGGGTGTGGGACACCATTTCCTCGAAGGGATAGCGGCCGGACTCGAGGATGGGCAGGCCGCGGACGAAGTGGGAGATGTTGCTGGCCCAGACGCCCACGAGGGTAATGTGGCGGAACACGAAGTGGTTGAAGGGGTTCATGCGGACGTCGCCCGCGTCGGTGAAATGACCGCCTTCCACGTAGGTGCCACCCCTTCGCAGCATTTCCACGCCCTCCGGGATGGCCGGTGGCACGCCCGTGCATTCGAAGACCACGTCGGCGCCGTGCCCGCCCGGCGTTTCCGCCTTGACCATTTCGATACGTTCCTGCGCGTCCGGCACTTCCTCGATATTAATGGTCACGTCGGCGCCGAAGGCCGTCGCCAGTTCCAGCCGGGACGCCGGTGCGCCTACGACGATGGTGCGGTGCGCGCCGGCCTCGATGGCCGCCGCGAGGCTGAAAAGACCGATGGCCCCGGCGCCCTGGATCACCGCTGTGGACCCGAGTTTCATCTGCGCCTTTTCGGCGAAATGGAGACCGACGGTGAAGGGTTCGAGCAGGACGGCGATTTCTGGCGGCGAACTTACCTTCAGGAACTTGCTGCGTGGGATGTTCAGCAGGACGTATTCCGCGTACCCGCCCTGGAAGTGGGGCTTGGTGTCGGCATAGGGCCGGAATCCGTAGGCCAGCACGTTGGGACAGAGTCCGGGCTCCCGGACCACCGCGCAGAAATAGCAGGACCCGCACTGTTGCCCGGGGATTACGGCGATGAGATCGCCCTCTCTTACCGGTTTGTCCATCGCGTCCGAGTCGACGCCTGGTCCCAGTTTTTCGATCACGCCGACGATTTCATGGCCCAACACTAGCGGGAAGGCCTTGCGCCGCATGTGGCCGTTGTAGATGTGCACGTCCGTGCCGCACACGCCGCACATGGTCTGCCTGACGAGCAACTCGCCCGGCCCCGGATCGGGGACCACCGCCTCGCCGACCGTGAAGTTCCCTTTTTCCCCGTCCAGTATCGCCGCTCTTCCCGTTCGCGCCATTTTACCTCCAGGGGCTGCCCTCAGCCGTTGTAGCGTCTTTCCGCTTCCGCCCAGTCCACGACGTTCCACCAGGCTTCAATGTACGCGGGGCGCAGGTTCTGATAGTTCAGATAGTAGGCGTGCTCCCATACGTCAAGACCCAGGATAGCCGTCTTGCCTTCCATGACCGGACTGTCCTGGTTGGCCGTGGAATAGACCTCGAGGTTGCCCGCGCCGTCCTTTGCGAGCCAGGCCCAGCCTGAACCGAAGCGCGTCGCGCCCGCTGCCGCGAACTGCTCTTTCATCGCGTCGAGACCGCCGAAGGCGCCGTCGATGGCCGCGGCCAGGTTGCCCGTGGGATTCCCGCCGCCGCTGCCGCTCATGATCGTCCAGAACTGCGTATGGTTGGCGTGGCCGCCGCCGTTGTTGCGCACGGCGGTCCGGATGGCGTCCGGCACGATGGCACAGTTGTCCGCCAGCAACTCATCCAGACTCTTTCCGGCCAGATCGCCGTGGTCGGCCAGGGCGTTATTCAGGTTGGTGATATAGGTGTTGTGATGCTTGCCGTGATGAATCTCCATGGTGCGCGTATCGATGTGAGGTTCGAGCGCGTCATGGGCATAGGGCAGATCGGGCAGCGTGAATGACATGGTACTCTCCTTTGGGGATGAATCCGCACAACTGTTGAGAACCGCGGTGCCGGCCAGTCCGGCCAGAGCGCCGCCTGCTATTTTACCGAGAAACCCGCGGCGGGAAAGGCCAGGACCGGCCGCACTGGCACCGGAGCCGGTCATACTGGCACCGGAGCCGGCCGCACTGGCACCGGAAAGCGATTCCGCCTCGTGTCTGGCCTTACCGTCTTGATTACCGTCTTGAGGTTCGGATGTCTCCATAGGGTATAGGCTTCCTTTCCTGTTCGACTACGGTTCGCCCGTTTTCATTCTTGTTCGACCGTCTTCCGCGGGCGATTCGTCCGCGACGGGGCGGGGCAATTCGCTATGCCGGCGTTTCGATGTCTCCGAACAGCGTGAAGGGTGTGGAACCGTTGACGCGCACGGGAACGATCATGTTGGATTCGATGCCCGGCCTCCGGGGAAACACGGCGGTCTTGAAGGCGTCCGTCTTGCCGAAGAGCTTATCTGCGTCGCGTTTGGACTGGCCCTCTACAAGCACATGCACGATCTGTCCCCTGTACGCACGGTTCCGGAGATCGGAGATCGATTTCTGCATGTCGATGATGGCTGTCAGCCTTTCGGCCTTTACAGCTTCGGGCACGTCGTCGGGCAGCCGTTTATGGGAAGCCGTCCCTGGGCGCGGAGAATACTTGAACATGAAAGCGCTGTCGAACTGCACGGTGCGCATCATCTCGCAGGTCGCCTCGTATTCTTCTTCCGTCTCGCCACAGAATCCCACGATGACGTCCGTCGTCAGGGCGATCCGGGGAATGTGCTCCCGGAGCATGCGGACCACCTCAAGAAACGTTTCCGGGGTATAGTCCCGCCGCATGCGGGACAGGGTCGTCGACGCGCCGGACTGCAGCGGAAGGTGCGTATGGGGACAGACCTTCGGGGAAGCCGCCATGACCTCGATCAAACGTTCCGGGAAATGTGCCGGGTGGGGCGATGTGAACCGGATGCGCGCGATGCCGTCGATTTCCGCCGCCCGGGAAAGCAGGTCCGCGAAGTCGACCTCGCCGTCCCGGTACTTGTTCACCGTCTGGCCGAGCATCGTTACTTCCCGGTATCCTTCCGCCGCGAGGCGCTCGATCTGGCGGATCACTTCGCCGTGGGGCGTGCTGCGCTCCCGGCCGCGCACGAAAGGAACGATGCAGAAGGCGCACATCTTGTCGCAGCCGCGCATGATCGTAACCCAGCCGTTTACGCCGGCTTCCCTGACGGGATCGATGTCGAGATAGTGTTCGGCCCGGTCCCAGGTCAGGCTCAGCGCCGGTTCGCTTTCCGCGTCCAGTGCTCGAAGCATGGTCGGCAGGCGCCGGTAATTGTCGGGACCCGCGACCAGGTCGATATAGGGTGCTTGCTCGATGATCCGGTCGCCGAGGTGTTGGGACATGCAACCGCAGAGTCCCAGGATCAGGTCGGGATTGGCCGTCTTGAACCGGTTCAGTTCGGACATGCGCCCGAGTACCCGCTGCTCCGCGTTCTCACGAATGGCGCAGGTGTTTACCAGGATCACGTCGGCCCGGTCGACCCGGTCGGTTACGCGGTACCCCTCGCGTGTGAGCAGCCCCACGATCAACTCGGAATCCGCCTTATTCATCTGGCAGCCGTAGGTCTCCACGTACAGCGATCGCGCCTGTACCGCGGCAGACGGCGCGGGTGGTTCCAGGACTATCCTGTCCGTGCTTTCCGTGACCATAAATCCCCGTCTTCTTACAGGTTTTTCAGATTCCGCTAATCTATAAGTCCGGCGCGGTACCGTCAATCAAAAACATACCCGGCGCGGTGTATCCGTTGCCTCAGTTGTTCCCGTCCTTCACGGACCTCATCGCGGGGCAGTCCGCCCCGTTCCAGGCAGTCGTCCCCCATGGATTCAAGCCGATCGTAGAACGCGAGGCCGAGTCGGGCGATTTCAGGCACGGCCGGGATACCGTCCATGACTTGAAACAGGATGTCTTCGGCCCTGGCGTACTTGCCATACCGTTCGAAGTACCTGAACAGCAGCATCGAAGTAGACACGGGCAGATCCGCGTTCTCGAGGAGACCCAGCAGTTCGCCGATCGCTTCGTGGGGGTCCGTTACGAGACCGGTGGAGCTTATGTCTTCGCTGATCCAGCGAAAGTCTTCCGTGCCGATGGTCGGTTCCACGGCGATTTCAAGGTAACAGTTGAGGGCCTTGAGGTACAGGATGCGGCCGTCGTCCTCCTGTCCGTCCGACAGGGCCAGCGTTCCATCTTCCTTGAACAGGCGCGCGGCCATCAGCGCGGTGTCTACAGCCCCTCCACTTCGTTTCATCAACATGGAAAGCAGGGTGCGTTCGGACAGCGCCATGACGGACGCCGTGGACAGGCCGAATATGTCTTCCCAGGTCTGGGCGATGATCGAACGGGCTCGGTGATAGTCCTGGTCGCGGCGCGACCGGATCAACAGGATCATCGCATCGATGAAAACACGGATGGTTCTCATGATGTAGTCCTGTCGGAACATCGATCGGCCCTCGCCCCTTCCCGGCCGGCACGCGCCACCGGGCGCCCGGCGGAATTCAGGGGACGACCGACACGGCGGCAGATTGCCTGCGGGTATGGGTGGCTATGCTGACGTTAAGGGGAAAACAACCGGAAGACGGTCGCGGCACAGATATGAAAAAGGCAGGAGTGAACTACGCTCCTGCCTCCAATCGAATTTCGTGGTCCGTACGGTTCAGCAGTCGTTTTCGGACCGGATGTACTTTATGGGGTTGACGCGTCTGCCGTCCTTCTGAATCTCGTAGTGCAGGTGATATCCGTTGGCTCTTCCCGTCATACCTACCTGGCCGATGATATCTCCGCGCTGCAGTTCCATGCCCTTCTTCACCAGGATGGTGGAAAGATGACCGAAGCGGGTCCTGTATCCGTTCTGGTGGTCCACGTCTATGTACAGGCCGTACCGGGAGTCCACACCGGTCTTGATCACGACGCCACTGGCCGGAGAACTGACCGGCGTTCCCGGGGCCGCGGCGATATCGATTCCACTGTGCATGGCGTACAGACCGGTGAAGGGATCGTTCCTCGGTCCGTACCGGCTGGTTATCACGCCGGTCACCGGAGTAATCGAAGGTACGAACTGCCAGCGGTCGTCGACTTCCCGGATCTGCCGCTCGATATCCTCCATGCTCTTGAGCGAAAGGCTGGACATCCGTTTCGAGGTTTCCATCTCGGAGTACAATCTGGAAGCCCGGTAGAAGGGCGAATCGTGACCGAGACCCGGATCCGGCATCTCGGTCCGTCCACCCACACCTACCTGGCGAACGTCCGGATGGATGCTTGGAAGCCCCGAAATCAACCGGGCGGACTCTTCCGATGCTATGAGCGAATCCAGCCTGTCCCTGCTCGATCGGCTGGACTGTTCCAGGATCGCGATCTCTTCCCGCATGCTTTCATGCCTGTACTCGGCCACCCATGACCGCGCGCCGACGTATACGACGCCCGTTACCATGACCAGCACGCCCAGCATGACAGCAATCGGCAGTCCGGGTATACGAACCGTTATATCCCCGAAATGCAAGACCATGAGCCCGGTCGGCATTCGGTTTCTTATCAAAATCCCTGATTCCCGTTACAAGTTGACCCTGAAATCTTCATCAATACGATATAAACACTTACCGCGACGATGTGACACACAAAATGAAGCGGATCGCGCCTCGTGTCAAACTATTTCTTGCGGTTTCTTCCGCAACCGGCCGCAGGTTAAAGGCCCCGGGCGGGGAACAACCAGGCCGACGGATCGAGTATGCGGCCTTCGTAATGGACCTCGTAATGTATGTGGTATCCGCTGGTCTTTCCTGTCTGACCGACCCGTCCGATGACCTCCCCGCGCTCCACCCGTTTCCTTCTTTCGACAAGCACGTCGGAAAGGTGGCCGTACCGCGTGACGTACCCGTTCTGGTGATCGATGTCCACATACCGGCCAAGGCTTGCGTTCACACCGGTCCTCGAAACCACTCCGTTAGCAGTCGCCCGTACCGGTTCGTCCTTGTTCGCGGCGATGTCCAGGCCGCCGTGCACGCGCTGGTCGTCGCTCAACAGGTTGCGCGAAGACCCGAAGGATCTCGAGACGGGACCGCGCACCGGCAAGACGACAGGGACGCCGAGCCAGTATGTCTCGTCGGTGCCTGCCTCTGCTTCGATGGTACGCAGGCTGGTCAGTTCCGCACGGGTTTCGGCCAGCATCCGGTCGATCCTTCCGCCGATCCTGCCTATGGCCGCATCGGGCGATTCGGACCATTCGAAAGATGCCTGGGACCCAGGGGGCTTGTCTGGGCCGGCGACCGTGCCGGGCACATCGGCTCCATGCACGATCTTGCCAATGTCGGACGCACGCTCCGACAGGGTCAGGATCTGCGATTCGAGCGCGCCGTCCAATTCATGCAGGGCCTGCAACTGGGACTGCAGCCGGTTGTTTTCCCTTTCCCGTTCAATCAGGGCCCTTTCGTCCAGCAGGGCAATCACATGGGACGCGGCGAAATGCCATCCCCCCAGCATCAGAAGCGCCAGTATGGCGATGCAGGCCAGGATCGACAACAGGCCGTACTCCCGCTGATCGTCCCGCGCACTTGACGGCATATGTATGATTGAGACCAATCTTCTTCGAAGCATTTCCGTCTCCGCGCCCCGGCGGCCGGTGCGGCGCCGTCGCGAGCGGATGACCGGCGGGATCCCGGGGATGGGTCCCGCCGCGTCACGGATGGGGATCAATCAGTTCAGATAGGCCCGAAGCTTCTGGCTTCTGGAAACGTGGCGTAGCCTGCGCAGCGCCTTTTCCTTGATCTGGCGCACGCGTTCCCTCGTGAGACTGAACCGCGATCCGATCTCCTCCAGGGTATAGGACTTTTCCATGTTGATGCCGAAATACAAGGCGATCACGGCCGCTTCCCGCTTAGTCAGGGATCCGAGCGCCCGGAAGATCTCTTCTTTCAGCGCATCCACCATGAGGGCTTCGTCCGGCGCATCCTGTTCATCATCCTCGATGAGATCAAGCAACCTGTTGTCTTCACCCGATTTGAGCGGCGCGTCCAGCGATACGTGGCGGCTCGCGATGCGCATCGTGTCTTTCACGTCGCCGGGTTTCATATCCAGCTCCCGAGCGATTTCCTCGGCGCTGGGTTCGCGCCCGAACTCTTGTTCGAATTCGCTGGACAGCCGGCCGATCTTGTGGAGGGTGCCCACGCGGCTCAAGGGAAGCCGCACGATCCGGGACTGCTCGGCGAGCGCCTGGAGGATGGACTGGCGAATCCACCAGACCGCGTAAGAGATGAACTTGAAGCCCTTGGTCTCGTCGAATCGCTTGGCCGCCTTGATCAGCCCGATATTTCCTTCATTAATCAGGTCGGACAGGGAAAGTCCCTGGTTCTGGTACTGCTTGGCGACGCTGACCACGAACCGGAGATTGGATGACGCCAGCTTCTCCAGCGCTTTCTGGTCGCCGGCCCGGACCGACCGGGCCAGCTCGGTTTCTTCTTCGGCCATCAACAGCGGCACGTTGCCGATTTCCTGCAGGTAGAGATCGAGAGACCGGTCTTCCGACGCCGTCGAATTGGTTTTCGTTAAAGTGCTCACGTTCTGCGACAACTCCTGTTTATCCGTTTGACTTCAGGGGCTTTGATCGGCCCCCTTCCCAATAGCAATGCCCGCCGGTCAAGGCTCATCGACAAGCCTTTTGCAAAATCGGGCAGTTTACTAATATACATAGCCAGGATGGTTTGTCAATAAATAAACAGGAAGGGCGGCAGGTTCAGCCCAGGTGGACCGCCGATTCAGTCCGGAAGGGCGTCAGGTTCAGATGGAGCCGCCGACTCAGTCCGGAAGGGACGCCAGGGTACCGCGTCCGTCGAATTCCAGCGGTCCGCGGCGGTCCGTGAATTCGATGTCCTCCCGATCGGCCAGTTCTTCCGACAGGGCGTCGGAAACCGCTACGCGTCCGAGGGAGAGCGTGTTCTTTATGCGGACGGCGCGTCCGTCCCCGGGCGGCTTCATGCCGATGGTGGAGAAGGCGGCCTCGATTACTTCGCGGTCCGTGTCCAGAAACACGGGAATGCGGGATTTCTGAGGGCTCATGCCCGTGATGGAATTGACGTAGGTGTATTGGTGATTGATCTTGTCCACCAGGCGGCGGGTGGTGAAATCGGCGAGACCGATGCCCACGGCGTTGCCCTCGCTCTGCGGGGTCAGGTCGCGGACGATGATGCGCAGGATCCGCGGAACCGCGGGCTCATTCTCGAAATTCTGCATGCGCCGGCCGATGATATTCGTGTCCATGCCGGTCCCGCTGATGTTCTTCCCCATCTCGTCGACGATCAGTATGTCGATGTCGTCGGACGGAAGGCGGGGCATGAGGCGCTGCGCCTCCTGGAAGAGGCGGCGTTCTTCTTGCTGCAGGACATTCGCAGGGACGCCCGAGATGTGGGCGGTCTGATCGTAGGCGTTCTCGATGATGGCCAGTCCGAAGGCCACAGGCGCGTGCTCGAGAACGTGCCCGGACACGGTCGTGATCATGTGTTCGAACCCGTATTCGAAGACCGCGCCGTGATAGTAGCTGGCGCCTTTCTGCTTGCCCAGCCCGATAGCCAGCATCTTCATCAGTCCGCTACCTACCGATCCCTTGAAGTCCGTATGGGGCTTCACACGGTTGACCACCACGATATGGTCCGCGGACAGGGCATTCCGGTCCAGGTAAACCGGCAGTCCGTCCTCGGTCTGCCCGAGGCTCGCAGGCTCGATGTCGGAGCGTACGGGGCACCCGGTCGCCGCTTCGCTGATACCGTAGTTCTCCAGTACCCTTTGCTGTCCTTCGGAAGTCGCACCCCCGTGACTGCCCATGGCCGGTACAACGAACGGCTTCAGTCCGGCTTTGCCGAGTGCGGAAACGACACTCCCGACGATGGTCGCTATGTTTCCGATCCCCCGGCTTCCGCACGCGACGGCCACCGTAGATCCGGCGCGCATGCCCGTCTCCTCGATCATGCGGGAGACTTCCATTTCAGTCGTTCCGGATATATCCTCGACGACAGGCGCGTCGAACCGCTGGCGAATCTCCCTGAATGCAGGCAGTTTCATTTGGGATCTCCCGTTTAACCGGATCTTGTGCGGCACATCCGTGGCTTCACAAGGCCGGTTCCTTCAGATTCCGTCCGTAAACCGACCCGGATTCAACGTGCTTTTCGGATCGAAACGGTATTTGAGCATTTCCATGATGCGTTGGTTTCCTCCGGTTGAACCCCACACGCCGACCCGTTCCCTCAGGGCGGCGGGCGCATGCTCCACCACGAAGACGCCCTGTTGTTCCGACGCGCTCCGCAATGCCTCGATCAGGCCCGCCAACCCGTCGAATTCCGGAACCTGGAACGTCCCTTCCCGGTAGAAGACGAAGGCCACGTGGCCGCTTGCGAAATGGGAGAGCATGGCACAGCCGATGGACAGGCGCCGGCAGCCTTCATCCGCCAGCCGGAACAGCGCGTCCACCCTGTCCGGAGTCACGCCGGCGCGGCAGGTCAACCCCGGCCCCATGCCCCGGGGCACGAGCCGGCCCGCGGGAAAAGCCCGCATCGCATCGAGAAGCCGGCGGTATCCGTCCCCGTCCGTCTGGACGACTTCGACCGCGCCCGACTCCCGGAAAAGCCGTTCGCATTCCTTGGACTGCCAGTCCACCGTCTCGTTCGGTCCGATCATGCCCGCTACAAGCGTGAAATGATGTCCGTTCCGCGCGCTGCCCTCCCCGGCGCCGTGGACCGGCGCACCGCCGGCATCACCCGCAAGCAAGGCGCAGGCCGCGGGATTGGCTAATTCCAGGAAGGACGGCATGACCTCCGAGTCCATAACCCGAAATGCGCATTCGGCGGCAGCGCCCAGCTCCGGCATGTTTCCGATGACGATTCTTCCCGCAGCCGACAGGGGCTGGAGCTTGAGATTCACCTCCGCGAGAATGCCGAGCGTGCCGAGCGAACCGATGTACATCTTGTTCAGGTCGTAACCCGCTACGTTCTTGACGACCTGACCGCCGGAACGCACAACCGTGCCGTCCGCCTGGACCACACGGGCGCCGATGACCATGTCCCTGGCCGTACCGAAGGAGGTCCTGAGCACGCCGGAGGCATTGGTGGCGAGTACGCCGCCCAGGGTGCACGCATCGCCGTGAGGCGGGTCCAGGGGAAGATACTGGCCTCTTTTTCCCAGCCCGGACTGCAGCCCGGCCATGGTGATGCCGGCCTCTACAGTGGCCGTCTGGTCCGCCGGTTCGTGGGCGACGATCCGGTTGAGGCGCTCCATGGACACCACGATGTCCGCGCGGGAGGGCGGATGGCCGAAGTCCATCTTGGTGCCGCCACCCCGCGGAATCACGGCGTAACCCAGTTCCGTGGCCACTTTCACGGTAGCCGAAAGGGACTCCACGCTTCCCGGGGCTACGAAGGCCGAGGGAACGACCCCTTCCACGGCAAGGGAAGCCAGCGTTTCCCGGCTCGCGGGCGCATATCCGTCCACGACGGATCCGAGCCTGCTGTGCAGCACCTCATCGGGCATGGGTTAACCTGTGTGCCATCGAGTTCAGAGCAGCGCCGCCTGGCGGTTAGTGTATTTCAGTTCAGCCGTTCCGCATCCGATGCAGGAACGGTTCGTGGGAAACATCTTGCCGGGATTGCTGAGGTTGTCCCCGTCGAACACCTCTTTAACCGTCTCCATGGCCTGGATATCCGGTTCGTCGAAAATCAGGGGCATCAGGTCGACCTTTTCATATCCGATGCCGTGTTCCCCGGTGATGGATCCGCCCAGGTCGACACAGGCCCGCAGGATCTCGTTGCTGGCCTCCACGGTCTTCTGCGCCTGTTCCTCGTCCCGGTCGTCATATGCGATACAGGGATGGATGTTGCCGTCGCCGGCGTGGAACACGTTGCCGATCAGCAGTTCGTATTTCTCGGCCGTCGTCCGGATGACCCGCATGATGTCCGGGATTTTCGTACGTGGAACCACGCCGTCCTGCACGTAGTAGCTGGGACTCAGGCGTCCCATGGCGCCGAAGGCCCGTTTGCGGCTCGTCCACAGCAGGGCGCGTTCCCTGTCGTCTTCCGCGGTACGGATTTCGCGGGCCCGGTTATCCCCACACACCGCGGTCACCGCTTCGGCCTGGGCGCCCAGACCCGCCTCGTGCCCCTCGAGTTCGATGATCAGCACGGCTTCCGCGTCCAGTGGAAATCCGAAATGGTAGGCAGCCTCGATGGCGCCGATGGCGACCCGGTCGATCATTTCGAGGGCCGAAGGGACGATTCCCCGGTCCACCACGCCGGCGACGGCGCGGGACGCGTCTTCCACACTGTCGAATACCACCAGAAATGTCCGCCAGGCCTGGGGAAGGCGGGTCAGTTTGACCCACGCCCGCGTAACGATGCCCAGCATGCCTTCGGAGCCGATCAGGAGGCCGCGCAGATCGTACCCCACGGTGTCTTCGGCCTTGCCGCCGAACCACGTGACTTGCCCGTCCGGCAAGACCACCTCCACGCCCAGCGTGTGGTTGGTCGTGACCCCGTACTTCAATGTGTGGGGACCGCCCGAGTTCTCGGCGATGTTTCCGCCGATGGTACAGGCGTACTGGCTCGATGGGTCCGGCACGAAATGGTAGCCCTGCTTGCCGGTTTCCTTTGACAGGTGCAGGTTGACCACGCCGGCTTCCACCAGCGCGCGCTGGTTCCGGAAGTCGACCTCCACGATGCGGTTCATCTTGGTCAGGGCGATCATGACCCCGCCGTCGGGCGGCAGGCTCCCGCCGCTCAGCCCGGTGCCGGCCCCGCGCGCCACGAAGGGGATCCTTGCTTCGTGGAGTATGCGGACCACGGCCGCGACCTCCTCCGTCGTGGTCGGGTAGACCACGGCATGAGGGGCGTTCCGGTCGATGGTCAGCCCGTCGCATTCGTACACGATCAGCTGGTCCGGCGCGTCGATGACGTTGTCGCGGCCCAGCACGGCCGCGAGTCGGTCCACGAGTCGGTCTTTGTTCATGATGGTGTACCCCACCGGTCAATCGGCCGATCGCCGGCTTTTCAACAAGCCGGTCTCCGGCCTGCCTCTGTCCCGCTTTACCCGCCGTGCTTCGACCGGGTCAGATCGAGAAATTCCATCCGCGTGGCGCGATCGTCCCGGAATACGCCGAGCATGGCGCTCGTCGTCGCCTTGGAGTGCTGTTTCTCCACGCCGCGCATCATCATGCAGAGATGGCCCGCTTCCATGACAACCGCCACCCCGAGGGGGTCGAGCCAGGTCTGCAGGGTCTGGGCGATCTGGAAGGTCAGGCGCTCCTGCAACTGCAGACGCCGCGAGAAGACGTCCACGATGCGGGGGACTTTGCCGAGTCCGATTATCTTGCCGTTGGGTATGTAGGCGATATGGCACTGGCCGAAAAACGGCAGCAGGTGGTGCTCACACAGCGAGAAGAACTCAATGTCCTTCACCAGTACCATCTCATCGTAGTCCTCTTCATAGATAGCGTTATTAATAACGGTTTCAATGCTTTTTTCGTAGCCCTGTGTCAGAAACCGCAGGGATTCCGCTACGCGGCGGGGCGTCCGCCTGAGACCGTCCCGGTCCGGGTTCTCGCCGATTTCGGCGAGCAGTGACCTTGTCAATCCCTCGATAGGATCCATCGTGGTTACCGGTCCTCTTCTCCGAAATACTCGAAAGCGTTCTTGGACGTTTCCACCAGGCGAATCCTGTACAGGGATGGGGAATCGAAAAAGGGAAGCAGCCGCGCCCAGATAACGCGTAGCATCTCCTCCGAGGTCGGATTGACCGTCCTGAATTCCTCCAGGTCCCGGTTCAGGTGCCGGTGATCGTAACGATCCACGACTTCCTTCTGGAGGATCTCATCGAAACGTCCCATGTCGATGACCATCCCGGTCTTCTCGTCTACCGGGCCGCGGACCGTCACCGCGAGTTCATAATTGTGGCCGTGGCCGTGCGGGTTATTGCACTTGCCGAATATACGCACGTTCTCTTCGTCGCTCAACTTAATACTGTGCAGACGGTGGGCGGCGTTGAACTCTACGCTTCTCGTGACAAGGACCATGCTGTCGTCTCCAGTGTATTCGATACTTCTCGCGCGGCTTTCATGGAGCAGGATGCGCGTAAGCTCGCACCGCCCGGTACCGCTTTCCAGCGCGTGCCAGAGGTACCGGACGAGTCTTTCGCTCGTCGGAGCCGGACCCTCCAGGGCGGCGTGGTCGTGGTTCAGATGGCTCAGATCCAGCGGCTCGATCACGGCGTGGATCAGCCGCTTGACCTCGGTCAGGTTCAGGACCACGCCGGTCCGGGGATCGACTGGTCCTCCGAAAGTGAATTCGGCCTCGTAGTCGTGACCGTGGCCGGTGCCGACGGCGCAGGTTCCGTACACCCGCCTGTTCCTGGCCTCCGGCCACTGCGGGTCGTGGCACAGATGGGCCGCCGAGAAACGGGTTTTTCGCGTAATGAGTATCATGCGGTCGGATGGTTCGGACGGTCAGCCGGCCCGCGGGAATAACAGCCGTACCAGCGTGCGGTGACCACCGAGCCGGAATTCGGTGACTGCCGTGCTAGAGTGCGGTGACCGCCGCCGCCGTGACGGTCCTGACGGCCTGTTCGAGCGTGCCGCTGTACACGGCGCCCGCGGCGTTCCTGTGGCCGCCGCCGCCCAGGTCTACGGCGACCTGATTGATATCGGTATCGGGCCGGGACCTCAAGCTGATCTGGACCGTGCCGTCTCTGGACTCCACGAAAATGATCCCGATCCGAATGCCGGCGATGGTCATGGTCACGTCCACGAACCCGCTCGTATCCGAGGACAGCGCGCCGGTCTCCTCAATCATGGAACGTGTTACGGTCAGCCAGGCGACGCGGCCGCATCCGGTGAATTGAATATCGGAGAGCGCGCGGCCCATGAGCCGGGTTCGGGCGCCCGTGTTGCGGTTGTAGACCTGGTCGTAGACCCGGGACGGGTCGACGCCCGCGGAAAGGAGCTTGGCCGCGATGACATGGGCGCATGGAGCGCTTCTGGCGAAACGGAAGGAAACGGTATCGGTGAGTATGCCCGTGTATAGCGCGTCCGCCGCCCTCGAAGAAAGCGGCGCGCCTAATGAGTCGATCAGATCATAAACGAGCTCGGCCGTTGAAGACGCATTCGTCTCAATCACCGACAAGGGCGTGATCAGTTCACTGTATGGATGGTGGTCGATCACGACCTTGACTGCCGGCGATTCTTCCAGCGGCTTCCGTAAACGCCCCAGCCTGTCCCAGCCGTTGGCGTCCACGATGACGGCCACGTCCATGTCCCCCAGGCGCGCGATATCCGCCTCCGAGGCCGGCGCGATGATATCCCCGTCCGGGTCCAGCCAGGTATAGGCATCGGGAATGGCGTCGTTCATGACGACGACGGCGTCCTTCCCGAGCGTTTTAAGACACTCGTAGACCCCCAGGGCCGAGCCGACCGAATCCCCGTCCGGATTGACGTGACTGGATATCACGAAGGACTGGTTCGATGCTATGGCTGCCTTGATTTCATCCCACATGGCCATCTTCCATGGATCGGACCCGGCGCCGCCAGGCGGCTCGTCTTTAACGGGCTCCGGTCCTTATGTATCGGGGAAGGCCGGCGCCCGGCAAGAAAGGCCGAAAATAACCTTCAAGTACCCTTAATGTCAAGTCTTATTGTTGTTCCCGAGCTGATGGAAATCGGGTTAACTGGTTGATAAACAGGGGTTTTAATTGACACGTCACGAGCCGCCAGGTAGTATGCATGGGTTGCCTCGCAACGCATCGGTTCAATGCCTTGCCGCCCCCGGGCGGAACCTGTCTTCCCTGTAACGTCCAGCACATGTCCATGTCGAACGCACTCGTCCTGTTCATGAAAGCCCCGAGACCCGGGACGGTGAAAACCCGGTTGACGGCGCGGGTCTCACCCGGTGCGGCGGCGGCACTCTACCGCGCCTTCATCCTGGACACGCTCCATATTGCGCAAGGGATCGCCAGCGCGTCCCTCTACGTTGCCTGGGCGCCCGAAGACGGACTGGCGGATCTCCGGTCCGCCCTCGGCGATCCGGACGTGATATGGACCGGCCAGCGAGGTGGTCATCTCGGGGAACGGCTGTCGAACGCCTTCGCGGAGTTCTTGCAGAATGAATGGGACAAGACCGTCGTGCTGGGTGGAGACAGCCCCCTCCTGCCCCGCGCTTACGTCGAAGAGGCTTTCGAGTCGCTCGACCGGCACGACGTTGTGCTCGGACCTGCCGAGGACGGCGGGTATTACCTGATCGGCATGAGACGCGGCGTGAAGGTCGCATGCCGTTGCGCCAGGCTGTTCGACTCCATCCATTGGGGCACAGGCCGCGTGTTGCGCCAGACTCGGGCGGCAATCCGGGCAAGCGGTCTTACGTGCCACGAGCTCCCGGTCTGGCACGACGTGGACCGGCCCGCCGATCTGGACCGGGTCGCCCGCGAGATACGGGCGCTGCGGGCCGGCGGCGATCCCTCGACCGGACGCTGCACGGAATCCGCGCTCGCGACGGTAGGCCGGGGAGGAATCCCCGCATGAGACCAGGCCGCGAAGACTTAAGGCCCTGGCTCGCCCTCCTGCCTTCCGTGGGCGCGATGCAACGCGATCCCCGCGTCGGGGCATTGCGCGGCCGGTTCGAGGACCGGCAGATCGACAACGCGATCCGGAAAGTACTGCGCGACGCGCGGGACCGGATCCGGTTCCGTCCTCCCGAGACTGAAGCAGGCGGTTTCGAGCCGGAGCACTTCGCGGGACGAGTCGCCACGCTCCTGGAGCGGGAAGAAAGGTCGACGGCCGGTTTCGAGTCGGAGCACTTCGCGGGACGAGTCGCCGCGCTCCTGGAGCGGGAAGACAGGTCGACGGCCGGGGACCTGATCAACGCCTCCGGCATCCTCTTCCATCCACGGGCGCGGGACCGGTTTGCCGGGAAGGCCGCGGATAGGGCTTCGCGGCTGTCGCTCACGGTCGCGGCTTACGACGATGACGGCCGCGCCTCCGGCCTGCTTGGCGAATTGACCGGCGCCGAGGACGCACTGGTATGCCGTTCGGTCGGCGCCGCTTTCTTCCTGGCGATCCGGGCCCTCGCCGAAGGTGCGGAAGTCGTCTTCGGCCGCAGCCAGCTTGGACTGATCGATGCGCCTTACGATGCGCGGCCTTTGAGTCCGGTGTCGATCTGTGGACAGGCCGGCGCAGCCGTGGTAGAGGCCGGCGCCGCCAACAAGACCCGCGTGTCCGACTACCTTGGCGCCGTAGGTGACCGCACCGCGCTGATCGTCACGGCGCGCCCGTCCACCTGCGCCCTTCGAGGTTTCACAGAAGAACCCGCGCAGGAAGAGATCGTACGGACCGGTACGGACACCGGCGTCGAGGTGCTTCACCTGGCCGGCGACACGACGTTGCGCCCGGTCACTTCCGCCGCGCTTCCGGCCGCGGGCTCCGTCGCGGAAGCGGTGCGGCACGGCACGCCGTTGATCATCGCGGCCGGCGGAGGCCTGATTGGCGGTCCCCCCTGCGGACTGCTGATCGGAAAGCGCCGGATCCTGGCGCGCATTAGAGGGCACGGCATGTGGCCCGCGGCGCGGGCCTCCAGGCACGTGAGAGCGGGGCTCGACGCGCGTCTGGCGGAACTGGCCGGGAGCGACTGCGACCTCGAGAACCACCCGGCGGCCCACATGCTGGCCGCATCCCCGGACGAGGTAGGCGCCCGTGCCCGCCAGTTGCTCGAACGCCTGACTGAAGACTGTCGATTCCGCGCGGAGTGTACCGTGGTCGAACAGCGGTCGCATCTCACCACGTACCGCCTTCCCATCCACGCCATGCCCAGCTTCGCTGTCTCGGTTCGCGCGCCGGGGTCCAGGGGCGAAGACCTGGCGGACCGGTGGCTTAATGGGACCCCTCCTCTGCTGGTCGATTGCGGCCGGGACCGGGTCCGGATCGACATGCGGGGCGTAGAGAAAAGCCGGATTCACGACGTGGCGCGTATTGTAAGGTCCGGCTTATAACTTACGTAAATAATAATACTTGTACGGAATCGGCGGGCCGGATATATTCGAAATCGTAATACTGCAATCCGAAATCTTACACCTGGAACCGAGTTATCTTGCAACTTGATCAAGTCCTATCCGACGTGATCCATGTCGGCAAGCGGATGTATGACCGCGGGTACGTGGCCTCGAACGACGGGAACCTCAGCGTTCGGCTGTCCGAAGACCGGTTGCTGATCACGATGACCGGGGTCAGCAAAGGATTCCTCGATCCGGATAAGTTCGTGGTCGTCGATTATGACGGCGCGGTGATCTCCGGAAGTCACGAGCCTTCGTCCGAGATGAAAATGCACCTGATGGTGTATCGGGAACGGCCGGACGTGCACGCCGTCGCCCACGCCCATCCACCGGCGTCAACGGGGTTTTCCGTGGCCGGGGTGAATCTGCCGGACAACCTGCTGCCGGAAGTGATCGTCTCCCTCGGACATGTCCCCATCGCGCCATACGGGACGCCGGGAACCATGGAGCTGGTCGAATCGCTCCGGGAATACGTGCGGGAATACGACGCGGTCCTGCTCGAAAACCATGGCGCGCTGACCCTGGGTCCGGACATCGTTGCGGCGTATCACAAGATGGAGACCATGGAGCACTGCGCACGGATTACCCTCGTGGCGCGCATGCTCGGCCAGGTCAATACCATAGGCGAAGAGAACGTGGACAAGTTGCGCCGCATGTACGGTCGGGCGGGATTGTCCGGCGGAAACGAAGGCATCGGGTCCGAGGAACCTAAATGACGACGACGCGCAGGGAACTGGTCAATGAAATCAGCGAGACGCTGGGGCTCAAAAAGACCCAGATCTATCCCGTGATCGACGCCCTCTTCGAGATCATGCGGGAGAACCTGGTCGAGGGGAACCGGATCGAGATCCGGGGATTCGGCGCGCTGGAAATCAGGAATACCCGCCCCAAGCCGGCGGCCCGCAATCCGCGGACCGGGTATACCATCGAAGTTCCGGCCAGGCGTAAAGCCAGGTTCAAACCGGGGAAGATACTCAAAGAAGCTTTGCGCGCCCAGCGAAAGCGGCGGGAATAATCCGGTCTCGGCCGCCCGCGCCGCCTGACGTGCGGGAATCGGCGGTCCGCGGCGCCGGTACAAGCCCTCCGCACGGATATCCAAGCACCCACGCAGATCAGCGAGACATGCCTCCCTATTACCCGGTCGGCAAGCTGCCCGCGGAAGATCTGGACCGCATACTGCGACGCTATGCTTCCAGTTCCGACCCGAGAATGCTCGTGGGTCCTGGCATCGGCCGGGACGCGGCGGTGATTTCGTTCGGTTCCAGCGTACTCGTGACGAAAACGGACCCTATCACCTTCGCCACCGAAGAGATCGGCTGGTACGCCGTCAACATAAACGCCAACGACGTGGCGGCCATGGGCGCGGCGCCCCGGTGGTTCCTCACGACCATACTGCTTCCGGAAGCGAAAACGGACCCCGATCTGGTGGACCGCATATTCTCCGGGTTGTCCGACGCGTGCCGGGAACTCGGCGTCACGCTCGCCGGTGGCCATACCGAAATCACCCACGGTCTGGACCGGCCGCTGCTGATCGGGCAGATGCTGGGGGAAACGACACCCGACGGCTACGTTACCGGATCCGGCGCCAGGGTGGGCGACCGTATCCTGCTTACCAAGGGCATCGCCATCGAGGCGACGGCGCTGATCGCCATGGAAAAAAGTGACGAGGTCAGGGCTCGTTTCTCCGACGAATTTCTCGAGACGTGCCGCCTGTACCTCCGGCGGCCCGGCCTCAGCGTAGTCCGTGAATCCCGCATCGCCATGGAAACCGGAGGGGTCCACGCCATGCATGATCCGACGGAGGGCGGAGTCGCTTCGGGGCTTCGCGAAATCGCCGTCGCTTCCGATGTCGGCATGCTCATCGAGGAGGACCGGCTGCCCCTGTTGCCCGAATCGGAGGCCCTTTGTTCGTACTACGGCCTGGATCCCCTTGGCGTCATCGCGTCGGGCGCGCTGCTCATCGTGGTAGATGCGGACTGCGCGGACCCGGTGACCGCCCGCCTCGCGGAAGCCGGCATTCCGGCCGCCGTGATTGGCTCTATAGAACCTCCCGGGTACGGAATCCGGATAAGGAGGGACGGGGCGGTCGTCGATCTGCCAACCTTCGACCGGGATGAAATAGGCAAGGTATTCGAAGCGTCTTAATGGCATCCAGGACCGGGAAAAACACTTGCATGAGACCCCCTGAAAGATTAGATTTGGACATCGAAAACCGGAAGTGCACTGAACAGCCGGGGGTCGTTCTTCGGCCCGGTCCTTATACCATCTTCGCATTCCTTCAGGAGAGAATCATGGAAAAAGTGATGGAAATCATCGTTTTCCTGATGAAGCACATGCAGGATGAGAAAGGCCGCTTCAACGACATCGCCGATGTCTCGCAGACCCTGGTCGGACACGGCTATACCCAGCAGGAGGTCAACACGGCATTCGCCTGGCTGTTCGAACGCCTCCAGGCGCAGGCGGAAGTCGTGATCGATCCGACCCTGCCGCTTCAACCCAAACCCAACCGCATACTGCACGCCGTGGAACAGCTGATGATCCAGCCGGACGCGTATGGCTATCTCCTTGAACTCCGGGAGCTGGGCCTCATTAACGACACGCAGACCGAACTGATCATCGAACGGGCCATGCTGACCGGCGCCCGTTCCGTCACCCGGGAAGACATCAAGACCATTGCCGCCCCGATCCTGCTTGAATCGGAATCGGGCCAGGTCATGATCTGGTTGCCCGACGACCTCGAAGAAGGCATTATCGGCAACTGAGGCCGTCCGCCCGGGTCCCAAACTTCATCCAGTCAACAAAATACTATGCCTAAATCCCTTGTCATCGTGGAATCTCCGGCCAAGGCCCGTACGATCAAGAAGTACCTGGGCAAGGATTTCCAGATCATGGCGTCCGTGGGCCATGTCCGGGACCTGCCGCCCAAGAGCCTGGGCGTAGACGTAAAAAACGACTTCCAGCCCGAGTATGTCACGATTCCGGGAAAGGAAAAGGTCGTGAAAGACCTGCGCAGCGCGGCGCGTTCGGCCGACCAGATCTTTCTCGCGACGGACCCAGACCGGGAAGGCGAAGCCATAGCCTGGCACGTGGCCAGCCAACTGAGCAACGGCAAGAAAGAGGTGGGGAGGGTGCTCTTCCACGAAATAACCCCCCAGGCGGTGCGGACGGCGATCGACAAACCCGTGCCCATCGACATGCAGAAAGTCAATGCCCAACAGGCGCGACGCGTAATGGATCGTCTCGTCGGATACCAGGTCAGCCCCTTTCTATGGAAGACGATCACCGGAGGACTGAGCGCGGGCCGGGTCCAGTCGGTGGCGTTGCGGCTGATATGTGAACGGGAAACGGAGATCGAGAAGTTCAAGGTCGAAGAGTACTGGTCCATAACGGCCCACCTCCGGACGGAGCGGGATGATGAATTCCCGGTGAAATTGATCCGCGTGGACGGAGAGAAGTTCCTCATACCCGACGAGAAGTCGGCCCGGGACCTGATCGAGGACTTGCGCGGGAATACCTTCGGGATCGAGGACATCGCCAGGAAGCACACGAAGCGCAACCCATATCCGCCCTTCATCACCAGCACCCTGCAGCAGGACGCGTCCAGACGCCTTCGGTTCACCACCCAGAAGACCATGATGATCGCCCAGCAACTTTACGAAGGCATCGATCTGGGCGACGAGGGATCTATCGGGCTGATTACCTACATGAGGACGGACTCGACCCGTATCGTGGATGAAGCGGTCGAGGCCGTCCGGGACCTGATCGGCCGGGTCTACGGCGCCGAGTACGTACCGGCCAAACCCAGGAAATTCAAGACCAAACCGGGGGTCCAGGACGCCCACGAAGCGATCCGGCCCACGGCGGCGGACCGCAGTCCGGAGAAGATGAAACCCTTCCTGACGACGGACCAGTACAAGCTGTACGAATTGATCTGGCTGCGCTTCGTGGCCTCCCAGATGCGTCCGGCTCGTTTTGACGTGACTACCGTGGACGTTCGGTCCGGGAAGTACCAGTTTCGCGCCACGGGTACCGTGCCGACCTTCGCGGGATTCCTGAAGGCCTACGAAGAACCGGTCGACGAAGACGATGAAAAGAAAGATGACGAAAAGTCCCTGCCCGTATTGAGTAAGGACGAAAAACTCGCGCTGGAGAGACTTGAGCCCAGGCAACATTTTACCCAGCCTCCGCCCAGGTACACTGAGGCGAGTCTCGTCAAGGAACTCGAGGTCAGACAGATCGGCCGGCCCAGCACGTACGCCCAGATCATCAGCACGCTGCGCATGCGCAAGTACGCGGCCATGAAGCAGGGCCGGTTCACGCCTTCGGACCTGGGCATGGCCGTGAACAGAATCCTGGTCCTGGCCTTCCCGGACCTGTTCAACGTGGCGTTTACTGCCAGGATGGAGGACGCGCTGGACCGCATCGAAACGGGTGAACTGGAATGGACCGGCACACTGGTGGATTTCTACCAGCCCTTCAATGAGCGGCTGCAGTCCGTGAACGCCCAGCGATCGGAGCTGAAGAGCACGTTGACGGAGGAAACGGACGAGACCTGCGAGAAATGCGGCAAACCCATGTTAATCAGGTGGGGCAGAAACGGCCGGTTCATGGCATGCGGGGGATTTCCCGCGTGCAGGAATACCCGGCCGGTGAACGAAGACGAGAACGCCGGCATGAACTCCGACGAAGAATGCGGGAAATGCGGCGAGAAAATGGTCGTGAAGACGGGTCGATACGGTCCGTTCCTTGCGTGCAGCGGATATCCTCGCTGCCGGGAGACGCGGCCGGTCAACATCGGAGTCGACTGTCCGGAAGAAGGCTGCGACGGATTCCTTACTGCCCGCCGTTCGCAGAAGGGCCGGAATTTCTACGGTTGCAGCAAATACCCCTCGTGCCGTTTCGTGGTGTGGGACACCCCGGTCGATCGCCGTTGTCCACGATGCGACTATCCCCTCATGGTCGAGAAACAGGAAAGGTCCGGCCGCTCGGCGCTGCAGTGCCCGTCGTGCAAGCATCGGGTCCGGCCCACCGAGCAGCCGCCCTCCGGTTCCAACCAGGCGAACGAAGCCGACCAGGCGGACGAAGCGGACCAGGCGGGACAGACGCTCCAGGAGGCTTGACCGATCATGGAGAAACTGGTTAGCGAATTCCTCGACCATCTCGAGATCGAGCGGAATTACTCCCGGCATACCCTGTCGGCCTATGCCGGCGACCTGGCCCAATTCCAGTCTTTCCTCTCCGAACACGGCACAGAACCTCCGGTTCCGGATTCAATCGACAAGTCCGTGGTGCGGGCGTTCCTCCGCCATTTGCACCGGGAAGGCTTCAGCAGACGGACCATCGCGCGTCGATTCGCGGCCGTGCGGTCCTTTTTCCACTTCCTCTGCAGGGAAGGAGCCGTTTCCTCGAATCCGTGCGTCTATCTGACCACGCCGAAATGGGACCGACACCTGCCCCGGTTCCTGGATAGAGGCCAGGTGGAAGCACTGCTCGGCCAGCCCGACCGCGGCCAGGTGCTCGGTCTGCGGGACGCGGTCATCCTGGAACTCCTCTACGGTGCGGGCATGCGTCTATCGGAACTCGTAGGACTCGACATCGGCGCGATCGAACTGACGGAAGAACGGATCCGCGTGATCGGGAAGGGAGACAAGGAACGCATCGTGCCACTGGGGGGGCAGGCCCTGGCCGCGCTGGAATCCTATTTGAACGCCCGGCCCCTACTGATCAAGGCGAAGCGGGAAGAAACGGCCGCGCTGCTGCTGAATCAACACGGCCGCAGGCTGACGGGCCGAGGGGTCCAGTATATCCTGGCGAGATACGGTCTCAGGATAAGCCAGCCGGGATTGACGCCCCACATGCTCCGACATACGACCGCCACACACCTGCTTGACGCCGGAGCGGATCTGCTGGCCGTCAAGGAACTGCTCGGTCACGAACGGCTTTCGACCACGCAGGTATATACTCACGTCGCCCTCGACCGACTCAAAAAAATGTATGAAGAAGCGCATCCTCGTGCGTGATCTATGAACGGGACGCTGGTCATTATCGCTCTGATGCTTCCGGCCGGCCTGGCCGTTATGGCTGGCATGGCCTGCGCCCGTGAAGGCCTGCCGCCCGGCGGTCCACGCGACCGTTTTCCGCCTTACGTGGTGGAAACCGATCCGCCGACGGGTTCGACCCACGTGCCGCTGGACGTTTCCCCGTCGCTGACCTTCAACGAACGCATCGAGCCCCGCTCCATCGAGGGCAACCTCTTCATCGCGCCTATCGTGGAATTCGAAGCCGAATCGAACTGGCAGGGTGACCGGATCACGGTCCGGTTCGAAGAGCCCCTGCTTGAGGAAAGAACCTATATCATCACGGTGGGTACAGGCATAAGGGACATGCGGAGCAACCGCATGGATTCCACCTATGTATATGCGCTGTCGACCGGCCCGAACATCGAACAGGGGGAGGTGGGCGGCCTCGCGGTCCATGAGGGCCTTCCCGCCAGGAACGCGTACGTCTGGGCCTACAGCCTTACCGGAAAGCCGAATCCGAACCCGGCCGGCACGACCCCGGACTACCTGACCCAGGCGGGCAGGGATGGCACTTTCAATTTTACCAATCTTTCGGCGGACCGCTACCGGTTTTTCACATTCCTGGACCAGGGCAGAGACCGTCTCTACGACGCGGATACGGATCCCGTCGGCATACCCACCCGGGACGTCGACCTGTCGGAAGAGTTCATGTCGGACGGTCCCTTGTGGTTCCGACTGGCCGTGAACGACACGGCCTCGATGCACGTGGTCTCCGCCCGTCCTTCCCACATGCGCGAACTGAGTGTGTTCCTGAGCGAGGCGCCACGGGGCGACCGGGTCCGGGACCTCGACGCCTATACGATCACCGGCGTGGAGGAAGGAGAGCGCCTCGAGGTCCTGTCCGCGTATCGGGATCCGGCGGATTCGTCGACCATCGTACTGACCACGGCGCCCCAGGTCCGAGACCGGGTTTACCTGCTGACCGTGAGCGGACTGGAAGACAACTGGGCGGAACCGATCGACTCAACGGAGAACACGGCGGAGTTCACCGGGTCGTCCGTCGAGAACATGCCATCGCCGAGGCTTCTGGAAGTTCATCCGGACGACCGATCGCGGGATGTCGCGCAGTCTGTCGAGCTTCGGTTTTCCTTCAACGAACCGGTCTCCCTGGAGGAGCACGCCGTGGTCCTTAGGGACTCCACTGGACGTGATGTCGGAGGGGATCTTCGATTGATCTCCTCCACGATCGCCGCGATGCGGCCCGACTCCCTGCTGCAACCGAGCGCGGAATACGAGATCCTCGTACTGGCCGTCCTGGTCGAGAATGGATACGGCCAGCCGCTGCAGGCCACGGGCGACCGTCCCGATACGCTCGCATATTCCTTCTCTACCATCGACCCCGCGGAATACGGTTCGCTGTCGGGAATGTTCGAGGACGAAGACCCGGAGGGAACGGGTCCCGTGTGGATCTCCCTTTACCGGGAACGGCAATCGGACGCCTCATCGGAAATCGATCTGGCCGGACCGGGTGATTTCAGGTTTGACAGTGTCATGCCGGGTCGATATATCCTGCAAGCATACCGCGACGCGAATGGAAATGGAAGATATGATTACGGCACCGCCCTGCCCTTCGTTCCCGCCGAGCGGTCCATGGTCCATCCGGATACCCTGGAGATTCGCTCCGGATGGGAGACCGAAGACATAACGCTCAGATTGAACCGTTAGCGCCCGGCCCACACTGGAAGTGAAACCATGAACCACGTTAAAACCGCCCTCGATTTGCAGGACGCGACAGAGGAACTGAAAACGCAAGGCATCGTGACCGTCGAAGGCGTATTCTCGGCGGAAGAGATGCGTACGTTCCGGGGGCTCCTGGACCGGACGATCGCGGAAGCGAACCGCGTCGATGAGTACAAGGGCCGGCCGACAGACAAGCTTCTTGGGAAGTCGAAGGACACGGTCTGGCTGCTATGGGAACTCTATGCCGTTTGCGAAGGCGGACTCCGGTTTTCCCGGCATCCCGCCATCGTAAGCGTGCTGGAGCGCACGCTGGGGGAACCGGTCCGGCACGCGAGCATCGGCACGATGTTCGACAAGGTGGCCGGCGGGGACGCGGAGATAGGCTGGCACCAGGACACCTTCTTCATCGTCGATCCGCCGAAGGGACGGGAAGTCGATCTCGGCGGCTACTGGACCCAGTTCGGCCACGTGCACGTACGCCCGGACCACATCGATTGGCAGGAAGACTACTTCCGGAAGACCATCATCGTCCGCATCAACGTGGACCCGCAGACTATCGAGAACGGCGCCATGAAGGTCCTCCCCGGCTCCTATCTCGAAGGACCCCTCGAACTGGCAGGCGAATCGGGCGGCCTGGCGGACTACGTCGCCGCGCACGAGCACGAGGCCGTCGACAGCATTGCGGGCGAGGGGAGCGTCACCTTTTACTATCCCACCATGCTCCACAGCTCAGCAGTCAGCGAGGCGCCGCCGGGCGTGCATCGGCGGGCCGCCGCGCACCGCGTTCGGGCGGAAAGCCTGGAAATCCCGGGCTGGGAATGGCCCGTGGACTGGCCGGAAGGCGCGGAACGGATCCGGCCCGAATCAGGTTTCGACCTGGACCCCCTTTCCTGATCCCTACCTCCGGCCCGATCCTTCTTCCAGCTCCCCGATGTACAGGGTGGCGTAGGCCGGCGCGAATCCACTCCACCGCCGGTCGCCATACCTGTTCTCCTCGATACCCATGACCCATGGCTTGCTCAGCGTCGCGTTGACCATGTTGTGCAGGAACACGCCCGCGGCCTCCTCCGCCAGGATCACCTCGGCGTCCTGATACATGGCCACCCGTTTCTCGTTGTCGAATTCCCGCGCGGCCGAATCCACCAGGCGGTCGAATTCGTCGTGCTTCCAGTCCTGCCGGCCCGATCCCGCGGGTTGAGAACGCCAGGGCACGGCGATCATGTCGCTCGGGTCCGGGTAATCCATGTTGAACCAGAGGAACCCCCACGGGATCTCGTGGTCACGCATGTAGGCGTTGAAGGCGTTGGTTGACTGCTGGCGCAGGTTCACCTCGATATCCAGATGATCCTCGAACATTTGCTGCATGGCGACCACCACGTTCCATTCGTCGGGGGTGGGCGGCTGGCCCCGCACCCAGAGCTCGAGCGGGGGCAGTCCCTTGCCGCCGGGATAGCCGGCTTCAGCCAGTCGTTTCCGGGCCAACTCGGGATCGAACGCCTGGTACTTCCGGATCCGGTCTGCCTGGTAACCGGGGAATCCCTCCGGCAGCATGCCGTAGGCGGGCGTGGCGCCGCCGCCGAGTACGACGTTGCAGATGGAATCGCGGTCGATGGCGTGGGCAAGGGCCTGGCGCAACCGGATGTTGTCGAAGGGCGGCTCGCTGGTTTTGAAGATCGTGTAGTAAGTCCCGAAGTTGGGATAGGTGATCAGCTCTCGGCTCAGGACGGGATCCATGCGCGCGTGGTGATAGTCGGGGCCCATGACGGCGATCCGGTCGAATTCGCCGTTTTCGTAGGCCGGAAGCCCGCGCCAGCCCGGCAGGATGAAGGTGAACTCGATGCGTTCGAGGTATCCCTTCCACGGTCCGTTATAGTGGGGATTCAGCATGTAGGTCATGCCGACGCTCTTGTCCCATGACGCGAGGCGCCAGGTGGAATTGGACACGCAGTACTCCGGCTCGGTCCACCCTATCCCGTATTTCTCCACCTGCCACCGAGGGGCCGGCACGGAAGTGAAGAAGGTCAGTATGTAGGGGAAATAGGAACAGGGTTCTTCGGTTTCGATTACCAGCGTCCTGTCGTCCACCGCCCGGACGCCGACCGTCGACGCATCGCTCGTCCGCCCCGAATTAAAAGCCCGGGCACCCTTGATCGGATAGTAGAAGTAGGCGAATACGTTGGCGTGCGCGGGATCGAGCAGTCGGCGGAAGGACCATTCGAAATCGTGGGCGGTCACCGGCCGGTCGTCGCTCCATTTGGCGCCCGATCGGATCTTGAAAGTCCAGGTCACGTGGTCGTCCGCCACGGACCAGGATTCGGCCGCCGCGCCCCTGATCTCCATGTCTTCGTCGAAGACCAGCAGGGACTCGAAGAGAAAGGCGTTAAACTGGGCGTCGAAGAGGGATATGCCCACGTCCAGGGTGGACGGTTCCAGCATGCTCAGCCGGACGAACTGCTCACTCAGCGGAGCGGCGTCGGCCGGGAGCTCCCGGCCCAGCGAGTTGACACGCGAGGGCTGGGTACCGGCCCCGGGACCGTCACCCGATGAACCGCAGGCCGCCGCGAAAACGGCGGCGGCGCAGGCAAAGGCGTGTAACCATCTTCGCATCGAGCCCTCTTGTCTGCCACCCACGACGACGTGCGTTGCCTTTTTGGCCATGCGGTCATTCTTCGGCGAAGGCTGCGTCGAAGGCCACGTCGGAAGGAGGAAAATCCACGCCCTTGGTGAAGGCGCACGCTTCCTCCGCCCCGTGTTCACGGTCCATGCCGCTATCTTCCCACTCGATGGAGAGGGGGCCCTGGTAACCGATCTCGTTGAGCGCGCGGATGATTTCTTCGAAGTCGATGCTGCCGCGGCCGAGGGATCTGAAATCCCAGAAGCGGTCGGGATTCCCGAAATTGACGTGTCCGCCGAATACCCCGGCACGGGTCGGCCGCTCCGACCACCAGACGTCCTTCATGTGCACGTGGTAGATGCGATTGCGGAAGGTCCGTATGAATTCCACGTAGTCCACGCCCTGGTAGCCGAAGTGACTGGGATCGTAGTTGAAGCCGAAGGCCTCACGGTTGCCCAGGGCGTCCAGCGCCCTTTGGGCCGAGGAGATGTCGAAGGCGATTTCCGTGGGATGCACCTCGAGTCCGTACTTCACGCCCACCTCGTCGAATACGTCCAGGATGGGATTCCAGCGCGCCGCGAAATCGTCGAAGCCGGCGTCGATGGACGACGGGTCCACGGGGGGGAAAGAGTAGAGGAGGTGCCAGATCGATGAACCGGTGAATCCGTTGACGACGCCGAGGCCCATGTTGGCGGCGGCCCGGGCGGTCAGTTTCATTTCCTCGGCCGCGCGTTGCCGCACGCCTTCTGGATCCCCGTCGCCCCAGACATGAGGCGGCAGTATCGCTTCGTGTCGGGCATCGATCAGGTCGCAGACGGCCTGGCCGGCGAGATGATTGCTAATGGAAAAGATCTGCAGGCCGTGCTTTTCGAGCAACGCCCTGCGTTCCTCGCAGTACGCCTTGCTCTCGGCGCCCTGCCGCACGTCGAAGTGATCCCCCCAGCAGGCCAGTTCGAGTCCGTCGAATCCCCAGCTTGCCGCCTTGCCGGCGAGGGTATCCAGCGTAAGGTCCGCCCACTGGCCGGTGAATAGCGTTACGGGACGAGACATGGTTGATTGCTCCTTTCAGTTTCATGGACGGCATGTACGGCGCGGGAGTCGCCGGTCGACGACAGACCCCACGCAACCGGTATCCTGTTCCCGGGCCGGTGGCCTAGAGGTCGGCGATCCGGACCCAGGCGCCGTGCTCGGCCGACAGGGAAATGGCTTCCAGCACGGCCTGGTCCCTGACCCCCTCGTCGAAATCCGGGTGCAGGTCGTCATCGGCGCCGGCGATGGCCTGCATGAGATCGTAGATTTCGTGGATGAAAGTGTGCTCCCAGCCGATGATATGTCCCGGCGGCCACCACCGGTCCATGTAGGGATGGGCGCCTTCGGTCACGATGATCTCGCGAAAGCCCTGCACGTGGTCCTCGTCTGCCCGGTCATAGTACTGCAGTTCGTTCATCTTCTCCAGGTTGAAGGCGATGGACCCCTTGCTGCCGTTGATCTCGAATCGATTGCCGTTGCGCCTGCCGCCGGCGAAGCGCGTGGCCTCGAAGGAACCCACGGCGCCGTTCTCGAACCGGGCGAGGGCCAGGGTCGTGTCGTCCACCGTCACCGGTCCCTTGCGCGTGGCGGCGCTCGCGCCCAGGGCTGCATCGATCTCCTCCGCGATGGGACGCTCCTTGATGAAGGTCTCCTGCATGCCGGTCACCTCGGTGATCTCGCCGACGAGATACCGGGCCAGGTCGATGATGTGGGCGTTCAGGTCCCCGTGGGGGCCCGAGCCGGCCTTCTCCTTCTGCAATCGCCAGACCAGGGGAAAGTCGGGGTCCATGATCCAGTCCTGCAGGTATACGGCGCGCCAGTGGTAGACCTGGCCGATGCGCCCCTCTTCGATAAGCCGCTTCGCCAGCGCGACGGCGGGCACCCTGCGATAGTTGTAGGCCACCATGCTCTTCACGCCCGCCCTGTTTACGGCGTCGGCCATGGCGCGGGCTTCCGATAGGGTGTTGGCCAGCGGTTTCTCGCAGAAGACGTGCTTGCCCGCTTCCGCGGCGGCGATGGCAATCTCCGCGTGGCTGTCGCCCGGGGTCGAGACGTCGATGAGGTCGATGTCGTCGCGGGCGACCAGCGTCTTCCAGTCGGTCTCGTAACCTTCCCAGCCGAATTCCGCGGCCGCGCCCTTCACGTTCTCCTCGTTCCGGCCGCAGATGGCCTTCATAACCGGCACGCCGGACGCATCCGGAAAGAAGAAGGACATGTCCTTGAAGGCGTGGCTGTGCGCCTTGCCCATGAACGAATAACCCACCAGGCCCACGTTAACGTTGCGTGCCATGTGTTGCTCCTTTCGGTCCCGTTCGCCTCGGAGGCGATCCCGTCATGACGCGAGCTTTTCTTCTACGTAATCCTTCAGTTCATTGATGGAAACCCGGTCCTGCACCATGGTATCCCGGTCGCGGACCGTCACCGCCTGATCGTCGATCGTCTGGAAATCGACCGTGACGCAGAGCGGCGTGCCGATTTCGTCCTGGCGCCTGTAGAGCTTGCCGATGGCGCCCGTATCGTCGTAGACCGTGCGGATCCTGCCACCGGTCTGCAGCGACTTGCGTATCTCCCGGGCCGTGGATGCCAGACGCTCGTCGGTCCGCTTCAGGGGGAAGACTGCCACCTTGACCGGGGCCAGGTGGGGCCTGAGCCGCAACACCGTCCGGTAGTGGTCGCCGATGACCTTCTGCGACAGGTTCCTAAGCGTCTTGCCCTCCTTGATCCGGTCGGCGCCGGGTATGGCCAGGAGCGCATCGATGCGCGGCATGCTTTCGGGCAGTTCACCGGCGATGGACTCCCCGAAGGCCAGCATGGATTCACGCGCCTCCGCGGGCAGCTTCTTGTTCTTCGAGACGGACGCATTGAATGCCTCCAGCCCGTCCTTGACGCCCTCGAGTTTATCCCCGGGCGGCGCCTTGACCATGGGTTCATCGTAGGCCTCGCTGAGCACGGCCAGCAGGCAGCGTCCGACACCCGCCGACGGCTCGACCACGAAGGGGATCACGTGGCGGTTCGCCTGCGGATCGAAGTAGGACAGCCGCGTCGTGCTGGACGGGTTCTCCGCCACGTCCGCCGTGAGATCGTACTGCTCCTGGTACCGCGTGTGCGAACCCAGATCGAAATCCGTCCGGCTGGCAATGCCCTCCAGTTCCTCGTAGCCGAGGGAGGGATACCGGTACATCAGGTCGTAGGTCTTCTTGGAGTAGTGGGCGAGGTCCTCCCGCGGCACATCCAGGATCCGGATGGCGTCGCGGCCTACCCCGATGTGCTCCCACCAGTCGAGCCGGTCTTCCAGCCACCGGTCCTGCCATTCGTCCTCCGTGCCGGGATGGACGAAGAATTCGATTTCCAGCATGTCGAATTCACGCACGCGGAACAGGAAGTTGCGGGGATTGATCTCGTTGCGGAACCCCTTGCCCACCTGCGCGATGCCGAAGGGCAGCTTGCGTGCCGTGGTGGTCAGCACGTTGTTGAAATTAACGAAAATGCCCTGGGCGGTCTCGGGACGCAGATAGGCGTACGCGTCCTCCTCCGAGACAGGGCCCACCTGGGTCTTGAACATCAGGTTGAAGGGCCGCGGTTCGGTCAGGTCCGTGGAACCGCACGACGGGCAGGCTCCTCCAACCTGGTCGGCGCGCCAGCGTCCCTGGCATTTCCGGCAGTCCACCAGGGGATCGACGAAGGTTTCCTCGTGACCCGAATACTTCCAGGTCTGCGGGTTCATCAGGATGGCGCTGTCGAGCCCTTCCATGTCATCGCGTTCATAGACGTTCTTTCGCCACCAGGAGTCCACGATGTTGTTCTTCAGCTCGACGCCCACCGGGCCGTAATCGTACAGACCCTGCAACCCGCCGTATATTTCGGAACCCGGGTAGATGATTCCGCGGCGTTTGCAAAGCGAAACGAGCTGTTCCAGCGAGACGGCAGGCACCGCGATCCTTTCCTATACTATTCAAGGGAAGACGACAGGTAGTGCGGCGCTTCCGGCATGCCGCAAACAACGCGATCAGCATAACGAAAAGACGGCGAAGTGTCAACCCAAAAGGCCCCTGCCGAACCGAAAATATCGATTGACAGAAGCGCGGGCCGGGCGCATTGATACATTGCGATTTCGCTGTGTTTAAGCCGATGTCTCAAGCCGAAAGCAAACTCCGGGCGACCGATGAGCGCAACGTACATTTCACACGACGATTTCGGCGCGGTATCCGGGGACTTCCAGGGCCGGGTGTCCGTGCTACACTACGGAGACGCCGCCGCCGAGTACCGCGCCGTCCGGACCGCCGCCGGCCTGTGCGACCTGTCCTGCCGCGGCAAACTGCGAATGACCGGCGCGGACCGGCAGCGCTTCCTGCACCGCGTGGTGACCAACGACGTGGAAGGCCTGGACGCCGGAGAGGGCGTCTATGCCTGCATGCTGACGCCCCAGGGTAAGATCATCTCGGACATGTCGGTCTATGTCCGGGAAGAGGACCTGCTCATCGACGTGGAGCCGGGGATGGCGGGCGTTCTCCGGGACACGCTCGATCGGTACGCGCTCATGGACGACGTCGAGATCACGGACGTCACCTCGCAGTACGGATTGATCGGCCTGTATGGGAGACGGGCGGACGACTGCATCCGGCGCCTGTCCGGTCCCCTGGACCGCCTGCCGCCCTGCGGACACGTCGAGTTGGCGTGGAACGGCCTGTCCCTGACCGTAGCGCGGTCCCACCGCACGGGTGAAAGAGACTATGACGTTTACGTCCCCGCCGGAAGCGCAGACGAAGCCTGGAAAGCGTTGCTCAGCGGAGACGGCGGCGACTGCGGAGACGGCGGCGACTGCGTCCCTATCGGACACGAGACCCTGGAGGTACTGCGCGTGGAAGCCGGCATTCCCCGCTGTACGGCGGAACTGGACGGCCGGATCATCCCCAACGAGGCGGTGAAAGACCGGGCGGTCAGTTTCACCAAGGGATGCTACGTCGGGCAGGAGCCCGTCGTGATGATGGAGCACCGTGGGCGTCCCAACAGGTTGCTCTCGGGTCTGGTCATCGAAGGGGAAACGCTGCCCGAACGAGATGCCGCGATTCGGCAGGATGGGAAGGATGCCGGCTGGATCACGACGGCCGTGCATGGAAGGGCCGTAAACAAGATCATCGCGCTGGGATTCATCCGGCGCAGATACAGGGAGTCGGGCGGACCGTTGGACGTCGAGGTAAGCGGCGGCACGGCCGTCGCCGAAATCGCGGACCTGCCCTTCTACGACCCCGTCCCCTGAATTCAAATGGCGTAATTCGGAATCCTGCTCTTCCCATGACGAACCCGACCTGCTTCCTCCATTCCCCCCTGGACATGCACATCCACTTCCGCGAAGGCGATATGCTGAGGCGCGTGGCGCCGTTGAGCGCCAGGACCTTCGCCGGCGGTGTGATCATGCCCAACCTGGTGCCTCCGGTGGATGATTTCGGCCGGCTGGAACGGTACGCGGCCGAAGTCAGGACGGCCGTGGCCGGCCACGCCTTCGAACCGTACATGACCCTGTTCATGCGGCCCTATACCGAAAAGGAACTGGCCTCGATGAAGGACCGGATCATCGGTGTCAAGCTGTACCCGGAGGGCGTCACTACCCACAGCGACACAGGGGTCGGCAACCTCCGCGACGTGGAGGATACCCTGGCCAGCATGGAGGAAATGGGAATCCGTTTGATGGTTCACGGTGAAACGTCGGATTTCGTGCTGGACCGCGAGCGCGCGTTCCTCCCGGTCTACGAAGATCTGGCCGCGCGTTTCCCCCGGCTGGACATCGTCATGGAACACATCACGACGCTGGAGGCCGCCGCGCTGTTGGACCGTCACGAGAACCTGTACGCGACCGTCACCCTGCAGCACCTGCTGATCACCCTGGACGACGTGGCGGGCGGCCTGCTCAATCCCCACCTCTTCTGCAAGCCGATCGCCAAGCGGCCGGAAGACCGCGACGCGCTTCTCGCACGGGCCCTCGAAGCCCACCCCAAGCTGGCCTTCGGCAGCGATTCCGCGCCGCACCCGGTTGACAGGAAAGAGTGCGCCGGCTGCGCCGCCGGGGTCTTCACCGCCCCCGTGGCCCTTCAGATGCTCGTCGGACTTTTCGAAGAAAACGGCGCGCTGGACCAGTTGCAGGCCTTCGTCTCGGACAACGCGCAACGGATCTACGGCGTCGCGCCGCCGGAGAAAACCGTGGTGTTCGAAAAAACAGGGGCGGTCATACCTGAGCGGTACGGCGACGTCATCCCCATGTATCCTGGAAGGAAACTGGACTGGACGGTGGCGGACGTGCATTAGGCCGGTCCAGGCGGAAGGAGCGACCTGCTCCAATGCGGGAGGAGCGACCTGCTCCAATGCGGGAGGAACCTACTCCAATGCGGGAGGAGCGACCTACTCCACCCGGATCGCGTTTGATATGATCCAGAGTCTCTGACGCTCGCCGCGCAGCAGGGTTCCGCGCTGTTGGTAGACTTCGGTGTGGTAAACTCCCGGACCGGGGACCTCCACGAACAGTTCATGGCCTTCGGTCTCGATCAGCGGCAATTCGTTTCTATACAACCTTATGCGTACCGGGCCGGATGATGGCGCAGTTACGTGTATCCGTTCACCTTCCTGAAAACCGACACTGGACCCCATGGGCGTTCTTATTGCTCCTCTGGTGAGTTCGAAGGAAAAGGCCGGCGCAGGTTCGTAGCCTTCCAGCACCAGATAACAGCTCCCGCGCCGGATCGCGTCCACCAGCATCGCCTCATCTATTTCCGCGTCGCCGGTCAGTTCGGTGTCCGTTATCACGTAGGTCCGTATCAGACCGAACAGACGCTCGTAGGTTGGGAAGGACAAGTGGCGTTCGCCCCAGAGCGGAATGCGCTCGTGGGCGTCCACGCTGCCGATCACGGTCACTGGCTGGTGCAGCGCGCGATGCGTCCAAAGCCGGATGGCCTCGTCGGGACGGTCGATGAGGCTGTTGAATACGCCGTCGGGCAGGAACGGCAGGAAAACGACGGCCCGCGCCAGTTCCAGCACGCCGTCGTCCCGCCATTCGGAGTCTGCGTTGAGCAGCTCCAGTCCGTCCATCTCCTCCAGGGTCCAGTCTGTCCAGGGCCGGCGGCCCGTGGGATGGGCCGCGATGGACAGGCCGCCCGCGTCCGATATTTCCCTGACCAACGCGGGTAATCCCAGCGGTCCCCGCTGATCCACGTCCCTTCCCACACCGAGGGCCAGCAGGTGTCCCGCGCTGGTATTGACTTCCTCGCCGACGATCAGCAGCAGCCCGTCATGGTATCCCTGGTGGCCGTCGAACCGGGGCTGCAGCGTATCGTGGTCGGTCAGCACCACGAAGTCCAGTCCCGTGCGCTGTCCGGCCCGGACGATATCCGCGACCGTGCCGCCCCCGTCGGAGTAGGTGGAATGTACGTGGATTGCGCCCGCGTAGCGCGTACCGGACCGGAATCCGGCGGACGCCGCGGATCCGGCGGACGCATCGGGCCCGGAGTCAGGGGACGGTGCGGGGCGGGGAGATTCGGCGCGGATAATCAGGAAACCATCCACGATCCAGAGCAGAACACATCCCGCGGCGAGGACTTTCAGCGCATTGCGTGGTCTCAGCATGGCATGCCGCCCCGACTGTTCCCTTCCGTGCATCCGAAACGGGAGAATCGCCGCCGATCGTTTGCCTTAAGGCAGCCGAATTCCATCAACCGGCACTCCAGAACGCGTGTTCCAGGTGCGTTACGCGGGGAGGATCCAGCGACAGATCTATTCCGACGACATCGAACCGGCACGGTGTATCGTGCAAGCTTCCATCCTGCAGGAACCGGCGGGCGGCCCGGGCGATATGCCGCTGTTTCCGCGCGTTCACCCAGGATTGAGGATCGCCGAACCGCCGGCCGGTGCCGGCCTTGACTTCCACGAAGACGAGTTCGTCTCCGTCCCTGGTGACGAGGTCGATCTCGCATCGCGAGGCGGGATCCCTGAAGTTCCTGGCCAGTACGGCATGGCCCTTCCGGCACAGGAACGCTTCCGCGATGGACTCGCCGCGTGATCCCCGGGTATGCGTAGATTCTGCCATGGTTTTTGCGGGTCTGATGTCCGGGATGAACGCGGGCCGGTAGACCGTTGTAACAAACCGGACCGGTGTCAGGCCGGGTCGAAATTGAATCTCTTCCGCAGGAAAGAACGCCGATGCGCGGCCGAAGGACCATGGGCCTCGAGCGCTGCCAGGTGCGCCGCCGTGCCGTAGCCCTTGTGACGGGCGAAACCGTACTCGGGGAATACCGGGTCGCTGGCTACCATGATACGGTCACGGGTCACCTTCGCGATGATGGAGGCGGCCGCGATGGAGATACTGCTCGCGTCGCCTCCCACCACGGTGGTCTGGGGGCCCTGCCAGTCGATCGCGTCGATCCCGTCGATGAGCAGATGTCCGGGGGGCGGTACAAGGGCTTCCACGGCTTCCTTCATGGCGAGGAGGTTCGCGCGGCGGATGTTCACGGCGTCGATCTCGGCCGCTTCGATACGGCCGACGCCGATTGCCGTGGCGATGCCCGTGATTTTGTCGAAAAGCGCGTCCCGTTTAGCGGGAGAGAGGCGTTTCGAATCGTCCAGGCCCGGAATCATGGCATCGTCCGGCAAAATCACGGCGGCCGCGACCACGGGACCGGCCAGGGCACCCCTCCCGGCTTCGTCGATTCCGGCCGCGCGCCTGACGCCGCGGCCTAGGAGGGATCGTTCGAGGACGGCCATTGCCCGGAGTCTTTCCCGTTCCGCGTCGGCCGACGCCACGCTCAATTGCGCCGTTCGGCGATCCGCGCGGCCTTGCCCCTCAGCTTCCTCAGGTAGTAGATCCGAGATTTCCTTACTTTGCCCCGGCGCAACACCTGGATCTTGCCGATCGATGGCGAATGCAGCGGGAAGATCCGCTCGACGCCGATGCCCTGTGAAATCTTGCGAACCGTAATCGTCTCGCCGATGCCGTGGCCGGACTGCTGGATGACCACGCCCTGGTAGAGCTGTACGCGTTCCTTGTCGCCTTCGCGGACTTTGACCTCCACCCGTATGGTGTCTCCCGATCGGAATTCGGGCAGGTCGGTCCGCAACTGGTCCCGGGTGATCGTATCTAGTGCTTCCATGGTTCTGCTCGCGTCCTTTCGAACGATCGCGGGTGGTGCTATCCGTTCTCGTTCCGTTGAAGTGTCTCCAGATAGGTCCTGTCCTCTCCGGTCAATTCCACGGTCTTCAGTAATTCAGGCCGTTGCTGAAAGGTCTTCTTAAGTGCGTCTTGCCGCTCCCATTTTTCGATGCGCTCGTGGTGCCCGGAAAGCAGCACCGGGGGTACGCCCCAGTCATGGAAACGCTCCGGCCGCGTGTACACGGCGTTGCCAAGCAGTCCATCGTAGTGCGAATCCGTGACCGCGGACGCCTTTTCACCCAGGGTCCCGGGAAGGAGACGGATCACGGCGTCCGCTATCATCATGGCCGGAATTTCACCGCCGGTGACGACGAAATCACCCACGGAATATTCATCGGCGCCCAGTCCCGTGGCCACGCGTTCGTCGACACCCTTGTAGTGTCCGCAGATGAGGACGAGCTGATCCATTTCCGCGAAGGCCTTTGCGGTTTCCTGCAAGAACGGTCTGCCCCTGGCCGACAACAGTACGGTACGGGTCCGGTCCGCCGTGGACGCCCCGTCCACCTGCCGTCGAATGTGGCTTACGCCCCGGAATATGGGCTCCGGCTTGAGCACCATGCCCGGGCTTCCGCCGTATGCGTAGTCATCGATGGTCTTGTGGCGGTCCGAGGTAAAAGCTCGCAGGTCGTGGATAAATACATCCACCAGGTCCCGTCTGCATGCCCGGCCCGCGATACTCTCCCCGAAGGGTCCCGCGAATACACCCGGAAAGGCCGTAAGTATGTCGATTCTCATGATCAGTTCCGTTACGAGATCAGTCCCGGTATCTTGCGAATGACGATCCTGGCACCCCCGGGATCGAATTCCACGACGATATCCCGGACCGCCGGGATCATGGCTTCTCCTGCCGGCGTGTCCACAACGAACACGTCGTTGGCGGGCATGGAAAGTACCTCGCGGATGGTTCCGATTTCTTCTCCCTCGTCGGAAACGACCGCGCAGCCCTCGAGTTCGAAGACGTAGTAGACGTCTCGGGGCAACGGGGCGACGGCTTCTTCGGGCACCTGGATGTACGCTCCGCGAAGCCGTTGTGCGTTCTCCGTCGTATCGATCCCGAGGAACTTCATCAGCCAGCCGTTCCCATCCCGGCTGCAACGTTCGATCTCCAGCGTTTCCCGTTCGCCGTCCTTACGTTCCACGCCGATCCGGTCAAGGTCCTCGAACCGGTCCGGAGCGTCCGTCAACCCTTCCACCCGTACGTAGCCCCTGAGTCCATGGGGTTTTCTGATGAACCCGATATCGATCCAGTCTGCGCTCACTGCATCCCGCCCCGGCCAGCCGGCGCCGGTTACGCGTCGGTTCACTCCGCCGCTTCAGCCGCAGCCGGTTCTATGCCGCGCCATTTCGCCATCGCGCCGCTCTTCACGAGAAGAGACCGCACGGTGTCGCTCGGCTGGGCGCCGCGGTTGAGCCAATCGACGGCCTTGTCCACGTCCATCTCCAGCTGTTCGGGCGAAATGGGGTTGTAGTAGCCCAGGCTATCGATATACTTCCCACCCAGGCGGGTGCGGTTGTCTGCTACGACGATCCGGTAAAACGGTCTTTTCTTGGCTCCCGTGCGCCGAAGCCTTATGGCCACTGGCATGTTTCGCTCCTTTTGCTACCTGAACGGTAACATCCTTTGACCGAGCTGCTCGAGGGCGCCCGGCCGGTTTAACTGCTTCATCATCTTCTGCATCATATTGTACTGTTTCAGTAACTGATTCACCTCCTGCACGCTCGTTCCGCTTCCCCGTGCGATCCGGCGGCGCCTGCTGCCGTTGATCACCACGGGGCGCGCCCTTTCATGTTTGGTCATGGAACTCAGTATGGCGTCCATGCGAACGAGCGCTTTCTCATCCATGTCCATGCCCTTCAACGCCTTCCTGTTAAAACCGGGCATCATCTCTACCAGTTCCTGCATGGAACCCATTTTCCCCAGTTGCTGGAGTTGCGACCGGAAATCCTCGAGATTGAATGTCTGCTTGCGTAGCTTCGTTTCGAGCTTTCGGGCTTCCTCCACGTCTATCGTGGCCTGCGCCCGTTCGACCAGGGAGACCACGTCGCCCATTCCGAGGATCCGGGAAGCCATCCGTTCGGGGTGGAACACTTCCAGGGCTTCCAGTTTCTCGCCGACGCCCACGAACTTGATGGGCTTTCGGGTAATCTGCCGTATGGACAGCGCCGCTCCGCCCCGGGCGTCCCCGTCCATTTTCGTCAGGATGCAGCCGTCGATGTCGAGGCGCCGATCGAAGGCCTCGGCCACGTTGACCGCGTCCTGGCCCGTCATCCCGTCCACGACAAGCAGAATCTCGTGAGGATGGACCGCCCCGCGAATCCCGCTCAGTTCTTCCATCATTTCTTCATCGACGTGCAGGCGACCCGCCGTGTCCAGCATGACGACGTCGCAGTCTTCCTGGCCGGCGCGGTCCACAGCGACCCTGCAGATCGTTTCGGGTGAACGGCCGTCCCCGAGGGACACGACCGGAACGCCCAGTTGTTCGCCCAGCACCTGCAACTGCTTCACCGCCGCGGGCCGGTAGACGTCCGCCGCGGCCAGCATGGGACGGCGGCCCGCATCGAGGAAGAATCGGGCGAGCTTCCCCGTGGCCGTCGTCTTGCCGGATCCCTGCAGGCCGACAAGCATGACGATGGTCGGGGAAGTTTCCGCGAAGGCGATCTCGGCGGCTTCCTCGCCCATCAGCGATATCAGCTCACGGTGGACGACGCCCACCATCTGCTGTCCCGGGGACAGGTTTTTCAACACGCCCTGCCCCAGCGCCTTTTCCTTGACCGTATCGATGAACGAACGGGCGACCTTGAAATTCACATCGGCTTCCAGCAAGGCACGGCGCACCTGCCGGAGACTGTCGTCGATGTTCTTTTCCGTCAGCTTGCCCTGGCCACGAAGGTTCCTGACGATTACCTCCATGCGGCCGGTCAATTCTTCAAACACGATAGGCTCCAGTACGGTCAGCCGGCTCGTCTGAGCCGCGCCGCGAAACTCCCGTCTACGCCGTGTACAGACGGCAGCGTGGCGATCCTGCCCACGCCGTCCGTGACCCGGGCCAGTCCCTCCGGCCAGTCTTCGGGGCCGTCCGCCCGAAACCCTGGATGCCTGTCGCAGAACGCGGCAACGACCTCTTCATTCTCGTCGGGCTCGATGGTGCACGTACTGTACACCAGGACGCCGCCGGGTTTCACCAGTCCGGCGCCTCGTTCCAACAGCGCCAGCTGTTCTCCGCGGAGCCGGTCTATGTCCTCCGCCGTTCGCCGCCACCGCAGGTCGGGCCGGCGCGCAATGGTACCGAGTCCGGAACAGGGGGCGTCGACCAGGACCCGATCGGCTTTCACATCCAAACCGGGCGACCGGCCGTCCATGGCGACAAGACGCACCTGCCCCAACCCCATTCGCCGCCGGTGTTCCTCCACCCGTCTGAGTCGATGCGGTGACGAATCGCAGGCGATCACCCTTCCGCCCGCGCCGACAATTTGGGCAATATATGTTGTTTTTCCGCCCGGAGCGCAACATAAATCGACAACGGTTTCGCCGGTCTTCGGGCCGAGGAGCCTCACCGCGAGGCCCGCGCTCTCGTCCTGGACCTGGAATAAACCCGCCTCGTGAGCGGGCAGTCTGCCAAGGTCGCCCGCCTGGCGAATGGACATGAAATCGCGGAGCCAGCGACCGGGCTCGACTTGGATTCCCTGGCCTTCCAGCGTCTCGGCGAGGTCCGGTGCCGCGACCCGCAGCACGTTGACCCGTATGGTCAGCGGCGGAGGCCGGTTCCCGGCCACCATGAGGGCTGCGGCGGAATCCACGCCATACCGATCGATCCACCGCTTCGACAGCCATGCCGGATAGGAATGGGTTACGCCGAGTTCCGTGACGGGATCATCCCCGCGCGCGGGCCGCGACAGTTGATCGCGCTTCCGCACGGCAGTCCGCAGGACTGCATTGGTCAGGCGGACGGTACCCTGATGTCCGTACCGCCTGGCGAGTTCCACGGACGTATGGGTGGCGGCGGCGTCGGGGACCCGGTCCATCAGCATCAACTGGTACAGGCCCATGCGGAGGATCAGGCGGATCCACGGCGTCAGCGACTCCGGTTTTCCACGCAACAGCTGACCGAGCATCCAGTCAAGGCGGCGGCGCCAGCGGATGACGCCATACACCAATTCGGTGGCGAAGGCCTTGTCGCGGTCACGGAATGCGTGCCGCTGGAAGAGGGCGTTGAGGGCATCACGGGGCAGGATGTCCCGGCTTTCGGCGCGATGCAGCGCCTGCAGCGCGATCTCACGCACAGGAGGTGCGTTCCCTTCGCCTTCGGCCGCCGAATCTTCGTGTAGTCGATCCATGGTCACGGTTCCGCGCAGCGCTTTCCGGCCGCGTGTACCGGCGGGCAATCTCCGGGGAGCGGCTTCCTTTTAGTTCATCGGCGCGACAGGCGGCCCTTCGCCCGGCGGAATCTCCGTCAACCCGACCGCGGATCGCGTCCGCCGAACAGGTCACCCGCCACGGATCGTGCGCCAGGCGGAACCTCCGTCAACCCGGCCGCGGATCGCACGCGCCGAACTGGTCACCCGCCGCGGGCAGGTATCCCCGCACGAATTCCACCCCCTCGATCCGGCCGCGACCTTCGGGTTGTACCCTGTCCAGCCTCAACCCGCCTTCTCCAGTCTGAACCACAATACCCCTGCGTTCGTCGGCGTAGACGATCCTTCCCGGCTCCAGTCCGCCTGTTCCTTCCAGGGACACGGTCCGGCTGGTCAGGATCCGGAGGAACTTCCCGCGCCAGGTGGTGAAGGCCATGGGAAACGGATTCAGCCCCCGCACCCGGTTGTGTATGTCCCGGGCCGGAAGCCGCCAGTCTATACGGCCGTCCTCCCGGGATATCCTGGGCGCAGGCGATGCTTCGCCCTTCTGCGGCCGCGGCCGGATGCCGCCGGCCCCCACCAGGTCCACCGTACGCAGCAGCAGGTCGGCGCCTATACGGGACAGGCGGTCGTGTAGCTCGCCGGCGGTTTCTTCCGGGCCGATCGGCACGGTCTCCTGGCAGAGGATGTCCCCCGCGTCCACCCGCTTTTCGATCAGGAAGGTGGTAACGCCTGTAACCTCGTCGCCACTCATCACCGCCCACTGTATAGGCGCCGCGCCGCGGTGCCTGGGAAGGAGGGAAGGATGCAGGTTGACCGCGCCTCCCGGGGGTATCTCCAGCAGTGCGGCCGGCAGGATGCGAAAGGCCACGACCACGAACAGATCGGCCTTCAGGGCCCGGAGGGCGTTCAGGAAACACGGGTCGCGCAGCTTTTCCGGCTGCCAGAGGGGAATACCGTGTCGCAGGGCCGCTTCCTTCACCGGGGAAGAACCGGTCTTCAACCCGCGGCCTCGTGGCCGGTCGGGTCCGGTGACGATCCCGGCCACGTCGTGTTCCGTACGCCCGATCAGCGCTTCCAGGCTCGGCACGGCGAATTCGGGCGTCCCCATGTAGACCACGCGCATATCAGCCCGCCTGGCTGCTCGCCTTGAGTTTCTTCAACCGGGTACGGAGGAACTGAAGCCGGAACTTGCTGAGGTAATCGATGAAAAGCGTGCCTTCCAGGTGGTCCAATTCGTGGATCAGGACCCGTGCCAGCAGCCCGCTGCCCTCGATCTCCAGGGGCCGTCCGTCCAGGTCGGTCGCCTCGACGCGCACGACCTCGGGCCGGGTCACCTTTTCGAACAGGTCCGGAAAACTCAGGCATCCCTCGTCGCCCGTCTGCGCGCCCTCCTGCTTGACGACACGCGGATTCACCAGCGCCAGGTGGGCCGGATCTCCATCCAGAGACGGCCCCCTGCGGTCCTGGAAGAGTTCCGGACTGATCGCCCCGAGGTTGACCACGTACAGGCGAACGGTCTCACCGACTTGCGGAGCGGCGAGACCGATACCCTCCGCCTCGATCATGGTGTCGATCATGTCCTCCGCGAGGCGGCGCAGCGCCGCGGTCGTTTCCTCCACAGGCCGCGCTTTCTCCCGCAGGATCGGATCGCCGTATATGCGTATGGATCTGACCGCCATGGCCGCCGCCTATTCTTCTTTGTTGCCCTTCTTGCTGCTGATCAGGCGGGAAATCGCGCTGCGCTGCAGATCGACCCGGACGTCATCGGCGATGCGCACTGTAACCACGTCCGATTTGAGTCCGGTTATGACACCGATGATCCCGCCCTGCGTCACCACCTTGTCCCCGTTCTGCAGACTGTCCAGCATGGCCTGCTGTTCCCGCTGTCTCTTCTGCTGCGGCCGGATCAGCAACAGGTAGATGATGGCGAACATCAACAGGATCGGGATCATGGAGATCAGGAACCCCGGTCCTGAGGCATCTCCTCCACCGCCGCCGGGACCCATGGCAAAGGCATCTTGTATCACTGAGCACGCTCCTTTCTTTCTTTTTCACTGTGGTACGCGGTTAAAAACGAACTTCGCCACGCGCCGAAACGCCCTTCCAGAACGGCCTCTCCCATTTCGGAGGCCAGGCCGACGTAGAAGTGGATGTTGTGCAGGGTCCCCATTCTCGGACCCAGGATTTCACCAGCGCGGTACAGGTGCCGGATGTACGATCTGCTGAAAGTCCGGCAGGCGTAGCAGGAACAGGATGGGTCGATCGGTCCGGCATCATCCCGGAAACGGGCATTGTAGATATTGATGCGGCCGCGGCGGGTATAGAGCGCGCCGTTTCGTCCTTCGCGGGTGGGAATCACACAGTCGAACATGTCGATCCCCCGTCCCACCGCGTCGACCAAATCATCCGGCGTCCCTGCGCCCATCAGATAACGGGGCCGGTCTTCCGGCAGGTGTTCTACCGTGGCGTCGATCAGTTCCCCCATGGTCGACTTCGGCTCACCGATCGACATGCCGCCGATGGCGTAGGCGTCGAATTCCTGGTCGACCAGCGATCGCGCGCAATCGACCCGGAGATCCACGTACACGCTGCCCTGCACGATGCCGAACAGCGCCTGTGCATGGGCTCTCTCTCCCTCCAGTTCATCGAAACGCTTCCGGGAACGGGCCGCCCATCGTACCGTCAGGGCGGCGGAATCCTTCGCGTACCGGTAATCGCAGGGATAGGGCGGACACTCGTCGAGCGGCGCGATGATATCGGCGCCGAGTGCGGTCTCCACATCCATGACGAGCTCCGGCGTGAATAAGTGCCGCGTGCCGTCGATGTGGGACTGGAACGTCACCCCTTCTTCTCCGATCGACTTGAGATCGGACAGGCTGAAGACCTGGTAGCCTCCGCTGTCCGTCAACAGGGGGCGCCGCCAGTTCATGAAGCCATGCAACCCGCCCATTTTCCGGATCAACGCATGCCCCGGCCGGAGAAACAGGTGGTATGTGTTGCCCAGGATGATCTGCGCGCCGGCGGCTTCGAGTTCCTCCGGCGTAAGCGTCTTCACCGTCGCCTGGGTTCCCACGGGCATGAACACCGGCGTGCGGATATCGCCGTGGGCGGTCTTCATGCGGCCGGCCCGCGCGTTCGAAGCCGGGTCCAGGGCGAGCAGGTTAAATTCCAGCGACGCCATACCGGGAGACCCGTAATCCTCCTGTGGAGCAATCCATGATTATTCCAGAGATTTGATTGGGCCCTCGCCGCGGCCCATGATAAACTGCTGAACCAGCGGGTCGTCGCTGTTCCTGATCTCATCCGGAGTGCCCACCACGTGTATCACCCCGTCATGCAACATGGCGATGCGGTCCGCGACCTTGTACGCGCTGATCATGTCGTGGGTCACCGCGATCGCAGTCACCGACAGCCGCCGGTTCATGTCAAGGATCAGGTCGTTGATGATGTCCGCCATGATCGGATCCAGGCCCGTGGTGGGCTCGTCGTACAGGATGTACTCCGGATTCATGGCGATCGCCCGGGCGAGTCCCACTCTTTTACGCATGCCGCCCGAAAGTTCAGCGGGTTTCTGGTCCTCCACGTCGGACAGTCCGACCAGCTGGAGACAGGTCCGCACCCGTTCGCCGATCTCCGTTTCGGTTCGGTCGGTGTGAACCTTCAGGGCGATCCCCACATTCTCCCCCACGGTCATCGAATCGAACAGGGCGCCGCCCTGGAACAGGAAACCGAACCGTTTCCTGACTTCGTCCAGCTCGTGCCTGTACAACCGGGTAACGTCCCTTCCGTCCACCAGGAGGGTGCCGCCATCCGGATGCAATAATCCCGTTATGTGCTTGAGCAGCACGCTCTTGCCGCATCCGCTCCGGCCGATGATGACCATGGTCTCTCCCGATTCGATGGTCAGGTTTACGTCTTTAAGCACCGGTTTTCCGAAGGCTTTACTCAAATGGATGATTTCGATCATGAGCGGGTAAGCATGCGTAATCCGGGGGAAACGGTCAGCTCGGATCTTCGTGATACAGATCCGGGTTCTCGAAACGGGCGAAACGATCCACAAAAACCAGGTCCACCGTACCTACGGGGCCGTTGCGCTGCTTGCCGATGATGACTTCCGCGTTGTTCTGCTCCTGTTCCTCTCCTTCACCGTACCGGGCAGGCCTGTAGATGAACAGCACCACGTCGGCGTCCTGTTCGATCGCGCCCGATTCCCGGAGGTCCGACAGTTGCGGCCGACCGTCCCCTCCACGGGTCTCTACCGCCCGTGAAAGCTGCGAGAGCGCAATGACGGGAACATTCAACTCTTTTGCCAGGGCCTTGAGGTTCCTGGAGATGGCGGAGATCTCCTGTTGCCTGTTCTCCGCGTCATTCGGGCCCCGCATCAACTGCATGTAGTCGACGGCCAGCAGGCCGATGTCTTTACGCTCGGACATGAGCCTTCGGGCCCGGGAACGCATTTCGGTGACCGACAACGCCGGGGTCTCGTCGATGTATACCGGCGCGGTGGCCAGGGCGCCCACTGCAATACTCAGGTTCGACCAGGCGTCTCCCGGCAACCGGCCGGTACGCATCAGGTGGGAATCCACCCGCGCCTCGCTGCACAGCATCCGCTGAGCCAGTTGGTGGCTGGTCATCTCGAGACTGAACAGGCCGACGCCAACCTGTGTTTCCACCGCGACGTGGCGGATGATGTTCAGGCAGAGCGCCGTCTTCCCCATGGCCGGTCGAGCTGCGATGATGACCAGGTCCCCGCGTTGAAATCCGGCTGTCATTTCGTCCAGCCGGGTAAAACCCGTGGGAATGCCGGTGACGGTGCTGTCCTGCTCATGGAGTTTCTCTATGTTCTCGAAGGTGTCGTGCAGAATGGGATTTAGCTGGGTGAACCCGCGGCGGACGTCACGCTGGGAGAGGGCGAAAACCATCTGTTCGGCCTCATCCAGCAGTTCCGCCGTGTCCTCTGATGACTCATACGCCCGCGAGGCGATCTGGGTAGCCACGTTGATCAGCTTGCGGCCCTGGGACTTCTCGTGCACGATCCGGGCGTGGTACTCCACGTTTGCCGCGGTCGAAACGCTTTCCACCAATCCCGCCAGATAGAATGCCCCTCCCACGGAGGCCAGTTCCTGCCGCTTTTCCAGTTCTTCGCTCAGGGTGATCATGTCGGTGGGTTCGTTCCGGTCGTACAGCGCCATCATGGCGTTGAAGATCTTGCGGTTCGCTTCACGGTAGAACGCGGTATCGTCGAGGATCTCGAGGACGATCGACATGGCGTCCTGTTCCAGCAGCATGGCCCCCAGAACAGCCGCCTCCGCCTCCACGGCCTGCGGCGGAAGCCGTTCCACACCGTCGCTCTGGCTGTTCATGGATTCGCGCTCCTAGGTCGCCTTCGCGTCAGATTGCACGATGCGGTCATATTCCTTCCGCAACATCTGTACATCTTCCCACGTCGGCCGTTTGTACGCCGGATTGTGCAACAGGCCGGAGGGATGGTACGTAACCAGCAGTTTCACGCCGTGACAGTCGTGAAACCTGCCTCGCAGGGTTCGGATCGAACTGTTCCGCTTGAGCAGTGCCTGGGCGGCGACTCGACCGAGGGCGCAGATCAGCCGGGGCTGAACGAGGCGTATCTGCTCTTTAAGGATGGCGTCGCAGGCGTCGATCTCTTCGGGCCGAGGGTCCCGGTTGTTCGGCGGCCGGCATTTCAGGATGTTGGTGATGTAGACCTCGTCCCGGGTGAAATCGATGGCGTTCAATATGCGGGTCAGCAGTTTGCCCGCCGCCCCTACGAAGGGCTGGCCCTGCTCGTCTTCATGGGCTCCGGGCGCTTCGCCCACGAACATCACGTCGGCGTTTTCGTTGCCGGAACCGAATACGAAATGTTTTCGCTGGTGACCGAGTGCGCACGCCGTGCAGAGATGGTACCTCTCATACAGCGCTTCGAGGGAAGTGGCACGATCCGACTGGGCGGCCCGTTCGGGCTTCCGCCGCCGTTCCGGCAGCGGAAGGACCTTGTCCAGGCCCTCCGGCAGGAAGTGCGTTTCAAGCCCCTGCTCCGCTTCCTGCTGCACGGCCTCGACGGTCTCGCGTATAAGGTCGGCCAGCGACGCTTGTCGGTTCATGCGGGAACGACTTCCCGGTTTCTCAGCAGGCGGGCGACTTCGTCCATTATGCGGTCCGCCACGCCGGACTTGGATTGCATGGGAAGGGATTCCTCGCGGCCGTCGCGGCGTATCAGGGTGACGATGTTCGTATCCGTCCCGAACCCCGCGCCCTCGGCGGTTATGTCGTTGAAGACCACCAGGTCCAGGTTCTTCTCCGCCAGTTTCCTCCGCGCGTAATCCATGCCGTCATGGGTCTCCGCGGCAAAGCCGATCAGCACGGGCGGCCGGTCCGCGGCCACTTCCTTGAGGATATCGGCGGTCCGCGTCATTTCCAGCGTAAGACGCTCCTCCGTCTTCTTCATCTTCCGGCGGACCGGGACGCCGGGCCGGTAATCCGACACTGCCGCAGCCATGATGACGGCATGCTGACCTTCGCGGTTTCTCAGGACGGCTTCGCGCATCTCACCGGCGGACCGGACGTGTTCGACGTTCACCCCGTATGGATCCTGGAGGTTTGTAGGTCCCGATACCAGCGTGACCGACGCGCCGCGACGCGCCGCGGACCTGGCAACGGCAAAACCCATCTTCCCGCTGGAACGGTTTGTGACGCACCGGACGGGATCGATGTCCTCCGCCGTGGGGCCGGCGCTCACCAGCACGTTGCATCCGGCCAGGTCCTGATCGGGATCGGCAAGAATGGCGACCGCTTCCACGATACGATCCGGCGCCGCGAGCCTTCCCTCCCCCATTTCCCCGTTCGCCAGTGCCCCGAATTCCGGTTCGACGACGTGAACGCCCCGGTTTCTGAGCCGTTCCAGATTCGCCTGGACAGCCTCGTTTCTCCACATGCGGAAGTTCATGGCCGGCGCCAGGCAACAGGGCGCTTCGCAGGCCAGCATCACGGTGGAGAGCAGGTCGTCGCCCAGGCCGTTCGCCATCTTGCCGATGATATTGGCCGTGGCGGGCACTATGGCCACCGTATCGGCCCAGACCGCGAGATCCACGTGTTCTTCACCGGACGACCCGGTATCGGGAAACTGCTCGATGGCCACGGGACGCGCGGTGAGGGCGCTGAATGTTACGGCGCCGACAAAGGCGAGCGCTTCACGCGTCATGACCACCCGGACGTCCACTTGCTCCTGAACGAGTCCGCGAACGACTTCCGCCGCCTTGTAGGCCGAAATGCTGCCCGTCACCCCGAGGACGATCCGGCGCCCTTTCAACCTGGACATCGGGAACTCCTGTTTTACTCCGCGGCCTCGTCGTCCCCGGCCGGCTGGTAATCATAGCGCAACTCGTCGCCGAGCAACCGGTCCAGCGCCATGGTCGTCACTTTTTCGGCGCGGTCTTCCTGCGTCCCCAGCATCTTGTTGTGGAGGTTGATTCTCCGCGCCTCGAGGGCCGTGATCATGACGGCTTCGTAGATGTTTTCGGCGACTTCCCTCATGCGCTCCTGGGATATGTATTGCGTTGGCTTTTCGGTATTCATTGCGGCTCCCATCGGCTGATGCGACGCCGTTCGGCGGTAATGATCCCTCGAATGGCGTCGACGGTTAACTGCTGTTTTCCGTCGTCATTTTCAACCCCGTAGTCATATGCGGGCAGATACTTCATTTCGGTGCGCGCCTTGATCAGCCTCCTGTGGATCTGATCGTCGGTTTCCAGGCCCCGTTGTTTCAACCGTCTTGACAGGCAGTCCATGGAAGGCGGTATGAGAAAGACGAGTACGGCTTCCGGGAATATGGCCTTGACTGCCCGCCCGCCCTGTACGTCGATGACCAGCAGGGCCACGTCCCCGGATCGAATGACCCGCTCGACGGTGTCCCTGGGGGTGCCGTAAAGCACGCCGTCATAAACTTCCGCCCATTCGAGAAAGGCGCCCTGCCTGATCTTCGCCTTGAATTCGTCCGCGCTGACAAAACGGTAATCCACCCCGTCTTGCTCGTTCGGCCGCATGCTCCGGGTCGTCATGGAGACGGACCTGACGATGGTCGAATCTTCCGCGGTGAGCAATTCGCCGACGGTGGTTTTACCCGTGCCCGACGGCGCGGAAAGGACCAGGCAGAACCCCTTGGAATCCGATCGGCCGGGCGTACCGAAATCACTCAATGTTCTGCACCTGCTCACGAACCTTCTCGAGCTCTTCCTTGGCCTCGATGACGGAATGGCTGATCTCCGTATCGTTGCCCTTCGATCCGATGGTGTTGATCTCCCGATTCATTTCCTGGATGAGGAAGTTGAGCCGCCTGCCAGGACTCCGATCGGCCGCGAGCGCTTCCAGAAAAGCGTCGCAGTGCGCACTCAGGCGGACACATTCCTCGGTCACGTCGCTGCGCTCCGCGAACAGGGTAATCTCCATGGCCACCCGCTGCGGATCGATCTGGCTGTCATCCAGCAGGCCCGCGAGCCGACTGCTCAAGCGTTCCCGGAAATCGGATACCCGGTCCGGCGCCCGGCACTCGATCGACCGCAGTATGGCCATTATGGCTTCGATTCTGTTGCGCAGGTCTGTTTCGAGGGTCTTCCCCTCGCTTCTCTTCATGTCTTTGAATGCGGCGAGCGCCTTCGCCAGAGCGGCTTCGATCCCCGTCCACCGCTCGGCCGGGTCGACTTCCTCGATTTCCGGAGTAATCAGGCCCGGATACGCGGCGACCATTTCGAGGGAGACGTCGCCTGCAACGCCAAGTTGATCCTTGAGCTTCCTCAATGCGTCGCAGAACTTTCTTCCCGCCTCCACGTCGATCCGGATCCCCTGCGCACCCGTTTCGCCGTCGTCGCATCGAACGGATACGGAGACGTTACCCCGGATGACGTGCTCCTGCACGTATGCGCGCACCCGGCCCTCCAGCGAACCCAGAGACTTGGGCAACCTTACCGCGATGTCACAGAATCGACCGTTAACCGAACGCAGTTCGACAACGGTCCGGACGCCGGCAAGGTCAGATTCTCCGGCGCCGTATCCAGTCATGCTGCATATCATTTAAAGCCCCTGAATCTCCATTTAGGTCTGTTTCCAAGAAACATGAAACTACACGCTAAACGGCGATTTGTCAATAACATATTAACGGTTGCACGGGAGTGTTCCTTACCTTTCCGGACACGATGAATCGTAGAATCATGACGCTTGAAGCGACCGGCCGCTTTATATTAAGAAAAAGTCTGGAACATGATGATTCAGGCGTCGAAGAACGTCTACCAATTCCTATCTGCCCGGCACGGGAAACAGGATAAACCAGTCATGGATGCCCTGGCGTTGCAGGCCGTAAAAGACGAGTGCAGGTTCCTGGAGGGGACGCGTATTGCGGCCATCGACCAATACGCGCCCATGGAAATCGGCCTCGTCCTGAAGACGAGCACGGGCAGGCGGGTGCTTTCCCTTTCCGTGCAACCGGGTTTCGCACGGGCACATCTTTCGGATTCAACGCGGAAGAGCGAGGCTGCTTCCGCCCTGCTCGGTGCGCTGCGCGACCATCTCGTTCCCGGTACACTGGAAAAGATCGTCGTGGCGCCGTTTGAACGGGTGGTGGACCTGCACATCCAGGGACGATCATCGCCGGAACACCGCCGCTATCGCCTGATCGCTGAACTCATCGGGAACCGGGGCATCATGGTGTTCCTTTCCGAGCCGGACCGGGTTATTCTAGAGACCCTCAGGCGCATCCGGGGCGCCGACAGGCCACTGGTACCCGGTGAGACCTACTTATTTCCTCCGCCGATGGAAAAAACACCGCTTTTGGATGCGACGCGCAGACTACTGGACGATATGGACAACCTGAAAACTTCGGTAGACCTGGCGCGTCACTTGTCCGCCACGTTCGCGGGACTATCCAGGGATATGGCCATGGAAGTGCTGGCCCGGGCCGGCCTGTCGGATGCCGCAGGCTTTGCCGACGGGGGCCCGGGCGGCCGCGCTGACCGGGTCTGGCAGAGCCTGCATGAACTTGTCGACCGAGTCCGGGCCAGGGACTGGACGCCCTGTCTCGGCAGGTCGCATGACGGCCGGGTCCGGTTGCTGTCGGCGGTCCCGGTCCACTCCCTTCCGGATGCGCAGGTCGAGCACTACGAATCCATCAGCGTCGCCGTAGAAACTTTCTACGCAGAGCGGAAAGCGGAAGAAGCCTCGAAGCAACGGTTGCTGACGGTACAACGCGCCCTGCGGGATGAAATCCGGCGCCTGGAGCGTTTGACGGCGAACCTTGCCCGCGACCAGGATCACGTGGAGCGGGAAGAGGAATACCGCAGGTACGGCGACTTGATCACGTCTCACATAGCCCGGTTGAAAGCGGGGTCGACGGAAGCCCGGGTCGAAGACTATTTCAGCGATGAACGGGAGGAAATTGTCATACCGTTGAAGCCCGGGCTGTCGCCGGCGGAAAACGCCCGGTGGTATTTCCGCATGGCCCGGAAAGCCAGAGACGGACGGAAGGCGGTGGCGCATCGCCTGGGCCAGGCTCGAAGACGACTGGAAGTAGTCGAGGGCATCCGTGCGGAGCTGGATAGCGGTGCGGACGCAAAAAAGCTGGAGGATGCCCACAGGGCCTGCATCAGACTGGATCTCGTCAAGGCGCCCCGTAAGGCCGGCGCAACGAAACGTTCACGCAAACAGGCCGGACGCGACATACACCCGAGAAGGTACATGACATCGAACGGACACCTGCTGCTGGTGGGCCGCAACAGCCGGGAAAACGAAGCGCTCACAAAATCGGCGGCGCCGGACGACATCTGGCTCCATGCGCGGGACCTCGGCGGTTCCCACGTGATTCTGCGGAGGGTGGACAAGACCCAGATGCCGAGTAAAAGGACCCTGTACGAAGCGGCCTGCCTGACGGCCTACTTCAGCAAGGGCCGGGGGTCCACCACCGTGCCGGTGGACTACACGGAACGCCGTTACGTCAGGAAAATGAAAAACGGCGCGCCCGGGCAGGTTGTGTTTACCCGCGAAAAAACGCTTTTCGTCGAACCCAGGCTTGAACTCAGGCAGGCCGATCAGCCGGGGGCTTCGGACCGTGGATGATCCGTTCCCTTCAGACCCGGTCCACGATGCTGCCCTCGGCGTAGGATCCCAGCAGCTTGAAGTTGGTCGCGATCTCCTGGAGGTGGTTGAGCGCACGTTTGCAGAGCAGACTGTCGGCGTGTCCCTCGAAATCCAGGTAGAACAGGTACTCCCAGGGGGATCCGACCAGGGGCCGCGATTCGATCTTGTTGATGGAGATGTCCCGCAGCGCGAATACGCTCATGGCCTTGAACAACGTGCCGGGTTCGTGGGGCATCGAGAACACGATGGAGGTCTTAAGGCGTTCGCCCACAGGTGGTTCGGGCTCCCTGCCCAGGACCAGGAAACGCGTATAGTTCTGGACGTTGTCTTCGATGCCGTGCTCCAGGATCTCGAGTCCGTACCGCTCCGCGGCGCGGGTACTCGCGATCACGCCGATGTCCCGGTCTTCTCCCTCACCTAGCATCTTGGCCGCGCCGCCCGTGTCGTAAACAGTTTCGGGCTTCAGCGACGGATGTTCCCGGAAAAACCGGACGCACTGTTCCAGCGCCTTGGGATGAGACTGGACCCGGCGGAGTTCCTCCGGGCGGACACCCGGTTTCGCCATCAGGTTGTGGACGATCCGGAGCACGATCTCGCCGACGATTTGCTGGTCGTGCTCCTGCATCAGGTCGTAATTGACGTGGATGCTGCCCGCGAGGGTGTTTTCGATCGGAAGCATCCCGTAGTCGCACCGCCCTTCGTCCACGGCGCGGAACACGTCGTCGAACCACCCGTGTGGCACCGGTTCGGCCGCGTCCCCGAAATATGCCTGCACGGCCATTTCGCTGAAAGCGCCCAGTTCGCCCTGGAAGCCGGTCCTGTACTTGTTCAATCGGTTCTCCTCTCCTCCAACAACGAGGCCCTGCTTTCCTTCGCTGTCGTCAGCGTCCTCACCAGTTCCGACTCGCGTCCCTCCTCGATCAGCGCCGCCAGGTCGTCCAGCAACCGCCTGGCGTCCTCGATGCCGCGGAGCAGTGGCCGGCCGTTCGTCAGACAAATGTCGGCCATCACGCGCACGTTGGACGCGGCCAGACGGGTGGTGTCCCGAAATCCCGATGCCGCAAACGCTCCCAGGCGGTCTTCCTCGCGCGCCATGTTTTCCGCGGCGAGCGCCAACACTACGGACAGCAGGTAGGGGAGGTGGCTGGTTATGGAAACGATCCGGTCGTGGCGTTCCGCGGGAATGACGACGGGACAGGCGCCGATCCCGCGGACGAGATCCGTGAGCAGATCGACAGCCCCTTCATCGACCTCGGGAGGCGGGACCAGGGCGAAAGTCGCGTCTTGCAGCAACCGGGCATCGGCGTGTTCGATGCCGGCGTGCTCGGTTCCCGCCATGGGGTGTCCGCCGACATACCGTTTGATTCCGGCCTGACTGGCGACGGTGGAAACGATGGCCTCCTTGGTGCTGCCCAGGTCCAGGAGGACGGTCTCCGCACCGAGAATCGACGCCAGGCCCGGCAGCATCTCGAGTATGGCCCGGACCGGCGTGGCGAGCACGACCAGGTCGGCCCTTTCCACCCCCTCGGCCAGGTCGAGGAATCCCTCGTCGACCGCGCCGCGATCGATGGCCCGGTCGAGCGTTGCCCGGTCCAGGTCGACGCCCGCGACATGATCCGCCGCCCCCGACTTGCGGAGCGCCATGCCGAAGGAACCGCCCAGCAATCCGACTCCGATGATGGTGACTCGCATAAACGAACTCAGTCTATGGTGCGGTTCACGGCTGTCGCGACCGCCTGCAATTCCGGAATCAGCGAGGCAAACGCTTCCGGAGTCAGAGACTGGTCCCCGTCCGAAAGTGCGCGCTCGGGTCTGGGATGCATCTCGATCATGAGTCCGTCCGCGCCGACCGCAACGGCCGCCCGGGACGCCGGACCCACGAAATCCGCGTTGCCGGTTCCGTGGCTCGGATCGATGAAGACCGGCAGATGGGTGTATTTCTGTAACACCGGCACGGCCGAGATGTCGAGTGTATTCCGCGTCCAGGTCTCGAAGGTCCGTATACCCCGCTCGCACAGAACGACGTTGTGGTTTCCCCCCGCAAGGATGTATTCTGCCGCCAGCAGCATCTCCTCGATCGTGGCGGACATGCCGCGCTTGAGCATGACGGGCCTGGAACTCTGTCCCACGGCGTTCAACAGCGGGTAGTTCTGCATATTGCGCGCGCCGACCTGCAGCATGTCCACGTACTCGGAGACCATCGGTTCCATTTCCGGCTCCATCACCTCCGAGATGGTCGGCAGTCCCGTTTCCTCGCTGACCCGGGCCATGATCTTCAGGCCTTCCTCGCCGAGCCCCTGGAAACTGTAGGGGGAAGTCCGCGGCTTGAACGCGCCGCCGCGGATGATGTGGGCCCCGGCCGCCCGGGCGTGCCGCGCCGCTTCCACGAACTGGTCATAGGATTCGACCGAACAGGGACCGGCTATGATGGTAATCCCATCGCCGCCGATCGTGACGTTGCCTACCTGAAATTGGGTCTTGTGCGGCTGCACTTCCCGGCTTACGAGCTTGTATGGCCGCTGAATGCGCTGAACCCGGTCCACCCCGTCAAGGATTTCAAACTGTTCGGGCGAAAGGCTCAGTGTATTGCCGATAAGACAGATAATTGTAATTGCGTCACCCTGAATGTCACGCGGTTTGCAGCCGAAAGCACGGATGGTATCCCTTACATGCTCCTTCTGGTCTTCCGAAGCCTGCGGCTTCATTACGACCACCATTTCAACCTCCTTCGGCGATGTCCGGCCTGAGTACTACGGCTCCGTTCAGGTAAACATGCCGTATTTCATCCTGTGGTTTTACCGTGTTTACGTGAATCAGAACCCGGATGCACCGGGCAAGTCCGTCTGGGACTTCCATCTCCTGGGTGCAGAACAGGGGGATCGACGTCCATCCCATCTGGCGCGCTCCCAATGCGGGCGTCTCGGCGTCGAGATCCTTCGTCGCGGAAAAGATGACGCTGGCGATCTGCTCCAATTCGATGCGATTGGCGTCGACGATCGCCGACAGCAGTCGCCGGGACGCTTCTCCAATGGCATCGGCGGTGTTCAGTTCAACGGTTATGGCGCCTCGAACGCCCCGGACCATGGTTCCTCCTGGAATGCGGAATGCTGGATTCTATCAGAAACATACCTGAAAAGTTGGTTGGAATACGTGGGAGCCGCAGAGACCCGACCGGGCTCCTCGACTCCCACATGCATCTCCCTGGCTGGATGAAACTGCTGTCATGTTCAATTCCTGTGCAAACGGCATCGTACCCGGCACCAGAAGCTACCCCGGCATCGAACCCGTTACCCGAAATCACCCCGGCGCGGTCACCGGGTTCTTCCTGTCTATGCCCGCTCTCAGTGAAGCCACGTATTCGCCCACGGTCCGGATCAAATCCGGCTCGCCGGCGTGTTCTTCCATTACGTTGATTATGGCACTGCCCACGATGACCCCGTCGGCCAGCCGGGCGGCCTCATTGGCCTGTTCCGGCGACGAAATGCCGAATCCCAGGCCAAGGGGCCGGTCCGTGTGGGACCGCACCAGCGCCATAAACTCGTCCACCCCGTCCGCCAGCTTTCCCCGGGCGCCCGTGACGCCGGTCAGGGAGACGCAGTATACGAATCCCGTGGTGTGGCGGCCCACCAGTTCGATCCGGGCCTTTGTGCTCGTGGGCGCCACCAGGAACACGACGGTGAGTCCATGTCGCCGGCAGGCATCGGACAGGTCGCCGCCCTCTTCCGGCGGGAGGTCGGGTACGATCAGACCGTCCACACCTGTGCGGACGGCATCTCGGCAAAGATCCTCGATACCGTAGGCGAGTACCGGGTTGTAATAGGTCATCAGGACGATTGGTATGTCCGACCGCTCCCGGATGGATCCGACCGTACCGACGATGTTCCGGAGGGTCGTGCCCTGATCCAGGGCCCGCAGCGCGGCGCGCTGTATCGTCGGGCCGTCCGCGATGGGATCGGAGAAGGGAACGCCCAGTTCGACCAGGTCGGCGCCGCGGCGATCCAGTTCCACGACCAGGTCGGCGGTCGTTTCCAGGTCCGGATCTCCCGCCATGATGTACGGGACGAGCGCTTTCCGTTCCGCAGACTTAAGCGTCGCGAAGGTCTCTTCAATGCGGTTCATTCAGCCCTCCATCCGCTCCTGGTCCACCCGCTCCTGGTCCATGAATCCGTATACCTGCTCGACATCCTTGTCCCCGCGGCCCGACAGCCCGGCGACAATGATCTGATCCCGGTCCATTCCCGGGGCGATCCGGGCGATATGGCCGATGGCGTGGGCGCTTTCCAGGGCGGGTATGATGCCTTCGACCCTGGACAGCAGCTCGAAGGCCTCCAGCGCCTCGTCATCGGTCACACTGACGTAATCCGCGCGGCCGGAGTCCTTCAGGTAGCTGTGCTCGGGTCCCACACCGGGATAGTCCAGCCCGGCGGAGATGGAATGGGCGACCTGGATCTGGCCATTTGCGTCCTGTCCCGTATAGCTCATGGCGCCGTGCAGTACGCCCGGCGTGCCCTGGCCCAGCGTCGCGGCGTGCAGGCCGGTGTCGAGCCCGTGCCCCGCCCCTTCCACGCCGACCAGTTGCACTTCGTCGTCTAGAAAAGGATGAAAGAGGCCGATGGCGTTGCTGCCTCCCCCCACGCAGGCGACAAGCATATCCGGCAGCCGCCCTTCCTTCTCCAGGATCTGCCCGCGCGCTTCGCGGCCGATGACCGACTGGAATTCCCGTACCATCAAGGGGAAGGGATGGGGCCCCGCCACCGATCCGATGATGTAATGGGTATGCCGCACGTTGGTCGCCCAGTCGCGCAGGGCTTCGTTCAGCGCGTCCTTCAGCGTGCGGCTGCCCGCGTCGACGCCGATGACCCGGCTCCCCATCAGGCGCATGCGGAAGACGTTAAGCGCCTGGCGTTCCATGTCCTCGGTCCCCATGTAGACGTCGCACTCCAGGCCGAAACGGGCGGCCACGGTCGCCGTGGCCACGCCGTGCTGGCCGGCTCCGGTCTCGGCGATGACCCGGGGTTTATTCATGCGCCGGGTCAGCAGGATCTGGCCGATGGTGTTATTGATCTTGTGGGCGCCCGTGTGGTTCAGGTCTTCCCGCTTGAGGTAGATCCGGGCGCCGCCGAGGGTCTCCGTCAGTCGTTCCGCGAAGTAAAGGGGGGAAGGCCGGCCCACGTAGTCCGCCAGGAAGTAGCGGAATTCATCCTCGAAGACGGGATCCCGCGTCGCCGCTTCATATACCTCGAGGAGTTCGTCCAGGGCCGTCATCAGCGTTTCCGGGACGTAACGGCCGCCGAAGACCCCGAAGTGTCCTCTTTTGTCAGGCAGTGCGGTGGCAGTCATCCCTCGCTCCCCGTCCTGATATGATCGACCAGGGCCTCCAGGCCCAGCAGGTAACTTCTGCTTCCATGTCCGCAGATCTGCGTGAGCGCCACAGGCTCGATATAGGAATGGCGCCGGAAATGCTCCCGGGCGTGAATGTCGGACAGGTGCACCTCCACGACGGGCAGGCCCACGGCGACGATCGCGTCGCGCAGGGCGATGCTCGTATGCGTGTACGCGCCGGGATTGATCAGGATGCCTTCCGCCCGCCCGAGGGCCTCCTGAATCTCGTCCACTAGCACCCCTTCGTGATTGGACTGGCGAATGCGCAACTCGACTCCCTGGTCCGCCGCGGCCGACTCGAGGGACCGGTTGATGTCTTCCAGCGTATCTCTGCCGTAGACCTCCGGTTCCCGGACACCCAGCATATTCAGATTCGGACCGTGCAACACGAGTAATTTCATGTTTCGTTCCGTTTTGCCTGGTAGCGCCGCTACTCAGGTTCCCGCGGTCAAGACCGACCGGATATAATCATTGGGGACGTCGTCCCGGATGACCACCGCGCCAATTCGCTCCGGCAGGATGAAACGCATGCGGCCACCGACCGATTTCTTGTCCAACTTCATGGTTTCGAGGGTCGCCGAAGCGTCAAGGCCGTCGCAGCGCACCGGCAACCCCGTTCGACGCACCAACTCGATCAGCCTTTGCACGCTGTCGCCGTCCAGCATGCCCAGGCGTTTCGCGACACGGGCCGCGTAGACCATGCCGATCGCCACGGCCTCTCCGTGCAGCATGCCGGTCTGCGTCTCGATGGCATGCCCCATGGTGTGGCCGAAGTTGAGTATGGCCCGCCGACCCTGCTCACGCTCGTCCCCGGCAACGACATCGGCCTTGATCTCGCAGGACCGGGCCACCAGATGGGCGAGCGCACCGTATTCGCGCCTGAGTATCTCGTCAAGGCGACCCTCAATATAGGTGAAAAGGCCGGCGTCTGCAATGACCCCATACTTGATCACTTCCGCCATGCCCGCGCGCAGTTCCCGATCGGGCAGACTGTCTAGCGTGTCCAGGCTGGCCAGTACGAGCAGAGGCTGGTAGAAGGCGCCGATCAGGTTCTTCCCACGACGGTGGTCCACGGCGACCTTGCCCCCCACGCTGGCGTCCACCTGGGCGAGGAGAGAAGTAGGAGCCTGTATGAATGGAATGCCGCGCAGGAAGGTGGCCGCGGCGAAGCCGGCCAGGTCCCCGGCCACCCCGCCGCCCAGCGCGATGACGGGGGAACGGCGGTCCATGCGATGGGACAGCATCGCGTCGTATAGCTTCTCGGCCCATTGCAGCGATTTCTGTTCTTCTCCGGCCGGCACCTCGATCACGGCCGGTTCGAAGCCGGCCGAACGCAGGGAGTCCGCAGCCCGTTCCCCGTAGAGCGTGGCGATATCCGGGTGGGTTACGACCAGTGCGCGATCGGTCAGGTCGAAGGAACTCATCAAGGAGCCCAGGCGTCCGAGACAGCCGGATCCGATCACGATATCGTAGCTGTCGTCCCCGAGTTCTACCCGGATCACGCGCTCGCCGTTTCCGGTCCATGCCATGACCATCTCCACGGTCTCGTCTATGGTATGCCGTGACGTGTCGACTTCGTGGTCCGCTCGGCCGTAGACCGGCGCACGCACCCGTTGAAGCGACCGGATCCGCTCCAGCGGGTCGTCCCCGGCCAGCAGGGGCCGCACGCCGGCGTCGCCTTTCGTTCGCGCCAGGATAGTCGGCGCCGGCGCGCTCAGGTGAATAACCGGACCGAGGGACCTGAGCACGTCGAAGTTGTCCGGATCGAGCACGGCGCCGCCTCCGGTGGCGATCACCCGGCGCTCCCCGTCGGCAAGGCTGCGAATGACCTGCTTCTCGATTGCCCGGAAACCCGTCTCGCCCCGCGTCCTGAAGAGATCCGGAATACTGGTCGCGGCCTGCTCCTCTATCAGCGTGTCGGTGTCCACGAAGGGCAGGCCGAGGGCGCCTGCGAGCCGCCGCCCCACCGCCGTCTTTCCGGTGCCCATGAAACCGATCAGGACGATGCCGCCGGCTTTCTCCTGTCCAGTTTTCGCCACGTGCCGCCTGCCTGTCGTGATCGCCTCGACCGGTGATATCCGAGGCCGCGCGCTGCCGGTAAATGCTCCGGACAATCCGCTAGTAACGGGCCAACTGGTCCTTGTAGCCCTGGTAGTTCCGCTTCATCTCCTCCAGGCTGTCGCCGCCGAATTTCTCCTGCATGGCGTCGGCGACGACGAAGGCCACCACCGCTTCGCCGATCACGCCGGCGGCGGGTACGGTGCAGACGTCCGAACGCTCCTTGGCGGAATCGAAGGCTTCCTTGGTCTCGATATCCACCGACATGATGGTGCGCATCAGGGTCGCGATGGGCTTAAGGGCGCCGCGCACCACGATTTCCTCGCCTTCGGTCATGCCGCCCTCGATGCCGCCGGCCCGGTTCGTTTCCCGGTAAAAACGGCCGTCGCCATAGTGGATCTCGTCGTGGACCTCGGAACCCAGCACCCGGGACACGCCAAAGCCCAGTCCGATCTCGACCCCCTTCACGGCCTGGATGCTCATGACCGCCTGGGCGAGTCGTCCGTCGAGCTTGCGGTCCCACTGCACATGACTGCCCAGTCCGGGGGGCGCGTTCAGCACCTTGACCTCGAAGACTCCGCCGATCGTGTCCTTGAGGGACTTTGCCCGGTCGATTTCTCCGATCATCTTCTGCGCGGCGTCCGCGTCGGCGCAGCGCACGGGCGACGCCTCGGCCCGTTCCAGGATCTGTTCGTTCGACAGTCCGCTCACGTCCGCGTCCACCTGCCCGATCCGCACGACGTGACTGAGTACATGGATGCCGAACTCCGCCAGCAGGGAGCGGGCGATTGCGCCGACGGCAACCCGCATGGTCGTTTCCCGGGCGCTGGCCCGCTCGAGGATGTCCCGGAGGTCGCGGCGGTCGTACTTCAGGCCACCCGCCAGGTCGGCATGCCCCGGCCGGGGCCGCGTCACCCGGCGCCTCACCGGACCGTCGGCCTCCTCGATCGACATCACGTCCGTCCAGTTCTTCCAGTCCTGGTTCTGGACCACAAGGGAAACCGGGCCGCCCATAGTCTTTCCATGGCGGACGCCGCCCCGGATTTCGATCGTATCGGTCTCGATCTGCATTCTCCGGCCTCGTCCGTATCCTCCCTGGCGCCGTTTCAGGTCGCGGTTGACCTCTTCCGCCGCGACCGGTACCCCCGCGGGCAGCCCTTCGAGGATCGCCGATATCGCCGGTCCGTGAGATTCTCCTGCGGTCAGGTATCGTAACATGCGGTCTCCAGATTTCTAGGGTCCCGGCCCGGTCTGCCCCGGACCGTCAAGCATATGTACGCCGCCGGACGATGTAACCGCGCCGCCGGCCTCAGCGCCATCACTATGTCGGACGTCCCGGATGACCAGCCCCATCCTGGTCTACCCGGCGCCGCAACTGATCTTCCAGGGCGCTTCTCATCACTTCGACCGGAGCCTGCCGTCCGGTCCAGATCTCAAACGACTCAGCACCTTGAAACAGCAGCATATCGATGCCGTTCAACGCGCCCGCGCCCCGGGACCGGGCGTTACGCATAAGTCCTGTCTCCTCCTGGTCGTAACGCGTTTCGTAGACAAATTGTCCCGCATTGAACCAGTCTTCATCCAGGGGCAGGTCCGCGGGGATCGCGTTGATGACCAGATCGGCGCTCCCGATCGCGGCGCCCAGTTCCCGCGGCGCCAGGGAAACCGCCGATGCGCCTCCCACCGCCGCGGTGTCTTCGGCGCGCGCCGCGTCGCGTGCGGCTATGGCAATCGAGCCCGCCCCCGCGCTCCTGGCCATATGGCAGGCCGCCCGGGCCGCACCGCCGGCACCCAGGATAACCACCCTCGAATCCTCGACGGTGACACCCTTTCCGCTGAGTGCCCGCAGTAGTCCGGCGCCGTCCGTCGAAGCGCCGGCGAGCCGGCCCGAGCGGTTGACGATGGTATTGACCGACCCGATCCTTCGGGCCTCGTCGGACACCTCGTCCAGGTAGGGCAGTACGTCCGTCTTGAGCGGCTTGGTCACGTTTACGCCCGCCAGCCCGAGTCCCCGGATCCCGTCTACCGCCTGTCGAACGGCGGCCGCCGCGATTTCGAAGGTTACATACACGTAGTCCAGTCCGCAATGCCGAAAGGCGGCGTTGTGCATGGCCGGCGAAAGGGTGTAACCGATGCCCCGGCCGCATACGCCGACCACGCGGGTCGAACCGGAAATAGAAAGTCCCCGGGACCCGTCCTCGTCCAGCGTGTTCATTACGCCCCCCTCGCGGCCTCCACGAAGGCCCGGATCTTTCCGTGATCCTTGCGGCCCGGCTCCCGCTCCACACCGCTCCCCGTGTCCACACCGTAGGGACGCACGCTCCGCACGGCCTCGGCCACGTTCATCGGGTTCAGCCCGCCGCTCAGAATGACGCGGTGGGGGCTGCCTTCCACGAGCCGCCAGTCGAACACAACCCCTGTACCGCCATACCGGTCTTCGGCGTACGTATCGAGCAGCACCGCGCCGACGGCATAGGCCGCGGCATCGGATTTCCAGGACGCGTCCCTGACGCGAAGGGCCTTGACGACGGGCCGGCCCACGTTGGTGCAAAAATCCGGCGATTCATCGCCATGGAGCTGTGCGACCTGGATCCCCGTGTTCTCGCAGACTTCGTCGACTTCGTCCACCGACGCGTTCACGAAAACGCCTACCGGCACGACGAAAGGCGGCAGGCCGCCCACGATGTCCGCGACCTGCTCCGGCTCGACGTACCGGGGGCTGCCACCGTAAAAAATGAAACCCAGCGCGTCCGCGCCCGCGTGGACCGCCGCGGAGGCGTCCGCTTCATTCGTGATGCCGCAAATCTTGATCTTGACCGTGTTCATAATCCTGTCCGCGGGGAGATCTTTCAGGCCCCGCCGCCTGTTCGCACGGGTGCCCGGCCCAGCAGGGCGTCCAGTTGTTCGCCGATCCCGTCCGCCGCCATCAGGGACTCGCCCACGAGTACGGCGTCGAATCCAGCCTGCTCCAGGATAAGGACGTCCTCACGCGTATGGATCCCGCTCTCGCTGACGGTCACGATCCCATCGGGAATGCGCCGCCTCAGTCTCAGTGAAGTATCCAGCGAAACGGTGAAATCCGTCAGATCCCGGTTGTTGATGCCGATGATTCGGCTGCCGGCTTCCATGGCCCGGTCCAACTCCTCGTCGTCGTGTACTTCCACCAGGCAGTGCAGGCCGTATACCGCCGCGGCCTGCCGCAGTGCCGCCAGACGGCCATCGTCCAGTACCGCCGCGATCAGCAGCATGGCGTCCGCGCCCATGGCCGCCGTCTCGTGGACCTGGTATTCGTCTACGATGAATTCCTTTCGCAGCACGGGTACCGGCACACTCCCGCGAAGCGCCGCCAGGTCCTCGTCACATCCCTGGAAGAACCGCCGGTCCGTCAGCACCGAAATGGCCGAGGCGCCGTGAGCCGCGTAGACCGGCCCGATCTCCGAGGGCACGGCATCCGGACGTATCGCGCCCTTCGACGGCGAAGCCTTCTTGAATTCGGCGATGACGCAGATGCCGTGCCCCTGTTTCAGCGCAAGGTCAAACGGCCGCACGTCGGACCGGCGTCCGGGCTCAGCGCGAGGCAACGGCCTACGGCGCTTCCGGTCTTCTATTTCGTCGAATTTGTGCGCTACTATCTGGTCCAGGATATTCATGGCTGCCATGTTTTCCCCGTCGTACTCCCGCCTCCGCCGGTACCAGGCACTTACGCGTTCGTCATCCTGATCAACGCGTCCAGTTTCTCCCTAGCCGCGCCGGTATCGATCGCTCGGGCCGCCAGGGTGATGCCCTCGTTGAAATCCTCCGCCTTTCCTCCGGCGACGATCGCCGCCGCGGCGTTCAGCAGGACGATGTCCCTTCTCGGGCCGGTTTCCCCTTCAAGCAGGGACCGGATGATCCCGGCGTTCTCGTCCGCTTCGCCACCTTTGAGGTCTTCGATGGAAGCCCGTGGCAGACCGAAGTCTTCCGGCGCGATATCGTAGCTCCTTACGGTGCCGTCCCTGGCTTCCGCCACGTGGGTCGGCGCCGTGGTCGCGATCTCGTCCAACCCGTCTTCGCTGTGCACCACGAAAGCACGTTCCGCCCCCAGGTTGTTCAGCACGTGGGCCGCGGTCTGGACGACGCTTCCATCGTATACGCCCATGACCTGGGCCGTGGTTCCGGCCGGATTGGTCAACGGTCCCAGCAGGTTGAGCACCGTCCGCACGCCGAGTTCCCGCCGCGGGCCGCTGGCGAATCGCATGGCGGAATGGAGGGCCGGGGCGAACATGAAGCCGATGCCGATTTCGTCGATGCATGCCGACACCTTCTCCGGCGGCGTCTCGATATTCACGCCCAGGGCCGTCAGTACGTCGGCGCTGCCCGCCTTGCTGGATGCCGCGCGCCCCCCGTGCTTGGCGATAAAGGCACCCGCGGCCGCGGCCACGAAGGCCGCCGCCGTCGATATGTTGAACGTATGCTTGCCGTCGCCGCCCGTGCCGCAGGTATCCACGATAGGGTATGCGCGGCAGTCTATCCGCGTGGCCCTGGCCCGCATGACCCGGGCAAACCCGGTGACCTCTTCGATCGTCTCGCCCTTCTGTCGAAAGGCGATCAGGAAGGCGCCGATCTGCGCCGGCGTCGCGTCGCCCGACATGATCCCGTTCATGACCTCCACGGCTTCCGCCTCGGAAAGCGAGATTCCTTCAATCGCCTTCGCTATCGCCTGCTGTATCATGGGTGCCTGTCTCCATCGAGGTGCATAAGTCGTTTACACCAAAATCTCCACCGCTATCTTCCCACCGCCTGCCTTGCGATCTCCATGTCCGTACCTGCCGACTCCCGCCTGCTGCCGGCGCCCGCATAGTTGCCGATGAGCGGACCGACCGTCGGCTTGATGCCGGTCAGGATGACATCAGGCTGGTTCATACGCCTTCGACTCCACGAAATTCCGCAACAGCTGTCTGCCTACTTCGGTCAGTATGGACTCCGGGTGAAACTGTACACCGTAAACGGGCAGGGAACCATGCCTCAACCCCATGATCAGGCCGTCCTCCGATCGCGCGGTCACTTCCAGGCATCCGGGCAGTGTTTCCTTTTCCACGATCAGCGAGTGGTAACGCGTCGCGGTGAAGGGATTCGGCAACCGGTTGAAGATGGATTCGCCATCGTGGGCAATCGAGGAGGTCTTGCCGTGAACGGGCTTCGACGCGCGAACGATCCGTCCTCCGTAGGCCTGGGCAATGGACTGGTGTCCCAGGCATACGCCCAGGATGGGCAGCCGGCCTGAGAAACGACGGACCGCGTCGACGGAAACGCCCGCTTCATCAGGGGTGCAAGGCCCGGGAGAGAGGACCAGGTGGTCCGGGTCGAGGGCCTCGATCTCCGGAAGGGTAATCCGGTCGTTACGGCGCACGGTGACCTGCTGACCCAGTTCCCCGAGGTACTGAACGAGGTTGTACGTGAAAGAATCGTAGTTGTCGATGACCAGGATCATGAAACCACCTCGGCTTCCTTCAGCGCCCGCAGCAGCGCCTCGGCCTTCTTCCAGCATTCCTCGTATTCTTTTCCGGGATCCGAGTCCGCGACGATGCCGGCGCCCGCCTGGATGTAGGCCTGGCCGTCCTTGATAACCATGGTCCGAATGGTGATGCACAGGTCGAGGTTGTCCGAAAAACCGAAATACCCCAATGCCCCGCCGTACACGCCGCGCCGGGTGGTCTCCTGTTCGTCGATGATTTCCATGGCCCGGATTTTGGGTGCGCCGGACAGGGTCCCCGCCGGGAATGTCGCCTCCAGCACGTCGAATCCATCGATGCCTTCCCGGAGGCGTCCCTCCACGTTCGATACGATATGGCTCACGTGGGAATACCGCTCTATGCCCATCAGTTCCGACGTTCGAACCGTACCGTATTCGCAGATGCGGCCGATATCGTTTCGGCCCAGGTCCACCAGCATCACATGTTCCGCCCGTTCCTTGGGATCATTCAGCATCTCTTCGATCAACAGCCGGTCTTCCGCCTCGTCCGCGCCCCGCCGGCAAGTCCCGGCCAGAGGGCGTACCGTCACCCTGCGGTTCTCGGCCAGTACCATCGTCTCGGGCGAGGAGCCGACAATATGCACGTCGTCCAGCCGCAGGTAAAACAGGTAGGGCGATGGATTCAGCCTCGCGAGCGCCCGGTACACATCGAAGGGATCCCGGCCGGCTTCCATCCTGAACCGCTGGGACAGCACCACCTGGTAGATGTCCCCCGCGGCGATGTATTCCTTGGCCGTCCTCACCGTATCCTCGAACTCGTCCCGGGTCATGTTGGAGGACACGGTCCGATCCGCCTCCATGGTCGGGCCTTCATCGAAGGACTCGACTGGAGGCTGTGGCCGGTCGATCCGTTTCAGCATGTCGTCTACCTGGGTCATGCCCTGCCGGTAGGCCGATGCGGGATCCGTGGCATTGGACAGCATATTGACGATCACGTACATGCGCTTGCGCGCGTGGTCGAAAACCACAATCTTCCCTGCCACGATGAAGTGCAGGTCGGGCATCATCAGGTCGTCCGGGTTGTCGTCCGGAATTTCTTCGAAGTGCCGAACGACGTCGTAACCGAGGTATCCCACGGCGCCGCCCGTGAACCGGGGCAGGTGTTCGAGCACCGGGGTCCGGTATTCCCTCATGATTTCCCGCATCAGCTCGATGGGGTTGCCCTTCAGCGTCAGCACCCCCCGGTCGTTGATCCTGTTGATCCCCTGTTTCGTTCCGACGATACGCTCAAAGGGATCTGCGCCTACGAAGGAATACCGCGCCGTTTTCTGATCGCCTTCCATACTCTCCAACAGGAAGGCGTACCGGTATCCCGCGCTGATCCGGTGGAAGGTTTCCTCGGGCGTTTCATCTGTCAGGTCCCGTTCGTGCCAGATGGGCACCAGGGGGAAATCGGGCTTGCCGTTGTACTCCAGAAAGGTGTCGTAGGATGTCCTGTACATGGTTACAGACCTTTACGTGGTGACAAGTTGCCTGGGATTCCCTCTACCTGGAGCGGCCTGTCGCGATCATGCCCGCACAAAACAAAAAAAGGCCGCTACCTTGTGTGGGTAGAGGCCGGTCAAATCAACGAAGGATGAATCTACTTCAATCAGGCGCCGCTTCGCATGACATGCCGCCTCGTCCCGTAAAAAGGCCACCAGGTAAACAGATCGCTCTGCTTCCGCCAATAATCGAATCGCGATGACCGGGAGGAGTAAACGGCTGTCATTTCTTTCCAGAGTTTGATGAGGAACACGTTCGACTGCCCACTGTTAGAATTGCGCCATTATATTGCGGTCCGACGGTTATGTCAAGGTTTTTCTCGCCAAGAAAACAGTTGCGAATTCAGGGTGGAGCCTGTACCATGCTGGCGTTGTCGAGCAGACCGAGCCGGCCTTTGGAAACAGGCTTCGCGAACCGCAGCACCCGGCCGGGCCGGCCTTTGAATTCGGGCTTTGCGAACCGCGGCCGCCGGCCGAAAGCCCCGTAAAAGGGTGCGCCGAGTATGCAGGACAAGGATCCCGGGCTGTTCAGGAAATGGTTCTGGAATACCTATGATTACCTGGGAACGCTGATCGTGATCAACATCCTGTGGATATTGTGCGCCCTGCCGCTGGTTACGCTTCCCCTCGCCTTTGCCGGACTGTTCCGGGTCACCGGACGAATCGCCGCCTACGAAGAGACGGGCTTGAGGGATTTCTTCGTTCACGCCAGGCAGGATCTGGGCCGCAGTTTCGTGCTCTGCGGGCTTTACGCGGGCGTCCTGGCTCTCCTTGCCGCCAACGTGTTTTTCTACATGCGTCTCATGGATGACTGGCCCTGGACCGGCGCGGTCCTGGGCGGCGTGATGATGTGGCTGATCGTCTTCGTCTGCATGACGGCCGTCTTCACATTGCCGCTTGCGTACCGGAACCGGGCCCCGGTCAGGCAGATCATCCGTTCCGGTGTATTCCTCGCCCTGGACAACGCCGGCTACGCCTTCGTGCTGTTGCTGGCCGGTTCTCTCATCATGGTCTTCAGCCTGGCCAGCGGTATCGGGCTGCTCTTCCTGGGCATCGGTGCCATCGGCGTGCTGTTCAGCACCGGACTGCGTGAAACCCTGAAACGATATGAGCTTAGCGAAACCAGCGTCCTGGAAGAAGCGCGTGGATGGCGGGACCTGCTCCGTCCATGGGGGAATTCATGAAGGGAAAGGAGGTCTGCCGCGATTCCGGCGACGCCGCCGCGCCATTCATCGTAATCGAAGGGATAGACGGCGCGGGCAAGACGACTCAGCTGAAACGCCTTCACGAGTGGATGGAAGTGCGTTACGGGAGGCCCGTCCTTACCACGGGAGAACCCACGAACCGCCCCATCGGCAGACTGCTGAAAGATGCCCTTCAGCGCCGGGTGGAACTCGACGGCATCTGTCACGCCCTGCTGTTCGCCGCCGACCGGATCGATCACGTCAAATCGGAAATCGAATCCAGCATTCACCGCGGAATCCCCGTGTTGTGCGACCGTTATTTCCTCTCGTCCTTTGCCTACCAGTGGCGGGAGATGCCCGGCGAGCTGGACTGGATCGAGTCGATCAACGCACGGGCGATCCACCCCCATCTGACCCTGCTCATCGATGCGCCCGCCGAGGTTTGCATGGAACGGATACGCCAGGCGCGTGCGGATACCGAGTTGTTCGAGAACCTGGAAACGCTTCGCGCCATCCGCGGAAATTACCTGGAACTGGCGCACCGCAGAAAAACATTGGATCAGATTGAGATTATTGATGGCGCGCGCGCGCCCGAAGAAGTGCAGGCGGAAGTGCGCGATCGGGTGGAAAAAGTGATGCAGACCTGCTGCGGCGGATAATGCCATGCTGACTTACATTCTCCGGTTCTTGATGAGATTCCTGGCGGGAATCCTGATTCAACAGGTGCTCCGTATCCTGGCCAATATGCTCACTCGACCGTCCCGCCCGGCGCCGGAGCCCAGACCGAGGGAACCGAAGAAACCGAAGACGACCATCGATCCGAAGAACATCGAGGAAGGCCGTTTCGAGGATATCCCCGGGAAGTGACGCCGGGAGCACTGGATGCTGAGGAACTTTACCTGGGTCATTCCCGGCCGGCTGGCCGGCATGGCCCTGCCCACGGGCGCCCTCCGGCCGCATGAGGGAGGCAAGACGGAACCAGGCCCTGAAGCAGGACCTGATGAGCCTGAAGGGACTGGGCGTGGCCACCGTGGTGTCCCTGACGGGCGAACCGCTGCACGGGGAAACGCTGGCGCAATGCGGGCTTCGCAGCCTGCATCTCCCGGTGGAGGACATGACCGCGCCCTCGCCGGAACAGATTCGACGGGCCGTCCTCTATATCGATGAGCAAATCGAACAGGGCGGCGTGGTCGTGCATTGCATGGCTGGCATTGGCCGGACCGGCACCGTGCTGGCGGGGTATCTCGTCTGGCGGGGGGCCACGCCGGAAGCCGCCATCGAAGAGATTCGCAACAGCCGTCCCGGATCGGTAGAGACCTTCGGGCAGGAATCGTCGATCTTCCGTTTCGCCGAAACCATGGCCGAACGCGGCACTTAAAGGAAAAAGGAAAACAGCGTAAAGGAGCATAAAGGATCCATGTTCAAGATCGCCGTTATAACCGACGAGGTTTCCCAGGACCTGGATACGGTCATCGACTTCGCCCGGGATTTCAACCTGGACGGCATCGAGATCCGATCCATCTGGGACAAGCCGCCCCAGGATCTCGACGACAACGAGATCGCGCGGATCAGGGACCGTACCGGAGAGGCCGGTCTCTCGGTCTTTGGGGTTGCCGCTCCCTTCTACAAGTGCGACATCGAAGACGACGCCACGTGCAGGGAACACCTCGGCATGCTCCGCAAGTGCATCCGCGTAGCCCGTGAACTGGACACCACGCTGGTCCGTGTCTTCGCATTCTGGAAGCAGGATCCCCTCGAGAAATTCTGGGACCGGATCATCGAAAGGTACGCCGAACCCGTCCGGATCGCCGCGGGCGAAGGCGTCGTGCTGGGACTGGAGAACGAAGCGTCCACCCTCATAGGCACCGGCGCGGAGACGCGGCGCCTGGTCGACGCACTGGATTCGCCGGTCGTCAAGCCCCTGTGGGATCCCTGCAACGAGTTGTTCGCCGACGGCGGGCAGACACCCTACCCGGACGGGTACGGACACATCCGGTCGGACATGTGTCACATGCACTTCAAGGACGGCAGACGCGGTACGCCCGACGGGGATGTCAACGTTCCCATGTGCGAGGGCGAAATCGACTATCGCGGACAGTTCGCCGACCTGATCGGACAGGATTACGACGGGTGCCTGTCCCTGGAAACCCACTGGCGCATTGGCGCCGATCAGATCGAACGGACGCTGATCGAGAGGCCGGGGGGAAAACAGTTTTCTGAGGCGGGAGAGGCGGCCTCCAGAATCTGCATGCGGAACACGCTGGACCTTCTGGCGGAACTGGGCGCGGACCGGTCGTGAAGGTAATCGACCCGCCCGGGGACCGCCGCCCGGGCACGAGGCACGAAAACCGGCGGGAAACGGGAGAAAGGACCCCCAGATGAAAGACCACCCATACAGGACACACACCTGCGGAGAATTGAGGCGGAGCGACGAGGGTACGTGCGTGCGAATCGCCGGCTGGGTTCACCGGAAACGGGACCACGGCGGCCTGCTCTTCATCGACCTGCGGGACCACTACGGGATCACGCAGGTCGTCATAACGCCTGAAAGCGGATTCCACGAAGAGGCTGGGGACCTGCGTGCGGAGACCGTCGCCACCTTCACCGGCGGGGTAATCCCGAGGGCGGAGGACGCGGTCAACCCCAACCTGCCCACGGGCCATATCGAAGTGAAGGCCGATTCCATGACGGTACTCAGCGCCGCGGATCCGCTGCCCCTGTCCGTCGCGGACGAGCGGGAATACCCGGAAGCCACCCGCCTGACCTACCGCATGCTCGATCTGCGCAGGGAGCGGATACACCACAACATCATCATGCGGTCGCGCATCGTTGCGAGCATACGGCAACGCATGACGGCCCTTGGCTTCAACGAGTTCAACACGCCCATCCTCACCAGCAGTTCGCCCGAGGGCGCCCGGGACTACCTGGTCCCGAGCCGGGTGCATCCGGGCAAATTCTACGCCCTTCCCCAGGCGCCGCAGCAGTTCAAGCAGCTTCTCATGATCTCGGGGTTCGACCGCTATTTCCAGATCGCCCCGTGCTTCCGGGATGAAGATGCCCGGGCCGATCGGTCGCCGGGCGAGTTTTACCAGCTGGACGTGGAGATGTCCTTCGTGGAGCAGGATGATGTTTTCGAAGCGCTGGAGACCCTGTTTCACGGGCTGTTCACGGAGTTCAGCGACTGGAAGGTGACTGCACCGCCCTTTCCGCGCATCCCCTATCGCGAAGCGATGCTCCGTTACGGTTCCGACAAGCCCGACCTGCGCTTCGGCCTGGAGATCCAGGACGTTACCGAGGCCTTCCGGGACTCCGATTTCAATGCGTTTCGCCAGATCGTCGAGAAAGGCGGCGTGGTGAGGGCCCTTGCCGTCCCTGGCGTCGCCGTGAAGCCCCGCAGTTTCTTCGACAACCTGGACCGGACCGTGAAGGAGGGTTTCGGGGGACGGGGCGCGGCCTACATTTCCTTTACCGAGGATGGGGTCAAGGGTTCCATCGCCCGCGTGCTGGACGAGCAGACCCTCGATCGGCTGAAATCCGTCATCGAACCCGAAACCGGTTCCTCATGGTTTTTCACGGCCGACGCGGAGGACCGCGCGAACGACGTGGCGGGCAAGCTCAGGCTGCATTTCGCGGATCTGCTTTCCCTGCGTGAGCCGAACGCCTACCGTTTCTGCTGGATCGTCGATTTCCCCATGTACGAATACGACGCGGAAACCGGGAAGGTCATCTTTTCGCACAATCCGTTCTCCATGCCCCAGGGCGGACTGGAAGCCCTCGGGAACAAGCCGCCTCTCGAGGTCCTGGCCTACCAGTACGACATCGTATGCAACGGTACGGAACTGTCCAGCGGCGCCATCCGGAACCACCGGCCCGACATCATGTACCGGGCCTTCGAAATCGCCGGTTATTCCGCCGACGAGGTGGACGAGGAATTCGGCGGCATGATCAGTGCGTTGAAGTACGGCGCGCCGCCCCACGGCGGCATCGCTCCGGGTGTCGACCGGATCGTCATGCTCCTCACCGACGAGACCAATCTCCGGGAAGTCATCGCCTTTCCCCTGAACCAGAACGCCCAGGATCTGCTCATGGGCGCGCCGGGAGCGGTCAGCGAGAAACAGCTCCGGGATCTCCATATCCGCCTGCGACGGTGATCCAATCACGGCTTCAGTTTATTTTGCATACATCCTTGACAATGGCAGTGATGTTGATTATATTTCCCTGTCTGTGTTCTTGAGCTGCTCAAGATGCGGATTCGTACTGATTATATTGGCCACCATAGCTCCAATGGCAGAGCGGCTGATTTGTAATCAGTAGGTTCTCGGTTCGAATCCGAGTGGTGGCTTTCAGGTAGCCAGGGGAGGTTCCAGAGCGGTCAAATGGGACGGACTGTAAATCCGTTGGCTCAGCCTTCGCAGGTTCGAATCCTGCCCTCCCCATGCGTATCTGAAAGAGGGCCGGCGGGTAGATCAGGCCAACAGGCAGCTTCAGAATGACAACCGGCGGGAATAGCTCAGTTGGCTAGAGCATCAGCCTTCCAAGCTGAGGGTCGCGGGTTCGAGTCCCGTTTCCCGCTCTATAAAGTGCTGTGACCGGGTTCGGAAAACTGAAGGTTTCGGCCAGCTATAATGTAAGCATTAATCTGAACCTTGAACGAAAGCGCCCTTGTAGCTCAGTTGGTAGAGCAACACCATGGTAAGGTGTAGGTCGCCGGTTCAAGTCCGGCCGAGGGCTTTGGCTCAGACTTTATCAGGCGTATTGTTTCGTTAAACCAAACTGGTTCCAGGAGATTGTCTTCATGTCGAAGGAAAGATTCGAGCGTACCAAGACCCACGTGAACATCGGCACGATCGGTCACGTGGACCACGGCAAGACGACGTTGACGGCGGCCATCACCAAGGTGCTTGCGGATCAGGGTCTGGCCGAGTTTCAGGATTACGACCAGATCGACAACGCCCCCGAGGAGAAGGAGCGCGGCGTCACCATCAACGTGCACCACGCCGAATACGAGACCACCAACCGGCACTACGCCCACGTGGATTGTCCCGGACACGCCGATTACATCAAGAACATGATCACCGGAGCGGCCCAGATGGACGGCGCCATCCTGGTGGTCTCCGCCGCCGACGGGCCCATGCCCCAGACGCGCGAGCACATCCTACTGGCCAGGCAGGTCAATGTGCCCGCCATCGTCGTCTTCCTGAACAAGTGCGACCAGGTCGACGACGAGGAGCTCCTCGAACTCGTCGAGCTCGAGGTCAGGGAGCTGCTCTCCTCCTACGATTTCCCCGGTGACGACATCCCCGTGATCAGGGGAAGCGCCCTGCTGGCCATGGAAGGCGAGGCAGGATCCGACGCCGCCGCGCCCATCGCCGAACTCATGGAAACCGTGGACGAATACATCCCCACCCCGGTCAGAGACGAGGACCGGCCCTTCCTCATGCCCGTGGAGGACGTCTTCTCCATTACGGGTAGGGGTACCGTCGGTACTGGACGCGTAGAGAGCGGCGTCATCAACAAGAACGACGAGGTCGAGATCATCGGCATCAAGGACACACGCAAGACCGTCGTCACAGACATCGAGATGTTCCGCAAGTTCCTCGACGACGCCAGGGCGGGCGACAACGTCGGACTGCTCCTGCGCGGCGTGGACAAGGAATCCCTGGAGCGGGGCCAGGTCGTCGCCAAGCCCGGGTCCATCACGCCCCATACCAGGTTCAAGGCGCAGGTCTACGTCCTCAAGCAGGAGGAAGGCGGAAGGCATACGCCCTTCTTCAACAACTACAGGCCCCAGTTCTACTTCCGTACCACGGACGTGACCGGGTCGGTCTCGCTGCCCGCAGGCGTGGAAATGGTCATGCCAGGGGATAACGTCGACATGGAAGTCAATCTCATGCAGCCCATCGCCATGGACAGGGAACTCCGCTTCGCCATTCGTGAGGGCGGAAGAACCGTCGGCGCGGGCGTCGTCATCGAAGTCATCGAGTAACAGGACTGGTGACGACATTCAAGAAACGGGACGAAGCGATCGAAGCGATCCTCACCCGGTTAGACCGGATGAATCTGACATAGAAGACGCACAGAATCGCAGGCCGGCGACACGAACTGAGCGGATACCACAGTTCCGGCCTGCCTTTTTATGCGGAACGCACATGCGCGCAGGCACGCGTGAGGCGGGCTGAGCGAGAACCATGAACCAGTGATTGGCCGTCACGTTTCGAGCAGGCTTAAAGACAGACGGCCGGTTCAGCACGAAACAGGGATCATGTACGAACGAACGGTAGACTTTCTGAGAGAAGTAAGGACAGAGCTCTCCAAGGTGAGCTGGCCGAGCCGGAACGAATTGATCGGTTCGACGACGGTGGTCATCATCATCACGCTTATCCTGGCCGCTTTCACCGGAGTGATCGATTTCATTCTGTCCATCATATTGAGCCGTTTGCTCGGGGCCTGACGCGTAGCGAGAGATGACGAGGAGAGCAATGGACAAGCGCTGGTATGTGATTCATACCTATTCAGGTCATGAGAACAAGGTAAAGACCCACCTGGAGAAACTGAAGATTCGCGAAGGGTTGGAAGAGAAAATCGGCGAGATCCTCATCCCTACCGAAGAAATCGTAGAGATGAAACAGGGGAAGAAAACCTCTACGATTCGCAAACTGTTTCCAAGCTACGTCCTCGTGGAAATGGAGATGGACCGCGATTCATGGCACATGGTAACCAACGCGCCGGGCGTTACCCATTTCGTTGGAAGCGGCCCCAGGCCGCAGCCCCTGCGGGAAACTGAACTGAACCGCATACTGCACCGGGACGAACCGCACAAGGATAAGGGAGAAGGCGTGGAGATCCCTTACCGGACCGGCGACCAGGTCAAGGTGACGGACGGACCTTTCACCGATTTCACAGGCGTGGTGGAGGCGATACATCCGGACCGGCAGAAACTGAAGGTCATGGTGAGCATTTTTGGACGTGCGACCCCGGTGGAGCTCGATTTCCTCCAGGTAACCCACGTCACGTAGGAGGGTTTTGTGGCAAAGAAAATATCTACGGTGATCAAGCTCCAGGTACCCGCCGGCCAGGCGAATCCTGCGCCACCGGTCGGATCGGCGCTCGGCCAGCATGGCGTCAATCCCATGGAGTTCTGCAAGGTCTTCAATGCGAAGACCCAGGACCAGATGGGGCTGATCATACCGGTCGTGATCACGGTCTACGCCGACCGCAGTTTCTCCTTCATCACGAAGACGCCCCCGGCCGCGGTGCTGCTCAAGCGTGAAGCCGGCCTGGCGAAGGCGTCGGGCGAACCCAACCGGGACAAGGTCGGCAAGGTCACGCGGGATCAGGTCAGGCAGATCGCCGAGCTCAAGAAGCCGGATCTGAATGCCGCGGATACGGAGGCGGCCATGCGCATGATCGAAGGCACGGCCCGCAGCATGGGCATCGAGATAGAAGGATAACCCGGGAAAGTCGCAAGGAGACGGGCCATGAAAAGAGGCAGGCGGTATCTGGAAGCCAGTGAAAAGGTGGAAGCGGGAAGGGATTATCCCCTCGTGGACGCGTTGTCTATCGTCAAGGAAGCCTCGAAGACGAAATTCGACGAGACCGTCGAGGTAGTCATGCGACTGAACGTGGATCCCCGCCACGCCGAACAGATGGTACGGGGCGCCATCGCGCTGCCCCACGGAACGGGCAAGGAAACCAAGGTGCTCGTGCTGACGCGGGGCGAAGCGCAGAAGGACGCCCAGGAAGCCGGCGCGGACTATGTCGGCGCCGACGAGTACATCGAGCAGATCGAAAAAGGCTGGACCGATTTCGACGTCGTGATCGCCACGCCCGATATCATGCGTGACGTGGGAAAACTGGGCCGCGTACTGGGTCCGCGGGGGCTCATGCCCAATCCGAAGAGCGGCACAGTCACCTTCGACGTCGGCCCGGCGGTCCGGGAAGTCAAATCCGGTCGGATCGAGTACCGCGTGGACCGCAACGGAAACCTGCACGGTCCGGTCGGGAAGGTGTCCTTTACCGTACAGCAATTGTCGGAGAACGCCTCGACGTTCATCGACGCGGTCATGCGGGCGAAGCCTGCATCCGCCAAAGGGCAATACATCAGGCGTCTTACCGTATCTTCTACCATGGGTCCCGGCATATCGGTCGACCGCCAGGCGGCGGCCGTCGAGGCATAGACGCATACGGGACCACAGGACCGGAATACAGGACCGGAAGCCGTTGATCATAAAGGAGTCTTGAAACCATGCCCCAGCCGCGTGCCGTTAAAGAGCAGATCGTCCAGGATCTGACGACGCGATTGAAGGAGACCGACAGCGTATACCTGGCGGACCTCACCGGCCTGGACGTCGGCGAGGTTACGGAACTACGTAGCCGGTTGCGATCGGAATCCGTGGAATGCCGCGTCATCAAGAACACGCTGACCCGGCTCGCAGTCGCCGACGCGGGCCTGCCCGACCTGGGTGAAACCCTGGATGGGCCGACCGCGCTCGTCTTTTCGAACGACCCCGTGGCGCCGGCGAAGGTTTTATTCGATTTCGGCAAGGAACACGATGACCGGCCCCGCATCAAGGGCGGTTTCCTTACCGGCGAGATTGTAGATACCGCGAAGGTCCAGACGCTTTCCACGCTACCCGGCAGAGATGAGCTGCTGGCGAAGGCCGTCAGCGGAATCGCCGCGCCGATCACAGGCCTGGTATTCACGCTGTCCGGTGTACTGAGCGGCCTGGTCCGCACCTTGTCGGCCGTTTCTCAGCAGAAAGCGTCGCAGGAAGGCGGCGATTAAGGGCCGCGTCCCGGTTTTCCGGTATCGCCGCCCGCAGTCTGATGTGCATTTGAATCGTTTGAAGACCGTCGAGAACTACAAAGGCAGCATTCTTTAATTTCCATATGGAGGTATGTATCATGGCCGTGTCCGATATCGTAGATCAGATTGAACAGCTGACCGTGCTGGAATTAAATGATCTCGTGAAGACGCTCGAAGACAAGTTCGGTGTTTCAGCCGCGGCGACGATGGCAGTAGCCGCACCCGGCGCCGCCGATGCAGCCGCGCCGGCCGAAGAGGAAAAGGACTCCTTCGATGTCGTGCTGACCGGTTTCGGCGACAAGAAGATCCAGGTTATAAAGGTCGTACGCGCGATCACGGGTCTGGGCCTGAAGGAGGCCAAGGCGCTGGTCGACGGCGTTCCCGGCGCGCTTAAGGAAGGCGTGACGAAAGAAGAAGCGGACGACGTTCAGAAGCAGATAGAAGAAGCGGGCGGGACGATCGAACTCAAATAGGCGGGACGGTAAACCGGATCGGGTCCGCGTGGCGAGCGCGTAGATCCCGCGATGTGCGCGGGGTCGTCGCCCACTCGTCCGCGGGTACTATTAACCTTCCTGTCGAAAGGATGTGGTCAGCCGATGGACAATACCCAGATCACACGCCATGACTATTCCAAACTGCCCTCCATCATCGAAATGCCGAATCTGCTGGCGGTCCAGATAGATTCCTTCAACGCGTTTCTCCAGGCCGACGTACCCGTTTCCGAGCGCAGGAACCAGGGTCTGCAGGCCGTTTTCACCGACATATTCCCCATCACGGACATCCACGAGCACTTTTCGCTCGAGTTTATCGAGTACATACTCGGCGAGCCCAAGTATACGGTCCTGGAATGCCAGGAACGGGGCATGACCTACGCGATTCCCCTGAAGGCGAGGCTTCGCCTGGTGATCCGGGAGGAAGGGAACGGCGGCAATGGGAAGGCCGACAGCAAGAAGGTCAAGGACATCATAGAGCAGACCGTGTTCCTCGGTGAACTGCCCCTTATCACGGAAAAGGGCACGTTCATCATCAACGGCGCGGAACGGGTCATCGTGTCCCAGCTGCAGCGTTCCTACGGAGTATTCTTCTCCGAAGAAACCCACCCCAACGGCAAACAGCTTTATTCCGCCCGCATCATACCCGAACACGGCACCTGGCTGGAGTTCAGCCTGGACGTGAACGACGTGCTCTTCGTCCACATCGACCGGAAGCGGAAGTTTCCCGTAACGCTGCTGTTGCGCGCCCTCGGTTACGAAAGCAACGAAGATATATACCAGTTGTTCTATGAATTCGACGACGTCCGGGCCAACAAGATTACCGAACTGGTCGGTCGGAGCATCGGCGCGCCGGTCGTCGACAAGGAGACCGGTGAGATCGTTGCCGAAAGCGGCGAACCGCTGACGGAAGCGCTGGCGGAGCGACTGGCCGAAGGAAACGGCCATACCGGGCGGTCCAAGCAGTCCGCAAAAATCAAGATCGTCCGGATGGATCCGACCCGGGAGCCGGACGTCCTTTCCAACACGTTCAAGAAGGACACGACCTCGTCGACTGAAGACGCGCTGTCGAAAATGTACAGCCTGCTGCGGCCGGGTGACCCGCCCAACCTAGAAACGGCCCAGGCGTTGATGGACCGCATGTTCTTCAATCAGAAGCGGTACAACCTGGCGGCCGTGGGACGCCACCGTATAAACAAGCGCCTGAACGTGGACGTGCCGATCGATACGACTATCCTGACGGCTAAAGACTTCATCGCCATCATCGACTATCTGCTGAAACTGCGCCGGGGCGAAGGCGTCACGGACGACATCGACCATCTCGGCAACCGGCGTACGCGTACCGTGGGCGAACTCCTCGCCCAGCAGTTCAACACCGGACTGACCCGCATGTCCCGGACCATAAGGGACCGGATCAGCCTACACGACGCCGATTCGATCACGCCCCAGGACCTGGTGAACGCCCGGACGGTCTCTTCCGTGATCGCCGCGTTCTTCGGCAGCAGCCAGCTGTCGCAGTTCATGGAGCAGACCAATCCCCTGGCCGAACTGACGCACAAGCGGAGGCTCAGCTCGCTCGGCCCGGGCGGCCTGGACCGGTCTCACGCCAGTTTCGAAGTCCGCGACGTGCACCACACCCACTACGGACGCATCTGTCCCATAGAGACGCCGGAAGGCCCGAACATCGGCCTGATCGCGTACATGGGCACCTACGGCAGGATCAACCGGTTCGGCTTCATCGAAACGCCTTACCGCAAGGTCATGGACGGCCGGATTACCGAACAGATCGACTACCTGTCGGCCGATCAGGAAGAGGACTTCATGATCGCCCAGGCCGCCATATCGCTGGACGACGAAGGACGCATCGTCGGCCGCATTCCCACGCGCAACAAGGGAGACATCAAGCTGGTCGACCCCGGCGAGGTCGCCTACATGGACGTATCGCCCAAGCAGATCCTGGGCGTGTCCGCGGCCCTCATCCCCTTCCTGGAACACGATGACGCCAACCGGGCCCTCATGGGTTCCAACATGCAACGGCAGGCGGTACCCCTCCTGCGCACGGAGGCGCCCCTGGTAGGCACCGGCATGGAACGGAAGGTAGCCGTGGATTCAGGTGCGGTCGTGGTCGCCAAACAGAGCGGCACCGTCACGCAGGTCTCCGCCGACATGATCACGGTAACCCCTGACGACACTGGTGATTCCGATCTCTTCGACACGCCGCCCGACGTGTATCCGCTCACCAAGTTCAAGAAATCCAACCAGGAAACCTGCATAAACCAGAAGCCGATCGTGCAGACCGGCGCGCGCGTGGAGGCGGGGCAGGTTCTCGCGGACGGGCCCGCCACGGAAAAGGGTGAACTCGCCCTGGGCCGCAACGTGCTGACCGCCTTCATGTCCTGGGAAGGATACAATTTCGAAGACGCCATCGTCGTCAGCGAAAGACTGGTCAAACAGGATGTCTTCTCTTCCATCCACATCACCGAGTTCGAGCTTCCCGCCCGTGAAACGAAAGTGGGCACCGAGGAATTTACCTGCGAGATCCCCAACGTGAGCGAGGACGCCGTCCGCAACCTGGATGAGTCCGGCATCATTCGCATCGGCGCCGAAGTGGGACCCGGCGACATCCTCGTGGGCAAGGTGACGCCGAAGGGCGAAAGGGAGCTGTCGCCGGAGGAACGCCTTTTGCGCGCGATCTTCGGAGAGAAGGCCGGCGATGTGCGGGACGCCTCCCTCAAGGCACCTCCCGGCATGCAGGGTATCGTCATCGATACCCGCCTGTACAGCCGTAAGGACAGCGACAGCGTCGCCCGGGAGAAGGAGAGAGAAACCCTGCGCGAACTCGAGCGCGATTACCGGCAGCGGATAGACCAGGTCAAGGAGACGCGCAACGAGAAGCTGAGTGAATTGCTCAGGGGCAAGGTATGTGTCGAGCTCCGGGACGGCGAGACGGACGAGGTCGTGATCCCGGCCAAGCGAAAGTATACGGACAGCCGGCTGGCGGAACTCGATTTCGACCGCGTCATCCAGAGCGAGGGGTGGGTCGTCAACGCGACCTTGAACGAACAGATCCTGAAGGTGATCCAGGCTTCGTCCAAGAACATTCGGGAAATCGAAAACCAACTGGAACGCGAACAGGAGAAGATACGACGCGGAGACGAGTTGGCCCCCGGTGTGATCCAACTGGTCAAAGTGTACGTGGCCAAAAAGAGAAAACTGTCCGTGGGCGACAAGATGGCCGGCCGGCACGGGAACAAGGGCGTGGTGGCGAAGATCGTCCCTGAAGAGGACATGCCCTACCTGCCGGATGGACGTCACATAGACATCATCCTGAATCCCCTCGGCGTGCCGGGCCGGATGAACCTCGGCCAGATCATGGAGATCCACATCGGATGGGTCGCGAAGGAAAAGGACACCTTTATCGCAACGCCGGTGTTCGACGGGGCGTCCATTCAGGAAATCAAGCAGGCGCTGCGTAACGCCGGACTGCCGGAATCCGGAAAGAGTACGCTCTACGACGGCAAGACCGGCCTCCCCTTCGACAAGGATGTCACCGTCGGCTACATGTACGTCATGAAACTGAACCACCTGGTCGAGGACAAGATACATGCCCGGTCGATCGGGCCCTACTCCCTGGTCACGCAACAGCCCCTCGGAGGCAAAGCCCAGTTCGGCGGTCAGCGTTTCGGCGAAATGGAGGTCTGGGCCCTGCAGGCCTATGGCGCTTCGTACACGCTGCAGGAGATGTTGACCGTCAAATCGGACGATGTCAACGGCCGTTCGCGGCTTTACGAGGCCATCGTCAAGGGCGACAATCCGCCCGAACCCGGGATACCGGAGTCTTTTAACGTTCTCGTCAAGGAACTCCAGAGCCTGGCCCTGGATGTCCAGCTCGAAGAGTGAAACGGTTAGCACCTCACCCATGGAGTTCCCGACAGGACTCGGGCCGCCGACATGCCGACCCGAGCATGCAGATACGATAAAGATCAGGAGGTGTCACCAGTGGTCGATCTAATGCACAAGCAGCCCAAGAAACGCGCCTCGATCCGGATACAGTTGGCCTCCCCCGAAACGATCCGCAGATGGTCCTACGGGGAAGTGACGAAACCGGAGACCATAAACTACCGAACCTTCAAACCGGAACGCGACGGCTTGTTCTGCGAGCGCACCTTCGGTCCCGTGAAGGACTGGGAGTGCAACTGCGGGAAATACAAGCGGATCCGGTACCGCGGCGTCATATGCGACCGTTGCGGCGTGGAAGTCACGCAGGCGAAGGTGAGGCGTGAACGGCTCGGGCACATCGAGCTGGCCGTTCCCGTATGCCATATCTGGTATTTCAAGTCGCCCCCCAGCCGTATCGGCAACCTGCTGAACCTTTCCATCCGGAACCTGGAACGCGTGATCTACTACGAGTCCTACGTCATGCTGGACCCTGGAGACACCGACTACCAGATGGGCGAGATCATCGACCAGGACACCTTCATGGATCTCGAGGAGGCGGGGCACGAATTCGAGGCGGACATGGGCGCGGGCGCCCTGCGCCGTCTGCTCTCCGAGATCGACATCGAGGAACTTTCCGTCGAACTGCGGACCCGTGTACGGATGGAAACGTCGGTACAGCGGAAAAACGACGCGCTGAAACGGCTGAAGGTGGTCGAGGCTTTCCGGAACTCCAACGGACCGGACTCCGACGGCAACCGGCCCGAATGGATGATCATGGAAGTGCTGCCGGTCATTCCTCCCGACTTGCGACCGCTGGTACCCCTGGAAGGCGGAAGGTTCGCCACCTCGGATCTCAACGACCTTTATCGTCGCGTCATCAACCGGAACAATCGGCTCAAGAAACTGCTCGATATCCGCGCGCCGGACGTCATCCTGCGCAATGAGAAGCGGATGCTGCAGGAAGCAGTGGACGCGCTGCTCGACAACGGCAGGCGTTCGCGGGCCGTCCGGGGCGACGGGAACAGGTCCCTGAAGTCCCTCTCGGATCTGCTCAAGGGCAAGCAGGGGCGGTTTCGCCAGAACCTGCTCGGCAAGCGGGTGGACTACTCGGGCCGTTCCGTGATCGTGGTGGAACCCGAGCTCAAGATCCACCAGTGCGGGCTTCCCAAGAACATCGCCCTGGAACTCTTCAAGCCCTTCATCATCCAGCGGCTGGAAGACCGGGGCTTCGTACAGACGGTCAAGAGCGCGAAGAAGATCGTGGAACGGGAAGAGCCCGAAGTGTGGGACATCCTGGAAGAAATCATCAAGGACCATCCGGTCCTGCTGAACCGGGCGCCTACCCTGCACAGGCTGGGTATCCAGGCATTCATGCCGGTGCTTGTGGAAGGCAAGGCCATCCGCATCCACCCCCTGGTATGCGAAGCCTTCAACGCGGACTTCGACGGCGATCAGATGCCGGTGCACGTCCCCATGTCCTTCGAGGCCCAGATCGAAGCGCGGGTGCTGATGCTGTCTTCCAACAACATCCTCGATCCGAAAAACGGGCAACCGATTTGCTCACCCAGCAAGGACATTGTCCTGGGATGTTACTACCTGACCAAGGAACTCAAGGACTGCCGGGGTGAAGGCAAGGTGTTCGCAAGCGTTTCCGAGGTGATGCTCGCCTTCGACAACGACCTCGTGGACATTCATGCCATCATCAGGCTGCGGCTCGAAGGGAAGATGATCGAGACGACCGTCGGACGGGTCATCTTCAACCAGATACTGCCGCCGGAGATCGGCTTCCAGAACGAGGTATTCGACAGCGCGGCCATACGAAACATGGTGGCCGACGTGTACCGCCAACTGGGCAATTACCGCACGTGCGTCCTCCTGGACGAAATCAAGCGCTTGGGATTCCACTACGCGACCCTTTCCGGCCTGACATCGGGAATCGACGACGTGGTCATCCCGGACGAGAAGGCGCAGATGATCCAGGACGCAGCGTCGGAGGTGCAGTCTATCCAGGACCAGTACGAGGGCCACGCCATCACCGAGGGCGAGCGGTACAACAAGGTGATCGACGTGTGGCAGCACACCCGGACCAAGCTCAACGAAGCCGTCGAAACCACGCTGGCGGACTCGGACGACGGCTTCAATCCCTTCTACATGATGATGGCCTCCGGCGCAAGGAGCAAGCTGGACCAGGTGGGGCAGTTATGCGGCATGCGCGGACTCATGGCCAAGCCCCAGCGGAAAGTCGTCGGCCAGATCGGCGAGTATATCGAAACGCCCATCCTGTCCAATCTCAAGGAAGGTTTGTCGGTACTCGAGTATTTCACATCCAGCCACGGCGGCCGCAAGGGGCTCGCCGACACGGCCCTCAAGACCGCGGATGCCGGATACCTGACCCGGCGCCTGGTGGACGTGGCGCAGAACGTGATCATAAACGAAGTGGACTGCGGCACGATCCGCGGCATCGAAATCGGCGCCCTGAAAGAAGGCGAAAACGTGATGGAACCGCTGGGCGACCGGGTTCTCGGCAGGGTCGTGCTGGATGACATCTACGATCCTATCACGCGGGAACTGCTTACGGCCGCCGGCGAAGAGATCAACGAGGAAGTCGCCGACCTCATCGAACAACGCGGCGGCGTTCAGTACGCTTCCGATCCGGATGCTGAGATGAGCGAAACTGTGCACATCCGGTCCGTCCTGACCTGCGAGACCAGGCGCGGCGTTTGCGCCCGGTGTTACGGCCGGAACCTCGCCACGGGCTTCATGGTGGAAATGGGCGAGGCCGTCGGCGTCATGGCGGCCCAGAGCATCGGCGAACCGGGTACGCAGCTGACGCTCCGCACATTCCACATCGGCGGAATCGCCAGCCGCGACGCCACGCAGAACAAGATCACCACGAAGCAGGCAGGCAAGGCCGTCTTTACAGCGGTCGAGACCGTCACCCAGGAGAACGGCCTCCCGGTCGTCATCGGACGGGCGGGCGAGATCACCATCCTCGACGCCGACGGAAACCGTCGGGCCCATTTCTTCATCCCTTATGGAGCGGTCATGCTCACGAAGGATGGAGAGGTCGTCGAGGAAAACCAGGCCCTGTTCGAGTGGAACCCCTACAACATACCGATCATTGCGGTACAGGCCGGCCACGTGCAACTGGAAGACGTCGTGGCGGGAGAGACGCTGCGTGAACAGCTGGACGAAACCACGGGCATGCGTCAGAAGGTGATAACGGAGAACCGGGGATCGAGGGCGCTCCATCCGCGCATCTATATCGCGGACGCCGAGGGCAAGATGAAAGACGAATACAACCTGCCCACCGGGGCCCACCTGCTCATCACGGAGTTCACGGACCAGAACAATACCGAACGCACTTACGTGCAGCCCGGTGAGGTCCTCGCGCGCATACCGCGCTCCATTGGTAAAACCCGGGATATCACCGGCGGTCTGCCGCGCGTCGCCGAACTCTTCGAGGCGCGCCGGCCCCGCGATCCGGCCACGGTTGCGAAAGTGGACGGCGTCGTCAAAGTCGCCGGCATCGTCCGGCGTTCCCATCGCCTCCTCGTTCGCGCCGACGACGGTTCGGAACAGGAGTACCTGATCCCCCAGGGACGGCATCTCAGCGTGCGGGACGGCGACCGGGTACAGGCGGGAGAACCCCTGTCTGAAGGTTCGATCGACCCCCATGACATTCTCGAAATCCAGGGCGTGAACGCCGTGCAGGAATACCTGGTCAACCAGATCCAGGAAGTATACCGCATGCAGGGCGTGAGCATCAACGACAAGCACGTGGAAGTCATCGTCCGCCAGATGCTCCAGAAGGTCAAGGTGGACGACCCGGGCGACACGGAGTTTCTCAAGGGCGAGGCCGTGGACCGTACCCGATTCCAGTCGGAGAACGACCGCGTGCTGCGCGAAGGCGGCGACCCGGCGACGAACCAGCCGCTGCTGCTGGGTATCGCCAAGGCGGCGCTCAGTACCGAAAGTTTCGTCTCCGCGGCAGCTTTCCAGGAAACGACACGCGTGTTGACCGAAGCGGCCATTCAGGGCAAGAGAGACTCGCTCCTCGGCCTGAAGGAAAACGTAATCATGGGGCACCTGATTCCCGCGGGTACCGGACTCGACCGGTACGGCCAGATGCGGCTTGTTGACGAAAAGGGCAATGAGATCGAGCCTCCGTCCATTGAGGTGGAGCCTCTTTTCGACGCGGAATCTGTGAACGGCGATGCGGAGGCCGCAACCGTGCCGAAGGTGGCCGAGGCCGAGACGCCGCCCGTAAAAACAGCCTGACGAGGGCAGGAGAAGGCGATGACCGGGCGTCGCCGGGATGCTGATGCTGGCGACGCTCGTTTTTTTCCAAAAACGCTTGACACAACTAGAGGAACAGGTTAAATTTCCTCACCTATGGTTTTTTGGGGGGAATACGGTTTATACGGACCTCGAAAACCCACGCGTTACTGGCTTGTCGGGTCGTTGCAACAGGGAAGGTTAGGCGGAAATGCCCACGATAAATCAACTTATTCGCCACGGTCGGAAGAAATCGCAGCGAAAGACGAAATCACCCGCATTGCGCGGAAGTCCCCAAAAACGGGGCAACTGCCTGCAGGTGAAGACGCAGACGCCCAAGAAACCGAATTCGGCGTTAAGGAAAATCGCCCGCGTACGCCTGATGAACGGCATCGAAGCCACCTGTTACATCCCGGGCGAAAGCCACAACCTCCAGGAACATAACATCGTTCTGGTGAGGGGCGGCCGGGTCAAGGATCTGCCCGGTGTGCGGTACCATATCATCCGCGGTGCGCTGGATGCCAGCGGAGTGCCCGACCGGCGCAACAGCCGGTCGAAATACGGAACCAAGAAACCCAAGTAGGCTGAAGAATAACCTGGCTGGATGGTCTGGAGTATAAGATGGCAAGAAGGAAAGAAGTCGTAAGACGGGAACCGGAACCGGACTGGAAATACAACAGCGTACTGGTATCCAAGTTCATTAACGGATTGATGCGCAAAGGGAAGAAGAGCATCGCGGAACGCGTATTCTATCAGGCGCTCGATCTGATCGAAGAACGAACGAGCCAGGAACCGCTGCCCGTGTTTGAGAAGGCGATCAAGATCGTCGGCCCCGTCGTTTACGTCAAATCCCGCCGGGTGGGTGGTTCGACCTACCAGGTTCCCGTGGAAGTGCGGGATGACCAGCAGCGGGCCATGGCGATTCGCTGGATCATCGAAGCCGCGAGAGCCCGATCGGAAAAAAACATGTTCGAGTGCCTGGCGGGAGAGTTTACCGCCGCCGCCAGGGGAGAGGGTGCCGCCGTCCGCCGCAAGGAAGAAACCTACAGAATGGCGGAAGCGAACCGGGCCTTTGCCCATTACAGGTGGTAAGGGCGTATAGCTAGCAGTCCGAAACAGTAAAACGGATCATCCCTCGCGATGATCCGTACTTTATGAGGTAGATAACGCAGTGACTGAAACAACGATCAAACCAAAAGAGAAAATGTCCACTTCATCCAGCAAGCACGCTTCCGAATCGAACCTGGAAAAGACCAGGAACATCGGAATCACGGCTCATATCGACGCCGGGAAAACGACCACCACGGAACGTATACTCTATTATACGGGACGGGTGCGCAGGATGGGCGAAGTACACGACGGCGCCGCGACCATGGACTGGATGGAGCAGGAACGTGAGCGGGGCATTACGATCACGTCCGCGGCCACGACATCCTTCTGGCGCGACCACCGGATCAATATCATCGACACACCCGGCCACGTGGACTTCACGGTCGAGGTAGAACGATCGCTGCGCGTGCTCGACGGCTCCGTAGCGATTTTTTGTGCCGTGGGCGGCGTCGAGCCGCAGTCAGAGACCGTGTGGCGGCAGGCCGACAAGTACGGCGTGCCCCGCATAGCCTACGTGAACAAGATCGACCGCGTCGGGGCGGACTTCCACCAGGTCGTCTCCATGATACACGAACGGCTTGGAGCCAACGCCATCCCGGTCCAGCTCCCCATCGGCAGCGGCGACCTGTTTACCGGGTCCATCGACCTGGTCTCCATGAAGGCGCGCAGCTACCATGAAGACAACATGGGCGCCACCTTTGAAGAGCACGATATTCCGAACGATCTGGCCGAATATGCCGCCGGGCACCGGAACAAATTGATCGAGAGCCTCGCCGAGGTGGACGAGGAACTGATGGAAATCTACCTGGCCGGCGAGGAGCCGACGGTTTCCGAACTGCAGGCCGCCATTCGCCGGGCCACGCTTTCCGTCAGCCTGATCCCCGTCCTCGTGGGTTCCTCGTTCCGCAACAAGGGCGTCCAGGCGCTGCTCGACGCGGTGGTCGATTATCTGCCTTCGCCGCAGGACGTACCGCCCGTCTCGGGTAAGAATACGCTGACCGGCGAACCGGAAACACGGGAAAGCCTGCCCGATGCGCCGCTCTCCGGAGTGGCCTTCAAGATCATGACCGATCCCCATGTCGGCAAGCTCGCGTTCTACCGGATTTATTCCGGCACGCTTCCCGCGGGTTGTTACGTGCTGAATACCCGGACCAACCGGCGAGAGAGAATCAGCCGGATCCTGCAGATGCACGCCAACAAGCGGGAACAGCTCAAGGCCGCCGAAGCCGGTGACATCGTGGCGTTGGTAGGCGTAAAGGACGTAGTGACGGGCGACACACTGTGCGACCCGGAGTGGCCCATCGCCCTCGAGGCAATGGAGTTCCCCAAACCGGTGATGTCCGTCGCGGTCGAGCCCAAGACCCGGGCAGACGAAGAGAAACTCAGCCAGTCCCTCCAGAAACTCTCCGAAGAAGATCCTACTTTCCGCGTACATACCGATGAAGAAACCAGCCAGTTGATCATATCAGGCATGGGTGAACTGCACCTCGAGATCCTGGTAGACCGCATGCTGAGAGAATTCCGGGTGGAAGCGAACGTGGGACGTCCCCAGGTCGCCTACCGGGAAACCATCGGAACGGCCGTGAAGAGTGAAGGGCGTTTCGTCCGGCAGTCGGGCGGACGGGGTCAGTTCGGTCACGTATGGCTCGAAATGGAGCCCGTGGCGGAAGGGGACGGCGTCGAATTCGTGAACGGCATTGTCGGAGGGGTCATCCCGCGGGAGTTCATCTCTTCCGTCGAGGCCGGCGTGCGGGAAGCCGCGCATAACGGCGTGCTCGCCGGGTACACGGTGCAGGGCATCAAGGTCACCCTCTACGATGGTTCCTACCATGAAGTCGATTCGTCCGAAGTAGCCTTCAAGGTGGCAGCCTCCATGGCCTTCCAGGACGGCATGCGCAAAGGCAATCCCGCGTTGTTGGAACCGGTCATGGACGTGGAAGTGGCGGTTCCGAGCGAATACGTGGGCGCCGTGGTCGGCGATCTGAACGCGCGGCGTGGACGCATCGGCGGGATCATTCCCCGGACCGACGCGCAGGTCGTCGCGGCCAATGTTCCCTTGAGCGAGATGTTCGGTTACGCGACGTCGTTGCGTTCAGCCACGCAGGGACGGGCCGTGTCCACCATGCAGTTTGCGCATTATTCGGAAGTACCCGAGAGTATCAAACAAGAGATTCTTGAGAAGATTCGCGGCGGCGCATAACGGTTCATTATCTGGAGGATCTGTAGCATGTCGAAGGAAAGATTCGAGCGTACCAAGACCCACGTGAACATCGGCACGATCGGTCACGTGGACCACGGCAAGACGACGTTGACGGCGGCCATCACCAAGGTGCTGGCGGATCAGGGTCTGGCCGAGTTTCAGGATTACGACCAGATCGACAACGCCCCCGAGGAGAAGGAGCGCGGCGTCACCATCAACGTGCACCACGCCGAATACGAGACCACCAACCGGCACTACGCCCACGTGGATTGTCCCGGACACGCCGATTACATCAAGAACATGATCACCGGAGCGGCCCAGATGGACGGCGCCATCCTGGTGGTCTCCGCCGCCGACGGGCCCATGCCCCAGACGCGCGAGCACATCCTACTGGCCAGGCAGGTCAACGTGCCCGCCATCGTCGTCTTCCTGAACAAGTGCGACCAGGTCGACGACGAGGAGCTCCTCGAACTCGTCGAGCTCGAGGTCAGAGAGTTGCTCTCCTCCTACGATTTCCCCGGTGACGACATCCCCGTGATCAGGGGGAGCGCCCTGCTGGCCATGGAAGGCGAGGCAGGATCCGACGCCGCCGCGCCCATCGCCGAGCTCATGGAAACCGTGGACGAATATATCCCCACCCCGGTCAGAGACGAGGACCGGCCCTTCCTCATGCCCGTGGAGGACGTCTTCTCCATTACGGGTAGGGGTACCGTCGGTACTGGACGCGTAGAGAGCGGCGTCATCAACAAGAACGACGAGGTCGAGATCATCGGCATCAAGGACACACGCAAGACCGTCGTCACAGACATCGAGATGTTCCGCAAGTTCCTCGACGACGCCAGGGCGGGCGACAACGTCGGACTGCTCCTGCGCGGAGTGGACAAGGAAGACCTCGAACGCGGACAGGTCGTCGCCAAGCCCGGGTCCATCACGCCCCATACCAGGTTCAAGGCCCAGGTCTACGTCCTCAAGCAGGAGGAAGGCGGAAGGCATACGCCCTTCTTCAACAACTACAGGCCCCAGTTCTACTTCCGTACCACGGACGTGACCGGGTCGGTCTCGCTGCCCGCAGGCGTGGAAATGGTCATGCCAGGGGACAACGTCGACATGGAAGTCAATCTCATGCAGCCCATCGCCATGGACAGGGAACTCCGCTTCGCCATTCGTGAGGGCGGAAGAACCGTCGGCGCGGGCGTCGTCATCGAAGTCATCGAGTAACAGGGGAGAAGGAGGCCGCAATGGCCAACCAAACGGATCAGAAGATCAGGATCAGGTTGAAGGCCTGCGACCACGCCATGCTGGACAAATCTGCCAGGGAAATCACCCAGGCGGCACAGCGGGCCGGCGCCCGGGTCATGGGACCGATACCGCTGCCGACGAAACGAACCGTATATACCGTCCTGCGCTCTCCCTTTATTGACAAGAAATCACGGGAACAGTTCGAAACGCGTGTGCACAAGCGGCTTATCGATATCTATGACACGTCACAGCAGACGGTGGACGCGCTCCTGAAGCTGGACCTGCCCGCCGGCGTGGACGTGGAAATCAGGGTGTAGGAGTTTCTACGATGAGCAGTCTCGACGGACTGATCGGAAGAAAAATCGGGATGAGCCAGGTCTTTGCCGAGAACGGCGACGCGGTACCTGTCACGGTGATCGAAGCAGGGCCGTGCTACGTCACCCAGGTAAAGACGCTGGAACGGGACGGCTACGAGGCGGCCCAGATCGGATTCGACCCGAAGAAGGAAAAGCAGACTACCGGGCCGCTTAAAGGCCACTTCAAGAAGGCGAAGGTCGATCCGCAGCGGGTCGTTCGCGAGGTCGCGGTGGACGATGTCCAGTCCTGTGAAACCGGTCAGGTGTTCGGCGCCGGCATTTTCGAGACCGGCGAGCTCGTGAACGTGACGGGATATTTCAAGGGACGGGGATTCCAGGGCGTCGTTAAACGACATGGTTTCCGGGGCGGCGACAAGACCCGGGGACAGAGCGACCGCGTGCGCCATCCGGGATCGATCGGACAGAGCGCGACGCCGTCCAAGGTTTTCAAGGGAACCCGTATGGGCGGCCGGATGGGCAACAAGCGCGTGACGGTCCGGAACCTGCAGGTAATCGGCGTGGACGCCGAGAAAAACATCCTACTGGTCAAGGGAGCGGTCCCGGGCCACAGGAACGGATACGTATTGATCAACCGTGCCGGGTAAGCATTCGGCGCGGGACCTGGAAGGCTAAGGTGGGAGAAATCATGCCGGTAGCGAGATTGTTCAACAGCGACGGGACGGAACAGGGTCAGATCGATCTTGAAGAATCGGTCTTCGGCATATCCGCCAACGCCCACGCCATGTATGAAGCTGAGAAAATGTACCGTGCCAACCAGCGCCAGGGAACGGCCAGCGCGCAAACCCGGTCGGAAGTGTCCTATACCAGCAAGAAGATGTTTCGGCAGAAGGGCCTTGGCCGGGCGCGCATGGGCTCCCGACGGTCCCCGACCCGCATCGGGGGTGGGAGGGCTCACGGGCCCACGCCCCGCAGTTACCGTTACGAGATCCCGAAAAAGGTGCGCCGGCTCGCGCTGAAGTCCGTGCTTTCGACGCGGGCGCAGAGCGGTTCGGTACTCGTAATCGATTCGCTTGAGTTCGATGCGCCCAAGACCCGGCAGATGGTTTCCGTGCTTTCGAACATGCACGTGAACGACCGGAAGTGCCTGGTCCTCATGGACCGAAACGACGACGCAGTGTACAAGTCATGTCGGAACATTCCCGACGTACGCATCAACGTGGCCTCGGACGCTCACGTGCATGAGATACTGCGCAGCGACTGCCTGATCTTTACCCGCGAGGGGCTGAAGCAGGTAGAGGAGGCGTTGAAATCATGACGAAAGATCCGCGCGCCATCGTGGCGCGGCCCCTGGTAACGGAAAAGAACCATGTCCTTCAGGAAGAGCAGAACAAGTACGTGTTCGAAGTGGCCAGGGATGTGAACAAACTGGAAATCAAACGGGCCATCGAGGAGATTTTCGACGTACGGGTCGAGTCCGTGCGTACGCTTCGCATGAAGGGCAAGGTGAAGCGTCTCGGCCGTTTCGAGGGCCGGCGTCCCGACTGGAAGAAGGCCATCGTGAAACTTGCCGACGGAGACATGATCGACCTGTACACGAGCGCTTGATTACCCGATCCCCCTGGCCGCGCCTGGCGCGTGTCCGGGCCGGCGCATGAAGAGGAAGACGAGCTATGGCAGTACGTACATTCAGACCCAAGACACCCGGCCAGCGGTTCAAGACCGTAGCCTCCTTCAAGGAGATCACGAAGGAGACGCCGGAGTCCTCCCTGGTCCGTCCCCTGAAGAAGTCGGGCGGCCGGAACAACCTGGGACGCATGACCGCCCGGCACCGCGGTGGCGGGCACAAGCGGCGATACCGGGTCATCGACTTCCGGCGCGACAAGGTCGACATCCCGGCCAGGGTACATGCCATCGAGTACGATCCGAACCGTTCGGCGCGCATCGCGCTGCTGTACTACGCGGACGGCGAGAAACGCTATATTCTCGCGCCTCATGGCCTGGAGGTGGGACATACGGTCACGTCCGGCAGCCGATCCGAGATCCGGAGCGGCAACCATATGTCGCTGGAGGACATACCCCTGGGAACCATGCTGCACAACATCGAACTTTCGCCGGGTCGCGGGGGCCAGCTCGTGCGCTCCGCCGGTGGAGCCGCCCAGTTGATGTCGCGGGACGGCGGCTTTGCCCAGTTGCGCCTGCCTTCCGGAGAAATCAGGCGGGTACCCGTTGCGTGTTCCGCCACGATAGGCCAGGTAGGCAATACGGATCACGAGAACATAACGCTCGGTAAGGCCGGACGCTCCCGCTGGCTGGGGCGGCGCGGCTATTCCCGCGGTGTGGCGAAGAACCCCGTGGATCACCCCATGGGCGGCGGAGAAGGCAAGAGTTCGGGTGGACGGCATCCCGTGACTCCGTGGGGAAAGAAGACCAAGGGTCTGCGGACGCGGAAGAAGACCAAGAAATCGGATACGCTGATCATCAAGCGGCGAAAATAGTCAAGGGAACTTTGCGGGAGGCGATGATGAGTCGTTCGGTCAAAAAAGGACCGTACATCGACAGTAACGTCAAGAAGAAGGTCGACGAACTGAATCGTACCGGTGAGAAGCGGGTGGTCCGCACCTGGGCCCGCGCTTGCACGATCACGCCGGACTTCGTCGGTCATACCCTGGCCATTCACAACGGCAACAAGTTCATACCGGTCTACATCTCGGAGAACATGGTTGGCCACAAACTGGGTGAATTCGCGCCGACGCGCACCTACCGCGGACACAGCGGACGGGTCACGGAGCGGTCTACACAACTGAAGTAAACCGGCTTTGACGAAGGGGAGAGCATAGCGATGGAAGCCCGTGCAACTGCGCGGCAGGTACGCGGCTCGGCACGCAAGATGCGCCAGGTGGCGGACATGATCCGCGGCCGGACCGTTCAGGAAGCGCTGAACATACTGCAATTCGTACCCAAGGCATGCGCCCGGCCTATCGAAAAGACCGTGCGGTCCGCTACGGCGAACGCCTTGAATGTCGACGACGAGCATACGCTGGATATCGAGGACCTGAAGATCAAGACCGTTTTTATCGACGGCGGACCGGTCATGAAACGCATCCATTACGGCCCCAGGGGCAGCGCTTCCACGATTCGGAAACGCACCAGCCATATCACCGTGGTGGTCGCGGACTAACTTGCCCTGGCCTGGACCGGGCTGGCGCGGACCGGCCATTTACCGGGAAGTTCCGACAACAGGAGTTGACGACGTGGGTCAGAAAACACATCCGATCGGTTTTCGTCTTGGCGTGATCAAGACCTGGCAGTCCAACTGGTATTCCGACAAGAACATGGCGGAATTGCTCCAGGAGGACCTCATGATCCGCCGTTACGTCAAGAGCCGCCTGACGCGGGCCGGCATCTCGAAGGTCGAAATCGAACGAGCGCCGCAGAAGGCCACCATAACGATACACACCGCCCGGCCCGGCATCGTGATCGGACGCAAGGGCGCGGAAGTGGACAAGCTCAGGGACGAACTTCAGCACCTGACCAAGAAAGAGATCTACATCAATATACAGGAAATCCGCCGTCCGGAGCTGGATGCCCAGCTTATCGGCGACAGCATAGCGCGGCAGATCGAACAGCGGATCAGTTTCAGAAGGGCCATGAAAAAATCCATCACCGCGGCCATGCGCATGGGCGCCGAGGGTATCAAGATTACCTGCGGCGGACGGCTTGGCGGCGCGGAAATGTCCCGGTCCGAATCTTTCAACGACGGACGCGTACCGCTGCACACGCTCCGGGCAGACATCGATTACGCCCAGTCCACCGCCCATACCACCTACGGGTGTATCGGCATCAAGGTGTGGATCTGCAAGGGCGAGATCATCAAGGGCGAGGACACACAAACTGGGACTGGACGGGAATCGACGGTTTGAGTCGGTTCGTTGAGCGCGTCCGTTTCAGAGTCAAGGGATCATTCGAGGAGACATCGAGATGTTAATGCCGAAGCGACTGAAATACCGGAAGCAACAGCGCGGCCGTATGACGGGCATCGCAACGCGCGGCGCCACGCTGGAATTCGGAGATTACGGTATTCAAGCGCTCGAGCCCGGTTGGATCACCAACCGGCAGATCGAAGCGGCTCGTATCGCGATGGTCCATCACATGCGGCGCGGCGGCAAAGTCTGGATCAGGGTATTTCCGGACAAGGTGCTCACGGAAAAACCCGCTGAAACGCGCATGGGCAAGGGGAAGGGCAGTCCCACCGGAAACTGGGTGGCCGTGGTGAAGCCGGGACGCATCCTCTTCGAACTGAGGGGCGTGGCCTCCGATATGGCCAGGGAATCCATCGCACTGGCCCAGCAGAAGCTGTCGATCAAGACGCGCCTGGTTACCCGCGAGGATCTCTAGCGGGTCTGTTCCCGAGGAAGGGAAGTAATGAAACTATACGAGCTTCGGCAATTGTCCGTTGCGGAACTGCACGAGCGGGTGGCCGAACTGAAGGAAGAGATCTTCAACCTGAATTTTCAGAAAGCGACGCGGCAGATGACGGATGCCAAGCGCATTTCGTCGTCGCGCCGGGAAATCGCCCGGATTCTCACGCTCCTGAATGAGGATGAGCTCGACATCCGATCCATCCAGGCGGCGGACAATCAGAATCGGGCAGACGGACAGGATGATCCGGGAGATGACGCATGAAGGAGCGGGGACACAGAAAGAACCGCGTGGGACGCGTACTGAGCAACAAGATGGAAAAGACCGTCACCATCGCCGTTGAACGGACGGTGAAGCATCCCATGTACGGCAGGTATATACGGCGCACGACCAAGCTGACGGTCCATGACGAAGAGCAGACGTGCCGGATCGGCGACATCGTCCGGGTGACGGAAACACGTCCGTTGAGCAAGAATAAGCGCTGGCGCTTGACCGAGGTCATCCAGCGCGCGGTACAGGTCTAGTTTTCCGGTGGCAGAAACGGAAGACGGTGAACGGGACGGAACCTAGATGATACAAGAATATACCTGGCTGAACGTAGCCGACAACACGGGCGCCCGGCAGGTTAGATGCATCAAGGTCCTGGGTGGAACAGGCCGGCGGTACGCCAGCGTGGGCGACCGGTTCGTGGCATCGGTGAAGGAAGCCTCGCCCGGCGGTTCGGTAAAGAAGGGCGAAGTGGTCAAGGCCGTGGTCGTGCGGGTCCGCAAAGAAGTGCGGCGCCGGGACGGGTCCTACATCCGTTTCGACGAGAACGCGGCCGTGCTGATTGATGACCAGGGCGAACCAAGGGGCACGCGCATATTCGGCCCCGTCGCCCGGGAACTGCGCGAACGGGAGTACACCCGGATCGTCTCACTCGCCCCTGAGGTCCTTTAGGGTCCGCGACCCGGAGGAACGGGAAGGAGCAGCAGAATGCACGTCAAAAAGGGCGATACCGTGGTGGTACTCACCGGTGATACCCGCGGCAAGACAGGAAGAGTATTGAAAGTGCTGCCGGAGAAGAACAGGGTGATCGTGGAAGGCCTGAATTTCGTCATGCGCCATACACGACCCACCCAGACCAATCCACAGGGCGGCCGTCTCGAGAGAGAGGCCCCTATCCATGCATCCAATGTGAAAGTAATCGCCGAAGGATAACGGGAATACGAGCATGGCACGATTGAAGGAACAGTACAACAGCGAGATCAGACCCGCGCTCCTGCAGCATTTCGGCTACGGCAACACCATGCAGGTGCCGCGTATAGAGAAAGTGGTCCTGAACATGGGCGTGGGCGAGGCTTCGCAGAATGCCAGCCTGCTGGACAGCGCGGTATCGGAACTGTCGGCGATTACCGGGCAGAAGGCCGTCGTGACCCGGGCCAGGAAGTCCATTTCGAATTTCAAGATACGGGAAGGCATGCCGGTCGGCTGCCGCGTGACGCTTCGTGGCGCCCGCATGTACGAGTTTCTCGATCGCCTCATCAACGTGGCGATTCCCCGCATCCGCGATTTCCGGGGCGTTTCGACGCGGTCTTTCGACGGCCGGGGAAACTATACCCTCGGGTTGACCGAACAGACCATCTTCCCCGAAATCGACTACGACCAGGTCGATCTGTTCCGGGGCATGGATATCACAATCGTAACCTCGGCGGATACCGACGAAGAGAGCGCGGAGTTGCTCAGGCATCTCGGCATGCCTTTCAGGGATCAGCCGGTGTAGGGTCCAGGTTCCAGGCGGGCCGGACAGGCCGCCCGTTTCGAGCCGGAAACCGGGAATATCAAGAGGGGGACGCGTGGCCAAGAAGTCGTTGATCGCGAAAGCGAAAAGAAAACCTAAATACAAAGTGCGCGCTTACAGCCGCTGCAGGCAGTGCGGCCGTCCCCGCGCTTACATGCGCCGCTTCGGAATCTGTCGCATCTGTTTCCGAACGCTGGCCCTGCAGGGTGAGATTCCAGGCGTGACGAAGGCCAGTTGGTAGAAGCACGGAGTAGTTTCTCAGGGAGAACCGCAAGATGTCAATGACGGATCCGATCGCGGACATGCTGACCCGGATACGCAATGCGTGCCAGGCGAAGCACCAGAGGGTCGAAGTACCGGCCTCGAAGATAAAAGCTGAAATCGCCCGAATCCTGCTGAACCAAAAGTTCATCAGCCACTATACCCAGGTGGAAGACGGAAAACAGGGCATCATCCGGATCTACCTCAAATACGGTCCGGTGGGAGAATCGATTATCTCCATGCTGAAACGCATCAGCAAGCCGGGTCGGCGGGTGTACGTAAAGGCGGACCGCCTGCCCAGGGTATTGAACGGACTCGGCGTGGCCGTATTGAGCACGCCCAAGGGTATCGTCACGGACCGCGAAGCGCGCCAGTTGAATACGGGCGGCGAAGTGTTGTGTTACATCTGGTAGTCCGGAATACCGGAAGGAGCCGCGGTGTCACGAATAGGTAAACTACCGATTGCGATCCCGGACGGGGTCCAGGTTTCGATAGACGACCGGACCGTAAATGTGAAGGGTCCGAAGGGCGAGCTTTCCCACAGGATACCCGCCCAGATCAACGCTGTCCTGGAAGACGGACACCTGCTGGTGGCGCGTCGGAACGAGTCCAGGCAGTCACGCGCACTGCACGGCCTGAACCGCTCGCTGATCGCCAACATGGTGGAAGGCGTCGTCAGCGGATTCGATCGGACGCTCGAGATTATCGGTGTGGGCTACCGGGCGGAACTCAAAGGCAGGAATCTGACGCTCAGCCTGGGATATTCTCACCCCGTGATCTTCCAGGCGCCGCCGGACGTGGACCTCGAGGTCACGGACGGCAACCGGATCACGGTCAGGGGAATCGACAAGCAACTCGTCGGCCAGGTGGCCGCGGTGATCCGGTCGTTCAAGAAACCGGAACCATACAAGGGCAAGGGCATACGCTACGACGGTGAACAGGTACGCAGGAAAGCCGGCAAGACCGGCGCCTGACGGGAAACGGGTACAGGATAATGTCCAGGAAGACACTGCAGAAAGCCAGGATGCGGAAGGTCCGCCATCGCCGGGTAAGAAAGTCCATCCGGGGCGACTCGGTCCGGCCGCGCTTAAACGTTTTCAGGAGTCTCAAGCACATCTACGCCCAGGTCATTGACGATTCGGCGGGCGCCACGTTGCTGTCCCTGTCCACCAATACGCCCGAGATCAGGGCGCAGTTGGAGCCGGAGATGGACCGGAGGGCGCAGAGCAGGCTCGTTGGCCGGATCCTTGGAGAAAAGATGAAATCGCAGGGCGTGTCCAGCGTGACCTTCGACCGCGGCGGATACCGGTACCACGGCCGGGTCAAGGCCCTGGCGGAAGGCGTGCGCGAATGCGGACTGGAATTCTGAAATCGCGTCCGCGCGACGGTGCGTCCGGCGTACCATAACTGAGGAAGGGAGCATAAATTGCCGAGAATCAATCCCGATGAGTTTGATCTGTCGTCGGAACGCCTGGTCGATATCAACCGGGTTGCCAAAGTCGTGAAAGGCGGTCGCACGTTCAGTTTCAACGCTCTGATCGCCGTGGGCGACGGCAACGGCCACGTGGGTCTGGGCATGGGCAAGGCCCTGGAACTGTCCGAGGCGATTCGCAAGGCCACGGAAACGGCCCGGAAGCATCTGCACAGCGTGCCGGTGGTCAACGGCACGATCCCGCACGACGTAAACGGGAGGTTCAGCGCAGCGGAGGTGATCCTGAAACCGGCATCGCCCGGCACGGGCGTTATCGCCGGCGATGCGGCCCGCGCGGTGCTGGAATCGGCGGGCATACACAATATCCTGACGAAATCGATCGGTTCCTCCAACCCCTACAACGTGGCCAAAGCGACCCTGCAGGGGCTGCTCGACTTGAAGGTAGCCTCCGAGATCGCGGACGCGCGGAACGTGGATATCGAGGATCTGAAAGGGTAGTTATGGCGACACGGCTGCGCATTACACAGAAAAGAAGCGCCATCGGAAGACACCGGCGGCAGAAACGGACCCTGGAAGCGCTGGGTATACGTCGGTTGCACCATAGCGCGGTGCATAACGATACGCCCCAGATCCAGGGCATGATTGCGCGCGTCGGCCATCTGGTGGAAGTGGAAACGATCACGACGGAAGACGAATAGCCGGCGGGTTTCGGTAAGAAAGGAATACGGCTGTAATGAATGTCGACGGTTTGAAACACGCCTCCGGCGCGGTGCGCAAAGTAAAGCGCCTGGGCCGCGGTCCGGGCTCCGGTACGGGCAAGACCTCTGGCAGGGGGCACAAGGGACAGCGTTCCAGGTCGGGCAAGAAGATCCACCCCTCCTTCGAAGGCGGACAGATGCGCCTCGTGCGGCGGCTGCCCAAGCGCGGATTTACCAATCTGTTCCGCAAGACCTACCAGATCGTCAATCTGCGAGACCTTGAAGGATGGGACGAAGAGACGGTCGTGGACGCCGGTACACTGGCGGACAAACGCCTGGTCCGGAAATCGACGGCCCCGGTCAAGATCCTCGGTGAAGGCGAGGTCGACCGGCCCATGAAGGTCAGCGTCCACAAGGTGAGTGAAGCGGCGCGGCGGAAAATCGAGGCGGCGGGCGGATCGGTCGAGGTGATCTCCGGATGATCGAAAGTTTTCAGAATGTATTCCGGATCCCGGAACTCCGTCGGCGCATCATTTTCACCCTCAGTCTGCTTGCGGTGTACCGAATCGGCGGCCAGATACCCACGCCGGGCATAGACCACGAAGTGTTGAGCGCCTTCTTCAGTCAGATGGGCGGGACCATATTCGGTCTGTACAACATGTTCGTGGGAGGCGCATTCGAGCGTGCGACCATATTTGCCCTCGGCGTAATGCCCTATATCAGTGCGTCCATTATCCTGCAGCTGCTCGGGTCCATGTGGCCCTACTTGCAGAAACTCCAGAAGGAGGGGCAGGAAGGGCAGAAGAAGATCAACCAGTACACGCGGTACGGCACCGTACTGCTGTCGATGGTGCAGGCGCTTGGAATCAGCTACTGGCTCCAGGACATTCGAGACGAAGTGGGCCGTTCCGCCGTCATCGATCCCGGGGCGGGTTTCATTTTCGTAACGGTCGTGACGATGACGACCGGCACCATATTCCTGATGTGGCTCGGGGAACAAATCCAGGAGCGGGGCATCGGGAACGGCATCTCGCTGATTATCTTCGTCGGCATTATCGCCCAGTTCCCCATCGCGGCCAAGAGCGAGTTCGATGCGGTGATGAACGGGTTGCGCAGCGGTCTCGTCGAAATCTTCATCGTGGCCGTGTGGATCCTGATCATCGCCTCCGTGGTACTGATCACACAGGGACAGCGCAGAATCACGGTGCAATATCCGCGGCGCGTGGTTGGACGCAAGGTATACGGTGGGCAAAGCACGCACCTGCCGTTACGCGTCAACGCCGCCGGCGTGATGCCCATCATTTTCGCCCAGTCGATCATGTTCGTTCCGGGAACGTTTTCGAGCTTCTTTCCGGACATGGCCGTGTTCCAGACCATGGTCGAGTGGTTTCAGCCCGGCGCTTTCATCTACAACGCGCTTTACGGCATGTTGATCGTGTTTTTTACATATTTCTATACATCCATCATATTCAACCCCGTGGACGTGGCGGACAACATGAAGCGCGTCGGCGGATTCATTCCGGGAATTCGGCCCGGTAAAAGAACGGCGGACTATCTCGATCACATTCTGACACGCATTACGTTGCCCGGCTCGGTTTTTCTGGCGATCATCGCCATCGTGCCGTTCCTCATAATCCGAAGCATGAACGTCTCTTTGAGCGCGTCTTCGTTCTTCGGCGGCACCGCATTGCTGATCGTGGTGGGCGTCGCCCTGGACACGCTCCAGCAAATCGAGTCGCATCTCGTGTCCCGCCACTACGAGGGTTTCATGAAACGTGGTCGCGTACGCGGTCGGGCGGGGTAAGTTATCGGAACCTCCGTTCCAGGCGCCTGGCGGCGTCCTGGTGCCAGGTGAGCAGGATATGCGACTGATACTTCTTGGGACACCGGGGGCGGGAAAAGGCGAGCAGGCAACCAGACTGTCGAGGAATTTTCGCATCCCGCATATTTCTACAGGCGATCTGTTGCGGCGGGAGATGGAGGAAGGAACCGAGGTCGGGCGCAGGATATCGGAATTCGTGGACCAGGGCGAACTGGTATCCGACGATATCACCCAGGCCATTCTGGAAAACCGGTTGCGGGAAGCCGATTGCATCTCCGGGTTTATCCTGGATGGATTCCCGAGAAACCTGAACCAGGCCGACTTCCTTCGAGCGGCGCTGGCACGCATGCAAGCGCCCGTGGACGTGGTGCTCAACATAGAGGTGCCCGACAGCACAGTGATCGACCGCCTGGCCATGAGGAATCGAAGGGACGACACGCCGGAGACCATCAGTCACCGGTTGAAAGTCTACAGGAAGGTCACGGCGCCGCTCGTCGATTACTATGACAGGGCGGGGATTTTGAAACGGATCGACGGCGATGGTTCGCCGGAGGAAGTAACGCAACGCATACTTACGAACCTGGCCCGCACGACGTGAAACGGGCCGGAAACCGACCATGGCCGAATTCGCGGTCGCGTACGGCTGATTGGTGAAAGGTTGATTCGTATGCCGAAAGAGCCCCCGGTACAGGTGGAAGGTACGGTGGTGGAGCCTTTGCCCAACGCGTCGTTTCGCGTTGAACTGGAAAATGGGCACAGGGTCCTGGCGCATATTTCCGGCAAAGTGCGCATGAATTTTATCAAGATCCTGCCGGGCGACAAAGTAATGGTGGAGTTGTCGCCTTACGATCTGACACGTGGACGCATTACGTATCGTTACAAGTAAACCCGGGCACGACTGCATCCGGGGACCGGTTTTAGCGGGTAGCCCGGCGTAACCGGAAACAAACCATTACTGAGGATCGGAAGATGAAAGTACGCGCTTCGGTAAAGAAAATCTGTGAACACTGCAAGGTCATCCGCCGCAGGGGCGTCGTGCGAGTGCTATGTCGCAACCCGCGCCACAAGCAGCGGCAGGGATAGCAGCAGCGAACCGTTGCCAAGGAGGGCAAGGTGGCACGAATTGCCGGTATCGATCTGCCCCGCGACAAGCGCGTGGAGATCGGCATCACCTACATTTTCGGAATAGGACTGACTACCGCCCGCAAGGTACTTGAAGCGACCGGAATCGATCCGGAAACACGTGTCAGGGACCTGACCGACCGGGAAATCACGAAGCTCCGCCAGAGTATCGAGAACGATTATCAGGTCGAAGGCGCTTTGCGCGGCGACATCACGTTCAATATCCGCCGGTTAATGGACATCGGTTGTTACCGCGGCCTGCGTCACCGCCGCGGGCTGCCGGTGCGGGGTCAGCGGACCCGTACCAATTCCCGAATACGCAAGGGACCGCGACGCACCATCGGTGCGAAGCGCCAGAAAAGTTAGTGACTAACTTCAAACCGTGGAGGTAGAAGGTTGGCTAATGCTAGACGAAGTCGCGCCCGTAAGCGAGATCGGCATGTGGACTCCATAGGCGTGGCCCATATCAAGGCGACGTTCAACAATACGATCGTTACCCTTGCCGATCTTCAGGGACACACGATCAGTTGGTCGAGCGGAGGCAAGGGAGGCACGTTCCGCAACTCCCGGAAGAGTACGCCTTTCGCCGCGCAGATCGCTGCGGAAGCTGCGGCAAAGGAAGCCATCGAACTGGGATTGAAGCGCGTCGAGGTATGGGTAAAGGGACCAGGCGCCGGACGTGAATCAGCCATTCGGGCCCTGCAGGCCGCGGGTCTGGAGATTTCCGCTATCAAGGACGTAACACCTATTCCCCACAACGGATGCCGACCACCGAAACGACGTCGCGTCTGATCGTGAAACATCGGGCGGACGCGAGGGCCTGGAGGCCCGCCGGCGTACATTGCCCGGATCGTGCGTGTTAAGGAGCAAATATGTCACGTTATACGGATGCCAACTGTCGAATCTGTCGGCGGGAAGGCGTTAAGTTGTTTCTGAAGGGCGATCGGTGCTTTTCGGATAAATGCGCGGTGGACCGCCGTGCGTTTCCACCGGGCCAGCACGGGTCTGTTGGACGGAGGAAACCCACGGAATACGGGATCCGTCTTCGTGAAAAGCAGAAGACGCGCAAGACATACGGAATCGGCGAAGCACAGTTCCGCTCGTACTTCGTGAAGGCCGCCCGGACCAAGGGCAACACGGGTGAGCGCCTGTTGCAACTTCTTGAAACCCGGCTGGACAACATCGTGTACCGGCTCGGCTTAGCGCCGTCGCGCAAAGCGGCACGCCAGCTGGTACGCCATCGGCATATCCTGATTAACGGCCGTATCGTAAATATCCCCTCATACATCGTCCGCACGGGTGAAGTCATTCAGGTCAAAGAGAAAAGCCGCCAGCTCGACAGCATTCATGCGTCACTGAGCGCCGCGAACCAGCGTCCTGCGGTAAACTGGCTGGACCTGGACAAGACCACGCTTACAGGACGTTTGCTGGAAGCACCCGTTCGAGATAACATACCGACACCTGTACAGGAACAGTTAATCATCGAGTTGTATTCGAAATAGGGCCGTCATTCTGCCATCCCTGTGTTCACTCGACGTGCGCGATGAGGGGCAACGAACGTTATGAAATTAAAGAACTTCCAAATGCCGAGAGGCGTCGTTATTGAAGACGATACGGTAACCGATGGCTACAGCAAGTTCGTTATTGAGCCACTGGAGCGGGGATACGGGACGACCATCGGCAATTCCATACGAAGGGTCCTGCTTTCCTCTCTGCCCGGAGCGGCCGTAGTCGGTGTCCGCATCGACGGAGTCGCCCACGAATTCTCCACCATGCCGAACGTGGTGGAAGACGTGGCCGAGATCATCCTGAACCTCAAGGGACTGCGACTGATCCTGCACAGCGACGAACCCAAGACGCTGATGCTCGAAGCGGAAGGCAAGGGTGACGTTACCGCTGAAGACGTACAGACGGACATGGACGTGGAGATTCTCAATCCGGATCTGCATATCGCGTCCCTGGACGAAGGCGGACAGTTACGCATGGAGATTCATGTCGACAACGGCCGTGGATACGTGATCGCAGAGCAGAACAAGATACCGGACCAACCTATCGGCGTGATCCCCATGGACTCCATGTTCTCCCCGGTCACGCGCGTGAACTTCCAGGTGGAGAACACGCGGATCGGCCAGCGCACGGATTACGACCGGCTCGTGCTCGAAATCTGGACCGACGCCAGTGTGGTTCCGCAAGACGCACTGTCCACCGCGTCCCAGATCCTGCGGAACCACCTCCAGCTGTTTATCTCTATCGAAGATCAGTTCATCTCCGAACCTGACGAGGAAGTGGACGAGAAATTCGAAGAGACCAGGAAACTGTTGCAGATGAACGTGGAGGAGTTGGAACTGTCGGTTCGCTCCAGCAATTGCCTGAGGGCGGCGGACATCAAGACGCTGGCGGACCTGGTGCAGAAGAGCGAGACCGAGATGCTGAAATACCGGAACTTCGGCCGCAAGTCGCTGACCGAACTGAGCCAGATCCTTCAGGCGATGGACTTGGCATTCGGCATGGACATCGACGAGTACATCGAAGCCGAAGCGGAAAACACGTAATCGAATGGCCTGCAGCCAGGTCATTCGAGCAGTTGGGACAGGAGCATAAGGAATGCGACATCGAAAGCAGGGGCGCGGTCTCAGCCGCTCACCCAGCCACCGCAAGGCGATGCTGAGCAACCTGGCCACTTCGGTGCTGGACACGGAACGCGTGCAGACTACCACCGCGAAGGCCAAGGAAGTGCGCCGCCTCGTGGAGCGGCTCATCACCTTTGGCAAACGCAGAGACCTGCATGCCAGGCGGCAGGTTCTCCGGGTCATCCGCAACGAAACCGTGGTCGCTAAGCTGTTTGGTCCGCTGGCCGACCGGTACGCCGACCGGCCCGGGGGGTACACGCGTATCGTCCGTCTCGGGCACCGGCAGGGCGACGCCGCAGATATGTCCATACTCGAGTTGATCGACCGGGAAGTCGCGACGGAAGAACAGACCGCCGAGACAGCTGACGAAAAGAAGGAAGTCCAGGCGGAGAAGGAATAGACCGGCTGAACGGCTGGAGGAGGTGCCGATCGGCGCTCCGGCCCTGAGCTGAGCGGTGAGACCGGAACCGAGCAGGCACTCCAGCCCGGAATTTGAACGGTACATTCGATAGCGTACAGAAACGGCGGTAACCGGGAATCGGTTACCGCCGTTTTCTTATTTCTTCAATCGGGGTCATGAGCAGGCGGCATGGCGCTCCGCCTTCCTTGATTTCAGTCTTCATCCAGTTCTTCGGGCGTAAGCACGAATTCGGGATACGCCTCGATGCCGAGTTCCCCGACGTCCTGTCCCAGCCGTTCGACCTGGGCAGTCACCCGGACGGAAAGGACCAGGTCGATCAGCTTCCAGATCACCCAGGACGCTGCGAAGACGAAAGCGCCGATCGAGAGAATGCCGATCAACTGCACGCCCAGGTTGCCTCCACTCACGATACACACGGCCACCGTACCCCAGATGCCCGCGAAGAGATGGGCGGGCACGGCGCCGACCACGTCGTCGATTCTAACCGATTCCAACAGTTTCATCCCAACCGTGCAGATGACGCCGCCGATGGCCCCGATGATGAGGGCCCAGTAGTGCTGCACCATGTCCGGTCCCGCAGTGATCGAGACCAGGCCCGCAATGGCGCCGTTCAGGCAGGCGAATAGATCGATACGGCCGAAGACGGGCCGCGTGCAGAACAGCGCCATGAGCGCGCCCGCCGCGGCCGCCAGGTTGGTATTCACGAGGACGTGACTCATCGCCACGGCGTCCAGTGGACTACCCAGCGCCAGCTGCGAACCGCCGTTGAATCCGAACCATCCGAGCCACAGGATGAAGACGCCCAGGGTCACCACCAGCACGTTGGAAGGCGGGGTGTTTTTTACCGAACCGTCCTTGCGGTACTTGCCGAGTCTGGGGCCGACGACGATCAGGCCGGCCAGGGCCGCCCATCCGCCCGTGCTGTGGACGATCGTGGATCCCGCGAAATCCTTGAACCCCAACTGGCTGAGCCAACCCTCGCCCCAGGTCCACGCACCGACGACGGGATAGATGACCCCGGTGAGGAACAGGACGAAGATAAAGAAAGACCAGAGCTTGACTCTTTCCGCCAGCGCGCCCGAAACGATGGATGCGGCCGTGGCCACGAAAACCATCTGGAAGAACCAGTCCGACATGGTGGAGTATCCCAGTGCGATCACCTCGGCTGCGGCCGACTCCGTACCGTTCACCAGGGCGATCTCGTCGGCCGTCGGTCCGTACGAAAGCGAGAATGATCCCACGAAACTACCCACGTCGACGTACATGAGATTGTAACCCAGGAAATAGTAGGCGATCCCGGCGATGGAATAGAGGCCGATGTTCTTCAGGCAGATCATGGAGGCGTTCTTGGTCCGCACCGACCCGGATTCAAGCATGGTAAAACCAGCACACATCCACATCACCAGTGCGCCCCAGAGCATGAAGGAAATGGTGTTGAACACGAACTGGTCCGGCGATGAGACGAGGACGCCTTCGTGCTCCGCCATGGCAAAGGCGGTCCCTGCGCCGCAGACCGCCGCTGCCAGCACGGCCAGCAGTTTCATCGACGAAATGCCGCGCGGCCTGTAAGACAATACGTGACTGAGCAATGCACTCATGGTGTGATCTCCCGGCTGACACCGATGATAGTGGGTGATGGGATGATGAAAATAAATGTGGTTTGATCGTGTTGAGTGTGTCGAGATATACTACACGGCCGATTCCGGCTCGTCAAGCCAGATCAAACGGGTTCCGTGTATCAACCCGTGGATGAAAGTACGGCGGTTTGCAGGACCGTGCGGAGCGGGTCGTCCGGCCGGGACACCGACGTTCCGCGCCGAATCGATTCAGCGGAAACCGTAGTACGTTTTCATGCCTTCCAGGAACTCGGTCCGGCCCCCATAGCTGGGATGGCGTACCTTTGTGACCTCCGCGGGTCTCTCGAGCCTTAGGGCCGCCTTTTCCGCGTCGTTTCCAATGGCGATAATGGCGGACGGTTGCAGAAGCCGGACCAGCTGATCGAGGAGGGACTGTCCTGCCCGGCGCTCCTGCGCATTGTGGGACCTGTTGCTGAAGGGATTGCCCGGCTCGTGGGGGTGTAGAGGAAAGACGTTCCAGAGGAATACGGTCGCCTCGATGCGAGACAGTACGCTCCAGACTATGCTGGCGGAGCGTTCCTTGACCGGATCGCCACGGACCGGCCGTTGCATCGTCAGCCCCCACCTGAGCGCGTGTTCGCCGAGGTGTACGTCGTCGGTGAAAGCCAGGCCTGTACGGCGCCCACCGCGGTAGCTGTAGTCGCGGCCGACCCAAAGTGCATCGAGTCTTGATTCAGTTGCCGATTCGACCATGTCTCGCAGAAGCCGCGATCGCAAGAGCGGGGCGTCTTCCCGGTCGTATACGGAACATCGATCCGTGTACGGGTTGAATACCTGATCGAACTCGAGTTGCTGAAGGGAATGCACAAACGAGGCAGGGGTCATGGTGGCCGATAGTCAAGGAGACCGCAGGGAGTGCGCTTGTTCATTGAACATAGTCCGTCCTTTACAATTCGAAACGAACGCCAATGGCCGACCGTTCTCATTATTCCAGACCGAGTAAACCTGGTAGCTAAACTTCGGTCCCTTCGTTGAGAATAGACAAATACTTTTTATAAACGTAGAGCCGGTTGCGGCGCTTCCCCGTGATTTCCTGTGCGATACCCAGTGAAACCAGTAGATCCATGGCAGTGGCTGTTGCCTGATAAGACAGACCGGTTTTGAGACGGGTAGCAGGAAGAGACAGAAGCATTTGAGATTTAAGTGCTTCGTGTACACGTAGCGCTGATCCGGCTTTTCTACCTGCGACCTCCTCGATCCTGTCTCGATCCAGTCTGAACATTGTGTTGAGTCGCTGAACCGTACCGACCGCGCCGTCGGCTGTGATTTTAACTCCTTCAAGGAAAAAGGAAAGCCATTCTTCCCAGTTGCCGGTGAGGCGTACGTTGTTAAGCAACTCGTAGTATTCGCTGCGATGTTGCTTGAAGTACAAGCTCAAGTACAGCATGGGTTGGTGCAGTATCCCTGCTTGGCATAACAGCAACGTGATAAGCAACCGACCAACTCGACCGTTCCCATCGAGAAACGGGTGGATGGTCTCAAACTGAACATGGGCCAGTCCCGCACGTAGCAACACGGGCAACCCGTCGTCCTCCGTGTGCAGAAAACGCTCGAACTCGGCCATGCAGTCCGGTAAGACCGTTTGTGGTGGAGGCACATAGATGGCGTTGCCCGGGCGAGTGCCTCCAATCCAGTTCTGCGACCGTCTGAATTCACCCGGAGACTTGGAACTGCCTCGACCGTGAGACAATAGTATTTTATGTGCTTCGCGGATCAGTCGATTCGATAACGGGAAGTTATTCTTCAGACGATTTAATCCATGTTCCATCGCCGCTACATAATTTGAGACTTCATGTACATCGATGTTTGGTGTGCCTGGGACATCTTCTAGTTCGAAGAGCAAAAGGTCTGATAATGAAGACTGAGTGCCTTCGATCTGGGAAGAAAGTACCGCTTCCTTACGCACGTAGGCATAAAGGAAAAGCTCCTCATCGGGGAGGAGCGTCGTAATGCTGTCGAGCCGTCCCAGGGCGAGTACCGCAGATTCGAATAACTGTTGTAGCGGTCCGTCCAGATCCAGTCGTGGATTGGGAGGCAATGGCAGCGGTACAAAGGCCTGTACCGTTTCTCCACCTATGGTCATTCGGTCATAGGTGCCACTCAGTCCCCGTTCCACTACTGCCGCCCTTTCTTTATTTCATTTGGTGGAATTACATAGTTTGCTATTCCATTTTAAGACTTAATTTACAACAGCGTCCTTTTACGCACAAGGCGATACTACAGTCAAGATTCGTTCTATTTCCGAAGGAGATACCTGATACACATGTTATTAGGATTAATGGAATAAGATTTAATACTATTCTATTTTATTGACTAAAACGAAATAACCATGACTGCGCTGCACCGGAACGCATGACGCAGGCCACGGTAGTCCGCAACCAATCGCCCGACCGGAATACCCGGGAAAATGCCCGTCCTCAATTCACCCGGCGGCGGCGGTTCTTGACATAGTCCACGAGAATGTACTCACCCAGGCTGTCGAGCGAGGAGTAATAGGCGCGGCCGTGGTTCATCTCCGTGAGTTTCTCCACGAAGCCGACAAGGTAGGGATCCTGGGTGACCATGAAGGTGCTGATGGTGATCTTCTCCCGGCGGCAGGTTATGGCCTCGTCGAGGGTCCGGTTCACGATCCGGGGGTCAAGACCGAATGAATTCAGGTACAGGCGGCCGTTCCGGTCGTAGATGGCCGAAGGCTTGCCGTCGGTAATCATGAAGACCTGCTTGTTGACGTTCCGGGTCCGGCGCAGGATGTTCCGGGCCATGAGGAGGCCGGCCTTGGTGTTCGTGTGGTAAGGGCCGACCGAGACGTAGGGCAGGTCTTCGATCTTCACCTGCTTCGCGTCGTCGCCAAAGAGGACGAGATGCAGTTCGTCCTTCGGGTACTTGCGGAGAATGAGCTCCGCCAGGGCCATGGCCACTCGCTTGGCCGGGGAAATGCGGTCCTCGCCGTAGAGGATCATGCTGTGGCTGACGTCTAGGAGCATGACGGTAGCGCATGACGTGGTGTGTTCGACCTCGTAGACCTCGAAGTCGTCCTCGTGCAGGTCCAGATTGAATCCGGACCGGCGGATCGCATTGCCGAGGGTAGAGGTAAAATCGACGTTCGACGCCTGGTCGCCGTAGCGGTAGGGACGGGTCTCGCTCAGTCTTTCCACGCCTTCCCCCTCGAAGGGCGTCTCGTGCCCCCCGCTCAATCCCTTCTTGAGACTGCCGTAGACAAAGCGGAGCGAATCCTCGCGGATACGCCGCCCGCCCTTTTCAGTGAGGGTGAACTCGTTTTCGTCCTGCTTTACGTAACCCCGCTTTTCGAGTTCCTTGACGAAGGATTCATAGCTGATGTTGTCGTCGAAGATGCCCTGGCGCTGGTCGATGTAGCGCATCCATTTCAGGGCTTCCTCCACGTCGCCGCTGGTATGGATGAGAATCTGGCTCAACAGGCCGAACAGTTGTTCGAGTCGGTCTTCGACATCGTCGACGCGGGGAATCCACTTCGTATACTGTATCTCGATCACTTGAGGCCACCGCCCTTCCGCCGCGCCTACCGGATCTTCAGCGTAGACAGTCCGATGATCGCCAGGATACCCGCGATGATCCAGATCCGGATCACGACCTTCGTCTCGGCCAGGCCCCGGTACTGGAAGGCATGATGGAGCGGCGCCATGTAGAAGATGCGCCGGCCGAGCCATCTGATTCCGATCTTTTCCTGCACCAGGACCGAGAAGGCCATGGCGACGAAGATCCCGCCGGTGATGACGAAGAGGAACTCCTGTTTGAGCAGTACGGCAAGAGTGCCGACGATCCCACCCAGGGGCAGGGCGCCGACGTCGCCCATGAATACCTGGGCGGGATAGGCGTTGTACCATAGGAAACCCATGCAAGCGCCGAATACTCCCGCACAGATCACCGTCAATTCACCGCTGCCCGGCAGGTAGGTGAATTGCAGGTATCCGGAATAGATGGCGTTTCCTATGACATAGGCGAACACCCCGTACACAACCACCGTGAACGAGACCGGTACGATAGACAGTCCGTCCAGGCCGTCGGCGAAATTCACCGCGTTGGCAATTGCCACTATGACGAAGGCTATGAAGGGCAGGTACCACCAGCCCAGGTCGAGGACAGGGTCCTTGACGAAGGGGAGATAGAGTTCCGATGAGATCTCCGCCGACACGGGTGACAGGTCGGGCAGCAGGAAGATCAGTCCGAAGCCGAAGCCGAACACCGCCTGAAAAAACAGCTTGGCGGCCTGGGACAGGCCGCGGTCGCTGTCCCGGTACCTGACCTTCCGGTAGTCGTCGATGAAACCGAACAGGGAGAACCAGACCAGTGCGAGCAGGAAGACCATGGTGAAGCGGTTGAGCAGGTCGCTCCAAAGCAGGATGCTGGCGAAAATGGACGCGATGATCAGCAGCCCGCCCATGAGCGGCGTACCGGCCTTCGAGGCGGTGGAAACCTCGCCGTGCGTCCGGGGATTGTCCCGCACGTGGTTCACGTACAACAGGCGGATGATGCGTTGGCCGAATAGCAGCGTTACGCCGAATCCCGTCAGCGCCGCGCAGATGGCGCGGAAGCTCAGGTACTGGAAAAGGCGCAGAAACGATAGTGAATCGACGGTATCGAACAGGTACGTGACCAGGTGATAGATCATAGGGCGCTCATGGGGATTCCTGCTGACGGCGGATCATGTCGATCAGCCGGTTCAGCGTACGTTTAATCGGGAAGTCCGGGTCGAAGTGATTGCTGGTGATCAGAATCCCGTCGAGTTCTTCGCGCAGTCCATCCAGGTCGTCGATCATCTTCCTCCTGACCAGGTCGTTCAGGGCGTCGATGACGGCCTGGCGGACCTTCCCGTTCGGGTCCTGGTAAAAGGGCCTGAGCCATTCCGCGACGGCGCCGTCGCCCGTTTTGCCCATGGCGAGTATGGCGGCAGACCGGACTTCGAAGGAGGATTCCCGCAACAGGCCGCGCAGTCCGCCCAGGACCTCGTCGTCCCTATCCCCGGTTTCCGGAGCGAGGGCGGCGAAACCCCTGGCGGCGGCCGACCGGACTTCGTAATAGGGATCCGACAACAGGTCCAGCAGCGTGGCGCGCACCGGCGTATCGTAGACACCGAGCTGGCTGATCGTCGTCACGGCGTTCCTGCGAATGAAGCCGACCTGCCTGTAATCTCCCCCAAACAACCGCTGCAACCTGGGCGCCGGTGTCTTGTCGCGCAGCAGCGCAAGGATGAAGGGCAGGCGATCCCGGTAGCCGAGCAGTCCGACGAGTTTGACGCCTTCGTTCCGGATCTGCCAGCGCGCGCTCTTGAGGTATCCGTCGACACGGTACTTGAGGTAGTCTTCTCCCACGGAGTCGATGAATGTCTGATCGCGGTCCGTCGTGAACCGGCGGACCAGGGAAAACGCGGAAAACACGTGTTCGGGGGGAAAAACGGACCCGGCAACATCGGGTTCATCGGGCCTGCCATTGGAGAGAACCCGGTCCGACGGCCGGTCTGTCGATATCTGATCCAACTGGTCGGCGATCCGGTCCAGCCCGCCGCGATCGAAGGTCTCCCGCGCACGCCGGATCATGGCGTCGCGTCGGGCCGGATCGTCCAGGATCTCGAGGGCCAGACGGGCCAGGCGCACTCCGTTGACCTCGCCAATGGTCTGGCCGTTCTCCATGGAAATCGATTCGTACACCACGCTGGCCGCGCCGCTCGATTCGAGCGTCCTGGCGTTCACGGCCTGATGGTCGCCGGGCGCGTAGGGCAGCGGTACGAGTACGGACGGTATACCGCAAATGCCGATCTCCGTGATGACCCCTGCACTGGAACGGGTGATAACCAGGTCGCTGGCGGCGTAGAGCGTTTCGATTTCGTGGGAGTACTCTGATTGGAGGTATCTCGACCGCTGTTCATCGGTGAGGTCGAGTCTCTCAAGGCGGTCCAGGGTGTCGGCTTCGGCGTGGTAATCCGGACTTCGGGTCTGTCCGATAACGTGGATGACGTGGATATCCTGCCTGGACAGCAGGCGGGGCAGCGCGTCGACCACGGCCCGGTTGATGGAACGGGCGCCCGACGAAGCGCCGAAGGCGAAAATGACCTTCGCTTCGGACGGAAGCCCCAGTGAACTACGCGCTTCGGCGCCCGACACGGCGCCGATCTCCGTCCTGACTGGATAGCCCGTCCACGTCGCCTTCCCCGCAGGAAAATGTCGCAACGACGCTTCGAAAGATACGCCGATACGGTCCGCGATTCGTCCGGCCAGACGGTTGACCTTCCCGGGCACGACGTTTTGTTCGTGGACGAAACACCGACAGGCCCCCGCGAGACGGAGTGTTCTGAGCATCCAGTAGGCCAGGAGAACGGGACTGCTGGCATAGCCGCCCGTGGCGACAATCATGCGGGGTCGATGCCGCACCAGGTGGAACAGGCTTTGAAAAACGCCGAATCCGGTGTAGGCCGCGAATCCCAGGAGCGCAAGAACCCGCCTGCCCGACGGCAGTCCACGTGCATGGACCAGGTGTATCGGATAGCCTCGCTTCGGCACGAGGGAGGCTTCCATCCTGCCCCGTGCGCCGATGTACACGATCCGGACCCCGGGGTTCCGGGACCGGACCTCGTCGGCGATGGCCAGACCCGGATAGACGTGGCCGCCCGTCCCGCCTCCGGTGAACACGTAGGTCACGGGTCGGGTTTCGACCGGGGCATCGGCAGGCGGCCTGGACGAAATGTTCGGCACCGCTTCACTCGTTTGTCGTTCTGCATCCTGGTGCGAGGTGATTTGAGACATGTACGGGATATCCGCTATCGGCAACGCCGGCATCCGGAAGGAGCGCGCTGATCCGTACCGCCGGATATCGGTCTGCCTCTTCGGTTCCGGTAGGCGTTCGATCAGATCGAGGGTAATGGCACCACGACACCAAGGGACAAGGTCCGCTTAATGTGGGTACAGATAAATGTAGGCGAAACCGCAGGTCTGTCAAGCCGTATTGTGACTTCATCAGGGTTCGACAACGGTACTCGGTTGATCCCAGATTCCTATTGACATAAATATGTATGAGAACCACGATAAGGCTAAGTTAAACCAAGCCGCTTCTGCCAGGCAGGTAGGAGACCGGCCGAGTTGTTGCCGGAAGCACGCGTGTAACCTCATTTGACAAGGACCACCATGTCCGACCTTAAGACACGGCCCACTGACGCCAGCGTGGAAGCATTCATCGACGCGGTGGACCACCCGCGCAGACGGGAAGACGCGCATATCCTGCTGGATCTCATGCGCAGGGTGACGGGAGAAAAACCAGTTATGTGGGGACCGGCCATCGTGGGGTTCGGACGCTACAGTTACCGGTACGCCAGCGGGAAGGAATACGACTGGCCCATCGTCGGGTTCTCGCCGCGCAAGCAGAACCTGTCGATTTACATCTTGATCGGTTTCGGGGAATGCGAGGACCTGCTTTTCCGCCTTGGCAAGCACAAAACCGGCAAGTCCTGTCTGTACATCAACAAACTGGCCGACGTGGACATGGACGTGCTGGAAACCCTGGTGCGCACGACTGTCGCGGAGATGAAACGAAGGTATCCGGACTGAGCGGCAGGCCGGACCGGAGTCCCATGCGTGCCTGCCGCAAAGGTCTCGCTTAAGGGTCGGTTTCAGCGGGAACCGGAATCCTCAGCGCCTTCCGCTTAAGGGTCGATTTCAGCGGGATCGTATAACATAAAAACGGCCTAAATTAGTTTGACGCACAAACCAAGTATTCTTGACAAATTTCGACTTGTTACATATAATTGTGTAATATCAGAAAACTACATCTACCACGATTCAAGCTTGATTCGTTAGGGTAAACTCTTTTACGGAGGAAACAAATGCGAGGTATATTCGTACTGCTATCCATGACGCTGCTCATGGGCTGCGCCACCGAACCTGCGAACTTCGAGGAGCTCGTTGAACGGTTGGACGCTACGGAGCAGGAAATCCGCGAAAGACAGGATGCGATCCAGGCGACGATAGCGCAGTTCAACGAAACGCATCCTGATCGTCAGGTCGATGCGGAATCGTTGACCAATATGGCGCTGAATCCCGACCACGAAGCCGTTTTGAACGAAATGCTGGCCACCGAGGCGGACGTCTCGTACCGCGGTCTCGTACAGGAGATCATCGATACCCGGGGCGAGGTCGCGGAACTGCAGCAGCAGATGCAGGATCTTCGAGACGATCTTCCGGCGCCTTACACGGTGCAGCGCGGTGATTCCCACATCCAGGTCACCCTGCAGTACCTCATGGAGAATCACGGCCTTTCGACAGCCGAAGCCCGCGACGTGGTTGAGCAAACCGCGCTGGTGGAGGACCTGAACGTCGGCAACCAGGTCTGGCTGCTCTACAAGGACGGCATCCTCGGCACCTACGTGACGCAGGGAACGGCTGACATGTCGCCGGGCCGTGCGCAACGCATCGCCAGGGCGCGCATCGAGCGCACCATCTCCACGCTGACCGACGAGCGCGACGCGGCCGAGGCCCGTGCGGCGTTCATCGCCGATTCGCTGGGCCAGGTCAAGGACATGCTCGAAGAGCGTATCGTATTCCTCCGCAGCGAGGAAGAACGCCTGACGGGGCAAATCGCGATGTTGAGCGATGCCCGCGACGAGGCGCTGGCACAGCGGGACATGGAGGAACAGGCAAAGCTGGCGGCCGAGATGAAGTTGAACTCCATATTCTACGCAGTAAATACCATGGATCACTGGAAAGACTCGATGGTCATCAAGGATCCGTTCTTCGGCGGCCCCCGTGTCGAATCTCTCTCCGGCGTGGACTTCTCCCAGTCGCAGGACCTGCGTGAAGGCACGGTACTTACGATCGAACGGTCGGCCTTCCCGTCGTTGGACAGTATCAAGAAAGTGGACGTGTTCCCGCGCACTTTCAGGGACGGCCAGGACTACGTCGTCGCATTCCATCCCTCTGGCGACAGGGTATCCATCGAATTGCTCGTACCGGATAATTTTTCTGGTCAGAACGTGCTTTTCGCCCTGAGAGACTAACGACCAGATTCCCATCGAACTACATGATTTACCAATACGAAACGCAGAAACGAAGGCGGGTGGCAGGCAGTCAGGCAACCCGCCTTCGTCTGCTTAGGAGCCGGGTTGCATGCAGTGGAAACAGGTACGCATCGTTCTTATTCTCGCAGTCATCTTCACCGCGCTGTGGTACGTCTATCCTTCCTTCAGAACTTCTGACTACTGGCAATACTCCCCTTTTCAAAACGCTTTTTCCCCGGAACAGACCGAAGCGATCGATTCGAATCCGCTGCTGACCGGCGCGGACCGGGAAGAGCTCAAAAGACTGAACCTGTCCAAAGCCGAACATGACCGGCTTCAGGATCAGTCCATCCGCCTGGGTCTGGATCTTCAGGGCGGCGTGCACATCAAGCTTGAAGTGGACAAATCCAACCTGCCGGAGGAAGAAGCGGTAGACGTGGTGGAACGGGCCATGCAGGTCATCTCGAACCGCGTCAATGAATTCGGCGTCACCGAACCGATCATCCAGCAGGAAGGCGAAGACCGCATCATCGTCGAGTTGCCGGGACTGAAGGATATCGATCGTGCGATGACCCTGATCAACCAGACCGCCCAACTGGAGTTCAGGCTGTTGCGCGACGGCGGCAAGTTGCGTTCGGTCGTCGAGCGCATAGACGCACTGCTGGCAGCCCGCGATACCACGAGCGTCCCTGCGGATACGAGCGCCCTGATCCCTGAAGTGAGCGCATCGGCGGAACGCAACCCCTTTCTGTCCTTGATCGACCTCTCCGACAACGAGATCATCGTACCGGCGAGCAATATCGCCCGGGTGGACGAGATCCTGGCTCAGCCCCAGGTGCAGAGCTTCATACCGGACGCCGCGGAGATCCGGGGCGGAGTGCTGCGGACGACGGCGAACGGACAACGCGTAAGGTCCTATTACTACATGAACGCCCTGCCGGAACTTACTGGCGCGGTACTGGCGGACGCCTTTCCACAGACCGGATCGGGAAGCGATATCGGCAGCATGGGAGTGGCGTCGGTGGGTTTTGCGACCACAGACGACGGCGCAAGGACCTTCTCCCGCGTGACGGGGAACAACATCGGCCGGCGCCTGGCGATCGTGCTGGACGGCCGGGTGTTTTCGGCTCCGGTCATTCAGGGGCGCATACCCAATGGCCGGGGCGAGATCACGGGCATCAACTCGCTTGAGGAAGCCAGAGATCTCGCCATCGTGTTGCGCGCGGGCGCCTTGCCCGCTCCCATGGAGATCATAAGCAAGTATGTCGTGGGACCGTCCCTGGGAGCGGACGCCATCAACTCCGGCAAGTGGGCCTCGATCCTGGGTCTCATCGCCGTCATGATCTTCATGGCGGTGTATTACCGGACGGCCGGCTTCATCGCGAATTTCGCCCTGATTCTGAACCTCCTCTTTCTTCTGGCCGTCCTCGGCGCCTTCCAGGCTACGCTGACGCTGCCCGGCATCGCTGGAATCATACTGACCATGGGCATGTCGGTGGACGCCAATATCCTCATTTTCGAACGGATCAAGGAAGAGCTCAAGTCGGGACAGAAGACCATCCGGCAGGCCGTGGACAGCGGTTACGGGAATGCGCTGCGCACCATCGTGGACGCTAATATTACCACGCTGATCACCGCTTTCGCCCTGTACGAGTTCGGAACCGGCCCCATCAAGGGATTCGCCGTGACGCTGGGTTTCGGCATTCTGATCAGCATGTTCACGGCCATATTCATTACGCGGTCCCTGTTCGACGCGCTCATCGACCGGTGGCAGCTAGTCCAGGTCAGCATCGGGAGAACCGATCCCTTCGGACGCCTGTTCTTCGGATTCATGCGATTCGGCAAGGCGGCGTTCGTCATTACCTGGTGCATCATCGTGGTCGGGCTGGGAACCATCGTCATACGCGGCGGAGTGGATTGGGGCGTGGACTTTCAAAGCGGGTCTCTGATCGAGATGCGGTTCGATCCTCCGGTGGAGGTACAGGAAATACGTGGCGCACTCGGTAACGTCACCATCGAGAACCAGGCGGTGGACCTGAGCCAGAGCGAGATCAAGGTGATCGGCGAGGAGGACAACATCCTGATCAGGGCGGCCGACAGCGAATGGAATGAGCAACAGATCGCATCCGCGGTTAAAACGACGCTCCAGGAACAGTTTCCCGAGAACCTCAAGGGCGACGAACAGGACTGGCTTCGCCAGGAATACAACGTCAGCCCGAAGATCGGCAAGGAACTCACGGTCGACGCCATGGGCGCCGTGGGGGCTTCCATCATCGGTATCGTCCTCTACATCACCATTCGGTTCCGGCAGGTCAACGGCTTCCGGTTCGGCATCGGAACGATCGTCGCGCTGATACACGACGTACTCATCGTCCTGGCCATGCTCACCCTGGTGGGTGAGGAACTGACCATGGCGGTCGTTGCGGCCCTGCTGACCGTCGTGGGGTATTCAACAAACGATACCATCGTGGTCTACGACCGCATAAGGGAAAGCCTGGGCCGAACCCGAACGGAGGGGTTTTCAGGCGTGGTGGACCGAAGCATCAATGAATGCCTGAATCGAACCATGATGACGTCGCTCACCGTACTCCTGGTCCTGGTCTTCCTGCTGGCCGGCAGCGCGTCGACCAACTGGGGTTTCGCCCTGGCGTTGACATTCGGAGTAATCACAGGAACCTACTCTTCGATCTTCATAGCTAGTCCCATCGTGGTCTGGTGGCAGAACTGGATATCGAAGAAACGAGAAGAAATCAGACGCGCCAGGAAATCACCGCGGTCGAAAGTCGCGAGCGCCGACTAGCATAATCCGCAAATCCCATGTCGCCTGCCGAACGCATTGAAGTCCTGCGCCGGGAGATCCGGTCGCACGATCATCGGTATTTCGTACTCGACGATCCGGTCATCAGCGATTACGACTACGACATGCTGGTGAACGAGTTGCGGGATCTGGAATCTGCCCACCCCGATCTGATCACCCCCGATTCGCCCACCCGGCGCGTCGGGGGGACGCCCTCTTCTACCTTTCCCGTCGTCCGGCACCCCGTGCCCATGCTTTCCATCGGCAATACGTACAACGACGAGGAAATAAGGGACTTCGATCGTCGCATTCGCGACATGCTGAGTCCGGAGAGTGAGTACGCCTACGCGGTCGAATTGAAGATAGACGGCGTGGCCGTCAGCCTGCGTTACGAAGACGGCGCGCTGGCCCTGGGCGCCACGCGGGGAGACGGCGAGCAGGGCGACGACATCACGGCGAACCTGCGGACCATCCGATCCATACCCCTTCGCATTGCCGAGGAACGGCCCCTGCTCAACAACATCGAGGTGCGTGGCGAGGTGTATCTCCCACACGACGGGTTCCGGGCACTGAACGAACTGCGGGCCGAACGAGAGGAACCGCTCTTCGCAAACCCCCGAAACGCCACGGCGGGATCGTTGAAACTACGTGAACCCCGCATCGTCGCCGAGCGACCGCTCAGGGTTTTTTTGTACACGCTTCGATTCGAAGACGAAGCCGGCGCACTCGCCGAACAGCCCGAACTGGACAGCCATTTCCAGAGGCTGGGCTGGCTGGCCGCCCAGAAATTTCCTACCAACCGGGAAGCACGGAGATTCGCCACCATTGGCGAGGTAATCGATTTCTGCCAGGAATGGGAAGACCGGCGATCGTCTCTGCCCTACGATATAGACGGCATGGTCATCAAGGTGGATTCCATCGGGCTGCACGGCGAACTCGGGGCCACGATGAAAAGCCCCCGCTGGGCCATCGCCAGCAAGTTCGCCGCGCAACGGGCCACAACGCGCCTCACGGACATCCGGCTGCAGGTCGGCCGAACCGGCGTGGTGACCCCGGTCGCCGAGCTCGAACCGGTGTTCCTGGCCGGATCGACAATCAGCCGGGCCACGCTACACAACGAGGAAGAGATCCGTCGCAAGAACCTTCGCGTCGGCGATACCGTGTTCATTGAAAAAGGCGGGGACGTCATCCCCAAAGTCGTTTCAGTCGATCTGGGCAAACGGGAGGACGGATCGACGCCGTTCGTAATGCCGACGGCCTGTCCGGTGTGTGAAACCACGCTCGTGCGGGTGGGCGACGAGGTGGCGGTGCGCTGCGGGAACGCGGCGTGTCCGGCGCAGATGCAGGCGCGGGTCACCCATTTCACCGCCCGGAACGCCATGGATATCGAAGGATTCGGCCCGGCGGTAACCGAACAGATTCTGGAAAACGGCCTCATCGATGACGTGGGAGACATCTACGGATTGACCCGGGAACAACTCGGGACGCTGGAGCGCATGGGAGAGCGGTCCGCCGACAACCTGCTGCGGGGCATCGAAACCAGCAGGGACCGCCCCCTGGACCGCCTGCTCTTCAGCCTGGGCATTCCCCACGTGGGAGAGCGGGTCGCCCGTCAGATCGCCAATTGTTTCCGGTCCATGAAAGGCATCATGGCGGCTTCGGAAGAAGACCTGGTCGCCATACCCGAAATCGGTCCGAAGATCGCCGAAAGCATCGTCTCGTTTTTTCAGAATGAAAGAAACCTCGAGATCGTCGCGAAACTCGAGGAGGCCGGCCTGAATATGGCATTGGCTTTGACGGATGCGGCGGAGGGCGGCGCGGACTCCCGGGCGGCGGACAAGATCTTCGTCATCACGGGAACACTTTCCAACTACACCCGGGAAGAAATGGCGGGGCTGATTGCCTCCGCGGGGGGCCGGGTGACGTCCAGCGTGAGCAAGAAGACGGACTATCTGGTTGCCGGTGAAAACGCCGGATCCAAGTTGAAGAAGGCGCAGTCTCTCGGTGTCGAGATATTGAGCGAAGAAGAAACCGAAGCCCTCCTTTCCGAAAAGCGGTCATCATGAATCCTTACGGCTGCCAGTCCATGGTGCGCCCTTTGAAGAAGGTGCTGGTCAAGCGCCCGGGAGAAGCCTTTCAAAACCAGGACCGCATCGACGCCCAGTGGCGTTCCCTGGATTACCTGGCGAAACCGGATTTCAGGCGCGCGGTCGACGAACACTGCCGGTTCACTTCGCTACTCGAAGCGGCCGGCGCCGAGGTGGCGTGCCTGCCGGCCGACAGCCGGACGGGGCTTGACTCCATCTACACGCACGATCCCGTGGCCGCGGTAACCGGACAGGGCGTAATCCTCGGCCGCATGGGAAAGGATGCGCGGATGGAGGAACCGGATGCCCTGGAAGACTGGTTTGCCGAAGCGGGCATCCCCGTCGCGGGGCGCATCGAATCTCCCGGCAGCGTCGAAGGCGGTGACGTGGTATGGCTGAAAGACGACCTTGCCGTCATTGGGCTGACGTACCGCACCAACGGCGAGGGGATCCGCCAGTTCCAGGAATTGCTGCGGCCGCAGGGCGTCGATGTCATAGCCGTCCCCATGGTCCACTGGGACGGACCGGGCGCGGTGTTGCACCTCATGTCCATCATCAGCATGCTGGACACGGATCTCGCGGTCGTCTACGAGCGGCTGCTGCCCATCCCTTTCCGGGAGATGCTGACCGCCCTGGGCATTGAAATGGTCAGGGTGCCGGACGGAGAATACGAAAGTCTCGGCTGCAATGTTCTGGCCGTAAAACCCCGGCATGTCATCGTACGAAACGGGAATCCGGTTACCACGGACCGCATGCGGAAGTCCGACTGCCTGGTTGAAGCATTCGACGGAGACCACATCTGCTACGCGGGCAGCGGCGGTCCGACCTGCCTGACGCGCCCCGTTCTCCGGGCGTAACCACCTGCATCTTCACAGGAAACCCCACCCATGAACAAGTACCGGGCTGGCTTCATCGGTTGCGGCGGCATCGCCACCGCCCACGCGGACGGATACCGCCACTTGAATAACGCCGAAATCGAACTGGTCGCTGGATCGGACATCAATCCGGCAGGAGAGAAGGCGCAGTTTCTCGCCAGCGAACACGGTATCCGGTTGTACGAGGACCACCTCGAAATGCTGGAACGGGAGGAACTCGACCTGGTGAGTGTATGCACCTGGCCCCGCGGACACTGTGAGGCGACGATCGCGGCGGCGGAAAACGGCGCGAAGGGCATCCTGTGCGAAAAACCCATGGCCGTCTCCCTGGACGAAGCCGACCGGATGATCGAGGCCTGCGAAAAGGCCGGCGCGGCGCTCGCTATCGGACACGCCCACCGGTTCTCGCCCCAGGCCGTTCAGGCGAGGGAATGGGTCAGGGCGGGAGAAATCGGGGAGATCGCCATGGTCTGGGGGCACTGCACCCTCGACCTGATGAACAACGGCACCCACGTCATCGACCTGATCAACTACCTGAACGGAGACAGTCCACCCATTTGGGTCATGGGCCAGATAGACCGTCACGGCAAGATCGAAGGACGGCGCAACCATCCGGACATGCCGGCCGAAGACATGGCGATCGGACGGGTCGGTTACAGCAACGGGGTTGTGGGTTTCATCGAGCTGGGTGAACGGGCCAGCCAGTCCTTTACCTTCCGGATCATCGGCTCCGACGGAGTCATCGAAGTGAATAATCCGGACGGGCCGCCGTTGAAAATGCTGTCCAGTTACCGCTCAAACGGATGGCACGTACCCGAGTTAAACGAGGTCTATTCCAACGTCTGCCGCGAACTGGAGGAACTGGTCTCCACCGTGGAGGGCCGCGCCGTCCACCGGTCCGAAGCGAAGATCGCCCGCGTGGCCCTGGAAACCATCATGGGTATTTTCGAGTCCTCCGCCAGGCGTTGTCTCCTGGAGTTTCCTATCGACGTCGGCGATTTCGCCCTGGAACGCATGATCGAGGAAGGTATGGTGTGAATTGAACGATTCGCAGCACGACGGACAACAGCACGAAGATTCGCAGCACGACGGACAGCCGGTTAACCGGCTGATCCACGAGACCAGTCCCTATCTTCGGCAGCACGCCTATAATCCGGTTGACTGGTATCCCTGGGGCGAAGATGCCCTGGAGAAGGCCCGGACCGAAGACAAGCCCGTGATGCTCTCCATCGGATACTCCGCCTGCCACTGGTGCCACGTCATGGCCCACGAATCCTTCGAGAACGACGAAACCGCGGAGATTATGAACCGTCTCTTCGTCAACGTCAAGGTGGACCGGGAAGAACGGCCCGACCTGGACGAGATCTACATGAACGCTGTCACCGCCATGACGGGAAGCGGCGGCTGGCCGATGACCGTTTTCCTCACGCCCGGACTGAAACCCTTCTACGGGGGCACCTATTTCCCCCCGGATGACCGGTACGGACGGCCCGGTTTTCCTCGCATCCTGGAGGCGGTGTCCCAGTTTTACCGGGATCGCCGGTCAGACGCCGAGGAGCAGGGCGACAAGCTCAAAGCGCGCCTCGTCGAACTGGCCGGGTTCACCTCGAGTAGCGAGACCCTGGAAACGGGCCTGCTCGACAAGGCGTTCACCGGGATCGCCGCGTCCTATGACGCCACCAACGGGGGCTTCGGCACACAGCCCAAGTTTCCCCCGTCCATGGCGCTGTCCTTCTTCTTGCGCGATAGCCTCAGGACAGGCCGGAGGTCTGCCCTCGATATGGTCGGCCATTCCCTTGCGAAGATGGCCAACGGCGGGATCTACGACCACCTCGGAGGCGGGTTTCACCGGTATTCAGTCGATGCGAAATGGCTGATTCCACACTTCGAGAAGATGCTGTATGACAACGCACTGCTCATGCGGACGTATACCGAGGCCTACCAGACCACCGGAGATGCTCAGTTCCGCAAGGTCGTATCCGAAACGGCGTCATACCTCATCCGCGAGATGCTCCAGCCCGGCGGGGGGTTCTACGCGACCCAGGACGCCGACAGCGAAGGCGAGGAAGGTCGTTTCTTCGTGTGGACGCCCGAGGAGATCAAGGAAATCCTTGGGGAAGAAAACGGCCGCCTGTTCTCTCGGTACTACGGCGTGGAAACAGGGGGCAACTTCGAACACGGTACCAGCGTCCTGCACGTGGACGTCGATCTCGATCCGCTGGCCGCCCACCTGGAGGTGGAGCCGGAAGCGCTGCGGGCCGTCGTGTCCGATGGCCGCCAGGCCCTTTACGATCACCGCGAACAGCGCGTGCACCCCGGCCGCGACGAGAAGATCATGACGGACTGGAACGGTCTGATGATCGGCAGTATGGCCGGGGCAAGCCGCGTCTTCGGCGAACCGGCCTGGCTCGACGCGGCGGCGGATTCGATGCGGTTCATCCTGGACGCGCAGTACGAGGACGGCCGGCTCATGCACACGTTCAAGGACGGCCGGGCACGGTTCAACGGCTACCTGGACGACTATGCCTTCACGGTCGCCGCCCTGCTTGATTTGTACGAGGCGACATTCGATCCGGCCTGGTTCACCCACGCCGTGACGCTCATGGACACGGCGATCGAGCGGTTCTGGGACGAGCAGGACGGCGGCTTCTTCTTCACCAGCGACGACCACGAAACGCTCATCGTCCGGTCCAAGAATCCCTACGACAACGCCATCCCCTCGGGCAATGCGATTTGCGTGCTGAACCTGCTCCGGCTGGCAGCGTTCACCGGAAGGAACGAATACCGGGATCGGGCCGGAAAAACCCTCTCGCTGTTCACGGACTACATGGGCGCGGCGCCGGGGGGCTTCGGCCAACTGCTGTGCGGCCTTTCCTGGTACCTCGATACGCCCGTGGAGATCGCCCTGGTCGGCGCCAGGCAGGACGCCACCACGGTGGCCATGCTGGAACTGATCGACCGCACGTTCCTGCCGAACAAGGTCGTTGCCCTGCACGATACGGCCGCCGGGAACGGTGATGCGCCGGTACGGATACCGCTCCTCGCCGGCCGGCCGGCCATAGGCGGCGCGACCACGGCCTACGTCTGCGAGCAGTTCGTCTGCCGGCAACCCGTTACCACGGTGGAGGGGCTTGCCGAACTGCTGAAAAGACGCTGATATCGCACGCGTGACGTCTCCTCCGTAGCGTTCCACGACGCACCGTAGAGACCCGCGTCTCACCGTAGAGACTCACGACTCACCGTAGAGACTCACGACTCAGTCTCCCCTCAGTCAATCCCCAGCAAGCGGGCGACGGCACCCTTGCCCGCGGCCTGCTCACGGGTGTAGTGCGCGGGCATCTGGCTGTCGGTCCATCGGCCGGCGTTCTGCAATTCCACCAGGGATGCGCCGCGCTGCGCGAGTTCCTGGGCGGTTCCGATGCGAAGACTGTGGCCGCTCACGCCCTTGATACCGACCCGCTCCGCAGACGCTTTGATAGTCAGCCGGGCGCCGTCCACCGTCAGACGGCCGTCGCACATTCGGTCGCCCTTCACCATCCGGCGGAAGAGGGGGCCGGTGGTGAACCCCGCTCCATGCTGCAATTGCCGGATCGCGTCGACGGTACGGTTGGTCAGGAAGAGACTGGTACCCTTTCCCTCCTGGTCGGTCTTGCTTCGAAGCAACATCAGCCGCCCGCTCCCGTCGAACTCGGTGGTGATGTGCTCACAGTCGATGGCGACGGCTTCCCCAATCCGCAACAGGGCATCGCTCATTACACGAAACAGAGCGGCGTCTCTCAGTCCGGCCAGTGTGTCGGTATTGATGGCGTTCTGAACCATGAGATTGACCGTTTCTCGGGTCAGCCCGGTTACCTGGCCGCGGCCCCGGTTTCGACCTTCGCGTCGGATTCCGGCCAGTGTTCGACTCGTCAACGACTCGACACTGGACGGGCGGTTTTCCAGCTTTTCCCAGAAACGGACGGCCTGTACCACTACCGTGACCGAAGCCGGCGCCAGTCCTTTGGCATACAAGTGCGCCAGGTAACCGGCCAGCGCAGCGTCGGTCAGTGTCTGCCCATCCAGATGCTCGAACAACTTGCGCAATGCATCGCCGTACGCCTTCGCCGTGTTCGGCGCAATGCTGGCATGCAGCAAGCGCGCGACATCAATGGACAACGGATCGGCCTTGCTGTCGAGGGGAGACTGTAAGGAAATGCGTAGCTGCATGGTACCCGGTACTATCTCCACGCAAGAGGCTCATCACGCTCTCATGGGCGAGATCGATATATCGTGTTCTTCAGGGTGAGATAGGCAGAAAATTAAGCCGCTAACTCCTGCCTCGATGTTCCTGTGTGATGAATGAGACGGTTTAACGCATTTCGGACGGCGTAGTCTGCAGGATCGAATACCGTTGCCCGGGGGTTTGGGCTGCGTCCCCTACAACGGGATCGACTGTGTGCTCGCGGTTGAATTTAGGGCATGTTAACCCGTCATGACGGCTTCCTTATTATCTTCTGTTGAATCTTTAGATTGTAAGGTACGCTTGGTTGCAGGGCCAAGTCAACCATATCGTGACAAAAAATGATTTTTTTGTGATATTTATCCGTATATATATGGTTACGTTGAGTAATAAGTCAAGAAAAAACTTATATTTTTTCATCATTATTCGTATTATACTTTATTTTAATTCTCTTACAAAAGTACGATCACGTAAAATACACATCCATGTTATTTAGTAATTGATCCAACGTCAACATCAAATCACAAACTGTCTGGTAATTGGTTCAATTTTCAAACTTTCTCATACCTGATGCTCAGCATAATCATATTGAAAGTGAATAGCCCCGTGGTGACCACGGGGCTATTCTGTATTCAAGGATTAATCAGTTGGTCAGGAAAGCGTTAGTGCCCATAAACGGAGAACACTATACTATTCCTGCTGTTTCCTTACTTCGTCTGATCTGCCGGAGGCAGTTTCCGGAACGGGCTGGCAGTGTTAAATCATGGAAACATGCAAATAAGTCATTAGTGCGAAGAGGGCTATTGGCGCGGTAAAGACGGCGCCATTGCGTTGCCACCAGCTTGTCGTGGATAAAGGCATAAAGAGTTGCATCGACCAGGTGGAAAACCCGTAAATCGAGCCCTGCCCACGTCCGACAAACCGGGAGCCCTTGTTATCTCAGCTAAGACAGGAGGGATTTCCGTCCGTCAGTCATCTTTAAGCGGCCGGGAAATGACACAGGCGTTGATGCCGCCGATCCCCATGGACAGCTTGCCGGCGATACCTTCGGGGAGCGGGCAGGATGTATCGTAGACGAACCGGGAGTGAAGTCCGCCGATTTCCGGATTCACCTCGTCTTGGGAAAGGGGCGTGGGATATAGCGCGCCCCGTTCGTAGCCGAGGTATTGCGCCGTCAGTTCCCACCCTCCTCCGGCGCTCATGCCATGGCCGAAGGTGCCTTTCCGCGCGGTAACCGTCACGGAGCCGGGCACCATTTCGAGCAGGTTCTCCATTTCCAGGAAATCGCCGGGCGTCGCCGTCGCGTGCAGGTCCCACGAGGCGATGTCTTCGGGGGAGACGCGGGCATCCGCAATAGCCTGGTGGACCGCTATCTGCGGTCCTTCCTTCGATGGCGTGATGATATGGTCGGCGTCGGAACTGACGCCCACGGCCAGCGGCTCCATCCCGATCGGATTGAACCCCTTCTCCGTCATGTATTCGTAGTCCCCGATGATCCACAGCACGGAGCCGCCCGAGACGTGGGTGCCGCGCAGCCCGGTCAGGGGTTTGGAAACGGCGCCGTCTGCAGCGGAAACACGGGCGCGGTAGAAGGCGCCCACCAGCAGGGCCGTGGGCGGCGGATCGGTGGCGCCGACGACGACCGCCTTCGCTTCGCCGCGCCGGATGGCGTCCATGCCGAGTTTAAGGCACACGCCGAAGGTGGAGCAGGCGGCCACGGGCGCAAGAGACAGCCCGTGAATCTGCCCCATCATGGTGACCTGCGACGCGGGCGTGTTATGGATGTTCCAGATCAGGTCGGCCGAGACGCATTCCCATGGCGGTTCGGGCGCGCCCCAATCGTCCTGCAGTTGTTGCTTGCGGCGCTGCTTTTCGCGGATGAGTTTCAGCTTGCCTGATTCGACGGTCCCCTCGACGTTCATCCCCTCGATCCTGGCGAGCGTCTCCAGGTATGACCTCAACTCTTCAGACTGGGACGTCCAGTAGACATTCCATGATTCTTCGGCCTGGTCTCGCGCCGCGGAAGGTGTGGTTTCAGGATGGGGCGGGATGGCTTCGCCCTCGTCTTCGTCGTCATGCCGAGTGAGATACGCGCGAAGCCGGGCATTCCGTTCGGCCGAACCCCAGAACCGGTCCCACGCGCGCTGGGCCCGGTACAGCTCCATACTGATCCGGCTGATCGTGGGGATATTGCCCACACCAGTACCAATGTACACGTGGGCGGCCGTTCCCAGCGCCTTGAGTTCCCCTTCCAGTCCCGGATTCTGTTCCAACGCCTGGATGAAGGCTCCGACTGCATGCAGCGTGGTGGGGTCCATCTTGTCGACCAGGCGGGGGTACCGGTTCGACGGGAATCGGGCATCGATCCATTCCCGGTAGTCCCGGAAGTCGAATTCGGGTTCCCCGACCAGGAAGTTGTTGGGGCCGAACCCTTCGAAAGGCGCAAGCCAGCTTTCCGACTGCTCCAGGTTTCGGGAAAAGGCTTCCATGTTGGGCGAACGGGGCGCTACGATGCCCCAGCCGAATAGGCCAATTCTGCGCAAATCGAACCTCGCTAAAGCTTAGGTAAATCTCCGGTTCTCCTGCGTCTCAACAGCCTCGTCGATATATGCCTCACGTGTCAATATATGCTGCGTGCAGGGTAGACTCAAGCCAATTCACCTTGGCAGTAGATATGATAGATAGTAACAACTTCGCCCTATCTCAACACCCCCGTTTTCCCTTACCTGACGCACCTGATCCTGCCTGACGTAACACGATTCCTACCTCCCAGCCAGTACAGGGTGTGGTGGCTGATTGCAGCCGTGTGTGGCGCTCGTTTGCATCAACCGGACAAGAGAGCCAACCACTTCCTGATGGCTCAATTTAACCATATTTAAGGGGAAAAGTATCTAAATGCGGACTGAAATCCGCCAGTCTAGGAGTCTGTAATTAGCAGTCTTGTAATGCATTTAAGTCAACCGATCCATTAGCGGGAAAGGAGGCGATATAGGCAAGTTTCGTAATTTTCGTCAATCCTAATTAGTAGTGTTTCCATAAACGGGAGAACACAATGCATTACCTCATAATTGCTGTATTGGCCTTCGGTTTGTCCCTGATGGGATGCGAGGGTAAGACCGGCCCCGCGGGTCCGAGCGGTCCGGGCGGTCCGGGCGGTCCGGCAGGTCCGGCAGGCCCGCAGGGTTCGACTGGTCCGGCAGGTGCTGATGGTGCCACGGGTCCGGCAGGTCCGGCAGGTGCTGATGGTGCCACGGGTCCGGCAGGTCCGGCAGGCGCTGATGGCGCTGATGGCGCTGATGGTGCCACGGGGCCGGCAGGTCCGGCAGGCGCTGATGGCGCTGATGGCGCTGATGGTGCCACGGGGCCGGCAGGTCCGCAAGGTGAGCAGGGTCCGCAAGGTGAAGCAGCTACACTGCCTCCTGGTTTAAGCCCGGAAGAGATTCTCGGTATCTTGGCAGCAGACCATGTTGCTGCTATGGTGCTTGAGCACTCGTCCGAAGCGTATGGTGCTTTGGAAGAACTTACTCCGGCAAGAATTGGAGACGGCACGAGCATCCTTCTCAGAGTAGGCCAGGAAGCTACAGTGAAAGCTGCAGTCCGCACACAGGATGGCAGCATAATTGAAGGCGCTGACCTGGTTTGGTCTATCGACGAGGAAGAGGAGGGTATTTCAGTTGAAGATGGGGTAATTACTGCTCTTGCATCGAATTATGATGCAGATGACGGGTACAGTCCATCGATGGTATCCTTCAAGTCACCTACCCATCTCGTTGCCGGTGAGTTGTCGGTGAATGTTTCCAATGCGGTTGCCAAGGTCAAGCTCAGCAAGGATAGCCTGATCCCGTTGGCCATCGGTGAAACCACAAAGATTACTGCCAGTGCGCTTGATTCTGACGATAAGGCGGTACCCAATTTGGGTGCTATGGGTAATTACGAATGGGCTAGTGATACGGGCTCTGCTGGTGTTGGCGCCGATAAACACCCCAAAGGCCATGAAATGGCAGGTAAGTTTGTGATGGCCGCCGGGGCCGCGGCAACAATCTCCGGAAAGAGCAGTGGCGATGCTACCATTTCAGCTACTATCGAAGGTTCGTCGGCTTCCGTCGATATCAGCGTTTCCGGTTCCAGCATCACACGTGACATAATCTACACCGAGCCGGAAACTCGCACCTTCACGTGGGAACGAGACCAGGCTACGGCGGCGTGGAAGGACGGAAACACTTCCACCACGTTTACCGTCGAACTGTATAATGCGATTTCTGACGCACGAATCGATGGTTTCGATGAAAACGCATTAGGCGTCACCGTCACCAGTGGCAATAAGGCCGAAACAGTTGGGTTAGTTGCCACAGAAACGGCAGCAGGCGGTGTAGTTACTGTGACGGTTACGGCGCAGAATTTCGATGACTCAGACCCGATCGCGAATGATAGCAGTGCGCCAATAGCAAATGGCCCAGTGGGTATTGGCGCGGACGGGGCAGAGTCCAAGAACTATATCGTTGAACTGAAGGTAAATGGTGCGGTATCCAAGCGCATTCATTTCACGGTAGCTATCACGGCGCCGCTGGATAGTTAACATCGGGATAATCCGGGTCCCGTAGACAGGGCGCTGACAGACTCCTGTGGCGAGATGGGGTACCTTCTCATGTACCCCATCAGACCAAGTATCGAGTGACCCCCGGAAGTTATCCCGACAGGGCAAGCAATCGATTCAGTATCCGCCCTGCATTTGTCTCGGTCATTTCGTTACACCTTCCCGTTCGCCCTGAGTAGGAGCTTCGGCCACTGAAAAGGGCGATCGGTCCCGAAAAAAGGAAAAGCCCCGTTGCAGTTAGCGGGGCTTTTCTGTATTCAACGATTATAGGGAGCGTTGTTCTGTAACGAGCCAGTCGCAACATTCCAAACTGAGCCCTACCTGGCAGTTCATTCTCTTGACCCTCCCCGAGTCGCGCGGTTATAATTCAGGATGTCGAAATTACCGGTCTTCCATTATCTAAGGCCTTCCGTTTTCTCCGGTAGACGTAATTTGGGCCGTCGTATCCATCCGTATATACCGGTGTATTGATCATTCCGGAGTCCTGTATTCCCTTGCGTACCCTGTTCATCGGCGACATTCACGGCTGCGCCCGTGAATTCGAACAACTGATCTCCAAACTGGAATTCCAGCGGGATACGGATCTCCTCTATCTGACGGGCGACGCTTTTACCAAGGGTCCGGATCCCGTCGCAGTGTGGAAGCTGATCCAGGATACCAATGCCAGGATGGTCCTCGGCAACCACGATGTCAGGCTGCCGGATCGGCTACGCAGGCACCTGTCCGGAGAGCCGGTGCCCGTAAAATGGCATGTATACCGTCAAACCCTGGAAGCCCTCGCACCCTTCGCGGAAGCCCTGATCCCCTGGCTGGAATCGCTTCCCTTGTGGATCGACGAACCCGATTTCCTCCTGGTCCACGCGGGCATCAACCCGGTAAAAGGCCTGCAAGGGACTACCCGGGACGAGTTTCTCGTCATCCGAACCTGGCCTCCCGTGGAAGGCATCGTGGGACCGAGATGGCATGACGCCTATGAGCCCTCGGGTAAACTAATCATTTTCGGCCACGACGCGCCTGGCGGCCTTGTCGCCAAACGCCGGGGAGACGGTTCGCCTTACGTGATCGGCTTGGACACGGGATGTGTCTATGGCGGGTCCCTGAGTGGATACGTATTGGAAGAAGACCGGTTGGTACAGGTGGAATCCAATCTTCCCTTGCCTGAGAGACTTCATTCAAGACAATGAATTCTTTCCAATATCGGGCAATACCTATGCGCTTACAAATCAATGGACCGCCCAAGACACTTTTGATTCTACGAGGTTCTATCCAGCGCTTTTAAAGACCACAAGACCAGGATAACACGGACGACTTAACGGTACGCTGAGATTTCATTTTTTAATTACGAGATTCAAGGCCATTCCCCGACTAAGGGAAAAAGGAACCTCTGACATCGTGGGCGTATGACGAAGTGTATGGGAACTGAAATGGGTAGCCTGCAAGCTGAAATAAGTGAGAAACTCCGGGATATACGGGGTTTTTAAACAGGGTGGAAACAAAGTAGACGAGGTCAGGGAAACTTGTAATTCAAACCTTCTGCACCGCACAACGAGTGCCACCGAAGGAATGAAACTGGTTCATGCCGGCCGAAAGTACGAACCATGAAGGACGTATCGGACGCCTGGAAGGTATCATTGAAAAGATAGAGACAAGCGCCTATCCCGCATCGAAACGGTAGCAATTGGCCAGTCGGTCATGACCGTCGCGATCCTGATCAAGCTATTCTTCTCGTGAACCTTCGCACGGAACGGTAAATTTGCTCAGAAAGGAAACCCGATGGAATCGATGCCTTCGTGGTTGCCGGCGGTTGTTACCGTACTGTTGATCGCTATAATCGGGGCTATAGTAAAACTGTGCCTTTGGATGGGGAAGAGAGAGGGGTTTGAAAGTGGAGTAAAAACGACGCTTGAAGACATCAAGGAAGACATCCGAATGATCCGGATTGCGATCGCGGACCTCGTAACGTACAACGATTCCAATAGTCGTCAGTGAGAACAGCCCGCTCTTTTAGTCCGACTAGTGTAATCGATTGCTGCCTTGTCAGCCCGTGTTCTTCCGATCGAGCATTCAAACGTGCCAGATGTAGAGGTCCCGGCCAGCCAGCGGTAGTTCAACCCAGGCACCGCCGCGACGATGGCTTTCGGCGACGGCGATGCAGGCTTCCGTGATGTGGTGGGCTGTTTCGATGTTCCCCAGGCTCTTGCGGCCCGTCTCATATGCGTTAACAAGATCTTCGAGGCAGGATACGACGGTGCTCTTTGGCGTTACGAAATCGAAAGGCGCCTCTTCCCAGTTGCTGCGCCCCTTGCGCTCGTGTCCGTCTCCCGGCGGAACCCTTCTTAACGAGGCGCCGGCCCCGTTGTTCAGGGACCGGATGGTCCCTTCGGTCCCGATGATCTCGTACTCCCATCCCGCCGCGGGAATCGACCACGCCCGTACACCGTTCTCGAACATCAGTTCGTAGGTCGCGGTCGGATCGTAGGGAATATGGTCGTTTTCTATGACGTAATCCCTGGGCGCGATTTCACCGCGAACGCTCGAAATGGCGGGATCTCCGATCAGCCAGGACAGGGTATCGATGGAATGTATGTGGCCGTGCATCAGGGAAGATTGCGCGTAATGGATGGCCGCCCTGGGCTCGCCCACATCCCCCCGAAGCACAGCGTTGCGGACCACCTCGTACCGGTTGTCGAACCTCCTCAATACACCCGTATTGAATACCGTGCCGTTTTTCTTCACGGCGTCCCGAATGCGGTCCGCCGCCGCCATGGAGCTGGCCATGGCCTTCTCCACGTAGATCATCGGCACGCCCATTTCAGCCAGCGCGACGGCCAGTTCGGCGTGGGAATCTCCACGGAACGAAGCGTCGGGCGCCTCCCTGGCAGGTTTCTGCAGGCCCGATGCGGTGGTGCATACGGCGACGAGATCCGGTCGCTCCTCCCGGACCATTTCCGTGTAGTCCTCGTACACGGCATGGACGCGCCAGCGCCGGGTGAAATCCCCTCTGCGTTCCGGCAGAAGGTCGCAGCCCGCGGCGATTTCCAGCCGTTCACTCGCCCGGCAGGCTGCGGCAATGGAGTAAGGAAGGGGTGTGTGGCCCTCGTCGTCGATGGTACTGCCCATGCGACCCAGGCCGATGATTCCCACGCGATAGGTTTTCATAGGTTTAAAGGGTGTTTCAAGGTTTGGTATCCGATGAACTCGCTCGCGGTTCCCCTGAAGTCAGCGCTTTATCTTGTCAGTGTGACTATGGGGTTGAGATATGACGAGGAATTCGAGGTCTTCTTCCCCGGCGTTCTCCAATCGGTGCGGCGTATTCGGTGGGACATGTACTGCCTCGCCTTGCGGCACCCTGTAGGTCTCCTCCCTCAGTTGAATGGTGGCGACACCCTGCAAAACATAGAATAACTGCTGTGCATACATGTGATAGTGCATCTCTTCCACGCCACCCTTGGGTACCTTTTCTTTGATTACGCTCAAGGAAGTGGTATTCAGGAGGTGCCATCCATCACAGTCTTTGCCCCATTTGTAATGTTCTGCATTACTTGAATTGATCACCATATCGTCCCTGACATCATAAACTTTCTCAAATGGCGTTATGCACGAATATCATGCGATCCGATCGGTGGGGCTGTTTTTTTCGTGGTCCGAAGACATTCGGTCGAACGCGGCATAGTCCCTCTGACAGAACGCGCCATACCGCTCTGATTGAAGATAGAGCGGGACCAGCCGCAATGCAACGCATTCTCAGGCCTCCGGCACCGGCGAATTGTATTGACACGCCTTGCCCGGTGATTTAGCATGCCCTTACCCTTTCCTACCCGAAAATCGGGAGCAAATTCCCCAAGGTCATTTACTCCAGGAGACGGATCATGGCGTCGCTACCCACCACAAATGCGGGCTGGCTTGAACTCGGCAACCAGTACCTGTTGAGACATCCGATGCGTACCGCGCCCCTGGTGCCCGAGCGCGGCGACGGGCTTTACATGTGGGACGTGGAAGGCCGGCGATTCATCGATTTTCAATCGGGTCAACTGTGCGTAACCCTGGGCCATTCCCACCCGGAATACGTGAAGGCCCTCTGCGATCAGGCCCACAAGATCATCCAGGTGGGAACGACCTTCATCGCGCCGTCCGAGGTGCTGCTGGCCAAGAAGATGGCCGAGATCGCGCCGGACCCGTTACAGAAGTCCTTCTTCGCCTGCACGGGATCCGAATCCAACGAAATGGCGCTGCGCCTAGTGCGGAAATACACGGACCGGTTCGAGGTGATCGCCCTCATGCGCGGCTACCACGGCCAGTCCTACGGCAGCGCGTCCATCACCGGACGGGGCGGCATGCTACGGGAAGGGTACGGACCGATGCCCACGGGCGCCTCGTTCATCCCGACGCCCTACGAGTACCGCTGCCAGTTCTGCCGGGATGAAGCCTGCTGCAACCTGGGATGCGCCGACGCGGCCGAGAACGTGATCGACTCGTCGACTTCCGGACGGCCCGCGGCCTTCTTCTTCGAACCCTTGATGAGCGCGGCGGGACAGATCGTGCCGTCAAAGGAGTGGATCCAGCGGATCGTGGAAATCTGCCGGGAACGGGATATCCTGACGGTGGCGGACGAGGCCCTGACCTGCTTCGGGCGGACGGGCAAGTGGTTTGCATTCGAGCACTTCGATTTCGTACCCGATATCGTCACCTGTTCCAAGGGACTCGGTGGCGCCGTGCCCCTGTGCGCGGTCATGACCAGCGCTGAGATCGCGGACGCCGCGGTGGCAAAGGGATTCATGCCCTTCTCGTCCCACGCCGGAGACCCGCTCCTTTGCGAGACCGGCCTGGCCAATATTGAAATCGTCGACCGGGAAAACCTGGTGGAAAACGCCCGGGTCGTGGGGAACTACTTCATGGACCGGCTCAAGGTGCTGGAAGATGAACTCGAAATCGTGGGTGAAGCCCGGGGGCTCGGTCTCTGCCTCGGCCTCGAACTGGTGACGGACAAGCGGAGTAGGACGCCCAATTTCGAAGGGGCCGCCATGGTGACGGAGTACTGCTACGAAAACGGACTCTGGCTGCCCATCGTGCCCAGGATGCAGAATAAGGATCCGTTGAGCCTGCGCTTCATGGAACTGTCGGGTTCCCAGGTACTGCGATTCATGCCGCCGATCACCATTACCGAAGCCCAGATCGACGAATCCCTGGAAATCATCGAGGCCGGACTCCGGATCGCAGAGGAACGTACCGCGCGGGTGGCGCCTGCGGCCGTGTAAGACCGCCGGAGCCAATGCGTATGGTTTCCGCGCCGGACCAATGCGTGCCGTTACCGCGCCGGACCAATGCGCATGGTTACCACGCCGGACCGCGTTCTCACCGCGATAACCGCGAAACCTGCCGATTACTGCGCCGGTCCGGCTCGGGTTCCGGCTTGTGGCAGGGACGATCAAATCAGGCGAACGAATATGTACCAGAGCCCGATGGAGATATAGGTCGCGGTGATGGCGACCATGATGACCCGGGTGAGGGGATGGGGTTTGGTCCACGAAGGGAAAGCCCGGGGGACGAGCACGTAATTCAGGTAGATCAGTCCGGGACAGAAGAGTCCCATGGCCATGAAGGCGATGACGCCCCGTATGATGAGCAGATCCCCAGGCTGCGCAAGGGGCAGCGTAATCGTCGTCAGTATGGTGAAAACCACGACAAAACCATAATACAGCGTACGGAAATGAAACCGGCGCGCCCGCTTCACGTTGGCGTAGATGAAGTCGGCCTGCATGCGGGCGAAGCCGTCGGTGGACTGCAGCCAGGCATCGCAGAGGAAAGCCGCGGCGATGACAAGGAAGATAATCTTGCCGATAGCGCCCCAACTGACCTCGAAGAATGCGGACTGTACCACGGCGATTTCCCAGCCCTGGGGAACGATGCCCTGCGGCTTCAGCAGGGCCCAGGCCAGCCAGCACATGATGACGGTCGTGACCAGATTCAATGTGACGCCGAGTCCGGATTCCAGGTGCAGGTACCGCATGAATTTCCGGTAGTTCGTCCGGTTGGACGCTGTATCCTCGAAAGCGTATCCCGTAGCTGAAATAGCCTCCGGCGCCGTGCGCAGGGGGCTCGTTATACGTCCGATATAGGACGACATCCCCACGCCCTTGTCCCGCATCCAGTAGGAGAGGAAGAGCTGTCCGAAGCCGCCGGCCCCGGCGAATACGATGGCGGTGAGCACCGTGGACAGGTCCGCTGGATCCCAGTTGGCGGGCCTGTGGTAGCCGGGCGTGAGCAGGACGCCGAAGAACTCGCCCGCCACTGCCAGCACGGGTTGCTGGAATACGGCGAAGACGATTCCCACGATCGTGATGACGACCACGGCCATGGTGAGCCGTTCCACGATCAGGTAGACCACGCGGCCCATGAACAGGGCCACCAGGTAGATCCCGATGGTCAGATAGGCCCAGAAGAGCGACTGGCCGCGGACCGTCCATCCGTCCGGGAAGCCGGTCAACTCCGCCAGCGCGCCCCCGCCCGCCGACGCGTAGGCGCCGAACCAGATGTTCTCCAGAAAAACGCCCACCCAGATCAAAGAAACGTACCATTTGCCGATGCGGCTGAAACCCGTCAGGGCCGTCTCCCCGGTCATCATCGTATACCGGGCGATCTCCACGTTCACCCAGTATTGCATCAGGGCGGCCGGGATGAGGAGGCCGATGAAGGCCGCGCCGTACTTGGCGGTCAGGTAGGGCCACCAGATGAGCTCGCCGCTGCCCTGCGCCAGCCCGGCCCAGACGATGCCCGGACCGATGTATTTCAGCATGCCCGCGAAGGTGGGCACGGCGGCCATCTTCAGGGGCGACAGCTTGCCGAGTGGACGGGTGGCTTCGTTGGTGGTTTCGGATGACATCGATGGAAGTCCGTAAGGTGATGATCCAGATCAGTATGCAACGCTCAGGCCCGTGATCCAGCCTGCGACGTTTTAATGGAATCGATTCATAAATAAACGTGGAGAACGATCCAGCATAGTACACGCGGCGGCGGGAATGTTCAAGCACAAAAGGTGTGAATACCATTGACGGAAAACGATCCCCATCGTAGAATGACCTCGCGAATATACTAGCCTTCTAAATGCCTGAACAGGCCGCAACAGAGGACTTTACCATGTTGGACTACCCCATCGTCGACACCCACGTACATCTCTGGGACCCGAGTCACCTGCGGTACAGCTGGCTGGACGATATCCCCCTGCTGAACCAGCGGTACCTGCTGGATGAATACCGGAAGGCCTGCGGGGAAGTCCACGTGGAGCAGATGGTCTTCGTGCAATGCGAATGCGACGCCGGTCAACACGTTCAGGAAGCGGAGTGGGTTTCCGGATTGGCCCGAGAGGACGGCCGGATTCGCGGGATCGTGGCCAACGCACAGCTTGAGCGGGGTGCGCCGGTCGATGAAGATCTCGAAACCCTGGCCCGAATTCCGCTGGTCAAGGGCATACGGCGACTGCTGCAACCCGAATCCGTTGAATTCTGCCTCCAGCCCGATTTTATCGAAGGCGTCCGCCTGCTTCCGTCCCACGGGCTATCCTTCGATATCTGCATCTTCCATCCACAGTTGGCGAATGCGATCGAATTTGTCCGGCAGTGCCCCGAAGTCTCCTTCATCCTGGACCATATCGGCAAGCCCGATATCAGGAACCAGGTGTTCGACCCGTGGAAGGACGAGATGAAGACCCTGGCGGAAATGCCCAATGTCTGCTGCAAAGTGTCGGGACTGGTCACCGAAGCTGACATGGAACGGTGGACGTCCGAAGACCTGAAACCCTACATCGATCACGTGATCGAATGTTTCGGCATCGACCGCGTCATGTACGGCGGGGACTGGCCCGTCGCCTTCCAGGCTACCGACTATCCCCGGTGGGTAGAGACCCTGTCCTGGGCGACCAGCGGACTCTCGGACGCGGAACGCAGGATGCTCTTCCGGGACAACGCCATCGCATTCTACCGGCTGTAACGGTTTCCTGCCGTCGGCTGTGACGGTCTCCTTCTGATTTCTGTAGTTCCGCAGCAGCAACACGGCCCCGTCACGCAATGTAACTAGCTGCTCCAAAGCCATGACCCTTGCTTCCATGCGCAAAAGGCTTCTGCCGGACGGACCAGCGCTGGATATCCATGTACACCCCCTGAACTGTTTCGGCTCCTACGGGGTATCCTCTGCAACCTCGGACGCCGAGCAACTGATTGCCACGGCAAGGCGCTCCGGAGTTACCCGGATGTGCGTGTTTTCGTTGTACGAGACCACCCCGTATAAGCCCACGTCCGAACAGTGCCGGTTGGCGAACGACTACGTGCTTCGGATGCGAGACGCCGAGCCGGATGCGATCCTGCCGTTCTGCTACGTTACCCCGGCTTTCCCCGACGAAGCCGTCGCCGAAATCGAGCGATGCGTCGGCGGCCAGGACATGGCCGGCGTGAAACTATGGGTGGCGCGTCGTGTAACCGATCCCGGCCTCGATCCGATCATGGAGTCGGCCATCGCGCTGGACGTACCGGTGCTGCAACACGCCTGGCTGAAAACCACGGGCAACCTGCCCGGTGAATCGACGCCCTTCGACGTGGCCGACCTTGCCCTCCGCCACCCCCGGGCAAGGATTATCATGGCCCATCTCAACGGCGTGGGCTACCGGGGCATCGAGGCGGTGGTCGACGTACCCAACGTGGTCGTGGATACCTCGGGCGGCGATCCGGAAAGCGGCATGGTCGAAATGGCCGTCCAGCGCCTGGGCGCAGACCGGGTCGTCTATGGTTCGGACGCGCCTATCCGGCACTTCGGCGTCACGATGAACAAGGTCCTTGGGGCGGATATACCGGATACGGCAAAACGGGCGATCCTGTGGGACAATGCGTTGCGGGTCTTGAAGTTGGACGGGAGACCAGGGACCAGGCCCGGCGACAGAGAGATAGAGGGGCAGGAACCCGGGAGCGATTCATGATCATCGACGTCAACGCCTGGGCTGGGCCATGGCCGGCGCTGGTCAACGTACCGCACGATGTGGCGTCGGTACGTGCATCGCTACGGAATCTGGGGGTCGAACGCATATTCATGGCCCCGCTGGCAGCCGCGTGGAGTGCCAATCCACATCTATCTAACTCGGAGGTTTACGAAGCGGTAAAAAAGTTTGATGACGTCAGGCCCGTGCCGGTCATCGACCCGACGCTGCCCACCTGGCCGGAGGAGTTGGAAAAGGCTGCCGTACATCATGCCGTCCGTATGATCAAGCTGCTGCCTGGTTACGGCGGGTATGGCTTAGCCGCGACGGATGATTTGCTCGAAGAAGCGCGACGAGCGTGCCTGGTCGTGATGGTCCAGGTTCGGATCGATGACCCGAGACGCCATCACCCATTGGCCATGGTTCCCGACGTACCGGCACGAGACGTGGTGGAAGGGGCGAAGCGCCACCCCGAACTGAAGCTTGTTATCGGAGGGGCGAGCGTGACCGTCCTGAGGGACTTCAAGGAGGAGCTACGCGAACTACCCGGTTTTTACGCGGATACATCCCAGGTGGACGGAGTGGACAGTGTGAAGATGCTTGTGGACGCGGGACTCGGGGGCAAGTTGCTATTCGGTTCCCACGCCCCGGTTTTCATGCCGTCTGCGGCCGTGGCGCGGGTGGTCAACGATCTTTCGGACGACGCAGCCAAGGCTCTTCTGGAGGATAACGCGGCGAATCTGATGAGCGTTCGAACCGGCGAATTGAATCCAAAAACTTCCAATGCGCCGCCTTAGTAAACCACCACTCAGTTCCCCAGTATGGCACGGATCCACTGGCCGATCCGGATGATTTCCTGTGGAGACACCTCGTGTGCCATGGGATATACCTTGTATTCCGGAACCAGGCCCAATCGACTGAGGGCTTCTGCGGCGTTGCGCCCCAGGGATACGTCCAGCATCGGGTCCATCGAACCATGGCACACCAGTACGGGAAGCCTGTTCTGAGCCGGATGCACGATGACGCTGTCGGCCGTCGGAAAATAGGTAGACAGGGCCATGATGCCGCCGAGTCGGCGTTGGAACGACAACCCGGCTTCGAGACAGACCGCGCCGCCCTGGGAAAAGCCCGCCAGCAGGATTCGTTCACTCGGTACGCCCCGATCGATCTCCCGTCGCATCAATGCCTGCACCTTGCCCGCGGAAGCGCGTAACCCGGTTTCGTCGTGACACCGGGCGCCGCCCAGTTCCAGGATATCGTACCATGCGGGCATGACCATCCCCTGGTTGATCGTCACTGCAATGGATGGCGCGGACGGAAACACGAAACGGACCGCGTAGGACGCCGGCAGCCCCAGTTGCGAAACAATCGGCGCAAAATCGCCGCCGTCCGCCCCCAGACCATGGAGCCAGATGATGGACGCGTAAACCTCGGGCAAACTGTTGGAGGTGCGTTCTATAACGGGGAGATCGGTCATAGTTGATCAGACCGCATGTGGAACGTAACGCTCAACCTCGATCTGATCCTCTCGGTCCTGTGCCTGGGCGATGTCGTAAGCCGCCTGAAGACGTATCCAGGTCTCCGTGGTCGAGCCGAAGGCCTTTGCCAGCCGGACCGCCATGTCGCCGGAAATCCGCGAATGGCAATTCACCAGATTCGATAGCGCCTGACGGCTGACGCCCAACACCTTCGCGCCATCGGTCACGCTGAGGTTGAGCGGTTCCAGGCACGACACGCGTACCACCTTACCGGGATGTGGCGGGTTCTTCATGGGCATTTTCAGTCCTACTTTCTTCAGTGGTAATCAGTCAAATCTACGTCGTAGACATCCCCGTGCTCGAAGCGGAAGGTGATGCGCCAGTTGGCCTTCACGGTGACCGACCAGTAGCCTTTAAGATCTCCTTTGAGAGCGTGTAACCGGTATCGAGGCAGGCGCATAGCGTTCACGGTACCTGCCACTTCGAGTTGTGCCAGCATCACTTCGACTCTTTCGCGCAGGTCGGTACGAATGAGGCTGGCATCGCCGCGCTTGTAGAGGCGTCTGAGTCCACGATGTCGGAAGCTGCGTACCATTCAGAATGTAAAGTGACAATAATCACTTGTCAATAGCGAACAAGAGGAGATTCTTCACTGTAACAGCATTCACAATGAACGATCTCCTTGTAGCCTCAATATAGCTACTTATTTCAGTCGAGATTGGTATTCACAATCTAGCGAACAAAAACCGGTTATCCGGCTTTAGAGCTGTCAGGCAAGTGGGTTTTATGGTCGATTTGCACGCTGATGACTTCTCAGGCCGGCAATTCGTTATACCCTATATCCGCCATTCCTCCACAACAGACTCTTCCACCGGGGACGGCTCGAGGGTGCGCTCGGAATCTTCGTAGCGGCAGGCCACTGTGGCGCCGGGATCGGCCTTCGACCCCGCGTACCGTACGGTCATGCCGGCGATCCGCCGGAGGTCGTCGTCGGTAGGATGGCCCTCGACGAGGGTGGTCGGACCCGTGACGTCCTTCGTCTCCAGTCTCCACCGGCCGGGCGTGTAGCGTTCGAGGAACTTGTTCTCCCCTTCTTCCCTGCCCATCACCACCTTCACGTCGGGCTTGACGCGGAAGTGGCGGCCGATCTTGAGCAGCATCACGTCGTCCATGGTCAGGTTCTCTTTGCCCTCGTGTTCGAAGAAGTCGAGGATGCGCCGGCCGAAGTTCTTGTCGGTCAGAAAGCAGCATCCACCCGCGGGGGATGGATAGTCCTCGATGCCGTACTCCTCGGCCAGCTCCATCTGTTGCTGCCTGGAACGGCCCTGGATGTCGCCCAGTTGCTCCCGGTCGACCCACCCCTTCTCTTCCGGCACCGTGGGCGGCAGCTTCTTGGCGGAAAGCGGCCGCAGCAGCAGGCCGTCCAGCTCCGCGTCCCGGTCGATGACATTCATGGGCTGGCGGCGCTGTGACATGGGCCGCTGTCCGAGGACCTCGCCGGTAAACATGAACTGGGCGCCGATCTCGTCCATGTACTGACGGGCACGCCGGAACATGAAAATGCGGCAGTCGATACACGGGTTCACGGCCGAGCCGTATCCGTATTTGGGATCAGTGAGTACCTTGAGGTAGTCCGGTCCCGATATGTCGATCATCTCCACGGGCAAGTCCAGTTTGGCGCCGGCCTGCAGGGCCTCGTTGCGCACCGGTTTCTTGCGCTTCCGCGTCTTGGACCTTCGATTGTGTTCCACCACGCAGAAACCGGTGTAGAACGTGAGTCCCTGGACTTCGATGCCCTGGCGCATCAGCATGGCGGCCGCGATCGTACTGTCCAGGCCGCCGGACAGCAGTCCGACTGCTTTCACGGATTTGGACATGGTCGCTTTCCCCTTTATACCCCGATCGATTGCCGCAACGTGTCCGCCACCTGGCGGAAGGCATCCGTCTGCTGCGAGTCCGGTTCCCTCCGGACGATGGGGGTACCCTGGTCGCCCGCCAGGCAGACCGCCGGATCGATGGGCAATTCGCCGACGAAGGGCACGCCCAGCGCTTCGCTGGCCTTTCTCCCTCCGCCCGTCGTGAAGATATCCGTACGGTCGCCGCAGTGGGGACATTTGAAATAGCTCATGTTTTCGATGATGCCGAGTATGGGTACGTTGACCTGCTGGAACATGGCCACGCCGCGCCGCGCGTCGATGAGGGCCACGTCCTGCGGCGTCGTTACTACCAGACCGCCGGTCAGTGGCACGGACTGGGTAAGCGTAAGGTGCGCGTCTCCCGTGCCCGGCGGCATGTCGATGACGAGGCAGTCCAGTTCTCCCCACAGGACGTCGCGCAGCAGTTGCTGCACGGCCTGGTGGACCATGGGTCCGCGCCAGGTGACCGACTGGTCCTCCGGGATCAGGAAGCCGAAGGACATCATCTTTATGTCGTGGGCGATCATGGGCAGGATTTTCTGACCGACCACCCCGGGCTGGTCCTTGACGCCCATCATCGTCGGTATGCTGGGGCCGTAAATATCTGCATCGAGCAAGCCCACGCTCGCGCCGGCGTCGGCCAGGGCCACCGACAGGTTCACCGAGACCGTGGATTTGCCCACGCCGCCCTTGCCGCTGGCCACTGCCACGATGGTCTTTACGCCGGGCAGTTCGATCTTGCCGGGCTGCCCGGGCTGTCCGGGCTGTCCCGATTGCCCCGCCGCGGGGCCCTGTGCCGTGGCCGATTGTCCCGGCGGCGGACCGGTGATCTGCACGTCGTGCACACCGGGAATGCGCTCCACCGCTTCTTTCGCCGTCATGGTGATCTGACGCCGCAAAGCTTCGTCCTGCGTGGAAAAGGCCAGGCTGAAGGCCACGTGGCCGCCGGAGGCCTGTACGTTCTTAACCAGGCCGAAGGAGACGATGTCGCGGTCGAATCCCGGGTACATGATCTGCTTCAGTCGGTCCACCACGTCCCGCATGGTCACTTCATGGGCCATCTTTTTCTCCTACCGGTGGCATATCGGCGTTTCGTTCCTACTAAATTCTTTCGCGCGAACTGAATCTCGATGCGCAATCTACATCCGGCGATACGCCAGAGCAATCACTTTACCTTTCGCACGTATAGTTTGAATTCCTCGTTTTCCTCTATGGTGTCGAGCAGCGCGTGTCCATTACTCGCGCACCAGGCCGGCATGTCCTCCAGGATCTGGGGATCGTCTGCCAGCACTTCCAGGACTTCGCCCACGGAGATCTCCCGGATGGCCGACGCGGTTTTCATGATCGGCACGGGACAGAGCAGGCCGAATGTATCCAGGGTCATTGCCGGCCTCATCATGCGCTCACACCCGCGATGGCCCGCAACGCTCCCACGACCTCGGTCAGGGCGTCAAGTGCCTCGCCGACCTCGCCTTCGGCCGTGTCCGGACCGGCGGTGAGCAGCAGCGAGCAGCGGGCTTCGGCCGCCGTCCGTCCCAGGGCCAGAAGCACGTGGGACGGCTTGGACACCTGGGCGGTGCAGGAGGATCCAACGGAAGCGGCAATCCCCCGGGCGTCGAGCATCAGGACCAGGGATTCCCCGTCGACCTCCGGTATCCACAGGTTCAGGTGCCCGGGCAGACGCAGGGTCTCGTGCCCATTGATGGAGACATCCGGCAGGCGGTCCTTCAGGCCAAGAAACATCGATGCATCCAGCCGCTTCAATCGGTCGATCCGGGCCGGCAACTCCACCGCCGCCAGTTCCGCCGCCCTGCCGAAACCCACGATTGCGGGGATGTTCTCATGTCCGCCGCGGCGGCCGTCTTCCTGCACGCCCCCTTCCACCTGGGGACGAAGCCGGGTACCCTCCTTCACATAGAGGGCGCCGGCGCCGGGCGGGCCGTTCAGGGGTCGGGCGGAAATGGACAAGGCATCGACCTCTAAATCGTGAACATCTACAGGCAGGCGCCCCATCGCGGCCACGGCATCGGAATGGATGACCGCACCGTTGCCGTGGGCGATCTCGGCGATTTCGCGCACGGGCTGTATCGTACCTGTTTCGTCGTTAGCGAGCGTAACGGAGACGAGGATGGTGTCGTCCCGCATGGCCCGCGCAATCCCGTCGGGCGGCACGATGCCGTCCCCGTCCGCCGGAACCTGGGTGACCGTGAATCCCTGTCGTTCCATCGCCTTCGCGGCATACAGCACGGCATGATGCTCGATACTGGAAATGACGATGTGCCGCCCGTGATTCGCTCTCGCCTGGGCCAGGCCCTTGACGGCCAGGTTGTCCGCTTCCGTTCCGTTTGCGGTGAATACGATCTCGCCGGGATCGGCACCGATCAGTGCCGAGACCCGGCCGCGTGCCAGTTCCAGTACGTTGCGCGCAAGCGCACCCGCCTGGTGAAGGCTTGAAGGATTGCCGGTGTATTCGCGGAGGCAGGGCGCCATCTCTTCGATGACACGGGAGTCAACCGGCGGCGCCGCGCCGTGGTCTAGGTTTATCATGACAGGGACCGGATTTCAGGTATTACGTTCCACCCATTCCCGCTCCCCGTCTGCCCAGATTTCCTTCTTCCAGACGGGCACGATCTGCTTGACGCGGTCGATCGCGTAGGAACAGGCCTCGAATGCGTTCTTGCGGTGAGGGGACGCCACGGAGATCAGGATGCTGATCTCCCCGATTTCGAGTGTGCCGACCCGATGAATCATGGCGACGTCTTCAATACCCCATCTTTCGCGGATTTCCGCGCCCACTTCCCGCATCTTGGCTTCGGCCATCTCGGCATAGGCCTCGTATTCCAGCCGCAGCGTCCGCCGGCCATCCGTATTGTCCCGCACGGTACCGGCGAAGGTGACTACTGCGCCGTGATGGGGCTTGAGGGACCACTCGAAGAGGGCATCCGGCTTGATGTATTCGTCAATGATCTTGTACACGGGCCTGATTTCGTCCTTTATCGAAGACTGCCGCCGCTGAACCGCGTAAACGCCGGTGACTGAATCAGCCTCTGCTGATCCGCGTCAACGCCGTGTAGCGCCGCCGCTCACAGGCGGAATGCACGCCAGTTCGTCGCCATCCGCGAGCACGACCTGCCGGTCGGCGTAATCGCGGTTCACGGCCAGCATCACGCTCCGGTCATAACTCGCCAGTGCGGGATATGAATCAATGAGCTCCGCAAAGGCCTCGCCCACGGTGGTGCCGTCCGGGAACTCCACGGAGACCGATGTCGAGCCTACCGCGTCTCTGCACCCGGCGAAACATTTGACGATGATCCGCATGGCTGTCCTTTGCAGGCATCATTCCAAGTCGGGAAAACCGTTACAGGATACGGCAAAAACGCCCAAATGTCAAGCAGGGCGCGCATTTAGAATGGGACGGCATGCCGCGTTCGGGACGGGATGACGCGTTGTTCGAAGCACGTGGTTCGGGGCTGACGGCTGGTAATCGACGCCGGAGGATCGGCAGCGATTTAAGGCGGAGAGGGAGGCGGACTGGAAGACGAAACGGGAGACCCCAGGACAACCTGGCGGGGGCAGAATCCTATTTCAGCTTTCTTACCCGGAGAAAACAAGCGGCGGTCAACCCTGTGATCACGGTCCATGCGATCACGAGAAAGACCCATCCACCCGTGGTCAATTCGGCGGTTTGCTGTTCCATGGGAAGCGAACTCCGGGGTTCTTTATTGAAATCGGATTCCGAGCGGTTCCCGTGTACCCTAATCCCGGCTCCGGTCCCTGTCAAGTCTTTTACCTCCGGGTTCCCGCCATGGAACGCGAGGTACCCGCCGGGCGTCCTTCCAACGTATGATCAGGTGTTGCGAGTGTCGCTCCCCCGGTTTATTTTCGTTAATCTATGAAACGCATTTGTCCGATTGTCTTCAGCCACGTGCTGATATCCCTGTGGACCTTCTCCGCACTGGCGGAAGGCCCGGCGATCCGGCTCGAAAGCGCACGCCTGCACGTCGTTGCTTTCGATGAGGTCGACGAAATCGCCCGCGGGCAAAACAGACCGGCACTGCGTACCCTCTCCGACCGGCCGTTGCCTTTGGGCGGCCGGACCGTCGTCTATCCCGACCTCCTGCTACTGGCTTTCATAGACGCAGAACGGGGGCTTGGCCGCCGCGTGCCCCTGGTCCTCTCTTTTGACCAATATTACCGACTTCGCAGTGCGGCTCAATTCAAAAAACTGTGGCGAACGTCCGTGCTGTCCTACGTCTTCGACACCGAAACCCGACTGAGCCAGGAAGGCCTTCTGACCCTCGATCTGCCGGTGAACCTGCCTACTTTTCTGGGCGGCGGCACGCCCGTTATTCGTATTCTCGGAAACCAGCGCATCGAGATGGACATGGCCAGCGAATGGACGGAAGGCAGCGCGAGTACGGCGACAAACCGGTTCTCTCGCGCACCGAACATTTCCATGAAGCAGAACCAGGAGTTTACCGTTTCCGGGAACATAGGCCAGAAGGTCGAGGTGAACATCAAGCAGAACAGCGAAGCGTTCACCGACCTCGACAACAACCTTGCCATTCGGTACCAGGACGTTTACGACGACGGCCGGGATGGGAACGGCATCCTGAAGAGTTTCGAGGCTGGAAACGTTTCTCTCGATCTGAAGAACACGGAGTTCACGGGCTATACGCAGCAGCACACCGGATTGTTTGGAGTCAAAATGACGGGCCAACTCGGCAGCTTCCACCTGACCGCGATCGCCAGCCAGGAGAAGGGAGAAGGAGAATCCGCCACGTTCCAGGCCGGGACCAAAGGGTCTCAGCGGGTGATCCGGGACCTCGACTTCAGGCGCAGGACCTACTATTTCATTGATGAGCAGTACCGCCGCGATTTCTCGCGCAGGGACGTAAACGGGTCCCGCGTCGCGCCCGATGACTCGGTGCGTGTCATCCAGGTCTACGTGTCGGGACGGCTCACCCTGACCAACCAGGCCAAGCTGGTCAATGCCAATGCCTATCCGGATCCCCCCGTGTACGACTCGGAGGATGTGCTCATCCAGGGTTCCGAGGCGGGTGAATTCGTGGAAGGGAAGTTCAGGTACCTGGAATCCGACGAATTCTACGTAAACCAGCAATTCGGCTACATCGCGTTGAACACGCCCTTGCAAGAAGACGACATGCTCGGAGTATACTACGAGACCGTGAACCAGAACGGAGAAGTCAAAAAGTACGGCCGACTGGAAGGCGACGTCCCGCTGCTGCGCCTGCTCAAGCGGCAGCAGGAGCGCCCTCCCGCCGCCCCGGACGATCCCGCCCAGTGGGACACCTGGCAGTACGAGTGGCGGAATGTGTATTACCTCGGCCAGACGGACATCGATCCGAACAATTTCGAATTGAGAATCTACCAGTTGCAGTCCGAGGGCGAGCACAGTGAGGTCGACGAGAACGGGACGCCCTTCATCCAGTTGCTGGGGCTCGACCGGAGGGGGGTGGACCCCGGTTCCGAGCCCGACCGGATCGTCGACATCGACTATGCGTTGTTCAATTTCGAACGCGGGGAACTGATTTTCCCGGACCAGTATCCCTTCGCGCCCGCCCTGACCGTAACATCCGCCGGCCAACTGGCCTATCCGAATACGCAGGGCGAAGGCCTTCCCGATGAAACGCCCGGGTTCTATAATCTTTCGAGCGAACAGATCTTCAGCCAGCACAGCAGGCTGAACAAGTACTTCCTTGAAGTCGAATACCGTAACCAGTTGTCCCAGTACTCCCTCGGGCGGACCAATATCATCGAGGGGAGTGAAATCGTGCGATTGAACGGCCAGCAACTGCAGCGGGGAACCGATTACATCATTCTCTACGAAGTCGGGCAGATCCGTTTCACGAACGAGGAGGCTCTGACCCCGGATGCGGACGTGACCGTCCAGTTCCAGTTTGCCCCGTTCTTCAAGCCTGTGTCGAACACCCTGATGGGATTTCAGGGTGAATACCAGTTCAGCGAACAGTCCTGGATTAAAGGCACATTTCTATACCGGTCCGACAAGTCCCTGGAGCAGAAGTCCCGGATCGGCCGTGAAACCGGACGGTACATGATGTGGGGGATCGATACGCGGCTGGCGTTCGAACCTGACTTTCTGACTTCCTTCGTGGATTTCATCTCCCCCGCGGACCTGGCGGACGAATCGTCCTCGTTGATCATCGAGGCCGAACTGGCTCAGAGCGTTCCCAACCCCAATATCCTGGGCGACGGGTTTATCGACGATTTCGAAGGAAGCAAGGAGGAAACAGACCTGGGCGTGCGCCGGAGCGGCTGGCGGCCGGCCAGCCCACCCGATCGATACGAACACCAACAGCGGGGCCGGATGATCTGGTACAATCCCCTCGAACAGGTCGATGTCCGCCAGATTTACCCCACCCGCGAGGTCACGGGCCGCGACCAGTTGCAGCACGTGCTGATCATGGAATACGATCCCACGGAACCCGACCTTCGCTGGGGCGGCTTGTCTGCGGACTCGACCTTCAGCGCGCCCGGCCGGGAAAACGGCCAGGGCGACGTGCTGAACAGGTGGGCCGGGTTGATGCATCCGCTCTCCGGGGCCAACGTGGACCAGACGCGCAGCCGGTTCATCGAGATATGGGTGAACGGGAATCGCGGCGAACTGCATATCGACCTCGGGGCAATCAGCGAGGATGTCAACGGTAACGACAGTCTGGATACGGAAGACGACCGGAGTGGCGGATTCGGCAACAACCTCCTGGAACCGGAAGAAGACATCGGGATGGACGGTCTGAGGGACGAAGAGGAGGCCGGTTACGATCCGGTGAGCAACCCCGATCCACACGGGGACAACTTCCACTTCAAAGGTACGAAGGGTGGCTCCGTGCCGGTCGACCAGGTCGACTACAGCAAAATCAACGGACCGGAAGTGAATGCCAACGATCCGGATCAGAACCGTCGGCCCGATACCGAAGATCTCGATTACTCCGGCTTTCTGGACTTACAAAACGACTATTTCGAATTCGCCGTGAATCTGAGTCCGGACCACGATGACACGGTGCTCGTAGCCGGCGGCGACCTGGATCGCTCCAACTGGGGCAATCCGGACAGCTGGCGCATGTACCGCATACCGCTGGACACCGAAATCCTCGGTGCGACGGCCGGTGTGGACCCGTCGTTGGACGGCATGGACCGCCAGGACGGTGCGGATGTAGAAACGGCCGAAGGCGCTGCCGGCCTGGCGAACCGCGCTTACGCCGGTTCGGTGGGCATGCCGACATTCGAGCGGATCGAAATGGTCAGGCTTTGGATCACGGAGGTGGACGAGCCGGTAAAAACGCGTATCGCCTCCATCAATATCGTCGGCAACCAATGGCAGGAAGACTTTACCGGGGCGATAACCGATTCCACCGGCAATCCGGTTCCTGCTTCCGCGTTGTCCGCCGCCGGAGAGACTTTCGATGTCGCCGTGAAGAACACATACGACAATCCGGGTGAATATACGTCGCCTCCCGGTGCGATCATCGAGTACGACCGGGTGACCGGCCTCCAGAACAAGGAACAGTCCCTGATCATCACCTATACCAACCTGCAGCCGCACCACAGCGCACAGGCTTATCGTACGCTGTTTTCCGATCAGGACTATACGCTCTACAACACGCTGCGGCTTTACATTCACGGCTCGGACAACTTCGAACCAGGCCGATCGCCCGAGTTTTTTATTCGATTCGGAAGCGGAGAATTCGACTATTACGAATATCGGACGCGTGTCTTGCCCGGATGGGACGAAGCGAACCATCTCAGGGTCGTTTTCGACGATCTGACGGTCCTCAAGAGCGAAACGGAAACAGCGCGGAGGACGGTGACGACAACGGATACGACCTATGCGGTTACGCTGAGCGACGGGATTTCACGTCCCGTGCGATTCAAGGATGGTCCTCGAAATGAGGGGCTTACGCTGGCCATAGTCGAACTGGAGGGAAACAGGCAGTACAGGGTTCTGGGTTCACCCGCCCTGGCCCGTGTTCGCCATATCACAGTGGGGATTTACAATCCTTACGACCAGGTTCTGGTGGGAGGTGAGCTCTGGTTGGACGAACTGAGGGCGGGCGATGTCAGGCGCGACCGGGGACTTGCCGGCCGACTGAAGTTCGACGCCGATCTCGCCGACGTTTTATCAGTGTTCGGAACCGTCAGAAGCGTGGGCAGTCACTTCCGCAGGATTGGCGGTGAAGAATCAGGGAGCAGATCCACTTTGATAAACTTTTCCTCCCTGTTGAATCTGGGAAACATGCTGCCGGAAGACTGGGGACTGTCCATTCCACTCCGTCTCCGCTGGAAGAACGACCTGAGGCTGCCGCGGTTGCAGGTAGGGTCCGATATCGTCCTGTTGAACCAGGAACAGCGTGAAGCGCAGCGCACGGAGAACAACGACCGCTCGTTTTCGGCTTCTTTCTCCAAGCGTATCGGTTCAAGGAATCCCTTCGTCGCCTGGACCCTGGAGCGATTCCGGTTCGATTTCACGTCGACCAGTTATTTCCGTCACTCGGTCTCCAGGATCGATACGTCCGGCTCCTACCGGGCCCGACTGCATTACAACCTGACCCCGCGCTCTAAGATCCAGTGGCCGATTCTAAGATGGATGCCATTGCCGGAGTCTATTTCAGGACTGACTTTCAACCCGCTGCCCGTACGACTGGAGTTGTTCTCGGAAGTAAATCGCGACAGGCGGATCTACCTCAACAGGGCGAGGCAGTCCGTCGTGGCCGGAAACACCGGTGAAACGGAGGCGGCAAGTACGGACCGCGGCGAACGTTTCATCAGGTATCTAAACCGAAATATCCGGGCAATCATGGAACCTTTCGGATCCTTGAGGATGAATTACAACCTCGCGGTTTCCAACGACATGAAATCCGATTCCACCGTATCTTTTACCAAGCTGGAATTCGGTCCAGAAACCAGCTACCGCCAGAACCTGGGTGTCGACTATCGTCCCGGTATCACGACCTGGTTCAGGCCGTCCTACAACTTTACCACGTCTTACGCGGAGAACCGGAATCCACAGTTGCAACTTGTCGGAGCTTCTCCAAGCGCGCGGACCATCACGTTCAGCAACCAGCAGGGCGTGCGAACGAACGTCAATTTGGCTAGAATGGTATCGAACGTCCTCGGGGAATCTTCTCGACGATCGAGTCCAGAAGACGCAGGATGGTTCCGACGAAACGTGTCGGACCGGCTTGCCGCAGTCTTGAGTAACTTCACGCCGGTCACACTGAACTACACGATCAGCCGCAACCAGAACTTCTTCAACGCGGTATCCCGCCCGACCTTGCGGGAACGCATGGGGCTGTCGGATAGTTTCTCGGTACTGTTCGATACCCTGGGGTCCGGTGGCGGAGTTACCGGCATCCAGCGTAACCAGGAGTCGGAAGCGAACCGGTCTTCCTTCAACCTGGGAACGGGAATCCGGTTACGCGGCGCGACCCTGTCCATCCGGCCCACGTGGGTGTCGACCCATAACCGGTCCTCAAATCTGAACCGGAAGCAGAATAACACCACATGGCCTGAAGTAAACCTGCGGTGGAGTCCCAATCTCAGGAGCATGGGCGACTTCGGCCGGAGCTTCCGCCGCATCGAACTGTCCAGCGGGTACTCGAGACGCAAGGGGAAGAACACCGACCTGGGGCAGGTGGCCCCCGCGGTCGCGCAGGGGTCTGCGGGAGATACGGACCCTGGTGAAGCCGGTATCACCCGGACGACCACGACTTCCCTGTCTCCTCTGATCGGCTTCGTCTTCGATCTGAACGCGGGCGTGGTGATTCGAGGCAACTTTACAACATTAGACGGATTGACCGAGTTCGGACGGAACGCGACCGACCAGAAACAGCAGAACAGGTCACTCACTGTCGCGGTGGACTACCGGCTCAGGTCCGGTATCCGGATCTTCGGGAAGCGGACGAGCGGGGACATTAACGCCCGGCTGCAATACACCCGGAATACCAACGAGACGCTTATATCGCGGATAGCCGGCGATTTCCAACCCAGCAACGGACAGAATCAGAACCGGTTCTCGGTCACGACGGACTATCGGTTCAGCAGGTACATCCGCGGCGGCGTCACGCTCGAGTTTACGAATACGCTGAATGTAATCACCCGGCAGAAACGGATTCGGCGAGGCGGCGGGCTGTGGACCGAGTTCGTTTTCAACTGACCGGTCTTGCCGTGTCGCCGGTGTAACAGAATCGGCTTCGACGCACCATCTAAGGCTATCGAACGGTCAAACCATGACGAGAGCGGAAATTCAAGCCGTCATTTTCGTTGCGGTCAGTATGCTGGTTGGAGCCTTCGTTCTGCTCGTGAAACAGTACGATTCGGGTTTCCTGCCCGATCTGGGACCGGCCCCTGCCGTAGGACGGCCTAATGCCGGAGTCCGCCCCGAGAGGGTGCCAGTCTCGGGAACCACCGCGGCCGGTGCGGTGCAGTCTCCAGCCGGGGCGCGTGAAATCGAAGGGCAGAAGGCCGCCGGGAACGTTACGGATCCTTCTGCCGACCCCAGGAGGTCGGATTCAGGATACCCGGCCGCCGGAGTCTCTTCGAAACCGGCCTCATCGGCCGGCGGCCTGCAAGTGCCTGTAAATACCGCCCCTGCGTCCGAACTTCAGAAACTTCCAGGCATCGGGCCGAAACTGGCGGCGGAGATAATCGCCTACCGGCAACGGTCAGGACACTTCGCAAGCGTTGAACAACTGCTCGAAGTAAAGGGAATCGGCCCCGCCAAACTCGGCCGTTTACGCCCCTTCGTGGAACTGAAGTGAGCGGCTGGCCAGCGCCCATGGAACACCTGGTCGCATAACCTCGCGAACAGCCCGGGTACAGGGGTTCTCTCCGGGCTTTTTTGTTGACATTCACCCCCTGAAATTCTATTTTCGATGTGGTCCGAACGGTAATGGCCGGAAGTGGGGGATTATGCTGCGAATCGGTACGGGTACCGCCAAAGGCCGGCGGCTTAAGACCGTAACCGGCGCCATGCGTCCCACCGGCAGCCGCGTACGCGGATCGTTGTTTGACATCCTGTCGGTAAGGATCGTCGATGGCACGGTGGTGGACCTGTGTGCCGGCAGCGGGAGCCTGGGCATCGAAGCGTTGAGCCGGGGGGCGCGCTGCTGTCTGTTCATCGACAGCGACCGGCGTGCCGTACGGATGATAAGAGACAACCTGGTCCGCTGCGAATTCGGTGGTCAGCCTGGACAGCCTGGTCAGCCAGGTCAGCCTGTCCGTTCTGGCCCGTATGACGGGCAAGTCCCGCATGACGGGCGGTTACCGCTTGAACAGAACCCATCGAACAGAAAGGCCAAGGTCTGGATGACGGATGCGATCCTGGGACTCCGACAACTCGCCGACCATGCCTGTGTGGTGGATGTCATTCTCGCAGATCCACCCTATGGCGATCCGGTCGCCCAGGAAATTGTCCGAACCGTTGGCGAACGAAACGTATTGGCTCCAGGTGGCCTGCTCGTCCTGGAGCATCACGGAGACGATCCACTGGAAACCTGCCCCGGTCTCGATCTGACGCGCAGACGGAACATCGGAGACACGGCGCTGTCGTTCTTTCAGCCCGTACCGGCAGCGACCGTGAACCGGTCGGAAATCCTTCCTACAGTTCTTCCACCTCCTTCATCGAGAACCCGGCGATGAAAGTTGCGGTGTATCCCGGTACTTTCGATCCGGTGACCAACGGACATCTGGACGTACTGAGACAGGCGCTGGCCGTGTTCGACCGGGTCGTGGTGGCCGTTGCGCCCAACATAGGCAAGCACCCGATGTTCTCGGTGGATGAACGGGTGGACCTGTTCCGGCGGGCCGTGGATGGCTGGTCAGGGGTCGAAGTACTATCTTCGGACGGGTTGACCGTCGACCTGGCAAAAAGTTTAGACGCAGGCGCCATTGTCCGTGGTGTTCGATCGACCGGAGACCTGGAAACAGAATCCCAGATGGCGCTCATGAACCGACACCTGGCCCCAACGGTGGTCACGGTCTCGTTCTTTCCCGGGGAACCATCGGTGTACGTGAGTTCTTCGCTCGTCAAAGAGGTCTTCCGATTCGGTGGCGATGTAAGCCATCAAGTCCCGCCTCCCGTGTTAAATGCGCTATCGGAGAAGCGCGGGTCGACCACCTGAGCGCTGGTCATACTAAAGCCTGACCCACACCACGCGCCGCCCCATTCCAATGCCTGTTATACGTCCCCTTTCCCGAAAACTGGATCGCATCGCACCCTCCGCGACCACCGTGCTCAACGAACGCGCCATCGCGATGAAACGCGACGGCGTCGATGTGTTCAACTTCGCCGTGGGTGAACCGGACTTCCCCACGCCGGAGCACATCAAGGAAGCGGGCATGGAGGCGATAAGGGAGAACATAACACGGTATACACCCGCGACCGGCATCCTGGACCTGAAGGAAGCGATCTGCCACAAGCTGGCCAGGGATAACGGACTCGAGTACGCTCCAAACCAAATTGCTACGACATCCGGCGGCAAGCACGCCCTGTACAACCTGCTATACGTGATCTGCGACGAAGGAGACGAAGTCCTCGTCCCGGCGCCATACTGGGTCAGTTATCCCGAGATGGTGAAACTGGCGGGCGCCGTGCCGGTGGTACTGGATACGGATTCATCCTCTTCTTTCAAGGTGACGGCCGGCCAGGTGCGGTCCGCGATTACGCCGAAGACCAAGGCACTCATGCTGAACACCCCTTCCAATCCTACCGGCATGGTGTACACACGTGAAGAACTCGACGCCATTGCCGAAGTGGTCATGGAATCCGGGATATTCGTCATAACCGACGAGTTGTACGAGAAAATCCTGTATGACGGTCATCGCCACGAGAGCATCGCGGCCCTTCATCCGCGGATGAAGGAACAGGCGCTGGTGGTCAACGGGCTGTCCAAGGCGTACGCCATGACCGGTTGGCGCCTGGGTTACGCCGCCGGTCCCGCAGAAGTGATGGATCTGGTCGTGAAGTTCCAGGGGCAGACCGTCATGCATCCGAGCGCCATCACCCAGCATGCGGCCATTACCGCACTGACCGGTCCCGAGGACTTCCTGCCCCCCATGATTCGGGCATTCGATCAACGCCGGAACTACATTATAGAAAGACTGGAAAACATGGAAGGCGTGACGTGCGCCCGGCCCGGCGGCGCGTTCTACGTATTCCCGGACATGTCGGCCTATTCGGGCCACAGCCGGCCCGACGGGAGTCCCATCGAGGGATCGCTGGACCTCGCAATGTACCTGCTCGAGGCGTACCAGGTCGTCTCGGCGCCCGGCGCCGCCTTCGGGACGGAAGGATGCCTGCGGTTTTCCTACGCAACCACCCTGGATGTTATCGAGCAAGGGATGGACCGGGTAGAGAAAGGACTTTCGTCATTGGCGGGATGACCGCGAGGTACCGCGGCAGCCTGTCGAAAGCTCGGTGGAGACATGGAGAATCGGCACAACACACTACCGGACTACCGGCATCTCTTCAGAAGGGTCGACGAGAGCGGACTGGCACGGCTTCTGGAACTCGCCCTCGACCGTAGTTTGATCGCCAAACTCTGCCACATCTGCGGCCTGGCCAGCGACGGCCAGGACCTGGAGTCCACGGAGACCCATGTGCTGGCAACTCAGCTTGCCAGGGACTGTTTCGAGCGTGAGGTCACGGCTGCCCAGGTCGTCAGTACCCTGGTTCAATCCAGCGCCAGGGAGATTTCGAGGGTCGGCGCGACGTCCCCCGGGCGCATCGGTTCGCTGCTGGGCGATCGCACCAGCGCCTACAGCCGGGAGTGCGGGCGGCTGGCGACGGCCATGCTGCTGGATGAGCGGGAGGCCGTGCACGCTCCAGCCATTGAACTCCTGAACCGGACCCCGGCGGATCCCGCCCGGTCTGGAGTATCGGAAGAAACGGCGTTCCCGTACCTGCGGGGTGATTCGGTTCTGGACGGTGAGGCCGCGGGAGTACCCTCCTCCCCGGCGGCGCGGGACCTGGGATCGGCTATTCGGGACACCGTAAAACACATCGAGACGCACTGCATGGACGTCCTTAAAGCCTTAAAGGCCGTCCGCCAGGAGGTGGATCAACTCAGTAACCTGCGTCACGAATCGGATCCCGGCGGGCAGGTTGTTCGCGGACACCCCATCGATGAGAGAGTGGCCATCTTCATCGACGTGCAGAACATGTGGTACGCCGCGCGGCAGCACTACGGGATATCCGCCAGGCTGGATTTTGAGAAACTCCTGCAGGCGGCCGTGGGTGACAGGCGGCTGATTTGCGCGAACGCATACGTGATTCAGACTCCGGAAGTGGACCAGAGCGGGTTCGTTACCATGCTGGAACAGTTCAGTTACCAGGTTAAGCGGAAAGACCTCCGCAGGCGCAGCGACGGCTCCGCGAAGGGAGACTGGGACATGGAGATGGCCATCGACATGATCAGAATGGCCGAAAAGGTCGACGTCGTCATCCTGGCCAGCGGCGATGGTGATTTCGTATCCCTGATCCAGTTGCTCAAGGAACTGGGTCCGCGCGTGGAGGTGTTCTCCTTCCCGCACAACACGGCACGGGACCTGATGGAAGCAGCGGACCGGTATCACGCTATCGGCGAGTCGCTGCTGATCGACATGAATACGGCGCGATGAACGGGAAAAGGGACGCTCGGGACGGAAAGCCGGGAGTGACCGGCACGAGTATGCGGCAATTGGCAAGGTTCTTCATCACTAGCGGGTTGGACGAGGACCGGTACATCGTAATTCCACGGAGGATCAAATGGTAAAGATCGGCATTGTCGGGGCGGGGAACGTGGGGGCGACCGCGGCGCTTTACGCCGCGCAGAAAGAACTGGGCGATATCGCCCTCATCGACGTCGTCGACGGGATCCCGCAAGGCAAGGGACTGGACATGATGGAAGCCGGACCCGTACTGGGATATGATTCGGCGATAGAAGGATCCAACGATTTCGCAGCCCTGGAAGACGCCGCGCTCGTGGTGGTCACCGCCGGTCTGGCCCGCAAGCCGGGCATGGACCGGCTCGACCTGCTGAAGAAGAACGCGGAAATCATCACGTCGGTCACCGAAAACATTGTAAAGTACGCGCCGGATTCCCAGATCCTGATGGTCAGCAACCCGCTGGACGTCATGACCTATATCGCCCTCAAGGTATCGGGATTCGGGCGAAAACGCGTTTACGGGCAGGCCGGTGTACTCGACTGCGCCCGATACCGCAGCTTTGTCGCCATGGAACTGGGCGTATCCATGGAAGATACCCAGGCGATCATTCTGGGTGGACACGGCGACACCATGGTCCCCATTCCCCGTTACACGACGGTCTCCGGTATTCCCATCACCGAACTTTTGCCTCGTGAGGCCATCGACCGCATCGTGCAACGTACCCGCGACGGCGGCGCTGAGATCGTCAACTACCTCAAGACGGGCAGCGCCTACTACGCCCCCGCGGCCTCCGTTGTCCAGATGGTGGAATCCGTCCTGAAAGGCAAGAATCGCGTGCTGCCCGCGTCGGTAATGCTGCAAGGGGAATACGGACTGCAGGACGTCTGTGTCGGGGTGCCCGTCAAGCTGGGTAGCGCGGGTATAGAAGAAGTGATCGAACTGGAGTTGTCGGACGACGAGCGCACGGCGCTGCATGCTTCCGCCTCGGTGTACCAGGAGAGCCTGGACGAACTCGGCATATAGTAATTATCCATTCGGCAGAAGGAGGAAGAAACCCGCATGACGACTAAACCACCCGCTGGTGGACAACCCATCACCATTGATGACCGGGGCGTGCTGAACGTCCCCGACCAGCCGGTCATTCCCTTTATCGAGGGCGACGGCACGGGACCTGATATATGGAGGACGGCGCAACGCGTTTTCGAAGCCGCCGTTGAAAAGGCGTACGGCGGAGATCGGCGCATCAGGTGGCACGAGGTGCTGGCAGGAGAGAAAGCTTTCAACCTTACAGGCAGTTGGCTGCCGGACGAGACCGTGGCGCGTTTCCAGGAATACCTGGTGGGGATCAAGGGTCCCCTGACCACCCCTGTGGGGGGCGGTATCCGCAGTCTGAACGTGGCGCTGCGCCAGATCCTCGACCTGTACGTTTGCCTGAGACCCGTACGATGGTTCACCGGGGTGCCCAGTCCCGTGCGTCATCCCGAAAAAGTGGACATGGTCATCTTCCGCGAAAATACGGAGGACGTATACGCAGGAAAGGAACATGAGGCCTACAGCGACGAGGCCGGCAGGCTGATCGCATTCTGCAGGGAACAGTTCGGATGGGACATCCGGTCCGATTCGGGCATCGCCATCAAGCCGATCAGCGAGGCCGGAAGCAAGCGGTTGATCCGGGCGGCGATCGAGTACGCCATCGCGCGGAACCGAAATAGCGTCACGCTGGTGCACAAGGGCAACATCCAGAAATACACCGAAGGCGCGTTCCAGAAGTGGGGATACGAACTCGCGGCGGAGGAGTATCCGGACCGGCTGATCAGCTGGGACGAATGCCAGGGCAACGTCCCGCAAGGCAGGATCCTGATCAAGGACGCCATCGCCGATATTTTCCTTCAGCAAATCCTGACCCGTCCCGACGAGTTCGACGTCATCGCCACCATGAACCTGAACGGCGATTACATCTCCGACGCGCTGGCTGCCCAGGTGGGCGGTATCGGCATCGCGCCGGGCGGCAACATAAACTACCTTACCGGGCATGCCGTGTTCGAAGCGACCCACGGCACGGCGCCGAAATACGCAAATCAGGACAAGGTCAACCCCGGCTCGGTCGTTCTTTCAGGCGAGTTGATGCTCCGGCATCTCGGGTGGGACGAAGCGGCCGACCTCATCGTTCAGGGTATCGAAAAGGCCATAGCGGACAGGATCGTGACCTACGATTTCGCCAGGCTGATGGACAGCGCGAAGGAAGTAAGGTGCTCGGAATTCGGCACCGCCATCATAGAACGGATGTAGATATCGATCGCTGCGTCCGTTTAACCGAACGCGGATGATGGGTTACCCCGGATATATCCCATGTTCGTCGACTTTGCGAGAATCCACGTAAAAGCCGGGCGCGGCGGCAACGGCTGCTGCAGTTTCCGGCGTGAGAAGAACGTACCGCGGGGCGGGCCGGACGGCGGCCACGGAGGCGACGGCGGCCATGTCGTCCTGCGGGTCGACCCGGGCAAGCGCACCCTGCTCGATTTCCAGTTCCAGCACCTTTACCGGGCAAGGAACGGCACGCACGGACTGGGTAAGGACATGCATGGGCGGAACGCGCCGGATCTGGTGATCGGCGTCCCCCCCGGGACCATCGTCAAGGACCGGGAGACCGGGTCGGTAATCTCAGACATGGTCGGGGAGGACCAGACCCTGGTCATCGCCCGCGGGGGAAACGGAGGCCGTGGCAACTCGGCCTTCGCCACCTCTACCAACCGGGCGCCCCGTCGCTGGGAAGAAGGCCAGTTGGGCGAGGAACGCCTGCTCGAACTCGAACTGAAGCTGATCGCCGACGTGGGGCTGGTCGGTCATCCGAACGCGGGTAAGTCCACCCTATTGTCCCGCCTGTCCGCCGTAAGACCCAAAATCGCCGACTATCCCTTCACCACCCTCGAACCCAACCTGGGCATCGTCAAGCTGGGGGAATACGACCGCTTCGTCATGGCGGACATCCCGGGCCTGATCGAGGGCGCCCATGAAGGCAAGGGCCTCGGCCACCAGTTTCTCCGACACATCGAGCGGACCCGGATCCTCGTCTTTCTGCTCGACGCGAGCCAGCCCGATCCCCTGCACGACTATGAGGTGCTCGTCAGCGAACTCCGCGAGTTCAACTCCGTACTCCTTTCCCGTCCCGCCCTGGTCGTGTTTTCCAAACTGGACCTGATCGTGGATCGTTCCATGCTGGAAAGTCTCCCGGTGGATCCCGTCCGCGGCAAACACGCCGGGCAACGCAATAACCCCGTGCTGGCGATCTCATCCGCCACCGGCGAAGGCATCCCCGAGTTCCTGCGGGAGATCGGCCGGATTCTTTACGAGATCGGTCCCGCCGGTCTCGACTGAAATTAAGTCGGAGAACCGCACGCTCAGACGTTTGCCACCTGACCCCTGCCAAGCGAACCTGCTTCGAATGCACGATTTGTAAGGATCTGTCCATGTCGGATCTGGCATCCTGGCTCACACTGGCCCGCGTACCGGGTGTAGGCGCGGCGCGGTACCAGGCATTGCTCCGCAAGTTCGGGACGCCCGCTGCCGCCCTTTCCGCTCCCACGGACGAATTGACCGCGATAGCGGGGCTGGGTCCGCAGATTGCCCGGGCGATACGCACCCACCGGGACCAGGCCTTTGTCGACCGCCAGTTGCGACTCCTGGAACGGTATGACGCGCAAATCGTCACCTTCCAACACCAGGAATATCCTGGGCGGCTTCGCGAGATATACGATCCACCGCCGTTGCTGTTCGTTTCCGGCCGCTGGGAGACGAAGGACGAACAGTCCATCGCCATCGTGGGAACGCGGAATGCCTCTTCCTACGGCCGGAGAATTGCCGAGGAGTTCAGCGCCGAGCTGAGCGCGCACGGTTTCACCGTCGTAAGCGGCATGGCCCGTGGCGTGGACACGCTCGCGCACAGGACGGCCCTGAAGGGGAACGGCCGTACCGTAGCTGTGCTGGGATCGGGGCTGGACAGGCCCTATCCCGCGGAAAACCGTAAGTTGATGGCATCGATCAGGGACCATGGCGCCGTGATGACGGAACATCCTTTCGGTACGGGTCCGGACGCGGTAAATTTCCCCCAGCGGAACCGGATCATCAGCGGATCAACGCTGGGTACGGTCGTGGTGGAGGCCGGAGAAAACAGCGGAGCGCTGATCACCGCCCGATTCGCCCTGGACCAGGGCCGCGAGGTCTTTGCCGTTCCCGGTCCGCTGAAAGCCCCCTGCAGCGAGGGGGTCAACAGGCTGATCAAAGACGGCACGGCCAAGCTGATCCAGCGGATCGAGGACGTGGTGGAAGAACTGGCTCCGCACCTCGATTTCGATCCTGCGAAGGTCGAACGCAGACCGGTTGCCCCGTCGTTCGACCTGTCGTCCGAGGAAGAAAACATGTACAGCCGGGTATCGTCGGAACCGAAACACATCGATCAATTGGCTTCCGGCCAGTCCCTCACCTCGTCGCAGGCCCTTGGCGTTCTGCTGGCGCTCGAACTCAAAGGCGCGGTACGTCAGTTGCCCGGCATGGTGTTCGTGCGGTCCTGAACTCGAGATCTCACGGCTTCCTGCTGGTAATTTAGGTTGACAGTTCCCGGCTCCCGCGATATTACATCAAGAACAGCCCGGCTTACCCGTTCATTGCACCCTGTGGTCCGCTATGCACCTTCGCCAACCCTGTGGCAAACTCATCGAGCGCGATGAACTTGCAAAGGTGGTGGAGCGCGTACGACAGAAGGGCAGCACTGTCGTGTTTACGAACGGGTGTTTCGATTTGCTCCATCCCGGCCACGTCCACCTGCTGCAGACCGCGCGCTCATTCGGCGACCTGCTGATCGTGGCTATAAATACCGACGATTCCGTCCGGACGATCAAGGACGAGGGACGCCCGATATACGACGAATCGGAACGGGCTTTCATGCTCGGTGCCCTGGCCTGCGTGGATCACGTGGTCCTCTTTCAAGAACCGACCCCCATCCCCCTCCTCCTCCTGCTCAAACCGGATATCCTCGTCAAAGGAGGCCACTACGGTCACGAAGAAGTGGTGGGTTGGGACGTGGTGGAAGCCTACGGCGGCCGCGTGGAAAGGGTACCTGTGATGGATGGAATGTCCACCACCGGCACGATCGAGCGCATCACGGGAACCGGATGACCTGAAAGGAACATGATGTCAGAATCACGTCAGAAGCTGCTGGTGCTCTATCTGCGGACTCCCGACCTGCATGCCGGCGTCGTGGCCTGGTCCGAATACGATGGGACCGCGTCTGCCGACGAGCGGCACACCTCGGGCGATGCGGCCGACTCCGGCGGCGCTACGAATCCACCTTACGATTCGGTGGTAGACGCCATGAGAGACGGCTGGCGGGTCGTACAGTTTCCCCAGCAGTACCCGGCCTATCCGGGTACGGAATACCAGGTGTCCTATCTCAAGTACGAGTACATACTCGAAAAAATGGAGGTGGTCGATGGCTGACAGCACCCATCTATTGAATTCCAAGCAGATGGCCCGGTTTGTCGCGGAAGGATATCTCCGCTTCGATGAACTGGTTCCCGATGAGCTCAACCGTGCCGTTAAACGGGAGATGGACGACCAGGCCGTACCCCGGGAAGAAGCGGGTTCGCCCCTGAGCACGATCTGGAACGATACGGCCGTGGGACGTGTGTTCAGGCTGCCGGAGATCGAAGGTATCATCCACAGTCTCGTGGGAAAGGACCCGCTGTACGACCACCATGCCGTGCACACCGTGGCGGCGGGCCACCATTTCGGACAGCACTGGCACGCGGACGCCATTATCGACACGCGGAAGCATTTCGACATCCAGTTCATGTATTTCGCCCACGATACGCCCAGGGAGATGGGCGGAACGTTGATCCTGCCCGGAAGCCACTACCGCCGGATCAGTGAATCCGACATCGCCCGGTATCACAACTTCGTGGGGCAGGTACCCATGGTGTGCAAGGCCGGGACGGTAATCGTCCTCCATCACGGCATGTGGCACTGCGCCCAGCCGAACCGGACCGACGAAAAGCGTTACATGTTCAAACTGCGCCTCAACCCCACGGTCCGGCAGCTGCGTCTGTGGAATACGGACGACATCGACGACCCGGAAGTAAACCATATTTTAAGTACGAACCAGCCCTGGCACGGGAACGAGGAACGCATCGAACACGTCAATCGTATCCACTTCTGGCGATTCCTGACCGGAGACGACCAGTTCGACAACCACTACTGGTTGAGCCGGATCGAAAACGAACCTGAACTGGTGTGAGCAACCGGTCCATACCGCGGCCTCAATGAAACCTTCTTCATGACCTCGGGTAACCTGCGTCGACAACTGGGTATCTGGCCGACCACGGCGATGGTGATCAGCGGCATGATCGCCGTGGGCATATTCCTGGTACCCGCCGGGATGGCCAAGTCTTTGGGATCCCCCCTGCTACTGCTCGTCATCTGGCTGGCGATGGCAGGGATGGCCCTGAGCGGATCGCTTTGCTTTGGAGAACTGGCTTCCCGGTTTCCCCACGCGGGTGGCGGATACGTCTATCTTCGCGAGGCTTACGGCACCCGGACCGCCTTCCTGTACGGCTGGATGTCGCTTATGGTGCTGGATCCGGGAATCACGGCGACCCTGGCGACCGGCATGGCGAGTTACGCGGCCCACATCTATCCGATGGAGCCGGCCGCGATGAAGATGTTCGCCATCGCCGTGTTGATCGTCCTCACCGGAGTGAACATCTACGGCGTGCGCATCGGCGCGTTGATCATCGTCCTGCTGACGATTTTCAAGGTCGGTGTACTCGCCGTCATATCCATCCTGGGCTTCGGCCTGGGCCTCGGCGACTGGTCGAATTTCACCCCCTTCGTGGCACGGCCCGCGGACTCTGGACCGCTGTTCGGCGCGCTCGCGGGCGGCATCGTGGGCGCATTCTTCGCCTTCGCCGGCTGGTGGGATCTGAACAAGGTGGCCGGCGAAATCCGCGATCCGGCCAAGACCCTGCCCAGGGCGTTGCTACTGGCCGTGGTTATTGTCGCGTTGACCTATATCTCCACGAGCGCCGTCTTCATGTATCTCGTGCCGGTCTCCCAGGTCACCAGCGACGAGACTTTCGCGGCCCAGGCCGGCGAGGTGCTGTTCGGAAGAAGCGGGGGCATCCTATTCTCCTCCGTGGTCATCCTCTCCATCGTCGGCAGTCTCACCGGGTTGTTGTTGATGGCGCCAAGGGTATACTACGCCATGGCCACGGACGGCGTCTTCCTCCGTTTCGCCAGCACGGTCCATCCCACATTCGGCACGCCCTATCTCGCGATCTCCATCCAGGGGGGACTGGCCTCCCTGCTGGTGTGGCTGGGAACCTTCACGCAAATACTGAATTACTTCATCTTTGTCGCCGTGCTGTTTATCGCCCTGACCGTGGCGGGCATGTTCGTGATACGCAGAAAACGGCCGGACATGCCGCCGTACCGGGTCCCGCTTTATCCCTTCACCCCGATCGTGTTTCTTCTCCTTGCTGCTGTGGTGCTGCTGTTGCTGCTCGGCAACAGTCCGCTGCAGGCCATGATCGGCGTGGGGGTGACCGCACTGGGAATTCCGGTGTACTATCTCGTGTTTCGGAATCAATCCACGCAAACGAGCAATACAGGAGAAGATCATGGCCTGGATCAAGACGATATCCGCGACAGAAGGGGATGACCGGCTGCTCGCCGCCCTCGAGGCGCAGCGATCGCTCTATCCCGCGGAGTACGACACGCCGGTGCACCCCACAGGAGACGGCACCTCCGGGATCGTGGCATCCCATTCGCTGATCCCGGACGCGCTGCATCACGCCTTCGCCACCTTCGGCGTGCTGATGTCGCCCGACCTTCCATTGAACCGCCGCCAGCACGAGATGATCTCGACCGTGGTCTCATCGGTTAACCGGTGCGTTTACTGAATTGACTCGCACGCAGAGTTTCTGCGTCGGGTCACGTTGGACAGCGAGCTGGTTGAATCACTCAAGTACGATTACGACAGTGCGCCGCTGGAAAAGCAGGATCGGGCGATGCTGGATTTCGTCATCCGGCTCACCGAGGATGCCACGAGAATTCAGAAAACCGATATCGATGGATTACGGTCCGTAGGATTCGACGACGTCGCCATCCTTCAGATCACATTGATCGCGTCGTGGTTCAACTACATCAACCGCGTTGCGGACGCCCTGGGGATTGGGCGGGACGCGGAGGATTCGTAAGACGCCGCTTTACCACACGCGGATACGGACCTGCGCGGCAAAGAGTGGCTTCGTACCCACCTGTCGAGCGCGGAGGTACAGCGTACCGACCGGACCGGTGCGGCCGCGCACTGCCCGGACTTGCGCGCGTAAGTGTTGCTGCGTACCCACCGGTCGAGCGCGGGGCGGCCGCCCGTTCCTACGGTAGTATGGCAATGGCCCTTCCCGGTCCGCCGTGATTGTTCTCGAGCCGGGGACTCAGGAAGACGTAGAACGCCCCTTTCGACGGAAGCTGCCCCACGCCAATCAGATACTCTGTGAAGATCATGTCGTGGTTCACCGCCGCCCAGTGCGTCTTCATCGATTCAACCGGATCCACCGAACCCATGTCGGGCGCATCGATGCCGACGTGCTTCACGCCTTTCCCGGCCAGGTAGGCGATGACGTCCGGACCCGGCGCCGGCCAGCCCTCGGACAGCCCGTCCAGGGGCGATTTGATGCTCTGATCCGTTCGGCCGCGCTCGAAACGGCGGAAGTGGGCGTCCGTATGGCCGGTCTGGAAAAGCACGACTTCCCCACCCTCGATTTCTCCGTATAACCTTTCGTGCCTTCTGACGTCCTCCACCGTGATGACCGGTGACGCCGGCCAGTCTTCCCGCGAGGTCGTCCCCACAAGATGCTGCACGTTGATGACCCGGGCGGGACCCATGAACCAGTGCAGCGGGATCCTGTCCGACGTTCTCTCCGTACGCTTGAGCGTTCCGTGAGCGGCCTCGAAGTCCCGTAACGCCCTGCGGGTCGTTTCGTCAAAGGCGGCTTCATCGAATCCGGGCGGAGGACCGTAGTGCGCGGGCGGATCCACATGGGTTCCTGTATGGGCATCCATGATGTGGGTGTTGACCCAGTACGGTCCGAAGGGTCCATCGAAGTAGTTTACGGGTTGTACCCTCGAATAGGGGAAGACGTGGCGGCCCACGCCGCGGCCCGGCCACCAGACTGGATGCTCCATGGACAGGGTGACGGACAGGTCGACCACGCGTTTGGCCTTCACGGCTTCGAGCAGGCTCGAGGCCAGGGCGGGGTTGACAATGGCCGCGGCCCGGGTTTCAACCGTGGGGGAGTTCTCGTGCTTCACCGGCAGGGCGATGTACATCGAACCGTTGGGTGTCCTGCCCAGGTTGATCAATCCCTCGGTATGGACGGCGCCATACTTGAAGTGGCCGAGATGGCTTTCCAGGGCGAGAGGATTCTCGAACATGCCCTCTGGACCCTGTGCCGCGTACTTCGGTGGGCCCAGCCCGCCCATGCTCGGGCTGTCGATGCCCATCAGCCACACCCCCCGGCTGCCCACGTATTCGGCCGCATCGTAATCGGGCGCGGGCCATCCGGGTACCGTCCCGCCGACCGGTTCGACGATCAGGCGGCGGTCCTCGGGCACGGGCAGATCGTGGCGGTCGTCGTAGCCGCTCCAATACAAAACGGCATCGCCCGGCCCCATGGGCCTGTGGGCTGCCTCGGCCGCCTTGACCAGGTCCATGGTAAACAGGGGGCTTACGCCCGGTGGAGCCTGGTCCAGCATGGAACGGCCGTCGATCTTGTACACCTCGCCCACCAGTTGCCATGCCGGGACTTTCTCCACCGTCAAATCGCCCCAGTAGTGGGCGTTCGGCAGCCCGCTGTGCTGGGGCGGCATCATGTGGGCCGGCGTATCCGTCTGCGTCGCCGTATTCTCGTCCAGGATGATCAGGTCCGATGCCCAGGGCCGGTCGCCATGGACGATATAGGGTACGACGAGGGGCTGGTGGTGGACCTGCCCTCCCGGCCAGTACTGGTAATGGCGTCCGGATATGACCGGCGACAGGTCGACCACGTCATCGGGGCCGACCGGCATGTACTGCGCGGAGGCCGTCAGAGTAGCCAATTGGATGAGGACGATGAGGGCCAGGCTACGAGCCGGCTTACCCTTGCTTCTGCGCTTCCGGATAAAGTCCATGATTCTCTCCAGGGGTGACTGAAGCGGTCCAGGCGTCGTCGGTCAGCATGTATCCGTAGAGGTCACAGATGAGACCGGGCACCTCAGATTCCAGGCCGCGTCTCTGGCCTGGTGTTAGCTTCATCGTTACACAGGGCTCTTCCGCAATGGCTCTGGAAGAGGGTCGGAGCAATTCGAACGCGGCCCTGGGTTCAACAACATTGCCGGGCCCGTATTGGCGGAGCCGCGCGCCCATTGCATCGTAGACCGAAACCCGGCCACTGACGACGAGCTGCATCCCGTCGTGAAGATTGCGCGATCCGGCCAGCATGTCCCCCGTATCGTATTCGCACTTTTTCAGCCAGGGCATAAGTTGCTCGACCAGGTTTTCGAAGCGAACCTGCCGATCAAGATGGTCTTCCATTACATCGCCCACGAGATCCAGCAGGTTTGTCCGGTCGTCCTCCGAAGAAACGTCGTGTTTTCGGATTTCAGACGCGATGATTGCGTCTTCACATCGTTCCAGCGCATGGTCCAGATTCTTTTCAAACCAGATCCTGCTCCGCAACGCGTCTGGAAGATCATGAGCCAGACTTGACTGAAGCTGAGCTGGAGGGGCTGCAAACAAGACCCGTACCCCGCTGGATCCGGTGGTATAGAGAAACATGCATAACGTACTGATCGCAGATGCATCGAACCACTTGACCTCCGAGCAGTCGAGCACGATGAACTTCGGAGAAGGCGACTGTCCCATAAGTTTCTTAAGGTGATTCATCAACCGGTAATTTATGACGAAGTACATATAGCCGCACAACCGGACGATCTTGATCCGCTCAGCATGCGCAAGGAGAATGCCCCGGTCGGGTACGGACCTGACCCTGGCGCTGCGATGGTCCGTTCCAGTCTCCAACGACACAACCGGTTCCAGCCGTAGGAGATGAACGGCCAAAGGACAAAGGCTGGCAAGCATCCCGATGCCTATGCCTTCGACAAATCCGAAGACGACAATACCCAGTGCCATGAGGATGATGACGCCGTGTTCGATTCCACTGACCCTCCGGCGGACTTTAATCAACCAGTTGTTCAGCAGGTCAACGCCAATGAAGAACAGCAACCCACCTGTTAATGATATCGGGATCAGTTCCAGTACCGCGCTGCCGAAGATCAGGGTCAACCCTAACCACAGTGAGGTCAGGACTCCCGTCCACGGCGTGTCGGCGCCCAGCTTTTGCGATGTCGATGACAATACCGGGAAGTGTATCCCCGGGAGACTGCCTCCCGCCCCGGCAATTATGCCCGCCGCGCCGGCCACGCGGAATTCCTTGTCAAGATTGATTTCCTCGCCGGAGGCCACCTCCATTATGTTCGAATTCAATAGCAAGCACAGTACCATGAGCAATACAACGACCATGACCGCTGGAATCTGCTCCCCAACCACGTTCCAGTCCACGAGGCTGAAATCATCAAGGCCGAACACGGGCCATAAGCCGCCGGTAACGCCGCTTCCGGACCAAAGGAGATTGGCCGACTTGGCCGTTTCAATCGAAATGCCAAAAACGTAAAGAACCAGATGAAAAACTCCGGTGAGGATCAGGAAACTCCAAATTAGAACGGGAATGGCGTTTCCGCGTCGCGTGACAACCAATAGAATGACTCCGAATGCGATACCAGGTATCCATTTCCAAACTGTATCGGCATCGAAAAGGCGAGGAAGTGTATGCCATTCAAGTGACATCGAACTCATCATAGACAGGGCGGCCACGCAGAGAATCCAGCCGAAACCGGCGAAACACCCGGCCGCAACCGGATAGGGGATGAAACGCAGCAAGTAGGACAGCCGGCTGATACCGATCCCAAAGAAGATCAGGCCTGTAATCACACTGGTGAGTATGAACAGAGTGATCATGGTCATGAAAGTCGCTTCGGCAGGCGCGTTCACCATACTCACTCCAACGGCGGCGCTCATCGTTGCGAACGCCGCGGCGGCGATTTCGTGTGGCCCGGCGAGCACACCACGGTGGCTGCCGGCCAGGGCAAACAATAAGCAGGAGATCAATGCGCCGTATATCAGTAGGCCGGTCCCGGGCAAGGTGAATGATTGAAGCGGACCGTGGAATATCAGTGCCGAGAGTGCGAAGCTATAAGGAATGAGGATCAATGTCATGATCACACTGGCAAACGTCGCCTGCTTCCACTGGCTCGTAAACGACTGTACTAGATTAACCATCCTGAGATTCCATTCTGTTCCATAGATCCACGTGTTATCCAACCAGAAAAACAGGTGCTTCTTACTTAACAAGCTCTATTGTTGCAAACGCCATTGCGACTGAACCCGGCAAGGCTTTGAACACAGACCTGGGATCGCGGGCGTAATTGATGATATGTGGAATAAAATGCACGCTACGAGAAATTCTTGGCGGGGGTGTATTACTGATCACTTTACTACAGCGCAGATGATGTCTGCGCTGACAGACGATCGCTAATATAATGACATGACCTTCATCTATACAGAATATTTGAACTCAGGCCGATAATCCGGACTGAAACAACCTGTGACCGGTATAAGGCGATGCTGATGGGCGATGGTATGTTGAAGTTTCGCGTTGTTAAATCCATTGCCTGCAGAAGATCTGCCGTCTTTTATATTCAGATAGTAGCGTACAGATTCCGAAGGAAGCTGATAGCAGAATATGATCGCGGCGGTGGCGTGATCTGAACCACCCCCGCCAGCCCACTTCCATGCACCCATCAAAGGAGCGTTACCTGTGTCTAATCTGCGCGTCGGTATAATCGGCCTGGGCGGCATCGCCCGTCCGCACTGCGAGGCCATCACCAACCAGGTTGGCGTGGAGATCGTCGCGGTCGCGGACCTGCTCGAAGAAAAGCGACGTGAATACATGGAAAAGTACGATATCCCCAGGGGTTACGAAACCCACACGGAGCTGTTGGCGGACGACGAGGTCGAAGCCGTGGCCATCGTCCTTGGCCACCAGCTTCACCACCGCCTTACCGTGGACGCCTGCAACGCCGGCAAGCACGTCCTGGTGGAGAAACCCATGGCAATCAGCCTGGACCAGTGCGACGACATGATCGCCGCAGCCGCGGCCAATCGCGTCAAGCTCATGGTGGGCCTGACGCAGCATTTCTACGGCACCAGCGTCAAGGCGAAGGAAATCCTGGACTCCGGAGCGCTTGGCCCTGCTATCACGGCAGTATGCTACATGTCCAAGCAGTGGGGGCACGGCGGCCGCAGGCCCCAGTACCGCAGCAGGTTCCACGGCGGCGGCATGTGGATGACCAACGGCGTCCACGTGGTGGACCGCCTCTCCTGGGTCATGGCTTCCCAGGCAATATCGGTCTCCGCCTCCATTGGCAACCGGGCGCACTACCAGGCCGCGGACGACTCCTCCACGGCCTTCATCCGGTACAAGAACGGCACGGCGGGCGTGGCGGTGGCCGTGGGTTACGCCGACGGCGGGCCCAACCACGAATGCCAGGTGATCTGCGCGAACGGCTCGCTGCGCTTCAGCGAATCGGGCGAGAAGTACGTCAGGGTCGGCAAGGACAACAAGTGGGAGGACGTGCCCTTCGACGACCCGCCCCATCCCATGTACAACGAGTGGAAGGGGTTTGTCGAGTCCATCCGCAAGGACATCGAACCGCCCACGCCCGGTGAATGGGGCCGTCACGTCATGGAGATCCTGTTCGCCGCCGAACAGTCGTCCATTTCCGGCCGGGAGGTACCGCTGGCCAGCGGGGGACAGTGGACGCATCAGCAGTCCGGCACGCCGGTAAGCATCGATCACGGTTGGATATAGACTGGCGCCTTGGCCGGGCGACTGTTCTGAGGCGGGCGGAGGACATGCGGGTCGGAACCGCGGGTCACGCCGCGGGCGGCGTTCACCCGGAGGTCTGGCTAGGTGGTGTATTCCACTACGGCCAGGGTAACGTCGTCATCCTGTTCCCGTCCCGCGGTGAATTCCAGAAGTTCCGCCAGGATGCTGTTTTTCAACGCGTCCGCGTCCTGCCGGCGACACCTTGTCAGCAGCGATTCCAGCCGGTCTTCCTCGTAAAGCACCCCTTCCGGGTCTGAGGCCTCGGTGATTCCGTCCGTGTACATGACCAGCCTGGACCCTGGCGGAAAATCCACGGTCTCCAGGTCAAAGGGACAGGAAACGATCCCCAACGGCGGGCCTGCGGAATGCAGTCTCGCAGGCGGCGCGTCGCCGGGCGGCAGGAGCATGGGGGGATTGTGGCCGGCGTTGCAATAGTTCAGCGACCGGTGCTCCAGGTCGATTTCGGCGTGGAAGAAAGTAATGAACTGGTTGGATGCAGCGTGGTGGACCATGTATTCATTCAACCGCGTCACCCGTTCCGTCAGGGGAACCCGGATCTCTATGAGGGTGGTCAGCATGGTCTTGCAGGCGACCATGAGCATCGCGCTGGAGGGACCGTGTCCGGTAACGTCGGCGATCGTCACCGTCAGGACGTTCTCGCCAATAGGAATAAAATCGTAGTAGTCGCCACCGATCGCCGCGCAGGACTGGAGCTTTCCCGCGCAGGCAAGACGTTGGAACACGTAGCGCTCTCCGGGCAGCAGGCCCGCCTGAATCTCCCCGGCCAGGGCCAGTTCCTTGTCCAGCGCGCTCTTGGCGACGGCCGCGTCGAACAGGCGCAGGTTGTCGGTCTTGATGGCGGCCAGGTTGGCGGCCGCGCTGACGAGACCGAGGTGATCCACGGTAAACTGCGCGGCGGGATCCGATGAATCGAGGTACAGCAGACCGAATACCCGGTCTTCATGCCACAGGGGTACGCACAGAATGGACGCCAGCCCGCGGAGGATGACGCTGTGCTGGTCCCTGAACCGTTCATCCCCCAGGGCATTCGTGGTGATGGAGGCCATCCGGTTTTCCAGGGCCTGTTTCACCGCGGTGGTGCTGATTGAGATGCCGCCGGCTTCTCTTCCGGTACGGGATACCAGCGACCTTATCTCGAGGTCGTAACCATCCTCGGTGTCCAGGGGATGGACGATCGCACAGCAGTCGGCCTCCAGCCACTCGAGCAGGCGCCGGGTAACGAGATCTCCCAGTTCCGCTTCGCTGCGCACCGTCATGACGGCCTTGCTCAGATCCGTCAGCTTCAGCAGGTGGTTGTCCGCGCCTGCACGCTGACGGACGGGCGGGCGGCCAGCCTGCGTATAGGGCAGTTGATCCGCCCGGAACAGCGACGCCGGCGCCTGCGGATCGTCCTTACTCGCCACGGCCTCCGCATCCGCGGTTCCCGTGCCCGCGGAATGCGTCCCATCCGGTTCTCCCCCTTCAAATACCAGGACAGTCTGTCCGACCCTGATATGATCGCCTGAAAGCAGCGGGGCGGGTTCCCCGGCGACCGGATGATCGTTGACATACGTACCGTTCCGGCTGCCCAGGTCCGTGATCACGTAGCCCGCAGCCTCGCTTTCGATCCGCGCGTGGAGTTTGGAGACACCGCGGTCCCCTCTGATGGGCATATCGACTTCCCCGGAACGGCCCAGGGTAGTGACATCCTTTGAGAGGACATGCACTTGCGGAACTTCCGCGCGCAGAATCTTCAGGTAGGGCACGGGGGAACTCCGTTTTGCGTTTTCTCAATGAATCCGGGCTACCGCGCCGGTTCGTCTCGCAGGTCGAAGGCCACCTTGACCGCGCCCTGGCTTCCGGCTTTCAGCGCCCGGCCGATCGCCTTCCGGTAGTCCTTCAGAGGATAAAGGTCCGTTAACAGGGGTTTCAGATCGACCTTGCCCTCCTCCAGCAACCGCATGGCAAGGTCGAAGGTCCGCACGGATCGGTTTTCATATTTTTCCGTCCCGTACGCATACGCGCCCTGGACTTTCAATTCCTTGTACCAGACGGCTGTCCAGTCGATGCCGGAAGGTATACCCGGCATGCCTACGACGGTGACGCATCCACCGGATCCGGTCAGTCGAAGGGCGTCGTCGATGGAGCGGGAGGAACCGACACAATCGAAGGTCCGGTTTGCGCCGCCGATGAATACGGGCCGCCCGATCTCCGGACGATGGATTTCCGCCCCGGTCACCTCGCTCAAGCTTTCGTATAGGCCGTCGCCCCGGCCGATGACCCGGTCGGCGCCCAGTTCAGCCGCCAGGGTCTCCTGATGGCCATAACGGGCGGCGGCGAGAATCCGGCATTTGGCTCCCAGGGCCCGTATGGATGCGATAGTAAGCAACCCGATCGCACCGCACCCGATTACGAGCACCGTCTCATCATCGGAGGGAAAGGATTTCATCACGGCGTGCAGGCAACAGCTGAATGGTTCTATCAGGACCGCTTCCTCATCGGTCAGCCGCTCGGGCACCGGATGGACCTGGAAGGGGTGTGCGACCAGGGATGTGCTCCATCCGCCGCCCGTGTCCCTGCAATACCCCGTCTGAATGCCAGGGGAAATATCGCCGTGCATAACCATCTCACACAGGCCGAAATCTCCCTCCCGGCACGACGGGCACGGCGGGTCGATGCCCCGAACAGGGCAGCACAGACCGGGTTCGATGGCCACGCGGTCCCCCCGGGACACGCCCCCTGATTCGGGACCGGTCTCCAGGACCTCGCCCACCACTTCGTGTCCAAGGACAAAAGGCGAGGATATCAGGGGGGAAAAGTAAGGGCTTCCGCCGGCCTTGATGGTGGAGAGGTCTGATCCGCATATGCCGGTCAAGCGCGGTCTGATGCGCACCCATGCCGGAGTCGGAAGCACCGGGGGATCGACGTCTACCATGCGTATGCACGACAGGGCGCCGGTCGCCAAAACGGGGCTGCGATGGCCGATCGTCCGTACGAACAGGTACCTGGGTACGCTTTTGATGTATTGAACCGCTTTCATACGTGGGTCCAGCTAACGACTTCCCAGCCGCCGGCTTCCGCAGCCTTTCTGAGTTTCCCGCCCGGGTTCACCACGACGGCGTGTCCCACCAGGTCCAGCATGGGCCGGTCCGATCTGCTGTCGGCATAGGCGTAACTTCGGTCCAGGTCGATGCCGCGCCGTTCGGCGTAATCCCGGACGATACGGGCCTTCTCCTCGTCGCCGATCGGCGGCCCTTCCGGCTCTCCCGTCAGCCGGCCGTTCTCCTCCTTCATGGACAGGGCGATGAGATCGTCGGCCTTGGTGTACTCCGCGAGGGGTTCCACGATAAAATCGAGGGATCCGGTGACCAGGACCACGCGCTCGCCTCTTTGCTGATGCTCCCGAATGCGTTCGACGGCGCCGGTGAACATGCGCGGCCGCATGACTTCGTTGAAGAGGCGTTCGCTGCGGGATACGCACTCGCCGCGCTCGAATCCCCGGTATTGCCTGTAGAAGACCTGGTTGAAACGGCTTCTGCTGATTTTGTCCAGCACCATGTAATAGACGACCTTCGGCAGAAAGCCCAGGGTCCAAAGCAGACGCTTCGGAACGGAATAACCCCAGGTCCTGTAAAAGGCGTAGTAGTGTACGATCGTGGCGTCGACGATGGTTCCGTCCACGTCGAAGAAGGCGGTGGCGCTGCGGGACTTGCCGTTCCCCGGACGACCATCCGGTACATCCTTCGATCCGCGGCTGCGCTCCATGCGGTCGGCGATGTACAAGTAGCCGTCCCGGTCGATGTAACCGATGTCCCCCGTGTGAAGCCAGCCGTCGCGGATGCGATGCTCCGTCGCCGACGGGTTCTCGAAATATCCCAGCATGACGTTCGACCCGCGCACGACGATTTCTCCCTTCCCATCCTCATCGGGATTTGCGATACGCACGTCGACCTCCGGAAGGGCGATGCCGACGGAGGACGGTTTGCTTCGGTCCATGGGGTTCACGGCCACGACCGGCGCCGCTTCCGTGAGCCCGTATCCCTCGTGTATGGTGAGGCCGAAATCGCGGTAGGCGTGGTAGAGATCCGACGCGAGCGTACCGCCGCCGCTGACCAGCAGTCGCATGCGGGAAACCACGTCCGTATCCGATTCACGGGCCGCACGCTGCAGCGGCCGGTGCATCAGTCCGAAAATCCGGGGCGCCGCGATCAGGCAGTTGATTTCGGATTCAACCATCAGGGCGACCAGGGATCGAGGACGTACCGAAGCGGTATAGGTAATGGTCGCTCCCGCGTAGAAGGGCATGAGGAATCCCCCGGTGAACTCGAGGGCCTGGCTCATGGGCAGCAGAGAGAGGAAATGGTCGGTCCGGTAGGCGCGCAGAATCTCGGCAAGAGACAGCAGGTTCGATACGAAATTCCGATGGGACAGCACCACGCCGTGCGACTCCGCAGCCATGCCCCGTGTAAACATGATGGCGGCCGGCGCATCGGGTTGAACCGGCGCCCAGGCGGGCGGTTCCTCGTTCAAGGCGACCGGCGACGCCGACGGCCGCGAGGCATCGAAAGGGAGGCCGTAGTTGTCGATATTCCAGAAAGCGACCTCCAGGTCCGGTGCTTCCGAGGCTTTCAGCATCTCGAAACCGCTTTCCGAACACAGGACAGCCTTCGAACCGGTGAACCGGGCAATGCGCCACACTTCCTGCGCCGATGACCGCCGGTCTACGGGCACGATCACCGCTCCGGCCACCAGACCCGCAAAACAGGCGATCCCCCATTCGGGCTTGTTTTCCGAAAACAGCAGGACGCGGTCGCCCGGGTGCAGCCCGCCGGACCGCCATTGCCAGCCCATGTGGCCGGCCAGGTCGTGCACGTCCTTGAAAGAATACCGGACCCATACCCCCTCACGCTCCATCTGCATCGCGGTCTTGTCTCCGTACATATCCGCGCTCTTGGCCAATATATCCGTCAACGTGTCGAGGTGGGGCAGGGGGTCATCCTCCGCCTGGGTAAACCCCGACCGCTCCGCAACCTCCTCCTCTTCTGTAACCGTGGGCCTGGGTTCGTCGGTCTTCAACACGTGGCGCTTCAACCCTGGAATATGAATATCCTGGAAGTAGGTCTTCCATTGTATTCTGGATACGTCGCCGTTGAACAGCAGCCGGTCATCGGGCCCGAGCCGTTCGTGCAGGCCGACCGTCCGACCGGTTTCGAAGGTGCATTCCAGGGACGTGTAGGGACTGTAGATCGAAGCGTAGTAGAGCATGCGGGAGATCGCCGATTTCAGCACGGTTATTCTGCGCTTCCAGTTATTCAGGAAGGTGATGCGGCTGAAGCGGTTGAACACCCAGAGCGCGGTGTTCAGTGGATAGACGTAGCGCAGGTTGTACCGCCGTCTGAACTGGGCGAGGGTCGGATAGGTCCAGCGCCGGATGGGTATGGGTTCGTTGTTCCGGTTCAGGCGTGGATGCTGCAGGAAGTACTCGTAGGAAAGTTCGAAGGCCTGTTGGAATCGGATTGGATTCCGGTCGCCCGTAGACACGTGGTACACGCTGATTCCGCCCTCCCGGACCGTGTGCTCCATGGCGGCCAGCATGGAGTTTACCACCATGTCCACCGGGATGATGTCCACGATCATGTCCTTATCGCCGGGAAAATCCGGCAGGCGGCCCTTGCTCACCGCGTCGATCAGCGGGTCGGCGACCTTGAGCCCTTCTATCCATCCCGGTTCCGGCTCGACGAGACTGCTTTCCACGATGGACGGACGAATGATGACCGTGGGCAGTTCGCCCCGATGCTTGACGATCAGTTGTTCGCCCATGGCCTTCGTCAAGGTGTAGCTGTCGTGCCAGCCCCACTGCTGTCCCCGGCGCATCCCTTCTTCGATAAGCTGTTCCTTCAGCCAGCGTTTACGGAAGGTCTCCATCTGGGCGTCAAGCCAGCGCTGCGTGGGCCGCGCGTTCTGTTGAAGGGCTGACCTACGGAACCGTTTCTGCTGGACAGCCGATCGTGACGCAACATGGATTTCTTCGGCCCTCGCCAAAATACCCCGGATTTCCTTTTCCAGGTCGAATGGCGCGTCGCTGATCCCCATTTCCTGGGCCATGGACCAGTCCGGCCGTGGTGGAACTTCCGGGATGCGCCCCTTGAGCTGGCCATTGACATAGGCCGTGGATACGTGGACGAGTATGGCGCGGTTGCACGTTCTGGCGAATTCCATCATCCGCCTGGCGCCCAGAGCGTTCAGCTGCAGGGCGGCGTCGATTTCTTCGTCGAAGGTAACGGAAGCGGCACAGGTCATTACGACATTGACCTCTTCGGAAAGAAGCCGGTACAGTTCCGGCTCCAATCCCAGGTGGTCCAGGGTCAGATCCCCCTCGACAGCATGAACCTTCTCCGCCATGAATGGTGCGAATCGGTCGCCGTGCATCTCGCGCAAACGGGCGAAAGCGGCGGACTGGAGTATTTCATCCTCCACGCGCTCCGCCGCCGACAGCGTAGTGCCGTCCTTCTTGCGGCGGGGCCTGACGACAAGGTATACGCGGCCGACCTCCGGCGCGCACCGCAGGATCTTTTCCACGACCGCTTTCGCGAGGAATCCCGTGGCGCCGGTAATCAGCAGCGTCTTTCCACCAAGGTATGTAACGATTTCACTCATGCCGTACCGTCTTTCGATGCGTGACCCGGAAGGGATCTACATCGTGGCGGGTGGTGCCTTTAGCCGGCCATGCGACGCTTGAACTGATCGACCCAGGGAATGGGGGATGGATCGGTTGCGTTTAAGACCGCCTGGTAGAAACTGGCATAGGTGCCGAGCAGGAGCAGGTCGAAAGCCTGTTCCAGGGCCGTATCTCCCCGTGGCTTGATGACCGGGCAGGCGATCTCCTGTTCCTCGAGCAAGGCGCGGGTGATCTCGTGTCGGCGGCGGTTGCGCGGATCGTAGAGGTCGGACTGGACCAGCACGGCGACGAGCCCGTTTTGGTTTTCCCGGGGGTAGGTCATCCCTTCGAGCAGATGGTGGTTGAGCTCGGGTATGGCGAACCACGCCGCCATGTTCTTGGCATTCTCGTTCCACTGGTTGGCCATGATGTGGGCATTGCCGGTGAGATGCTCGGAGGCCATGATCATCACCGTTTTGCCCTGCGTCGATCGCGCCAGCTCGAAGGCGGGGTTTTCCTCTCCCGGTTCCCTGTAATCCTGATTCGTCTCACGTAGCAGCATGATGGCCCGGGTAATCTCCGTCGCGGCGAGGTCTACGAAGCCCAGTTGCCGGAAAATCCCGAGTAGGTACGTCACCGCGTAACCCAGGCCGATCCGAGGCTGCCCGCACGTATTCAGTTCGCTGCCGAACACTACGGCCGGCCAGCGATTTCCTTCGGCGAGCGCCGCCAGTTCGCCTCCGGTAGTCAGCGCGATCATGGGAATGTTACGGGACGCGCCCTGCTGCGCCATGTTCAGCACCTCCTCCGTGCCCCCGGAATAACTGGACAACACGATGAGTGTCCGTTCGTCGATCCACGCGGGCGCCTGGTAATCTGAAACCACGGTCACCGGTACGGACAGCCTGTCGCGGAATACGTCCATTATCAGATGCGCGCCCAGGGCCGATCCACCCATCCCGGCTACCACGACGTGGTCCACGTCGCGGCAGGCGTCGGGGAAAACGCGCCCCGTCATATCCCCCCAGGCCGCTTCCACCTGGTCGGGTATCGAACCGATGGAACCATGCATGTCGGACTGGTCGAGGCGTTCCATCTTCATTTCGACCGCCTTCGTTTCAAGGTGGTCACCGGAATTAACGGAAAAGCTCATTTGCCGACCCGCCTTGTTCAGGTTGTAACGGAGTTCGATTGGACGGCCCCGATTTCCTTCAGATAGGACACGCTATCTTCGAATTGCCGATTCTCGTATGCCTTCAGCACCTCGACCGGTTCGTCCTTCTCTCTGGGCGTTCGCCAGTCTTCTTCCTTCGGTCGAACATGGGCCCAGTACAACCGCAGAAAGGGCAACAGTTCTTTAACGTCCCGTTCCGGATACTCCGCCCAGTAATCGGCCATGAGCATGCGCACGTGACGGGCGTATATGGCGCCCAGTTCGATGGTCTTCGCGATCCCGCCCCCCTGGTCCCGCGTGCCGTGGTAACCGTCGATCAGGGACAGCAGGGCGGGATAGTCGACCACGCCTGCTCCCAGCGGGCATCGCGCTATGCGGAATCCCTCGTTGGAAGGATGCAGCGTATAGTCCTTGAGGTGGATATGACGGAGATGGGGCAGCAGCCGTTCCGTGTACCCGAAGGGTTCTTCACACACCGCCAGCACGTTGCCCACGTCGAGCGTAATGCCGACGTACGGGCTGTCCAATTCCTCGCACAGCCAGGCCATGTCGTGGGACGTGGCGTCGGAGTGATTTTCCACCGCGATGGTCACGCCATGCTCTTCCGCCTTCGGCAGGACTTCGCGCAAAATATCCCTGCAATCCGCGAGATGGGCATTCCACCGTCCCGCCAGCGGACGCCGGTCCCCGCCGAGTACGCCGCTCATGACCACCCGCAACGTCGACGCGCCGAGGCCGGAGGCCGCGGGGATGAGACGCTCCAGCATCTCCCGCTCCACCTGACCGCCGTCGGCCACGACGAACAGTCCGCGTTCCTCCGCACAGGCGCGGGCCGATTCCAGCGTGGCCGGCGCCAGGTCGGGCAAGCAGTCGTCCGGGGGGAACTCCACGCCGGCCAGTCCGTGTTCGACGGCCATGTCCATGAGCTCGAAGGCGTCGGGACCCGTATTGAATGAATAGGCGCAAACTCCTACTGACATATGTTCTCCTTGCAGCTGTTTCCTGGCCGATGAAATCTAGCCGTCATTCCGTCGGCTGCCGGCCCTGGACCGCGTAGCCGCCGTCGCAGATGAGCGGATCTTCTCCTTGCCGTTATTCCGTCGGCTGCCGGCCCTGGACCGCGTAGCCGCCGTCGCAGCGGATATCCGCCGCCGTGATATCGCTGGATTCGTCGCTCGCCAGGAACACGAAGACGTTGGCGACCTCCTCGATGGTGGCAATCCGGCCGATGGGGTGCAGCCGATCGAAGGCCCTGAGCGCGGCTTCCGGATCCTCGGCGTTCTCATTCACGAAGTTGTGCAACATGGGGGAATCCACCGTGCCGGGAGAGACTGTATTCACCCTGATCCTGTCCACGGCGAGTTCCATGGCCTGTCCCCGGGCCAGCGCGATCAGTCCACCCTTCGTCGCCCCGTAGACCGCGACCCCCGGATGCCCATTGTGGCCCGTGACACTCGCCATGTGAATGATCGATCCGCCGCCCGCGGCTCGCATGTGCGGGATACAATACTTGCTGAAGACGGCGGGGGCCAGCAGGTTGACGGAGAGGATGCGGGCCATCACCGCTTCGTCCTGCTCTTCGACGGGGGACACGGGCATGATGGCGGCGTTATTAACCAGGATGTCGATCCGCCCCATCCGGGACGCCGCCCTCTCTACGAAGGACCTGACCCCGCCGTGGTCGGTGATGTCCAGAGATTCCGCCAGGACGGGCCGTCCCGTCTCGGCGACCAGCCGTCCGGTCTCCGTCACCGTGTCGGCGTTCACGTCGCACACCGCCACCGAAGCGCCTTCCCGGGCAAGCGCCAGCGCGATCCCGCGCCCTATCCCGTCCCCCGCGCCGGTCACGATGGCCGCCCTGCCTGCTAACCGCATGCTGAATACTCCTGTTGCATGAAGACCACATCAGATGTACAATTGTACAACTCAATAAAAGGTTTGGATTGCATACTCTTCTTCATGGCTATTTCAGACCGCTATTTCAGACCATCGTTTATGCGCGGTTCGGTGCGCGCATGGCTTCGGCGTTGGGCGCGATCGGCTTACACGCCGCCTACACGCCGCCCACCCACGATTCAACCCTGTCTCTTCTTCAGCAACTGTCCCAGCCAGTGCGACATGGGCCCGGGGGCCGCATCGCACACCTCCACCATCTGTCCGGGGAGAGGCTGGCCGATCACGGCCTCCACGTCGGTACGGCGATCCGCGACGATCTCTGGATGGAGACCGGCCACGTTTCGCCGCTCTTCCGGATCAGCCTCCAGGTCGAAGAGTTCATCGCCAGCCTCGTCCTCGTACCCCACCGCCGTGCAGTAGTTCCAGCGATCGTCTCGGACGCTGGCCCTGCCCACGGCGTTCCCCGTGACAAAGCCCGCCCATCCGGTCACCACGCGGTCGCGAACCGATGCCTTTTCGCCCGTGACCAACGGCCACAGGTCCTCCCCGTCCGTCCACTCCGCCCGCATCCCGAGCCGTCCGAGCAGCGTGGGCATGAGGTCGTGGTTTTGCACGAAGGCGTCCACGTCGAGGTCCGCGGGCCCGCCAGGTACCCGCATCATGAGGTTGAGCTGGGTATTGAAGGGATGCAGTTCATCAGGCCCCTTGCCGAACTTCCCCTGGTCCAGCAGTTGTGTGCCGTGGTCCGACAGAATCACGACCATGGTCTCATCGAGCAGGTTCAGGTCCGCGGCCGCGTTCAGCAACCGGCCCACATACTCGTCCACGAGGGTGACCTCGCCGAGGTACAGCGCCTCGATGCGCCTGAGTTCCGCTTCCGATGGTCCGCCCGGGCCGCCCCCGCCTGGCCCGCCTCTACTGTAAGCGGGGCCGGGCTGGATGAAATCGAGGCCGTCATGCTCGCAGTACCGGTCCGCATATTCCGGCGGCGGATCCCATGGCTCGTGGGGATCGAAGCTGTCTACCCACAGGAAGAAGGGCCCCGCCGTATGGTTGTCGGCCAGCCACTCGCAGGCCGAATTGAATACCCGGGCGCACTGGTAGTCGTCCTTTTCCCTCCGGTGTCGCTGGTTGAGCAGGTAGTTCACAAGTCCCACGTGCCGGGCCATGTCCACGGGCGACCGGACGTGCCGGGCGAGCTGCGCCTCCACCAGCCGGGGGTCACCGCTTTTCCAGTTGTCCGATTCCTGCCCCCGCACAAAATCCAGGTGCGCGAATCCCCGGGCAAAGTTCATGGTGGGCTTGAACATATGATAGGTGTCGGCGATGAGGGCCGTCAGGTACCCTCGTTCCAGCAGCACCTCGGCGATCGTGTCCTGCTCCGGGGGAATCTTGTGCCAGCCTGGAGCATGATGCCAGTGTCCGCGCCGGTCGAAGTTGTAACGCCAGGGGAAACTGCGCATCCCGGTGAACAGCGCGCGGCGGACCTGCAGCGTGGGCTGCCCTTCGCCATACGCTCGGTTGAACCGGATGCTGCCGCCGTGGAAAGCGTCGAGATTGGGCGTGTGCGCGTGGCTGAACTTCCTGCCCGGGCCGATGATGTCGGCGCGAAAGGTGTCCAGGCAGATGCAGATGACGTTCACGGGGGCTCCGCGGGAAACGGGATGATACATTGATAAGGCGTTTAGGTATTACAAGCAAAGCGGAAGCTAAGGGGAAGAGGCCGTTACGTCAACGGATTTGCGGGCTGATCAGGATGGACACGCAGGCTGGGTTAGAGGAGAATACGAGGACGCCGGCCGAAAGAACACCGGTTGAGAGGACGCTGGTCAAAAGTACGCCGAACGACGGCGCCCTTAAAGTCTACAGGTTCGCAATCGACGACGTTACCCGGTGCGAGTTTGATAATAGCTATCTCTCGCCGGGCCCCGTCTACTCCGCCTCCTCCTTCATATCATCCGCCGCCTTGCAGTTGCGTATCCAGATCGTGTCCTGCGTGGGTTCGTAGCCCTTCCAGGCGTAGGGGTCGGTGCCGGAAACCGGAACGATCGTGCGACGGTCGGCCGTGGCGGGACGCTCGCCCTCTTCGATGCCCCAGGGCAGCAGGCTCCACGCGTTGCAGTAGTGGTTCACCAGCACGCGGCGGGGCTGATCGCTGCGGTTCTTGTAGGACCGATGCAGGAGATAGCCGTTGAAGAAGACCAGGGCTCCGGCGCGGACTTCGACCGGCACTTCCACGGACTCGTCGAATCCGTAGCTCTCGGGCGCAAAGTCGAACTCGTCGGGGTTCTCGTGCTGCCGCTGCGGATAGAGATAACCGTTCCGGTGTGAACCGGGCACGACATACAGGCAACCGTTCTCGATCGTGGCGTCGTCCACGGCGATCCACGCGCCGATCAGGGACCGGTCCCGCGTGGGGATGAAGATCTCGTCCTGGTGCCAGGCCTGGCCCTGGAACCGGGGCGGCTTGATGAAGTACATGGACTGCATGCACTTTACGCTCCCGTCCCAGTAGGGCAGATGGGCCGCGGTAATCTGGCTCAGCACCCCGCAGATCTTCGGATGGCGCACGTACTGCTCGATCACCTGGCTGACGAAGTGGGGCTGGTGGATACACAGGATGCGCTGCAACACGTCGTCGTCGGTGTCATCGGGCGCCGGCGGGTCAAGCCCCCTGCAGGGATACTTTCCCCGGGCCACGTCGACCAGGTCGTCCTTCAGTTCCTGCAGTTCGTCGCCGGTCATCAAGTCGGGCACGACGAGATACCCGTTATCCACGTAGAACTGGATCTGTTCATCGTCCACGATCCGGGGGACCTCGATCGCGGGTTCGGTCTGCTGGGAAAGGTCTGTCATCGATGTCCTCGGCTTGGCGTAGCTCGAAGTGGTGTGTGGTTGGCGCGGTCGGGGTGTCGAGTTATCCGCGTATTTCGTGAATCACGCCTGCGTATGGTTCCTGGTGGTGGATTTCAGTTATTTTTAATGAAATACAGGGGAATTGTCAACCGCCCATTGCCCCGCAGGGATTATTGCTGTTTTCGTATGCGTAATCCTGATATATTATACGTGACCGCGTGGTGATGCAGCGCGGTCCCGTTTGAATACCAAAACGATGACGATGTTAACAGATACCCGTACAACAGCGAGGGGGATATCGTGCTGAAACCTGGAAACGGCACGCCGGGAGACGTGACCGACTATACCTACACCCGCATCGAATACGACCTGTCCGCCGGTCGCGAGGTCCGAAGCGACGACCTTCGGGTCAAGGACGACATGGACTTCCTCGGGGGCATCGGCCGGTCGTTCAAGATCCTCTCGGGCTATGAAGTGAGCGATCCCTTCGCGCCGGATGCCCCGCTGGTCATCAACACCGGCTGCTTCACCGGCACGCAGTTCATGACCGGGCTGCGGGCGTATTTCTCGGGTTTTTCCCCGTTGAAACGTACCCGGGCGGGAAAGCCCATGCCCGTCTGGTCGGCCATGAGCGGGAGTTTCGGACGCAAGTTCTCCTATACCGGCATCGGCGACCTGATACTCACCGGCCGCGCGGATCGTCCCAGCTTCCTGGTTATAAAGCAGACCAGTGACGGCCCCTATATTTCCCTGATCGAAGCCCCGGCACATCTTGTCGGCGCGCGGGTACGGGACAAGATGGTCTATCTGGATGAGCAGTACAACGATGAAGACAAGGAATACCACGCCCATTTCGCCGTCGTCGGACCGGCCGGTGAAAACTGGAAAACGGTCTGGTACGCGGCCATTGTCGGATCGACGCAGGAACAGTTGATGAGCGGGGAAGACAAGTGGCGGTTCGCGGGCCGGCTCGGCATGGGCTCGGTGCTCGGTTCCAAGAACATCATCGGCATTGTGGCCAGGTCGGAAACGGACTATTACCGAAAGGGCGACGACCGGCTCAAGGTCATCAACAACGAGATCGGGCGGGGCGAGCAGAGCCGGGGTTACCGCCATCCACACAACCGGAACGGACTGGGCGGAACGGGCAAGAACAGCAAGATCCTCGATGGATTCGGCGTGCTGCCCTACCGGAACTTCGAACCGCCCGGCGAGAACGTGGCCGTTCCGGTACACCTGGAAACCATGCGGGAATCGGACGATTTCATCGTCATCGACAAGAGCTGCTACGGCTGCCAGATAACGTGCCACCAGGACTTCTACGACATCCCGGAAGGCGGCAAGGATCCCGATTGGCGCAAGGCCCGGAGGAACCATGGAGATTACCTCGGCCGGTTCGAGTTCGAGCCCATGGAACTGTCCGGCGCCAACCTCGGCATCCTGGATCCACATGACAACCTGGAACTCGCCCGGCTGGACGACGACCTGGGGTTCGATACCATATCGGCCAACGTCGTGCTCTCCTTCCTGATGGACTACAATTCCCGTGGTAACGGCACCGTTGCGGGCGGCGTAACCTTCGGGGACGCGGAAGGTGCGCGCCGACTTAAAGAGGATATCGCCTATGGCCGCGAACCCCTATTCGGAAAGGGTGTCCGGGTGATTGCCGAAGAGATCGGTGGCGAGGGCTTCGCGATGCATGCCAAAGGGGTCGAGTTCTCCGCCTATCTGGGACAGACCAATCCGGGCTACCCCTTCGCCGTGGCCGGCGGCCACATGTCCATGCGCACCTTCCTGCTATACGTGATGGACCCGGACTGCAAGCCCGATTCGGCGGACTACTGGGTCCACAACATCACCGAGGAAGGGTGGAAGATGGTCAACAAGGACCTGCATGGCGGATGTTTGTTCACCATGGCCCCGCCGGACCAGGTCAGCGAAGGCATCGAGTCCGTTTTCGGCGTGCCCTTCTCAGCCGAGCGGGTGCTGGACGCCACCTACCGGGCCCACATCCTGGGGTTTTCCCTCGAACAGAAACAGGGGATCACGGAGTCCGAATACGATCTGCCGTCCGACGTTTTCGTGGGTCAGCCCAAGGGCGACCTGCCCGGCGTGAGTTTCCTGACCCGGGAGATGTTCGAAGAGGTACGGACCAGGGTGCTCGATCGGCTGCATCGGGACGTGAAAGCACTCGGCTACGGTGGTCACGAGGCGCCGGTGTCCGTTTAGACGGTCCAGGCTGGCCAGGCGTCCCGAGAGCGGCGGTCCGAGAGCGGCGCGCGCCGGTTACCTCACAGTCCCGTTCGCAGGGAACGCAGAAACCTCTCCATGCCGTTGACGGCGTAATCGAGGACGTTGGCATTGTCCGGCAGGCTGTGGAACCAGTCGCGCACGACGGTTTCCGCGGGTTTCCCCGCGAAATTGTAACCCCGGTCCAATTCACCCCGTTTGTCCGGTTCCCATATCCACAGGTACAGGCCTGCAAACCGTTCCTCCCCTTCCCAGGCCAGCCGCAGCGCCTCGTAGCATATCCGCTGAGCCTCCAGGTCGAGGGGGGCCTCCGACACATAGTTCCAGGGATGGCCGGCGACCCCGGACTGGCTCATGTAACCGATCTCGGTGAACAGCAGGGGTTTGTTCCACCGGGCCTGCCAGCGCAACAACCCCGCCTTGACCGGGCTCCACGCGGAGACCAGTTCTTCCACGGTGGGGTCCTCAGATTCCGACAACTCGTAGTACGCCGATATCCCCACGTAGTCGAGTTCGTCCCAGAAGGCGACCTGGTCGATCCGGTCCCAGTTCGCGGAATAGGTGAGTTGTCCCGGAAAGACCCCACGCACCTCGGCGATGATCTCCCGCCACTGCCCGGTGAACCTTTCGGTCGATACGAGTTCGGTACCGACGCTCAGATACTCAACGTCCATTTCCGCCGCCAGCAGGGCGTAATGACGGATCTGACCCCGGTAACTCTCAAACCATGCGTCTACGTCTCGCGGAGCTATGGTCCCGCGCCATTCATTCTTGCCGGGGCGATCCAGGTTGACGATGGGCGTGAGCAGGACCTTCAAGCCCATCCGGTGGGCGTAGTCGATGACTTCCCGGACGACGCGTTCGTGCTGTTCCCGCGTGGCGCCGTCCGACGGGCGGGAGAAATGGGTGACGGAATCTACGGAATCCTGCAGGATGAAAACAGGTACGGAAAGGTGGGATGCGCCCAGGGCCGCGATGTCTTCCAGGGAGGACTGGTAGTAGGACATTCCCTTGGAGGCTTTGAATACCCCCAGGGCGACGCCTTTCTGCATCACGGGACGTATGGCGGTGCGGCCCGACCACAGGATGGTCAGGTCGAACAATAGCAGGCTAATCGCAAGCAGCAGGCCCAGTAAGGGGAGGACGAGGCGGCGCATGCTATCTGCGCGGAGGAGCCTTCCGCCTGCGGCGGCCAAATACGGCGGGAGGAGGCGCCGCTTCCTTCAGCACGTCGATAAACTCCGAGGGCACGCCCGACGTCAGGATGACTGGCGAGCGATCGTAGAAGTTCACGCCGGCCTCGGTTGCCTGCCGGGCGTTGATGCGGAAAACAACCGGCGAATCCGTCTGGTTCATGGCTACCTGCGTCGCGATTTCTTCGGACAGGGAAAGATGGACATACTGGCGGTCGCTCGGGGACAGGCCGCCATTGGTTATGACCGAGGCCCGCGCGGGTACCGTCGCGTAGTAGAGAAACTCGGGCGGGTCCGCGGGAGGCAGCCCCAGATCGATGGGGAAACTGTGTCCGTACCGCGCCCGTATGCGGTCCCCGTCCACTTCGAACCTTCTCTTCTCGGCGCCGTCGGCTATCTCAAGGATTTCATCCGTCGACAGATGATCGAACTTCTCCTGGATGGCCTCGACGATGTCGTCGATCAGTGCGAATCCCCTTTCATCGAGGGATATGGAGAATCTTTCGGGTTTATGCCGGAGTATCAGGGAAAGGAGCTTGGAAAGTCTCTCGCGTCTTATTGGATCCATTGATAGTGTCTTTCCTGTGCCTGGCCAGTACGAAGTGGTGGGATCAGCCTTTAGATCTGGAACCTACCGAGTATACGGCGGACGCTCAGCACTGTCAAGGTCAATCCCGAACGGCCGCGTCTGGGTTTGCTCTAACGCGCCACCCGTGGATTCAGTTCATTTCCATGCCGCCGTCTACATTAATCGCCTGACCGGTAATCAGCGTGTTTTCATCGGAAGCGATGAAGACAGCCGCGGCGGCAATCTCCTCGGTCTGGGCGACTCGTTTGAGGGGAATCTTCTCCACGAGCCGCGCACGGGCCGTTCCCCGCTCGTAGCCGAACAGGCGGGCACGGTCCTCGTCGATGTGGTCCCACATGGGCGTGGCCACGACGCCCGGGCACAGTGCGTTGACCAGGATCCCGTGATCCGCGAAGGCAAGCGCGGCGGACTGCGTGATGCTGATGATCCCCATCTTGCTGGCTGCGTACACGCTCGAATCGGCCCGGCCGTGCCTGCCCGAAATGGAGGACATGTTGATGATGCGACCGCCGTCCCCCTGCCGGATCATCCTGCGGGCCCCCGCCTGCATGCAGAAATACGTCCCTTTCAGATTGAGATCCATGATCTGGTCCCATTCCGTTTCGGTTACGTCGAGAAACGGTTTGATCTCCACCCTTCCCGCGTTGTTGACCAGGATATCCAGCCTGCCCAACGTCGATACGGCTTCTTCGATCATGGGTTCGATGAGGTCGACGCGGACCAGGTCAACCGTCAACGCTGCGGCGGCGCCTCCGCCGTCCCGGATCAGGCCGGCCGTCGCTTCCGCGCTGTCGCGGTCGATGTCCACGGCGGCGACATGGGCGCCTTCCTGTGCGAGTCTCAGCGCGATGGCCTGGCCGATGCCACGTCCCGCTCCGGTGACGACCGCCTTCTTGCCGGCCAACCGTCCCTTTTCGCTCATGGGATTCTCCTGGTTCCGTTGCTCAGGCGGTCCGTCCCGCGACCTGGGCGGGCTTTCCTTCCTCCACCGAACGGTATGCCGCCTCGCTGACCTGGGATACGGCGAGCGCGAAGTGCGGGAGTTCATATCCCTTCCCGCCGTTTCGAATCGTGCGAAAGAACGCCGCGTCCGGCGTATCCTCCCGGATCCTTTTGGGTATGCTCAGGGGCTGGTCGTTCAAGAGCACCGATTGGACGCGCCACTGGTGCAGGTGGAACACCAGGCTGCCTTCGCTGCCATGGATCGCGATGCGTTCGTCATGCCGGGAAGCGTTTCCAAAGGTGTTCAGCGTGCCGTACGCGCCGCCCTCGAACCGAACCGCCACGACCATGTTGATATCCACGTCCCTGCCCGCCAGATCCAGGAAAGCGCTCACCTCAAGAGGTTTGAGATCCGTAATCCACAGCGTGGAAGCCACGAGATGACTGCCCGTATCGAGAAACATGCCGCCGCCGGACAGGGCCGGGTCCAGTCTCCATCCGCGGGTACCGCCCCAGTTCTGCGTGACGTAGGCTACGACGCCGCGCACTTCGCCGATCGTGCCCTTTCGAATCAACTCCCGTGCGTAGGCATGCGGCGCCATGAAATTGCGCTGGTAGCTGACCATGAGAATCCGGTTCTCTTCCTTCGCTTTCTTGATTAGAGCGCGCGTATGCCGCGATGAAATGGTGAGCGGCTTCTCGACGAGGGCGTGCAGATTCTGATCCAGGGCGTAGTCCACCTGCTCGTAATGCAAGGCGTGAGGCGAACTGACCATCACCGCGTCGATTTTTTGATCCTGGATCATCTCCCGGTAATCGGCGTAGCAGGGCACCGGGCTGCCCCACCTGTCCAGCAATGCCAGGGCGGCTTCTTCCGAAGTATCCGCGACCGCGGCAAGCTCGACGCCGCCGTCGGCCTGGATGCGCGGCACGTGGGCGCCCCGCATATTGCCTCCGCATCCGATCAAGGCGATGCGCAAACGCTTTTTTGCCATGTCAAATTCTCCGATGCGCATGTTGAGTGCGTAGAACACCCGGTACCGGGAGAGGTAATCCTAGGAGGCCTGGTCGCGAACCGCCTGTATTTTCGCCTTCTTTTCCTCTTCCAGACGTTCCCGCTCCTGGACCAACTGTTCCCGCAGGGCGTGTACCTGCTCCTGAAACTCGGGACCCTGCGTCTGAACCGCCAACGCCTTGATTTTCGATTCGTTCATGATCTCCTGTTCCGCGATCTTGGCCTGGTATTCCTTTTCCAGGTCGGCGATCCCGGTACGTTGCTCGTCCGTCAACTTGCCGCCTTCCTGTGCGCCGGCGGTCTTTTCCATGGCGATTTCCAGTGCGCTTTTCATGATTCCTCCAGGATGACTTCAACCGCAGTTCAGTTTGCCCCGACCAGGCGGCGGATACGCCTGCCCGTGTGTTCGATATATCCATCGAGCACCAGGTGGCTGGCATAGGCCGAAACCGATACAACGTAACAGACTATCGGAAAGGACTCAACAGTTCCTCTCAGATACATGGGGACGAGCAGGAACAGCGCGGGCACCAGCAACATGGCCAGCCAGGTATGGGTCCACCCCCTGTGCTTGCCGAGCAGCGGAAGCATGGCGCCGAGACCCAGCAGGGCCGCTGTCCGGTAGTCCCCGATCAAGATAAACCAGATATCGAGCAGAATCAACAGACGGTAGAACAGCCGCTGCGATTTGCTCTCGGTATCCACGTCCGGAAAACAGGCCGACAACAATCCGATCGAAAGCAGCAGAAGCACCCTGGGCCAAACTTCCAGGGTCAGGTAGGGACCGAGAAGTTCCGTCCACCACAGTCCGGCGACACAGAGCGCCAGAGAAAGGAGCGTGGCTACCAGGCCTCCCCATACATGTCCTCGGAAATCGGCCATGGGCGAGGTTATTCCGTCCTTCGGCCGGCCGCGGCGCCGTCGAAGGTTTCAAGCGCAATCAGCAGCCGGGAAAGGGGAAGGCCGATCACGTTATAGAAACAGCCTTCGACCCGGGTAATCAGTCCGGCGCCCAGCGCGTTGGCGCCATAGGAACCCGCTTTGTCCAGGGGCTCGCCGGTATCCACGTATGCGCGAATATCCTGGTGGGTGCAGTCACGCATGTAGACGGTCGTCCACTCGTGCGCCGTCACGGAACGCGTCGTTTCGGGCTCGAGCAGGGCAAACCCGGTCAGGACCCGGTGGGTGCGGCCGGTCAGCCTGCCCAGCATGCTGAACGCATCATCCGCGTCCACCGGCTTTCCGAGCACCTGGCCTTCGAATAGGACCACCGTGTCCGCGCCAAGCACCAGGCGGCCACGGGCGTCGACCCTGCGGGCCGTGCTGCGAGCCTTCTCCAGGGCAAGTCTTTCCACCGTGCCAGGAGGGTCGTCGTCAAAGGAAAACCGGGATTCGTCGACATCCGGCGGCACCACTTCGAAAGTCATCCCAATCTGCCTGAGCAGGGCGGACCGCCTGGGTGAGGAGGAGGCCAGGACGATCTGCTTCATCGGCGGGACTCGACGGTTAAGGTCACGGGTCCGTCGTTGACCAGCGACACTTCCATGTAGGCGCCGAAACGGCCGGTAGCGACCCGTAGGCCATGTTCCCTGAGGCGTTCAACGGCCAGTTCGTACAGCGGTTCGGCGTGTTCCGGAGGCGCGGCGCCATCGAAACTGGGCCTGCGACCCTTGCGGGTATCACCGAACAAAGTAAACTGCGAAATCGCCAGTACCTCGCCCCCCGCGTCTAACAGGGATCGATTCATCTTTCCCTGATCGTCTCCGAAGATCCTCAGTCCGACACACTTGCTTACGACGTACTCCACGTCCTCCGGCCCATCATCCCTGGCAATGCCGAGGAGCAGCACGAGACCGGGACCGATTTCTCCGGTTACGGCGCCATCGATCGTGACCGAAGCGCTCGAGACGCGCTGTAATACGACTCTCATTTGATACGAATCTCCCGGAAACGCCATGCGTCGACAGGCAATCGGACATCTAGTTGACAGGCAAGCGGGCATCTAATGGTAGTCGCCCGCTTGCTCGCTGTCAAACCGTATACGGGCAGGGATCTGCCCACTAGATCGCGATCCTTTTCCAGCGTCCCCTACGGAAAAGGAACCAGGCGATCACCAGGCGGATGCCCCAGTCAAGCGCCGTACCGTACCATACCCCCGGCAATCCCAATCCCAGCTCGATCACCAACACGTACATCATGCCGATCCGCAGGAAGATCGCCCCGAAGATGCTGATCAGCATGGGGCTCACGGTGTCTCCCGCGCCTCGCATGGCGCCGGTGTAGATCATCAGCAGGGCCGATGTCGGCAATTCGAGGGCGGCGATACGCACGCAGAGCACGGCCAGTTCATACACTTCCGGCGACGGACTGTAGATACCTACGAGCAGACCGGGTACGGCGACGAAGACGAGACCGAGCGCACTCATGGCGAGCAGGCCGATTCGAGCGGCTTTCTTCACGGCGAGCTCCGCGATCTCCGGGCGTTCCGCCCCCAGGCTTTGACCGACCACGGTGGCCACGGCCATGGAAAGCCCGAATACGGGCATGAAGGACACCATCTCCACCCGTATGGTCATGAAATGCGCGGTCAGGGCCGTCGTGCCCAGGCTGGTCACGATCCACATGAACGAGAAATAAGCGCTTTGCATGACCATCTGTTCCCCGAGATTCGGTACGGCGATCCGAAAGATGGTCCGCATTTGATCCGGTCTGATCCGCCCCAGGTCGCTGCCCTGCAGCCTGAATTTCGCGTGACGGCGAAACAGCTTGAATACCAGCAAAGCGGCGCCCAGCGCATAGGCCGTACCCGTAGCCAGGGCCGCGCCGGTAATGCCCAGTTCCGGGAAGGGTCCGATTCCGAAGATCAGCACCCAGTCTGCGAGAATGTTGTATATGTTCATGATGCCCGTGATCCACATGGGCGTCTTGGTGTCGCCGGCCGCCCGCAGGATGCCGCTGCTGGTGTAGATGAACAATCTCAGCACGCTGAAGGCGAAGACGATGGGCATGTACTCCTGGGCCCGCGCAACGACGTCGGGCTCGGTCCCCAGAAACACCATCAGGTCCTCGCCGAACATCAACCCCAGCGATGCCACCATGAGCCCGATGGTCGTGCCCAGAATGATCCCCTGCCCGGCGGCTTCGGCGGCGGTCTTCTTGTCGTTGCGGCCCAGGTTCCTCGCCACGACGGCGCCCGTGGCCACCCCGACCCCGTAGAACACGAAAACCACGGTAAAGAGGATCATGGAACTCTGGCCGACGGCGGCGAAGGCCAGCGTGCCCAGGGAGCCGATGAAGATGCTGTCGACGATATAGACCGACGTGTGCATCAGGTTTTCCAGAATGGCCGGCCACGCAAGGGTTAGGATGGTGCGGTTGATGCGTTTTCTGGAGAGGTCGAGCATGGGGTGTCCGAACTATCGGAGGGCTGGAAGAGCGGTCAGTGTAAGACCCGGAAAATCAGTAATTTAACCTGAGCATTTGCCCCACCATGTTAGTCGTCGCAGCCCGGGGATGTCAAGATCATATAAGGTATTCATTTAAGCGTGTGCATCTCTGATTCACCGAGCGGAACTGGTCCAGCGTTACAACCCGCTGCATATACCTTGACGCGTTTCAAAACAGAAGTCATATATTCCCTAAACCGTTGTAACACTTTTCCATACGCTCGACTTCATGATTTGTGGGTGCGGTTGCGTGCGGCGGCAATCGCTGACCAACCCATAACGAAACCAAAACATGAAACCTGATATCCGCGATCCGAATCTTGCTGAAGCCGGCGCAACGCGAATGGAGTGGGATGCCCGGCAGATGCCGGTGTTGCAGTCCATTAAAGACCGTTTTTGTCATGAAAAGCCTTTCGAAGACCTGCGTATAGGCGTGTGCCTGCACATATCGACCAAGACGGCGAATCTGGTCACCGCGATAAAGGCGGGTGGAGCGGAACCGATCGTATGCGCTTCCAATCCCCTGAGCACCCAGGACGATGTAGCGGCCAGTCTGGTCGTGCACCACGAGATTCCAGTTTTCGCAAAAAGGGGTGAAGACGCCGACACCTTCAGAAGACACCTGCACACCGTGCTGGAGGCGAAACCGGATATACTGCTCGACGACGGGGCGGACCTGGTAACGACCGCACACCTTAGTCACCGACAGCACTTGGAACGGGTTATTGGAGGAACGGAAGAGACCACGACGGGAATAAGCCGATTGCGAAGCATGGCGCGCGAAGGAGCGTTGACCTTTCCGGTGATTGCGGTCAACGATTCAAGAACCAAGCACCTGTTCGACAACCGCTTTGGAACGGGACAGAGCGCGCTGGACGGTGTCATACGGGCAACAAACCTTCTGATTGCAGGCAAAACCGTTGTGGTGTGCGGGTACGGCTGGTGCGGCCGCGGCGTGGCTTCGCGGGTGCGGGGCCTGGGTGGGCATGTTGTCATTACGGAAGTGGATCCCGTTCCGGCGCTGGAAGCGGCCATGGAAGGATATCGCGTCATGCCGATGGAAGAAGCAGCCGTAGTGGGCGACCTGTTCATTACCGTGACGGGTAATCGAAGCGTCGTGAACCGCGACCACCTGGCCGCCATGAAAGATGGCGCGGTACTGGCCAACGCCGGTCATTTCGACGTGGAGATCGACCTGGAAGCACTTGACGAGTTGGCGGTAGCACGACGTCCCGCAAGGCCTTTTGTCGAGGAGTACACGCTCGAAAACAACCGGAGACTGCACGTTCTCGGAGAGGGACGCTTGGTCAATCTCGTTGCGGGCGAGGGACATCCGGCGGCCGTGATGGACCTTTCCTTCGCCAACCAGGCGCTTGCCGCCGAGTTCCTGGTAAAACGCCACGAGGATCTGACCCCGGGTATTCACGTGCTTCCCGAAGAAATTGACAGGGATATCGCGGGTATGAAACTCGAAAGCATGGGCTTGTCGTGTGACAAGATGACATCGGATCAGAAGGAGTACCTTGATTCGTGGGAATAAGTACAGATATTTAAATGTTTTATTTGGCAAGAATTCGTATATATATACTTGGATTTACCAACCCTTTAACACCTTCACACCAGCTTCACTAAATCCCCGGGTATTTATCGTCGTGCGATCCGATCCTGGCAAAATAGCCGTTCCACACGATCCGTCCAAACCCGGCTGCGGGCATGGCACAGGCACTTCCGCTGAATCGAACGGCGACCTTCAGATGTCGCCCGAGACCATGCTTGAACTCGCCAACAAGACGGCGGAGTTGATCGTTGAACGCATCAAGAAGCTCCCTGAAGAACATGCCTGGGACGGTGAATTCAAGAAGGAGCTCGAAGACCAGCTCATGGAGGAACCGCCCGAACAGGGAAGCTCCGCGACGGAGGTCCTTGAAAGGGCGGCGAAGGAGATCCTGCCCCTCGGCGCCCGTAACGACCATCCCCGTTTTTTTGCGTTCATGCCGTCTTCGCCGACCTGGCCCGGGGTGCTTCGCCGACTTCATGGTGTCCGCGCACCAGGTGAACCAGTGCACCTGGTTGACCTCTAGCGGGGCCAGCCAGATGGAACTGGTCGTTATCGACTGGTTCAGGCGATGGCTTGAATACCCGGAGACCGCGGGAGGGCTCATGACAAGCGGGGGATCTGCGGCCAGTCTGGAAGCCCTGGTCGCGGCGCGGGAAGCGGCAGGCAATCCCGACAACGCTACCGTGTACATGAGCGACCAGAGTCACAGCGCACTGGTCCGGGCAGCCAGGATCATCGGCATTCCCGACGAGAACGCACGGCTGATACAGACCGACGCGCGCTACCGTCTTGATTCGGAAGCGCTGAAGCACGCGATAGAACAGGATCGATCGGCAGGGTATAAACCGGTCGCCGTATGCGCCAACGCCGGAGCGAGCAGCACGGGCGCGATCGACCCGCTTGAAACGATGGCGGATCTATGCGAAGCGGAAGGCATCTGGTTCCACGTCGACGCCGCCTACGGCGGTTTCGCGGTCATTACCGAACGGGGGAAACCTCTTCTGCGAGGCATCGGGCGCGCCGATTCGATCGGCCTGGACGCGCATAAGTTGTTTTACCAGCCATACGAAGCCGGGTGCCTGATGGTAAAGGACCTCGGTACGCTGGAGCGCGCCTTCGCGGTGCGGCACGATATCCTGCAGGACACGGTGTGGGGGGCGAATCATCCGAATTTCTCCGACCGAGGTCTGCAACTCAGCAGGTCCGTACGGGCATTGAAGATTTGGATGTCCGTGCAGATCTTCGGCATGGCGGCCTTCCGTCGAGCCGTTTCCAAAGGACTTGAACTGGCTGCCCAAGCTGAGGATTACATCAGGAACAGCAATACCTTGGAGATGTTGTTACCAGGGTCGCTGGGCATCGTATGCTTCCGCGTCAATCCCGGTCATGCAGACCTCGACGAGTCCGCCCTGGACGCAATCAACAAGAAGGTCCTCGTCCGCATCTTCTGGGAAGACCGTGCGTTCATATCCTCTACCAATCTCTGGGAGAAGTTCTCGTTGAGACTCTGTATTGTAAACTACACCACTTCATGGGACGATGTCCTGGAGACCCTGGATGCCATCGAGCGGTTCGGCAACGAGGCGTTACCTGATTGAAGCAGTTATTAAAATTACATTTCTATCTAATGGAATCTGAATGAAGGTCGAACTTTGACTTGACGTAGAAAGAAAGTGAAATTTCATACTGCAATTGCTACATAAACCAGACTTTAATCGTACTTTCGAATCTTAAATTCCATCCAAAGATGGGAGATGCCAATTATGAGTTCCTCTATTTCTGATAGATTGATGTTATCAACTCTGGTTTTAGGGGTAATGATGGGTGTGGTAAGCCTACTCATTGGAGCAGGGCCGGCTGCTGCCCAGGTCGAACCGATTACGGCCGGCCAGGTAATGGACGACGCGACCCTCAAGCAGTTCGTGCTGTATGCGAAGGCCGATGCGGAAGCGGTTACCAATCCGAACGATATCAGCGGATGGATCCACAAAATCAGCGACGAGGAAGACTGGAATGACGGCACCACCTTCCTCATCATCCTTTTGCCGGGCGGTATTGTATGGCTTCATGCCAATGACCACTCGGTAAATACAGCAAATATCTCTGATGTCGAAGATGCGATGGGCACAAAGGTGGTGCAAGCGCTCTTAACGGCCGCGGACGTGGAGGGTGGCGACTTCGTCGATTACTACTGGGATGATCCGGACGAGCAGGGGGACGAAGATACCGCTAAAACTGCCTATGCCGTGAGCTACACTTCAGGTATAACCGGACAGAAGGTGATCATGGTCGGCGGATTCCGCCAGAATCTTTCCGGTTCGAGCCCTCCCACACCCACGATAAATCCGGATGAGCTTCCCCACCCGGAGGTCACGGCTTCCGAGGTGATGGACCGGGGTACCCTCGTAAAGTTCGTAGAGGGATCCATCACCACTTACCAGACAGCCCTCGAACAATACGGTTTCGACATCTTGTCAGCGAACCTGGATATTTTCAGGCAGGAAGGCAGCCCCTGGAGGCACGAACACACCTACCTGTTCGTTTTGACCACCGAGGGAGACTGGTTCTTCCATGGAGCCAACGCCAGCCTGCAGAACATGTCTGCATGGGATGAACAGGACGTAAACGGGAAGTACTTCATCCAGGATCTCATCGCCGCGGCACAGGCAGGTGGCGGTTTTGTCGAATATCACTATGACGATCCGGATGTCATGGGAGACGAAGATACCGGTTCGCCGAAGTTGAGCTACGCCGAAGAGTTTGTGTTTCATGGCAACGATTACATCATTGGCTCCGGTTTATACTTCGACGAACTTGAAGATCATGTGGGTACGATCGAGCTGGCCGCAGACCCCGATGTGTTGACCGAGGGCGAGACCGCGACCGTGACCGTGACGGCTACGCAAACCCGGGCCGATGGTGCATTGCCCGTATCGGTTCGAATGCCGCTGACCCTGTCGGGCACGGCCGTGGAGAACACCGACTACACAGTAACCGGCGAGATGGTCGTCACGATACCCGCCGAGATGACGGAAGGGACCACGGAACTGACGTTCGACGTGGCGGACAACGAAGTAGCGGAAGCGGACGGCGAAACCATCATCGTCACTGCCAACCACGACCTGGAGGAAGTGGCGGCCGACACGCTGTCGATTCTTGACGCTACTGGACGTATTACGGCCGCTGACGTGGAGGATGATGTGACATTGAAGGCATTCGTCGACATGGTGGCGGATTCTCTCGAACGGGTTACCGATATCAACGAGGTCCCTCGATTGTGGGGTGTCCTCCGAGAAGAAGGCGATTGGAAACATGAAGACCTGTACCTTTCGGTGCTCACCCCTGAAGGCGTATTGATTTTCCACGGTGACGATCCCACCCGGGACGGGTTCGATATAAGCGATGTGGAAGACGACAACGCCAATAAAGTAGTTCAGGATATCATCTCAGCGGACGCCGAGGGAGCGTTCGTAGATTTTGCCTGGGATGATCCGAATGATCCCAATGATGATCCGAACCGGCTGGCTTACGCGGTCCGATATACATCCGGTTTTGTTGGGTCGGGTGATTTCATCCTGGTGGGCGGCTTCAACATGGACATTCCCGATCCGGAAGAGGGTATGCTGCCCGATTTGCCCGCTGTCCAGGCACGGGACGTGGTGGACAAGGAGAGTCTTAAGGCTTTCGTGAAAAGCGCGATCGAATGGTCCTTTACCGCTTTCGAGACGCATGGTGTCGAGGCCGGGACACTGACAGCCGTTTTGAGGCAAGAAGACGGACCATTTAGAGAAGGCTCCATCTACCTGTTTATTCTTACAACGAATGGGTACGTGTTCTTTCACGGGGCGGACATGACGCAGGAAGGTGCGATCCGGATCGATCTCGAAGACCTGAACGGCAAGCGCTTTATCGAAGATCTCATAAATACCGCGGTAGCAGGTGGTGGTTTTGTCGAGTACTTCTATGACGATCCTTCGGTTATGGGTGATGAAGAGCTGGGTTCGCCCAAGGTGAGTTATGCCGAAACGGTTGAATTCCCGCATTATTATCCCGGGCAGACCTTCGTCGTAGGCGCAGGCTTCTACCGAAGACCTGTGGACGACGTACCGGAGATCACGCTGGCCGTGGATCCGGAATCCGTAGTCGAAGGCCGTGACGGCCAGGAAGTGACGGTAACTGCCACGCTGACCGATGACCCGGTGCCGGTGGCGACGATCATCAACCTGTCTCTTGACGGTACGGCCACTTCCGATGACTACACCGTGGAAGGAACGCTGGAGGTCATTATCCCAAGGAATGCCACCGCGGCTTCCACCACGCTCACCTTCGACGTGGTGGATGATGTGATCGACGGCGCCAATGAGACCATCGTGGTTAAGGCCACTTACGAGGGAGAGGATATCGGGTCGGCGACGATCACGGTGAAGGAAAAAACAACGATCGTGGCCAGCGAAGTAGTAGACCGCGAGACGCTGAAGGGATTTGTCGAAACTGTGGCCGATTCCCTGGAACGCATTACCGACGCCAACGAACTCCCGGCCCTGGGTGTCGCGTTCCGTTCCGAAGGCGATTGGAAACAAGGAGACCTGTACCTTTCGGTCCTGACGATTGCAGGCGAGATGTTCTTCCACGGCGACGACCCGACCCGCGACGGCATTGACATTAGCGACCTGGAAGACGACAAAGGAGAAAAAGTCGTTCAGAAGATCCTCGCGGCGGCCAATTCAGGAGGGGGTTTCGTCGAATTCACCTGGGATGATCCGAACGATCCCAATGACGATCCCAACCGCGTGGCCTACGCCACTTCGTACGCATCCGGGTTCGGCGTGGGTGATTTCATCCTGGTAGGCGGCTTCAACATGGATATCCCCGATGCTGTTTCAGAAGTCACGCTTCCGGATCCGCCAGCTGTGCGTGCGCAGGACGTGGTGGACAAGGAAACGCTGAAGGCCTTCGTGCGAGGCACCGTAGACTGGACTTTTGAGGCCTTCGAAACGCGCGGCGTGGAGGTCGGGAGGCTGAAAGCCGCATTGAGGGAAGAAGGAGGACCGTTCAGGGAAGGCGCCATCTACCTGTTCGTCCTGACAACGCAAGGGTTCGTGTTCTTCCACGGGGCGGACATAACGCAGGAAGGCGCCATTCGGATCGACCTGGAAGACTTGAACGGCAAGCGCTTCATTGAAGACCTCATCAACGTCGCGATTGGGGGCGGTGGATTTGTCGAGTACCACTATGACGACCCGTCGGTCATGGGAGACGAAGAGCTCGGTTCGCCCAAGGTGAGTTACGCTGAGACTATTGAATATCCGGATTTTTATCCCGGCCAGACCTTCGTCGTGGGCGCCGGTTTTTACCGAAGACCCGTGGACGACGTCCCGGCGATCACATTGGAGGTGGACCGTGAAACCCTCGTCGAAGGCGAAGACGGCCAGGAGGTGACCGTGACGGCCACGCTCACCGACGACCCGGTGCCGGTGGCTACGATCATCGACCTGACACTCGAGGGTACGGCCACAAGCGATGACTATACCTCGGACGGAACGCTCGAAATCATCATTCCAAGGGATGCCACGTCGGCTTCCACGACGCTTACCTTCGATGTGATCGACGACGTAGCCGAGGAAGACGGCGAGACCATCGTGGTTAAGGCCACTTACGAGGGAGAGGATATCGGGTCGTCGACGATCACGGTGCTGGACGTTCTCGTACCTCCTCTTCCTGTTGGAGACGTAACCGCGGCGGACGTGATGGACCGGGCAAGCCTCAGGTCATTTGTCCAGGCGGCCAAAGCAGCCTACAAAGGCGCCATCGATGAAGTGGGATTCGATCTTCACAGTGACGTCGTCGAGGCCTTCCGGGTCGAGGACGGAAACTGGCGGCTGGGTGAGATCTACATTTTTTTCCTGCAAACAGACGGCCTGCTCGTTTTCAACGGTGCCAACCCATCGATCGAGAACATGAACATTTTCGATGACCAGGACCTGAATGGGGTCTATTACACTCGTGAGCTTATCGCGGCAGCGCAGGCCGGGGGAGGTTATGTAGAGTATTACTTCGACAACCCGGCTGTGGACGGCGACGAAGATACGGGCTCGCCCAAGGTGAGTTACACGGAAACCGTCATGGTCGACGGGACGGAACTCGTAATCGGGTCAGGATTCTATTTCGATCTGACCGGCTACGTCCCGGAGATTACGCTTTCTGTTACCCCCGAGGCTGTGTCCGAAGACGGCGGTACGCAGACCGTGAACGTGACGGCGACGCAGACGAGCGGGGCCATACCGATCACGACGGTAATCCCGCTTGCGCTATCCGGTACGGCCAGCAGCGATGACTACAGCGTCCGTGGCAACCTGAGTATTACGATTCCAGGCGAGGCCACGGAAGGTTCTTCCGAGCTTGCCATCACGGTCATCAACGACGATGTGTACGAGTCCGGAGGAGAGACGATCATCGTCACGGCGAGTTACGATGGCCAGGACCTGGATTCCGCGACGGTCACAATAACCGACTCCTACGATGCCCCGGCAATCGTGGGCAGTCCGCCTTCGGTATCACTGGACTCGGGTGAAAGCGAGACAATCAACGCGGGTGCGCTGTTCAGCGGTACAGATCTGAGTTTAACCGCGTCCACATCCGATAACAGCGTGGCAACGGCCGTTATGTCGGCGGCCACGCTGACCGTAACAGGCGTTCGCAAGGGTTCCGCCACAGTGACGGTCACCGCCCGGAACGCGGCCGGCGAGGCCAGCCTTACCGTCGGCGTGACGGTTACGGCCATCGCGGCGGAACGGATGGTCTACGAGAACATCCTGAGCGCCATGGGCCGGAACATGCTGTCCAGCGTCTCCTCAACGATCGGCGGCCGCTTCTCCGATGGAACGGGCGGACAGGGATTCACCGTGGGAGGTCGCAGGATAGACGGATTCGCGTCCAGTGTGGCGGCCCTGGCCAGACTTACCGGCCACGGACGCCAGGTTTCGGCGAAACACCTGGCGCTGTTGAACGACGGCGAAAACCGGCGCTACGTTAACAGCGGATACCTGTTGAGCACGAGTTCGTTCTCGTACGCGCTGGAGGATGGCACGGCCAACGGAGGTCTCCGATGGTCTGTCTGGGGCGCCGGCGATTTGCAGAACTTCCAGGGCGAACCCGACGTGAATACCAGCTACGATGGCGACATGAAGACGGCTTACGTCGGTTTTGATGTGGCCACGGAGCGCAACTGGATGGCGGGTATTGCCCTTTCGCACGCGGCGGGCCAGTCCGATTACGACGTAACGGTCGCGAGCGGCAGCCTGGAATCGCGCCTTACCAGTGTGCTGCCATACCTGCGATGGGCAAGCAGCACCTGTCTTACGGAAGTGTGGTCGATTGTGGGTCTCGGCACCGGCGAAGTCGATGTGGAGGATGCTGCGAGCGATCTCTCCATGCGCATGGCCATGGTGGGCACGCGCATGCGGGTGGCGGGGACGGGCGGCACGGGTCTCGATGTAATCGGGGACGCCGGCCTGTTGCGTCTTTCGACCGCCGACAGCGAATCCCCGTCGTTGAGCGACATCGAAAGCGACGTGCAGCGGGTCCGGATCGGCCTGGAAGGGTCACGTACGTCGACGCTTGCCGGCGGAACCACGATCACGCCCTATGCCCAGGTTGCCGGACGTTATGACGGCGGCACCGGCCAGACGGGCCAGGGTCTGGAGGTCTCGGGAGGCTTGCGCCTGTCAGGCGGCCGGGTGGGCGTAAACGCGCAGGGCAGGTTCCTGGCGGTGCACACCGCCGATGGATACAGCGAAAACGGGTTCTCCGTTGCCGCCTACCTCAATCCCGGTGCGGGCGGGACCGGTCTATCCATGTCCATCGCGCCGCGTATTGGCGCCGGTACGGGAGACTCGGGCATGATGTGGCGTGACAGACCGCTTGCCGGTACATCCGTGAACGGCCGGGACAACACCCGTGCGTTCAAGGCCGAGGTCGGTTACGGGCTCGCGTATCCGTCCATTGGCATGTTGATGACGCCTTTCGGCGAAATGTATCTCCTCGGAGACGACCGGCGGCGGATGCGGCTGGGCGCCAGACTCTCCCAATCGGGTTCTCGCGCCAGCGGCGCATCCCTGGAACTCTCCGGTATGCGACTCGAGCGGCATGGCAGCGCGTCCGATCACCGAATCGGCCTGCTGGCTCGCATGAGCTTCTGACACGACGGCACCGTGTTGAGCCGGGCGCCGACACCATGGGCTGGCTCTGCGCATGAACAGGTCCACGCCGGACCTTGTGCAGGATGAACCTGGGCATTCCGGCCGGCCGGACCGGGCAAAGGACGAAGGACGATGGTATTGACAAAGGAAGAAGTCGACCATTTCAAATCTCATGGCTACGTGGCTAAACCCGGGTTCTTCTCCGACGAGGATACCCGGGCGCTTCAGGCCGAAATCGATCGTCTCATGGAAGAAGGCGCCTTGCGCAACGTGGCCACGGAGGGCGATGGAGAGACGAAGTCCACGACGCGGCGCAACCTGCAGTTGTGCCCTATGTTCAGCCACAGCGACCTGTTCAGGGCCCTTCCGTTCCAGCCCGACGTGATCGCCGCCATCTCCCAGTTGATCGGAGACCCCTATATTCTCCAACTGGACCAGGTCTTCCTCAAACCGGGCGGAGACGGCATGGGCACCCACTGGCACCAGGACAACGCCTATTTCAAGATCAGCGATCCCCTTATGGGAACGGCCGTCTGGATTGCCGTGCACGACGCGAACGTCGAAAACGGCACCATGCAGGTGATCCCGGACAGCTACCGGACAGCCTACGAGCATAGCCGGGACCAGTACAGCGACCACCACATACGCTGCTACCCGCCGGAGGAACAAGCGGATATCATCGAGCTGAAGGCAGGCGGCGCGCTGTTCTTCTGCTATGGCACCGCGCACTGCACGGGTCATAACAGTACGAATAAGGCCCGGGCCGGCATCGCCTTCCACTTCCTCCGCGCGGACTACGCGCCGGACCGCCTCATTGAGGACGGCCGCGACTACCGGCCCTATATCACCGGACCACGGGCCACTGGGGGCGTAGCCGAATATGGGATACGCGTGGACGGCACCTGGGATTCCGAAGTCGAAAAAGCGTTGGAACGGAACTGATTCGTGGCGTAGGTCCCACCCGCAAGTCCAACATGGATACGCGGTTCGCGTACGAAAGCCTCAATATTCCACCGTTCGCTGCCCATCCCATAAGAGCGGACTTGAATGGAAAGCCATCTACATAACCGCGGAGTGACATGATGACGAGACTACCCGGTTCCCTGCGACTGGTGCTGGCCTTCTGCTGCCTGGCGGCGACAGATCGCTCGGTGTCCCAGCAACCCCCTCCCACGGCGTACCAGGCCGCCCTGACCGGCGGCAACTACATGCACAACTTCTACCTGCCGCCGCCCTCGACGACTACGCCCCGGCGGCCGGCGTGGTCGCCCGAAGGAAACGAACTGGCCTTTGGCCTGCACGGTTCCATATGGCGTATCGGGCTGGGCGAAAACATCGCATACGAACTTACCGATAACGAAACCTACGATTCCTCGCCGGCCTGGTCGCCCAACGGCAGGTGGATCGTATACACGGCTGAAACCGACAACAGGACGATCGATCTCATGGTCCTGGACGTGGAAACGGGAGCATCCACGCCGCTGACTACCGGAGACCACCTGTATCTCGACCCTGCGTGGTCGCCCGATGGCTCCAGGCTGGCCTACGTGTCCACGGAACCCGGCGGCTATTTCAACATCTTCGTTCAGGACATGAAAGACGGCCTCGCCTCCGGAGATCCGATTCAGCTGACGCGGGACAATGACTACGGTAAGCGCCGCCTGTATTTCGGCGCGTACGACCTGCACATCGAACCGCACTGGTCGCCCGACGGCAAGGAACTCATGTTCGTCAGCAACCGGGGCATCCCACTTGGATCGGGTGCCGTATGGCGCATGCCGGTCGAACCGGACGGTATCGACAAAGCTTGGATCGTCCACGAAGAACAGACCCTGTACCGGACGCGTCCGCACTGGTCTCCGGACGGCTCACGCTTTGTCTATGCCTCCCACAGCGGCGGCCAGTACACGAAACTCTACCTCCTGCCGGCAGACGGGGGGCACCCATATAAAATCACCTTCGGCGAATGGGACGACTTCTACCCCCGCTGGTCGCCGGACGGTTCCAAAATCGCCTTTATCTCAAATCAACCCGGTTTGCCCGTGATGCGAGTCATGGAAACCGTCGGAGGCAGACTGACTGACGTCAAGATCAACGAAAAGCGCTGGCGCGGTTCCCACGGTCGCGCTGCGGTCACCGTGCTGGACGGTGAAACGGGAAAGCCGACCGCGGCCCGTGTCTATGTAAAAGCCGAAGACGGGAAATCCTATGCCCCGGAGGGCGCCTACCACCGCGTCGGCCGTCTCCGCGAGCATTTCTTTCATGGTGCCGGTTCGTTCGTCCTCGATGTTCCGTCCGGACCCTTGACGGTGGAAGCCATGCGGGGCTTTGAATATCATCCCGTGAGCACTACAGTAGAGATCGAGGAAGGCAAGACCACCGCTGTTGCCCTTACGCTCTCACGCATGGTGGACATGCCCTCCAGGGGCTGGTACAGCGGCAGCACCCACGTGCATATGAACTACGCAGGCGACCTGCATAACACCCTGGAGAACCTGATGCACATGTCGGACGCGGAAGATCAGGCCGTGGTCAACGAACTCGTGGCAAACAAGGACAACCGCGTGCTGGACTACCAGTTTTTCACGGGCAGGCCGGACGCCCTGTCCACGCCGGACCGCATCCTGCACGTGGGCGAGGAATACCGGCCGGCCTTTCACGGTCACGTCTACTTCATCGACCTTTCGGACTTTCTGCTGTCGCCCTTTGCGTCCGGCTACGAGGGAACCGCAATACACAGCCTCTACCCATCGAACACGGACATGTTGCGGCTGGCCGGAGAACAGGGCGCCTTCCGCGGATACGTCCATCCCTTTTTCGGCGATGCGGATCCGCTGGGGGGAGACAACCCGACGCTGGGCGGCGCCAAGGCTTTTCCCGTCGACGCGGCACTGGGAACCGTGGAAGCACTCGAGATCTCCGGGGCCGGCCATGCCGTCCTCAGCGTATGGCACCATTTGCTCAACAACGACTTCAACATCGTCCTGACCGGCGGTGAGGATTCGATCAGCAGCATGTACCGGACCGCAATCGTGGGACAGGTCCGGTCCTATGTCCACCTGGGCGACGAATCCCTGTCCTGGGACGCCTGGCTGGCGGGACTGAAGGCCGGTCGGACTTTTGCCACCAACGGACCGCTCCTGGGGTTTACCATCAACGGCATGGGACCCGGCGAGACCATCCATCTACCTGAAGAGGGCGGTGCGATCTCGCTCGCCGGCGAAATGCACAGCATCGTCCCGCTCGAGAAGGTATTGGTCTACAGGAATGGGCAGATTGTGAAGGAAATACCCCTGGCCGAAGACGGAAAGCGTGCGGTCTTCGAGGAAGAGTGGACGGTTCGTGAGAGCGGATGGTACACCTTCCAGGCAGAAGGTGCCCCCTGGACCCACCCCATCGACGACCGTTTTCCGCTGGCCACGACACAACCCATACGGATCTACGTGGGAGATGATCCGATCCGCAACCGGGAATCCGCCGGGTATTTCGTCCGGTGGATCGACCGGCTCATCGAAATGGCCGAAGCGCACCCGGGCTGGCGCTCACAGGAAGAGATAGACCACGTGATCGGCCAGTTCCGTGAAGCGCAAGCGGTCTACGAAAACCTCGCGCGGTAATCCAGGCGTTGTCAATTTCGAGCCTTGTCAGCGGCGGTCGCCCCGATTGGAGCCTTGTCAACGGCGTCCGCTCCGATTCGATCCGTGCCAGCGGCGTCCGCTCCAAAGCGGCTTGACCTGATCTTCAATCCCGGCGCCCTCGTCCCTTCAGTCCTCTTCCCCCAGGCTGTTTAGCACGGCATCCCACGCCAGTTCCGAGGCGATCATCCCGAAGTCCATCGAGCTCTTGAGTCGCTTGTTCTCCACTTCGCCGGTCGTAGCCGTAAAGAGTACGTCCCCGTCCCGCATCGTGTGGAAGGGTTGGATCGCGCGGGCCATGGAGGCGTGAACCTGTCTTCCGATCTGGCTCAGTTCGCCGTGATCCCATTTCTGGTTGGTCACGACGAGCGTCAGGGTAGTGTGTTGTCCCACCTGGTCGGCTGATGACCTCCCTCCCCTGGCGAGACGGGCCTCGAGTTTTTCACAGGGATGGATGTGATCCCGTGTACGCACCCGGCCATCTCGGTCGACGATATCGCCCAGAGCGTTCACCACGGTGAAAACGGCAATCTTCGTCGGTCCGATCTCCCTGTATGCGCCGCCCTGCCCCACGCCCGCCCAGCGTCCCGCGCCGCGACGGCCATTGTAGAAACGACCCTTGGACGCCGCTTCCGCAGCGGCCGCGCCGAGCGCCTTGTCCGGGTAGATGAAGCCCTTTCGTTTAAACCAGTCGAAAATGATCGCGCCAGCGACCAGGGGCAGCGGTGGTGGATTACTGGGGGTTTCTTTGGCGGTCAGGACGGACCGCACACCGGAAACAGCTTCAAGTCCGTGCAACGACCCGCCAGCGAAACAAATGGCGTGGTGGAACCGGTACTCAGATTCGACGACACCGGGCATGCCTCCCCGTATGTCGACGGCGGTGACGGCGCCCTGGTCGAAAATGAATACCGTACATCCCGTTGGGCCTTCGTCGTATTCGGCAATGCCAATGCTGAGGCGGGGGAAGTGGAACTCGAAGCAGGACGTAGAGAAACCGGTCAACGGTAAGGGCGTGATTTCGCCGGGCATTTGATGAACTCCTTATCACCCGACATTCGGGCGGCTCCTGATGCCTGCCGCGGACGGGATGCTGATGTCTGCAGTCGCGGTTGCGGTATTTGAAACAAAATAGCCCGTGAGACGGTGTCAATCGGCCCACGGGCTATCTGATCTGTTCTGCACTATGGAAGGTGTCCTCTAACTGGACACCTTGGTTACATTTGCGGCCTGGAGTCCCTTGGGACCTTCCGTGATCTCGAAGGTGACTTCATCGCCTTCGTTCAGCGTCTTGAATCCCTGAGCGACAATCGCCGAGTAGTGGACGAACACGTCGTCTCCGTCGTCGCGCGCGATGAATCCGAACCCCTTGCGTTCGTTAAACCACTTTACCGTGCCGCGTTCCATACTGACACTCCTACCCTTCTAGGAAGAAATGGTTTCCCTGACGATCCAAATGAATACACGGCACCGACAAAGTCGGCGAGATACTCTGGTTCGCGGTTGCGCATGGATTGTCGGGGAGAGATTGAAGAGATATGGACCTTCGTGGCAAATATACGGAAAAGGGGTGGTTTGTCAAGTGAATTCTTGGGCTTCTGGCTAAATACAGGTTGACCCGAATCGCCCAATGGCACATATTTTCAAGTAACCATTCCCCATCGCATCACAGCCACTTCGACCGGATGCGGTCACACGACCTGTGCCGTGGTACACTTGCCCGGTGACAGGCTGCCGAACCGGAGGTACTCCCATGTACTCCTCGCCCGATTTCAACTTCGATCCAAGATTCGAAAATCCCAAGGAACTGGCGGCACTAAGCCGCAGAGGTTTTCTGGGACGCTTTCTCGGCGGTGCGCTGGCAGGTTCCGCCCTTCTTTCGCTGGGTACGAAACCGGCCCATGGCGCGGAAGCCATGAACGACATGGGCGCTGCCGCCGCACCGGATGACGAGAAATTCTGGAAACTGGTGACCAAGCAGTTCCTGATCCGCCCCGATATCGCGTACATGAACACCGGGACCCGGGGACCATCTCCACGCAGCGTACACATGGCGCAGATCGACGCGCTGAACCGCATAAACAATGATTACGTGAGTTTCAGAAGGGATTTCTATACCGAGGAATTCGCCGACGCATTCTATGCCAAGTTCGCAAATTACGTTGGATGCAATCCCAACGAACTCGCCCTGGCGAACAACACGACGGACGGAATGATCACGGGTACTTTCGGCCCCGTCCTCGAACCCGGCGACGAGATTCTCTACACCAACCACGACCATGGCGCGGGAACCAATCCCGTGCTGAATCGCGCGCACCGGGACAAGCTGAACGTTGGGATCATCGACCTGTCGGACCCGAAGCTTCATCCGCCGGACTCTCCGGACGAGCTTCTGAAGGCCTTCGAAGCCGCGATCACGCCGAAGACCAAATTGCTCAGCTTCTGCCACACGAATTACACGGACGGGTTGTTCATGCCGGTCAAGGAGATCTGCGAGATGGCCAGGTCCAGGGGAGTCATCACGCTGGTCGACGGCGCGCAGCCGCCGGGCATGGTCAAGCTCGACATGCACGACCTGGGATGCGACATGTACGCCGGTCCGTCGCACAAGTGGATGCTGGCCTCCATGCAGTCCGGCTTCTTCTACGTTAAAGAGGACATGTTCGACCGGATCGAGCCGGTCATCTCGACCACGCCTTACGCAGGCAAGGACATGTACGGAAATGATCTCTCCACGAACGAGCGCTTTCTCGAGCGGATGGCTTCGGCGGGCAAGTATACACGCCGGGGTTCGAGCAGCTATCCGAAATGGGTGTCCGTAAACGCGGCGCTCGACTTCCACAACCACCTGACCCCCGAGGGGATCGAGGCCCGTATCCGCTACCTGGCCACCAAACTGGCCAACGGGCTCCGCAATATCGACGGGGTCGAGGTATTCGCTTCCGAGGATCCGAGGCTGCACGCGGGACTGGTTCCCTTCCGGATCAAGGGCGTGCCCACGCGGGACCTGAATACGAAACTGTGGGAAGATTACAATATCTACATCCGCAGCGTGACCCACATGGCGGTAAACTGGGACGCCAACCGCGCCTCGATGCATATCATGGTCACGGCGGCCGAGGTGGACAAGATCCTCGGCGCAGTCGCGGAGATATCAAAATCGGTGAACGGGTAGCCGGAACAGGCTTCATCCCTGGTCTTCCGTACCCGCCTTTTTGGTCTTTTTCATGGCAAGCCGCATCCAGAGACGTTTCATGATGAAGTCCAGCAGGCGGGGCGAAAGCCAGTGGAAGAATACGAAGAACTTGCCGTAGAAGGATACCACGACTTCCCGGCTTCCTTTGCGGGTAGCACGTACAATCTCCGCCGCCACATATTCGGCGGAGATCGAGGGAGCGCTCATCCGCTGTCCCTTCTGTCTCATCAGGGGCGTGTCGTGGAAGGTCGTGTCGACCCGGGGCGGGCACACGACCGTAACGGTGATCCCATGTTCGGCCGTTTCCATGCGCAGGCTGTCCGAGAAAGCCTGCAGGGCGAATTTACTGGCACAGTAGGCAGATATGTGGGGCAGCGCCCGCTTGCCCGCGACGGATGAGATGTTGACGATCCTGCCGCGTTTCTGCCTGATCATGTAGGGCAGCGCCGCCTGCGTGCACCAGATCAGGCCGAAGAAATTCACCTCGAAGATTCGTTTCAGTTCCTCCGGATCCATACCCTCCACCGGGCTCAGCAGGCCGATTCCCGCATTATTGACCAGCACGTCTATACTTCCGAGGGTTTCCGCGACCTCTTTCATCTTTTCGAACACGGCGGTCCGATCCGTGACGTCCACGGCCATGGGAACCGCCCGCCCACCCGCATTCTCTATATCCGCGGCGATCCGGACCAGCCTCCCTTCGGAACGGGCCGCAAGGACGACCGTTGCGCCATCGCGGGCAAAGGCCTCGGCCGCCGCCTGCCCGATACCGGTCGATGCGCCGGTAACCACCACGATCTTGCCACTCATTGAATCCATGGGCGCTTAATCCTCCCCGGACCGGTCCTGGTCCAGGGAAACCATGCGTCCTGTTTCGCTGGACCGGTAAGCGGCTTCTATGATCCGCAGTACGCGCAGGGCGTTCTCCCCATCATCGGACGGGGGATCTCCCCCAGTGGCCGATGAGATGAACCGGTCGACAAAATCCTGTCCGTACTGGCCGCCGTATGCGCCCGTCTCCGCGATGACGTACTTGAACTCCCGGCGGGGGGTCGTTTTCCAGGCACCCGAAGTACTCTCGACGACGACCGGTCGATCCTCCTCTGTGGGATACCAGGTTACATTGCCCTCGAGACCCCTGAAACTCAGGTAGGTGTCGTAGCTGCCGGACAGGTATCCGGCTGTGCTGATCGGCAGGAGGTACCCCGCGTGAAGCGTGGCAATCGCGCCGCCTTCCAGACGCATAATCATCCCGGCCGTGTCCTCGACGTCGATGGCCTGTCCGTTCAATGTATCGACCATGGCGGAGACTGCCGCTACTTCGTTCCGGGTAATGTACCGGATCGCGTCGATCCAGTGACAGGCCAGCCAGCTCAGGATGCCGCCGCCCGAAATCCCTTTTTTGAAAAGCCAGTGCGAGGGATCGCGGAATCGGACCTGGGAAGTGACCATCCGCCCTTCGACCGATATCAGCTTTCCAATAACGCCCTCATCGATCAACGTACGGATATCGTTTACAATGGGATTGGACCGCCAGGTGTAGTATACCCCCAGGTGTACGCCGGCGCTGCGCACCGCATCGAGCGCTGGCGCCATGTCACGGCTGCTCGCCGCCACCGGTTTCTCGGTAAGTATGTGCTTTCCCGCCCTTGCCGCCCGGATTATCCAGTCGGGATTACGGTCGTTCGCCGCCAGCGAGACGACGACGGGGATGTCTTCCCGTTCCATAATCTGATCGAACGTGGCCGCCGTGGATTCCAGCTTGGCATGATCCTCGCTTTTCAACGTACCCAGGGCATTTTCGTCCTCGTCCCATGCCACGATTCCCGACACGCCGTCCAACAACTCCAGGGTGCGAAAATGGGGGCCGGAGTGGGGATGGGTAACGCCCAGGAATCCAACCTTGACCTTCATGACATCCCACCTTTCACGGACCATAGACCTCCGTGCGCTTCAAGACACGGAAGGATCCATATCCATGGCATCAACTCGGCGCTTCGAGATCCTGCCCTTCGCCATAGAGAAACTCGTAGGTATAGATACCGGTATTGTGACCGTCCTTCCAGGTGAACTGAAGCGCATACCGGCCCACGGTACTCATGTCGATCACCTCGACGCTCGGATCCAGGGATTCGTTGGCGAGCAGGGTCAACCCGCCAGTGGAGGACAACTGATCGCGCAGATCTCGGCAGGTGGCGCAGGGACAGGCTTTTCGAAGATCGGCCAGCGCATACTGTCTCGCGCTGCCGTCATTCCAGAAGACGGTCAGTGCGCCCTTCTCCGGATGGTCGAGGGCCACGTGTTCGGGCGCGGGAGGGACAGTGGACATGAAGGCTCCATCATTCTGACCGTCCGGCGGGCCGGGTGTCGGCGGTATCTCCTGAAGCACCTGAGGCTTCAGAAGCGCCCGGATCGCCCGGATCGGTTCGTTCCAGTACCATATCAGGAGTGACCGGATCCGGAGACGTGAATACCCGATCCGCCACATGTTCGTACACGGCCACGTCTTCGTGGGAGCGTTTCTGGCCGTCCATCCTTTCGCGCTCGGCGGACAGCAGGATTTTGCCGTACTTGCGCCAGTCGTTCCACTTCCATTCGCCGCGACTTCGCTCGTCCTGTCCCTCCCGCAACTGCAGGAGATAGACCCATCTGTCCATCAGGCGCGTGTCCCGGTTGATATAGGCCCAGTATTCGTCGCCGGGCGTATTACCCACCTCATCGAACCTGAGATGTAACGTATCATAGACTATCCCGTCGACGACTTCCTCGCCCGCGTAGGCCAGGTCCACGCCCGGATCCTGCAGCTTGTACGGCATCAGCAGCCAGTACGTATCGTTGATCCACGCGCCCCGTGCGCGCTCCAGAAACCCATTCCGCTCCCCGGGGTCGGTGACTTCCGCCCCGTCCACGTACACGCTCCCATCGCCCGTTTGCAGGTTCATCAGGATGATGTGAGACTGGCCGCTTTCCCGGTCGGTCCAGGATACGCGGTACCGGCCGGTGTCCTTATCCCAGTAGTGGGTGCGAAACCCGAAAAAGGAAAACCCTATATACCGGGTGGCATGCCAGCTGTCCAATCCACCCATGGCCTCCATCACCTCTTCCGCAATCACGCGCGCTTCATCCCGGGCCGCGCCGGCGGAATCCGTATCCGAATCGGGATCGGCACAGCCAGGGATCCAGCACAGGACCAGAAGGACCGGCAGTAATGAAAAACGCCTAAATGCTGTCCAGCGCGATGTCATAAGAGGGATACCCATGCCTGTTTCTCCTCGGAAGCGGTGATGGCGTCAGCGACCTGCTGCACGCAGAAGCCTTCGTGAAAACTCGGATTGGCTTCCCCACCGGAGCGTATCGCGTCGATAAAGTGTCGCTGTGGAGACAACGCGCCCTTCCGGGCGGGCACGGACAGGGGCTGGATGTTTCCTCGCAGGCCCTGTCCGCCTTTCAGACTGGCCTGCATGGTGTCACGCAGGAACTGGAACTGCAGGGCTCCATTGCTGCCGTGGATATCTATGTGGATGTAGTCCGTGCTCAGGGCGCAACGGCTCACGTGGAAAACGGCCTGGACCCCGTCCTGCATCTGTGAGATAAAAGCGCAGGCGTCCTCCAGTTCAGACTCCCGCATGGTGGATGAGTCCGGCGCGGGACGTTCCGGGATGAGCGTGTGCATCAGCGAACATACCCGTTCGAATTCTCCGATCCACCACCGTGTCATATCGATCAGGTGTACACCGAGATCGCCCATGGCGCCGAGTCCCGCCGCCATGCGCCGCTCACGCCAGCTGTGCTCCTTCCGGGGGCTTGCCCGGTAACCCATCATGTACCGGGCATTGAGATGGTAGGTCTTGCCGATGTAACCCTCGTCCAGCAGGGATTTCATGCGAAAGGCCGGTCCATTGAACCGCCAGCCGAAGTTGGTCATGTGCACCATGCCGCTCCGGCGCGCGCTTTCAAGCATTTCCCCGGCTTCCGCGGTATTCAACCCGAGCGGTTTCTCGCACAGGACGTGTTTACCGGATTCCAGGGCCTCGATGACCATCTGCTTGTGCAGGTTCACCGGCGTGCAGATACTGACGGCATCGATATCCTTGCGATCCAGTACCGCCCGGTAATCCGTCTGGGTCTCGGCTATCCCGTAGTCCTTCGCCACGCGTTGCGCGGTTTCCGTTGTCCGGCTGCAGATCGTCTCAACCGTCACACCGTTACAGGCCTGGTAACCACGGATGTGATATTGACCGAACCCCAATCCGATCACGCCAACGCGCAACAGATCCGATGCCATGTAGAATCCTTTGTTTTTCCCGTATTCAGACAGAATGAAATGACATTGAATCCTAAGATTGGACCAGGGTCTTGTCAAGCTTATTGGAAACCGGAGCCACCCGGGATCCTCTACCGATCGGTTCTTTCGGCGATGATGACCAACTGGTTCGTATCCCAGTCGTAGGGTCTGAAATCGAGTCCGCCGTGGACTTCCCGTATCGTCATGCCGGCAGCGGCCAGGAGCAGGTCCAGCTCGGTCACGGTGTAGACACGGATGGAAGACGCGTACTCCCGTCTGTCCGCGCCACTGATCACGGTCGTCCTGGTTAGCACCCTGTTCGCGATCGCATCGAAATCGCGCTCTTCCAGTATGACCAGGTCTCCCCGGCGGTGGACTTCCTGGGCGGCGAACCGGCGGACAAGGTAGTCCCGGTTGACGAGTTGGCATACGAACAGCCCGCCGGGGTGCAATGCCTCCGAAACAGACTTCAGGACCCTGAAGTTTTCTTCTTCTTCTTCGAAGTACCCGAAGGCATTAAACAGGCTGATGGCCGTGTCGAATGCTCCGGCAAAGGGCAGTTCACGCATGTCTCCCCTGACCCAGATTCCCCCGGGATCCCCTTCACGGGCCCGTTTCAGCAGGGCGGGGGACAGGTCGTAGCCCACGACCCGATAGCCGCGTTTCCGCAACGGTGTGCTGACCCGTCCGTAGCCGCAGCCAATGTCCAGTATCCTTTTCCTCTCGCGGCGGTCCAACAGGCGCGCGAGTCCGTCCACTTCGAGATCCGTATCCTCGTGGTGGTCGAAATGGTAGTAGTCTTCGTCGAAGTATTCGATATACCAGTCGTTCGACATGATGATCGTCCCGTTTCCGACATCGGCTGCGGCGGGCCGGCGCGCCGCATTCTGATGGACCGGCCGACACCACGTTAACTCCGGTAACGGCATAGAACAAGCGTCTTTTCCGCCATTCACGGTCCACCTTGAAAATACCTTGATTTCTAAACACCCGTATAGCATCTTTCGCTTGCTGTGCCGCCGCCGTTCGCCCTGATCCAACGACCCGCTGAATCCGGCTTGATTCCCATGGCCGCAACATCCATACAAATCAAAGGGGCCCGCGTTCACAACCTGAAGAACGTGAGCCTGGATCTGCCGAAAGACGCACTGATCTGCTTCACCGGCGTATCCGGATCCGGCAAGTCTTCGCTGGCTTTCGATACCCTTTACGCGGAGGGCCAGCGGCGCTACGTCGAATCCCTATCGGCCTACGCGAGACAGTTCCTCGGCCAGATGCAGAAACCCGACGTCGACCGGATCACGGGACTGGCGCCCGCCATCTCCATCGAACAGAAAACCGCCGGGCTGAACCCCCGTTCCACCGTCGGGACGATCACGGAGATCTACGACTTCCTGCGCGTGCTGTATGCCCGGGTAGGGGCGCCTCACTGCATGAAATGCGGTGGGTCGATAGGGGCGCAGACCCTCGAACAGATCGTCGCGCGGATCCTGGCGCTTCCCGAAGGAACGCGGCTGCTCGTACTGGCGCCGGTCATCCAGGGGCGCCGCGGCGAATACCGGGACCTCTTCGAGGACCTGCGCCGGCAGGGCTACCTGCGCGCCCGGGTGAACGGCGACGTCGTCAACCTCTCCGAGGATCCGGATCTGGACCGAAACATGCGGCACACGATCGAAGTGGTGACGGATAGGCTCGTCGTGCGGGAGGACATCCGCACCCGCCTGGTCGAGGCGGTGGAAGGCGCGTTGCACCTGAGCCAGGGTTCCGTGTTGGTCCAGATGGAGGGGGACGGCCGGACTTCTGATCTGCTCTTCAGCACGCGGTACGCCTGCAACGCGTGTGACCTGAGTTACGAGGAGCCCACGCCGCAACTGTTCTCCTTCAACAGCCCCCAGGGCATGTGCCCGAACTGTCACGGCCTGGGCACCATGATGCGGATCGAACCCAGGCTCATCATTCCCGATCCGGCGAAGTCCATTAACGAAGGGGCGATCGAACCCCTCGGCACCATCGCCAACCAGTGGAAACGGCACTTTTTCGAGGGGATAGCCCAACACGTGGGTTTCAGCCTGGACACGCCATGGGAACGGTTGGACGAAGAGGCGCGGAAGGTGGTGCTGTACGGCCTGGGATACAAGCGAATCACCTTCACCTTCCACAACGGGAAGGGCGGCGAGTGGTCGCACAAGGACCGGTTCAACGGGGTCGTTCCCGACCTAGAAAAACGGTACCATACGCTCAAGTCCCCCAGGCACAAGACCGAGATCGAACGGTACATGGCCATAGGCCAATGCGATCGCTGCGGCGGAGAACGCCTCAAGCCAGAAGCGCTTTCCGTCACCCTGGGCGGCCTCTCCATCGCCGCGCTGTGCCGGTTGCCGATACTGGATATCCGCGCTTTCTTTCGGAAGCTGACCCTTTCGGATGCCGAACGCCAGATCGGCGACGAAGCGCTCAAGGAAATAGTCGCCCGGCTCGACTTCCTCCTCAACGTGGGCCTCGAATACCTTTCGCTGGAACGCACGGCGCCGACGCTATCAGGCGGAGAGGCGCAGCGCATACGTCTCGCGAGCCAGATCGGCCGCGGGCTCGTCGGCGTGATGTACGTGCTCGACGAACCGAGTATCGGACTGCATCCCAGGGACAACCGGCGGCTTTTGGATACCCTGGGCCAGTTGCGGGACCAGGGCAATACGGTCATCATTGTCGAGCACGATGAAGAAACCATGTGGGCTTCCGACCACATCGTGGATTTTGGTCCGGGCGCCGGCGTCAACGGCGGCGAGATCGTGGCCGAAGGCCGCCCCGGCATAGTGGCAGCCAGCGCCGCTTCGTTGACCGGGCAGTATCTGTGCGGGAAGAAGACGATCCCGATTCCGGCCTTGCGCCGCGGCGAGGCCGATAAGTGGCTGATGATCCAGGGCGCCCGTCAGAACAACCTCAAGAACCTGGACGTGCGCCTGCCCGTGGGACGGTTTACGTGCGTAACGGGCGTGTCCGGTTCCGGTAAAAGCTCGCTGATCAACGACATCCTGTACGCGGCTCTGGCCCGTCTGCTGAACAAGGCCGGCACGGACCCGGGCGAACATGACGGCCTCAAGGGCGTCGGGCACCTGGACAAGGTGATCAACATCGACCAGGCCCCCATCGGCCGCACGCCCAGATCGAATCCGGCAACCTACACGAAGGTCTTCGACGCGATCCGCTCCCTCTTCGCCGAAACCCCCGAAGCCAGGTTGCGCGGTTACCGGCCGGGACGGTTCAGCTTCAACGTGCGGGGCGGCCGGTGCGAAGCCTGCCAGGGCAACGGGGCTACGCGGGTGGAGATGGACTTCCTGGCGGATATGTGGGTCTCCTGTCCCGTTTGCGAAGGCAGGCGCTTCGACCGGGAAACCCTGGAGGTGAAATACAAGGGACGCTCCATTGCCGACGTGCTCGACCTGGACGTGCAGGAGGCGCTTGAACTGTTCGAGCACGTTCCGTCCATCGCACGGGTGCTGAGGACGCTCTACGACGTAGGCCTGGGGTATATCAAGCTGGGCCAGCCCGCGCCCACGCTGTCGGGGGGCGAGGCGCAGCGCATCAAGCTGGGCCGTGAACTGTGCAAGCGAAGCACGGGACGGACCATGTACGTGCTGGACGAACCGACGACCGGCCTGCATTTCGAAGACATCACCCATCTGCTCGCCGTGCTGAACGCCTTCGTGGACAAGGGCAACACCGTCGTTGTCATCGAACATAACATCGACGTGATCAAGACGGCCGACTGGATCATCGACCTGGGCCCGGAGGGCGGCGACGCGGGCGGCCGCGTCATCGCGGAGGGAACGCCGGAGACCGTGGCGGGCGTCGACGGATCGTCCACGGGCCGGATCCTGGAGAAGGCGCTTCGGCCCCGGGCGCTCCCCGTGGCTCCTAAACCGGTCAGGCAGGACGCAGCAGGAGACGGCCACATACGGGAGATCACCGTGCGCGGCGCGCGGGAGCACAACCTGCGTGACCTCACCGTGGCTGTCCCCCGGGACCGGATGACCGTGTTCACGGGCGTTTCCGGCTCCGGGAAAACTTCCCTGGCCCTCGATACGATCTACGCGGAAGGCCAGAGACGGTACGTGGAATCCCTTTCAGCCTACGCGCGCCAGTTCCTCCAGCAGATGCAGAAGCCGAAGGTGGACCATATCGTCGGCCTTTCCCCGGCCATATCCATCGAACAGAAGGCGCCGGGCCGGAACCCACGCTCCACGGTGGGCACCATTACGGAGATCTACGAGTACCTGCGCGCACTCTACGCCCTGGTCGGCGCGCCCCACTGCCCCGCCTGCCGCGTTCCCATCGGCGCGCAGACGCCCAGCCAGATCGTGGACCGCATCATGACCCTCCCGGAGCAGACCCGCGCCACGCTGCATGCGCCGCTGGAACCCGAAGGCGCCGAGGGATACGATGCCCTTCTGGACAGGGCCCGCCGGAACGGGTTCATCCGGGTACGCATCGATGGCGTGTTGCGGCGGCTCGAAGAGGACATTCAGATCGACCGGCGGCGGCGCCACGAACTGTGCGTGGTGGTAGACCGGATCGTCATGCAGGGCGACGTCCGACAGCGCCTGGCCGATTCGGTGGAGACGGCATTGGACCTATCGGGGGGATTGCTGATCGCCGAGGTGCAGGAACCGGATTCCGCCGGTCCACACGATATCCGCTTCAGCCGGTACTATTCGTGTCCCGCCTGCGGAGTCAGTTACGACGAACTCTCGCCCCAGAGCTTCTCATTCAACCACCGGGCGGGCATGTGCCCCGATTGCGAGGGACTCGGAACCCAGCCCGGCATCGATCTCGACCTGTTGATTCCCGATCGTTCGAAATCCATAAGGGACGCCGCGGCTGCGATCTGGGAGGAAGGCACGGTGGGCGAACGGTCCATACTCGACCTGCTTGAACTGGTGGCGTCCACCCAGGGATTCAACCTGGAGACGCCCGTTGAAGCGCTGTCGGCAGAACAGCTCCAGGTGTTGCTCTATGGCAGCGACCGGTGGATAGAGGACCAACGGGTCCCCGGCCTGTCCTTCCAGTTCCGGGGCATCTTCCCGGCCGTGGAACTGGTCGCCCGCTACGCGAACCGCTTTCCCGAACTGGCCCGCCTCCTGCAGCCGACGCCCTGCTCGGCATGTGAAGGCGGACGGCTCCGATCCGAAAGCCTTTCCGTGCTGATCGACGGCGTGTCCATTGCGGCGCTATGCGCCATGTCCACCGACCGTGCCCTGGACTTCATCGAAGGCCTGAAACTCTCGGCGCCGCAGCGGGAAGTCGTGGGCGAGGTGATGAAGGAAATCAGAAACCGCATGCGCTTCCTCCTCGACGTGGGGCTGGAATACCTGACCCTCGACCGCCGGGCGCCCTCGCTATCGGGCGGCGAAGCACAGCGAATCCGTTTGGCCAGCCAGATCGGATCGGGGCTGACCGGCGTGCTCTACGTGCTGGACGAACCCACGATCGGGCTTCACCCGCGGGACAACCTCAGGCTGATCCATGCCCTGGAGAACCTGCGCGATCTCGGCAATACGCTGATCATGGTCGAACACGACCGCGACACGCTGGAGCATGCCGACAACCTGGTGGATTTCGGACCGGGAGCGGGGGTGTTCGGAGGCCGGATCGTGGGCGAAGGCACCCCCGCCGCCCTCAGGGAACTCGAGACTTCACTCACCGGCAGTTACCTGGGAAACAGGCTTCGCATCGAAGTGCCGCGGGACCGCCGCAAGCCGGGCCGGAACAGGCTTAGCATCCTCGGGGCGCGCCAGAACAACCTGAAGAACATCGACGTGACGTTGCCCCTTGGCGTTTTCATCTGCGTCACAGGGGTGTCCGGTTCGGGAAAGAGCTCGCTCGTCAACGACATCCTTCATCCTGTGCTGGCCTCCACCCTGCACCGCGCCCAGGTAAACCCTGGACCCCACGATGAAATCAAGGGGTTGCGGTTCGTGGACAAGGTCATAAACATCGACCAGACCCCGATCGGCCATTCCCCCAGGTCGGATCCATCCACCTACGTCGGGCTCTTCGCGCCGATCCGGTCGCTCTTCTCCCGGACCGTGGAGGCTCGGATGCGGGGCTACGAACCCCGACGGTTCAGCTTCAACGTGCCCGCTGGACGGTGCGAGGCCTGCCAGGGACTCGGCGTGCGCAAGATCGAGATGCATTTCCTGGCGGACGTGTGGATGACCTGCGAAGTGTGCGACGGCAAGCGCTACATGAAGGAGACGCTGGAAGTGACCTACAAGGGTAAGACGATCGCGGATACGCTGGAGATGACCGTGGCCGAAGCCCTGGAGCACTTCGAGAACGTGCCCCGCATCCGGCGTATGTTGCAGACGCTTTACGACGTGGGACTCGACTACATCAAGCTCGGCCAGTCGGCCATTACGCTCTCGGGAGGCGAGGCGCAACGCGTCAAGCTGGCGAAGGAGCTCTCGCGGCCGGGTACCGGCAAGACCGTCTACCTGCTGGACGAGCCGACCACCGGGCTGCACTTCGACGACATCCGCAAGTTGCTGAACGTCCTCAACAGGCTGGTGGACAAGGGGAACACCGTGCTCGTCATCGAACACAACCTGGACGTCATCAAGACGGCCGACTGGATCGTCGATCTAGGTCCGGAAGGCGGTGACCGGGGCGGTCACGTGGTTGCCGCGGGTACGCCCGAGGATATCGCAGCGTCCCTGTTGTCCCATACCGGGAAGATCCTCGCCCGGGAACTGGCGCCGGTAGTAGTTTAAGCGCTACTGCGCCAGGCCCTGCCCAGGCCTTCCAGCACCCTTACAAGCTTCAACGAAGATTCGGTCTCACCCCGGCAACTGTACCAGCACCGGTTGCAGTCGATCTTCGTTGAAACCCGCTTGAAATCGGCATACCCGGACATTACGGGCAGTTCCGCACAGGGTTTTACGTTGCCGTCGGGAGTCAGTTGCACCAGCCACTTGCCCGCTGCCGTGCAGGACCTTGGAAGCGCATCCTGGAAGTAATCGGGGATCCGGCGCAAGTACCAGGCGGAATTGACGATGTTTCCCAATCGGGATTTCTGGTAGATCAGATCCTCGATCACGGATTCCAACTGCTCCTCGTGACCGGGATCCACAAGGTGGGTTTCGTTCCCATTCTTGTAGTCGCTGTAGCAACTGTAGGAAACCTTCGCGCCCATAGAACGCGCCAGGTGCGCGATGGGTACGACGTGGTCCAGGTTCTCACGCATGATCACCGTGTTGAAGATCACGTTGACCCCTCGGGCCGTCAGCTGGGGAACGAGCGTGGAGATATGCTCGTACAAACCCGCGATACCCCGTTCCTCGTCATGTTCGCGGCCGATATAGTTCAACGAGATCGAAATGTGGTCCACGCCGGCATCCCACAGGGCCATGGCCTTTTCTACGGTCAGCAGAGATCCGTGGGTGACCATGCCGATATAAACGAATCCCAGGCCATCCTTGATGCGTCTGACCGCCTCGGGCAGTCGCTTGTTGATCATGGGTTCCCCGCCGGTCAGCGTGACCGTCAGGGGGTTCAGCTTCCTGAGCGCCTCCATGTAGTCGTAATCGCCCAGCTTGCCTGAACGTTTCGTCTTCCAGTAATCACAGAAATCGCAGGTGGCGTTGCACAGATAGGTCACCTCCATGTTCACCGCCATCGGTCCGCCCTTCAATCGTACCCAGAGGTACTTGAACAAGGCTCGGAGCTTAGTGCCGAGGGACATGGGCCGCAACAGCGCCCGGTCGTACCCGAGATAGCCCGAGTCCGGTTGCAGTACGGGCAGCGCGGGAGACGGCGGGACAGGTTCCGGCGCCGGGGCAATCTGGACCTGCTCGGACATGGATTACTCCTACGCCACCGCACGCGAAGCGGCGGTGACAGAATCTCTGCCGTCAATAGTTCCTTCGACCAAACGCCCCGTCAGGTTCAGCATGGCGGGGAAGAGGTCCACGGTGCGCACGTGGTCCGCCGCAATCTCCGTATTCATCATCAAGGGAACGTGCATATGGTCGCGATGCAGTGAACCATGGGTCGACTTGTGCTCAGGATGCTCGTACCGGTATCTCAGATCGTAGCCTTTTCGCGCACTGACGATCAAATCGCCCGACCGCGGAGAACCGAGGACACGCAGCAATTGGTAAGGCGCGTCGGGATAGTCCGTGTCGAACGTGGCGGAGAGCAATTGCTCATCGGACGCTTCAGCCGGGATGCCTCCATAGCCGAACGGATCCTGGCCCTCAATAACCCGGTACGCGATGCCTTCGGGCGTCTCCCTAATTTCACTGATCCCCCGGCGCCCGCAGACGATGACCGAGTCATCCTGGACCGCCGCCACAAGGTCGATCGCCTCCTGCCCCAGCAGGGCTTCGATCGGGTCCGTTTCCCCCAGCGTGCGGATCTCCTCGTAGGAAGGCCTTTCTTCCCAGGAGTCGCCTTTCTTGAGGTAGATATGCGCCATGCCGTTGCCCGAGACCATAGTTGCCGCGTCGCATCCGTTGCGCAGGATCCGGGGATAATACAGCGTGTTGAATCCCAATTCGTCAAAAAACGACCAAAGTTCGAAGTGCGTGTGCGTAGAGGTCAGGCCATGATCGCTGGAGATCACGAAAAGCGTACTGTCCAGTCTGTCCTGCCGTTGAAGCCGCTCCGCCAACCTGCCGAGCCCCCGGTCGAATTCCCGGTACGCGTTCAACGTGGCGTCCGAAAATGGATCGGTGTAATGCGAGTATTCGTCCACCGCGGGGAATACGACCGACAGGAAATCGGCGCCCTGGTCAACGGCCCGGTCGATGTACCGCCAGGCCGCGTCGTCCACGGCCTGCCACTGGCCGGAGTAATGGGCGTATAGCCAGTACCAGCCCCTGGTCAGCAGCGTCCGGTTTTCGAATATGCCCAATCCCCTGTTCACAAAACTGAAGACCCCCGCCGGGCGCTCGAAGTACTCGAAGATGGTGTGGACTTCATCCTTGAGGTCCTGGTCGATATACAGGCCTCCCGGACCCACGTAACTGCGCGCCTGGCGGAAATGGGTGAGACCATTGGGCTGGGACCGGTCGAACCAGCGGATTCCGGGGAGATTGCACGAACCGGGCGTACAACCGGTCAGAAAGGGCACATGGGCCGGACCGGTCGTGGACGGAAACGAAGTCACCGCCTTTCGGTAGTCTCCCCTGTCCAGCACGTAGCGCCGCAGGGCAGGCAGTTCGCCCGCCTCGGTCATTTCCCGCATGACGTCTTCGCGGGCGCCGTCGACGAGGAAAAAGATACACCGGTCGTATACCGTCTTCGCCATTCTGTCTCCTAAAAACTTAGGACATGAATATACCGCTTGAAACGAGTATATCTCACAGACCCGGAAATATACAAGAAATACTACTCTATTTCAAGGGTTTTTGCGAGTAGGGTATCGAGCAATTCGTCGTAGGAGGTCCTGCTGATCTTCTTGTAGAATGCGTCCCGGTTGGCCAGCGCGACGCTCGCCCCGTCGATGACCATGTCGTAAATGAGCCAGTGCCCTTCCTGCAACTCCATCTTGTAGTCGACGAGTGTTTTGGTACCCTTGTACCATACCGTGGTTCTCACCAGCGACCTGCTGCCCCGGGTCTCCTCTCCGTCATAAGTCGTCCTGTCCGACCGCTTGCGCAACTTGTCGAGGGCCCGGTTTTCCGTCCACTTACGCAGGACCGAAACGAATTCTTCTTGTTCCGCGTCCGTCCTCTCCCGCCAGTGCCTGCCGAGCGAGATACGGCTGTGTCGTACGAAATCGAACCCCTCGACGACGGCCCGGCGCACGAGACTGTCCCGTGCCGCTTCGGTGGTGGCTCCATCCAGGCCGAGTAACGCGGCGTCCCGCTGTTTCAGGGTCTCGATGGGCGAGTATTCCTGCGCGTTACTCCCGAAAGCGATCAACGACACCGCCGCCCAGGCGACAAGTGGTCCCAAGGGGCGGAGTGCGCGGCAAATAGCATGCATTTTCTTCCTCCTACCTTCCGGCCGGAATTGACGGGTCAGGACCCGGTGTTCCGGCGATGAACCATGAAGTCGTCGTAATCCCCCTTCGAGTCCGTTCCCGTCGCGTTGCCATCCGTAAGAATACCGATCCCTACGGCTTTCCGGGGCGGCTTTTTCCCGAAGATCCGGACATAGTCCGCATACACGTCGACCGACTCCTTGACCCATTCCCCGAGCTTCTCCGTACCGCTTTCGAGCACGATCACGTGGGGACGGCCAATACCGTCGCGGCGGTGATGGGTGCCGACCGGCAGGGTGGTACTCCAGACGTACTTCAGGGTTTTGGGCACGCCGATGAAGTTCTGATCCAGGACCACGTACACGGCCACTGAACTGTCGTTCCTGGAACCGATGCGTTCATCTCCGTCTTCGGGCAGGACCTTCGCCCTCCAGCGCCATGACAGCACCGGGTATTCGTTCGCATCCCATTCGCTAAGCTGCTTGCGAATGATGATGGATGAGCCGTCGTCGGCGGCGTGGAGATACCGGTTTCCGTTTTCCTCCCGGATCGTATACGTTTTTCGAGCCAGGTCATCGTCTCCCCGCCAGGCCTTCCAGGTCAGGGGGAAGCTGCCCGGGGCCGAACTGTCGAAGCCATCGATGAGGACGGACGCACGACGATCATCGCGGCGTTGAGGATGATCCGCCCGCGCGGCTGCCGGAACAAAAGAGTCGATCCCCAGCACGGAAAATCGGGGCGGCGTTCCTTTATCCGCTGAGTCCGTGCGAAGGACGGAAGACGGATCGATGAACGTGGCAATGAGCAACAGGACGGTGCCAGCCACCAGACTGAGCGTCCTGCCCGCCCCCGCACGTCGATTCTTCATGACCATCCTCCGTTCCGTGTGTCAGCGCCGCACATTTGAAATCCCGTTACCGGTTACGTGATCGAGTTCGGCCAGCGAAACCCGGTACTGGAAAAGCGACTGCCGGTGTGCATGTTGCATTTTCGCGTGCGCGGTGAAGGCGTCCAGCAATTCCGAACTGTCTCCCGTGATGTCGAAGCCCAGCTTTGCCGATGTCAGCCATGCCCTGGCGGAGCGAAGCGCCCGGTCGCTGTTGACGACGTTGGTACGGGCCTCGATCACGTCCCGGTAGGTCGATTCCACCTGCAGTTCGATCGCGTTCATCGCCTGTGATTCCCTGGTCACCAGCGCTTCCAGCTCCACTTTCCTGGCCTGGTACTTCGCGCGGGTCAGGCCGAAATTGAAGTTCTGCCGCAAGGTAATCACCGCGCCCCCCCGCAGGAAATTGAACTCGTCCCTGAGGAACGGATTGTCGAGTTCCGGCCGGTGGGGCGCGATACCCCACTGGATGGACCCCGCAAGGGCGATCTGGGGGTAGTAGTCGCTCCGGGCTACCTTCAGCAGCGCGCGGCGGGCCAGCACGCCGGCCCTGAGCTGCCGGATGTCGTACCGCCGGTTCTTCGCCTGTTCGATGTAGAATTCCAGTCCGTCGAGGTCTGCCGTACTGGGTTCCGCGGTCGTGTCGACGATATCGAAATCGCTGGAGCGATCGATTTCAAGCACCGATTTCAGCGCCGCCTTCCCTATTTCGATCGACTTCTCGGCCCGCGCCCGGCTCTGTTGCACTTCATACTCGAAGACATCGATTTTCAACAGGTCGTTCTGGCCGACATCTTCCGAATCCTCCTCGATCATCTCGTTGACGCGCTCCCGGGCTTCACGTACGCTTTCTTCGCTTTCCAGAATGATTTCCCTGAGTTCACGGGCCAACACGAGTCCGTAGAACAGTTTCTTAACCTGGAAGGCCACGTCGTGCTTCCTGGATTCCACGGCGGCCTCGCCCGCCTCGAGACCGTATCCGGCCGCCTTCTTCGCATTGCTGAGCTTCCCGAAGGTATACAGCGGCTGGACCAATTCGATCTGCGTGCGGGAAAAAACGCCCAGGTCGGACAGGTCGCTCCGGATGGTCTCGACCCGTTCTGTATCGCCTTTTATGCCGGGCGCCGGACCGAAGATGTTGGTCCACTGCAACCGGGGTGCGATGCCCGCAAATTTCGCTTCGCTCAACCTGGCTTCCAGGCCTTCGACGGCAAGGGCCGCCTGCTCGATATCAGGACTGACCGTCAACGCCCTGTCCACGCACTGCTCCAGCGTCATCCGGACGGATTGGACGGCCTGTACGGGACGGTCCGATCCCTGTGCGACCGCCGGCCCCGTGATCAGAGATACCGCCAGGATGTGGACCAGGAAACGAAACACGATGCCTCCGCTTAGCACAAGCGTCGACGCACAGCCATGGCCGACTCGCTCATTATCAAGCATATTAGACGCACAATTCCACTTTTTGATCCAAATTAACGGGCATGGGCCGGCCCATGCCCGGGAGAAATCGTGGCTGGCGTTAAGGAAGCCGTTTCACATCGCCGGCCGATGTCGGCTTCGACAGCACCCAGATCGCCCGCGTCCAGTGAAACGCCGCCGTAATCACCGTCCAGATGGCCACGCATGTAAACGCTTCCTCCAGCATACCTGCCGCCGTACCACCCAGCAGCAGCAGGACGTTCGTGTTGCGCCGGGCGCCGATACGGCGAAAAAAGCGATCCATGGGCTCGTAGTCAAACAGTTCGATTCCCTGCCGTGACTTGAACATCCCCGTGGCCGTCTTGTCAAGCAGATAAAAGAGCGTGATTACCGAAGCGAGCACGAAAGGCCCCGCCACATCGCCACTGCCGCCGAGCATCCACCCCAGGGCCCAGTACCAGGTCAGCTCCCAGATCACGTCCAGGATGTGTTCAAATCGGTCCCCGAACCGCGTGCATCGCACCGTAACACGGGCCAACTTGCCGTCGACCCCGTCCAGTACTCCGACGATGAAGGCGATGATCAGTCCGGCGGCCGTGTAACCCGGGCCCGATTGCCCCACGGCCAGCAGGCCGGTGGTCAGGAAGGCCAGCAATATGGTGAGGGTGGTTACCTGGTTAGGCGTCACGGTTCCGGCCGAGATCCACTTTGTAAGCAGGTTCTCCAGGGGTGGATGTATGAATTCCGCCGGAAAATCCAGCGTTCCCTTCTGTGCGGCATTGATCAGAAGCGCCTCCGCCCGGCGCGCTTTCCGGTCCGAACCCAGGACCACCCACCAGGGGGGCAGGCTTCGGCGCAGATCCACGATATAGGGGTCCATTTCGCGGAGATCGAATACCGGGCAGGTCGATTCCCGCGCCGAGTCCAGCGATGACCATAGTGATTCGGAGCCGTTCCAGCACGCTGTGAGGCTTGCGAGCAGGTCTGCGTCGGCCACCAGCAGCCTGCAGGATTCCCTGACTGCCGAGTCCGCGGCTTTACGGTTCGGGCCGCCTTCGACCATGGCCCGCAGGACACGCGGGTCATACAGGTGGTGGGCGTCCAGCACCAGGGCCACTTCGTCCTTCCCGGGCAGCCAGCGGGCAGGGCTTTCTTCGGCCCCCACGCAGTCGACGGCGCGCAGCTCAGCGAACCAGCGTTCGTCGAATCCGTCGACTCGGACCTTCGAACCCCGGCCGGGTGCAGGTCCGACCACGGTTACCCGCCGGGCCCCCAGGGAAGCAAAGACCCGAAGGTGCCGTTCCAACAGAGAAATGCCGTAAACCGATCGACCGGCGCCGGCTGTGATGTCATCCGTATCGGCGAACAATACCACGCTGTAATTCAAAATAACCAAGTCTCCCCGTCGACAGATGTCCCAAGTACGCGCTCCCCTCCATCCCACGGCTTGCGCTTGGCCTCTTACCGGGTAGAGGCGGCGGGCCGCACAGGCCCCGCAGGCGCCGGACCACTAACGTCATGGCGCTGAAGCTCGGTGCCCACGTCTTCGTGCCCACCGCCCCCGCAGGCGCCGGAGCACGATCCGGTCATCCTCTTCCAAACCCATCAGGAACAGCACACCGAGATAGGGGGCCAGGAAAATCAGAGGCAGCGCGGCCATGCGCAACCACGGGGCATCAGGCGCGTAGGCCCCCGCCATGTACGCGCATGCGAAGGCGACGACCGCTGCGGCGCAGGGCTTCAAAATGCGCCAGTCCAGGGGATGGATCCGGAACAGGTGGTATACCTCGACCAGGCGCGTTAGTGTCAGCAGGCCGAAGGATACCAGCGTTCCCAGGGCGGCGCCCAGGATGCCCAGGGATGGTATCAGCCACAGGTTCAGGGCGAAATTCACTGCTACGACCACGACCGTGTTGATGAGATTCAGATAGGGCCGGCCCGACATGATGAGCACGGTATCGCCAGAACCCATGGCGGCATATACGACCTGGCTCATGGCCAGGACGACCATCGCCATGAACCCGGTGACGAATGCCGGACCGAACAGCCCCAGCAATTCATTGCCGATCAGTGCTATGACGCAGAGGAACCCCACGCCGATGGTCAGGACCCACCGGGTGACCAGCCTGAGGTTGCGCTCCAGCCGCGGCAGGTCGTTGCGGTGATTCAGTTCGGCGACGATGGGACTGAAAATCGGGTCGAACCACTGGCGGACCTTCTTGGTCAGCAAGGCGATTTCGACCGCGATCACGTAGATGCCCACCTGCGCCGCCGGCAGGAAGTAGCCGACCATGAGCACGTCAAGACGTATCATGGCCATGTAGACCAGTTCATAGCCCATTACCGGCAGCGAGAATCGGGTCAGCGGAGTGACGAAACGCAGTTCGCGCAGGTGGACGAGACAGGCACGCCAGGAATAGAACCTGGTGAACACGTAAACGGCGAACAGCAGGCCGCCGGTCAGCGCGGCCAGGTGGGCCGCGGCGATGCCGTAGGTGCGCCAGCCCCAGTAGAACAAGGCGCAGGCCGCCCCGAATAGCACCAGCGGCTCGACCGCGCCCCGGACCATGGCGTCGTACTTCATGACTTTGTGAGCCCGGGTGACGCCCAAAATGATGTGGGTCAGGGCGATTAGCGGCAGTCCGATCGCCAACAACCGCAGCATGCCGGTGAGCCGTGGCTTTTCGAGCAGCCCTTCGGCCAGCGCGGGCGCGCCGACATATAGCGCGGCGCCGACCCCAACGCTCAGCAGCAGGCCCACGCCCAGGGCCTGCGCGATGATTCGGTGGATGGCGTCCTTCTTCCCGTCCTCGCGCATACGCGGGATGAAATTGATCAAGCCCTTGTCCAACGAGAACTGGGCCACCTTTCCCACGAGATCCACGATGGTCCATCCGAGCATGTACAGGCCGAAAATCTCGGCGCCGAACAGCCGCGTAAGGACGATGAACGACACGGACTTGGTAAGCCGCGCCACCGTTCCGATGAAATTGACGGCCGCGCCCCGGGCGATCGCCGATGCGTCGGTGTCGGACCGGTCCGGAACCGTTTGCTCAAGGGTACGCTTCATGGTGGGGAATTCGCCGGACGGGGGGTCTTCCTGTCTGCTTCGATCAACAGCGTCCATCCCCCGTGGTTTTTCGTGAACAGGTTAAAAACCGCAGACACTGCCCGGCCGATCGATACCAGCCCCAATCGGACCAGCGCCGCCGGGATCGCGTGCATGCGCTCGGTAGCATAGCTCAACCGGATCAGCGCCAGGTCCAGCTTCGAACGAAGCAGGTAGCGGTGTCTTATCAGTCTGAACCCACACGCCTCCAGCAACGAGCCGACCGACGGATGCGAATAGAATTGAAGGACGCTGTGACGTTCCCGGTGCTCGTCGCGCCACGCCTCGCCGATCCCCCCGAGGCTCAGACTGTCCAGCGTCAACAGGATGCGTCCCCCGGGCCGCAATACGCGCCACATCTCCCTCAGCGTCTGTCGGTCGTCCGGCAGGTGCTCGAAGACGCACAGGCTCATGACCGTGTCGAACTGTCCCGAGCGAACGGGGAACGCGCCCGCATCGGCACAGAAGAATCCCGTCGAAGGGGTCTTGTGATAGGACGCGGCACGCCGCAATTGGTGCCGGTTCAAATCTAAACCGAATACCTCGGCGCCTCGCATGGCGACCCGGTAATCATAGGTCCCTTCTCCGCAGCCTATATCGAGAATCCGCTCGCCCCTGCGCGGCTTCAGCCAGCGCAGCGCCGGGACCGTTTCCTGGACCCTGCGGAAGTTGAGATCCTTCCTGATCCGGAGGGTAAAAAGTCCCCGTACATGGTACAGTAATCCGCTCATGAGCGCTCCATCTGCTCAACCGCCCGGTCCCGCGCCAACAGCCGCCCCGTCGAAATGAATATGGCCAGACCCATGGCCAGGCCGCCGGCCGTTACGGTCCAGAACATCCAGTTCAGGAGTCCGATTGCGGCAAAAACCAGCAACAACAAGGTAAAGAAATCCCTTTTGCACATCATCCGAAACAGATTGAGCAGCCTGGCGGAGAGGTTGCGGCGCCGCCCGACGGCGTGTCTTTCGAAGGCGCGGTTGAACCTTACGAGACTTCCGCTTCCCCCGGTCTGCATCAGGTAGTAGTACATCGCGAGAATCGACGCGGTCACCACGGCGACGGATACCAGGCCGAGGTACCGGATTGCCGTTACGTCGGAACCGCCCGCATAGGCCCAGACAACGGCGGAGAAAAACGCCAGGTAGGTCAGGTTGTCCGTGATCGTGTCGAGCCATGAACCGTATTTCGACTCGCGGAAGGTCAGGACCGCCACCTCCCCGTCGCATCCATCGAGGATGGACGAAACCTGGAAAAGAAAGGCGCCAAGAAGTACCGTCCAGTACGTGCCGCCCATCACGAACCACGCTCCGGCCAGGCCGGTCAGGAAGGTGACCAGGGTCACCATGTTGGGGGTGATCGGCGTCCGGACCAGCCATCGGCTGAGACGGGTCGAAACCGGCCGGTTCAAGTACCGGGCGATCCAGCCATCCGTGGGCTTTACTAGGCGCTCCAGGAGGTTCTTTTCGCCGTGCGCCAGCATTTCGGGCGTATCCACGTCCTGCCAGAATCCATCGCCGACGTCGAAGGCGTGTATCCTCCCGTCTTCCGCCAGCGCCCGGACGCCGTCGCTCAACGCGCACCCCTCCGGTCCGTCCACGGCATCGAGGGCATCGAACAGTGCCGGCGTACAAAGGAACATGCCCGTGTCTACCGCATTGAACTCCTGCAGCGCTTTATCGATGCGAACAACTTCGTCCCCGCGCACCTCGACCTTGGTGGCGTCGTCCAGGTCGTACACGCTATCGATTTTCCGGTCGACGGCGAGCAGACATTCCCCATCGGCGACCGGTTCCTCGAGCAGACGCTCCAACGTACTTTGCTCGAAGAGGTGATCCGCCATGAGCAGCGCGAACGGTTCCGCCAGGCGGGAACGGGCGGCCAGGGCGGAAACCCCGTTGGGCAGGTGCCACCGCTCGTTATGCACCCACTCGATCCGGCAGCCGTCCAGGCCGGGATCGTCCGAAAGGACCTCGTGAAAGAGGTCCGCCTGGTACCCCGTTACGATCACGAAACGCGAAATGCCGGCCCTGGCCGCTGTCAAAATGATCCGCTTGATCAGTGGCACGCCGCAAAGCTTCATCAAGGGTTTGGGAACCTGGCCGGTTACCGTTTGAAGGCGCACGCCCGCGCCGCCGGCGATAATCAGCGCCGAGGCCGCTCTGTTCATATGGTGATCCATTTGCTTTAGATTCAGATAGTCATGTGGACGAAGGGAGTAGCTAGAAGATCGCTGAGAAGCCCAGCGTCATCTCCGGGAAAGGTCGCGAGGTGACATCGAGCTCCTTTCGGTAGGAAGCCTGCACGATCACGGCGACGTGCCGTTCCCAGAAGTAACGCAGTCCAACCCCGGCGTCGATCATGGCCATATACCGGTTCTGAGGCCTGATCTCCAGTCCGGTGCCCCAGCCGAAGAAAGGCGTGAAGGAACCACCCGGAACGAGTGGGTTGTACCGATAGAAGGCTCCGATCCGGGTTATCCGGTCGGCCTGCTCTTCCTCCTGGGTTTCAAGCACCGTCCCGTGCACCGCCGTGGTCCCGTACCCGGCCAGTTTCCGGGCTCGAAGCGGGGTGCCGTCATACGAAGAAACCGGGGACCGCGAGGTGTCGTCAAGCGATTCGGCATCGTTCGGCCGCCGGATGGAAAACACGCCGCCGAACTGGTGGGTGGATGTAAGGAAATAACCGGCGCTCAGGGAGACCGTGGTCGGATCGAACAACGCGTTCCCGGTCTGACCCACACCCTGCACCTCGATACGTCCAGGTCCGAGCTTGCTCCCCAGCGCTGGGGATCTGTCCGGCAGCCTCGCGGCGGCTGAATGACCGAGCACGGCGGGGTTTATTCTCTGGCTACCCACAGGTGCGTAGGCCACGCCTGCATACCGGACGCTACGATCAACCATCAGGTCGGCCATGGATCTACGCTGCAAAGGCCGGCCATCGACCATGATCCTGGGAGTCTCTTCACGGACGGACGGGGCCGGATCGTGCTCGACCAGCGATTTCGACCCGCCGGTTACCACGGCGTCATGGCTCGGCCTGACCGGAGTCGTATCGATCCGGCCGGGGATCGACTGTTCGTCGGGTGTGCTAGTCCACGCCGGCACGGGCATGTCGGCGGGGGCATGGACCGTCGGCCGCAAAATGGGCGTGACCGCGAACACCGTGCATATACCGGCGGCCAGCAACGAGAAGAAGGTGCTGCCCTTCCGGTTCACCGCCGAACCGAGCACGCCCCGGATACGTATGGCAACGACGGAGGCCGACCTGGCCAGTTCGAGGACCGCCTGCCAGTGCGTCCTGACCTTGCTTCCGGCAACCTTGAGCAGGATAGAAGCATAGCGTTCCGGATGTTTGGAAACACGGACGACGGCCACGTCGCAGGCCCGTTCGGCCTCAATCCCTACTCGGCGCGCGGCATACCAGACCGCCGGATGGAAGAAGAAGAAGATCCTGGTGAATTCTACCAGCACTACCGTGAGGTGGTCCCGCCGGGCATAATGCGTCAGTTCATGGAGCAGAACCTGCTTGAGTTCCGAGTTGGAAAGCTCCAGGATGCACCAGGAGGGGATCACGATTACGGGCCGCCCCACGGCGATCAACGCGGGGCCTTCGAACTCGTCCGAGACCCGCAAGGCCACGCCGCGCTTCAGTCCCAATTCGGCCAGACATTCGTCGAACAAGGCGCGTATCCGGGGGACGGCGACCGGAACGGCCCTGCGCTTTCTGCGGGTCATCGTGATGACCGAGGAACCGATGCGGTACAGGCCGAAACCTGCGAAGACCATCCAGATCAAGCCCGCGGCGGCGTAAATGCTGGAAGCCAGGAAGATATGATTGCCCGCGGCGGGATCTCCATATCCTGCTATCGACGCCAACGGGATCTCGAAAGGTCCCTGCCAGGGCAACACAAGGGTGAGCAGCGGTTTTGCCAGCACCAGCAACCAGAGGAAATGCCTGATCCCGGGCGAACATCCCCGGTTTACGAAAAGCAGGACCCAGACCAGAACGCCCAGAAGCAACGCTTCCAGGCTCGGCAGCCACAGAAGGTCCACGACCTGCCGGCCGAACCGCTCGAAGAGGTTTATCGCGTACCCCGGGTCAATCATCAGACGCCTCCGAGGCCATCCGGTCCAGCAGCTTGCGCAGGCTTTCGGCTTCCTCCGCGGTTAACGCGTCCGATTCGATCAGGTGAAGCACGAGGGACTGCGGCGATCCGGCGAACAACTTGTCCACGACGGCCCTGACGGTCTCCTTGCGCACGCCTTCCGGCTTTACGATGGCGGTGTAGACATAGGCCCGGCCTTCGCGGGTATACTGAACCACGCCCTTCTGAGTGAGTATTGACAGGACCGTCTGCACTGTCGTGTACGCCAGGGGACGCTGATCCCGAAGCGAATCGACGATCTGGCGCACCGTCGCCCGTCCCAGCCGCCAGACGACATTCATGATGTCGATTTCCAGGTCCGTCAACGAAGACAGCTTCTTCCTGGCCATCCGGTCCATCTCCGAATTCACCATGCCCGCGCGTCGAATCTGCGGGAGGCATGTCTAAGTTTTTGGTAGTTAAATATATGGCCCAATGTATCTTAATTAACGTGCTAAAGGCGAATTGTCAATTCAAAGTTGTCTCAACTGGATGCCCGGGAAACCCTCCGGATCCCGGCATTATTCGGGTCTTATATCGTCCATGATGGAAGGTCCCGTCTACTTCATTTCCGATGCCCACCTGGGGATCGAAGATTATGCGGCAGAAGAAGGCAGAAGAGCGCGTCTGCTGGCCTTCCTGCATAGCCTCAGGGGCGATGCCCGGCAATTGTACATCGTCGGTGATCTATTCGATTTCTGGTTCGAATACCGAAGCGTCGTGCCTCGCCAGCACTACACGGTGCTGCACGCACTGAGCTCGCTGGTGGAGCACGGCACGCGGGTCGTATACCTTCCGGGCAATCACGATTTCTGGCTGGGAACCTTTCTGGACGAACAGGTCGGGGTGGAAACGGCGGAAGGTCCGCTGACCGTGACCCACCACGGACGGAGGATCTATGTCGCCCATGGCCACGGCATGATTACCAGCGATCGCGGGTACCGCGCGCTTTCGAAGATCATGCACAGCGCGATAAGCATCCGACTGTTTCAGATGATCCATCCGGATTGGGGTTTCACGATCGGCCGCCTGGCATCGCGGCTGAGCAGGCGCCACAGAAAACCCGCCTCGTGGAATCCGCGTCAAGCCTACCAGGACCTGGCTTTCTCACTGCTCGACGAAGGCTACGACATGGTAGTGTTCGGGCACAACCACTGTCCGACGCTCGATTGTAAGGGCGAGAAGGTATACATCAATCTGGGCGACTGGATCCAGCACGGTACATATGGCGTGTTGCGCGAAGGTGAGATGAGTCTGGAGAAGTACGGGAACGAGGGGAAGGAGTCCAGGACGAAATAACCGGAAGGCGAGGTATGCAAGGGTAGTCCGTAGAACCGGAAGCCCCGGCGCACTCGAGCGCCGGGGCTTCCGTTCGTTCGGCCGCTCGCCCCTTTCAGTGGCCGTGGCTCCTACTCAAGGCGAACGGGAAGGTGTCCCAAGGTGCCTGATACAAATGCATGAGGCTTCCGCGAAGGCTGATCCCCGGTGAAGAGGATCCTGACCTCATTTTGGATAATCCCAGGCGACACCCCGGAACTTCTACTGTACTTCCAGGACTCTGTCTGCACCCTGGCTACGGGCCCGGATTATCCCGAACCGTGAGAACGACCTGGAGCTTTTCAGGGTGCGTCGATCATAATGCCGGGCAGAGCGATGTCCTCGGCGCCGTCCAACGAAACGACCAGGTAAGCCGTCCCGTGTTCCAGGATCCAAGTATCACCGGTCTGGATGGCAATTGTCGCTATGCCATTGGCTACAGCAAACGAGTTCTGGTCAGTGGGAATCGCTACCACCTCAGGCTGCTGGCTGCGGACCGTCACATTCGGAGTATCAGAAGTAAGTGACAGAGAACCGTCAGCCTCGATGTCGAATACCTGGACTCGAAAAACGATGTTCGTATCAGGATCCACCTCCCGGGTTATCGGAGCTGCATTGCCCTCATCATCGACGGCATCGGGATCGGCTTTTGTCAGTTCCCTGGTACGGGCGGCGGCTTCTATATTGGTATATCGCATCGCATACAGAAGCGTGCCGGTACCGGTGACGGTGATCTTGACTTTATCCTTGGAGTCGACGCCGCCACCCGTGGCAACGACCTCGGCCGTGCCCACGTCTTCGGCGGTAATTGTATTGCCGTCAACGCTGACCACGTTGGTGTCGGAACTCAGGAACATGATCTGGGCGCCTTCGATTTCATCTCCGCCCTTTGTCGCATCGTAGGCCGTAGCCGACAACGTGACCGAACCGTCGACTGGAAGAACGTAAGCGTGCGGCATGGCGATCTCGATCCGCTTTATCAGGTCGAGCACCGTGACGTCCAGCTCGATCTCCACCCCCCTGCCAACAGCCGTGAGGGTAATCTTGGCGTCCGCGGTCGGTTCCACTGCCGTAATCGTGCCGCCGTCGACCGTAATGGCCTGAGAGTTGGTTTCCCATTCGAAACCGACGGCCAGTACCGCACCGTCCTGACTGGCGGCCTTTGCGACAATGGTGGTCGTTTCACCGACGGCCATAGTCAGATCCAGATTGTTGCCCGGATCGGCTCTGAGCGCGAAATCAGGCGCGTCGAACACGGCGACCATCTTGGCGTTTCCATCCTGGGTCAACTTGATGTGATGAATGGCGGACAGCACGCCGCTGTCGATCACCTGACCTGCGTCTATGCCCTCGCCCGGAGGTCCCTGAGGACCGGCGGGACCGGTATCGCCCTGGGAGCCCTGCGGACCTTCAGGACCCTCTGGACCGGCGGGACCGGTATCGCCCTGAGGACCGGCGGGACCCTCTGGGCCGGCGGGACCGGTATCGCCCTGGGAACCCTGCGGACCTTCAGGACCCTGGGGACCGGCGGGACCGGTATCGCCCTGGGGACCTTGAGGACCTTCAGGACCCTGGGGACCGGCAGATCCCTGAGATCCCGTAGACCCGGCAACACCCTGCGGACCAGCCACGCCCTGCTGACCAGTAGGGCCGGCGGGGCCTGTCTTGCCTTCGCATCCCATCATGGATAGCGCGAACGCAATCACAAACAATATGAGATAATGCATCTTTGTCTCCCGTTTATCGAATGTTACTCTTTGCTGTAAAATTGCTGCTGCGTAAAGGCACGGATCTATATGGCCTCCTTTCCCGTCCTGTGCGTATTACGAGATGGACAGTCGCTTACCTGTCAGAGATTGCCTGAAGACTGATGTTGACTCGATGTAACTCCGCTCATCGCACTTTAGTTTGATTAAATTAAACGTATCTTAGTAACTCTTTATTTTTATTAATCTAATCTTAGTTTCGTTGTAGTCAACACTTTTTTGTGTTTTGATTGAAAGAGCGGGGCCAGGCCAAAATTGCGGGACGGAAATCCCGGGGCCTCGGTCAAAGCGCAGGTTGGTTAGGTTTGATCAGGGCGCGACCGGCGCGAAGGCAATCGGATATAATACCACTATTCTTATTTATTCAGGTGTATTATATGGCTTGGGGAGAACCATGAGACGTGGCCGGCGCTTAAGACGCCTATGCCCTGGGCGTTACCCCGATTCCGGGACCCTCCGGCAGGATCAGGCGCCCCTGCCGCACGGTTGCCCCGCTGAAGGGATCGTTTGAAATCAAAAGGTTGCCGTCCAGGTCGGCGTAATCGGCCAGGGGGGAGAGGTGGGCCGCTGCGGTGATGGCGACGGAGGTTTCTATCATGCAACCGATCATGACACCCATCCTGTGGGCACGGGCGGTATGGATGAGCCGGAGCGCTTCGCGGATTCCGCCGCTCTTCATCAGTTTTACGTTGACGCCGTCCACCAGGCCGGCCATGGCAGGCACGTCCTGGGAGACCAGCACGCTTTCGTCGGCGAAGATGGGCATGGACGCAGCCTCGCGCACCCTGCGCCAGTCTTCCGGCGAACCGGGGGAAAGAGGCTGCTCGACGAGCTCCACGTCGTAATCGGACAGCCGGTCGACCATTTCCACGGCCTGATCCACCGTCCATCCCGCGTTGGCGTCGATGCGGATACGCGCATCCGTTTCACCGCGGATCGTACGCATGATTTCAAGGTCGTTTACCGAACCGAGCTTGACCTTCAACGCCGGGTATCCGGCGGCTGCGCGCACCTTGCGGCGTATGGCTTCCGGTTCGTCGATACCGATGGTGAACGAAGTGACGGGCGTTTCCCCCGAATCGAGACCGAGCCATCGGTAAAGGGGTACGCCAAGCCGTTGCGCGGCCAGGTCGTGAAGCGCGATATCCACCGCCGCGCGCGCCGATGGATCGCCGGGAAGCCCGGAAGAAAGGCGATCCAGCGTCGCCTCGAGTCCTAAGGGATCTCCGCCCAGCATCGCCGGCGCTCCTTTAAGCGCCCGCAGCACAGACGCTGCGTCTTCTCCGTAGTAACCTGATGGCGCTGCTTCGCCGATGCCGGTCAGTCCTGCGTCGGAGATACGCACGAGCACGTTGTTCTTGTGATCGCTGACCTCGCGGGCAATGCGAAAGGGATGGATGAGGTCCAGACGGACCGTGTCGGCGCTTAGCCGCATAATGCCCCCGCTTAGAAGCTGCCGTAAATCTCACTCATCACGCGCAGGCTGATCTGGGCAGGAACCATGATCCAGGTCCGGATGATGCCCAGCCGCAACATCTGGTCCGCCACGATAATCCCGATCAGCAGGATGGGGCCGTACATTTCGAGCTGGCCGTACCGCTGAGCCTGCTGTGCCGGCAGCAGTCCCTTCAGGACCCGCGACCCGTCCAGCGGGGGGATCGGCAGCATGTTGAAGAATGCCAGCGCCAGGTTGATGACAATGCCGTACCGGACCATCTGGCGCAAGGTATCGGTCAGGGCGCCCCCGGAGGGCATGTGGGTGAATACGCCCACCAGGATGAAAGCGAGGATGATATTGGATACCGGTCCCGCCAGGGCGATCCAGAGCATGTCCTTTCGGGGGTTCCGCAGATAGCGGGGATCCACCGGCACGGGCTTCGCCCAGCCGATACCGAACCCGCTCATGACGGTGATGACCAGCATGATCGTCCCGGCCGGGTCGAGATGCACCAGGGGGTTCAACGAAAGCCGACCCATGCTGCGCGCCGTGGGATCGCCCAGTTTCCACGCCGCCCAGGCATGGGCGTATTCGTGAAAGGTCAGGGCGAAGAGGATCGCGGGCATGGCGATGAACAGGATGGTAAAATCGAAGGGCATGAATACTCCTTTGCCGCGGTTGCGGAACGTTTCAGTGCGTGGGGCGGTGAAGGCGCAACCAGAGATCCCGCGCGGCGCGGCGTTCCTCGTCCGCGGTCCCGATTTCGCCGTTAATCTTCATCGACAGTACCTCGTCCAGGATCCGGCCGTATTCCGGTCCCACCGGGATGCCCAGATCCTTTAGCGTCCCTCCGTCGATCGAAAGGCGCATGTGCCTGTGTTTGTGGTAGTAGGATTCGCAGCGCCTCCGCATGCCTTCGTCCGGATGGGTCAGGGTGACGAACAACATGGTGTCCTCCGAAATCGTGCGCACCGCGCGGCAGAAGTCCGCCGGTGTTTCGATTGCACCCGATTCGACGGCCTGCTCCACGCGGGACCACCGGGACATGTCCTCGATGGCTCTCCGAAGGCGCCTGTTGGGCTTCAGCCGGTCCACGACGCTCTGAAGGGTCTCCTCTCTGCGCGGCCGGAACAGCGCGACCAAGTACAGGATCCACCACCCGTCGTAGGTGGAAGGCGCCGGACCGCCGGTCCGGCTGATCTCCCGGACAAGCGTTTCCAGGCCTTCGTCGGAAGCCAGGGCTGGGTGGATGGCCGAGAGCGCACCGAGTCGTTCCAGCCGTTCGAATATCGGCCAGGGATCTGATTCGACGCAGATCAGCCTCAATTGTTCGAGCAACCGGGGACCCGAAAGGTTCCCGACCATACCCCCGGCGACGGCTTCCCGAAATCTCCGTTCCGTCCCGCGCTCGAGCCTGAACCGCAGGCGCTGTTCAAACCGGACGGCCCGGAAGAGGCGGGTGGGGTCGTCGATAAAGCTCCCGTTGTGGAGGATGCGGACCCGTTTCTTTTGCAGGTCGGCCCGGCCGTTGAAAGGATCGACCAGGTCGCCGAAGCGTCGCTCGTTCAACGAGACCGCCATGGCATTGATCGTGAAATCGCGCCGCGCCAGGTCCACGTCCATCGGCGCGGACGCCACCCGGGGAAGCGCACCAGGGCGCTCGTAGGTCTCGCTGCGGGCGGTCGCCACGTCCATGTTTATACCTTCAGGCAGATCCACGGTGGTCGTCAGAAAACGGGGATGCGGCGTGCAACGGCCTCCCGCGGCCCGGGCAAGCCGGCCGCCGAACCCCATCCCATCCCCCTCTACCACCAGGTCTATGTCCGTCCTGGACCATCCCAGCAGCATGTCCCGCACGGTCCCGCCGACCAGGTACAGGTCCAGTCCCGACTCATCGGCCAGGCGACCTGCCTGGCTCAGCCGATCCCGGATTCCCGCCGGAAGTTGGGCGATGGCTTCTTTCATGACCGGTCCAATCAGGGGTTGCGTATTCAGGCCTCTTTCATAAACCGGTGAACGATGATCCGGTTGTCATTCGTTTCGAACTTTATCCTTCGAGGCTGCGCGCTGTGTCGGTATCCCCGGGCTATCATGGATTCGACAAATGGGGTGGCCGCACGGCGGCCGGGATCGCTCGCGAGAAACATGCCGCCCGGTTCCAGCGTGTCGTTGAGCAAGCGCTGGATCGGTTCGTGATTTGGCCGTTCGTAAAGAATGTCCGAACCGATAATGATGGCGTACTTGCGGTCGAGATCCGGGTTTCTCCAGTCCAGGAAGCGGAAGGATACGCGCGCGTTCAGGGCATTCAACCGGGCATTGTGCCGGGCGAAGGCCAGGGCGTCCTCTTCGTAGTCGCACGCGGTGACCACCAGTCCGGCCGCGGCCGCCGCGATACCGGCCACTCCGATGCCGCAGCCCAGTTCCAGGATCTTTGAACCGGGGGGAGCGGGATACTCGAACAGGTGGCGGCCGAGACCGATCGCCGAGGGCCAGATCTCCGCCCAGTAGGGCAGGCGTTCATCCTCATCGTAGCATTCCGGGTCGATTTCGTCTATGAGCACGTCCGGATCGCGTACCGCCAGAATGTCCAGAGTCACCCACTTTCCAATGGCTATGGACTTGAAACAGACGTCGTAACGGCGGGCCAAGTCGGCGGGTACGGCGGACGGTGGCATGGCCTTTGAACTTAACGAAGAACAGCCCGGCGGTCAATCGATTTCAGGCTTGACACGCCACGCCGGTCCGGCTATAATATAACGGTATTTTTGGCGGCGGAACCATTGACCGGTTTTCTGTCCTGCCGACACTTGATGCGACGCATCCGCGAAGCCGAATTGTTTCAGAAAGCCGTGTTTAGCGAGGAGTCTCGTATGACCTACATAATCGCAGAGCCATGCATTGACGTAATGGACAAGGGCTGTGTCGATGTATGCCCGGTGGATTGCATTCACACCAAGGACGGCGAACGCATGCTGTACATCGATCCTGAAGAGTGCATAGACTGCGGCGCCTGCGAGCCGGAATGTCCTGTTGAGGCCATTTTTGCCGAAGAAGATACCCCGGATGATTGGCAGAACTATATCCAGATCAACGCGGACTTCTTCCAGGACGACTGACGGAAACGCACCGGGCGTGACGCTCGTCGACGCCCGGCCAGTCTCTCGCCCGCCGATCCACGGCAACCGGACCCGGCGGGAGGGTTCGCCTTCATGTCCTCTTCATCATTGATCGATTCCCTCCGAAGAGGAAACGCGGCACGTAAACATTACATATACCCACGGTAACGGTCTCCATACATGAAGGCACGCACCGTAAAGAACTTCCTGCTGGCCCTGTCCTGTCCCAAGCGAACCGGATTGATCTACACCGTGACCCGCTGGCTTTCGGAACAGGGATGTCACGTTATCGAAAGCGATACGTACATCGACCCGTACAGCGAGCGGTTCTTCATGCGCGTGCATTTCGGCGGCAAGGTAACCCTGGGTTCCCTGTGGAGGACCTTCGCTCCACTGGCGGAGGAACTGGAAATGCAGTGGGACCTGACGGCCGACGACACGCGGCCCCGGGCCCTGATCATGGTGTCGCGGGATCTGCACTGCCTGCTGGACCTGCTGAACCGCACGCGCATGGACAAGCTTCAGCTGGATATCCCCCTGATCATCTCCAACCATACCGACGCCGGGCAACTGGCGAAGGAATCGGGCATCGACTTTCTGCACCTGCCGATTTCGCCCGAGAACAAGGCGGAGCAGGAGGAGCGGTTGATCGACGAGATCGAGGAGAACAACATCGATTTCGTCGTGCTGGCCAGATACATGCGGATAATCGGTCCCGAGGTGTGCGACAGGATGGTGGGGCGCATCATCAACATTCACCATTCGTTCCTGCCCGGTTTCAAGGGCGCCCGGCCCTACCACCAGGCTCACCGGCGCGGCGTAAAGCTGATCGGCGCGACCGCCCACTACGTGACGGCCGATCTCGATGAGGGGCCGATCATCGAGCAGGATGTGGAAGCCGTGACCCATCGCATGTCGCCGGCGGAACTGACGGCGGTTGGACACGATATCGAACGGATCGTCCTGGCGCGGGCCGTACACTACCATATCCAGCGGCGCGTATTGATCAACGGACGCCGTACCGTCGTGTTTCGGTAAGGATTTGGGAGTAAAAGCTGCCCGTACCGGGTGGAACGGGCGTCGCCGAGAATACGGGAAGATCGGGAAGGACCGGGCGGAACGGGCGGAACGGGAAAACGGGACGGACCTGCTGACTCAGGCGTACTGGTCCATCAAGGCGTCTATGGTCGCCTGCTCGTCCCCATAAGCCTTGGTGTATACGTCCTGCAACTTGTCGGTATAGGTGCGGTACTCTTCCTGGAAGAACACGCCGCTGTGGAAAACTCCGTCGCCCACCTCTTCCATGGCCATGTCGATCGCCTTGATCCGGTCGCCGGTGTCCCAGCCTTCCGGCAAAGGCATGAAGGACTCCTTCCAGGGATCGTAGGTGTTGTAGAAGGTGGGGCAGGGACTCATCGCGTGGACGAAGGCGAATCCGGGGTGGTCGAGTCCACGGCCGATGGTTTTCGCCATTTCCGTCGCCTGGCTCGAGAAGGTGCGCGCGACGAAACTGCAGCCGTAGACGATCACCATGGCCAGGATGTTCAACTGGCCTTCCAGCACCCCTTCGTAAGGCGCCATCTTGGGCATGGAAACGCTGCGGCGCAACGCCTGCATCCCCGTGGGCGTGCTCGGTGACGGCTGGCCCTTGGTCAGTCCGTAAACCTGGTTGTCCATGACGATGTAGGTGATGTCCTGGTTGCGGCGCACGGCATGGGGCACGTGACCGCCGCCGATGGCAAACCCGTCGCCGTCGCCGCCAACGGCGATGACCGTCAAATCGGGATTGGCCGCCTTGACGCCCTGGGCGGCGGGCAGCGCCCGCCCGTGCACCACGTGCAGACCGTAGGCGTTGACGAATTCGGGGAGACGGCCGGAACAGCCGATCCCGGATACGATGACCACGTCCTTCGGATCCAGGTCCCGTTCAGCGAGCGCGCGCTGCAGAGCAGCTAGCACACCGAAATCTCCGCAGCCGGGGCACCATGTGGGCTTTACTTCGCTCCTGTAGTCTTTGAGCTTACGCTTGACTACCCGGCCTTCATCACCGGACCGTTCCGTCGTCCCGGTTTTTTCGGCGTCGGCCGTACGGACTTCAGCCATACTGCAGCACTCCTTCGATGTATTCCTCGATGTCGCCCGCCTTGAAGGGCAGTCCCGTAATGATGTTGAACCGCTTCAGGGAAACGGCCAGGCGTCCCTGCAGGTAGTTTGCGAACTGCCCGCTGGCGTTCAGCTCGACTACCGAGACTACCGGAATGGATTCGATGAAGGCGCGTGCTTCTTTTTCCGGCAGGGGTTGCAACATCTTGAATATCAGAGCGGCGACCTTGTACCCCTTCGCCAGGGTCCGGTCCAGCGCTTCCAGTATGGGGCCTTCCGACGATCCCCAGCCGATCAGCCCGAGTTGGGCGTCCTCCGCGCCGTACCGCTGTACGAACCCGGGCTCGTTCACCGCGGATTCGATTTTCTGATGCCGTTTTTCAGTCATCCGGATATGGGCTTCCGGCGAGTAGTCGATATGGGCGTGCTCGTCGTGCTCCAGGCCCGTCGCCACGTAGTGCTGTCCGTGGCGGCCCGGCAACGGCATGGGGGAAACGTAGTCGTCGGTCATCTCGTACCGGTCGAATTCCTGGGGAGAAACACTGCCGTTTACTTCGGGCTGTTTCCGCTCGACGATCTCGATCCGGCTGAGATCGGGACGAGACATGACCTGCGCACGCTGCGAGAGATGCTGGTCGCTGAGCATGATGACCGGCGTCTGGTATTTTTCGGCGAGATTGAAAGCCTTGACCGCCGTGTAGAAACAGTCCTCGGTATTGGTCGCCGCGATCACGATGCGCGGCGCTTCGCCGTGGGCTCCGTATATGGCCAGATTCAGGTCCGACTGTTCGGTCTTGGTGGGCATGCCGGTGCTCGGTCCGCCGCGCTGGACGTCCACGACAACCATGGGGATCTCCTCCATGGTCGCCAGGCCAAGGGCCTCGACCATGAGGGACAGACCCGGTCCCGCGGTGGCGGTCATTACCTTCGCGCCGGTGAAGGAAGCCCCGATGGACGCGGTGATGGCCGCGATCTCGTCTTCGGTCTGCATCAGGACGCCGCCCACCCTGGGCATCGCTTTCGCAAGTGTCTCCATCACGTCGCTGGCGGGTGTAATGGGGTATCCGGCGTAGTACCGGCAACCGGCGGCCAGGGCGCCCATGCAGAGCGCGTCGTTCCCCGTCATGATCAGCTGGGCGTGGCCGTTCCTCTGGTTTACCGGGACGCTGAGCCCCAGATCGATATCGTTGTCGGCGACGTAGATGTAGGCCTGCTTCAGGGCGTTGATGTTTGACTCGAGGAACTCTTTGCGCCGGCCCCAACGACTCTCGGCCACCATCTGCTTCGCGGCTTCGACGGGAATGCCCAGGAACGTGGTCAGGATCCCGAAGGCCAGCACATTCTTGGACTTCATCGTCTTGATGACGGTTTTCGTGATCTTCTGAAGCGGGACGGCGATCTGGGTAAGCGCCAGGCTTTCGTCCGCCTCGCATTCATCTGGATCGAATATCACGACGCCGCTGGGCTTCACCTCGCCCACGTGGATGTCGTAGTTCTCCTGGTTCCAGACCATCAGGATATCGAGGGCGTCGCCCGGCGAGCGGACGGGGGTATCCTGCACCCTGACCTGCGTCATGGATGCGCCGCCTTTGATCTCGGCCGGGAGATTCTTGAAAGTGTAGATGTGCAGACCCGACCGGGCCAGCGCTTCTGCCAGCACGTCGCCCACGGTAAGCACGCCTTCACCGTTCTCTCCGGCTATGCGAATGGTAAGGTCCAGTTGATCCATGAAATACCCTTCTCGACCGCCAGGTCGGATTAAATCCGCAAAATCATTTGATTATATGGGTTTAGATACCCGAATGTCAATTCTATTCGTCACGGGTCGTAACATTTCCCATACCCTCACAAGCCACGTGAAATGGCCGACCTGAACCGCTACCAGCCATGGATCCGATGTCCCTGCCCCGGGAACCGGCTGGAAGAAAATCGCTTTCCATTGATTTTCGGGTGAAGCAAAATAGTACGGAGTGGTGATCACCTCGATGAAATAGCTCGTGAAGTTGATGAAAACGGACAGGACGTTACCGGCCAGGATCGAGCGGAGGGTCACGCGCCGGTGGTCTTGTATGTGCACGTCGGCCCCGGGAGATCCTGGATATGCACGTCGGCCCCGTTTGGATTCGCCGGATCCGACCGGTAGGCGGCGCCTCAAGGAGAAGGATTGATGCCCGGGAATGTATACGAGCCCGATAGGCTGTACAGGCTGTACCGGGCCGGCGGCGACTCCGTGGACGACGGACGCTACCGGTTGCGCCGGCCGCGATTCGAATCCCGTTGGAACGGACTGCTGGTGCCGGTAGACCGGGATGTCGCGGAGAATCGCGGATTCAACTACCTCATGGTGGAGCCGGTCGACCTGCCCGCCGGAGGCGCCGATGAAGTCCTGGTCATATTCCACGGCCTGAACGAGGGCAGTTACGCCAGAATGCTGCCCTGGGCCGCCAGTTTCGCCCTGCGGCTCGGGATTCCCGTCATACTCTTCCCCCTGTCCTTCCACGTCGGAAGGCGGTCGAAACTCTGGAGTTCGCAGGACCAGACCCGGATCGCCACCCAGCGCGCCGCCCTGGCCGCGAACGGACAGACAAGTCCCTTCAATGGCCGCATTAGCGAACGGTTGAGCCGAGCGCCTGAACGCTACGTGCTCGGTGGACTGCAGTCCTATTTCGACGCAGTGGACCTGGCGGACCGGATCGAAGCGGGCGATCACGAAGGCTGCAAAGCGGGTGCAAGCGCGCGTTTCCTGGGATACTCGGCCGGCGGCTACCTTGCCCTGATTCTGTTGCTCGACGATCCCGGCGGCCGGTTTTCCAATGGCCGCGCAGCGCTCTTCGCCTCAGGCGCTCCCCTCGACGGCATCCGGCCAGGAAGTCTGTTTATCATGGATGATGCGGCCGCGAATCGGCTATCGGCATACCTTCAGGGACGGTCTTTTCTGCTCGATGCGGTCGATGACCGACACCGGAAACTGGTCGAGGCGCCTGCCCGCTGGCTTGCGGAGGTACTGATTCATGGCGAAGGGCTGAAAGACCGCATGGAGATCCTGCGAGACCGGTTGCTGCTGGTCGTCAACCCCGCCGACCGGGTCATATCGGCCGAAAGGGCGGCATGGAACCTGCATCCGGCGCACGTGCTGCGTCTGGACCTGGGCGTACACGAGTTTCCCTTTACCACGGGCGATCCGCTACCCACTGTCTACGACCGGCGCGGGGCGGCGACCCGCACCATGATCAGGAACGTCCGGAACGCCCACCACATCAGCCCGGCGTACAGATCCGCCTTCGACCGTTTCGTCCACGATGTATCGGCTTTCCTGTTTCCCGGCCGGCCAAAACCGGCTTGACATCGGACCTTTACGTCCATTATCTATAATGATATAAGGTAACCTATTGTAAATAAGCGATGTTACACTCGCTTGCTATTCCAGGTGAATGCGCGGGTCATGAAGCAGTGTCGGTTGCCCCGTGTCCCTGTTAAACGACTCCAAGCGGGCAGTCGGACCTGCCCGGGCGAGTATCCAGATGACTGCCACGGTTGAAAGCGCCATTTCGAACTCCGCGATCGTTCCGGTCCAGGTCTTGCTGGAACAATACGCCATTTCACATCCGGAGATCGACTCCGACGAAGCGCTGGAAATCCAGCTTGACCTCATCGAACGGGCCTATCACTTCAGCATGCTGCATCACGCCGGCCAGGTCCGCAAGTCCGGCGAACCCTTCATGGTGCACTGTACGCAGGTGGTGCTTACGCTGATCGGTCTGCAACTGGACGCCGTGACCATAGCGGCGGGACTGTTGCACGACGTCGTGGAAGACGTGGAAGACGTTACCATCGAGCAATTGGCAGCGGAGTTCGGCGAGGAAGTGGCCGTCCTGGTAAACGGCGTCACCAAGATCACCGGGCTGTCCTTCCGAAGCCAGGAGGAGCTGCAGGCCGAGTATTTCCGCAAGATGCTCGTTTCCATGGCCAAGGACGTACGGATCATCCTCATCAAACTCGCGGACCGGCTTCACAACATGCGGACGCTGTCCTTCCTGGTAGAGGAGAAGCAGCAGCGCATCTCCCTCGAAACCCGGGAGATCTACGCCCCCCTCGCCCACCGGTTCGGCATGGCCAAGATCAAGTCCGAACTGGAAGACCTCTGCCTGAAATACCTGTCTCCCGATGTGTACCGGGACCTCGCGAGCAAGCTGGACCAGAAACGGGAGGAGCGGGAAAAACTGATCGACGAGATCCGGCAGCCTATCGTCAAAGCGCTGAAGGACGCGGGTATCGACGCCACGGTGAACGGCCGCGCGAAGCATTTCCATAGTATCTACACGAAAATGCAGCGCCGCCAACGTCCTTTCGAGGAGATCTACGACCTCCATGCGCTTCGCGTCGTGACCGACACGGTGCCCAACTGCTACCACGCGCTGGGGATCATCCATACCCTCTACACCCCGATTTTCGACCGCTTCAAAGACTACGTCTCCCGCCCCAAGATGAACATGTACCAGTCCCTGCACACCACGATCATCGCGTCCAACGGCGAAACGGCCGAAATCCAGATCCGCACGCGGGAGATGGACCGGGTCGCGGAAGTGGGGATCGCCGCCCACTGGCTCTACAAGGAAGGGAAGGAGGAGGTCACGGACGGCGAGGGTCGAGAAGACTGGCTCAGCCAGGCGCTGGACTGGCAGACGGACATGACCGATCCGAAGGAATTCATGAGTTACCTGCGCATGGACCTTTACGACGACGCCATCTTCGTATTCACCCCGCGCGGGGATCTCAAGGAACTGCCGCAGGGCGCCAGCGTGCTGGACTTCGCCTTCGCCATTCACACCGACATCGGGCTCCAATGCAGCGGAGCGAAGGTGAACGGCAACATCGCGCCGCTGGCCGGGAAGTTGAACAATGGCGACACGGTCACCATATTCACTTCACCGCACCAGACCCCGAGTTCGTACTGGCTCGATATCGTCAAGACGACCAAGGCCTCCTCCAAGATCAGGTCGTGGTTCAGGAAGGCCACGCTGGAACAGAGCATCAGGCTGGGCGAAGACCTGCTGGGCCGGGAACTGAAGCGGCTGAAGGTAAAGCGCAAGGTATCCGATGAGCTGGAGGCTTTAGCGAAGGAATTCGGGCTGACTGACGCGAGTCGACTCTACGCCGCGATCGGCCGGGGCGAATATTCCGCGGCCCAGGTCGCCCAGAGGCTGCTTCCCGAAGAGCCCGATGCCGAAAAGGATCCGGCAAAAGCGTCGGTACTGACCCGGTTCGTGGACAGGGTGCGCCGTTCTCGGGGCGGAGTCAAGGTCACGGGCATAGACAATCTGATGATCCGTTTCGCCCAGTGCTGCCAGCCGGTTCCGGGAGATCCCATCATCGGCTTCATCACCCGCGGACGGGGCGTGACGGTGCACAACAAGGAATGCTCGAATATCGTGGACGATCTGGAACGGCGCCTCGAGGTACACTGGGACGTGGAGAAGGACCAGTTCTTCGTCGTCGGCCTGCGTATCTACGGAAACGACCGGCCCGGTCTGCTCAACGGGATTTCCAGGACGATTACGGAGGCCGGCATCAACATCACCCACGCCGCGATGGACTCCACAGACGGGTTGGCGGACGGAAATTTCACCATCGAGGTGGAACATCTCAGCCAGCTGGAACGCCTGATCGTCCGCATCAACAGGTTAAAGGGCGTGGACCGGGTGGAACGGGAAACCGGCGTGAAACCCGGTGGCGTATCGGAAGACGTCTTCGATCATCTCGGCCAGAATCCCGGCAGCTGACTCCAGTCTGTGACGCGCTGTCCGCTTAGAACCTGGTTGCCGCGCATTCACCCATACCGATGGATCTACCCTGTGCCTTCCCCAGAAAGACTAGACGAGTCCGTCCATTCATTCGGATTCCTGCCGGACGGATACCCGCCGGACGAGCCCGTATCACGGAGAGATTTCCTCCGGGGTGGACTGACAGGCGCGGCAGCGCTGGTGGCGGGACTGGGCGGACCGCATGCACCCGAATCGGTAGCTGCCCAGCTCTCCGGGCGTCAACCCACGGATGTAAAGGGCGTGGGAGTCGAACCGGGCCGCGTCCGGCTCGCCTTCAACGAAAACCCCCTGGGCGCGTCCCCGGCGGCCATAGAAGCCGTGCTGCGCCACCAGGACTGGATGAACCGGTATGATTACACGACCACCCTGCAAAACGCGATCATCCGGCACCACGGCCTGGACATTCCCCGCCCGTCGGGCTTCGATTTCAAGGCGACAGGCGAGCGCCACGGCCTGATGCTTGGTGTGGGAACGACCGAACTACTCCAGATCCTGGCCCTGCAGGCCCTGATGAAACACGGCGAAGTCGTGGAAGCATTCCCTTCCTACGGCCAGGTTACCCGCGTCGGCGACGAACTCCGCGACGCCGGCCACGGGGTGCAGTCGCAACGGTCGCCCGTGTTGCCGGACGGAAACCACGATCTCGAAGACATGGGGAAGCGGATCGGCGAAAGCACAGGCCTGGTCATCATTTGCAACCCCCACAACCCCACCGGAGCGCTGCTGCCCCATGATCGGATCCTGGACTTCATCGACCGGGTGCCGCCGCATGTCCTCGTGGCCATTGACGAGGTCTACGTTCACTTTGTCCGTGACCCGGAATATCGGGATTTCATCGAAGTCGCCAAGGAACGGGAAAACGTGATCGTGCTCCGGACGTTCTCCAAGGTGTACGGACTCGGCGGCATCCGCGTGGGCTATGCCATCGCGCATCGGGACGTGATCTACAGGCTGGCGCCTTTCTCCATGGGACTCCTCGGCCGGAACGTCCTGTCCGTCCACGCGGCCGCAGCGGCCCTCGGTGACGATGAACACGTCAAGCGGTCCCTGCAGGCCGTATGGGAAGGCAACGATTACCTCACGGCCGAGTTGGAGCGACTGGGCGCCCGGGTCGTGCCCAGCCACGCGTGCTTTCTCTGGGCCGATTTCGGGCGGGAGACGCAGCGCATCGTGCGTTCGTTATGGTCCAGGCGGGTCATGGTCCGCGCGGGCGCCGGCCAGTGGGCGTCACCGAACCACATCCGGGTTTCGACGGGTTCGAGAGAAGAAAATGAAGCCTTCATCCGGGCATTGGAACGAACCCTCGGGTAAGTCGCGCGCATCGCCTTCAACATCTCAGACGCCGCTCGATAAGTCCGGACGCGGGAACGCATCCTCCGATCACGTGACCTCGAGACGCGCGAAAGCACGATTGGCCAAGCCCCTCCGCGTCAGCATCATCATCCCCACGCTCAACGAAGCCACGACCATCGGAGACTGCCTGGACCAGTTCGATTGCGGACAGGGCGAATCAGGCGGTTTGGGCGGATCGGGCGGATCGGGCGGATCGGGCGGATCGGGCCTGCGAGGCGTGATGGGCGAATCGGGCGGATCGAGCGGATCGGGCCTGCGAGGCGCTCTGGGCGAATCGGGCGGATCGGGCGGACTGGGCCGCAGTGGCCTGCCGGACGTTTCAGATGGACTGGAGATTATCGTCGTGGACGGCGGAAGCGACGACGGAACGGCGGGAATCGTCCGGTCACGTTCCGAGGTAGGCTTGGTCGAGCTGGGCAAACCGGGCCGTGCGGTCCAGATGAACGAGGGTGCCGCGGCCTCGTCCGGAGACGTGCTGCTTTTCCTTCACGCAGACACCCGGCTTCCGAACCGTTGGCGGGAGCTGGTAGCTGAATCGATCTTCGGACGCGGCAAGGCGGGGGGAAGGTTTCGTTTCGACATTGCCCATGCAAGCCGGATATACCGGTGGATCGCGGGGGGAACCAATTTCCGCTCGCGCTTCCTGGGTATTACCTACGGCGATCAGGCGATTTATACCACCCGGGAGGCCTTCGAGACAGTGGGCGGATTTCCAGGGATCCCGGTCTTTGAAGACGCCCGATTCGCCGACCGGCTGAAGAAGGCCGGCGGACTGGACTGGATCGACGAACCCGTGCTTACTTCCGCACGGCGCTGGGAACGCCGTGGGCCGGTTCGCACGCTGTTGCTGACCTGGCTCCTGCGGCTGCTTTTTTCCCTGTTTGTTCCGGCAAGATTCCTGGCGCGGTTCTATGGGGTGGTCAGGTAAGGGCCCGGAAACCGCGAACTTCCTGGCACGGCGTTTAATTCGCCAGCACGACCAGGACCAGAACAGCGAGTGCGGTGGTCAGCGAACAGGTAACCACCACGAACAGGCACATGCGGCGCAGATCGCCGGCCTGGCCGCCTTCCGGGTCGCCTGCGTCGCCGATCCAGACCTCGGTAACCAGCTCCCCGTCCTGCAGGACCGGTCCGACCAGCCGCCGCTGCACAGCGCCGGCCGCCGATGCTTCGCTCCAACCGGAGTTCGGACCCGGAATCTGCGCGTGCTGCCGCCAACCCACAAACAGGGCCTTGCGGCCTGAATATCCAGGCAGAAGAAACGCGATCACCGCCATCAGCAGATAGGTGAGCCGGGCGGGGATGAGATTGAACAGGTCGTCCAGCCGCGCGCCGCACCAGCCGAAGGCCGCATACCGGGGCGTCCGGTATCCCACCATGGAATCCATCGTGCTGATCACCTTGAAAAGCACGATGCCCGGCAATCCCAGCAGGGCATACCAGAACAGTGGCGCAATGAAGCCGTCCACCGCGTTCTCGCTCAGGCTTTCCATGCCCGCGCGCCCGCAGGCCGCGGCGTCCATGGTGGAGGTATCCCGACCGACCAGCATGGACACGGCCCGCCGCGCGCCTTTGAGGTCTCCGGCGCGATCGATGGCCAGGCCGTGGCGGCAGAGGTCCCTGAGCGCCACCATGCTGTAAATCACGAAAATCTGGTAGATCCCGTTCAGGGCGGGATGCTGATCGTGTAATCCGAGGGCCAATGCCGCGCTGACGCCTACCCAGAACACGGAGAGCACCAGGAACAGCATGCATCCGCCGGCGTACCCATCCAGTCCTATCCGCCGGAGCACGCGCTCCAGCACGGTGAGCGTATGGCCCATGAGGCGTACCGGATGCCACCGGTAAACCGGATCGCCCAGGATGCCGTCGAGCACGACCGCGCAAATTATCAGCACGGGATCCGGTGCGAGTACCGTCAGGTCCATTTGAGACGCCATCCCAATGCTATCGCGTCGTAGACGGTATCCAGCAATGCGTCTTCATGGACGACGAGTTGTTCGTAACAGGTCGGCCAGGTTTCGGGTTTCGCAGCCAGCGAGGACGCCAGCACCGCGGCCTGCTGTCGCAATAACGGTGCGGCCAGCGTTGGGGAGAGCGTTCCGTGCCTGAGTCGGTCCCATACTGCCGCGAAGGCGTAGGCGGCGGCCGAAACGCCCGGATCGTGGATGACCGATCGGATGTTTTTGTCAAAAAAGGCTAACTCGTCCGCTTCCAGGCGGCTTTCCATGGCGGACAGAAACAGGTCCGCCTTGATTCCGTACCGTTTCAGCGCATGATACAGGCTCCGGGTGCTCGACGCCTCCAGTCCGTTCTGCCACCGAAGCGCTTCCAGGGTCGCCCTGCGGACGGACCTGCCGATCAGTTCGCCCAGTTTTGCGTGATGTCCCGCCCGGGCCTTGGGCCGTTTCGCTTCGTCCATCGGAGCGGCGATACAGTACTGGTCCGTGCCCGTCCCGGTCGCCAGGTCCTGGGAGTACAGGCTTGAAACGGCAAGCTCCTGGAGGGCGGCCGATTTGCCTTCGGTCATGGTGACGGCCGCTCGCGCCATGGCGCCGGGCGTAAGCGGCCAGTTGATGAGCAGCATCGTGTTTATCGTACCGTCGTGGGGGTGTCTTTCCATCTGGCCGGATTCGGTCTCATGCCAGTTCGCGGGATCGCCCGCGCAGCCGGCGTTGCCCTCGACTCCGGCGGTAACGACGGCGCATACGCGCAATTCCGCAAAGGTCTCCACGATCCGGGCGGCATAGTTCATGTTGGCGGCCGTGCCCATCATCGCGACGGCCTCGGGTTCCAGTCCGAGTTCATTGCATACGTGCCGATGGTATCCGGGCTCGCCGAGTTCATTCATCCATTCGAACCGATCACCGTGGCCCTGGCCCTCGCAGCTCTGGTGATTCACGATAAACCGGACCCGGTCGGTCATTCCGCCGCCGCAGACCGAGGTACTCAGCACCTGGTGGGGCGACTGCAATGCCGCGACGAGAAAACGGCCATCTCTTTCAAGCACGTAATGCTCGTGGCGATCAAGTAACGCTTTCATCTTCAACTCTGGACGCGTGGATCATAACTCGACGATCATTGCCGCCAACCATTCGTGTAAGGTTAGATTATAACCGTTCCAGCCGTGCAATTCAACTATCGTTCTATCCTCATACATCGTACGACTCGAGGTCCGAAGGAGAATTTGCATTGCGGTATTTCCGCTATCCTGTAAATTGAAAGGACAATCGAATACAGCCGCAGGTGGCGGTTAGCTAGAACGCTGAAAAGGGAAGATGGTGCGAATCCATCACGGTCCCGCCACTGTGTTCGGGGACGAAACTCAAACTCGTCACTGCCGGTTAGGCTAAGCCAAATGGCCGGCGGGAAGACTTGAGGAGTAGGACGATCCGTCAGTCAGGAGACCTGCCTGCAGGCTGTGCGAACGCTTCTCCGTGAGCAGAGAGGCCGAGCCCGGATGCGCATGCCTGCCGTCCCGACCCAGCCCTTCCAACATGGAGCGGCTGGTTTTTTTGTGCCAAATCTCGGGGTGATACAGCTTGGATACGGCCATTAAAGTCGAGAACCTGTCCTGCGGGTACGATCGGCGCCCGGTACTGGAAGGCCTGACCTTCGACCTGCACCAGGGCGAGATGCTGGGCGTGATCGGACCGAACGGCTCCGGCAAGAGCACGCTGATCCGGGCGCTCACGCGCATTCTACCACTGAGCCATGGACAAATCGAGCTGTATGGCAGGCCGCTTCAACTTTACACCGTCCGCGAAATCGCCCGGCAGATCGCCGTCATCCCCCAGCTGACGCCCGCGACTTTTGCCTTCTCGTCGCTCGAACTCGTCATGATGGGGAGGACGCCGCACCTGAAGCGCTTCCGAAAAGAAGGTCCGGAAGACCGGGAAATCGCCCTCGAAGCCATGCGCCGGACCGACTGCTTCCTGTTCCGGGACCGGCCTATCCACGAACTGTCCGGTGGAGAAAGGCAGCGGGTTATCATCGCCCGGGCGCTGGCGCAACAGCCCTCGATCCTGTTGCTGGACGAACCGACCTCCTTCCTGGATCTGAACCACCAGGTAGAGGTTTTCGATCTGCTGCGCCACGTATGCGCAAGCGACGGACTCGCGGTCCTGTGCGTGTCCCACGACCTGAACCTGTCTTCGGAATACTGCCACCGGCTCCTCATGCTGAAAGACGGACGCACCTACGCCGACGGGCCGCCGGAGGACATCCTCACCCACGGGCACATCAAAGCGGTCTTCGAGACCGACGTGACCGTCATAAAAAGCCCCTATTCGGGTTCGCCCCAGATCATCCTGAAGCCGGGCGACTGACGGACTGGAGAGGCGATGAACAGATCCATTGTCCTGGCATTGACCGCCGCGATCCTCTTCGCCGCCTGTGTGCTTTCCATGGGCGTAGGCGCGGTGTATATCCCGGCCGGAACCGTGCTGCAGGTACTGGCGGATAACCTTTGGCCGGGCGGGGTGATCGAGACGGCACATTCCGCGACCAATACGATCGTATGGGAGATCCGGCTGCCGAGAACGCTCCTCGCCGTGCTGGTCGGGGCCGCCCTGGCCAGTTCGGGCGGGGTGATGCAGGGCTTCTTCCAGAATCCCATGGCCGATCCCTACATCATGGGCATATCGGCCGGCGCCGCACTCGGCGCCACGACCGCGGTCGCCCTGGAACTGGAATTCTGGATGTTCGGGCTGAACGCGGTATCCGTTCTGGCTTTCATGTGCGCCCTCGCCGTAACCATGGCGGTATACGCTTTCTCGCGTCGTGGTGGCCGCGTCGCGTCGACCACCCTGCTCCTCACGGGCATCGCCATCGGCGCCATGGCGACCTCCTTCACGTCCTACATGCTCGTGATGGGCGGCGAGAACCAGCGCCAGATGCTCTTCTGGCTCATGGGCAGCCTGTCCGCCCGGAGATGGGATCACGTATGGATGCTATTGCCCTACGCGGCGGTGGGGCTGACCATCGTCCTCGTGTACGCGCGGGAACTGAACGTACTGCTCCTGGGGGACGAACAGGCGTCCCAGCTGGGCGTGCACGTCGAACGGGTCAAACTGGTTCTGCTGGCGGCGGCGGCCGGCCTCGCCGCGGCCGCGGTTTCGGTGAGTGGCATCATCGGTTTCGTCGGGCTCCTGGCGCCGCACATGGTCCGGCTGATCGTGGGACCCGACTACCGCATCCTGACGCCCATGGCCGCGCTGGCAGGCGCGCTGTTGCTGGTCCTGGCCGACCTGGTCGCCCGGACGGCCATGGCGCCGGCCGAATTGCCCATTGGGATACTGACTACGTTACTCGGTGCGCCATTTTTCCTGTACCTGCTGCACCGGCAACGCCGGGTCTGAACCGGCGGCGGCGCGTCAATCGAAAACGCCGCATCTGAATCAAGGAGGTCTCATGCCCAGGTTGACGAAGATATACACCCGCAAAGGCGACGACGGTACGACCGCGCTCGGCAGCCGGCAGCGCGTACCCAAGGATTCGCCCCGGGTGGCGAGCTACGGCACCGTGGACGAACTAAATTCCGTCATCGGCATCGCCCTCGCCCACGGATTGGCTACGCGACTCGCAGAAGTGCTGCCCGTCATCCAGAACGAGCTCTTTCACCTCGGATCAGACCTGTGCTTCACCGAGGAGGACAAAGCGAAGTACCAGATACCGCTGATCGAAGCTCGCCACGTCAAGCATCTCGAAGTGATTATCGATGAACTGAATCCCGTCGTCGGACCGCTGGAGAACTTCATCCTGCCCGGCGGATCTCCGGGGGCTGCGTTCCTCCACCTGGCGCGTACCGTCTGCCGGCGGGCGGAACGGGAGGTTTCGGCCCTGTCCCGCGAAGAGGCGATCGGCGGATTCGTACTGGCCTACCTGAACCGGCTGTCCGACCTGCTCTTCGTCATGTCACGATACGAAAACAAGGAACGGGGGGTGGACGAGCCGCTGTGGGATAGCAGGCTGTAGGTTCACGACCAGACGTAGACTTCAGGGTCGTCGGGGGAATAGCCGATGAAAGTGGCGAGGACGATGCGCGGCTGATCGCCCTCCACGGCCGGCACCTCGTGGATGAGGCGGGTGTTGAAGAAGTAGAGGTCACCCTGCTCGAGGTCGACCGTGTAGCTGCTGACGCCGTTGCGCCGGGCGTAGTCGGGGAAGGTATCGGTCTCGATGGATTCCTCCACCTCGGGCGTCCACATGCACCGGTGCAGGATGGCCTGGGTGCTGCGTCCCTCGTGCAGTGCATTCTGGAAGCAGAGGACCCCGGCGAACTGGTGGCCGAACCGGGTCACGTCGTAGTCGAACCGCTTCTCGCGGAGCGTGACGTGGTCGATGTGGGGTTTGTAGGTATGTCCGCCGTAGTGGATTCGGAAGATGGCCGGACCATACTTGCGGCCGTCCGGCTCCCGCGCGGTCATAGCGCGCTTTTCGCCCGCGAGCGTGTCCAGCACCCCGTACAGCAGCTTCACCGGATCGTCATAGCCATCGAACAGGGTCTCGTACAGAAGGCGCGTGCCGACTGCGTGATTAAGAAAAGCCTCTTTGTCCGAACCCCGGTTCGCCAGGCTGGTCCCGATGTCTATCCTCGTGCGGTTATCTGTTGCCGCGGCCTCCGGATCGTCGGGGTCCCGCATCAGCCCGCGATCGATGAACCGCTTGATCAACGCCTGGCAGTGAGCGGGCGCATAGGCCTGCCGGCATATGATCGCGGGGATACGGCCCTCCGAAAGGGCCAGGAGCGGATCGCTTTCGGCGGCCAGGATGGATTCCAGGTCCGGGGCGAGGGGTTCCCACCGGTGTTTCTCCGTCATGAAAATCTCCCTGTAACGCGTTTCCTCACACCCTCATCCGCAACATAGGACGGGAGAACGATACGTCCAGGTAGTCCCCGGTCCTGATCGATTTGGTGCCGGGCGTCATGTAATGGATGGCGAAAGCCCTGCGCGGCCGGTCGGTGACGTTTTCCGGGGTGTGGTGCATGGTCTGGCAGTGGTGGAACATGGCGCCGCCCGCGGGCAGGTCGACCACGGTCGCCTTTTGCGTAGCCGCCTGGTCGCCGAGGTCGAGCAGGGCGCTGGTTTCGGCCGATCGTTCATGGGAGACCAGGTGCCGGTGCGACCCGGGAATCAGGTGCATGGCCCCGTTCGACACGTCCACGTCATCCAGCGTGAGCCAGCAGCTGACCAGATTGGCTGGCGAGCACTGCCAGTAACCGTTGTCCTGGTGCCAGAAGACGGGACCGCCCTGACGAGGCGGCTTGTATAGCGCCTGGTCGTGGAAAAGTTGGATATTGGGTCCCAGCAGTGATTCGACGATGTCCAGGATGGGTTCATGATACAACAGTCTTCTGAACTCGATGCTGCGTTCGCACATCTGCATGATCTGAAGCATCTGCGTCCGGGCTCTGTTCTTCCGGTTCTTGTCTTCCGTATCGTCGATGGAAAGGTTGCGGTAACGGCCGCTCTCACGCGCCGTTTCGAATAAGCGGTCGTACTCCGCACGCAGTACTTCCACGTGATCGTCCTCTAGCAATTTTCCGGCTACCAGGAACCCCTGGTCCTGGAACGCTCCGACCGCTTCGATGGTCAGTCCACGATGGGCTTCCGATTGTGCCGCAGACATGATAAATCTCCCTTCAGCACCGAGCCGGGACACGCCTTCCTGGTTTGGGAAAATCACCCTTGCCAGCTATGAAGATCTGTCTGTATTTTGGAATACTCTCGACCCAATTTAAAGGCGCCTGTACAACAGGCAAGTTTTTTAGCCGGAGCAGGTTATGCAAAGCGATGCAGGGGAGCGATTCGAGCTTCACCGATGGCTGTACCGGACCATGTTCACGATACGGACCGTGGAAGAACGGCTGGCGCGGTCTTTCATGGCGGGACTCATTCATGGCGCGTGCCATACCTATGTCGGCGAGGAAGCCGTCGCCGCCGGGGTTTGCGCCTCGCTATCCGAGGATGACGCGGTCTTCAGCACCCACCGGGGCCACGGCCACGCGCTGGCCAAAGGGGTCTCCCCCGTCGCGCTCATCGCGGAGTTGTATGGCCGGGAAACTGGCGTATCCCATGGCCGTGGCGGGAGCATGCATCTTTTCGCCCCGGAGATCGGCCTCATGGGGACCAGCGGCATCGTAGGTCCCTGCATCCTGCAGGCCGCCGGCGCCGGGTACAGCGCCAAGTTACTGGGGAACGGCAGTGTCGGGGTCGCCTTCTTCGGCGACGGGGCCGTGGGGAACGGCGCCTTTCACGAAGGCCTCAACCTGGCCGCCATCTACGATCTGCCCGCGCTGTTCGTCTGCGAGAACAACCTTTACGCGACCGAGGTTCCCTTTTCCCACGCGTCCAGGAATCCTGAGGTCGCACCGCGCGCGGAAAACTACGGTATCCCGGGTGTGACAGTGGACGGCAACGACGTGCTGGCCGTGCACGAGGCGGCCTCCCGGGCCATTCGACGCGCCAGGGACGGCGGAGGTCCGACCCTCATCGAGGCCAGGACCTACCGCACGCGGCCCCACGCCGAGGGCATGGGTCTCACCGGTGTGTATCGCACCGAGGAGGAAGTCGCGGCATGGCGGGAGAAGGACCCCATCAAGATGTTTCGAAGCCGCATCCTGTCCGATGAAACGATGACGGAATCCGACCTGGATCGCATGGAATCCGACATAAAATCCGAGGTGGACGAAGCGGAGCAGGAAGCCGCCGCCGCACCGTGGCCCGATCGCGGGACGGCCGCCCGACACGCGTACCGGGAAGCGCCATGACCGAGAAAACCTTCACGGAAGCCGCGCGCGAAGCGCTGACCGACGCCATGGACGCGGATCCCACCATATTCGTGGTGGGTGAAGGCGCGGGCGAACGGGGCGGTAACTTCGAGACCACCCTGGGGCTTTACGAGAAACACGGTCCCGTGCGCCTCTGCGACACGCCCATCTGCGAGCGTGGGTTCATCGGCATGTGCACCGGTGCGGCCATGACCGGGACCCGGCCCGTCGTTGATTTCATGTTCACGGATTTCATCCTCGACGGACTGGGCGAGTTAATCAACCAGACCTCGAAGATGCAGTACATGAGCAACGGACGGCTGAAGATGCCCATGGTGCTTAGGGGATGCATCGGCATTGGCCATTCGGCCGCTACCCATCACTCCGGCAGTTACTATCCCCTTTTCGCCCATATCCCCGGATTCCGCGTCGCGCTCCCCTCCAATCCCGCGGACGCGAAGGGACTTTTTGCCACTGCGCTGCAAAGCGACGACCCCGTTTTCTTCATGGAGCACCGGCAGTTGCTGAGTCTGAAGGGGCCGGTACCGGATGGTGAGCACCGGGTGCCCTTTGGACAGGCCGCGGTGGTACGCGAGGGGACCGATGCCACAATCGTGGCCCTGACCGTCATGGTCCACCATGCCCTGCAGGTCGCCGAGGAGCTGTCCGGCGAAGGGGTTTCCCTGGAGGTCATCGATCCACGCACCGTGGCGCCGCTGGACATGGAAACCATCCTGGAGTCCGTGCGGAAGACCGGCAGGCTGCTCATCGTGGACGAGACCTTCATGCCCTGCGGGATCGGCGCCGAGATTTCGGCCCATGTTACGGAGCACGGATTCGACGAGCTCGATGCGCCGATCATGCGGCTGAACGGCGCCCACGTGCCCACGCCGTACAGTCCGGCGCTCGAGCAGGCCATCGTGCCGGACCGGGCCGCCCTCGCCAGAGCCGTCCGCGGCCTGCTGGCGGAATAGGAACGGGCCATGCCCTACGAAATCGCCATGCCCCGGCTGGGCTGGAACATGGAAGAAGGCACACTGGTCGAATGGCTCAAACAGGATGGCGAGAAGGTAAGCCAGGGCGAGATGGTGTGCACTATCGAGGGCGACAAGGCCGCGACGGACGTCGAGTCCTTTGAATCCGGAATCCTGAAGATCCCCGACGCCTCGCCGCAGCCCGGACAGACCGTGCCGGTAGGCACCCTGCTGGGTTACGTCGTAGCCGAAGCCGAACTCGAGACCTTCGATCCGAACCAGGTTCCCGTAGACGATGGATCGGGCGAACGCGTGGAGGCCGGTCCTGCACAAGGGATCGCATCCGAACCTGTTGTGGCCGGGGCGGAGGACAGGACTGAACCCGGTCGCAAACCGACCGATTACGAACGGGAACGGGAACGGTCACGAACGACTGAATCGACCGAACCGGCCGTGGGAACCGCCGGAATCGCGACAGGATCGCCGCGTGAACAGGACGCACCCGCCACGGGGGTCCTGCCGGAACAGGACACACCCGCCATCAGTCCCAGGGCCCGGCGCGCGGCACAGTCCGGGGGTATCGACTGGCGGTCGCTGAAGGGGAGCGGAAGATCGGGCCGGATCGTGGAACGGGACGTACTCGAAGCCTCGAGGCGGCACGAATCCGCGATGGATGGACCGGACGGGAAGGCCACCGCGGCACGGGGCGGCCAGGTCGATCTGCGCAAGGTCATCGCCCGTCGGATGGCCGAAGCGCACCGGACAACCGCGCCGGTCACCCTGCACACCGAGGCGGACGTCACGGTACTTTCGTCGATGTTCGAAGGCGCAAATCGGCCGTCCTGGTACGATCTGATGTTGAAGATCGCCGCCATTGCCCTCGCCGAACATCCCGTCATGAACGCATCCTGGCGTGACGGCGTAGCGTTGAACGACGGGATACACATCGGAATCGCGGTAGACACCGCCGCCGGGGTGATCGCACCCGTGATCCGGGACGTCCCAGGCAAGTCGCTCAAGGATATCTCTGCCACATCGAAGCGGCTGATCCAGACCGCGCAGGAAACCAAATTGACGCTCGACCAGATCGAGGGCGGGACCTTCACACTGACCAACCTGGGCATGTACAACATCGATACCTTCACCCCGATCATTCATAGTCCCCAGTGTGCCATCCTCGGATTGGGGCAGGCGGCGCCAAGGGTGGTCGTAATCGACGAGGCGGACGGTACCACCGGCATACGCAGGATCATGTCGCTCAGCCTGACCTTCGACCACCGGATCGTGGACGGCGCGCCCGCCGCCCGGTTCCTGCAGCGGATCAGGCAGTTGGCGGAAGCGCCGGAATCCGTATTCGGCAAAAGCGACTGAACCGAGCGTAATATCCAGCTGATGGAAGGGCACGAGCATGTCGTCAGACTTGCATTCGCGAACTGTCATAAACCCGCTTAATCGTTCCGGGGGAAAAAACCGTGGAAACGAGCTGGCAGGCCCTTGAGGATGCCGGGATCGACCCGGATAGTCTGAAGGGCAGCCGTACAGGCGTATACACCGGCATCAGCAACGACGAATACCGGATGCTGGTACTGGAATCGACCCGGCCTACTGACGCGGCGTCCTGCCTGTACGCGCTCAGCGGCAGGTCCTGCCGATTGACGCGCTCCGGCCTTTTCACACCGTATGCGCCAGCCCGTTGCTTTCGAGGAAACCCCGGAGCAACGATACGCATTCCTCCGGCTGTTCCAGGGGGAAGAAATGGGTCGTCTCGGGCAGGAAGTCGTAGTCGACCGTCACCATGTCGCGCAGGTCCAGGGTCGGCAGGTAGGAATAAGGAAGGGTGGGGTCCGCCCCGATGACTTTTGTCGGGCATTCGAGTTCATCGAAATCCACGAGCACCGAATAGCTACGCGAATAATCGATGATCTGGGCCTCGTATTCCCGTGGACATCGCAATTCAAAACCGTCCCCCTTATCGGTCTTTCGCAGCGTCGTCTTCGCCATGAGCTCCCTGCCCCCCGGTACGACACGGACAAAACTGGGCGAGAAACTGAGGAGCTCCACGAAATCCTCTTCCGTCTGAAACAGATGACCGCGGCGTCTCGTGGCCGCCGCGACCTGTTCCGCGGCTGCATCGAATTCGGCCTGGCTGATCCCCGGCTTGCAGAGGGGCGGATCGAACAGGACCAGCCCGGCGAAATCAACCGCGGGTCCCGATGAAATCAGATCCTTGAAGGTCGATATGGACAGCAACGTAATCAATGCCGAGACGGAATGGTAGACGCCGACTTTCGGCTTGTGGCCGAATTCACTGTCGATGGCCTCGAGAATCAGGCGCTGGTCGTGGATCAGTGTCGGCACATCGTGTTTCTGCTGATCGCCGACGGTATTCCAACCATGATTTCGCTGGTCGTAAATGATCAGATCATAGTCGTCGACGAGGAGGGACCAGAAGGGATAATAAAGGTCGATGGCGAGTCCGTTGCCGTGGCTCAGGACGAGGCGCGGGCCTTCCGGATTTCCATGCCTGCGCAGCACGGCCACGGTCTCATCGTCCAGGCGGACGTCACACAACGTATGTGGATCTGGTACGATCCAGATCTGTTCTGTTGCCATGTGTAGTCGAAGTTGCCCTTCCCCGTGTCATCCATTTTAACATACCAGGGTAGGGTGATTCGTGATCATCACGTGACGGCGGTTCTAACTAGTTTGCGTCGCGGTTGCTTCCTGGTTCCGTCGTGGTTGCGTGTAGGTGCAAACCTATTGCGAGATACGCAAAACGTCAAGGGATACAACTACAGTAGTAGCCCGACGGTTATTTGAACGGTTACCACCTTTGCAATATCGTTTCGAAGCGTCTCGCTTATTCAGAACAGGCGCTACCCCGACCTACCGCCCACAAGCACCTCCCGGCACCGTTCCGCCACGATCCGCTCCTGGCCGTCCTGCAAGTTGTGGGGATTGATCGAGAATCCTTCCTCGCCCCTTTCCTGCACGACGATCCGAGGACTGCCGTCGAGCAGGCTTTTCACCGCGTCGTCCCCGGTTAAACCAGCTTCCGGGTCGATGGTGACCCTGAGCTGGGGAACGGCGTAGGTCTCTTCGGGATCGATCCTGCTGATGGACACGTAGGAAATGCCGGCCAGTTTCCCCTCGATATAGCGCACTTTTTCTTCCCAGCGCGCCGCGTCCGCTTCGTGATCGCGGTTCAGGTAGATTTCGAGGGCCTTGATGAACGCGAGGATCTCCTCCCGGCTGACCTTCATCGGCCGGCCTACCGTGGCGAAGGGCGTCCCGTTCACCGCGCAGGCGCTGATCAGCTCCTTCCGCCCGATAATGAGGCCAGTAGACTGCGGACCCTGGAGGCTCTTTCCACCGCTGAATATGACCAGGTCGGCGCCGGCCTCCGTGAACCGGGTGAGCGTGGATACCGGTGGGCATTCCGAGGCGGCGTCGACAATCACGGGCACATCCACGGCGTGGGCCATAGCCACGGCCTGTTCCAGCGGGACGGACTTCGGTTTCTTGAAGTTCTTGCCCAGGTAAAAGACCGCCGCCGCGCGCGTTCCGTCCCCGATGGCCGCCCGCATGGCCTCGACCGGGGGGCCGTCCGAATCGTCCAGCTCGACCAGTCTGGCGCCAGTCAGCCGAATGGCCTGGTCGTAGGCGATCCGGTGGGTCTTCTGGACGACCACCTCGTCACGCATCCCAGTCGTGTCCGGTAGCTGGCGTATACGCTTCGGGTCAGTCCCCGTCATGCAGGCCGCCGTAGTGATGACCAGGCCGCACGCGGCGCTGGCGGTTACGTAGGCCGCTTCCACGCCCAGCATACCGGCGACTTTCTCTCCGGCCTTCTCGTGCAACTCGTCCAGGAGGCAGAACTCCCGGGAGGCTACGCGCATGGTCTCCATGATATCCGGGTCTAGGAGGGCTCCTCCGTAACGCGTAGGCGTGCCGATGGCGTTGATTACCGGGCGCACGCCGATGTTTTCGTAAATACCCATGGTTTCGTACTCCTTCTTTAAACCGAGCAATGGATGCGACCGACCGGAAATTCCTTGTCCCTCCGGCGATCCGCACTGCATATTTCAACATTGAACTACCGACAGGTTCGTACGGGAAGTTGACCTCGCTCAACGCCATAATCAAGGAATAAAACATGCATTACGACGCGTCCAGACGGACCTTCGAGTGCGCTCCTTCACTTTCCGATACTGAGGTACTGCGCTTCTGCAGGGAGGGCTACCTTCATTTCGAAGGTGTCGTGCCCGATGAGATCAACCGGCGCACCTGCGCATGGCTGAACGGTGAGATCCCCGTCAATCCGTGCTACCTGCCCGACGGGATGACCGAGGAAGAACTGATCCGTATTCGGGATACGCATGAACCGAGTTCGATTCTGCTCGAAGACTGGTTCATCGAACACGTCCTCCTTAATCCCGTGCTTGCGGGTGCGTTGCGCTCGCTGCTCGGCCGCCACGTGGGCCTGCCGGTGCTTGTAAGCAATCACAGGATCGAATGTCCAAAGGAATCACAGCCGTGGCACCATGACGCCGACCACGTGTTCGGGCCGGAGGTCAATTTCGTCGAGGTGTTCTATTTTCCGCAAGACACCCCCGATGAAATGGGGCCGACCGAGGTCACGCCCGGATCTCATATCCGAAACACCCGGCGAACGCAGGAGGAACGGGGCGTGCTGTGTTCGGGCCCCGCGGGTACCATCGGCCTGCACTCGCAGAGCATCCTGCACCGCCGTGGCGAATCCACCGCAAGTGGCCTGCGGCACATGCTGAAGTTCAGCTACTGGCGCACGGTGCCGCCGGCGAGGGACTGGATCACCGAACCGGAATTCGACTTCAGGCACGCCGACTACGGGGGACACGGATTGGCCCGCTACGTGGCCCATATGTTCTACTGGCTTTGCGGCAAGGGGGACGAATTCCGCCTTATCGGCGGCCAGGCCTGGCCGTGGAAGTCGGTCAACCAGATCGGGCCCTCGTACGGATTCGGACATACAGAGGGATATCTCCCCGACTGGCGCGGAAACAGTGACGATGATTATGCGCGGTAACCGACAGGCTGGTTGAACGCACCGGGACAGCGTCTCGTAACTGCCGCGCCTGTCCGGAAACCACTACCTTGACATACCATCCATGAGAAGGACCGATTTGTCCGGAATCGCCGAAAATCGTCCCCGCTTCTCCCCCGAAGAAGCTGCTGAACTGGCCCGCTCCCTGTACGGAGTATCCGGGGACTTGCGCGCATTGCCGAGCGAGCGGGATCAGAACTTTCGTCTGACCACCGACGACGGCGAGGTTTTCGTCCTTAAGATTTCCGGCGCGGGCGAGCAGCGGAGCATTCTCGAACTGCAGCACGCCGCCCTGGATCACCTGGCCGGTAGATTCGAAGGGACCGAGTGGCCTCGGGTCTGCCGGACGAAGGAGGGCAGCGGCATTACGCGGATCGACGGGAGGGACGGACTGCGCCACCTGGTCCGGATGCTGACGTACATCGAGGGCCGCCCGCTGTGTGAGATTAAGCCTCACAGTCCCGATCTGCTGCGGGATCTCGGTGCTTTTCTGGGCAGGATGACCCGTGCTTTCACGGACTTCTGCCACACAGAGAAACAGCCGGATCTCATATGGAACATGGACAACGGGCCGGATGTCGTTCGACGATATGCGGGCCATATCCCGGACGCTGACCGACGAAGGCTGGTCTTACGATTCTGCGACTCGTACGAGCGTACCGTTGTTCCCTGTCTCTCGTCACTCCCCCGCCAGTTCATACAAAACGACGCAAACGACCAGAATATCCTGGTCCGCCTGGTCCGCCGGGTCCAATCAAACGGACGTGAAGATCCGGCTTCGAGCAAACCGCAAGTGGCAGGCCTGATCGATTTCGGAGACATGGCGCATTCCTGCGTGCTCTTCGAACCCGCCGTCGCCGCCGCCTATGTCATGCTCGGCAAGGCGGAGCCCCTGTCGGCCGCCGCCCATCTGGTAGCGGGTTACCACCGGGAGCACCCTCTGTCAGACCTGGAATTTGAACTGTTCTACCACTGCGCCATGATGCGGCTGTGCATGAGCGTGGCCATCTCGGCTCATCAGCAGGTCGCCGAACCGGAGAACACCTACCTCTCCGTCAGCGAAAAGCATGCCTGGGACCTAATCGAAAAACTGGAGGACGTCTCCCCATCCTTCGCGGAATACCTGTTCCGGGACGCCTGTCAACTGCCGCCGTGTCCGCAGACCGCCGGGATCGCATCGTACCTGGCGTCGAGACGCGGTTCATTCGCACCTGTCATGGGTCCGGACGTGGATCTATCCACTGCGCTCGTGTTTGATCTCAGCGTGGGAAGTCCCGATCGGGCTCTGCTGGGGGGTTCGGTTGACGTGGAAGACCTTGCCGGGGACATATTCAAGCAGATGGAATCCGCGGGGGCGGAAGCGGGGATCGGGCGGTACAACGAGGCCCGACAGGTCTACACCGCCGACCAGTTCATCGTCGACTTCGACGAGATGCCGGAACGCAGGACCATCCACCTGGGGATGGACGTGTTCCTTCCTGCCGGGTCGCCGGTCTTCGCCCCCTTGGAGGGGACGGTCCACAGCTTTCAGAACAACACCCAGCCGCTGGACTACGGGCCCTGTATCATTCTGGAGCATGCCACGGAAGATACCGGCCAGGTGTTCTACACGCTATACGGGCATCTGAGCGCCGAATCGCTCACCGGTCTGCTCGAGGGCAAACCGATCGGGCGGGGAGAACGATTCGCCGCACTCGGCGACTCTTCCGTCAACGGCGGCTGGCCGCCCCACCTGCATTTCCAGATTGTCACGGACATGCTGGGCAACCGGGGCGATTTCCCCGGCGTGGGTGGGCCCGGGCAACGGAATGTCTGGCTGGATCTCTCACCCGACCCGAACGTCATCCTGGGCGTGCCTTCCGAGGCTTTCCCGCCGGGTCAGCGGTCTTCGCGGGATATCCTGTCCTCACGCCGCGAGCACATCGGCAGGTCCCTCAGCATATCCTACCAGCGGCCCCTCAAGATCGTCCGGGGCCACATGCAGTACCTTTACGACGATGAAGGGCGCGCGTTCCTGGACGCCGTGAACAACGTCCCCCACGTGGGCCACAGCCATCCAAGGGTGGTTGCCGCGAGTCACCGCCAGATGGCGGTCCTGAACACCAATACACGCTACCTGCACGACAATCTCGTGGATTACGCCGAACGCCTCTGCGCGAAACTGCCCGACTCCCTCAGCGTGTGTTACTTCGTGAACTCCGGTAGCGAGGCGAACGACCTCGCCCTGCGCCTGTCGCGGTGCTATACCGGACAGAACGACCTGCTCATCCTCGACGGCGCCTATCACGGCAACCTGACGTCCCTGATCGATATCAGTCCGTACAAGTTCGACGGACCGGGCGGCACCGGCGCACCGTCCCACGTCCACAAAATGCCTCTTCCCGATCCTTACCGTGGTCCGTACAAGGGCTATTCCGAGGCGACCGGTGCGCGGTACGCGGATCATGTACGCAAATGCATCGAATCGCTCGCGGAAAACGACAAAGGGATCAGCGCGTTCATCGCCGAATCCCTGCCCGGCTGCGGGGGACAGATCGTGTTGCCGGACGGATATTTCAGCGAGGCCTTCCGGCATGTGCGTGAAGCGGGGGGCGTGTGCATCGCCGACGAGGTACAGGTGGGATTCGGACGGGTGGGCACTCATTTCTGGGGATTTGAAACCCAGGACGCGGTGCCGGATATCGTCACCCTGGGGAAACCCATCGGAAACGGCCACCCGCTGGGCGCGGTGGTAACCACGCCGGAGATCGCCAGCGCATTCGACAACGGCATGGAGTATTTCAACACCTTCGGCGGCAACCCGGTTTCCTGCGCCATCGGCCTGGCGGTACTGGACGTCATCGAGGAAGAAGGACTGCAGTCCAATGCCCTGGATGTGGGCGGCTACCTGCTGGAAGGCCTTCGCGCCCTGGCGCCGGACCACCCGGTCATTGGCGACGTCCGCGGCTTGGGGCTCTACGTGGGCGTGGAACTCGTACTGGACCAGGACACCCTGGAACCCGCCGGGAACCAGGCGTCCTACGTGGCCAACCGGATGCGGGACCACGGAGTCCTGATCAGTACCGACGGCCCCTTCCACAATGTCCTGAAGATCAAGCCTCCCCTGGTATTCGACAGGGAGAACGCCGATTATCTTCTGCACTGTCTGGGCAAGGTACTGGAAGAAGATTACCTCAGAATCCCGGCTTGAATACGCCGGCCTTCCCTTTCTTCAGGGCCTCCCATGTTCGATCGGCAATCCCTGTTTGATCGGCAATCCCAGTTCCCCGGCACCCTGATCGAAACCACGCTCAGTGTACCTCGCCACCCACCAGGTTGCCAGCCACGTGAACCGGACGGTAGAGGGTCTGTCTGAGGGGCGGCATGGAAGCAAGAAGCTCGGGGTGCGGGTCCCAGTTGTGCCACTTGCTGTTGACAGAGTTGTAGCAACTGAAGACGGCGATCCGCGGATGCTCCTCGTCGATCCAGGGCCTGCCGCTGTGGGTGAGGGCCTCGGTGAAGAATATCAACGATCCTGGCGGACAGGTATAGGTGTTCCAGATCGGCGAGTCCGGCGATTGTATGGACGGCGGCGCGGGGAAGACGGCCTTGTGGCTTCCGGATACCAGCAGCGTTCCGTTCCCCTCCGTGACCGGGTTCAGTTCCCAGACCACCCTTGTCAGCGCGGAGTTGGCCTTGCCAGGAATACAGCGGTAGAGATGGGAGTCGCCCGGGAAACGCAGCATGCCGTTGCCGTTATGAGGGCCGAAGGCGCCGTCACCGGATTCCCGGTAGAATAAACTGGCAGATTCCTGACGGAAACCGTAGCAAATCTGGCTGGACAGGCCGGGGTAGGCCAGAAATTCGTTCATGAAACCCACCACCAATGGGTGGTCCGTCAGGCGCTGTAATGGTCCGCCGAGGACAGAACGCTCGGGTTCGGGGATGGACTCCGGATCATGGTGCAACTGCAGGCAGAACGCCCGCATCTCCACGCATTCGGCCTCGGACAGCACCCCGGGCAACAGGAGCCAGCCGTCCTTGTCGAACAGGTATTTCTGTTCATCCGTCGGCGGGACGACCGCTTCGCCATCGGAATTGGCCTTCGGCAGATCCGCCTGGGTCTCGTCCAGGCGCGCGCCCAGGTTCTTGTCTATGATAAACGCCCCGTTGGATGACATAGGTTGTCCCCCCTATGGTCGGTTTCCGTTCCTCTTGTTGACTCGTGAAACGCTGTAAGGTTTTTTCCGGTCAGTCATCGTCCGATTCACCGGCGCCGAACTCGATCCCCTGGGCCAGCGGGAGATCGGTCGACCAGTTGACGGTATTGGTCTGGCGGCGCATGTAGGCTCTCCACGCGTCCGAACCCGACTCGCGCCCGCCTCCCGTTTCCTTTTCGCCGCCGAAGGCCCCGCCGATCTCGGCGCCCGAAGTGCCGATATTCACGTTCGCGATGCCGCAATCCGATCCCCCGGCGGAGAGAAAGCGTTCCGCCTGGCGCAGGCTGTCGGTAAAGATTGCGCTCGACAGGCCCTGGGGCACGTCGTTATGCAGGATAAGGGCCTCGTCCATGGTATCATACTCAAGGATATAGAGTATCGGTGCGAAAGTCTCCTGCTTCACGATATCCGTCTGTGCTGGCATGCGGATGATCGTCGGCTCGACGAAATTGGAGCCCAGGTCCGGACGACGGTTGCCACCGGTTATCACCTCGCCGCCCTCGGATTTCGCCTGCTCGATGGCCTGCATCATGTCGTCCACCGCGTCGGCCGTGACCAGCGGTCCCATGAGGGTAGTGTCATCGACAGGATCTCCCATTGGAACCTGTGCGTATGCGCGGGCCAGCTGATCGATCAGGGTTGACGTCAGGCTCCTGTGCCCGATAATACGCCGCGTGGACGTGCACCGCTGTCCGGCCGTCCCCACGGCGCCGAACACGATGCTGGGCACAGCCAGTTCCAGGTCGGCGTTCTCGGTTACGATGATCGCGTTGTTGCCGCCCAGCTCCAGAATCGTTTTGCCGAAACGGGACGCGACCCGCGAGGCCACAGTCTTGCCGGTGGCGGTAGAACCCGTGAAGGAAACGATGGGGATCCGTTCGTCGTCGATCATGAGATTGCCCACGTCGCTGCCGCGCCCGATGGCCAGGTTGAACACGCCGTCCACGCCGTGGTCCGCCATGACCCGGTTGCACAGGTGCTGCGTGGCTACGGCCGTAAGGGGCGTCTGCCCGCTGGGCTTCCACACGGTGACGTCGCCGCACACCGAGGCCAGGGAAGCGTTCCACGACCAGACCGCGACCGGAAAGTTGAAGGCGGAAATGATGCCGACCACCCCCAGCGGGTGCCACTGCTCGCTCATGCGGTGACTGGGCCGTTCGCTCGCGATGGTCAGTCCATACAACTGGCGCGAAAGGCCGACGGCAAAATCGCAGATGTCGATCATCTCCTGGACTTCCCCCATGCCTTCCACGCGGATCTTTCCCATTTCCAGGGCAACGAGTTCACCCAGCGGTTCCTTGTACGCCCGCAGTATATTGCCCAGGTCCCGTACCATGTCGCCCCGCTTGGGAGCGGGTATCATCCGCCAGTCCTCGAAGGTCCCGCGGGCGTGTTCGATTACCCGGTCGTAAACCTCGGGTGTCGCCTGCCGCACGCCCGCGATCGGTTCGTCGGTCGTCGGGTTGTATGACGTCAGAATCGGCCCCTCGCCATGAATCCAGCCGTCCATCCCCGTGCAGGCCCCGGCGTTCAGTGCCTCGATATTCAGTTTCTCGAGCAGTGCCCTCATCTTGGGTTCTCCGATATTATGTACCCTGAAATGGTGAATAGTCTAACAGAACCAGCTTACCTGCTCGTGCTTGCCTATTGTACAATTGTACAATATGTCAGTTCGAATAACCGCTATAAAAAATTACACCAGTCTTCATACGAAATCCTCCGCGTCCCGGTCCAGGCGCCTGATCTTGTCCATGTACGCCGTAACGCGCCGGTCGGAATCATGGGGGTAATCGAAACCCAGTTCATCTGCGACCGCGACGGAAAGCCGCCTGAACAGCCGGGTCATGTTGAACAGCGCGGTCCAGTTTTCCTTGATATCCGCGCCCGCAAAGGTGGAATCGATTTCTTCCAGCGTATCTTCGTCCAGGTACCGCTTGAACCACCGGCCGTGCTTGTTGGTGTTGACAGACCATTCGTGATGCATGCCGATGTACCATTCGATGACCTTTTCGAGCTCCTTGAAGTGCCGTCTGCCATACATGTACTTCGCCCAGTAAATTTCGTCGCGCCAGAGACTTTTCGCCACGTAGGTGAGGTCCCACCAGAAGTCATGCATCATCGAATCGAATTCTGTCTTCGAAGGCCGGGTGATGTTGAAACCGGCATAACTCGTCTGGAGCGGGTTTTCGACGCGCCGGTCCTTGTCCACCAGCACTCTGTAGGGTTGGGAAGGACCATTGAACCTTTTCATTTGCTCAACCTTTTTTACTCCCCAGTCGATCCGTACGCCGTCTTCATAGATCACAAGGCGATACAACCCGCCCTCCTCGTCCCAGGCAGGGCACGCAGGCCAACGTATTAACACGGGGCCGAATGCCTCCAGCCATTCATCGCCCCCCGCGAAACACTGCTGGTCGGTCACATAGACCTCCACGTCGTAGTCCGACATCAGGTCCAGGACCGCGTCTTCGTTGACCCGGGAACTCGTCAGGACCATGCCGCGGATGTTGTCATGCTCTTCCGCCCACTGGCGCAATGAGTCGAGGACGACCTGTTCTGCGCGCATCTGTCACTTTCCCTTCCGGCCGCAATACAGACTGCCAATCCGTCAATCTGTTTCGATCCGGACTTCTGTTACCCTGGGCGTACTGCCTCCGTTTTCCGCACCCAGCGCGAGGCGGTACTGTATCCACCGGGCCCCGGTGTCTTCACCCGGCAACGACACCGGGCCAGGCCGCCTGTACCAGGAATCATCTCCGGACGATCCCTGCCAGGTGGCGCAGTTCAGCGCCTCCGCCGTATCCGCCCGCCTGATCTGGACGCGCACCCAGGTCCCGGGTCCGTATTCCGCTTCCCAGGCGATGGCGGTGACGGACTGGCCATGGGGCATCTCGTGCGGCGCGGAGACGTAGTATTCTTCGGGACCCGCGTCCAGCATGTTTCCAGGCTGTACGGCGGTCATGCCGTGGGGGCCGTTCGTGGGCAAGCGGGTCACCCGTCGAGAGTCGAACCCGTCCGAGCCGTTCCACCAGACGGCGGAGAAGCCTACGTGGTCGCCTTCAACCTTGTGATAGGCGATGGCGAGGTCGACATAACCGTCGCCGTCGAAGTCGGCGGCCATACAACCCGACGCGGAATGGGTGAACAGCCGGGTGCGATCGTCGGTAGAAAAACCGAGATCGGGCCGGTTCCAGTAAATGAAGGAATCGATGTCCCGTACCCGGTTGTCGTGGTAGGAGCAGATGAAGAGATCGAGCAACCCGTCCCCGTTGAAATCCATGATCGACATGGCATTTACCGCGTTGCCGGGCAACAGGGTGCGACGGTCCTCGCGCAGGCCGTCCGGACCGTTCCAGTAGATGTGCACGAAGGAATCGTGGGGGGCCCCGTGGGAAGGTTCGTGGCCGCCGATGACCAGGTCGGGATACCCGTTCCCGCTAAGGTCCGCCGCCCGGGCGCACGCGCCGTGCCAGACAGAAAGCGCCTGGCATCGGTCCATACTGAACCCTTCCTGTCCGCCCCAGAGGATGAAGCTGTAATCGTCCGCGATCTGCGGCACGACCAGGTCGAGCCAGCCGTCGCCATTCAGGTCTACAAGGAATATCCATCGAGGGTCCTTGTAGACGACGCCCTCGTATTCGAGCCGGATTCGCTCAGTGTTTTCGGTGTCGAACCCGTCTTGGCTTCCATAGAATATCACGATGTCCGGATTGTCGAATCCACAGAAGACGAGATCGAGATACCCGTCCCGGTCAAGATCCGCACAACACACCCCGTGGGCGCGGACGGTGGGCAGGCGCAGGTTGGGTCCGCTCCCGAAAGTACAGGCACGATTGAAGTACACGTAGGATCCGGGATCTTGCCGCACCGAGTTCTCGGACGCGTTGGCCAGGATCAAGTCCGGCAGCCCGTCGTCGTTCACGTCGCAGCGGAGCGCTTCGACCGACCCCCAGCCCGCGACTTCCTGCCGGTTTCCCTCTGAAAAGCCATCCGGACTGCCGTGATAGATGTAAACGGGGATATCCCCCATGAGGTTTCTGCTGAACTGGTTGATGAAGACGGCCCGCGGCCTGGGATCGTCCGGGGCTCGCGCCATCAGTACCCGCCGGGCGTCGTGGGTCTCCAGGGCCCGTGGCGCCGACAATCCCTCCCCCGTCCAGCAGTACACGCGGGATTCCGACGTATAGCTTTCCGGCGTGTGGGTCTGGCAGATAACGATTTCATCCCGACCGTCCCCGTCCAGGTCGTCCAGGGCCGCGTCACAGGCGAATAGACTCGGAATCGCGGTACGGTGCGCGTCGTTGAAACCGTCCACCGTTCCGCGGTACACCCACGAACACTCCGCCCCATTGTGCCGGTCCCGGCAGGCCACGACCAGGTCGGTCCGACCGTTCCCGTCCAGGTCGCCCGCGGCAACGGCAAGCGCATTGCGGCAAGGCAGGCGTAGCGGTGGACCGGGTTCCCGGCTGTTATCGAATGGCGCCAGGCATGCCGCAGCGGCTCGGGCGACGAATACGTGGGGGATGTCGTGGATTCTGACAACGGATACCAGCGGAACGGCGGGATCGACATCCTCGGGATAACCGTCATGGCCTGAATCCGGTTCTTCCGACGGGTCGGCATCGATGGGTATCTGAGACGATCTGTCCGGGTCTAACCCGTCCGGACCACCCCAGTATATACTGACCAATCCCTCCGCGGCACGCACGACCAGGTCCGCGTAACCATCGCCGTCCAGGTCGTCGGACGCGACCTGGTTGGCCGCTATGTCGAGATCCCGGTATCTTTTAGGCTCGAATCCCAACGAAGTCTGGAGGAAAAGCCGCACGCCGCCGTCGGAAACGAAGGCCAGGTCCGGCAGCCCGTCCCCGTCGAAATCCCCGGCGGCAACCGAAGTACAAAAAGGAACAGGCAGGTACTGCACGCGCCGCTCGCCGAACCCGTCCGGACCGCCGTAGTACAGATACGCGTTGAGGTCCCGCCGGATCCCGTTGTAGAACATGCCGACGACCAGGTCGTCGTATCCGTCCCCGTTCAGATCGGCGACGACTCCGGTTCTTCCGCCGTCGGATGGAAGGGACCTGGAAGCGGTCTGGCCGAGTACGTCATGGTACACGGTTACCGGAGGCTTTTCACCGTGGTTCTGACTGTTGCAGAAGACGAGGTCGACGTGGCCGTCGCGGTCCAGGTCGAACTGGTGTATGCGCTGCAGGACACCAGCTCGGGACACGTAGAGATTCTGGCCGCCATTGCCGAAGGTTCCCTGGCGGAACGCCTCGAAACCACGGGTAATCCAGGGTGACGAAACGGAAATGGAGGGATGGGACGACATGGCCATAACCTTAAACGCGCCGGACGGACAAATCAACCCATTTATGCCCGCCTAGGGGTCGAACAAATCCAGGGTTCCCGCCGATGCGCCTGGATGGGTTTTAACCATGTTTTCCAGGATTTTCAGGATGTCGCGGGCGACGGGTGTCCGTCGGTACGCATAGACCTCGCCGGGAATATCCGTCGATGCTTCTTCATCCACGCCCAGTTCCGCGGAAATCGCCAGGATCATGTTCGGAGGGCCGTATCTGCCCAGCAGTTCCAGGCGCGTCCTCACACCTTCGGAGCGCCAGTATCCGAGGAATTCCAGGTATACGCTCATCCCGGTGGGTAGATGGGTGAGGATATACTCGGGAGCCAGTACACCCTGGCCGCCCAGGTCGATGACGTCCGTCCCGGCCGAAATGCGCCAATCCGTTTTAAGCCGGTTAAACCGGTCTTCGAGCCAGGCCACCTCTTCGGGTATCCACTGTCCCGTAGAAGGGCCTACCGGTTTCAACCCCGTTTCAGGCGTCAATTTCAATACACCTTCACGGCGCGCGGCGCCCCAGACAATAGAAGCCGTGATTTGCCAGGTTTGGCAGTGCAGCACGGAAGGGAGAAACTGGGCGATCTGCAGTCCGTAGCGTTGGGATGACTTGAAGAGCGACATGGGACCGTCAACGTGAACGTGGTATTTCCCCGGACCGGTCTGCCGGATTTCGTGGAGCAGGCGGAAGAACTTCATCTTGCGGAAGAGTTCACGATAACGGGCCGGACTTTCTCCTTCCACGAGCATATCCATTCCGGATGCCCGCAGCAGGGCGGCCTGGGCCAGGGCGACGTTGTACCTGCTCAAGAGCCATCCGGGCGTACAGGGCTTGAATGACTTGAGCCGTTCGGCTTCCTTCAGATCGGCGTAGAAAGTTCCTTCCACCTGCGTGACATCCAGGGCGTCCGGCGCACCCGCCGCGGCCAGAATGGCCTCCCGGTCGATGCGGACCTGATCCGTGCTGTATGCCGCGGCAGCGGCCGCGAAGATCCGCCTTCGAAGATCCGCAGGGTCGACGGGTGACGCCGACTCGAACGTACAGCGGTCCCGCAGCAACTTGGCCAGTCCGCGATGAAACAGGAATTCCGTCCCGCTGCCGGTCGTATCCGCCAGCTCTTCATCCAGTTCCTGGCGGGTTCCGCCCTCGTGGTTTTCGAAAATCCGGATCAGCGTTTCGGCGATCCCGAGGTGATCGGGATCCTGATCATCGATATAGGGAAGATGGATCCGGCCCTTACGAAAACGGACGCGGAGGAGGTCACCCGTCAGCATGCCTTACCTCCCTTCCGGGGCTTTCCGGTAGGCGCTGTGCTGCCTTCGCCGCGAGCTCGCGTATTCCTCGCCCGTCTGCTCCGCCACGAGTTCGTACAGGATCGCGTGCTTCCCCTCGACACGCCGGAGAATGCGGCCGAGACGCTGTACATGTTCCCTTACGCTACCGGAACCGGACAGCACCACGGCCACGTTGGCCTCGGGGACATCGACCCCTTCGTTCAGTACGCGGGAGGTGACCAGGAAGGGGTATTCACCGGCGTTAAACGCCGCCAGCAATTCCTGGCGCTCCTTCACCTTGGTCTGGTGCGTGATGGCTGGAATGAGAAACCGGCGCGATATGCGGTAGACCGTTTCGTTGTCGCTGGTGAAGATGAGCATGCGGTCGCGGCGGTGCTGCCGGATCAATCTTTCCAGCACGCGCAGCTTTGCCTGTGAACCCTGGGCGATGGCCTTCTGGGTACGGTAGGCCGTGAATGCCCGGCGGCCTTCTTCGCTGCGGGACGTCGCCGCCAGAAAACGGACCCATCCATTTGGCCCGGACAACGAGATCCGGTGGCTGTCCAGGAACGCGCGGTAGGTATTCCTTTCCTCCTGGTATTCCTCGCGTTCTTCCGGGGAAAGGCGCACACTGACTTTTATCGTTTCGTAGCCGGACAGGTATTCCCCGCTTAGCGCGCGGATCTCCTGGCGGTAGACGGTCTCTCCGATCGCGTCCTTCAACTGGTGTTCCGCGCCGTCCTCCCGTTCGAGCGTGGCCGTCAGCCCGAGCCGGTAAGGCGCCAGCGACAGGTCGGCCGTCATCAGATAGGAGGGTCCCGGCAGGTGGTGGCATTCGTCGAAGATCACCAGGCCGAACCGGTGGCCGAACCGTTCCATATGCAGGTACGCGGAATCGTAGGTGGACACGGTGACCGGCTCGACGTCGTAGTAGCCACCGCCGATCAGTCCCACTTCGATATCGAACTGGCTGGAGATCACGCCGTACCACTGTTGCATCAGGTCGATGGTAGGCACGACTACCAGCGTGCCGCGCTGGACCCGCGCCATCGCCATCAGTGCGACGAAGGTCTTTCCCGCCCCGGTCGGCAGCACGACCACGCCGCGGCCGCCCGCCTGCCACCAGGCGTCTACCGCTTCCTGTTGATAGGGGAAGGGAGACCGGTCCGACTGAAAGGACAGGTCCAGTTTGCCGTAGGACCGGGCGTCGTCCCGGTAAGTCAATCCCCGGTCGGCCAGCCGCGTTATGATCTCGCGGTAATGCCGTGCCGGAGCTCGGTAAAGCGACACCCGCCGGTCAAAGGCGCAGCCCGGAAGCTTCAACTCGGCCACCGTGGCTCTGTCGCCATGCACCAGGATGGTCCCGCGGTCGAATTCGAGTCTGAACATGTGATCGGGACCTTGCGCGCGTACGGCAGGGTCGGCAGGGACAGGACAGCTTGTTCGCTTCGGACCGCTCTCAAGGAGCGTTTCGCTTCGCGTGCCGAATTGCCAAGCTATTACCGGTCTTCGAAGACTTCGTCGCGCCGGGTGGCAAGCACGGTCTTCAACGCATCGATGAACCGGTCGATATCCTCGTAACTGTCGTAGAAATGGGTGGAAATCCGGAAGACGGGTAGATCGCCCGCACGGGTCGCGGCGATCTGGATGCGGTATTCCTCCCACATGATTTGCACGATGCGGTGGAGGCTGCACCCGTCTATGGTGAAGGAGGTCAGAAACCCCGACATCTCGGAGCCCGGCGGCACGGTCATGCGGGCGCCCTCGATCTCCTCCTCGACCAGTTCGCGCAGGTACCGGGCCAGGCCCAGGCAGTAGGGCCGGATCCGGTCTTCCCATCCGATGTCCTGCTGGTAATCGATGGCCGCGCCCAGTCCGGCGAAATGGGTCGTATCGTGGGTCCCCGTCACGTCGAATCGTCTCGCGTGGCTGAACGGCGCCGTATTGTATCCCAGGATCGGCGCCGGTAGCGAACTCAGGTAAGGATCGGCCACGTATACGATTCCCGTGCCCTTGGGCGCGAGCAGCCACTTGTGCGTGCTGCTCGCGTAGAAATCGCATCCCCAGGCTTCGATGTCGACCGGGACCATCCCGACCGCGTGCGCGCCGTCCACCACGGCGACCGCGCCGCGGTCATGGGCCAGGGCAGTCAGTTCGCGGACCGGCGCCACGAGACCGGTGGTGCAATAGACGTGTGAGAAGACCATGACCTGGGTCCGCGGTGTGATATGGGCGGCGAAGGCGTCTACGATCTCTCGCGGCGAATCGGGCGGCGTGGGCAGCGGAACCTTCCGGACCAGGACGTGCTGCGTCCTGGCCATGTGCTCCCACATGCGCTGGACCGAGGGGTATTCCTGGTCACTCATCAGCACCTCGCCGCCGGGCTGCAGGGGCAGTCCGCGGGCGGGTACATTCATGCCCATCGTGGTGTTGAGCACCAGGGCCACGTTTTTGGCCGAAGCACCGGTGAAATGCGCTGCTTTTTCGCGGGCCGCCTCGACCCGAGACCCCATGACCTGCTCACGCTGGTTGTAAAGCGGATTCGCCTCCACCTGGCGCAACCAATCGATCACCTGCTCGATCACGGGCTTCGCGGACGGACCTACCGAACCGCCCTGGAGGAAAGTCACGCCGTCCTCGAGGTAGAACTGACGGCGTATATCCGCCCAGAAAGCCCGCTCTTCGTCGGAAATGGGTTTTTCACGCGCAGCCATAGGGCGTATGCCTCCTTGTACAGGGCCATCCTGTCCAGACTTCCGTTTTCAGGTCATCAGTGAAATGTGAAAGAGATAAGCCCAATGTCAAGCGGTTTAAGGGTTTAACCGCGGGCGCACCGGCCATCGCACGGGCACGGCGATTCTTGACAGAAGACGGATGGAGTATAAGTTATGAAGCCCGGCCCCGATGTCTCCATTGTAACGTTACGTTGAACCAGGAGCGAACTTCCGTGTCCCTTCCCAATGTCATATTCATCATGGCGGACCAGATGCGCGGAGACAGTCTGGGTTGCGACGGGCATCCCGTGGTGGAAACCCCGAACCTGGATCACCTGGCCGCGCGGGGCACGCGGTTTCCCCACGCTTACACCGCGGTACCTTCCTGCATACCCGCCCGGTCGACCGTGATGACCGGCATGGACCAGTGGCACACGGGCGTCCTCGGTATGGGGCGGGGACAGGGGCCCATACCCAACGACTTCCCTCATACCCTGGCCGGCACGCTGGCAGATGCCGGGTATGCGACCCACCTGGTGGGCAAGGGACACTTCTCTCCGCAACGGGCGGACATGGGTTTTCAGTCGGCGGAGCTGGATGAATCCGGCCGGATGTTCGCCCAGGGCCTGCGGGACGAATACCGCCAGTGGTTCGACCGGGAAAAAAAACGGGACATCACACCGGACGATCACGGGGTCAACTGGAATGCTTGGATCGGACGCCCCTGGCACACGGAGGAATACCTTCATCCGACCGCATGGACCATGAGCCGGGCGATCCATTACATTTCGCAGCGGGACCGTTCGAGACCCTTCTTTCTCAATGTCAGCTTCGCCCGGCCTCATTCGCCGTACGTCCCCCCCGGCTGGTACTTCGACCTGTACCACGACCGGGAGACCCCGCCGCCGTTCATCGGCGACTGGGCGGACATGCACGACGTGCCCTTCGACGCAACGGACGTGAACGCGTGGCGGGGCAGGCAGTCGGATCAGCGCATACATCGCGGCAGGTCCGGTTATTACGGAGAGATCTCGTTCATCGACACGCAGATCGGGCGTCTCAAGAACTGGATGGATCGATACGAGCCGGAGGCCTGGTCCAACACCTGGGTCGTCTTCACGTCCGACCACGGCGACATGGTCGGAGATCACCATCTCTGGCGCAAGACCTACGCCTACGAGGGCAGCGCGAGGATACCGCTGATCATCTCCCCGCCTGCCGGGTGGAGCGAGGAAGTGACGTCACCCGTCGCCGATGGCGTGGCCGAACTTCGCGACATCATGCCGACGATCCTGGACGCGGCCGGCGTGGACAGGCCGCCCACCGTGACCGGGCACAGCCTGCTTCCATTAATCCGGGGTAACGCGGACGGCTGGAGAACCCACATTCACGGAGAGCACTGCTGGTGCTATTCGCCCGAACAGGAAATGCAGTACGTGACGGACGGCCATCGGAAGTTCGTCTGGCTGCCGCGCATCGGCCGGAAACAGTTCTTCGACCTGGACGCGGACCCCGGCGAGTGCCGGAACATGGTGAACGATCCGGCCTTCAGAGACGAGATCGAAGCCTGGCAGGGCCTTCTCGTGGCGGAACTCGAGGCGCGGGACTGCGGATGGGTGGTAAAGGGCAGGCTGCACTGTCCGGACGAACCCCTGGTTTCACCTTACAAGGATGTTCGGTACCGGGGTTGAACCGCGGGAAAGAAGGATTGCGGCCGTCAGCCGAGACACGCTTAACGTCCTTGACGGGCGGTACCGATATGATACACAATTAGCAGTCTGCATAGCTTTGAAAATCACGAATAATCAGTTCTGTGTAATATCTGTTTCTGTCGGAATCCGCTGTCGAGGTTAAGGTTGATCGACGACTGGATCAGTAAAGGCCACAAGAGAGGAACGAACTTTGGACGAGATCGGAATACATAAGGAGGATCTGGATACCCCGGTGCTGTGGGTAGACCTGGATCGCCTCGAAAGCAACATTCGAACCGTGGGGAATCGATTGAAAGAGGCCGGCGTGGACTGGCGCCCGCACATCAAGGGCGTCAAGATCCCGGCAATTGCCCACAGATTGTTGAAGGCCGGCGCGATCGGGGTCACCTGCGCCAAGCTCGGCGAGGCCGAGGTCATGGTCGCGGGAGGCGTCGAGGACCTCCTGATCGCCAACCAGGTGGTGGGTCCGCCGAAATACACCCGGTTGGCCCATCTCTGCAGGCAGGCGGACGTGAAAGTCGCCGTCGACAGCGACGCCACGCTGGTGGACCTGGGTCGCACCGCGGTCGAAACCGGCGTCGAAGTCGGCGTGCTCATCGAACTGAACACGGGCATGGAACGGGCCGGAGTCCGGCCCGGTGACGCGGTCGTCGCACTCGCCCGCAAGGTCCACGAGACTGCAGGCCTGCGATTCCGGGGCGTCATGGCCTGGGAGGGACATGCCTGCGTGGAGGAAGGCTCCGACTGGAAACACGGGGAGATCAGACGGGCCGTGGGAGACCTCGTGGATTCCGCGGAACGGTGCCGGGCCGCGGGACTGCCCTGCGACATCGTGAGCGGCGGAGGAAGCGGCACACTGTCGGTTACACCCGACCTGGAAGGGATCACCGAGATCCAGGCGGGCGGCGCGATCTTCAACGACGTGATGTATTCCCTCTGGGGGGTTCGGACCGACCCGGCGATATACGTGCACGTTTCGGTCACCAGCCGCCCCGAACCGGACCGGCTAATCGTGGACGCCGGGTTCAAGACGGTGCCCGCGTGGTTCGGCATGCCCATGCCGGTGGGCGTCGAAGACGTAAAGAGCGTGCGCATGTCGGCGGAACACGGCACCGTGACCTTCAACAGTCCAAATCACGAAATCGCCGTCGGCGACAAACTCGACCTCATGGTGGCCTACACCGACGTCACCCTGTTTCTTCACGACCACCTCTACGGAATCCGCAACGGGGTCGTCGAGACCGTATGGCCTATTCTCGGCCGCGGGAAACTGCGCTGAGCGGAGCGGGACACTACGCTGTGCGGAGCAGAAAATCGCGCTGCACGGTCGCGGGAAATTGCGCTGTGCGGAGCGTCCCTTCCAGTCACCTGACCGTACCGGAGTTCGTCTCCACCATGATCACACAAACCAATTGCATCCCGATTACCCGGTCCGGTTTCGGAGCCGAACTCGACGGCCTGGATCTCGCAAGGCTCGATGAAACCATGGTCAACCAGGCCATTGCCGCGTTTCACGAAGCGGGTGGATTGATCCTCATCCGTGATCAAGGCCATATCGATCCCGCCGATCTCCTGAGATTCGTGACCCGTTTCGGGACGCCGGAGGGAAACGAGAAATACGATCCGGATTTCCTGGTGCCGCACTATCCCGACATACTGCGGATCGGCAATGCCAGGAAGGACGGCATGCACACCGCTCTTTTCATCCAGGCGGACCCACCGCCGTTGCTGTGGCACATGGACGATTCATTCCGCCATCCCCAGCCGGCCGGTTCCTGCCTGTTCTGCGTACGCACGCCTCCCGAGGGCGGGGAGACGGGCTTCGCGGGGATGACCGCGGCCTACGAGGGCCTGCCGGACGACGTCAAGGCACGCATCGACTCCATCCGAACCGTCCATTCCTACAATCATCTAAACGAACTGCTCAGGAAGAAAAACCGGCACCGGCCACCGCTCAGCAAGGCGCTCCTCGAGCAGTTTCCCCCGATTGTCCGGCCCCTGGTCGCCCGGCATCCGGAGACCAATCGGAAATCGCTCTATCTCCCCCTCTGCCACATTGAGTCCGTCGAGGGTCTGGAAAAGTCGGAGGGCGAGGCGCTGCTGTATGGCCTGCAGGAGCATGCGACGCAGGATGAATACACATACATGCACCGATGGCGCCCGGGCGATCTGGTGGTCTGGGACAACCGGTGTACGCTGCACGCCCCGACGCCCTTCGACGATACGCGCTATGAACGGCTCATGTACCGATTGACCTTCGGCGGCCGCCAGATCGCCGGTTTCTGATCCGCCGCGCAATGCGCGCGGTATGGACTGCGGACCCTTATCCAGGAACGCGGCAAGTGCCAAAAAAAATACCCTATCGGCAGTGGGGGCGGGACCTGGACGCGCAGTCGGTCCAGCAGATGGAACGGGCCTGTTCCCTGCCCGTGGCCCTGGCCGGCGCGCTGATGCCGGACGCCCACGTGGGTTACGGCCTGCCCATCGGCGGCGTGCTGGCCACAGACAACGCGGTCATTCCCTACGCCGTGGGCGTCGACATCGCCTGCCGGATGAAACTGACCGTCCTGGACATGCCCCTGGACACGCTGCGCCAGGACCGGGGAACGGACCGGCTCAGAAAGGCCATCTCCGCGGAGACACGCTTCGGCGTCGGATCCAGTTTCAAGAAACGCCGAAGTCACCCGGTCCTTGACCGGAACTGGTCCGTATCTCCCGTGACGCGCAAGGCCAGGGACAAGGCCTGGAGCCAACTGGGCACCAGTGGGAGCGGCAACCATTTCGTCGAATTCGGTGAACTGACCCTGAACGAACCGTTGAACGGGCTGGATACCGGCGCCTACCTCGCCCTGCTTTCTCACAGCGGCAGCCGGGGGACCGGCGCCATGGTCGCCTCCCATTACAGCAGGCTGGCCATGTCCCTGCGTCCCGGGCTGTCCAAAGAGCAGCGCCATCTCGCCTGGCTGGACCTGGACACCGAACCGGGCCAGGAGTACTGGGCGGCCATGGAGCTCATGGGACACTACGCGGCGGCCAACCACGCCTGCATACACCGCCACATGGCCGGTTATCTCGGCGCGGAAGTGTTGCTTGACCTGGAAAACCACCATAACTTCGCGTGGAAGGAAAGAATCACCGTCCCCGGCCAGCGTCCGGACCGGAAAGCAGTGGTACACCGGAAGGGCGCTACGCCGGCCGGCCGGGGCGTGCTGGGCATCATACCCGGTTCGATGGCGAGTCCCGCCTTCGTGGTCCGTGGGAAGGGGAGCCGGGACGCCATGAATTCGGCCGCCCACGGCGCCGGCCGCGTGATGAGCCGGAAACGGGCGATCAGGAGCCTGAACTGGCAGGACGCCAACCGGATCCTCCGGGAGAGAGGCGTCACGCTCATGTCCGCCGGTCTCGACGAAGTCCCTTTTGTGTACAAGAATATCGAAGAGGTGATGGCGGCGCAGACCGACCTGGTGGAAGTGGTGGCCCGCTTCGAACCCAGGCTGGTGAAGATGGCGCCCGCCGGTGAACGGCCCGAGGATTGAAATCATGAGAATCTCGAACGTCGAAGCTTTCGCTATACGTATCTCGAAAGAAGGGGACCCGAATATGCACGGCCGCGATACGGATACGCGCGGCGGCAACTCCGCCGATCCCGGTGCGCACGGCGACAATTCCGCTGAGCCCGGCGCGTCCTCCCCTTATTTCATACCGGAGGCCAGACACGCTTTCAAGTCGGATATGCACGAGACCCTGGTGGTGCGCGTAACGACCGACGAAGGCCTCGTCGGCTACGGCGAAGGGCAAAGTCCGATATTGCCAGGTACCACGCGGACCATCGTGGAAGACCTGTGCCGCCCCGCACTGATCGGTGCGGACCCCTTCGACGTGGAGTTCCTGTGGCAACGCCTCTTCGACGGAATGCGGGAAAGGGGACATCCGACCGGTTTTTATGTCGATGCCCTGGCCGCTTGCGACATCGCCCTGTGGGACCTGAAGGGCAAGGCGCTGGACATGCCGGTGCATAAACTGCTCGGGAGTCGGTTTCGCGATCGGATCGAGCTTTATTCGGGATGCGCCGGACGCGACCCCAAGAGCGCGGCGGACCGGGCCGAGAGTCTCGTGGCCGCAGGTTACCGTGGACTGAAACTCTCCCCGGCGAGTGACCATAAAGGAACAGTCGCCATCGCCGCGGCCGTCCGCGATCGCGTCGGTCAGGACATCGCCGTCATGGTGGACGTCCACACCGAATTCGACGTGGCCGGGGCCATCAGGCTGGGCCGGGAACTGGAAGCATTGGACGTATACTGGCTGGAGGCGCCTATCCTGCCCGAAGATCTGGCAGGCCACGCGGCCGTTACCCGGGCGCTGGACATGCACGTCGCAAACGGAGAGTGGTACCGCACCCGTTTCGAGATGAGGGAAGCCTTCGAAAGAAGGACCTGCGACGTGGTGATGCCGGATATCGGCCGTACGGGGCTGACCGAGGGGAAACGCATCGCCGTGCTCGCGGAGACTTACAACATCCCCGTGTCACCCCACATTGGAGGAGGTGGCCTGCTGTCCATAGCCGCGACCATCCAGCTGTCCGCGGCCATCCCCAACTTCCTGATCATGGAACACGGCCACGAGTCCTATCCCACGAGATGCCGCTACGCCCTGGAAGCCCCGCAACCTGTCGACGGCGCGTTTCCAGTAACCGACGATCCCGGTCTGGGCGTCCGGATCGACGACGCGGCGCTGGAACGTTTTTCACGCACCGCGTAGCATGCCGCGCGCGTCATCACCATAGTGACACGAAAGAGACCACAACGGACCAAACTACACGATATTGGTTTGATCGGAACAGTAACTCAAGCCATTCGTTTTAATTCCGCGGAGTTTTAGGCTCAGTCCAGGGCGGATTTCAGCCAGTCCCAGAGGCCGCGGTTGCCCGGCCGATCCACCGCTGCCGCCCGATCCGTATTCCTGAAATATCCGTTCATCCAGGTCAGGTTGGACCAGACTTCCATGCCGAGGCGGTTGGGAAGAAGGGTAGGGCTGTAGAAATCGGGTTTCCACAGACGGTGCTCCACGGGAAACCAGAGGAAGATGCCGCCCACGTCCTCCACGAGCCTGCGCTCTGCTGCGTGGTAGATGGCGTACCTTTCTTCGGGCGATCCCATGAACTCGTTGCCCTCGTGAATCAGCCGTTCGAAGGTCTCGTCGTGCCACGCGTGACGCCCCCTCGACCGCCATAGCCCGAGCAGATTGGCCGGATCCGGGAAGTCCTGGCTGTAGGCCACCAGGGCCAGTGTTACCTCGTGGTTGTTCAAGCCGTCCGTGAACACTTTTCGTTCGATCACCCGCACTCCGACCCGTACGTTCAGCGCGTCGGCGATCATCGCCTGGATGGCCTCGGCGGGCAGGCGGGTGGACTGGACATCGTGGGCGCGGATCCAGAGATCGACCTGGGGAAACCCCTTGCCGTCGGGGTATCCGGCTTCGGCCATCAACTGCCTGGCGCGTTCGGGATCGTAAGGAAACGTATTCCGGAATGCCTCTGGTTTCGAACCGGGGAAACCGGGAGCCAGCATACTGTAGGCCGCCACACCCACGTCCTTCAGGGCGGAGTCCATCAGGGCGGTCCGATCGATGGAATGGGCGAAGGCTTTCCGTACCCGCAGGTCGTCGAAGGGCGGATTGTACGTATCCATGGTCATGTAAAAAGTGACGAAGTTTACCATGGAATGCAGTTCGTGGCGGAGCACCGGGTCGCTCTTTACCCGGCCCAGAGACGCCTGGCCGGACAGGAGGATCATGTCCACCTCTTCGGCCGTATATGCCGACAGCATGAGCGGCTGGGCCGACTGGGAGAACACCCGGATGATCACCTGGTCGAGCAAGGGCGGCATCGAACCCCGATACATCGGATTGGCGTCCAGGACGATGACCTCGTTCTTGCGCCATTCCGAGACCTTGAACGGGCCGGATGAAACATGGGTCTCCGCCCGGGTCGACCATTCATCGCCGTACTTGGCCACCGCGTGTTCCGGCGAAGCCCAGCTCATAATGAGATTGAAGGGCAGGTAGGGTACGGGCTGCTCGGTATGCACGGCCAGTGTCGTATCGTCTATGGCCTCGACGCCGAGCGAATCGACGGGCAGTTGCCGGGCTACCACGGCGCTCCAGTTCTTGATGATGCGGTAATGCCACTCGAAGTCGTAGGCATTGTCCGGGTCCGCTCCCCGGCGAAAGGTAAAGACATAGTCATGGGCGTTGAAGGGCCGTCCGTCGTCCCACTGCATTCCGGAGCGCAGGTGGAACAGCCACGTATATCCGTCCGGTGTGGCCTCCCAGGATTTGGCGGCGGCCGGCACCAGGTCGTAGTTATGGTCCTGGCGTACCAGCGGCTCGCCAATGAGATTCGTGGCCGGACTGCGCTTGTAAATGGTCTTGAACCATTCCATGTACGTCCCGTCCATCTCGAAGAACCGCAACCGCTGCCGTTCCGGCGGCGCGGCGTCTTTGGGTAACTCGACGCCGATGGCGTTGACATGCTGGGCGAAGGTGTCCGGAGCCGAAAGAAACACGAGCAGGAAAAGATATGGGATGGTTCGTCGCATGTGTTTTACTCTGGTAAGGGCAAAGATTTTAAAATCAGAAACGCGGCCTGATTGCTAAATGGTATGGAACCGGTTGGTCATCAACGGATTCACTCGGCACATCCTACTAAAAATCCGCAGTACGAACGGTATGTATACAATAAACTTGTCCCGGATGTAATGTTCTAGTTTAATCGTCATTAATAAGGTTTACCGCAAGCAGTTCTTTGGATCAGCGGACGGTCTTCCGGACAGGGATCGACCGTCCGTACTCGAGGTCAGACTGCGTGGCTGAGTTTACTTATCCACAAATTCAGGACATCGGAGAAGACTACGAACGGGACGGCTTCGTCATCGTGCGTAATGTCCTGCCCGCCGGACTGATTCGAGAGGCGGACCGGCATATCGACTGGTTGATGGACCGCCACCCCGATCTGCCTCCCGAATCGTTGGGACACTGGCTCATAGCCGGCGATCCCTTCTGGGTGCGTTTCCTCAGCGACCGCAACCTGCTGGACGTGGCGGAAGCCCTGGTCGGTCCGAACGTGGCCTTTTTCGCGGCGGATTACATCTGCAAGCCGCCCCGAAGGGGCAGGGGCGTCCACTGGCACCAGGACGGCCACTACTGGCCCCTCGAGCCCTTGGAGGTCATTACCGTCTGGTTCGCCATCACCGCCTCGTTGCCCTCCAATGGTTGTGTCCGCGTGATCCCCGGATCGCACAGATCCGGTCTGCACAGCCACTCCCCGGAGAGCACAGACAACTACATCCTCAACCAGGCCGATCCGGAAGCGTTCGACGAAAGCCAGGCGGTCGACCTGGTCCTGTCGCCCGGAGACGTCTCGGTCCATCACCCGCTGCTGTTGCATGGTTCCAATCCGAACGAGAGCAACGCGTGGAGGCGGGGCGGCTCGATCCAGTACATGCCCGCGACGACGAAGGTCACGCGGGAGTGGCCCTGTCTTTTCCTGTTCCGCGGCAGTCCCGTCGAAGGAATCAACACCTATCGGAAGTTTCCCGCGTACGAGGCCGGGAAGCACATGACGTTTCTCGGTTGCGGGGACTGGTCGTGAGTAACTGTTCAACCCAGAACCGCAACCAGAATACCCGCAGCGGCGAAAAACGTCACCAGCAGAAGTATCGGCAATCGAATCACCCGCAGCATGAAAAACCCGACAACTGCGAGCGAGAGATCCAGGGGCGAGAAGACGGCGTTGACGAACACGGGCTGGTATAGTGCCGCCAGCAGCAGCCCGACCACCGCGGCGTTGACCCCCGCGACGGCGCCGGCCGCGCCCGGTTTCCGCGCCAGGGTCTCCCAGGTATCGTGAAAGGCCATGATCAACAGGAATCCCGGCAGGAAGATCCCCAGGACCGCGATCAACGCGCCAGCCAGCGCCTGGTCCGGGGTCATCTCCGCGCCCAGAAAGGCGGACAGGGTGAACATGGGACCGGGAATGGCCTGGGCGGCGGCGTAGCCGAGCAGGAAGCGATCGATGGAAAGCGCTTCGCCTACGGTCTGCTGAAGCAAGGGCAAAACGACGTGTCCGCCGCCGAATACCAGGCTTCCGGTCTGGTAAAAACGTGAAAGCAGATCGAGTTTCGACGACAGGCCCGCCAGGAACGGCAGACCGATGAGGAGCAGAAAAAAGAGCGTCAGCGGCAGCCAGGAGAACCGGAGTCTGCCACCGGCCGGCGTCTCCGGAGCGCGGAGCAAGCGCCAGCCGACCAGCGCACCGGCCGCCAGGACCGCGAACTGGGTAGCCATCGAAGGGGCGACCAACAGGGCCGAGGCGGTCAATACGCAGAGCGCACCGGTCAGCCGGCCCTTGCAGAAGGTGGAATACATGCCCAGGACGGCGTCTGCGACCACGACCACGGCCAGCAGTTTCAACCCCTTGACGAATCCGCCGAAGTAGACCGTGTCCGTCAGCGTACCCCCAGCCATCGCGAGGAGGTAAAGAAGCACGAACGACGGCAGCGTGAAACCCAGGAACACGGCGACGCCGCCCGCGACGCCCGCCCGCTGGTATCCGATGGCGAAACCGACCTGGCTGGAAGATGGGCCGGGAAGGAACTGGCTCAGGGCGATGAGACGGCCGTAGGCCGCTTCGTCAATCCACTTCAACCGCTCCACGAATGCGGTTCGGAAATACCCCAGATGGGCGGCGGGACCGCCGAAGCTTATGCATCCCAGGGCCAGGAATCGCCAGAAGAGTTCCCACATGTTACCGGAATTCCGCGGCAAGCCGCCGTTACTTCCGCGCAAAGAGAAAGAAGTTGCTTACGTTGGCCCCTGGCCGGAACGGCGCCGCCCGGGTCGCGGCCAGGCGGGCGATGATAACCGGTCCAGGTACCCTATTCGGACAGCGCATACCGGGGGCAGACGCCAGGCACCGCTGCTAAGCGGAACAAAGGTGCGGACCTGCGAACCAGGCGCCCTATTCCGCGAGCGCCGCCCGTGCGGCCGCCAGGCAGGCGATGGGGACGCGGTACGGGGAGCAACTCACATAGTCCAGGTCCACGCCGTGGCAGAATTCGACCGAGGCGGGATCGCCGCCGTGTTCGCCGCAGATACCCACCTTCATGCCACCTCGCGTGGCCCGGCCCCGCTCGACGCCGATTTTCACCAGTTCGCCGACGCCGCTGCTGTCGATACTGACAAAGGGATCTTCCGGCCAGATTCCGGCATGCAGGTAGTCGGGTATGAACTTCGCGTCGTCGCGGGATAGCCCGAAGGTCGTCTGGGTCAGATCGTTGGTCCCGAAAGAGAAGAACTCCGCTTCTTCCGCAATTTCGTGGGCAGTCAGCGCGGCGCGCGGCAGTTCGATCATCGTGCCGATCTGGTAGTCCACCTCGACGCCGGTCTCTTCCTGCACAGCCCGGGCCGCGGCGCGGACGACATCGGCCTGCAGGCGCAGTTCATTGAGGTGTCCGACCAGCGGGATCATGATCTCGGGGATGGCCTTGATGCCGCGTTTCAGGCAGTCGGTCGCGGCTTCGAAAATCGCACGGGCCTGCATTTCGGTGATCTCGGGAAAGGCGATGCCCAGCCTGCAGCCGCGATGGCCGAGCATGGGATTGGCTTCCCGCAGGTCTTCCAGCTTGCGGTGGTAACGCTCCACGGGCACCCCCGTTTGCGCGGCGAGCTGCGCAATAGCCTCTGCATCGTGGGGCAGAAACTCGTGCAGGGGTGGATCGAGCGTTCGTATCGTGACGGGATAGCCGTCCATGACCTCGAAGATCCCGGTGAAATCGCTTCTCTGAATCGGCAGCAGCCTGGCCAGCGCTTTCCGGCGACCGGCCTCGTCATCGGCCAGGATCATTTCCCGAACCGAGTCGATCCGGTCTTCCTCGAAGAACATGTGCTCCGTCCGGCACAGGCCGATGCCCTCGGCGCCGAAGACGCGCGCGGTAGCCGACTGATCGGGCTGATCCGCGTTGGTCCGCACCCTCAGCCGGCGGTACCGGTCCGCCCAGGCCATCAAGCTTTCGTAACGCTGATAGACCTCCGATTCTTCGGACGACATGGATTTCTGCAACAGGACCTGCAGCACTTCGGAGGGAATGGTCGGGATGGCCCCGGCAATGACCTCCCCGGTGGATCCGTCGATGGAGATGAAATCCCCTTCGTTGATCACCTGGTCTCCGACGCGCATTGTCCGGGTGGCGTAGTCGATGTCCAGCTCGCCGCAGCCGGCGACGCAGACCTTGCCCATCTGCCGGGCGACCAGCGCCGCGTGGCTCGTCATGCCGCCCCGGGCGGTCAGGATGCCCGTCGCCGCGTCCATGCCGCGTATGTCTTCGGGCGACGTCTCGATACGGACCAGGATGACCTGGTCACCGCGGTCCGCCCAGGTCTCGGCGTCGTTCGCATTGAAAGCCACCTTGCCCGCCGCCGCGCCCGGACCTGCGTTGAGGCCCCGGGCGAGGACCCGCCCCTCGTTCTCCGCACGGCGCTTTTCCTCCACGTCGAATACGGGACGCAGCAACTGGTCCAACTGGTCGGGCTCCACGCGCCGCAGGGCTTCCTTCTCGTCGATCAGGCCTTCCTTCACCATGTCCACCGCGATCGTGATGGCGGAGAAACCGGTACGCTTCCCGACCCGGCACTGCAGCATCCACAGGTTGTGGCGCTGGATGGTGAATTCGATATCCTGCATGTCCTTGTAATGGGTCTCCAGCGTATCGCAGATCCGGACCAGTTGATCGTAGGCGTCCGGCATTTCCTCACGCAACTGCTCGATTGGCCTGGGCGTCCGAATACCCGCCACGACGTCCTCGCCTTGGGCGTTGATGAGATATTCTCCGTAGAACCGCTTCTCGCCGGTCGCGGGATCGCGGCTGAAAGCGACACCCGTAGCGCAGTCGTTGCCCATGTTGCCGTAGACCATGGCCTGTACGTTGACAGCAGTGCCCCATTCATCCGGGATGTTGTTCAGCTTACGGTACACCGCGGCGCGTTCGTTGTGCCACGAGCCGAACACGGCGCCTATGGCGCCCCAGAGTTGCTCGCGGGGGTCGTCGGGGAAGTCGGCGCCCGTGCGCGCCTTGATCTCGTCCTTGAATTCGGCGACCAGCGCCTTGAGGTCGGCGGCCCCGAGCTCCACGTCCTGCGTGACGCCAACACGGACCTTTCTGCGTTCCAGCAACGCCTCGAAGGGATCGCGATCTTCATCGTCCGTCGGACGCACGCCCATGACCACGTCGCCGTACATCTGTACGAAACGCCGGTAGCTGTCGTAGGCGAAACGTTCGTCGCCCGACTGCGCGATCAGTCCCTGCACGGTTACATCGTTCAGGCCGAGATTCAGAATGGTGTCCATCATGCCGGGCATGGATGAACGGGATCCGGACCGGACGGACACCAGCAGCGGGTTTTCGGGACTGCCGAAACCGGCGTCCATGACGGCCTCGACCTGTCCCATAGCCTGCTGGATCTGCTCGTCAAGGTCCGCCGGATACTGGCGATCGTTATCGTAGAAATAGGTGCAGATTTCCGTGGAGATGGTAAAGCCCGCGGGTACGGGAATCCCCAGGTGGCTCATTTCGGCCAGATTGGCGCCCTTGCCGCCCAGAAGCTCACGCAAGTCCGCGGTTCCGTCCGCCTCGCCGCCACCAAAGTAGTACACATGTTTCGCCATAAAGCTACCGCGCTCCTTTACTTCGTTTTGTCCCTGCTCTCATGTCAATATGCCAAAAAAACCAAGGCGGTAGCATAACCCCGCGAGGCCGCTGTGTCAACCGTTTTGTAGGATAAGGACGGCCTGCGCGAAGTCTTCAGGTTCACGCTCTTCGAGTCCGCCAGAGGTGAGGTCTCACGGCATGTGCCGTCTTCGGGGTATCGAACGGCTCTACCCGTCCCCTATACCCATACGCTGACGAAAGACTTCGTACAGCACGAGGGCCGCCGCCACGGATACGTTAAGCGAATCCACGTGCCCAGCAATGGGGAGCCGTACCACCTCGTCGCAGTTGCGCTGGACCAGGGGCCTCAGCCCCTTACCCTCGCCGCCTATGACGAGCGCTATGGGTACGGTATAGTCCACTCTATTGAAAAGTGAAGGGCCGTCCGACGCCAGGCCCATGAGCCAGACTCCTTCTTCACGAAGCGTCTGCATGGCGTTGTTCAGGTTCGCCACCCGCGCGACCGGCACATGGGCGCTGGTCCCGGCCGAAGCCTTGACAGAGGCCGCCGTCAGACCCGCCGCGTTTCTCCGGGGAATCACGACGCCGTCGACGCGTACGGCATCCGCTGTCCGTATGATCGCTCCGAGATTGTGGGGATCCTGTATGCCGTCCAGCAGGACCAGGAAGGGGGGAGATTCGGAACGCCGTGCCGATGCCAGGATATCGGCCAGTTCGGCATACTGTTGTCCGGCCACCGTGGCAACGATGCCCTGGTGCCGGCCATCGGTCAAACCGTCCAACTGGCGGCGGTCCGTAAACTGGTAGACGACGCCCTGCTTCCGGGCGAGTTCCAGGATATCGCCCACGTCCTGGCGCGAAACCCCATCGGCGATGAAGATCCGGTTGAGGCTGCGGCCCGCTTGGAGGGCTGCCCTGACCGGGTTCCGCCCGTAGATGACTTCCGACATCAGCACACCTGCTCGTAGAATATACTGACCATCCCGGTGGACGGGGCACGGCCACGGACCTACACGGTGACGGGCTGCTACGGCCACGTACTGGCGCATCTACCAACCACGTACCGGCACGTCTACCTGCCACGTACCGTCGCGTCGGCCGACCGCGCAGCACCTCGACAAGATAATGACCTGCACCGTAACAACGAACCTTTTTCGGTCATTCGCGTGCAATACTGAAATCGGCCCGTGCGGCTACGAAGGGTCTCCCCGACGAGGCAACGCCGCCGTAAGTGCTTGACGTCCCGGGCAGTCGGAGGTACCATTACGGTGCTCGGCGCCTGGTTTCCACATACGTGCACACGGCCAGCCAGCGGGCGAACTCACGGTGCGGGCCACCTGGACTGAGCAACCGTCGATCCCCTCCCGAGGCTTCGAGAACCCTGACCGTCCTCAAACCGCGATCCATGTTTCAAGGCCTCAAAAGACTCACCACCCATTCGGCGATCTACGGTCTCAGCGACGTACTCGGCAGATCCATGGCCTATCTGCTGGTGCCGGTATACACCCATGTAATGCCCGTGGAGGAATTCGGCTACTATGGTCTCGTATATACCTTTATCGCGCTGACGAACGTAATCTTCCTCTATGGCATGGATTCGGCCTTTCTGAGGTACTACGTACTCGCGGAGGGCCGCAGACGGGATACGCTGAGCACTGGCTACCTCACCATGCTGTGCACTTCGGTCGGGCTCGGCGTGATCATCGTCCTGTTCGCCGCCAGGATAGCGCCCCTTGTCGCTGTTTCCGCCTCCCTGACCTCCTACATCCAGCTGGCCGCCGCGGTCCTGGCGCTAGATGCCCTGAACGCCATACCGTTCGCTCGGCTGCGGGGAGAAGGCAAGGCCACGATGTTCGCCTCCCTCAAGCTGATGAAGGTGATGATCGAACTGGGCGGAAACTGCTACCTCGTCATCGTGCTCGACATGGGGCTGCAGGGGATTCTGATCAGCAATATCGCGGGATCCGGGATCGTTTTCCTCATCCTGGCGGGCGTTACGTTGCGGCACATGTCCTTCACCTGGTCTCGCGAAACCATGGGGCGGCTCTTGAAATTCGGACTGCCCTACGTGCCCGCCGGCGCCTGCATCATCATCATCGAAACCATCGACCGCCTGATGCTGGAACGAATGTCCGGCACGGAGACCCTGGGTATCTACCATGCGGCCCGAAAGCTTGGCGTCGGCATGCTCATCTTCGTCACCATGTTCAGACAGGCCTGGCAGCCATTCTTCCTGGAAACTTCCAGGGAGGAAAACCCCAGGCCGCTGTTCGCCCGCGTGTTGACCTACTTCCTGGCCATAGCGGGCGGCATCTTCCTGACGCTGTCTTTCCTGATCGACGACCTGGTCCGCCTTTCGATCGGTGGCTATACCCTCATAGCGGAATCGTACTGGGATGGGATCGGCGTCGTGCCGATCCTGCTCGCGGCCTACGTACTGTATGGGATCTACGTCAACTTGACCGTGGGGGTCTACCTGGAGAAGAAGACCATCCTGCTCCCCTTCATCACGGCCGCTTCCGCCCTGGTATGCATCCTGACGAATCTCTGGCTTATCCCCGATTACGGCATGTACGGGGCGGCCGCGGCCTCGGCGGCCGCCTACGCGGTGATGGTGGCCGGGTTGTATCTGGCGGGCCGAAGGTATTACCCGATACCCTACGAGTATATACGTCTGCTCAAGGTGATCTTCGTGTGCGGGGTGCTGTACGCGGCGCGGGTTCTTTTAGGCGGAACCTGGTCCTGGGAAGTGGGCCTGATCGCGGCCTACCCGGCGGCGTTATGGGCGACCGGGTTCTTCAACGCGGGCGAAGTGGCGTTCGCGAGACGATACCTGCGCCTTCGCGGATCGTGATCCACTGGCCGCCATCGACTCCCGTTACGACATCCCTTGTGCCGGTCGGCCAGTCCACGATCACCGAATCCGCCCCGTCATGCGCACCTAGCCCGAAGTGCGCCCTGAGATCATTGGCCGCCAGGTAGCTGTAGGCGCTTCGGATTTCCCGCGACTGGCGCACGGCATCCGTGACCACGGTTACGCGCGCACCGATCCCGTTGCGATTGCTTTGGACGCCCTCGGTGGCGACGAGCAGACTGGTGGGACCGCCGCTTCCACCGGGCCGCTCGTTCCCGTCGTTCCGCAACAACAGTGGGACGTCGTTCACGGTGGTGACCAGGATATCGACGTCACCGTCGTTGTCCACGTCTCCGAAGGCCGCGCCGCGGTGCACGCGCTCCACGTGGAAGGGAGCGCCGGCGCCGGCGCTGACGTCGGTGAAAACCCCGTTTCCTTCGTTCCGGAACAGTTGATTGGTCTGCGCGTAAGTCACCGTCGGATCGAACAGGGAGATATTGTCGATCACATGGCCGTTCGCCGCGAAGATATCCAGCCAGCCATCGTGGTCGAAATCTTTGAAGGCCGTACCGAAACCCAGGGAAAGAAGCGTGGTATTGCCCACGCCCGCACCGAAGGTGGTTTCGGTAAACGTGCCGTTTCCGTTGTTCCGGTGCAACGAGTTGGGTTCCAGGGAGAAATTGGTCACGTAGATGTCCGGCGTCCCGTTCCGGTCGTAGTCTCCGAAATCTACCCCCATGCCTGCCCGGGCGACGCCATCCTCGCCATAGGCCACGCCCGCCAGCAGCGCCATGTCCGTAAACGTGCCGTCGCCGTTGTTCCGGTAAAGGAAATCCGGCGTCAGGTCGTTGGCTACGAATATATCCGTCCAGCCATCGCCGTCGTAGTCGCCCCCCACGACTCCGAGTCCTTTTCCGTCCGGATTGGCGATACCCGCCTCCGAGGATACGTCAGAAAAAGTCCCGTCGCCGTTGTTCCGGTAAAGCAGATCGGCCGCCCCATCATAGATATCGGGTCCGCAGTAGGACTGGATGCCGTCCCGGATGCATCGCTTGTTGGTTTCGAAGTCGAATTCGACGTACGCGCACACGTAGAGGTCCAGGTGCCCGTCCCGGTCGTAATCCAGGAACGCCGCGCTGGTCGAAAACATCGGACTGCGGGGTAACGGCGGCATCGCCCGGCCGGTCACGTCGCGGAAAGTCCCGTTCCCCTCGTTGCGATAGAGGATGTTCTCCCCATAGTTCGTGACGAACAGGTCGTCGTCGCCGTCGTTGTCGTAATCCGCGACGGCCATGCCCATCCCGTAACCGTCCGGATTTCCCACGCCGGCCTGATCGGTCACGTCCGTGAAGGATCCGTCTCCTTCGTTGCGATAAAGCGCGTTGGACAGGGGCAGGTCCGGCACGAAACCCGGGATGGCCGAGCCGTTGAGCAGGTAGATGTCGAGGTCGCCGTCCCCGTCGTAATCGACGAATCCACCACCGGACGCCACCGTTTCAAGGAAGTAGTATTGGCCGGTCTTCCCGTTGGCATGACGGAACGAGATTCCGGAGGAAGGCGCGATGTCCGTGAAGAGCATCTCCGGGCGCGTCGCATCCGGAGGGCTATTGGAAAGGTCGCAGGAAAGGAAAAGAAACGGGAAAAGGAAGAATACCGCAAACCGGGAACACGGGGACGCCCTAAATCGGGAACACGGGGACGCCGCAACCCTGAATAAAGCATGCATGAGACTACCGATCCTCCCAGCGTCCATGCGACCGATCAGCGTCGTGTCAACGGCGTCTTCTTATGAGTACCAGGGTCAAGCCCGCGAGGACCAAAACGCCCAGACTGACGCCGGCGACGAGAAAGCCCGATACCGGTTCCCTTATCAGTGGGACTTCGAAGGAGGTACGCACCTTCTGGTCTCCGCGCACGTTGAACTCGACTTCGACGTTGTGTACGCCCGGCACGCGCCGGGTCCACATGATCGGACGGTCTATGGCTTCGGCTTCGGCGCTGTGGTAGTACGTGTATACGTTGCCCTGCGGATCGACGATGCCCAGCCTAACAACCCCGGCATAATACTCGCCCGAGATCTTCCGTTGGACATAGACCACGAACCGCGCGTCGCCGCCAAGATCGTAGGCTTTGAAGGTCAGTGTATATCCAGCTTCCATATCGAGCGCGGTGTCGACGACGGCCTGTTCGGAAAATGTATAGCCGACGAATGTGCCCCCGGCCACCTGCTCTTCCTCTGGAGCCATTTCGCAAGCCAGGGCCGTAATCGTCAGAAGGATTCCTGTCAGGATGACGCGCACTAGTTGTACTCCTCAGGAAAAACAAAGTTGTACCTGACGACTCTGTCTTCGGCCAAATCAGCGAAATAGATACGGCCCTGCCGGTCCACGTGCATGGGAACTCCGCTCACGGCGAACTGTGCGGTCATTTCCCATTTGCCATCCGGAGTAAAAAAATCGTACCATCGATCCATTTTCGTCATTTTCAACTGGGGCATGCCCATGGTGTTCAACCCCACCTGTTCGAATTCCTGGTACTGTATGGTGTTCATGATGCGTCCGTCGGGCAGTACGGCCAGGCCGCCGGACACGCCGACGGGAGGTGGATGCTGCGTGTTCGTCCACCGTCCCAGCGGCTTCATATCAAAGGAAGTGGTCCGGTAAAATTCCAATTCCAGTCCGTTTACCCGGTCAAACTTACTTATCTTGTAGGGGTGTCTTGCGGAAACGACGACGTACCCGTCCTCTGTAGACTCCATGGCCGCGTCGGAATATGCAATGAACTCTGTCAGGGTTCCGGTACGCCGCATGGTTTCCATGGGATTGTAGAACTTCGCAATCGGATCGCCGTTCGGACTGAATTTGTAGATGAGATCATGCTGTGTAATGACGAAGACAAGCACGTTACCCTCGGTGTCTATACGTATGCGGCGGGGCTTCGTAACCTGCGTTTGCCAGATGTCGGCGAAACTCAGGTCCGGATTAAATACCGTGACCCGGTCGAGTTCGCTGTCCAGTACGAACAACCGCCCTTCGCTGTCAAGCACCATATCCACAGGAGATTTGAACTGCAGCGGTCCCACGCCCGACGACCCTACGGACGTCTGAAACGAACCGGTTTCATCGAACTTCTGTATGCGCTTCTGTTCCGAGTCGGCCACGTAAATGTTGCCGTTCCGATCCGTGGTGATCCCGAAAACCGACGAGAACGACCGGTCCTCGCCGCCATCAATCACCAGGTCCTCTTCGAGCGTGACGTCTGCCGTCTGATCGGGTGAGTGCCGGATTGGCGCATCGCTTATGACCCTTGAGGCTCCCGCGACCACTTCCGTTCTGCCACGCCACATCCCGTCATCGTCCGCTTCCGCGCAACCCATCACAAGTGCCGCCGCCAGGAGCGGCAACACCCTGGACTTCACCCGCTTCATCCGCTTCTCCTTCCACTGTATTGGTTCATGATCCGTTCCTTTCCTGCCTGATCCGCTCCCAACGTTGCCGCAATACCTCGTTATCAGGTTCGATACGGATTGCATTCCGCATAGCCGCATCGGCCCCGGCATAATCCCCTCCCGCGTTCCGCACGACCGCCAGCGTTTCGTAGGAGACGACCGTAGGAGCCATCTCGACCGCCCTGTCGGCCAGCTCCAGGGCACGGTCCAGGTTTTCGCCGTGTTCGGCAAAGAGCCATGCCAGGTTCGTATAGGCCTCTACGTAGGTCGAATCCAGCAGGATCGATTGCTGGTAGGCGCCGCGGGCTTCGTCAAACTTGCCGAGTTGAACATAGGCGACGCCGAGGTTGTTATAGGCGTGAACGAAACGAGGCGCCAGTTCCGTGGCGATCCGAAATTCCCGCACGGCATCCTCGTACCGGCCCAGCTGGGTCAGGGCCGTTGCCATGTTGTAATGTACCTCCGCTACCCGCGGATTCAGGCGTACCAAGGCTTCCGCCTGCGACAACTCCTCCTTGAACGCGTTGAGCCGTTGGAACGCTTCGAGAAACGGCCCGGCGTCATCCCCCCTCCCCAGGGCGTTGAGCGTGTTACCCATCGACAGGTAGGGCTCGGGATACTCCGGATAGCGTTCTATCGCACCCGCAAAGGCGTCCAACGCTTCTTCATAGCGCTCGGCGGCCGCGAAAGCCGTGCCCGCATGGTAATGCAGGGTAGGCGATTCTGAATCTATCGTTAAGGCCTGCTGGTACAGCGATACCGCCCGTTCAGTCTGTCCCGCACGCAACGAAGCCTGGGCAATTCCCGCGATGGCCTCCACCGATGCTTCATCTATCTGCCTGGCGTTCTCATACGCCCGGACCGCATCGTCGACACGGCCTTCGCTCAGCGCGATCACACCGAGTTGGCAGTATGCCTCCGCCTTGCCGGAATCTACGCGCAGCACTTCGCGAAAGGCATCCCGGGCTTCCTGGAATTTCCGCTGATCCAACAGTACGCGTCCCAACGCATACCGGGCGTCGACGAATTCCGGATCGATGGATATGGCATTGGAATAGGAAACGGCGGCCTCCCCCAGGGCGCCCATCTTCTCTTCCGTTGTCCCCCGACCGTACTGAAACAGGCTGTTGTCGGGGTCCAGCGTCGTTGCCTTAACAAAAGATTTTATGGATTCCACCAGCATTCCAGATATCTGATAGGCCCGGCCGAGGTTGTAGTAAGGTTCTGCACGCTCGGGATCCATTTCCACAACTCGGCTGAATGCCTTGATCGCCTCGTCGTACCGGTCCTGCCGGGCGTAAACCATACCCAGGTTGAAATGAGCGTCGACATCTCCGGGGCGCAAACTGGTGACAACCTGGAATGCCGCTTCCGCCGTGGCCAGCTTGTCCAGGGCAACGGCCGCGAGACCCAGATTGAAGTAGTTGGCGGGTTCGCTCCTGTTCTGCTCAATCTGCTGCCGGAAATACATCACGTCTTCAAGCAGACGGCTCTCATCCTCGGGCGAAATTTGCCTGGACGATTCATCCTGACGGACGGTGGAAATGTACGTGAGGTATGGACCGGTGTCCGTAAGCAGAGGGGTGTAAAGCAGAAAGGCTGCGAGAAGGATATTGCGCATATGCTCGTGAGGTTACCGAATCAGGGCGGGAATCCCGGCATCTGAACAGGTTGTCCAGGTGCCGATGTACGTATCGACAACTTGCACATGCCAAACCCGTCAATCGAAGTAGGATCTGATACGATCGCGGAGGCTCAGTCCTTTCGAAGGAGTGGAAACTTCGAGTTGTCCAACTGGCCTTACCGTGGTGATGTCCGACGCCACGTTCATATCCTTCTGCGTCCACTTCTTGAGATCGGCCAACGGTTTGAATGCTCTTCTATAAATCAGATCCGTATGAACATCCACGCGCTCGATGTCCGATGGTACTTCAAATGTATATACGGAACGATCTGCCTCTCGCGCCTTGATTCGCGTGTCCTCGACAATGCGGGTCGCCTGCCAGTCCATGACATGGGTGTTGCCGGCGTCATCACCGAAAACCAGGGCGAATCCCTTACCCGGGTAGCCCGCGTAATTTCCTTCGGCCGGGTCGCCTTCGCCGCCGTAAACCGGAACACGCTGGTCCCCCACGTAACGCAAGGTATCTCCATTCGCCAGAACGGGCGTAACGAGCAACAGCATATTCCTGATGGTGATACCCGAAGGTATATGGTGCCCCGTATTGACGTTACGCACGTCAACGGTCACCGTCAACAGTCCATTGGAAACAACGGAATTGATGGCCAGGGTCGCGGCGTTCGGCAGGAGCGTCTCTGTGGCCCCCGGAAACCCATGCGTTTTAACGGTTGTCGGGTCCCGGTATCCGATGGGTGTCCAGAACTTCTCCGCGTCGCCGTTCACGAAAGAACCAAAGGTGAAACCGTCGGACTCCGGCTTCATATGGCAGTCCTGGCATTCTATGCCCATGGCGGAATAGGGACTATCCTTCCACTCCTGGTACGTATCCATGAACGGAAGGCCGTGCTTGTTTTTGTGCTGGTGGCAGGCGGAGCAGTAGTCGCTGCTCGTGTAGATCGGATTGTAGCTCGCCACCATGGGTGAGGTGTTGGATGAACCCGGTAATGGGGTGAAATTTATAACATCGTCATAGGGTCCGTACACGAATATCGGCGGGAACTTCCCCTTGATGAGCCGGGCCTGCTTTTCCTCTTCCATGGCCACCAGGTTCAGCGTGATGGATCCATTTACCCCCGCGTGATCATTGACTTCCACATTTTGAATCTTGTGGCAGAAATCGCAGTGAATTCCCGCGGCATCGACCGAGCCGGCAAGTCTTTCGTATTCCATGCGTTCGAGCGTCTTGTAGTCCTGGACGGTCGGATAAGCCAGCGAACGATTGTATACTACCTTCAAGTCGGTCTTCCCTGGCGCGTCGACAGCTGCTGACGGCGCGTGGCAATCGGCGCATTCTCCGGCTTCGTCAGGAAAATCCAGCCTGAATCCCGGTCCCACGTTTTCGTTCCCGTCCGCATCAGTACCATCGTAAAGATTCAACGTCCACGGGTTGTCGACACCCTTCGCGTGTTGCGAAGTGCTCCATTGATCGTAGAGATCTCTATGGCAGAGGTAGCAGGTCGGCTCGAAATGACAGAGGTTGCACCCCTCCTCGAAGCCCGTGTGCGATTGCGCGCGGAGTCTCTCCAGCTCTTCCGGCTCCTCGCGCAGATCGACCAGGGATTTGTGGGGGGTAATGAAATCGTACGAGGTGTCTATTTCTTCAGGTACTTTTTGTATAATAATCGTCGTATATGATGTTTTTCGATCCACCATGACCCCGCCGTTCAACCAGCCTTCCTTACCGGCCGTTATGGCGTACTGCTGCACGGGTTCTTCGGTGATGTTGAGGGTGAATCTGCCTTCTGAATCGGTCACAACGAAATTCGGTTTACCGTGTTCTCGAACTCGGACACCCGGCACGGGATCCTTCCCATCGGTCACTGTGCCGCTTAACTGTATGGCCATGGCGTCCAGGCCGGTCAACACACAGGCAGCCGCCATACAAACGATTACAACAAACTTTAATGCATAACAGTATGTGATATTTCGTCTCACGTTCAATCCCATCAGCGTCCTCAATTCTTTCACTACATAAGAGAATCCCTCATCAAACGGACTGAGGGATTCTCCTGGTACTTCAAACTAACGATATTCTTACATCCATCCGTACGCTCTGGCCTTTTGTTTAGAAGCCCACACCTACGGACACGCGATGCAGATCGTCCAGAAGTTCAAACTGCGTATACGCGTAATCAACGTTGAGACTCAATTCACCCTGGCTGAACCGGAGACCTGCGCCGGCGGATACGCCTTCATCCTGGCCGCCGCTGTATCCGGCTTTCCAGCCAACCCGTCCCGCGATATAATCGTTAACCCACCACTCGATACCCAGATTGAGTACTGAATCGTACTCGCGGAGTTTCCACAGCTCTGCGCTGAGCATCACGCTTCCCGTCGGCAGTTCGGCCGGCTCAGCGGCAAAACCGATACGGAACGTCGTAGGCAACTGGTCGCGAGCACTCGATTCATCGATGAATTGCATGTCCGGACCAAAATTCTGGAACGAGGCGCCTATACGGAAATTACGGAAATCCGTGGTGTAAATCGTACCCACGTCCACCGCGACCGCTGTGCTGGTACGGTCGTCATCTCCAGCGCCGCTCGTGCCTTCCGAGATATACTTCAACGATCCGCCGACGGCGAATGAATCCGTCAGTCGACGCGCATAACTCGGACCGATGGCCAGGTCAGACACGGAAAAGTTCTGGCCAGCTGTGGCAAATTGACCCGTCGGATCACCGGATGTGGTATAGGGTATGTCGCCCGAAAGCAGCGAATGCACACTCAGACCCACGGCGCCGTTATCGCCGAGATTCCACACCAGACCGGCACTGAACAGCGTCATTTCCGCGAAATACGGTGTATAGGAAACGCCGACTGCTCCTCTACCCTCGACGAACACCATGGTGGCTTGATTCGTCAGAGCAGAGAAAGCGCCAAGATCCGTGTAGGATGTGGCAGAGGATGCAACACCCGCGACACGAGCGCTGGAATCAAGCGTCAGAAATTTCGTCGCGGCGGTTCCACCCTTGGAAACCTGAGCATGTACCGGCGCTGACAGTGCCATCAGCAATCCGGTAACCACGCCCCAGCGTACAAATACTTTCATTAGATAACCTCCCTGAATCGGACCGTCCCGCGCTATGACGCATGGCGCGGGACTTTACCGAAGTTTACCGCCGGACGTAGAGTTTCAACGTTTTCGCGTAGCTCACGCCGCCAATTTCGGCTTCGACCACGCAGATGTACAGACCGCTGGAAACAGGTACGTTGGAATCGTTCTTCAGATCCCAGTCCGTCACACCGCCGATCGTCGTGGTCTGGTCGCCAGGCACTGAGAACTGCTTAACCTGAAGGCCGGCCGAGTCGAAGATCGTGATGCGGGATGGTACCGGAGCGTTGAAGAACTTGACGGTTTGCGACTTCGTTGCCAGATCCCACTGGGCCTGGAAAACGAAGGGGTTGGGGGCGACGGTCATCAGATTTTCGAATTCCGCCACACCGCCTGCCACCTCGTTACGAGCCACGGTCGTCGGAACGACGTCCTGTCCCGGTACCTGCGGCCCCACTGACAGACCCCGGTAGGGATACTGACCGTGCCACCGTCCATCCGTCCCGTTTGCGTTCATCGTGTAGAAACTCTCGAGCCCGTTGATGGTACGGGTGATTACCCGCTGGGACGAGCCCTGATCGGCTACGTAGTTGTCGAAATCGTGCTGTTGCGCGCTTTCGTTATCTACCGCGGCCACGTAGTACCAGTAGCTGAACCCAATCAGCACCGAACGATCTTCGAACATATAACCGCTTTTGCCGACCAGGCGGGGATCCGCGAGAATACCGCCGACACTGGTAATCTGCGCATCGCCTGATCCGACTGCATCAGGATAGCGATCAGAGAAACTGGTCGCGATAGCCGTCGTGGCGCCCAAGTCGTTGTTCGCTTGAACGATCTGTGTCGAACTCGGCGTGGTTTCGATAAAATCATCCTCGAAGCCCGGAATCCTGCTTCCCGCCGGATACGGATTCGGATACGATACGGATTCTGGCGGATTCAGGCTGTTGGTCTGATTGCCGCCGCCACCGCCGAATTCAGCGATCTGGACGTACGGTCCCGAGAAGTTAGGCGCCGCGAAGCGCTTAACCAGGTCGTCAGCCACGAAGTCGTATACCCGACCGATGTTGTAGTCGGCACCGAGCGTAAGGCCTTCATGGATGAACCGGGCGTACGGATGGCCCTGCTTTACCGCTGCGGTCGTCGGATCGGTCACGTCCGTAATCGCGGACGCACCTTCGCTCAGACCGAGATTCGGCGGGATCACCGTACTATTGTAACCGACTTCATGGGCGACCGTAGCGGTCGGGAACTGATCGATGAAACCGGAAGCGCGGTACACGCGGTACTTCGCGAAATCCACAACGCCCCGGCCCGGATCGATAGCCGTTTCCGCATTGTTGGCCCACGCCAGCGCGATCGTACCGTTGGCGGTCGGGAAGACCGACAGGGTAGGAGGAGGCGCCGGATGGAACAGCGCGCCGCTGGCAGCACCGCGACCGAAGTTGTGCGTAACGGTCATGGCTTCGTCGGCACCGTCCCGAGCGATGGAACCATCCGCGTTATACACGGGGATGATGCGGTCGTTGGAACCGTCCCAGTAGTACGTGTTGTTGGCCATGTTGTACTTCCGCTGCATCCAGACGTCCTGCGCGCGGAGGTAAACGTCGTAGGCGCCGTCTTTACCGGCCCCTATCAGGTCAACATGCCAGATGCTAAGATCTTCGCCGGGTGCCTTGGTGTAGGGTCCCCAGCCAAGAGCGTTCCGGATGCAACCGGCGCCGGAGGTCTCGTCCTTCGTGTCGCTGCCGTTGTACGGATCAGGCACGATGCCGGCAAACACGCCATCGAGATCGAAGAGCGTGATGCTATCGTACTGACCTGGCTGCAGACCTATGGCGGCCGTACCAGGATTGCCGGGTTGGGTCAGATTGCGCGGGTCGCCCCACTTCAGGCCCATGCCCTCGGCCGATCCACCAGCCTGCGTCTTGGCGGTCCAGGTACTGATATCGGTATTTCTTTCAAGCGGACTGCCACTGGTGAAAAGATCCGGATGCGGTGCGCTGCTGCCGCCAGGCACGTTGACCGTCTTGTTCTCCAGGTACTTGGTAAGCGAACCCTCGTACCATCCGAAAACAGTTCTCAGGTCAGCGATCCACCATTCATGGGTATTGAACAGGCCGACTGAAGGCGCATCGTAGATATCAAGCGCAGCGGCGTTGTTCAAGTCCCCGAGCGGATCTTCATCGCCGGAGCCTTCAAGCACAATCAACGAAGCTTCGCCCACGTGCAACGGATTGAAGTTACCGTTGGTCGTGTTCCATACGTAGGAGTCGATGCCCGGATGACCCGGATCGTCCTCGTCGAACATGGTGACCAGGCCGGAATAGAACCGGTCGCTGTACGGAGCCTGGTTGTATCGGCCCGAATTGATCAGCCCCTCCGGTACGGCGCGAGGCATCACTCGGCTGAACATGGCAGGTGGCTGCTTGTCGTCACCGCCTGTACCGCCGCCGATCGCCCCACCGGTCAGGAGGGGGTTGTTGGTCCAGGGAATGTCGAAGTCATAGTTGAAAATGATCAGGAAGTTCCTGATCGTAACTCCGCCATTCTGACCCTCTTCTAACATACCATCCTGATTTACGTCTACCTCACCGTGAACATTCAGCACGTGACGCAACAGGATGAAGTCATTCGTATGGCCGTAGCCGTAGCTGAAGCTGTACGACTGACGCTGGACCCGAATACCCGCGTTCGTATTGAAGGTCGTTTCCGTTATGAAGGGCTCACGGTAACCACCCGGTCCCACGGTTCCACCGGCAAAACCCGGGCTGCTCGATCCGCCCTGATCTGACCAGAAGCCTTGCGGGGCCTGTTCACGCTGATGAGGCGGCGCGCGATAGACGTTGGTGGTGCCGATGAAATCACCTTCGGCGCGACTGATGGGCATACCGGCCACAGCGTTGGGCTGATAAGCCGTGATACCCATAGCCGACGCCCATAGCGGCGCGTCCAACCCACCTGCGGGAAAGGTGTACGAAGGAAAGCCCATCGTGGGACTCATGGAACGGCCCGAACCCCGCCAGCCCACGCCAGTGTAGGTGTCGGTAAGTTCCGAATTCATGACGGCCATGTAGGTCTGACCGCCGATATAGGCATCTTGCCTTGAATCCAGGGCGAGTTCGTTCGGGATCGGAGACCCCTGAGTCGCCGAGGATCTTGCCGGTGCGTCCGGCAACGCCGTGAGGTATTGTGCGACCCCCAAGGCGATCGCCGTCGTAAACACGACAGCTCCGGCTGTTACATATCGACGCCATTTCTTCAAAATGAACCTCCTTATGCCGGCAACGTTCTGCGAACGTCGCCAACCTGGCGGGAAGACACCTTTTAACTGCGCGTCTTCCCGCGTTGGATTTACCATGCTAAGTTGAGACCCAACCAGATGTCACGAGGACCGTTGGCCTGCGTGCCGATTCCGCCCACAGGACCGCCTGTGAGACCGACGGGATCTCCCCGGCGTTGCCAGCGGTCGCCGCTCGCGTTGTTAGAGCCACCGGTGATGCTGTAGATGTTCACTCGGTCAAAGATGTTATTGACCTGGGCGAACACGCCGAGGCGTACGTTACCCAGATCGAAATTCTTCTGGGCGTACAGGTCGCTCGTCCACGTCCAGGGCGAGCGTTGCGATGCGGCAAGCAAACCGAGCGGATCGATTGCCTGCTCGCTGGACGTGCGGTACTGGTTGCCGCTCTGCGCCTTGGTCAGTACAGAAGCGCTGATGCCGTAGGGCAGCTCGACCAGGAGGTTCGTTACGATCCGATGTCGTCGGTCGAACTGGGTGAATTCGCGGATGTAGGTATCGGGCGTCGGTGTTCCGTCCACGAAGTCGGAGAACACGAGCACCGTCTCGCCGCCGCGTTCACGGACCGTTTGGGGCGTGGTCAGATTGGATGTGAAGGCCAGGGTGTAATTGGCCCGCAATGAGAACCGATTGGCCATCTGGCGCCGTAACGACACCTCGAGTCCCCGCGTATCCTGTGCGAAAGTCGGAAGCAGGATGGAGATTTCGCGCTGCGAACCGCCGATGAAGGCTACGTCCGGCGCGAAGAGCCATACCAGCGGCAGGTTGTTAACATCCCGGAAATAACCGGTAACGTCCAGATAGTATCCGGGATAGACCTCGGCCTGCAGACCCATTTCGTAGTTCGTGGACTTCTGGAACGGCAGATCCGGGTTTCCGTGGTTGCGCTCAAACGAGGAGGTTTGAACCAGACCGGTGAACAGGTTCTCCAGCGAGGGACGCTGGTTGAAGATACCGTACGAATAATGCAGCGCGGCGCGATCCGTGATCGGATGGGAGATACCCAGGCGCGGCGCGAGACCCGTCTTCATCGACGGAGCAAGCGTGCGGTATTCCGGATCGTCGTGTTCGGGATCGGGGCCCGGACGCGGACGATAAGGATTGATCGCGTTGGCGTTGGCGTCGAACATGTCCAGCCGCACTCCCGCGTTTACCACAAGGCTTCCGTACTCGATCCGATCCTGCATGTACGCGAATAATTCGAACGGATACACGTGAGCCTGGCGTCCTGCGAGGGGCAGTACGCTGGCAGTTGGATCCCGATTCAGATCGTTGAAGAGCGTCACGGCGTTTCCACGGGCTGGACCGCGCGTGTTCTCTTCATAATCATTCATCACAACACCGAAGCCGCCCTTGAACTGGTGATTCGAGGTGACCTGGCTTGTAATGGCGAAGCTGACGTCGGTCTTGAACGGGCGTCGACTCGTGTAGTTACCGAAATCGATCGAGGAGTAAGCCTCATCGCCGTACAGGATATAAGGTACCTGCGTGCCGCTACCCTGCTCGAGCGGCGAATATCCAACGGAGTGGATGAACGCGTCGGTGAGGGACGGCAGCGGTTCCTTGCCGTACTTGGGATTATAGCGCTCGTTGTACTCGCGCAGGTGGCTAAACCGGATCTCGTAGAAGGTACGGGGACTGAGCGTCTGGGTAAACGACGCATTCACATGCACTCGGCCGCCGAAATTCTGGTTGAGACCTTCTTTATTGTACTTCCAACCATAGTTCGAGGCACCGGGGTCGAAAGTTCCGCCGACGCTGGCTGAGCCCCGCTGGCCCTTCTTGCTGAAGAAACCCGTGTCTTCGATGAGTCCGGACATGGTCACCTTGGTGCTGACGGTAGGCCGGTAGGTCATCTTGATGAAGGAGTTCATCACACGGATGTAATCGTCGGGATTGCGACCCCAACTCTCCGCGAAACGTCCCGACGCGAACCAGTTCAGCTTGTCGCCCAGTGGACCGCCCATACCGAAGTCAATCTGTACCGGACGTTTCTCGGTCCGGTTGTTCTGGGCGAACTGGTTGTATTTATCAGGATGGAAAGACCGGTCCACCGCGAAACTATTGGCCTGGGCTTCCGGCAATCCGTCGGTCAGGTAGGACCACGTGATGGCTTCGGGTTCGGGAATGACGCGGTCGTAATCCCAATAATAGTTGTCCCGCTTGTAGATGGCGGACCAGCTATCCGGGGCTCCGGTCATGTCCAGCACGTCGAAGGGATCCTGCATCCTGAGTCCGTCCTCCGCGCGTGCGGGATCACTGTTGAACTCGTTCGTCTTGTCGATCGCGTCCTGAATGACCTTGCGCAAGTCGGCTTCCGACCAGGTTCCGGCGCGGTACGCGTCCACGATGTCGAGTTCGGGCGGCTTGGCCCAATTCAGACCCTTCTGGCCCAACGTGCGGTATTCGAAGTTACCGTTGTAACTCGCACCGCCTTCACGGGTAACCACCGAAGTGATCCCGGCCAACGCGTTCACGTACTCGGCGTTGAACGTTCCCGTCTTGACCTCGAGTTCCTGGATCATGTAGGGGTTGATCGCAAACGCCTGACTTTCATTAGTTCGCTGCCCGGTCACTGTTGAACCGTCCAGCGTGGTCTGCGATTGATTGGCTTCGCCGCCGCGGAGCCGGCCGCCGAAACTGCCCGCCGTGGTCAGAACCACTTCGGCGATGCTGGTCACCGGCAGCGCCTGGATTTCCTCGGCCGCCACGATGGTCCGGGTGGAAGTGAGACTCTTCTCGACCAGATCCCGTGTCGCCACGACCTCGACCGCTTCGGCGGAGTCGAGAATCGTCGAATCCAGCTCGAAGTGCATCGTCGTGGTCAAGTCGGCGTGTACCTCGGTACCTATGGCACGCACCGGGACATAACCGATGACGTTCACCACCACGGTGTAGTTGCCGGGCGGTACGTTAAGAATAAAGTACTCGCCCATGTCATTCGCCATCGCACCCAAAACCGTGCCCTCGATTTGGACACTGGCTGCCGGCAGCGGTTCCCGCGTCTCACTGTCGACCACGACACCGGAAACTTTACCCAGCGACAACTGCGCCAGTGCATCCGTCGAGATGCTGAGCACTAACGCGAAAGCGAATGCGAAGCGCAAAGCTCGTGAAATTGTTATAGACATCAATTCACTCCTCATTAACAGAGCCCTTCTGATTATTGTCAGCTTGCCCCGGCCTGCTGACGGTATCGTAGTATTGCTCTCTCGACTTTGAATTCTACAACCTTACTCCGTGACACTCACCTCCCTCCAGCGATGGTAGTGGGGCAATCGTATAAATATAGATAATCGTAAATACCTTTACATAAGAAACGACATACAAACCGTCGCGTGCAAGGGCATGAACACGCAACGAAAAACCGATTTTGAGTTCGAGGAATCCGAGTAACCTTCAAATGCAAACAACGTGCCAGATTTCCAGCGTTCCGCCACCGCGCACCTGGCTGAATCCGAAACCCTATGGGACTCTAAGCAATACGAGACCATTGGCCGAATTCTGCCATCTGCGTGGAATGGTTGCGTACGACGAATAACACGAAAATAACTTCATCCTTCGTCATGGTCTGAAACGAATTGCATAACACGGTCCGTATCCATCGCGCTATCATACCCATTGCACACCCGCGTCTGCCGCCAAATCTTCCTTGACATTGTACACGGCCCCGCATAAGGTGTTGCGCTGGCTATGGTTCGGATGTGTTTAACTATGCTCCGTTTAGCGAGTTATAAGTATATATTCGGCCCGATTCTTAGTCAACATTTTATTTCATTTTTTTCAAAAAAGTAGCGGTTGCAGAAAGTAAAAACGGGGTCACATGAAGAACAGGGCCTGGTTTCACTGCATCGAAGGGTGTAGCGAAACATATCCACTGAACGAAATCATCTATCGATGCCAGGCTTGCGGGGGGCTGCTCGACGTCGTACACGACCTTACAAGCCTGAGGGCACGAAGCGCCGCGGCCTGGATGAAATTGTTCGACGAGCGGTACCGGCGAACGGAATATCCCTATGGGAGTTCGGTCTGGGGTAAGAAGGAATGGGTCTGTCCCGCGGTGGACGACGAGCACGTCGTTTCCATTTACGAGGGTGGCAACAACCTGTTCTGGGCCGAGCGGCTCGGTGCGCAGCTCGGGCTCGGCGATCTCTGGGTAAAGCAGTGCGGAAACAACCACACCGGTTCGTTCAAGGACCTGGGCATGACGGTGCTGGTCTCCATGGTCAATCAGATGATCGCGGAAGGCAAGGAGATCCGGGGTATCGCCTGCGCGTCGACGGGAGACACCTCGGCTTCGCTTGCAGCCTATTGCGCCTCGGCTGGCATCCCGGCCATCGTGTTCCTGCCCAGGGACAAGTTGTCCGTCACGCAGCTCATACAACCCATCTCCCACGGCGCGCTGACCCTGTCGCTCGATACGGATTTCGACGGATGCATGGAGATCGTCCAGCAGGTGGCGGAGAACGAGGGTATCTACCTTGCGAATTCCATGAACTCCCTTCGCCTGGAGGGCCAAAAGACGATCGGGATCGAGATCTGCCAGCAGTTCGACTGGGAGGTGCCCGACTTGATCATCATACCCGGCGGCAACCTGGGCAACGTCTCTGCGCTGGGCAAAGGGTTTCTGATGATGGAAGAACTCGGGGTGATCGACAAGCGGCCGCGCATCGTCTGCGCACAGGCCGCGCGGGCCAACCCGCTCTACCAAAGCTATCTGGCCGGATTCAACGAGTTCGAACCCGTCCATGCCGAAAACACGGTCGCCAGCGCCATTCAGATCGGCAACCCCGTCAGTTACAAACGCGCGGTCCGCGTGTTGAGGGAATTCGATGGAAGAGTCGAACAGGCCACCGAGGACGAAATCGCGAACGCCTCCGCGCGCGGGGACTTGACGGGACTATACAACTGTCCGCACACGGGCGTCGCGCTGGCCGCGCTCTTCAAAATGGTCGAAAGAGGAGAAGTCCGCGCCTCGGACCGCGTCATCATCATCTCCACGGCGAACGGTCTGAAGTTCACCGATTTCAAGGTCGATTACCATGGGAACCGGCTGGACGACGTGAACGTGCAACATGGGCAGTCCCCCCTGGAGCTTCCCGCCCGTTACGATGACGTGATCCGGGCGATCGACCGAACGCTGGCATGAAAACGTTACCCGCCTCCACCGGAATTCTGTCGCTGATCCTGGCCCTGCTCGTAACCGCATGCGGCGGCCCGCTGCAGTTCCGCGGGGCGCCCTCCGGACCTGAGCGGCGCCTGGCGGACGACTTGCGTGAGATCCTGGACCGTCCCGGCCTGGCCCCCATGACTATAGGCGTGAAGGTCGCGTCGCCGGTCACCGGCCGGATACTCTTCTCCCGGCATTCCGACGGACTGTTCCATCCCGCGTCCAATACGAAGCTGTTCACCGCCCTGGGCGTTCTGCAGACCATGGGCCCCGGCTATCGCTACCTGACGAGCGTATTCGCAGACGGTGACGCTTATGTCAGCGGCGACACGCTACACGCTTCGCTGTACCTGCTCGGGCGCGGAGATCCCATGCTGGAATCGGCGCACCTGGACAGCCTCGCCGGCCGCGTCGCCGGATCGAGCGGGGCACGGGTCATCGCGGGCGACATCGTCGTCGACGATGCGTACCTGGACGGCATACCCTACGGAGAAGGATGGATGTGGGACGACGTGCAGCACAGTTACTCCGCCTCCCTGAACGCGCTCTCGGTGAACGGCAACAGCGTGAAGATCGGCATATCGCCCGGCACCGCCGTCGGCGCGCCCGCAACGGTCCGGGTCGAACCGCCGACGACGGCCGTTACTTTCGAAATCCGGGCCCTGACGGTCGCCGCGGGGGATACTTCGTCCGCCGAGCCGCTCATGGTCGAGCGGGACTGGCCGTCGCTGTCCAACAGGATCAGGATATCCGGCCGGATCGGCATGGATGAGGGTGAACGGGCATACTACCGGTCCGTCGAAGAACCCGGAATTTACGCGGGGAAACTGTTCCGGGACATGCTGCAGGCCCGCGGCATCCGCGTCGCGGGACCGGTACGCAGGGGAATCACGCCGACGCGCGCCCGGACGGTGGCGTCCTACCGGTCACCGCCGGTTACCGGGGCCCTGGCCCGCTTGCTCAAGCACAGCAGCAACCTGACGGCGGAGCTGCTCGTGAAGACCATGGGACGTCACGCGACGGGCGATCCGGGCTCGTCCGCCGACGGCCTGGCGGTGTTGCGGCGGGTCCTGACGGACTACATCGGCCTGGATCCCGCCGATTACCGGTTCGCGGACGGTTCCGGCCTTTCGTGGTACAACTACGTGTCTCCCGACCAGATCGTGGAACTGCTGACGGCGGCGTACCACGATCCCGAGATCGGCCGCAGCTACCTGGAGGCGTTACCCGTCGCCGGAGTGGACGGGTCCCTGAGAAACCGGATGAAGGACACGGCGGCCATGGGAAATCTCAGGGCAAAGACAGGGACTCTGACCGGCGTGAGTTGCCTGAGCGGCTACGTCCACACCCGGGACGGCGAACCCCTGGTCTTCTCGATCATGATGAACAACTTCGTAGGCTCGGCGTCGACGGCCCGGCGAACGCAGGATGAGATCGGGGCCCTGCTGGCGGAGTTCAGTCGGAAATGACCTGCGAGAAACAACTTACCGGAAGGAGCCGAACATGGCGGGGTCCAGGGATCCTCACGTAGAAGGCAAGGTCAAGCGGACGCACTATTCGAGCAAGACGGAGCTGTCGGCTCGTCTCTTCGCCGTCCTGGACCTGACCTCGGAGGACCGGGGACTGAAACTGATCCCCCAGCTTTCCCGGGCGGTAAGACGGGGAGATGTCCTGGAACTCGTCTGCACCGACGAAGAAGGGGCCGAACCGGGATCGGAAGTGAACCGGACCGCCTACATCGGCTTCGTGGAGGTCTCGGAGGCGGGCCTGCTTCTGTGCGGGGACGCAGTCACCGTCCAGCAGGAAGAAATCGGAAAAGTCTCGGGATTCGACGAGACGCACCTGCCCAACCACCTGAACGTCTTGATACGGTCGAAGCGGCTCATCACGGGCCGGGAAATGGATCTGTCGCTGGACGCGCCGATCACTTTTGCCGGGATCCGCGCGGACGCGGACCGTGGTATCGGCTTCTGATTTTCCTGCAGGCCTGGTCAAACTGGACAGGTCCGATAGGCCCGGTCAACCCGGCAGGCCGTCCCTGCCACCTGGTCAACCCGGCAGGCCGTCCCTGCCCGCCTTCCGCCCGCCAGCCAGTTCGTTTCGCAATGCGACGTAGCTTTCGTACCGCTCCCGGGATACGGCGCCCGCCGAGAGGGCGTCCCGAAGGGTACAGTCCGGTTCGTGGACGTGCGTGCAGTCGTGGAACCTGCAGCCCGACAGATGGCCACGCATTTCCGGGAACAACTCCGGAAGCTCGCGTGGCGAGACGTCCCACAGGCTGAATTCCCGGATCCCCGGTGAGTCAATCACCAGGCCTCCTGCATCGAGCTTGTGCGCGGCGAGGTAAGTGGTGGTGTGCCGGCCCCGGCCCGTCGTCCGGTTCACCTCGCGAACCCGAAGTCCCAGGCCGGATTGCATGGCGTTCAGCAGGGATGTCTTCCCCGCACCGGACGGACCCGCGATCGCGGAAATCCTGTTCCGCAGCGTTGCCTTCAGCAGGTCGACCCCTTTCCCCGTCACCGCGCTGGCCCGGATGACGCGGTAACCGCACCGTTCGTAGATACCAGCGAGATCCGGATCCCCGTCTTCCGCCAGATCGATCTTGTTCAGGCAGACGACCGGGGCCAGGTTGCCGGCTTCCGCGGCCACGAGCAGACGGTCCAGCAACTGCAGATTCGGGTTCGGGTCCCTCACCGAGAAGACGACGACGAGATAGTCGGCGTTGGCGATCATGATCTGTTCCATGCGCCGCTTGCCGGGGGCGAGTCGGGAGAGTTTGGTGCGGCGCGGAAGCACTTCCTCTATGGCGCCGGTCTCCCCCTGGTCCTCCACGAAGCGCACGCGATCCCCTATGGCGACAGGATTCACGGTACCGATACGGCCGACCTGCTCCACGGAGTGATGCTGGTTGTCCCGCTCCGGATAGATCAGCGCTTTCTTCATCCTGCTGCGCAACGCGCAGGCGTAGATCCCGTGTGGGGTTTCCACGTCGAATACGCCCCGGTGTTCCCTGATTACGATACCTTCGGTCGTGTTCATTTACGCGGCGCGCTTGCGCCTATCCGTCCCTCCGGCCGTCGATGCCTGATTTGCCCGGTGAACCCTACAGGGCTGGCCTGTGTGATTTGTCCGCCTGCCTGTTTGCTTGCCTGCCCGGCCGGTCGTCGATGCCTGGTTTGTCTGCTTGCCCGACCGGAACTAAGCCGCCTGGCCGGTACATAAAGTATACAAGAGCCGACGCATGACGAGTTCGGGGGGCAACGCGCTGGATTTAAGGGATGTATCGGCTTCGTAGAGTGCCTCGAACCCGCTCAGCAGATCCCGTCCCGAGAGGAGCCTGGATTGTGCGGAGTAGCGGTTGTAAAACCGGTTGAACCCCCATCCCAGCTGCAGTTGCTTCTTGATTTCGTCGTCTGTCCGGCGATCCCGTTTCAGGAACCGGATCTTCCAGAGTATCACCAGGTGGCGGACGAAGAGCGCCACGATGGCCTGGGGCGCGTCTCCTGCGTCCATCGCGCGCTCGTAGGCATCCAGCGCCCGGGCGAGGTCCTTCTCGCCGACGGCCTCGGCGATGTCGAAAACCGAACCCGCGCGAACGGGTCCGAGCGAACTTTCCACGTCTCCGGCCGCAATCGAATCCCGGCCGCCGACGAACACGGCCAGTTTCTCCACCTCTCCGGCCAGTTCCCCCAGGTCCGATCCCACGATGGCCTGCAACTGGTGCGCTGCTTCGGGCGTCATCCGCTTACCGTAGCGTCTCGCGTGCTGCTGAAGCCAGGGGGGAACCTTTTCGGGGAACAGGGGGTAGAACACTACAGAAACCGACGACGACGCCAGCCGTGCGTTAAGTTTGGTCTTCAGATTCACCCGAGGCGTCTCGAGCACCAGGACCGCGGTGGGCACGGGCCGCTCCGCGTAATCCGCGACGGCTTCCCGATCCTTCTGAGGCAACTTGTGGAAGTCCCTTACGACGACGACCCGGCGCTCGGCCATCATGGGCACGAGGGACGCGGCGGTCAATATGGCCGCGGCATCGCACTCGTCGCCGCGAAGCACGTCCAGGCAGAATGCTTCCGTGCCCGGTTCGACGACACGGGCGACCAGCGCGTCCACGGCTTCTTCCTTGCGGTACGCTTCGTCGCCGGTGAAGAAGTACACCGCATCGATCCGGCCTTGCTCAATCTGCCGAAGCAGCTGCTCGGGGTTCATGTAGGACGCCTCTCAGCCTGTCCACGGCCGTACTCGTCCGGCACGGCTCATCAACGGCACGAATCGGGTTACGGGAATCGCGACATACAATATATTAAAGTCAAGCCGCTTATGCCATCCCTTAACCGGACTCAAGGCATCGTAACCTGGCCAGTAGACACGGACGCTCCGCAATGCCGCGTATCGACAGGACCAAGATCGGAAACCGGTTGGAAGAACTGTACCGTTTATTCGATCTTTCGATGATTTCGACCGACCCGGTCGAAGTGGTAAGACGCTTCGACCGTCCTGAAGACCAGGAGATCGCCGGCCTGGTCTCGGCCTCGCTGGCTTACGGCCGGGCGGAAACCATCACGGATGCGGCCGTCGAAGCATTGAGGAGGATGGGAGACGCGCCCCGGGATTTCGTCATGGGTTTCGACCCGAGGCGGGACGGAGGTCGATTCGACGGGTTCGTATACCGGTGGACGCGGGGAAGCGACCTGTCGCTGTTGGCCGAGCTTATGCAGAAGGCCCTGCTGCGCCATGGCTCCCTTGGCGCGCTGTTCGCCGCGGGACATCGCGCATCGGACCCCCATACGGGTCCCGCGTTGAGCCATTTCACCGACACGCTCCTCGGCTTCGCCCAGGAGGACCTTCTAACGGATCGGCACCGGACGAAAACGGGGATCCGCTACCTGTTACCCTCCCCGAGATCGGGAAGCGCCTGCAAGCGGATGAACCTCTACGTCCGCTGGATGGTTCGGCGGGAAGCCCCGGACCTGGGCCTCTGGCGGAGTATTTCGCCCGCCCGCCTGGTGATGCCGATCGACACCCACGTTGCTCGGATTTCCAGGCGGCTGGGCCTCACGTCCAGGCGGCAGGCGGATTGGAAAATGGCCGAGGAAGTCACGCGGGCGTTGAGAAGGTTCGACCCGGAAGACCCGGTGAAGTACGACTTCGCCATGTGCCACTGGGGCATGCTGGAGTTCAGAGACCGCTGACCTTCCGGCTGGGCCGGCGTTCCGCACGTGCCGACGAGAGATCTCCTGCCAAGTCCGACGTTCGGCGGCGAACCGGGACGGTCCTTCCAGCGCATGCCGCGCCCTTCGGTAGGCGGCGAACCGGGACGGTCCTTCCGCGCATGCCGTGCCCTTCGGCAGGCTTACGACGTTTCTGCTTGCCGGGAACGGTGACATCCTCCTATTTTACCGTGATTTGTAGCGTTAAAACAACCCATGGTTACAAGGAAAGCGGCCCGTTCGACCGGCGCGACCGGTCACGGAGGGAATATGTTAGACCAGCGGTTCGTCAGGCAAAACCCAGAAGCGGTAAGACAGGCGGCCGCGAACAAGAACGAGCGGGTCGACGTCGACCGGTTCCTCGACCTGGACGAGCGGCGGAGGGAACTGCTGCAGACGGTCGAGTCGCTCAAGCAGCGGCGGAACACCGTGTCCGACGAAATCGCGCGCATGAAACGGGACGGCGAAGACGCTTCCGAACGGATCGCGGAAATGCGTGAGGTGTCCACGCGGATCAAGGGTATAGACGCGGATCTGGCGGGTCTCCAGGACAGCCTGCAGGCCATACTTGAGCGCCTGCCCAACATACCCCATCCCACGGTGCCGGTCGGCGCCGACGAAAGCGCCAACGTGGAGGTGCGTCACTGGGGCGACACGCCCGAAGTGGAATTCGAACGCAAGGCCCACTGGGACATCGGGGAAGCGCTCGACATCATCGACTTTCAACGGGCGGGCAAGATATCGGGCAGTCACTTCGTCCTCTTCAAGGGTGAGGGCGCCCGGCTGCAGCGGGCGTTGATCCAGTTCATGCTCGACCTCCACATCCGGAAGCACGGGTACACGGAAATCATACCGCCCTACATCGTAAACCGCCAGAGCATGTTCGGCACCGGTCAGTTGCCGAAGATGGAAGAGGACATGTACCGCACCGACATGGACGACCTGTTCCTCATCCCCACGGCGGAGGTGCCGGTTACCAACATGCACCGCGACGAAATACTCCCGGAGGACGACCTGCCGATCCGCTACACGGCCTACAGCCCCTGTTTTCGCCGCGAAGCCGGATCCTACGGGCGGGAGACCAGGGGGCTGATCCGGGTTCATCAGTTTGACAAGGTGGAGATGGTCAAGTTCGTGCGGCCCGAGACTTCGTACGACGAATTGGAAACGCTGGTCAACGACGCGGAAGAAGTGCTGCAATTGCTGAACATCCCCTACCGCGTGGTGGCGCTGTGCACGGGAGAGCTGAGTTTCGCGGCGGCCAAATGCTACGACCTGGAAGCCTGGGCGCCCGGCGTGAACCGGTGGCTAGAGGTCTCCTCCTGCAGCAACTTCGAGGATTTCCAGGCGCGGAGAAGCGGGATCCGTTACCGGGACAAGGCCGGCAAGAGCCGGTTCGTACATACCCTGAACGGATCGGGCATGGGCATGGCGCGGACCCTGATCGCGGTGATCGAGCACTATCAGACCGTGCGGGGAAGCATCCGTATTCCTGAGGTACTGGTTCCCTACATGGGCGGATTGAAGGAAATCGGGTGAGCGATCCTATTCATTCGGACACGCCGGTCCATCGGGAACAGCGCAGTTTCAGGTCGGACGGTCCGGGACAGACTGCACGGATCGGAGGGCGCCTGGCCAATTGGCTGGAACCGGGTGACACGGTGCGGGTGTCCGGCGATCTCGGCGCGGGGAAGACCTGTTTCATACAGGGGATCTGCGTTGGGCTCGGCATCGGCGAACCTGTAACGAGTCCCACCTTCACCCTCGTGAACGAATACGACGGCCGGGTTCCGGTGGCCCACTTCGACCTTTACCGCCTGGACAGCGCGGATTCGGTGCTGGATCTCGGTTTCGACGAGTACGTGGACACTCGTGTCTGCCTCATTGAATGGGGAGACAAATTCCCGGAGATCATGCCCTCCAGCGCGATCACGGTCCATATCGAAATCGGAGAAGGCACGGGGAGAATGCTGGAGATCACCGGCGCCGGAAACCTGGTTTCCGATCTGGAAGCAGATGTTTCCCGAGCTCTGAGGTACCCAGGAGGAGACCTGCGAGAGCCGGACGGCTAGACTGGCTTAATGGCCGGCTGCGCGACGGACGGCTAGGCCTGCGAGGGCCGGACGGCTAGACTGGCTTAATGGCCGGCTGCGCGACGGACGGACTGGGGATCAGCCCGGGTACGGGGGATTCCACGACCTGAATGCCCATGGTTCGTTTCAGAACTTCGTCCATGGTCGATACGGGACAGATTTCGATCTCGCCCTTCACCTCCGGCGGGACATCCACCAGGTCCTTCCGGTTTCGGAGCGGTATCAACACTTCCCTGATCCCGGCCCGGAGCGCGGCAATCAGTTTCTCGTTCAGGCCGCCGATGGGTAACACGTTGCCCCGTAGCGTGATTTCGCCCGTCATGGCAATATCGCAACGAACCGGCACGCCGGTCAGCGCCGAGCAGAGCGCCGTCGCGATGGTGATCCCGGCGGACGGACCGTCCTTTGGGATCGCGCCTTCGGGCATGTGCACGTGGATCTCGACGTTCTTGTAGAAGTCCGGCTCGAGTCCCAGTGACGCGGCCCTGGACCGGGCATAGGTAAGCGCCGCGTGGGCCGATTCCTGCATCACTTCCCCCAGTTGGCCGGTCAGCGTCAGCCGTCCCGAACCGCGGCGGTTCAGGACGCTGACCTCGATGGAGAGAATGTCCCCGCCCGACTGCGTCCATGCAAGCCCGGTGGCAAGGCCCACCGAATCCTGTTTCATGACTTCGGAGTCCAGGTAGCGCGGAACGCCGAGGTAGTTTGAAAGCTGTTTGCGCGTAACCTGCATCCGTTTCCGTGCACTGCCTTCCACCACCTTGCGGGCCAGCTTGCGGCAGATCGCGGCGATGTGCCGTTCCAGGCCCCGGACGCCGGCTTCGCGGGTATATTCCCGGATGATGCCCAGCAGGGCGTCCTTCCTGAACGTGACGCGTTCTTTTTTCAGTCCGTGGGCTTCGATCTGTTTCGGCACCAGGAATCCCTGTGCGATGGCCAGTTTCTGGGTTTCGAGATAACCGGGCAGCTCGAGGATCTCCATGCGGTCGTTCAGCGCGGGGGGGATGGTGTCCGTCGTATTGGCCGTCGTCAGAAACAGCACGCGGGACAGATCGTAATCCACTTCGAGGTAGTGGTCGTTGAAGGCGTTGTTCTGTTCGGGATCCAGCACTTCCAGCAGGGCCGACGCGGGGTCGCCGCGCACGTCCCGCCCCAGCTTGTCCACCTCGTCGAGCAGGATCACCGGATTGACGGTCCCTGCGCGGCGCATCGCCTGGATGATCCGTCCAGGCATGGAACCGATATAGGTCCGGCGATGGCCCCTTATCTCGGCCTCGTCGTGCACGCCGCCGAGGGACATGCGGACGAATTTCCGGCCCATGGCGTGCGCGATCGAACGACCGAGGGACGTCTTGCCCACGCCCGGGGGACCGACCAGGCACAGGATCGGTCCCTTCAGGTGCCGTGTCAGCTGGATGACCGACAAGTACTCGAGGATATGTTCCTTCGGTTTTTCCAGCCCGTAGTGATCGGCGTCGAGCACGGACTCCACACGGCCGATATCCCGGCGGTCCCGCGTACGTTTTCTCCACGGCACTTCGACGAGCCATTCGAGGTAGTTGCGGATCACCGTCGCTTCGGGGGAGGTCGGATGCATCTGTTGGAGTTTTTCCAGTTCAGTCATGGCCTTTTCGTGGGCTTCTTTGGGCATCTTCGCATCCGCTACCTGCTGCGCCAGCCCGCCCAGGTTTTCCGGCAACTCCTCCAGTTCACCCAGTTCCTGCTTGATCACACGCATCTGTTCCTGGAGGAAGAACTCCCGCTGAGACTTGGTGATTCGGTCCCGGACCTCGCCGTCGAGATGGTTCTTGATCTCCAGGATCTCCAGTTCCGTCGCCAGGATGGCCGCCAACTCGTCGAGTTGCTCGATAATCGACGGCGCCTCGATGAGCCGCTGCTTCACCTGGGGGCTTTGCTGGATGAAGGCCGACATAGTGTCCGCCAGGCGCTGGGCGTCGTCCATGTTCTGAAGTGACAGCAGTATCTCGTCGGGCGCCTGCTGGTTCAGCTTTATGTACTCCGAGAACTGATCCACGACCGTCCGCAGTCTCGCCTGCACCTCGGCCTGGTTGTCGTCGGTTTCCTCGACCAGCGCGATTTTCACTCGCATATAGGGATCCGATGACAGAAACCGGACGACCTTTGCGCGGACGATCCCCTCGACGAGAACCCGGATCAAGTTGTTCGGAAGTTTCACCACCTGCAGAATACGGGCCACGATCCCCGTTCGATGCACATCGCCCTTTTCGGGGGTTTCGATGTCGGGATTGCGCTGGGCGGTCAGGAAGAGCAACCGGTCGTTGTTGACGCCGTGTTCAAGGGCCTTGATGGAAGCGTCCCGCGCGATAATGAGGGGGTATTCCATGTAAGGAAAAACGACCACCTCGCGGAGGGGAATGAGCGGCAGCTTGTCGTCGAATGTAATGGGATCGTTGCGCTTCAGGGTAATCATGGGAGACATTTTCGCCGCCGGTTCGAGTGGAAGGTCCGCGGGGTAGGGGTCAGGTCAGGCGCTTTGCTTGCTTTCTTTGTCCTGTACGTAGACGGGGGGAGATTTTTCCGTGACGGTTTCTTCGGTGATGACCACTTCCCTCAGGTCTTCCTGCGTCGGCGCGTTGAACATCACGTCGAGCATCACATCCTCGAGGATGGACCTCAGCGACCGCGCGCCGGTCTTCTTGTCCATCGCCTCGTTTACCACTGCCGTGAGCGACTCGTCCGTGAAGGTCAGCTTGACGTTTTCCAATTCCAGCAGTCGCTGGTACTGCTTTACGAGGGCGTTCTTCGGCTTGAGCAGGATTTCCATCAGCGCCTCGGCGTCCAGTTCGCCCAGCGTGGCGATCACGGGCAGCCGGCCGATGATCTCGGGGATGAGTCCGTATTGCAGCAGGTCGTCCGGTTCGACCCGGGCGAGGAGTTCGCCCGTGTTGCGTCCCGCGGGGTTTCTCGACACGCCGCCGAATCCGATGGTGCCTTCCGCGGTCCGCCGCTCGATGATCTGGTCGAGATCGTCGAAGGCGCCGCCGCAGATGAAGAGGATGTTCCGCGTGTTGATCTGGACGAAGTTCTGTTCCGGGTGTTTCCGTCCGCCCTTCGGGGGTACGTTGGCGATGGTGCCCTCCAGCATTTTGAGCAGGGACTGCTGCACGCCTTCTCCCGACACGTCGCGGGTGATGGAGGGGTTGGCCGACTTGCGCGCCACCTTGTCGACCTCGTCGATATAGACGATGCCGCTTTCGGCTTTCGGCACGTCGTAGTCCGCGGCCTGGAGCAGCCGGACCAGCACGCTCTCCACGTCTTCGCCCACGTAACCGGCTTCCGTGAGCACCGTAGCGTCCGCGATGCAGAAAGGCACGTGGAGCATCTTCGCCAGCGTCTGGGCAAGGAGCGTCTTCCCGGTACCCGTGGGACCGACCAGCAGGATGTTGCTCTTCTCGAGCTCCACGTCGTCCTGGGAGGCGCTGTGCTGAATGCGCTTGTAGTGGTTATATACGGCCACGGAAAGGACCTTCTTGGCCTGCTCCTGGCCGATGACGTATTCGTCCAGCGCCTCGTTGATTTCCGTGGGCAGCGGAAGATCCTCGACGGTCGACAGGGTGCTGCGGCTCATTTCCTCGGCCAGGATCCCGTTGCACATCAGGATGCACTCGTTGCAGATGTACACGTTCGGACCCGTGATGAGGCGTTCCACCTCGTCGGAGTTTCTGTTGCAGAAGGAGCAGCGGAGGTCCCGCGGCGTCGATCGCTTCTTCATGATCCCGTCCTAGGCGGTTTTGCCGTTCAGCGATTCGGCGATGGCCTTTGAAGCGGCGGTTTCGACCACGTGGTCCACCAGTCCGTACTCCACGGCCTGTTCCGGCGACATCCAGAAGTCCCTGTCGGTATCCGATTCAATCTTGTCCACGGACTGTCCGGTGTGATGGGCCATGATCTCATTCATGGTCCGCTTCATGCGCAGCATTTCCTCGGCCTGGATCTCGATATCCTTCGCCGTTCCGGCCATGTGGGGGATGGAAGGCTGGTGGATCAGGATACGCGCATAGGGCAGGGCGTACCGTTTCCCGGCACCGCCCGCCGTGAGGAGAAAGGCGCCCATGCTGGCGGCCATGCCCAGGCAGTAAGTCTCCACGTCGGGCTGGATGAACTGCATGGTGTCGTAAATGGCCAGACCCGCAGTGATACTGCCACCGGGGCTGTTGATGTACAGTTTGATGTCCTTCTCGGCGTCTTCGTACTGCAAATAGAGTAACTGGGCGATCACCAGGTTCGCGATGGTGTCGTCGATCGGCATACCGATAAAGACGATGCGGTTCTTCAGCAGCAGAGAGTAGATGTCGTAGGCCCGTTCCCCGCGGCCCGTCTGTTCGATCACCATCGGTACTAACATGAGACGCTCCTTCTACTCCGCTTGTATGTCGGCCTACTCCGCTTGTATGTCGGCGTGCTGCACGAGAAACTCAACGACCTTCTCCTCCCTGAGATCCGCTTCGATGCGTTCCAGCCTCCCGTTTTCACGGAAGAGTTTGCGAACCTGGTCGACAGAGGCCTGGCCCCGCGCCGCGACGGCCTCCAGCCGCTCATCCACTTCCTCCTGATCCACCGCCAGCCCTTCCTGCTCGCCGATGGCGTCCAGGATGAGATGGCGCATGATCTGGTTGTTCGCCACGGGCCGGTACTGCTGACGAAGGGCGTTCTCGTCGACTTCGTCCTGATCCCGCGTGGTACGGCGCGCGTCCGCCACCACCTGGTCGAGATAGGCGGTCATCATGGATTCGGGCACCTCGAAATCGTGGGCCTCCACGATCTGCGTGACCAGGTCGTTGCGCAATTCCCGGTCCGGTTCCCGCTCGATTTCCTCCCTGATCGACTGTTTCAGGGCGTCCAGGCTCTCCATGCCGATGTCCACGGCGAAATCGTCGTCCGCGTCCGGCAATTGTCTTTCCATGACCTCACGGACACTCACGATAAAACAGGCTTCCCCGCCCGCCATGTTCTCGTCGGGGTAGTCGGACGGAAGCGTGGTCCGGACGGTACGGTCCTCGTCGGCCCTGACCCCGGTCAACTGGGTGTCGAAATCCTCTCCAAGGCGGCCGGAACCGATCTGGAAAAACTGGTTCTCCTCCTTGCGCCCGATGATCGGCACGCCGCTGTTGTCCGCATGCTGAATATCGGCCCGGATGAAGTGGTCCCGTTCCGCTGCACCATCGACGTTCACCACGCTGGCGTATCGTTCCCGCAACCCCTCCAGCCGCTGATCTATATCCTCGTCGGTCACGTTCACGGTCCGCCGGTTCACCCGCAGGTCCTTGTATTGCTTCAATTCTATGGCGGGCTTGACTTCCACACTGGCCCGGAGTTTGAGGTCCTGTCCTTCGTCGAATTCTATCTCTTCGATCACGGGCTGGCTAATAGGCTTGATATCGGCCTTTTCGTGGGCGCTGTTCAGGTATTCAGGTATTTTCTTCTCGAGCACTTCCGCCCGGATTTCATTGCCGAGACGGGCCTTGAGCACACTGAGTGGAACCTTGCCCCGGCGGAACCCGGGAAGGCGCACCTCTCTACTGTAACGCGCGTAGGCGGCGTTCAGTTCGGATTGAATCGCATCGGAGGGCACTTCGATCTCCAGGACGCGTTTCCAGGGTTTGGGTTCGGATACCGTGTAGTTCAAGCCATTTCCTCCGTGCGCCTCGCGCATACAAGCCCGTCGGTTTTACCGCATCGGGCCGCGGACTCGTATCAACCCGAACGCCGTTCGACAAGCCGAGTTAATTAACTGTGGAGAGGGGTTTATGTCAACGGAAAAGCGCCGGGACTCCGGGGCCAAGCAACCAGGATCCCGGGCGTGATGCGAGAGGGGGGACTCGAACCCCCATGGGTTGCCCCACTGGATCCTAAATCCAGCGCGTATACCAGTTCCGCCACCCTCGCGCAGCCTGCGTGCATGTTGCCGGGGTGTTTGCCTGCCGATAACCGGTCTCCCTATTCCTCCGGGACGGCTCCGAGCAGATCCCGGTACTTTTCTTCGTCTGCCAGTATCTCCAGAGACGTAATGATCTGGGGGTCGTGTTTCGTGGCGAAGGCGTACCGTCCCGCCGTTCCCCAGAGCCTCGCGCTGATCTCGGTCCCGATCCGGGCCACGAGCAATTCCCTGTGCCTCTGGTATTCCTGCTCATGCTGCCGGATCAGCTTCCGCCTCAGGTCGGCGAGCGATTCAAGCACCTCGGTGGAAGCCGTCCGGTCCTGGACGATTTCCTCCAGTTCATTCAGCGTCTGCTCCGCCACGGAGGTGTACTCGAAGGAACGTGCTTCGACGAACCGGCGGAAGTCGCCGATCATTTCGTCCGTCACGTCAAAGGTCGCCTGGTCGACGTCGGGATTGCCCGTCACGTAGTGCGAAGCGAACTTGATGAAGAGACTCTGATTGTTCAGCGCCTGGACCAGGGCGGGGTAAGTGGGTACATCGAACTCGACGTCCGGCGTGATCCCGCCTCCGCCGTACACGGTACGCCCGCCTTCCGTCCTGTATGTTTCCCTTTCCGTCTCCTCGGATACGTCCGGTTCGACCGCAGCGGCTTGCGGAGCGAAAGGATTGATCCGGCTTTCCTTGATCTTCTGGATCAACCTGCCGCTTGGCGTGTAATACCGCGCAGTCGTGATCTTCAGGGCGGTGCCCTTGTTCATGGGGAAAATCTGCTGCACCGAGGCCTTGCCGAAAGTCGGCCGGCCGGCCACGATCCCCCGGTCCCAGTCCTGGATGGCACCGGCGACGATCTCGGAAGCGCTGGCGCTGTACCGGTCGACCAGGACCACCAGCGGCGCATCTACGAGTGTATAGCTATCGGAAGCGTGATAGGATCTCCGTTCGGTGCCGGGACGCCCCATCGTGTATACGACGAGCCGGTCCTCTTCCAGGAACTTCCCCGCGACGCCGACGGCTTGCTCCAGCAGTCCCCCCGGGTTGCCGCGCAGATCTAGCAGGTATCCCCGGGCGCCCTGGTCTTTCAGTCGATTCAAAGCCGTTTCGATCTCCCTGGCGGCTTCTTCGGTGAACTGGTTCAGCTTGATGTACCCGATATCGTTATCCAGCATCCCAACGTAAGGAACCACCGGTATGGTTATGATGGCCCGCGTCAGGGTATAGTCGATGTATTCGTCTTCCCCCTCCCGGCTGACCGATATCTTCACGTCGGTACCCGGGCTGCCCCTGAGGAGATCCGCAGCCTGAGAAACGTCGATCTCGGCCGTGGACCGGTCTTCGATCAATACAATGCGGTCGCCAGTCTGCAGACCGACGTCGAAGGCCGGCGTGTCGTCGAACAACGCAACGACGACGAGGGCGTTTTCCTCCCTGGGCTTGGTGATCTTGATGCCGAGTCCACCGTACTTCCCCTGGATCTGCATCATTTTCATTTCGTCGTTCTGCTTCTTCTCCAGAAACTCGGTATAGGGATCCAGCGTGCCCAGCATGCCGCGGATGGCCGCGTCAATCGCTTCGCCCTCGTTCAGGTCGTCCACGTACTTGGCGCGTATGCGCTCCACGACCTGCGTCAGCAAGTTCAGATCGTACTGCTGCTCCCCAACCGCCTGCACGCGGTCTTGATTGAGCAGCCATCCGGCGCCTAGCAGGACAATAACCGAAAGTCCGATGAAGGCGATTCTTCTGGTCCGGGTTCTCATGGGTCCGTACTCCTTAGCTCCTCAGACTTCTTGCGGATGTAGAACAGACGCGAGAAGGCCGTGATGTTCGACACCACGGCGATCAAGACCAGCGCCACGGGCAGGTACGTTTCTCCGAGCAAGGCGCCCAGTCCGAGACAGATGATCCTCTCCGGCCGCTGCATGAGTCCGACGGTGCATTCCTGCCCGAGCCCCTCCGCGCGGGCCCGTACGTAGCTCACCATCAGGGAACCGCTGATGGCCATCACGGAAGCCAGCACCCAGTAGGCGCTCAATCCGCCCTCGGCCGCGTTAAAAAGATAGAATGCGATGATGCCGACGAATACGGCGATCTCCGCATAGCGGTCCAGGGTGGAATCGAGGAGCGCGCCAAAGGTGCTTCGCGTCCCGGTCTCCCGGGCGAGATGCCCGTCCAATACGTCGCAACTGCCGCCGATGAACATGACCAGCCCCGCCCACCGGAAGGCACCCAGTCCGAAGAGACAGGCCGAAGCCAGGGTGATCCCGAAGCCTAGCATCGTCAACGCGTTGGGATGAATCCCGAATCGAACGGACGTGCGGACGAAGGGTCCCAGCATGTTCACGTACCAGGTCTTCACTTTCGAACTCAGCATGACATCCCCCAGCGACTGGCCGCGTCGCGTTCTCCGCATTGCGCAACCCCGGCCGTCTCCGATCCGGTCTACGTTCCTGCGACCGGTATCGTGACGCTACTCCGAGGGGTTGTTCAATGCCTGGAACGCGATCCCGGAATATAGCCGCCACACCCCCTTTCAGTCAAGGAAAAGTCATTGAGAGAAGGGGAGAAAGGCCCGGCCGGCGCACAGCTTTTCGCTTGACACGAGCGGACCTGATTCGTAAATACAGTAACGGATTTCGAGCGCGTCCTTCAGCCGCATACGGGCGCCGGACGCCGATTTGCGTTGCGTGGTCCGGACGAGGTTCATCCCACTGCCGAACCTTCGCCGTGCATGGCACTTCCCAATACAGGTTTCAGGATCGTCATGGCGTATACACTTCAGACCGACCGGGACAAGGATATTCTCCGAAGCCTGGTTGAACACCATGTTTCCACGGGCCAGCCCGTTGGTTCCAAGTCGATAGCCAGCCAGTCGCCCCACGCCGTCAGTCCGGCGACGGTGCGCAATGCCATGGTGAACCTCGAAGACGCCGGGTACATCGCCCGCCCTCATCCCTCGTCCGGCGGTGTTCCGACGGACAAGGGCTACAGGTATTACGTGGACACCCTCCTCCGCGTGCGCCCCATCGCCAAGCGGGATAGGGAACGGATCCATCTCGAGCTTGAAAACGACTGGTTGAGCGTCCAGGAGCTTCTGAGCCATACCGCGCACATACTCGGACTGGTATGCAGGGAAGTCGGTGTGGCGCTGGCGCCGAAGTTGTATGACGGCAGACTCGAACGCGTGGAATTCATACCGGTGGCCCACCGGAAGGTGCTGCTGGTGCTGACCCTCACTTCCGGACTGGTCAGGAGCATCGTCGCCGAACTCGACGCGGAAATTCCCGCGGACCGGCTCGCCGATGCCACCTGGTTCCTGAACGAGCGATTGAACGGCTGCTCCCTCAGGGAGATCAAGGGGCAGCTCGATGAACGCCTGGAGGACGCGCCGCAGTCCAAGCGGAAGATCGTCCAGCTGTTCATCCAGTACAGCGATTACCTCTTCGATTTCGAGGAGAACGAGAAAACCCATATCGGGGGTACGACCTATATCGTTTCTCAGCCGGAGTTCGTGACGGATTACACGAAGCTCTCGTCGCTGCTTCAGTTCCTCGAGCACAAGCGTACGGTGGCCCACTGGCTGAGCGAGCGCCATCACGAAAACCGGATCGCCGTCACCATCGGACGGGAGAACGGACAGAACGAAGTAAAGTCCTGCAGCGTGGTGACTTCGACCTATCGAATTGGCGACATGGCTGGCATTATCGGGGTCATCGGACCGACCCGCATGCCCTATGCGCGCCTGATGTCCGTCGTCGGGTATACGGCGCGGTATCTGAATATGAAGTTCGCGTGAAACAGGTCTGTTTTCGCCCCGGATCGGTATTCCAGCGGACGTGAGTGATCACGCCCGCTTCCTTTTGGTACCGGACGGGACACGCCGGCAAAGGAACGGGCCTTTCATCCTGTAAGGGGAAATTCGAGTCATGAGCAAGGAGCAAGAAGTCGAAGTCGCAGGTACACAGGAAGAAGCAGTCGAAGCGACGGAGACTACCGCGCACGAGAGCGAATCCGGAGCCGGGTCGGATTCCGGACCGGGGACGGACCGTCGCGCCGGACCGGGAAATGGACCGGCGACCGCGGCGGAGGACCGGGCAAGGCGGACCGCCGAGGACGCACCAGTAGGAGAAGCGGCCCCCGGAGAGAAGCCTGTCGGCGCCTCCGAGGACGCGCCTGAAGGAGCAGCCGCCCCCGGGGAGAAGCCTGTCGGCGCCTCCGAGGACGCGCCCGGGGATGAACAGGCCAGACTGGCCGAGGAGGCCCTGCGCTACAAGGATCGTCTGGTGCGCCTGGCCGCCGAGTTCGACAACTACAAGAAGCGCACCGGGCGCGAATTCACCGCGCTGGTTAAAAACGCCGGGGAATCGCTGATCACCGAGTTGCTGCCCATACTGGACAACATAGAACGGGCCCTCCAGGCGCCGCAGACATCCGATGAAACCCGGTCCTTCGCCCAGGGTTTCGAGATGATCCGCCAGCAGTTCCTGGAAAAACTGGTGAAGGCGGGCATGAAGGAGATCACCGCTGAAGGCGCGCCCTTCGATCCCACGCTGCACGAAGCCGTCATGGCCGTCGATAACGAAGAACATCCGGCCGACACGGTAATCAACGTGGTCGAAAAGGGCTACACACTCAACGAAAAGGTCCTTCGCGCGGCCAAGGTCATCGTGACGCGCACGCCGGCGAAAACGCCGGACCGGGACAACGGTCGGATACGGGATTCCGCTGAAGATGAATAAACGGGACTACTACGATACCCTGGGCGTTGCGCGCTCGGCATCCGAGGACGAGATCAAGAAGGCGTACCGGAAGCTGGCCATGCAGTTTCATCCGGACCGGAACCCGGGCGACGAGGCGGCCGAAGAGAAATTCAGGACGGCCGCCGAAGCCTACGAGGTACTCAGCGATCCGGAAAAGCGCACGCGATACGACCAGTTCGGCCACCAGGGCGTGGCGGGCGACTTCGGATCGGGCGGTTTCCAGTGGACGGATTTCTCCCACGCGGGGGATTTCGAAGACATTCTGGGAAACCTGGGCGGTATTTTCGGTGACTTCTTCGGCGGTCGGACCCGTGGAAGGGCAAGCAACCGGGGCACGGATCTCCGGGTAAACCTGAAGCTGACCCTGGAGGAATTGGCCCGGGGCGTCAGCAAGACGATCCGCATCAAGCGGTATATGCCCTGCGAGCCGTGCGACGGCAGCGGCGCCGCCGAACCTAACAGCGTGCGAATCTGTCCGACCTGCCACGGGCAGGGACAGGTCCAGCAACGCGCGTCCTCCCTCTTCGGTGTCGTGATGAACGTCACGACCTGTCCGAACTGCCAGGGCCAGGGAAAGACGATCGACCGGCCCTGCGGCACGTGCGAGGGACAGGGGCGGCAGATGAAGACGGTCACGGTCAAGGTGGATATCCCGGTCGGCGCCGGCGACGGGAACTACATGCGCCTCCAGGGACAGGGCCACGCCGGTGTCCGCGGCGGAGCGGCCGGAGACGTGCTCGTCGTCATCGAACAGGAACCCCACGAGTTCTTCGAACGCCAGGACGACGACATCGTTTACGTGTTGCCCCTCAGTTTCAGCCAGGCGGCCCTGGGCGACCAGGCGGAGGTCCCGACCCTTACGGGCAAGGTACGCCTTACCATTCCTCCCGGCACCCAGTTCGGCAAGGTCTTCCGGTTGCGCGCCAAGGGCATGCCCCACCTGAACGGGTACGGCCAGGGCGACCAGCTCGTGAAAGTCATCGTCTGGACGCCCACCGAACTGTCCGGCAGGGAAAAGGAACTGTACCGGGAGTTGTCCGGGTTGGACAGCGGGAGGACTAAGACGCCGGAGAACGACCGGGGATTCTTCAACCGGATCAGGGAAGAGTTGTTCGGCGACTGAACCGCTGCGGGAACGCGGACCCGGTTCGAATGCCGCCCATCCCTCGCCTATGCGTCACTGGGTCGAAATAACCATAGCCACCACGCCCGAATCCGAAGAGGCGATCGCCAACGCGTTCTGGGAACTGGGCGCCACCGGGGTCGTTCAGTCCGCGGGTCCGCCCGCCACCGGATCGGAATGCCTTACCGGGTTCTGGCCCGACCGGCCCGGCGTGAACGAAAAGATCGACCGGATCTCCCGCCTCTGGGATGCGCTTCGCGAACTGGGCATGGTGGACGGAGAATGCCGGATCGCCACGCGCAGGGTGTCCGAAGCCGACTGGGCCGGGCAATGGAAAACACAGCTGGGGCCCGTGCGGGTATCGGAACGGCTCCTGGTCGCTCCGCCCTGGTCCGAGGTGACCCGTTCCGATGGCCTTCTCGTAGTCCGGATCAACCCGGGCGCCGGATTCGGTACGGGCGGGCACGAAACCACGCAGCTTTGCCTTCGGCAACTGGAAAAACGGATACGGCCGGGCGACCGGGTGCTCGACGTGGGATCGGGATCCGGCGTACTTTCCATCACCGCGGCGCTCCTGGGCGCCTCCAGGGCAACGGGCATCGACATCGATCCCGAGACCATCGGAAACGCGCTGGAAAACGCCGGGCTGAACGGGATGGCCGGCCGGGTCGATACCTATGCCGGCCGCTTGGACCATCCCTCGGTCGGCGGACAATACCGGATCATCGTCTCCAACATCGGCGCATCCAGTCTGACCGCCATGCTTCCCGGCTTCAAAGCCCTTCTTCACCCCGACGGCGAGTTGATCCTCTCCGGTTTGCTCATCGAGGAAGCCAGGGCATTTGAAACGGCGCTGGAAGACCATGGTTTCGCGTTGCTGGAGCGGGAGACCCTGGGAGTCTGGTGGGCCGGCGCGGCCGGCAGGCCGCCCGGTTAACCCGGCGGCCCGGGCGAATGGCGGATATGATGGAATTCAGTTATGTACCTCCGGACCAGATCGTGGGGAACTCGGCTTTCGTTCCGGACGGGGACGAACGGAATCACCTGGCGCGCGCACTGCGCAAGAAACCAGGGGACTCCGTGCATTTCGTGGACGGCGAAGGCTGGATCTACGAAGGCGTGCTCGTCCGCATGAAACCCGAGGTGGAAATCGAGATTCTCGACCGCCGGAGAGACGGCGAGGGGGGATCGGCCGAAGTGACGCTCGTCCCGTCGCTGCTCAAGGGGCCGCGGTTGGACACGGTCGTCGAGAAAGCGACGGAACTGGGCGTTGCCGGCATCATACCCATGCGCAGTTCCCGCACGGTGGCGGGCGGAGGCGAACCGGGCGGACAACGGCTGGAACGCTGGCGGCGTATCGCCCTGAGCGCAATGAAACAGTCGCTGCGCGCCCGGCTGCCGCTGATTGTCCCGGTCATGAGCCTGCAGGAAGTCGTGGGCACCGCGTCATCCTACGACCTGGCCCTGATCGCCTCGGAAGAAGAAAGGGGAACGGGGCCGGCGCTCACATCGTGCCTGGTCGTGGAAGCAAGGCGCATCCTGTTGATGATCGGTCCCGAAGGGGGTTTCGCCCGGGAGGAGCTCGATATGGCCCGGGAAGCCGGCATGCAATCGGTTTCGCTGGGACGCTCGCGCCTACGGGCCGATACGGCCTCCATCGCGGGGTTGGCTCTGCTTATGGCGGCCCTCGATTCCGCGTGAAAACGGCCGGTGGGCGTCACCGTACCGCGTCGCGCGCCAAGCATTGGAGGACGATACCATGTCCGAGTGTCTGTTCTGCCGCATAATTGCCGGAACGCTCCCGACCGAATTCGTCTACGAGGACGAACACGTCGTGGCCTTTCGGGACATAAATCCCGCGGCGCCGGTGCACGTGCTTGTCGTACCGCGAGCGCATATCGAAACGGTCGCCGACCTGGGCGGCGATACGGCCGGGATCATGAGCCGGCTCACCGCGGCGGCGAACCGGATCGCCCGGGACGCCGGAATTCACAACGGCGGGTACCGGCTGATCGTCAATTGCGGCCGGGACGGGGGACAGACCGTATTTCATCTCCATATGCATCTGCTCGGGGGACGCCAAATGCCCGAACTGGCCGCTTGAACGGCGATGGGCCGGACGAAGGGTGGGTACCGGGATCGAACGAATTAAACTCCTTGCTATTTCAACCGGCCCATGGCATATTGGAAAGGTTGGAATAGAGACGGAGAGTAAGACTTGGTTCACCCGATTCGAGTGGCGAGAGAGGGGGTGTGAGGATGCCAGGTATTCGTGTCAGGGAAGGAGAACCGTTCGAAAAGGCCCTGCGTCGTTTTACCAAGACTTGCGAGAAAGTCGGCATCATGTCTGAAATACGCAAGCATCAGCATTTTGAGAAACCGAGCGCGAAACGCAAGCGCAAGCTGAACGCGGCGAAGCGGAAGAATCAGAAGCGGCTCCAGCAGGAAAGATACTGATCAAACCGGAGCGGGTCATGGCGCTAACAGAGCGTTTGGCGGAAGATATGAAATCCGCGCTCAGGAACCGGGAGACCGTACGTCTCGGTCTGATCCGCATGATACGCGCTCAGATCAAGAACCGGGAGATCGCAAAGGGCAAAGATTTGCCGGACGAGGAAACGGTCGAAGTGATCTCCTCCCTGATCAAGTCTCGGAGAGAAGCGCGGGAGTTCGCCGTCAAGGGCGATCGTAAGGACCTGATCGCACAGGCCGATGAAGAACTCGAGATCCTCGCGTCCTACCTGCCGGATCAGTTGTCCGAAGAAGAGATCAGATCCGTGGTAAGGGATGTCATCGACCGGGCCGGCCCCGCGGGGCCGGGAGACCTGGGCAGGATCATGGGGGCGGTCATGCCTCGAGTCAAGGGCCGGGCGGACGGCAGGCTCGTCAACCACATCGTGCGGGAATGCCTGACCATGGGAACCACGCAGACCGGGCAGACCGAGCGGACGGTATAGTCCCTTTCTGATTGCGGTCAGCGCCGGTCCTCTTGCGAAGCCTCTCCGAAACCCCGGAGAGGCTTTCCGTGTTTTGATGCCATGAACTGGATCGATATCGCCATCGTGATCCTCGTCCTTTACCAGGCGGCTACCGGCTTCCGCAAGGGTCCTGCCAGGAGCCTGCTGGACCTGGCGGGGATCGTCTCGGCCCTGGTCATCGCCCTGACCCAGTTCGGTCTCGTGTCCGGTCTCCTCGGCCGCCTGACGGGCTTACCCCCCGGCTGGCTGCACTGGTTCAGCCTGTTCGCCTGCCTGATACTGTCGCTCGCGCTGGCCAACGCTGTAACCGGCGCGGCCGGCCGGTCTTTCCGGGCCGGTTCCAGGTCCCTGCTCAGCCGCCTGGCCGGCATGTTGATCGGGGGTGCGCGGGGATATGTCATCTCGAGCCTTTTGTTGATCCTCTATGCATTCATGCCGTTCACCGGTACGGCCAGGGCGGAGATTGACCGATCGTCCCTTGCCCCGGAGGCCATGACCATCATCCCGACCATCATCGATTCCGTAATGGACCGACTGGAACCCGGTTCCCCGCCTTTCATGGAGGAACTGGAGCGATATCTGCGTTCCACCCAGGCACCCCCCGCGCCGGCCGACCCCGGTCAACCGCGCGCATTGTCGGACGAACGTCCCGCGCTACCGGTCCGAAGCGGTTAACTTTGGCCGGTGGCGAATCACCAACGACCGAACATGAAACCCGGAATACCTCCCCACACGCTGCAGGTCCTGGAATTCGACGCCGTCAGGACGATGGTATCGGAAAGGACGGTCTCCGTTCAGGGTCATCGCCGGGCGATGTCCCTGGATCCGGCAAACGAGATCGGCGTAATCCGGAAGAACCTCCAGACCGTCACCGAGATGCGGGGATTCCTCGACAAGCGGGAAACCGTTCCCCTGCGAGGCATCAAAGACATTGGCCAGGCCCTGGAACAGGCCGGCGCGGCCGGTGCCATGTTGGATCCGAAGGTCCTGCTGGACGTGGCGGACACCCTCCGTGTAAGCCGCCTCATGCGGGCATTCGGCCTGCGGTTGAGGAGTCGTTCCACCGAGCCCCATGTCCGGTCCCTCACATCCGGGCTGGGAGATTTCCAGGAGATCGAAACGTCGATCGGGCAAGCGATCGACGCCGACGGCAACGTACGCGATCACGCCAGTCCCGCGCTGCGCCGGATCCGCGCGGATCAACAGACCATGCGGGAACGCGCGCGAAACTGGCTTCAGCGGTTCGTTCAGTCCGAAACAGGAGCCCGGGCGCTGCAGGACCCGGTCATCACCATGCGGGACGGGCGGTACGTGGTCCCGGTACGCATGGATCACCGCGGCCAGGTCCAGGGCGTGGTCCATGACCAGTCCGCGAGCGGCGCCACGGTATTCATCGAACCCATGGGTGTCGTCGAATTCAACAACCGGCTGCGCGAACTGATCGTGGAGGAAGGCCGCGAAATCGAACGCGTTCTGTTAACCCTGACCGACCAGATACACCGTCAGGCGGATTCCATAGCCGTTTCCTACGGCCTCCTGGGCCAGCTCGACTTCTATCACGCGGCCGCCGTGCTTTCGATTGACCTGCGGGCAGCACCGCCGAGGCTGAATTCCGACGGCCGCGTTATCCTGCGCAACGCACGGCATCCCATCCTTCAACAGGCGGACCAGTGCGAGGCGGTCGTTCCGCTGAACCTGGAAATCGGCGAAGCCATGCGAACGCTCGTGATTACCGGTCCCAACATGGGCGGCAAGACGGTCGCCCTGAAGTCCATCGGAATCCTGACCATGATGGCGCAGGCCGGTTTGCACATACCCGCTGACGACGACACGGATATCGCCGTGTTCGATTCCATCTTCGCGGACATCGGGGATGAGCAGTCGATCGAGGCGAATCTGAGTACCTTTTCGGCCCACATGGGGCATATACGCACCATCCTGGAAGACGCCGACGAACACACCCTGGTGCTCCTCGATGAGCTGGGGGCCGGCACGGACCCTTCAGCGGGGGCGGCCATGGGCATGTCCATCCTGGAATCGCTTACCCTGCGGGGGACCGTCACGGCGGCGACGACCCACCTTGACGCGCTCAAGGCCTTCGCCAACCGGACCGGTCGGGTGGAAAACGGATCGATGGTCTTCCACGTCGAAACCCTCGCGCCGACCTACCAGTTCCGGCAGGGCATCCCGGGGGCCAGCTACGCCATCGAGATCGGACGCCGGCTCGGCATGCCCGAAGAAGTCCTCGTGCGGTCCGCCCGGTACATGGGGACCCCCGAACGGCGGCTGGACGAATTGATCACGGACGTGGACCGGAAGCACGAACAGCTCGTCGCCGCGCAGGAGCAGGCGGACCGGCTTCGCGTTGAACTCGATGCCTTGAAACGGTCCTACGAAGACCGGATCGCTTCATACAAGCAGAAAGAACGCGACGTGATCGATTCCAGCCGCGAGAAGATGGACCGGATGCTGAAAGACGCCCAGGCCGCCATCGACCGGGCAGTGGCCGAGGTCCGCAGGGAACAGGCCGCGTCCGGGGCTGTCGAGGAATCACACAAGGCGGTCAGGGACCAGCGCGTTCTGCTTCAGAGCATGCTCGATGCCATTGATACCGATACGGCCGCGGCGGACGCGGATACCGGGGACCGGGTTCCAAAACGCGCCGGAGGGGATTCCAGGGATACCGTTCCCGAACGCACAGGTGGGGAGGTGATCTCGGCGGGCGACGAGGTATGGCTGGAGTCATTGCGGCAGGCGGGCAGGGTACTCCAGGACCAGGGAGACCGCCTGCGCATCCAGACCGGCAGGATGGAGATCACGGCGCGGAGGTCCGAAGTCAGTCTCCACAAACCCGATCCGGCGGCCTCAACCGGGACTACCGCGAATCGCGTCAAAGTACAGGTGGACCGTCCCCGCGATCCCCTGTCGGAACTGGACGTGAGGGGTTATCGCGCCAGGGAGGCCATCGACGCCGTGGACCGCTGCATCGACCGGACCGCCCTCGATGACCTCAACGAAATCCGAATCCTGCACGGAAAGGGTACCGGGGCCCTGAGCAGCGCGATCCGGGAGTTTCTGCAACACCATCCCCTGGTCAAATCGTCCCATTTCGCCGAAGAGCGCGATGGGGGGACCGGGGTAACCATCGTGGAGATGAGAGATTAAGCGCTTTCGCGGGATGACGCCGCGGCGAACCGGTTCGAACCGCGCAAGCCGGGGTGTGCGTCTTCGTTATTGCGTTACATCGTTTCGACAGGAGGGTGATCATGGCCTTTACGCTGCAATTGGGTGAAACCGCGCCGGGGTTCTCGCTTCCGGCGACGGACGGCAGGACCTACAGCCTGGACGATTTCTCCGCCGCGGAGACGCTGGTGGTGTTTTTCACCTGCAACCACTGTCCCTTCGTAACCGGTTCCGACGAGGTCACCCGCGTTTCCGCGGAAAGGTATGCCTCCCGCGGAGTCCGGTTCGTCGGGATCAATTCCAACAGCGAGGTCACGCATCCCGACGACGATTTCGATCATATGGTCTCCCGGATGAATGTCCATCGCTTCCCCTGGGTCTACGTGCGCGACGCGTCCCAGGATGTCGCGCGGGCGTATGGCGCCCTCAGAACACCCCACTTCTATGTATTCGACCCGGACCGCAGCCTGGTCTATACCGGCCGCGGCGTCGACAGTCCCAGAGACGCGGACGGCATAACGGCGAACGACCTGGAAGCAGCCCTTGACGACGTGACGGCGGGGCGTCCGGTCAGGACGCCGCTCACCAATCCCATCGGGTGCAACGTCAAATGGGAGAACCGGGACGCGCACTGGATGCCGCCCGAGGCGTGCGACCTGGTGTGAGGACCTTGAACAGTCCCGCCCGGAACCGGCGGGGGAACGCGGGGGAGCGCCTTGGCGCGGATACCGGAAGAGCTCATCGATTCGATCCGGTCGCAAGCGGACATCGTGGACGTCGTCTCCGACTACGTCACGCTGCGAAAAGCGGGTAAAAACTACAAGGGACTCTGTCCGTTTCACGACGAGAAGACCCCTTCCTTCAGCGTCAACCCGGAACGGCAGATTTACCACTGTTTCGGATGCGGCAAGGGCGGCAACGTATTCTCCTTCCTCATGGAGCACGAAAACGTCACGTTCGTGGAAGCGGTCCGCCACATCGCCCGCCGCCTCAATATCACCATACCCGATACGTACCGGCAGCGCGAGGCCGGAAGCGAGGCGGAAAGCCTCGCGCAGGTAACCCGGTTCGCCGCCCGGTTCTTCCACGAACGCCTGCTCAACGCCGGCCGCGATTCGATCGTCCGGCGTTACACCGAACGACGCGGGCTATCCGAAGAGACGGTCAAGTCCTTTGGGCTCGGTTACGCGCCCGATTCATGGAACGACCTTCTGAACGCGGCCCGGAATCAGGGCATCGACGCGGCCTTGCTCGTTAAGGCCGGACTGGCCAAGACCGGCGAGCAGCGTACCTACGATGCCTTCAGGAAACGGCTCATCTTTCCCATTCAGGCGCCCAGTGGCCGCGTGGTCGGATTCGGCGGGAGAGCGCTTTCCGACGAGGACCAGCCCAAGTATCTGAATTCGTCGGAATCCCCCATCTACCGCAAGAGCCAGGTGCTTTACGGACTGTACCAGGCCCGGGATGCGCTGCGGCAACGGGGACGGGTACTCGTCGTGGAGGGATACATGGACCTGCTCGGCCTGTACGAGCAGGGCATCCACGGGGCGGTCGCCCTTTGCGGAACGGCGTTGACGCGGGAACAGGCCCGGCTCCTGGCGCGGTACGGACAGCAGGCGTTTCTGGTCTACGACTCCGACCAGGCCGGGGTGAGGGCGACCTGGCGCGCGATCGAACCCCTCGTGGAATCGGGGCTGTGGACCCGGATCGTACGCCTGCCGGAAGACTACGATCCCGATTCCTACGTGAGAGAACACGGGCCGGACGGGTTCATGAAACTCGTCGACAGCGCCGATTCCATCGCCGATTTCATGGGACACCACGCCAACCTCCAGGGTTCGGGCGACCGGGAGGAAGTGTTTCGTACGCTGACCGAACTCATCCGAAAAACAACGAACCTGGTCCACCGGGAAACGTACCGGGAAGAAGCCGAACGCCGGTTTCCGGCACTGCAGGGATTGCTGGCCTCCGAACTGCGCAGCCCGGGCGCCGTGCAACGCGATCGCCGAGCGCCTCGAGCCGAGGGGGCGCCGGACGGCGACGCGATGGTGGAACGGGACCTGGTGCAACTCATGCTCGACGGCCGGGCCATAGCCGAACTCGTCGAAAACCAACTGGAACCTCGGGATTTCAAGCACCCCCTGTACCGCCGGATCGTCGAGCTGTGTTTCGCGAGACTGGGCGGCGAGGGAACGTACGACCTTTCCGGCCTGATCGATACCATCGGCGATGACGAGGCCGCACGGATGATGACGGAACTGATCAATGCATCGGACTCCGGCGTAAACCTTGAACAAAGAGCCCGGGACCATATCATCCGGATAAAACAGAAACGGCTCAAGGAAAGCATGGCCCGACTCATGGAACAGATAAAGCAGATGGAAAAGGGTGGGCGAAGCGACGAATTGAACGACGCCATGGCCACTTACATGGAGCTCAAGCAACAGGAAAAAGTCCTGCTGCAATCGGCCCGGGGAGATTGAGCTTCACCCCCATCTTTTGCTTGACGATGCCCCCCCGTTCGCCTATATTGATCCAATCTGTCGGGTAGGCTGACTGGGTCGCAAACATGGGCCTGTAGCTCAGTTGGTTAGAGCATCCGACTCATAATCGGACGGTCCCAGGTTCGAGTCCTGGCGGGCCCATTTGCCGGGCGCTTAGCTCAGCCGGTTAGAGTGCCACGCTCACATCGTGGAGGTCAGTGGTTCGAGTCCACTAGCGCCCATCGGGTACAAGGTCTGAAACGAAAGGCGGAGGCTTTCCATAAGTCTCCGTTTTTTTTAATCCGTTATATCATGTATCGTCTCCTCGCCCTGGACATCGACGGCACGCTGATCGACGGAAGAAAGGTCATGACCGTCGCCACGGCGGACGCGGTGCGGCACGCGGTCGGCCGCGGCGTCTTCGTCACGGTATGCACGGGGCGTAGCCTGCCATCCGCTGAAGAGGCCGTGCGGCATCTACCGTTGAACGTACCGTACGTGCTGAACAACGGCGCCATGATTTACGACGCCCCCAATCGTCGCGCCAGGTATTTGCGACACCTTTCGAATCATCTCGCGATGGATTCCGTGCGCGTGTTTCGCAGCATCGGGTTTCATCCCATCGTGTACGGCCCGCTACCTGAAGTGCGATACTTCTACTATGATTCCTTAGATCCGGACAACCACGCGTTTATCGACTACGCCGCGCAGAACGCCGACCGCGTTCACCGGGTGGACGACCTGTGCGACTATCTCGGGCAGGACGTCACCTGCATAACGGTCGCCGAGCGCAACGAACGGGTCAGATGCCGGGAATCACACATCAGGGCACATCTTCCGAACACGAGCGTGGTCTTCGAAATCAGTCCATGGGATCGTTGCTACAGTGTCATCACGGTCATGCCTTTTGGCGTGTCCAAGGGCGACGGACTGCGCAGACTGGCCCAGCTACTCGGGATCGATCTCACCGAGGTCATGGCGGTGGGAGACAACCTGAACGACCTGGAAATGCTCGACGTGGCGGGCCTGGGCGTGGCCATGGGAAACGGACCACCCGAAGTCCGCGCCCTTGCGGACCATGTCACGGCTTCCGTGGACGACGACGGCGTCGCCCGGGCTATCGAGCGCTTCATACCCTGACCCGAAAGAACCTCGGAAATGTCCTACGACCTGATCGCCATCGACATCGACGGCACGCTGCTGACGTCCCGGCGCGAGATCTCCGCCGGAACGCTCCAGGCCCTTCGAAGAGCCGTCTCGGCGGGAAAGCGCGTGGCGCTCTGCACCGGGAGAAGCCTCAACTCCGGCCGGGCCGCGGCGGAAAAGGTACCGCCTTCCACGACGCTGATCTTCCACAGCGGCGCGCTCATACTCGAATCCCTCGACGGTCCTTTGCTCAGGGCGGTAAACATGCCGCGGGCACTGGCAGTCGACCTGGTTGATTTCTGCAAACGGCGCGGACACGATCCCCTCGTTTACGAACCGGTACCGGAAAGCCGGTACATCTGGGTTGAACTGCCCCGCTCGGCGAACGGCTGGCGGGAACGCTACCTGGAGGCCAACGCAGACAAGGTCTTTCAGGTGGACGGCCTGGAACAGGTGCTCAGCCGGGACCCTGCGCAGATCGCCGTGGCCGGAAGGGGATCGTCCATGCATGAGCTGAAGGCGGAACTGGCTGAATTCGGCGACCGGATCGGCATTATCCTGTCGCGAAGCACCCTGGTGGGCGACTACTGGTGCATGGAAATCGTACCTGCCGGCGTGTCCAAGGCGAAGTCCCTCGCATTCCTCGGCGAACGCTACGGTATCGGATCCGAGCGAATGATCAGCATCGGCGACAACTTCAATGACCTGGACATGATCGAATACGCCGGACTCGGCGTCGCCATGGGGAACGCGCCGGACACGGTTCGGCGCGCGGCGGACCTGGTCGCGCCGACCAACGACGCGGACGGTGTCGCTCATGTAATCGACACCTGTCTCCTGTAAACGCGTACCCGATCCAGTCGGCCCAGGGGAGAATTCGTTGATTTTTTAAAGGTTTACCACTATCTTCCGGTAAAACCCCGTTGACGTGTACGACGAAATACGGCGAGTAACTGGGTCTGGATTGAAACAACGCGCCCCGACCGGGGAACAAGGAGAATACCAAATGATTCGCATGGCTTTGACTTCCGTGGCGCTTCCCGCGCTATTCCTGCTGATCGGTACCGCCGCACCCCTGCATGCCCAGCATGACGACCCGAACATGGAATGGGTGATGGACGGTCCCCTCTATGACCGCCTGGGCGGTGAAGAAATGATTATGGGCGTGATCGATGATTTCGTCGACGCGGCCGTGGAAGAAGAGCAGTTGAAGGGCCAACTCGAAGGGGTCGACCAGGATGCGTGGAAAGCGGACCTGCTGGCCCAATTCACATTGGTCGCCGGGGGTGAGATCGAGTACGACGGGAAGAGTTTTAAGGAAAGCCTGGGAGAAATGGGCATCGCGGAAGAGGCCATGGAACTCGTTGCCGATCAACTGACGATCGCGCTGGAAATGAACGAAGCCTGGCCCGAAGACGTGGATGAACTGCTCGTCGCCCTGGAATTGAAAGAAGCCGAAATGACCGAAGAGGAAATGACCGAAGGGGTTGGCGATGATGGTGACGCCGGGAACGCTGACGGTGAAGCGAACGCCGACGGCGGCGCGGACACGGGTGGCATGGGCGACGCCGGGAACGCTGGCGGTGAAGCGAATGCCGACGGCGGCGCGGACACGGGTGGCATGGGCGACACCGGGAACGCTGGCGGTGAAGCGAATGCCGACGGCGGTGCGGACGCGGGTGACGCGGGCGACGCCGGGGAAACGGGCGGTGAAACGAATGCCGACGGCGACTCCCGCAGGTAGCCGGACCAGCCTATTCTGTAGTTTCTCATGGCCGGACGATTTACTCAGATCGTCCGGTCATTTATGTATGGGGCGGATGCATGGCCATAGCGTACTTCGACTGTTTCTCCGGAATCAGCGGCGATATGATCCTCGGCGCACTGGTGGACGCCGGCCTGGATTTCGACGCGCTGAGCGGCGAACTGCAAAAACTTCCTCTCGACGGTTATCGGCTCACCCGGAAAACAGTGACCCGGCAATACATCGCCGGGACCAAGGTCGACGTCATCGTCCAGACCGCGGAGGGTCGTGAAATCATCGAGGGACCCGGCGAGGACGGGCCTTACCACGACCACGGAGAAGCAAGGCACCTCGAAGATCTGACTTCCATAATCGAAGGCAGCACGATTGACGGAGCTGTCAGGCGGCGGGCGATCCAGGTATTCGATCATCTGGCGACGGCGGAAAGCAAGGTACACGGCATTTCGAAACGGGAGGTCCACCTGCACGAAGTCAGCGGGGTCGATGCCATCGTCGACATCGTGGGCGCATGCATAGGCCTGGCCCTGCTTGACATAGAAATGGTGTACGCCTCGGCGCTGCCGATGGGAAGGGGCTTTATCCATTGTGCACACGGTCTTATGCCGGTACCCGCCCCGGGCGCGCTGGAACTGATGCGGGACATGCCAGTTTACCACACCGGTATCGAGGGTGAGTTGGTCACTCCGACCGGCGCCGCGTTTCTTAAAGCCACGGCCGACGGGCACGGTGTTCCGCCAAAGATGGTGTTGAGAAAAATCGGTTACGGCGCCGGTACGAAGGATATACCGGGACACCCTAACCTGCTCCGGGTCTGTATCGGCGACCACCCGGAATAAATCAGGTCAGGCGGACAGGATGCGAAGTCCGCCTCCTCCAAGCGAGCCCGGCCATCATGTTGCTCCAACTCGCCCTGGACAAGCCTCAAGCGGGGGCGGTTCGCCGCCTGTTGGAGCAGACCGCCGTCCACGTGGACATCATCGAGCTCGGAACCCCCCTGCTGATCCGTTACGGGATCGACATCATCTCCGAGATCAAGCGGGAATATCCCGACAGGAAGTTGCTGGCGGATCTCAAGATCGTGGATGCCGGCGCTATGGAAGCGGGCCTCGCATTCGATGCGGGAGCGGATATCGTTACCGTGCTTGGGACGGCCCACCAGGCTACGCTTCGAGAATCCTGTGAACGGGCGAAGCGGTCCGGCGGCCAGATCATGGCCGACCTGATCGCCGCACGCGAAGTGGACGAGGCCGTCTTCCTGGCCCGCGAATTGGATCTGTCCGGGCTGGACTACATCTGTGTGCACACGGCTTTTGACAACCAGGGGCAGAGCGATCCCGAGCGGACCCTGGAAGGTTTCGACCGGGTCAACGCGGTTGTTGAACGGGCGGGGCGGGCCGTCGCGGGTGGACTGAATCCCAGGATGATCGAGCGCCTGGTTCCCCATGAACCGGATATCGTGATCGTAGGAGGTTACGTTACCGGAAACGCCGATCCCGGCCAAGCTATCCGACGGATCAGGGAGGTCATGGATCGAATCGATGAATAACCAGAAATCCCCTTCCCCATTTGACGACATCCGGCGGACAGTTCTCGACGAGATACGGCGGACTCTGAACCAGGTCTCCTGCGAAGAGGTCGAAGCGCTGGCACGGGAAGTCACCGAGGCCCGGCGGGTCTTTGTCGCAGGAGCGGGACGTTCCGGGCTGGTCATGAGGAGCTTCGCCATGCGGCTTGCTCAACTCGGTCTGCCCGTCCACGTGGTGGGCGAAACAACCACGCCGGCGATCGGATCGGGAGATTTGCTGCTGATCGGATCGGGATCGGGCGTGACGGAACGGCTGGTCCACTATGCCGGTAAAGCCGCCGAGGCCGGCGCGCGCGTTGCGTTAGCGACCGCGGATTCCGCGTCTCCCGTCGCCCGGATGGCGGACATCGTCGTCGTCATACCAGCGCCTACGCCGAAATCTACGAAAGTGTCGGGCGACCGGGAACTCCAGTCCCGCCAGCCGATGGGCACGCTGTTCGAACAGAGCCTCGGTGTGGTTCTCGATGCCGGCGTCCTGCTGATCATGGCGCGGCTCGATGAAACCGAAGGCGACATGTTCGATCGCCATGCCAATCTCGAATAAGCCCCATCTCCCAGCGACTTCGCGGCATCTCGATTTTGGAAACTTGACCGGTTACGCCGTTCAAAACGCCTGGCCGAGGCCGAAGTAGAAGAAGGTCCGGTCGTACTTTCTCGAATTTGGCACGTCGATCTTGCTTTGATTGTGAAATCCCACGTCGCCTCGAATCAGCCCGATCGGCGAATTTACCCTTATTCCGCCGCCGTAGCCCAGGAGGAGATCGTCGAAGCTGAAAGTGTCCACTGTCTTTCCAACTCCGCCCCAGTCCGCGAACACGGCCAGGCTAAACAGGGGAAATGGAATACGGACTTCATTCTGTGCGCTGATGGCGATCAGTCCGCCATCGGGCTGGCCGATCTGGTTGATCCTGAAACCCCGCACCGACCGGTCGCCGCCGATAAAGAGTTTCCGATCGAGGGGCACCCGGTTATCGTCCAGCGCCTTCACGTAGCTGAACGTCAGGGAAGTGGAGAAATCCGGGGCGTTGGGAACGGACAGGTATTTGCGGGCTACGGCAATAATCGTCAGTACCGAGTTGCGATTCTGGGTGGAACTGCCGAGCAGCGGACTGGCCAGGCTGCTTTGGAATTGTCCGTAGAATCCCCTCGTCGGGTTCAGGATATCGTCCCGGGTGTCGTAGGTAACGACCCCGGTCAGACTGCCCTCGCGCCTGGTCCGGAGGCTGTCCGGTTCCGAACCGCTTCGAAGCAGTTCGGTCAATTCCTCGCTGAGCGATGAAACTTCGATGTTTTTCAGGGTATAGATCAGTTGACTCTGGTACGTGCGGGAGAGTTCGCGGTTGACCGCTACGGACATTCCTACTTCGCGCTCGGAGTGGCTGGTCCGGTCCTCACGACGGTAAAACGCCCGCAGTATGCCCGTCGTCCGGGTCCTGAACAACCACGGCTGCGTGATTCCGGTGTCCACTTGCTGCAATAGCGAGCTGATCTGACCGTTGGAGCCGATGGTGATCCCCTGCCCCAGCCAGTTCCGGTAGGCGACGCTGAAGCTGCCCCTGAAGTGTTCGGCCGAGGCGAACCCGGCGCCGAAGCTCACCTCCCCCCCGGGCAGTTCGGTAACCTCCACCACCAGGTCCCGCACGTTGGCGGCGGTGTCGCTTTCCACGGGTGACAGGCGCACGCTTCGGAACAATCCCGTCTGGAAGAGCCGGGTCTGGCTCAAAGATATTTTCCCGTTATCGTACAGCTCTCCCGATTCGATCTCCAATTCACGGATCACCACGTTTCGCTGCGTCTTCCTCAGACCCCCGACCCTTATGTCGCCCACACGGATCGGATGGCCTTCGACGACCAGGAAATTGACCGTCACCGTATGATCTTCCGGATGCTGCACGACTTGATAGTCAACCGTCATGTCGAGCAATGCCCTGCGGTCGCCGAGACGCTGGATATAGCGCTTGTCCGTCGCGGTGAACAGCCGGTAGAATACCTGGCCTTCCCTCGTCAGAAGGCTTTGCCTGATCTCATCCTCGGCAAGGAATCCGAAGCCATGCAGATTGACCGCGCGCACGGTGTATCTGGGGCCCTCGTCGATAACGATCCTCAACTCGATCCGATCCGCTTCAATACGCTCGCGAATGTACCGGATCCGGGCTTCCAGAAATCCGCTGTTCATGTAGAAACTCCCGATCGCGTCCAGGTCGGTCCGCCATACGGCGTTGTTCATCCTTCCGCTGCGCAGTATCCCGTCCGTTCTGGTCTCGATCAGATCGAGAATCCGGTCTTCCGGGATGGCCGCATTGCCTTCGATCAGGATGCGGTCGACGATGAGGGACTGTTGGGGATGCGCCGGAGCGGCGACCAGGATCGACAGGACCAGGAGCGGACAGGCCGCAACCAGGTACCTCATCCAGTATGGATTGGGCCCGCACCGTGTGGAACCGGATGACTTCGAGGAAAGACGCATACCTTCTACCATGTGAATCGCCTGACCGTCTGGTGCCCTGTCGTTTCTTCAAGCAAAGATAGAGGTTTAGCGAAATCGGAATTTAACTCGGAGGTCTATCCCATTCTGAGGATGTTCGCCCAGTTGTTCGGAAAAGGTCTCGATGAACACGAAATCCGTCAACTGGTATCCTACCCGCAACGTGTATTCCGAAGATTCGAACAGACGGGTGTAGCTGACCCGGGCGCGCCGGTTGATCCGCTTGCTTAGTGTAATCTGCGCGGGCGATCCGGTTTCGTCGCCGCCTCCCGAGAAAAGATCACCCTCGATCTGGACCTGGTCGATTTTCAAAAACCGCTCCGCCGATGCCCCGGTGGCCATCAAAATAGCCCTGCTTCCCATACCGGCCATCGCATCCGGCGTGCCCAGGGAGGTGAGTCCGGCCATGCCGAAAGTCAACAGGGATATGACCTCGGGACCGGCCAGCGGCCCGGAAGCCCAGTAGGTCGGACTGGATTCGTCGAACGGCACCGCCCGTAACTGAGGCGTTACCGTCGATACCGGTCCTGACGCGAGCAGTTCCACTTCGTAATCGGTCCCATATATGTCCCGCACGCGGGGGGCTCGGGCTTGTATGGTGAGCACCGGGTCGAGCTGTGCCACAGGGTACTCGATCAACGCGGTGAAGCTCTCCAGCGGCACACGCCTGGTCAGGTCGATCCGGCCGGCATCCAGTTCGAAGGTGGTACCGAGGTACTTGATCAGTCCGTCTTCCCTGGCGATGGCATTTCCGGTCACCAGGGGATTCTGCGCCGTATTGCCGAAGGCCACGCCCCCTTCGACGGTCAATTGGGCGACGTTGTTCTCGACATCCAGATTGGTCACGTCCACGGCGATGTCCAACGCGATGCTTTCCAGGAATGGGTCGGGCGCGTCCTGCGGACGTATGATCGCGTTGTCGAGCAGTAATTCACCCAGATTAAGCGGATGCATGACCACTCCGCTTATGACGAGCGGGTCGGCCACGTTGTAAACCCGTGAACGATCCCGGGTTCCGGTCCAGGCCAGCGATCCGTCGATTACGAGCAATGCCGAACCGAGGCGCTCCACTTCAGCCTGACTGAAATCGGCATATGCTTTGATTTCGGCAAAGGACAGATTATCCGTCATGATGTCGCCGGACAAACGGACCGTGCCGTCACCCGCGCGGATCGCAACCGGATTTAACTTGAAAGCACTTCCGTCGACTTCAATCTCGAGTTCGCCGGCCCGGAACATCGGCTCGATCTCACGGAACCGCAGCGCCGCGTTTCGCACGGAAATCCGGCCAACCGACCGTGGAGCAGATGGCGTTCCACCGATGGACAGGCGGATGTCGGCCTTACCCTCGATGCGTTCGAGATCGTAGACAATACCACTCAGGAACGACAGGTCGACGTCCTCTCCTTCCACGGTCAGGGCGATATCCCCCGATCCGGCCGCATTACCTGTCCGTTCGTCGCGGCCGGTGTCCAAGGGTATGATGCCGTGGGCGGTGATGGTATCGTCCCCCTTGCGGATTCGCAGATCCCGGATGTCGATTTCCCCACCGCTATGCACCATATGGGCGGCTACGCTGTCCAGGACGGCCTCGTTGTATCTCAGTTGATCCACGGAAACGCGGGCGTCAATGACCTGGGCGGATGCCGGTCCGGTGACTTCGATCCGGGTATTCACGTTACCCCCCAGAGGCAGGTCGAGATTCGTAAGCGCCATGACGGCGTCCATACGGAAGGCCTCGCCCCGGATGGTGAAATCGGACTCACCCGTTTCGGTCCCGCCGATGCCGTACGCCAGGCGGCCGTTCAACGTAAGGCGGCCCCGCTCGTCATCGGGCTGGTTTTTATTGCGTATCACGGCGGACAGCGAATCCATATGGATATGGGTCCCGTCGAATTGCAGACTGACCGGATGGGTATTGACGAACTCGTTTTGCAGGCCGAACAGCTTCAGTGAATCCAGTGCCACGTTCCCCGCCAGATCGCTCCGGTCCCGGACCGAGCCGTTCATGTCGATCCTGCCCTTGATGTATCCGTCCAGATCGGCCGGCACCACCTCGAAGAACTCCCTCAGGGGCGCTACGGCCAGGTTATCCATGACCAGGGCGGCCGCGTATCTGTCACCGGGCGGAGGTGATTCCGGCTGACCGCCCGGCGCCCACCCGAGATCGATGGGATAGGTCAGATTGATCTCCGACAATCCCAGCAGGGTATGCAGGGACAGGACGGGGACCTTGATCGACCGGTCTGAGTAGAGCACCGATCCGGTCACCGTACCCAGGAGGTTCGTTTTTTCGTTCAATGTGTAACTCACGTCCGAAATAGTAAACAGGCCGTTGATCCTGGGGACGGCCGGGGTCCCACTCAGGGAGATCACCCCATCCGTGGAGCCGCTGAACGTACCGTCGGACACAAGGAAAGGCGAGAAAAACTCCAGCCGTACGCCCTCCAGAACGGTTTCGAGGTCGACCCGGCCTTCGGCGGCCAGACTCGCCGTACCGTTGACCGTTACCTCGCCGAAATCACCCGTCAGTCTGAATTCGTCCACGGTAACGACCTGGTTCTCGAGTTTCACGGTGGAGGGAGCGGCGAAATGCAGTTCGCGGCCGTCCATCAGGATACCCAGCGAATCGAGGGAGACCGTTACGGTGGACCGGTCCGGATATCCGGCCAGTCCCACGGCATGTATGTTCCCGCTGAACGTGCCGGTGCCGCCCTCAATCGGTTTTTTGGAGAGTATGGAGAGGAGCGGAGACAGCGAAGTCTGAAGAAGTTCGAGCCGCAAATCGTAGGGGTATTGCCCGGTCAGCTCGATGGACCCTTCCGCCGAAACAGTAGGTCCTGGGTTTCGCGTCATGGAGAATTCCAGGCGGTCCCTGGTAATCGTCATGTCCAGATCGGTGCCGCCCAGGTCTTCGTTTCGGATCACCAGGCTCCGTACAGTACCCTTTCCGGTAACGACAGGCTGCTGAACGGTACCGGAAATATCGCCCTGCATGCGAAGGATGGCATCCAGCCCCCAGCCGGGATCGTCCCAGAGGTAATCGCCGAGTCTGAGATCATGCAGGTTGAAATAACCGGTGACGGCCGGGTCCCCGGCCAGGCTCGTCCTGGCATAGATCTCCAGCCTGTCCAGCACGGCATTGATCGTCAGGTTGCGTACTTCGTCGAGGAATCCCTCGATCTTCGTCTCACCGAACGGGACATCGCCATAGGCCATTTCGCTGACCCAACCGGCCAGTCGGACGGTCGGCCGCCGCAGCGTGCCCAGCAGGTAGGTATCCAGTCTGGCCGTACCTCGAAGCCCGGCGATGTCCAGCGGAGGGGGCAGGTTTCCAATGTCATTCACGTCGACCGAACCGGTCAGCTGGAGTTCTCCATCCGTACCGAGCCGGCCTTCGGCGTCGGCCCGGAAAGACGCTTCCCTAAGGTCGGCCCAGAGCAGTCCGCGGCGGTACTCGGCCATTGCCGTGACTTCCCGCAACGGCAGGCCGTTTATGCTCACCAGGGAGGAAGAAGCGTTCAGATCCGCCCGGCGAGGCGGGCCGTCGAACCCTCTTCCTTCCATTTCGAAGGCCAGACCCACGTCTCCCTCCAATTCGCTCCCGCTGTCGGCGAGGACCGGCGGCAATGCGTGGAGTGCGATTCCGGGAGACTCCAACTGCAGGCGGTATCCGGTTGATTCCCCGCTAAAATCGAGCAGGCCCCTTCCCGATATCCATCCGGCCTCATGCTTACCCCGGAACCGGCTTACCGTGAGTACATGCTGCCCATATGCCATGTCCACCGCGGCCAGATTGAACGGGCCGTACTCCGTTCGCACCACCGGCGAGATGAATCTGGTCTTCACGTCGGGGTCGGAAAGGCTGTTTCGCAGCGACCCGGTCATGCTGAAAATCCCGGGCATGTCGTTCTCAAAACCTATGACGCGCAGAATGGCGCCTACCTGTCCGTTCGCGGCGAAATCCAGTGTGGCGGGATTCCCGCGCGCTGTCGAGATCTCGCCGGTCGCGTGGAACGCTATCGGGGGGCCATAGGCGAATTCCATCGTCAGATCGTGAATGGTCAGGGCATCCTCTTCGAAGTAAACGGCCGCTTCCATATTCGTGACGGCGTCTTCATAGCCTCCTATATTGAAAGCCACATGCCCCGCGGCTATTTCGCCATCCACCTTGAACGGCTGGAGCAGGGCACCGCGGAAACCGACTTCCCCGGCGCTCACCGCCGTGGAATCCGCGGGGTCGAAATAGCGGAACTGTCCGTTCCGGATCCGCAGGTCGCGCAGATCGATCGGCAGGCCGGACTGTTCTCCCTCAGACGACCCGGCCGCTTCCGCGCCGCGCGCCGGACTCTCCAGCAGCAGGTCCAGAGTATTCTTCCCGCTCCCCGCGGCATCTTCGAAGTAGGCCATGCGGAATCCGTCGATATCGACGCTGTAGAGAGGCGCATCATCGACCAGGGCGTCCCAGGCGTTGAAGCCAATCCGGATTTCATCCGCTCCCATGACTTCCGTGCCGCCCTGGTTTTCCGCCAGGGCTAGAGATACGCCCCGCACCGCCAGGTGCGTCTTCAAACCAAGCTCGATCCGTTCGATCGTAATCTGCCCGTTGAGCCGTTCCTGGACATTCCGCAACACGGCCTGGCGGACCAGGTTCATGCCCCAGCCGGTACTCAGCAGGATGAGGACGGCAAGACTCGCGGCCATGATCAACGAGGCCGACAGGACCAATGCCACCTTCATTTTGTTTTGCCGCAGATTCATTGTGCCATTCCAGGTAGTGAAAATCAGAGCCGTCCGTCGAAAGCCTCAGTCGTAAGCGTCTGTTGAAAGTCGTCCGTCGAGCATATCAGTCGAACAGCTTATGGACGAACCGTGTTCTCATCGCCATGGCCGCCCATTCCATGTTCCGTTCAATGTCCTGCCGCAGTTGTTCGTCCGGTCCCGGTCCGCTCCCCTCCTCGTATCCGAGGCGACGGGCGAGAAACAGGAATTCCTGGGACGACTTTTCCGGAAGGACCAGGTCTTTTGCGTTTCCGCGTACCATGCGTAGGGCGTTGATCAGCCTGACAAGGAACCCGTACGCCCGTTCCAGCATGCTGCGCGCTTCGTCTGCAAGGTATCCGGCCCGGCTGAGGGCGTCCATGGCCTCCAGGGTCGTCGGACCGCGCACAGAGGGGTTCGTAGCACCGTAGAGGATCTGCAGATCCTGTACGTAATACTCGATGTCGATCAATCCACCGTAACTGTATTTGACGTTGATGGCGCCGGTTTCGACCAGTTCGTCGTTCTGACGCTCGCGAAGGTGGGTCCACGACCTGCCGTCGACCGGGGCGTCGTTGTACACGAATGTATCGCGGGCTGTTTCCACGGCGGCGCCCAGGACCGGATCGCCTCCGATGGCGCGCAGCTTGATCAGGGCGTGGCGCTCGTAGGGCAAAGCGCCTCCCTTTTCGTTGAAATACGCGTTGAACTTCTCCAGGGACGACGCCAGCGCACCCTTGTCGCCATAGGGCCGCAACCTGAGGTCGATCTCGAACAGGCCCTCTCGCCGTGATTCGATCGTGCCGCAGATCATGCGCGCGAGACGCTCGTAATACTCCGAATTCAACACGGCCTGGGGGCCTTGCGTAGTGCCCTGTCCCGCGTAAACGAACATCAGTTCTATATCTGAAGCCCAGCCCAGTTCCCGGCCGCCGCATTTTCCCAGCGCGCAGATACTGAAGACGCAGGGCTCGCCGGACGGCAAAAGCGGGCCACCGTACTGAAGGCGCTGCTCCCGGTCGCAGATCTCGAAGGCCGATTCCAGGACCACCTCGGCCAGCGTGGTGAGTTCATGGGAAAAGGCCTGGATGTCCTCGTTATTCTCCAGGATCTGGCGCATGCTGATCCGCAGCATCTCCTTATCCTTGTACCGGTTCAACAGTTCCTTGCGGCGGGCGTAACTTCCGACCCTGGACAACCGCGCGGCCAGTTCGCTTTCCATCTGCTCCCTCGACCTTACGATACCCACCACCCTGATGTCCTGCAGCACGGGGAACAGGTTCTTGTATTGCATCCTGAGGAAGTCCTTCCACAGGAAATCGCTCGTGCCGAAAATCTTTGCCATCGCGCTGATTACTTCCTGCTTCTCCAACTGGTCGAACATCTCCTCCATCGCCCGGCCGGACTGTACGTTGGCCAGGACCTGGTCGATCAATTGATTGAAGTGTTCCAGGGCCTGGGCGGGATTCGGCGCCCGGGTCAGCAGGTGGGTGAACTGCTTGATGAGCGTGATAACGAATCGCAGTTCCTGAAGTTTCCGCGGATCGGTGATTTTCGATCCCCGCCGGTCGGTCACCTCGAGCGTATCCTGCACTTGTATCCCGGCGGCCGCGATATCGATTCGTCGAATGTTAATATTGCGCAGGGCCAGGGCGGTAGAAAGGGCGTACAGAAACGCCGGCGTGTCCTGCCCCGTGATGTCGAGCCGGGTCGCCCCGGACACGGTATCATTGTCGATCCCCACATGCACCGGGAACATGGAGGAGTGCTCCGCGTCCCGCTCGTGACGGAGGTAATCCACGACGCGCTCGTTGAGCCTTCTCTGCAACGCCCCGGCGCTGTTCGACCGCAGGTTGCCCATGGCGTCCTTGATTTCCCGCGTAACGGCGGGCCAGTCCGACGGCGACTCCGATGGCGCGTGCACGCGGAATACGTCTACGATCTTTCGCTGGGAACGCAACGACGACGAGGTGATGCCCTGCGGAGCGGCCGGAGCGCCCGAACCGACGCGCCGCCGCCGTTGAGGGCGACGGGACCGCTTGCGAGCATCGCTTGCCGGTTCCGCGTCCACGTAGGTGAATACGTCCCCGCGGCGAATGCTCAATCCGCTGGTCGCCAGGAGTCCCGACAGGATGGACATCACCGACAGGTTGTCGAAAGCGACGACGGTTAGCCGCCACGTCGAATCGCCCAGGGGTTCTACCTCGATCTCCGCGGCGTTCTCAGGTCCCAGCCGGCTGATCATCGCGATGTGGCTACGGATCACCCCGGGCTCGTAACGCTCGAAATAGGCCGGCTCCATCCTGTCGAGATGATCCCGAACCAGGATCTCCGGCAAATCGTCGTCCTTGAGCCGGTCCGAAAGTTCCGCAAAAGGTATCGTATTCGTCATGCCGAGGTCCCGGTGTAGTTTACGGGGCATAGAACTCCTATGATACAAAATACATTCAACTCCTTTTTAGCACAACTACGGAACGCGCGCACGCTTGTGCGCGTACGTACCCACCTCGCACCCGCCCCGCGAAAAAAAACCGCAATGACAAGTTTTGTACTTACCGCGCAACCCTCCGCCCGTAATGTTGACGGTACGCCGTTCCGCTCGTAGTCATGGTATGGGCCGTGGTTGATGCAGGAAAGTATCGCCGTCCGGACTGATAGAGCCGATTGACGGTTAGATCGCAGAGGACTATAGTTAAAGGACCGGGGATCGTGCATGATCTCCGGTCCTTTAACTATGTATGAGATTAGGCACGAACCCGACTACCGTGTACGTTACGCTTGACAGGGCAGCGCAACCCCGATTTATTCACAAACAATCCACAATCACGCGGTGAACGGCTCCGGGGGGAACTTCGGGGCCGTTGTCGAAAGGGCGTCTATGGCTGCTCCTAACTGGGTCAACCGTACCATATGGACGGGCGACAACCTGCACATTCTACGCGGCATGAACTCCGAATCCGTGGACCTGATATACCTTGATCCGCCGTTCAACTCGAACCGGAACTATGCGGCGCCCATCGGCAGCAAGGCGGCCGGGGCCGCGTTCAAGGATACATGGACCCTCTCCGACCTGGATGTGGCCTGGATGGGACTGATCGCAGACACGGAACCGGCATTGTATCGAGTAGTGGAAACGGCGGGCTTGGCGCATGGGAAACACACACAATCGTATCTGTGCATGATGGCCGTGCGTTTGATCGAGATGCGCCGCGTATTGAAGTCTACGGGGTCGATATATCTGCATTGCGACCCGACGGCCAGCCACTACCTTAAAACGCTCATGGATGTAGTTTTCGGGCGGTCTGGCTTCCGAAACGAGATTGTATGGTGTTATTCTCGAATGGCCGGTAACAGGCAACGGCAATTGTCGAGGGCGCACGATACTATACTTTTCTACGCTAAGACCGACCAGTGGACGTTCAACGTCGATCCGATACGTCTTCCATACGCTGAATCATCCCGAAATCGGTCGGGCTACGCTAAATCGTCTTTGGGTTCTGGGAGACCATCTTCAGGGATTTGCGAACTAAACCCAAATGGCAAGTTTCCTGAAGATTGGATTACGCATATACCCTTCCTCAGAGGTAAGGAATATACGGGGTTCAAAACCCAGAAGCCCCTTGCGTTGTTGGAACGCATCATCCTTGCATCCAGCAACGAGGGCGACGTGGTCTTGGATCCGTTCTGTGGATGCGCTACCGCGTGTGTTTCGGCTGAAACGCACTTGAGGCAATGGGCGGGGATCGACCTGTCGGAGAAGGCCGTGGAACTCGTGGAGCATCGTCTACGGGATCATCACGGGCTGTTCGGGGATATCATCCACCGGAAGGATATACCGAAGCAAGAGGGCGTGCTGGACGTGATGTACAAGAACAGGGAGACGAAGCATATCCTGTTCGGAGAGCAAGAGGGGCAATGCAACGGGTGTAAATACTCGTTCGATTACCGGCATTTCGAGGTCGATCATGTCGTGCCACAGTCGAAGGGGGGGGGGGTCATATCGGCAACCTGCAACTGCTATGTGGTCATTGCAACAAGATCAAGGGCGACCGGCCTATGGAGTATCTTATCGCCCGTCTAAGCGAAAACGAGTTCCTGTCTACGCGAACAATGCACGCGTGAAACTGTCCCACGCGCATCCGTCTTTCCGGTGGTTGTACTTCCAAGCCGCTTCCGCGATAAACAACGGCATACGTCCGACCGTGTACTTGTGATGACTGCCGTACCACGCCCGTTTTAACAGGCTCCAAAACCCTTCAATCGTGTTCGTGTGTACCGGCCCGTTGACGTACTCGTAACGGTGATTGATCACGCTGTGCGCCATCATGCCGCGTACCGCCCGATATGCCTTGTTCTCATCGGTAACCAGTATCTGAGCCGCCGGACTTACGGCGGTCTGGATGAAGTTCAGCACGCCCTTGCCGGTCATGTCATCGGCGATCTTCGCCACGACCTTGCCATCTCGTTCGACTGCGCCGATTACCGGGGTCTTGTCCGATTTACCCTGTCCGCCGGTCGGGGAATCGTCGCGCTTGTTCTGCTTGCGCGGGCGTCCGCCCACGTAGGTTTCGTCCGCTTCGATGATGCCGGCCAGCATACCGGCTTGATCGGATGCCATAACCGCCCGTAGGCGTTCCTGCATGTACAGGGCCGTAGGCTGGGTCAATCCGAGATCCCGCGCCAACTGGTGGCTCGACAGCGACTTCTTGGCATTGACCATCAGGGCCATGACCGCGAACCATCGGGGCAACGGGATATGCGTACCGGATAACGGCGTACCGGATAGGACGTTAAACGAGGATTTGCAGTCATGGCAGTTCCAGCGTCCGACACGGCTTTTCAGGTTGGACCGGCGGACGTTCTCCATGCTCCCGCACAACGGGCAATATGCGCCGTTTGCAAAACGGATCGCTTCCAGGTGGTCGATACAGGCTTTCTGATCGGGGAATCGGGTAAACACTTCGTGCAAGTTCATGGTATAACTCCAACAGGGTAAATGGTTTGTTGTCCTTATCTACCCTCAATATACCATGGCCCGGTCCGCCCGTCAAGTACAAAACTTGTCATTGCGAAAAAAACACTGCTCGCCTTCTTTTTTCTTGACACCCCAACGGAAGGTTATATAATGCAAAGTCATATTTGAGTAGCCAAACATTTCTATGCGACGGCAACACGATGGTTGCCATAACGAATCGAACAGGATTATGGATGTCTGGAGAGAATTCGAGCACAACGAGATCACGCACAGCGGCGCGCACTACCTGATGACGGTCCAGCAGTTGATCGAGGACCAGGGATACGCCCGCGTGTCGGATGTCGCCCGGGAAATGCACATCACGCCCGGCAGCGCGTCGATCATGATCAAGTCGCTCCGGGAGAAGGGATATCTCGAGGAAGACCGGAACCGGTTTCTCCTGCTGTCGGAAGAGGGAAACCGGCTGGCGCAGTCGGTCTGGTCGCACCGGCAGATCCTCATCGCCTTTCTCAAGGGCGTCCTGCATATCGACGCGGATCAGGCGGAAATCGACGCGTGCAAGATCGAGCACCTGATCAGTACGAAGACGGGGGAACGGTTACTGCTCTTCCTGCAGTTCCTCCTTTCGGACGACCCCCACGGCAAGGCGTTCCTCAAGTCCTACTGGGACGCCAACGTGCTGTCAATCTGCGATTTCGATTCCTGCGCGGTATGCGAGGAAGTGGGTGAATGCCTGGTAATCCGATCGGAGTCTGCGTGAGGAACGAGGTATTCGGTAGACCGGCGGCGGGTTTTAAGGAGACCGTCGTGTCAGGTCAAATTCATACTATAACGGATCGATTCCACCGACAGGAGATCCTGCCTATTCGGATAACACCTTTCAGTTCCGTAGCTAGTACCGGCATAGGACCCTCTGACACGAGATAACCCATGCACTCCGAACTCTTTACCAGTACAACGGCGCAGACGATTCGCCTGGATGAACTGAAGCCTGGCGAAAAAGGAACGATCAGGCAGATCAAGGGCACGGCGGGGGAAGAAGTGCACCTGATGGAACTGGGGCTGCTTCCGGGCACGACCGTAGAATTGATCAAGCGTGCACCGATGGGTGACCCTATCGAGATACGCGTACGGAACTATCACCTGTCTATTCGATGCGCGGAGGCTCGTTCGGTTTTGGTGGAAAGAATCTGAACTGAAGGGTAATAAAAAAAGGACTATCGGTTCGGCTGGCCGGCTCTCCCCGATAGTCCCTGGACCAGGGGGATACGTACGTTTGGCGAGTACAATCCGGTCCCGGCCTGTATTTGAATATAAGCCCCCTGGTTCTCGGTGTCAATTCCATCGAATAACCGCGGGGCATTATGATTCGAAAAACCATCTTCTGGATCCACCTCTCGTCGGGCGTCGTCACCGGCGTCGTCATCCTGTTCATGTCGGTAACCGGCGTGCTGCTCACATTCCAGAGTCAGATCGTCGATTACGCCAACCGGAATTACGCCACGGTCCATCCTCCCCATCCCGGCGCCGCGCGGATGGATATGGACGCAGTGCTCACGTCGGTCCGGAACGCCGATCCCGAAGCGGAGCCAGCCTCCGTTACCATACGTCCGGATCCGGCCGAGGCGTACGTCGTGCGGTACGGCCGCGCGAAAACCGTCTTCGTCGATCCCTATACCGGGGATGTTCGGGGCGAAGGAAACATTGCCGTCCGCGATTTCCTCCGGGAGATCATGTACTGGCACCGCTGGTTCGGCGCGGAAGGCGAAAACCGGGCGGTCGCCCGCGCGGTTACGGGTGCCTGCAACCTGGCGTTCTGCCTGTTGACCATCACGGGTCTGTACATCTGGTGGCCCCGCCGGTGGACATGGGCGGCGTTCAAGGCAGTCTTCGTACCGAACTTCAAAATCAAGGGGAAAAACCGGGATTTCAACTGGCACAATTCCTTCGGATTCTGGTGTCTTCCCGCCCTCTTCCTGATCTCGCTGAGCGGGGTCGTCATTTCCTATCGTTGGGCGGGCGACCTGGTCTACACGCTTACGGGTACGGAACCGCCCCAACGGGCAGCGCAAACCGCGTCTGAACCGGCAACGCCCGGGGATGAAACCACGCCGTTGCCGGTCGCTCCCTCCGAATCTTTTCTGGACGCGGCGCGCAGGCAGGTACCGGAATGGGCGTACATCACGCTGAACCTGCCGAAAGAAGGCGCGGAAACCACCACGCTGACCGTTTCTGAAATGGACAACCGCATTCCGCTGACTCGATCGACGCTCACCGTATCCACGAGCGATGCAGGGGTGGTCGAATGGATACCCTTCACCAGCTTGAACATGGGACGGCAGATCCGCACCTGGCTGCGCTGGATACACACGGGCGAAGCGGCCGGATGGTTCGGTCAGCTCATCGCGGGCGTGGCGTCAGCCGGCGCCGTGGTCCTGGTATGGACCGGTCTTTCCCTGGCATGGAGACGATTTCGGAGATTCAAAGCCTCTCGACGCCAGGAGGAGCAGGAAACCCGGTATCCAACGAGGGTATTCGATACGACAGAAGAATTTGATTCGACGGAGGAATTCGATACAACGGGAGCATTCGATGAAGAGCCACACCTTGCTCGCCCAGGATAAAGACAATCAGACACGGGTATTTGCCTGCCAGTCCGGCCACGTCCATGTTATTTACCGGCGTACCAATATCGCCTTATCGACGGGTGAGTTTCGCGAGCTCCTGGACTGCTTTTTGTTCCCTTTTTGATTGTACCGCGTTATATTGGTCCGATCCGGACGCATCGGGTTTCCACATCCGATCGCGACACCGTTCCATTCTGATCCAAACCCTGGCCATGGCCGAAACAACCGATACATTCGCAGCCCGTGAATCCGTCATCGACGTGCTCCTTGTCGGTAATCCGAATACCGGCAAGACGTCCGTGTTCAATTCACTGACCGGACTCCGCCAGAAAACCGGCAACTATCCCGGCGTGACCGTGGAAAAGAAGACGGGCATCGTAACGGGTCCTGACGGCGGCTCGCTACGTCTGCACGACATGCCGGGAATGTACAGCCTTACCCCGAAGTCCCTCGACGATTCCATCGCCCGGGAGGTGCTGATCGGAGAAGCGGACGAGGACCTGGACGTCCGGCTCATCGTGGTCGTGGCGGACGCCTCGAATCTCAACCGTAACCTCTACCTGGTCACTCAGCTCATCGACCTCGGAATCCCCGTCGCCGTGGCCATGAACATGATGGACAACGCCGTCAGCAGCGGCGTCCACATCGACCTGGACGCGCTCTCCGATCAACTTAAGGTCCCGATCGTCCCCGTAATCGCCTCCCGGCAGCAGGGAATCGACGAACTGCGCCAGATGATGTTCGACCAGGTGGGGTCGAATACGCGATCATCCGGATCGCCGGTAGAAGCCACGCCCGGTTTATCCGGATCGCCGGAAGAAACCACGCCCGGATCACCGATGGATGCCGGACCGGCGCCAACCGGTTCGGAATCAGGCAGGGCCAACGTCTCCTTCGCCGAACGGTTTCCGAGGCGGCGCCTGCTGGGCGGCCTGCTCGACGAAGCGCTCTCCCCGGCGGCGGCCTGGTTTGCAGAACATACGAACCTGAACGAAGTGGCGCAGACTTCGGAAGCGCTGCGCGTGACTTCAAGCGACCAGGCGCTTCAGACGTGGATGGAAGGCCGCCAGGATCCCTCCTGCAAGGAAGACCTGAAACGCATCGTGGAGCAGACGCGGGGCAGGCTGGACGAGATGCAGGTGCCCTGGCGGATGCTGGAGACCATACTCCGGTATGACCAGATCGACGAACTGTATTCGAAGGTCGTTCGGGAAGAACGAAACGCCCAGGCCAGCCTGAGCGTCCGGCTGGACCGGGTGTTCACCCACCGTGCCGCCGGCCCCGCCATCGTGCTGATGGTGTTCGCGCTGGTCTTCCAGTCTGTTTTTTCCTGGGCCGAAGCGCCCATGGCGTTGATCGAGGACGGGATCGGCGCCCTGGGCGCCTTTGTCTACCAATTCCTGCCTGAAGGCCTGCTGCGTAACCTGCTCGTGGACGGCGTCATAGCGGGTGTCGGCGCCGTGCTGGTCTTTCTTCCCCAGATTCTCTTTCTATTCTTCTTCCTGGCCCTGCTCGAAGACACGGGCTACATGGCCCGTGTCGCATTTCTCATGGACCGTTTCATGAAGAGCATGGGACTGTCCGGCCATTCGGTCATGCCGCTGCTTTCGTCCTTCGCCTGCGCGATACCGGGCATCATGGCGACCCGGACGATCTCGAACTGGAAGGACCGCCTCATCACGATCATGATCGCGCCGCTGATGAGCTGCAGCGCCCGCCTGCCCGTGTATATCCTGCTGATCGGCGCGTTCTTCCCATCCATGACGATCTTAGGCGTGTTTACGCTCCAGGGGCTCATGCTGTTCGCCATGTATATATTCGGGATCGTCGTCGCCATCGGCGCCGCGCTGGTGTTCAAGCGGTTTTTTATGAAGGATGCCGTTTCCACCAGTTTCGTCATGGAACTGCCGCCCTACCGGCGTCCCTCTCTCAAGTGGGTTCTGCTGCAGATGTTCGAACGGGCGAAGGTCTTCGTGACGGAAGCAGGCCAGATCATACTCGCCATATCGGTCGTCCTCTGGTTCCTCGCCTCCTACCCACAACCCGACGACTTCGACTCCATGTCGTCCAGGTCGCGCATACAACAGAGTTACGCCGGCCAGCTCGGTCAACTCATCGAACCGGCCATCGAACCCCTGGGGTTCGACTGGAAGGTGGGCATCGGGCTGATCACTTCCTTCGTGGCCCGGGAAGTGCTGGTCAGCACCATGGCCACGATCTACAACGTGGAGGAGGCCGACGAGACTTCGGTCGATCTCAGGTCGGCCCTGCAGAACGAGGTGGACCCGGAAACGGGCGAACGGGTTTACACGCCGCTGGTCGCGGTCGCCCTCATGGTCTTCTTCGCCCTGGCCTGCCAGTGCATGGCCACGGTCGCCATCGTGAAGCGAGAGACCAAAGGCTGGAAATGGCCCATCGTCATGGTCCTGTACATGACGGCCCTGGCCTATGTGGGGTCCTTTATTGTCTACCAGGGGGGACGTCTCCTGGGGTACGGGTAACCCACCTTGGACCATTGGGCACGGGTAACCCGCCCCTGGACCATTTGGCATATAACCATTTCCCCGTTATCTTATAATCATGGATCTTCAAACCCTGATCGTCGCCATAACCGTTGGACTCGCGGCTGCCTTTGTCGTCCGCACCTTCACGCGGCAGTTCACGTCCCGGGGCAGGAAAGGATGCTCGAGTTGCGCCCACGGCGGCTCCGGCGCGCAGCAAGAAGGCGATCTGATCCAGGTGGAGTCGATCCAGGTGGAGGATTCGGTCCCGAAGTAGCTTCAATGGACCGGGAACCAAATGACCGTATTCGACACAATCCGCAACAGAAGGTCTATATACGAGTTCAAGTCCGAACCGGTCCCCCGCGAGGCGATCGCCCGGGTACTTGAAACGGCCGTGTGGGCGCCGAACCACAAGTTGACGGAACCCTGGCGCTTCCTGGTCGTCACGGGGAAAACCAAGGAGTACCTGGCAGAAATTTACTGCAAGATCCAGCGGAAGAAAACCAAGTCGGACGATACCGGCATACTGCGTAAGGCCACCGAGAAGGGGTATGCCAAGATCATGTCCAAGCCTGTCGTCATCGGCGTGGTCTGCAAGAAGGACGAGGACGACTTCCGGGCGCGGGAGGATTACGCCGCCACCTGCTGCGCGATCCATAACATCTCGCTGGCCGCCTGGGAGGAAGGCATCGGCATGCAGTGGAGCACGGGAGGGCTGATACGGGATCCCGATACACTGAGGCTACTGAATATCGATCCCCAGGTGGAAGAAATCATCGGTTTCCTCTACACCGGCTATCCTTCGCAGGTCCCCGCGCAGAAAAGAGTACCCGCCTCGGAACGCACCGAGTGGTTCATTTGATGTATATGCACCCCGCTTCATTTCAACCTGTAAACAGCCTGGAGTTGCCATGTCCGTAGTTTCCGACGATCGATTCGCCGCGGGATTCAGCTGGGAAGACTACATGCGGAACAGCGAGAAGAATCTCGAGAGATTCAACGAGAATTACCGGGAGATGTCGCTGGATCCGGAGGATGCGGGTTTCTTTGCCGGCTTTGCCACGCCCCTGAAGGTGCTCATCCTCGGGGAGGACTGGTGCGGCGACGTGGTACAGAGCCTCCCGCCCATCATCCGCTTGCTGGAGCGCAGTCCCTCCATCGCGTACAGGATCTTCCGCAGGGACGAGAACCTCGATATCATGGACAGGTACCTCACCGACGGTTCGCGGGCCATTCCCTATCTCATCTTCATGGACGACGGCCTGAACGAACTGGCCCGCTGGGGACCGCGGCCGGAGGAGTGCCAGGCGATCATGCGGGACAACAAGGGCAAGATCCCCATGGAAGAAATCTACCCCCGCATCCGCACCTGGTACAGGCAGAACGGAAACGGCCCCCTCGTGAAGGAAATGCGGGAAGTCCTTGAACGGATCGCGTAATCCCTCCATGACCGCCACCGTTACGGAGATCAAGCACAACCTCGGCAAGCCCGACCAGTCCTTCCCGTGCGACCTGCTCCACCACGGCGGCAACCGCATGGTCATTTCCTACCGTTCCGACCGGGCGTACCGCCACAGGGACATCCGGATACCTTCCGGCACGCTGACCCTGGCCTACTACGAGGAAGGGCTTCCCTACGTACTCTGGAAGATGATCGGGCCGGACGGGAACCTCGCGGGGCACTACGTCCACCTCTGCGACCGGGTCAGAATCGGACCTGACCGCGTGGAATACGACGACCAGTTGCTGGACCTGTGGTTCTTCCCGGACGGCGACAGCCGGATACTGGACGAAGATGAACTGCGCCAGGCCTGCGACAAGGGACTGATCGACCGGCGGACGGCGGATCGCGTACGGACATCCGCCGCGGAGGTCATGGGCGAAATACACGGGATCGTGACGAATTTCGACGGGTTGCTCGCCAGCCTTGGGATCGGGACGCATTCCGGCTGACCCCGGTGCATCACGCCGGTCCCGCCGACAGGTGGTGGTCCATCGCCGGCAAGGCAGGCGGAATCCGCTTGACACCGGCCGGCTTTTCCCGTAGATTTCAGTTACAGAAACGAGGCGAAAGGCGTTGCCTGTTCAGGGCTAATGGGAACAGGCAGGCGAGTCGCACCGTACATGTATTGACCTGCCAATCTATGCCATCATTGAAAAACACGGTTACGCATCGATTATCGGCCAAGGGTATCGATCCCCTCGCGCTCTACGGCCAGTACGATTCCAGGCTGCGTGCCATCGAAAGCGAATTCGACGCGAAAATCACGGCCCGGGGCGAAGAAGTCGTGATCACGGGCAGAGCGGAAGAGGTAAGGCAGATCACCAGCGTGCTGCGCGAAATGATCAAGTCCGTCCAGCAGGGCAGGACACAGGAAGTGGACGACATTATCCGGGCAACGCGATTGGGAAAGAAAAACGGAGGAGATCAGGGTCCGCCTGCCGGAGATGGCATCGAAGTGCTTTCCCGGAAGGAACGGATCCACGCGCGGAGTCCCAATCAGCAGCAGTACGTGGACCAGGTTCGGAAATGTGATATCGTATTCTCCATAGGACCCGCGGGCACGGGGAAGACCTACCTGGCCGTCGCGATGGCCATCTCGGCCCTCCGCAGGGGAGAAGTCGACCGGATCGTGCTGGCGCGGCCGGCCGTGGAAGCGGGAGAGAGTCTCGGGTTTCTTCCCGGCGATCCACGGGAAAAAGTGGACCCGTACCTGAAGCCGCTCTATGACGCGCTGCACGACATGATCCCGAACCACAAGGCCGGGCGCCTCATCGAAGACGGGACCATTGAAATCATCGCCATGGCGTATATGCGCGGCCGTACGCTGAACAGCGCCTTCGTCATACTCGACGAAGCCCAGAACACGACGACGGCGCAGATGAAAATGTTCCTGACCCGTCTGGGAGCGAACTCAAAGGCGATCATCACGGGCGATATAACCCAGATCGATTTGCCCAAGGACAAAGTTTCCGGACTGGTACACGTGCAGGATGTGCTCGCGGACATACGGGGTATCTCCTTCGTCTATCTGACGGAAACGGACGTGGTCAGGCATCGGCTCGTGCAGGACATCATCAAGGCCTACGAACGCTGTGAAAATCTGTAATTCCACCCGCGACGACGCTTGAATATCGATATCGAGACCGTGCTGCCCGCGCCGGACGTTCGGCGCGAGGCGCTTTGGAGTGCAGCTTGCCGGGTACTTCGGGGCGAGGGCCGAGACCATGCGGCCGTGACCGTTGTACTGGTCGATGACCCTTATATCCGGCAGTTGAATCACAGGTACCGCCATCTGGATCGCGCAACGGACGTGCTGTCGTTCAAAATGGACGACGAACCCGGGTCGGAAGAGGAAACCCTGGGCGACGTGTACATCTCCGTCGACCGGGCCCGGGACCAGGCCGACCGTTATCATGTGTCCCTGGACGACGAGTTGCATCGGCTCGTGGTCCATGGGTGCCTGCATCTGCTCGGATATGACCACCACAACGCGTCACAGCGCAAAGTGATGCGGGAGAAGGAACGGGTCTATTCGGCGGATGCGGCCGCCAGCGGGATTCCGGAAGGTCACATGGGAGAAAAATGTTGTGGATGACGACATTCCCCTATTGGTCGAATGGCTTGTCCTCACAGGGTGCACCATCTACGCCATGCTCCTGACCGGAGCGGAATCCGCGTTTTCCAGCCTGCCCAAAAATACGCTCCAGGAACTTAAGGCCGCCCACGAGGGTGGACAGTCCAACCGCGTTACCCGGTGGCTGGACAATCAGGAACGCCTTTTCACTACCTTGCTGATCGGGAAAATCATTACCACGGCCGGTGTCGTGATCTCCGTGGTAGCCCTTTTCCTGACCCCGCCGCTCACCGAATCAATCGGATCGGCACTCACATTGACCTTCTCGGGACTGTTCGCCATCGGGCTGCTGCTGGTGCTCATCGAATGGCTGCCGAGATTGATCGTGTCGCGCTACTCCGAGCCGACCGTTCGCGTCTCGGCCGTACTCGTACTCATCAGCTACTGGCTGTTCTGGCCACTGATTACGCCGCTGCTGTTACTCAACCGGCGCATGGCACGCGCGGGGCTTTTCAGCAGCGGACGCAATCCTTACTGGTTAGACGACGAACTGCACCGGGTACTCGAGCTGGAAGAAACCCGCGAGCTGAAACCCGACGACAAGGAGATGATCAGCAGCATCATCGAATTGCACGACACCAGCGTGCGCGAGGTGATGGTCCCGAGAGTGGATATGGTATGCGCCGAAAGGTCCAGGCCCGTACCGGAACTGCTGGAACTCATCCGTGAGATGGGACACTCGCGGATTCCAATCTACGGCGATTCCGTCGATGATATAGTGGGGGTCGTCTACGCCAAGGATCTGCTTCAACTCAGCGAAGATCCGGAAGGAGAGAAGGATCTGGATGCGTTGCTCCGTCCGCCCTATGTCGTGCCGGAGACCAAGAAAGCCGCCGAGTTGTTGAAGGAGTTCCAGCAGGACAAGATCCATCTGGCCATCGTCGTCGACGAACACGGGACCACCGCGGGGCTGGTGACCCTGGAGGACCTGCTCGAGGAGATCGTCGGCGAGATACAGGACGAATACGACGACGAGGACCCCATGTATGAGGCGATGCCCGACGGCTCGTACATCGTGCATGCCCGGCTCAATATCGATACGCTGAACGACATCCTGGATCTCGATATCACGCCGGACGGGTTCGAAACCGTAGGCGGCCTGATTTTCAATGAACTCGGCCGGGTGCCCGAATCCGGTGAGGAAGTGCCATTCAGAAATGCCAGAATCGTGGTACGCGAAGTCGAAGGGCAACGTATCATCAAGGCCGAGGTGAACAGGCTGCATCCCCGGTCAGAAGCGGGCGAAAACGGCGCGATGGAGGACCGAGTGGCATAGCCCGGTCTGTCGACGTTCGGGTCGGGCCGACCACACCGGGGCCCGTCCTTCGTAAATCGCGCTTCTTCCCTGATCATTTTCACCATGGAGCCCGCGGATGCCCTCGGATCGCCCGAATATCATCCTCATCATGACCGACCAGCAGCGCGTCGATACGATCCGCGGCTGGGACAATCCCCACATGACCACCCCGGCCCACGACAGGCTCGTCCGGGAAGGGGTTTCCTTCCGGCAGGCCTACTGTCCTGGCGCCACCTGCGTTGCCTCGCGGGCCGCCATCTTCACCGGCATGTACCCCCATAACACGGGCGTCTACAGTTTCCAGCCCTGGGGACTCCACCGCAACTGGGTGCAGGACCTCGCGGATAACGGCTACTGGTGCGCCAGCATCGGCAAGATGCATTTCATGCCTCGGGACATGCCCGGCGGGTTCCACGAACGGGTCGTCGTCGAGAATCCGACCAACATGAACCTGGCCGGCGGCGGCGCGGACGACGACTGGGGCCGGTACATGACCTTCCACGGGGTGGAACGGCCCAACGACCGGCACAAGACCGACCCGGACTGGTGGACGAAACTGCAGGGCGTGCCGTGGCACGAGGAAGAGCGGTTCCACAGCGACGTCTTCATCGGCAATTCGGCGCTCAACTGGATCCGCAACCACCGCGGCGACAAACCCTTCTTCCTCGAAATCGGCTTTACGGGTCCCCACGAACCCTGGGACCCGCTGCCCCGCCATCTGAGCCAGTACGACGGAGTGGAGATACCCCGGCCGGTAACCCGGGAGAACGAACTGGCGGAGAAACCGCGACAGCATGAAGCGCTGAAGAAGATGTTCTCCACGGCCGGCCACGAATCCGGCATCAACATGTACCTGGCGAACGACGACCGCATCGATAGCATGCGCCGCCACTATTACGCGAAAGTCACCACGGTGGACGAGAAGATGGGCGAAATCATGGACGCCCTGGAGGCAAGAGGCTACCTGGACAACACGCTGGTCGTCTTTTGTTCGGACCACGGCGAGAATCTAGGCGACCACGCCATGGCCTACAAGTGGCTCATGTACGACACCATCACCCACATTCCGCTCATCATCCGCTACCCGGACCGCCGGCGCCGGGGCGACCACGTAAGCGACCTGGTTTCCCTCATGGATCTGGGCCCCACCATCCTCGAAGCGGCGGGCGTTCCGGTCCCCACTTACCTGGAAGGGCGTTCCCTCATGCCCTACGCCGACCCGGATGGAGCGGTCGTTCCGCGGGATTATGTCTTCTGCGAGGACAACTACCAGATCATGATGCGCGGCCCGACCCACAAGATGGTCTACTACATCGGCCAGGAGGAGGGCGAGCTATACGACCTGGAAGGCGATCCCGGGGAGCTGTGGAACCGGTGGGACGACGATGCGTATGCGGGGATCAAGACGAAGATGAAGGAAGACCTGCTGGAGTGGCTGGCCGCCAGCAACTACTGGCACGCCGGATACAAGCGGGACCGCTCCGCACAGTATACCGTGCGCTGGCCCACCACGGACAACGTCAACCTGCAGGGACCGGCGGCTGAGGACGTGGAGCGGCCGGGGTTGTAGTGGGATTCCCGGGTATTCTTACTTCAATTCGTAGTGGAAGGGCCCAGTGGACGTACGTCAACCTGGGTAAGGAAGGCGACAATTGGCGGGAAGTGACCTCAGGGATCAGCGAGGGCGACACGGTGGCCGACACCGGCAACACTACACTGGCCCACACGTGCCGGTCCGGGTACGGTTGTGGGAATGAGGCGCCTTACACGTGAATTCTTGAAGAAAGGCGTAAACGACTTTGCCGTTCTTATCATGGTTGTATCAACCTGTATCATGGTGGTTACTTTTGGGTTCCGCAAATGCCCAGCCATTCGCAGTCGAGAAAGTCAGTGCAATTCCGCTGGATCTTGAAGATGAGATTGCTGGAAAAATCGGAGACCTGATACGGGACAACGACGGCCGGTTTTACCTGACGGACGGGCAGCAGAATACAGTCTGGATTTGTGACTCAGAGGGCAAACTGATCAGCCGCATTGGCCGGGACGGGGCCGGCCCCGGTGAACTGCTGCGTCCAGGAGGAGCAGCTGTATTTGAAAACAAAGTCATCGTGAACGATTCCGGCAATAGCCGGGTAATGATATTCAAGATGGATGGTATGTATTTAGACGACTTCCGGTTGGAATTTCAAATGACATCCGGAATACTGGCGAGCAAGAACGGCCAGATCGCGGTCAATTCTCTCTGGGGGCAAACACTTTTTACGGTCTACGATTTGTGTGGTAGCGTTGTAGGAAGCCGAGGTGAAAGAGTGCCAGACCAGACTGTTGGATAGGACCAGGGCGATCAGCATTTCAACCAGACGCCTGAGGGTCATATTCTATATTCTGCGGTCAAGGAATACCCCGTATTCAGAATGAAGTGGGACGGTACCGTCATCGCGACTTACGAGGCCGATTGCCCCAGGTTACGGCAAGCTTAACTATCCGCCCAATGCCCAGATACTATCGGTCACAGACATCATGAAAACATGGACGCGGATGGCCGTTTCTTTCTGGCTGACGACCGGCATCACACGATCTGGGTGGTCGAATCATCAGGGGCGGTTTCTCATCGGAATAGTATGGGAGGTCTGGTCCCGGAGAGCTGAATCGACCTCTAGGTGTGGCCATATCCAATGAGAAAGTCATTGTTCTTGACTCGGGAAACAATCGTATTACGGTCTTTACGATGAACGGCGCGCACCTCTCGGATTTTCGCATCGAGAATCTGTTGCCTCCCAGCGGAATCCTGGCCGGGAACGACGGAGAGATCGCCGTGAATTCCGTATGGGACGAACCGATTTTCGCCGTTTACGAAATGGGCGGTAATCTTCGTTACGGAATCGGTAAGTTCGTGATAGGCGGCAAACCAACCATACCTGTGCGAACCAACTTTAACCATCTGTCGCAAACACCTGATGGCCGTATTCTATACTCGCCCTCCAAGCGGTACGAGGTCTTCCAGCTTGACCGGGATGGAACGATCCTCTACACCTATGTCGCCGAACCGGACGGCTAATATCCCTTCCCTGACATGCCCCGACCTCGTACCGACCCCATGAACGTGACGCCACTGTTCCGGCCGCTGTATGTAAGCGGTCATGTCGTCGTACAGAGATCGGGGAAAACCGCCGGTGGTGTATCGGGCCTGGATCGAGTAAACTTGCTTGTTGAGTCAAGTCCACCTGTTTTCCGAAATTGCTTCAGGATGCTTCTCGAAAAGCAATCTGTATGTTGACATGAATGACTCTTCAAATACAATTCCCTCGCAATTGAGTAGCTCTCGGTTGAAGACACTCATCCGCCGATACGTCGCACTCAGCGCACTGGTCATGTTCACGTGTATGCATTTAGGACTGGTCACGTGGACGCTGGTACGGTTCACGCAAATCGAGCACTGGTCACCGGGTATCCAGTTCTTCGGAAATGAAATGATACAGACGAAGGGACTCACGAAAAGTGCGGTGAGCAATCTGCAGGAGGGCACGTGGTTCCACCTCGTTCGCATACGCGAGGACGGCGGTATTACCGTCACGCAAGTAGACGCGGACAGCCCTGCGGACAAAGCCGGATTGCGACCGGGTGACCTGGTGATCTCTATTGATGGCACGGATCTCGGGACACGTCCCGAAGCCTATTTCCAGGCGCGTTTGCGGAGCAAGCCCGGTGAACGTTTCAATCTTGCCTGGCTTCGCGACGGCAGCATGCACGCTGGTATACTCACGCTTGAGGCCACGGAACAGGTACGATACGCAGTCGAGGTCAATCAGGAGGAACTCGTACTGGGCGTAGGCGCGATGACGTGGTTCCAACGGGGGCCGTATCTGATTTTACCGATGGTCCTGCTGGTCTTCGGAACCTGGATGGGGTTCAGGAGTCCGCACAGTCCCCTTGCCTTTCGATGCGCGTTGCTCTTCCTCGCTATGGCGCTTTCCTCCTCGCCCGCTTTCCATCCCATGATAGCCGGATGGCCGGACTGGGTACTGTTCCTCAGCATATTCGCCATCGTCGCGGCATCCTTACTGGAAATCGTTCTCATGTTTCGGATTCTTGCCGTCTTCCCCAGTGCGACGGCTTTCGGATCATGGCTGCTCAAAAACCGGTGGTTCATCCTGACGCCCCTGATTGTCTGGCTATCGTGCCGTCTGATCTATTTGCTGAGTCTGACCTATGGGTGGGACCACGCAGGAGTTGGTATCATCACGGAAATCGTTGAACCAGTGCCCGTTCCCGCGCTGCCCACCCTCGTTGTCATCGCCGCGGGATGTCTTATGATAGCCCAACGTTCCGTCGCGCGGCATCAGCAACGCACGCGACTGCATATCATCAAGGCAGGATTCATCTCGGCCCTCATTTTGGCTCCCGTGTGGACTATTACGCAACCTGGTACACTTCTGGCCAGTTGGGACCTGATTCCAATAAGGGGGGCCGCCCTGCCGGTATTAGTCTGGCTCTTCGATCGGATCATCCACGTAGTACTGCAGTGTGGACTGCCGCTCGCCTTTGTCTATACCATTCTGGCACACCGAGTGTTCGGCCTGAAGTTCGTCTTCGGAAGTGGTCTGCGTTACCTGGCCAATGCCAAGAGCATATATCTCATATTCAGCTTCTGGACGTTAATCGCACTATTTGAACTGATATCCGTGTGGCCGACCGGTATGGAAACCTCCGATCTTCTGATCGCCAGCGCTGCCGCTGGATTCACCTTGATACTCGTCGGAGGGTGGACCTGGGTGAAGACGCCCGTCATCCGCTTACTGAATCAATATCTTTTGCGTGATGAATATGAAAACCGACAACGCCTTTTCAGACTCGAGCAATCCTTAACGCAATACCAGGATCGTAATGCGCTTTTGAGCGCCACCGGGCAAGAGTTGCTGGAGGGATTGGACGTTTGCTATCTGGCGATATACCTTGCAGAAAGTCCTCAGGAATCGCTTTCGGTCCGATGGTACGCAGTGCGTGAGAAGCCGGAGCAGGATCTCAAGAGAAATGAAACGTTCTTCACTGAAGCAGCCGGCAAGGTCGAAGGCCTTCTGCGATCGATACCCCCCGAGCAATCGTTGGTCGAGTATCGCGAACTGTACGCAAATGAAAGTATGAGAGACACCGGGTGCGAACTCATGGTCGTACTCGGACAAGGATCTGACCGTCAAGGATGTATTGCACTGGGTGCAAAACTCAGCGAAGAACCGTTCAACAGCGATGAAAAAGAACAGTTGCTGGTCCTGTCGGCCGAATTGGAATTGGCGTTGAAGAACCTCGATATGGCAACATCGCTACGGCATCAGGCCCTGGGATTGAAGAGACTCTCCAGACGACTCATCGACATTCAGGAATCGGAAAGAAGCCGGCTGGCGCGGGATCTCCATGACGATACGGGACAAGCGCTCACGGCGCTGAAGATGAGCCTTGAAATAACCCGGAACGAGTTGTCCGGGGTCTCCGATCATACGGCAGAACGGCTGAGCGACGCCGTGGCGCTAACCGACGAGACGCTGGAGAAACTACGTGCGATCTCCCATAATCTCCGTCCCCCGACACTGGATACAGTCGGGCTGAATACAGCATTGGAAGGACTATGCAAGAGTTTAACACAACGAACTCAAATGCCGGTCTCATACGTTGGCATGGATACTACGGAAATCTCCAATCCAATCGATATCTGCCTGTATCGTATACTGCAGGAAGGGCTGACGAACTGCGTCAAACACGGACAAGCCTCTCATGTGGAAGTTAGCTTGAAACGCAATGGCGAAGTCGTACAACTATCGATACAGGATAACGGCCAGGGTTTTGATCTTGCAGATACACTTTCGGATCAGAATGAAACAGGAATCGGTTTGATAGATATGCAGGAACGCCTTGAATCGCTGAATGGCCGCATGAATGTTTACTCGAAACCAGGCGCGGGAGCCCGTCTGGTCGCTACAATTCCTTTGGAGGAGAAATGATCAGGATCGTTATTGCCGACGATCACCAACTGGTCCGTCAAAGCATCGTGTCTCTAATCGAAAAGGCCGAGGATATGGAAGTTGTCGGCGAAGCGGCCGATGGTCACGAGACCCTGAACCTGGTACAACGGAAGAGACCGGACGTCGCCATGTTGGATATCGCCATGCCTTTGCTGAACGGTATCGAGACCACGCGGCGGATTCAGACGCTGTCCGTCGATACCCGCGTCGTCATACTATCCATGCATTCGGATGAGGACGTGGTGCGCCAGGCGCTCAGATGCGGGGCCAGCGGGTATCTCCTCAAGAGATCCGTCGTGGAGGAACTCCTGATCGCCATCCGGTCCGCCAACAAGGGCGAAATCTATCTTTCACCTTCGATTGCTCAAACCGTGCTATCGGGATTCCTGCAGACGGAATCGGCGAATGAGTCAAAGGCCGTTCTGGAGCAGCTTTCATCCCGCGAACGGGAGATACTTCAGCTCATCGTCGAGGGACATACCAATCAGGCCGCGGCGGAGGTCCTGAACATCAGCGACAAGACCGTGGAAAAACACCGCGCGATCCTGATGAAGAAGTTGAAAGTCCACAATCTGCCGGATCTCATACTCCTGGCCCTCAAGCACCGTCTCGCTTTCCTGGATGAATGAACCGTCGTCTTTCCCCGCTTGGTAGCAATCCGGTTGGCCGCAGTCTATCTCTCTCGCCACTTCAGCCCCCCAATACCGTAAGAAAAAGCGGAACATAGGGAAACACCCTATGGATAGTCCCCCTTTTTGTTGTTAGTATTGAGCAAACGACGGATTTCGTCATGTAACGACCAGAAGAGGAGATCGCGAACATCATATGATACGCGTAGTGATTGCAGACGATCATCATCTGATTCGGCAGGGGCTGCGGGACCTGCTCGAAAAAGAGTCCGATATTCGAATAGTCGCCGAGGCCGTGGATGGCCGGGAGGCGATCGATGCCGTGCATCGAGTCCGAACGGACGTCATAGTGATGGACGTCGAGATGCCCGGTATCAACGGTATCGAAGCGACGAGGCGGATTCGCGCGTCGTTTTCCGAGGTCCGGGTGGTCATGCTGTCGATGCATTCCGATCCCGCACTGATCCGGAAAGCGCTGGACAACGGCGCCAGGGGCTACGTGCTCAAGAAATCAGCGGGCGAAGAGTTGGTCAAAGCGATACGCACCGTTTGCAGGGGCGTTACGTACCAATCCCGGGCCATGGATCATGCCGATTACCTGTATGAGGAGTACCCCCATGGCACACCGCCCCGGCTTACTCCCCGTGAGCGCGAAATCCTTCGACTGATCGTATCGGGGCGATCCAATCGCCAGATAGCCGAAACCATGCGAATCAGTATAAAAACCGTGCAGAATCATCGCATAAATCTGATGGCGAAACTAGACACGCACAGCCTTCCCGATCTGATCCGAGCGGCGATCAAACTTGGTCTGATCAAAATGGAAGAATGAACACGTTCGTTTAAAGGAGACGCTCTACTCCTTCAAGACCGGAATCAGGTTTTTTCGATTCCGGTGAAAAAAAACGAGCAAATAGGGATACACCCTATAGATAACCGGTCCGGCTTTCCTTTCTTTAATGGGTAGATCGTTCCAGTGTTCCATCTCCGCGAGTCTCTTCACCAATTGATGTACTGAAGGAGGCCTACAATGTCTGATTGGACCTGCCCACTTCCGCCGATGCCAGACAATGTGGAGCTCAAAGAAGCCTTCGAACACCGGATCTATCCGCTCACACTTACGGGATGGGGCCACTATTTCATGGGACTTGGCGCCCTGGAGGAAATAGAAGATCTGGGCGCCTGCCTGGCGGGAAATATCCTGCCGTATCGCGCTTCACTGAGTAAAGCACGGAAGTGCTTTCGAATCGCGAGGGAACATCTTCTGAAAGCCCTCGATCTCTGTCTGGAGTTACGCGCCTCACTGCCGGAACAGGCTCGCAAGATGCTGTCGCCGAATATCAAGATGTTTTACGACATGACGGCTCTTCTGGAGGAAGCCGAAGCAGCGATCGCGACAGGAGGAATCCCAACGTTGGAGTGCATTCACAGGACTTCGGAATTGATCAGAGAAGACATGGTGTTCGGGGAGCGCATGGCCCGGGTCAACCGGGGTACCCAGGGGCATTTCCCGTATCCTGAAGACGAACTGGTGGAGATTATGGAGGTGTAGGGTTTTACCCTAAATATCCAGCCGTTTCCACTTCCAATATGTATCTGTTGATGACTATCGGTCAGGTGTCATTTTATTCATTGCACAGTACAACCGGAAAGGCACAATGAAAGGAGCACGGTCATCAAAACTTCAATCAGAAGCATCTTCACTCGTGTAATGTTCGTCGGTGCATTGACGATGGCCGGCGCAATGAGCATGCTGGCGTTGTCCACGGAGCCGGCAGGAGCCAATCAAGTATACAATTGGGTACATGTAGCAAATAACGTGTACCACTGCCAGCCCTCGACATCTCATCATTGTTCTCCATTTAGCGCTCATACCTGGCCTTGAGCGTAGTCAAGCCTGACCGATAGGATTGTGGTGGTTCGATTCACGATAAGCGTCAACTTAAGAAGCGAGCACTTTCCGGTTGTACTGTTAAAGGCAAGCTAATGAGGAGGGAATCCAACCATGTCAGAGCGAACGAATGAAACGCTACGGTTGCTGTCCTTTTCGCTAATGGTGTTTTTCATGGGAGCAATGGCGTGTCAGAGTACTCATGGTTCGATGGAAGAAGCCCGCAATACATCCATTGCTCATCTCGCCGATTCCTATGGAGATAAACAGTCTTTCTTGGAAGTGTATACAGAAATACGTCAGATCCCGCTTGCCAATGATTCGGGCTTCACGCTGAGCGCTTTGCCCTGGTTCAGCGCGATAAACGAACAGGGCGATTTCATTGTGTTGGATAACTTCGGGGTTCGACAGATACTTGTATTCGACTCCAAGGGCGGAAGCAAGGCGAAGATTGGAAGTCTTGGGACGAATGCGGACCAATACCTCTACCCCGATAACCTTTACTATAGCGATCAAACACACAGGTACTACGTATACGATGGAGATCTTCTGCGAATCCAGGAGTACAGCGAAGATTTTACGTTCAACAGCAGTGTCGATCTTCCTCTTTTCCTGGGTCAGATTATCGTGACAGCCGACGATCGCTTCTTTTGCTATACGAGTGGTGTCGCTAGCAGGAAGGGGGCCGATAGGGTAGTCTACGAGTGCACTAGGTCAGGAGAGATCAAGAACAGTTTCGCCGATCAATACGAGGAGTTCAGTACCGTGGGAGAATCCAGAGGGGGAGGTATCTTGCTGCTTGGTTCACACCTTTATGTAATCACCCCCTATGAGTACGAACTTCGGAAGTACGATCTTGGTGGAAAACTGATTCGAACGGTACGGGGCAGATCGTCGCACTATGTGCCGCCTTCGACAGACTTTGATGAGCACGAAATTTCGAGCGATCTCCGCAAACGACAAGCGTACCACGCCACGTGGAGCCACATAAGACAACTGTTGAAGATAGGAGACGAGATGATAGGAGTGGTCCTGGCCGAACCAAATGAGCGTCGCGTGTTTTTGGATCTCTACGACACAGATCTCAATTACGTTACCGGCGACCTGCAATTGCCCGAGCACATTGGCGGTGGTTCGCAGGGGATCGTCTCCAGGGGTGACCGACTCTATCTGCTGCGTTCAGAAGCACCCGTCGTGTTGTCGCAGGACGTTAAGAATCTGCCCAATCCAACTGTAGTCGTCTACGAACTCAAATCATCGGGTTAAGCGTATTACAGTAAAGCCCGTAGGAGGTGTCCGCATGTCATCGAATGCGGTTAGTCTCGACATACCTCGAAAATGGCTTTTAGCCGGAATTGTTTCCTTGCTCACATTGAATATCGTGCTGTTCCAAAGAGTATCGGAGTTAACCGCCGAAAACGGCACGTGGAAGAACAAGGTGACCATGAGCATAGGCGAACAATTGACCATCCATGAACATGCGCTTGAAGGCGCTGGTCTGGGACCGGATCTAGCTCGATTGCAGCGCGCCAACACCAGGTTCAGAGACCTGTTTTCGGATACGGGCGGTTATAAGCTGATCTACCATTTTGCGGGAACGAACTGCAACCGCTGTCTGGACATGGAGCTTCGGTTGTTCAACGAGTATCGTAGTCGCTTGAGGGAAAGAAACATAGACGCCATTATGGTTTTTTCCGATTTTCAAGAGACCCATTTTCTCTCTCATCTGAAACAATACCGGATTCAAGACGTTGCCGTAATGGACGCCGAATCACATCTGTTAAAGAGGTTCGATTACAACAGATACCCCTTGATCGTGTTTCTGGGACGTGACAATCGAGTTCTACTGGCGAATTACTCGGATTATCAGGACGAACAGGGAACCGTCACTTTCTATGAGAAGCTTGGCGTCTACATCAATACCATCGCGGCACAAGGTTGATTCCACGACGGCGAAGCACAACGCGACATAGAAAGGATACGCACCGTGAGCACGAAAAACCTCAGTTCCTTTACACCCGTTACAAGATGGTGTCCCGCTTCGCGTTCTGCCATTGCGCTGTTCATACTATGCGGACTGTGCGGACCGTTGGCATGCGCGAGCCAGGAGCGACCGTTGACATTCGACGATGTCTACCGGGTGGAATCGAGGATCAATCTCGATTCGAGCGATGAGTTCCTGCTCGGTCCTTTGCCCAAGATCGGCGCCGTGGCGTCCAACGGTGATTGCATCGTGCTGGACTTCGTTACCACTCGCGTCGACGTATTCGATGGGAAGGGACGAGGCAAAAAACACCTCGGCGCTCCGGGCGATGGTCCCGGCGAGTATCGCTATCCCCTTGCATTGGCGGCTACGCGAGATGGAGTTTTTTTACTTTACGACATGACGCTGTCACGCATTTCAATCTACGGGAACGACTATGTTTTCAGGAACAGCTTCTCGCCTTCGCCGCGATTGGAAGATATACACGTAACTGCCGAGGGTCGGGTTTTCGGATACGTGAATACCAGCGGCGCAATTCACGTGGTGCACGAATTGAACGATCAGGGCGATACGCTCAATGAATTCGCCCCTCAGTCCGAGAACTACAATGTCGCCGCGGCTTCACGGGGTGGAGGGATTGTATCGGTCGGGCGGTTTCTCTACGTCGCGACCCCGTACGAATATACCGTGAGGAAATACACGCCCGATGGCGAACTCGTGAAAACCGCGCAGGGTCGATCGCCCTTCTACGTGCCTCCGCGGGACCCGCCCGACGCGATGGTCCTGGACGACATGCGGAAACGGCAGGAGTATATGCGTTCATGGAGCCAGTTCTATCAACTCCTTAGAATCGGCGATCGGTGGCTGGGCGCAGTATTCGCCGACCCGCAAGGGTCCCGCGTCTTCATGGATCTGTACGATGCCGATCTGAACCAGATCGCGAGCAGTCTCCAGATGCCGGATTTCATGGGAGGTCCGGACGCGCTCTTCACACGGGAAGATCGTCTGTACATGTTGGTGGAACCCGCCGACGAGTCATCCAATCCCGCCGTAGTGACATACACGCTCAGGCAACCTCTCGACACATTGTAGAAATGCATCGGGGGTAAATGAATCATGGCAAGCGGACACGATCGTATAGTTCCCTTCGGTCTCCTGGCGCTGCGTTTAGTGGTAGGGGGTATCTTTATCTGGGCAGGGTTGGCCAAGATGCCGGAGCTCGAACTCTTCGCGCAGATCGTGCGGTCGTATGACATTGTACCCGAGCCGCTGGCAGTCCCTTTCGCCCTTGCGTTGCCCTGGATCGAAATCTCAACCGGTTTATGTCTCGTGATTGGGGTATGGATCCGATATAGCGCGATGATCGTTGTGCTGCTGATGTTGTCCTTTATGGGCGCGCTGGCCTGGGGGCTGTATTACGGGGCAGACCTGCCGTGCGGTTGTTTCGGATTAGGCGATGACTTAAGAAACGTCTCCATTGCCGAAGTGCTGGTTCGGAATACGTTCATATTGGCGGCCGCTTCAAGTCTTGTCTACGCGCGTCACGTTCCATTTTCAATAAGGGAGGCGTTTAAATGCGCAAATACTTTGTGACAGTGATCATTCTTGTCACAGCAGTTGTAATAGGCTATCCTGTAGAGTCCACCGTAGTACCTGCCTGGAGCGTTACTGTGTTCGACAGGGACGGTTACCCGCTGAAAGGTGTTGACGTACACCAGTATTGGCGGCACTTCGCCCTTGAAAAAACCTATAGCAGCCAGGATAGGACAACCAATGACGACGGCGACGTACATTTCCCTCGACGCACAATCAAGGCCAGTTTGTTGGTCAGACTGATCCGTCCCATTCAAATGGTGTTCTATTACAGTGTGTATCGAGCACAATTCCAACCCGTCGCGCACGTGTACGCAAGAGAAAGAGGCTTCGGGGGGTATCTGAGCTATTCACCCGGCAAACCCATACGTCGGAAGTTGATTCTCGAGCATCGTATGATATTCATGGGGAATGCCAATCATTCAGGATAATCCATGAAAACGATCATTCCCATCCTCATTATCGTCATCCTCGCCATTGTCGCGGCGGTCATATTCCTGCGACCCGAACCGACCGGTACTTCGAACGAGCCTATGGGTGCCGTCCCGGTGGAAACCGAGCCGCAGCCCTTCCCCGTGGAAGCCGCGGTAGCAACCCAAAGGACGCTGACGAGGACGATCGTGGCCTCCGGTCGTCTCCTGGCCGGACGACGGACCGATCTGAGCGCGGGGGTAGGCGGCAGAATCCAAAGCGTCCTGGTACGCGAGGGCGAAACTGTCAATGAGGGCCAACTCCTGGCACGACTGGAAGAAGAACGGTTCCGCATCCAGGTGGACGAAGCCCGTTCGGCGCTCATGGACGCCCGGTACAGGTACGCGCTATTCATCACCGACACTACCGAAGTCACGGCGCCCGATACGACCTGGACACACACCAAGAGAAACGCCTGGCGCAAGGCGCAAGCTGCCATCGAGCGGGAGGAAATCGATCAGGCGGCGCTTCAGACCGCCCGCAGAGACTACGAAGCCGTGCAGTTACTCTCCGGGGATCACAGGTATGATCTCATCGCGCAGAATACCGGCCTTACCGGAGCGGAGATCGCTCATGCTCGCGCCGTGTTGGACCTGGAACAAACCGCCATCAACGCCCCCTATTCCGGCATCATCGCAGAACGACTCGTCGAAGAAGGTCAACAGGTCGCCGCCGGGGAAACCTGCCTCACGATCATGGATGTGTCCCGTATCCGCGTCAAGGCCGCCGTGTTGGAAAGCGACTTAGGCGCAGTCGACATCGGCCGCGGCATACGGATTCGGGTTGTCGCCTGGCCGGAAGAATCCTTCGAAGGCCGCATCGCCCGTATCTACCCCGCTGTGGACGAGGAAAGGGGCACGGGCTACGTTGAGGCCGACCTGCCCAACGCCGACGGCCGGCTGAAACCGGGCATGTACGCCGAGATCCGAATCGAGGGTACGCTCTACGAGAACCGGTTGGCCGTGCCCGCCGGCGCCATCGTCGTCCGCGACGAGCGCCCCCTGGTCTTTCGAATACGGGATGGACGGGCCCAGTGGACCTACGTCGCCTTGGGCCGGGAGGCAGACGACTGGCGAGAAATCACCTCCGGACTCGCCGAAGGCGATACAGTGGCCGTTACCGGAAACGTCACGCTGGCCCATGACGTCCCGGTGAGCGTGAGCATGATGGAGTGACGAGAGGAGACAACGTGTTGAAACTCGTTATCCCCGTGATGATCTTCGCCCTTCTGGTTGTATCTTCCGACCCCGCCACCGCGCGGGATTCCAACCTGGAGTGGGTACGCGACACGCCGCCTGATCTCGACGACGAAATGTACGGGTCGATATGGCGCCCGTTGAGGACGGCGAGCCCAACCCCCGAATCGCGGTCTATCGTATCGCGGACGGCCACTATACCTGAGCGATCATGAATCTCTCCCGCCTTGCCGTTCAACGGCCTGTCGCCACTTGTTGCCTTATGGGCGCCGCCGTACTCGTAGGACTCATCGCCCTGACCCGTCTTCCCGTCAATCTGCTTCCGCCCCTTGAGATCCCCGCCGTCACCGTGTGGACGACCTGGGCCAACGCCCCGCCGGGTCTGGTCGTCCGGGAGATCACCGAACCCATAGAATCAACCCTGCGGAACCTGCCCGGCGCACAACGGGTGCGGTCCATCTCCAGGGAGGGCGAATCCCTCGTGACCGTCGAACTGGCCTGGAGCTCCGATCTTCGAAACACGGTCCAGATCGTGCGCGAAAGGCTGGACGCGCAACGGTTTAACCTGCCCGAGGACAGCGACCGTCCCGTGGTTCTGGATACTGATCCCGACAACGCGCCCATGATGGGCCTGGCGCTCAGATCCGGATCAGGGGAGGATGGACCTTCCCTGGCTACGTTGCAACAGATGGGAGAGCGTATACTGCGACCCCGGCTGGAACAGACGCCGGGCGTCGCCCGCGCCAGGGTGATCGGCGGCGCCGGGCCGGAGGTACGGATCACGATAGACCCCACCCGTCTCTCCGCGTACGATCTGACCCTGGACGCCGTACACGCAATGCTGGCGGCATATAATCAGGACAAGCCCGCCGGTCTCCTTCGTCGCGGAAACTACCGCTACGCCCTGAGGATTGACGGCGCATTCCGGTCCCTGGAGGATATGCGCGAAGCCGTGCTGATCCGCGAACCCGGGGCCGCACCGATACGTTTACGCGACGTGGCGGAGGTGGAGATGGGCGAACGCGAGCGGCTGGGGGCCGTACTGTTCGACGGGATGCCCGCCGTCGGTGTCCTGATCCAGAAGACCGCGGACGCAAATCTGCTGACGACCAGCGACGATGTTAATCGGGTGATAGTGGGATTCTACGCCGAATATCCGGATATCGCGCTGACCTCGGCATTCGATCAGGCCGACTTCGTCCGGCGGTCCATCCGGGGTGCGCTGACGGCACTGGCCGGCGGCGGCGTGCTGGCGTTCCTAGCCCTGCTTCTCTGGTTCCGGAACGTCCGTTACGCTATCCCCGTAGCAATCGCCATGCCGGTGGCCGTTATCGCTTCCTTCTTCGTTTTCGACACGCTAGACGTGGGATTGAACGTCATGTCCATTGGTGGCCTGGCACTCGGCGTCGGCATGCTGGTGGACAACGCCATCATCTCCGTCGAGAACATCGCGCGGCACCGGGAGACCGGCCTCGACGCGAATTCGGCTGCGGGACGCGGCGCCACGGAGGTGGCACTGCCCATGGCCGCATCTACGCTCACCACCGTCTCGGTATTCCTGCCGATGGCCTTGACGCCGGGCGTCGCGGGACAGTTATTCCGGGATCAGGCGCTGGCCGTCACCGTGACGCTCCTGCTCGCGTGGGTCGTGGCGCTGACCCTGCTCCCTACCCTCGTGGCCCGATGGACGCGGCGCGACGCCACCCGCGTATCGTCGCGGTCCTCCAGGTTCCATGATATGTATCGCCGCGCCGTGGACGCAATCATCGATCATCCGATACGGACTTCGGTCCTGTTGCTGGTTTTCTTGGCAGCCGCTGCGCACCTGGGTCGGTCCCTTCCCCGGGCATTCTTTCCGAAAGTCGATGAAGGTGCGTTCTGGATGGAACTTTCGCTGTCGCAGGGTTCTTCGTTGGAAGCCACCCTGGAATCCGCACGCGAACTGTCCGACATCGCTCGCTCCCTCCCGGGGGTGCGCGGCACGCTGACCACGGCGGGCGCAGCCGTGTCTTCCTTCGTGCCGGGGTCGGCGCCGGGGGCCATGAGACTTGAACAGGCGCAGATACAGGTTTATCTCGATGAAACCGCGACCGACGTCCAAACGGCCATGGCGACCTTGAGGAGGCAGATTCCGGTTCACCTGGGAACCGCGGTCGAAATGAAACCGCCGGTCACCGCCATGTCGACAGCGCTGATCGGAAACCAACCCGACGTATCCATCAAGGTGCTCACGCGCAGAAGCGACGGACGCGACGATCAAAACACGTCCGGAAACGTTGCGGAAGTCCTGCGGTCGTTGTTGAGTGCGTCCGGGTTGCCGCTGGCTGATGTCGTCCTTCAGGGGGTCGAAGGACGACCGGGCTATCGCGTCGTGGTGGATGAACGCCGCGCCGCGCAACTCGGCGTGGAGCCCGCGAAGATCGCCGACGCGTTGCGTACCTACATGGATGGACGGACGGCGACCATGTTCAACCGAACCGATGAACGCATACCCATCGTGGTGCGGGGAAGCCAGGAGGAACAGCCCGGGTTGCAGGCCATTCTGGACGAACCCATCGATACGGCCGTGGGCCGGGTTCCCATACGCACGTTGGCAACGGTCGAACCAGTCGAAGTCGCAGGCGAACTGTATCGCGTCGACCAGACGCCCGTAGCGATCGTAAACGCGGATATCGACAGTGACGACCTGATCGGTGTATCCGATCGCATACGGGGCCTGCTGGCGGACGCGGGATGGACGAGCAACCGGGCGGACGGTCTGGAAGTCGATATCGGCGGCGCCCAGTCGACGTTGCGAACAGCCTATCGGTCCATGCTGATCTCGCTGGCGTTCTCGATTCTGATCGTACTCCTGATCCTGGCGGCCCAGTTCGAATCGCTACGCCTTCCGTGGATCATCATCGCCGTCGTTCCCCTGGCGCTGGCGGGCGCTGTCGTCGTCCTTAGCCTGTGGGGGGCGAGCGTCAACGTCATCACCTGGATCGGCGCTATCGTCCTTGTCGGTATCGTCGTGAACGATGCGATCCTGAAAGTCGATTTCATCGTGCGTGCCGAAAGAGAAGGACTTTCCCGCAGGGAGGCCATTCACGAGGCAGGCCGGCGCCGATTGCGTCCGATTCTAATGACGACCGTGACCACGGTCTGCGGTGTCGCGCCGCTGGCCGCAGGGTTCGGCGCGGGCGGTGAACTGGGCGCGCCACTGGCGCGTACACTCATCGGCGGATTGATCATAGGTTCCGCGCTGACCCTGTTCGTAGTACCCCTCGCTTACCGACTGCTGGCCGGACCGGTCCGCGCCGCCAATGAGAACTGACCGTCCATGGATAGATTTCTCTCCTCTGCAATTCATCGTCCCATCGCCGTCGGCGCGGCGGGCCTCGTCGTCCTGGCGCTGGGCGTCGCTTCCTTAGCGCAACTGCCCCTGTCGTTGCAGCCCGACATAGACTACCCAACCCTCGTCATCTCGGCGGACTGGCCCGGCGCTTCTTCCGAAGCCGTCGTCAAGCACGTGACGGCGCCTATTGAAGCGGAGTTGGCCTCCGTTCCCGGCATCGTCGAAGTCCGCTCTGTTTCCAGGGAAGGAAACGCGCGCGTTCAGGCGGGCTGCGACCCGGCTGCTCCTGTCGCCGTCACGCGCGCCCTCGTCGTGGACCGGCTTGCCGTCCTGCGTCCAGACCTGCCACCCCACGTTCGGCCGCGCGTATCCGAGGCACCGCCCGAGATTTTCCGAGATCTGGATGGTTTCATGAGCTATCGTTTGTCCGGTCCTGTGACCGATCATGCGCTACGTCGACTGGCGCTGGAGGATATCCGCCCTGCGCTGCTGGCCGTCGATGGCGTTTCGGACGTCGAGGTCATCGGAGGCAGAGAAGAGGAACTGCACTTGCTGCTCGACGCGAGCCGCATGGAAAATACCGGCTTGTCTCCTGCGGATTTCCACAGGGCCCTGCGCCTGGGCGTCGAATCCCACGCCGCCGGCACCCTCCGTCGACGTGGCGCGTCGGTCCCTTTGTGGACGGCGCCCTTGGCGGTCGGGATACACGACCTGGCCCGACTGCCCGTTACCTCGGACGGCGATCGCGTCCTGCGTCTTGGCGATCTAGCCGAGACGCGGTGGACCCTCTCGACTCCCCAGGGCGTGTCCCGGGTGAACGGGCTGCCGGCGATCACCGTAGAGATCGCCAGGCAACCCGGTACCAACATGCTCAACGTGGCCGACCGCGTAAAAAATCAAATGGAGACCCTGGGCGATCTATTGCCTTCGGGCGTCGTCCTGTCGTTGATCGTCGACCGCAGCGACGACGTGCGCCTGGCATTGCGGGACATCGCCCTGCGCGTGTCCGTCGCCCTGATCGCTATCGTCCTGTTACTGCTGCTGTTTTTGCGTCAGTTGCGGACGGTTGTCATACTCCTCTCCACCATTGCCCTCTCCGCGCTTGGCGCGATGATCTGCTTCAAGGCACTCGGATTGGGTCTCGATCTGTTGACCATATCGGGTCTCGCCCTGGCTTTCGGTATACTCGTGGACAACGCGGTGGTCGTGTATGAGAACATCCGACGTCGACGCGAGGAAGGCGAGGATCGAGACAGTGCGACGGTGCAGGGCACGACGGAAATGTTGATACCCGTCGCAGCGACGACGCTGACGACCGTCGTCGCCCTCGTCCCCATCATCTATCTCTCAAACGAGTTGAAGCAACACATCGGTCCCTTCGCGCTCGGTCTCGGACTGACGCTCCTGGCTTCCGTGGCAGTCGCCGGCATCTGGGTGCCCGTGATCGGGCGCCTCCTGGACCGAGGTGCCACTTTGCAGGCCGGATCGCGGAAATCAACGCGCATCGGCCGGTGGTACAAAGGCGTCGTCGCTCGAATGATCCGGTGGCGATGGCCGATCGCGGTCGCTATCGTGACCGGCTTCGGTCTCAGCGTGTATCTCTTCATTACAGACGTGTGGAAAGGACCGTCGTTCTCCTGGGGCGGCGCCTACACCTATATCGATGTCGTCATATATGGCCCCCCGGGGATGGAAACCGCCACCGTGGATTCGGTGGCGGTAGCTTTCGAACGATATGCACTGGCGGTGGGGGGCAAAGGCGTCCAGGTGACCGCAACGGTACAGGAAACGCGGGCCAGAGTGCACACCCTCTTCATCGACAGGACCGCCCGGTCGCCATTGCCCTACGCCATGGAAGCGGAGATGGAGAACATGGCCACCCGGTTCGGAGGGTTGGATATCGGCGTTTACGGTTACGGCCAGGGGTTTTCAACGGGTGGCGAAAGGGCCGTTTCTATCAACTACCGGCTTCGGGGGTACAATTTCGACGACCTGCGGAATCACGCCGAGCGCCTCGCCTTGAAACTGGGCAGACACCGCCGCGTGCGTAACGTCGAAATCACCCATTCGCCCCGTGGGGGGTTCGGGAGCGGCGGTCCATACTACGAGCTACAGTTGAAACCGTCGCAACGGGTCTTGGCGCGGGCCGGCATGAGACTGAACGACTTGAGCACGGCGTTGTTCCCGTACACCGACCGACACCAGCCGGACGGCGAACTCCTGATCGAGGGTCGTCGCGTGCCCTATCGAATGCTTGTCGCCCGCAAGGAGCAAACCACCGGCTTCGAACGCATCCCGCTAGGCGGCGCGGATCGCCGAATTAACGCCGGGGACGCCGGCGTACTGGCATTCAAGCGCGTTTCGACGGACATTCTGCGCAGCGAGCAACAGTACGAGCGATGGATATCTTATGAGTTCGTCGGAACTATCCGCCTGGCCGACCGCTACCGCCGATCATTTCTCGCGTCGGTCGATCTACCGCCGGGCTACCGCATCGACGTGCCAAACTGGTCGGATTTCGATCAGGCTGACCGAGGTGAAATGAACTTCGCCCTAGGCTTGGCCGTCGCGCTTGTTTTACTGATTACCTCGGCCCTGTTCGAATCGTTCCGTCGAGCCCTGGTCGTTCTGATGACGGTTCCCATGGGGCTGACCGGCATTTTCCTTGTTTTCTGGTATTTCGATCTGAGTTTCGACCGCGGCGCCTATCTCGGCACCGTCTTCATGATCGGCATCGTGGTCAACAACGCGATCCTGCTCGTGGACTGCATGGCCCGCCTTCAGCGAAGCGGCATGCTCCTCGATGAGGCGATCATAACCGCGGCCGGACAGCGCCTGCGTCCCATCCTGATCACGTCCCTGACGACGCTCGTGGGGCTCACACCGCTGCTCATCACCGGACATCCCTCCACGCGGGATCTCTGGACCAGCCTGTCCTACACCGGCCTCAGCGGCCTTGCAATATCCACGGTTCTCGTCCTGTTCGTAACCCCCGCGCTCTACCGCCTGATCGCACCTGGAGTTCGCCAGAAGCGAGCCTGATGCCGCGACCCGCTTGTAACATCAGCCAAGCGTACCGGCTGATTGCCGGCCGTCCTGCGCATCAGAAAACCAAACGTAATGATCCCGCGAACGTGATCGGCCACCTCGAACCCCTCATCCCCGGACCACTATGAATTCAACCATCTTCATGTCCTTCTCTCCGGTATGGAGATCCGTGACGGTCAGCGTAAGGGTGTAGGTTCCCGGATCCAGTTCCTCCGTTTCGATCGACGTGTATTTGAAGTCGTCTACCCACGTGCCCTCGTCTTCGAAGGTCGTGTAGGTCGTTTGGTCATCGGAACTCTGGCCGACCAGCCGGCCCAGGTTGGTCAAGAGCCTGAATACGAGGTTCCGTCTGGGTTCCCTGGCGGCAATCTCCAGCTCCGTACGAAATCTTGTCCGGCCGTCGGCATTCCGTTCCAGATTGTAGATCTCGTAGTAGAAGTACACCGGCGTCGCGTGGGAATAGATGCGTGCCGGGTGAGGGGTAATGGAAAGGCCGTTGCGAACGAGCAGTCCCGTTCCATCTGTGGGAACGATGGATGCGGCGAGCTTTATGTCGCTCAGCAGCATCTGATTGGCGCTGTAATCCGAAATTTGAAGCGGCGACGTGAAGATGCCGTACTTCTGCGAAATCGAATCCCGCAGAGAAACCGCGGACCGGTACTCCCCGGGCCGCGCGCTGAACCGGAACGCTCCTGTACTGAGTTGCAGATTTTCCTGCTCAGACACGGGGCGGCGAAGCGGTCCCATCTTGAAAGGCAACCCCTGAACGAAGTTGAAGTCCATGTCCTGGAGAGCGAGGCGCCCGGACAGCCAGGTCCGTTCTCCGAGACCATCTTCTACGTTGCCAAGCTGGACCGAGGGAACGCTGTAGGCCACTTCCACCTCCACCCCGCCATCGGTGCCCTTGAATGACGCGAGGTAGTATACGAAGTTGAGTGGATCTCCGCCGTAGTCGTGGCGATGGTATTCGGACACCTTTCTGACCAATTCCTCCGCCTGTTTTCGCGGCGTATTCAGGAAGTTGTACGCCAGTCGGTCCGTCGTGCCGAAATTACCCGCCAGGTCAGGCAGGTCAATCACCTGGAGCGGGTAGTCGAAGACCTGTGAATTACGCTGGTCGGTGAAGAATATCTCCAGGCCGAAGGGGACGTAAACCCAGCTTTCCGTCGGGAAAGCGACCGATTTGGTCTCGCGTCCGGCCCGCGCGCTGAATTCGCCGAAATCCTGGATCGGAGCCCCGGTGCTGACTTGCATATTGAGTCGCTGCCGACTGAGTTCGCGGATCATGTCCACGTCCCGGATCCCCGTCGGGAAAATCGCCTGGATCACGTCCTCCCCGGATTTCAGGATGAACTGTTGACGGTCGTCCGGATGACCGAACCGGACATAGATCTCGCCTCGGCGGTCCCAGGGATCCTTGCCCCCTGAAAACTGCAGCCTGGAATAGATCATCCGCCGGTAGTGTTCCACCAGCCGTTCGTTGATGCGCGTGGTCGGATCAGGATCGCGGGCTGCCCAGTAAGTCCGCCACAACGCTGTCCTTTCCTGTTCCGACGCTTCGCGAAAGGCTTCGGCTTCCTTCGAGGATGCCACCAGAGAGAGATCCTTGAACTCGGCCGCTTCTTCGGGATAGGCTTCCGACAGGACCGCGACGTATCGCCGCATGGCCACGAAAGCTCGTTCGTGCTGGTCGAGGGTATGGTAGTGGTAGGCTTCGAGCTGTCCCGCAAGTCCTTCGATCAGGGGGTTGACGGCCGAACCCTGTGCCGTGGCGACCTGCTGCAGCAGCAGGTATCCCTGCAGGTAGTCCTTCGCCTTTATGGCACAGATGGCCAGGCGTTTGACCGCTTCGTCATGTCCTGGATTTACGGACGCCTGCTTTAAATACCAGTCAATCGCGGTTGCCGGATCGTTTCTGTTCTCTTCGATGTCGTATCCCAATTGAAATAAAGCATCGGGATGCATCGGGTTCAACTCGATGGCGCGCCGAAAGGACGCGTCCCGGATCCGGGATTCCCGCTCGGCCGTCCCGGGCCGGAAAAACGAGAGCCTGACCTTTCCATAGGTGCGCCCGCGATAGTAGAATACGTCCGCGTTGTCAGGCGCCAGCTTCTCGGCCTCGTCCAGGACCTTCCGCGCTTCTTTATTCTTGTCTTTGAGCATGTAGACCCGTGCAAGTTGTATGAGGGGTTCCGGGGAAGCGCTGTCGGCCCTCAGCGCTTCCTTGACGGCGTGCTCGGCCTCGTCATACCGTTCCAGCCGGTCGAGCGTGCGACTCAGCCACAGCAAGGCCTGCGGCGATCCGGGTTGCCGTTCGAGCAGGCCTCTCAGTGTGGACTCCGCCCGCCGGTATTCGCCTTCGCCATACAGTGTCCTTGCCCGATCCAGGAGGGATTCCGCTTCCTGGGCGGCGACGGGCGGCAACCACGTTACGTGCAGTAGCAGGACAAGCAGGGGGGGTAGTATGCTCAAGCTGGACATGTTGCGCCGTCCTTGAAGCGCGCGGATGAAGACGAGTATTATTCCGAGCGCGCCTCGGATTTCGAAACCCGGTCATTGGTCACGACGAAGACTTTCGTCCGTGTGGCGGTTTGTCCGGAATGCAGGTCCCGAACACGAACCGTCATTTCGTAGGCGCCGGTGGGTGTCGCGCCCGTATCTATGGAGGTGTAACTGTACTCGTCCGGACGGTCTCCTTCGTTTTCGAATACCATGAGCACGGACTGTTCGTTGTCCGAACGCCGCACCAGCCGGTCTATACCCTTCAGAAAACGCCAGAAGACGTTCTGCGGCCGGTCCTTGTTCTTGACTTCCAGCTCCACCCGGTAAGCCGTTCGCCCGGATTCCGCCTGGGTAAGATTGTATATCTCGTAGTAGAAGTGAACGGGATCGCTGCGCTGGTACATGCGCGCCGGATTCGGTACGATTTCAAGCCCGTTGCGTATGAAGGGGCCGTGGATCGAGTCGACCGGCGCGATGGACACCGCCAGCTTGATATCGCTCATCATCAGCGCTTCGCCGTCATATTCCGGAACGGCGTACGCCTGTTCGAATATACCGATACGCCGGGTGGCCTCGTCCTGCACCTCTATGGCGGCGCGGTAGCTGCCGGGCGGCGCTTCCATCTCCATCATGCCCATGTGCAGTTCGATTCCCGCGTCCCTTCCGGACTCCGATACAAGCGGCCGATCAATGGGTCCGATACGCCTGGAGGTCTGGGCTACGCGGTTGTACTCGTCATCCTGAAACACCACGTGTCCGTCGAACCAGGTGCGCATTCCCCGCCCGTCATTCACCGTTTCCAGTTGTTCGGCAGGAACCATGTAGGCGATTTCCACTTCGGCCAGGTCGCCGCTCCCCTTGTAGGACACGATGTCATACATTAACCGCAGCGGAACGCCGCCGTAGTCGAAGGCGTAAGATTCCGGCGTCTTCTTGATCAGTGCGGCCGCGAGGCGCCTGGGGTGATAATTGTCCTGGACGACGGCTTCGGCGATGTTCGTCTCGTGCACCTGCAGCGGGTAGTCATACTTGCCTACCCCTACCTGGTCGACGAAAAACAACTCGAGATCGTGCTCGAGGTATACCCAGCTTTCGGCAAGGAAGCCAAGGGCCTGCGTTTTCGCGGACTTGGGCGGAAAGTAGTTGAAGCTTGAAACGCGCTGTTCCTCCAGTTCGGGCAGGTAATTTCCCGCTTCGGGATCGCGGGTGCTGCGCAATGCCGGATCACTCCACTCCGAACCGGCGTTGTCGACCTTCAGACGGTATCTCCACATGAAGTTGCGCTCCCGGATCGCATCGATACGGGCGTCTCCGGTCGGCTGGTAGTTCTTCAGGGCATTCTCGCCGGTCTGCATGATGAAATGCTGCTGATCGTCGGGTTCCCCGTAACGAATGTAGATTCCGCCGCGGCGATCCCATGGCTGCTGCCCCGCCGAGAAATGCTCACGCGCATGCATGACCCGCCGGTAGTGTTCGACCAGCCGTTCGTTCACGGCGGTGGCCGGCTTCGGATCGCGGGCCGCCCAGAACCTGCGTCTGAATTCCGCTTTGTCTTCCTGCGTTTCCAAAGCCCGGTATTGCCGGTATTCCTCCTCCGACGCCACGTAGGCCAGGTCCATGTAGTGTACGCGTACCTCCGGCTCTGCCTTCGCCAGGAATTCCTCGTAGGCCTGATCCGCTTCGGCAAACCGGTTCTGGGACTGCAGCATCGTGGCCTTGAGTTTGTTGATCAACGTGTGAACGTAGTCCGGCACGTCGCCGCCGTGGATTTCGACCACCTGCATCAGCAGATCGATGCCTTGCTGATACTGCTTGAGCAGGTAGCTGCATCTCTCCAGGTGATAAAGCGCATCCCGGTGATCGGGCTTTACCATGAGCTGCCGGTAGAACAAGGCCAGCGCCTTCTTGTAATCCCGTGAAGGGTTTTCGTAGGACAGTCCCAACCGGTAGTAGGCGTCCGGGTGCAGCGGATTCGCCGCAGCCGCCTGGCTGAATGATCTCCGGGCCTGCAGGACGTAAAGCGGAGCCGCGGGATCCCGCTTGCTCTGCGTCAGGTACGCGATCCCGAGAAAGTAGTGCACCTCAGAGTGTGCCGGATCGTACCGGAGGGCCTGCTTAAAGCTTTTGCGCGCGTCGACCATGCGGTTCTTCATGCGCATATACGTCCGGCCCAGCGCAAAGTGCACATCCGGGTTCTTCCGCTCGTGCCGAACGGCGATTCGCAGTTGTTTCGCCGCTTCCCTGTCGTCGCCCAGTTCATAATGGGCGACACCCAGCCAGTAGCGGGCTTCCCCTGACCTGCTCTTCAGGCGCACCGCTTCCTGGAAGACCCCTTTCGCTTCCTCGAATTTCTGCTGATCGTAGAGGGATATGCCTTCCGCGAGCAGTGCATCCAGGGTGTCGACAGGCCTGGATTCCGGCTGCGCGTCAGACGTCATCGTGACTGCCGTGGAACTCAGCAGGCAGCAGGACAGGAGTATTCCGGCGAGGATGGTACGACACCGGTGCGGTCGCGAAGACTGGGCGGACATAAGACCAGGGCGGGATCGGTTTGGTTGGTTGACAAGCCATTCCTGGTTGAATGGGAAACGGAAGGCCTGTCCATTTACTACGTTAAATATCCCGGCTTCGGGGCGTACTGTCAAGTTGAAATACGGGACGAGACACGGGACGGACGGCGGCCTGTACGACCCGCAACAGGCTAGCATAGGGCGTGTCCCCGGAAGAGGGGCCGATTCCGGCCAGGGGTGTTTCGGACCGGGCAGGATCCGGCGTGATCAGCGGATCGGCGTCCTTACCGGCCTCGCTCGGATCAGCGTCCTTACCGCCCCCGTCATGTTTTCCCGCGAGCAGGACCTGCACGTTGAATACGCACCTGCGTTGCGGATCGTCCAGGCACAGACGTATCGGCGCGCCGGTTCTCAGGCACAGGACCGCGGGAAGCAGTTCAGCGCAAGGATTGAGATCGACGGCCAGGTTGAACCCCTCTTCCGACAACCGGTCCACTAACCCCGAGGACGGCAGGCCGAACCACCATCGGGCGCCGCGGTCCAATGGTGCCACGCTGATGCGTTCATCCGTCAGGTCGCAATATGCAACGGACCCGGGTTCGCCGACCACGGAAACGGACTCCGCCTCCAGACACGCAATCAGATCCGGGATGATTTCGACCGCTTTACGGGCTTCTTCGGGATTCGACGGGAGGCAAACAAGCAGCCGGACCGGCCGATTGCGGATTTCGGACAGGCTGAACGGCGCGGTGCGGTATCGGCACCACCTGGCATAGAGACTGTAAATCCAACGGTCTCGGCGGGAGAATCCTGCCATATCAGGTTACCCGGGTTTGACGAAAGTCAGTCTGGCGAAATTCTGTCCATCGCGGCCTGGTTCCGGCGCTATTCCGGCCCCTCGCCCTTCTTGCGGATGTCGTAATTGCCGTACATCTGACGCACCAGGTCGTTGCTGAGGTTTGTCAGAGCGTTTTCGACGGACACGGCGTATTCCCGCTGCCCCCTGCTGAAAAAGCCCATGCGTTCCGATGCGATCCCCATGCCTGACGCCCCTACGGTGGCGTACAGGATCATCTCCGCGTCGTAGAACGTCAACTCCAACGAGAGCAGCGTACTTCCCCGGGCGTCGTTTTGAAACGGACCTTCTTCCTGATTCAGCGTCATCATGGCCGACGTGACCTTCGGGATCGCGACCAGGTCAAGACTTCTTTCCTCGATCACTTCGCTCGTCGGCTGCGCATCCATGATCGAAACGTGAGAGAAGACACGTTCGGCCGACCTGGTAACGATCGATTCGAGGGACTCGCCGACTTCGAACACGAACTTTTCGAGGTCCGGCCTGTCCGTAATCACGTACCCCCTGACATCTTCCGGGATATAGAGACCGACCCTCAGTTCAACCGGCTTGGCAATACTCGCCGTGGGACCGATCTGGGGGTTCAATTTAACGCTGTGGGTACATCCCGTCAGTAGGATGGCCGCCAGCAGTCCCGCTGAATACGTCAATTCACGCATGCGCTACTCCTGTCCGGTCTGGATAATCGTTACACGAAAACTACTGATTTTCGACCGAAATGTCAAGCGATGACGGTAAGCATTCCCCGAATGCGCGAATGCCGTGAAACCCCGATAACGCTTGACATTTCAATGGATTATCTCTAATTTCAAAGACCGTTGGGCGCTAAGGTGGCAACGGTTTCAGGGGGCGTTTGGCACGCTTGATGATCGGGCTGGATTCCACCCTTTCCCGGAGATCATGATCTGCATGGCGAGCATCTATCTGGATCATAACGCGACCACGCCGGTCAGACCCGAAGTGTACGATGCGATGGAACCGTTCTTCAGAGTCCGGTTCGGCAATGCATCGAGTATACACCGGTACGGACAGGAGGCGCGTTCTGCCGTGGAAGAGGCGCGGTCCCGGGTAGCCGGCCTGGTGAATGCAAGACCCAGTGAGATCTATTTCACCAGCGGCGGCACCGAGTCCGACAACCTGGCGCTCAAGGGCATCGCCTACACCCGCAGGGCGTTCGGCAGGCACATTATCACGACGAATATAGAGCATTCGGCCGTGCTGAACAGTTGCGGGTTTCTCGAACGGGAAGGCTTCGAAGTGACCTATCTTCCCGTGGACGAATACGGCCGGATCGATCCCGGCCAGGTGGCGGACGCCCTGACCGACCATACGATACTCATCAGCATCATGCACGCGAACAATGAGATCGGCACGGTCCAGCCCGTGGGTGAAATCGGAAGGATCGCCCGGGACAATGGCGTGTGCTTCCACACCGACGCGGTACAGTCCGCCGGCAAGCTGCCTGTCGACGTGGAGGCGATGCATGCGGACCTCCTTTCGCTTTCAGGCCACAAGATCTACGGTCCCAAGGGCGTGGGGGCCATCTACATCCGCAATGGGGTCGAGATCGAACCCACGGCCCACGGCGGCCATCACGAAAACGACGTGCGATCAGGCACGGAGAACACCGTGGGCATTGTGGGGCTGGGCAAGGCCGCCGAACTGGCCGCCGAAGAACGGGAACGCGAATTCCGGAATCTGTCCGAGATGCGCGACGCCCTGGAAGCGCGCATCCGGTTCGAGATCGACGGCGTGCGGATTAACGGGCATCCGGAACGGCGCCTGCCCGGTACGTTGAACGTTTCCTTCTCCGGCGCGGAAGGCGATTCGCTGATCATGAGCCTGGATCTCGCGGGAATTGCCGTATCCACCGGATCGGCCTGCACATCGGGAGCCATCGAACCTTCCCACGTGTTGCTGGCGCTGGGCCGAGACCCACGCACCGCACTCGGTTCGGTCCGGTTCAGCTTCGGGCACGACAATACCATGGAGGACGTGGACTACGTCATGAGCAGGTTGCCCGGCATCGTATCCCGCCTTCGAGAAGTTTCCGCAGCGCAGGTACCCGGTTAAGGCGTGTCTCATGTACTCATCCACCGTGATGGATCACTTTCGCTCTCCCCGCAACGTGGGAGACCTGCCGGACGCGGACGGGGTGGGCAACGCGGGCAACCCCATCAGCGGGAATACCATTGCGTTGTATCTGCGGATCGCGGACGGGACCGTCACGGACGCAAAGTTCAGGACCTTCGGCTGCGCCGCTTCTATTGCGGCAAGCAGCATGGTCACCGAATGGTTGATCGGCAGGACGACCGAACAGGCCGCAGCTATCGAAAACAAAACGATCGCAGATGCCCTGGGCGGACTTCCGCCGACCAAGATGCATTGTTCCGCCATGGCCGCGGACGGCGTGCGGACGGCAATCGAAGATTACCGGAACCGTCAGGACGCGAACCCGAAAGACGAATATGAAGCCGGCAAACGCCAATCCTACTGATCCCGGCGGACTCGACACCGCATCAACCTTCGACCCGTCCATCAATCGGCTGCCGCCGAAAGGGTCGACGGTCGTGGTGGCCATGAGCGGCGGCGTGGACAGCTCCGTGGCGGCCGCGATGCTCAAGGAAGCCGGCTGCGAGGTCATCGGCGTCACGATGCACCTGTGGGACTACGACAGCGTGGGCGGCAATGCGCGGTTCGAGCACGGCTGCTGCACGGTCGAGGACCGGAACGACGCGCGGGTTGTGGCCGGCCGGCTCGATATCCCGTACTACGTGGTGGATTTCCGCGAGGAGTTCGAACGGGGCGTCATATCCAATTTCGTGTCCGAGTACATGCAGGGGCGCACGCCCAATCCCTGCGTGGCCTGCAACAGCAAGGTCAAGTTCGGCGTTCTGCTCGACCGGGCCGCGGAGCTCGGCGCCGATTACGTGGCGACCGGACACTATGCCCGGGTGGCGATCGATGAAATCACGGGCCGATACGTACTGAAGCAGGGCCTGGACGGAAATAAGGATCAATCCTACGCCCTGTGGGAGATGACCCAGGACGAGCTCGCGCGCAGCGTCTTTCCCGTCGGCATGCTCACGAAGGCGCAGACGCGGAATATCGCCGAAAGTCTCGCACCGCGGGTGGCCGGCAAGAAGGACAGTTACGAGATCTGCTTCATCCAGGACAGGGGCCATGAGAGGTTTCTCAAAGAGTGGACTGCGAAACACCCCGTGACAATGGACGAAGGGCTGCTGGACATTGAAGATCCCATACGGCCGGGACCGATCGTGGACACGAACGGCCGCTTCCTGGGTGAACACCGGGGACATCCGCTCTACACGATCGGACAGCGGAAGGGACTTGGCCTGGCCGCGGGACATCCGGTGTACGTGGTCGACATCCAGCCCGATACGAATACGATCGTGGTGGGCGAGGACGAGGATCTCCGCAGCGACCGGCTCATCGCGGACGGGGTCAACTGGCAGTCCACCGTTACCCCGGTGGGCGAGGTACGCGGCCAGGCCAAGATCAGGTACCGTCAGGAAGCAACGCCCGCGGTCATCACGGCCTGTGAGCCCGGTGTCGCGCAGGTCGCTTTCGAATATCCTCAGCGGGCGGTTACACCGGGACAGTCCGTCGTGTTCTACGACGGCGAGACGGTCCTGGGAGGCGGTATCATACGCGAATGAGGTTGTTATGCCCGTCGACAAGGCGCCACATCGCGATTCCGGCCGTCTTCGATCCTGGTGCCTTGGATTGGCCTGCGTAGTGCTTTTGTCGCTGCCGGGCCTCGGAGCCGGCGCTGAACAGTCCGTGAGAAACGACATGGGCGTTCGTGTTACTTTCGAGTCCGCCGACTCCTCCTTCGTGGAACACGTGCTGGGCGTCGTGCGCGAGGCGTCGCCTCATCTGCGCGCCACGCTGGGCCTGCCCGCTGCCGATACCATTCACGTCCATATCGCCCCCACGCAGGAAGCCTTCCTGACCTACACACCCGGCGCCATACCTGATTGGGGCGCGGGTTATGCCGTTCCGCACCGAAGGCTCATGGTACTCAAGTCTCCCCGGATTACCGGTACGTATGACGGTTCCGAAGAACTGGTAGTGCACGAGCTGGCCCACGTGATGTTGCACAGCGCGCTTCGCGGCGCGGACATTCCCCGCTGGCTGGACGAGGGATTCGCGATGCACATGGCGCGGGACTGGGGATTCTGGGACCGGGCGTCCCTGGTCGTCGCCGTCGTATCCGGGAACCTGGTCTCTCTGGGCGCGATCCAGGGCGTGAACAAGTTCCCCGAACACCGGGCTCAACTGGCCTACCAGGAAAGCGCGCTCGCCGTGCAGTACATACTCCGGCGATACGGTGAAGCGGGACTGCACACCCTGTTCGACAGCCTGAGGCGGACCGGCTCCATCGACCAGGCCTGTTTCGACGCCTTCGGAATGAGTATCGTGGGTTTCGAGCGAGACTGGCTGGCGTTTATGGAACGCAATTACGGCTGGCGCATGTTGCTCGGTGAAAGCCTGACCCTTGTCGTCGCACCTCTGTTCGGCGTCCTTTGTCTTCTCGCGTTCATTCAGATCCGAAGACGGAGGAAGGCAACGCTGCGCCGCTGGGCGCGCGAAGAGGTGAACGACTGGCGCACGGACGAAGACGACTGGCGAAGGAAGAATGAAGAGTGGATCATGTCCAGGGAGCGGGATGAATGATCGCTACCCACCGTCGGAACCTTGCAGGCACCGAACAGGACGGTGATATCGAACGGAGTGATCGTGCGCAATTGAGAGTCCCTTTCGAATGAGACTCTCGCACCTGGCCGAATACGCGGGACTCCGGCTGTTGATGTCGCTGACAAGGCGGTTGTCTCCTGTCCGGGCGACGCGGGTGGGTGATATCCTGGGAGACCTGGTCTTTCACGTGACCGGCATACGGAAGAAGATGGTCATGGAGCACCTGGTCCGAATCTACGGCGAAACCGGGGATGGCGACAGGCGCCAGGCCACGGCCCGGTCTGTATACCGTCAATTGGGCCGGACGGCCGTGGAACACGCCCGCTTGCTCGCGGGGAGGACGCCGGACCTGCGGGACCAGCTTGCGATCTCGGGAGAAGAACACGTCGCACGTGCCCGCCAGGGGGGGCGCGGGGTCATCCTGGTCACCGGCCATTTCGGTTACTGGGAGTTACTTGGCGCGACGGTCGCCTTTCTCGGCTATCCCATTACCGTCGTCGCGAAGAAGCTGCACAATCCCGCCGTCGACCGCCTGGTGCACGAGGGGCGCGAGCGACTGGGCATGGCGGTGACCCCGATGGATTCCGCGCCGCCTGCGATCTTCAGGGCACTGCGGCGAAACGAATGTGTCGGGCTGCTTGCGGACCAGGACGCGGGCGCCAGCGGCGTGTTCGTCGAGTTTCTGGGATCAGGGGCGTCCACCTACCAGGGACCGGCACTCTTCGCGCTGCGCACGGGCGCGCCCATCGTGCCCTGTTTCATCATTCGATCCGGCCCGGAACGCCACCGGGTCTGCTTCGAAACCCCGATCGAAGCGATTTCGACCGGTGATGAACCGGCCGATATCGTACGGATTACACAGGCGTACACGGACGTGCTGGCCCGGTACATCCTGGATTATCCCGATCACTGGTTCTGGGTACACCGGCGGTGGAAGACCCCGGCGCCCGCGGATTCAAATCACGTACAGTAAAGGAGACCTGTTACATGCCACGCCATCCCCTCGTTGCTATTACCGCCGTTATGCTGTTCGGAATCTCAACGGCCTGCGGAAACGGTGGAGAACAATCCGATCCGCGGTCGCAGCAACCGCCGGCCGATCCCCCACCACCGGCTACGATTCCCGCCGTCGCTGAGAGAGCGGACGTCCCCGCGACGATGAATGCCCAGGAGAATACGACGTCGGGCGAAGCCGCGGGCGTCGCCTGGACCGTGCCCTCGCGATGGGAACCGCAACCTCCCCGAATGATGCGCGTGGCGACCTATCTGATTCCGATGGCCCAAGGGGACGACGAACCCGGTGAATGCGCCGTGTTCTTTTTCGGCCAGGGACAGGGAGGCAGCGTTGACCTGAACCTGCAGCGATGGAAGGACCAGTTCGAGACGGAATCCGGTGGACCGTCCTCACCGGCCGAGCGGAAGTCGAACATAAACGATCTGGCCGTGACCACGGTGTCCCTGGCGGGTACGTACCTCGCCTCCATGGGCCCCATGTTCCAGTCCGGCACCGCGAAAAAACCGGGCTACAAGATGCTCGGCGCCATCATCGAAGCGCCGGAAGGCAACGTATTCCTCAAACTCACCGGACCGGAAAAGACCGTCCTGAGCGCGGAAGGCGAGTTCCAGGCGTTGTTGAATTCGCTCAGGAAGTAATCGCGCGCCTTTGAGTCCGCGTTTCGACCAGGGATCCCAACGGGTTGAGCATTCTCGTCATACAAACCGCATTCGTGGGCGACCTCGTGCTGTCCACCCCTTTGATCGAAGCGGCCAGGACGCGGCTGGGCGCCGGCCGCGTCGGAGCCGTAGTGCGGCCCGAAACGGCGAATCTGCTTCGGAACAATCCCCACGTCGACGACATCGTCATTTACGACAAGAAAGGCCTGCAAAAAGGACCCCTGGAACTGCTTCGCCTTGCCCACGGGTTGCGTGGCGCTTCCTTCGACGCGGCGTTGATCCCCCACCGGTCGTTCCGTAGCGCGCTGCTGGCTTACCTGGCCGGCGTACCCGTCCGGGTGGGTTTCGATCGGAGCGCGGGCAGGATGCTCCTTACGGACCGGGTCCACTACCGGGCCGTCCACGAAGTCGAGCGTAACCTCTCTCTTCTCGCTTCATGGGAGGTGGATACGGCCGGGATACACCCCGCCCTTTACCCGGATGACCACGACAGGGAAAGGGTGGATTCGCTGATGCGGGAATCGGGTATTGCACCGTCCGAACATATTTGCGGGGTGAGTCCCGGATCGGTCTGGGCGACCAAGCAATGGCTGCCTGGCCGTTTCGCGAAGTTGATCCGCCGTCTCGCCGAAACATACGGGTACCGTGCCGTGCTCTTCGGCAGTGCCGAGGACCGGCCACTTTGCGCCGAAATCGCCGCCGAGTCCGGCGTCGATCCGATAAATACGGCCGGACTGCTGACCCTGCTGCAATCGGCAGCGCTCGCCGCCCGTTGCTCCGCCGTGGTATCGAACGACACCGGAATGGGCCACGTGGCCGCCGCCATGAACACGCCGGTTGTAGCCGTCTTCGGACCGACGGTACCCGCATTTGGCTTTGTCCCTTACGGACACGGGCACCGGGTCGTCGAGACGCCACTGGACTGCCGGCCGTGCAGTTCCCATGGCGGAAATCGCTGTCCCATCGGGACCCACGACTGCATGCGCGGCATCACCGCGGAGCAGGTGGTCGAAGCCGTGGCCGTCTATCTCGGGAAACCTGTACCCCCTGTCACAGACTGATTCGGAAAACACATGCGCGTTGGCATCATAGGCCTCATCAACCACGACACCATCTTCATGTCCGGCGGCCGTCAGATTCAAGACCTCGGCGGCATATTGTACAACACCACCGTAATGGCAGACCTCGTGAGCGAAGGGGACGAACTGTATCCCATCAGCCGGATCGGAGCGGAGCGTTACGGCGCCATGCGCGCCATCCTGGATCCACGTCCCGCCGTGAGCACCCGCGGAATCTCCCTTTCCCCATCGGGTACCAGCCGAAACCGGATACGTTACGACGAAAATATGGAGAAAGTCGAGCAGCTGACCAACCATGTCGGACCCATTCCCCTCGAACAGATCGAACCTTTCCTTGATCTCGACGCCCTGCTGGTGAATTTCATCGTAGGCGACGATATCAGCCTGAAGACCATGGAGACGATACGGGGCAGCGCCTCCGGGTTGCGTTACCTGGATGTGCACAACCTCTGTCTGGGTATCGACGCGGAGGGCTACCGGCGAAGACGGGCACCCACGGACTGGCGGCGATGGATCGAGATGTTCGACGTCGTTCAGATGAACGAAGTGGAGGCTCGTCTGCTGGCCGGTACAGGTAACGAAGCGGCGGCGCCAGGCGGAACGGGCGGATCGCTGGATGCGGGCGAACCGGGGGAAACAGGCGGAACGGGCGGAACGGGCGGATCCTTGGATGCGGGCGAACCGGGGGGACTGCGCGGACGGTTTGATGCGACTGGACCAGGCGGACCAGGCGGCACGTTGGAATCGGTCGATGATTTCATCGCCTTCGGACGGTCCGTGATTTCTCTCGGTCCCTCGGTATGCGTTATTACCCGGGGGCCCCTCGGTCCTGTCACGGTTTACCGGGAAGACCGCGAATCGAAGGCCTTTGCCATCCCTTCGGAGCCGGTCCGTGACGTGGTCGACACCACCGGCTGCGGGGACGCCTTTGCCGCCGGCTTCGTAACCGAGTACCTGGCTTCGAAGGACCCCGCCCGGGCAACCCGTCTCGCGAATCGTGTCGCAGGCGTGAACTGCACCGTGGCGGGACTGCCGGAGGCCGGGACGTTCTCCGATATGGGTGGCTGACGGGACATCGTTCCAGTGGATGCGGGAAGGACGGTCCGCGTGTTTTACTATTGACGTACCGACCGGTCCGAGGGATAACCGCGGACTGTCGCCGTTCTTAAGCCAAATCGAGAGGAAGGCTTTCATGACCGGACGGGACGATAGCGTGTTCATACTCTTTCGCGGTGGTCGCCTGCCGGAATGGCATCAACTCGACGAGACCCGGCGGACCGACTACGAGCGTCTGCACGTCGACCTGATGCTTTCGGTCTCCGAACGCTACGGCCTGATCGGAATCCACGGTTATCGGCTATTGGGACCCCGAGGGAACTGGGAGCGGTTCTGGACCATCGAATTCCCGGACCTCGCCGGCGCCGAGGCCTGGATGTCGGCCGAAACGGAACCCCCATACGGACGCTACGGCTTCTACGACTATACCCTTGCCCGCCGCTGGCGGCCGGAGGCCCTGGCCTGGATGCCTCGAAAGCCCGAGCCCCTCGTGGTCCCGGGCGCAGATCCGAGGGCGATCCCGCCCCTTTCAGCCAACCCTGCTTCGATCGTCCTGCTGGCCTTCGACGGACGTCATCGAGGCGCGGGTCTTGATGACCCCGGGGCGCACGACGAAGCGCGATGGCGTCGAATGCGGAAAGTAAGCCTGGACCACGGACTCTTACATGGCGAGGTCTTCCAAATGATGGGCGCCGGTACCCACGGCGAGTTCGCCTGGATCCTGGAATTTCCCGGACTCGCAGGCGCCGAGGCCTGGATCGACGCGGAGACGGCGCCGCCCCTGGCGGCCTGTCATCGACACGATTTCCACCTCGCCAGGCGCTGGGCGCCGGAGTACTTCGCTACCTGGCCGCCTGGTAGGGGAGGGTGACGGAGGGTGTGGTGAATCGCTTGAGGCGAAAAGCAATAAGCGATGAATAGATTGCACAGACAGCCTCGCAAGATTCAACATCGATGCTGACTTAGAATCTCCACATACGTCTTTTCTGTACTCTCTTTTTTCGTGCTATGGACGTGCCTTGCAGGCGGTTCCAGATGTAGATGCCCGCATATTGTTCGATTTTTCTCGTCGGAACGAGAAATGATTTAAGCGGCCTATCAATATCTTCGTTGGGCAGGATGAAAGACCAGAAATCCAACGTTCCCCGGTTGTTTTCGGTCAGGATGGACTTGAAGTATGCGTGGGGAATGGGGAGCGTGACGCCGTTGTCATCTTCGGCCCCGATCAATTCGGTCGCCTTGTCAAAGTGAAAAAGAGGACCGCAAATGACGTAGGTCTCCAGTATTTTTTCCTGTTCATTCAACGCTCTTACCGCGCCTTCAAGTTCCTTCCACACTCCGCGGTTAAAACGCGGAACTTGTGGAGACATATTGGAAAGCAAGAAGGTTTCGCTGTTTTGCAATTCCACTTCCCTTTGATTGGCGCTTGCCACCAGATGCCCTCTATCATAACCGGATCCCGTGTAATCTGCGAGGTCTGCGCGAAACATCTCCGGCACGCGGTAATCGGGACGGAAGTTATCGGCCCGATCCAGTCCGGTATGATCACGATCGACAATTTCAAGTGCCCACTTGGCTTGGCGAAAATAGTAGGAATAACCAATAATGTAATGGCGATTGAATATCACTTGATCAGCCTCTGGTATCCCGTAACGTGTCTCGCGCCTTCCACTCGGTGCATCCATTTGCCTCTCCTCAGTTCGTTAAAGAGCATCTGTACCTGTCTATAAAAGCATCTTTCCCTGTCTTGACTGAAACGGAACGCCATGGACCTGGTGTGGAAGATCCGCCATCAAGGTGCGTGACATGGATTCCGTTATTGCTTTGTTTTCCAAGCGTAAGACAGGATGATGTCGGACTTCGGTTCATTTTCCAAATATATCATTTTATGGATTAATTCCAATATGGATTATTCGGTTTGTCAATTAACAATCGTAGTCTCCCTCTGAGGTGAATTTCAGGCCCCAACGGGGTGGCGCCTTGACTCCTTTGCTGGATGTCTAATCCCCGTATGCGATTCTCTTGGACTGGAGACCCCGGACGCTTATCTTATTCTTTTCAATATGAACGTAACGCGATCCAAACGTCTTGCGCAGAGCGCGTCATAGATATGTCTTCTTCCTCTTCAAATCCCGGCGTCAGGCAGCGGCTGCTGTACCTGCATGCGCGGACGCCCAGCGTTTTCTCCGATATCCTGGGATATACGCCTGTAGAACCGGTCAGGGACTACAGGGCGGAAATCACGGCGGATGTCTCCGATTGGCCTTACAACACCGTGCACGACGCGCTCGTCGACGGCTGGCAGATCGTGCAGTTTCCCCATCTACAGGCGCCCATCGACGACAGGGACCTGGACGTCGTGGGATACGAGTTCATCTTGCAGAAACTGGAGGAGGTCCGGGATGGATAAGAACCAACTGCAAGCGGAGTCGAGGGCGGAATCGCTGCCCGCCGACGCGGAACGGCGAGAAAATGGAACAGACATGTCCCATCTGCTCACCGATTTGGAGATGGTCGAGTTTATCGTAAACGGCTATCATCTGCTCGAACTCGATCTTCCCGAGGGACTCAACGAGCGCATGGCCGGCCAGCTGGACGGCCTGGACTACAATCCAGGCGACGCCATCGCGGAAGTCGTCCCCGACCTGTGGCAGGTGATCGAGCATCCCGCCGTGAAAAGCGCGCTCGCCAGCCTGCTCGGTGAGGATTACGAAGTGATGGGACACCGGCACTGGCATTGCAAGCAGCCGCACACCGGACACATGTCCTGGCACCAGGACAGCACCAACAGTCGGGACACGCGTATCGACCGGCTGCTCGGGCTGTTTTACCCCACCGACATCACACCGGAGATGGGTCCGACCATCATCGTCCCGGGCACGCAGTTCCGCAACGCGCCGACGGACCGCATGGCCACCTATACCAACATCCGCGGCCAGGTGCCCATGGTGTTAAAGGCCGGGACCTTTGCCCTGACCCACTACGACCTCTGGCACGGCACCGCGGCCAATCGCACGCCGGTCAAGCGCCACATGATCAAGTTCCTGTTCAGAAGGGTCCGGGACAACAAGGCGCCGACCTGGAACCACGATCCCGACGTAATGAACGTACCCACCGCCTGGGGCGGGAAACGGGAAGACCCCAAGAACGTCCTGTCTTTCGGCAACCCGATCGGCGTCGGGCAGAGCGATCACTACAAGGAACGCCAGATACGGTGGAAATGCTGGAACAACCTGCTGGGAGTTGCCGATGCGGCTGACGCTTAGCAACCATTCCTTCGAATACCTGGACCTGGAAGGCACGTTCGCGCTGGCCCGGGCCATCGGTTTCAAGGGGGTGGACATCGCCGGATTCCACGACCGGGGCCGATGCAGCCTGGAACCGGACGAAGTGGGTGCGGACCCGCTGAGTCACGCGAACCGGGTCAAACGCCTGCTGGCGAAATACGAACTGGAGGCCGTCGATTACTTTCCCCAGTTCGGCGCATCTCTCGACGAGCGGTCCTTCAATGCCCCGGACCCGGCGGTGAGGAAGCTGAACAGGACATCATTCGAGGGGATCATCCGCTTCTGCGAGGCCGTAGGCATCCCGGGATTCACGATCAGTCCGGGCATGCACCACCCGGATCGTTCCTTCGAGGAGAATCTCGATACGGCCGTGGAAGCCATGAACGAATTGGCCGAACTGGCGGGAGAACGGGAAGTCACGGTCCGCTTCGAACCCCACGTACAGTCCGTCGTCGACACGCCGGAACGGGCGCTGGCCCTGCTGGAGCGGGCGCCGCGGGCCACGGTCACCCTGGATTACTCGCACTTCGTCATGCAGTACATCCCCGAGGAACGGATCCACCCGCTCCTCGCCCATACCGACCATTTCCACATCCGTGCGGCGCGGCCCGGGAAACTGCAGTCCAGGCTCGACGAGAACACCATCGATTTCGTGGACATTGCCCGGCGGCTCGAACGGCTGGACTACGGCGGCTGCCTGTCCATCGAATTCGTGTACATGACGTGGTTCGACTGCAACCAGGTCGACTGCCTGACCGAGACCATCTTCACGAAAGACCTCATGCAACCGCATGTGCCGGTATAACGCGACATGCCTGACCTTTACGCCGGCGCCGCCCGGCGCGTGATCAATCCCCCACGGGGTATCCGGACCTTCGGCTTCAGTTCGAGGGAAGGGGTCGTCCAGGCGATCGAAAGCGACCTGTCGGCCACGGCGCTGGTCCTTTCGGACGGAAAGGCGAAGGTCGTGATCGTCGCCTCGGATACCGGGTGGATGGACCTGCCCGTGATGAACGGTCTGCGGGAACGCGTTGCCGAAGCGGTGGGAACCGCCTCCTCCCACGTCATGATCAACCTGAACCACACCCACAGTTCGCCCGCCATGCCGGAGTGGTTCCCCGATGAACCCGAGCAGATCGCCCTGCAGGCCCGTTACCAGGATGACCTGTGCGGCTGGATCGAGGAGGCGGCGCGGGAAGCGGACGAACGAAAGGTTCCTGCGCGCATCGGCGCGGGACGGGGCGAATGCGGCATCGGGGTATACCGCCGAGAAACCGATCCCGACGGCGAGGTTTTCCTCGGCGAAGTACCCGGTCATTCGACCGATCCGGACGTGGGTGTCCTGCGCGTGGACAATCTGGATGGCCGTCCCATTGCCACCGTGTTCTCCTACGGATGCCACCCGGTGACCATAGGACCCCGGTCCATGGTGGCTTCGCCCGATTTCCCGGGCGCGGCGAGGACCCTGGTCGAAAACGCGATCGGGGGGCTTTCGCTCTTTCTCCAGGGGTGCGGCGGGAACATCATGCCGCGGGGCGGCCTGATCATGGAGGCCGACTGCAGGGACGAAAAAGACCGTATCGGGTCCACGCTGGGGGCCGAAGTCGTCAAGACCGCCGCGGCGATCCACACGCACAGGAAGCGCGGGGAACGCCGGCGCATGGGATCGCTTTCCCGCATTTCGGTCTGGCCCTGGGAACCGGTCACCGGCGCAACATGCACCGTTCTGGCCGCCGCGGACGAAAGCCTTTCGCTCGGGTTCATCGACCTGCCCCCGCACTCCGATGCCCTGGCCATCAGGGCGGAATGTCACCAGGCCCGGGATACGGTCGCCTCCCGGGGAGGCGAAGTATGGGAATTCCTCGTGACCACCAGATTCGCGGACTGGAGCGACCGGCTCGTCGCCGCCGTCGAAGCCGGTGGCGCTTCGATCGACGTCGTGGTCCAGGCCATACGAATCAACGATATCGTCCTGGCCGCGAACAGCACGGAGACCTTTTTCGAAACCGGCCTGGCCATCAAGGCCGGTTCGCCTTTCCTCCATACCCTGGCGCTGGGTTACACCAACGGATGCGTATGTTACCTACCCAGGGCGGAGGATTTCCCAGCGGGCGGCTGGGACATTCGCAAGCGCTGGTACGGCGTACCCGATCTGCTGTTCCAGGCCTACAGCATGCCCACGGCCATCCACCCGGATTCGGAGCGGCGGGTCGTCGACCGCACGCTGGCGTTGATTGAAAGGTTGCGCTGATTGTCCGCTCGTACCCGGCAAAGTGGTTGAAGCGATTAGCGGTTCCGGCCTCATCACGGTCGTACGGCTCAAGTGAGGATTGCACATGGGTGACGCAAAAATCGAAGCGCTTCGGAAGACCCGGCCGCGGTCCGTGGAACTGTATTCGCGTGCGATGGAATCGCTGGCCGGCGGTGTGGGTCACGACCTGCGCAGAGGCCATCCCCTGCCATTGTACATGTCCCATGCGGCACGCTCACGCAAGTGGGACGAGGACGGCCGTGAATACATCGACTACGGCATGGGGAACGCCGCGCTGCTGCTGGGTCACGCTCCGCCGGATGTGTGCCGGGCCATGGGCGACGCCCTCGAACTCGGCTTTCATTTCGGGAACGACCACCCGATGCAACTGGAGTGGGCCGAACTGATCCGGAAGCTGGTCCCCTGCGCCGAACGCGTGCGTTTCGTGAACTCGGGGTCCGAGGGAAGCATGCTCGCGCTCCGCGTTGCCCGGGCCTACACAGGAAAGACCAGGGTGCTGCGCTTCGAGGGACATTTCAGCGGATGGCACGACGGGGTGGGCAAGGGGGCCATGATCCCCTTCGACCAGCCAGTCTCGGCGGGCATCCCTCCGGCCGTGCTCGATACGATCGAGGTTATCCCGGCGGAACTCGACCGCGTGGCCGAAGTACTGGAGAAGGACCGGGATATCGCCGCCGTCATGCTGGAGCCGTCAGGTGCCTCCTGGGGTACCGGACCCCTGTCCGTGGAGTTCAATGAGAAACTCCGCGATCTGACCCGTGCGGCCGGCGTGCTCCTGATCTACGACGAGGTCATTACGGGGTTCCGTTACGCGCCTGGAGGCTACCAGGAATACTCGGGGATCACGCCGGACATGAGTTTTCACGGCAAGATCGTGGCCGGCGGCATGCCGGGCGGCGTGGTCGCCGGCCGTGCCGACATCATGGAAGTGTTCGACTACACAGGTGACGCACACCGGGACCGGTACGAACGGGTCCATCACCTGGGAACCTTCAACGCCAACCCGGTATCCACGGCCGCCGGCATCGCCACCCTGAAACGCGTGGCCACCGGTCTGCCGCACGAACGGGCGAACCGGCTGGCCGAACGGCTCCGGCAGGGCATGGACGACATCCTCCGCGAGGAAGGCGTCGCCGGTTACGTTTACGGGGACGTGTCCATCTTCCACGTCTACCTGGAGGCCTTCCCGGGAAGCGGCGCTTCTGGCCGGGAACGGCTGGTCACCCGCGACGTGAACGTCCTTAAAGGGATCCCGGCTCCCGTGGTCGCCGCCTTCCAGAAGATGCTGCTCGCCCGAGGCATCGACCTGGTCTCCTACACGGGCGGCGTCACCTCCTCCGCCCATACCGACGAGGACATCGCGTTGACCCTCGACGCTTTCGACGACGTGATACGGTCCCTGGTACGGGAGCGCATGATCGCCACATTGAAGTAAGGGATACCGGGCTTTTCCCTTACTGCCAGGACGCCGGGCCGTGCAGATTTCCGGAATGCGATGTTTTTACGAGTACGTGTCCGCGCCACGGAACCGGGCAAATACGATAAACCATACAAGGAAACGACACGTTTAAACAAGGGAGCGATACGTTTCATGAAACTGACCCTGACTTCGCCGCGATCCAGAAGAGAACAACTGGCTGCCATACCGGCGCCCGATGGTTGTAACGCGCCGGTGCTTCGGCTTACCGGAAGCGGCGGTTCCACCCTTTTCGCCGAACGGGATCCCCTGTCCGCCATATATCACGCCATCCTGCCATCGATGGAAGTGGGCGAGGTCTCAACCTGGGTCGCGGCAGCCGCCAAGAACACGGCGCCCCGCTGCGGCATTGAACATGTTTGCCGTGAGGACCGGGTGGAAGTGTCTCTGGGCGAATCGCCGTTCATGACCTTTCACCACGGCGCCGGATATCCCAAGCCCTTCATCAATCCCATTCTTACGCCGGGGGGCGTCAACATGCTGAGGGAACCCCTGCCGGCTTACAGCGAGGGGGAGCATCCCTGGCAGCGGGGTCTCACCCTGATGCAGGGCGCCATCAACGGGGTGGATTGCTGGGGAGAGTTCGACCGGCCAGGGTTCGGACGGACCGTACAGGACGAAATGTCGATCCATCAGGGCCCCCTGTCGCTTACCATCGCCACGGGCAACACCTGGTACGAGGGAGAACGGCCGCTGATGTCCGACCGCAGGTGGTACCGCCTCTTCGACACCGGGCGCGACGCCGTGGTACTGGACGTCCTCTTCACCCTCCTCGCCGATCGGGGTCCCGTCACCATCGGTTCCACGAAAGAGGGCGGGTTCCTGAGCATCCGCGTCAACCCCTCCATGAACGCCTCGGGCGACGGCCGGATGCGCAACGTCTACGGCGCGGACGACGAGACCGGTTGCTGGTCCCGGCGGGCGCACTGGATGGACTACTGCGGCCCGGTGGGAGACGAGACCGCGGGCTTCGCCGTCTTCGACCACTCGGACAACCTCCGGTACCCCACAGCCTGGCACGTGAGAGGGTATGGACTGTTCGCCGCGAATTGCTGGATGGTCTGGGACGACCACCACTGCGCGGCGGATTCAGAAACCACCTTCCGATGGCGCGTCGTCATTCACACCGGCGATTCGCACGAGGCGGCCGTCGCGGACCGGTACCTGGATTACGTGGACGGTCCCCGGACGGCCTGGGAAGATTGACCGGCCGCAATCGTCCGATCCGAAGGAACTTGGGTTCCGTACGGGAATCCCCGTCGAAAGTGCCCGCTGCGGGCATCCCGGGACCGGGCGGCTGGTTTCTATTCTACTTGATTGGCGGCTTCACCCCCCTGTATCTTGACGGGCGTCGAATCGGGGCAGTCCGGTCTACCGGCACCCGGAGCATCTCAAACGCTCATGCGTTGCGCGGGACTAACCACCAAGGAAACATAAATGGCAGACGAACAGCGGCACGGCGATCTGGAAATCGTCGAGGAATTACAGGAGGCGGGAGATCGCATAAGGGCTGAAATATCCAAGGTCATCATCGGTCAGCAGGAGGTGGTACAGCAGCTCCTGACCGTCCTACTGGCAAACGGCCACGCACTGCTGATCGGCGTTCCGGGACTGGCCAAGACGCTCCTGATCAACACGCTTTCCAGGACGCTCGATCTCAAGTTCAGCCGCATTCAGTTCACGCCGGACCTGATGCCGTCCGACATCACGGGAACGGAAATCCTGGAAGAGGATCGGTCGACCGGTCACCGGGAGTTCAAGTTTATCCGCGGGCCGATTTTCGCGAACGTGATTCTGGCGGACGAGGTAAACCGCACGCCGCCCAAGACGCAGGCGGCCCTATTGCAGGCGATGCAGGAACACGAAGTGACTGCCGCGGGGGAATCCATGCGGCTCGACGAGCCGTTTTTCGTCCTGGCGACCCAAAACCCCATCGAGCAGGAAGGAACCTATCCCCTGCCCGAGGCCCAATTGGACCGTTTCATGTTCAGTATCTACATGGATTATCCGTCCCGCACCGAAGAAATCGAAATCGCCCGGAGTACGACGAGCGTTCAGGAGGCCGTGCCGGAACATATCCTGACGGGGGACGACGTGAATAAACTGCAACAGCTGATCCGAAGAGTGCCCGTGGCGGACCACGTCGTCGAGTACGCCGTTTCGCTGGCCCGCATGACCCGTCCGAACGAGACGGACGCGCCACCTTTCATCCGCGAACGGGTCAGCTGGGGCGCCGGACCCCGGGCCTCCCAGTACCTGATCCTCGGCGCGAAGGCCCGGGCGGTGCTCATGGGAAACTATACGCCCACTCCGGAAGACGTGCGCGCCCTGGCGCTGCCCGTGCTCAGGCACCGCATCGTGACCAATTTCAACGCCGACGCGGACGGAGTCTCCGCCGACGACATCATCACGCAACTGATGGATGAAACGACAGGCTCCTGATCCCTCTTCACGCCTGCCAATAACCATGAATACGCCCGATTACCGCAAATACCTCGATCCGATGACCGTGTCCCGGCTCGCCCGGTTGGACCTTAAGGCGCGACTGGTCGTGGAAGGGTTCATCGCCGGACTGCACAGCAGCCCCTACCATGGGTTCAGCGTCGAATACGCGGAACACAGGCAGTACATGCCGGGCGATCCGATCAAGCATATCGACTGGAAGGTCTTCGCTAAATCCGACAGGTATTATATCAAGGAATATGAAGAAGAAACCAATCTGAAATCCTATATCTTCCTGGACGTCAGCGCGTCGATGGAATACGGATCCGCGGGTATAAGCAAACTGGAGTACGGCAGGTACCTGGCGGCCGCCCTCACCTACCTCATGCTGAGCCAGCAGGACTCGGTGGGCCTGGTGCTGTACGACGAGCAGATAAGGCAATACGTGCCACCGCGGTCGGTCCGCAATCATCTGCACGTCATTCTGCAGCGGCTGCAAGCCGCGGTGCCCGGGTCCGGAACACGAAGCCGGGCGACCTTTCACTCGCTGGCGGAACGGATCAAGCGGCGCGGGTTGATCATCGTCATTTCCGATTTGTTCGACGAACCCGGGGACATCGTCGACAGCATCCGGCATTTTCGCCATCGGAAGCATGAAGTGATCGTATTTCGCCTCCTTGATCCCGCCGAGAAGGACTTTACATTCCGGCAGCCCGCCCGCTTCCGCGACATGGAAACCGGTGAAGAAGTATATACCCACCCGCATGCGATCCGCGAAGCGTACCTGGGCGACCTGGAGAAGCAGGACGAAGTTTATACCCGTGTCTGTCGGGAAAACGCGGCGGACTATCTCAGCCTGGATACGGGCACGCCCTTCGACCAGGCCCTGTTGACCTTCCTCGCCAAACGCGCCCACCTGGGCTGACGCCGGCTTCTCATACGGTAACGGGGGCCGCACCGTTGGAAGGGAAAGTCCGGTGCGGGATAAAACGGGAGGCCCGGGGTGAACTGGACCGGTGCATGATCATACGGGAGACCCGGGGTGAACTGGACCAGGCGGCGCCCCGCGGTCAGACGATCGCCGCTTCATCGTCCCTGGAGAAGAAGTGGGCCCTGGCCATGTTCACGAGAAGCGGCAGTTCCGTGTTGATTCCCGGATCCACGAAGGCGTCCACCCTGGCGATAAAGGGGTACCGGCCGGTGGTCATGTACAGGTAGGTCTCGCTTCCCATGGGTTCCACCACCTCGACCGTAGCCATGATCCGGCGGGCTTCTTCCCAGTCCTTTTTCGTATCCACGGACGTGATGTCCTCCGGACGGATGCCGAATGTGACCTCCCTGTCCCGCCAAGGCGCCAGGGCGTCCCGCATACCGTCGGGTATGGGGAGCCGGACACCGCCTTCGTCGAACTCCGCGTGACCGTTGTCGAAAACGACCTTCCCCTCCAGGAAGTTCATGCCCGGACTGCCGATGAAGCCCGCGACGAACCGGTTTGCAGGTTTCTCGTAAAGCTCGAGGGGAGCGGCGACCTGCTGTACCTCGCCGTCTTTCATCACGGCGATGCGGTCGCCCATGGTCATGGCTTCGACCTGGTCGTGGGTGACGTAGACGATCGTCGCGTCGAGGCGGTTGTGCAGCTTGCTGATCTCCGTCCGCATCTGCACGCGCAGCTTGGCGTCCAGGTTGGACAGAGGTTCGTCAAATAGAAACACCTTGGGTTTCCGCACGATGGCGCGGCCAACCGCCACGCGCTGCCGTTCGCCGCCGGAGAGCGCCTTCGGTTTGCGCGACATGAGATGGCCGATCCCCAGGATGCCAGCGGTCTCGTTGACCCGTGCCACGATCTCTGAACGGGGATACTTGCGCAGCTTAAGCCCGAAGGCCATGTTTTCATAAACCGTCATGTGGGGATACAGCGCGTAATTCTGGAATACCATGGCGATATCCCGGTCCTTCGGCGGGACGTCGTTCACGCGTTTGCCATCGATGTGGATTTCGCCGGAGGTCACCTCTTCCAGGCCGGCGATCATGCGCAGCGTGGTGGACTTGCCGCACCCGGATGGGCCGACGAGCACGACGAACTCCCGGTCCTTTATATCCAGGTTGACGTTGCGGACCACGGTGTTCTTGTCGAATTGCTTGTCCACGTCCTTCAGAACCACATCCGCCATGTAAGTACTCCTCCTGGGACCTGCCGGCATGTAGGGAAGACTCCCGTATTGTGAGACATGAAGCCGTTTTTGTCAATACAATATCCCCCGCCCTGCCGGTGAACTGCGGAGAGCGTCCAGGCGTGCCCGAGCAGGTCGTTCCGGGCGCGATATCCGCGCGGTTTTGGTTGACTTCGGCCCGCGCATCCGTTAACTTGTCTGCTCATTTTTATAAATAATCCGGATTGCCTTTCGCACCGGGCAAATACTCAGGTTTACCAGATTGCCAGGAGGAGTTCAACCATGCCGCTCATCGTCGAACTGGACCGAATCAAGGAAGCCGTAGAGGGCATTGACGTCATTCAGGATATAGAGGACGGTTTCGTCGCATATTCGCAGGGAAATGTGCAGGTGCCGCCCGTCGGCGAGATGCACTTCGAGGATCCTCCAGGGAACGTGCATATCAAGTACGGCGCGATCAACAACGATGACTATTACGTTATCAAGCTGGCCTCCGGTTTCAGCGATAATCCGAACGTGGGCCTCCCCCGCGTCCAGGGCATGATGCTGGTCTTCAATCAGAGAACGGGCCAGCCGGTGGCGTTCCTGCTCGACCAGGGCTACCTCACCAACGTACGTACGGCCGCCATGGGGCCAGTCGTGGCCAAGGTCCTCGCGCCGAAGAACGTCAGCCGCATCGGCGTTTTCGGTACGGGCCTGCAGGCACGCATGCAGGTTGAGTACCTGAAGGGTGTCGTCGACTGCACGGACGTGATCGCGTGGGGACGTTCCGACGAGAGCAAGGCGTCCTACATGCGTGACATGGAAGCCCAGGGATACTCCGTCGAGACAACGGATGACGCCGGCGCGGTGGCGGCGACAAGCAATCTCATCATCATGTCCACCCCGTCCCTGTCGCCGCTGCTGACCGCCGAGCAGGTCCGGCCCGGGACCCACATCACCGCCATGGGATCGGATACGCCGGACAAGATCGAGTTGGATCCAGGCGTGCTCGTAAAGGCCGACGTGGTCGTGGCGGACAGCATCCCCCAGTGCAGGTTGCGGGGCGAGATCGCCCAGGCGATGATGGCGGGCGCCATAACCGAGGACAAGGTGGTCGAGCTCGGGAACGTGATTCAGAATCCTTCCCTCGGCCGCACTTCCGACGACCAGATCACGATCGCCGATTCGACGGGCGTCGCCGTACAGGATATCCAGATATCCAAGGCCGTATACCACGCCGTAAAGTAGACAGACGGACGGAATGACCGAGCGGCCGGACTGGCGGGCTGACACGGCCGGCCAGGCTGACTTGGCCGGCCACACTGACCAGGCTGACCGGATTAGCAGGCCGACATGGCCGGCGCACCGAACACTGACGGCCCATCAAACCAAGGAGCAAGCACATGGCATCGACCTTCCAGACTTTTGACCTGGAACGCATCATGTCGGACTGGGAACAGGTCGTGGAATACAACCTGTCCGAGAGCGGCGCGCACCCGGTCAAGGTCAGGGAACTGATCGCCCACGATCCCGATATCCTGGACCGCATGCTGGATACCGAACTGGGCTACGGATACGCCAACGGTTCGCCTGAACTGCGGGAGGCCATTGCCCAGTACTACCCCGGCGCCACGGCCGATAACGTACTGGTGACCATCGGATGCATCGAGGCCAATTACATCACGTTCCAGACGCTGCTGGAAGGCGGGGGCGAGGTGGCGGTCCAGGTGCCATGCTACCTCCAGAGTTGGGGGCTCGCGCACAACATGGGCGCCATCCGCCGGACGTTCACCCTCGATCCCGACCGGGGATGGGCGCTCGATACCGACAGCCTGGAGTCCGCCGTATCTGACGAAACGAAACTGATCTCCATCTGCAACCCAAACAACCCGACGGGGCAGATCCTGACGGAATCCGAAATGGACGCCGTCGTCCGCGCGGCCGAACGCAGCGGCGCCTACCTGCTCGCCGACGAGATCTACGCCGGGTCCGAGCGGGAGCGGGAGGAGGTTTCGCCCACCTTCTACGGTCGGTACGACCGGGTCATCGCGGCGGGCAGCATGTCCAAGTCCTTCGGCATGCCCGGCCTGCGGATCGGCTGGCTCGTGGGTCCTGAAGACCTGCTCAGGGAGCTTTGGAAGCGCCACGAGTACCTGACTTTGAGCACCGCCAAGTTGTCCAACCATTTCCTCGCGCCGCTGGCGCTGCGCCCGGACGTGCGGCAGGCCATCTTCGAAAGGACGCGGGGCTATATCCGGCGGGGATGGGAGAACTACCACGGCTGGATCAGCGACAACTCGGACATCCTGAGTCTCGTTCCGCCCCAGGCAACGGCCGTTTCCTTCGTCCGGTACAACCTGAAGGCCGATTCCGCGACACTGGCGAATCGACTGATCCAGGAGAAGTCGGTGCTCATCGGTCCAGGGGACTACTTCGGCATACCTAACCATCTCCGCATCAGCTACGGCCTGCCGTCCGACTACCTGAACGAGGGACTGCGCCGGATTGCCAGCCTGCTCCGCCAGGTCGCCGAGGAAGAGGACGCGGGAACAGTGAACGAGCGCGACGCGGCCGCCGGTTGATCGCCGGGAGGCCTTACCATGCCACAGTCCCTCGATCCGCTGGTTCCGGTCGATGAGTTTCCCGTAGCACAGACCTGCACCTACATCAACGCGGCGAACGTAACGCCCATGTACCGTCCGGCCGCGTCCGCGATCACCGAATGGTACCGGGACGTCGCCGAGAACGGCAGCAACCACTTCGACGAAGAAGCCGAAGCCACGGTATTCGATGAGTTGCACCGGCAGGCCGCCCGGCTCTTCAACGCGTCGCCGACCGACATCGCCGCCGGGTCCAGCACCACCGAGCTCCTGAGTTCCCTCGCCTGGGCGGTCATGCCCGGACCGGAAACCAACGTCGTCAGCACGGACGTATCCTTCCCCGCTTCGGTCTACCCCTGGAGACGGGTCGCCAACCACACGGGCTGTGAGATCCGGCTGGCGCACGCGCGGGGGGGAGGTACTGTCGATCCCGGCCGCGTCCGGGACCTCATTGACGACAACACGGCCGTAGTGGCCCTGTCCCACGTCGAATTCCGCAGCGGCCAGCGCTGGGACCTCGCCGCTTTTGCCGAGATCGCGCACCGGCACGGAGCCCTGCTCGTCGTGGACGCCACGCAGTCCGCGGGCGCCGTCCCCATCGACGCACCCGGCATGGGCATCGACGCCGTTGCCGCCGGAGCATACAAGTGGCTGTGCGGTCCTTTCGGTATCGCCGTCATGTACCTCGCTCCGCATCTCGCCACGAGCCTCGAACCCGGCCTGGTGGGCTTTCGGAGCCAGGTCGACATCTGGGACATCAGCACCGATCCGCCGGATTACCCGGAGGACGCGTCCCGGTTCGAGTTCAGCACCATGGCCTATGGGTTGGCCGGCGGGTTCGCGAAGTCGATCGGATTCCTCGTGGACACGGGTATCGACGAGATCTTCGCCCATAACCAGGTCCTCGCCGACCACCTCATCAGCGGCCTGGCGGATATCGGCGCCGAGGTCACTTCCCCCCGGAACGCCGCCGAACGCTCGGCCATTGTTACCGCCCGTTTTCCCGGCCACGACATCTCCAGCGTGGCGAAGCATCTGAAGCAGTCCGGCGTCATGGTCGCGTTGCGCGGCGACGTGATCCGATTCTCGCCCCACTTGTACAACCGGGTGTCCGACGTGGAACGGGCCCTCGAAGTGATTTCCAGCATACCCTGATCCCCACGACGGTCCGGCGTGAAACCGCCCGTAGACGATCTTCCCGTCTCGTCCAACGCAGTGCGGATCCGAGAAAGAACAGCCATGTACAAGTTCCAGTGGTACCAGTCAATCTACGACAATTTGGGTAAAATCGCCGAAGAGGCCCGGATATACGGCGAAGAGATCGGCACGCTGAAGCTACGGCAGGACATCGGCCTGTACGCCGGCAGTTCGGCGAGACCAGGCAACCTCCCCGATTACGTTCTCGACGCGATTGTGGAAGCCAACCGGGGCGGCAAGACCTACCCGGTGCGGGTGGTCGAAGACGAACTGCGGGAAGTCGTCAAGGACGTCTACGGCGATGAGTTCGACGCGGTGGCCGCCAACACCTGCGAATCGCTGCTGCGCCTGACCCTGGAGACGCTTTGCGCTCCGCCCTCCATGCGCCACGGCGACATCTACCGCGGCCGCCTGCTCATGCCTTACGGCGAGGACTACGAATGGATCGGCGGCTACGGCCGGGCCTTCCCGCCGCGGTACAAGAACCTTCTCGTGGACCGGACTATCGCCGGCGGCGAACTGGGCATCGAGAACAAGAGCCTGGCGAACCTCGAGACGCTCTACGTACCCATGGCCGGCGCGAAATACGATCCGCACGGCATCCGGTATAATCCCACCTCGTTGCTCACCGGGGTGGACGTGGACGGCACCATCGGAAACGTGAAGAAGGCCGCCGAACGGAACGCTTCCCTGCTCACGGGCATCGCCACGGTGGGATACGACACACCCAGCTACGGACTCGGCGAACAGGACGAGAACGGCGCGCCGATCCTCCTGAAGAAACTCGCCGACGTGGCCCGGGACTACGACGTGCCCTACATCGTGGACACGGGAGGATCGATTCCCATCGTCGGCATGGATCCCCGGGACATCGGCTGCGACATCATCACCTACAGCATGGACAAGCCGGGCCGTGCGCCTGCGTCGGGGTTGCTGATTGGCCGCGAAGAGGTCATAAACCCGATCCGCAAGGGCATGGGCCTGGGCGGCCAGCGGTACGGCGAGCTGTCCTCCCACGGCAAGGCGGTCTATACCTTCAGTGATCCCGGCCGGGACACCCTGGTCGGTCTGACCGCTTACCTGAAGGTCCTCCGCGACCGTCCCCGCCTGGTCACCGATCCCGTGGACCGGTTCCACGAAATCATCGTAGAGGAATTCGCCCGGATGGAACCCTCCCGATTCCGCGACGACCTGATCTTCACGAAAACCTACCAGCTCGGCGGCACCGAGCTCAACTACGAACGCACGTGGAAAGACGGCGCCTTCGGCATCCCGATCTTCAACCTGGAAGACCTGTGGGCCAACACCAATCCCATCGTCCTCGCCCAGGAGCACATGGGCGTCGAACCGGCCACGATTTACAGCGGGAAGATGTTCCTCGGTCCCGGCCTGGGTACGCTCGACCAGGAAGGCAACCTGATCGAGGAATACGCCGTACTCGGCGCGAAGACCCTGGTCAAGGCCGTGGAGATTGTCTGCCGGTATGCGGGGCTGGGGGATTGATCCGGAAACCCACGCAGCGGTAGCCGAGGCGGCCGAGGTGGGCGGCGTGAGTGTTAATCAGTGGGCTAAAGAACAGCTGGCTGAGGCTGTGGCCGAAAAACGCTGATCCCAGGGAGGTCATCAAGTACCGTACCCTGACCCCTGCCCCGTTCACTAAAACTCCACGCCTTCCAGCACCAGGGACTCCATCACGTCCCACTGGCCGGAGGGCAGGTCCTCAGCGCACAACTGCGCCAACTCTTCTTCGAAGAAAAACGACTCCTCGCCAAAGGCCGGCTCGAGGTCGTCCAGCCAGATGGCTCTTTCGTCGTACCGGGCGAAGAACGGCCGCAGGACCCAGTCGGGATTGCGTCCCTGCAGGAATTGCAGGGCGATGATCTTCTCTCCGCGGACCTCGCTGACGCCCAGGACATGGATCTTCCCGGGATGGGCCGACATGCTGGGGCCGCGCACGGTCCGGCATATCCCACTTACCTGCTGATAGGCGTTCTGGAAGATCTCCCACGCGCGAACCAGCGGCACGGCGAAGAAGCGCTGCACGCCGGTGTCTCGCACCACGAACATGTAATAGGGAACCATCCCCAGGTCCACCTGCTTGCGCCACATGGCGGCCCAGGTGTTCGGATCGTCGTTGATATGCCTCAGAATGGGAGACTGCGTGTAAACTCTTGCCCCCGTACCACGGATCCGGCCGACCGCTTTTGCCACCGCGTCGGGTTGCAGTTCGGCGGGATGGCTGCAATGGGCCATGATGGCCAGGTGCTTACCGGCGCGAATTACCCGTTCGAAGAGCGCCAGCACGTCGTCCGCGTCCGGGTCAGTAAGGTACTTGTAGGGCCAGTACGCCAGCGATTTCGTCCCGATTCGGATCGTGTGCAGATTGGGGAGGTCCGCCTTCAGCAACGCATCGACATACACGCTAAGGTTCTTTGCTCGCATGACCATGGGATCGCCGCCCGTGAAAAGTACGTCGGTGACCTGGGGATTTTCCTCAAGATATCTGATGAGACTTTCGACCTCGCGGCTGGCGAACTTCAGCTCATCGATCCCCACGAACTGGGGCCAGCGGAAGCAGAAGGTGCAGTATGCGTGGCAGGTCTGTCCCTGGGATGGAAAGAACAGTACCGTCTCCCGGTACTTGTGCTGCATGCCATCCAGTCTCTCGTTGTCCTCCCTGGGGACATTGTGCTCGAGTTGGCCCGCGGGCTGTGGATTCAGATCCCATCGGATCCGGTTCACCGTGCGCGCCATTTCCGCTTTGCCCGCCTGCTTTTTCACCAATGCAGCCACCGCGTCGAAGTGGTCCGGCGACAGCATCTCCCGCTGCGGAAAAGTGAGCTGGAACATGGGGTCGTCGGGGATGTTCTCCCATTGGATCAGGTTCTCCACCACGTGGGAATTGGTCCGGAACGGTAGAACCTGCGCGACGACTTCCATTTCGAATTTCAGCTCGTCCCGGAGATGCTCAATCTGGGGTATTTTTCTGTAGTTCCTGAGATCGTAAATCTGGAATTTGGGGGGGCTTCCATTCATTCTGCCGGACATAGTACCTACCTTACTGATTTCGGAGAGCCGGCGCGGATATCCTGCGCACTGAAAATTGAACACGCTCTGCACGCTTCTCGCAGCTCGACTCGCTATCGTGTAGCGACGGGTCGTGGCTCGGATCAATAGATGCACGATCCGCGCGGGGCAGGAGAAAGGCTGCTACAGGACAGGATTCCCGCCTGGCTTCGGGCAGGGAATTCCGTATATCCACGAGTTGCCATCGCCCCGGGCGGTACGAACAAGATGACCGTCCGGGCCATAATGGAGGAGAAACCGTTCCGCGAGGATTACCGGAGACGCTCAACGAGCGCGAATCCTGAAGGAAACGTCTTCACCGCGTATTTGCCCGCTGTCGCCGGTTATGTAGGAGTAAAACTTCGGCGGGGGCAACAACCGCGATAGAGCAGACTACGCAGACACTGCCTCGCGCCGCGGGAGGACGATGCGTCAGCCAATTCAAACCTCCTTCGGGTGAGGGCGTGTTTATAGGAAGATCGATACGGTACCAAGATAACCGTTGGCGCGCTGCGCTTCAAGTCATTTCGACCGATGGCGGGTAAGCCTGGCCTTTGCGTGTATGTGTTCGTCTGGAGAACGGATTAACCGATCTCCGCGAACCAGTCCGTACCGAAGAGCCGCTCGGCCGCCGCGATGCGGTCCTCGCTTCCGAGATCCGCCCACCTGGCATCATCAGCCCGATAGGCCCGAATCGGCGCGCCGCCACCTGCCTGGTCCAGGAAGAAGTCGATGATCGAAAAGGGACCGGGATCGGCCATCTTTCTCAACACGGCAGGGGACATGACGTAGACGCCCATGAAGGGCACGGGGGTGACGGGACCCGCTATCGGCCGGACCGTGCGCGTCTCTCCCGTAACGTCCGAACGCCAGCCGCCCAGCCGTCCCGCCTCATCGAACAGGAGGTGACGCGAACTTTTTCTACTCTTCACGGCCAAGGTGACCAGGGCCCCATAGGCCGAATGGGCATCCGAAGCCAGGTGAGCGTTCATCAGGCCGGATAGATCCAGGTCGGTCAGCACGTCCACGTTGTGCACCAGGAACGGCTCCTCGCGGTCGAAGAACCACGCGGCCTTCCGCACCCCGCCGCCCGTGTCCAGGATCTCCTCCTCTACGGAAACAGTCAGTGGGGAGCCCGGACCTTTGTACGCGGCCGCGAAGGTCTCGATCTGCGCCGCGAAATGATGGGCATTGATGATGATGTCCGTGAAGCCGTGACTGGCGAGTCGCGCGATCACCCAGTGAATCATGGGTCTGCCGGCCACCGGCACGAGGGCTTTAGGCCGGGTGTCAGTGAGGGGCCGCAACCGGGTACCCAGTCCCGCGGCGAGGATCATGGCCTTCACGAATCCTCCTGCTCCCGGTGCCTCAGCCGGACCGTCAGGCCCGGACGCTCCGACAGGTGCGCCGCCAGGCGCTCTGCGAAGTATACCGAACGGTGCTGGCCGCCGGTACAACCGAAGGCGACGGTCAGGTCGGTGAACCCGCGCCGCAGGTGGTGTTCTACCGCCCGGTCGACCATGGTCTTCGCATCCCCCAGGAAGGTCCGCGCATCCTCATTTTTGTCCAGGAATACGGCCACCGGTGCGTCCTTCCCCGTCAGGGCCGCGTATTCGGGAATACGCCCGGGGTTCTTCACGATCCGGCAGTCGAAGATGAAACCCCCGCCGTTTCCGCTCGGGTCCCGGGGCAGGCCGAGGTGATAGGAAAAACTCCAGAGGTGGACGGTCAGCCCTTCTCCGGAAACCGCTCCCATTCGCCGAAGCGCAGGATCGTCGACGATCCGCGACCAGGCCCGGGTCAGTTCAGGCAGGTCGTCCGGCAGGGCGGCCCGCACCAACAGACCCTCGAGGTTACGAACGCCATGGGAGATACTGGTCAGGAAGTGGGACTTGCCTTCGTACAGCCCGCGGTACCCGTAGGCGCCCAGCGCCTGCATGAGACGGACCAGGGCGTAGCCGTAGTAGTGGGACAGAAACGATGCTCTTGAAACAGCCGCGTACGCTCCGATTTTCTCGACATAATAATCCAGGAGTTCGTCCCGCGTTGCCCACGGGATGTCGGCCCTGCCGTCCTGAAGGAGCGACGCGATGTCGTACTGAAGGGCGCCCTGCCGCCCGCCCTGGTAGTCTATGTAATGCGGCCGGCCATCGTGCAGCATGATATTCCGGGACTGGAAATCCCGGTACAGGAAGTATCGGGTATCGGCTTCCAAGAGGTACGCCGTGAATCGTTCGAAATCGTTTTCAAGGGCCTGCTCGTCAAAGTCGACAGGCACGAGCTTCAGGAAGTGGTACTTGAAGTAGTTCAGGTCCCACTGGATGGATTGCCCGTCAAAACGGCTCCTTGGGTAGCAGACCGAGAAGTCCAGATTCTCCGCCGCGGTGACCTGGAAACGGGGCAGGTCGTCGAGAACCCGCCGGTATATCGCCGCCAACCGTTCCGGAAACGTCCCCTCCTCCGCGCGGGCGGCGGCCAACCGTTCCGGAAACGTCCCCTCCTCCGCGCGGGCGGCGGCCAACCGGCTGAACAGCGTCTCGTCGCCCAGGTCCTGCTGCAGGTAGACGCCCTGGTCCAGATCCTGGGCGTATATCTCGGGTACCGGCAGTCCGTGGCGACGGAAGTGGCGGGACAGGAAAAGGAAGGCGGTGTTCTCGCGCCGGTCGTTGTTGGCTGCGCCGATGACGGTTTGATCTTCGCCCTGCAGCCGGAAGTACCGCCGTATCGATCCGTCCGCGCCCAGGGTGGCGATGTGCGCCGGTGCATGGCCGAATGTGTTTCGGAAGAGTCGTGCCAGCCTGTCCCGGGCATCTGGAATCATGGTCGCCTGTCCCGGCCGGGTACGATCCGGCGTTCCGTCAAAGGGGCCGCTTCGTGATCCGCGGCGCTGGTGGCCGGCCGTTTCAGCCGGGTCGCTTCTCAATACGCGGCACTGGTGGCCGGCCGTTTCATGCCGCGGAGCGCGTCAGTCGGGCCGCTTCATGATCAGGAGCAAGGGCCTGTGATCGGTGGGATACATCCTGCGCGCGTCATTGTTGTTATCGAGGATGACGTAGACCCGGTCGCGGTCCATGGCGAGTCCCTCTGCCGTTTTCGCGCCGAATTGTTCGTGCTGATAGAGATATTCCGGGTCGTTGACGATATGGGCGAAGGACCAGATCGCCGAGGGACTGTCCACGTCCAGGTACCGGATGGTCTTCCGGATGGTCGCGGTGCTCCGCTGCAGAATGTATACGTTTTCGACCTCCCGGTGCAGACCCGTGTAACTGTTCGTCGATCCATGATTAGCGATCTCCACGACCCTTTGCACGGGGGCCATGTCGACTTCGATCAGGCCGCAGGGCTGCCGTTCGGCGGTGACCAGAAACCGGTCTTTGGCCATCAGCGTGATCCCCTCGAGATAACCGCCGCGGGTCTGGAAGAGCCCCGCCGAAGCGCCCACGTCCCGTAGGTTCGTGGTGACCCAGGATGCCTTTTTCGAGTCCGCGTCGACCTTCAGAATGGCGAAGGCCCCTTCGCTGACGAGATAGAAACTTCCGTCCTCATCGCGGGTGATGCCTTCCAGGTCCAGCCTGAACACACCGAAGGGTCTGGGTGGGTCGAAACGGACGTGTGGCACGAAAACCGCGGCATCCTCCCGAAGTTCAATCCTGAAGATGGTATCGTCGTGCTTGTCGGAAACGGTAAACAGGGTGTCTTGATGGACGAAGAGTCCCGATGGCTGGTTGGATTCGGGACCTTCCACGGGGAGGACGCTGATCGCTTCGAGGATGACCGGACTTTCCTGCGCCACTGCCGCCCCGGGAATCCAGAACAGGGCCGAGGCGCCCAGGAGGAGCGGCGTGAGAAGGAAAATGAGAGCGGACAGTCTCCGTTCACCCCGGAGTCCCCACTCACCCCGAAGAATATCCCTACTCCCCATCGTCCACCTCGGCGATGTACAGCTTGTGCCAGCGGAAGGAACCCACGGTGCCGTCTTCGTTTACGGCATAGCCTTTAAGCCAGGGTTTCCGGAGCTGCAGGCCCATCCCGTGATAGAGGAAGGCGGCGGGATAGTCCGCCGCCATGACGGCCGAGGCTTCCCGGTACAGGCTGTACCGTGTTTCCTGGTTCAGTTCCGCGGCCGCCGAGTCCACAAGGCGGTCGAAGCCGGGATTGTGCCAGTCCTGCCGCCCATGACCCTGGGGCTGGGAGTGCCATATCATGTCCAGCATGTTGCGCGGGTCGAGGAAATCGGCGCCGAAAGCGATCAAGCCGAGGTTCATGTCCCACTTGTACAGGTGGTCCATGTAGGAGTGCAGGTCGGCCGTCCGGATGTCCACCTCGATGCCGAGATGCTCCTTCAGCATGCTCTGGATCGCCACGCCGATGAGGCGGACGGAGGGGGTCGGCGCCCGCAGCCACAGCTCCTGCCGGGGGAATCCCTGTCCCCCGGGATATCCGGCTTCGCGCATCAGCTGCCGCGCCCGTTCGGGATCGAAACCCTGCACCGCGGCGTGCGTGTCGCCTTCGAATTCCTTGAATCCTGGCGGGATCATGGAATAGGCCGGAACTGCTCCGCCCCGCAGGATGATGTTGCAGATGTTTTCACGGTCCATCACCCGCGTGAAGGCTTCCCGCACGCGAATGTCGTTGAACGGCGGCAACTGCGTCCTGAAAAAGACATACCAGGTATTCAATCCGTGGAATCGCACGAGATCCTTCTTCAGTTGAGGATCACTTTCAATTCGATTCAGATCGTTGATATCCACGTTCTCCATGTCGACTTCGTCGCCCTCGTAGGGAAGTATGGTCGCCGCGGCCGCGTTTCGGAAGGGGTGGATAACCTTCTCCAGGAATGGCTTGTGGGGGCCGTTGTAATAGGGATTGGGAACGAGGGTCATGTGGCTGCCGTGAACCCATTCAGATACTTTGAAGCCGGAATTGGTGATGATGTGCTCCGGCTCGGTCCACTTGCGTCCGTATTTGTCCACCAGCCGCTTCGGCACCGGCATGGCGTCGCCGAAGGAAACGATATGGGGCAGGTAAGGTGCGCGTTTTTCCGTTTCGATGACCAGGGTCGTGTCATCCACCGCCTTTATGCCCAGGGACTCGATATCCTTGTTCTCCCCTTTGACGATGGCTTCGGCGTTTTTGATGTCGTAGTAGAAAAAGGCGTAGATGTTGGTGGATTCGGGATTGAGCATCCGGCGATAGGAATACACGAAGTCGTGCGCGGTCAGAGGCGATCCGTCGCTCCAGCGCATCCCGGACCTGAGATTGAAGGTCCAGACAATGCCGTCTTCCGAACCCCAGCTGTGCGCGGCGCCCGGGATCGGGTTCCAGTGTTCGTCCTTGAACAGCAGCGCTTCAAAGGGCAGGATCGTCTGTTCGGTATCGTAGGGTTCGATACTGGGGTCCAGGCTCTTGGGCTCGGGACTCATGGAGCGCAGCACCTGGCGGGAGGCGTCCACCGCGTCATCCGGGAGGACCACGCCGATCGAGTTTACGCGTCCCCCTGCCTCGGGTTGTTCGGCGGCGCGTTCACTCTCGCCGCAGGAGACCAGTGCAAGTATCGATACGAGTATTACGGGTACGCGCATAATGACAGCTACCTGAAGATGCCAATGGTTTGATGACAGCTTGAAATACGGCGGTCCGTGACCACGTGCCGACCGGCCGTGCGTGCCGTTGCCGTGGGTGTCGTGCCTGCCTGCCACGCGTGCCTGCCGTGCCTGCGGGACGTGCGTGCCATGCCTGCCGATCGTACCGGCCGTGCGTGCCATGGGAAACGCCGGCTATCCCGGTCTCCCGACCTCTAAACCCGGATCAGCTCCTTTACAAGCAACTCGTTGATGCGGCCCGCAAAACCCACCGGATCATCAAGCTTGGACCCCTCAGCCACGACGGCCTGTTCGTAAAGCAGGCGGCCGATGGATTCGACGCGCGCGTCGCCGTTGTCGCTGTCGTGCAGCTTCTGCAGTCCCTGGACGACAGGATGGCCGGCATTGAGTTCCAGGATGCGCTTCGAATCCTGGCCTTCGCCTTCGCCCATGCGCTGCATGAGCCGTTCCATGTGGGCGCTCATGGCGCCTTCGTCGGCCACCAGGCAGGATGCGCTGTCCGTGAGCCGGGTCGACAACCGGATATCCTGCACATCCGATATTTTGCCCTTCAGCGTTTCGATCAGGGCCTTGAATGTCTTTTCGTCGTCCTCCGCGCGGGCCTTGGCGGATTCGTCGGCTGCTATGTCGCCCTTGTTGGCCGCCTTGTACTTCTTCTCGCGGTACTCGGTCACCGACGACATGACGAATTCGTCGATGGGATCCGTCATGAAGAGGACGTTCCAGCCGCGGTCCCGGAAAACCTCCAGGTACGGCGTCCTTTCGAGCATGCCGCGATGCTCGCCGATCAGGTAGTAGATCTCTTCCTGGTCGGGCGGCATCTGGTCGACGTATTCGTCCATGGGAATGAACTTCCCGGCCTCGGTATTCATGGACTCGTAAACTGCAAGCGAGGTGAGGGTATCCCGGTTTTCGAAGTCCTGCGCCATCCCTTCCTTGAGGATCAAGCCCAGCTCTTTGAAGAAATCCACGTACTTGTCGAACTCATCCTTCTTCATCTCCTCCAGCGTGGTGAAGATCCGCTTTACGATGTTCTTGCGGATGCGGTCCAGTATGGGATTCTGCTGCAGGATCTCGCGAGAGACGTTGAGGGGCAGGTCGGCGCAGTCCACCACGCCCTTGATTAAGCGCAGGTAGGGCGGAAGCAGTTCCTCGCAGTTTTCCATGATCTGTACCCGCTGTACGTACAGTCTGGGCCCTACCTTGGGATCGCCGAACATCATGTCGAAGGGACGCTTGGCCGGTATGAAGAGCAGCACTTTGAATTCCGTCAGCCCTTCGGCCGTATAATGGATCACCTTCGCCGGATCGCCGTAATCGTGGGAGATCTGGCGGTAGAAGGCGTTGTATTCGTCCTCTTCGATTTCGTCCTTCGACCGCAGCCAGAGCGCCTTCATGGAGTTGAGCGTTTCTTCCCGGATCACCGTCTCGGTCTTTTCGTCCTCCCCTTCGACCGGTTCGTTCCGTTCCACGTCCATGACGACCGGGTACTCGATGAAATCGGAGAACTCCTTGACGACCAGCCGGAGCCGCCACTCCTCCAGGAACTCCTGCTCGTCCTCCTTGAGATGGAGCGTGACGTCGGTGCCATGGGACTCCTTATCCACGATCTTGACCGTGAAATCGCCTTCTCCCGCAGAGACCCAGCGTACGCCCTGGTCCACCGGATCCCCGGCCAGACGGGAAACGACCGTGACCCGGTCGGCCACCATGAAGGCGGAGTAGAACCCCACGCCAAACTGGCCGATCAGTTCGGGCCGGCTGGCCTCGTCGGCCTGCTGCAGGGTCTCGATGAACGCCTTCGTGCCGGACTTTGCGATCGTACCCAGTTGATCGATGATGGTATCGCGGGACATCCCCGCGCCGTTATCGGAAACCGTAAGGGTTTTCTTGTCCTTGTCGACGATCAACCTGATTTTCCACTCGGTGTCGCCGTCCAGCAGATCGCTGTTGTTGATGGAATTGAACCGTATCTTGTTGATCGCGTCGCTGGCGTTGCTTATCAACTCGCGGAGGAAGATCTCCTTGTGAGAATATAGCGAGTGGGTAATCAGGTGGAGGATCTGCCTCAACTCGCTCTTGAATTCCATGGTTTCGGTGGATGGGGCGGATGCTTCGGACATCGTCTGGCCTTTCCTCGTGAACGGGGAGCGGTTTACTCCCGGCGCGACATACTTTCCCAGGTCTGATCGTCTTCCGGATGCTGCCGTTGTTGCCTGGTTTCCCTGTTAGATAAGCGTTGTCCCGCTTCGGCCATTCTTACGTACGCGTCGGGCCGGACAACATGCGTATTATAGGGTTTTCCACTGTTTATGTCAACACGGGGCTTCGGTCAAAAAAGGCTTTGGCAGCGTCGTGTCTTGGGGTAAATTGATAGCCCGCCGCGCATACCAAAGGGCAAATAGATGAAACGACTGCTGTACATACTCCCGCCTCTAGGCATTCTCGTCCTCCTCGCGTTTGCCGGCGGATGGAACCGGACCGCCGCGGACGATCAGTCCGTCGATTTCCGGCAAAGCCAGATCATGGTCAAGCTCAACCAGATCGAATGGGAGCTGTCACGAATCAAAAACAGGCTGGGAGCGCAGGACCGGCGTTTTGACGAGATCGAAAGGCAACTGGATCGGATCCTGGAAGCGATTGAAGTAGCAGGATCCGGGAAGTTCCCTTCATCGCCGGGACCCGAGGCATCCGGGACATCAGGTACATCCGGATCTGCCCCCGCCACAATGGATCCGGCGCTGGTGGGTGCCTGGCGGTTGGCGCGGCATGATTTCGCCGAAGAGATACCGAACAATATCCGCAGGTACCTGGTGGAGCAGGCCGAACAGGCCGATCAGGCGGCGGTTAGGCGCAGGCGCAAAACTCGTATTGACGAGAGCATAAGAAAGGTCATCGGTTATTTTGAGGAAGTGCTGGACCAGGCAGGCTTCCGCCTTATCCGGTTCGGGCCCGATGGACTGTACACGGACGGCACGGGGGACGAGGGCCAGTGGCTGGTTTCCCGCGACCGTCTGATCCTGACGAACTTTGACGGCAGAGCCTATCCAGGCACCTACTCCGTGGATGGCACCGAACTGACGTTCACCATTACGGGTGACCAGGTTGGTACGCTGATCAGGTTGGAACGCGGGAGCATGGGGGCAGGAGACCGGAGCATGATAGTCAATACCTTCCGGTATACGGACAGGGTTCGCCTGATTTACACGAAGGATTTTTGACTTTTTTACCGCAGAAAGCCAGTGCTCACCACAGGAACAGGTACACGACGCGCCGCGACCAGAAGTCCGTTTCACGACGCCCAACGATTCGAGGACCAGGACATGCTTAACCGTCGGCAGATCGCCGAGTTTCACCGGAACGGGTTTCTCAATGGCGGCCCCGTGCTGGACGACGCCGGGATCCAGGAACTGAGGGACGAATTGCAACGCGTGCTGGATACCGGTCCGGAGGGATTCCCCGAGGAAGGGCCGAGACCGGTACTCTTTCACAACATGGTCCGGGAACGCGAGCCTGAACGCTGCGTATGGCAGATCGTGAATATCTGGGAAGTGTCCGACGCCTACCGACGCCTGATCCATCATCCCCTGATCGTCGAAGCCATCAGCCAGCTCACCGGGGCCGAAGAGCTTCTGGTCTGGCACGACCAGATCCAGTACAAGCCACCGGGACACGGCGGTGTGACGAGCTGGCACCAGGACGCGCCGCTCTGGCCTATCATACGGCCCATGACGCCGGTCTCCGCCTGGGTCGCCCTGGACGACGCCACGGTGGAAAACGGATGCATGTGGATGACGCCGGGCAGCCACCGGTGGGGCAACCAGATCGAGTTCCTGCGGACGCAGGCCCACCTGAAGCAGGCCGGGGACTTCGGACAGATCGAGGGCTTCTCGCCGCCAGACGACGCCGAAACCTCCGTCGTGGAGCCCAGGCCTTGGCCTGTGCAGGCCGGCGAGGTCTCGTTCCACCATTCGCTGACCTGGCACGGCTCGCCCTTCAACCATTCCCAGACGCCGAGACGCGCCATCGCCATGCATTACATGACCGGCGAGTCCCGCTTCGTCGCCTCGGGCCAGCATGTGATGAAAGCCTTCGTCGACCTGCCGGACGGCGGACCCATGAACCAGGCGGGCGAGCATTTCCCCAGCGTGATGCGAAACGGAAAGATGGCCGCCCTCGCCGGGTGAATGGAATTCCCGGCCGGCGCGGTTTTGGGAGGAGTATGCAATGGACGGCGTACGCATAGGTGTCATCGGCCTCGGAAACATGGGCAACTTCCACATAGAATACCTCGCCGGGAACGAAATACCGGGCGCGGAGTTGAAGGCCGTCTGCGACGTCGATCCGGACCAACTGGCCCGTGCGAAGTCCCGGACCGGGGACGGCGTCGAAGCCTACAGGGACGCGGACGAGCTGCTGCGTTCGAACGGAATCGACGCCGTGATCATCGCCACGCCCCACTACGACCATCCGCCACTGGCGATCAAGGCCTTTGGCCACGGCCTCCACGTCCTGTGCGAGAAACCGGCCGGCGTGTATACCGGCCAGGTCAGGGAAATGAACGCGGCAGCGGAGAAGAGCAGCCTGGTCTTCGGCCTCATGTTCAACCAGCGCACCCTCGGGGAGCACCGCAAGCTCAAGGAACTGGTGGATTCCGGGGAACTGGGCGAACTTCGCAGGACGAACTATATCATCACGAACTGGTTCCGCGCGCAGAGCTACTATGACTCGGGCGGATGGCGCGCCACGTGGGCCGGCGAAGGCGGCGGCGTGCTGGCCAACCAGTGCCCCCACAACCTCGACCTCTGGCAGTGGATCTGCGGCATGCCGGTACGTATCCGGGCTTTCTGCGGTTTCGGGAAATACCACGACATCGAGGTGGAAGACGACGTGACGGCCTATGCCGAATACGAAAACGGCGCCACCGGCGTATTCATCACGACAACGGGCGAATCGCCCGGCACCAACCGTATGGAGATCACGGGCGACAACGGCAAGGTGGTCATGGAAGAGGGCCGGATCACCTTCTGGCGCAACCGGACGCCGATGAACGTCTTCAACCGCGAATGGAAGGGCGGGTTCGGCAGTCCGGAGACCTGGAAATGCGAGATTCCCTTCCGCGGCGGCGGAGAAGAGCATCGCGGCATCACCAGGGACTGGGTGGGCGCAATCCGCGAGGGAACGCCGCTGATCGCGCCGGGCGTCGAGGGCATCCGTGGCGTGGAACTGGCCAACGCCATGTTGCTGTCCGCCTGGACGGACGGCTTGGTCGATATCCCGGTGGACGAAAACCTGTACTACGAAAAACTACAGGAGCGAATCCGTTCGTCCACGATGCGAAAAGAGGGAACCGGCGGCGCGACGCTGAGCGTGGAAGGCACGTTCTAGGCCGGACTGTCCATCGCTGGCCCACGGGTTACAGAAGCGCTTGTAACAGCGGCGCCGGCTACAGGAGCGCCGCGCAGTCCCAGTCGCGGTACGCGTCGGCCAGACACTGCATCTTTGGCCGCCAGTAGTCCCCCGAACTCCCGTTTTGCTGATCCCAGATGGGAAGTTCGACCCGCCAGATCAGTTGAAGGCGGTAATCCCTGCAGAGATCGTCCCACGAGTAGTTTTCAACACCGCGATTCACCAGCGCCTCGTAGTACCGCGTCAGGCATCGTATTTCCCGGTCATTTTCCTGTCTCTGTTCACGCGTCCAAAACGTCGCGATCAGGTATACCAGGTCTTCAGCGCCCAGGTAGACGCATGCCTCCTCCAAATCCGACAGATAGGTTCCGTGAACCTCCGGGTCGTCGGGACAGAGGAACTGGGTGAAGTAACAATCCGAGTGGCAAACCGTGAGCTTTGAGAAATGGGTGAATCTGTGATTTAGATACCGGTCCCAAAGCGTGGGAAGCGCTTCTATTCGACTGTCGTACAGTTCGAGCAAATCTCGAGATAATCCGTCTGCTTCCGATGATCTGAATCGCCTCCATTCCTCCGCCTGCTCCCGCACCTCGGCCATGTAGCGTTCTTCATCCCTGAACGGCAGCGGGGTCCTTACGGGGCCGTCCCGCAGGACCGGATGTTCCCACCAATATGCGTGCAGGCCGGCCAGGGCTTCCACACAACCGGTCAGTTCCCCTTCCTCAGGCACGCCGTCTCCAGCCAGTATGCGCTCGCGGGAGACGGGTGCATGGTGCGTACCGGATACGTCGTGCATCAGGCAGTGCGAAACCCCCGTGTCCTCGTCGTACGCGCCGTCGATGACCGGAATCATCATGGAAAGTGGCTGTTTTTGCGCGGAGACCAGGCCATAGAAGGCGATCTCATCCCTTCCACCATGCGTCTGATTTATCTTGATGAACAGGCGCTTCGGAACGTCGGCCTGCGCGTTCGTGGTGTACACCGGCTCAAGGTGTGCGGCGATTGAATTGAACGCGGGATTGGGTTGAATCCTCATGCCCAGGACCCTGCCCTGTCCCAGCTTGCCGTTCTTGCGGAGTATAGAGGTCAGCAGTTCAGGCGTTAAGGCGTCCAGAGACGACACAACCTCAGACATCGAGGGTACTCCTCTTCTGCCGATTATCCACGCCCACAGCGTCGGAAATCCGGCTCAGGCCGTCCCGGTCCATCAGGCTGCCCAGGCCCCGGTTGATGCGCTTAACCAGACCCGGGCCGTGATAGATCAGGGCCGTGTATAGTTGAACGAGTGTAGCGCCCAGGCGGATCTTCCGGTAGACGTCTTCGGCGGTGAAAACACCCCCGGTGCCCACGATCACGTGACGGCCATGGTCCATCCGGGCAAACCATGCCCGAATGGAATCGTCGATCAATTCCCGCGTGGGCCTGCCGCAAAGGGTCCCGGGCATAGCGCCGAGGACCTGCGGCGGCGTCTTCAGGTTGTCATAGGGTTTCCCCGTCGGCAGGCCGAACACGATCCCCTTCACGTAGGGAAAAGAATCCATGGCCGCGAGCGTTCCTTCGATCGTACCCGGATCGGTGGTGGGCACCACCTTCAGGAAGGTGGGGGGCATGGCCTCGTACTTCGCGTATCCTTCGAGTAGCGACCGCAAGGTGTTCGGATCGTCGAAAGGGCTGCGGCCCGATGTCGTGTTGGGGCAGTTCAGATTGAGCGTCGCGTAATCCGCGAGGCCGAGAAAGGGACGCATCGCCTCGATCAGTTCCACCACCACCTCGTCCGCGCCCGCCGGCCTTCCTGTGTTCGTTTCGACCAGGTTGATGCCGAGGGGGACGGACAGCCTGGTGGATGCGAACCGCCGTGCCACCGCTTCCGCGCCGTCATTGGGCACCCCGTAGTTGACCACGATCGACTCGTCCTTCGGTACCCGGAACAGCCTGGGCCGTTCCGGATTACCCGACGACGGATGGGCAGAGACCGAACCCACCTCTACGAAACCGAATCCCGCTGCCGCGAGCCCTTCCATGGCGACGCCGTTCTTGTCGAACCCGGCTGCCAGTCCCACAGGATTCGGGAAGGCAAGTCCTCCAGCCTCCACCCTCAGCCGCGAGTCTTCTTCGGTGAGCAGGTTATGAAGCAGGTCCCGCACCGGCCGAATACGGCCCGCCGCACCGACCGCGGACAATGTGGCACGGTGTATCCACTCGGGATCGAGACGAAAAAGAACGGGACGAAGCAGACGGTACATGGACATGGAAGTGTGACAGGGTTAGTGGAAAGAATGTCTCGCCGGAGGCCCGCAATCATCGGTAGAAACCAATCCGATACTAGAGGACTACATCCGCCCGGTTCGAGGTGCAAGCACAAAAAAACCGGACGCCTTGCACTAGACAAGACGCCCGGGTCACGTCTGGAGGCGTGTCAACTGATCAGATCAGTCTTCACGCCTCCGTGGTTTAGATATCATACAAACCTCCTTTCGTTTTTGCGCCGCCGTGCTGCAGTACGAGGCGCGGTCCTTGCCGATGCATCAACAAGCCGGATATGATCCGGCGCCAAATCCCCGAAAACCGGGGATTTAATCCACAAGTTACATGGTTTCAGCTAGATAGAGTAGTCGAAGCGCTTCCTTATATCCCACGAGAGCGGATGCATATGCTAGCAATACGCCGGTTTCAGCGTGACGCCGAACCCCGGACGGTCAGCCGGTGCGATCTCGCCGCCGGATACCACGGGCTCGTCGAGCAGCACCGAGCCGTCCATATCGTTCCGCCTATCCGGGTGGGTCTCCGCCAGATCCATGCAATCCGTCGCGGCGATTAGGTGCAGCCCCCAGATTTCGCCCCCACGATGGGGACATACAGGCACCCCTTGCGATCTGGCCAGGTCCAGGATGCGCAACCCCGCCGTTATTCCACCGCACCAGGTGATATCGGGCTGCCACAGGTCCAGGGCGCCGGCGCGGGCAATGGCGCGGAACGCATGGTGGGAGAAATCGTGCTCGCCGCCGGCCAGTAGAACAGGCGCCAGCCGCGGCCTGAGTTCGGCCAGTTCGTCCAGATGGTCGGGGGTGATGAGATCCTCGAACCAGTAGGGTTCGTATTCGGCCAGGATTTCGCGCATCCGCAGGGCTACCCAGGCATCCCAGGACATGTAGCAGTCGAACATGAGCAGCGCGTCCGGACCGAACAGCTCCCTGCACCGGGCCGCCTGGACCGCGGCTACGTCGTAGTCGGCGTCAGACCGCCACTTGTGCGAGCGCTTTACGGCCGTATAGCCCAGGTCGCGGACCCGTGCAGGGTCGCCCCCTGTCGCGTAGGCACGGACCTTGTCCTTCTTCAATCCCCCGATCAGCTCGTATACGGGCTTGCCTTCGGTTTTACCGAGCAGGTCCCACAGGGCCAGATCGATTCCGCTGAGGGCCATGATCACAATGCCATTGCGGCCGTACGGCAGGGATTTGAAGTAGAGATGGTCCCAGGTGTCGCGAATATCATCCACGCTGCCGATCGTCCTGCCAATCAGCGCATCGCGCAGATGACCGTTGACGATCAGTTTGCCGGGTTCTCCGCCTCCGCCGTACCCGTACCCCAGGACGCCGGTGTCCGTCTCCACCCGGACCACGATCTGCCAGTAATACTCTTGCCAGGCGCCCGACCCCTTTTTCTTCCATGCCGGGTAGACGGCCTTGATATCCGTGATTTTCATGCTGGAGCAAACTGGTTTAGGAGCAGGGGGAATTAAGAAACCCGGCCGGAGCGACCAGGGCCGGGCATTTGCTTGGTTCGGAACGGAATGGGCGCTAGTGGGATCGAACCACTGACCTCCACGATGTCAACGTGGCACTCTAACCATCTGAGCTAAGCGCCCTGCATATCCAGCATTCACCAGTTTGTTCACGACCCCGAATGCCGAGGGCCGGACTCGAACCGGCACGGACTATTGAGGTCCGGGAGATTTTAAGTCTCCTGTGTCTACCAATTCCACCACCCCGGCATACCTTCCCGATATCTCCCTAAACAACTGCACCATGGTAGGGCGAGAGGTCTTTCAAGTCAAGTGAAAAGGGTCTGCTGCCAGTCTTAACAAGGATTCTAATCAAGCGGTTGAATACAGTTTTATTTGTTACTTTTTCTTGTGCAATTGCACCCACTCTATATCGCCTGAACTGAACTCGACATCTTAGTCACTTTCTACATTTGATGACCCTGTTTGATCGTGCTGGTTGTTCTCACTGTTGCTTTGGGGAGGATTTGGCGAAATCATCTCCGGGGTAATATCGGGCATAGTCTCGATTCCTGGCGAATCTTCGTTTACACTCTTGATTTCTATATCGTTCTGCTCTCTGGAAGTATGTCTATCCTCAGACATAACAGTCTCCTTTGTGGCCAAATTCTATTAAGTTTTTGTCAGGAATCTCGTCGGCAATTCACACGTATCCTCACTCAGTATAACACTTCCAACACGATCTTTGGTTTGAAAAACACGCATCGCATGCGAAGTATCGTTAGAACTTGGAGTCAAATGCTCGTCAACAAAATGTACGAATATCAGCAGTTAGGGTAAACTATTCTTTGCTGACCGTAACTCGTTTATGTCGTTCAATCTCAGTTGACTTTGATTCGGATTGCGGTTCTGATACTCATATCCCGTCCTACCGGCGCGCCTCGCCCAGCGTCCCCGACCAGCAGGCGAACGGGCGGCCCATGCGTTCGTCGTCCTTGAAAAATGTCAGGAAGGTCATGACGTCGTAGGCTACAAAGGACCGGCCGCGCCGGGACGAACGAGCGAGCCGATGTACCCTGCGCCACGTGCCCGCGTTGAAGTAGACCTGTTCGAATCGCCGGCCGTCCCGCGTCATGGCGTCGAGGGGCACGATTTCGTAGTGGTGGGTATGGCCGTATACCACGTGCCGTGCCTCCCTGTCCAGCACCGCCTTTTCCCCGGCAGCGTGGGCATGATAGGATTCGTCCGTGCCGCCTGGACCACTCGCCAGGTCGTTCCACCACGCGCCCAGCGCGCTCGCCGCGACTAGCGGAATGTCTCGCGTGATCCTCAGCGCGTATTCCAGCCGGTCCACGCTGTCGAAGGGATTCAAGTAAGCGTCCCGCCCCCGGATGAAATCCAGATCGAGGAAGGCGTCGACCAGGTCGTTCCAGGTGTCTTTTACCTTGCGAGCCTCTCTTCCTGGCACCCCGTGACTACGTAACAGGCCGTCGATCCAGACGGGAACGGCTGCCAGGGGGCGGACATTGTCCATCTCCCGCAGTCCGTCGATGAACGACCGGGGCATTCGTGATCCCAGGCGGGCGAGGACCTCCCGGTGGAAGCGGATCACCAATTCTATGACGACGCCGTCCCCCAGCGACGGCTCGTTCCTCGATCCGGAGTAATTGAAGGGATCGAAGACGTCTCCATGGCGGGCGATGACCCCGTGATCACGAAGTATGCCGTCGAGTCGGGCCGATTCTTCCTGATCGTGGGGGAAGGGCGCGTCAGGGTCGTTCTCCAGCCCCAGGGCGTCCGAGACCTTCCTCCTCAGAGGGTGGTAGTCCGCGCCGGGCAAATGATAGAACCAGTCGTGGTTGCCGACCATGTAGTGGATGCCGATCCGTACCGGCAGGCCGGGCTCGGAATGCTTCGGGTTCCCATTCGCTCCCCCGGGCGGAGAAAGCAGGAGGCCTCCGGGACGCGCCAGGTTCCCGAGATGAGACAGCGCGTGCGCATTGTGCTTCAGGATCTCATCGGTTACTTCATTCACCTTCCGGGCGAGCCGGACGTCCGCGGGGTCGCTCCAGGGACGCGTCCCGCGATCGGTCTCAAGCCACCGGGTCGAGCGAATGACGTCCAGGATATCTCCCAGAAGGAGGATGTCGACGCGCTCGACCGGCCGGTAGGAACCCCCGCGCCGCCAGGAGGCGTCGAAGGCCATGTCCCGAACCCGGTCGGCGAACAACCGAAAGGCATGCGCATTGATGGTCCGGCCGGATGTGCCGTCCGTCAAATGCAGGTCGCTGACGATTACCAGCATGGCGGCATGGATTCACCCATCCCGCTGGGTCAGGCTGAAACCGATCATGTACGTTCCCCGGGTTCCCCGGCCATGCACCGTATGGTGCGTCGATCCTTCACCGGAAAGCTCGGCAAGATTCGCAGATCCCCGGAACAGGACCGCGTCGCCACCCGCGATCTTTTTCAGCAGGAAGGACTGCAGGTCGTCCGCCGCGCCGCCCAGGGATTCCGGCAGATGCAAGGGGAGGTTCTCCGGGACCGCCCCTCGGATTCTGCCGACGACGGCCTCGACGATCCCGGCCAGGAAATCCTTGATCTTGTCCCAGGCATCTCTGCGATCCACGTCGTATACCTTGAATTGAATGGAATGGATACGCTTCCCCCGTACCAGCAAAATGAGTTTGTCCCAATCGTCAATCTCCGCCATCTCGAAACGGCCGCAACGGCCGGCCGGAAGATCGCCAATCCGCAACGCTTCCTCTCCAGCGCCGCGAACGTAATTCGGTTTTCCCGACCGTTCGGTATCGCATTCCCAGAACGTGTCGAGGCTAGGCATCACGGCGTGTTCGGTGGCAAACTGACTGCGATGATTTATGAATCGCAGATCGACAACAAAGCGGAAATTGGCCTTGTTGTTCGGGAGATCCGCGGGAAAAAGAAAATCCGTGAGGTTGAATTCATAGAGCGGCAAGGCAATCCTCCAGTTGTCTTCTCGATGTCGGTGCGACAGAACGCTAACGAGTTCGTGCAGTCTACCTGAGCCGGATATGCACACGTGTGCTTAGCAAGGCAAAAAAACGAACGATTCAAGGATCCGTTTAAAAAAAGGACAGGCAGATCGTCACTAACCGGGGCGACTGAAGCTTTTATTCGCTCCGGCAGGCCTCTCCGGCCCGGCTGTCCGAGTACCGTTCAACAGGGCCTGTCCGACCGATGAGGCCGGACGGGCCCCGTAGCTTTTCTTAGCCTATGGCGTCTTTTAAAGCCTTGCCCGCCGTAAACTTGGCCACGTTTCTCGCAGCGATCGTAATGGACTCTCCCGTACCGGGATTTCGCCCCTGGCGAGCAGCACGATTCGATACGCTGAACGTGCCGAAGCCGATCAGCGTGACGGAATCGCCGTCACTGAGACTGCTCTTGATGGCGTCGAGTGCTGCGGCGACCGCGCTATCGGCTTGCGCTTTGGACAACCCGGTAGCATCAGCGACCTTACCGGCCAATTCTGTGCGATTCATTGATTACCCTCCAGATGAAATAATGGGAGTAATGCACCCGATAGAGTGCGAGAATTCCCGCGACAGACCGTTCTAAGGTCCCGTGCCTGCGGGTGATTTAAGCGAAATGTACGTGCAATATATTTTCTACGCGATTGCGTATGCAAGTTTTTTTTTCGCTATACCTGTGTATGGTATCTCGACGGGGCGGGCGATTTCATTGATTTCGATCGACAAAATTTCTATTTTCCAGTCTAACCATGCCAGCAGAGACCCGGTCCAAAAAACTACTGCTCCTGATGCCGACGACGACCTATCGCGCGGATCCGTTTCTGGCTGCGGCGCGGCGTATGGGCATTGAAGTCGTCGTGGGTTCGGACTTCTGCCACGTGCTGGCGGAAGCTTGGGACGTCCCGCTGTCGCTTCGGCTGAGATACGTGTCGCAGGCCGTGGAGGAAATCGTGGCCTACGCCCGTGATCATACCCTCGATGCCATCGTACCAGTCGACGATTATACCACCGAGATCGCCGCCAGGGCATGTCAGATCCTCGACCTTCCGCACAACACGCCCGAAGCGGCCGTCGCCGCGCGCAACAAGTACCGCATGCGTGAAATGCTCTCGTCCGCGGGGGTATGGAACCCGTATTTCGCCCTGTTCGACCTGTCGGTCCCGGTCGAGGAAATCGCGCTGGAGCAACCTTACCCCTGTGTGCTCAAACCCGTCCTGCTATCGGGCAGCCGGGGCGTAATACGGGCCGACTCGCCATCAGGCTTTATAGAAGCATTCCGGAGAATCAGCCACCTACTCGACAGCGCGACGGACAGGCCGCCGAGCCTCGATCCCGACGCCCGACGCATCATGGTGGAATCCTACATACCAGGCGCAGAGGTAGCCCTGGAGGGATTACTGACCGGCGGACTGCTGCGCGTGCTCGCGCTGTTCGACAAGCCCGATCCGCTGGAGGGGCCCTATTTCGAGGAGTCGATTTACATAACGCCTTCGCGCTTGCCCGGCAAGACGCAAAAGGTCGTAGCCGAAGCCGTACAAAGGGCTTCCACGGCCGTGGGCCTGTCGGAGAGTCCGGTCCACGCCGAACTGCGCATCCACCACGGCGAGGCCAGGATCATTGAAATCGCCGGCCGATCCATCGGGGGGCTTTGCTCGCGCGTCCTGGAGTTCGGAATCGGGCTGTCCCTGGAGGAACTCATCCTGCGTCACGCCCTGGGACAGGACACGAGCGGTACAGGTCTCGACGCGACGGACTTCGGGCGAAGTACCGGGCAGACGAAGGCCGCGGGCGTGATGATGCTGCCCGTTCCGGAAAGCGGACAGTTTCTGCGATACGACGGTGTCGAAACGGCGAAGAAGGTTCCGGGCGTGGAAGACGTGGTAATCACCGCAAAGGAAGGCGACCTGCTGACTCCGCTTCCCGAAGGCGCCAGTTACCCCGGTTTCATATTCGCACGAGGAGATCAACCCGGCCAGGTGGAACAAGTGCTTCGAAGGGCCCATGGCCTGCTTGAATTGCGCGTCCAACCGGTCCTGGGCAACTAGAGAGAAACGAGACCGCTCACGGAAGCCTCCTGACAGACGAGAAACGGCCAGAGCGGTTCCAGACAAGGGAGATATACGCCGTGCCAAAGCACTATGATCGGGTAATGGAGATCTATCGGGAGATAAGTGACCTGTACGCCGCCCTGGCCCTGATGGGGTGGGACCAGGAAACCTACATGCCCCCCAAGGGCGCGGCCAGCAGGGGACGGCAACTCGCCACGCTCTCAGGCATGGCCCACGAACGGATCACCTCCGATGAAATGCGCGGCGCGCTGGACGGGGCCCGTTCCGAATCGCTGACGGCCGACGAAGAGGTCAACGTCCGCGAGATTTCCCGTTTCAGCGACCGGGCGGTAAAGATCCCCGTCGGCCTGGTCAAGGACCTGGCGGAAACGAGTTCGGCGGCCATCGGTGTGTGGATCAAAGCCCGGCAGGAGGATGATTTCCCGGCTTTCGCCCCGTGGGTCGACAAGCTGGTCGCCCTCCAGCGCGAGGTCGCCGAGGCGGTGGGATACGAGGACGAACCCTACGACGCGCTGCTCGATGAATACGAGCCTTACGCTTCGACGAAAGAGACCGCGGCGGTCTTCGATTCTATACGTGGTCCCCTCGTGGACCTGGTGCAGCGCATCGCCGACTCTGGCGTCAAGCCTCGCACCGATTTCCTGGAGCGTAACTACCCCGTCGACGACCAGCGGCGCATGGGCGTCATGGCCGCCGAACGCATGGGCTTCGATTTCGAGGCAGGCCGCCTGGATATCTCTCCCCATCCATTCTGCACGCACATGGGCGTCAACGACGTCCGAATGACGACCCGGTATTCCGAGACGCTCCCCATGCAATCCTTCTACGGCGTGATCCACGAGGCGGGGCACGGTCTCTATGAACAGGGACACGACCCGGAGAACGAGGGCACGCCCCGCGGGGCTTCGGTGTCCCTCGGCATACACGAATCCCAATCCCGTATGTGGGAAAACATGGTCGGTCGAAGCAGGGCATTCTGGCAACACTTCTTCCCCGAATTCTCGGCGATATTCCCTGAAAACTCGGCGGACGTGAGCGAAGAAGAAGTCTACGCCGCGGTTAACGAGGTGAAACCCTCGCTCATCCGGGTGGAAGCGGACGAAATCACCTACAATCTCCACATCCTGCTCCGGTTCGAAATAGAGCGCGGACTGTTCACGGACGAATACGCGGCGGGCGATCTGTCGGCGGTATGGAACGAGAATATGAAGGCCTTTCTCGGCATCGAGCCACCGGACGACCGGGACGGCGTGCTGCAGGACATCCACTGGTCGCACGGAAGTTTCGGGTATTTCCCCACCTATACCCTTGGGAATCTCTACGCCGCCCAGTTCTACCGCGCCGCCGAGCGGGAAATACCCGACCTGTCGGAACGAATCGCACGCGGAGAATTGCTTCCCCTTCGAGACTGGCTCAGGGACCGCATCCATCGGCCCGGCATGACCTACCGCGCCGGTGAACTCGTGCAGCACGTCACCGGCGAAGTGCTATCGGCGGATTACTTCCTGGCTTACGTACACGATAAGTACAGCTCCCTGTACAGCCTATGACCGATACGGTCGACCCGTCCAGCCCGCGCGCAGCGACCCCCCGGGCCATAATCATGGGTCTGGCGCTGGCCGTCGCGGTCAACATCCTGTCGGTGTCGACCAGTTATCTCGTCGGGTTTACCCATCTCACCTTCGCCCATATCGACCTCGGCCTGCTGATCCCTTTCTTCCTGGGCGTACTTGGCCCCAATATCCTGGTCAAGGCGATTAATCCGTCGTGGGGACTGCGAAACAAGGAACTCCTGTTCGTCTTCGTCCTGGGCTGGATCGGTTTCATGGTACCCACCTATGGCATGTCGAACTACCTGGTCGGCATGATGGCCACGGCGGAATACTACGCCACGCCCGAGAACCAGTGGCGCGAACTGATTTTCCCCTTTCTCCCGGACTGGGTAATTATCAGGAACGAACAGAACGCGAACCGGGACTACTACTGGGGTCTTCCTGCCGGCGCTCCGATTCCCTGGGCGGCGTGGATCATTCCCGTGTTCTGGTGGTTTTCCTTTTTCGCCGGCCTGCTAGCCGTCGGCCTCTGCTATGTCGTCCTGATGCGCCGGCAATGGGCCGAGCACGAGCGCCTTTCCTATCCCCTCGCGCAGACGGCGGTCGTCATGACGGATGCGGACGACGAAACGGATTCGGTCCTGCCGTCGATCATGCGCAACCGGCTGTTCATCACCGGCGCTATCATCACGTTTTCCCTCATGCTCTGGAACACGGTGTCATACTGGACGCAATGGACGTCCTTTCCCATCGATACGAAGTTCCTGATCAATATCGAGATCGGCCGCGCCTTCCCGGTTCAAATCATTCGCATGAACGTCCTTACCTTCGCATTCTCCTACTTCATCAACGTGGACATCCTGTTCAGCGTATGGCTCTTCCAGATCATCAACACGCTGGAGCAAGGCGTCCTGGCCCGGCTCGGCATCATCGCAGATTCAGGAACCGCCGTACCTGGAGGGCTGGTCACAGTCCAGTTCATCGGCGGGATGATCGCCTTCGCGCTCTGGGGGATCTGGATCGCGCGGCGGCACCTGGGGACTGTGTGGCGCCATGTGCTGGGAGGCGCCACGAACCTGCGTGACGAGGACGAGTTCTTCTCCTACCGGACGGCCGTGATCACCGGGGCGTGCGGCATGGCCTACATCGTGTGGTGGTTGCACGCCGTGGGCATGTCCTTTCCGGTGATCGCCGCGTTTCTGACGGTGCTGTTCCTATTCTACTTCGCCTTCTGCCGCGTAATGGCGGAATCCGGACTGGTCTTCCTGGACCTTCCCGTTAACGCCCACCAGTTTACCGTCGCCATGCTGGGCTCCGCTTCGCTTTCACCCCGGAACCTGTCGGCGTTGGGCCTGGGAAGCGCTTTCGCGCGCAACTGGAAGACCTTTCCCATGATCATACCGTCCCACGTCGCGCGGCTGAGATCGGTGATTGGCGTCGAAGGGCGCACACTGTTCTTCTGGAGCGCCGTCGCCTTCTCCCTCAGCGCGATTTCCGCCGTAGGCTTCACAGCCTATTCCGGATACCGGCTCGGCGGCGCGTCGAACTTCTACGCTGATATCGCAGGTAACCCCGGATTCTACGACCTGATCATCAGCTGGATGAAGAACAACACGACGATTTCCGGTTCCGAGGTGTTCTTTCTGATCGCGGGCATGGCGATGGTCCTGGGAATGACTGTATGCCGTTACTACTTCAGTTGGTGGCCCATTTCACCCATCGGCTTCGTGGTAGCGGCCGGCGGTCCGCCCCGCAACGCCTTCTTCCCGGTCCTTCTCGCCTGGCTGTTGAAAACCATCCTGATCAGGGCAGGCGGCGTGCGGCTATACCATGCCGTTCAGCCGTTGATGATCGGCATCCTCGTGGGCTACGTCCTTGGCGCTTCCATTGCTATCCTGGCCGATCTGCTGTATTTTCCCGGAGCCGTTCATAATCCCCATTCCTTTTGAAACGGGACCCGTTATGGGCCACTTGCCGTCCGGTGAACGCGCCGGCCACGGCACCGACCAATGCGCAGATCGCGGCGCGCCGTATAGAGCATGAGCGAACTGGAACAAAGAACCTCCTCGAAGGTGGTAACGCCCCGGGCGGTGGCGGCGGGCCTGGCCCTGGCCGTCGTCGTCAATCTTTTCTCCGTGTCGAGCAACTACCACCTGGGGTATGTGCACCTTACCTTCGCCCACATAGATCTCGCCCTGCTGATTCCCTTCCTGCTGGGTGTCCTGGGTCCCAACCTGCTGGTCAAGGCGATCCGTCCGTCATTGGGATTGCGGGACAAAGAAGTACTCTTCGTTTTCGTACTTGGCTGGGTCGGTTTCATGGTGCCGACCTGGGGCATGTCCAACTACGTCGTGAACGTGATGGCCACGGCGGAATACTTCGCGTCGCCCGAGAACCAGTGGCGCGAGATGTTCTTCGCCTATCTGCCCGACTGGCTCATCGTCACGAACGAACAGAACGCGAACCGGGACTATTACTGGGGCCTACCAGAAAGCATGCCGATCCCCTGGGCGGCCTGGATCATTCCGTCGTTCTGGTGGCTGTCTTTCTTTGGCGGCCTCCTGGCCGTGGGCATCTGCTTCGTCATCCTGATGCGCAGGCAGTGGGTCGAGCACGAGCGGCTTTCCTATCCCCTCGTCCAGGCGCCGGTCGTCATGACGGAAACGAAGGATGAGCCGGACGCCGTCCTGCCGACGATCATGCGAAACCGCATGTTCATCACCGGCGCGGTGGTCACCTTCTCCATCATGCTCTGGAACACCGCATCATACTGGACCCAGTGGTCGTCCTTTCCCGTCGACGCGAGCACCGTGCTCAGCGTTAATTTCGGACATGCTTTTCCGGCGCATCCAATCCGAATGAACGTCCTCACCTTTGCCTTCTCCTACTTCATCAACGTGGATATCCTTTTCAGCGTGTGGCTGTTCCAGATCATCAATACGCTACAGCAGGGCATCCTGGCCCGGGTCGGCGTTGTCGCAGCCTCGGGTACGGCCATACCGGGCGGACTGGTCGCCGTGCAGTTCATCGGGGGCATGATCGCCTTCGCGCTCTGGGGTTTCTGGATCGCGCGGCGGCACCTGGCGATGGTGTGGCGCCACGTACGGGGACACGAAACGAACCTGCGCGACGAAGACGAGTTCATTTCCTACCGGGCGGCCCTGGTCACGGGCGTCTGCGGCATGGCCTATATCTCCTGGTGGCTGCACGTGATCGGCATGTCCTTCCCGGTGATCGCCGTCTTTCTCGTCCTGCTTTTCCTCTTCTACTTCGCACTGTGCCGCGTGATGGCGGAATCGGGGCTGGTCTTCCTGGACCTGCCCATCAACGCCCACCAGTTTACTGTGGGCATGCTGGGCTCCGCCTCACTGTCGCCGCAGAACCTGACGGCCCTGGGCTTGGGAAGCGCTTTTGCACGCAACTGGAAGACCTTTACGATGATCATCCCCTCCCACGTCGCGCGGATGCAGTCCATACTCGGCGTCTCCGGACGGGTCCTGTTCTTCTGGGCATCGGTCACCTTCGTCGTCAGCTCGATTACGGCCATCGGTTTTTCGGCCTATTCCGGATACCGGCTGGGCGGTGCGGCGAATTACTACAACAATATCGCCGGAGACCCCGGTTTCTATAACTTGATCATAACCTGGATGCAGAACAGTACCACCATTTCGGGTGCGGAGGTGTTCTTCCTGGTCGTGGGCATGGCCATGGTCACGGGTATGAGCGTTGCCCGCTATTACTTCAGCTGGTGGCCCATTTCGCCTATCGGTTTCGTGGTGGCCGCCGGCGGTCCCGCGCGCAACGCATTCTTTCCCGTCTTTCTGGCCTGGCTGTTGAAAACCATACTGATCAGGGTAGGCGGTGTACGCCTCTACCAGGCTGTCCAGCCGCTGATGATCGGCATCATGGTAGGCTATGTCCTCGGCGCCGCCGTTGCGATCCTGGTGGACTTCTGGTATTTTCGAGGGTCAATACACGAACTCCAGTTCTTCTAAAGGGGACACGGAACTCCACATGGAAAACGTGGCGCTCGACCGCGGTTTCCCAATCCTCCTCTCATGAGATGAATCAACAACGCGTCAGCAGGATCAACGCCTGGACCGAAAACGGCATCCTGTCCCGTGCGGCCTCGGATGCCCTGGTACTATGGTCTACGGAGCCCGGCCTCGCGGCGTACCGGGATGAGATCCATGCCCTCATCGATGCCGGCGGCACCGACGAACTGGAGGACGCATTCGGTTCGGTCCTCTCCTTTGGAACGGGCGGCATCCGAGGTCGGATGGGACCGGGGCCGAACCGGCTCAACACCCACACCGTGGGCCTGGCGGCACAGGGACTGGCCAGGTATGTCACCGGGATGATGGGGAGAGGCGATGGGGATCGCGAGGGTGCAGAGCGCGACAGGGATCGCGTCGGTGCAGAGCGCGAAGGTGATGGGCGAGGCGGCGATGGGCAGGGCGACGATGGCGACGGGGAACGTGTCGGTGCAGGGCTCGAGGGCGATGGGCAAGGCGGTGATGGGCAAGTTAGTGAAAATCACCGCGGTCCCGCTGGGGCGCGCGGCGTCGTCGTGGCATGGGACACCCGGCGCAATTCGGAGTTGTTTGCGAAAGAGACGGCCGGCGTGCTGGCCGCCAACGGCATAGACGTCCTGATCTTCGACGGTTTTCGCTCCACCCCCGCGCTTTCCTTCGCCGTCCGCGAACTCCGGGCGGCGGCCGGTGTGATGATCAGCGCGAGCCACAATCCACCCGAAGACAACGGATTCAAGGTTTACGGACCCGACGGGGGGCAGGTGGTGGCGCCCCGGGACGGGGACATCACGAGAGAGATGAGGCAGGCCGGTGAGATCAGGCGGATCGACTACGAAGAAGGCCTCCGAAACGGCCTGATCCGGATCATCGGCAGGGACCTGGACGAGGGGTATATCGGCGTCCTGTCGGACCTGTCGCTGGCCGATGGCCGAGACGTGCGTGTGGTGTATACCCCACTGCACGGCGTGGGCATGACCTCGGTGGCCGCGGCACTGGATAAGCTGGGTTATGAGGACGTGCACTACGTGGATGAGCAGGTCGTCCCGGACGGTGCGTTCTCCACGCTGGACCATGGGATCGCAAACCCCGAAAAACCGGCGGCCTTTCAATTGGGCTTCAGAAAAGCCGCGGAAGTCGGCGCGGACCTCGTGCTCGCGAGCGACCCCGACGCCGACCGGATCGGGTGCGCGCTGCCGCTGCCGGACAGGGGATGGGAAGCTCCGCCGGAAGAACTGAGTTTAAACGGTCACCAGATCGGCGTCCTCCTCTGCCACTACATACTCAGCCGGAAGCAAGCGGCGGGTACGCTGCCCCCTAGGGGTCTGTTCTGCAAGACGCTGGTCACCTCGGACCTTGCCTCGATCATCGCCCGGTCCTTCAGACTGGAGGTCATCGACGACCTGCCCATCGGTTTCAAACACGTTGGCGCGGCGATCGAAGGCTTGCCGCCGGATATGTCCTTCGTGTTCGGTACCGAGGAAAGCCACGGCTATCTGGCCGACGCCCGGATACGGGACAAGGAGGCTGCCACCGGCATCCTGCTCGCCGAGTTCGCCGCCCTGGCGAAGAAGGACAACCGCACCCTGCGCGATGAACTGGACGATATCTACCGAACGTACGGATATTTCAGGGAAGTCCAGCGGTCGGTCGCGCTGCCCGGCGCGGAGGGCACACGGAGGATCGAAGGCATGATGGCCGCGCTGCGTGAAGCGCCTCCCGAGCGGATAGGCGGACGCGCCGTTTGCCGCGTGATCGACCGGCAGAGCGGCCAGGCGCAGGATCTGCGAACGGGAACGACTACGCCCGTTGACGGCGATCGCGCGGATATCCTGGTCTTCACCTTTTCTGAGTCCGGACATACGCGGGTCATCGTGCGACCGTCGGGCACCGAACCCACGGTCAAGTGCTACGTTTCGGCGGCCTCGGTAGACATCGCGGGAACACGGGAAGCCATCGACTGCCTGGCGGAATCCATCCTCTCCGCCATGATCGATCTGTGCGAGGGGATCAAACGGGTCTGATCGGTACCCGGATTGGATCCTTGCCGGATCCGAACATGGAAGGCACATCCGAATCGTGAAGGCACATCCGAACTGAAAAAGGTTTAACAACCAATCTCGAAAGGCCAGCCACCATGCGCATCGTCGACTCCGGCGTCCTCAGCCGCAGCACGCCCGGCACGGACCGGGCCAATCTCACGTTCCCCTCAGTCCTTAGCAAGACCGACGGCACGCTGATCGCCACCTGGCACAGCGGCACGACGAAGGACTGCGCGGACGAAGTGGTGGAACTCAGCCGCTCCTCCGATCTCGGAAAGACCTGGAGCGCACCCGAACGCCCCTTCGGAAGCCCAACGCTTCACGGAGTCCGGGGGACGGTCAAGATCGTCTACCTGACTGAACTGGCGCCCGGACGGATCATCGCCGCATCAATGTGGATCGACCGCGAAACCTATCCTGACGCCCCGGGACTCTTCAATCCGGAGACCGAGGGCTGCGTGCCCATGTCCATCCTCCTGGCGGACTCCGCGGACGGGGGAAAAACCTGGACGGCGTGGCGCGAGGTACCCATGCCGGAGGAGATTGGACCGGCGAGCCTGACCAATCCAATCATGCAACTTCCGGACGGCGCCCTGGTCATGACCATCGAAACCAACAAGCACTACCTCGACACCTCGAAATGGTACCAGCGGGTCGTCGCATTTCACTCCACGGACGGGGGAAGGACCTGGGGTGAACCGGTGAACATCGGGTTCGATCCGACGGGCCTGATCTACAACTGGGATCTGCGGTCGGCCGTGGCGCCGGACGGCAGAATCGGTGCGTTCGCCTGGACCTACAACACCGAAACGGAATCCTACCTGAACATTCACCGCCGCGTCAGCTCCGACGGCGGGCGAACCTGGTCCGCGCCGGAAGACATCGGCGTCACCGACCAGGCGGCCCATCCCGCGGTGCTGCCGGACGGACGCATCGTCCTGCCGTGGGTGGACCGCTTCCACGACCAGTCCATCAAGGCCCGCGTCGCGCCTTCCATCGACGGGACGTTCGATCCGGAAACCGAGGTGACCCTGTATACCCACGAGGCGCCTAAGGAAGATCCCAAGGGCGCCCTGGGCTTCTCGGTGTGGTCCTTCGGCCTGCCCTATGCGGAAGCCCTGCCCGACGGCACGGTCCTGGTGGTGTACTACGCGGGTACCGAAACGGCCATGGACGTCCACTGGAACAGGCTGGCGCCTTAAGCGAGCCCTGGCCTCCCGGCGGCTTCCAGCACCGCAAACTGGTGGACATTCCGGCTGTGTCGTTGGTATCTTGAGGGACCCCTGGCTGTTTTCCCGGCAGCATTCCTCACTGCGGCGGCATCACCCATGATCGGACACTACCTCCTAACCGCCTGGCGGAACGTACTCTCGTCCAGGTCCCACGCCGCGATCAACGTCATCGGGTTCGCCATCGGCATGGCCTGCTGCCTGGTCATCCTGCTGTACATCCGCGACGAGTTGAGCTACGACCGGCACAACTCCCGCGGCGACCGTATATACCGGGTCGTCACGGATCGCACGGCGCGGACGCCCGGCATTCTGGGCGACTTCATCGGTACGCAGCTTCCCGAAGTGGAGCAAGTGCTCCGCCTTCGGGCGACCGTGGGGACCTGGCTTTTCACCACCGAAGACAAGCAGTTCTATGAGCAACGGGTCTACTGGGCGGATGGCAACCTCTTCGAAGTCTTCGATGTCTCCCTGGTGCGCGGCAACCCTTCCTCCGCGCTCACGGCGCCGAATACGATGGTCATCAGCGCATCCATGGCCCGCAAGTATTTCGGGGACGCCGACCCGATCGGCAAGACGATCACCGGTGACCACCTGTTTCCCTTCACGATCACCGCCATCATGGAAGACCCACCGCCTTACGCCCACTATCATCCCGATTTCTACGTCTCCATCGCCACGACGACCGGACGCGGCGATCCTATCGGTCTTTTGAGAAACTGGGCGAACAGCGCGTACTACACCTACCTGCTCCTGCCGCTCGGCGTCTCGCCCGAACAGATAGGCAACCTGCTGCAGACACGGCTCACGGAACATGTCGACGCATCGGTCCGGGCGACGGCCTTTACCCACACCTATGAATTGCAGCCGCTTTTCGATATCCATCTGCATTCTCAACTGGAATTGGAGATGGAGGCAAACGGCGAAGTGTCTTTCATCTGGATGCTGATCGCCATCGCGGTCTTCATCCTGCTGATTGCCTGCATGAATTTCACGAATCTGGCGATTGTCCGGTCCATCTCCCGGGCCCGGGAAATCGGCATGCGCAAAGTCTCAGGAGCCACCAGAAGCCAGATCGGCCGCCAGTTCCTGGGTGAAACCATACTCCTGAGTGCCGTGGCGTTCCTCGTCGCCCTGGCCGCTGTCTGGGTGGTCCTGCCCCTCTTCCGGTCCATGACGGGCCACGTACTTTCCATGCCTTCGCTCGAACCGTGGTCAATTCTGGGCGGCACGGCTATTATCCTCACGGCGGGCGTCCTCGCCGGCGCCTACCCCGCCCTGCTGCTGTCCCGGATCAGTCCCGTTGCGATCTTTCGCGGACTTTCGGGTACCGGCGCCGCAACCCTGCGAAAAGCCCTCGTGGTCATGCAATTCTCCCTGGCCATCCTGCTGATGTTCGGCACGGGAACCGTCTACCAGCAGCTGGAGTACATGCGGGAGAAACACCTGGGATTCGAGAAGGAACACGTGGTGATCCTGCCCGACCTCGAGGGCATGGACTTCGACATGATCCGTGATCGTTACCCACAGCACGCCGGGGTAGTCAGCGTTGCCGGGGCGAACTACATGCCCGGACGAGCGGCCGGCCGGGGGAGACTGCCGATCCTGCCCGTGGGCCGCGTAGACGACCCGGCGGCGGGGACGGTCGAGATGCAACACATCCATACCGAGGGCGGTCTTGTACGGACGCTCGGGCTCGAGTCGCTTGTCGGACGCGACATATCCTTTGAAAGAGATTTCGAATGGGTCGAGGACCCAGATGGAGGAGGATGGGGGAGATCGACCGGAAGTCTCCTGAACGAGGAGGCGGTCCGTCGACTGGGATGGGGATCGCCCGAAGAAGCCATGGATCAGTTCGTAAAAATGGGGAACAGCGAGATGCAGGTCGTCGGGGTGGTGGGCGACTTCCACCTCAGGAGCCTCCACGAGCGGATCGATCCGGTAATCTTCACCTTCGGGGGTTCCGGCTACTGGGCCGTGCGGTTCGTTCCCGGCGATCCCGGCGGAACCTTGAGGGACCTGGAAGCCATGTGGAAGGCGTCCACGCCGGATATCCCCTTCGTATATTCGTTCCTCGACCAGGACGTGGAACGCCTGTATCGTTCGGATCAGTTGCTGGGACGGCTCGTCACCATGTTTGCCGGGCTGGCGGTCTTTACGGCGTGCCTCGGACTGTTCGGCCTTGCGGTCTTCACGGCGAAACAGCGCACCAGGGAGGTGGGAATCCGGAAGGCCCTGGGCGCGTCGGCGCGGCAACTCGTCTTGCTACTTTCAAGGGAATACACCATCCTCGTGGTAATTGCGAACGTCATCGCCTGGCCAGCGGCCTACTTCGTCACGCAGCAGTGGCTTCGGCAGTACGCCTATCACACCGAGATCTCGCTGCTGTTGTTCCCCGCCGCGGGCCTGCTCGGACTGCTCATCGCCTGGATCACGGTGAGTACCCAGACCCTTCAGGCCGCCACGATGAACCCGGTGGACGCGCTGCGGCGCGAGCATTAGGTCTTCAGAACAAGCACAGCTATCCCGCAAGCCACGATCGGTCCCTAAAAACCTGAGATCCTCGGGCTATTCGAAGAGCAGTTTCACGCCCGCCGCGATGTATTCCGGGGTGTCGCTTGGATGGAACCGGAAACGCAGGCGGCCCTCCGTATCCACCAGGAACAGGGTGGTGGTGTGGGCCACCAGGTAGTGCCCCGCCTCGTTCGGCTCCTGCAGTTTGTACAGCACGCCGTACCGTTCGGCGACCTCGTCGATCTCCTCCCGCGATCCCGTCAGGCCGCGGACGTCCACCGTGGAGAAGTAGGCCAGGTACTCTCTGAGTTGCTCGGGCGTGTCGCGCGATGGATCGACGGTGATGTATACCGTGCGTACGTGCTGGCCTGGTTCGAGATCGAGCACGTCGTAGACGGCCGCCAGCTTGGAGAGCATGAGCGGGCAGGCATCGGGGCAAAAGGTGTAGCCGAAGAAGATCAGGAAGGCGTCGCCGCGGTATTCAGAAAGGTTGAATAGCGCTTCGTCCTGGTCGGTCAGCGTGAAATCGCCGCCGAAGCGTTCGCCGTAGTCCAGGAGTGCGGGGACGTCGATCTGGGACGGAGGAGGGGATTCGGTGCGGCATCCTGGAATGAGCAGCAGGGCCGCGCAGATCGAAATCACATAATAGCAGAAGTACCGTCGAACAGGAGTGGGAATCCCGCCGCCTAGGGTAGGTTCAACTATCGGCACTATGTTCGGGCATTACTAGTGGTACTGGTGCAACTTCTATCGACTGGACTGGCTGCATGGCAACCTGCACCGGTTGAGTAACATTTTGTTTTATGAATGCACGACCTGTATGGTTCTCGACGATCTTTACAGCGGGGGTGCCGGAAAAGGTATGAGTAGTTGCATGAAACACTGAAAGGCTCATGTCCTGCAATATCGTATCTTCTTCCAACCTAGATATCGACAACTGGTGGTCTTCAAGTTCTTCGCGTGGTATGTGTCGACTGTGGCTTTTGAACTCCATGTGATCAGCGAGCCACGTCGAGACGTTTTCCGCCCTTGATTTACGATCATCCATCCCTTTAAACATGTACGATTCCAACCAAGACTTCACTAGCACTTTAGACATTTCTAACGCGGTCTCACATTGAACCAGTAAATCCGGACCATATTGACTTAACATCGGTAACCAAGCCGACAATTTGGCTGGGTCGGAACATTCCTTCTTGGCCCGATCAAACTGATCCAGGACAGACTGAGCCGGTACTGAACGCACACCTAGAGGGGTTGCCAGCATTATCTGAGGATCAGTAGGACCGAGAAATGAATGCTTGCCTAACACGATCTTATCGGCAGCACATGCTATCATAGTTGCTGCCGACATTGCGAGTTGTGGAACAATTACTCTTATATGAGAAAATCGAGACCTCAGATACGCAACGATCGCTTCGGCTGCTTCGGGAAAACCTCCGGGGCTATGTAGGATCAGATCGAGCTGATCTCCATGTAGACCGTGACTAACTTCCATGAACGCCTGTATGTCTTCATCATTTATTGAAACAAGCGCAGGAGGGGCTTCCCCTTGAAGCCATCCTGAGGCGTACAGAATTACATTCCGTTCCGTGTGCTGATGGAGTTTCAGTAGATATTTCCTTCGAACGCCATCAAAATCAACTGGAAGTCCATTTTGTGTCGGTGTCAACTCTTTAAGGATTTCGCTCCAGATTGGCAACGAATAGCTCCCGCGTCACACTGTTTATTGATTAGTGGAATTAGTTGTCGTGATCCGATGAGGTTCCTTAGTAGCCACACGATATGGGGTCATTCCCTGGTCTGATTCTAGCCATCCTCTATAAACCTCCATGACCTCTTTAACACCAGGACGGGATAGTGCTTCTTGGAGCATGGCTTCATGTTCTTGTACGCGTTTGGACTCAGATCGAGGCATGTACATACTCCCTAGGGGGATAGGTATACGGAATTGAGGAAGTATCTATAAGATAGTTGTTTGTGGTGTGAAATCCCAAATAAATCCTATTAGACAAGCATGTTGTACTTTTTTCCACTACTACACACAACATATTGTAGGTACTATGGTTTGCTTTTCAACACTTCGGCCACAATGTTCCGGGTCGACTGGTCGGCGAAACGCAGAGTCAGGGATACCGAATCGCCTTCCACCATCTGTCGTTTCACACCGAACAACATGATGTGGTTTCCGCCAGGCTTCAATGCCGCCTCGCCCTGCGCTGGAACCACCAGGCGTTCAATCTTTTCCATCTCCATCATGTCGTCTACGTACCGCATGGTATGCAGTTCCGTGTATTCAGCGGCCGGCGTCTCGACGGACAGCAATTCCCGGGTCCGGTCCGACCGGTTCTTGATCACCAGGTAGGCGGCGGTAACGTCGCGGTTCGGCGGTGTGGCCCGCACCCAGGTCCCGGCGATCTCCAGGTCGTCCGCCGGCTGCAGCGAAGCCACGTACATGGCGATCTTGAAGCGCTCTTCGTCCTTGATATGGGGGAAGGGCACCATGGACGGGCTGTCGGGCATGCCGTCCCTCAGTGTGCCGGCGATCGTGACCACGTCGCGGCCGACGCGGTAGGCGCCGGGGTCCCTGAAGTCGCGGGGTGGTGGCTTCAGCGTATAGGCGACCGGCCCGTCCCCGTGGCCGTCCATGCCGTGGCACACGGTACAGCCGTACCGGGTATACAACGCCTTCCCATCCTGCACGAACTGTTCGGGTACTTCGTGGAAACCGATCGTTCCGGGCGTGATCGTGCCCTCGATCAACTGGTCCAAGAACGCCCGGGCCACGGCCTCTCTGTCATTCGGATCCACCTCCGAACCAGACGAACCGCATCCGAAGTGGCAGAACACCAGTCCATAGAGGACCAATATGCTGCCGCAGATCCGCAGCGTCCGAGGCAACCGCACCCGTGTCGTACCAGCCGAAAACATGGCTTTATCCTAGCGATATTCCGCCTTTCTGTCAACGACTACCGCCGGCGGAAAGCCATGTTCTTCCCGGGCGCGCGCGACTGGGCCCGGGCGCGGCTGGCGCTGCTTTCGCGCGGCTGGCGCTGCTTTCAATTCGATTGACGATATGGCCCCGCGTGCATACATTCCCGTCGTCTTCGCCGCCCTTCACGAACCACGGCAGGGGCGGAAGCAAACTCCCTTCGGAGCATCCCATGCGGAGCTTTTTGGAATCGCTGTCGATCTATTTCGAGCGCCGTATGGCCCGCATCCTCCTGCTGGGCATCATCAGCGGTTTTCCCTGGGTGCTCATTGGCAGTTGCCTCAATTTATGGTTGAAGGAAGAGGGCCTTTCCCGCACCACGATAGGCTGGGCGAGCCTGATCTTCGCCGTTTACGCCGTCAACTTCCTCTGGGCGCCGCTGATCGATCGGGTCCGGATACCCCTGTTGACGGCCTGGCTTGGACATCGACGGGCGTGGATCTTCGCGCTGCAGGCCGTCATCCTCACCTGCCTCGTGCTCTGGAGCGTCGCCCAGCCGACGGCCGATCTCAGCGGCGTGGTCGCCATCGGGCTCGCCATTGCCATCGCGTCCGCCACCCAGGACATCGCCATCGACGCGCTGCGTATCGAGCAGATCGGCAAGACGGAAAGCGAGTCCATGGCCGCCGGGGCGGCTACGGCCGTCGTCGGATGGTGGACGGGCTTCAAACTGGGCGGCGTAATCGCCCTGGAGGCAGCGGAAGCCTTTCAAGGCGCCGGCGTCGAAGACTACTGGCAGGCCACCTTTCTCTGTCTGGGCGCCCTGGTCATCCTCTGCAACATCGGCCTCCTCTTCGTACATGAGACCGCCGCCTCGGAACGCATCGCGGCACAGGTGGAGGATGATGAAAAGATCATCTCCCACCTTCATATTCCAAGCAGGTACAGCCGTGTCGTCGCCTGGTTCGCAGGCACCGTGGCCAACCCGCTGACCAGCTTCTTCCGGCGCAACGGGTACGCCATCGCCGCCGCCGTGCTCGGTTTCATCTTCCTGTTCAAGATCGGCGAGGCCTTCCTCGGACGCATGTCCCTCATTTTCTACAAGGAGATCGGGTTCTCCAAGTCGGACATCGCCCTCTACTCCAAGGGACTGGGCTGGGTTGTCACCGTGGCTTTCACCGTGCTGGGCAGTTTCCTCGCGATCCGCATCGGACTCGTCCGGGCCATGTTCGCCGCGGGAATCGCCATGGCGGTGACCAATCTCCTGTTCGCCACCATGGCCTGGTCGGACAGGTCAGAACTGCTGTTCGCGACCGCAGTCGTGGTAGACGACCTTACCAGCGCCTTCGCAACCGTGACCTTCGTCGCCTTCATCTCCCTGCTCGTCGACCGGACGTACACGGCCACGCAGTACGCCCTGCTCGCGTCGATCGGGACGGCGGGACGGACCATCTTCGCGGCTTCCTCCGGCGCGATGGTCGACTGGCTCGATGGCGACTGGGGGACCTTCTTCGTCATTACAACGCTGATGGTGATCCCATCTCTGGCCTGTCTCTGGGCGATTCGCAGCAAACTGCGAGACATGCTGGCCGGAAAGCGCGTCCGGCTCTTTGGCAAGGAATCGGAAGAGGTCGCTGAAGGAACGGGTTGAGGATCAAGAACCGGGCTATAGTCGTGGTTTGACGGAACGAGGTCAAGCTGCGGCGAGATCATGAAAGCCGCGTCACGAACACGAATCTAACGCGCCATAGTCCTGACGCACCACGAGTAATACATCACCATTCATTTTTGGAGGAATTACATGTACATCGGAACACAGACCCGGTGCAGAAACGACACGGATATCGAGGTCCTGGCCCAACTCGGCGTGTTCAACGTGGACCAGACGCCTTCGGAGCCCTGGTCCGAGTGGACGGCCGACTTGCTCAAAGCCCAGCGTGAACGGTTCGACCGGTACGGGATCAACCTGGAGATGATCCATATCCCCCTGGGTTCCGCCAGTGCCTTCGACAACGAAGCTGGAGCCATATTTCTGGGAAAGAGCGATGAGCGGGACCGTGCGCTGGACCGCATGTGCGAGACCGTGCGCATGGCCTCCGAAGCCGGAATACGGGGACTGAACTACAACATCACGCTGCTGGGCCATCTGCGTACCGAGCCCAAGTATGGCCGCGGCGAAGCGAAGCTGTCGACCTTCGAATACGACAAGCTCGACCAGGGCAGACCCGAATTCGAAGGGGGGCCCGCCGATGAAGACGAAATGTGGGAACGCATCGATCACTGGCTGAAGACGATCATCCCCGTGGCCGAAGAATACAAGGTCCAGATGGCCTGCCATCCGTCGGACCCGGGCATCGGGCACGGCCGGACGTACCGCGGTGTCGCCCGCGTGCTGGGGATGTCGGACGGCTTCAAGAAACTGATCGAACTCTATGACAGTCCCTACAACGGGCTGAACTTCTGCCAGGGTTGCATGTCGGAAAGCCTGGAGAACCCCTCGGAGGAGATCTACGACGTGATCCGATATTTCGGCAGCAGGAAGAAGATCTTCAACGTCCACTTCCGGAACATCAAGGGTCGGCTGAACAACTTCGTGGAGGTGTTCCCCGACGAGGGCGACGTCGATATGCTGAAGGCGATGCGTACCTACAAAGAAGTGGGGTACGAGTACATGATCATGCCCGATCACGTGCCCGGGATTTCAGGACCCGAGGCGGGCCAGGTGGGATTCGCCTACGCCTACGGGTACATCCATGCCGCGATCCAGGCGGCGAATGCGGCGGACTAACCGGCAGGGGCGGACTGGGCGGCGGGATGACTGGGAGGCGCGGCGGCCTGGGTGCTGATCCCGGACCGGTAGGTTCCCAACCTGAGAAAGTGGCCTGGTTCCGGGCGACAGGGGCCAGGCCCGGCGAATCAGGCTGTCGAGAGGACCCGCAACCCGTCGTCTTCGATCGGTTCCAGGGGCGTGAAGTCCCGGTTATTCTGGTACCAGGGCCGGACCTCTCGAGTGCACGCGTTGCCGACCGCGTTGTAGATCAGGTAGAAGATGGCCCTGCGCCAGGGCGATACGTTGTCGGCAGAGCCGTGGACGATGTTGCTGTGGATCAGGGCGACCGAGCCCGCCGGGCCGATCAGCGGCTCGATGCCGTGCTCGTCGGCCAGCTGCTCCAGGGTCGGTCGGTCGATGTTAAACAGGTGATAACCCCGGCCTTTGGCGTCAGCGTGGAGTTCCGAGTTTAGCAGCCCCCATCGGTGGGACCCCGGAATGATCATGAGCGGAGATGTGACCGGCGTGCAGTCGTCGATGAATACCGACGCCATGATGCAATTCGGTTCGGGCATGCCGTCCACCTTGTACCACGATGGATAATCCTGGTGCCACGTCCACGATGCCCCGCTTCCGAAGCCCTGCTTGGGATTCATGCGAGTCTGGTGGAGATAGACCTCGTCTCCCACCAACTGGCGGACCGGGTCCATCAGCCGGGGAAGCCGCGCCAGGCGTCCGAAGGGCTCGGAATAGGTATGCGCTCCGAAAGCCAGCCGGGCGGCCGTGGGATCGTCCTTCTCCCGTACCACCTCGGGTCCCTGGCGGCTTAGCACTTCCGGAACCGCCTCCTGCAGCGTCTTCACTTCCTCTTCGTCGAGTAATCCGGAAAAGAACAGGTAGCCCGATTCCTCGAACGCGGCGATCTGCTGGTCATTCAGTACCATGAAACCCTCTATTGGTTCTCCTGGTTTTCCATCTCGGCTCGTTCCTTCCTGATCCGCTCCACGCGCTCCATCATCCGGTCCTTCAGCGATCCGGGAAGCTGCGTCTGGTCGTACACGTACTGTAGAGGCACGTGGCGGGCGCCATCCGCGTTGGCCACGGCGTAATTGCCCCGTCCCGGCAGCACCTCGAGATACTCGTCCGGGTACTGGTACATGGTCGCCCCGCCGAACCGGCCGTCCTTGGACACGGCGTAGAAGTTCAGGCTGAATAGGGGGCGGCCCTTGCCGTCCAGCAGCCGGTCCTCCGTCATGGCCACGGCCCGCTCGAGCGTAGCCAGACAGGCTTCCTGGGGTGACTTGCCTTGCCGCATGAATTCCACGGTCAGAAAGGCCCCGCATACCTTGATGTTCGCTTCGCCTCGGCCCGTGGACCCGGCAGCGCCCACGTCGTTGTCGCAGTACTGCCCCGTACCGATTATGGGGCTGTCGCCCACGCGGCCCGGGATCTTCCAGGACAGGCCGCTCGTGGTCGTTACGCTGCCGATGTCGCCGTTGGCGTCCACCCCGCACATGTTGATCGTGCCGCCCGGCCGATCGATCACGATGTCGTCCTCATGGTCCAGCCAGTCGTCGTCCGGACTGAGCTGGGACCGCCAGCGCAGCCAGTCCTGCCTGCTCTCCTCGGACAACAGGTCCTGTTCCTTGAATCCCAGGCCGAGGGCAAAGCGCTTCGCGCCTTTTCCGACCAGCATGATGTGATCGGTATAGTCCATGATCGCCTTGGCCACCAACGACGCCGAGGCTATGTCCTCCAGCGCGGCGACCGAACCGGCCCGCCGGGTGGGTCCGTGCATGACGGATGCGTCCAGGGTAACGACACCGTCCGCGTTGGGACGGCCCCCGTACCCTACGGACTGGTCATTGGGGTCCAGCTCCTGGATGTTCACGCCGGCGATGACCGCGTCGAGTGGGTCGGCCTGGTCCTGCGTCATCATCTCGTAGGCCTTCCTGACGCCGCGAATACCGTTACGCGACGCGACTACCGTCGGCGGAGCGAGGACAGAACTCGTATCCTGGGGTGCAGTGTCGGCGTGTGCCTTCGCGGACGCGGCCAGACCGGTCAACGCGAGGGCGGAGGTTTCCAGGAAAGCGCGGCGGGTAACTGGCATGGGTCGACCTCTTTGTTGTAGATTGAGTATCCTGTGATTGCGAAAGTCAGAACGGTATAATAACCCGGCCGGCGCGATCATGACAAGCAAAACTCGATTAAACGGAATCGGTCAGTCCGCACCACGCGCCCAATTGAAAACATCGTACAGCAGCACGCCGGCAGCCACGGCCAGGTTCAGGGAATCGGCCCGGCCGACCATGGGAATGCGTACGACCTGATCGCAGGCGGCGCGTTGGATTTCAGACAGACCGTGTTGTTCGCTACCCAGGCACAGGAGGATGGGTGGGGCATATTCGGCATCCCGGTAATCGACCGTCGCGGCGTCTGACGCGCCGACCATCGGAAGATCGGTCTCGTTCTGCCAGTCGATCAGGGATTCGAGCGAGGTTCGAACGACCCGCTGCGTGAAAATGGACCCCATACTGCCACGTACCGATGCAGGATCGTATGGGTCCGCCGTATCACCCAGCAGGATGACACCGGACCCACCCACCGCCTCACTCGTGCGCAGGATCGAACCCAGGTTGCCCGGGTTGCCCACGTCCTCGAGAACCACCCAGCCGAGTGTCTTGCCAGGCGCCAAGTCGTCCGCGCTCACCTCGTCGAGCGCGGTCCACCTTTGCCGGACGACAGCCCCGATACCCTGCGGGCCGTCCTTCATCGAAAGCGTCTGAAACACCGCGGTGCTGACGTTCAGCGTCTCGACACCATCCTGCTCCGCGCGGCGCACCGTATCTTGTCCGAAATCGCTGCGCAGCAGTTCCGGAGCGACCACGAGCGTTTCGATGTCCGCCCCGGTCTGCACGGCCTCGCCCGCGAGCCGGATGCCTTCCGCGAAGAACAACCCGGTCTCCCGACGGTTTTTACGCCGCGAAAGAGCCCGAATCGCCTTGACCCGGGGATTCTGGAAACTGGTGAGCATCATAGGCTACAACCGTATGCGAGGAGAAGGGCAGCGTCAAGTCTATCTTCGTGTTCACCGGAGGCAACCGGGTACCGCCGGCCGCACCCACCGCACCGAGTAAGCCGAGAAAGGAGCACGCCGACATGCTTGACACGGGACAACCTGCCCCCGGCACACGGACAATCAACTTGACATCGGCTTTCCCGACGCTATACCCTTTTCCTTCACCGGTCGTCCCCGATGACCGACCGCGAGACGTACGCCACGTGCCGGCCCGAAAGGCTCCTCCATGTCGGTCCCCCGTCCAGTTACATCCCGGGATGAACATCACGTATCTACGCCGAGGGAGATGGTCACCCCTCGCGCCGTGGCCGTGGGGATGGCCTGCTCGTTGATCCTGGGTATCGCCGATCCCTATTCCAATATGATCATCCAGGGATCGTACCTGGGCAGCAACTTCACCCCAATCGGCGTGGTCTTCCTCTTTGCCGTCCTCGTCGGAATCGTGAACACGCTGCTGCGGACCTGGTCGCCGGGCCACGCGCTCACGCAGGGCGAACTGGCCGTCGTCTACATCATGTCGCTCATCGCGTCGGCCATCCCGTCTTACGGCCTGACCGAGGTCCTCCTGCCGGCCATGGCCTCCATGTACTACGCCACGCCGGAGAACCGCTGGCTCGAGACCGTGGGGCCCCATGTCGAGCCCTGGCTGATGCCCCAGGACTCCGAGGCGGTGCGATCGTTCTTCGAAGGCCTGCCCCGGGGCGGGAGCATCCCCTGGGGCGAATGGGCCGTACCCCTGGCCGCCTGGCTGAGTTTCGTCCTGGTGCTATATTTCGTGGTGTTCTGCATCACCGTAATCCTGCGCAAGCAATGGGTGGAACGGGAACGTCTCGTCTTCCCCCTGGTCAAGCTGCCCGCCGAGATGATCGATCCGGGAGAGGATGGGTCGAGTTCCCGCCTTGCGTCGTTCTTCCGGAACCGGATCATGTGGGCGGGGTTCGCCATTCCCTTCCTGATCAACGCCTGGAACGCCGTACACAACTATATCTACTTTTTCCCGACAATTTACTTCCAGGAGACCATCGGGCTCTTCAACAACCAGCTGGTGCTGCCCATCAACCTGTCGTTCCCGCTGGTGGGCTTCGCCTATCTGCTCAGTCTCGAGATTTCATTCAGCCTGTGGCTCTTCTTTCTCATCGGGCGATTGCAAAACCTGGTAAACGCGAGCTTCGGCGTGGACCTGGCGGGCAGTACCACCTTGCCGGGTGAATACCAGATGTTCGGCGCGCTGATGGTCCTCGCCCTGTTCAGTCTCTGGCTGGCCCGGGCGCATATCCGCGAGATCCTGGGCAAGGCGTTCCGCGGAGGCGGCGAGCCGGACGACTCCAACGAATGCCTTTCCTACCGTTTCGCCGTGATCGGCGGGGGACTGGGCGTCCTGTTCCTGCTCGGTTGGCTATGGATGATCGGCCTCTCCGCCTGGCTGGCCATCATTCTGCTGATCCTGGTACTCGCGGTCTACGTCGGCTTCGCGCGGATCGTGGCGGAAGGGGGCGTGATCTTCGCGGAGACCTTCAATCCCCAGGAGTTCATGATCCACGGATTCACCGGCCCCTTCGTCGGCGCGCGCAACCTGGTGGCCATCGGATTGACCAAGTTCTGGTTCACCCACACCCGAACGCTCATCATGCCCTCAATGGTCAACGGCCTGAAACTGGCCGATACGGCGAAGATCCGGAACCAGCGCTGGCTCACCGCGGCCATCGGCCTGGCCATCCTGTGCAGCCTGGCCAGCTCGATCTACACGGTCATGTACCTGGCCTATGAACACGGCGGCATCAACCTCAACTGGCAGTTCTTCGGAGAGCTTCAGCAGAACCGGTTCAGCTACTATGCGACCACCATCACCTCCACGTCCGAACCCGCCGGGCGATGGTTCTTCTTCGGTCTGGGCGCTACCATCATGTGGGCGCTTATGTACGTGAGGCAGAAGTTCATCTGGTGGCCCCTCCATTTCATCGGATTTCCCGTTGGCGCCTCCGCCCCGCTCCTCACCGCGTGGTTTTCCATATTCCTCGCCTGGATGATCAAGGGACTCATCCTCAAGTACGGTGGGATCGACATCTATCGGAAGATGCTGCCCTTCTTCCTGGGGCTGATTCTCGGCGAGTTCGTCAGCGCAGGCCTATGGGTCATCATAGATGGATTGACGGGCATAACGGGGCACATCATATTCAACTGAAAATGACGAAATCCGGCCGCATATATCAGTTCAGGCCTTGAACCGATCCGGTGTGGTCGGCCGATTGACTGAAATCTCGTTCATTGCCCAGGAAATCCCATGAGCGGCTCCTGTAAACAATCCGATATCTGGACCAGCGGCACGGAAGGTTACGATACCTACCGCATTCCAGCGATCATCGCGACAACCCGGGGTACGGTCCTCGCCTTCTGCGAAGGCCGGAGGAGCAGCCGAAGCGACACCGGCGATATCGACATGCTGGTGAAGCGGAGCGAAGACGGCGGGCGCACCTGGTCGGACCAGGAGCTGGTCTGGGCGGACGCAGGGAATACCTGCGGCAATCCCTGTCCGGTGGTAGACGGCGAGACCGGGAAAGTATGGCTGCTCATGACCCACAACATGGGGATCGACCGCGAATCCGAGATCATCGAGGGGACGAGCCAGGGCTCACGGACCGTCTGGGTCACGGCCAGCGAAGACGACGGCCGCACGTGGCGCGAACCGCGGGATATCACCTCCACCGCGAAGCGCGCGGACTGGACGTGGTACGCCACCGGACCGGGCAACGGAATTCAGCTATCGTCGGGCCGGATGCTGATACCCTGCGACCACATAGAGGCAAGCACCAAACGCTACTATTCTCATGTCATATACAGCGAAGACCATGGGGAAACCTGGCGGATGGGCGGCACGACTTTGCAAGACCAGGTCAACGAATGCTGCGTCACCGAGCTGGAAAACGGCGACGTCCTGCTCAACATGCGAAATTACGACCGGGCCTTGCGCACCAGGCAGTTCGCCGTCAGCGGAGACGGCGGGATGACGTGGCGTAACCAGCGCCACGACGAAACGCTGATCGAACCGATCTGCCAGGCGGCCCTCGTCCGGTATCCCGGCGCGGGCGACCGCCTGCTGTTCTCGAATCCGGCCAGCCGGGACGAGCGGTGTAACCTGACCGTGAGACTTTCCGATGAAGCCGGCGGATCCTGGCCACGTGAAAAGGTGCTGCATCCCGGGCCGTCCGCCTATTCATCCCTCGCCGTGCTTCCAGACGGTACCGTCGCCTGCCTCTATGAACGGGGAGAAGATCATCCCTACGAGACGATCAAGTTGGTCCGGTTCGATCTGGAGTGGGTGAGGAGTGGATGAAGAGCGGGTGAAGAGCGGGTGAGGAACGGGCGGGCTCGTTTTCTTCGCTACTGCCTAATCAAACCATTCAGTATGGGTATTGAATCCGGAACAAGGACTTAATACCTGAGGATAATACGGCTGCAGGCTAGGATTACCGGATTTGAGAAATAGACCGACGTCTGATATTCCCGATGGGATTCTTAGCTGGCCTGATTTCGGAAGGCGATACCACACGTGTCCCACTGTTATCCCATACTCCTAAACGCTCCAGTTCAAGGCGCATTTTCAGCGCTTCTTTTACAATCCCGGGATTGACAGCGGGGTTCTCAACCAGTTGTTCCTTAGTGAGGACAAGTTTGTCATTTGTTTTCATGATATTCCTCTCAGATGAATAACCGGTTGTGTACAAGACTTTGCGACTCCTCTTTGAATGCTAAGTCTCTAAAAAACCAGAAATACTCTTTTGTTAGACTACTTAATTCAGTATCGGATTCCAAATTATCAATCTTGAGCTTTAATTTGACAAGAACTTCTCGGTTTATTCCCCTTCCATGGGTACCCCATCTTTCCTGATCATTAAGCGCTCTCGCAACTTCTTCGGCACGGATTGTTTTTTCCTCTTTTGAAACCGTGTTCCCTGTGGAACTGTGCTTGGACCAATCCTTGAATTTATACCGAACAAGCCAATCACGGGCGCACAGATAACTCGGCCGCCAGTTCGTACTGTCGTAAGTCAGCAGCGTCAAGCTTTTGAAGCAGAACCAAATCAGCACTCGTCAAGGTACCTTCCATGGATTTTTGAACAAATCGTTCATATTGTTCAAGATAAGAAAGGACAGACGTCGGGATTGGTTTGCCTTCGATATACAACTGTGGATCAACTGGGCCTAAACAAGAAAAGTGATCCATCAATATCGCATCTCCAGACATCACCAGAACCGTACCTGCTGACATCGCTTTATCAGGTATGAGAAACTTGACCTCTTTGTAGTAATGCCTGATAGTGGTTACAATACGTTCGGCTACCTCTACAATTCCACCGGGTGTATCGATAATGACCAACAAGCCGTTGCGGTGATTCGGTAAACTCTCGATCGCCAACCTGACTCGATGATCTACTGTTTCCGTTATGGGACCAAATATCGTTAACGCATCCATGCATGTATGGTCTTCAATCTCCACAAGCTTGGAATGAAGCCACTTAATTGCAATCGAACTACTCGTATCCGGTTGTTTTGGTGGTATAGCAGTCGTGGTAGAGTCATCAGCCATATGTCGCTTCTTTGCTTTTGAGTTCGATGAGGGGTGGTTTATCTCCAGTTTCGATTGCGATTGTTTCTAATTTTAAAAAATGACATGTGTTTTTTACGGCATGAAGCGTTTACTTTGACTACAAACTTAGTCGAAAACAGATTTGTAGCCTCGTAAAAAGAATCGGCTTGCCGGATTCAACTTCGCGTTTTTTGCTGATGTGCTCAGTCCAGCGATTCTTCGCTTGTCCATCTTTTGCAATTCAACTTGTGAAAGCGTGTATGACACCTAAAACAGGATCCTCTAGTGCTAGTCGCCCCTACGACAACCGGAGACCACAAATGAAGGGCATCATACTCGCGGGTGGGCACGGATTGCGTCTATACCCGCAGACCCAGGCCATATCGAAGCAGATCATCCCCATCTTCGACAAGCCGATGATCTACTATCCGCTGTCGGTCCTCTTGATGGCGGGGATTCGGGAAATCCTGATCATTTCCTCTCCCGATCACATCGACCTGTACCGCAGGCTCTTCGGCGACGGCAGCGCCCTCGGGATGCACTTCGAATATGCCATACAACCCGCGCCCGCGGGGGTGGCACAGGCTTTTCTGATAGGGGAATCGTTTATCGGCGATGAATCATGTGCACTGATCTTCGGAGACAACTTCTTCTACGGCAGCAACCTGACCGAGATCGTCGAAAAGGCCGCGCAGCACGAAGACGGAGGACTGGTCTTCGCCTGCTACGTCAAGGAGCCCGAACGGTACGGCGTGGTCGAATTCGACGAGCACGAGCGCGTCGTCGGCATTGAAGAGAAACCCCGCAATCCACGATCCAACTACGCCGTCACGGGGCTCTACTTCTACGACAACGAAGTCGTATTCATTGCAAAAACGCTGCGGCCATCGGGCCGCGGAGAACTCGAGATCACCGATGTGAATAACATCTATCTCCAGCGGGGCAAGCTGAAGGTGGAGCGGTTCGACGAAGGGATCGTCTGGATGGATACCGGCACGCCGGAAAGCCTGCTGGAGGCGAGCAATTTCGTCCAGGCCGTCGAACACCGGCAGGGCTTGAAGATCGGCTGCGTCGAAGAAATCGCCTACCGGAAGGGGTACATCGACCGGGACCAGGTGCTGAAGATCGGAAATTATGTGGAAGACAACGCGTACTGCGAATACCTGCGCCGCCTGGTCGGGTGAACGGGTCGTACCTGGTCGAGTGAACGGTCAGATTGGCCGCCTGGTCGAGTAAACGGGTCATGCCCGGCAGTCCAGGCTAGACTGTCTGCCGCTTCAACCGGACGCCGGTCAGGATCGCTCCGTCCAGCAAGGCGCTGCGCATCTCCGTCTCGTACATGTGGGCGTGGGAAAGGTTCGCGTTCCTGAGGTCCACCCCCGTCAGGTCCGCCTCGCCGAATAGACTCCAGGTCATATCCGCGCCTTCGAAGCTCGTGACCGCGGCGAAGGGATCGTCTGACTGGAACCTGGGTACGCCGATTCGGGCCGCACGCAGGTCCGCTTTCCTGAAACTTGCGCCCGACGCGGCCGTACCGTTGAGAAAGGCGCCGACCATGTGGGCGCCGTCGAATCGCGCTCCCTCGATACTGGCGCCGATCAGCACCGCTCTTTCCAACTTCGCGCCCGAAAAATCGGCGCCGCTCATCTTCGCGTCGCGGAATTCCGCCTCGGTCAGATCCGCCTCCCGGAAATTCGTTCCCTCCAGGTTGGCGTCCCTGAAATCGACACGGGGCAGAATGGCCTCCGACAGATCCAGGCCACCCAGGTCAACGCCGTTGAGGTCGCCCGTGTCCGCCGCCCTGGCCAGCACCTGTTCCCTGTTCAGTTTCTCCATGATCCTTCCTTTACCGGATCGATCACCGGTGGTCTGAATTTCAGCCTTCGCGGCACGGTGGCTACCGCACGTGATTCTTCAGCGTGCCGATGCCTTCCACCCAGGTCTCCATGTAGTCGCCGGCCTTGAGCAGGATCTTCGGATCGCGGAACACGCCCACGCCCGCGGGCGTTCCGGTCGAGATCACGTCGCCCGGCAACAGGGTCATGGCGCTCGATATGCGCGACACCAGCGTGGGTACGTTGAAAATGAGATTGTCCGTGTTGCTGTCCTGCAGGACGGTCCCGTTCAGCGTCAGTTTCACGGCGAGCGCGTTCGGATCGGGGATCTCGTCCTTCGTCACCAACCACGGGCCCATGGGACAGAACGTGTCGTAGCTCTTGCCCTGATGCCACTGCTGCTGCCTGAACTGGATGTCGCGTGCGCTGACGTCGTTGGCCACGGTGTACCCGGCGACGTAATCGTAGGCATCCGCCTCCGGTACGGCGGTGGCGGTCTTCCCGATTACCACGGCGAGTTCGACCTCGTAGTCCACCTGCTCGCTTTCGGCCGGCAGTACCACGTCGTCGTAGGGACCGACCACCGACGAGGTGGCCTTGGAGAACAGCAGCGGGTGCTCGGGCAGCTGCACGTTCTGCTCCGTCGCGTGATCGAGGTAGTTGAGCCCGACACAGACGATCTTGGGCGGTCGGGGAATGGGAGATGCCAGCCGGGCGCTTTCCAGGGGCGTCCGCGCACCGGCTCCGCTTTCCACCGCGCGGGATACCGCCTCGACGGCATCCGCTTCAATCACGCCCAGCACGGTGCCGGGCAGGGACGAATCGGCCGACTGAAGGTCGACGATCTCGCTGCCGGCGACCGCGCCGATCCGTTCCTGTCCGCTTTCTCCATAGGTCACAAGTTTCATTTCAGGCTCCTGTATCCGGTCTTCCCGGCCGGGTTTGACGATTCATATTCACACGCTGTCGTGTGTTTTACGTACGATATTCCTTCCATTCCGGATTCACGCAATTCGGCGGGTCCGCCCCGTTGACCATGGCAATCAGGTTCGCCGCGGCCGTGTTGCCCATCCGGATGCGCGTGGCGACCGTCCCACTGCCGACGTGGGGCAGCATGACCACGTTCTCCAGGTCCGCCAGCCCAGGTTCCAGTTCGGGTTCGCGTTCGAAGACATCGAGTCCCGCACCGGCGATGACGCCGTCGCGAAGCGCCCGCACCAGGGCCTTTTCGTCGACCACGGGGCCGCGGGTCGTATTTATGAGATATGCCGTGGACTTCATCAGATCCAGTTCGCGTTCGCTGATGAGGTGGGTGGTCTCAGTCGTGAGCGGCACGTGCAGTGACACGAAATCCGATTCCCGGAGCAGGTCGTCCAGCGGAAGGTACCGCGCTCCTAGGCGCTCGATCGCCTCGCTGCGGCGTCGGCTGGCATAAACGATGGGCATGGAAAACCCGGCCGCCCGCTTTGCCGTGGCCGTGCCGATACGACCGGCTCCTACAATGCCCAGCGTCGCGCCGGTGACGTCGCTGCCCAGCATCAGCAAGGGGCCCCACCCCGAGAATCGGCCCTCACGCACGTACCGGTCGCCTTCCGCCACCCGCCTCGCCGCGGCGAACATGAGGGCCCAGGCGATGTCGGCGGTCGTGTCGGTCAGCACATCCGGCGTGTTGGTCACCGGGATGCCGCGCCGCGTGCAGGCATCCACGTCGATATTGTTATATCCGACCGCGTAGATGGCCACGCCTTTCAGGTCCGGGGACAGATCCAGGACCTCGTCGTCGATGTCCTCGGTCAACAGGCAGAGCAGCCCGTCGCGGTCCCGGGCCGCCGCAAGGAACTCCTCGCGGGTCATGGCCCGGTCGTGGGGATTGACGTCCACCACGCCGCAGGCCGCTTCCAGCATTCCGATAGATTCGTCGGGGATTCGCCGCGTAACGAGCACGTTACTGTTCAACAGGTCCGGTTTCCTCTACTGTTCATCAAGATCGGTTTCCTCTCGCCATCTTCGCAGTGCTTCTTCGTAATCGCTCCGGTAATCCAGGTCGATCAGGACCGCATCCGTATCCACGGGCACCGGGCGGACGCTATCGGCGTGCCGGTCGCGCAACGCCTTCAAGCCACCCGGCATCGATTCAAACAGGATTTCCTCCCTGTACGCTGGCGACAGGATCATGGGATGGCCCCGCTTTCCTTCATGCACCGGGAGTACCATGCCTTCGGGACGCCGCTCGTATTCGTCAATCAACCGGTCCACGATCCCCGTCGTGACCAGGGGCTGATCGCCGAGGGCGATCAGGAATGCCTGTTCGGGTTCGATGTACGCCAGACCGCATCGGATCGACGAGATCATGTCGCCTTCCGGGTCCGGGTTGTACGCGAGGCTGACCGGCATACCCGAGATCCGCTTTACGATATCCATGGCGCGGTGGCCCAGCACGACGACAACATCTTTCCCCAGGCGCGAACGTGTCAGCGTCCGGATCACCTGTTCGATCAACGTCAAGCTTCCAAAGGGCAGCAACTGCTTCGGCGTCCCCATGCGCTCGGACCGGCCGGCGGCGAGTACGAGACCCGATATCATCGAATCTGCCGAACTTTCGCCCGCCCAGCGCCCTTCAGCAGGTCCTTTGCCCGCGGACCGCCCATCAATCGTCCGCGTGCGTAGCGTCTATGAAATACACCTTGTCGCGATCGTACCATTGCCGGTCCTCTTCCCGAAACCAAGTGTAGACGATCTTCCCGTCGGGGCTGGCCGTGATGAAACGCTGTCCCATATTCGCGATCGTGGATCCCATGACGATGTTCTTGGCCATGGCCGGTTGGGGATTCAACGGCGTGGACATGGTGGACAACTCATCCTTGAATACATTCGCCAGCAGACCGACGGCGATCAGTGTCAACACCACTTTCGTGTATCGATCGACTTTGATTTCCATGTGGCTCGGATCCTCCACGCAGGTAGGGTGAACAACAGCCGAACAGGTCCTCGAAACGCGGACGTTCCGAAAAACTGTTCTTACATTCGTTCAGGATGGAAGAATCCGTACCTCGGGACGGTTTCCCTCCCGTGTTTTTCGAATGCGGAACCGGGATGAATCTATCCCTTTCCTCCGGTCCAAGTCAATCAAAAAATGCTTGACGCCGGCCATGCGGAAGTGTATGCTCTACGGACTTTTTATCGCGTTGTAAGTCACATAGATACAAAAGATTTAGCACAGAGAATACAGACCAGGATCGGACGTATCAAAGGACCCCGGGAGCCCGTAATGGCCACAGAAGTCATCATGCCCGTACTCGGCATGACCATGGAATCCGGAATCATCGTCGAGTGGATGAAAAATGAAGGCGATTCCGTCAAAGAGGGCGAAGTGCTCTTCAACGTCGAAACGGACAAGAGCGTGATGGAAGTCGAGGCAAAGGCTTCCGGCACGCTGCTCAAGATTATGCACGGACCGGGAGACGACGTGCCCATTCAGCAGGTCATCGGATACATCGGCGAAGCGGGTGAGACCGTCGGCGGCGACGGAGACCCCGGCGATGGCGGAGGCGCGACAGGTGGCGCGGATGCATTGGTGTCCGACCCGGCTGGAACGACCGGGGAAGGTATCCCGGCCGCCGTAGCTCCCGAACAAAACGGCCAGGGGCAGGCGGCCATGACCGAACCGGACGGACGGCCCGGACAACCCGGCCGCGTCAAAATTTCGCCCAAGGCGCGTCGGCACGCACGAGATCTCGGCGTAGACATCGGAAATATAGCGGGGACGGGCCCCGGTGGGCGGATTGTTTTCTCGGACGTGGAAGCCTTTGCTGCCCAGGCCGCCGCCGCGCCGATTCCAGCGGCAGCAACGGCGACGCCCGTGACGGAGCCAGCAACGGCCTCGGCCCCATCCAGTCCCGGTTCGAAACGCGTCCAACGCCGCGCGCCGCTCAGCGGCCTGCGCAAGGTCGCCGCGACGCGACTGGCCGAAAGCGCTTCAACCATTCCCCACTTCTACCTCACCATGGACGTGGACATGACGCGGCTTACCGGGCTGCGGGAACAGCTGATCGCCTACGGCGAAAAACGCGGCTTGGCCAGGGTCTCCGTGAACGACCTGATCATCAAGGCCGCCGGGATCGCCCTGCGGTCCTTCCCCGCCGTCAACGCGTCCCTCGAAGGCGGGGATATCGTGGAGTATGCGGACGTGAACGTGGGTTTCGCCGTCGCCCTAGATGACGGGCTGGTCGTCCCGGTCGTGGCGTCCGCCGATCAGAAATCGGTCTTCGAGATCGCCGCGCTGACCAGTGCGCTGGGCAAGAAGGCACGGGCACAGGGCCTGGGCCCCTCAGACTACGGCTATGGCACCTTCACCATCTCCAATCTCGGCATGTTCGGCGTGGACCAGTTCACCGCCATCATCAACCCGCCGGAAGCGGCCATCCTCGCCGTGGGCCGGGTGAAGGACACCCCGGTCGCGGTGGACGGCAAGGTCGAGATCAAGGCCATGATGTCGATCACGCTCTCCTCCGACCACAGGCTTATCGACGGCGCGGTCGCCGGCCGGTTCCTCTCCCACCTCAGGGAAGTCCTCGAGCAACCGCTCGAACTGCTGATCGGGCAGGACGGCGCGTAAGGTCCTTTTTTAAAAATTAAAAAACCACCAAGATTTCCAGGACTTCTCACACTGATATAGTTAGTGTGTCATAATTCCTAAACTCTCATCCACACATCCTGGTCATGGAATCACTCGGCATATTCATACAAGGAATCACTGCTGTCGGCGTGCTGGTCGTGGCGATCCCCACCTTCCTGGGGCGTTCGACAAACGCTCTGAGGGAAGACATCGGGACTTTGAGGGACGATTTCAAGGGCTACGGACAGAAATGAACGTAAAGTTCTCCGAGGTTCGAATCGAAATGCACGATAGGAATACCCACCTGGGTAGGGTGAATAACCGCCTGGGTACGGTCGAAGGAGATCTACGAATTCCAACGACCACAGTAAGGGCGAACGGTGATCTCAGCGCCGTTGTTTGAGTCTGTAGTTCTGTGTAATTGGCACCGCCATATCATAAACCTGTAACTCATTACTGGTTATTCCTCTCGAACACTGATGTAGTAAGCGTGCTCGTTATTCGGCTACATCTAGGCGGCTGGAATTCTGATGACTCTTTTGAGTATTCCCAATACACCTCTGGATATAACATCTCATTGGCTCACCGCAGCACTAGTTTCAACAAATACGTTTTCGAATGTCGGTATAGCCTCGCTTCGTATCGAGCCGATTGCAGAATTGACTTGTGACGGACAGTTAGCACGCTTGCACCTTGGCTTTAATCAACCTCAATCAGAACTGCCCAAAAAGCTGATTGCCAAACTACATGCACCAGATGAGCCTCTACGAGCAAAAACGCGTCTACCTACACCAGATAAGTGCGAGATTTTGTTTTATCAGCAAATTGCCAGCGAGATACCCCTTCGCACACCCCTCTGTTATTTCAGTGCGATGAGTGTTACTCATGGAAAGTACATCAGGATTCTTGAAGACCTTGCTCCCGCGAAAGTTGGAGATCAAATCAGTGGAAGTACAATGAAAGAGACGGCACATGCTCTCCACGAAATAGCCAGGTTTCACGCCTATTGGTGGGAAAACAAAAGACTCGAAGCGTTTGATTGGCTGGCGAATTCGCCGAAGGATTCTGACGCTGTTTCGAATTGGATCCTTGATCAGTATAAAGAAGCTTTTCCAGTCTTTGCCGATAAAACTGAAGACTTGATGACGGATGCAGTCAAGACATTTGGAAAACAATTACCCGAGAAGTTAAAAAATGAATCCCAATTGGGTAAACCGCCGAGAACCATGGTTCACGGAGATTTTCGTTTGGAGAACGTGTTTTTTGGTGCTTCTCTTGGAGAGCCGGGCTTCGCCGTGATCGACTGGCAGGACGTATCGTGCGGAGAGGGCGTTTCGGATATCGCATGGTATATCGGTGGATGTTTAAAAACCACACCAAAACGACAAGCCGAAGAACGCCAACTCCTTAAATTCTACCATGAAACCCTGAAGGCCAATGGAGTCAGAGGATACACCTTGGATGATTGCTGGAAAGACTACCGTCTCGCCATGCTACGTTATTTTATCCAGGCTGTACTTATGGTAGCTTCTTTGAATCCGGAAAATGACCGAGAAAACAGACTCGCACGAGCAGTGTCCGAGAGATTTATTGCAGCAATCACGGATTTGAGTTTAACCGAGGCGTAAAAGGGAATACTTTCCGAAGTCTCCATCATAAAGTCAAAAACATGATATAATGCTTTTAAATACGGAAAACACAGGTTAGTAAATGCAGGGGATCACAGCCGTGGTGTGCTGGTCGTGGCGATCCTGACCTTCATGGGGCGTTCTACCATTGCTATCCGGAAGGACATCGCCTCCCTGCGAGACGATATTGAAGAGTTACGAACTGAAATGAACGTAAAGTTCTCCGAGGTTCGAATCGAAATGCACGATAGGAATACCCACCTGGGTAGGGACGAAGGACATCTCCGGATTTCCGACGACCATCAGATTGACCGCTGACACCGGAGCTTCCCGAGCGGGAGAAGAACGCCATGGCCATCGATCACCGGCACCATCAAGACCACACGGAGCCGCCCCCGGATATCGAGTTGCGCGTGAAAGCGCTCGAGTCACTGCTCGTGGAGAAAGGCCTCGTCGATCCGGAGGCGCTGGACGCGCTCATTGACCTGTACCAGGACAAGATCGGTCCGGCGAACGGCAAGCACGTCGTTGCGCATGCCTGGTCGGACGAAGCGTACAGGCGGTGGCTGCTTGACGACCCGGATGCCGCCATCGCATCGATGGGCTACGTGGGGGCGCAGGGCGAGCAGATGCGTGTCGTGGCAAACACGGACGACGTACACAACCTCGTCGTCTGTACGCTCTGCTCCTGCTACCCGTGGCCGCTCCTTGGCCTGCCGCCCGTCTGGTACAAGTCCGCGCCATACAGAGCGCAGGCCGTCATCGATCCGCGAGGCGTGATCAGGCAGTTCGGTTCGGAGATTGCCGATCGGAAAGAGGTGCGCGTATGGGATTCCACCTCTGAGATGCGCTACCTCGTGCTGCCGCAGCGACCCGAAGGCACGGAGGGATGGAGCGAAGAGGAACTCATGGAACTCGTGACGCGCAACGCCATGATCGGAGTCGAGGAGGCGCGGCAACCGGCAGCGCAAGGCGGCAAACCATGAAGGGCGTACACGACCTGGGCGGGATGAAGGGGTTCGGACCGGTGCAACCTGAACCGGAGTCCGAGGAGCCGGTCTTCCACGAGGAATGGGAGAGCCGGGTGTACGGCATCGTCCGTCTTATCGGGCTTCTGGGACTGTGGAACATCGACATGTCCCGCCACAACAGGGAGCAGTTGCCTCCTGCCGAATATCTCGCCAACTCATACTACGAGAATTGGTTCGCGGGTATACAGAAGCAACTGGTCAGGTCCGGCCTCGTTTCCGAAGAGGAATTGCAGACCGGAAGGGCGGCGACCCCCGTGCCGGAATACATCATGGAACGGGTCGTGCATGCCGAACAGGTGCTGGGGGCTCCCTACATGACTGCGAGCTACGTCCGGCCCGCGCCCGGCCCGGCCCGCTTTACGCCCGGCGACCGTGTGCGCGCAATCAACCGCCACCCAAGCGGGCACACACGCGCACCGCGTTATGTTCGAGGCCACACGGGGATCGTGCGGGAGCACTACGGGTCACAGGTGTACCCAGACCTGAGCGCCCAGGGCGTGGACGAGGGAAGGCATCTCTACAACGTTCGCTTCGAGGGGCGTGATCTGTGGGGGGAATCGGCCAACTTGAACAGCGCCGTATACGTCGACCTCTGGGAATCGTACCTGGAGCCTGAACCGTGACAGACTCGCAACTGCCCGGCGTCACGCATGGGCTGGGAGACATACCGCTTGGGGACGATGGCTCGCCGGTGTTCGCCGCGCCATGGGAGGCATCGGCGTTCGCGCTCGCGGTGCGTCTCTCCGGCGAAGGTTACTTCACGTGGGGCGAGTGGGCCGCCACGCTGAGCGAGGAGATACGTGCGGCACAGCGGGAGGGCGACCCCGACCAGGGCAATACGTATTACCGGCACTGGCTCCGGGCCCTTGAGCGCTTCTGCAGAGCGCGCGGGCTCGTGTCTCAGGCGGAAGCGTCGAACCGCAAGGACGCATGGCGAAGGGCGTATCTGAACACGCCGCACGGCAAACCGGTCGAACTCGGGCCAAACCATACCTCGCAGCGCATTTCTTCCAAATAGGTTCCACTTGGTAAGCACGGTTCTCTCTGACCGGTGACTGGCAAGACAGAAGAAGGAATGTCCCCCATGCCCGAATCCAACGATGAAGCCTTCCAGGCCGTAGAGGACACAGCGCCAAAGCATACCTACCGGGGCGCCGTGGTCGGATGCGGAAGGATGGGCAGCACCATCGACGACGAACATGTCGGTCAGCCCCATTACCCCTGGCCCTGGGCGCACGCGCCCGCCATGATGGAGGCGCGGGGGATCGATCTCGTCGCCGCGGCGGACGAGGATCCCGCCAAACTCGAGGATTTCAAGCGGCGCTGGGGCGTTTCGGCCCTCTACACCGACTATCGGGAGATGGTTGAAAAGGAAGCGATCGACTTGGTCTGCCTGACCACCCGGCCCGAGCCGCGCACGGAGATCACGGTGGGATTGGCCGAACTGGGGGTTAAGGCCATTTTTGCCACGAAGCCCATGTGCCGCACGCTGGCCGAAGCCGATGCCATGATCGATGCCTGCGCCAGGCACGGCGTCATCCTCGCCATGGCCTGCCATCTCAACTGGTACAGCTATTACACGACGGCGCGCAGGCTCATCGCCGAAGGCGCCATTGGACCATTGAAGAGCATGGTCTGCCACAGCCACTCCACGCTGTCCAACATCCAGAGCCACACCCTGGCCCTGCTGCGTCTATTCGCCGGTGCGCCCGCCCGGTGGGTAGTCGGTCTGATCGATACAGACGACCAGGCCGCTTCAGAGGGCGACATCCCCGGATCGGGGATAATTGTATACGAAAACGGAATCCGCACCATCCTGAACTCCCGGTCCGAATCCCTGCTTTACTCCTGGTCCCTCGAGTTCATCGGCGAAACCGGCCGCATCGTATCCCGGAATTCCCATGCCCAGTTCGAGCTATGGACGCCTCACCCCGAAACCGGCGCACCTACCCAGACGCACCTGCCCGGACCCTGGCATCCCAGGAGCTCCATGGTCGACGCCATCGAGGGTGTGTGCCGTTCGATCGAAGATGGAAGGGAGACGACCTGTCCCGGCGAGTTCGGCCGCGAAGCCCTCGAAATCGCCATTGCCTTAAGGGAATCTCACCGCAGGGGAAACGTTCGCGTTGATCTGCCGCTTGAGGACCGCGGTTTGAGGATGGGGTAGTCTGGACCAGTTGGGGGCTCGCCTGGGAGGGGCAGACTTACGCTTTCTGGTTTACACGCCGGCACCGTTCCTGTGCAAGAGCTCCTGTTACTTTTGGCCCTCCGCCACGCGGGTCCGCCCCTATCAGCTTTCACCAAAGAAGATAAACAACATTATTCACGTGTGATTTCACGACATCATTAACTTGTAGCTCTACATCATATGCTCGGTTTGTGGCGGAGCAGTTCGCACATTCACAGGAGCAGATGGGGTAATGAGTATAGGCCTGGACCAATGTACTAATAGTCCGGTTTTTAGTAGATCAGATCTGTAAGCGTCCGATAGGCTTGTATAAACATTCAGACCAACTCCGCATCACAACTCCTCCACCTCGTCCGGCGCCGGCATCTCCACAAATTGTACCGCCTTCACGGTCTCTCGCCCTTCGAGCAGGGCGCGCGCAAGGCGGTGACCACCGTCCATCAGCCGTCCGTTGTCGTTGACGATGACAGGGATTTCGGGGTCGGCCTCGTTAATCCGACGGCAGTGGGCAGCCACCTGACGAATTGTTGGCGTCCTGCCTTCTCCGAACCAGCAGTCGCGGTCCAACTCCGCGAAACGCTCCACTTCCACCTCGTATTCCGGAAGATCCTTCGCCAGTTTCCACAGGCGTTCCGTATACCAGATGTACCGCTTGCCATCGCGTTCCGTCGAATGAGTCTGCGTGGGTCTCGGCAATTCGTTACTTCTCCTTAGACTTCGGTTTCTTGTTGAGGGACTGCAGCAACTTAACGACCTCCGCGGCTTCCTTACCTCCCTTTTTCGCGTGGGTCATGAGCTTAATCCCGTGGGGACCCGGCTTGTCTTTTTCAGATGGATTGTCTTCAAGAATAGCCTGCACGACGCTCAGCTTGCCCAACATAGCCGCAGCGTACAGATCTATGCGCGCCCCTTTTTGCAGCAGATACTCCGCAATATCCCTGCTTCCCGTGTGCGCGGCGGCACCGAGCCCGGTTTCCCAGTCACCGCCACCCCAGTCCCAGCAGGCGTTGACCAACTTGGGTTCCTTTTCGACCATATCCTTGACACTATCGAAATCTCTATGGGCGTCGGAAACGAATCGTTGAACCAATTCCGAATCTAATGATGCGTTATTTGGAGACATGATTTACTGTCCTTTCCCATGTTGTTGGAATCGCACTTCGAATTAATCACCGGACACTTAAACAGGTGCCGCGCCGGCATCTGACGATTTCAAATCTAACCCTCCTTCACCGCCTTAAACCTCAGCCGAATATAGTCCGCCGTCCACGCTCCCTCTGCATCGCACAACTTCGGCCTCATCGCTTCCCGGACCTCTTCGAGAAACGCGGGACGTTCCGCCTCGGGCACCCGAGACGTGAAGTTTTCGGCGAAGGTCTCCAGCCAGCCTCCGATGTCGCCCGGAAGCGGGGTGGGCCGGGGGATAAGCGCGATGTACTTCACGTCGAATCCTTGCCGGATCAACCGTTCGCGATACTCCTCGTCCGTTGGAAAATACCACGGATTGATCCCGTCCGCCCATAGACCGCGCCGTTTCAACGCCTCAGTGAGGGCCCTTACAATGGTGTCCACGCACCCGTGCCCGCCGCATTCAGCCACGAACCTCCCGCCGGGCTTGAGCGCGCGCCGCACGCCCGCGATCACCTCGTCCGGATGGCCCATCCAGTGGAGCGCCGCATTGCTGAACACCGCGTCGAATTCGTCTTCGAAAGTCAGCCGATGCCCGTCCATGACGTGTGCGTCGAGACCAATCTGCCTGGCCGCCTCGATCTGCTCCGCGCTGCTGTCCACGCCGACGACGCTGCAGCCCATATCGACGAGCTTCGCCGTCAGTGCCCCGTCGCCACATCCCAGGTCCAGGATGCACTCACCCGGCTGCGGTTCCAGCAGCTCGACCACGGGCATGCCCAGGTCCGCCACGAACCGGGCGTTACGGGCGTAACGTTCCGGGTCCCAGGATTGCGATGTACTCATCCGGCCCTCCATACAGTCGATACTTTCCTCCGCGTCACTCACTCCGCAACACGTCCGCGGGGTTGGCCAACGCAGTCCGGATTACGTGGTACCCGATGGTGACCAGGGTGATCAGCACCGCTGCGCCGCCCGAAAGGAAGAATATGTCCCATCCGAACTCGACACGGTAGGCGTAATCCTCGAGCCAGCGGGTCATGATCAGCCACGCCGCAGGCCAGGCGAAGACATTGGCAACGAGCGCAAGTCCTACGAACTCGGCGGACAGCATGGCGAGTAGCCGCCGCACGGAAGCGCCCAGTGCCTTGCGTATGCCGATCTCCCGGGTCCGCCGTTCGACCGTGAACGATACCAGCGCGACGAGGCCCAGGCAGGTGAGGAAAACAGCAACCAGGGCGAATGCGCCGAAGAAGTAGCCGATACGAGCCTCTGTCCGATACAGGCGGTCGATGTCTTCGTCGAGAAACGTATAGGCAAAGGGGAAATCGGGGAAGAACTCGGACCATGTCCCTTCGATGAATTCCAGCGTGCGACTGATGTCTTCGGGTCGGATCCGGACCACCAGGTGCAGGCCTGTGCCGTGAAAGAATACGAGCGGCTCGATGGCAAGGTGAAGCGTACGGAAGTGAAAGTCCCGGACCACGCCGACTACCGTGTGGATGTTTCCACTGGCGAAGCGGACCTGCCGGCCGATGGCCTCTTCGGGCGTTTCCCAGCCCAGGACGCGCATAGCCGCTTCGTTGATCACGATGTTTTCAGTTTCGGTGTCGTTTCTGAATGACCCGCGATGAGACCTGCCCGCGAGCAGTTCCATGCCCATCGTCTCCACGAAATCCACGGCGGCCTGAAATCCCTGGACGGTATGCCGGACGTGGTCCGGATCCTCGACGCGCTGGATCGTACCGGTCGACATCCGGCCTATGGTACCGAACAGGCCGGGCAGGGTGATGGCCTGGCTCACGCCGTCCACTCCGGTGTACTGCAACAGGGCATCTTTCCACGGCTGGTAGTTGACCGCCACCTGCTGAACCGTGGGAATCACGATCACCAGGTCCTTTTCGAATCCCAGTTTCTTGTTCTGAATGAAGTTCAACTGGCTGAACAGGATGCCCGTTCCGATGATCAGCGCGATGGAAATGACGAACTGGGCGATGACCAGGATCTTCCTGGACCACGCGCCGCCAAGCTGGTAGGGCTGCGCTGCCTTGAGCCCCGGAATGACCCGCATGGAGGAGAACAAAAGGGCCGGGTAACCACCCGAAAGGAGCCCGATGAGGATCGCGATGGCCGGCATGGCGAACCACCACAGGGGGTGCAGCGCATGGACCGCGGTTACCGGCAGGCCCAGCAGCGCGTCGAAATACGGCGCAAGAAAGTAGACCGCCGCCAGGGCGATCAACAGGGCCGCGATGGTCATCAGGACCGATTCGCCCAGGTATTGCCGAATCAACTGTCCCCGGGACGCCCCCAGAACCTTGCGCATGCCGATCTCGCGGGCCCGGTGCGCGAACTGCGCGGTGGACAGGTTTACATAATTCACCGAAGCGATGATCAGGATGAACAGCCCGATGGCGGACTGGATATACACGTAGGAGATATCGGTGTTCGTGCCGTGCTCGTTTTCAAGATGGGAATGAAGGTGGATATCGGTGAGGGGTTGCAGCGTCAGTTCGAAACGGCCGATGTCCTCCAGGAAACTCGCTTCTACGTGTTTCTCCACGAAACCGGGCAGTTTCTCCTGGGTCTCCAACGGCGGATGGCCTTCAGGCATGACGACGTAGGTGTAAAAAAGGTCGCTATACCAGATTCTCGGGGTCTCGCTCCATTGGAATTTGTCATATCCGGTAGGCAAGGATATCAGGAATTCGGGATGAAAATGGGAGTTTTCCGGAACATTCTCCATGACGCCTGTGACGGTCAGCAGCATGTAGCCATTGTCGGCGATTATGGTCTTCCCCATGGGATCGTCCTCGCCGAAATATTTCCTGGCCGTATCCTCGCTGATCACCGCCGTGTACGGTGCTACGAGGGCATGATCGGGATCTCCTCTGACGAGGGGAAAGTCAAATACGTGGAACAGCTCGTTGTTGGCCCAGTACACGTTCTTTTCATAGTAAACCCGGTCTTCGTACTTCATGATCCAGGTTCCAATGGTGGGAAGCAATCGGGCGTACTGCTGGATTTCGGGGAAGTCGGCCTGCAGTATCGGACCCAGTTCACGGGGCGATCGGGCGCTGTCGTTGAGCGTTACCCGGTAGATACGGTCGGCCTTTTCGTGGTAGCGGTCGTAGCTCAGTTCCCAGCGCACGTACAGGAAGATCAGGATCGCGCAGACCAGGCCCACGGCCAGCCCGAGGACGTTTATCGCGGTATATCCCCGTTGGCGGCTCATGTGCCGTAGACTTATGGTGAACTTGCTTCCGGGCATTATTCTTCCCTGTCAGGCATGGTCTCGTCCTTGCGCCCGCCGAAACGCCACTCGCGCTCCACGATCAGCCTGGCGCCGCGGCGGAAGGTCAGATAGGACCAGGCCCAGTGCAGTACGACCAGCAGCCGGTTCTTGAAACCCACGAGGAAGTAGACGTGCACCACCAGCCAGGTGACCCACGCGAACCAGCCTGAGAATCTGAGTTTACCGATTTCCACGATGGCACGGCTGCGACCGATCGTCGCCATCTGTCCCTTGTCGACGAATCGAAAGGCCTCACGCGGTCTGCACGCGAGGTCGCGGCGAATAGTCTGTGCCACGAAGCGTCCCTGCTGGATAGCCACGGGCGCTGTGCCCGGAAGGGGACTGCCGGTCTGGTGGGTAAAACAGGCCTGGTCGCCCGCGACGAACACGTTCGGGTGTCCTGGGATGCTCAGGTCTTCGTTGACGACTACGCGTCCCCCGCGGTCCACCTCCACGTGCGCTCCGCGGTCCGTCTCCACGCGTCCACCGCGGTCTACCTCCACGTGTCCCTCGCAGTCTACCTCCACGTGTCCCTCGCAGTCTGCTTCCGCGCGCCCCACTCGCTCCGCCTCCACGCCCTGTTGCCGCTGTCCCTCGATTTCAACGCCCCGAACGCCCGCCGCCCAGAGTACCGTCGAGGACGCGATGCGTTCCGGTCCCGCCTGCACGCCATGCTCGTCTATATCCGTCGCGAGCGTGTTCGGCCAGACCTGCACGCCGAGCTTTTCCAGGTCCCGCGTCGCCCGGGACGCCAGCTTTTCGGAGAACATCGAGAGGATGCGCGGGCCCGATTCGATCAGGATGACGCGGGTAAGTTTCGTGTCGATGTTGCGGAAGTCCCGCGCGAGGGTGAAACGGCTCATTTCGCCGATGGCGCCCGCTAGCTCCACTCCGGTGGGTCCGCCGCCTATGACGACGAAGGTCAGCAGTTGCCGGCGCCGCTCAGTGTCGTCGGTCCGTTCCGCTTCTTCGAAGGCACTCAGCAGGCGCCGGCGAATCTCGGTGGCCTGCGGAATCGTCTTCAGGCTGGGTGCGTGCTCCTCCCAGTCCTCGTGACCGAAATAGCTCGGGATCGACCCGCAACAGAGCATCAGATAATCATATTGAAGCTGGCCGAAATCCACCGATACGGTCCGTTCCTGCAGATCGACCCGCTCGACCGAGCCCTGCAGCACCGAAATGTTCCCGCACCGGGCAAGCACGCTGCGTATGGGCGTGGCGATATCGGCGGGCGACAGGCCGGCCATGGCCACCTGGTAGAGGAGCGGCTGGAACAGGTGGTAGTTCTGCCGGTCCACCAGGGTGACGCGGACATCGGTCCGGCCGCCGAGTTTCTTGGCCGCGTTCAGTCCGGCAAAGCCGCCGCCCACGATGACGACGTGTTTCATGGAGTTGACCATCCCTTTGCGTATCGCTACGAAACCTCGCTTGCCCCGGCGGGAACTGAAATCAGAACTCCCGCCCCCGGCCCCGGTCACTCGTTTCGCAACACCTCCGCCGGATTGGTCAGGGCGGTACGGGTCACATGAAAGGCGATGGTGATCAGCGTGATCAGCAGGGCCAGACCGCACGCAAGAAAGAAGACGCCCAATCCGACCTCCGTGCGGTAAGCGAAAGACTCGAGCCACCGCTGCATGACCAGCCACGAAGCCGGCCAGGCGAAGAAATTGGCGAGGAGCACGAGGCCGATGAACTCGCTGGAAAGCAGGGCCAGCATCCGATGGACGGAAGCACCGAGCGATTTCCGAATGCCGATCTCCCTGGTTCGCAGCTCCACCGTGAACGAAACCAACGCGAACAGTCCGAGACAGGCAAGGAAAACAGCCACCATGGCGAATATGCCGATCACGTAACTGGTAGCGACTTCAGACCTGTACAGCCGATCGATGTTCTCGTCGAGAAACGTATAAGCGAAGGGGAAATCCGGAAAGAACCGCGACCACTGGCTTTCAATCATATCCAGCGTATCTTCCACGACCCCGGGCTGGAGCTTGACCGCCATGTGGGAACCGCCGCCCAGAAACAACACGAGCGGTTCGATCTTCAGATGCAACGATCGAAAATGGAAATCCCCGATCACTCCGATAACAGTCCGCGTCGCGTCGTTGCCGAACCGTACCTGCTGGTCGATGGCCGCCTCCGGGGTTTCCCAGCCCAGCGCGCGGAGCGCCGTTTCGTTGATTACGATGTTCAGTCTCTCCGCTTCCCTGGCAAACGCACCATCATGAGACCGCCCTGCAATCAGTTCCATGCCCAGGGTCTCCACGAAATCCAGACCGACGTTCAGTCCCTGCGCGTCGTGCCTGGTATTGCCGGGGTCATCGACACGCTGTATCGTGACGGTCTCAACCTGGCCGATGTTGCCGGCCAGTCCTGGCAGCGACCTGCTTTGGGTCACCCCGATCACGCCTGCATGTTGCAGCAAGGCTTCTTTCCAGGGTTGAAAGTCATCCAGGACATCGTTAAACGTGGGTATCACGATCACCTGGTTCTGATCGAAGCCCAGACGCTTGTTGCGGAGGTATTCCATCTGACTGAACAAAATCCCCGTGCTGATGATCAACGCGATGGATATCGAGAACTGGATAACAACCAGAATCTTCCTCGACATGGCCCCGGCCGAATCGAGCCGGCGGCCTCCCTTCACGCCCTGTATCGGTTGCATGGCAGAAAGAAGGAAAGCGGGATAGCTGCCGGATAACAACCCGATGACCAGCGCAACCACCGGCAGTGCGAGCAGCCAGGGGAGATGTCCCGTGAATGCCGCGGTTACCGGTTTCCCTGCAAAGCCGTCGATATACGGGGAGATCAGCAAAAGGACCACCAGGGCGATGATCAGCGCGGCGGCGGTTACCAGGACCGATTCTCCCAGAAACTGACGTATCAGCTGGATTCGGTGGGCTCCCAGCACTTTGCGCAGTCCCACTTCTCGAGCGCGGACGGCAAACCGTGCGGTAGACAGGTTGATGAAATTGATGCAGGCGACGACCAGGATGAAGACGGCGATGGCCGACAGGATGTAAACGTAGGTGATATCGCTGTTCGCGCCGGGTTCATGCTCGAGATTGGAATGGAGATGAATGTCGGTGACCGGCTGCAGAAAGAGATCGAAACGGCCCTCGCGTTCCCCGATGTGCCGGTTCACGAAATCGGGCAGTTTCCTCTCGGTAGCCTCTGGTGACTGGCCCTCGGACAACAGGATGTAGGTGTAGAAATTGATCCACGACCAGTATTTCAGGTCATCCTGGTATGCCGTGGAAAGGGAAATGATGAAGTCTGCCTGAAGGTGTGTATTCGCCGGCGTGTTTTCCATGACGCCCGTAACGGTCAGTACCAGGAAACCGTTATCGGCGATAATCGTCTTGCCCATCGGATCCGTTTCTCCGAAGTACTTTTGGGCCGTATCTTCGCTGATTACCACGGATAAAGGCGCAACGAGCGCAGACCGGGAATCTCCCTGGATCAAGGGAAAATCAAGAATGTCGAACAGCGCGTTGTCCGCCCAGTAAACCCGGTTTTCGTAATATATGTTCTCCGCGTGGTTCATGATCCACACACCGGTTGTCGGCAGCAGGCGAACAGAACGCGTGATTTCCGGGAAATCTTGCTGCAGTGCGGGCGCCAGGGCTGGAGGCGTCCGGGCGTCGTTGTTGACCGCGACCCGGTAGATACGGCCGGCGTTCTCATGATACCGGTCATAACTGAGCTCGAAATCGACGTAAAAGAAGATCAAAATGGCGCAGACCATGCCCACGGCCAGTCCGAGCACGTTGATCGCCGTATATCCCTTCTGCCTCGTCATATTCCGGATCGCTATGGTCAGGTAGCTTTTGAGCATCTCAGGACCTTGCTGGCAGGGCTTTCTGGATCCGTATGCGGAGAATGGACATGAGGCGCGTATGCATACCTATTGCGGTCCTACTACGGCAACTTAAAGCGACATCTTACAGCGTACCAATGGCAACGGATGGCAACGGCACGCGCCATCGGAAATAACACGCTGTTGCAGGACCTGAGTGTTCGGTATTGATACCCACTTTGAGATGCATAATGTATACTTGATGTCAGCGTTATGTTATGTGAAAAGAACTGGAACCGGAACGAAGGCTCTGAAGGACCTTATCGGTAAAGGGAGTCCACACAATGGCGGTACCCGCAATCAAGACGACCGTAGTTGGCAGCTATCCCATCCCCGACTGGCTGGCGGCCTATCCCACTACGCCCAATCTGATCGACGCGGCCAAGGTGATCCTGAAGACCCAGGAACTGTCCGGGATCGATGTGCTCACCGACGGCGAGCTTTCCCGTTTCGACGTCAGCCACCCGGAGACCAATGGGATGATCGAGTATTTCATCCGGCCCATGTCCGGGATCACGACGGATGTTTCCCGCGAGGTCCTTGCCCAATTCAGAAAGCGGGAAGGGATGGCCTTTCGCAGTACCCCGGGCGGCATCGTGAAGGACTGGATCGAAGAGGGCACGCTGAATCTTCCGGCCGCGTGGAAGATGATCCGGCCCCTCACGGACCGGACGCTCAAGTTCACCGTCACCTCGCCCTACATGCTGGCCAAGACGTTGCTGGACGAGCACTACGGCGATCTGCAGAAGATGACGATGGACATCGCGGAGGTGTTGCGCAAGCAGGTCGGCGAGATCGACGCGCCGATCTTGCAGGTGGACGAGGCCAATCTGACCGGCCACCCGAAGGACGCGAGCTGGGCCCACGAGCCCGTCAACCACGTGCTGGGCGCCGTGAAGGGCGAGAAGGGGCTGCACCTCTGCTTCGGAAATTACGGCGGCCAGAGCATCCAAAGCGGCCTGTGGAACGATCTTATGGGCTTCCTGAACAACCTCGACGTGAATCACCTGGTGCTGGAGTTCGCCCGGCGGGGATACGACGAGTTGCCGCTGTTCAGAGAACTGCGCGAAGACATCGCCCTGGGCGTGGGCGTGATCGACATCAAGGACAACGGGGTCGAATCTCCGGACGAGGTCGCCCGGCGCATCGAGCATTCCGTCGACGTACTCGGCCCTGAGCGCGTGCGTTGGGTGCACCCCGACTGCGGTTTCTGGATGCTTCCCCGCAGCGTGGCGGACCGCAAGATGGCCAGCCTGGTGGCGGGGCGGGACCTCTACCTGGGCACGGCGTAGTCCGTTCCTTACTCGCTGCGCAGCACTTCGGCGGGATTGGCCAGCGCGGTCCGGGTTACGTGGTATGCGATGGTCAGCATCGTGATCAGCAGGGCCGCGCCACCGGAAGCGAAGAAGATCTCCCAACCCATCTCGATCCGGTAGGCGAAGGAATCGAGCCAGCGGCTCATGACGAACCAGGCGGCAGGCCAGGCGAGGGCGTTGGCGACGACCACGAGCCCAATGAATTCGGCGGACAGCGCGGCGAGCATGCGGCGCGCGGAAGCGCCCAGCGCCTTGCGGATGCCGATCTCCCGGACCCGCCGCTCGACCGTGTAGGAGACCAGCGCGAAGAGACCCAGGCACGCGAGCAGTACCCCCACCACGGCGAAAACCGCGAAGACGTATCCCATGCGCTGTTCGGCACGGTACAATCGGTCGATATCTACGTCGATAAAGGAGAAGGCGAAGGGAAAATCGGGGAAGTGCCGCACCCACGCCCGTTCCATGTAATCGAGGGTACCCGATGTGTCCTCCGGGTGGATTCGGGCCGCGATGAGCTGTCCGCGGCCGTACATGATCACGAGGGGTTCGATGGGCAGGTGCAGCGAGCGCAGGTGGAAGTTCCTGACCACGCCGATGACCGTTTGCGTCAAGCCGATGCCGAACCGAACCTGGTTTCCCAGCGCCTCCTCCGGCGTATCCCAGCCCAGTAGGCGAAGCGCACTTTCGTTGAGCAGGATGTTACCGGATTCCGCCTGGCTATCCAGCGGACCGCCGAACGACCTTCCCGCCAGCAGCTCCAGGCCCAGCGTCTCCACGTAACCCGCCGCGACGATGATGCCCTGCAGGTCGTGCTTGACCTGGTCCGGATCATCGACGCGCCAGGCCGTTTCGGTGGTGATTCGTCCGATGTTTCCCGTCAGGCCGGGCAGGTAGATGCCCTGGCTCACCGCGGACACCCCGCTGTACCCGAGCAGTTCATCCTTCCACGGCTGGTACTTGTAGGCGACCTGGGCGATCGACGGAATAGCGATCGCGTATTCCTTGTCGAAACCCAGGTGCTTGCTCTGGATGTAGCTGATCTGGCTGAACAGGACGCCCGTGCCAATGATGAGCGCGATGGAAATTGCGAACTGGATGACGACGAGCACTTTCCTCGAAAGCGCTCGGTCCGTTCCGAACTGCCGGCCATCCTTGAGCCCTGGAATCGCCCCGAAGGAGGAGAGCCTGACGGCCGGATATCCGCCGGACAACAGGCCGATGATGACCGCCGCGACCGGCAGGGCTACCAACCAGAGTGCGTGCGCCATGAATCCGTCGGATGCCGGCATGCCCGTCAGCCCATCGAACCAGGGAGAAACGAGCCAAACCGCCAGCAGGGAGATCAACAGGGCCGCCAGGGCCAGCAGGACGGACTCTCCCAGGTACTGCCGGACCAGGTGCAGCCGCGACGCGCCGAGTACCTTTCGCGTGCCGGTCTCACCCATCCGGTGGACGAACTGCGCGGTGGACAGGTTCACGTAGTTGATGCAGACGATCACGAGGATGAAGAGGCCCAGGGCGGCCAGGATATAGACATAGCTGACGTCGGTGTTGGCGCCGGGTTCGTTCTCCAGGTGGGAATACAGGTGAATATCGGTGACTGGCTGAAGCGAGAACTCGTATCGGCCGCCACGCACCTGGAGCTGCTCTCCCACGTGCCGGTCCACGAAATCGGGGAGCTTCGCCGCCAAATCCCTCGGCGAATGGCCGTCTCCCAACATGATGTAGGTGTAGAAGAAGAACGCGTCCCAGGTCTCCCGCGACCAGTGCCCGTATTCCTCGTACCCCGAAGCCAGTGAAATGAAGAAATCGGCCTGGAAATGGGTGTTCGCCGGCATGTTTTTCATGACCCCGGTGACGGTCAGCAACATGAAGCCGTTGTCGGCGATGATCGTCTTGCCCATAGGATCTTCGTCGCCGAAGTACTTGCGGGCCGTGTCCTCGCTGATGACCAGGTTATACGGCGCCTCGAGCGCGGTCTCGGGATTTCCCCGAACCAGGGGCAGCGAGAAAAAGTCGAACAGCGAGTCTTCCGCCCAATACACCGCTCTTTCGTAGAAAACGCGATCTTCGTACTTCATGATCCAGGTGCCGGTCGTGGGATGCATGCGCAACAGGTCCTGCACTTCAGGGAAGTCGGTCTGCAGGGCGGGTCCCACGCTGCGGGGCGTTTTGGCGTTGTCGTTGAACACGACCCGGTAGATCCGGCCAGCCTGATCGTGGTAGCGGTCGTAACTCAGTTCATGCACGACATATAGGAAAATCAGGATCGCGCAGGCCATGCCGACCGCCAGGCCCAGGACGTTGACCATCGCGTAGCCCTTGTGCCGTCTCAGGTGCCGCAGCGCTATAATCATGTCGCTTGTTATCATGGTCCAGTCCGCAGGCGGGAGCTTGCGTTGCGATCTTCACCTCAGACCCCGAGCATCCGCATCATCACGGTGTATACGAGCAAGGTTATCAGTACGACGCCGGTCAGATTCAGCCAGAACCCCGCGCGGATCATCTGCTGGATCGTGACGTGACCGGAACCGAAGATGATGGCGTTGGGCGGGGTGGCGACCGGCAGCATGAAGGCACAGCTGGCGGCGATGGCGGCCGGCACGATCAGCATGAAGGGGTGCAGGTCGAAAACCGGCGCCAGGGCGGCCAGGATGGGGATGAACGTGGCCGTGGTGGCCGTGTTGCTGGTCAGTTCGGTCAGGAAGATCACCAGCGCGATGACGGCCATAACGAGCAGCAGCGTGGGGATGCCGGACAGGAAGGCCAGTTGGTGCCCGATGTATTCCCCCACGGCATTGGCCCGGATGGCCGCGGCCAGGCTGAGCCCACCTCCAAAGAGCAGCAGGATCCCCCAGGGAAGCTTCACGGCCGTTTCCCAGTTCATCACGAAGATTCGCCGTTTTACGTCCACCGGCACGACGAAGAGGGCCAGCGCCGCAACCATGGCGATGACCGGATCGGACAGACCGGCCAGCGGGGTCAGGTCACCTATCTGGACCTGGACCAGCAACGGACGGGCAATCCAGGATACGGCGGCGAGGAGGAACACCGCCAGCACGACCCTCTCCCCCCGCGACATGGAGCCCAGTTCCCGGTAGGCCTTATCCGTCACCTCCCGGCTTCCCTCGATGCGCACGGCCCGAAGGGGATAAAGGACTCGGGTCAGCATCAGCCACGTCAGCGGCAGGAAAACGGCCACCAGGGGAAGTCCCACGCCCATCCACCGGACGAAGCTGATCTCCTGGCCCAGGTTGGACTGGATGAAGGACGCGAGGAATACGTTGGGCGGCGTGCCGATGATCGTACCGATCCCGCCGATGGATGCGGCGTAGGCGATGCCCAGAAGCAGGCACAGGGCGAAATGGGGCCGCGTCTTTGTTTCAGGCCCTTTGTTTCCGGGGCCGCCGTTGCCCGTGTCACCGTCTACTGCTACGCCGCTTCCGGGGCCACCGTTTCCGGCGGCAGAATTTCCGCTTCCTGCACCATTGTTATCTGTGCTGCCGTTTCCAGCGCCGCCTGCCACGCTACCGGGTTCCACCTGCTCCACCAAGGCGATGATGCTGAGGGCAATGGGGAGCATCATGACCGCGGTGGCCGTGTTGGACACCCACATGCTGAAAAAGGCCGTCACGCCCATGAAGCACGCCACGATGCCCGCCGGGTGGTCGCCGGCCGCACGCAGGGCCTTGAACGCCATGCGTCGGTGGAGCCCCCATCGCTGCATGGCCAGGGCGATGAGAAAACCGCCCATGAAGAGGAAGATCAACTCGTGTGCGTAGGGAGCGGCCGCTTCCCGCACCGGTGACGCACCGGCCAACGGAAGGGCGACCAGGGGCAACAATGCCGTGGCGTAAAGCTCGACGGCCTCTGTCATCCACCAGATCGCCATCCACACCGCCAGGGCCAATGTCGCACGGCCGGCGTTCGAGAACGCCACCACCTCGCCCGTGCCGCTCATGTACGCATGGGGCAACTGGCTGTAGAGCAGGATCGCCACGACTGGACCGGCGATCAGGCCGATCCACTGGATGGTGGTTTTAAGGCTTAGGTAATTAGCAGAAATGTGAGATTACCCCTGTTGTCGATGGAGGTGAATTATCACCGATTTGACGGAAATGGTTCGCCAAAGAAACTGAAACACTTTCTATAGTAAGCGTGGGAATGCTTAGAAAAAGAAGTGCTGTACGGTCAAGACAGCAAGACGGTATTGACCAGTATATTGACCTGTACTGATCAACACGCGGATGTGTATCAATTAGAAATCGCATCTGAATAGTACCTGTTCAATTTAGTATTGCTATGGCCCCCGGAAAACCGTATAATTGCAATACCGAACAAAGATTTATGTTCGGTCGGACAGGGCGGACCTGTCCGCCTTCATCCCGAAAGGAGTCACCCAGAGTATGTGTCTACCTGGGTAGACATTGGTGAAAATTGCCAGACTATGATGGCAAATCCACAGACAAGTCTAGTCGTGATGTAATTAGTTTTTCGCTAAACCTAGTCTACGAAGACATTTTACATATATAGCAATTTTCCCAGACGACAGTTTCAAAACTGATCGTAACTTCACCGCTCTACGGCTTGAGAAAGGATTGCGAAATACGGATGACTGTCGTAGACTTAGTCGAAATTATGATCGAGATCTATTGAACGTGCTCAGACAAGTTGGAGGAGCACCTGCAGTTCATCTGGTACTTTTTGGTTTAATAGCGTTAAATAAGGAAATGACACATACTGGAGGGCCATGTCGTGAAAACCGCCACTCAGACGTGAAATGACGTGTGGTCCAAGTCGGCAGGATTCCTACCGAGCCGAGGAAACCGAGGACATGCAATTTATCTGTCCAAAGGCCATAAGTGGACGCATTAGTGACTGGGGATGGACCGTAAAAAACAAACATCGCATTGGATATTGCAAAACAGGATGTTAAGGCCCAATGACATAGACCGAGAAAAATGGGGCGGAAGTTGAATGACTATCAGATCGAGGAAATTAAGGAAGACCAGTATCTTCAGGAAGAAATGGGAAGCAAACCTAAATTCTGGTTCAATCGATCCGAATCTGAAGATGAACTATGGCTTTTTAAATACCATCGAGAGAGTAGGGGCGAACATTGGGCTGAAAAGGTTGCATCTGAAGTTGCAGAATTACTCAATATCCCACATGCAATCGTCGAATTAGCCGTTTTCAGGCAAACCAAAGGAACAGCTACCAAGTCATTTACCGATCGTTACCATGAACTGATTCATGGTAACCAACTTCTGAGTTTTATATTTAATGAATATGAGCCAGAAAAGACACAAAAGCAATCAGACCATACCATCTTTAATATCTGGAGCGTTCTTGAGACAGTATTTGAACAAGAAAAAGCCGATAGTGCAAAACAAACTTTCTGTGAATACATAATCTTAGATGCGTTTATTGGAAACACTGATCGACATCACGAAAACTGGGGAGTTTTGATGGATTTTTCTATGGTGTCGAAAACTATGGCACCGTCATATGACCACGCATCGTCTCTGGGAAGAGAAATCGATGATGACAGGCGTATTCGATTGTTAGATGAGGATAGAGTTGGACAATATGCCGAAAAAGGTCGAAGCCCGATTTACAGGTCTAGCGAAGACACTAGAGGGCTAAGCCCCCTTGGCGTCGTGCGCACTACATTCAATGAACTACCGGAGTCTTTTAGTTCCGTTTTGCAAAGACTCTACCAACTTGACATAAGCAGCCTTGAGGAAATCGTTAATCGTATTCCAGATGATTGGATGAGCATACACGCCCGACAATTCGCAATGAATTTAATGTTATATAACCGTCAAAAACTATTGGAGATAGATTCGTGAACTTCAGAACACTTTTTCTTGCTTGGCAAGATCAGGTAACAACCCGAGAATGGTATCCCGTAGGTCGACTTGATGCCGATATCAACGAACCTTTCTTTAAGTTTCGTTATATCTACGGCGCAAAACGGGCAATGGAAAAAGCACGATTCGCTCCACTGGTTGAATTCCCTAGTTTCGACCATGAATATACATCAAAGGAGTTGTTTCCGTTATTTAAGAATCGAATTCTGAATCGATCGAGGCCAGAATTTGAGGACTACCTTAAGGGGTTTGATCTCTGTGACGAAGCAGATCCAATTGAGATCCTATCCATTAATGGAGGTAATCGTGTAACTGATTCATATGAGGTGTTTCCGAAAATCCGCAAGGAAGCGGATGGTAGCTTTACGTGCCGGTTTTTTCTTCACGGAACTCGACATATCAATAAACCGGCAAAGAACCGATTAAGTAAATTAGAGGAAGATGAACCGTTGTATGTAACCTTGGAACTAACCAATCCTGTATCAAAGGTGGCAGTTCAAATCCAGACTTTAGATTATCACATGATTGGTTGGTCACCTCGTTACTTGGTTTATGATTTAACTAAAGCTATGAAAGAACATCCCGAATACAAAGCTAGAGTGCTGAAAATCTACACCTCTGATTCATACTCATGGATGCAGCGAATCCTGGTTGAAATGAGCGGAAGCTGGACGAAACACAAGCCTATGAATGGGAAAGAGTTTCAAGCTCTTGTCCATTGATATCCATTCATTTCAGATTAAACATCAACTGCTAAGATGAAACCATTAATCGATAGATTGGGCGAGTAACTTGAGTTTAGTTTTATATAAAGATTTACAAATCCTCGCGAGTAATGCCCGCCATAGGTCCGAAGTTTCAGACACAACTCCTAATATAAACTGGATTTTTCGGCTTGATGGCCGTGTATAGAAATTCCAACCGCGTTATAAACCTAAAGAAGAATTGAGACGAATACACTATCCAGCACGCTAATTTGTTATACTAGAAATGAGCTGGGTAGCTTCTTGTATTCCCTAAGATAGATGTGTCGCAGAACCACCCACTTTGGCTCATACCAGTTAGAGGCACAATGAAAGACCAGATTACCCACTACGAGAGTAAGCTGAAATACGAGATCGATGCCTACGACCTGTGGGAATCCATCACCCTGGGCAATGACATCGTCGTAGTGGACACGCGGTCCGCCGAAGCGTACACCGAACGGCATATCCCCGGCTCCGTTAACATTCCCCACCGGACCATGGATCCCGATTCCACGGCCGACCTGAACAAAAAATCACTGTACGTAACCTATTGCGATGGGATCGGTTGCAACGCGTCGACCAAGGGCGCGCTCAACATGGCGAGGTTGGGTTTCAACGTAAAGGAACTAATTGGCGGGCTGGACTGGTGGATGCGGGACGGCTACGAAACCGAGGGGCTGCAGGCCACCGAGGGTAAGGCGCTGGTGTGCGGATGCGGATAATCTAAAAAAAGCGGATGAATCGACGATTCAGTTAATACCTGATACTGGTTTATTCGAACTGCGCGCTAGATATCCTGTTCGAGTATCTGGCCATTTTCTTTAAGCCATCTTTGAGCCTTTTCCATCAATGGTGCGTGCGTCCTAACGATATTCCAGAATCGAGAGGTGTGGTTTGCCTCCATCAGATGTGCGAGTTCGTGAACTACTACATAGTCGATTACGAACATAGGTGCTTTAATTAAACGCCAGTTTAAGTTGATGTTGTCTTTGATTGTACAAGAGCCCCAACGGTAGCGACTATCCATGATCTTCGCATTGGCAAACTCCACTCCGAGCATACTGGCGAACGATTTTACTTTTGGTAATATGTTCTCTTTAGCCCGGTCGACATACCATTTTTGAAATACCTTCCTTCTTTCTCCCGCCAAAGAATTCGGAACTAGAAAACGTTGCTCTAATCGTATCTCAGTCGTACTGCTAGTGATAATCTGGATCTGATACTCGGAGCCAAGATAAAGCGTAGATTCACCATTTACTAATTCCTTACCAGGCGGATGAGGTTGAGTTTCGTATTTCTGCAGGTGATTCAACTTCTCGTAAATCCACTGGCGTTTCGATTCGATGTATCTTCTAATTGCCTCCTCAGAAGTTGACTCGGGAGCGGAGATCACAACCTGCCGGTCACGCTCAACTGTAATTGTCAGCTTCTTTCGCTTATGCGATCGCTTTACTGTATAGTCCACGTTCATCAGTTATTCCGCATAAAGTATGATATCGTTGTTCTTCTCCGCGATCTCCATCGTGCGGCTGATAATGCTGTCTTTTTTCTCTACTATGTGTGGTAATGCCGCGTAAGTAGATCCAAGCAGTTTTTTCTGAATTTCAGCCCTTAGTTTGTTGCGTGCAGAAATGCTTTCCCAAAAACCAATCAACTTCAGCTCAAGTTCTATCACAGAAAATACCTGCTTAGTTAAGTCGACAAGAAGTGAAATCTCATCTTCATTAAGCTCATTTTCGCCAAACATCTCCCTTTTGTAACATCGAAAGAATGGCATCTGTTTTTTTCGACTAAGCCCATATGTGGGCTCTTTACTAACGTTGATGATACGCTGTCGTAACTTCTCCAATTCCTCGTAAACCTTGCTCCAATTGTCCTTGAACTCTTGCAGTATTTTAGCAAGCGCTTCTGCAAAGGATGCCTGCAAATCTGGATCGTCATTCAATTCTACATCTAGGTGGTGTCGAATAGCATGCTCGATTTCAGCTGCTTTTGTCTTTGTACGTGTATGGCTGTTAACAGATTCTTGGAATGAATCGTCCAAAATTGAGACTGGTTTGACCTGCTGATGTATACCTTCTGACACCAAGTACTTGTCTGTGATTGCGAGGAGCTTCGGTGGGATTCCCTTCATACTTAATCGTTCATCTCTAAAATGCTTTCCAGCAAGTGTGTTGATTTCAGCGTATACATTATATTCGTCCATGTATTCCAAAGCCTGCCTAGCTGGGAACACTGAATTCAGATTCCTAGTGAACTTCTTGAAAGACTGCATGTATTCAAAACGTAGTGCCTCATCATAAAACACATCGTAATATGCATCCAAGTCTGCCAATTCCTCTAAGCCGTTCGCTTCCCGAAAAGCTAAGATCTCGGCATGGCTATCCTCCAATTCACGCAATGCTTCTTCAGGAAAAACAAGTGTATCGATGATTTCGTTCTTTTCTTTCTTATCATAAAGATCAATTGCCCTCTTTAGGTTATGACCAATCCCAACATAATCGATTACAAAGCCTTTACCCTTGGCCTCACCTGCAACACGATTTACCCTTGCGATGGCCTGCAACAAGTTGTGGCCAAAAATGACTTTGTCCAAATACATAACCTGTTCTACAGGGGCGTCGAATCCCGTGATAAGCATGTTATTGACAATAAGTATTCCCATGTTTCCATGAAGACCGTCAACTTCACCACCGAAATCCATCTTGAAACTTTTGATGCTACTCTCGTGCTTGGTCGGGTTTGAGTATGTTTTTAGATGACTTAAATCGTTTCCTTCCCCAGAAATCACTACATCTGTCTCAATAGACTTTAACAGATCCAAATCAAGACCATTTGGATTTGATTTTTCCAGATCAGCAATTGAAGCTTCAAGGGTATTGTCTACGTGCTTCTTGTAGCGGACAGCAGCCTCCCGAGAAGTGGCTACAATCTGTGCCTTGTAGCCATTCGGATATACATGCTTCAGGTAGTGATTAATCATATCCTTGGCTTTGGCTTCAATCGTTGTTTCTGCTTCCAGATAGGCTCTTCGGGTACCGTAGCCAAGGATTGCAAGTCTTTCCTCAATGTTGTAATCGCTGAACACATCAGTGAACGCCTCATCCATACCTTCCTGGTCAGAGACTTCCGCGTTGTGAGTGCGACCTTCATAGACTATCTCCAAAGTCACACCATCGTCTATGGACTGCCGCATGGTATATTTGTCGATGTAGTCGCCAAAGACTTGCTCTGTCTTATCAATCGGAGTGCCTGTATAGCCGATTTTTGCAGCATTGGGTATAGCTCTGTCAAGATTCGCACCAAGTAGCTTGTATTGAGAACGGTGAGCTTCATCAGTCATGACCAGTATATTGGGGCTGTCGTTTAGCTGTGGGAAGGTCTCTTCAAGATCGTCTTCTTGAAATTTGTGGATCATACCCATGACCAAATCCGACGTATCAGTGCTCAGGAGTTCCTTCAACTCGCTGATCTTGTTCGCCGTCTTCACTGTGAACCCAATGCTTTGGCTGGTCTCGCTCAACTGATTTTCGAGTTGTGTCCGATCAGTGACGAATACCACTTTCCAGCTTGCCAGTTTCGGTTGTTGGTACATCTCACGCACCATAAACATCATGGTCAGCGATTTACCGGATCCCTGAGTGTGCCAGATGATGCCGCTGCGTTCCCGTGGGGTCGCGCCTTCCATGAGACGCTTAACAGCGATTTTGACCGCGCGGTACTGCTGATATCGTCCGACGATCTTAATGGTCTGACCTTTATCGTTGGTTGAAAACAGAGTGAAGGTGCGAATGAGATCGAGCAGGTTATCTTTAGCCATCATCCCAGCGACCAGGCGCTGCTGATCGTTTGGAGTACCAGAGCCATGCTCGAGATCATTGAGCGTTTTTGGATAAGGATCAGCCCAACGAAAAAAATGTTTTTCAATATGCGTGGTTATCGTCCCAAACTTGGCCTCCTGGCGACATGTGGCGACTACAAACTGGTTGTAATAAAAGAGTGGAGCACTTCCCTCGCCTTTGTCACCCCGCTGCTCGCTGTAGCGTAGTATCTGGTCGATGGCCTCTGGGATGGCATCCTTTACTTTAGGGGACTTGCACTCGACTACAACCACCGGTAGACCATTTACGAATAACACGATATCCGGGATGATGTGTTTCTCCGTGCCCAAGATGCGGACTTTGAATTGGCAAACTGCAATGAATCGGTTGTTGTCCAGGTTCTTGAAGTCGATATAGCGCACAGTCGGGCTATTCTCACCGGATTGCCGATTTTCACTGACGATTGTGTTTCCGAGCAGCAGATGAAGCACATGCTTGTTACTCTCAGTCAGCCCCGTGCCTGGGAAACTCGCAGAAAGTTGCTTGACGACCTCTTCAACCTGATCGTTCTCTATCCAGGGATTGATGACCTTGAGTTGCTCACGCAACACTGGGAACATGACAACTTCCAATAAAGTCTCGCGGTGAGTATCTACAGGGAGTTGCTGACTGTCGAGGTCGATAATCTCCCAGCCCATACCCTCAAGCTGATCAAGAATTGGCTTCTCAACGTGATTCCTTTCGTCGAGTTTAATGTGCGCTGGAGACTCGTTTTTACTCATATACTGCTCTCCGCTTCTGTGATTAACTACCTGACAGAAACCTTGCCAGTGAGGAGGTCATGCATTAAAGCGGTCTTGAGGAATCGGAGTTTTTGCAGACTTTGTATCTCGCAATCGATTTTAGCTTGGAACTGTTGAACAGAAACCGCTAGTCTATTCTGCTCCTCGGTCGATGGGAAATAAAGCTTGAGACGCTTAAGCTTCTCAATCGTGAATGCCTTTTGACTTGTCCCAATCACAAGATCATCAAATTGGGTATTGATCATCCTTGGTAGTAATTCTATTAAAAATATCCGATTCATATGTTTTTGAAATCGACGGAGCCAGATGAGATTTCCATCTTTAAAATAGAATCGATCGTTGTCCCTGACCAAATAGCAAATTCCAAGAGTTCCTACTGAGCTAATGAGTACGTCGCCCTTATTAGGAGTTCCAAAGATGCGCTTTATTGCAAGATACTTACTTTTCGTGATATATAATCCACCAAGAGTTTTTCCTTCCCTTACCAGTTCGATGATTTCTTTTGAACGATAGAACGGAATACCTTCTGTATTGTAATCATGTAAGTATATGCGTTTACTGGATGTTACGTCGCAAAAATCACTTAGTTCTTTCACTACCCACTCCACCGGAATACGCCCAAACGGTGAATCTTTAAATTCATGGGTGTCTTCGGAGCGAAGGTTTCCATCTTCGTCGATACCGCGTGTGAGCAGGTCTTGCATCAGACCGGTCTTGGTGCGTTGCTGTTTTGCTATCAACGCTTCGGTCTGTTCAATCGCCTGATCGACCGTTGTAAGAATCTTGGCGATCTTAGATTGTTCAGGTTTTTTGAACGAACGAATCGTTAGGTTCTCTAAATTGGAAACAGTGAGCATAGGAATTGCCTGCTGTGCTCCGAGACTCTCAAAATCAACTTGTTGCAGGCTGTAGTGCAGGAATTCCGGGATAAAATGATCTTTGTCAGGAGAAAATACGATTGTGGTTTGAGTTGCGCCAAACAGTTCATCTTTCGGAAGACGTGGATAGCCAATAGTTCCTCTTGCCCCTATGACAATACAGCCTCTTTCATTTTTGCATCTAAAGTGGTCGGAATGCGCCCATGGCTTGTTCCCTTTATTTGCGGAATAGATTGGCAAACCATCTCCAGAACAGTCCTTTGCGATAATCGTTTCTCCCATTCGAAGAAGACCGATTTTCGATAGCGTTTCAAATTTCTTACTCATCCCATATATCCCAATCTACTTAGAAATGCATTGAGCTGGCCGAGCGTGATTTCTCGGTCGCTTTCTATCTTCTGGCTGCTGCTGGCGTATTTACTCCACAGTTTTTCGACACCTGAAATTAGGTGACGTATCTCTGCATTGAGGTAGCGTTCGAATTCAGTGCTCACGATGTCGTAGAGCTTCTTGAGGATGAGATGCTTGGCTTCGTCATCGGTTAGTGAACCACCGAGTGCCTCCAGTACCGCGTGGGTCTTGGCGATACGTTCCTCAAGTACAGCGATATCTTTATTTAACGCATTGATCTTTGTATTTTCAGTTTTGTTGCTTGGATTCAGTAATGCAATCTGGCTTTCGTCTTCCTCTATGAGTCTCTGATTTTCGCTCTTGAATCCATCTCCTCCGAGTCGCTTGAGTTGGAGTTTGTCTTCCAATTCCATGGTCTTATTCTTTAATGAAATTTTGCTGCTCCTGATCTTCTTTTCTATGTCCTTTATAGCAACATCCTGTGCCTTGAGTATGTTAAGCTCTCGCTTGGCCGACTCGCCAGTGCTATCCTTTAGGTCATTAATGAGGTCCGTTAGAGCTGTCTTAATGGCCGATGCCGTTACCGTTTTATCTTCTTCCGGCTCATACGCGGCGACCTCTTGAGCAGTTTCCACGGCTTCAGCAAATTCTGCCTGTAGTTCACCTATACGGGTCTCCAGTTCCTCAATAGCATCTGCATCACTCTGGAAAAACGCGGCGGTCAGATATTCTTTTGGGATGAGTGTATGATGCCATCCTGTTGAAACAATGGTCTTCAGGTCATAGCGAATTTGCTGCCACCAGTTGACGAAAACGCCCGCACTCTTGAACTCGTCGAGTACACATAGCGGAACGAGCTTACCCTTGAGTGTCTTCATAAGCTCATGACGCACTTTGGGCATCTTTCGACCGCTGTGATTGCCATGCTCAAGCTCGGCGAATTCATCACGGGCTACGTTCCACCATTGCTTGAGTGCATTGCGATGTATTTTCAACGTCTGCACGATCGATGGATCCCCTTCAATGATCTCTTTGATGACCGATCTGCCTGTAATCGACTCTCTGAATGCGAGGTAGCCTGGTCGATCAGGGCAGAATAGCGTTTTGGCCTGAAAGCCAAACTTAGAGAAACTATCTTCTTTCGCTGCAACTTCAGATTCAGGGATGCCGCCGATTAGATGGGCTTGCACGTCCTCCGGCTCTGGCTTAGGGGTATTATCTACATAGCGTCGAATGTTCAGATTGTAGTCGTGCTTGTCGGCGATCTCTGATTTATGTACGAGCCGGCTATATTGGGGGATCTCGAGTTTGTTGGAGAACACAAAGTCGATTTTCTCCACATCCTCCGGCCGCAGCTTGTTTTGATTCTTTCCTTCGGCATACTCGCGGTCTGCGTTGATGAATAAGACTTTGTCGCGCAACTCGTCGGGCTTGTTCTTATCGCAAACGAGCACGCAAGCCGGTATGCCAGTCCCGTAAAATAACCCTGGAGGCAAACTGATGATTGCCTCGATAACATCGTCGTCTATCAACAGTTCCCGAATCAGCTTCTCCTTGCCTCCGCGAAAGAGGACACCGTGAGGCATAATGGTAGCCATGTGGCCGTCGCCTTTGAGACTTGCCAACATGTGCTGGACGAACATTAGATCAGCTTTCTTGCCTGTCTCTGGGCACCACTCTCGGAAACGATTGGTAAATTTCACGTTGGCGCGGGTGTAGTTCTGCGAAAATGGGGGATTGGCCAGCACGCGGTCGAACTTTCGAACCTGACCATTCTGCAATATCAGAGGATTTTCCAAAGTGTCGTCGTTCTCAATCGTGAAACGCGTGATGTTGTGAAGAATCATGTTCATGTTACAGATCGACCAGGTGGTGCCGTTGGAATCCTGACCATATAGGGCCAGATTGTTGGGATCCTCACCCTGCTCTTCGACATACTGGTGTGCCTGAATCAGAAAGCCACCAGAACCAACAGCTGGGTCATAGATTTCATTCCCGGCAGTTGGTTTGGTTAGCTGAACCAACAGACGCACTACCTCCGCGGGGGTGTAAAACTCGCCTCCCTTTTTACCTGCGCTGTCCGCGAAATACTTGATCAGGTATTCATAAGCTGCACCGAGTAGATCGGGGAACTCAAAATTGTCGTTAACCAGGACAAACTGAGGTTGGTTGAAATGATCGAGTAAGTCCTTCCACCTTTGATCAGATATCTTCGTCTTACCCTTAACAGCATTAAAGTCAATGTTGTTCTTCAGCACCCCTGCTAGTGAGTCGTTCTCATCCTCGACCGCAGCAATAGCTTTATTCAACATATTGCCAATGTCGCTCTTAAGATCCTTGAGTGCTGGAACTAAGTCGCCATTCTCATCCTTCCACTCCTCATGCCAACGTGCACGAACGGGTACGTAAAATGTCTCTCCATAGGACGTTTTATCCTCAAGCACTCCTGCCTTTGTATCGGGTTCTAGGTGGGCGTAGACCCTTTCGCGTAACTGTTCGCGCGTTTGATCAAACTCATCGGAGAGCCGTTTCAGGAACAGCATGCCGAAAATGAACTCCTTAAATTCGGATGCATCCATCTTCCCGCGCAGGATGTCGGCTGCTTTAAATAGGAAGGACTCTAGTTGGGCCAATGTGATTTTGTCTTGACTCATGATACCTTTACTTTGAATTCCGTCTAACGACTTGTAGAATCTTCGGGCAGTTTAAAAAGCAAGTTTGTATATACCTGCTTAACTGTTCCGAATTACGTCACATAACTATATATAAATCTATAAGGTTAATGTAAGTAAGTCGATTGGAATGTCTGCGGAAAGTATACACACTTTACTGTTATCGGTCAGGCGCTTTTTTGGAATGTAAAGTGAAAAGGGTAGACATTGTCGAATGTGGGACAAAACAGAGGCCAGGTTTACTTAACGTTCAGGAGTCGTTTACCGTATTTTTTGGCGAGTGTGTTGTATTCCTTTGCGCGTTCTTGATATGTTTCGATATGCATTTCGTAATGGACTGCAGTGTCAAGTACGGCAGTTCTGCCGTGGAGAAAGGATTTTCCACATTCGGAACAGACTCCTTCGCGAGTTTTTACGGACGAGTTTATAAGTGGTTTGAAATAAACTACACCGTTTTCTTGCAATACACGTTCAGCGTGGGGACAGCAGGACTGCATTCGTTCCCTGTGCCTTTCGTCTCGAGCTTTGCGCCATTCTGTTAGGTTGAAGTTTTTAAAAATACAGTAAACAGCGACCGGCGCACTCAAGGCGAGGAAAATCGCAACTATTTGCCACCATTCGTATTTCAGAAATAGGGGAACGATTTGTTCCATAGTTGAAATCTCCTACACACGACGTACATAACAAATTTTGCGGAGCTTGTACACGGTAGTATACGTCACAACAAAGCGGGGTTAGGTAGGAATGATGTACTGCACCGTTGAACGGGACACAGAGTTAAGCTTCCTTCTGAACGAGGAGACACCCCATGTCCCTGAAACGCCGTCAGTTCTTCCGTGAGTTCAAGCTCCAGGTTCTCCAGAAAGCCGATTCCGGCAAGAGCATGTTATCGACGTACTAAACACCCGTTATTAGGTCAATAAATGTGTAGCACACAACATGTTGCGGTGATCGGCGGAGCAGGAAGAAAACGATAGAATATGATGCGCAAAACAGGTTGACGAACGAAGCCGCGTAAGGTATATTACACCGTTATAAAGAAGTGGCCCGAAGTATAGGGAACTCCGGGCCACAGGTGATTGACCAACAGGGCGCGCTTTCTGAGGGTCGCTCCGTATTATAACCCTCCCTCGTGTGGAAATCAACAAAAAAGTGGCCCTGTTTAAAATGGAGGGTCGTACTATGCCCAGGATTCGAAGGAGTCCTGTACGTACGAGACGCGTCCCGGTCCGTGTAAAGGTCACCCGTACCTGCACGGTAAGGACCACGATTCGTACACGACGGATCCGAGTCAGATAGACGGTCCGTATATCACGGCCCCGCCGCGCGGCGGGGCCGGTCAACTCATGCTTTTCGGAGGATGGTATGCTAGGAAACATCGCGTCTTTGAAGTTGGAATTAGACCCGTCGGCAGATCAATCTCGAATAGGACTCCTTACCGCCCGGCGTAGTGTCAGCGTGGGAGATATCCATGCTGAAGAAGGGGAGGAACGGAAAGTAGATCGTATCGTTTTCAATGAGGGTTGGTTCTTTATCTACGTTGAATCGCGTCTGTCGTACGCTATCGCGGAGAGAGTAGTGAGAGAAATCATCTTCGCCTAGAACTGATCGGTAGGACAGGCAATACAGGAAACCCGGATGACCGCATAAGTCGACCGGGCTAACTTGAAAGAAGGCTTTCAGCAAGACCTCAGAGTGGGAGATCTGTATGGGTCTCTTTGTATTTCATCCGGCGGTGGCAACGGCCGAACTGTTAATGGCATCACCTAGAAAGGAGAAAGGCCATGCCTTTGAATAAACAAAATCAACCAGCTGATGATTCAAGAAGAAAATTAAAGCGAATCAGCGGTGGTATCCAAGGCGGGGGCGCATTACGAGCTGCTTTAGGATATGTTCCGCCTGCAGTCACTCAACCGGCAACCAGTCCTTTCGAAGAGGTTATCAGCCGTCTGTTTGGGGAAGAGTACACACCTGATCCGTCAAAGAAACTACAAAACAGAGTCGATGAGTTGGAAGCGGAGGTCAAGTCGCTCAATTCGCAGGTAGGAGAGGCCTACCAGGCGGGAATCGACGACACGCTGGCCGAGTTAGAGATAGGCGACAGGGCCAGGGATTACGAAACCCTGCGCCGAGAGGGATCGTGAACGTAGAAGGAGTAAAAAAGATGAAATTGTTTCAACCTGATTCACCCCATTGACTGATGTAAGGGCATTCTACAAAAGATTCCTGTTCATCGAACACCTTTTAACTCAACTGTTAAAAGGGTATTTCCATGAAAAAGATCTACGCGACAAGCTCATCGAGAAAACGAATAGAGGCCTTGAAGATTTCAGGATTGAATTTGACGATGATGAGGCAAGAGAAATTGCTAGAGGAATTGGAGACACTCTAACACGATTTTAGGTGGCGATGGCAGATCCGTCAGACTAAGGTGACTCAACTTAAGAGATGCAATGAAACAAAAACCCGATTGACCAGTAAGGCCGACAGGGTTTTCTTGTACTCAGAAGTTTGAAACGAGGTCCTTCGGCAACAGGGTAAGGGCATTCGTACATCTACGGCGTTTGCGCCCGCCGAACACTGATCTCCCACGAAAAGGAGAAGGTTATGTCTGTGCAAGATACACGACGCATTAACTGGGCGTCAAAGATGAATGCCAGACACCAGATGTTTCTTATTGAATGGCACAAGCTGAGGCCGCTCAGAGAAACGCCCTGGACGGGAACAACAGTCGATGACGAGATCGACAGGGACATCGAATACTGGGAGGCTATTCACGCCAAATGGTTGGCCATCTACAGAGGGAAGACCCTGCCGGATTCAAACTGATACACTACCATTAATTCGGTCCCCGCCTCTCCATCCTCTTAAACAACGCCCTGATATCGCCGATCGCTCCTACACCGACGTAGACAGCTACGCCGGCAAAAATCAACAGGCACAGGACGAAGACCACGGTCCAGAGCGTGCTCCAGAATTCCATCACACTTCCTCCTTCCGGTCCGGGAACAGCAGCGATCCGGCGAACATGAGGACCAGGGCCAGCGCGGTTACGGACAGCCCAATCTCGTCGCTCCTGTACATGCCCAGGCCCAGCGCCTTGTTTACGGGTCCCAGGCCCGTCACGGCGCCGATGCCCGCGATGAGCGCCAGGTAGGCGCCCACGGTACTCGCGCGCTTCCAGTACAGTCCCGCCAGCAGCAGCGTGAAGGCACCGGTGAAGTAGATGGCGCCGCTCACGGCCATGTAGTCCCACAGGTCCTGCCCCAGGTCGTACCAGAGTCCCCATACGAGCAGAAACAGACCGATTATCAGGATGAAGATGCGCGACAGCATCAGACGCCACCGGGTGGTCAATCGCTCATTGGTGGCCGGCGCCACGACGTCGTGAGTCAGCACCGACGCCCAGCAGAGCAGGTAGCTGTCGTGGGTCGACATGAAGGCGGCGAGGAGTCCCGCACCGACGAGGCCGATGATACCGGTGGGCAGGATCTGGGACAGGAAGAGCGGCATGGCCTGCAGCGTCATGGTGGTGTCAGCGGTGGGTGATCCGTTTTCATCGAAGAAGAAGGCACGGAACCCGGGTTCGTTGAAGAAATACGTGAGCGCGCAGATGCCGAGGAACTGGGGGATCATGAACCGGATCAGGAAGCCGATGGAGGACCACTTGTACAACCTGCGCACCACTTCTACGCTTTCGGCGGCGCAGGCGCGCATGACCGAGGTCTGCCACACGGCGCAGGACACGAGTCCCGCCGTGAAGATCATCCACATGATATAGGAGGGTCCGAAGCCACTGCCCTCGATCAGGGGATTGAACCCGGACTCGCCGTGGACGGCCGCCACGGTTTCCACGATGGTCGGCCAGCCGAGTGCGTAGACGGCCATACCGCAGGTCAGGATCATGCCGAAGGAGAGGACCACGAACTGGATGTAATCGGTGATCACCACCGACACCATGCCGCCCATGATGGTGTAGGCGATGACCAGCGCCAGCATGACGGACATCACCACGGCGACGGCATTGGGATCGGTCAGGCCCGTGAGGCCCGTCACGAACAGGGCGCCGGCTTTGAGGAAGAGCCCCATGTTCAGGATGCCGGCAAAGGCGAGGAGCAGGCCGCCGAATATCCGCACGCCCCGGCTGAAGCGCTTCTCGTAGAACTCCGGGATCGTCATTACGCCCAATCGGCGTAGGGGCACGACGATGAAGCCGGTCATGCCGACGATGAAGGTGACCACGCCGGCGATGACCGCGATGTGGAAGGCGGCAAACCCGCCGGTGAAGCCCTTCTGCGCCGAATACATGACCGTCACCAGGCCCAATTCGCTCCCGATCATGGTCGCCACGGCCAGGCGGGACTTGAGCGACCTGCCCGCCACGATATAGTCTCCCATGTCCCGGATGTACCGGTTCATGTACAGGCCTACGCCCACCGTGGCTGCCATGTATACGGCGACGATCAGCCAGTCCAGGGTTCCGAAATTTGTCGGGAGAGACGGCATTTATCGGTCGATGTGCCGGACCAGTTCGGATGCGAGTCCGACGTAATCCGAGGGGGTCAGGGCGAGCAGGCGCAGCTTGTCTTCGTCCGGCAGATCCAGGTTGCGGATCAGGTCTTCCATGGTCTCCTGCGTGATGGCCTGCCCCCGGGTCAGCGCCTTGACCTGCTCGTAGGGGTTCTCCAGACCGGCCTTGCGCATGACCATCTGCACCGCTTCCGCCAGCACCTCCCAGGCGCCGTCGAGATCGGCGCGTAGCGCGTCGCGGTCCACTTCGACCCGGCTCAGACCCTGGATGGCGGAGTGGATCGCCAGTAGCGAGTGGCCGATGGCCACGCCCACGTTCCGGAGGGCGGAGGAGTCGCTCAGGTCGCGTTGCTGCCGCGAGACCTGCAGTTTTCCGGCCAGGTGATCCAGCAGCGCGTTGCTGATACCCACGTTGGCCTCGGAGTTCTCGAAATCGATGGGGTTCACCTTGTGGGGCATGACGGACGACCCCGTCTCGGCGCCGACGACCTTCTGACGAAAATAGCCGAGGGAGATGTACGACCACATGTCCCGGTCGAAATCGAGCAGCACCGCATTGAAGCGCATCATCCGGTGGAATAGTTCGGCCATGTAGTCGTGGGACTCGATCTGGGTGGTGAGGGGATTGAAGGTTAGCCCGAGACGGCCTTCCACGAAATGGCGCGCCGCGGCTTCCCACGGCACGTCGGGATAGACGACGAGATGTGCGTTGTAGTTTCCCACCGCCCCGTTGAACTTGCCGAGATACTCGCTGTCGGCGACCTGGTCGATCTGGCGCTGCCAGCGTAAAACGAACACGGCCAGCTCCTTGCCGACGGTGGTGGGCGTGGCGGACTGGCCGTGGGTACGGCTCAGCATCGGGATGTCCGCCGTTTCGGCTGCGAGGGCGGCCGCGGCGGAGATCAGCTCCTGGGCGTTCGGCAGCCATTCCTCCTGGATCCCGTCCTTGAGCATAAGGGCGTAGGCGAGGTTGTTGATGTCTTCGGAGGTACAACAGAAATGGACCGACTCGGTGACGTCCCGCAGGGATGTTCCCGCGATGGCTTCCCGTACGTAATACTCAACCGCCTTGACGTCGTGACGGGTTTCCTGCTCGATCTCCTTGATCCGAAGGGCCTGGGTGTCGCCGAACTCGATGACCAGCGACCGGAGGAAATCGGTCTCTTCTTTCGTAAACAGACGTACGTGCTCGATCTCGGGCCGCTCCGCCATGGTGATCAGCCACTCGATCTCCACGTGCACCCGGTACTTGATCAGCGCCCATTCGGAGAAGTAGGAGGACAGGTTCTTTAGCCGATCGCCGTAGCGGCCGTCCAGTGGGGATATTGTACGCAGGGACATGAGTCGCCTCGATTTTCTTCAAAACCGTAAGTTCGTATTCACGCAGACCAGCAGATTCCCACGGATCGGCGGGTCCTTCCCGACCCTAACCGGCCATGTAGCGCAACTGCGGATTCAGTATACCCTTCGACCATGGGAATCGGCAAGTTTCTTTCTTACATGTCATGATGAAAGGGAATTCAGGGAACGATGATGTGCTTGATTCGGCGCGCGCCAACACACTATATTCAGCCCACCTTTAACATAGCCAAGCGAGCGCACTCTTCCGTCCGGCTGCGGTAGATCTTAGAGCGCCCTCTTTCGACCGGCTGCGACATTACGAAAGGCGCGAAGTTTAATAGACGCGCGGTTTAAATTGAACGGCCTAGCTATGCTTCCTGAAACTTCTGAACCATGAACCGGCCATCCTCCTCATACGACGTCATCGTGATCGGTGTGGGCGGCATGGGCAGCGCCACGGCCTGGCATCTCGCCCGGCGCGGGTGCCGCGTACTTGGACTCGAGCAGTTCAACATCCCCCACGACCTGGGATCGTCCCACGGTCAGACGCGCATCATCCGCTTGGCCTACTCGGAACATCCGTCGTACGTACCCCTTCTTCGCAGTGCGTACGCCCTGTGGCGCGAAATCGAGGAACGTGCGGGCGAGCGTCTGCTGCACATCACGGGGGCCCTGGACGCCGGTCCCGCAGACGACTGGGTCTTCCAGGGCTCGAAGGCGTCCTGCGAAGAACACGGCCTCGCACACGAGATCCTCACCGGCGTGGAAGTGAACCGGCGGTTTCCCGGATACCGGCTGCCGGACGACCTCATGGCGGTCTTTCAAACGGACGGGGGCTATCTCCTGCCGGAGCGCTGCATTGTCGCCCACGTCGAGACGGCACAGGAGCATGGCGCCGAGATCCACGCATGCGAACCGGTGCTGGGCTGGACCTCCAACGGGCACGGCGTCACGGTAGATACTTCGAAATCGACCTACACGGCGGACCGGCTGGTGATTACCGCGGGCGGCTGGATCGGCAAGGTGGTAAAACGGCTGGACCGGATGGTGCAGACTGAACGCCAGGTCCTGGGCTGGTTTCAGCCCCAGCGGCTCGATCTGTTCCTGCCGGACCGGTTCCCGGTATTCAACCTGCAGGTGGCAGAGGGCCGGTACTACGGACTACCGGTCCATGGCGTGCCGGGATTCAAGATCGGCCGTTACCATCACCTGGAAGAAAGGGTGGACATGGACGGCATCGACCGGTCCACCCATCCCCGCGACGAGGCCGTGCTCCGGGAATTCGCCGAACGCTACTTCCCGGATGGCTCGGGTCCTACCATGAGCATGCAGGTCTGCGCCTTCACCAACACCGGCGACGGCCATTTCATCCTGGACGCACATCCGGAGCATGCGAACGTCTACGTCGCTTCTCCGTGCTCCGGCCACGGATTCAAGTTCTGCAGCGTCATCGGGGAAATCATGGCCGACCTCGCCACCACGGGGGAAACCCCGCACGACATCGCCCTGCACGGACTGACCAGGCTTAGTTCTTAGATCCACATAGCGAATGGAATCCGGCCCGTCTGGATGAAGCGCCTGCCGACGCATTTTTTGCGCCTGATCGCGCAAAACATACCAGCGGACATACGTGTGGAGTCAGACAGACTGTACTTTGTCACGCAATGTATATACGGTGGCGGATGAATACGGGGGGTCCTGCAGACAGCGCCTACCCGCGAACAGGCAGCACCTACCCGCGAAGCTCGTAGTTCAGCCTGAGATAGGTCACCGTGGCATGGGCGGTCAGCGTCCCGGCGTCGTTGGTGATCCGTACTTCGCCGAAGATCATCTTCCTGCCGTTTTTGATGACGCGGGCCTCGGCGTTCAGGGCTTCCTCGCTCGCAGCGTTGAGGTAGGTGACCGACAGGTTGGTGGTAACCGTGTCCGTGGTGATGCCGTTAAGCGTGGCGTGGGCCATGTACAGCATCGTATCGGCCAGGGACGCGGTGACCCCGCCGTGGACCAGGTTGTAGTATTGGGCGAAGCGGGGCTGGTAGGGCAGTCGGGCACGGCAGACGCCCTCTTCCACTTCCACGATCTGCAGACCGAGGTCGTGGACGTAGGGCACGCGATCTACGAAATCCTGCAGTTCTTCGACGGTTACCTTGGGCATTGAAGTGGTGGTGTTGGTTTAAGGCATCCTGTGGAACATGGTCGGGGCGAAAACGCTCGACGGATGATAACCCAAACACCGTCGCGTGTCCATCACTATATGGCCCCGGCGGTCGCCCTGAGCGGTCCCGCCTGGCTGGGTGGTACCCGCCTGCCTGAGCGGTCCCAGGCAGTCCGGGCGGGCGGCCTACGCGGACTGATTGAACCCTTCTTTGCTGTACGCGACACGCTCGCCACCCAGGCTGGCCTTCAGCGCGTCCACCAGGGCGTGATGGGCGCCGATCCGGTACCATTCCCCGTATCCGAACCGCTCGTACATCTCCCTTACCTGGAGGCGCTCAGTCCGCATGCCACCCGACCCGTCTCCGTCGAAGTACGTATCCACGACTACGGAGTGACAGCGGTCCCGGAGCGTTTCCACGAACGTCGCCGGATCGTTGGGCAGCATGGGGCTGATGGTGACCCTGACCGGAAGGCCGGTTTCCATGGCGGCGTCGAGCGTCTTGAGCCGCGAGGCAACGGACGGGGCATGGGGCGTTAGATTGCGGCGGACGGCCTCGTCGTGGGTTTCGAGCGTCAGGTTCAGCTCGACCCGGTCGATGCGCTTCAGTACGTCGAAGTCCCGCCGGATCATGGGGCTGCGCGTCTGCACGACGAGCCGGTCCGGCTGCATGCCGGCAAACACCTCCAGGCACTGCCGGGTGATCCGGTACTTCGCCTCGGCGCCCTGGTAGGGGTCGGTGGCGGAACTCAGGAACACCCGTACCGCCCGGTCCCGCTTCTTCAAACGGGCCATCTCGGCCTCGAGCCGTTCAGGCGCATTGATCTTAACGTCGACGTAGTCTCCCCACGTCCCGCCGTGATAGAGGTGGACGGGCAGGGCCTGCACGTAGCAGTAGGGGCACCGGTACACGCAGCCGACGTAGGGCTGAAGGGTGTGGGTATAGCCTTCCAGAAACCCGCCCGTGCGGGTCAGGATCGTCTTGCAGGTAATTTCACGTACGCTCGTAGCCATATCTGCTTCCAGTCCCGCGCGGCCGGGTCATCCCATCCGGCCGGAACCTCACTGGGCGGCCGGGTCATCCGACCTGTTATGGTCACATCAACCCCACGGGATCCACGTCGACTTTCAGATGAACGCGCCGGTTGTCGGCGGCGCGCTCCCAGTGTTGCCGGACTCGACGCACGGCATCGCGCAGACGCGCGGAATGGCTGCTCCGCGCGACGATCTGCCAGCGGTACTGGTTGCGCACCCGGGCGATCACCGGCGGCGCCGGTCCGAGTATGTTCAGCGCGCCCGGTTGCTTCCGCATCAGATCGGCGAAACGGCGCGCCTCCCGCATCACGTAATCGTCCTGTTCGCCCTGGAACAGCATGCCGACCATGCGTCCGAAGGGCGGATAGCTCAGTGCCTTTCTGTCGGCGATTTCCCGGGCGAAAAAGGACTCGTAGTCATGCGTCTGCGCGCTGGCTATGCTGTGATGGCCCTGTGAATAGGTCTGGACAATCACCTCGCCGCCCAGTTTTCCCCGCCCGGTCCTTCCGGCCACCTGGGTTAGCAATTGAAAGGTTCTTTCGCTGGCCCGGAAGTCGGGGAGGTTGAGGGAGGTGTCGGCCGAGATGACGCCTACGAGCGTCACGTTCGGAAAATCGAACCCCTTGGCCACCATCTGCGTACCGAGCAGGATATCCGCTTCGTGATTGAGCACGCGGTGGAAGATGTCCTGGTGGGCGCCTTTCCGAGACGTGGTGTCCATGTCCATGCGGACGATCCTGGCTTCCGGATACCGGTCCTTCAGTTCCTCCTCGACGCGCTGGGTGCCCACGCCGCGGTATCCGATCGAACCGGAACGGCACTTGGGGCAGACCTCCGGCGCCTGGTCCCGGTGGTCGCAGTAATGGCACCGCATGAACAGGCTGTCGGCGTGGTAGGTCATGGTCACGCTGCAGTGGGGACAAGAAACGGAATGCCCGCAGTCATAGCACTGTACGAAGGGGGAGAATCCCCGCCGGTTCAGAAAGAGGATGATCTGCTCCTTCCGGTCCAGGCGGTCCTTGATCCGGCTGGCCAGGGGGCTTGAGAAAACCGACAGGCGGCCGAGCCTGCGCTCTTCCCGCATGTCGACAATCCGCACGCCCGGCAGCGGGCGCCGATCCACCCGCCGGGTCAGGCGGCAGCATGCGAACTTGCCGTTCCGCGTATTGGCGTAAGTCTCCAGGGAAGGCGTCGCGCTGCCCATGACCGTCACCGCGTTCACCATGCGGGCCCGGACGATCGCCACGTCCCGCGCGTGGTAGAGCGGGGGATCGTCGAACTGCTTGTAGGACGGCTCGTGTTCCTCGTCGATGACGACCAGGCCGAGGTTGGACAGCGGCGCGAACACGGCGGATCGGGCGCCCACGACGATGCGGTAATCCCCGGCGCGGGTCCTTCGCCAGGAATCGTACCGTTCTCCCGGGGACAGGCCGCTGTGCAGGACGGTCACGAGATCGCCGAAGTGGGCGCGGAACTGCCGAACGGCCTGCGGGGTCAGGGCGAGTTCCGGGACGAGCACGATGGCCGACTTGCCCGCTTCCAGGGTCTTTTCTATGGATTTGACGTACACGTGCGTCTTCCCGCTGCCGGTGACGCCGTAGAGCAGCAGGGACTTGAACGCGCCGTCGCCGATAGCGCCGTGGATCTCGCGCAGCGCTTCGGCCTGCTCGCTCGTCGGATCGACCTCGGCTGGATCGGGCAGTTCGGCGTCCCGGTAGGGATCGCGTATCGACTCGACCTCGTTGAGCGACACCAGGCCTTTTTTCTCGAGTCTTCTGACAACGTCCCGTTCGATTTTGCCCAGATGGCGGAGCTGTTCGGTGGTCAACCGTCCATCGTGCCGCGCCAGGAGATTGATGCAGCTGGCCTGCCGCGTCGCGCGGGGGATCAGCCTGGACACGATTCGCGCCGCTTCCTCCTTCGAAGGGATCAATTCGACCCAGGTCTCGTACCGGATGCCCGGAGCGCCGCCAGACTCTCCGATTGTTATCGACACCAGCCCCTTTGCTTCGAGACCTCGGAGGGCCGCAAAGGGCTGCCGGATGCGGGTCCGGCGCCGTAGGCTGGACAGGGTTACGGCGCCCTGTTCGGGGACCTGGGCGAGCAGTTCGGCCTGTCGCGGGGCGGTACGCCGGAGCCGGTCCATGGACTCGGGAGGACACGGACCGTCCCTGCTGACGATCTGTTCGCTTTCGGACAACAGGCCCGCGGGCAGGGCCGCCTTGATCGCTTCGCCCCACGGGCAGAGGTAGTAACGGCCAATCCACCCCGTGAGTTCGAGCAGCGTGGCGTCCAGGACCGACTCGTGATCGAGGACGTCCAGCAACGGTCTGTACCGTTCCACGGGACAGGTGTCCGAGAGCGCGGTGATCAGGCCGGTCATCCTGCGGTTCGTGAAGACGACGGACACCCTGCGTCCCGGCAGCGCCGCGTCGAGGAGATTTTCCGGAATGCTGTAGGAGAATACCTGGTCGACCGGAAGAGGGAGGGCTATTTCGGCAAACCGGACGGAAGCCGCCATAGGCTGTAACCGCCGTTTCAATACACCCGATATAGCTGATATCTACCGTAGCCATCGAAGTCGACGAAAACGAAACTTCGGCTTATGTTGTTGTAGTGCCATACCTGGTACGGATGGGAGTAGGCGCGGTCCCAGGTGTGCCGTTCTAATTCGTCCGGGGGACCATAGACGATATAGATCCGGCCCTGGTCGCTGCGCCAGCCTTTCCTGAGTCCATCGTCGAAATGTTCGTTCGCGTAAGCTATCCGCCGGTAGTAGGTGATCATATGCTCGTTCCGGTCCGTCTCCGGCGTGGGGTCCCGGCGTTTCCAGAACGCTTCAAGGGCGACTTTCTGTTCCCCGGCCGGCGCGTCCCGGTATTTTTTCAGCGTATCCAGTTCTTCGTTCTTGGCGATATATCTCAACTGTTCGGTGATCTCCCTGAAGTTCTTGGCCGTCGACAGGGGCAGCAGGAACCGCCAGGTGATATGGAACTCCGACTTGGATTTCGCGCGGTTTCGCACGGCCCGGTCATCGACTTCGACTTCGAGTGTGTACACCCCCTGGGACAGGCCGCTGGTGTCGAATCGGCCGCTGTACGCGCCGATATTGCCCTGCCGTTCCAATTGTTCTTCCCGGTTCAACATCTCCCGGCCCGATGGCGACTTGATTGTGTATACCACCGAAAGGGGCTGTTGTGCTTCCTCGGCCGCGTCCGAGTACACCTCGTAGTAGATGTACATGTCGGTATGATCCTCGCCGAAGGCGCGGGAAAGGTTGGGCACGATCCGGATGCCTCTGCGTTCCAGGCCGATCTGGGAAGATTCTTCAAGGACCAGTCCGGCGAATTGTATGTCGCTTATGCTGAGCCGGTCCTTGTAGTAATCGGGCACCTCGAAGGACCTGGCCATATCATGCTGTTTGCCGGTTTCCTGTTCGTAAAGCTTGATCTCCAGGTCGTACTTGCCCGGCGGCAGGTAGGTGGTATACAGCTTCGCCCTGGAATGGTCCATCACGCGCGTTTCGGTTTCGGTTTCCACCAGGACCGAATCCAGGATGGTCTCGGCGGTCACCTGGTAATCGTCATTGTCGATCACGATCAGCGAAAGCTCGAAACGGGCGGCGAAGCGATCCCCGGCCTTGACGAAATTGAACAGTTCGTTTGAAAGGCGGTAGTAGCAGTCGACGCGCGTGCTGTCGACCGACTCGCCGCGTGAAGTGACGATATCCACCACGGCGAGACCCGGGTTGATTCTGGCCGGTTGATCGGGACCGCGGTCCGGTGGACCCGCCGCCGCCGGTGCGGCCGGAACCGCCAGAAGCAACCCGGCCACCAGAAGGATGTTCATGCAACCTGCAACGCCGAACATCGAACCTCCACTGCGCGCAAGGTGGCACACCGCATAGCCGGCGCGCACCTAGATCGAATTAGCCTGCCACGGTGCGTTGATACAGTTGTGTCGGGATTTATCAAGCAATATATTTGCATATCGTTGACCGGCAAAAGTATTATTTGCATCCGCACCGCCCGGGAATGACCGAACGGCGGCGAACGGGAGGTCACCGCTTCGACCGCGCGGCACGGCGCATGATGCGTGTCTAATATATAGAATACATAACCATATGAATCAGTTCCCCTTATCGATTCGATCGTTGGCGAAATGAGCCTGCCGGGAAATACGAAACGATGGAGGCGGGATGAAGAAAGGATGGGAGCGTGCGTAGAACGAAGGTGGGTTTCATCGGTGGGGGCGGTATCGCCCGGGAGCATATGAAGTACCTGTCCGAGTTGGAAGACGTGGAGCTTGCGGCGGTCGCCGACATCAGCGATGCCGCCCTGGAAACCTGCCGGGATATGTACGGCATCTCACACTGTTTCAAGGACTACCGGGAACTGCTGGAGATGGATTCGATCGACGCGGTCACCGTGGGCACGCCGAACAGCGCCCATTACGAACCGACCATCGACGCGCTCCGGGCCGGTAAAGACGTCCTTGTGGAAAAACCCATGGCCATTACGGCGGAAGAGGCCGCGGGAATGGTTAAAGCGAGCCGGGATACGGACCGCATCCTGGTGATCGGATTTCAACACCGGTTCGCGCCCGAGGCGCAGATGCTCAAGCGCTTCATCGACCGTGGAGAATTCGGCAGGATCCTGTACGGACGATGCCTTGCCCTGCGCCGCCGGGGAATTCCGAACTGGGGCGTATTCGGCCGCAAAGACCTTCAGGGCGGGGGCGCGTTGATCGATATCGGCGTGCACATGATTGAAGCGGCTCACTATCTCATGGGATCGCCGCAACCCGTCAGCGCCTTCGGGAGCGCCTACACCTACCTGGGAGACCGGCCCAGCGACACGGTTTCCATGTGGCCCGAATGGGATCACGAAACCTACTCGGTCGAGGACCTGGCGGTGGGAATGATCAGGTTCGACAACGGCGCCACGCTCTCTGTGGAAGCGTCTTTCGCGGCCCATATCGGCAAGGGCGAATGGACCTTCTCCCTCATGGGAGAGAAGGCCGGCGGCGAGTTCAGTCCGCCCCGGGTATTCAAGGACCAGTCCGGCACCATGGTCAACATGACGCCGGATTATCTTCCCGATTTGAATGGTTTCCGCTACAAGATGGAACATTACATCGATTGCGTGAGGACCCGTAAACCGTCCGAAGCGCCGGGCGAGCACGGCCTTCTTGTGCAACAGATTCTGAACGGCATTTACCGATCCGCGGAAACGGGCCGCGAAGTGCCCATCGAACCCTTGATCTGAGCGCTCCGGCCGAAACGCGGTGCGAAATGCCCATCGAACCCTTGATCTGAGCGCTATGGCCGCACGACGATTCGATTCACCAGTGTGTATGCGTTACACCGGGGGAATGCGTTGCTTAACGATGAACAGCAAACCTGCTGGGACGAAAACGGCTACGTGATCATTCCCCGGGCTGTACCCGAATCGCATCTCGAGGCCACGATATCGGCGATCGCCGCATTCCTGGAACTGGACCCACGCGATCCGGAGACATGGTATGAAGGTCCGCCGCGCCGTCTCGGTTTCGTCGAAATGTACCATCACCAGGCGATGTGGGACAACCGGCAGTATCCCCGGGTATACGAGGCCTTCAAGCGTCTTTGGGACGACGAGAAACTGTGGGTGAGCATCGACCGGACCAACATGACGCCGCCGGAGCGGGAAAGCAGGCCGCACGGTTTCAACGAGCCGCTGATACACTGGGACATCGACACGACGGCCCATCCCGAAGCGCTCAATGTACAGGGCGTGCTGTACCTCACCGATACGGCGGAGAACCAGGGCGGCTTCCAGTGCGTCCCGGGGTTTCACAAACGGTTTTTCGAATGGGTGAAGACCCAGCCTTCCGACCGGGATCCCATGCGACCGGACATGACGGGCCTGGAACCTGCCGCGATTCCCGGAAAGGCCGGCGACCTGCTCATCTGGCACAGTCTGCTGCCCCACGGGAACAGCCGCAACACTTCCGACAGGCCGCGCTGGTGCCAGTACATTTCCGCCAAGCCCAACCAGGAAGATGACGAAAACCATCGGCAACACCGCATCTCGCTCTGGAGAAACCGCTTGCATCCGGAAGTTTTCCCGGGAGATCCGCGCGGCGTCGAACGACGAAGCGGTCCCGCGCGCCTCACCGCCCTGGGACGCCGGCTGCTGGGCCTGGACCGCTGGGAATAGGCCTTCCGCATTGCGCCACGGACCATCGCGGTTGTTTTGTAGGGGATGTTTCCGAGAGGGTGGGAAAAGGCTTATTCCCTGTATCCACCGCAGGACTCGCGTATGATGAGGCGGGAGCGGAGCGTTGCCCGATCTGTCGTGTCTTCTCCGCCGATCTTTCGCAGCAACAGCTCCATCGCCGACCGGGCTATTTCCTCGTAAGGGACGGCCATCGTGGTCAGCGCGGGCGACAGGTAGGCCGATACGTCGATATCTCCAAAGCCCACCACGGCCACGTCTTCCGGTATTAGAAGTCCCGCATCGCGCAGGCCGCGGCATACGCCGATGGCCGTGTAGTCATCCCTGCACACCAGCGCGGTGAACCGGTCTCGCAGGTTCTGGCCCTGGATGTAGCCGCCCTCGCCCCGGATACCCAGGGGTGGAATGATCTCGTGGGGCATGTCGTGGTCTCTCATCGCCCTGAAGTACCCTCTCCCTTTGGACGACACCGGACTTTCCGCGTCCATGACCCGGCCGATGAAACCGATCCTGCGGTGTCCCAATTCGATCAGGTGTTTCGTCGCCTGATAGAAATCCGACTCGAGGTCCAGCACGACGCCACTGATGTGATCCGTTGGATAATGATACGTCACCACTGGAATGCGGTCCCGCACCGCTTCGATAATCCGATCCGATTCCTCCCTGTCGCCCCGCGTGTTGATCAGGAGTCCATCCACGCCCCTTGAAATCAACTGCCTGATCTGCGTACGCTGGTCGTCCTGGGAAGACCTGGAAGTCCGGCTTACGGCCATGCCCATCAGCAGTTGATAATGCTGATTTTCCGCCGCTCTGAGAATCTGTTCGGTCTGGTTTCCGTACGTTTCAAGTGAAATCTGGTAGGTGAGCAAACCCAGCGTACCCGTCTTGCCGGTTACGAATCCCTGCGCCATCAGATTGGGAGTATATTGCATCTCGTCCGCGGTCTGCTTCACGAGCATCCGGGTCTTCTCGTTGACGAGGTAAGCCGCGCTGTTGGATAGAGCCCGCGAAACCGTGGAATGGGAAATACCCAGCCGCTGGGCGATGTCTTTGATGGTAACCTGCTTGACTCTCATGGACCGATCCGGTCTACCTGTGGGGCCGAAATGACATCGGCAGCTATCCAACGCGGCAAGGGGCCGGTCGAACCGATCCCTGATCCCGAAGGAGTTCAGAACAATCAAGTCAGGACGTGAGTCGCGCTGGTTGGGACCCTGTGGCGTCGTTCTCGAATCAGTACGACGGCAGAGATTTGTAACATCATTTAAGATAGAATGAGGCGGTCTCGTGTCAAGGAAGTTGAGACCGCGGATCGAGGGCGGTTGCGGAAGGCGGGGGACCCCGCGCGGAACCATGCCGGTGAATCGCGAAACGGACTCAGAAGCCTACGTAAACCGGATGCCAATCACGTGGTTCGGTGCGGTTCGGTGCGGTTCGCTACGGTATCCTGGAGCGGTCCATGAACGCCGATCCACAGGATTCCCTTACGATCAGGTTGGACGAAAGAACGACCTGGCACGCCACCTCCTGGCCTTCGATTATCTTCTTCATCAGTTCCATCGCCGCATTTGCGATTCCTCTGGTTGGTGTCGACTGCGTGGTGAGCGCGGGTGTCACGAAAGCCGAGACGTCCGAATCGCCACTGCCCACGACGGCCACGTCTTCAGGTACGCGGATCCCCAATTCGGCCAGGCCGCGGTATACGCCGATGGCCGTGTAGTCACTGCAGCAAAGGAGGGCGGAGAACCGGTCTTTTATCTCCCTGGACAGCCGATAGCCGGATTCCGTCTGATGGCGGCCTACGGGCAGTCCTTCGGGGTGGAGGCCGTGTTCATTCATGGCGTCGAAATACCCCCTGCCCCGGGCAGCATCCTGACCGGACCCGTCCCATGTATCGCCGAGGAATCCTATGCGTTCGTGACCCAGCGCGATCAGGTGCTCGGTCGCCCGGTAGAATCCCGTCGCGAAATCCAGAACCACGCCCGGGAAGCCCGGGGCGGGATAGTTTAGAGTCACCACGGGTACCCGGCCGTCGACCACGCTCCGGATGCGCTCCGACTCTCCCTCGTCGCCTAAGGTCTGGAGCAGAAGCCCGTCTATGCCCCTCGATACGAACTGCTCCATCTGCGCCGCCTGGCCGAATTCCGGGGACGAGGAATCCCATTCGGCGGATATGCCCACCAGGAGCCGGTAGTTCCATTCGTCCGCGGCCTTGAGAAAACTCTCGATCTGTGCGCCGGACTGCTCCTCGTGGCACTCGCTGGCCAGCAGGCCCAGTGTTCCCGTCCTTCCCGTGGAAAACCCCTTGGCCAGCAGGTTGGGCCGGTAGGAAAACTCCTCGGCAACCTGTTCTACCCGCCTGCGGGTTTCCTCGCTTACCATGTGCGACTTGTTCCTGGACAGGGCGCGAGAGACCGTGGAGTGGGAGATTCCCAGCGTTTTCGCAAGATCCTTGATGGTCACCCGCTTCTTTTTCATCGTTCCTTCCGCCCCGGCTCACGAATGCGTTCAAGGCGGCCCGCGTTCCGCCAGCAGACCGGACCCGACGCCCATTCAGTTGGTTTGATGGGGTAATTACACACGTTTGCAAAACCGAATTTGGCCCGGAGCGGGCCACGTGTCAATCTTTTTTTGGAACGGTGTGATCTTATCCCGCGCCGCAGGATTCACGTACGGTAAGCCGGGGTTTGAATATGCTTCGGCCGGAGTCAGAGTGGCCCTTGAGTTGTCGAAGGATGCCACGTACAGCCGTGGCGGCCACATCCTCGTAGGGGATGGTAAGCGTTGTCAGGGATGGGCTGACGTAAGCCGACACTTCGAAGTCGCCGAAGCCCGTTACCGCGACGTCGTCCGGAACGCGTACACCGGTTTCGATCAGTCCGCGGCAGACGCCGAGGGCCGTGTAATCACAGCAGCATGCGAAAGCCGTAAACCGGTCGCGCAGTGCCTTGCCCAGGTTGTAACCGGATCGGGCGCGTGAGGATTCGACGGGCGTGACACGGGGCGTCAGGCCATGCCTGCGCATCGTGTCGCGGTATCCATTTCCAATCGACCGCAGGCCGTCCGCTCCAGTCCAGTCTTCACCCAGAAAGCAAATCCGTTCGTGACCGAGTCCGATCAAATGCTCGGTTACCTCCTGCATGCCCGATGCCAGGTTCAGTGAAACGCCTGCGATACCGTCCCCTGCGTATCCTACGGTTGCCACTGGCAGTTCACCGACCGCGGCATGGACGATCCGGGACGATCCGGTCTCTTCGCCGAACGCCTGGATCAGAATTCCGTCCACGTCGCGGGACTTCAGTTGCATAAACCGATCGACCCGTTCGTTGTCCACAGAAGATGCTGTTTGGTCCGAAACCGCCGCGATCAGCACCTGGTAACCGTATTCGGCGGCTGCCCGCACCAGGTGGTTGATCTGCCTGCGGGTGAACTCCGTCCCGTGCCGGGTGGTCAACAATCCCAGGACTCCCTCTGTACCCTTCACGAAAGCCTGAGCCATGAGATTGGGCGAATAATCCATGTCTATCGCGGCCTGCCGTACAAGAACGCGCGTCTGTTCTTTAACTAGATGGGACATGCGGGGAGAGAGCGCCCTGGAGACCGTGGAGTACGAAATGCCCAGGTGCCGCGCGATGTCCTTTATGGTGACCGGCCGGTTCCTCACGGGTCTGGCTCCTGTGGCCGCGCGCGGTTCGCGGTGGCAGCAAGAATCAATGCCCTTTTCTTCAAGCGCACACGTGTGTAGTCCGGCCGATTACGATATGCGGGTTTCATGGCAAGGAATCTCTAAGTCAAGTCTGGTTATCCGGATACGCGGTATGGGTATCCTGCGGAGACTGAATAGACCGTAGGAAATCGGCGGTCCGGCACAGCCGTGATCCTCCCGGCCGGCCATGCCATAAGGTAGATATCAGCCGGGACGATTGTCAAGCGCCAAGGTGACCTGATTTCATGCCTGCGGATAGCGTTGCCTGGGGTGCGCCCGACAACAGGTCCCGGTGACCGCCGGGAATAAAACGGTGGCGTGCCGCTCCCGTTGCATGGTATTATCTCTGGACGCACCCGCTCGTATACCACCGGACCCTACAACGCTGCCGCCTCCCGGTTACGCACGCGAGGACTTTGACGATTCGAACGATGCATGACGCATCACGGAATACGCACCAGTGAAAACCGGTCACACTTCCAGTCCCTTCCAACTCGAAACCGAACTCAGGCGCGATCTGGGCGTCGTATCCGCCACGACCATTATCGTCGGCGGCATCATCGGGTCCGGAATCTTCGGCGCGCCGGCGGGCATCGCCCAGCAACTCGGCAACCCCGGTCTTTTCCTGCTGGTATGGATTCTGGGTGGGGCATTGGGTTTCGCGGGGGCCCTGTGCTTCGCCGAACTCGGTACCATGATGCCCCGAAGTGGCGGGCAGTTCGTCTACCTCAAGGAAGCCTTTCCACCGATCGTGGCCTTCCTCTACGGTTGGGTGGAGTTCATCCTGCTGCAGAGCGCCGGCATGGCCGCCATCGGCGCCATCTGCACCAGCTACATGGGCTATTTCATCCCGGAGATTTCGTCTCACATCACCGTATTTTCGCTGGGGCCCCTCGCCATCTCTTCCCAGCAGGTCGCCGTCTGGGCATTGATCCTGTTCCTCTGTTTCGTCAACTATGTGGGCGTCCGTTTCGGCGGCCTCCTAATGAACCTGACCACCTTCGCCAAGGTGACCGCCCTGGTCGGCCTGGCGCTGCTGGCAGCCTGGATCGGCGGGAACGTCAGCCATTTCGAACCACTGGTTCCTCCGGATCTCGACACGAGCATCCTTACAGTGCTGGGGCCCGCGATGATCGGTGGGCTATTCGCCTATCAGGGCTGGGTCAACACCAACATGGTCGTGGGGGAAGTGAAGGATCCGCAGCGTATCCTGCCCCGGGTGATCTTCTTCGGTCTCGGACTCTGTACCCTCGTATATCTTGCGGTCAACTGGTCCTACCTCTACGTCCTGAGCATCGGCGAAATCGCGGCTTCCGAGCGCGTGGCGGCCGACGCGGCCAGCAGGCTGATCGGTCCCGTGGGGGCGTCGCTGATTTCGGCGGCCGTCATGATCTCGACCTTCGGAACCATGAACGGCACCATGATCATCACGCCCCGGATCCCCTACGCCATGGCGAGGGCGGGGTTGTTCTTCAAGTGGTTCACCCACGTGCATCCACGGTACCGGACGCCATCCCGCGCCATCGTTGCCATGTCGGTCATGGGTTTCGTGTGGACCTTCCTGGGCGACTTTCAGTCTATCATCAACGCCTTCGTCTACATCGTCTACCTCTACTACGGGCTCAACGTCCTCGCCCTCATCGTGCTTCGGCGCAAGTTCCCGGACGCCCGGAGGCCCTATAAGGTTCCTGGCTACCCCTACGTACCGATCCTGTTCCTGGTGGTGGTTGCGTGGGTGGTGGTGACGGTTGTCACCCAGAACTTCCTGCAGGCGCTGCCCGGACTGGGATGCCTCGGGCTGGGCGCCGTCGTGTACCTGATCTGGTTCCGGAAAGCCTGAGTCTCCTCCGGATCCCGGACGCCGTTCCTTTCGTTGCAATCCTGATATGCCGCACAGTTGCCCTGCCGCGCAGTTTTCGGGGCACGTGGTTATCGGGCCTACGCGGTATCCCGCTTGGGCGACTTCCCCTCCCCGAATCCCGCCGCGAACAGGACCAGGACCAGTATGACCAGGAATGCGGGGAGGATCCAGAACACCTGCCAATCAGAGAGGCTGAGGGCTTCGGTCGAACCGAGAAAGGTGTTGTAGATCCGGCCGGCTACCTGGGCGCCGATCAGCATACCCAGGCCGCTGGAAACGAGGACGAACAGCCCCTGGGCCTGTCCCCGGTTGTCGGGCGTGGCCTGCTGGTCCATATAGACGTGCGCGGTCACGAAGAAGAAATCGTAGCAGATGCCGTGAAGGATGATCCCCGTGACGATCAGCGTCCACAAGGCATCGGGCGCGCCGAGGGAGAAAAGCCCGTACCGGATGATCCACGAAGCCATCGCGATCAACATCATCCGCTTCACGCCGAGGCGGCGGAAGAAGAAGGGCATGCACAACATCAGGAAGACCTCGGAAAACTGGCCCAGCGTCTGCGTGCCCGCGATGTTGGTAAAGCCGGTTGCACCGAGGTAGAGCTGCGTGAAGTTGTAATAGAAAGCCAGCGGAATGCACAGGAGCAGGGCGCTGATGATAAACAGGTAGAAGGACCGGCTTCCCAGTTCCCGAAGGGCGTCGAGACCAATCACGGAACTCAGGGATACCTTTTTGCCGGCCGCGGCGGGTGGCGTCCTTCTCATCGTGAAACTGTACAACCCCATGGCCAGGCCGGCTGCGCCCGTCGTGTAGAGCGGCCAGGCCGTTTCTTCGGGAATGACCCCGCCCGTGAAGAGACCCAGGACGAAGCTGATGAAGAGCCCCGCGGCGATCCAGCCGATCGTACCGAACACCCGGATCACCGGATACTGCGCTTCCCGGTCTTCGATCCGGTGGAACGTGATCGCGTTCACCAGGCCCAGGGTCGGCATATAGCAGATATTAAAGACAAGCAGGAGGAGTATGAAAAGGAACGGGTCGCCGACGGCCAGGGGAACGAGCAGCATGATGCAACCAGCCAGGAGGTGCAGCCAGGCCAGGACCCGCTCCGGCGCGAAATACCGATCCGCCACGAGGCCGAGGAAGAAGGGGGATATAATTGCGGCTATCGGATTGACCGTGTAGGGCCAGTGGGTAAGGTCGCCCATCCCGTGGGCGTTCATAAAGACGGCAATCGTAGGATACCAGGCCCCCCATATGAAGAACTGGAGGAACATCATGAGACAGAGTGATGGGGACATGGAATCCTGGTCCGCCTGGTCCTGCCGGGGCTTGGCCGCCGGCGGGAAGCGAGTCTATCTGCCTACCTTGTAGCCGTAGCCCACGGCGATCCACGCCTTGACCGGCTGCTGTTTCAAGGTGGCGGGATGATACAGGGAAGCGAATATCTTCCGAAGGAGCAGATCGTCGATCTCGGCATATCCGGTCGATTCGATCATGGCGGCATCCACGACCTTGCCCCGTTCATCGATCAGCAACTCGAACCGGACGATGCTCTCCTTTACTTTGCGCAGATTCCGCGGGATCTCCTTCCGGGAAATACTCATGTTGAGGCGCCGGGGAATGGGCGGCGTGTCGTATTTCCAGGTACCATCGCCCCCCTCGCCCAGGCCGCCGGTACCACCAGTCCCGCTTCCCCCTTCGACGCCGCCTTCCGAGCCCGCTCCTCCCATCCCTGCCTCGTCTCCCACTTCATCCTCGGTTTCCATGGCGACGGCCACGGCACTTTCCATCTCTTCCTGGGAAGCGATCTCGTGCTCCTCGGCGATCAGGCTGTCGTCTATCGGTTCGGGTATCCCCACGACCACGGGAACGGGCACGCCCTTGCTCATGATATCGTCCCCGGGATCCTCCGGCGGCTCGAGCCGGCCGGGACGGCCGCCGCCCCGCTCCGATGTGAGCAGCCTGCTCGGATCGATGAGGTCGATCAAGTGATCGGGATAGGGCATGATCTCGATTTCCACCATGGGTTCGAATTCGATCTCGTTGTAGAGGTAGACCCCGCCGACCACGAAAAAATGCACGAAGGCGGCGCACCAGATTCCGGCGCCCAGAAAACGACGCGAGAATCTCTTAAGGGGGTGGGGCACCAGTTCATCGGCTTCGAGTCTTTCCAGGAAGCGTCCGACCCGGTACGCGATTTGTCCGAATTCACCGTTCATGGTAGTTCTACTCGGAGACCGGTCACGGAGGCCGGTCCGGCAGGAAACTTGCGTCGCTGTCAATGGTCATAAGTTCCACCGCGCGGGGTGTGCTGTCAAGGTCTTTGGCTGTATCGCAGGGACTTCGCAACCTCATCCGGCGCAGCCACAAAACGCTTGACGCAGAAGTCCCGCGACCCCGTCCGGCGCAGCCATAAAACGCTTGACAGGGAACTACCCAGGTTTCATCATGCCATACGTTTTGCGGTTCGTCCCGCATGCCGGTCAAACCGGCCATCCACTTCTATTTCCATACATTCGCGTCGCGGCCGATCCTGGTGGTCGGGCGGGTCATACGATTCGGCCCCTACCGGCAGCCACCGCGTCGATTACTGCGCTGGGAGCATGCACATGAGAAATCCGGCGACGAAAATGATTCGCATCCTGTCCGGCCTGCTGCTCTTCGGCCTCCTGGGCATGCCGGCCGGACCGGGCCAGGCCCAGGAAAGAGAAATCACCCTGGAAATGACTACGGAAGCGGGGGTCATCGAAATCGTGCTCGACCCGGTCCGGGCACCGGTTACGGTATCGAATTTCATGCGATACGTGGACGCCGGGCAATACAACGGCGGAGTCTTCCACCGGACGGTGACCATGGACAACCAGCCGAACAACGACGTGAAGATCGAGGTGATACAGGGCGCCGTGAACCCCGATTTCCGGGATGACAGTTATCCGCCAAACAGCGGATTCGATCCGATTCCACTGGAACGGACCACCTCGACCGAGATCAGGCACGTGGACGGCGCCATTTCCATGGCCCGCATGGGACCGGACACGGCGACCTCGGGTTTCTTCTTCTGCATAGGCGATCAGCCCGAGCTCGATTACGGCGGCAAACGCAACCCGGACGGACAGGGATTCGCCGCTTTCGGCCGCGTGACCCGGGGCATGGACGTGATCCGGAAGATCCAGAAGTCTCCCCGCGAAAACCAGCGTCTCACACCGCCGGTCGTGATTACCAGCGTGATGAGAAAAACCAGGTAAAAACCCGCAGGCCATCCCCAGACAGGAGCGTTTCATGACCGACCGCGTTGAGCGTCCGGAATCTTTCTTCGGCTTCCGGCTCGGCGACGACTGCAAAATGGCCCGCTGGGACCGCATTTCGGAGTACTTCTACCTGCTGAACCAGCAGAGCGAAAACATCCGCGTGGTTAATCTGGGTCCCACGACGGAGAACAACCCCTTCCTGCTGGCCATTATCACTTCGGCCGGAAACCTGGCCGACCTGGAAGAATTGCGGGAGACCAACCGGCGAATCTGCGATCCCCGGGGCCTTTCGGACGACGAAATCGACGGTCTTGTCGGCAGGGGAAAGGTCATCGTCTGCCAGTCCATGGGTCTTCACGCCAGCGAGATCGCCGCGACCCAGATGGCGCCCCAGTTCGCCTACGACCTGGTCACGGGCGACGACGAGACCACGAAGAATATCCTGGAGAACGTCATATTCCTGATGGTTCCGTGCTTCAATCCCGATGGCCAGATCATGGTGTCGGACTGGTACAACGAGCACCTTGGCACGGAATACGAGGGATGCGAACTACCGTGGCTGTATCACAAGTATTGCGGACACGACAACAACCGGGACGCCTTCATGTTGAACCTTGTAGAGTCCCGGTACATGGCCAAAATCATGTTCAATGACTGGCACCCCCACGTCTTCCAGGACCACCACGAAATGGGCGGATACCAGCCCCGGCTGTTCGTCTGCCCATACTGCGAACCCATTCATCCCCACGCCGATCCGCTCATTTGGCGCGAGATCAACTGGTACGGGGCGCACATGGTCTACAAGCTGGAGGAAGCGGGCAAACAGGGCGTGATCAGCGGCGCCATGTTCCCGGCATGGTACCACATGGGCTTCCACTGGCTCGGCAACTACCACAACATAGCGAGTCTGCTGACTGAAACTGCCCAGGCGAAACTGGCCAGTCCCCTTTACGTCCATCCCCATCAGCTCAGGGGGGAGGACGGCGACACGCTCCACACGCTGCCCCACTACAAGCCCCAGACGAACTTTCCAAACCCGTGGCCTGGGGGATGGTGGCGGTTGCGCGACATGGTGGACCAGCAGCGCGTCGCGGCCATCGGTCTCATGGACATCGCGGCGCGGTGCCGGGATACCGTGCTGCGGAACGCCGCGCAGAAGGCCCTGCACCAGACCGGCAGGGGCCAGGAGGACGATTCGGCGGGTTTCTTCATACGTCCCGATCAGCACGACGCCCCCGTCGCGGCCGGCCTGGTAAACGCCCTGGTGCGACAGGGGATCGACGTGCAGCGGACCCGGACACGCGCTACAGTGGGAACCCGGGTTTATCCCGCGGGCACCTGGTTCATTTCCAACGCGCAGCCCAAACGGGGCGTGGTCAAGACGCTGCTTGAACGGACCATCTGGCCCGACGACGCCTGGGCAAGAAAGGCCGATGGCTCGCCCACGCGGATCTTCGATACGACGACGGACACGCTGGCGGAGATGATGGGCGTCGTGGCGGAACCCTCGGAGGTGCCCCACACCGCACTGGACATCGGCTCGCTGAACCTCGATCCGGTGATCGAGTCTGTGCCGGTGAATGGCTCCGTGACCGGCGACGGGGAGCACGGAATGGCCGTCGATCCCCGGCACAACGCCGCTTTCTCCGCGGTCAACGAACTGCTGGAGACCGGCGCTGAAATCGGCCGGACCGCGGGACCCCTTTCCGTAGGCGACCGCGAACTGCCGGCCGGCGCTTTTATCGTCAGGGAAGGCGACCTGGAACGGGCCGAGCAGATCATACGCGATACCGGCGCAATCGGCTATCGACTCGAGGAGCAGGTGGAAGGAGAACCGCTCTCGAAGCCGCGCATAGCCATGTATCAGCGGTACTGGGGCGGCAACATGCCCGAGGGATGGACCCGCATGACGCTGGAACAAGCGGGGTTCCCCTACCGCAGCGTGCGGGACGCCGATATCCGGGGCGGCCTTCGCGACCTCTGTGACGTGCTCATCCTGCCCGACGACACGATGGACATGATGGCCGGCACGGAACAGGAGATCGAAAGTCGCCTGAAGACCATGTCCCAGCCCGAAGCGTACCGGAGCGCCCTGGGCGATCCGGAAATCGAAGCCATTGGGGACCTCGTGGAAAAGGGCGGGACGCTCGTGGCCGTCGGCCGCGCGTGCCGGCTACCCATCGAGAAGTTCGGCCTGCATATCACGGACGTATCCGCCGGCCTGCCGGAAAGCGCATTCTTCTGTCCCGGTTCCATGCTGCGGATCCGCGTCGACAATTCCCACCGCCTCGGATTCGGCATGCCGGACCAGGCCCTGGCCATGCACCGCACCAGCCCCGTATATTCGATCAACCCGTCACACTACAACGACCTGTACGAAGTGATCGCCGCCTATCCCGAAGAAGACGTGCTCGAGAGCGGGTGGCTGATCGGCGAGGAACACATCGCCGGCAAGCCCGCCATGATCAGCGTGCGTCACGGCGAGGGACGGATCGTGCTCTACGGGTTCCAGGTAAACTTCCGCAACCAGACCCACGGCACCTTCAAGCTGCTATTCAACGCGCTGTACGGCGCCTGATCTTGAGTGCGCGGACCGGAGAACACCCCATGCCCATCGTAGACTTTCACAACCACGTCTATCCACCAGCCTACGTCGAGGAAATCCGGAATGGACCGAGCGCTTACACGGTGACGGACGACGAGGACGGCAATCCGGTCCTGCATTCTCCCGGCGACTACAACATCCTCGTACCTGGTCACCGGCTCATGGACGTGCGCCTGGAAGTGATGGCGGAAGCCGGGGTCGACACCCATCTCATCACCTTCACGGCGCCCGGCACGCTCATCGAGACGCCGGAACGGTCCGCCGAGCTGAGCGGCAAGGTCAACGACCTCTTCGCCGAAATTCAGCGCGAACATCCCGACCGTTTCCCCGCACTGGCCACCCTTCCGCTTAACAATGCGAAAGCCTGCGCCGCCGAACTCGAACGGGCCGTAGGCTCGCTGGGCCTGAAGGGGGCCTGTGTGTACAGCAACGCCAACGGCGTGGCCCTGAGCGATTCGAGGTTCTGGCCCATGTACGAGGTGGCGGACGATCGCGAAATGGTCGTTTTCATCCATCCCACCTTCCCCCTGGGCGTGGAGGCCATGAAGGACTACATGCTCATGCCCGCGGTCGGGTTCCTGATGGATACGACCCTGGCCACGGCGAGCCTGCTGTTCAGCGGCGTGGTGGAGCGGTTTCCGAACATTCGCTGGGTACTGGGTCACCTGGGCGGCGCCGTGCCTTACCTCGCCGAACGCTTCGACCGGTGCTACGAGGCCTTTCCCCAGTGCCGCGCCAACCTGGAGCGCCATCCCACCGACTACCTGAAGAGCCAGTTCTACTACGACACGGTGAACTTCGACGTGGACGCGCTGCACTTCGCCCTGGGCTTCGCGGGCGCCGGCCGAATCCTCGCCGGGAGCGACTATCCCCACCAGATCGGGAGCATGCCGAAGATGATCGAGAGCATCAACGCGATGGATCTGTCGGAGAGCGACCGGACCGCCATACTCGGGGGGAATGCGATCCGGCTGCTTGGACTTTGATCGAACCGAATATCTGTGACCGGACCGCGGCCACGCGTATCTATCAATCGGGACGCTGAAACCATGGACCTCAAACTCCAGGGAAAAAGGGCGATCGTCACCGGCGGAAGCCGGGGCATCGGGAGGTGCTGCGCGCTGGCCCTGGCGCGGGAAGGCGCCCGCGTATGCGTCACGGCCCGGAACCGTCCTTTGCTCGACGAGGCGGTCCGCGACATAAACGCGGCGGGTGGCGAAGGTTTTGCGGTCGCGGCCGATCTGACTTCGCCGGATGATTGCCTAAGGGTGGTCCAGGAGGTTGTTGACACCTTCGGCGGTATCGACATGCTCATCAACAGCGCCGGGGCCGCCCGGGGTGGAGACATCCTGGCGCTGCCCACTGAGCAGATCGAGGACGGGATGGCGCTCAAGGCCCACGGATACCTGCGGATGTCGCAACTGGTGATCCCGTATATGCAGAAGAACAGGTGGGGTCGCATCGTCCATATCGCCGGCAGCGCGGGAACGAGTCCAGACCGCGTCAACATCCCGTTGAGCCTGGCCAACATCGCCGTCCTGAACTGCACCCGGGCCCTGTCCGACGCCGTATCCGGAGACGGCATCCTGGTCAACGCCATCTGTCCCGGGCTGACGAACACGCAGAGAGCCCGGGACGTGCAGCAGGCGGAGGCCGACCGGCAGGGCCGCGACGTCGAGGCCCTGCTTCGCGAAGCCGGCGAAGGGCTTCCCGCCGGACGCATCGCGGAACCGGAAGAGATCGCCGACGTGGCGACTTTCCTGGTATCGGAAGCCTGTTCTTACGTCTTCGGTACTGCGGTCTACATGGATGGCGGCGGGAGAAGGGGCATTCCTTGAACATCCCTGTTCCGAATCATACAACCAGAAATGTACCTCAATGAACCCGAAATGAACTCGAATGGACCTGAATGAATCTGCAATCCTCAATCGAAGGGAGCATCACCATGGCTGACAAAACATCCAAATCCTTCGCGGCCCCGTCCGACGGCGCCGAATGGGTCAAGGGACTACGGCCCTATTTCGTGTACCGCGACCTGGGCATGAAGACCGCGACGGAAGGCAGGGTCATGGCCCACGTCATCCGCGCGGCACAGTCCTGCGACGGTCCCATGGGCTATCATTCCCACGAACTCGAATTCCAGATGAACTACCTGCTCAAAGGCTGGGCGCGCATCGATCTGGAGGACGTGGGCGAGATCGAGGTGAACGCGGGCGACGCGTGGTACCAGGCGCCCGGCGTCAAGCATGAACTGATGGAATTCTCGGACGACTTTGAAGTGATTGAAATCACCATACCGGGTGATTTCCCCACCATCGACGAAACACGTTAGGACCGGCCATGAACGTGGGATTCATCGGCTTGGGCAACATGGGCAATCCCATGGCCGCGAGCCTGCTGCGGGCAGGGCACGACCTGCAGGTCCATGACCTGTGCGAGGATAAGGCCGCCAACCTGCTGGACGCCGGAGCTTCGTGGGCTGCATCTCCCCGGGAGACGGCCGCGGACGCCGACGCGGTCGTCACTTCGCTGCCCGGGCCGTCCGCCGTGGAGGAGGTGGTCATGGGCGGCGACGGCGTGTTCGAAGGACTTGCCCACGGTGCGGTCTACATCGACACGAGCACCGGCGATCCGGCACACATCCGGCGGATCGCCAGGGAAGGCGCTGCGAGGGGGATCGACGTGCTCGACGCACCCATCAGTGGCGGCGTCTTCGGCGCCAGGGACGCCACCCTGACCGTGTTCGTCGGAGGCGAGCAGGCCGTATTCGACCGGTACGAACCCCTCTTGCGCGGCGTAGGCAAGACGGTGGTCCGCATGGGAGGCAGCGGCAGCGGCGTCGCGACCAAGCTGGTCAACAATTTCATGATGTTCATCAATTTCATCGGCGCGTGCGAAGGGATGGCCATCGGCGCGCGGGCGGGCATCGATCCACATGCGTTGATCGACGCCATCCGGCCCAGCATGGGCCAGAGCCGGATGATGGAACGGTGCCTGAAACGGTTCCTGGACGGCAAACCGTTGTATTCGGCCGTTGACCTGGGCGTGAAAGACATGCACCTGGGCGTCGATCTGGCCAGGACGCTCGACGTCCCGCTGGAACTCGGCCCTGTGGTCGAGGAGATCCTCAGGCGTTTCCAGGACCAGGGAAACGCCCAGGCGGACCTTCTCGCGTACATCGAAGACTATCTGAATCGGTCGGGAATAGACCTGGCCGGGAAATCGTGAGGACAACCATGCGCTGGAGTCTACTTATTTCCCTGGCCGCGTTCCTGGTACTGGGCGCCGCCGTAACGACCGCCGCCGCAAACACACCTGCACAATCCGCGGCCGAAACGAACGCTACCGCGAACACGCCTGCACAATCCGCGGCCGGACCGCTTGATATCCGCGGCTCCTGGCAACCGGAAACGTACCGGCTCAAGTCCGGACCGGTCCACGAATTGACCGGCCTGATCACGTTCACCAAAAAGGACTGGTCGGTCCTCTTCTTCATCTTCACCGACGAAGGACCCCGGCGGGGTTCGGGAGAAGGGGGAACCTACACCCTGGACGGCGACAAACTGACCTTCCGGCACCTGTACAACCTCTCCGGCGGCCATGCGGTCGAAGGTTTCGAGGCCAGCGACCTGTCGATGAAGGTGAGACCGAAGGACGCCGAGGACGCGCCTTCCGAGCCCTGCACCATTACCATCGAAGAAGACCTTCTCACGATCTTCTTCCCCAGCGGTAACCAGATGGCCTTCCGACGCAGTTCCGACTGAATGAAGCGCCGCGCCCTGTTTCCCGTCCAGCATCACGGACGGGCTCCTGCAAAGCCGGGTATCACCAGCCGACCCATCCCGTGCATTCCTGCCAGCCGACATTCGGACTCGACTCCAGGAGAACGGGAATCAGTTGACTTTACCCGGCGTTCCCGCTTATCTTGGGACGCTGTCGTTCACGCGGCTCGAATCCCGGGAACCAGGCCATGCCATCCGAAGAACTGACCCGTAAGATGAAGCAAACCGTTGGCGTCGAGGCCGCCCGGATGGTCCGGCACGGGGACGTGGTCGGACTGGGCACGGGCTCGACGGCGGTGTTCATGATCGAGGAACTGGGACGGCGCGTGCGGGACGAGGACCTTCGAATCCAGGGCATTCCCACCTCCTTCGACGCGTCGGTGCAGGCCCGAAAAAACGCCATTCCCACGTTCACGCCGGACGATGTGGACCGGGTCGATATCGCCGTGGACGGCGCGGACGAGGTAGATCCCGATATGAACCTGATAAAGGGCCGCGGGGCCGCCCATCTTCGCGAGAAGATCGTGGACGGCATGGCCGATCGGTTCATCGTCATCGTGGACGAATCGAAACTGGTCGACCGGCTGGGATCGAAGTGCCCCGTGCCGCTGGAAGTCCTTCCCATGGCCGTACGACCCGTGTTGCGGGCCGTCGAAGCGCTGGGCGGGGAACCCGTGCTGCGCATGGCGGCTCAAAAGGACGGACCGGTCATCACGGACCAGGGGAACATGGTCGTAGACGCCCGATTCGATGGTATCGACGACCCCGTCGGAATGGAAAGCACGCTCAACAACATACCCGGCATCCTGGAAAACGGTCTTTTCGTCGGACTGGCCACCGAAGTTCTGATCGGGAGCATCTCCGGCGAGGGACGAATCGAAGTGGATCGAAGGAGCTGAAGTCGGTAAGGCCATTCGCCTCAGACCAATGGCCGCCGGGGGGCTATGGATGGCCGCCGGGGGGCTATGGTCGGCCGCCTCAGTCCAATGGACGCCGCGGTTCGCGGCATAGCAAGAGACCGAACACACAGACGATCCGAGTCCAAAAATGAACGAAATCGGATACTTCAGCCTGCTGCTCGCCTTCATGACGGCGACCTACGGCGGCGTGACCAGCGTGGTCGGCGCCCGGGCGCGGAACCCGCAGATGATCGCCAGCGGCGCCCACGGCGTCATCGCCACTTTCGGCCTGCTGACGCTGGCTTCCGTCGTGCTGGTGTACCATTTGTACACCGGCAACTTCCAGGTGGAATACGTCGCCTCCTACACCAGCAGCACCCTGCCCGAATTCTACCGCATCACCGCGCTGTGGGCCGGTCAGAGTGGGTCCCTGCTCCTGTGGGTATGGACCCTGGGCCTCTTCGCGCTGCTGGTGCACCTGACCAACCGGGACCGCAACCAGACGCTGATCCCGTACGTTCATGCGGTGATGATGTCGGTGGTCCTGTTCTTCATCGCCCTGCTCATTTTCGTGGCCAACCCCTTCGAGCTGCTGCCCTTCGTGCCCAGCGAAGGCCGTGGCCTGAACCCGGTGCTGCAGATGCCGCTGATGATCATTCACCCGCCCATACTCTACCAGGGGTACGTGGGGACCGTGGTTCCCTTCGCCTTTGCCATGGCCGCGCTGATGACCGGCGAACTGGGGGACACCTGGATCCGGACGATCCGCAGATGGACCCTTTACGCGTGGTTCTTCCTGGGGTTCGGCCTGATACTGGGCGGCCGGTGGGCTTACGTTGAACTGGGATGGGGCGGATACTGGGCCTGGGATCCCGTGGAGAACGCGGCACTCATGCCCTGGCTGACCATCACCGCCTTTCTCCACTCCGTGATGATCCAGGAGAAGAAGGGCATGCTGAAGATCTGGAACTTCACGCTGATCATCCTGACCTTCGGCCTGGTCTACTTCGGTACCTTTCTCACGCGAAGCGGTGTCGTTTCCTCAGTGCATTCCTTCACCACTTCGGGCATCGGACCCATGTTCATGGGTTTCGTCATCGTCTCGATGGTACTGTCCTTCGGCCTGCTGATCAGCCGGCGCCGCGCCTTGAAGGCCCGCAACGAACTCGACTCTTTCGTCTCGCGGGAAAGCAGCTTCCTGCTGAATAACCTGGCGCTCGTGGGCATATGTTTCGCCATCCTCTGGGGAACGATCTTCCCCGTGCTTTCCGAAGCGGTCAGCGGCGAAAAGATTACGGTGAGCGCACCGTACTTCAACCAGATCAACATACCGCTGGGCATCTTCCTCCTCTTCCTTACTGGAGCGGGGCCCCTGTTCGCCTGGCGCAAGACGTCCGTGCAAAGCCTGAAACGGCACTTCACCGTACCCGTTGCCTGCTTCCTCGCCGTGGCCGGCATCCTGTTCGCTATCGGCATCCGGCACGTCTACGCCCTGCTTTCCTTCAGCATGTGCGCCTTCGTCGTAGGGGCCATCGGACTGGAGTTCTACCGCGGCGTCCGCGCACGCCGTTCGACGAACGATGAATCCTACCCCGCGGCTTTCTACCGCCTGGTCATGGGCTACAAGCGCCGGTACGGCGGTTACGTCGTTCATATCTCAATCGTACTTCTGTTCGTGGGATTTACCGGGGCCGCCTTCGACCGGGAAGAGAACTTCGCGGTCCGGGAGGGCGAGTCGTTCCAGATCAAGAACTACACGCTGGACTTCGATTCCCTCACCGAGACCAACATGGGCGAGTACGTGTCCTACGCCGGCCTGCTTCGACTTTCCGTGGATGGCGAGCCCGTCGTCATGATGGCTCCGGAGAAACGTATCTACCCCATTCAGGACCAGGTGACATCGGAAGTGTCCATCTGGTCGACGCTGAATGAAGACCTGTACGTGGTCCTCGCCGAACTGAACGAAACGCTTGACGTAGCTACATTTAAGGTCTACATTAATCCATTAGTAAACTGGGTCTGGATCGGTACGGCGCTGCTCATGCTGGGGACGATTATCCTCTTGCTCCCGGATCGATTCGGAAGGAAAACCGGCATTCGAGATGGGCGTGGCGAACCTCGCACGCAAGTGCCCGGGACCCGGGATTCGATCGCTTGAAAGACCATGTGTGTATCATGGACGCGGCACCCACAACCATCAGGGTCAGTCGAATTATCCGCGTCGAATGTCGCAACGCTCTAACCCGGATCATGCACCGGTGTTTTAACAATGCATGACCTGATTTGGTAACTGTACGACCTGATTTAGTAACTCGATAGGCAGGGTGGGGGCGCTCCCGAGGAAGTCCGGGCGCCTTGGAAAACAATATGGCAAGCACAACATATGGCCGACTCCGTTCCAGGCAAACAGGTGGTATCCGGTTCTGTTCAAATACAGATTGAGATTCGCGGAAACGTGCATGTATTTACTCGACGCTGAAAGGTCTAAGGTATTTCTGAGCGGACAACTCTGGAGACGCTCGACGGCAGCTCGTCGGGAACACGCACATAAACACCACCGCGGCGGAACGGTTCGAAAAACACGGGTGCCATACCTTCCTCGCCCGTAAGCAACACTCCCCTGCCGGCATACGCCGACCCGGCCACGCTCCGGATCGGCAGCGGCCAGCTTATCGAAATCAAGCCCTGGTTCGACGCTACTGAGGGATAAGCTGTTTTCATAGCAGGGGGTGTTCTATGGAATTCCCATTGGAAAACCTGAACGATTTATTGCTGCCTCTGGCCGCGCTGGCCGTGATTTCCGGTCTTGTCGGGCTGGCAATCGGCATGCTCTGGCGGCGCAGCAAAGCCGGCGAAATGGAGGAAAAAGCTCAGAAACGCGCGCAGCGCCTTTTCAAGGAAATGGAAGTGCAGCGCCGGGCTGAACTGCTCGAGGAAAAGAGAAAATGGCATGATGCGCGGGAGGCGCAGGAGGTAGAAATCAACAGCAGGCAGTCTGCCCTGGACAACCAGGAGCAGGATATGATGGTCCGGGAGAAAGAGTGCGAACAGCGACTCGACAGCCTGAAGGATCGGGAAGATCAGGCCGGCCTGAGGGAAGAAGAGTTGGAAAAGCTGGAAGAGAAATTTAACACGCAGCAAGTCCGGCTGAAGGAAGCGGCCTCTGAATACCGCAACCGGTTGGAATCCCTGGCCCGGCTGACCGCGGAAGAAGCCAAGCAACAGCTTCACGATGAGCTCATCCACGACGTGAAGCAGGAAGCGGAGCACAGGGTAAGGGACATACTGAAAACCGCGCAGACCAATGCCAACCGGGAAGCGAGAAATGTCGTCACGCTGGCGATCAGCCGGTGCGCGGTGGATCAGTCCACGCAGACGAGCGTCGCGGTGGTTCCCCTGCCCAACGACCAGATCAAAGCCCGTATAATCGGAAAAGACGGCCGTAACATTCGGACTTTCGAGGCGGCCAGCGAAGTCAAGGTGATGGTGGACGATACACCCGAAGCCGTGGTCATCTCCTGTTTCGATCCCATCCGCAGGGAAATCGCACGGACGGCCATGGCCGATCTCGTATCCAACGGCAAGATCACCCAGAGCCGAATAGAAGAAATCATCACGCGGGCACGGGAACAGATCGACAGCCGTCTGCTATCGGAAGGGCAACAGACCGTCAACCAGCTTAAATTGAAACCCATGCATCCCGAGATGATGAAACTGGTCGGCCGGCTGCGGTTCCGGTCCAGTTACGGCCAGAACGCCCTGGATCACTCGAAGGAGGTGGCGTTCCTTACCGGTATGATGGCCGTTGAGATCGGGTTGGACGAGTTGCTCGCCCGGCGCTGCGGACTCCTTCACGACGTCGGCAAGGCCCTGGACCACGAGATGGAGGGATCCCACCCTGAAATCGGACTGGCCTTCGCGGAGAAGTATGGCGAACCCGAGGAAGTCAAGAACGCCATTATCGCCCATCACAACGACGAGAACGAGGAAATCACCTCGCCGATCACGTTTCTTGTCGCCGCGGCGGACGCGATTTCGGGTGCCCGGCCCGGCGCCCGCAGGAATGACCCTGAAGACTATGTCCGCAGGGTGGTGGAGCTTGAAGAACTCGCCCGGGCGTTCGACGGGGTGGCCGACGCCTACGCCATCAACGCGGGCCGTGAGATCCGGGTCATGGTCCGGCCGGACCAGGTAGACGACGACCGGACGCACTTACTGGCCTCCGAAATATCCCAGAAGATCCGCAACGATCTGACCTATCCCGGGCACATCAAGGTGACCGTCATCCGGGAGAAAATCGCGCACAGGATGACCAACAAGCGGGACGACCAGCAACAGGGCGGACGTCGAAGGTCGTACGGACGAAACCGGAACCGGCGTCATTCTCCGACGCCCAGCGGACAAGCGGCGGGATAGCTTCGCCGCGTAGTGGATACCCGTGTCTCTTACCGAAGAAATCAAGGCGCACGCCGCGTATCTCGGTTTCGATCTATCCGGCGTAACCACTGCCGAGCCACCTCGTCACGGTGAATATTACGCCAAATGGATCGAGCAGGGCATGGCCGGCGAGATGGCCTACCTGGGCCGGCAGATCGAGAAACGGCAGGACCCGGGACAGATCCTGCCGAACGCGCGGTCCCTCGTCGTAGTCGCGATGAACTACCGGTGTCCGGACCCGGACCCCGTCCCCAGCGGCGTGCCTGGAGACACGCAACGAGGAACGCCTGGAGACACGTACCGCGGAAAGATCGCCCGGTACGCCCGGGGCGACGACTATCATGACGTAATGAAGGAGAAGCTGCAGGAACTGCTCGGATTCATCCGGGAAAGGGCCGGACGTCCCGTGGAGGGCAGGGTGTACGTGGACACGGGGCCCGTGCTGGAACGTGAGTTCGCCGTCCGCGCCGGCCTGGGGTGGTTCGGGAAGCACACCAATCTCATACACAAGCGCGTGGGTTCGTGGCTGTTGATCGGGGAGATTCTCCTGGACATCGACCTGGACGGGGACCGGCCTGCCGCCGACCACTGCGGCACGTGCACGAGGTGCATCGAGGCCTGTCCCACGGAAGCCATCGTCGAGCCCTACGTGATCGATTCGCGTCGCTGCATTTCCTACCACACCATCGAACTGAAAGGCGCCATCCCCCTGGAGTACCGCGCGGCGATGGGAGACCGCGTGTTCGGGTGCGACGACTGCCAGGATGTCTGTCCCTGGAACCGCCGCGCACCGGAAACCGGCCATTCGGCGTTCGTTTCCCGTCCGTGGAACGAAGCGCCGGGCCTGATCGAAATGCTGGGGTTGACGCCGGAGGAATTCAGGACGCGATTCCGGGGCAGTCCCGTAAAACGGACCAAGCGGCGGGGCCTGCTGCGGAACGCCGCGGTTGCCCTGGGCAACACGAAGGACCCCGAGGCGATACCCGCGCTCGCCGATTCGCTTGTCGACGACGAGCCGCTGGTCCGGGGGCATGCGGCCTGGGCGCTGGGGAACGTCGGCGGCGGCCGGGCGCTCGCGGTACTGGAGCAGGCGAAGAAATCCGAAGTAGATCAGTGGGTAATCAAGGAAATAGACCAGGCGCTCACGGAATGCGAAGCGTCGTGACGAATGGCTGACTCATACGTACCTGCCGGTGCCGCGCCCGAACCTTTGCCCGACCAATGGCCGACTGCCTAACGAATGGCCGACTGCCCGACGAATGGCCGACGAACCAGGCTGAGGTTTTTTAAAAACCCTTGCCTACTCGACGGTTAAGGATATATTTCAGACGGCTGCGGTGACCGGTGCCGATCGATGGATCGACGTTCGGAAGCCGAATCGGTTTCTGATTCGCTAAACGCAGATTATGATAAGATACCTCCCGCTCATAGGCCTTGTTATCCTCGCCGGCTGCGCCGGACACCGGTCCCTTGAACCGGGCTCGCGCGCCACGGCCTCTCCCGAGACGGCGGACACCACCGGAACGGCCGTCGCGGTGGAGCAAATGCCGGGTCAGGATCTTACCCTCGATCACGTCACCCTGGCCGACTCCCTGGTGACACAGGATCCGGATCGTCTTCTCGCCGATGCCAGGCTGCGCTATGACGCGGCGCTCGCGGCGCTGGAGCGTTCCGATACCACGTCCGCGCGCGACGCGGTCGACGAAGTGCTCGGGCTGCTCATCCTCCTGAGCGACGACCAGAAACACGCCGCGACTCCCGCGCAGGCCGACCTGCTCAGGCAACTCGGCCTGCTGGTGGACCGCATCCAGGACAGACACCGCGCGGCCGCCGAAGTCAGGGGTTCGATTCCCAGAGAACTCAACCGCCGCGTCACCCTGCAAATCAATCAGTTTCTCAAGGGCAGGAGCCTGGACATACTCAAGGCCGCGTACCAGCGGTCCGGGCGATACACACCCATGATCCGTGAGGAGCTCGCCGCCCGCGGAATGCCTGGAGAGCTTCAGTGGCTTCCGATCGTCGAAAGCGGCTTCAAGCCCAGGGCGTACTCATGGGCGGCCGCGGCGGGCATGTGGCAATTCATCTTCGATACCGGCAAGCGGTACGGACTCCGCCGATCCGGTTGGGTAGACGACCGCTTTGACCCCCACAAGGCCACACCGGCCGCACTCGCCTACCTGGAGGACCTGTACGGCATGTTCGACGACTGGTTTCTCGCCCTCGCGGCATACAACTGCGGCGAGTATCGCGTACTCCGCGAGATCAACCGGACGGGGAACCGGGACTACTGGAAAATGCGGCTGCCCAGGGAGACCCGGAACTACATACCCAAATTCCTCGCGGTGGTGCATATCATCGAGAACGCCGAGAAATACGGCGTCGAATGGCCGGAGACCCATCATCCCCACCTCTTCGAAGAGGTGCTTCTCGACAAGTCGGTCACGCTGCAGCACGTCGCCGAAATGCTGGACATGCCGCAGGACGATCTCAAGGCCCTGAATACCGACATTCGTTACGGCGTGACGCCGCCCACCGGTTACGCGCTGCGCGTGCCCCTCGGCGCAGGCTCGACCCTGCTCGGCAGTCTCGACGAGCTGCCGGAGTCGAATTTCAGACCCCCTCCCGAGGTAAGCAGGTACCGCGTGCGGCGAGGCGATACCCTCGGCCATATCGCCCGCAGATTCCGGACGTCGGTCAGCAGAATCCGGAGCATGAACCGGATACGGGGCAGCCTGATCCGCATTGGCCAGATGCTCCGCGTGCCCGGGCGCAGCTACAATAACCAGACATGGGTAGGCCAGGGGCCTTCGTACGGTACACCGAAGAACGCTACTTCGCATACCGTGCGGCGCGGCGACACACTGACCCGCATCGCCCGGTATTACGGGACATCCGTTACCGCGCTAAAGCAGTCGAACGGGTTGCGGGGAGACATCATCCGCCCCGGCCAGGTGCTTCGCCTTACTGGGAACGGGATCGGCGGAAGGGGAACGGTCGGCAGTCCGGTGACCTACGACATCCGCTCGGGGGATACGCTATCACGTATCGCGCGGGTCTTCAAGGTTACCGTAGCGGCCCTTATGCGGGCGAACCCCGATGTACAGGCCAACCGGTTGAGGATCGGCCAACGAATCATCATACCAGGCTGACCAGGATTTCAGGCTAATCAATGAACCAAGCCGATTATCACTCCAGGCAGATCATCATACCAGGCTGACCGAGGGCCGTAGCGACCGTCCGGCACCCCGGGACCAGGAGATCGAAATTCCGAGAAAGGAGAATCCTTACATGGGATACGTCAAGGCGGCGGACCTGGATGAATTGAGTCCGGGCAAGATGAAAATGGTCTCGATCGATGGGAAAGAGATCGTCCTGTGCAATGTGGATGGGAAGTACTATGCCGCCGATAATTTCTGCCCCCACATGGGCGCGCCCCTGAGCGAAGGGGAACTGGACGGCACCGATCTCTGGTGTCCCTTCCACGGCGCGTCTTTTGACGTGACTACGGGTGACGTGCTTTCGCCGCCGGCCTACGAGAATCTCACCTGCTTCCCGGTCCGGGTGACCGGCGATGCCGTAGAAATAGAAGTCTAGCCGTCAGTCTCTGAAATGTTCGTACCCTCCCGGACGCAGGGGCCGGGGTCCGGTGTGGTCCGAAAAGGTGCATCCGCGATCCACGGACACGCATTCGCCAATGGGGGTCAGGGGCGTTCCGGTACGTTCCCCGAGTTCGGCTGCCAGGCGATCCACCTTCTCCGGCGCAACGGCGCACAGCAGTTCGAATTCCTCTCCGCTTTCCAGCGCAGTCTCTACGGGATCGATCCCAAGCTCCTCCATAACCTGCCTGGTCTCATCCGCGACTGGCAGTGCGTTCCCATCCAGTTTCAAACCAACTCCGCTGCTACGAGCCAGGTGCAGGGCATCCGAACTGAGCCCGTCGCTTACGTCGATCATGGCGTGTACCCAACCGCTGCATGCCAGTATGCCGCCTTCTCGGACACGCGGAACGGGCGTGCGGTGTCGGCGCAGCGCGCCTTCGAAACGGTCCGCCAGTCTCCCCGGTTCCGGATGCGCCCGCGCCGATTTGAGCAGGCGAAGACCGGCCTCGCTTCCGCCCAGGTGTCCGGTGACGCAGAGAACATCTCCCACACGGGCGCCGCGGCGCGCCGTGATGCGTTCCTCTGCCGCTTCTCCCCTTACCATGATGGAGACGACGGTCGGTCCGTCCGTGGAACTCAGATCGCCTCCGACGATGGACACCGATTGGCCTGTGTGTTGCGTCAAGTCGCGAATGCCCGCGTACAGCGCCTCCACGTCTTCCGCAGTGCGATGAGCGGGAAGGCAGAGCGTCGTCAGCGCGTGCCGGGGAACGCCGCCCATGGCCGCGATATCGCTGTAGTTGGCGGCCATGCATTTCCATCCGATCTGCCGCCAGGACGAGAAGGCAACGTCGAAATCCACGCCTTCCACGAAGGTATCGGTCGTCAGCAGGGTCGTCATACCGGGTCCGGGTTCTACGGCCGCGGCGTCATCGCCGATCCCTAAAATGACGCTCGGATCCGTCTCGGGCAGCGCATGCCCGATTCGGCGGATCAACTCGAATTCGGTGGGAAGGCCCTTGCCTTCCTTCCGGTTCTCCACGGTTCATCCATTCCTTTTCGCGTGGCCGTGACGCACGTATCCAGGTCTCACGGTTTATCCATTCGTTCTCGCGCGGGCGCGACGTGCGAATCCATGCACAATCCTCGAAGCTGTCTCTTACGGTGCCATCCTCCTACCCACCATCCGCCGATCCGCTTTACTCGTACCGTCTCTCGACCCGCTCCCTCGAGCGGGTGAAAGTTTCGATGCCGGCCGAAACGCCGCCACCGAAGAGCAGTCCCTCCAGGGCGCCCAGGGCGACCTGTGTGGTGCGGCCGAATTCGCCTTCTCCGAAGATCGTCGCGATGGTTTCGAGCCGTATCTGCGACGCATCGAAGGACTGCCGCAGCGTCTCCAGGCTGGCCGTGAACATGCTGCCTCCCATCACGGTCAGGACGATACTGGCGATCATGCCTCCCAGTGCGCCGAAGACGATGTTGAGAAAGCTTCGCCACTGCCCGGACCGCCCGGCCAGGTAATACGTGACGACCGGACCAAGGGCTACCCCCGTCCCGATCAGGGCGCCTTCGAGGCCACCGGTAAGACCCGCGGGATGTCGGCCGAACAGGGTTTCCAGGGTATCGGAACTGAAGAGATTGAATGCGGCGCCTACCAGGCCGCCGCCCAGCGCGCCGCCCAATACGCCGAGCCATCGGCTGTAAATCCTCGATACGCGCCGCAGCGCGACCATGCCGAAGGATACGCCCGCGCCGCCGAAAACGCCGCCGAACAGGCCCAGGCCCGCCAGGACGAAAATGGGTGAGAGGGCTTCCGACGGCAGGCCGGAACCGGCCGCGGCGAGTGCGGTTCCCAGGAGAAGCCCGCCAAGCAGGCCGGACACGGCGCCGCCGAATGTTCCGCCGATCCCCTGTTGCATGATGTCGATCCCGCCCTGTTGCAGGCGCATCAGTATGAAACCGACCATCACCATAACGCGGTACAGCCGGGAAAGTTTGAATGAACGGTTCTGTTCCCTCAGAAACGCCAGGCTGACCGCGCGCTGCAGGCGGCTCACGGACTCGTTGCCCGTGGGACGGGTCAGAATCGATTCCACGGCCGAGCCGAACCAGTCCGCCAGCTCGATGCTGGCCGCCCTGCGTACCTTCAGCTCGTGATCCCGCAACGCAAGGTGTCTCAGCCGGTTGTTCAGCGCCGCGCAGCGCACGGGCCGGGAGGACTCCACCGCCCGCTGGCGTACTTCCTGGCGATCGTTGTACGTGGCATCCAGGATCACGTTCAGCGCGTCCGGCACCCTTTCAACCAGCCAGCCCGGCACCGGCCGGTCCCTGTTGAGCAGACTGATGCAAAGCAGGTACGCTTCATGGCCGGAAACCCCGATTTCTTCCAGGTAGGGCGAAAGCAGATCCAGACTTTCACGGTCCATGATGAGCTGGTAGGTACGGTAATTCTCCACCGACCGCTCGAGCAGGCTGCGGGCCTGTTTTGCTTCGTAAACGCTATTGGTCAGCCAGCGGGACACCTCCGGAATCAAGCATTCGTGGGCGAGTTCAAGCCATCCTTCACCTTCCTGGTTTCGACGCCTGACGATACGGGCGTCAACCAGTTCGCCGAGCAGTTTTTCTAGGGCATTGTCGTCGTACCGGTCGCCGGTCCGGATTCGCGAAAGCAATTCGGCCTCCCGCACCACGATGAGCCGTTCGTCCGCGGAAATGAGCGCCAGAAGCACCTGCTGCACCACGGACAGGTCGGCCGCTGAAAACCGGCGGAGCACCCGGGAGAGGTAGTCGGCCAGGATCTGTGAAGCGCCGCCCAGACGGTCATAGGCCGATTCCGTGATCAGGTTTCTCTCATCGCGCTGATCGTACAGCGTGTCGCACACGATCTGCAGGTGGGGCGGGTCGACAGAGTCCTGGTCGGAGAGATCCTCCAACAGGCGGTCGACGAGCATGTCTTCAAACCGGCATCCTACCCGCCACGCAGGACCCGTTATGGCCCGGGCGGCCTGTTCGGGCGTCAGTCGGCCGAGCCGGCACTCATGGTGGAAGATCTCCGGTACCACCGGCTTGAGTCGGCTCATCTCCGCCAGCATGTCCTCACGCATCACGAATACGAACTGCAACGGCAGCTCGTCGTCCTCCATGATCGCACCGAGTTCATCGATAAACGCCTGCCGGCCCCCGTCATCGAGCAGGAGAAAAAACTCTTCGAACTGGTCCAGCATGACGACGATCCGGGACGATGAATCGGACCATCGGCGGTGAAGCAAGTCCCCGAGAGCATCACCGTCCGGATCAACGTCGCCCTCGCCGTTACCGGTGACGAGCCGCCGGACCATGCGTTGCATGTGCTGCAACGGGTCGGTAAAACTCCGGATGATACACGCTTTATGTCCCTGGCCGTGCAACCGGGGGATAACGCCGGCTCGTAGAATCGAACTCTTACCGACACCGGAACGGCCGTAGAGGAGAAACGAGCGCCGGGCAAGGATGCGGGAGCAGATGTTCTCGATCTCCTCCTCGCGGCCGAAGAACAGGCCCTGGTCGTTTTCGGTATAGTAGTCGAGGAACTTGTACGGACGGGGCGGCTTGCCTTGAACGGACGGCGCGGAAAGTTCTTCGGGGATCTCCACCGCGTCGCCGATGAAGACGTATCCGTGTTTGGGCACCGTTTTGACGTATCTGGGGTTCGACGCGTCGTCCTTCAACTGTTTTCGGATCGACTTGATACACTGGGTCAGCGCCGTATCGCTGACGATCACGTCTTCCCAGACTTCGTCGAAGATGCGGTTTTTCTCCACCAACTGCCCCGCATTGGATACCAGCAGCACCAATACGTCGAAATACCTGGAACTCAAGGGCAGCACGGAATCTTTCCGTCGAACCTGGCGGTTCTGGACGTCCAGCACAAAGTCGTCGAATCGGAAGCCTTTGGCGGCGGTCTGTTGCGTCATTCGGGGCTCAGTGGATGAATTTCGTAGCGAAAATCGAAGTATTCACACATTGCTCACAGAATACTCACTGGGACCTCATGCATTCCATACCAGTAATGAATATAATCCCCCTATGAGCATAAGTCTAATCTTCCACCAGGTTGCGAATCCGATTGTGAGACCGTATCGTTCATGTTTTATTAAACCCGAGAAAAGGGGGGTAGGAGCATGTTATCCCATTTCTGTACCATTCCCGAAGCCGTGGAAGAAGTCAGGGCGGGACGTGTACTGATCGTCATCGACGACGAAAACCGCGAGAACGAGGGCGACTTCATGGTATCCGCCGAGAGAGTCACGCCCGAAATCATCAACTTCATGGCGAGGCATGGACGGGGACTGATCTGTCTGCCCACCACGAAGCAGCGGCTTGAAGAGCTGGATATTCCGATCATGGTCAACGGAAAGACGTCGATCGCGGACACGCCCTTCACGGTGTCCGTAGATGCCGTAAACGGCGTGACATCCGGCATTTCCGCCCATGACAGGGCGATCAGCGCCCAGTTGTTCGTGAGCCCGGATACGGCGCCGGAAGACTTCGAACGGCCGGGACATCTCTTCCCGTTGCAGGCACGGGACGGAGGCGTGCTGGAAAGGGACGGACACACCGAGGCCACGGTCGACCTGATGAGGCTGGCCGGCCTTTACCCCGCGGGCGTCCTGTGCGAGGTGCTGGATGTGGACGGCTCCATGGCCCGTCTTCCCCGGTTGATCGAAATCGCCGAAGAGCATCATCTGAAGATCGCCACAATCAAGGACCTCATCGAATACCGTCTCGAAGAGGAACTCGTACTGGAATTCGCCTGCAGCGGCGGATAGAGCGGCGTAATCCCGGCTGAACCATGGCCGGAACGAGAACGAGGGGTACGCGAACCGGCCATGTCCCAGCTACCCGACTACCTGCCTGAAGCCATGCGCCGGTTCGATCACCTCGCCCTCGACGCGCTGCCCGGCGCCGGCGACGCCTCCCTGGCGTCCGCTACCCGGTACTGCAGCCACCTCGCACGCCAGCACTACGAGAATTTCATTGTCGTTTCCCGGTTCCTGCCCACCGCGCTGCGGCAGCACTTCTACCATGTCTACGCCTACTGCCGGTGGTCCGACGACCTCGCCGACGAAACCGGCGATACCGGCCTTTCCCTGGAACTGCTCGATTGGTGGGACGCCGAGTTGCAGGCCTGTTACGACGGTAGCGCCCGGCATCCGGTATTCATCGCCCTCCGGGAGACGATCGACCGATTCGAGATACCCATAACCCCGTTTCGAGACTTGCTGACCGCGTTCCGGCAAGACCAGGTCGTAACGCGTTACAGGACCTACGCGGATGTGCTCGAATACTGTCGGTACTCCGCCAATCCGGTGGGCCACCTCGTGCTCTACCTGTGCGGCCACCGGGACAATGAACGCCAGGTCCTTTCCGACGCTACGTGTACCGCGCTCCAGCTGGCCAACTTCTGGCAGGACGTCAGGGTGGACCTGGAAAAAGGCAGGATCTACTTGCCCCAGGAGGACCTGGATCGGTACCATTACACCGAGGCGGACCTCGAGGCCGGGGTCGTCGACGAGCGTTTCAGGAGACTGATGGCGTACCAGGTGAACAGGACGCGAGCGCTGTTCGATGAGGGGCTCGGGTTGTGCGGGATGTTGGACGGGCGGGTCCGGCTGGACATCGAACTGTTCAACCGCTGTGGCTCCGCCCTGCTCGACCAGATCGAAAGACGGCGTTACGACGTGCTGTCCAGTCGGCCCACCCTGTCGCCCGCCCGAAAGACCAGCCTGTTTGTGAAATACGCACTGAAACGGATCTGGAACCGGACCGGACCGTCCGCGACCCCTTAGTGGGTCGTGCGCGTCGAACCGTACTCGTCGAACCGTGCTCGTTGTACGTAACGATGGAACGCCGTTGTCATGAACCCTGTGAAAAAACAATCTGCCGATCCGGAATCGTTGAAGCGCTCCTATGATTTCTGCCGCGAAATCGCGAAATCGAGGGCTAAGAACTTCTACTATTCCTTTATCGTCCTGCCGGCTGAACGGCGACGGGCCATGTGCGCCGTGTACGCCTTCATGCGCTACTGCGACGACATCGTCGACGAGGAGGCCGGGGAGGCGGACAAGGAAAACCGGTTGAACGCCTGCCGCGAGTCCCTGGACCGCGCCTATGACGGACCACCGCCCGACGCATATGACGGACCACCGGCCGACGCCTATGGCGAAACACCGCCCGACGTCCGCGGGCTGTTGCCGGCATTCAGGGACACGGTGGGGAGATACGACATCCCGAGAGCGTACTTCGACGCCATTATCGACGGCGCGCAAATGGACCTTACGGTGACGCGTTACGCCACCTTCGAAGAACTTTACCAGTACTGCTACCGCGTGGCTTCCGCCGTCGGACTGGTGTGCATACACATCTTCGGATTCAATGGCGCGGAAGCCAAAAAACACGCCGAGTCCTGTGGCATCGCCTTTCAGCTGACAAATATACTGCGCGACCTGAGGGAGGACGCGGGGATGGGCCGTATCTACCTGCCGCAGGAGGACCTTGACGCCTTCGGGTACCCGGAGGAACGTCTGCGGAACGGACTTTTAGACGATTCGTTCCGGCGACTGATGGAATTCCAGGTGGAACGCGCCAGAAGCTACTACGACGCAGCGCTGCCGCTCCTTCCGAAGGTTCAGTTCTCAAGCAGGGCGTGTCTGGCGGCCATGATCGGCATCTACCGGGCGTGCCTTGAAGAAATCCCCCGTCGCCAGTACGACGTGTATAGCCAGCGCATCGGCCTGTCCCCATGGAAGAAAATCTCCATCACGGCCCGGGCGCTGATCCGAAAGCGCGTATGAGCCAGGTAATCGTAATCGGTGGCGGGCTGGCTGGACTGGCCGGCGCGGTTGCGCTGGCCGATGCCGGTTTCGAGGTCGAACTGTACGAAAGACGTCCAATCCTGGGCGGCCGCGCCACCTCCTTCATACACCCGTCAAGCGGCGAGCGGGTGGACAACTGCCAGCACGTGCTCCTGGGCTGCTGTGTTAACCTCCTGGACTTCTACGACCGTCTCGGCGTCGCGAACCATATCGACTTTCACGAGACCATTCCATTCATCGACGAGTCCAACCGCGTTTCGGTCATCGGGCCCTCGGGTCTCCCCGCGCCCCTGCACCTGCTTCCATCGTTCCTCCGGCTTAAAACGATGGGAATCCGGGACAAGCTGTCGATCGTCCGCACCGTGGCCGGCATGGTCCGCCACGTCATGAGATCACGGAATACCGGCTATCCGGAAACACATCAGGCCGCCGAAGCACCGTCTCCGGTTTCCATGTCTGCCTGGCTTCTAGCCCACGGCGCAACGAAGCGGGCCATCGAAGCCTTCTGGAAACCCTTTCTAATCAGTGCGCTCAACGATGAACTGGACGACATCGATGCCGATTACGGAATCGGGACGGCCGTTCGGGCCTTTCTGATCAATCGCCGAGGGTACGAGGTGGGGCTGCCCGCCGTTCCGCTGGGAGACCTGTACGCGCCGTGCATAGATTACATCGAACGGCGGGGCGGCCGCGTCGTGTTCAACCGGGGCGTTACCGGCATTGCCGTCCACGGCGGCAAGGTGGCTTCCATCTCGCTGCAGGACGGTTCGACCGTCGAGGCCGGGGCATACCTTTCGGCCCTGCCATTCGATGTTTTGTGCCGGCTGCTGCCGCAAAGCCAAGCCTCGAATCCCTACTTCGCGATGCTTGCCGGGCTGTCGGTTTCTCCCATCACGGCCGTCCACGTCTGGTTCGACCGGCCCGTGACGGAACTGGACTACGCCGCGGTGATCGGAAGGAGGATACAGTGGATATTCAACCAGTCCAATCGGCACTCCGGAGCCAACTCCGTGGAAAACGACGGGACCAACGCCATGGAAAACGACGGAGCCTATCTCGGACTCGTAGTCAGTGCTTCCGATGAATGGATGAAAATGCCGCGACAGATGATCATCGATCAGGCCATGGAAGATCTCAGGTCCCTGCTGCCCGCCGTACGCCAGGCAGAACTGCTCAAGGCCATCGTCGTCAAGGAGGGCAGGGCGACGTTCGCGCCCAACCCCGGTTGCGACGCACTGCGCCCCGGTCCATCCAGTCCCCTTTCCAATTTCTTCCTCGCCGGCGACTGGGTACAGACGGGCTGGCCGGCTACCATGGAAAGCGCGGTGCGCAGCGGTTACCAGGGCGCCGAAGCCCTGCTGCGGACCCAGGGCGTACGGACGCCCATCCTGAAATCCGAATTGCCCGCTGAAGGCCTGATGAAATGGTTAGCGGGAAATCGGGGCATCTGACCGGTACGATATCTTGACCCCCTCGTACCCTTCGGTTATATTTTGAAAGGTACGCATCCCGTCCGCACACGTAACGCTTCCCGAAAGAAGGATCCTTATGCCCGCCAACCTGCTTGCGTGCCGAACGGCAAGCTACGGAAAATTCAGCGATTCCGCCTATGCCCATCTGCCCACGATCGGTGTTCATCACGTGGAAATCGACGCGCCCGCGCCGGACCGGATAGACGAGGTCAAGGCCAGGCTCGAACGTCACGGTCTGTCGGCCAGCAGTCTGCAGTGTCCGGTGGAAGTCGAGCACGACGACGTGGACGCGCGGCTGACCCCGCACCTGGATGCCGCCGCGGCCCTGGGCGCCGGATTGCTCTTCGTGAGCGTGCAGGCCGGGGAACTGGACAAGAAAGTGGTCTACGAGCGGTTGCACCGCGCGGGGATAAAGGCCGCCGAGTACGGGATCACCATCGGCATGGAAACCCATCCCGACCTGATCACCAACGCGGCTGTCGCGGTGGAGACCATGCGCGGCGTCGATCACCCCAACATCCGAGTGAATTACGACACGGCCAACATCCACTACTACAACCGGGACGTGGACCACGTCGACGAGATGGTTAAGGTCATCGACTACATCGGCAGCATGCATCTCAAGGATACGGACGGCAGTTACAAGACCTGGTGTTTCCCGACCTTCGGCGTGGGAATCGTCGATTTCAAGGCGGTTTTCGACCGGTTGAACGGCCACGGGTTCTATGGGCCTTTCACCATGGAAATCGAAGGCGTGGAAGGCGAATCGCTTGACGAGGACGAGACCTGCCGGCGCGTGGCGGATTCGGTGGCGCACCTGCGGAGCGTCGGATGTGACGTGTAGAGGACGGGGCGTCCATGCCTGAACGTCAGCTTCGGATGGTACGCCCCGACCTGAATAACCTTCCGGGAATCGGCGTGCCGGCGGGGTATGCGCTGAGGACCTACCGGCCCGGCGACGAAGCAGCCTGGTGCGAGATCATGAACACGGGCATCGGCACGGGCTGGACCGTCGAGAAGTGCCGGGAGGAAGTGACCGGCCGGGAACCGTTTCTGCCGGACGGCTGCTTCTTCGTAACGAAATCCGAGGAGGGCGTGGCCACGGCCTGCGCCTACGACAATCCACCCGAAGGGGTCAACGCCGCGCAGGTTCACATGGTATGCGCGAAACCCGCCCACCGGGGGCGGGGATTGGGGCGCCTCGTAACCCTGGCCGTGCTTCATTATATGCGTGATCATGGTTACCAGGCCGCCTTTCTGGGTACGGATGATTTTCGCGTGCCGGCCATCAGGACCTATCTCGGCCTGGGATTCGTACCCGACTTTATAGAGGACAGTCACCGAACGCGGTGGTCCGCCGTGTTCGCCAAAATCGGAGAGCTACCGTCCTGAGTCCGACAAGCGGTTGATCAGGAAGGCCCGAACTGCCATGCATAAATCACAACCTCGAATACACACCTTCCCAATGCAGCGCATTTTCCGCCGGATATTTAGCCGAATAACTCGACGCGCAACCTATCCCACGTTCATAGCGGCCCTTGTCGGACTGGTACTCCTGGCGCGTCCGGCGCCGGCCAACGCGCAGGAAGGGGAAACCGCGGACGTGCCCCCCGTCGTTATCACCGGGATCGGCATCCTCGGCGGATTTCCGACGGGCGAATTCGGCGACAATGTCAAGAACCCGGGGATCGGCGTGTCCGGGTTCGTGGGCTACATAATCCCCCGTACACCGGCCGTGATTGGCCTAGACCTGGGTTACATGATCTACGGCCACGAGCGGCGCACCGAGCAATTCAGCCTTACCATCCCCGACGTCCTCGTCGACGTGGTCACCGAGAACAACATCTTTTCGATGAACGCCTTTCTTCGTCTGATGACCGGTACCACCGCCCCACTGCGTTTCTACGTAGAAGGCGTCGTGGGCTTCCACTACCTTTTCACGAGTACGGCGATCGAGAACCTTCCCCGTCTCAGCGGAGAGGAGATCGCCAGTTCCACGAACCTCGATGATTTCGCATTTACCAAGGGTGTGGGCGGCGGGGTGCTGATCGAGGTGTGGGGAGCCGGCGAAGACCGGACGTCGCAGAACCGCACCGTGCGGTCCGTATCCCTGGATGTCAGGATGCGCTACCATGACGGGTCCGAGGCCGACTACCTGAAGCGGGGCGACATCGTCCGCAGGTCGGGTACGGCCGAACTCAACATAACCAAGTCGACCACCGATCTCATTACAGCCCACCTCGGAATTGCGGTGGATTTCTAGCCAAGTGGATTTCTAGCGATGGGATCCCGCTCCGCGGCGTCCCTATCCCTCACATCCGGAGGCTTAAGGATGATCCAGGACGAATTGAAAATCGAGAGTATTCCAGAGTCGGCGTGGCAGGAATCCCGCCGATCGTTCATGAAACGGCTGGCCGGCGGTATCGCCGCGGGCGGCGCCCTCGTCGCCGGTTACGGCACCTCCACCGCCGCTTCGCCTCCACAGGACCTGGACACGGCCGTCTCCGGCACAGACCCCGGCGACGAACGGTACTGGCACGCGGTCCGGAACCAGTTCCTCCTCCGGGACAACCTGGCCCTGATGAACGCCGCCAACCTTTGCCCGTCACCCTTTCCCGTGATGGAAGCGGTCTTCAAGTATACCCGCGACCTGGATTACGACGCGTCCTTCCAGAACAGGATCAAATACCGGCAGATCCGGGAGGATACCCGCGAGAAGATGGCGCGGCTCCTGGGTGCTCATCCCGATGAAATCGCACTGGTGCGGAACACGAGCGAAGCCAACAACGCCATCAGTTCCGGTTACCACCTCCAGACGGGTGACGAGGTGCTCCTGTCCGACCTGAACCATCCCTCGAACAAATCGGCGTGGGAGGTCAAGTCCAGACGTTACGGATTTAAGATCAACTACGTGTCGGTTCCCTTGATTCCAGGCGGCGAGGACGAAATCATCGATGCCTTCGAACGGGCGTACACCCCGGCGACGAAGGTGATGTCCTTCACCCACGTGTCCAACACGACGGGACTTTCCATGCCGGCCAGGCAGCTCTGTGCGACGGCGCGGGAACGGGGCGTGTTTTCCCTCGTCGACGGCGCCCAGAGTTTCGGGGCCCTGAAGATCGATCTCGCCGACATGGGCTGCGACGCGTACTCCGGAAGCGCCCACAAGTGGTTCATGGGGCCTAAGGAAGTCGGCGTGCTGTACGTCCGGAAAGACAGCCAGGACGCCGTCTGGCCCAGTATCGTGAGCGCCGGATGGCGGGACGACGTGGATAGCGCCCGAAAGTACGAAGTTCTCGGCCAGCGGGACGACGCCGCGCTGACGGCCACGGGCCGGGGGGTCGATTTCCACGAGAAGATCGGACCGGACCGCGTGGAGGCCCGCATGCGGCAGGTGGCCACGGCCATCAAGGAAGGCCTTACCGAACTGCCCGGCGTGACACTCTCCACGTCCATGGACCCCGCGCTCTCCGGCGGCGTGGTCATCTTCAAACCAGGTGATCTCGACCCGCGCAAGGTCTTCGCAAAGCTCTACGACACGTACCATGTGGCCGGCGCGGGCATGGGGCCCAACGTCCGGCTTTCCCCACATATCTATAACACGCTCGACGAGGCGGACCGCGCCGTCGCCGCCGTCGCGGAGATACTGAGGGACGGGGTCTGAGCCTTACCGCCGGTGCAGGTCCACCGCCTGACGGGACCATGTCTAAACGAAACGCGGCGGTCATACTCTATACCGCGCTGCTCGGTGCGAGCGCGCTCCAGGTACTCCAGTCGATCGTCGTCGCCCATTTCTTCGATCCGGAATACCTGGCGCCTTACAGGTACGGCATTCTGACCGCCGGATTCGCGTACCTGTTCGCCGCCGGGCTGATCGAGAGCGTCTTCTACTTCATATCGGGGAAATACGCGGCGGACGCACGCAGATACGTGGGAAACACGCTGGCCAGTTGTGCGGTGATCTTCCTGGCCCTCCTCCTGCTGTTCCATCTTCTCATCAAGCCCTACCTGCTCGTTCACACGGAACTGGGACCCTATCTACGGGAGATCGGCGCCTATCTCCTGATCGCCCTGTTTTTATTCGTAAACATGGCCGCACACAACGCCCTGGTGGGGACTGAACACACCGCCGCGGCCAGCGGTCTTCGCGTGTTTCAGTACCTGCTGCGCATCGCGGCCATCGCCGGCGCGCTGTTTTCGGGGCTGATTACGGCCGTTTTCGAACTCATCGTCCTGATCGTGCTCCTGGAGGCCTTTCAGTCCCTACTCTACGGACTCGTCCTGCTCAACAGGAAGCTGCTGTCCTTCCGGGTGCGGAGTATCGACAACAAGGGCCAGTACCGTTACGCCCTGGGACTGGGTATCGCCGGGTTCATTCCGTTCGTCAACGGGAGCCTGGACAAGATCATGATCAGCGCCTTCCTGGGCGCATCCAGCTTCGCGATCTACAGCGTATCGGCCATCGAACTGCCCATCGCCGGCATCCTGATGAGCGTGTTCGGGTCGGTGCTCTTTTCCACCTACGTGGGGTACGCCGAAGGCGGCGACCATCCGTCCATGGCGGCCCTGTGGCACAAGTGCTCGACCTGCGGCATGATCGCCATCATACCGGCGGGGATCTTCGTCTTTCTCTTCTCCGACGTGCTGTACCGCATCATCCTGCCCGACGCCTACTTCGAGGGCCACCGGGTCCTGGGCATCTACGCGCTGCTCCTCCTGCTCCGCTTCAACAGTCCGGACGTCCTCGCGAGGGCCCTGAACCGCAACGCGATCATCGTCCAGGCAGCGACCGCCATGCTGATCGTCAACGTCGCGGGCAACCTGGTCTTCATCAAGGCCTTCGGCCTCTGGGGCGCGGCACTCGCCACCCTGTGCGGAACCGCCGCCGGATGGATCTACTATCTGGGCCGGTACGCCCGGCTGCTCGACACGACCGTAGGACGGCTTTTCCCCTGGAAACCCTACATTCTCCTGATCGTCCTTTCAGCAGCCTCCTTCGGCGCGGCCAGGTGGACCTTCGATCGGATCGAGGTCAGCGTCGCCCTGGTGATTCTGGGTATGGCGCTCTACCTCTGGTACGCGTTCCGGTTGCTGGATCAGCCGGAGAAGGAATACGTTCGCGGCTGGATTAGGAAGTTGGGCATTCCGCACCAATCATCGGATTGAACCTGGATTATGAGTCTATCACTTCCCCACGTCGCCATCGTCATACTCAACTGGAACCGGGAAGCGGATACGCTGGAGTGCCTCGAATCACTGGCGCGTATAGACTACCCGTCCTTTTCGGTCATTGTTGTGGACAATGGATCGACAGACGGCTCGCCTGATGCCATCGAGCGGTGGGGGCGTGAAAACCTCCCTTTGACGCTGATTCGTAACGCCGAAAACAGGGGATTCGTCCGTGGTAGCAACCAGGGCATGCGCCATGCCCTTTCAAAAGACGCCGATTACGTGTTCCTGCTGAACAACGACACCGTCGTGGAGCCAGACGTATTGGCCAACCTTGTTCGAGCGGCGGAACGCTCCAGCGATATAGGCATGGCCGGACCGAAGATCTACAAGTATGGAGAGGAACGCGTGCTCGACTCGGCAGGTACACGCACCATCCCGTGGCTGGCGCAGGGGTTTCTTCTGGGTCACGGGGAAGAGGACAGGGGGCAGTTCGATTCCTCGACCGAGATGCCGTACATCACGGGAACTGCACTCCTCGTCAAGCGCGCTGTCCTGGAGAAGGTCGGACTGATGGACGAAGATTATTTTTGCTATTTCGACGACTTCGACTGGGGAATGAAGGTGCGGGAAGCCGGATATAGATTGCTTTTGGAGCCAAAGGCCGTTGTCCACCACAAGGGGTCACGGACGGCCGGTTTCAACAGTCCATTCTATATGCGTCACATGATACGCAGCAGGATTCTGTTTGCGAGAAAACACGTGCCGCTTCCGCAGTTTCTGTTCGCGTTCCTGCCTTACCTTTTTCTGTATCGTTATCTTCGGTCGGCGGCTATCTTGGTCATCCGTCGCAGGTGGGGCCACCTGGGCGCGCTCCATCGAGGGATTTGGGAAGGCTTCGCTACCCCGATCACCTCGAATACTCGTTGATTTAACCAGCAGAATTTACCGTTTGCTTTAATCGATTGATTTAATCGGATGTTCCCGCCATTCATATCGCAGCAACAGGCCGTTATAGGGTATTCATTGCGAAGCGCAGAAACAGTCCGCTAAAGGATATTCATGGCGAAGCAGCGAAACCCACCACGATCTGAACAGCGCCGAATCCGCGGACGGGACGATAGCCGTCGGGAGCGCGCGGACCGAAGCCTGCATCCGTTGGTCCAGGACGCCCTGTTCTGCCTGATCATCGCGGTGCTGGCCGTATTCGTGTACCGCGGCTATATCATCGACGGGAAGATGGACATCAGGCCCGATTTCATTGGCCAGGCCATTCCCTTCGACCGCTTCGCGCAGGACTTTAAAAGCGGATCCGGCGAAACGCCCCTCTGGTACCCCCACATCTTCGGCGGCATGCCCTTCCAGGCCAGCGGCACGTACCACCATCTACAATACAGCTACGAAGCCCTGGTCAATGCCGTCCTGCCGGACCGGCTCGTCAGCGCGCTGCACGGCCGTTTCTTCTTCCACCTGCTCCTCGGCGCGGTTTCCATGTTTCTTCTGGCGCGAACCTTGTCGCTCTCCAGGCCCGCGTCTTTCGTCGCGGCGGCGGCCTTCGTGTTTTCCACCCACATGATGGCCACGGAACACGCGAACCGGTTCATCTGCTTCATGCATGTCCCCCTCGTCTTCCTGGCAGCCTACCGCGTATTTGATCGCGGCGGGGTGTTCGACATGGTATTGCTCGGAGGCGCGTTCGGCTCGCAGTTGTGTTCCTTTCATCCCCAGATCGCCTTCTACACGGCCATGCTGATCGGCCTGTACGCCGCATACGCCGTAATCAATGAATGGAGGGACAGGACTCCTGCACGCGAGATACTGCGAAAATCCGGTCTCTTTGTGGGCGGTATCGTCCTGGCCGTCGCCGTCGCGGCGGTGCTGGTCTTTCCCATGCAGGAATACGCGCAGTATTCCGCTCGGGGCCTCTCAGTCGGCGGTAGCGGCGTCAACGTCCCCTTCGCCACGAGCTGGTCGTTCCCTCCCATCGAAGTACTGACCTTCATCATCCCTTCCTTCGCCGGGTTCGGCGGTCTCTTCTACTGGGGAGAAATGCCCTTCACGGATTTCCCGAACTACCTGGGCGTCGTCGTCGTTGTCCTGGCCCTGGCGGGCTTCTTGCTGCGAAGTTCGCGCATGACCCTGTTTCTCGTCCTGGCGGCCGTGCTGGCCCTTCTGGTCTCCTTCGGACGGCACCTGCCTCCCCTGTCCTACGTCATGCTCCACTTCGTCCCCTTCTTCGGCAAGTTCCGCGCGCCGGTCATGATCCTGGTGATCCTGCAGTTCGCGGCAGCCCTGCTGGCGGGATACGGCGTGCACGCGGTGATCGAACGGATACGTGCCGGCCGGGACAGCCTGGGGAGCTTCGCGAAAAAACTGTGCTGCGTAGCCGGCGGAGTCCTCCTGCTGGTCCTGGTACTGACCGTATTCGAGTCCTCCTTCCAGTCCTTCATGACGGGCGTCTATTCGCAGGCGGATGCGGCCCATGGTTCGCGCGCGGCCCTCCTGGACAACGTGGACTACCATGCCAGGCTCAACGCCATGCGATTCGACCTGTTCATGGGCGATCTGTGGACCATGGCATTGTTCCTCTGCGCGGCTGCGGCGCTGCTTTTCGCCACCCGAAAGATGAGCCCGTCACTGTTTGCCGCGGGCGTATGCATACTCGTCTCCATCGATCTATCGCTCGTGGCCTCGCGGATCGTGAACCCCCAAGATGATCCCGCGCGGATCGAAGCCTATTACACCGCCCGAGACAACGAAATTGTGAAAGCCCTGGAAGACGACACAAGCCTGTACCGCATCCTGCCGCTCTCCGAGTTCTCTTCGAATGAATACGGATACTTCGGGATATCCAGTATTGGCGGCTACCACGCCGCCAAGTTGGGCATCTACCAGGAACTCATGGACCAGGTGGGACTCAGTTCCTTTCCGGTTCTGAACATGCTGAATACCCGTTACCTGGTGTCTCGACAGCCGCTCCCTGAAGCCGCGCTCGCACCCGTGGCCGAAACCGACGGTGGATACCTGTATCGGAACGACGACGCGCTGCCGCGGGCCTTCCTGGTGGACAGTGTGCGCGTCATTGCCGGGAAGGACGCCATCTTCGAAGCGCTGAGCGACCCGGGGTTCAATCCCGGCAAATACGCAATCGTGGAAGAACCTCTCCAGGAACGGCTCGGTCCGGCGGGCGACTCGTCCGTGGAGATCACCCTGCACTCACCGCACCGTATCGAGATGGCAGTGGATGCGGCCTCATCTTGTTTGCTGGTGCTCAGCGAGATCTATTATCCGGCAGGATGGAGCGCCGAGATTGACGGCCAGCCGGCGGAAATACACAAGACCAACTACGTCCTTCGCTCCGTGGCCGTACCCGAAGGCCGTCATGACGTGGTGATGACTTTCGCCCCCGCTTCCTTCGCCACGGGCCTCCTGATAAGCCGGATCGCCAGCGCACTGATCCTCGCCGGGTTGATTTCAGCGGGTGCGATGCACATCAGAAAACGCCTGAAGGCCCGGGCCTGACACCGGAACCGTAAAATGATGAAAACCCTGATCATCGTCCCCACCTACAACGAGCTCGAGAACATCCGCCGGCTTTTGCCCGAGTTAATGGCATTGAGTCCGGATATCCGCGTGCTCGTGGTGGATGACAACTCGCCGGACGGGACGGGGAAACTGGCCGATGAACTTGCCGCGGAGAATGAACGGATCAGCGTCCTGCATCGACCCGGCAAACTCGGACTCGGATCGGCTTACGTTGCGGGTTTCAGGTACGCTATCCAACAGGACGTGGACTGCGTATTCGAGATGGACGCGGACTTTTCCCACGATCCCGCCATGGTTCCGCGGTTCATCGAAGAGATCGCGTCCTGCGACGTGGTGATCGGATCCCGGTACATCAGCGGCATCAACGTGGTAAACTGGCCCATGTCCCGGTTACTGCTCAGCTACTTCGCCAACATTTACACTCGACTGGTCACGGGGATGACGATCCGGGACACCACCAGCGGATACAAGTGCTTCCGCCGCGAAGTATTGGAACACATCGAGCTGGATGAAGTCCGGTCCGACGGATACGCCTTCCAGATCGAGATGAATTTCCGGTGCTGGCGAAAGGGATATCGCCTGCGTGAAATCCCCATTATCTTCGTAGACCGGCGATCAGGCACATCGAAACTCTCCCAGGGCGTGATCAACGAGGCGGTATGGATCGTCTGGTGGCTGCGCCTGCAGCGCCTGCTGCGCCGCATATGACACGCTTCAACCTGGAGATGGAGGGGAGCCCGGCATGTTGACCGAACAACAATATCAACACTATAAGACATTTGGTTTTGTCGTCTTGCGCCAGGTCTTCACGCCGGACGAACTGGACCAGATCAACGGGGAGTTCGACCACGGGCTGGAAATGGCTTACCGTCACCTGCCTTTCGACGGCTCGGTCCGGCACTGGGTCACGATGATGGGGAAATCCACGCCCTTCTTCGCGAGTCTCATGGAAGATCCCCGGTTATGTGGTGTCGCCGAACAGCTCTACGGCGAAGATGCGCTGGGGATCGCGACCGACGCCAACCGTTACGTCGGCAACACGGGATGGCATCCGGATACACACAGTATCCACCAGTACGGCATCAAGTTCGCCTTCTACCTCCAACCCGTGGGACCGGAGACCGGCGCGCTGCGCGTCATCCCGGGTTCGCACCAAAATCCTTACCATGGCGAACTGAGAAAGGTGATGCCCGGTCTGGGCCTGTCCGTCGCGGAAGTGCCGTCACATGTCTGCGTATCGGAACCGGGCGACGTAGTGGGATTCGACCTCCGGTTGTGGCATGCGAGTTACGGAGGATCCAGCGACCGGCGCATGTGCACTTGCGTGTACTACAACAATCCGAGGACGCCGGAGGAAGTCGAGACCACGCGCGAGCAGGGGGCGAACAACGGCAAGGCCACAGCCAAGTACAACCGACCCGGCGATCCCCTGGTCGATCCGTACTGGCTTGCCAATCCCGATGGCAGGCCAAAACGGCAGCGATGGCTCGACCGCCTCTTCGAGCTGGGATTCTACCAGGACGTGACCAGGACATGACCGCAGACGATCCATGATTCACAGCCACCTCAAGAACCTGATGGCCGAAGGCAAGCCCGCCTTCGGCATACAGCTTCGATTCGGATCCCCCGCCATCGCGGAACTGGCCGGACTGGCCGGTTTCGACTGGATCCTGATCGACACGGAGCACGCGCCGCAAACGCCGGTTACCGTGCAGGCCCAGATCCAGGCGGCGGGCTGTACGCCAGCCGCGCCGATAGTTCGGATTACCCGTACCGATCCCGACCTGATCAAATTATACCTCGACATGGGCGCAGTGGGAATTGTCGTCCCCTTCGTGAACACCCCGGAAGAGGCGAAGCTGGGGGCGGACGCCTGCCGCTATCCTCCGCGGGGCACGCGGGGGTGGGGACCGCACCGAGCCGCGGGATACGGGTTGTTTGAAGAGGAATACACCGCCGGGATCGATGACGTCGTGGTCTATCTCCCGATAATCGAGTCGGCCGAAGCCGTCGAGCGCATCGACGACATCATGGCCGTGGAGGGGGTGGATGGCTGTATCGTGGGTCCGGTGGACCTGTGTATTTCCCTCGGAGTTCCATTCCGGTTCGACCATCCAAAGTACCTCGACGCGCTCCGCCGCGTGCGGGAAGCCGGCCAGCGAACGGGAAAGCCCGTGGGACACCCCCTGCTCGGCTCACCAGATGACGAGGAGAACGTTCGCCGCCAGATAGAAGAAGGTGTGCGTCTGCTTCTCGTTGGCGGCGATGAGCCGGTCTTGAAGGACGGGTTTCGGCGGGCGGTGCAAGAACTTGGATTCCTGCGGAAGGACCGATAGGCCAATCCGGCCTATCGATTCATACAGTCATTCGCGATCGTCGGCCGTAGTAGAAATTAAGCTGAAGCGTCCGGTTTCCGCGCAATCAACGCCTGGCTCACCGTGGACATTCCCAGCAGGATGGCCGACAGATCGATCATGCAGCTAATCGACTTGATAAGAAAGTTTTCGTAGCTGATCAGGCTGTACATGAAACCGGCCGAGCGGGGTGCGTGCGGATCCATGCCCAGTTTGATCCGGAGGCTTGCAGGCCAATGACTCGCTTCGACGATGGCACCGTGGAACTCGATCTCCAGGTCGACTTTACCGACGCAGGCCGCAAACGCCTTTCGAGAGAACATATGGAAGTGTCGAGGGATACTTAAGGCAAGCCAGTGGTTCTTGAAGAAGTAACGGGAAAGCCCGCTCAGATCGGGCGTTTCGAGATATACGACGCCTCCCGGCGCGAGATGATCCGAAATCCATTGGATCATCCGTCCGGGATCGGGTACGTGTTCGATAACCTGTTGGCAGATGATGGCATCGAACCGTTCTCCGCATGCGACGTCTTCGACAGGGCCTTCGATTAGGGTTACGCCGCGATCGGAAAGGTATGACCGGGCTTCAGGCTCGAATTTCAAGTCATTGGCGAAGAGTTTGAGCGGAAAAGGCGCCAGTTCTGCCAGGAAGGTCAGATTCCCTCCGAATCCCGCGCCGATATCGAGCACCCGGGCACCGGGCCGGAGATTCGAGATCACTTTCCTGTTCCATCCCCGGTCGAGTATGTTAAGCTTCAGCCACCTGAACGGAGCAAAGGTGGGGTACTCGGTTTCCGTGATGCGAAGCGTGTAGTTGCTCGGATAGATGCGATCGATGTCCTCCAGCCGAACCCTCGGCGACAGATACACGTGTCCGCAATCCGAGCACGCGACGAACCTGAACCTGTTTTCGCAGGACCGGTACTCGTAGTCGTATCCCTCGAACACAGGACGCGGTTCGGTCTCCGCGCTTCCGCACATTGCGCATGCGACTGGAATCAGGTCAAGTTCGACACCGCTGCCTTTGGGATTCATGAGAAGTTAAGCCTGGTGCAGCGAAGGGACTCGAGACAGAGGAACCCGCAGTAGAGGGACTCGCCGCAGTGGGACTCACGACAGTGGGACACGCCGAATAGGAGCTCGCGGCAGAGGGACTCGCCGCAGAGAGTCCTACTGCTGGCTCGCCTTGATGCGGTTGAGCGCCCGGTCCAGCGAGGACATGGCCCGTTCGACGTCGACGCCGTCTTCATCCGATTCCAGGCGCTGGCGCGCCCGTTTCTCGGCCCGTTGCGCACGCTCCACGTCGATGTCGCCTTCCGCTTCGATGGTTTCGGCCAGGATGGTAACCTGGGACCGCAGCACTTCGACGAATCCGCCGGACACGGCGTACCTGGTACGGCCGTCTTCGTTCCGGATGGAGAGGATTCCGGGCCGCAGTGAGGTGAGCATGGGCACATGGCCGATCAGCACCTCGAAGTATCCATCGGTGCCCGGCGCCAGCACGTTGCGCACTTCGCCTTCATAGGCCATGCAGGAAGGCGTAACGATGACTAAAGGAAATTCGCCCGCCATGATCTACTGTAGCTCCTTGGCTTTGTCGAATGCTTCGTCGATGGTGCCCACCATGTAAAAGGCCTGCTCGGGCAGTTCGTCACACTCGCCGTTAATCAGCTTCTCGAATCCCTCCACCGTATCCTCGACTTTGACGAATCGCCCTTCCAGACCAGTGAAGATCTCCGCGACGAACATGGGCTGGGTCATGAACAGCTCGATCCTCCGAGCACGGGAAACCAACTGCTTGTCGTCGTCGGACAGCTCGTCGATGCCCAGGATGGCGATGATGTCCTGGAGGTCCTTGTACCGCTGTAGGATCTGCTGAACAGACCGGGCCACGCTGTAGTGTTTCTCTCCGACGACTGCGGGATCCAGAATCCGGGAGTTGGATTCGAGGGGATCCACGGCCGGGAAGATGGCCCGAGCGAAGAGATCGCGGTTCAGCGCGGTAATGGCGTCGAGATGGGGGAATGCGGTTACGATAGCCGGGTCGGTATAATCGTCGGCGGGTACGTAGATGGCCTGCACCGAGGTGATGGCGCCCTGCTTCGTGGACGTGATCCGTTCTTGCAGATCGCCCATCTCCGTGCTCAGCGTGGGCTGGTACCCCACGGCGGAGGGCATGCGTCCCAGTAGGGCCGACACTTCGGATCCCGCCTGCACAAAACGGAAGATATTGTCGATGAAGAGCAGTACGTCGCGGCCTTCCTCGTCGCGGAAGTACTCGGAGATGGCCACGCCCGATAGGCCGACGCGCAGACGCACGCCCGGCGGCTCGTTCATCTGGCCGAACACCAGGGCGGTCTTGTCGAGCACCTTGGCCTCTTCCATCTCCAGCCACATATCGTTGCCCTCGCGTGACCGTTCGCCCACCCCGGCGAACACGGAGATCCCACCGTGCTCCCGCGCAATGTTGTTCATCAGTTCCCTGATGAGTACGGTCTTGCCTGTACCGGCGCCTCCGAGCAGCCCGGTCTTTCCACCGCGGGTATAGGGTTCCATCAGATCCATAACTTTGATGCCGGTCTCGAACATTTCCGCCGAGGTCGTCAGGTTTTCCTGTTCCGGCGCGTGACGGTGGATTGGATAGTGGTGTTCCGACTCCACCGGACCCCGGTCGTCGATGGGGCGGCCGAGGACGTTCATCATCCGGCCGAGGACTTTGGGACCCACGGGCACGTTGATCGGACCGCCGGTATCGATGGCCGTCACGCCCCGAACCAATCCGTCCGTGGCGTCCATGGCCACGCAGCGCACCTTGTTGTCGCCCAGGTGCTGCTGGACTTCGAGAACCAGCGCATCGCTACCCTTCACCGGCACTTCGAGGGCGTTGTAGATTTTCGGCAGCGCGCCCGACCCGAATTCGACGTCCACGACGGCGCCGATGATCTGCGCCACGGTACCTGTATTCGTTCCTTCCATGGTTTCCCTTCCCCGGTAAAATGGGCGGCCGGCACTATTTCAATGCTTCTGCGCCGCCTACGATGTCCATCAATTCGGATGTAATGGTCTCCTGGCGGATCTTGTTGGCCGTCAGGGTCAGTTCGTCGATCAGGTCGTTGGCGTTCCTGGTAGCGTTATCCATGGCCAGCATACGGGCAGCTTCTTCCGCCGTGTTGGATTCGAGCAGTACGCGCCAAAGCTGGAATCGTATATGCTGCGGCACCAGATCGTTCAGGAGCTGGGGTTGCGAGGGCTCGTACACATAGCCCGTGAAGCCCGGATCGTCCTCGACGGCCATCGGCGGAACGGGAAGCAATTGTTCGGTCACAAGACTCTGTGTTCCGGCGGACTTGAACTCGTTGTACAGCATGTCCACCCGGTCGATGGCGCCGCTATTGAAAAGCCTGGTCACCTGGTCCGCGATCTCCCCCGCATGGGCGTAATCCAGCGCCTGGAACACGTTCGTGTGACTGGACAGGATCTCCACGCGCTGGCGGGACAGCGTATCCGAGCCTTTGCGCCCCACGCAGACTAGTCCGGGTTTCGGTAAACCCTCCCGGACGATATCCATGGTGCTACGCACGACGTTCGAGTTGAATCCTCCGCAGAAACCGCGGTCGGCCGTCACGACGATCAGCGCGGAAGTCTTCACGTCGCGGGGCGTCATGAGCGGGTGGCGTTCGTCGGCCGTCTGCGCCGCCAAATGCCGCATCATCTCGTCCAGCTTCCGGGCGTATGGCCGGGCGGCGAACAAACGGCTTTGCGCCCGGCGCAACCGGACGCCTGCCACCGTCTGCATGGCCTTGGTGATCTTCTGGATTTCTTTCGTGCTCGCGATGCGTCGCCGTATCTCGCGAAGTGACGGCATGGTACCCTTTCTAACCGTTGAACGTCTTGCTGAATTCCTTGGCCGCGTCCCGGATATGCTGTTCCGCATCCTCGGACAACTGTTCGGTTTCCCTGATTTCACGGCCCACGTCCGAATGATGTGTCTCCATGTGTTGGAGAAAGGCCGCCACGAAGGGCTGCACCTGGTCCACGGACAGGTCGTTCAACATGCCGTTGACGCCCACATACAGCGAAATGATCTGCTCTTCGACCGCCATGGGCCGGTACTGCGGCTGCTTGATCAGTTCGACCAGCCTTTCGCCCAAGTGAAGTTCCCGCTGCGTGGTCTGGTCCAGGCCCGAAGTGCCGAACCGGGCAAAGGCTTCCAGCTCCCGGTAGCGGGCGAGCGACGTTCTGAGCAGACCGGCCACCTGGCGCGACTTCATCGCCTTGATCTGCGCGGCGCCACCCACGCGGGATACCGACAGGCCCACGTTGACGGCCGGCCGCTGTCCCGCGAAGAACAGGTTGGACTCCAGGTAGATCTGGCCGTCGGTGATGGATATCACGTTGGTCGGGATGTACGTAGACACGTCGCCGAACTGGGTTTCGATGACAGGCAGCGCGGTCAGCGAGCCGGCGCCGTATTCGTCGCTCATCTTGGCTGCACGTTCCAGGAGCCGGGAATGCAGGTAGAACACGTCCCCGGGGTAGGCCTCGCGGCCGGGCGGACGCCGCAGGTTCAGCGACAACTGACGGTAGGCCACCGCGTGCTTGGTCAGGTCGTCGTAGATGACCAGGGCGTGCTTGCCATTGTCGCGGTAGAATTCACCCATAGTCGCCCCGCCGTAAGGGGCCAGGAACTGCATGGGCGCCGGCGCGCTGGCCGCGGCCACGACCACCGTGGTGTATTCCATGGCGCCGTGTTCTTCCAAAATCGCGACCGTCTTGGCGATCGTCGAACCCTTCTGTCCGATGGCCACGTAGATGCAGGCCACGTCCTGGCCCTTCTGGTTGATGATCGCGTCCAGGGCCACGGCCGTCTTACCGGTCTGCCGGTCGCCGATGATCAGCTCGCGCTGTCCCCTTCCGATGGGGAACATGCTGTCGATCACCTTGAGACCGGTATACATGGGTTCATTTACGGGCTGTCGCTGCACCACGCCGGGCGCCTTCGTCTCAATCGGGCGCGACTCCGTTCCGATGACGGACCCCTTGCCGTCGATAGGCCGGCCCAGGGAGTCCACCACGCGGCCCAGCATGCCGTCGCCCACGGCGCACTCGACGATCCGCTGCGTCCGTTTGACCTGATCGCCTTCCTTGATCAACTGGTCGTCCCCGAAGAGAATGCATCCGACGTTGTCTTCTTCCAGGTTGAGCACCATGCCCACCACGTCATTGGGAAACTCGACGAGCTCGTTCGCCATCACGTTGGAAAGGCCCTGCACCCGGGCGATCCCGTCGCCCACCTGGAGCACGGTACCCGTTTCGTAGATGTCGACCTCTCTCTTGAAGTCCAGGACCTGCTGCTTCAGGAGTTCGGAGACCTCGTCCGCACGAATTGCTATTTCATCAAACGCCATTGTCTTCTCCATCGATGCTCATTATGAAGCAAGCGACTGGCGAACCCGCTGGAGCTGGGTGGCCAGGCTGCTGTCAAAGACCTGGTCGCCCACGCGGACCACGAAACCGCCGATCAGTTCCGGGTTCACGCCAGTCTTCATCCGTATCCGCTTGCCCGTAAGCGCTTCAAGGCTCGACCTCAGGCCGCTCTCCTGCGTCTCTGAAAGCGATACCGCGCTCGAGACGTCCGCGTTTACGATTCCGTCCCACTCATCCAGGATCTCCCGACACGATTCCAGGATCTCCGGCATGAGGCGTGCCCGCCGCCTGGTAGCCAGCAGGTATAGGAAATTGAGGGTGATGTCCTGGACTTTGCCTTCGAACAATTCGCCCAGAATGCGCTGCTTTACGTCAGCCGGTATGACCTTGTCCGTGATGAATTCCACAAAGGGTTCGGAATCCCGGCACAGCTGCTCGAACGCCGCGATTTCGCCGCGGACCGGTTCCAGCAATTCCCTTTCCGCCGCGGCTTCCAGCCACGCCCCGGCATACCTGTGTGCGATGTCTTTCATACTGGCCATGGTTCCCCGCTATTCCTTCGCAGAGGGTATCTGTGCGATGAATTCGTCCACGACCTTACGATGTTCCGCCGCGTCCAGTGTGCTGTTCAGGACTTTGCCCGCGATCTCCACCGCCAGGTCGCCCACCTGCGCGCGCAGTTCGGCCACCGCGTGTTCCTTCTCGCGCCGGATGGTGTTGCGCGCCTTCTCCAGTTCGCGTTCCGTGTCCTGCTGGGTCAGCTCGAGGATCCGGCCGCGCTCCGCGTTGGCCTGGTCGACCGCGGCCTGCACCTTCTCACGGGCCTCGGCCTCTATTTCCTCGAGCCGCCGCCTGGCTTCATCGTGGAGACGGTCCAGTTCCGCCCGGTCCGCGTCCAGTCCGGCCATGCGGTCGCGGATATCCCGTTTCCTGTCCTCGATGGCCTGGGCGATCATGCCGAAAACGTACTTCTTCAGGACGAAGAACAGGATGGCGAACCCGATCATCTGGATGATCAGGGTGCTCAGGTCAATGCCAAGATCGTGCAAGATATCTAACACGCGCTATGCTCCTTCGAACGCCGGCAACACGCGCCGGATGGACGCGCGCCGCAAGCCATGCAGTCCGTTTGCATCCTACTGTCCGACCTGAGTCAGTTGCATGACCTGCTCGAATGAAGGCAACCGGCCCTGGAGCATGAAGAAAACCAGCAGGCCGTAGATAGCCAGCGATTCCATGAACGCCAGGCCGATGATCATCACCAGCTGAATGCGGCCGGCGGCTTCGGGCTGACGGGAAATGCCCTGGCAGGCCAGACCGGTGGCGATACCCTGTCCAACGCCGGCGCCGATGGCGGCGACGGAAACAGCAAGGGCCACGCCTAGTCCCAAACCCATATAGTACAGCATGAAGCAAACTCCTTTCGGAATGGAGAACGAATTACAGCAGCATCATAACGTCATATTGAAACATTCTGAACTCGTTTTGAAACATTCTGAACTCGTTACACAGCATACGCACCTACAGCACGTCAGTGGTCTTCTTCCCCGTGACCATGATCCAGGAACTGGGCTACGTACACGGCGCTGAGCACCGAGAAGATCATCGCCTGAATCGTCCCGGAAAACACCGCGAACATCAACATCGGGACCTGCAGCGGCACGAAGGGCACTTCCAGGGCGCCTAAAAGCAGCACCGGGGACAGGCCGGCCAGCACGAGGAGGATCATTTCCTCCCCGAACACATTCCCGAAAAGCCGTATCGAAAGCGAGACGACCTTGGCGAACTCGCCGATTATATGGAGCGGGCACATGAGCACGCCCATCCACCTGGGCTCACCCCAGAAATGCCAGAGATAGGCCTTGATCCCTATCTCGCGCAGGCCGATGAGATGGGCCGCGACGACGGAGATGAGGGCGAATCCGAGCGTGGTGTTCAGATCGGCGGTGGGCGACTGCATGCCGGGTATGACGCCCAGCATGTTCATGAACCAGATGTAGATGAAAAAGGAGGCGAAAAAGGGAATGTACTTCCTGCCGCGCTCCCCTACGATATTGAGGAAGAAATCGGTCAGCCCTTCGACGGCCATTTCGAAAAGGGCCTGGATCGAGCCTTCGGGAATACGCTTGAGCGTTCTTACCGCGATGGTTACGAGAACGAGGACGATTACGAAGACGAGCAGGGTGTTCAGCAGGAGATCCGGCTGCCTGACCGGCCTGGGAATCCATTCGGCCAGCGGGCCCAGCAATAGAAACAACCCATGTAGTATCGAGTAGTGCGCTTCACCGCTTCCTCCCTCCGACGCCATCTTCAGAGAGAGGACACTCGACCACGGAGTAGTCAAAGGAAAACCTCCTTACCGGTACGACCGCTTCGTCTTGTCCAGTACGGCGGTCCAGTCGGGCCGCCCATCCCCCGAGCCCTGCCTCGTGAGCAGGATCAATCCGCACAGGGTCAGCGTGAATGGCGTCAAGGACACACCCATCAAAAACCCGATCGGGTGGAACCAGTCCCCCGAAGTCACGAAATACAACACGATTCCCAGCAGCGGCAGCTTGGCCATCAGAAGCAGGAACAACCGGTTGCGGTTCCGCTTGATGTGCGCGACGGGCGTCATGTAACGGCGGACCAGCCAGGCCGTGACATACAGCAGCAACAGTCCGATAAACGATCCGGTGAAGAAATTGACGGCAAGCAGGTCCGCGCCCGCTACGCGCGACGCGATGGTGCCGACCACGGTCAGCACGGCGCTTATCCGGTAGACTCGGGGCAGGAACCGCCGCAACGGTTCATCGTTGTTTCCGGACGGAGATTCCGCGTCCGTCGCCGTTCCGGCCGTCGACATGCCGCCGATCAATGTTTCGCCGTCACGCTCAGTGCTTTGTGCCATTGCTCTCCCGCTCCGCCGCTTCCAGCTTTCTGTTCAGACGTTTCAGCGTCCTCGCCATTTCCAGGAACCCGGCCACGACGCCGAGCATGGCGCCGACGACGCCGCCCCAGGGATTCCACTCAGGCCAGGCCAGTTCGACTTGGTGACCCAGAAAGTATCCTATCGCCGTGGCGAAAACCAGGGTCAGGCCGATTACGGCAAGCTCTCCGGCTTCCCTCATGTACTGCCATTTGCCCTGCGTATCCCGTGCCATATACCATCAGTCAACGCTCAATCAACGCTCGTTCGGGTTTTAAGCCCCATCCGTACGGTCGTCTCCGCCCATCACACGGTCCGTTCCGGCGTATTCTTCGGACATGGACGAATTCCCGTGGAAGACAGCCCCTTCTTCGATGACGAGGGACTTGGTCTTCAAGTCACCGACCAGAATGGATTTGCCGCCCAGGAGTACGTGTTGCGATACAATAAGCTGACTCTCCACGTAACCATGAATGACCGCCGTCTTGGACTCAATGGACGACCCTACGATCCGGCCGGACTTTCCGACCTCTACACCGTCGGTGGCTTTGACATCGCCGTTCACGGTGCCGTCTACCCGGATATTGCCTTCAACGTCCACCGATCCGTTCAGTTCAGTGCCCTTGGCGATGATCGTCATACCGAGCTCCCGAAAACGTCCTGCACCTGATGATCCGAACATGTCAGCGCTGCGTTCGCAGGCTCAACAGCAGATCATCCCAGTGGATGACCTCGGGCAGGTAGCCGCGAGGATCGACGGGGACGCCGTCTTTCCAGACCTCGTAATGCAGATGCGGCGCCGTGCTGCGGCCCGTATTCCCGACCAGGGCGACGATCTGCCCGCGACGGACCGTCTGTCCGCGGTCGACCCGCAGCATGGCGTTGTGACCGTAACGCGTCGACATATCGTATCCGTGGTCTATCTCGACCAGCCAGCCCAGGTTCTGATCCCAGTCCGCGAAGGTCACGGTCCCATCGGCGGCGGACCTGACCGGCGCGCTTTCACGGGCGGCGACGTCCAGGCCGAAATGAGTCCCGGTGATGGGATCGTCCCCATGTTCGTACTCCCGCGTCACCCAGCCGGCGACCGGCCATATGGACGGCACGTATCGTAACAGCGCCGCGCTTTCCCCGGCGGCGGCTTCCACCCTCGCCGGAAGGCCGTCGTCCGTCAGAAAAGGCAACCCGTCCCGGTTGGCGGACAGGAGGCCGTTTTCATCGTCCACGCGTACCGGGGATTCGGAATCGAACCGCTCGACGCCCGCCAGCCTGCGTATCGACCTGGCGGTGTCCTTCAGTTCCTCCAGTTGCCGGGTCAGCTCCATGGACTTTTCCTCTACCGACTTTATCTGTGTTTTCCAGGTTTGGCCGAAAGAAACCTCGGCTATACCCGCCGGGAGGACCAGGGCAACCACCGGCGCGAGCAAGCCGAGTCCCAACATCGAGACGAGTGCGACAAACAGGAACCTCGGCATGCGCAACTCGTGCGCCCGGCCCGATCGGTCAGAGACGAAAACCAGTGACATCCAGTGCATTCTGGGCATGACCGATACCACCCCGGATTCGTACATCCGTCCTTGTTCCGTCACGTCTCGTGACGGAATCGGCGCGACGGCATAAATATAGGCCGCCGGGCCGAAATGTCAAAGGATATCGGTTAAAATAACGGGGGTTGGACGGGCGAGGGACGTGTACGGGGTTCGGCGGGCTTCACAGCCGGACTTTCAGCAGTTCGAGGATGCGGTTCAGGTCATCGGTGGAATAGAACTCGATTTCGATCTTCCCCTTGTGCTGCCTGCGGTTGATGTTCACCTTCGTTCCCAGTATGCGCTGCATGATGGTCTCGGCGGCCGAGAGGTCGTGAGGCTTGTGTGCCGGCGCGCTTTCCCGCTTCTCCTGGTAGCGTTTCTTCACGAGTTCTTCCACTTTGCGCACCGACAGGCCCTTCTTTACGATCTGTTTGGACAAATCGGCCTGTTCCGCGCGGTTTTCGAGTCCGAGCAGCGCTCGCGCGTGGCCCATGGTGATCTCATCTGCCAGGAGGCACTTCTGGACTTCGGCCGGCAGTTTCAACAGCCGGAGCGTGTTGGCTACCGTCGTCCTGTTTTTTCCCACGCGGGTTGCGACCTCTTCCTGCGTGAGGTGGCATTCTTCCTGCAACCGAAGGTATGCACGGGCTTCGTGGATCGGATTCAGATCGTCCCGCTGGATGTTCTCGATCAGCGACAGTTCCATCATTTCTTCGGGGGATGAAACCGCCATGACGATGGCCGGTATGGTCTGGTAGCCTGTTTGACGGGCGGCCCGGAGCCTTCGCTCCCCGGCGATCAGTTCGTATTCATCCTTTTCGTTTTTCCTTCGGACGGCGATCGGCTGAATAACGCCCTTTTCGAGGATGGACCGGGCCAGTTCATCGAGCCTGGCCTGGTCGAACGACTGCCGTGGTTGGTAGGGATTGGCCGAAATCCGGTCTATCGGCACCTGGAGCACGCTTTGCCGGTCTTCCTGATCTTCCGGAAGATCAGGAATCAGCGCTTCGAGCCCCCGTCCCAGCACTTTCCTGGCTGCCATTGGCAATTACCTCTCTGGCTAGATTCATATAGCTTTCCGCTCCCGACGAGAGAATATCATACAGTATGATCGGACTGCCGAAGCTCGGCGCTTCGCTCAGACGAACGTTTCTCGGGATGGTAGTCTGATAGACTTTGTCCGCGAAATACTGTTTGGCTTCCACCTCGATCTGTCTCGTGAGATTGAGCCGCTTGTCGTACATCGTCAGGAGGATGCCTTCAATCTTCAGGCTGCGGTTCAGATGCTTCTGGATCTTCCGGATCGAACTGAGCAGTTGCCCGAGTCCCTCGAGGGCATAATACTCGCACTGTATGGGAATCAACACCGAGTCGGCCGCCGTGAGGGCGTTCAGGGTGAGCAGGCTCAGGGAAGGCGGGCAGTCGATCAGGATGTAATCGTACTCGTCGCGTATGGGCTTGATTGCCTCTTCCAGTTTCCGTTCCCGGGCGATGGCCGATACCAGTTCGATTTCGGCGCCCACCAGCCGCCGATGGGCCGGAACTGCGTGAAGCGCGGGGATCTCGGTCTGCTGAACGGCTTCCTCGATGTTGCGTTCGTCCAGCAGGACTTCGTATATCGTCACGTCCAGCGTGCGGTCCTGCAGGCCGAGTCCCGACGTGGCGTTCGACTGCGGATCCAGGTCGATCAGCAGCGTCTTCTTCTCAGCGACGCCAAGGCAGGCCGACAGGTTGACGGACGTGGTCGTCTTGCCCACCCCGCCCTTCTGATTCGCGATCGAAATGACCTTGCCCATAAATACCCCACTACGACGCGCATAAGCAGAATCGGTGCGCGCGCGGGAACGTAACTCACCCGCCGCCATCGGAACGGATCAATACCACGGCATGGGCCGCGATGCCTTCTTCCCGTCCCGTGAATCCGAGTCTTTCTGAAGTTGTGGCCTTGATCGACACGCGGTCTTCCGGCAGTCCGAGGGCTTTGCCGATCCGGCGGCGCATCAGCGGCACGAATGGCGACAGTTTCGGACGTTCCGCGACGACGGTGGCGTCCACATTCGATACAGTATAACCGGATTCGCCCAGTGCGTCAACAATCCGTTGGAGCAGGACGAGACTGGAAATCCCACGGTAACGGGACTCGTTATCGGGGAAGTGAATCCCGATATCGCCCAGCGCGGCTGCGCCCAGGAGGGCGTCGCCGATGGCGTGCGAAAGCACGTCCGCGTCCGAGTGGCCCTGCAGCCCGCGTTCGTGGGGAACGGTCACGCCGCCCAGTACACAGGGCCTGTCGTCCGCGAAGGCGTGCACGTCGTAGCCGGTTCCTACGCGTATGTCATCCATGGCAAGAAAGCCTCATGATGTAATCTCAGGTTAATCCGCTGTCAGATCCGCCCCTGCCGCCGCAAGATGCGCTCCGCGGTTTCCAGGTCCTCGGCCGTGGTCACCTTGATGTTGTCTGGGGCGCCTTCCAGGACCCGAACCACGTAACCGGCCCGTTCCACCAGTTCGGCGTCGTCGGTCCCGACGTATCCCTGTTCCCGCGCCCGTTCGTGTGCCGTCCGGAGCATCCCGTACGCGAACGTCTGGGGCGTCTGCGCCCGCCAGATCGTCGATCGGTCCGGTGTCGCCTCGACCACGCCGTCGCGGATGATCTTCATCGTATCCGTCGACGGGGTGGCCGCGATCACGGCGCCGTGCCTGGCGCAACCGAGGACGGAAGCTTCGAGCGCGCCGGGCTCGACGCAGGGGCGCGCCGCGTCATGGACCAGCACGTACCCGGTCTCGTCGTCCAGGGCCATCAGGCCGCGGTATACAGACTCCTGGCGCGTGCTTCCACCGGCGACCACTTTGGCAAGCTTCGGATATGCAACACCCGGACCGGACGGCTCGGACGGCCCGAACGGCCCGGTCAGCTGCGCCTTGCAGAATTGCACGCGCGACGGCTCTACCACCAGCACGTAACCCTCCACGGCCTGACACGCCTCGAAGGCCGAAAGGGTGTGGGCCAGGATCGACCTTCCGCCGATCGTGATGTATGGTTTCTCCTCATCCGACCGCATACGCTGGCCGAGACCGGCCGCGGGGATGATGCCCATAGCGGATTTCACGGCCTTTGTCCTCCTCATACGATCAGCATGGCGTCGCCATAGCTGTAGAACCGGTATTTCTCCCTGACCGCCTCCTCGTAAGCGGAAAGGATCCGTTCCCTTCCGGCGAAGGCGCTGACCAGCAAGAGGAGCGTCGACTTCGGCAGATGGAAATTAGTCAGCAGCGCGTCGACCAGCCGGAAATTGTAGGGGGGATAGATGAAACACCGGGTGCGCCCCTCGTACCGGCGCGGAACGAGTCCATGTCCGCCTGGGTCGCCTGGACCGCCTGGATCGCGTGGACCGCCTGGGCCGAACCCACCTCCGCCTTCGGACGCGCCACCGGCCGCGGATGCTCTATCGGGCCCTGATCCTGCGTCCGCGGATGCTCTATCGGGCCCGGATCCTGCGTCGACGGCGGAGGACCCGGCCGCGATCGTTTCCAGGGCGCGCACGACCGTGGTTCCCACGGCGACCACGCGGCCCTCGCCACGCTTTTTCAGGATCGCTTCCGCTTCGTGCGCCTCCATACGGTAGTATTCCGCGTCCATTTCGTGGTCTTCCACGGCGGCAGAGCGGATCGGCTGGAACGTACCCGGCCCGACGTGGAGCAGGATCGGCACCACGGCCGTTCCCCGCGACCGGATGCGGTCCAGCAGGGGGGCCGTGAAGTGCAGCCCGGCCGTGGGAGCGGCCACGGCGCCGTATTCCTCCGCGTAGACCGTCTGGTACCGATCCCTGTCGGTCGCGTCCGGCGAACGGCGTATGTAGGGGGGCAGCGGCGTGCGGCCAACCTGCTCTATGACCCGCGTAACGTCCTCGTTCCCGCCGAATCGAACATGGCGTATGTCCGGACCGGGGTCGTCCTCCACCGTGGCAGTAAGTACGCCGCCCTCCAGATCCAAGCGCGTCCCTCTCGCGAGCCGGGCGCCGGGCTTCAGCAGGGCTTCCCAGAGGGCGGGCGCGGACTCGCGGACCTGGCGGACCAGCACGACTTCGACCTTTCCGCCGGTCTCCGGCCGCGTCCCCAGCAGCCTCGCCGGCATCACTTTCGTCCGGTTGAGCACCAGCGCGTCGGCCGGGGCCAGGTATTCTACAATGTCCCGGAATGCTCGGTGTTCGATCATACCGCCGCGCCTGTGCACCACCATCAATCGGGACGCGTCGCGGTGTTCGGCCGGATGCTGGGCGATCAGGTCTTCCGGCAGGTTAAAATCGTATGCGGCTAGATTCACGGATGCTCGCAAGATCTTTCGCGCCGGCCGAGTGGGATTCAGGGTCCGCCGTGCCGAGCGGGCGACGAAACTGAAGCGCTGCGCCGACCGCGCTGGCTAAGGGGACCGCCGGCCGCGCCGGTAGCAAGCCTGCAGGCCGTCAGTCGAACAGTCCGGGCCGCGGCCTCTTGTTCGCGTCGAATCCCAGGTGCCCGTATGCCAGCTCGGTGGCCACCCTGCCCCGGGGCGTGCGCTTGATCAGGCCCTGGACGATGAGATATGGCTCGTATACTTCCTCGAGCGTCCCGCTCTCCTCACCTACGGCCACGGCCAGCGTGTTCAGGCCCACGGGACCGCCCTCGTACTTCTCGATGATGGCCGTGAGGATCAGGCGGTTCATGTCGTCCAGACCCATGTGATCCACGCCCAGCATGTCGAACGCGGCCGTCGCGGTCTCCCCGGTAATACGGCCGTCGCGCTTGACCTGGGCGTAGTCCCGCACCCGCTTCAGGTACCGGTTGGCGATTCGGGGCGTACCCCGTGACCGCCGGGCGATCTCCATCGCCCCGCCTTTATCGGTCTCCACGCCAATGATTTCGGCCGCCCGCGTTACGATCAGGAAGAGTTCTTCCGGCGTGTAGAAATCGAGGCGGATGGGGATGCCGAAACGCGCCAGGAGCGGCGCCGTAAGCAGGCCCGTGCGCGTCGTCGCGCCTACCAGCGTGAAGTGATCCAGGTTAAGGGAGAGCGAACGGGCGCTCGGCCCCCGGTCGACCAGGATGTCGATCTTGAAGTCCTCCATGGCGGCGTACATGTGTTCCTCCACCACGTGGTTCAGGCGGTGGATCTCGTCGATGAAGAACACGTCTCCCGGCTGCAGGTTGGTCAACAGGCCCGCCAGGTCGGCCGGTTTGTCCAGCACGGGCCCGGCGGTCTGACGGATCTCCACGCCCATTTCGTTGGCGAGAATGGTGGCCAGCGTAGTCTTGCCCAATCCGGGCGGTCCGTGGAGCAACACGTGGTCGATGTGGTTCTCTCCGCGGGTCTTCGCTGCCTCGATATACAGCTGCAGCTCCGCCTTGGCCTTTTCCTGGCCGGGGAATTCATCGAAACGGCCCGGCCGCAGCACGCGGTCGAACTCGTTATCCTCGTCGAACCGGTCCGGGTCGGACAACGGGTAGTCCCGTTCGTCCATCTACCGCCCTCCCTGGTTCCGCAGCACCAATCGAATGATCTCCTCCGCCGCAGGGGTTTCCGCGCTATCGGACATCACCCGGATGACCTGCTTACGGGCTTCAGGCTGGTCGTAGCCCAATGCCACCAGGCCCATGATCGCATCGTCCACTTCGGGGGCCTCTCCCGAAGGCGCCACGGGCAGCGCTTCCCCCTTGCCGGTATCCATGGAGGCGAGCTTGTCGCGTAGCTCCATGATTAACCGCTGCGCGGTCTTCCGGCCGATCTTCGGCAGTGAGACCAGCTTGCCCACGTCTTCGTTAATGATCGCGGCGGTAAACTCGGCGACCGTCGCGCCGGACAGGATGTTCAGGGCCACGCCGGGCCCTATGCCAGGCAGCGTGATCAGCACTTCGAAGAGGCGCTTCTCGTCCACGGTTGCGAAACCATAGAGCTGCATGCCGTCCTCCCGGCTGTGGAGCACCGTTTCCACGCGCACGCGCGAACCCTGGGCACCGAGGGCCTGGACCGTGGAGAGGGGGACGTCCATGTAAAGGCCGATCCCGCCGACGGACACCGTGATGCCGTCGGGTTGCTTGTCGACCAATTCACCTTCGACGAATGCGATCAACCGCCTGGATCCCTCCGGTTATCCTGTGAAAGTGACAGATAGCGACCGCCAGCGCGTCCGACGCGTCTTCCGGCATGGGCTTTCGGTCGGGGTCCCGGTCGAGGTTCAGCATGGCGCGCACCAGGTACTGAACCTGCTGTTTCGACGCGCCACCCGCGCGGGTAATGGCCATTTTCACATCGCGCGGGGCGTATTCCCAGACCTGCAGTCCCCGGTTCGCCGCGGCCAGGAGGGCGACCCCCCGGGCGTGTCCCAGTACGAGGGCCGCTTTGGGAAACCGCCCGCCGAAGGTGGACTCGACGGCCACCAGTTCCGGGTGGTTTCGGTCGATTACTTCGCACAGGCCGTCGTAGATTAACTTCAGCCGATCCGGAAGGGCCTTGCGCGACCCCGTCCGCACCACGCCGCAGTCCAATAGCCGAGTGTTCCTGCCCCGGGTGTCGATCACGCCGTATCCCGTAATTACGCTGCCCGGGTCGATTCCGAGGATGATCATGTATACCCGCTACCCGTTCATCTTCTCCAGCATCCCGTCGTCCACGTCGAAATTAGCGTAGACGTGCTGGACGTCGTCGTGGTCCTCGAGAACCTCCATCAACCGGAGAAGCTGCTCCGCGTCCTTGCCCTCGACCGCCACGGTCGACTGCGGAATGCGGCCTATTTCAGCCCGCAGGGGGGCGAACCCGTTTTCCTCGAGCTGGGCCCGCACCGATTCGTAATCGGAAACGGCGGTGTATACGTCCAGGGTATCTCCTTCGTCCAGGATGTCTTCCGCGCCGGCTTCGAGGGCGATCATCATGACCTCGTCCTCGTCGACCCCATTCTTGTCCACGACGATCGTGCCCTTCTGGTCGAACATCCAGGCCACGCAGCCCGCCTCCCCCATGTTGCCGCCGTTCTTAGTGAAGGCATGGCGCATCTCGGAGGTGGTGCGGTTCTTGTTGTCCGTCACCGCTTCCACCATCAACGCAACGCCCGATGGCCCGTATCCCTCGTAGACCAGTTCCTCGTAATGAACGCCGTCCAGTTCGCCCGTGCCTCGCGCGATGGCCCGGTCGATGTTGGCCTGCGGCACGTTTTCCGTCTTGGCGGCCAGTATGGCCGTCCTGAGCCGAGGGTTGACGTTCACCGAACCGCCGCCCTGCCGCGCGGCGATGGTGATCTCCTTGATGACGCGGGTGAAGATCTTCCCGCGAGCGGCGTCTTTCTGTTCCTTCTTCCGCTTGATCGTGCTCCACTTGGAATGCCCGGACACCTTGCCTCCTCAGGGGATCCTGACGACCCGTTTCCCCGTACCCGTGTTATTTGATGTGTCCCTGGCGCGAACGGCGAGGGTGTGTTCGCCGGGTTCCAGTCCGTCCAGGGTGATCTCGAATGACTCCGTCTTCGAATCCGTAACGCCGTCCACGGGGTGAACCACCCGCCAATCGCGCCCGTCTATGGCGTATTCCACGCGAAAAAGGGGACTGGCGTTATCCTGGACAAGAAAGGACAACAGTCCGTCTGATATGTTGATCCGGGTTACCAGCGGACCGGTATTGTCCACCAGAAAAGGTTCGGTGAGGTGATCCGACTCCAGTGCCTGGTCAGGCGGGTTCGACGACGCGTCGCTGACCACGACGCGTATGACGTATTCTCCATCCGGGAAAGTCTCGGAATCCCAGGAATAGGAAGGGGTGCGCCGTTCCGACTCCAGGAGTTTCCAGGTTTCTTCAGCCGCGCCCCGGAAATAGATTTCGAAGGACAGTCCGTCCCCGTCAGGATCGCTCGCCTGGACCGCGATGGCCCGCATGCCCTTCCGGTAGGTGGGGGAGCCGGCCGATGCGTTCTGGCCGCGGCCGTTGCCACGGCCACCGACCTGCGCTGCGATGCCCGGGGGAAGATCGGTCTGTAAGCCTGAACCTGGCGCGGCGTCCCGCAATTGGACGCCCGGCTCGTATACCGTGACCGAGTGCACCCTGGGCGGATTGTTTCGCGTCAGGTACGAGGCCGAAACGGAAGAGACCGAGGGGGTTTGCTCGTTCCGCGTGTTCAGCACCGCCTTCCACTGCAGATAGCGGGCGGGCGGGCATGCCAGGGCTTCTCCTTCCGGGTCGGTGTAGGGACCGGTCCATTCGCTCCAGGTCTGGTCGGGAGCATCCGTATTGCCCGACCGCGCATACAGGCGGACCGTCGTCCCCGCGGGCTGCTCGTTTTCCCATCGTATACGGCCCCACCGCGCGATGCCCCGGGTATCCCGGACATCGGATTCGTATTCGCCCTCGCGCACGGGCCGGGAAAGCAGACGGTACAGGTTGCCGCGATTACTCGTCGCCACCAAAACCCCGTCCGTTGCGACAGGCATCAGCGCCGTGATCTGCGAATCCCGCAATTCGTTCAGCAGCGTGCCCCGGCCCCGTTCCCGGACGCTGTACAGCCGGCCGCGCTGCCCGGTGCCAATGAGCAGTTCTTTTTCTCCTCGAACCGCCAGAGACAGGCATACGTCCGCCTGGGATCGCCACCATTCTTCCACCCGTCCATCCGGATCTATCCGTAAGACCACACTGCCCCCCGCGGCGAAACTGCGGACTGTCGGCCGGTCCGCGCCATCCGCCGATGCCGTCACTTCGACCGTGTTGCGTGCGGATTCGCCGCCAGGCTCGTCGGGAGTGCTCCGGGATGGCGGAGACATCGCTCCCCCGCCCCGGCCGCCCCGGCGCGGTCCACTCAGCGCGCAGGCGAACACGGCGCCCTCCGCGTCAACCTGAAGGGCGTTGATTTCGCCGTAGGGAGAATCGTGGAGGACCGAAAGGGAAAGGGGGCCGTCGGGCGTGGTCCATTCCATGCGGTAGACTCTTCCGCCCGGCTCGGTGCCGGCGATCAGTCGGCCCGATCCATCCACGGCCAGGGCCATGACATGGGCCTCCTCCAGCTCGGCCAGCAGGTGTGCGTCGCCATGCTCGTCGATACGATATATCCTTCCCTGATCACCCGTTCCCGCGTAAAGCCCGCCCTCCCCGTCCAGCGCCAGCGACCAGATGTAGCCCGTCCCGTCGTCCGAGCCGCCATTCCCGTCGTCCGAGCCGCCATTCCCGTCGTCCGAGCCGCCATTCCCGTCGTCCGAGCCGCCATCGCGCGCTGGATCGAAAAACACTGTATGGGTCCCGTCCGGGTCGATCCGGTAGATCCGGCCGTCGGGGAAGGTGGCTGCGTAGATCCTGTCGTCGCCATCAATCGCGACACTGCGGATTTCAAGCTCTTCCGCGTCGAAAAACACTTCGGTCTGGCCCGAGGAATCCACACGGTACAGCCTGCCGTCATTTCCCGTACCCGCGTAGATATTACCGCTGGAATCGGTCGCGATACTCCATATCAGCGGTTCGTCGCTCTCGAAAACGGGATCCAGGACCGGTGACAGGGTCAGGCGGCCCTTTCCGGTTATGGAAACGCCGCGGGTTTCTCCTCTGAGAAAGTCCCCGTGTCCGGCCTGTTTCCAGATTACCGGCGTCGACGCGAGGGCGCCGAACGCGGCCATCAGAAGGACCGAAGCCAAGAGTGGTACGCGCCATCCCGTGACCTGGTTCAAGAGTCGCTCCTATCGCTTTGCGGTCAGCCGGCTCCAGTTCTGCCCGGCGATGACATAGTCCGTTCGGACCGTTTCCTCGGCGACCACCTTCTCGCGGATCGGCAGGAAACTGCCCTTCGTCCGCTCTGAATTCATGACGGCGAGGACCGATGGAGGCAGTCCGGGCATCTCCCTGCCCTTCACCATGCCCCCCGCGCCGCCCTGGAACATCTTCAGATATACCCGGTTTCCGGTACGGCGGTTGTTGAGCAGTTCAATCAGCCGGGGACCGTCCGTGGGCCTGTACCGCTGGGGAACGGCATTCAGGTCGTGGCGGAGAACGGCCTGGGAGGAACCGACAAGTACCTGTACCGGTCCGTTGGATATGGTCTTGGGGATCGTCACGTCGAGCCGCTTGACCACGCGGTCGCCTCGGTAGGGCCGAAGGAATACCCTGACCTCCAGCGTGTCGCCCGGCTTCACGGTTTCCGATCCGAACCAGACGTCTTCGATGACGGCCGTCCTGCGCTCGTTCGACGATTGTATCTCGATACTCAGTGACTCGATCATCGGGGTCACGAAGCGGTTGTCGAGCACGAAGTCGAGCACGCCGTTCACATCTCTGGCCAATGCCGAGAGGGACCCCTGTCCGGAAAACTGGTCTTCGAAGACGACATCCGGATGGCCCCGCAGCTCGATCCGTCCGCCGAGTGTTATCGTTCGCTCGCCGGCCGCCCTGCCGTTCGCGATAATCGTATTCGCCACCGCCATGTTTACCAGCAGAGGCGTCCAGCCGTTCGCCATCATCACGTCGAACAGGTAGGTACGGGGCGTGCCGGTGGCATCGTCGTAGGAGAGTTCCACCGGTATCATGCGCGCCGTATCGCCAAGTTGGCCGTAAATCCCGTTTGTGTGGTCCCACAGGACCGAACCGACTTCATCCGCCACGCTGCTGATTTTCGTGGATCCGATCTGGTCCGGAATGACCGTAATGATATCGGCCCGGTTCATCGGTATGTTCAGGGCGCCCGTCCACAGAAAGGGATGCCCGAAGGCAAGTATGGCGTCTTCATCGCGCCAGGTGACCGTACCGGTACCCGAAAGATTGTAATCGCCCCGTATGAGCTGCGCGCTCACGGCGGCGCCGGGTTCCAGGGAGGATCTCCCACCGCTGGACGCCGGACCGGCCTGTTCCGTAACCGAGTCGTCGCCGGCTGGAACCGTGCCGGACGTCCCGCTGGAAGCGCCCCCGGCCAGGGGTACGAGTCCGCGACGGCGCAGGTCGTTTTCGAACAGACTGACCGTCATGGGATGGAAACCCGAAAACACCATCGGCACGGCGATGGGTTTGAGGTTGGACGGACCAGAAGGGATACCCGGCTGCCCGGAGTACTCCGTTTCGATGCCGTCTTCACCCGGCCAAAGCGAACCGGGGAATACCGGATCCGCGGATGCTTCGTCCGGACCGTCCGGTCCGCCCGTTCCACCCAGTTCACCCGGTCCGGTTTCACCCCGGAACTCGCCCTGCCCTCCCAGGTTTCCTCCGGGCGCACTGCGGTCCCGCGCCGGTTCGGTCTCCAGGGCATCGCGTATGGCCAGCATATGGCCGATTGGCGTGACGCCGCCGATGGGTTTCATCGGAAACGTCCCGAAGCGGTACGCCAACGCGCCGACGAGCTTTCCGTCTATGTACACGGGGCTGCCGCTCATCCCCGCGATTACACCCGCATCGTCGACGTAGGGACCCGAAACTCCAACCATGATGATATCGTGTTTCGCGTAGAAAATGTTCTTCATGACGCCCAGCACTTCGATCTCGAAGGTATCGATCCGGGCATCCTGAAAAACTGTGAGGCCGTATCCGCGCATGCCCGGTTGCACCTCGGTGATAGCCATGTACCCGCCGGCAGACTGGCCCGCGACCGGCAAGCCGGTTGCAAGCAGGCATGGAAAGAGGGAAAGAACGACGAGCGTTCGTTTGATATCCATAGGGGACCGCTGCCTGGTGTACCGGGGATCGAAACGCGACGCGAAATTACTGCAATATAAGGCCGTACCGCTTCCTCAGGCAACTGCTTTGTAGCGTCTGCCGAACGATCATGGCACAGCCGTTAACAAAAGAAATCGCTTGACTTACCGCGATGGTTCCTCGAAATTCAGACAGCGGCGAAAGGGCCGGGAAGAGAAGCCCGGCACCGATTCTGACCTGTGCGGAAACCGGTATCTGAAAACCGATGCGGAGCATCATGAAACGTTCCAGGCGCGATGAGACTTCGGGTGAGAAGGTGGTGCCGATCTGCAATCTCACCATGTCGGAGACGCGCAGCCAGCTCGGCGCGCTGGCATCCCAGATCGTACGATCCTACGACTCGGTCGGTGGCCTGAACCGCAAAGATGGAAATAACCTGCCTTCGCGGGAACGGATTTACGGCATCCTGAGGGACCTGCTGGTCCTTTGTTTCCCGGGGTATTTCGGGAACGAACCGCTCATGACGAAGAACGTGGCCTTTTTCGTCGACGGGCTGGTGGACGCCATCTATATCAGGCTGCGGGAGGAAATCGCCCGAAGCCTGATGCACGACGCCCCGTGCCGGGAGGAGGATCCGGCGGCCTGCCAGGAAATCGCCGACGGGATCACCCTCGAACTCCTGGAGACGATTCCCGGGATCCGAAAGCTGCTCATGGGCGACGTGGAAGCGGCCTACGACGGGGATCCCGCGGCCAAAAGTCATGACGAGATCATACTCAGCTACCCGTGCATGGCAGCCATCGCCACATACCGGCTCGCCCATGAACTTTATCTGAGGAATACGCCGCTCATCCCGCGGATCATGTCCGAACACGCCCACAGCCGCACCGGTATCGACATCCACCCCGGCGCGACCATCGGCACCCGCTTCTTCATCGACCACGGCACGGGCGTTGTCATCGGGGAGACCGCGCTGATCGGCGCCAACGTCAAGTTATACCAGGGCGTAACGCTGGGCGCGCTGAGTTTCAGGAAGGATGAGGGCGGACGTCTCGTTAAGGGCGGCAAGCGCCACCCCACCATTGAAGACGACGTGGTCATTTATTCGGGTGCGACGATCCTGGGTGGCGGAACGACCATAGGACACGATTCCGTGATCGGTGCCAACGTCTGGCTGACGGAACCGGTGCCGCCCCATTCCAAGGTTACCATCGGAAACCCGAAGCTGGACGTGGTAAAGCACGACGCCCGAACGGCCTGAACGAACGCCCTGAACGACGCCCGCACGCCCTGATCGAACGCCCTGACCCGAACGACCTGATCGAACGCCCTGACCCGAACGACCTGATCGAACGCCCTGACCCGGCGGCCTAGCCCCCGTTCCCCGCGATATACTTCTCCGCCTCCATGGCGGCGGCGCATCCCGTTCCCGCCGCCGTAATCGCCTGGCGATAGACGTGGTCCTGCACGTCCCCGCCCGCGAACACGCCGGGCACGCTGGTGCGCTGCCTCCTGTCGGTCAGGATGTAGCCCTGTTCGTCCAGGTCGATCTTGTCTCTGAAGAGTCCGGTATTGGGCGTATGCCCGATAGCGATGAAGAGGCCCTCGGCGTCCAGCACCCGTACCCGGTCCGTTTCCAGTTCCTGCACGCGCACCCCGGTCACGCCCGCGGTTTCATCACCCAGCACCTCGTCGACCACGGATCCCCACTGGAACGCTATCTTTGGATGTTCCAGGGCCCGTTCCTGCATGATCCGGCTCGCTCTCAGTTCGTTGCGGCGGTGAATGATCCAGACCTGGCTTGCGAACCGCGTCAGGAAGAGTCCCTCCTCCATGGCGCTGTCGCCTCCGCCCACCACGGCGACCTTCCGGTCCCGGTAGAAGGCGCCGTCGCAGGTCGCGCAGGTGGAAACGCCCCGGCCGAAGAAGGTATCCTCGCCAGGCACGTTGAGCAGTCTGGGCGACGAACCGGTACTGATCACCGCGGTTTTCGCCGTGTATTCGCTCCGGTCCGTGCGTATCCGGTGGGCTCCCGGTTCAAAATCCACCGAGACGACTTCCTCGTACTTCATCTCGGCGCCGAAACGCTCGGCCTGTTCCCTCATGCGGTCCATGAGATCCATGCCTCCCAGGCTTTCGGGGAATCCCGGGAAGTTCTCGATCTCGCTGGTAAGCGACAACTGTCCGCCGACCGTGCTGCCCGTCAATACGACGGGGGAAAGGTTCGCCCGGGCCGCATACAGGGCCGCCGTGTAACCCGCCGGCCCCCCGCCGATGACGACGACCTGTTTCGTTTCAGCGGATTCCTTGTCCATCTGTTTCCCTTCAATGCCGTGGACGCGACCGGCTGCCCGCGGCGGCGCGCTACTCGATTCGCCTGATGATGTGAAAACCCATGGGCGTTTGAACGACCCCGCTTAACTCACCGACCTTCAGCTCCATCGCGGCCTGCTCGAATTCCGGGATCATCTCTCCCGGGCCGAAGAACCCGAGGTCACCCCCGCTGTCCCTGCTCGAATCGATGGATAATTCCCGGGCCAGTTCGACGAAATCGGCGCCTGCCTGCAACCGATTCATCGCCGCCTGCGCTTCCGCCTGCGTGGCGACGACGATCTGGCGAACGCGGATCTTGTTTGACTCGATGGCCGTCGTCCGTTCCTCCACGATCCGCCTGACACGGTTCAACGCGGCTTTCAGCTGAGCGTTGTCCGGCGCCAGGGCGAGCGCCTGTTCGTATTGGACAATCGCCTGGTCGAAGTCTTCACTCCGTTCATGTACCATGGCGATTTCCACGAAAATGCGGGGATCTCTCGCGCCCAGCTCGAGTACTTGCCCGTAGTAGCTCAGGGCATCTGACAGGCGGTCCTCGGCGAACGCCAGGCGGCCCAATGCGATACGAGGCACGACCGACTGCCCGCCGACCTCCAGGGCTCTTTCCCAGACGACGCGCGTGCTGTCCGGCAGATTCTTATTCTGGAATGCGGTTCCCAGGTTCATGTAGGCGTCCACGTAGTCCGGCTGAAGATCGACGGCCCGTTTCCATTCCCTGATCGCGTCGTCGACGCGGTCCATGCCCATGTATGAGACGCCAAGATTGAGATGGATCCTGGGCAACTGGTCCTCTGGGGGAGACAGGGTGAGCACCTTCTCGTAGGCATCGGCCGCCATTTCGTATTCTTCGGTATCTGAATAGACCTTGCCGAGATTGGTATAGGCGTCGACGTAGGAGGAATCGTCCTCAATAGCCTGCCGGTAATGGTGGACCGCTTCGTCGAGGTACCCGCCCTGGTTGTACACGATCGCCATGGCGGTATGGGCGGCGGCCAGATTCGGCGTCCCCTCCATCATATTCGCGTACTGGCTGCTGGCCCAGGCATAGACGGTATCGGATGGAACGATACTCATCCGCGCGATGCTTAGTGTATCGCCCTCTACGGTCTTCTTGAACGCCTCCAGCGCCGCGGCCATGTCCCCCCTGGCGTGGTGGATCAACCCCAGTGTGAGGTAAGCGGCGGCGAAGCCCGGAGCGACCTCCAGGGCGTGTTCGAGATGTACCTGTGCGCTGTCGAACTGTCCCTGCGCGTAATAAACGGCGCCCAGGTTGTTCTTCGCGAGGGCGACGTTGGTAAGAAACTGCTGTACCGCCGCCTGCTGCCGTTGTTCGAGCGTCAGGGAGGTGTCCGGGGCCGCGTCTTCCTGGGCGGGCGCGGGCGGCTGGACCGTCCCGGCGGCCGATTCAGCCGGCTGCTGTGATCCCGCGGTGGACGACTGCTGTGACGCCGCGGTGGACGACTGCGGCGCGGCCGCGGTGGTCCCGAGAGCGTAAAGGTAAAGGACGCACAGGGCGGTCGCCAGGACCGTACGCAACGGATCGATTCCCGATGTCTGGTTTCTTTCGCTCATTCACTACCGCCTTCCGGTATGGTTCTCTTCAACCGCCTTCAAGTATGAATCTCTTCAACGGCTGCGCGTTTCTTCCGGCTCCATCCCGCGCAGTATCTCGATGGCTTCTCCCACCAGCGCGAAACACCCTGTCACTAGGATCAGGTCGTCCGGTTGCGCCAGGGTCCTCGCCTCCGCGATGGCGTCCGCCACCGACGTCGCCGTCCGTGACGGCGTTCCAAGACCTGTGCAGGCATCGGCCACTTCCCCGGGATCGGCCTGCCTGTTTCTAAGTACCCGCCGCTCGGGAACGAGGATTTCGTCGGCGTAACGCGCAATGACCTCGCAAAGCGCCCCGACCGCCTTGTCGCGGTGCGCGGACAACACGACGATTACGCGTCGGGCCGGGAACAGCCGGCGCAGGCTGGCCGTCAGGTTCTCCGCCGCCAGCACGTTGTGGGCCACGTCCAGTACCAGCCACGGCCGGCGCTGGAATACCTCCATGCGTCCCGGCAACCGCACCTTCGAGAGGCCGCGGCGCACGGCTTGTCGCGTTACTTCCATGCCCTGCTTCGCCAGCGCCTCCGCCACGCCCACCGCCACGGCCGCGTTACCGGCCTGGAACGCCCCGGACAACGGGAGCGTTACCCCTTCATACACCCCGCCGGCGGTCTCGATATCGACCACCTGCCGCCCCACCGATTCTTCCCGGAGCGCGTACCGCACGTCGACGCCCGCTTCCACCATGGGACTCGACCGAAGCCGGCAGGCCTCCCGGATCACCTTCGACGCCTGCCGCGACTGGACGGCGGTAACGGTACAGGCGCTTTCTTTTACGATTCCTGCTTTTTCGCGGGCGATCTCCGCGATCGTCTCTCCGAGGCGGTCCGTGTGGTCCAGCCCGACGGGCGTAATCGCACAGACCATCGGCTGGATCACGTTGGTCGAGTCAAGTCGTCCGCCGAGACCGCATTCGACCACCGCCAAGTCTACGCTTCGTTCCTTAAAATACACAAAGGCCATGGCCGTGAGTATATCAAAAAACGAGCCCATCCCTTCCGGCCGCAGCCTGATCCCTTCGATCACAGGACGCGTTCGTTCCGTGAGATCGGCGAATTCGCGCTCGGAGATCGGCTCGCCGTCGACCTGGATGCGTTCGCGCAGCGACACCAGGTGCGGAGACGTGTACAGACCGACGCGGTGACCGCTCTCGCGGACGATGGACGCGATCATGACGGCGGTGGATCCCTTCCCCTTGGTCCCCGCCACGTGTACCGATTTCCAATGCATTTCGGGATGGCCCAGGGCTTCCGTCAGCGAAGTGATGCCCGCCAGGTCCATGCGTTCAGGCGCGGCGCCCGGCATCTTTTCGAAATCCACGAAGTCGTAGAGATAGTCCAGCGCCTCTTTGAAGGTCATACGCTCATCCCGTGCTGGCCAGGGTCTTCGCATACTCGAAGGGGCGGGACACGGCGCTGCGCCGTATCGCGCCGAAACGCCGGCGCGCCGGTGCAGAAACGTCCGCGCTGTCGGCAATGCGCTTGAACACGTTCCTGCCGGGGCGGGCGTTGACTTCGATAATCCAGGGCATGCCGGCGGCGTCCGGCACGATATCGAGTCCCACTTCCCCGATGGGTCCCAGCTCCGACTCCATCAACCCGCACGTCGCGTGAGACGCCTTCGCGGCGCGGCGCAGGACCTCCTTACGCATAGACCGGCCATAAAGCGCGTCGAGCAGGGGTTCCGCCTCTTCTGAGCGGGCGCCGTTGCTCAGGTTGGTCGTAGGACCGCTTGTCTGGCTGATACGGGCAACCAGGCCGGTCAGTATACACCGTGCATGGCCGTTCTTCTGCATCAGCAACCGCAGGTCGAACCGAGGGAAGCGCCTTTCGCCCGGGGGTTCGGCCGATATCCCCTGCTGCACCAGGCAGTCGAGAGCTCCTGTTGGGCCGTGGCCGGCCAGGTCCATGATCCGGTCCCTCGCCGGTTGCGCGCCTCGTAACTCGTAGGTAGCGGCCAGCGTCCGTATGACATGGCACCCATCCCCGGTCCGTACGACTTCGATGACGCCCGTTCCCTGGGACCCCGCCCTCGGCTTGACGTACACATGATCGTAGCGGGACAGAAAAGTCCGCAGAGACTGCTCATCGAGCGGGGCGGTATGCGCCACGGGGAGACCGCCGTCCGACATGCGCCGGTACGTTTCCAGCTTGTCGGCGGCCAGGCGGATGAACGGGAGGGGATTCACGAAAGAGATACCGGCCCGGTCGAACAGACTCCGCACCGGCTCCGCCGCGGCTGAACCGGCCGGATCGACCACGGGCGCGCGGTCGTATATGACCGTCGGAAAAGGTTCAAGGCCGCATTCGACCCACCTGCCGTCCACGACCGTGGCCGGCTTTATCGTGCCTTTCCCGGGATCCACGTCCAACGCGTCGAATACCACCGCGCGCAGGTCGAGCTTCGCAGCGGCCTGGCAGCACTCCACGAAAAACCCCGTGGGTGGACCGAAGGGGCGGCCTGCTTCATTGGGTGCGCGGCGGCTCAGTATACCCACGGTCGTCATGACCGGCTTCCGGATGGGCGTGTTGGGAGTTGCTTTCGTCTTCATGATCCAGCGGACCGCGTGCGACCGACCGGACGGGCCATCCCCTTCACTTCCTCCAGCGTAGCCCACGTCACGTCGCCCCGTTCCGAAAAGGACAGCGCGGACAGCGCGGTGCCGTAGGAAAGCCCGGTCGGGAGATCTTTCCGCAGCAGGCCGTACAGCAGACCGGCATCGAAGGCATCCCCGGCGCCAAGCCGGTCGACCGGTTCCACCACGTAGGGCTTCGTGTAGAGAAAGCCGGTCTCCGCGGACCAGCCTACGGCCCCGCCCTCGGCCAGCGTCAGCACGATAATTTCGTTCCCGAACCGCGCGTGGAAGGCGTCGATGGTTGCCTCCGGCGCGCCGTCCAGCCCGAAGATCAACGCTGCGTCGTCGGACGTCGACACCAGGATGTCGACCTGGGCCAGCAAGGTGTCCAGGACCTCGCGTGCCTGCTCGGGCGACCACAGCTTGGCCCGGTAGTTGATGTCGAAGGACGTCCGGTATCCGCCCTCCGACCGTTTTTCCAGGATCCGGGTGACGGTTTCGAGGCACGCCGGGCCCAGGGAAGCCGTGATGCCGGACGTATGCACGATTCGGGCGCCGGACCGCAGCGCCCGTTCCACCATCTCGCTCGTCATTCTGGTTGCGGCGGAACCGGCTCGGTCGTAGACGACCCGGCTGCCTCTCGGCGGTGTGCCGGGTTCGAGAAAGAATACGCCGGTCCGCATGGCCCGCTCGGGCCGCGTGGAATCCATGGGTCCTAAGGCCTGCCCGGCCCCGCCAGTCTGCCCTGCCCCGCTAGTCTGCCCGTTCCGATCGGCCCGCCCATCCGACCACGCCACGTGGGACGTGTCCACGCCGTGAAGGGCCAGGCGGGAGGCGATCCACCGCCCCGCGGGATGATCCGGGAGGGCGGAGACCCAGGCCACGTCGGCGCCCATCCTGGCCAGGGCCACGGCCATGTTGGATTCCGTGCCCGCCGGATCGGCCCGCAGGTAATCGGCCTGTTCCAGCATCTGGCCGTCCACCGGCGAATACCGGATCATGGTCTCGCCGAATGTAATGACATCGTAACGCATTCGGTTCGACTCGCCGGAAAGGGAAGAAGACATGTTCGGATTAATGGGTCAGGCGTGGCGCTTCAGGCGTAATGACAGGCCACCCAGTGGCCGCTGTCATTCTGTTTGAGTTCCGGTTCGTGCTCGGCGCAATCGGCCTTCGCGATGGGGCAGCGGGGATGAAAACGGCAGCCCGAAGGCGGGTTGACCGGACTGGGAACGTCTCCTGTCAGTTGGATGCGCTGCTTCTGGCGACGTTTGCTGATTTCCGGCACGGCGGACAGCAGGCTCTGCGTATAGGGGTGCTGGGCGTTGTCCGTCACATCGGAGGTCCGTCCCGACTCGATGAGCTTGCCGAGGTACATGACCCCGATGCGATCGCTGATGTGGGCGACGACGGCCAGGTTGTGGGCGATGAACAAGTAGGTCAGGTTCAGCTCGGTCTGCAAGTCCTGGAGCAGGTTCAGGATCTGGACCTGTATAGACACGTCCAGTGCGGATACGGGCTCGTCGCAGATAATGAGGCTCGGGTTCAGCGCGATCGCCCGGGCGATTCCGATGCGTTGCCGCTGGCCACCGCTGAACTCATGGGGATAGCGGTCCACGTAGGCTTCGCTCAGTCCGACCATATCGAGCAGGCTGACGAGTCTCGCCTTCCGTTCTTCCCGGTTGCCCACGCGATGGATGTCGAGGGGTTCCTGCACGATATTCCCCACCGTCATGCGCGGGTCCAGGGAGGCGTAGGGGTCCTGGAAGATCATCTGCAGACGCTTGCGGACGGGCTTCAGTTCGTTTTCGGACATGGCCGCCAGGTCGTTGCTTTCGAAGAGGACTTTTCCCGCCGTGGGCCGGTAGAGCTGCAGCAAGGTCAGGCCCAGGGTGGATTTTCCGCAGCCGCTTTCTCCCACCAGTCCGAAAGTTTCGCCCCGGTCGATGGAGAAGGAAACGCCGTCCAGCGCCCGCACGGTGCCGCCTTCTTGCGTGCGGCCCAGGCCTTCTTCCAGCTCGAAGTGCTTGACCAGGTTATCCAGTTGCAGCAGGGGCTCGTTCAACGCGTCCTCCAGGATTGCATGCGGTCTGAGTCAGTATAGCCGGCATTAGTGCGGCCTGAGTCAGTACAGCCAGCAGGCGCAGTCGTGTCCCTGCGCCACGTCCTTCAAATCCGGATCGTCGCCGCACAGATCGAATCGGCTGGGGCACCGCGGCGCAAACCGGCAGCCGGCAGGCAGGTTGATCAGGTTCGGCGGCAGCCCGTCGATGGGTTCCATGCGCTCCTTCACCGTGGCGCCGAGCTTGGGAACGGACTGGAGCAGTCCGTGCGTGTAGGGATGCTTGGGATCGTCGAGCAGCGTATCCACCGGGCCCGATTCGATGATCCGGCCGGCGTACATGACGATCACCCGGTCGCACACCTCGCCCACGACCCCGAGGTCGTGGGTGATGATGACGACGGACATGTTCAGTTCTTCCTGCAGCTTCATCATCAGCTCCAGGATCTGCGCCTGGATGGTGACGTCCAGCGCCGTGGTCGGCTCGTCCGCGATAAGCAGTTTCGGGTTGCACGCGATGGCCATGGCGATCATCACGCGCTGCCTCATGCCCCCGCTGAACTGGTGGGGGTAGTCGTTGAGGCGCTGTTCCGGGCTCGGGATGTTGACCATCTGCAGCAGTTCGATGCTGCGGTCCGTGGCCTCTTTCTTGTCGAGGCCGAGATGCAGCTGGAGGGGTTCCCGCAGCTGCCATCCTATGGTCAGCACCGGGTTGAGGGACGTCATCGGATCCTGGAACACCATGGAGACGATATTGCCCCGGATTTTCTGCATTTCGCGTTCCGAAATGTTGCGCAGGTCGACCGCTGGTTCGTCGGCCCCCGGCCTGAACAGGATGTTGCCGTTGACGATGCGGCCCGGAGGACTCGGGATGAGCCGCATGATGGACAGCACGGTGGCGCTCTTGCCGCATCCGCTCTCCCCCACGATGCCCACCGTTTCCCCTTCCGCCACGTCGAAACTGACGTCGTCCACGGCCCGCACCGCGCCGTTGCGGGTCAAGAAGTGGGTCGAAAGGTTCTCAACTTTCAGTAAGGGTTCCATGTATCCATGCTTCCCTGTGGCGACCCGAACAGCCCGCCTCGGTCACTCCGGCCGGCCCGAACGGCCCGCCTTACCTATTATATTACTCCGTACCGACGCCCGGCGGTCAGTCCTCTTCCTGGGTCTTGGCCTCTTCGATGACCTTGTTCTCGATTTCCTTCGGTATTTCCTCGTAGCGGACGAATTTCCGTGCGTGGCTGCCGCGCCCGTGCGTTATCGATCGCAACACGGTCGAGTACCTGTACAGTTCGGCCAGGGGCACTTCGGCCCGCACCACCTGGTTGCTCCCCCGCGGCGACATGCCCAGGATGCGTCCGCGCCGGCTGGAAAGATCTCCCATGACGTCGCCCATATAGTCTTCCGGGACGACCACGTCCACTTCGTAGATCGGTTCGAGCAGGACGGGCCGGGCTTCCATGAAGGCCTTCTTGAATCCCATGGACGCGGCGACCTTGAAGGCCATTTCGGATGAATCGACCGTGTGGAAGGAGCCATCGTACAACGTGGCCTTCAGATCGACCACGGGATACTTGGCCATCACGCCCTCCACCATGGCCTCCTGGATGCCCTTGTCCACCGCCGGAATGAAGCGGCTGGGGACGGCTCCGCCGACGATGCCGTTGTCGAATTCGTAACCGTCGCCGCGATGCCTGGGTTCCACGCGCAGCCAGACGTCGCCGAACTGTCCGCGACCTCCGCTCTGCCGTTTGAACCGGCCCTGGGCCTCGGACTTGCCCTTGATTGCTTCGCGGTAGGGAATGCGCGGCTGCACCATCTCGACTTCCACGCCGAAACGGCGGCTGAGCCGCTCGACGATGAGGTCCAGGTGCATTTCGCCGGCCCCGGCCAGGATCAGCTGCTTGATCTCGCTGTTGAACTGGAAGGTAAAGGAGGGATCTTCCTCGTGCAGCCGGGAGAGGCCGGTGCTGATCTTCTCCTCGTCTTCCTTGCTCTTTGGCAGGACGGCCACGTTCGCCACGGGCTCGGAGAAGTTCACCCACTCCAGGTCGAAGGTTTTCTGTCTCGTACTGAGCGAGTCGCCGGTGTGGGTATCCTTCAGCTTGACCGTCGCCCCGATCTCGCCGGCGCGGATGACGTTCAGTTCATGCCGCTCGTGGCCGTTCGTCTGGTAGATCTGACCGAACCGCTCCGCCGTGTTCTTGGACGAGTTGTAGACGTCGCCGCCGTGCTTGATCTCGCCGGAATACACTCGGAAATAGGTGAGTTCTCCGATATGGGCTTCGGAAACCGTCTTGAAAACAAGGGCCGCCAGGGGCCCGGATGGATCGGAATCCAGGGCGATTTCTTCGTCTCCTCCCGAAGGGGTGACCGTAACCGGCGGCCGGTCCGCAGGGCAGGCCAGGTACGCTCCCACCGCGTCCATCACGCCGGAGACCCCGATATTCCGCGTAGCCGATGTCGCCATGACGGGGTAAATGGCGCCTTCCCGCACACCCTTTCGCAGTCCTTCCAGGAGCTGCTCATCGGACAATGCGCCTTCTTCGAAGTAAACCTCGAGCAGCCCATCGTCGGATTCCGCCACCGCCTCCATGAGCTTTTCACGGTACTCCTCCGCCAGGTCAGCGAGATCGCCGGGGATTTCGCCGCGGCTGTCCTTGCCGTCTTCAGAGGTCACCGCCTCCATGGCGACCAGGTCGACAACGCCCGCGAAGCCTTCGCCTTCGCCGATGGGGATTTGCAGGGGGACGGCCTGCGTGCCGAACCGTTCCTGGATGCGGCCCAGCACGTCGTAGAAGTCGGCGTGTTCCTTATCCAGCAGGTTGACCACCACCATGCGGGGCAGGCCGTACTGTTCTGTATATTCCCAGGCGCGTTCGGTCTCCACCTCGATGCCTTCGATGGCCTTGACCACGATAGCCACGTTGTCCGAGACGCGCATCGCGCAGTGCACCTCGCTGGTGAAATCGGAATATCCCGGGGTGTCGATCACGTGGAGGTTCTGTTCGTTCCACTCGAAGTGAAGGGGTGTGAGGTTCATCGAAATGCGGTGCTCGATCTCTTCCTCGCGGTAGTCGGAAACCGTGTTGCCATCGTCCACGCTGCCCAGGCGGTTCGTGGCGCCGGCGTTGAAGAGCATGGCTTCCGCCAGGGAGGTCTTGCCGCTCCCCCCGTGGCCCGCGAGGCATATGTTTCTGATGTTTTCGATGCGATATTCCTTCACGAACACTCCTCCTCTTCAGGACCGCTCTCTTCCGTTCTACGAGTCATTTAAAGTTCAAACAAGGCAACTCACCGGGAAAACTCTAATATGTTGCGATCCAGCTTCTGGTGTCAAGTTTTAAGGGCGTCGCTTTGTTTCGGCTAAAAACTCGTGGCTACGATACACAATCGAGTTGAAAAAGCCTTAAGAACAATCCAATCGACCTGCGGTCCGCCAGGTTGAATCGACCACACAGAGTTGAATGGCCGGTTCTACAACGCAAGCAATAGTTTCGCAATACCTTCCCTTTCCTATTCCGTGTTAGTTTAGACCAGTATTTTCTACAAGACCTCGTTCTGGTCCTTGTAACGACTAATACCAGTGACCAGCACTTTCTTGACACTTACTGTTTCGTAACATTTCTTCAAAGCTGCCGACACGTCTTCTCTGAATAGTCTATAATTGAACTCTTTACGGCGATTGTCGGCACAACGCAACATGTATTGCGGAATCCAGTCCATAGTCTCAGGGGTGATCTCAACTGAAGTTTTTCAACTATCGATATCTCATAGTTTGTACACTTGCCTTGCTGCTATGCATGCAATTGGGTCTGGTGGCGTGGACACTTGTTCGATTCACGCAGATCGAACACTGGTCGCCCGGCATTCAATTTTTTGGTAGCGAGATGATACAAACGCCGGGGTTGACGAAGAGCGCCGTTAGCAATCTACAGGAAGGTACGTGGTTTCATCTCGTCCGGATTCGCCAAGACGAAGGTATCATCGCAGTACAGATCGAGAACGGAAGTCCGGCCGACCTGGCAGGAATACAGTCGGGCGACCGGATCATATCGGTAAATGGAATCGACCTGAGATCACGACCAGAAGCCTATTTCCAGGCACGTTTGCAAAGTCAACCCGGAGAACGTATCGAAATCGTCTGGCTTCGCGAAGATCGGATACATACCGGTATCATGACACTTGAGGAGATCGAAGAGGTACCTTACACCCTACAGGTTGATCAGCAGGAGATTGTGATGGGTGTCGCGGAGATGACCTGGTTCCAAAGAGGACCCTTTCTGATCTTCCCGATCGTGCTGTTAGGTTTTGGTACTTGGATGGGATTCCGCAGTCATCTAAACGTCATCGCCTTTCGATGCGCGTTGCTCTTCCTCGCTACGGCGCTCACATCGTCTCCTGCCTTTCATCCCATGATCGCAGGATGGCCGGTTTGGTTACTATCGCTCAGTATATACATCGTCGTATTAGCAACAATCCTGGAAACTGTTCTTATCTTTCAGATATTAACTGTTTTTCCAAGTTCGTCTGTCTTTGGAGAATGGTTACGAAAAAAAGCATTGTTCATCCTGACGCCTCTCTTTGTGTGGATAGTCTTACATTCGATCTACTTACTGAGCATCACCCATGGTTGGAATAATGAGATTGCGCAGTTCGTCGTCCGCATAGTTGAGCCCATTCCCGTTCCAATGTTTCCTCTCCTCGTTGTTATCTTAACAGGATGCCTACTGATTGCCCAGCGTTTCGTGGCGAGCCAGCAACAGCGCATACGCCTCCAGATTATCGAGGCCGGATTCATCCTGGCCCTCATCCTCGCGCCGATGTGGACAATCACGAAACCCGGCACGCTCCTGTCCTCTTGGGGTCTGGTTCCGGCATCCGGTCCAGCCCTACCCGTGATAGTCTGGATGCTCGATCGAATCGTCCACGTGGGGTTGCAGTGCGCGTTGCCCTTCTCCTTTGCCTATGCGGTCCTGGCCCATCGCGTATATTGTAGTTATTATGATGACTGTGGGGATGCATATGTGTGGGGCTATGTAGGTTGTTACTGTAATGGTGGTAGAAGTTGTTAGGGCTGATCCGGCGTGAGAGTCTCTTAGTCAAAAGAAGTGGCTGAGAGACTTTCACAATACTTAGGTCAATCTTTAGCTGCTTGGAAATCCTCGGATATGGTTATATGGAAAACAACAACATGGATAACGGCAGGTGTTGTCGTGATGTTGTTTGCAGTCCAGTGTTACAATCCTTCTGATTGGTCTAACAAGAGGACTGTAAAGCCATATCCAAGAGCAGGTGCCCTCCCGGACTCACTGTCCACGCCAGCCTTCTCGAACCTGATTAGAGAACTGTCGGAGACGGGTGGCTCCTTTCATTCAACCAATTTCACCTCAAACGAATCTTCTTACCTGCATCCATTTGCCGTACTACGCGAACGGCACGTTTCCGGTGGCGTTTATGTGGGTGTCGGCCCCGAACAGAATTTTACCTACATCGCCGAGACCAGGCCGCACATGGCTTTCGTGGTTGACATTCGTCGCGATAACATGCTGTTGCACCTGATCTACAAGTCCCTCTTCGCTCAGTCCAGCGACAGTGCTGAATTCCTGTCTAGGCTGCTCAGCAAACCATTGAACCGGAATCTCTCCTACCTGGCCGAGATATTTAAGGGAGGACCGGTCCGGCCCTGGTCTCGAAGTGAATCATCTGTTGCAACGCTGATCGCATATTTCGACGGAATAGATCCCGATGTAAAACTCTACGAGCGAAATCTCCGGGTCATCAAGTCCCATTTACATTCGTATGGCATAGACTCGATGGAAGATATGAAAGCTGTCGAACGAGTCTATCAGGCTTTCTTCAGGAGCCAGTTAGACATCCAGTACGATCTGGGAACACCGGGGGATGCAACCTTTAATTTCCCGAGTCTGCGGGAGTTGATTCTTGCAGAAACGATAAGTGGGGAGCAAGCCAACTTCCTTGCTGATGATAGTGCATTTGACGTCGTCAAGAAGTTGCACGGGAGGAACTTGATCGTTCCAGTCGTAGGTGATTTCGCCGGTGAAACAGCCTTGCGTGGTATATCAGACTACGTCCGGTCTCATGATGCGACCATTTCCGTATTCTACGTTTCAAATGTGGAGTACTATCTGACTACAACTACCTATCGCGAAGTGCAGGCATCCAGCGGGTCAGACCGATTTGATATCTCTCAATACTTCACTAACATGCCGTCCACCGAAGCCCATGATTCCAACGGGTCGGACCGGTCAACTTTCACACGATACTTCGATAACGTGTCTTCCATGCCGATAGATGAATCGAGTCTTTTTATCAGATCGTACGCCAACAATCAATCCGTCAACATGATGTCCCATCCTCGCCGTATCGGTGACCTCCCTTTTACATCTTTTGCACAGAGTATCGCCAGATTCACAAAAGATGATTCCTGGCGATCCTTGGAAGGATATGACCAATACATTCGACTAGTGACCGACGGGATCATTGACGACTATGTTGTGCCATCGTATGAAGAACCTCTAATCTTGCACCTCGGTACGGCTACGAGTCGTGCATTCCCTCTTGAGTACGGTCATCTTGACGAAATGGAAATTGCAGTGAACGTACTTTTCGACTCAAATGGTATCGTAGATTCGATTTGGACAAAGACACCATCAGCACATCCGGCACTGGATAGTATCGCCTTAGAGTCTGTAGGCAGGTTTCGTTTAATGCCCACTATGGGAACACGACTCATCGTCCCCCAAAATACGATATTTAAATACAATTTTCGATTTACTTCTCGGGTCAATAGCCCCGATTGATCAGGTTTTAACTTATACTGGTGATTTTGAATCACATTGAAAGTTAGAACATGAATCAGAATTTACCTCGCGTTCAGAAATCGACCTCATATGACAGAAAGGGCTCCACAAATGCTTCGATTCAGCCTGTCCCAGATTGTACTCTTTTCGTTAGTCATCTCCTGCAGTAACGACAGAAATGTAGAGAACGATAGTGTGCCGGTGGAAGAAACCCAAGTTGACACTGAAGTTATAGCTAAAGTGGGTGATTGGGATACGTCTCCACGACTATTGTTTAGACCCACGCCACAGGATAAGTACAGCAATGAAGGCGATGTTGTACTTCTCTTAAGATCTAAGGCAGATGGCACGGTGGAATCTGTTTCGATCATAGAATCGTCGACCCATCCAGAACTAGATAGTCTTGCACTGTCGCAAGCACGAATGATGATTTTCAAGCCAGCGACTAAGGAAGGAAAGCCTATATCTGCGCAATTCTACTTTCCAATGAGCTTCCGCCTTAGATAAGTGTATTGGCTCGGCCTCCCCTCAACTCAACATTCTGTTCAGTCAGTGAAATCCCAAATCTATGTCGTGGCTCCCAAGGAACAACCAGTCAAACTTCGGCCTCTTCTGCTCAAACGAAGATGGAGTTCGGTTGTAGTATGCGAAATTTCAAACTCATTCAAAGAACCATGTTTCTTATAACCGGAGTAGTAATTGCTGTGGTCAATATAGTCTACTTATCCGGACATTCATGTGATGACGATGTGATTTACTCACACGTGTCGAACTTGGGATCGGGAAGTGGTTCGATTACTTCATCCGACATATTCCCACCACTTGACGATCGTATCTTAAGGGAATTCACTATATCCGCTTTCTCTGAAAGCTATTCTAGCAAACACGAGAAATTCAGAGGTTACGATCGATATGTGGTGTTTGACGAACGAATCGACACTGTTGGCTACGTCTACGAAATACAGGAGGATCTCAAATGTCCTGTTTGCAATAACGTCCGAATGCTCGTCGCACTCGATGACTTGGGTCGGCTCCATGATATCAGAGTGCTTGAACCCCTTGAACTCTCCGGTGAACCACTATCTGTTGAGGATGAAACGAGGTTTCTGAGGCAATTTAAGTCGAAACCGAACCTACATTTCTACGTATTAGGCGAAAATATCGACGGAATCACAGGTGCTACCAAAAGCTCGATTCATATTGTTGATGCTCTCAATAGACTTAGGCATATCCATCGAGGTTAGGGGCTTTCTGTACGTAGCCTTGTTTTTGAAAACAAAGATGGTCCTAGATTCCATCATAGCATAGCCCCTATGAAGCGACGCAATTTCATAAAATCGGTCGGCCTTTCATCGGCAATGTTACTTGTGCCATACAATTTTGGCGCAGGATTGTCAGACAAGCAAAGGCTTGTTCGTCGTCATCAGATTCATATGGGGACGAAAGTAGAACTTGTAATCAAGGAATGCGAGTACAGTAAAGAATCAATTTATGATGCCTTCGATGCTTTAGCTCAAATTGACAGCCTGCTAAGCCTCTATCGTAATACCAGTGAACTTACGCATGTAAACAACATGTATGGGCTTTGGCATGGCGTAACACCCCACTTTATCAAGGTCGCGACTACAGCAAGACGAATCGGCGAGATTACAGATGGTGCCTTCGATGTGACAATTCTACCGATTATGTACCACTGGGGATTTTATAATTGTGATCCGTCAAGTCGAAGCTTACGGCAAATGCTCGAACTGGTAGACTTTAATCAGTTGCAAGTGCAAGAACAGAAAGTACGAATTGCTTCGTCTGGTTATGGGGTAGACTTTGGCGGAATAGCAAAAGGTTACGGATTGGATCGAATGGCTCACGTATTACGAAACCGCCACATTAGATGCGGGTTGATATCTGCAGGTGGGGATGTTCTTGCCATGGGAAGGCCAGAACCTGAACGTCTTTGGCGTATTGGTATCCGGTCTCCATACCATCCCAATACATTGTGCGCCACAGTCGAAATCGAAGATGAGGCGGTTGCGACGTCGGGTGGTTATGAAAACTACAAAATCAATCAAGGTCGCCGTATTACACACATACTCAATCCTCGACTTGGGACTTCGACGGATCACGTGCATAGCGCCACGATTATCGCTCCCGACGCAATGATAGCGGATGCGCTTGCCACAGCGACTTATGTTATGGGTATCGAAAGTTCTCAGAGATTGCTGAACGATATGCCATACGTCGAGGGGATCTGGATTGATCAGCATGGACAGTTTATTTTTACAAGAGGGATCCAGAATAGATTGCAGATTGTCAATTAACGAGTGGGTCGTACTTCATGACAAGGGAGCGGTGTTAAATACACGGTAGCTTCAAGACAGACCGACGAGGATCTAAAGGGCTTGATGAAAACGTCGACTGAATAAAGAAGCCGTGGAAGACGACTGAGTCGAAGAGGTTTATGTAAAGGATAGCACTCAGAGCGACAAGTTTACGCCTGTCCTTTGACCGTCTTTTGCCAGTCTATTGCTGGCCGCCATGCAATGTGAAGCAGAATTGTAACGGGCGGTGAACGTGCTCATGCAGACTGGGGGTGACCATAGCGCGGCGGCGCCTTCCCCACCGACGGGGTAGCCAGGAAACTGCTCTACCTGGCCCGAAGGTAGACACGGCCCATCGCCAACTGGACGGCCGCCACCAGCAAGTTCATCATCATGTACGAAGACAAAGTGCCCTTAACATGATAAAGTCAGTAACACAAAATCCGTCACAGACCCAACCTGACAGCGCACATGGAGACTAAGATGCGTACGACAACATTAACTACCTGAATCAAAGTCGCGATATTGCCAGTGAAGCCTTCGCCGTGACTTCCTCTATTAGCCTATTCAAATCAAGCAGTTGGAAGAGTTGATTGACCGACTTCGTCTGGGTATTGAATTCATCAAGGTTAAAAAACAAACGACGCTCCACGCACCGACAACGGAAATGCTCTCCTCGCTGAATGCCAGTGGTGGACGAGTCCAAAACACTCGGCGAACGTCTGGGGCTGATCAAACCGGAGGACGAGTTTAAACGTACAGGCAGTTATAGACTTTCAACTGCCCCTTCGACGTTAATCACAACCCTCTTAGAACCATTTACTAAGTATCTGTAGGCCAGTTATGGAACTACCCCACCACCTGAAAATCTCCACCCGTGCACTATTAAAGCAGAAATCCAATACCATATTAAACATCAGCGGAATAACTGTCGGGATGGCTATGTGTATTTTAACCCTGATGTATATCCAGGAAGAACTGAAATACGATTCTCACCACGAACACGCCAACGAGATCTTCCGATTGATTGACGGCACCAATGCCCGAACTCCAGGTGCCGCCTCAGGTTCCCTTGAGCTGAACTTTCCTGAAGTTGTAAGTACTGTTCGTTTAAGGGCGGCCAGGGCCATCTGGCTAATGCAGTACGGTGATCGTGCTTTTTACGAAGATAAGGTATACTGGACCGAAGCCTCCTTGTTTGATGTCTTTACCATACCACTTGTAAAGGGGAACAAAACCAACGCGTTGGATGGCATAGGCAAGGTCGTTATATCAGAGTCAGTCGCCAGAAAGTACTTTGGCGAGGAAGATCCCATCGGTAAGGTGTTGCAAGCCGACAACACATGGGATTTTACCGTTACCGCGATAATGGAGGATTTCCCGGTCAACTCCCATTTCGAGGCTGGGTTCTTCCTGAGTTTCGGCAATGAACTATCCTACATTGACAACTGGTCGCGTCCCGACTATTACACCTACGTCCGGTTGAACGAAGGTAACCAGGCTTCAATTCTCGAAGACAAGTTTCAGCGGTATTTTGAATCAACGGTAAAACCTAGCAACAGCGCGTGGATCCGGGAGTATAGTTTCATACTTCAACCACTAACGGAGATTCACCTTCGTTCCCGCCTTTTGAATGAACTCGAGGTGAATAGCAGTGTGAGTTACATCTTTGCGCTCATTTCAGGTGCGATCTTCTTGTTGCTCATCGCTTCAATCAATTTTGTCAATCTGTCTATGGTTCATTCGGCTGATCAGATGAAGGAAGTGGGTTTGATTAAGATTTTCGGTGCTGATCGAATTCAGATTATCAGGCAGCATATGATTGCATCCTTAACCATGGTGATGTTGGTTTTGTTTTTAGCTCTCATTTTGACCTATCTTGCACTGCCATCATTTAATTGGCTGACAGGTAAAACGCTTTCTTTTGGCGTTACTGAAGACTTTGGAATCTGGCTTGGGATAGTTGTCGTTGCGATAATCGTTGGAGTCGTTTCAGGAGGATTTCCGGCTTTGGTTATGTCAGGAGTACACCCTCTCTTTTCTCTTGGAAACAGAATCAGCCATTCAGTGGACTTTCCACTGGTGAAACGGATGCTCATCATCATCCAGTTTTCTCTCTCCACTATTCTGATTATCAGCACCTGCGTGGTCTACATCCAGATTCAATACATGTTGACCAAACCCCAGGGTTTTGACGAATCAAATGTAGTCAATGTACCCCTGATAACAGGCTTCTTCCCAGGCGGAATACTAGTTCCACCTAGCGGATTCAAAAACGATATGTTGAGATCGCCAGATGTACTCAGCGTTTCATTCTCAACTTATGTGCCGGCACTTGAACCTGCCCGTGGTACAATGGGTGATGGGATGGTTCGAACTCGGGCAGGAAACAGTCTGAGGAATTCCAGATCCGTACGATTTGTGGGCGTTGAGCACGATTACATAAACACACTGGGTTTACAGCTGGTACACGGACGCTTTTTGAGGCACAGGAGTCTTGCTACATATTCGACTTTTGGGCCTTTGCCCGTAATCGAGCTTGTTCTCAACGAAACGGCAGTACGCCACCTAGGTTGGACTTCTCCAGTGTCAGCAGTAGACCAGACGATAGATATCGTATACCCTCAGATCACCCAACGAGGCAGGGTTGTAGGTGTCGTTGCGGATGCCCACTTCCGGTCGTCTTATCAGCCTGTTGAACCGATGGTTTTCACGAACGGTAATGGCGAACACATGATGGTGCGCTTTCAGGATGGGAAAATGGAATCTGCGTTAAGTTACCTAGATCTTACCTGGCAGTCTTATTTTCCTGAAATTCCATTTATCTATTCCCTCTTGGAGGACGATATTGATCGACTTTACGTACCGGAGAAACGTCTAGGTTCGCTTATAGGTGTCTGTACCATCTTAGCTACTATCTTGACATTCCTGGGACTTTTCAACCTGGTCTCCCTGACCACAAAACAGAGAACGAAGGAATTAGGCATACGCAAGACCCTGGGTGCTACAGTTATGAAATTGACTCAGTTGCTGTCTAGACAGTTTGTAGTTATGGCAGCGATCGCCAATCTGGTAGCGTGGCCGTTGGCGTACTTGGTTACTGCCGTTTGGTTACAAGATTTCGCATATCGAGTTTCTCCACCCCTTAGCCTCTACATCTTGGTAAGCATGGGGATTCTGTTAGTAATCATCGCTACGATTGCCTTCCATGTTACAAAAGAAGCACCGTTGAACCCGGTAGATGCGCTCAGGTATGAGTGATTCTCCAGCATGAACGTAGTCGCACAATCTATGGAGTTAATCTCTCCGACCTGGAATTGCAACCCTCTTCATTTGCTACTTTGATATTAGGAACGATTCCGAAATGGCATGCGTGGATACGGAGTATTACCACACTACGGGAGCGCACCATGATCAGGACAGAACATCTCAAGAAACTCTACGCGACCGAAGAGGTAGAGACGACGGCGCTGAACGATGTGACCATGGCCGTGGACGAAGGCGAGTTCGTGGCGGTCATGGGACCCTCGGGCTGCGGCAAGTCCACCCTGCTCAACATCCTCGGTCTCCTCGACAATCCATCGGGCGGGGAGTACCATTTCCTGGACCAGGAAGTGTCCGGCCACTCCGAGCGGCAGCGCGCCAACCTGCGCAAGGCCAACATAGGCTTCGTCTTCCAGAGCTTCAACCTGATCGATGAGCTGACCGTGTACGAGAACATCGAACTGCCGCTGATCTACCTGGGCACGTCGAAGCAGGAGCGCAAGGAACGGGTGGACGCGGCGATGGAGCACATGCAGATCCCCCACCGCCGGAACCACTTCCCGCAGCAGCTATCCGGCGGCCAGCAGCAGCGCGTGGCCGTGGCGCGGGCGGTCATCGGCAACCCCAGGCTGATCCTGGCGGACGAGCCGACGGGTAACCTGGACTCGGCCAACGGCGCCGAGGTGATGGAACTGCTCAACGGCCTCAACGAGGCGGGCACGACCATCATCATGGTGACCCACGACCAGGCGCTGGCCGACCACGCCCACCGGACCATCAGGCTCTTCGACGGACGGATCGTGACGGAGGCCGCGTAAGCGCGACCTATGGGGATACCTTGTGGAACTGCGTCGCATAGACGGTTGTTGATTCCTGGTCTATTGGATACCTTGAAAGCAACTCCCCTTGATTCGGTAACGCGAATCGTCAATGCCACTTCTTGATTCGTCCAAAGAGGCACTACGTGTACGTCCGCCTGCTTCTTACAATCGCCGCGCTTGCACTGAGTTTACCCGGCCATTCCCAGACCTGGACTTCCCCGCCGCAATCGGCCGTATCCGATATTGATCTGCCAGCCCACGAAAAAGGCAAATCACTTTACCAACAGGGACGATACGCGGAAGCGCTGCCGTACTTCCTAATGGCCGTCAAGGCTGACGGGGATTCGGCGCCCGCCCACTACTGGCTCGGAATGGCGCGGTATGAATTGGGCGACTACCGTGAGGCGTTGAGTTCGTTCAGGAGCGCAGTGCGGCAGGACAAAAAATGGGCGCCTGGTCACATCGGATTGGGGAAGACCTACCTGAAGTTGCAAAACAGAAAGCTGGATGCCCGCAACGCGTTGCGTACCGCGATCCGCCTGGATCCGGACAACGCGGACGCCCAGTACTACCTGGGCATGTCCTTCATGAATGATAAAAAAGTAGATACCATCGTGGGCAGCGACCGGGATGGCAGGACGTATTTCCTCAAGGTCGTAGAGCTGAATCCATCCCATGAGGACGCCTACTATCAACTGGGACGATGTTATGAAAGTCCCCCGTTGCCGGACTACGAAAAAGCGATAGCCGCCTATTTCAACCAGTACCGGGTAAACCCCAAACACCGTCGGGCCTTCGAGCGGTTTACCAATGTGTGTCTTCGTGCCGAAGCGTTCGAAATAGGTGCTGAACTCCTGGGACAGTTGGTCGAAGAATCAGGAGATGCCGTCGCGGACGAGGTCAGGACCCTGCAGCTTCAGTTCAGCATGCTTTCGGGTTCGACTGAACGGGGGTTCGATCGATTGCAGGAAGCCCTGGAGACCTATATATCGGGTCTCGATCCCGATGAGCAGGCGGTGTACCGGGACCTGCGACATGTCGCGCCTCCCGATGAATTGAAGACCTGGGAGGCTGTGGAAGGACCGGAACGCGACGCGCTGTGGCAGACCTTCTGGAACGCACGGGATTCCAATCCGGCCACCGTCGAAAACGAGCGCCTGGTGGAACACTACCGGCGCGTACTGTACGCCCGCAATCATTTCTCAGAGGGCCAGTATCCCTTTGACCGCCGCGGGGAGATTCACGTTCGATACGGTACGCCGGATGACCGTAGCAACTTCTTGCTGCGCAGGCATGGGAACACCTTTTCCGTTTTCAAGCCGTCGGCGATTCCTGCCGTGGACGCAATACGCGTGCGGAATATGCAGTCCGGCTACGTGTTGCGGGTGGGCAGGGGAGATCCGGTGGCGTTGTTGGATGAGGAGATCATGCAGCTCCAGGGATTCGATTTGGGATCGGTGGATCTCTGGGGGAGCTCGTCGGAGAGCAATCCATTCGAGTTACTCAAACGTCTGGTCGGAGAATCGTACAAGGTCGAAAGCTGGGTTTACGTACAGCATAATCTTGAACTGTTTTTCGTGGACCAGATGGGCGGTGGGAAATTCGATTATCCACTTCAGACAATCTATGAAGGTGGGGATTCGTTTGGTGACATCACGGGTTTCGAGTTGATGCGTCGAAACGATACCCATCATCCTCAACGAGTTGCCGAGAACCTGATCAAGCGCAGTCCCGAGGAATTCCTGCACGACTTCGGGGGAGAACCACTCGAATATGCCTTCGACGCCGTAAGCTACAGGGCTGACAACGGCGCGACGGAACTGGACCTGTCCTACAGCATCCCCGTGTGGCAGTTCGGCGATGTCTCGGACGGCAGGGGTAACAGCACCCGGCTCGCGCACCTGGTCACCCTGCGTGATTCGACCATGAGCCCCCAGTTCACCCACGAGTTCGGTTTCGGTCCCTTCGACAGGCCGAAGCGTATGATGGCTGAAAGCAACGTGAAAGTTCCGGTGTATACCCTGCCTGAAAGCGTTGTCGCGCCGTCGGGTAGTTTCACGCTGGCAGTCCAGGTGCGGGACGAGACAACGAGCCGGGTCGGAGTGTATCGCAAGCCAGTCACGCTGTCCGACTACCGCGGCCGCGACCTGCTCATCAGCGATCTCAAGCTGGCCACCCTCATCACGCCGTCAGGCGTACAGGGCCCCTTTGTGCGCAAGGGGTTGAATATCACGCCCAATCCGGGACGGCTCTACATTCGGGGAAACCCCGTTTACGTTTACTACGAATTGTACAACCTGGATTTAGGCAACGCCGGACGCACTTCCTACGAGACACTTTACGAAATCACGCCCCTGGGCATGCCCGCACTGAGGAACCGCAGGGCCAGAAGGCCGGACGACATGCAGACTGTGATGTCCTTCTTCGAAGGCGAGGGGAGTTCAGCGGAAGAGGCTGAATACACCGCGATGGACACCACGGATCTCGAAGCCGGGGAGTATGTGCTGACCGTGACGCTGACGGACCGGCACGCTGATCAGCGCGTCTTCAAGTCGGTCAACTTTCTTGTCCTGGAACCGTAGGGAGCACCCGATCATGTTCACCCACCACCTCAGAATAGCCGTCAGAGCCCTGCTCAAGCAAAGATCCCATACGACCATCAACGTCACGGGGCTGGCCATCGCCATGGCCGCGTGCGTACTCACGCTATTGTACATAAAGGACGAATGGACCTACGATACACACCACAGGTACGCTCCGCAGGTCTATCGGCTGATCAATGGCAACAACGCGCGCACGCCGGGCGCAGCGGCTTCCACGCTGAAACAGAACTTTCCGGAAGTAGCAAGCGCTGTCCGCATGCGGGCGACTCGGGCCATTTGGCTTATACGGTTCGGTGACCGGGAGTTCTACGAAGACCGGGTCTACTGGACCGAGCCTTCGCTATTCGACGTTTTCACCATCCCCCTGCTCAAGGGGAATCCCGCCACCGCATTGGAGGGGCAGAACAAAGCGGTCATCTCGGAATCGATGGCAAGGAAGTACTTCGGCGAAGTGGACCCCATGGGCGAGGTGATGCGCCTGGACAACACGTACAGCTTTACCATCACGGGCGTCATGGAGGACTTCCCGGGCCATACGCATTTCACCGCGGACATGTTCCTGTCTTTCGGAACGGAATTGCAGTTCATGGACAACTGGTGGAGCGCAACCTACTATACGTACCTGCGTTTGCACGATCAGAGCCTGGTGCCGGAACTGACGTCCAAGTTCCAGGCTTACTTCGACACCGAGATCAAGCCCGTGAACCGGGAGAGCATCCGGGACTACCGGTTTTCCCTTCAACCGCTGACCGCGATTCACCTGCGTTCCAATCTACTCAACGAACTCGAGGCGAACAGCAGTGTGGCCTATCTCTACACCCTCATGACGGGGGCCGTTTTCCTGCTGCTGATCGCCTGCATCAACTTCATCAATCTGTCTATGGTTCAGTCGACAGCCCGCGCGAAGGAAGTGGGCCTAATGAAAGTGTACGGCGCGAACCGTTCACGTATTGTCGTGCAGTATCTGAGCGGGTCCGTAATGATCTCAGGCCTGGTACTCGTCCTGGCGGTTCTGCTTGCCCGGCTTTCGCTTCCAGCCTTCAACGCCGTGACTGGGAAGGCACTGTCCATGGGTTTTATACAACACCTCGACATATGGCTTGGTCTGATCGCCATTTCAGTCCTCGTGGGGGCATTCTCGGGGAGTTTTCCGGCCATGGTTCTGTCTGGATACCGGCCGATGGACGCACTTAGCCGCCGGTTGAGCCAGGCGATCGACTATCCCTTTGTGAAGCGTATTCTTATCACGGTCCAGTTCGCCCTTTCCGCCATCCTGATCATCGGCACGGGTGTGGTCTACAGCCAGTTGCGGTTCATGATGAACGAACCTCCGGGCTTCGAAAAATCCAATGTGATAGTCGTTCCCCTCATATCGGGATTCTTCGTGGAGGCCATTGAATCAAGCTCTTCTGAAGGCTCCCAACAGTTTAATCCTAGATCCTCCGATGGATTCCAGAACGAGTTGCTGCGGTCACCGTACATCGAGGGCGTCTCCCTGTCGGATTACGTTCCCGGGCTCGCGCCGGGGAGGGGCATGATCGGGGAAACCATGGTTCGACGCGGGGACGACAGCGATATGCCGGTATCCTCGTCTATCCGCATAGTGAACGTGGAGCACGACTTTTTCGAGACCCTGGACATAAGCCTGGTGCTGGGCTCGAATCTGAAGCCAAGAGATATGAGGATGTTCAATCCGTTCGCCGTATTCGAGGTAGTCCTGAATGAAACGGCCGTCCGGCATCTGGGATGGAGTTCCGCTGAAGTGGCCCTGGACAAGACGATCGAAATCGTCTTACCGCAGTACGTCCAGCGCGGCAGAGCCGTCGGCGTGATTCAAGACACCCACTTTCGTTCTCTTTACCAGCCCGTCGAGCCCATGGTATTCTTAAGCAGTTCCTTTGGCGAACACATGAGCGTTCGACTGCAACCTGGGAGTACGGCCTCCGCGCTCGAGGACCTCAATAGCGTCTGGAGATCCCATTACCCGGAAATCCCGCTCGTCTATTCCTTTCTCGAAGACGATATAGACCAGCTGTATTTGGCTGAAGAACGCCTTGGCACGCTCCTCGGAATATGCGCGTTGCTTGCCATTGTGCTGACCTTCCTGGGGCTATTCAACCTGGTCTCCCTCACCGTGCACCAGCGAACGAAGGAAATCGGCGTTCGCAAGATTTTGGGGGCGACCAGGGCGCAACTTGTACAGCTTCTGTCGAAAGAGTTCGTGATCATGGCCATTGCGGGGAGCGTCATCGCCTGGCCGATCGCCTACCTCGTCATGGAAAGTTGGCTGCGTGACTTCGCCTATCGCATTGCGCCCAACCCGGCGCTCTTTGTCCTGGTGGGCCTGGCCATTCTTGCCGTAGCGGCCTCCACGGTCGGCCTACACGTCCTCAAAGCGGCGCGGTCGAATCCTGTTGAAGCGTTGAGGTACGAGTAGCGTTTCCGACGTTCTTCAGACGTCCATTCGGGTGACTTACCTATGGCGCAGTTTTTGAAACGTAGTCGAATGGCGGTGGTGTTGATCGCCGGAGCAGGCACCGTAGTCGTGGCCGTGAATCTCATCTATCTCATGGGATCCGGCGGAACCGATGTAGTCGGATCCGACCCGTCGCTTTACAGGATGTCAAACGAGCTAGCCGGCATGTCCAACCTGTTTCCACCGCTCGATGAACCGACAGTTTCGGAGTTTGTTTCGGTTACGTTCCACATGGCCGAATCCCGGAAGCACGAGGACTTTCGGGAATATGACCGCTACGTGATTTTCGGTGAACAGGGCGATCCTGTAGGGTACGTTTACGAGGTACAGGAGGATCTTCGTTGTCCCGTGTGCAACAACGTTCGATTGCTCGTCGCCCTCGAAGCCGATGGCGGGATCAGGGAGATCGGCAAGATGGTGGATCGGGCGGTCGGGGCGTTGCGGGACCACCGGGTCCGATGTGGCCTGGTTTCGGCCGGAGGAGACATCTTTGCCCTGTGATGGCTCGAGCTTACTCGCCTGTGGCGCATCGGGATACGTTCACCATACCGCTCGGATGGATGCACTATGCGCCATGGTCGAACTCGAAGACGAGGCCATTGCGAAGGCAGGAGACTATGAGAACTATAGACTGCACCAGGGCCCTCGTATCGCTCACATTCTCAATCCACGGCTGGGGGTTTCATCGAACCACGTGCTCAGCGCCACGGTCATCGCCCCGGACGCCATGACGGCGGACGCCCTGGCGACTGCGACGTACGTCATGGGAGTCGAGAATTCAAAGCGGTTACTGGATGATTTGCCTCACGTCGAAGGGATCTGGATTGACCGACGCGGGCATCTGACTTACACGCGTGGCATCCGGAATCGAATCGAAGTGACGGGCCGGTAGACGATATAGACGCCGGCCGGTGCCGGGCTACGGTCTGATGCCAAATACGTCGAAGACCATGGATTCTGAGCGGGACAACCGGTATTCCACCGATAGACTGGAAACGTCGCAATCTGGAGGATCAAGGTCGATGACTCAACAAATGGTAAAAAAGACTGTGATCAGTCTATGCGCGCTGGTGTCGCTTTTCCTCATCCTGAGTCACACGGCATGTGAAGGAAAGGACGATGTGAACCGGGAAGGCGAAACTGTAATAGATACGACGATGACCGACCTGGAACAGGATAGCACAGGACAATCAGACACTCTCCGTTCCAAGGATGAGAGCTCAAATGGGGAAATACCATTAATGCCATTAACCGTAGCGCTTCCGCCCGAGTTCATCAACGAAGGAGAAGTATTGCTTCGAGTCCATTCGAACGCAACTGGTGTCGTCGACACGGCGTGGATTATTCGGTCATCCGGTTACCCGGAAGTGGATAGTCTTGGGTTGGAATTTTTCTTGGGAGAAAAGCCGCTCGGCATATCGGGCATGGATGGAGAACCTGTAAACGTGCTGTTGGAATACAGGTCGGCCGGTTTCTTTGAGCGGTTTATCAAGGAATTTGGAGTGAATTTGCCGGATAGTACGGATTGAACTTCTTCACTTCAGTATTGAGAGCGTTGATCCTGGAGCACCGCCTTCCACGAATCGCCTTCGCCCTCACTCGAACACTTAGTGAAGCAGAGCATTTACAAGCATGCACAACATCGCGACGAAACAATGCGCATCGCACACAAGTCGAATGATTAAGGTGCGACGCATACCGATAAACTGCAAAAGGGGTGTGTGATGATAGCGACCAGCAACTTGCAGAAACTCTATGCGACCGAAGAGGTGGAGACGACGGCGTTGAACGACGTGAGCATGGCCGTGGACCAGGGCGAGTTCGTGGCGGTCATGGGGCCGTCGGGTTGCGGCAAGTCCACCTTGCTCAACATCCTCGGCCTTCTCGACAACCCTACGGGCGGGGAATACCATTTCCTGGACCAGGAAGTGTCCGGCCACTCCGAGCGGCAAAGAGCCAATCTGCGCAAGAACAACATCGGCTTCGTGTTCCAGAGCTTCAACCTGATCGACGAACTGACCGTCTACGAGAACATCGAGCTTCCGCTGATCTACCTGGGCACGTCCAAGCAGGAGCGCAAGGAACGGGTGGATGCGGCGATGGACCACATGCAGATCCCCCACCGGCGTAATCACTTCCCGCAGCAGCTTTCCGGCGGCCAGCAACAGCGCGTAGCCGTGGCGCGGGCGGTCATCGGCAATCCCAAGCTGATCCTGGCGGATGAGCCGACGGGTAACCTGGATTCTGCCAACGGCTCGGAGGTCATGGAACTGCTAAACGGCCTCAACGAGGCGGGCACGACCATCATCATGGTGACCCACGACCAGGTTCTGGCCGATCACGCCCACCGGATCATCCGCCTCTTCGACGGACGCATTGTAAACACCGCCGCGTAAACGACGACCGGACCTGGCCAGACAACCAGACTACGCTAGCGATCTAAAGCTTTCATTAGCCCCAAACAAAAAAGGCGCTCGAAATGAATCGAGCGCCTTCAATGCATCCCCCGGCAGCGTCCTACTCTCCCACAAGGTCACCCAAGCAGTACCATCGGCGCAAGAGGGCTTAACTACTCTGTTCGGAATGGGAAGAGGTGTTTCCCCTCCGCTATCGCCACCGGAAGAAATGGGTTGGCAATTACATGGAATGAGAGAACGACGACATAAATTGGAGCATTGGTCAAGCCGCACGGCTATTAGTACCAGTCGGCTGAATGGCTCGTTACCTTACCACTTACACCTCTGGCCTATCGACCTTGTAATCTTCAAGGGGCCTTCAGAAGCTTACGCTTGGGACATCTCGTCTTGAGGTGGGCTTCCTGCTTAGATGCTTTCAGCGGTTATCCCGTCCGAACATAGCTACCCAGCGATGCGGCTGGCGCCACAACTGGTGAACCAGCGGTTCGTCCATTCCGGTCTTCTCATACTAGGAACAGATCCTCTCAAATGTCCTACGCCCGCGACGGATAGGGACCGAACTGTCTCACGACGTTCTAAACCCAGCTCGCGTACCGCTTTAATTGGCGAACAGCCAAACCCTTGGGACCTTCTCCGGCCCCAGGATGCGATGAGCCGACATCGAGGTGCCAAACCTCCCCGTTTATGTGGACTATCGGGGGAGATAAGCCTGTTATCCCCGGAGTACCTTTTATCCGTTGAGCTTCGACCTTTCCACAAAGAATCGTCGGATCACTAAGCCCCACTTTCGTGTCTGCTCGACTTGTATGTCTCGCAGTCAGGCTCCCTTATGCCTTTACACTCTACGCACGATTGCCAACCGTGCTGAGGGAACCTTTGGGCGCCTCCGTTACATTTTAGGAGGCGACCGCCCCAGTCAAACTGCCCACCTGACACTGTCTTCCATCCGGATTCACGGAATGAAGTTAGAACCCCAACAACACAAGGGTGGTATTTCAAGGTTGGCTCCCGAAAGGCTAGCGCCCTCCGTTCATAGCCTCCCACCTATCCTACACATGCATTGGCGAGATCCAATATCAAGCTGCAGTAAAGGTTCACGGGGTCTTTCCGTCCTGTCGCGGGTATCCGGCATCTTCACCGGAGCTACAGTTTCGCCGAGCTCCTCGTTGAGACAGCGCCCAAGTCGTTACACCATTCGTGCAGGTCGGAACTTACCCGACAAGGAATTTCGCTACCTTAGGACCGTTATAGTTACGGCCGCCGTTTACCGGGGCTTCAGTTTAGAGCTTCGCCCGAGGGCTAACCCCGCTCTTTAACCTTCCGGCACCGGGCAGGTGTCAGTCCCTATACATCGTCTTACGACTTAGCAGAGACCTGTGTTTTTAGTAAACAGTCGCTTGGGCCTGGTCACTGCGACCCCGTTCGGCTCACCCCGCGAGGGGGATCACCTACGTAGGGGCACTCCTTCTCCCAAAGTTACGAAGCTAGATTGCCTAGTTCCTTAACGAGGAATCACTCGAGCACCTTAGTATTCTCTACCTACCTACCTGTGTCGGTTTGCGGTACGGACACACATGAGACTCGCTTAGAGGCTTTTCTTGGCAGCATGATTAGGATCAGTTGGCTTGCCCGAAGGCTCGTTTCCCGATCACCTCTCGGAGTAATGTCCACGCGGATTTGCCTACGCGGACCTCCTACCGGCTTCGACCAGCACTTCCAATCGCTGGCTGACCTTTCACTTCTGCGTTCCCCCATCGCGTCTTGAGCGCCTCATTTGTGGTACAGGAATTTTAACCTGTTTTCCATCGCCTACGCCTTTCGGCCTCGGCTTAGGACCCGACTTACCCTGAGCGGACGATCCTTCCTCAGGAAACCTTAGGTTTTCGGTGAAGGGGATTCTCACCCCTTTTATCGCTACTCGTACCGGCATGATCTCTTCTATTTCGTCCAGCCGGCCTCACGGCCGACCTTCAACCTAACATAGAATACTCCCCTACCGATCATCGGACCCAGAGGGATCCGACAATCCCGCAGCTTCGGTGGTAAACTTGAGCCCCGATGAATTGTCGGCGCAGAATCACTTGACTGGTGAGCAGTTACGCACTCTTTAAATGATGGCTGCTTCTAAGCCAACATCCCAGTTGTCTGTGTAACTCCACCACCTTAATCACTTAGTTTACACTTGGGGACCTTAGCTGACGGTCTGGCTTCTTTTCCTTTCGCCTGTGGAGCTTATCCCCCACAGCCTGACTCCCGCGGAGCAAGTGTATGGCATTCGGAGTTTGATTGGGTTTGCTAAGCTTGTGGGCCCGCTAGCCCATTCAGTGCTCTACCTCCATCACTCTTCCCACGAGGCTAGCCCTAAAGCTATTTCGGGGAGAACCAGCTATCTCCGAGCTTGATTGGCCTTTCACCCCTATCCACAGTTCATCCCCTAACTTTTCAACGTTAGTGGGTTCGGGCCTCCACGTGCGGTTAGACACGCTTCACCCTGACCATGGCTAGATCGCTCGGCTTCGGGTCTACTGCATGCAACTATGTCGCCCTATTCAGACTCGCTTTCGCTACGGCTCCGTCCCTGAAGGACTTAACCTTGCTACATACAAGTAACTCACCGGTTCATTATGCAAAAGGCACGCAGTCAGTCCAACCGCAACCTGTCGCCACCCCGAAGGGCGGTAACGTGGAGTTGCGATCTTTCCTCCTACAGCTTGTGAGCAAACGGTTTCAGGATCTATTTCACCCTCCGCCAGGAGTACTTTTCACCTTTCCCTCACGGTACTGGTTCACTATCGGTCGTCAGAGAGTATTTAGCCTTGGGAGGTGGGCCTCCCGGATTCCCACGGGATTTCACGTGTCCCGCGGTACTCGGGTATTCATTCCAGAGAGTGTCTATGGCTTTCGTCTACCGGACTATCACCGTCTGTGGTTGAATTTTCCAAAACTATTCGACTAACCAAGACATTTGTAACTCTCCGACCTGGCTGCATCCTGGTCTGAATGAACCCCACAACACCGGCCGTACAACGCTTGCAGGCTTACATATGGCCGGTTTGGGCTGTTCCCCTTTCGCTCACCACTACTCAGGGAATCGCTTTTGCTTTCTCTTCCTGAGGATACTGAGATGGTTCAGTTCACCTCGTTAGCCTCGACGGCCTATATATTCAACCGCCGATTGCGCAGTATGACCCGCGCAGGGTTTCCCCATTCGGAAATCCCCGGATCTATGCTTGCGTGCAGCTCCCCGGGGCTTATCGCAGCTTAACCACGTCCTTCATCGCCTTCTGACGCCAAGGCATCCACCGTATGCTCTTAGTAGCTTGACCAAAAAATGCTACTGTGCTTGAGTGCTCCGATGTTACAACGCCGTTCCCGTCATTCCTATGTAATTGTCAAAGAGCGGGCACCTGTACTCGTCTGCTGTGCCCAGTGGAGATAACCGGGATCGAACCGGTGACCTCCGGCTTGCAAAGCCGGCGCTCTCCCAGCTGAGCTATATCCCCCGGCTTTCAATGGTGGGCCTAAGTGGAATCGAACCACTGACCTCACGCTTATCAGGCGTGCGCTCTAACCATCTGAGCTATAGGCCCCCAGTACTACAGGCCCCCCAACTTTAAAAACATGACAGCGTGCACATCGTGCGCCGGACAAGTCGACCTCGAGTTTCAATAACTCTTAGAAAGGAGGTGATCCAGCCGCACCTTCCGGTACGGCTACCTTGTTACGACTTAGTGCCAGTCACCGGTTTTACCTTCGGCGCACTCCTCCCGAGGGTTAGAGTAACGACTTCGGGTACTCCCGGCTTCCATCACTTGACGGGCGGTGTGTACAAGGCCTGGGAACATATTCACCGCGGCATGCTGATCCGCGATTACTAGCGATTCCGACTTCATGCAGTCGAGTTTCAGACTGCAATCCGAACTGGGACCGACTTTTTGGGATTGACTCCACCTCGCGGTATTGTAACCCTTTATATCGGCCATTGTAGCACGTGTGTAGCCCTGGACAATAAAGGCCATGAGGACTTGACGTCATCCCCACCTTCCTCCGATTTATCACCGGCGGTCTCCTTAGAGTGCCCAGCTTCACCTGCTGGCAACTAAGGACAAGGGTTGCGCTCGTTGCGGGACTTAACCCAACATCTCACGACACGAGCTGACGACAGCCATGCAGCACCTGTGTACCCGCTCCGAAGAGGGGCCCTATCTCTAGGGCTTTCAGGTACATGTCAAATCCAGGTAAGGTTCTTCGCGTTGCCTCGAATTAAACCACATGCTCCACCGCTTGTGCAGGCCCCCGTCAATTCCTTTGAGTTTCAGCCTTGCGGCCGTACTCCCCAGGCGGGGCACTTAATGCGTTAGCTTCGGCACTGAAGGGGTCGATACCTCCAACACCTAGTGCCCAACGTTTACGGCTAGGACTACCAGGGTATCTAATCCTGTTTGCTCCCCTAGCTTTCGCGCGTCAGCGTCAGTATCAGGCCAGAGAGCCGCCTTCGCCACTGGTGTTCTTTTCGATATCTACACATTCCACCGCTACACCGAAAATTCCGCTCTCCTCTCCTGTACTCAAGTGATGCAGTATCAAATGCAGGTCCCCGGTTGAGCCGGGGAATTTCACATCTGACTTACACCACCGCCTGTACGCCCTTTACGCCCAATAACTCCGAACAACGCTTGCTCCCCCCGTATTACCGCGGCTGCTGGCACGGAGTTAGCCGGAGCTTCCTCGGGTGGTACCGTCAAACCCGCCTACTATTCATATACGGGCTTTCGTCCCACCAAACAGGGGTTTACACTCCGAGAAGCTTCATCCCCCACGCGGCGTCGCTGGGTCAGGCTTTCGCCCATTGCCCAAATTTCTAGACTGCTGGCTCCCGTAGGAGACTGGGCCTTATCTCAATCCCAGTGTGGCCGATCACCCTCTCAGGTCGGCTATCAATCGTAGCCTTGGTAGGCCGTTACCCTACCAACTAGCTAATTGAGCGCGGGGCCATCCACAAGCGGCAGCTTCCAAGGAGAGGCCACCTTTAGTTGTCATACCATGCGGATTGACAACCACATTCGGTATTAGCCCGCCGTTAGGCGGGTTGTTCCCAGCTTGTGGGCAGGTTCCCCACGTGTTACTCACCCGTCCGCCACTGTACTCGCGTTCCGAAGAACGCTTTCTCGTTCGACTTGCATGACTAAGACACGCCGCCAGCGTTAGTTCTGAGCCAGGATCAAACTCTCCATATAAAGAAAAGTTCGATCTTAACATTTTACATCTGTGTGAACTCCCCGAATGAATCCGGAGAGTCCTTGTCAGACGACTTAAGGACATGCACGCTGCCATGTTTTCAAAGAGCTAAATCTTACTGCAACCCGCGCAAGATACACAGCGGGGTACTCGAAGTCAACAGGTTTCTATTATTTTTATTCCTGTTGACCAAATACGGCTCAGGGCCGCGTCGTAAGGTCCTCACCGGGCGAGGTTCCGAACGGCTCGATAGACAACAATCCGTTGCCGTTTTCAGGGTGCGCGCCGCCCGGGGCCGCATCGATTTCGTTCGTTTTATGCCCGCCGTTTCCGCTTGTAGGATGCGCGCCGTTTCCACCGCCCGGGGCCGCGCCGCCGACGCTGTCCGCCTGGTCGGCCGCGTGGTAGGAACTGCGGACCAGGGGGCCGGACTCCACGTGGGGAATGCCGTACGCCTCGCCAGCTTCCTTGAAACGCGCGAACTCGTCCGGGTGGTAGTGCCTGTGCACCGGCAGATGCTTCTTCGTCGGCTGCAGGTACTGCCCCACCGTCAGGATGTCGCAGCGCACCGCGGCCACGTCGCGCATGAGGGCATGGACGGCGTCGTCGGTTTCGCCGAGGCCCACCATGATGCCCGTCTTGGTCTTCGCGCCGCGGGCCTTCGCGCGCTCGAGCAACTCGAGCGACTGGTCGTACCGCGCCTGGGGCCGCACCGTCCGGTAGAGCTCCGGCACCGTCTCCAGGTTGTGGTTGAGCAGGTCGGGACGGGCGTCGAGCACGGTCTGAAGCGCTTCTTCCGATCCCTTGAAATCCGGGATGAGCACTTCCACGCCCACGCCCGGGCACCTGCGGCGTATGGCCCTGATCGTCTCGGCGAAGATCGGCGCGCCGCCGTCGGTCCGCTCGTCCCGGTTGACCGAGGTGATCACGGCGAACCGCAGGCCCAGCTTCTCCACGGCCCCGGCCACGCGCTCGGGCTCGTCCCAGTCCAGCCCCTTGTCCGGCCGGCCCGTCTTCACCGCACAGAACCCGCAGCTTCGCGTGCAAATATCTCCCAGAATCATGAAGGTGGCGGTCCGCTGCTCCCAGCATTCCCAGATATTCGGGCACTGGGCACTCTCGCAGATGGTGTGAAGCCGGTTGTCTCCGACCAGGCGCTTCAGTTCCCGAAAGTTCGGCCCCTGCTTCAGGCGTACCTTGAGCCACGGGGGCTTGGGGACGTGGGATGTAGTCGATTCGCTCATGGTTCCTTGATGTTCCCGCTGTGATGCACGTGATCCTGAGGTCGACGCGTGAAGATTCGTATGGTTCAGCGCTACCGTGGCCGGCATGACGTCAGATTTACCGGCATCATTTGCGCTCTACAGGAACAAAAAGCGACCCTCCGGCGCCGGGAACATTCGATCCGGGCCGAAGCGGCCGCCTTCCAGGTTTCGTTTTCTTATGTCCGGGTTACGGTCGAGGCCCGACCGGTTGTTTGGAGCCTCATCCAGGCTTCAGTTCGGGCGCGCCGTCGTCCCCCGGCGAAATGACAACGGCCTCTTCGCCGAGATGGGCCGCGACGGTCACCGACAACTCGTTGAGGTCGGTCCGGCAGAAGCCCGTGTTGCTGTCCAGTATGCCGCCGTTTTCGTCCATGAGAAACCACGTCGGCACGTTCGTCAGGCCGAAATCCGCGGAGGCCCAGTGGGTGGCGTCGTACACGTTCTCGAAGGAAGCGCCGTGTTCGTCCATGAAAGCGCGGGTGTCCTCCGGCGTGTCCTGCGAGACACCGAGCACCCGGAATCCCTGCTTGCCGCCGTAAGCCTGGTGGATCTTCTCGAAATAGGGGGCGCTGAACTTGCAGGTCCCGCAGCCCACCTTGTAAAAGACGGCCAGCAACCAGCCGCCGTTAGTCAGGTCGGCCAGCGACGTCGATTGTCCGTCCGCGTCTTCCAGGGTGACTTCCGGGGCCGCGACCCCGGCTTCCAGGAACGCCATGACTACTCCTGTTCAGTTTGAAATGCTAATGGTATTCAGCCTGCTCTCGTGATCCTTTTTATATGTAGTAATACCTATATATAGAATATAAGGGAATCGGTGCCGGTGTCAATGATGCGGTGGGGTGTATACAGTGAACAACCAGACCACGAAATTGAGGACAAAACGTACGATGTGTAAATGTCCCTCTTATGATCGTGTGTGGACTTCTCATTTGCAAATTCACAGAACCAACAAATTCGATTTTGATCAATTGGAGTACTGAAGCGTCTAAACTATCAGAGGGTTATGTCCCTCATCGGGCAATCAACACCTGTAAACCATGTACGGTCAACATACGGTCGACCGATTCAGACTTCTTCACAGGGTGCAGACTGGCAAAGGAAAACTAGACCCATGATCATGTCTGTTATGAACTCAACGAGATTCGAGACGTGCATGGTCCTTTGTTGGTATTTCTGCTGGTACGAGTTTCGCAATAGCCTATGCTCAGCAAACAGGGAGGTTTTCCTCAATGAGTAACGATCCCGACGACGTCCGGTTGGTTACTTCCGATATCGATCGTTTCTGGCTGGCGTACGACCTGTCAGAAGGCAAGACTACAGAAGAAATGATAAACATCTTCGAATCGGAGTACTTCGCAAAGGGCAGTATCGGTTTAAAAGATTTCATCGAATCCAGAATCGAGAGTGCGGATGAGTTGGTCAAGGTAATCGAAGCCCGACCGAGGTATTACGCTTCTATAAGAGAGAGTTCAAACCGTGTGTTGGATTTGACCGATCAGATCCGTGGGTATATGCACAACTGGAAGCAACTATACAGTAAGGCAGATTTTCCAGATGTGTACTTTATGATTGGCAAAATGACCTCCGGCGGAACAACGTCGAGCAATGGGCTGCTGATCGGGACCGAAATTTGGTGCCGGACGGACGATCTTCCTTCGGACGAACTGAACGAATGGTATCTTGAAGTCCTCAAACCGGTAGAAGAGATTCCATTTATCGTTATCCACGAACTTATACACACTCAACAGGCCTATGATTTTGGAGAAAACACACTACTGGGTCACTCCATACTCGAAGGTGCTGCCGATTTCCTTGGAGAGTTAGCAACTGGAAAACACATCAACCCTCATTTGCACGTGTATGGAGAGGCGCACGAAACTGAATTGTGGGAATCGTTCTCGAATGAAATGTTACAAACCGATATGAGCAAATGGCTCTACAACGGCGGCAGCGGCACGGGAGCAAGGCCTGCTGACCTTGGATACTACGTAGGGTACAAGATATGTGAAGCATACTACGAGAAGAGGGCTGATAAAAAGGCGGCTATTGAGGACATTCTGGCCATAAAGGACGGCCCCGATGCGCTACGTTTTTTTAAAGAAAGCGGGTACGGACGGTAAGTGCATTCGGTATCCTCGGTCGAGATATACCGACTCCTTTCGCCGAGCACGGAGAAATAGAGATGACCAGGCTGAGCATCGACGTAGATCCCAGAATTGAACTTGTCATCACTATAAAGTTGCTGTGCGACTATGAAGGACTAACCAGGTACGATGTGGCGTATTCCCAGTACATGCGGGATTACTTTTCGCCATTCAAAACGCATGAGGCAGTCAAGCTGTTTAGGAAAATCACAGAGAATGGTACTTACTCGGACGCCTACCTGGGTCCGGTGTTGTCGCTGTCGGAACTGCCGGGACTCACACCTATATTCCCGTACGAAAACTACGAATACTACATTCGAGCATTTCAAGGCGAAACCCGGTTTCGAACATTCTACAAACTACTGAGTGATTTTGCGATCCAATCGGACTTTGGTACTTTTTTTGAAAGCCAAACCACGTACTACAAATCCTTAATTGACACAGTTTTTCAAACACTGGGCAGTGAGAATTTGATCGACGTCTTGGAACAATACTATGGAATGCGACATCGTGACTACAACCTGGTTTTGAGCCCCTTGTTTCAACACGGTGGGATCGGACCTCGAGTCCGACATCCTGATAACAGGCTGTCCATATTCAGCGTGATAGGGCCTGTCGGATCGGTTGAAGGTATTCCGGTGTATGGAACAAGAGACGAATTGCTGGAACTCATCTGGCATGAGTTCGGCCATTCGTTCGTTAATCCCGTTACTGAACGACATCGCCCTGACATCGGGAAGTACGCCTCATTGTTGGACCCGATACTAGATAAAATGGCTAAGGCGGGTGGCTATGGGGCTTGGGAGATATGCTTGAACGAACATTTGATACGCGCCATTACGTCTCGATTGTTTCATAGAGAAACGGGTCCAAAACACGGTGATCGTTTACTCGTGCGAGATATAGAAAAGGGGTTTCACTACCTCCCCGCCCTTATTCGAGCACTTGAGGATTTCGAGCAGCATCATATTCAAGATATGACCTTCGAAGATTACTATCCTTCACTGCTGGCGGCTTTTGATGCATATCTCGACTAAAACTGCATTCAGACTTCGATTTGATTCAACATGACCACTCTCATACACGACGATACCTATAACATCCGCCAGTGCCTGCAGGGAAACGCCAACGCCTTCGAGCCGCTGGTCCGGCGGTACCAGAATGCCGCTTTCGCCGTGGCTCTGGGTTACCTTCGGGATCGAACAGACGCGGAGGACGTGGTACAGGATGCTTTTGTGGCCGCCTACTGCAAGCTGTCGCAGTTGAAGGACCCGGCCGTTTTCGGCAGTTGGTTTCACCGAATCGTTGTCAACCGTTGCAAGGAGCTGGTCCGACGAAGCAGAATCGGTCGTCAAGTCCGCGTCGATACGGTTTCTGGAGAATCTCGCGATGAATTCGCTATGTCGGATCGTATCCATCAAAAATACATCGAGCGTCTCGAAATCTGGGATGAAGTCGAGCAGCTCCCGGAACTTTATCGCCAGGTCGTCACGTTGTACTACTACACCGGCTTCTCACTGAAAGAAATCGCTGCCTTTCTGGACATTCCGCAATCCACGGCGCGGGGACGCCTCTATCAGTCCAGAATCCGGCTGAGAGAGGCGTTGTCCCCACAGGAAAAGGAGACCATTGCCATGAGCCAGATCGACGTAACCGAAGAGGTCCAGGATGTTGTCTGCCGGATCGCCAAGGAGGATTTTGTAGAAACGATCGACATGGGCGACGTAGAGAACATCGTCCTCTATTGCGGCGTGAGTACGGAGGTTGAGATTAAGCAGGCGCAAGGAGAACAGGTTGTTGTGAGAGGTTCGAAGATCGCGCTTGGTTTTAGCGAAGAAGAGGCAACCCTCAACCTTGGCGGATTTGCCGTTTCCCACGATACGGTCGATGATTTCTATAAAGCCGGTCCCCATGAAGGTGAGCTTTTTGTCGGTGTAGATTCAACCAGTGGCGAAAACGCAGCTATGACCAAACGGATCAGCGACCACTGGAGACGGGATCTGATGAACGACTGGATGCTGGACGAAGTTTGTAACGGGGTGAGATTGGTCGATCTGTACCCGGATCTTAAAGACGATATCGATACGTTTCCTCCGCTGCCAAAACCGGCGCGTGCGAGCTTGAGCAAATCAATACGGATTTCGGTTCACACGATGGAAGTACGGCCGATTCATGTACCGAACTCCGCCATGACGGAAAGCATCAAGGATGTTTTCCAGGTTTACTGGTCCGATGATTCCAAGGTTTTCGGACCGGCCTCGTACTGTCATGTTTCTATTGAGGTCCCGGCCGGAAAGAACATTTCGGTGTTCAAGGCGAAGCGGATCAACGCGGAGGGATTGAACGGTTCCTTGATGGTGTATGCCTGCCATTCCTGCCAGATAACCGGTATCTCGAAGGATGTGTACCTGTTCAACAGCATGTTTTCGGATATACATGAAGTAGGCGGTGTGTTCTGTCAGCGAATGTATGAATACGGCGCCGCGAGCTACCTTGACGGAATGATACGCAACACGGATGTGTGGGAAGGAAAACTATCCAATATAAAGGGCAGTGTGGATATCGATGTCGGCCGTTTCGTGCTGGACGCGCAGGACCTGGAGGGTGACGTATCCATTTACAACCGATTCGGTACAACCCGCTTGTACCAGTCATCCCGGGAATCCGGAACTCGTTGTAACCTCAGGACCGTCTCTGGCGAGGCAAAGCTGGTTCTGGATGAAAGACTCGCAAAGACGGTCAGCGTTGTGATGTATACGCGTTGTGGCGTCTTGAAATTGGGTCAGGCAAAGGACGTGATGCGGCTCTATTCGACATATAACGACGGGCATCGCATCACGGCCGGAACTACGTATGATACAACGCACGCGGACTATCTGCTCCTTACAGAAAGTGGCACCGCCGAAGTCGAGTTGTCAGATGGCCCCGACGCGATGAAGTGAGTTTAAGTCTCGAACCCCGCAGGTAACTGTACGTTCGAAATTGCCCACCAAACCACGACTATGCGTGATAGGAAGTTGAATACGCTTCCGATACCGGTCATGAGTCGTGCATCCTTTTGAATCTGAACCTACCGATACGAATCGACCCCAAAATCTGCGTTGTCGGTCTCGAAAGGTCATTCCATGAGGGGATAGGCCGTATTTCAACTCTTCGAGACCTGACCGCCACCATATACACGATTTTGTTTTTAACCGTTGAGGCCGCAAGGTCATCTTATTCTATGTAACGCTTCCTTATTATCTGATTTTGTACGAAACCCTTAAGACGACAACTACCCTATGGCGAAAACAACACACGACGACACTTACAGCATCCTGCAGTGCCTGCAGGGAAACGCCGACGCCTTCGAGCCGCTGGTCCGGCGGTACCAGAACGCCGCTTTCGCCGTAGCGCTGGGATTCCTTCGGGATCGAACAGACGCGGAGGACGTGGTACAGGATGCATTCGTTGCCGCTTACTGCAAGTTGTCGCAATTGAAGGACCCGGCCGTTTTCGGTAGTTGGTTTCACAGAATCGTCGTCAACCGATGCAAGGAATCGCGCCGTCGGAAGAAGGTTGATCGTCTGGTCCGAGTCGATCCGGATGCTGAACATATGCGCGACGAATTCCCCCTGGCGGACCAGATCCATCGGGAATACCTCGAGTGTCTCGAGCTTTGGGATGAAGTCGAGAGACTGCCCGAACACTATCGCCAGATCGTCAATTTGTACTACTACACCGGTTTTTCACTGAAGGAAATCGCCTCGTTTCTGGACATTCCCGAATCGACGGTGAAAGGACGGCTATTCCAGTCCCGGATCCGGCTGAGAGCAGCACTGTCGCCTCAGGAAAAGGAGACCATCGCCATGAGCCAGATCGATGTGACCGATGAAGTACAGGATGTGGTCTGCAAGATCGCCAGAGAAGATTTCAGTGAAACCATAGACATGGGAGACACGAAAAACATTGTCCTCTACTGCGGCGTGAATACGGAGGTCGATATTAAGCAGGCACAGGGAAAACAGGTTATTGTTGAAGGTTCGAAGATCGCGTTGGGTCTGACGGAAGAAGAATCGCGAAGCAACCTCAGCGGCTTTCATATATCTCATGACCAGGTCGCCAACTACCTGGAAACAGGCCCCCACGAAGGGGCGTTGTTTCTTGGTACCAGCAACCCTTATGGATCTGATTACGTAGCCGCTACGTCGCCAATCAGTAAATTCTGGAGAAGTGATCTGATTAATGACCGCGTGCTGGAGGATAATGTCGGCGGTGTAAGAACGGTCGACATGTTTCCAGATTTGAAGCATGAAGTCGACGGATTTCTGCCCCTGCCGAAACCTGTGGGAAACAGTCTGGGGAAATCACTACGTATCACTGTTCACACTTCGAATGTACGACCCATAGAATTGCCGAGAGCGACCGTGTCAGGCAATGTCGAGGATATTTTCGAAGCTGTTTGTACCGACGAAACGAATCTATTCGGCCATGCCACGTATTGCCATATGTCGATTTCGGTTCCCGCCGGGATGAGAATGTCGGTTTTCAGATCCAATAAGGTCAATGTGGATGGTTTGAAAGGTTCACTTTTAATGTATTCCTGCTATTCCTGCCATATACAGGGAATCACAGGAGATGTCTATCTTTTCAACAGCGAGTTCTCCAAAATACGACAGGTAAGCGGATTGGTATATCAGCGTATGTACGGCTGTGGGGGAAGCAGCTTGGATCACGACATGTTAGCACGCCCAGATCAGTGGGAAGGAAAGATCGAGTCAATCAGTGGCGGTGTGGATATGGAAGTCGGTCGTACTGTGTTGGATGCACGTGATCTAAATGGAGATGTTTCCATTTTCAACCGCTATGGCACCACTCGGCTGTGCTACACTGACGGTATTCGAAGGGGCAGGTGCAACCTCCGTACCGTTTCCGGCAACCTGATACTGGCGTTAAGCGAAAAAGCAGCGAAAACTACCAGCTTGGTTATGCATACCCGTTGCGGTGTACTGAAGTATGAAGAGGTAAAGGAATTGATGCCTCTCAATGCATGGTCGAGTAATAACATTAGAATGTCGTTAGGGACAACCTATGAATATGGGAATACCGATGTCGTAATCGCTACGGAAAGCGGACAGACCAAAATTGAAGTGCTGAAGGACTCTGAACATGGTTGACCGACGATGGACGGGGCATCCAGATTACGAAAACCGAAGCACTTTGCACGTGGAAAGCACTCTGAACATAGTCGAGCACGCTATTAAGCGATCTCTACGATCGTCCATAAATCGGCACTGATAATACGTCATGTTCAGAAACTACGTTACCGTCATTTTGAGGCACCTGTTCAGGCACAGGGGCTATTCCACGATTAATGTCCTGGGTCTGGCCATCGGTCTGACTTCCTGCATTCTGATCCTGCTCTACGTGGAGGACGAGCTCAGTTACGATCAGCACCACGAGCGCAAAGACCGGATTTACCGAATAGTGGTATCTGGTACCGCGGAAGGCAGAACGGACGAATGGGCGAGGACGCCATCAGCGTGGGGTCCGGTCCTGAAGGAGGAGTATCCAGAAATTGAGCAGTTCACCCGGTGGAAGCCGCCGGATTCCAGTTGGCTCATTGGTTACGAAGAAAAAAGTTATGAGGAGAAATACTTCATTTTTGCGGATTCAACCGTATTTGACATTTTCACCTTCCCTCTGGTTCAGGGCAATCCCCAGACGGCCCTGACTAAACCCCATACCGTTGTCGTTTCCGAAACCATGGCGGAGATGATTTTCGGGAATGAGAACCCGATTGGGAAAGTGATTTCCGCAGACGAAATCTACATGTTTACCGTCACGGGCATCATGCGCGATATGCCAAAGAACTCGCATTTTCGCGCCGACTTTCTTGCTTCGTTTTCCACTCTCTCGGCGAGCGGGATATACAACGAGCCGACCACGATCCAGAACATGGACAGAACCCTGTATACCTATCTCCTGATTCAAGAGGGATACGCGCCGGAAGACCTGGAAGACAAACTTCCCCAGTTTCCGGTAAGGCACCTCGGTGAACGACTGGAGACGCTGGGCATGGAATTCAGACCCTATCTGCAGCCGCTCACCGATATCCATCTGCACTCCAATTTCAAACTTGAGATAAAAGCGAACAGCGACATTCGATATGTCTACATCTTCACCTCGGTGGCTATATTCATGTTGCTGATCGCCTGCGTGAACTTCATGAACCTATCCACGGCCCGTTCGGCACGACGGGCGCAGGAGGTCGGTATTCGGAAAGTGCTGGGCGCCCAGCGGGTCCAGTTGATCGGGCAATTCATCGGCGAGTCGGTTTTCTTCGCCTTCATCGCCCTGGCCGTGGCGCTGGCACTGGTACACCTGCTCCTGCCCGAGTTCAGCCGGTTTTCGGGAAAGGCACTGGAGATGGATTATCAATCCACGTGGCTGATGCCGGCCCTGGCGGCCATCGCACTTTGTACCGGGATTATCGCCGGAGGATACCCAGCCCTCGTACTTTCCTCTTTCAGGCCGGCTGTCGTACTTAGCGGAGCGTTGAAGACGGGAGTTTCACCGTCGCTTATCAGAAAAGCGCTGATCACCTTCCAGTTCGTCGTCTCGATCATCATGATCGTCGGAATGTTGGTTATACTGGAGCAACTGGAGTACATCGGAAACAAGAAACTGGGATTCGATAAAGAGCACGTGGTAGTTATACGACTGCCTGATTATGAGACCGTCCAGGGTTTCCCGGCCTTCCGGAACAAGGTGATGCAGTATCCTGAAATCGTAAACCTGAGCACAACAACCAGCGTGCCCGGCAGACTAACTGCTACCAGTTTCATTCAGCCGGAAGGATATATCGTGGAGGATACCCCGCTCATCCCCACAATCTGGACCGGTTTCGACTTCGTAGAAACAATGGGCATCGAGATAATATCGGGACGTACGTTTTCTCGCGCAGTCGCTTCGGACAACTACTCAGTTCTTATCAACGAAACGGCTGCCAGGTCTTTTGGATGGGAAGACCCGATTGGTAAGACGTTTACCTATACCCATACACCCGACTATCCTCCAATGCACGTTGTCGGCGTCATGGCGGATTTCCACTACCATACGCTACACCAACGCATTGAACCGCTTTTGATTCTGTTTTGGGAAGGTGGCAATACGATGGTAGCCAGGCTGCGCAGCCAGAGCCTTACCCAGGGACTTGAAATACTGCAGGACCAGTGGCGCGAAACCTATCCGAACCATCCCGCCATGGAATTCTACTTCCTCGACCAGGATCTCGAGCAAAAGTACGCCGCCGAACAACGGCTGGGGTCCGTCTTCATCGCCGGAGCGACGCTTTCCATTCTGATCGCCTGTCTGGGCTTGTTGGGACTGGCGTCCTACATGGCCGAACAGCGGACCAGGGAGATCGGCGTTCGCAAGGCAGTCGGTGCGACGGTTTCGAACGTCATCCTGCTGTTGTCGAAGGACTTTACCTGGCTGATCCTGATCGCTCTCGTTCTTGGCGTACCTATCAGTTACTACATCATGCAGGGGTGGCTGGAAGGTTTTCCGTACCGTATCGAAATAGGTTTGTGGATGTTCATTCTCACGGGGCTCGCCGCGCTTACGATCACTTGGTTTACGGTCGGATACCATGCGCTGAAAGCCGCGACGGCGAATCCTGCTGATGCACTCAAAGCAGAATAAGGCAGTAGCAAGTAACACTTCTGATTGTGGTTGTTTCTTAGCACCATTTGCTTCAGCCGTTCGGGTCTATGGTAAGTAATTACCTCCTGACCACAGTACAATGCTCTTTCATTCGAACGACACTTACACTTTCCTTGTCAAAGCCTTTTGTTACGAGATTTCCCACCAAACCACGACTATACCGCGTTGCGGGGTGTATACGCCACCATTAACCGGGGCGAATACGTGGCCGTTTCGGGCCAATCCGGTTCTGGCAGAACCAGGTAGATCGAAGGATGTCGAAGCTGGAACTTTTTAAATAACATAGTCAAGAGATGATCGTGGACGCCACAAACGTCATAAGCAATGTCGTCGCAATCGGGATCCTGCTCTTTGTCTGGCGCAGCCTCGATACCCGCATATCTCAACTCGATATACGCCTGGGCGACCGTATCGCCCACCTTGATGAGCGGGTTTCGTAGATTGAAAAACGGATTGCGCACCTGGGCGTGCGTAATTCCCGGATAGAAGGCCTGCTTGGGCCTTCGCCCGGATATGTAACTCCTTCGAAACGAAACAGCAGGTTTGATAAGACGAGGGCATTCACGGTCGATCTGCGGGGTATCTCACGTTGATCCTTATTCCTCGGTGACGGTCTCCTCGCCAGGGGTTGGAGTGGGTATCTTGAACATAAACGGGATCGAGGTTCGCATCTTTACCCGGGCACCGTCATGTACTGCCGGCGTCCAGACCATTTTTTTAGCCACGTCCAGCATCAGAGAGTCCACAGAAACGCGATCTGACGATCTTTCGACGAATGCCGTGTCTACATTGCCATTAGTACCAACAACGAGTTGTATCACTGTGAGGCCATCGAATTCGAGATCGACGACGTCGGTGGGAACAGGGGGAAAATAAACAATCTCAGCTTTCGTGTCCACCGTAGTGGGCCGATAAATACCAGCTTTCTGGTCGGCCACAGGGTCCGGTCGGCTTGCCGTTGGCGTTTGACCAACCTGGTCCGGTTGGCCAGCCATTTGCGATTGACCTGCCTGCTTCGGTTGACCATCATCGCCACAAGCGGTTACAGACAGGACCAATAATACCATTAACACCTTGTGAATAGTGATCATGATCAGGCTACTCCTTGTTTTACATTGTACATATTCGTCATTTCGGGTGCCCGGTGATACTTCACACCAGGTTGCGCAAAAGGCTTACCCGCCCTCTAGCAACTGCGCAAATTCCGAAATAAGTGCCTCCACCGATCGGGTATCGGCGGACCCGACGGGTGCGATGGGTGACAGGTGTACCACGTTGCCGGATCCATCGATCAGCACGCAGTAGGGTGTAAACGGCAGATCAAAGGGCGAATCGACGGCCAGATACACCGGAAAGCTGTACCTGAATTGATCCACGATCGGCGAGATCTCCTCGGCCGATTCTGCCTGGAGAATGCCGATAACCGGGACATTGTCTCCGATCACCGACCCAAATGTAGACATCAGGTCGAGGCGAAATGGACTATGCGTCGCATTAAAAAACAGGAGGAGCAGGTGACCATTACCGAAATTCGGTAATGCAGCAGGTTGGCCGTGCTGGTCGACCATGGGGAAGGGGGTGATAAAGGGCGCCCCGAACATATTGGTCGCCTGCAGCACGCGGATTTCTACCTGGGCGTTGTATAGCCCATGCTGCAGAATCTGAAGGTCTTGATTTTGTTGATAATTGCGCCAGAAGAGGGTGATGCTAAATGCGACGAGGGCTGCGACAGCTGCGTAAAGAAATAGCCGGGCATTCATGCGTGAGGCGGGAGCGGACATGTCACTGGTTCCTTGGTCAGGGGCAATTTCATGATTAGGGGCAACGACTATGGTATAGAGATGCAAACGTCCCGTCAACCCAACTGGTTACCATTTGTATTGACAACATACTCCAGGTATTGAGAACACCCTGTCAATTCAGCAACCCGTACGAGATTTCCCATTTAACCACGACTATACCTGTATAGAACCGAATCACACACCCGGTCACAGGAAGCCGTCGTGCATCGATCCATCCGTTCCTCGTCCCTTATCTCCATCGTAAACCTGCATAAGTCCTTCCCCATGGGAGGCGACCGCATTACCGCGCTCCGGGGCGTCTCCGCCACCATAGACCGGGGTGAGTACGTAGCTGTGATGGGGCAGTCGGGTTCCGGGAAATCCACCCTGATGAACATCCTGGGTTGCCTGGATACGCCGACGGCGGGCAGCTACGAACTTGACGGCAGACCGGTTGGAGACCTTTCGGACGATGAACAGGCTTTCATCCGGAACCGCAAGATCGGGTTCGTGTTCCAGGCTTTCAACTTGCTTCCGAGAATGGACGCCCTGCGCAATGTGGAATTGCCGCTCCTCTACCGTGGGATGAACAGAATGGAAAGGAGTCGACGATCCATGGAGGCCCTGGACGCGGTGGGTGTCGCCGACCGGGCCCGCCACCGGCCCAACGAGATGTCCGGCGGACAACGCCAGCGTGTGGCCATCGCCCGTGCGCTGGTCAACGAACCGTCCATCATTCTGGCGGACGAACCCACCGGAAACCTGGACAGCGGGACCGGGGAGGAGGTCATGGCGATATTCGATCGCCTGAACGGGGACGGACATACGATCGTGCTGGTGACCCATGAAGAGCACGTCGCCAGGCACTGCGACCGGATCCTGCGACTGCGTGACGGGAAGATCGTGGGGGACTAAAGGATATCGCAACCGGTGAGCGAAATGGCTTAGTAAGCAGGTAATCCTGGTGGAAAACCCATATCACCGGATTCAGCCTCTCATCCTGTCGACCGCCTTCACTTTATGGAGAGAAACAGCAGCTCATGCGGCGCCCGGCCCTGTTCATCGCGGTCTGCTACGTACTCGGTATCCTGCTGGGTCATCGCGTCGCCGTATCTCCGATGCTTTTCGCGCTGTGTTCTATGGCGGCTATCGCGTCCGGTTACGTGCTCTACCGCACCCGTGGTCCCGCCGCTATATCCCCACGGATCTGCATGGCCCTGTGCCTCGTGTTCGCGGGCGCTTTCTGGTACGCGGCGCAGATGCGGGTCGTGCCGTCTAACGACATCCGGCGACTCAGCGACCAGCGGGAGCGCCACACCCTGACGGGCACGATCGTCCGCACGCCCGAGGTCAGATCCCGATTCACGGTCGTCACCCTGGACGCTGATTCCATCTCCCTTGGTGTTGCCGGGCGGACTCCAGAGGTATCCCGTGGCATGTCGCCGGCCACCGGGCGATTTTCGGCCGCCGGACGGTTTCCGGCTGATCGGGCCGGGTCGGAATCCGCGGCTGGCCGTAATTCGCCGGTAGCGGGACGCCTTCAGGTTCGCCTGACCAACGGTATCGACCCCGGCCGGTACGGCGACCGGGTCCTCGTTTCGGGCCGCCTGCGCCGTCCGCAACCTGCCCGGAATCCCGGCGGCTTCGACGCGCGCACCTACTACGAGAGCCGGGGAATCCACGCGCTCGTGAGCGTGCGCGATCCCGCAAGCTATCGCGTGACGCGGCGCAACCGGTCGTTCACCTGGCAGACCGGCGTCATAGACCCGCTCCGAAACAGCATCGAGCGATCAATCGACCGGACCATGCGGGGTGATTCCGCCGCCCTGCTGAAAGGCATTCTCCTCGGCGCGCGGCGCCAGCTGCCCGAAGAGCTGCTCGACACCTTCAAGACGATCGGCCTGGCCCATATCCTGGCCGTTTCCGGACTGCACGTCGGCCTGATCACCCTGGTGATCCATACGCTGCTTTTCGTCCTCAGACTCCCGCGGCACATCGTCGTAGCCGGCACGCTGGGCGTCCTGGTGCTGTACGCCTTCATCACCAACCTGACGCCTTCGGTCATCCGGGCCACGATCATGGCGGCGCTCTTTCTGGCAGGCCGTCAGCTGGATCGGCAGACCGACACCGTCAACATCCTGGCCGTGGCGGCCGTCGTCATACTCCTGATCTGGCCCTCGGCGCTTTTCGACCTGAGCTTCCAGCTTTCTTTTCTCGCGACCTACGCCATCATCTCGGGTTATCCCAGGATGAAAGAGCTGCTGCCCGAACGGCTTTCCCGGTCGGAGAAGTGGTGGTCCCGATGGCTGCGGGACGGGTTGCTGGTCTCGATCGCGGCGCAGCTGGGCACGCTGCCCGTGGTGGCGGGCACGTTCTACCAGGTTTCCTGGATGTCGGCGGTCGCAAATCTCTTTATCGGGCCGCTGGTCTTTCTGAATACGACCTTCGGCGTTCTCACCGCCCTGACCGGTCCCCTTTTCTTCGAAATAGCCCGTCTGTTCAGCGCCGCAAACGCCCTGGTCCTGTTTGTCATGATCCATCTCTCGAAGTTCTTGTCCAGCGTGCCAACCGCACTGGTAAAAGTACCGGCGCCTTCCGGCCTTTTTTTCGCGTCGTTTTATGCCGCCGGCCTGCTGCTGCTCTGGAACCCCGGCGCTCCCCGGGAGCGCCGGGCACGGCTGGGACTGGTGGCCCTTTCCATCCTGCTCTTCTGCTACAGCCTGCTGCCCGAACGGTCGCTTGAGATCACCGTCCTCGACGTCGGACAGGGCGACGCCATCTTCATTGCCTGTCCCAACGGGCGCACCCTGCTGGTCGACGGCGGTCCCAGGTCGCCCACCTGGGACGCAGGCGCCCGCGTCATCGTGCCTTTCCTGCGCGCCGGGGGCTACCGGCGCGTGGATACGATGATCGTAACCCACCCACACCTGGACCACTACGGTGGACTTTCGGCCGTGGTGGAGTCCGTGGAAGTGGGCGAGGTCGTCTCGAGCGGCGTGCCGTCGGAGTCCGGATCCTACCGGGCATGGCGGGAGACCGTCGACCTGCACGGCATTCCGTACCGTACAGTTGTAAAGGGAGACACCCTGGCGGCTCTGGGCGACGTGCGCGGCCTATTTCTCCATCCCGACCCCCTATTCCTGACCGGTGCCGCGAAAAACCATGCCAACGAGGTGTCTGTGGTCCTGCGCCTGTTCTACGGTAAATTCAGCATGCTGCTGACCGGTGACATCGAGGAAAGGGCGGAGGCCGCGACCGGCCGTTGGCCGTCCACACTGAAAAGTACGGTGCTCAAATCGCCCCATCACGGGAGCAACACGTCGAGCAGCTTCGCCTTCCTGAACGCCGTCGACCCGGAGGCCGTGGCCGTTTCCGCCGGCATGTACAACCGCTTCCGACACCCCTCGCCCCAGATCATCGAGCGATACAGGCGGCGGGGAGCGGAAGTGTACAGAACGGACCTGGGCGGCGCGGTCGTCATTCGCACCAACGGCCGGTCCTGGGATCTTTATAACTTCGCTCCGCCGGAACCCCTCGGTCCTTCACCCAGGCAAGTGCTGGATGGCTTTCTCTTGACAGGAAATTCCCGTCTGTCTATATTTCGATAATACGCCATAAGTCGTTATCAATAATATATTTAACTCCATACTAACTGTGCGTTCCGTCATGATACGATCCGTCCATTTGCTCCCGGTTTTACTCCTGCTCACCGTGGCGGGAATCGGTCCCCGAGCATCCGCCCAGGACGGCGCCGCCTTCGAAGAAGCGTTTGAAGAAGGACGCGCGGCGCGCCAGCGCTACGTGGACCGGATCGATGGACTCCGATCGGAGATTTCGAGGCGGAATGCCCGCTTGTTCACCGCCGAAGCCCGTGACCGCGGGGAGGAGACGCGCCGTATTGAAATGACCCTGGCGCTGGCCCGGCTTCACGCGTCTGTCGGCCAGTATGGGCAGGCCGTCGAACTTCTGACGGGCGAGGTGGGGAAGGCGGATGCCTCGAGCGAGGCGGGGGTCGCGGGCGCAACGAACGAGATGCGCGAGTTGCTGGGTAGCCTGTACCTGCGCCTGGGGAGGTACGACGAAGCGGAGTCTGCGCTGGACGCCAGGCGGTTTACCCGGGGGAGGCCTTCCCTGGCCACCCTCCGGTTCGCGGAGGTGTATTTCACGACGGGCAGGACGGCGGAAGCCCTCGAGCTGTGCCGCGACATACTGAAAGGCAGCAGAACGGATGGGCTGCCGAACGCACCGGACCTGATGGCCGCGGGACTCGCCGCGAAGTACCTTGAGCTGGTTCACGAGGCCAACACCTTTCTGACGGCGGCGACCCGTGTCGACAGCGAATTAATCGATGCCTACGTAGCGTGGGGCCGCCTCTTCCTCGACAAGCACAACCGGGCGGAGGCGGTTTCCGTCTTCGAAGACGCACTGAAAATCGACCCCGACTATCCACCGGCCCTGATCGGACTCGCCGAAGCGCTTGCGGAGAAACAGGCGGTACAGGCGGAGGCCGCGGTGCGGAAGGCGCTCGCGATCAACCCAGCGTTAATGGAGGGACGCCATTTCCTCGCGGAACTCCACCTGACGGACGAAGCCTATGACGATGCGATCGGCCAGTTGAATCAAACCCTGGTTGTCAACCCGGAATCACCGGAGACCCATGCCCTGCTGGCCGCCGCCTATCATGGCCAGGGCCGCGAGGCCGAATACGAAGCGGCGCGCAGGCGCGTTCTCGGGATCAATCCTTCCTATGGCCGGCTCTATGAGGTCATCGCCGACCTACTTACGCGGCGCTACCGGTTCCGGGAGGCCGTGGAAATGGGCCGCAGGGCGATCGAAACCGACCCCGCTCTCTGGTCGGCCTATGCCGGGCTGGGGATCAACCTGACCCGTGTCGGCGAGATGGCGGAAGGCCGGCGAATGCTTGAACAGGCGTTCGACAAAGACTCCTTCAATACCCGCACGTACAATACGCTGGAGCTACTCGATTCCTTCGAAGATTTCGAGACCCGGACCAGCGACCGTTTCACGCTGAAGCTTCATCGCGACGAAGATGCCGTTTACGGTAAAATGGCCCTTGGCCTGCTCGAAGAAGCCCACCGGACGATCGCGCCGCGATACGGCTTCGTGCCGGATGAACCCGTGCTCGTCGAGATCCTGCCGGACAACGACGACTTCATGGTGCGTATCGCCGGCGTGCCGGGGACCGGCGGCCTGCTCGGGGTCTGTTTCGGGGAGGTAGTGGTAGCGAATTCACCCCGCGCCCGGGAAAAGGGGACGTTCAACTGGGGCCAGACGCTCTGGCACGAGTACGTCCACGTCATCCATCTGCAGCAGACGCGCAACCGCATCCCCCGCTGGCTGGCGGAGGGCATCGCCGTCTACGAGACCCGTCTCGCCCGACCTGAGTGGGACATGGACCTGGAGGCGGAATTTGCGGAGGCGGCGGTCCAGGGCGAATTGCTCGCCGTCAGCGAGCTGAACCGGGGTTTCACCCGGCCTAAATCCCGTGGCCAGGTCGTCCTTTCCTACTACCAGGCCTCGATCGTCGTGGAATACATCGTGGACGCCTTTGGATTCGACGCGGTCCGGGGCATGCTGAACCTGTACAACGAGAATCGAACCACCGCTGAAATCGTTCGCGAGGTGCTGGGAGTGTCCATGGGCGACCTCGACCGGGCTTTCGCGGACTATGCCGGGAAGCGGAGCGCCGGACTCCGGCGCGTACTTCGATTCAAGCCGCCGGGGAACGAGAAGCTGTCCCTGGCTGCACTGGAGGAGATGGCCGACGGCCACCCGGAGAGTTTCTACGCCCACCTTATGCTGGGCCAGGCATTGCACGCACAGGCGCGTTTCGAAGAAGCCGTGTCGCCGCTCGAACGCGCCCGGGCCCTCTACGGGCATTACACGCACCCCGGCAATCCTCACGAACTGCTGGCGGAAATCTACCTCGAGCTGGACAACACCGAAGCGGCGATGGAGGTACTCGAGGCGATTACGGCCGTGGATGAGGACGATATCGCGTCCTGCAAGACGCTGGCCCGGCTGTATGCCCGTCAAGGCAGGCGCGGGGACGCACTCCGAATTCTGGAACGCGCCGTCATGATCGATCCCTTTGACGGGGAGGTCCGGAAACTGCGCGGCAGCTTGTTCGAAGGGGACGGGAGGCCTCATCTCGCCGTTCCGGATTACGAAGCGGTACTGGCGGTTGAAACCACCGACAGGGTTCAGGCGCAATACGACCTGGCTCGTGCGTACCTGGCGGCGGGAAGGAAGGACGACGCCAGGAAGGCCGCGCTGAAAGCCCTGGAGATCGCGCCCGGTTTCGAAGCCGCCCAGGACGTCCTGCTCCGGTCGCTGGAATGAGATGCCGCGGGGCGTCTTGAAACGCGCGCCCCATTCCCGTTTTAACGTTGCAGGGCCGGCTCCCCGCGTATATATTCTAACGATTTGCATTGACTGTTTAAACATGAAATCCCCGAGCCGCGACGCGGCCGCCCGCGAGGGCCATCTTGCCTAAACGCACCGACATCGAATCCATCCTGATCATCGGCTCCGGTCCGATCGTAATCGGACAGGCCTGCGAATTCGACTATTCCGGCACCCAGGCCTGCCGGGCGCTCCGGGAAGAGGGCTACCGGGTCGTGCTGATCAACAGCAATCCGGCCACGATCATGACGGACCCGGACATGGCGGACCGGACCTACGTCGAGCCCATCACCGCGGAATACGTAGAAAAGATCATCCGGCGCGAGCGGCCCGACGTACTGTTGCCTACGCTGGGTGGGCAGACGGCGCTTAACGTCGCCGTCGAACTCGCCGAATCGGGCGTCCTGGAACGCCACGGAGTCGAACTAATCGGCGCCAAGCTCGAGGCCATCAAGATGGCGGAGGACCGGGAGCTGTTCCAGGAGGCCATGGGGCGCATCGGCCTGGAGGTTCCCCGGGGAGGCTTCGCGCGGACCGTCGACGAGGCGTGGGAACTGGTGAAGGACACGGGGTTCCCCGCCATCATCCGTCCGGCCTTCACCCTGGGCGGCGCGGGCGGAAGCATCGCCCGCAGCGAGTCGGAATACGCCGAGGCCGTCGAATGGGGACTGTCCACCAGCCCCATCACCGAGGTGCTGATCGAGGAATCGGTCATCGGCTGGAAGGAATACGAACTCGAGGTCATGCGGGACCTAGCCGACAACGTGGTGATCATCTGCTCCATCGAGAACTTCGACCCCATGGGCGTACACACCGGCGACAGCATCACGGTCGCGCCCGCGCAGACGCTCACGGACAAGGAATACCAGGAGCTCCGGGACGCCTCGATCAAGGTGATCCGGGAAATCGGCGTGGAGACGGGCGGATCGAACATCCAGTTCGCCGTCAGCCCCGAAAACGGCCGCATCCTGGCCATCGAAATGAACCCCCGCGTGTCCCGCAGTTCGGCCCTGGCTTCCAAGGCCACGGGCTTCCCAATCGCCAAGATCGCCGCTAAGCTTGCCGTCGGGTACACGTTGGACGAAATACCCAACGACATCACCCGGGAGACGCCGGCTTCGTTCGAACCCACGATCGACTACGTGGTGGTGAAGATCCCGCGCTGGGCCTTCGAGAAATTCCCCAACGCCGATACACAGCTCGGTACGCAGATGAAGTCGGTGGGCGAGACCATGGCCATCGGCAGGACGTTCAAGGAAGCGGTCCAGAAAGGTCTCCGTGGCCTGGAGATAGACCGCCACGGCCTCGGCGCGGACGGGAAGGACGAGGTTGACGCCGGCGGCCTGGCCGCGGGGCGTGCGGACGGCATGCTGAACGACCTCAGGGAACAGATGTCCCGGCCCACGGCGGAGCGCATCTTCCAGATCAGGACCGCCCTCCAGCTCGGCATGCCCATCGAAGAGATCTATGGGTTGACGGGGGTCGATCCCTGGTTTCTCCACAACCTGCTGGACATCGTCGAACTCGAGGGCGAAATCGGCGCGCACCGGAACGGATCCATGCCGCGGAACCTGCTGTACAAGGCCAAGCAGGCCGGGTTCTCCGACGTGCAGATCGCTTACCTGACCGGCAGCGACGAACGGGCGGTACGGAACCTTCGCATGGAGGCGCGCGTGGACGCGGTGTTCAAGACCGTGGACACCTGCGCGGCCGAGTTCGAGGCCATGACGCCCTACTACTATTCGACCTACGAGACCGAGAACGAGACCCGGCCTAAGACGCGGAAGACGATCATGATCCTGGGCGGCGGGCCAAACCGCATCGGCCAGGGGATCGAGTTCGACTACTGTTGCGTGCAGGCGGTCATGGCGCTGAAGGAGGACGGGTACGAAACGATCATGGTCAACAGCAATCCGGAGACTGTGAGCACCGATTACGACATCTCGGACCGGCTGTTCTTCGAGCCCCTGACCTTCGAAGACGTGATGAACGTAATCGAAACCGAAAAACCGGACGGCGTGATCGTCCAGTTCGGCGGACAAACGCCCCTCAAGCTGGCCCTGCCGCTGGAGCGCGCGGGCGTCCCGGTCATCGGCACCTCGCCGGACAGCATCGACCTGGCCGAGGACCGCAAGCGGTTCGGCGCCCTGACGACGGAGCTGGGCATCCCCCATCCGCCCCACGGCACGGTCTTTTCATTCGAAGAGGCCCTCGGGGTGGCGAGCGAGATCGGATACCCGGTGCTGGTGCGGCCTTCCTACGTCCTCGGTGGCCGCAACATGGCCCTGGTCTACGACGACGACTCCCTGAAGAACTACATGCGGACCGCCGTTCACGTGTCCCCCGAACATCCCATCCTCATCGACAAGTTCCTCGAGGACGCCTTCGAATACGACGTGGACGCCATCTCCGACGGTACGGACGTCGTCCTGGGCGGGATCATGGAACACATCGAAGAAGCGGGCATCCATTCCGGGGACAGCGCCTGCGTGCTTCCGCCCTACATGGTCAAGCCGATGCACATCGACACGATGAGATCCTACACCCACGCACTGGCCCGAAGCCTCAAGGTCGTCGGCCTGATAAACGTGCAATACGCCATCAAGAACGACGTAGTCTACGTGCTGGAAGTCAATCCGCGCGCATCGCGGACGATTCCTTTCGTGTCCAAGGCCATCGGCGTCCCGCTGGCCCAGCTCGCGGCGCGGGTCATGGCCGGGAAGACATTGCGCGAACTCGGCTTCACCGACGAGATCATCCCGCCCTACGCCTCGGTGAAGGAGGTCGTGCTGCCCTTCGTCAAATTCGCGGGATCGGACAGCCTGCTCGGGCCCGAGATGAAGTCCACCGGCGAGGTAATGGGCATCTACGAGGAACCGGGCATCGCCTTCGCAAAGGGACAGAGCGCGGCGGGCGGCTCCCTGCCCCTGTCCGGCACCGTCCTGGTCAGCGTCAACGCCTTCGATCATGAGAACGTTATCGATATCGCCCGCGAACTCGCCGGCCTGGGTTTCACGATCATGGCGACGAGCGGGACCGGACAGACACTGGAAGACGCCGGCCTGACAGTCATCCAGGTCAACAAGGTCTGGGAGGGCGAACCGCACATCGTGGACCACATCCGCCGCAATGACATCCAGCTCATCATCAACACGCCCCTGGGCAAAAGCGCGCGGGACGACGACTACATGATCCGACGCGCCGCCATCGAGCAGAACATCCCGTGCATCACCACACTATCGGGGGCCTGGTCCGCGGTCAAGGCCATCCAGGCGCTCAAGAACGAGGGCAGCGAGATTTCCGTGAAGAGCCTGCAGGAATGGCATGAGATATTGAGAGAAGCGAGGGCTTGACTATGCAAACGGTAGACGGGGGCGTGCTGGCGCCGAAGGGATTCCTGGCCAACACAGCGAGTTGCGGCATCAACAGTCCGAAGGGCAGCCGCAAGGACCTGGTTTTGATCGACGCGGGCGGTACCGCCTCCGCGGCGGGCGTATTTACCACGAACCGGGTGCAGGCCGCGCCGGTGATCCTGTCCAGGGACCATCTGCAGACCGGCATGGCGCGGGCCGTAGTGGCAAACAGCGGCAACGCGAACGCGTGCAACGGGGAGGCCGGCATGGCGGACGCCCGGGAGATGGCCGGCCTGGTCGCCGGCGGTCTGTCCGTGCCCGCAAGCGAGATCCTCGTCGCCTCCACCGGGGTGATCGGACGTCCCCTGCCCATGGACATAATCCGCGACGGCATCCGGGAAGCGCTGGACCGGCAACGGCTGGGTTCGGACCGGGACGCCGCCGATTCAATCATGACGACTGACACGGTCCCCAAATCCTGCGCGGTGTGGTGCGATCTCGAAGGGTCGGCCGTGGTGGTCGGCGGAATCGCCAAGGGCGCGGGCATGATCTGCCCGAACATGGCCACGATGATCGGGTTGATCACGACGGACGCCGCCATCGCGCCGGGGGCCCTCCAGTCGGCCCTGCGCCGGGCCGCCGGGAAGTCCTTCAACTGCATCACCGTCGACGGCGACATGAGCACGAACGACACCGTGTTCATCCTGGCCAACGGCGCCGCGGAAAACCCGGTAATCACGCGGCCCGACGGGGACGCCTACGAGCGGTTCGCCGAAGCGCTGGAGCACGTCTGCACCGACCTGGCCAAGAAGATCGCGCGGGACGGCGAAGGGGCGACGAAACTCGTGGAGATACGCGTGCAGGGAGCCCGGACGGACGAGGACGCCCGGACGATCGGCATGAGCGTGGCGAACTCCGCGCTCGTGAAGACAGCCATTTACGGCCACGATCCGAACTGGGGCAGGATCCTCTGCGCCGTCGGCTACGCGGACGCCGAAACGGACCCCGACGCCATCGACCTGTTCCTGTGCGGTCACCAGCTGACGCAGGATGGCCGGGGGCTCACCCTCGACGAACCGGCCATGCGGGAAGCGCTCTCCGCCGGGGAAATTCCGGTCGAAATCGATCTCAAACTGGGAGACGGCGCGGCCACGGTATGGACCTGCGACATGTCCCATGAATACGTGACCGTGAACGCGGAATACACCACTTGAACACATACGACGCGTACGACACAAACGATTCCACAGGACGACGACCCATGAAGCGACGAAGTGCGACGGGTTATTTCACGGCCGCCACCGCGTGGTGCGCGGACTTTTCCGCTACGACCTGGATGGCCTCTTCTGCCGCTTTTCGCGCGGTCTTTTCCATGCGGATGGCCTTTTCCACCGCTTTTCGCGCGGCCTTTTCCGCCGCACTCTGGATCGCGGTCCTCTATGGAGCAGCGCCGGCTTCCCCGGCCGCAGCCCAGCTGGAGACCGTGTCGATCACGGAGGACGCCGGACCGGCGCCGGCGGAGGAACTGGCGGAACGGCGGGCCCGGATACTCAAGGGTATGGGCAGCGGGATCATGATCCTGTTCGGGACGGAACCCAAGGTATTCAGCAACGACGTCAACTATCCCTACCGCCAGGAAAGCAACCTGTTCTACCTGACCGGCATCAGCCAGCCCGGCGCCGCGCTCGTACTGCTGCCCGATAATAGAAGCCAGAAGGAAATCCTCTTTCTCCCCAGGCGCGACCCCGCGCGGGAAATCTGGACCGGCCACATGATCGGCGTAGATGAAGCCCGGCGCATGACCGGGATCGAGCATGTATGGCCGATTGAAGAATTCGAAGCCTTTGTCGAGGCCATCCTCGGCGGATCCACGTATGAAAAACGTCCCTCCGGCGACGCGCGTGATTACCAGGTCACGTCCGAATCCATCGAGCGCGGTAAACCCGTGCAAGTCTGGTTGCTGGCCGACGCGCAGTCCAGGTTCGGGACCCGGTATCCCCAGGCCGTGCAATTCGCCTCGGAAGCCGCTCGATTTCCCGCCGTACAGGTGCGGTTGGCGTCCGGCCTCTTCCGGGACCAGCGCGTCGTCAAGTCGCCCTGGGAACTCCGGCGGCTGCAACGGGCCATCGACATTACCTGCCTGGCGCAACGGGCCATCATGCGCAAGGCGGCCAGCACCGCGGAACCGCTGAACGAATCCGTACTCGACGGCATCATTCTTGCAACCTATCGCGGTCACGGCGCGCGCTGGGGATTTCCATCCATCGTGGCCTCGGGTCCCAACGCGACGACGTTACACTACGAAGAGAACAACCGTGAAATCACGAAGGGCGAGCTCGTCCTGGCCGATATCGGCGCGGCCGTTGGAAACTACACGGCCGACGTCACCCGGACGTTTCCGGTCGGCGGGGTCTTCACGGAAGCGCAGCGTGAAGTGTACGATGTCGTTCTCGATGCCCATGCCCGCGCCATGGCCGCGGTCCGGCCCGGCATGACCATACGAAGGGTGCATGAAACGGCGCGGAAGGCGGTCGCGGACGGGCTCCTGAAGCTGGGCCTGATTAAAGATGCGTCGGGAAACCAGTATCGCATGTGGTTCATGCACGGCACCAGCCACTGGCTGGGCCTGGACGTCCATGACGTCGGCGGAAGGGACATGCCCTTCAGGCCAGGCATGGTTATCACGGTGGAACCCGGCATCTACATCCGGGAGGACACGCTCGAAAACCTTGAAGACACCCCCCGGAATAACGCGCTGATCGAGGCGATCCGCCCCGCTTTCGAGCGATACAGGAATATCGGCGTGCGCATCGAAGACGACGTGCTGGTGACCGAAGACGGACACCGGGTACTGTCGGACGGCGTACCCAGGTCGATCGAAGACATCGAAGCGTTCATGGCGAGAACCAGCGGCAGGTAAGTCGTACTGCAGACCTTGAAGGATGGATTCATGACTGCGGATCGGATGCTTACGGTGGAGGAAGCCCAGGAGATCGTGCTGGACTCGGTCTCCGTCTCGGGAATCGAACGCGTACCACTGTCCGAGAGTCAGGGCCGTGTGCTCGCCGAGGACGTTGCGCCGAGGTTCGACGTGCCGCCCCACGACAATTCTTCCGTCGACGGCTATGCCGTATGGGCCGCGGACACGACCGGGTCATCAGCGGATACCCCCTGCCATCTCGAGGTCCTCGAAGAGATTCCGGCCGGAACCGTACCCGCCGTACGGATAGGTCCCGGCAAAGCTTCGCGCATCATGACCGGCGCCTTCCTCCCCGAAGGCGCAGACGCCGTCGTCATGGTGGAGAACACCAGGCAGAACGAGGAAGGTGTCGAGGTGCTCAAGGCGGTCAGGCCGGGCCAGAACGTACGCTACCGGGGTGAAGACGTAAGGCAGGGGCAGCGAGTCCTGTTCGACGGCGCTGAAATCGGCCCCGGCGAGATCGGTCTCCTGGCGGCCTTCCAAAGGTCCCAGGTCTCGGTTCGCAGGCGCCCGGTCGTGGCCGTGCTTTCCACGGGCGACGAGGTGGTCGAAATCGACGAACGGCTCGAACCGGGAAAGATCGTCAACAGCAACAGCTATTCCCTGTCCGCGCTCGTGCGGGAATGCAACGGCATGCCCGTCAACCTGGGCATCGCCGGGGACAGCGAGTCAGAGATCGCAGCGGCCATACGGTCTGCCCTGAGCGCGGATGTGGTCCTTTCGACCGGCGGCGTATCCGTAGGTGACTACGATTACGTGAAGAAAGTACTGGAAGACCTCGGCGCGGATATGAGGTTCTGGCGGGTGAAGATGAAGCCAGGGAAGCCCCTGGCCTATGGGCTGCTTCAAGGGAAACCGTTTTTCGGCCTGCCGGGAAATCCCGTTTCGTGCATGGTCTCTTTCCTCCTTTTCGCACGGCCTGCCATGCGCAAGATGATGGGCTATGGCCCCCATGACTGGCGCTTGCCTACGGTTCAGGCGGAACTCGAGAACGACCTGACGGCAGGCGGGGACCGGCGGCACTATCTCCGCGCCAGGATCTCCTGTACCGGCGGCCGGTTTCACGCCTCGACAGTCGCGGGCCAGGGCTCGGGCATGCTCAGTTCCATGACCGGGACCAACGGGCTCGTCATCGTGGAAACGGGCGTGACGTCCATTTCACGAGGAGCCGAGGTTTCCGTGCTGCTGATGGGCGCGGCTGACCAGGCCGTATCGTGAGGAATCCGCGATGATCTCAGTGATCGAAGCCCGCGATGCCATACTGAACCGGATCCGGCCCCTCGGCGCGGAGAGAGTCGATATCGCGTCGGGCCTCGGCCGGGTGCTTGCCGAAGACGTCCACGCCACGAGGAACCAGCCACCCTGGGACAATTCGGCCATGGACGGCTACGCGGTCCGGGCCGCGGATACGGTGCCCGCGTCGCCGGATTCCCCGGCGGAACTGGAGATCGTTGAGGATCTGCCCGCCGGATACGTGGCGAAACACACCGTCGGACCGGGACAGGCCATACATATCATGACCGGCGCGCCGGTGCCCGATGGCGCGGATACCATCGTTCGCGCCGAGCGCACATTACGGATCGATGAGCGGCGCGTGCGCATTCTCCAGCCCGTGGAATCCGGAACGGATCTCCGCAGGATAGGCGAAGACATCCGCGAAGGAGACCTCATCATCCCTTCCGGGATGCTGATCCGGCCGGCCGAGGTCGGTCTGTTCGCCTCTACCAATCGCTCCCACGTGTCGGTCTACCGCCGCCCCAGGGTCGCCGTGCTATCCACCGGCGATGAGATCGTCGACGTGGATGAACCGCTCGAAGACGGCAAGATCGTGGACAGCAACGGATACGCCCTTTCCGCACTGGTGGCGGATGCCGGCGGCATCCCCTTGCGTTTGGGTATCTGTCCGGATACACAGGAAGAGCTTGAACGGGTACTGCGCGACGGACTCGTGGCGGACGCGATCATTACTTCGGGCGGGGTTTCCGTGGGAGAATACGACTACGTCAAGGCCGCCCTCGAGGCCGTCGGCACCTCCATGGCATTCTGGAAGGTATCCATGACGCCGGGGCGACCACTCGCCTTCGGCGCGATCGAAGATACCATAGTATTCGGCCTGCCGGGCAACCCCGTAGCTTCCATGGTCACTTTCGAACTGTTCATGCGACCCGCCCTGCTCAAGATGCAAGGCTACACCCACATCTATCGTCCCACAATCAAGGCCCGATTGTTGGAAGACATCACTAAATCGCTTGGACGAAAGCAGTTCATACGCGTTACCCTCCGTAAGCGAGGCGACATTTATTTCGCTTCGCGTACCGGTGCGCAGGGCTCAGGCATTCTAAGGTCCATGTCCATTGCGGATGGATTGGCCGTCAGCCATGAAGACCAGGAATACATGAAGACAGGCCAGGAAATAGAGGTCATGTTGCTCGGTGGTTACAGCGGGTTGTTTACTGATCGTAACTACTGATATTACACTTAGTTATATTGTTGTATGAAACACTGCCGAAAGCCCGTATATTATTATGTATACGCGTTTTTTGTCACCGCTGCCCAATCGGCAGTGAGGTAGGCTGTTTAATCGGTGGTAATTATCACCTTACGGCTGGTTTTTGACTTCACCAGATGTTGCCCTGACTAACGATCAACCTTTATTCTGTTTTTCTCAACACGACGAGGGTAGGCGAATCACGGCGACTTTCGTCGTATGAATGTGTTCCTTCCCAGACCATACCCTCCGCTTCCAAGACGTTCCCGGCTGACTCGATCTCTACTTCCGGATCTGGACCCTTGTAACAAATCAGCTTTCCACCCGGTTTCAGCACGCCTCCGCACCATCCTGCCAGTTGACCTATTGAACCAACGGCCCTCGCTACCGCGCCGTCATACAATCTATCTTTAACGAATTCCGGCAGATTTTCTATGCGGGCGTTGCACACGTTGACATTATTCAGCGAGAGAACGCGCCTCACCTGTCGAAGAAAAGTACTCTTTTTCTGATTCGATTCGACCAGCAAGAAGGATGTGTCCGGAAGTAGGATGCCAAGAGGAATCCCTGGAAAACCACCTCCGCTACCTATGTCGATGATCGTATCATCCAGGGGCAAGATGCCCTTCAGGGAGGGTATGACCGAATCGAGGAAGTGTCTTGTCGGAATCCGTTGCAGATCGTTATGGGATACGAGATTGAGCTGACTGTTTACGCGCCGAATCTCTGCCAGGTACCGTTCGAATGCCTCTATTTGACGGGCGTCCAGGCGATGTCCCAACTCTTCGATGCGCAGCGCAAATGGCTCGAGTGTTTCCATTTCATGTTTTCGATTGTTCCACGTGGAACACCTGTTTTTCATTGCGGCGAACTGAATTTCGGCGTTCCAGATGCACAACAAGAATGGACAGATCAGCCGGCGTCACGCCAGGTATTCTAGACGCCTGTCCCACGTTTGCTGGTCTGATTTCAGTCAGTTTTTCTCGCGCCTCGTGTGACATGGCCCGGATCGATGCGTAATCAAAGTCAGAAGGGATCCCACGGGATTCCCAGGTCCGCATGCGTTCAATCTCTTTTTTCTGGCGGTCCAGGTACCCCGCGTATTTGACCGCAGTCTGTATCTGCCCGATGACCGATGGCTCGTGGTCCATTGGTGCAGGGTCCACGGGATACAGATCCGTGTATTGTATCTCGGGGCGGGACAATAGCTTGTGCAACGACATCGGTTCCGTGACCGGCATCGAGGACCTGGCCTTCAGTATGCCGTTTATGGCGTCCGGGGCTACAAATATCCGTTTCAGCCGTTCTGTTTCCCCTTCCACCAACCGTCTCCGGCGGACCGTGGTTTCGTGACGTTCTTTTGAGATCACTCCGACTTCGAAAGCACGATCCGATAATCGCATGTCCGCGTTGTCATGCCTCAGCAGCAACCGGTATTCGGCACGTGAAGTGAACATCCGGTAGGGTTCGTCCGCACCTTTTGTGATGAGATCGTCTATCATCACACCGATATAAGCCTCACCCCTGTCAAGGGTAAACCCGGGACGTTTCCGTACCGCCAATGCGGCGTTAATGCCAGCGAAAATCCCTTGTGCCGCGGCTTCTTCATATCCCGTTGTTCCATTGATCTGTCCCGCAAGGAACAGGCCGGCGACCTGGCGCGTTTCAAGAGTCCGGGTCAGGTTTTCCGGTGGAATGAAATCGTATTCTACGGCGTATCCGAACTGGACGATCTCCGCCTTTTCCAGGCCTTTTACCGTGTGCAGCGCGAGATCCTGGATCGGTTCCGGCAGGCTGGTGGAGAATCCGTTTACATATACCTCGTCGGTGTTCCATCCCTCAGGTTCCAGTATGATCTGGTGACTATCCCTGTCCGGGAAGCGCACGATCTTGTCCTCTACCGACGGACAGTACCTGGGACCGCGGCCAGTTATCCGTCCAGAGAACATGGGAGACTGATCCAGGGCGGACCGGATTATTTCGTGGGTTCGGACGTTCGTAAACGTCTGGTAACACGGCAGTTGTTCATCGGCAGGTGAAAGTCTTTCCTGGGAGAAATGTTCGGGGAACTCGTCGCCTGGTATTATATCCAACTTGCTGTAATCTATGGTGTTACCATCAATTCTAGGTGGTGTTCCGGTCTTCAGCCTGCCGATATTGAACCCGAGGTCGCGCAGGGAATCCGACAGTTCGGTTGCCGCTTTTTCACCCAGGCGTCCTCCGGGCGCGTTGCTCGCACCCCGATGCATGACCCCGTTCAGAAATGTGCCGGAAGCGACGATTACGGCCCGGCATGAGATGCTACGGCCGTCGCTAGTCCAGACTCCCGCAATGCGGCTTCGGTTGACTTCCAGCTGCGATACCTCACCTTCCACTACCGTCAGGTTTTGCGTCTCCCCAATGACCCGCTGCATGTAATCCCTGTAAGCGACCCGGTCATTCTGTGATCTCAGGGATTGGACGGCCGGTCCCTTGCGCGTGTTCAGCATCTTGACCTGAACGGCCGTCGCGTCCGCGGCCTTGCCCATCTCCCCTCCGAGCGCGTCCACCTCCCGCACCAGTTGGCCCTTGCCCAGGCCGCCGATGGAGGGATTGCAGGACATCTGTCCGATCTTCGAGGCGTCGAGCGTAACGAGCGCAGTTTCCACGCCCATTCTGGCCGACGCCAGCGCGGCTTCACATCCCGCGTGACCGCCGCCGATGACGAGGACTTCGACCTTTGTCAGCTGATCAATTCCACCCACTGCATGGCCCCTGTTTCACGTGGAACATTATTTACCGATGCAGAACCTGGAGAATACATGGTCCAAAACCGCATCGCCGATTTCTTTGCCCACGAGCACACCAAGCTGATGCACGCATTCTCGCAAATCGACGGCGGCCATTTCAGCACCTGATCCTTCTTCCAGGACTTCGATACCTCGTTCGAGGCTGGCTTTTGCCCGGTCAAGCAACTCACCCTGACGGGCATTGACTACGAGTCCCGACTCGAAGCTGGAGGGATCGAATTGCGCAATCTCGAATATCGCCTCCAACAGGTCTTCCAGGCCTGCTCCGTTTAACGCTGAGGTCCGGACCGATCGGCCACCCGACAGTAATCCTGCATAGGCGTCCGGATCGTAAGAATCCAGATCGCACTTATTCAATATAAACACACCCGTCCGCCCGGACAACTGCGCTGCCAGTCGCCGGTCATCGTCATCCGGTGGAAACGAAGCGTCGAAGACCAAAACGGGAATGTCGGCCTGCTCCAGTTCCCTTTGCGACCGTGTAACGCCCTGCTGTTCTACCATATCAGACGTAATCCGGATGCCTGCCGTATCCACGAAAACGACGGGCACACCTTGGATATCGACGTTTTCCTCGATGGTATCCCGCGTCGTCCCGGATTCGGGATGTACGATCGCCCGGTCCCGCGACGTCAGCATGTTGAGCAGGCTGGACTTGCCCACGTTGGGTCTGCCGAGTAACGCGATCCGGATCCCGTCGCGCAGTACGCGCGTCTCGCGGGATGACCTGATGAGGCGGTCCAGCGCTACCTTGACGGGTCGCAGCTGTTCCACGAAGGTCCGCGGCGACATTTCGGGGAGTCCCTCTTCGGTGAAATCAAGTGTTACTTCAATATTTGCAATTATTTGAATCAGTTCTATCCTGAATCCGTCGATCTGTTGCGAGCAGGTCCCGTTCAACTGCCTGAGTGCCGCCCGCGCACAGGCATCGGTCCGCGCCCTGATTAACTCGCCCACCGCTTCCGCCTGCAGCAGGTCGATCCTCCCGTTGAGAAAGGCGCGTTTTGTAAACTCGCCAGGTTCCGCCAGCCTGGCGCCCGAGCGGATCAGCACATCCAGGATCATACTTCCTGGCACCATGCCGCCGTGACCGCTGAATTCTACCAGGTCCTCCCGCGTGTAGGTGCGAGGCGCCCTGAACACGGACATAAGCACTTCATCGACCCATTCGCGGGTACCGGGGTCGACGACGTGTCCGTGATGTATGGTGTGCGTCACGCACGCGGAAGGCCGGGTGGCACCGCCGAACACCCTGTCGGCAATGGAGAAAGCGTCGGGGCCGCTCATGCGCACCACGCACAGACCGCCCTCGCCGGGCGGCGTGCCTATCGCGGCAATCGTATCGTTCGGGGCCTGCGAGTCCATGGGATTATCGGGGCGTGCCGCACCCAGGCGCCCAGTGCATTGCGGGCGCGTCATTTCGCGGGTTGAACCGGGAAGAACCGGTTCTGTATCGCCTGCTGCGCGATGGTCAGCACGTTGATCATGGTCCAGTACAGGATCAGGCCGGAAGGCAGGTTCATCATGATGAAAAACAGCACCGCGGGCATGATGTAGACGAACATGGCCTGCCGGGGGTCCTTCATCGTCATCTTGGACTGCAGCAGCATCGTGGCCGCCATGAGGACAGGCAGCACGTAGTACGGATCCATCAGGGACAGATCCTGGATCCACCCCACGAAAGGCGCGTCCCTCAGTTCTATCGTGCTGTTGAAGATGGTATAGAGCGCAATGAGGATCGGCATCTGCAGCAGCAGGGGCAGGCAGCCGCCCAGGGGGTTCACCCCCGCTTCCCGGTACAGCTTCATCATCTCCTGGTTCAGCTTGGTCGAATCGTTCTTGAACTTCTCCTTGAGGGATTCCATTTTCGGTTGAAGCGCGGCCATGCCCTGGGTGGCCTTCATGCTCTTGTGGGTCAGCGGGAAGAGCAGGAGCTTCACGATGAAGGACAGCACCATGATGACGACGCCGTAATTGGTAATGAACTGGTGCAGCCAGACCAGCGAAATGAGCGTGATCCGGCTGATGGGCTGAATGATCGCCCATCCGAGGTCGACGGCGCCCTCGAGGCCGTATCCGTACTGTTCCAGGGTATCGTAGTGAACCGGTCCGAGGTAGAGGAGGAAGTTGTCCACAAGCGGAGACGCAAGCCCCATGGACAGCTCCGCGGCGATCTGCCGGTCGTCGTATTGCGGGCGCTGCACGGGCCGGCCGTTCAGCCGGTAGCCCCTGGCCTTCCGGTCCACGGGCACCATGGCGGTGAAGAAATACTTGCTACGGACGCCGACCCAGTGGGTCTCGCCCGTGGTCTCGGGCCTGGGGTCTTCCAGCTCGCTACCGAGGTCTTCATCGATCACCGTGTCGTTGAGCGAAGCGAAACCCCGAAAGGCGTAAAGGTCCTGGTCCCAGTCCTTCTCCGTCACGCTGATTCCGCCGCCCCACCGGAGATAGTACTTGCTGCCCAGGAGCAGGTTCTCCCCGCCGCTTAGCTTCACCTGGAGGTCCACGGCGTAGTCGTCCCGGTTGATCACGAATACCTTGGTAACGGAGAGCCCTCCAGGCGTATCGGCCGTGAGCGTGAGCGATCCCGAGGCCTGCCCGGGACCCAGCACGACCGCGTCGCGGTCCGCGGTGAAGCGAAGGGCGCGGGTGCTGCGAGGTCCCCGCTCCGTGGTGAGCACGATATCGGGGCCGGTTTCGCGATCGGGTGGGATGAGTTCCACGTCGTCCCCGCCGATTCCTCTATATCCCTTTAGTTTCCAACTGGTTATGACGCCTCCCACCGTGCTGATCACACCGCGGTAGTACTGGTTCTCTACGACAATTTCACGGGGTTCGGCGGCGTTTTCGGCAGAGGGGAGATACAGCACGCGCTCCGAACGGTCCCAGCTTTCCGCGGCCTGTTCGGGTCGAGGGGTGGATGTGTTACGGGCGGACGGCGTCCGCACCGGCTCCTGCCTTGCGGCGTCCGCCGGGGCGTCAAATGCCGGTACCTCGGTCTCTCCAGCGGGAAAGTCTCCCACCGGTCCATCCCCAGTCGCAAAGTCTCCCGGCTGCTCCTGCGTAATCGTCCGGTCGACCGGAGGAGGAAGATCGGGCGCGTACATGGGATATATAATGTAGTAATAACCGATCCAGGTCAGTATGATGAGCCCGAATGCGCCGAGTACCCGTTTTTCCATTGTCGATGTGATTCCAGGGTTTCAAGCCGTGGCCTGCGGCTAATCGAGTGGTCCGCCTAAGCCGCCTGGGCCGCTTCAACCGCTTCAGCCGTCCGGTTCGATTCTACCACCTCAACCACCTGGTTCACCCGGTCGATCAACCGGATCGAAACCGCCCGGGTGAAAGGGATGGCAACGCAGCAGTCTTCGCACGGCCAGCCAGGTTCCGTTGAACGGGCCCTTTCGTTCCAGCGCTTCGATGGCGTACTTTGAACAGGTGGGGGTAAACCTGCAACTTGGCGGAAGGAGCGGGGATACGGCGAGTTGGTATCCGCGGACACCCCAGACGAGCGTGGTCGTGATTGCCGTGGTCAGCCTTTTCCACATATGCGTGTCACCGCGGTACGGTAGAGGGACAGGAACTCTTCGTTCATCTGGCGGTACGTTGCTTCCTGCCCGGGACTTCGGGCGATGAGCACCAGATGCATCCCCCTCTTCAGACGGCTTCTGTTCAGCCGGTAGATCTCTCGCATTCTCCGGCGGACCAGATTACGCTTGACCGCTCCGCGGTAGCGCCTGGTCACGACGAATCCGACCCGGCGTTCAAGCCGGTCCGGGCAGGGGGCCAGGGACAGGATCATTGAACGTCCCCGGACGGTCTGCCCGCTCTTCCTGACTCGTTCGAACTCCCACCGGTGTCTCATGCGTTCGTCTTGGGGGAAACGTCGGGAACCGGCGGCCATGGCACATCGGTCCTGCCGCACTCGGGCGGCGCCTAAACGGCAACGCGGGTCCTTCCCTTGGCGCGGCGGCGATTCAGAATCAGCCGTCCCGCCTTGGTGCTCATCCTTCGACGAAAGCCGTGCCTGCGGTGCCGCTTGAGATTGCTCGGTTGAAAGGTCCGCTTCATCGTTTACTCCCGGTATTTCCTGCTTTTTTCTTAAAAATAACAGCCCTCGATAATACCGGGCGATCGCGATTTTGTCAAGTTGTTTTTGGTAATCGAGAAGGCGCAAATCTTTTCGATATTAATCTTGACAGCACCCGCTTCGCGTTACATACTATTGTTCAGATACTACCCGCAACGTTTCCGCCTGCCGTGGATTTGTTGTAGTACCAAACACCACCTTAAATGTAGTAATTACAACAATTTAGCATGTAACATGCGAGCGTACGAGTATGTTTTCGGACCGGGATTCCACCGGTCCGTTCACGGGCATTCCATTTCCTTCGGTCCACAAGGTAATACGCAATGAAGCAGGAAGACCCTGCACAGCTTTGGTCTGTGTGCTTGTCGGAACTGAGGGGCATGATGCCGGCGCAGACGTTTGCGACATGGTTCGAGCGGACCAAGGGCCATGACGTTACATCGGACAAATTCACCATAGAGGTGCCGAACCCGTTCTCCGGCGAGCGGATGCTCAAGCGCTTTCACGACAAGATCAGCCAGGTCGTGACGACCCAGCTCGGCAGGCAGGTGTCCATAGACTATCATATTTTCGAGGGCAATACGCAGATCGTCCCCGTGCTTACCGACCTGCCTTCCTACATGCCGGCCGATGACCGGCAGATCGCAGTGGAAGAGGAAACCGACAACCTCTACGACAATTACACCTTCGAGAACTTCGTCGTGGGGGAGTGCAACGACTTTGCCCACGCGGCGTCCCTGGCCGTTGTAAAATCCCCGGGCCAGCAGACATTCAATCCCCTGGTCATCTACGGCGGCGTCGGCCTGGGCAAGACCCACCTGGCGCAGGCGATCGCCCATGAATCGAAGCGTCTCGGGACCGTCGACCGCATCCGTTACGTCACATCGGAAATCTTCTACAGCGAATTCATCGAGTCCATCCAGGAAAAAAAGACGAAGGAGTTCGCGCAGACATATCGAAATGTCGATCTGCTGATCGTAGACGACATCCAGTTTTTCTGCAAGGGACACAAGGACCGCACCCAGGAGGAGTTCTTTCACACCTTCGACGTGCTACGGCAGAAGGGCAAGCAGATCGTCCTTACCAGCGACCGGATCCCGAAGGAACTTTCCGGCCTCGAAGAACGTCTCGTGTCCCGGTTCGAATGGGGGCTTCTCGCGGACATGAAGCTGCCCGATTACGAAACCAGGGAGGCCATTCTTCTGAAGAAGGCGGACAAGGACGGACTGTCACTCAGTCAGGACGTCATCGCTTATATCGCCGACAGGGTCGCATCGAACATACGGGAACTGGAAGGTGCCGTACTCAGCCTGCTGGCCTACGCTTCGCTTAGTCACTGCGATATCACGATCGAAGTGGCGAAACGGGTCCTGAGCAACAAGATCCGCAGAAGACAGCGATCCGTGGGAATAGAGGACATACAGAAGGCCGTGGCCGGTCACTATGATGTTTCCGTCGAGGATCTCGTGGCGAAGACCCGGAAGAAGCACGTGGTGGCTGCCCGCCAGATCGCAATGTTCCTTTGCCGCGACATGACCCGCGCGTCGCTCAAGGATATAGGCGTGATTTTCGGCAAGAGAGACCACACGACCGTTATACACGCCTGCCAGACGGTGAAAAAGCTCCTGCTGAACGACGAGCATTTGCAGGAAGAGTTCGACAGGATCAAAAATTCGCTTTCTTAACCCGCCTGCCGTTCAACACCCTCTCCAACCAGGCAATTCCCCCACCACGATGTGGATAAGTTGGTGGTTATCCACATTTTGTTGACAATATAAGACTATCATAACCTCCTCTCCGACAAGAGTTTACTCGCTGTGTTTCCGAAGTTTCCACACCTATCCACTACGGGAATCCGACCTCGATGTGGATAGGCTTCCGATCCGGACGGAACGGCCACGTAGCGGTGCGGGTCAGTTCATGTACGCAACAGGCCCATTCGGGGCTGTATTTAATGTGGATAACCCGGGGGATAAGGGTATAGGAATTGTCGATGCAATGTGTATAAACGGGTGTTTTTGCCGTACCTGGTCTTTAGTGTGTGGATAAGTGTGGATAAACATCTGTTTAGGTGCTACTTTTTCCACATGGTGTTTTTTACGTAATTAACTGATTTAATTGGTGGTTATCATCCATATGACGCACTTATGCACATATCCACATCCTTTATTAGTATTATGTCTTTCTTATATACTCATACTATATTAATACATATACACAATATATTGTACTTTTTCAGTGGACTACCCACGCCGTTATACAACATGAAGTAGGATTTGCCTCACAAATCCCTTGCGTACTGCCTCCTGTTTTCTTTATAATATTCAATAGTGGTAAAAGGTTACTGTACAAATTGCGGCCTTTGTTCATTCCATGCCGAGTGCATCGAACAAGGCAACCGGCGACGATTGCCCAAAGGAGTACCTCTGTGAAGATCACCATACCGGCCAGTTCCACGCTGATGAGCGGTATACAGACCGTCCTGAATGTCGTCCCACCGAAGTCCACCCTGCCCATCCTGTCCAACTTGCTGCTCGAGACCGAAGATGGCCACCTGACGATAGGGGCCACCGATCTGGATATATTCATCGTGACGAAGATACCCGCCCAGATAACGGAGGGAGGCTCTATCACGGTGCCCGGAAGGAAATTCGCGGAGATGGTGCGCGAGTTACCAGATGCGCCCGTGGATATCGAGGTGGACGGGGTCAAGGTGACGGTCAGGTGCGACAGGGGGGTGTTCCGCCTGGTGGGCATCAGCAAGGAAGAGTACCCGGCGATGCCCGATCTGCCTTCGGATCAGACCATTTCCCTGCCGGCGTCTTCGTTGCAGCGGTTGATCCGCAAGACAGTGTATGCGGTATCGAAGGACGAGATACACCCGAGTCTGTGGGGCGCTTTCCTGCGCATAGGCAGAGGCGCCGTCCGGATGGTGGCAACCGATGGGCACCGCCTGGCCAAGACGACCCTCCCCTGTGATGTTTCCGATGAGGGCACGGAGGGGATCATCGTGCCGCCAAAAGCGCTGAACAACCTCTCGCGCCTCATCGGAGAATCGGATACGCCGTCCCGCATCACGATCGGCCAGAACCACGTCCATTTCGAACTCGAGAACGCCCAGCTGTTCGCCAGGCTGATCGAAGCGACCTATCCGGATTACGAACGGGTTATTCCCACGGGGAACGACAAGGTGGTCAAGGTGAACCGCGAAGAACTGGAAAGCGCCGTCCGTCGGGTGTCCGTCCTGTCCAACCCCTCCACCCGGCAGATTCGGTATTCGTTCCGGCCGGGGTTCGTCGAATTGAGTTCGTCCAGCCATGACATCGGCGGAGAAGCCCGGGAGGAAGTGCCGGCCGAATACGAAGGTGAAGCCATGGATACGACCTACGACTTCCGGTATCTGCTCGATGTCGTGGAACGGATCGAGAGCGACGAAGTGGTTTTCAAACTCGATTCACCCGTCAGCGCGGGGATCATCACCCCTTCCAAAGAAGAAGCGGAGGGCGAGGACTACCAGTGCCTGATCATGCCCTTTAGAACGACCGAACCGGAAAGTTAAAGGTGCACCTGCAAGGGCTGGACCTCCGCCATTTCAGGAATTACACGGACCTGTCGCTGGCCTGTGATTTACAGACAAATGTTTTTATCGGAACGAACGGCCAGGGCAAGACCAACCTCCTGGAGGCGATTTACTACCTATGCGTGGCCCGTTCCTGCCGCGAGTCACAGGACCGGGATCTCGTGCGCATGGGATCGGACCATTTCCTGATACAGGGAACGGGGCGGTCGGCGGAGGGCAGGGAGGTCGAGGTGCAGATCAGGTACGCCCGCCAGGCGGGAAAGAAGGTATTCGTAAACGAGTCTCCCCGGCGGAACCTGTCGGATCTGTACGGCATCCTGGCAGCCGTGGTGATTTCACCGGACGACCGGAGGCTCGTCCAGGGCTCGCCGAGTTCACGCCGGCGTTTTCTGGACATTGCGATCTCGCAGTCCAACGCGGCGTATCTTTCCGCCCTGCAGGAGTACAGACGGGTGGTCCGCCAACGCAACGAGGCCTTGCGTGCGTTACAGGAGAACCCGGGAAGGATGGGAGACCTCGAAGTATGGAACGTGCCGCTTGTCGAGCTTGGCAGCCGCATCATGAGGAAACGGGTGGAAGTGATCGCGGACCTGAAGGATGAAGCGTCGGGTATTCACGCCTCCGTCAGTGAAGACGCGGAGCGACTGGAGATCGGCTATGCGCCATCCTTCGATTTCGAGGCCCTGGCCGATATCGAGGCCGCCTTCGAGGAGGCGCTGGACCGTGCCGCGTCCCGGGAACGGGCGCGGGGCATGACGGAGGTGGGGCCGCACCGGGACGACCTGTCCATCCGGATGAACGGGGTGTCGCTGCAGACATTTGGATCGCAGGGGCAGCACAAGACGGCGGCGACGGCCCTGAAGCTGGCGGAAGCCCGCTTTCTCTGGCGCCAGTTGCAGGCCCCCCCGCTGCTGCTTCTCGATGACATCTTCGCGGAGATCGACGCTGCCAGGACGGGCCGCCTGATGGAAATGGTTCCCACGTACGGCCAGACCTTCATTACGACGGCCAAAGAAAGCGATATCGGGGACTACCGGCGCGGGATTACCCGTTTCCGCGTCCACGAAGGCGCGGTGACGCCTTATGACTGAGACTCGGGCATGACACGGATCAAAAAGACCACGACCCTCGGCGATGCCATCGGGAAACTAGTGAGAAACCTCGGCATGGAGGGCAGGCTGGAGGAACAGGAGGCCGTGGACCGGTGGGCACAGGTGGTCGGGGACCGCATTGCGGTGCACGCGCGCGCGGTCTTCTTCGACGCCGGAAAGTTGTTTGTGGAGTGTGACAGCGCCACCTGGAGCCAGGAATTGCACTACATGAAGCCGGACATTCTGAATCGACTTGAACAGTCTTTCGGCAGACCCCTGGTCAGGGACATCATATTCACCAATTCCAGAAGGTAAAATCGATGTCAGAAACACAGGAAAACAAGCCGGAAATCCCGGACATGGGCCCAGGCACCCCGGATACCGATCAGTACGAAGCGGAAAACATCCAGGTCCTGAAGGGACTCGAAGGTGTTCGCAAGCGGCCTGCCATGTACATCGGGAGCACCAGCTCCACCGGCCTGCATCATCTCGTTGAAGAAGTGATGCAGAACGCCATCGATGAACACCTCCAGGGTTTCGGCGATACGATCAAGGTGTACATCGAAGAAGACGGACGGATCACCGTGATCGACAACGGCCGCGGCATACCGGTCGAAACGCACCCCACGGAGAACCGGCCGGCCGTGGAAGTCGTCATGACCATGCTGCACGCCGGCGGGAAGTTCGATAACAAGTCCTACAAGGTGTCGGGGGGCCTGCACGGCGTAGGCGTGTCGGTGGTCAACGCCCTTTCCGAATGGCTCGTCGTGGAGGTGCGCCGGGACGGAAAGGTGTACTACCAGCGCTATGAGCAGGGCATCCCCGTCTGCAACCTGGAGATCAGGGGCGAGACGGAGGAGAACGGGACGACCGTCGCCTTCAAGCCGGACGATGAGATCTTCGACACGACGGAGTTCAATTTCGATCACATCGCCCACCGCTTCCGCGAACTGGCCTTCCTGAACCGCCACATGCGTATCGAGCTGCACGATGAGATCAAGGGCAAATCCAGCGTCTTCGAGTACCGGGGCGGCATTGTCGAGTTCGTCGAGTACCTGAACGAGAACAAGACGCCCATCCATGACACCGTCGGAATACGGCAGGAACGGGACGGCAACCAGATCGACATCGCCTTTCAGTACAATGATGGCTACCAGGAAAACATTTTCACCTACGCCAACACCGTGCGGACTACGGAGGGCGGCTTCCACCTCGTGGGCTTCAAGACGGCCCTCACCCGTTCCATCAACAACTACGCCCAACGGAACAACCTGCTGAAGAACCTCAAGGTGCCTATAACCGGCGACGACACGCGGGAAGGTATCACCGCCATCGTGAGCGTGATCATTCCCGATCCCCAGTTCGAGGGCCAGACCAAGGAGAAGCTCGGCAACAGCGATATACGCGGCGTGGTGGAGTCGGTGGTCGGCGAAGGCCTTTCCGTGTACATGGAAGAACATCCGGCCACGGCAAAGAAAATCATCGAAAAATGCATCCAGGCGGCGATTTCGCGAGACGCTGCCCGGAAGGCGCGGGAATTGACCCGCCGGAAGAGCGCGCTGGAAAACACCACCCTTCCCGGCAAGCTGGCCGACTGCACCCTGAAGGATCCCATGGCCTGCGAGATCTACCTCGTCGAGGGCGATTCGGCCGGCGGCACGGCCAAATCTGGACGCGACAAGACCTTCCAGGCGATCCTCCCTCTCTGGGGAAAGCCGCTCAACGTGGAGAAGGCCCGTATAGACACGGTGCTGAGCAACGACAAGCTCCAGCCCATCATCACCGCGCTCGGGGTCGGCATAGACGACGATTTCGACCTGTCCCGGCTGCGTTACGGACGCGTCATCATCATGGCGGATGCCGATCATGACGGTCTGCACATCCGCACGCTGTTGCTGACCTTCCTGTTCCGCTACATGCGTCCGCTGGTGGAACACGGCCACGTCCTGATTGCCCAGCCGCCGCTCTACCGTATTCGCAAGGGGCGCCGCGAGGACTACCTCAAGAACGACCGGGAGCTCTGGGAATACCTTCTGAACCAGAGCGTGAACCGCACCCGGGTGCACCGGGCGGACTCTGACGGCAATGGCCACTCGCTCACCGAAGACAAGCTGCTGGCCCATCTCCGAGAGATGATAGATTTCGAAGAGCAGATCGGAAGATTGGTCAAGACGGGGATGAAGCGCGGCCACATCATGGATATGCTCCGAGACCGGGACCTGTACGACGAATACCGAAGGGAAGTGCGGGACCTGGCCGAAGCAAGGAAAGGCGAGGAAGAACCCGGCGGCGATCCGGCCTCCCTGGATACCGTCGAGGAAGCCCTGGATCCCTCCCTCTACGGCAGGCTTCGGAAGCTTTGCGGCCGGCTGGAGGACGTCCTCGACAACGAGATGGTCGTCAGCACGGAGAAGTCCGAGAAGCGCGTCAAGGGGGTCGGCGACCTGATCGACGCCGTACTGGACGTGGGACGGGAAGGCGCTACCATCTCCCGGTACAAGGGGCTGGCCGAGATGGACGCCGAAGAACTGTGGCAGACCACGATGAACCCCGAAACCCGCACGCTGCTCCGGGTCACCCTGGACGACGTGGTGGAGGCGGACCGGATCTTCACGATCCTGATGGGCGACAACGTGGCTGCGCGAAATGATTTCATCCAGCGTAACGCCCTCCTGGTCACCAACCTGGACCTGCACTGATACCGGCGCTTGCCTGGCACGCCCGGAACGCGGGATAACAAGTTCAAGGGGAAAGCATGGCGGTAGAACAACACGACAATATTCAGCCCATCTTCATCGAAGACGAGATGAAGAGTTCCTATCTCGACTTCTCCATGAGTGTGAATCTGTCACGGGCGATTCCGGACGTCCGCGACGGGTTCAAACCGTCCCAGCGACGCATACTCGTGGCGATGCGCGACCTGAACCTCACACCGGGACGGCCCACGCGGAAATGCGCCAAGATCGTCGGCCAGACGATCGGTGATTACCATCCCCACGGAGACCTGGCCGTATACGACACCCTCGCGCGGATGGCCCAGCCGTTCAGCATGCGTTACCCCATGGTCTTCGGACAGGGGAATTTCGGTTCCATAGACGGCGATCCCCCGGGCGCCATGCGGTACACCGAATCGAGGATGTCCCGCCTGGCCATCGAGATGATGGAGGATATCGACAAGAACACCGTCGATTTCATGCCCAACTACGACGAGTCGAAAGACGAGCCGACGGTGCTTCCGGGCAAGTTCCCCAACCTGCTTTGCAACGGGTCGCTCGGTATTGGCGTGGGCATGGCATCCAACCTGCCTTCCCATAACCTCAGCGAGGTGGTGGATGGGATGGTGGCGGTGATCGAGAACCCGGAAATCACGATCGATGAGATCGCCGGACACATCCAGGGTCCCGATCTTGCCACCGGCGCGATCATATACGGCCGCAACGCGATTAAAGAGTATTTCCACACCGGCCGCGGCAAGATCAAGGTGCGCGCCCGCACGGAGATCGAGCTTCATGAGCAAAGCGAGAAGGAAACCATCGTCATCACGGAAATCCCGTACAAGGTCAACAAGGCCAGCCTGATCGAGAAGATCGCCGACCTCGTCCGTGAAAAGCAGATACTGGGCATTACCGATATACGGGACGAGTCCGACCGGTCGGGTCTGCGCATCGCCATCGACGTGCGGCGGGATATCCCGGGCACAATCGTACTGAACCACCTCTTCAAGATGACGTCGCTCGAGACCACCATCGGCGTCACCATGCTGGCGCTCGTGGACGGACGTCCCCGCGTCCTGAACATCAAGGAATGCATTCAGCACTTCATCGACCACCGTCACGAGGTGCTGGTGCGCCGGACCACCTTCGACCTCGAGAAGGCCGAGCAACGGGCCCACATCGTGGAAGGTCTGCGCATCGCGCTGGACAACGTGGACCGCGTGATCGAAATCCTCCGCGGGTCGCGTACCGGCGAGGAGGCCATGGAGATCCTGGTGGACGAGTTCGGACTGTCCCGTGCCCAGGTCGAGGCCATCCTGGACATGCGCCTGCAGCGCCTGACCGGACTGGAAAGGGACAAGCTCGAGGAAGAATACAACGAACTGGTCGCCCGGATCGCCGATTTCCGGGATATCCTCTCACGCCTGGATCGCCGGATGCAGATCATCAAGGAAGAGATGCTCGACCTGAAGGAACGCTACGGCGATGAAAGACGGACCGAGTTGATCGACATCGAAGGCGATCTCAGCATCGAGGACCTGATCGCCGACGAGGAAATGGTCATCACCATCTCCCACGCCGGCTACGTCAAGCGCCTGCCCATGGACACCTATCGCAGCCAGAACCGCGGCGGCAAGGGGATCACCGGCATGAAGACCCGTGAAGAGGACTTCGTGGAGCACCTCTTCTCCGCCTCGACCCATTCCTATATCCTGTTCTTCACGAACCGAGGTAAGTGTTACTGGCTCAAGGTGTGGGAGATCCCCGAAGCCGGACGCACGGCCCGTGGCAAGGCCGTGGTCAACCTGCTGCAGCTCGGCCAGGGCGAGAGTATTGCGGCCTTCCTGCCGATCAGGACGTTCGACGACGACCACTACATCATGATGGTTACGCGGGGTGGTCTCGTGAAGAAGACCGTTCTTTCCGCTTATGGGAATCCCCGCCGGAACGGCATCGTTGCACTGAACATCCTCGAGGGCGACGCCCTCATCGAGGCCCTGCTTACCGATGGAGGCAACGACATCGTCATCGCCAGCCGGAATGGCCAGGCCGTCCGTTTTCACGAGAGCGATGTCCGGACGATGGGCCGCGGCGCACAGGGAGTGCGTGGCATTCGCCTCGGCGAAGACGACCGGGTCGTGGGCATGCTGGCGTCCGGACGGGACACCACGCTGCTTTCCGTGACGGAAAACGGCTACGGTAAGCGGACGGACATCGCGAGCTACCGGCTGACCCGCCGGCACAGCAAGGGCGTGAGCAACATACGCACCAGCGAACGCAACGGTCCCGTCGTGTCGATTCACGCCGTCTCCGACGAAGACGAACTGATGATTATCACCACGAAAGGCCTCATCATACGCCTGCCTGTCCGCGACCTGCGACCCATCGGCCGGAATACCCAGGGTGTCCGGCTCATCAACCTCGACGAGGGGGACCGGGTGATCGACGTGTCCAGGATTACGCCCGGCGAGGAAGATGACGAATCGGCGTCGGCCGCAGCGGACGAATCCACCGGGGAGACGGACGAAAATCCTTCATAAAAGCGCTTGACACGGTTTAACCGCGCCATATATTTCGACCGTTCCAGCATGGACCGGGGCCCTTCCCGATGGGGTAAAAGGACCCTGGAATGGGTTTCAGTACTGGGCTATGTCCAGGTAATTCGGGGGATATCATGGGAACCTGCCCGGAGTGTGGCGCCGCTGTCAACGTGGACGATGATGTCGTTGAAGGCGAAATCCTGGAGTGTGAAGAATGCGGCGCGGAGCTCGAGGTAATCAGCGTCAGTCCGCTGGAATTGGAGTTGGCGCCGGAAGAAGAAGAAGACTGGGGAGAATAGGCCCCTCACCCGCATTGCGGGTTCAAACGAGAACAGGAAACGGCGATGAATAAACGAATGAAACATAAACATGGATACCATGATTGTGATTTGCGTTCGTTCGCTCATCGCGGTCCGTGTTGATCCCCTACGGGGCATAACCGGACCAAGGGAACTGACAGGAGCCAGGTTCCTCTTCCGATTGAGCGAAGAGGCCGGCTCCTTTTTTTGTATGGCATGACCAGGAAGAAGGTGCGGGAACCATGGAAATGGGCATTGTGCTGTCTCGGATCCGAAAGGACGAAAAGCGGCTGATCGCCGAAGCGGGTCTGCGCGGTTTCGACGTGACGACGATCGACAATTCCCGGCAGGTCTTCGAACTCGACCGCCGGCACATGGACCTGGACGTGGTCCTGGAACGGTGCGTCGATCACCACCGGGCCGTATACGCGCTCTCCGTGTTCGACCACTGGGGCATACCCACGGTGAATCGGCAGTCCGTGGTGGAGACCTACGGAAACCGGCTGCTGACGACCCTGGCGTTGCGGGAGAGGGGCGTCCCGGTTCCGGACATGCGCCTGGCCTATACGCCGGACTCGGCGCTCAAGGCAATGGAAGACATGGGATACCCGGTCGTATTGAGACCCGCGGAGGGCCCCGAGGACCAGCTCGTTTCCCGCATAGGAGACAAGTATACGGCGGCGACGGTCCTGGAGCACAAACGCATACTCGGCGCTTATCACCATTCCATCTTCTTCATGCAGAAACATATCGATGCGCCTGGTCACGACATACGGGCGTACGTGGTGGGTGGCGAGACGGTGGCCGCCGTGTCGGTGCTGACCCATCACTGGATCGGGACCATCGCCGCCGGCGGCCTGATGGAGAACGAACCCGTAACGGAGGAGTTGAACGGCCTGGCGGTCTCTGCCGTCGAGGCCATTGGCGGCGGCGTCGCGGTGGTGGACATGGTCCGCACGAAGGACGCCTGGTACGTGCAGGAGATGGGCCCGCCGTCCGGCCTTTCCGACGCGTCGGACGCCACCGGGGTCAATATACCGGGCAAAATCATGGACTACGTAGCGGATACGGTGACGAAGGGAGGCAGGGCATCGTGAAGATCGGCATGCTACTTTCCATTGTATCCACGGAACAGAAGATGCTCTTCGAGGCGGCTGCGAAACGGGGCGTCGCCTTCGACCGGATGGACGACCGGCGCATCATCTTCGACCTGGAGAACCACCGGTACGACCACGACGTCATCCTGGAGCGGTGCGTCAACCACTCCAGGGCGCTCTACTCGCTCAAGATGCTGAACGCCAGCGGTATCAGGACGGTTAACACCTACGACGTGGCCCGCGTGTGCGGGAACAAGTTCCTGACGACCATGGCGCTGGTGGATCACGGCGTACCGACGCCGAAGGCGCGCGTGGCCTTCACGGCGGAAGCGGCGCTGGAGGTGATGGAAACCATGGGTTACCCCGTCGTACTCAAGCCGCCCATCGGATCGTGGGGACGGCTGATCGCCCGCATCAACGACCGCCACGCGGCGGAAGCGGTGCTGGAGCACAAGGAGGTCCTGGGGTCCTATCACCACTCCGTGTTCTATATCCAGGAGTACGTGGAGAAGCCCGGGCGGGATATCCGGTCCTTCGTGGTCGACGGCGAAACCATCTGCGCCGTCTACCGCTATTCGGATCACTGGAAGACCAACACAGCCCTGGGGGGAACGACCGCGGACTGTCCCATCGACGGGGACGTGGGGACGCTGTCCTCCCGCGCGGCGGAAGCGGTGGGCGGCGGCGTGGTGGCGGTCGACCTGCTTGAATCTCCCGAGGGGATCCTGGTCAACGAGGTGAACTACACCATGGAATTCCGTAACAGCGTCCGGCCAACGGGTGTGGACATTCCCGGGCGCATCATAGACTACCTGGTAAAGGTGGCCCGATCATGATCAAGGTGTCGATCGCAGGAGCGTCCGGGTACGGCGGCGGCGAACTGCTTCGGCTGCTGCTCTTCCACCCCGAAATAGAAATCCATCAGGTGACGTCGGAATCGCAGGCCGGCAAGCCCGTCGGACGCGCCCATCCCAACCTCCGCAGAGTCACGGACCTGAAATTCAGCGCCATGGCCGACCTGGAGCCCTGCGACGTATTGTGCCTGTGCCTGCCCCACGGGGAGGCCATGAAACGATGGGACGCCTTTTCGGGCCTGGGCGGCCGCATCATCGACCTGAGCGCGGACTTCCGCCTGCGGAACGCGGCGGACTATCCCACGTGGTACGGGCACGAGCACGCGCACCCGGAGATGCTGGACCGCTTCGTGTACGGCCTGGCCGAACTGTACCGTGACGAGATACGGGACGCCGAGCACGTCGCGTGCACCGGTTGCCTGGCCGCCACGGCGATCCTGTCGCTGGCGCCCCTGGTGCGGGCTGGCGCGGTGGACCCCTCGCGTCTCTACATGGAGGGCAAGATCGGGTCCTCCGCTGCCGGTAACCGGGCCGACCGGTCCACCCACCACCCCGACCGAAGCGGCGCGGTGCGCTCTTTCAAGCCTACGGGTCATCGCCATACGGCAGAGATCGTGCAGGAACTGACTTTCGGGGGACAGGCGCCGCAGGTCCATTTCTCCGCGACGGCCATCGAACTGGTGCGCGGCATCCTGATGACGACCCACGCCTTCGTGAACGACGGCCTGTCAGAACGGGAAATCTGGAGTATCTACCGGGAGGCCTATGGACGGGAGCCCTTCATCCGCATCATCAAGGAGCGGCAGGGCGTGTTCCGCTATCCCGATCCGAAGTTCCTGTCGGGCACCAACTTCTGCGACGTCGGGTTCGAACGGGACGAGCACAGCGACCGCGTCGTGGTCATGGGGGCGCTGGACAACCTGGTCAAGGGCGCGGCCGGCCAGGCCGTTCAGGCGCTCAACATCATGTACGGGTGGGACGAACGGACGGGCCTCGAGTTTCCGGGCCTGCATCCGGTATAGGAACCGGTATAGACCGGTATAGGAAGACCAAAATGAAATTCCAGGCACCGAGAGGCACCTACGACATCCTGCCGGAGGACCAGGCCTACTGGCGGTTCGTGACCGAGATGACCCGGCAGGTCTGCGAACTGTACGGCTACGAGCGGATCGACGTGCCCGTCTTCGAGCAGACCGGCCTCTTCGAGCGGGGCGTCGGCGAGACCACGGACATCGTGGAGAAGGAGATGTACACCTTCCGCGACCGGAGTGACGAGCGCATGACGCTGCGGCCCGAATTCACGGCGGGGATCTGCCGAGCCTACGCCGAGCGCAAGCTCCATGGCAGGCCCCAGCCCCTGAGACTCTATACGATCGGTCCGGCTTTCCGGTACGAACGTCCGCAGGCGGGAAGATACCGCCAGTTCTACCAGGTCGACGTGGAGGTACTGGGCAGCCAGGACCCGGCCATCGACCTCGAGGTGATGCAGGTCGCCTGGCAGATCTACGAAGCCGTCGGCATCAAGGGGCTGTCCTTCCAGGTGAACAGTACGGGGTGTCCCGCTTGCCGGCCTGGATACATCGCTACGCTGAAGGCTTGGTACGAACAGCACCTGGACGGGATCTGCGATGATTGCCGGCGCCGCTATGGCGAGAACCCGCTGCGGCTTCTGGATTGCAAGCGGGAATCCTGCGGGAAGATAGCGGAGGGGGCGCCGCGGATCGCGAAATCCCTGTGCGGTGCATGCAATGACCACTTCGTCCAGCTGAGGTCGTACCTGGACGCCCTGGGCCGCCCTTACGAGGTCAACCACCGCATGGTGCGGGGACTCGACTACTATACGAAGACGGTGTTCGAGGTCTGGGCAGAGGGCATCGGCGCGCAGAACGCGGTGTGCGGGGGCGGGCGGTACGACGGACTGATCGGAATGGTGGGCGGACCCGAAACGCCGGCTATCGGCTTCGCGTCGGGCATAGAGCGCATCATCCTCACGATGAAGCAGGAGGGGATCGAACCCCCGGAAGTGCCGAAACCTGCCGTGTTCGTTGCCTATCTCGGCGCCGAGGCCAAGGACGCCGCCGTGGTCCTGGCACAGGAACTTCGCTCGGCCGGCGTGGGCGCGGCGGCCCTGTGGGAGGACCGCAGCCTGAAGGCCCAGATGAAGCAGGCCGACCGGATCGGTGCCGCATACACCCTGATCATCGGCGAAGAAGAGGTGAAAAACGGCGTCGTCATGGTACGGCGCATGGCGGACAGTACGCAGACGGCCCTTCCCAGGTGGGAGGTGCTGGACGCGGTTAAGGGAGGCGGCACGGCATGATCGTGGTGAAGACCGGAGGCAGCAGGGGCATCAACCTGGACTACGTACTGGAGGACATCGCGCGGCAGACCGAACCGCTGGTGCTGGTGCACGGCGGTTCCGACGAATTGAACACCGTATCGACACAACTGGGCAAGCCGCCCCGCATGGTCACGTCGCCCTCCGGGTACACGAGCCGATATACCGATCCGGAGACGCTGGATATCTTCAACATGGTGTATTGCGGCAAGCGAAACAAGCGCATCGTGGAGAAACTGCAGCAGCTCGGCGCCAACGCCGTAGGACTGAGCGGGGTCGACGGTCGCCTCCTCGAGGGCAGGCGGAAACCCACCCTCCGGATCGTGGAGGACGGCCGGAAGAAGGTCCTGAGAAACGATTACACAGGCCGGGTCGAGAAGGCGAACGTACCGCTGCTGACCTCATTGCTGGACCAGGGTTACCTGCCGGTCATCACGCCGCCGGCCATCAGCTACGAGGGGGAGATCATCAACGTGGACGGCGACCGGGCGGCCGCCGTGATCGCCGACGCCCTCGGGGCGGACAGGCTGGTCATCCTTTCCAACACGCCTGGATTCCTCGAGGACGCCGAGGACGAAGACACGCTGATCCCCCGCCTCGCCCGTGAGGACATAGACGAGGCGATCGCGACCCACGCCCGGGACCGCATGAAGAAGAAGCTGCTCGGCGCGAAAGAGGCGCTGGAAGTCGGGGTGGGAAAGGTGATCCTGGGCGACGGGAGGATACCCGGACCCGTCACGGCTGCGCTGCGTGGACAGGGCACGGTAATCGGGTAACGAAAACAGGAGTACGGGGAACATGACAGACTACCAGACAATGGAAAATGGCGTTTCCATGGGCATCCTGCCGAAACGCGACGCGGTGATCGTCCGCGGCCGCGGCACGCGTGTATGGGACGCCGCCGGTAAGGAATACATCGACTGCATCGGCGGGATCGGCACGGCCAACATTGGCCACAGCCACCCGGCCGTGGCCGAAGCGGTCACGCGGCAGGTGAACCGCCTCACGATATGCCCGGACTCCTTCTACAACGATGTGCGTGCGGAACTGGGCGCGGCCCTGGTCGAGGCGGCCCCGGCGGGGCTCGACCGGCTGTTCCTGTGCAACTCCGGTACGGAGGCGGTGGAAGCGGCGTTGAAATTCGCCCGGGCCGTCACGGGAAAAACCGGCGTGATCGCGGCCCAGCGCGGATTCCACGGACGCACCTTCGGCGCATTGAGCGCGACGTGGAACCCCAAGTATCGCGCCCCCTTTGAACCCCTCGTGCCCGGATTCTCCCACGTCAGATACAATGATCCCGCCGCCATGGAAGAAGCCATCGGCGAGGAGACCGCCGCGGTCATCCTCGAGGTCGTGCAGGGAGAGGGCGGCGTGCGTGTGGCCGACGGTGGGTACCTGAAGCGGGTAGAGGCCCTTTGCAGGGAACGGGGCGCTTTGTTCATCGTGGACGAGGTGCAGACCGGGTTCGGCAGAACGGGCGCCATGTTTGCCTGCGAGCACCACGGTATACGGCCGGACATCCTCTGCCTGGCCAAGGCCATGGCCGGAGGGCTCCCCGTCGGCGCGGCGCTCTGCGGGGACGCGGTCCAGGGCGTCCCGTCCATGTCCCACGGAAACACCTTCGGCGGCAGCCCGGTGATCTGCGCGGCGGGGCTGGCGACTCTGCGTGTGCTGGACGAGGAAGGCCTTGTCGAGAACGCCAGGGAGGCCGGCGGGTATTTCCGGGAAGGCCTCGCGGCGTTGGCCCACCCCGCCGTACGGGAGATACGGGGCATGGGCCTGATCATCGGCGTCGAGCTGAAGAGCCGGGTCACGCCCGTACTGCGCGGGCTCATGGAACGGGGTGTACTAGCCCTGCCCGCGGGCAATACCGTGCTGCGGTTCCTGCCGCCGCTGTCGATCTCCACGGAGGAAATCGACCAGGTTGTGGCGGCAACGCACGAAGCACTGGACGCCCTTGGAGAAAACCCGTCGTCCGGCCGGTCCGGCCCGGGACGCGGGGAAGGAAACAGCCGGGATCGGCGTCGCGCCGGCCGCGGCCGAACCGCGGCCCGGGAGGGGAAATGAGCGACGCCCGCGACGACGTCGCGCTGCTGCGGGGCCTTATCGAGCGGTTCAGTCCCTCAACGCAGGAGAGCGAGGCGGTCTCCTACCTGATCGAGTGGATGGAACGGAGGGGGATCCGTGCCCACGTGGACGAGGCGGGAAACGCCGTGGGCGAAGTCGGCCGCGGCGAACCGCATATCGCACTGGTCGGGCATATCGACACCGTACCGGGCGTCGTTCCGATACGCGAAGAAAGCGGCCGCCTATACGGCCGGGGCGCCGTGGACGCCAAGGGCCCACTGGCCGCCTTCGCCGCCGCCCTTTCCCGTTTGACGGAACTCGAAAACGGCCGGATCACCCTGGTCGGCGCCGTGGAAGAGGAGTGCCCCACGTCGAAGGGCGCCTTCCACCTGGTGGACCGCATGCGGCCGGGCTACGTATTCATCGGCGAGCCGAGCGGCTGGGACAGCATCACCATCGGGTACAAGGGTTTCGTAGGTTTCGACTACCGGCTCGAACAGCCCAACGCCCATCACGCCGGCGACCATCGGCGGGCGGGGGACCGGGCCGTAGATCTTTACAACGCTCTGCGGTCCCGCGCAGCATCCCACGCCACCGAAAGCGAATTCGAGTCTCCCCGGCTCGAAATGCGGCGATTCAATACCTACGACCATGGATTGGCCGAAGGCGTGGACGCCTATTTCTCGATGCGCGTGCCGCCGGAATACGACATAGACGGCCTGATCGGCTTCGTGAAGGAACAGGCGGGTCCCGCGGAGATCGAATGCGACCGGCGGCTGGTAGGAATCGTCGCGCCGAAGAACACCCCGATGATCCGTTCGCTGTTGCGGGCCATCCGGCAGGCTGGGGGCCGGCCCACCTTCAAGAAGAAGACGGGCACGTCGGACATGTGCATCCTCGGCCCGGCATGGGGGTGCCCGATCGCGGCCTACGGTCCGGGAGACTCAAGACTGGACCATACGCCGGACGAGCACATCGTACTGGACGAGTATCTCCGGTCCGTCGAAGTGATGACCTCCGCGCTCAGGCAGCTGTCCTCCGCCGATTGATTCAACGAATAAAGAATGAGACCGCGGGTACTCGACGGGTCCGGGGAGATCCCTGCCGGCTGGATCAATGCGTCATCGCGTAGATGGCGTAATTGACGGCCAGGCGGTAGGCGGTTACGGAAAACTCCCGCGGATACCCGGGATCGGCCGCGTGTTCCCAGCCGTCGCCCAGGTCTGCGTTCCAGTTCATCAGCACCATGAGCCTTCCGCCGTCGTCGAATATCCCCCGCAGCCTGTGGCCGTACAGGGCGCCGTCCCTTTCGTAGTGGTTCATGTTCCACAGCGCCGCGATCCCGGGCACCAGGGGGTAGGTGTCGAAATCATAGTAACAGTGCAGGATCGGGTGGTCGGCCGGTATCTCCTCGATGTCCCGCCCGGGAAACACCCGCTTGATCTGCGATTCCCAGACCGCCCACTGCCGCGAACCGTGGAAGTCGTCCACCAGAAGGAACCCCCCGCGCAATAGGTACTCCCGCAGGGCGTCCACTTCCTCCGGACTGAACTGCAGGGATCCGACTTCCAGGATATACAGAAAGGGAATATCGAACAGTTCGGGATCGGTAAGTTCCACGGATTGCGGTTCGTTGATCTTGAGAGAAGTGGTGGCCCGCAGGGCGCGGATCACGTTGGAATCCGCAGACGGGAAATCCACCGACCACCGCCCGAAACCGAAACCCCGGTAGAAGCCCCCGAAATTCTGGTATACTACCCGGCCAAAGGTGAAGTCGTTGCGCAGGAAGAGGTCGTGGCCCGAATCACCGGCGCCGCGATTCGTCCACAGCGCCACGCCGAGCAGGCAGCAAAGCGCCGCAAGGACGACGCAATTCATGTTTTTAAAACGTGTCATCATACCCGTCCGATCGGTGTCAGGCCCTGAGGATCAGTTCGCCGATCTCCTTAAGTTGGACCAGATTCCGGCATTCCAGCACGTGATCGCAGTGCGGGCTGTATTTGGACATGACGGAGTCGTCGGTGTCCCAGTACTGCACAGGTTCCGGGTTCAGCCAGATCGTCTGGTGCACCCTTGTGTTCAATTCTCCAAGTACCCAGTCCTGGGGATCGAACCAGTTCGTCCGCGCGTCGCCAAGGATGACGAGCACCGTGTTCCCAGAGAGGGAAAGGAGGTGTTCGTCGTGGAACTGGTAGAAGGCCCTGCCGAAATCGCTCAGTCCGAAGAAATTAAGGGCATGGTCGTCCTTCAGGTTCTCGACTGTATCTTCGAAGGGCCTGCTGTCGAACTCGTCCGTCACCTCGTTGATCCGGTCCACGAATAGAAAACTGCGGGCCCGGCTGAACTGGTTTTGCATCTCGTGGACCAGCTTGATGAAGAACCGGGCGACCTCCCAGACCGATCCCGATACGTCGCACAGCACGACCAGTTCGTTCTTCTTGATCTTGCGGTGCTTGTAGATGATGTGAAAGGGCAGGTTGCCCGTGCGAAAACTCCGCTGGATCGTCTTCTTGATATCGACCCGGCCGTGGCGCGATTTCCTGAATCGCAGCGATTTGCGCGTCACGAGATTCCGGGCGAGTTCCTCCACCGCCTCGTACAGGTTATCGACGTCGCCCGGCGGCAGTTCCTGGTAGAGATCGACGTCTTCCGCCTGCTGGTTCGGCTGTGCGCCGGACTCGGTGACCGCATCGGACGCCTGTTCACCCACCTGCACGCGGGCGAGCATCCGCTCCAGTTCACCTTCCAATTCATCTGGTTCGTCGCCGTCCGCGGGCTCCCCTTCCCCTTCCCCGGCCATGGCCTCTCCCTGCTCGTCCTGGAAACGCCGGATGTCCTGTTCCCCGTCATCGTGGATGTCGTCGAGGTCGGGATGGCCGTCGGGCGGACCCTCGGTCTCCCCACCCACCTGGACGAGGAAAAACCGTTCGAAGGCCTCGTCGAAGGCGGGGATGTCCTCGTGGGACTTTACCAGGGTGGTCCGCAGGGACGCCTTGAAGGCCGGCCGTTCGGTGACCGGCGCGTGCCGCAACACCTCGGCGGCGTCCAGGGTCTCGGCCATGGAAACGCGCACTCCGGATTGTCTCAGTGTCCTGGCGAACTCAACCAGCCGCTTGATCATGGTAGCCGTCCCGCATGATCCGTTCGATATCCTCGCGGTCCTTCATCAGGACGTTCAGCGAGCTGGAAAGGGTGTCTCGCGAAAGGTGCCGCGCGTTCAGGACCACCAGCGCCAGCGCCCAGTCGATCGTTTCGGCGATGCTCGGGGGCTTGCGCATGTTGAGCGTTCTGATTTTCTGGACGAACCGGACGACCTGGTTCGCCAGGTCCTCGTCGATGCCCGGCGTCTTGCATAGGACGATCCGGACCTCCTGCTCGAGAGTGGGGTAATTGATGTAGAGATACAGGCACCGCCGTCTCAGCGCCTCGGACAGGTTCCGGTTGGCGTTACTCGTCAGCACCACGAGGGGGCGCTGCGCCGCGGTCAGCGTGCCGAGTTCCGGGATGCTGACCTGGAAGTCGCTCAGCACCTCGAGGAGGAAGCTTTCGAACTCATCGTCCGACCGGTCTATCTCGTCGACCAGGAGGACGACGGGTTCCGGCGCGAGAATCGCCTCCAGCAGGGGCCGCGGGAGCAGGAATTGCCTGGAGAAGAATGCGCTGTCCTCCCGGTTGAGCGCTTCCACCGCGTTGCCGAGCGTTTCCGTCTGTTTCAACAGTTCGCCGATGCGGTCCTTGAGCATCTGCGTATACAGCAGCTGCTTGGTGTATTCCCATTCATAGAGCGCTTTGGATTCGTCCAGTCCCTCGTAGCACTGCAGGCGGATCAGGCGGCGTCCCAGCGCGTCGGCCAGCATCTTGGCGATCTCCGTCTTCCCCACGCCCGGCGGCCCCTCGACCAGCAACGGCTTTTCGAGCCGTTCCATGAGGAAGACGGGCGTAGCCAGGTCGGGACCGCAGATATAGTCCTGGGCTTCGAAGCGCTGGATGACATCGTGGGCAGACGTGAAAGCGGTCATGATGCTCCTGAAGAGTAAGACGAAACGGGGCGCGATATCAGGATTTTACGGGGCAGGCGTCACGATCCCTGGTCGAGATTCATTTCGGGGTTAACTCCGGCGTAAGGTAGGCGTGGCCAGGGTGGGTGTCAAGCACATTCGCCTGCGCGCGCGCCTGTGCGAGAAGCGGGTGTTTTCGCCCCGAATACCCCTGCTCACGGGCAGTTGCATGCGCCTTCTTCGGGTCAAATAGTGCTTGCCGGAACCGGGCGTATCGCCTATATTGCGGAGGTCGCGCAGGACAGGGCATTCATGGAGAAAAGCTATGGAAAACCGCAAGCGGAAGAAGCAACGTAAATTCCTGGTGGGCTTCGGACTGGTGATCGCCGCCATCGGCTACCTGATCTATACCGGAGCGACCGATGCGACCATGTACTACCTGACGGTGAGTGAACTGAAGGCCGCCGTAGAAACCGGCGAGGTGGATTACGATGAGAATATGCGTCTGCACGGCAAGGTCGTGAACGGATCGATCCAGCGCGGAGACGTGGGCTCCATGCGCATCCGTTTCATTGCCCGCGAGGGCGGTGTCGAGGCCCCCGTCGTATACACCGGCGTAGTCCCCGACACGTTCAGGGACGATTCCGAAGTGGTCGTGGAGGGCGAATACGCCCGGGATGGGACCTTCAACGCCCATACACTGTACGCCAAGTGTCCGTCCAAGTACGAGGCCGAGGGGGGATACGGTCAGTATGAGCAGACCGAGCCTAAGTCGCCGGAACCGCTTCCCCGGTCCTGACCAGCCGTCGCACCGGTCTGGCCGGCGCGCGTACGAGGGGAGCCGGTCCGGACTATGACACTGCTTGCGTGCGGACTGCTCGCACTGGGCGTACTCGCCTACATGATAAGTCCAATGCTGGAAAGATCGGACCGCCGCCCCTGGTCCGCCCGGTCCGCGTGGGCCGCCTTGGCCCGACGGGACGACCTGCAGAAGAAGAAGGACTTCATCTATTCGTCCATCCGCGAGTTGAACATCGATTACAGCATGGGCAAGCTGGCCGCCGAGGATCATGAAGCGCTCCGGCAGGAGTACATGAATGAAGCCTCCGACGTGCTGGACGAACTGGACCGGACCGCCGGCAGCGATCTGCCTGTAGAGGAACAGATCGAAGAGGCGGTGCTGGAGATCCGCCGCCGCAGGGAACCCGGGGCGGCCGTCGTTGAAGCGCCCGTTGAAGCAACTAAGAACTCCGAGAAGCGGCCCGCTCAGCCCGTGCAGCCCGTGCAGCCCGCTCAGCCCGTGCAGCCCGTGAGTGGCCAGTCATGCGGTGGCTGCGGTACAGTCAACGAGGAATCCGCGAAATTCTGCATCGAGTGTGGCGCTTCGCTGACGCGCATAACGTGCGAAGGCTGCGGAACGGAAAACCCCGCCACAGCTAAATTCTGTGCGCAGTGCGGCACTATACTGATCTCGAACTGATCCCATGAAACATCAACTTCACGCCAGCCCTTCGGGGCTTTTTGTTTATTATGCGGCCCTGGTGGCCCTTGTCTCCCTGACGGTCTGCGGGTTCTGGCCAGCCCGACCCGCGCAGGCCCAGGAAACGGGCAGCATCGGCCTCACCGTCGTAAACGGTACCACCGGCCTGCCGATGGCCGGACACGAGGTGGTCCTGCTGAATCACAGCAGCGAAGAGGGTCCGGACGCAACCCTGGCAAGGGTGGTCACCGATCGCGATGGCCGGTACGAATTCACCGGACTGGCGGCTGACGGCTCTCACTATGTGGTCGCCACCCGGTACCTGGAGATGCCCTACCTGACAGGCCATATTCCCCTTGAACCGGGCGCCGGACGGCAGGAAGTCCCGCTCCAGGTGTACGACATCACGACGGATGAGAGCGCCCTGGTCCACAGCGCGGTCCACCTGGTCGTCGAAGCCAATCCCGATGTACTGACCATCACGGAAATTATCGTCGTGGAGAACCGGGGAAACCTGACCTTCGCGCCGCCGCCCAGCTTGGGGATGGGACTTGTCTACACCCTCCCCGCCGAAGCCTTTGGACTTCAGCCGATGGTGGACGGGCTTCAGCACACCGACCGCGGCCTGGTTTTCTCGGCGCCCATTTCCCCCGGGGTCGCCCGGATCGTGTACGCCTACGACTTGGACAGGGCATCCATCGATCACCGGTTCACGCGGCAGATGGACTATGGCGTAGCCCGCGTCCAGGTACTGGTTTCACCCAGCAGTGAGACCGTGACGGCCACCAACCTGACCAACGACGGCGTGCAGCAGATCGCCGAAGACGAATACCTGCTGCTGTCGAACCGCGTGGGCGTGGGGCGGGGCATGTCGGTGGAGGTCGCCTTTCCCCGCATACTGGCCTGGCAGGACGTCATGAAGTGGAGCATGCTGGGATTCGTGGTGCTCATCGTCGCCGCCGGGCTCGTCGTGGGCATCCGCGTCAAGCCCGAACAGGCGGACGAACCCCCGGCCACTGCCGATCTCTCGCCGGAAGACGAGCGCAAGTATGCCGCGATCATCCAGGCCCTGGCCACGTTGGACGACCAGTTTGAGGCTGGAGGACTTGGCGAGGACGCCTATCGCGCACGTCGTGACAGCCTTAAAGCCAGGGCGCTCCGCCTGCGCCAACCCGGGAGCGGAGATGGGTGATCGATCCGCGCCCGGCATCAGCATCCGCCAGTTGACCAAGACCTATGGCCGCTTCCGGGCACTGCACCGGGTGGACATGGAAGTAGCGCCGGGATCCTTCCTGGCGCTGTTCGGTCCCAACGGCGCGGGCAAATCGACCCTCCTGGGCGTCATCGCCGGGCTCGTGCGTCCGTCCCGTGGCCAGGTGTTGCTGGACGGAGACGAAATCACCGGGGACCGCGACGAGTCCCTGGGAGAACGGATCGGCGTGCTGTCCTACCAGACCTATCTCTACGACGAATTGACCGTACGGGAGAACATGCGGTTCTACGGAAAACTGTACGGAATCAAAAACGGCGAGGAGCGGATCGAAGCGCTGCTGCGCACGGTGGGCATGGATGCCAGGGCGGGGAGTCCGGTGCGCACGCTTTCGCGCGGCATGCGCCAGCGGGTGGCGCTGGCCCGCGCCTTGCTGCACGACCCGGACGTCCTGCTACTCGACGAACCCTACTCGGGGCTGGACCAGGACGCGCTGGTCATGCTGAAAACGATCCTGACCGCTCGGAACAAGACGATCCTCCTGGTGACCCACGATCTGGCCCGCGGACTGGAATCCGCCGACCGCGTCGCCATCCTGAACCGGGGTCGTCTGGTTTTCGAAGCCGGGACACGCGACCTGTCCAGGGTAGATTTCGAACAGGCTTACCGGGACCACGCTGTGTAGGATCGGCCGGTAAACGGTCCGTGGCCCGGCGCTCTACGGCCCGGAACTCGCTCTACGGCCCGGAACCCATACCGGCGCGCTCCGGCCCGGATCACCCGGTGATGATACGAAACGTGAGAAGCCGCAACCCATGAGATCCTTACTCGCCCAGTCATGGCAGATCTACCGCAAGGACATGGTCGTTGAATACCGGACCCGCGAGCGGGTCGTGACCATGTTCGTCTTTTCGCTGATCGTCGTGGTCATCTTCAACTTCGCCTTCAACGCGGGGGCGGACGTGGTGCAGCGCGTGGTGCCCGGCATGATCTGGGTAGCCTTCGCCTTCGCAGGCATGTTGAGCGCCAGCCGGTCCTTCTCGCCGGAAAAAGACCGGGGAACACTCGATGGACTGCTCCTCGCGCCCATCGACCGCGGATCCATATTCCTGGGCAAGTTGCTAGGCAACGTCACGCTCATCGGCCTGGTCCAGCTGGCGATGCTTCCGCTGTTCGTCCTGTTTTTCAACATGACAATCCTGCCCCATCTGTCTAAACTGTTGGTGATATTCTTTCTGGGAACGGTTGGATTCTCGTCCGTCGCCACCCTTTTCGCCGCCGTGGCCGTCAACACGCGCATGCGGGACGTCATGCTGCCGGTCTTGCTGCTGCCCGTAGCCTCGCCCGTCCTGATCGCGCTGGTGGAAACGACGCGGACCACCTTCGAAGGAGGCGACTGGCAGGACATGGCCAACTGGATCAGGCTGCTTTCGGTGTTCACGGTCGTATTCCTGGTCGCGTCCGTCATGCTGTTCGAGTACATTATGGAGGAATGAAAATGGCTGGAATAGCCGCCCGCCTGCGCATCACCCCCTTCGGCCTCATCTGCCTCCTGGGACTGGTCGCCACGCTGTACCTTTCGCTGATCTGGGCGCCCCGGGAGCGGGTCATGGGCGACGTGCAGCGGATCATGTATTTCCACGTAGCATCCGCCTGGATCGCGGAGTTCGCCTTTGTCCTGGTGGGCGTTTCGAGCGTCATCTACCTGTGGCTGCGGGAGCGGAAGTGGGACATCGTGGCCTACAGCGCCGCTGAGATCGGTTTCGTTTTCTGCTGCTTCGTGATGATCACCGGTCCGATCTGGGGCAAGCCGGTGTGGGGAACGTGGTGGACCTGGGACCCCCGGCTCACCTTCTCCATGATTCTCTGGCTCATCTACGTAGCCTACCTGATGCTGCGCGTGTACGGCGACGACATGCCGCAGGTGAAGACCTTCCTCGCGGTACTGGGCATCCTCGGCACGATCGATATCCCCTTCATCCATTTCGCGACCATGTGGTGGCGGGGCCTGCACCCCGACTCCCTGGTCATGACGGAAGAGGGCCTGGGAGCGGGCATGGAAGTCGACATGCGCATCGCGCTGGGTGTGTCGGCGGTCGTCTTCACCCTGCTCTTCTTCTACCTCATGGGCCGGCGTATGGCGCTGGAGCGCCTGCGCGACGAGGCCGAGGACCTGCGGGAGCGCGTGGAGCACCGGCATCCCGGCAGCGTAGGCGTTTGATTCAAGTCTTTCCGCCGGTTTGACCGGGCGCGTGGAAACCCGTCGGTCAGTCCGCTGAGTTGTGCCTTCAGGAGACCGTCGGCGATGCGCCGGGGCTTGAGCATTGAAAGGAGTGTTTGAACCGTGGATCAGAACTTCTGGTACTTGTTTTCCGCATACACGCTGATTTGGATCGGGCTGTTCGTGTACCTCTTCACAATCGCAGGCCGTGAAAAGAAGCTGGAGGCCGAGATCGCTGAACTCAAGGCCGCCGTGGAAGCGCTGGAAGCGAAGGAATAGGAACGGGCGTGAGCCGCGTCCATTCCGTATCGCGTGCCGCGTGCCCTGTTTCGGCCTGCATCGCGTGCCACGCTCCAGCCTGCATTTAGCAATTTACGTTATTTTCCAGCCGTCCCATGCTCATGAGGACGGCTGCGTTGTTCAGTCAAGGCCCGACAGACCTGGAAATACCAATGGCTGATCGAACGGAAAGCATCGCGCCGGACTATTTCTCGCGCATTCACATCGTACTCGTAGAACCGAAGGTGCCCGGCAACATAGGGGCCGTCGCCCGGGCCATGACGACCATGGGGCTTTCCCGCCTCGTCCTGATCAACCCGGTCGAATTCCGCCAGGAGGCTGAGGCCCGCTGGATGGCCCACGGCGCCGGGGAGATCCTGGATAACGCCCGCGTAGTCCCGACGCTGGACGATGGGGTGAAAGACCTCGCCCTTGTCGTCGGCACGACCAACCGCACGCGCGGCATCTGGATGAATCCCATCCAACCCATCGACCAGGCCTGCGCCGAACTTACCGCCGTGGCGCGGAACCAGCCCGCCGGAATCCTCTTCGGGCGGGAAGACCGCGGCCTGCTGAACGATGAACTGCAACGCTGCAACGCCATCGCCCGGATCCCCGCGGCGATGACCTATCCGTCCCTGAACCTCGCCCAGTCGGTCATGGTCTGCGCGTACGAGCTTTTTCGTACCGGAGGAGAGGCGCCACCGGTCTCCGAGGTAAGCCTTGCCGGAAACAGTGAAGTGGAACGCGTTACCCACCGCGTCCACGAGACGCTGCTCCGGCTCGGTTTCACGTCCCTTCCGAGTGAGGAGACCTTCCTGCGGTCTATCCGCCGCGTCCTCCGACGGAGCCTGAGGCTGGAACAGCGAGACATCGCCGTATTGCACAAGGTATGCGACGAGATCGACGCGTACGTGGATCGTCGCGGCGGCGGGGCTTGATCACCGGATTTGTTCGGCCTCAGATCCCGAATTCGCGAGGATAGCGCACCGCCTCCAGGCAGAGCCCATGGGCCGGTGCATTTGGCCCCGCCACCCGGCGGTCTTTCGCCTTCAGCATATCCCACATGACGCTTTCCGTCCAGCGGCCCCGGCCGATGTCCACGGCCGTGCCCACGATGGTCCGCACCATGTGGTGGAGGAAACGGTTCGCCTCGATATGCAGGCGGATTTCGTCCTTCTCTTCGATCCAGTCCAGTTCCCGCACCTCGCATTCCGTGCCGTCGGCCGTCGAAGTGGCCTGGCAGAAAGACGTGAAGTCGTGCTGGCCTACCAGGGGAACACAGGCCCGGCGCATGGTGTCGACGTCCAGCGGGTAGGCTACGTGCCAGGCATGGTGCCGGCGCAAAGCGCTCGGGCGCCGGATGATCCGATAGGCGTACCGGCGTCCCACCGCGCTGAACCGGGCGTGGAAATCATCGGCCGCCTGCGTAGCCTCCAGGACGCGCACGTCCGGAGGCAGGACGCCGTTCAACCCTTTCTTCAGCCGATCCACCATCATGACCGAATCCGTCCTGAAGTGGACGACCTGGCCGGTGGCGTGCACGCCGGCGTCTGTACGCCCGGCCGCGGTCACGCGGAGGTCGGCCTGCAGAATGGTGCGCATCGCCTCCTCCAGGACGCCCTGCACGGTGCGGCCTTCGGGCTGGAGCTGCCAGCCGAGGAAGCCGGTGCCGTCGTATTCGATCTTCAGGACCAGGGTGCGCATGACGGTGAGGCGTGTTTGGGATGGAAGCGGATCAGAACAGGCCGCCGATGTGCTCGAGACTGTTGGCGGCCGCGCTGAGGAAGAGCAGGGTCGTCACGGCGGCGATGGCCACGTAATCGTTTCGGGCAAGGGCCATGACGCGGAACTGGGTGCGTCCGGTACCGCCCCGGTAGCATCGGGACTCCATGGCGACGGCCAGGTCTTCGGCCCGACGGAAGGCCGAAAGCATGAGCGGCACCAGCAGAGCCGTCATTTTCCTTACGCGCCGGATGGGATTGCCGGTGAAGTCGGCGCCCCGTGCGGCCTGGGCCTTCTGCAGGCGATCGGCTTCCTCCACCAGCGTGGGGATGAACCGCAGGGCGATGACCATCATCATGGCCAGTTCATGGGCCGGCAGCCCGAATCGTTCAAGGGGTTTGAGCAGCCGCTCTATACCATCCGATATGTCCAGCGGCGCCGTGGTCAGCATCAGGAGCGCCGCGATCAGCATGATGACCATCAGGCGCAGGGAGAAAACCACGCCCTGAAACATCCCCTCCCAGCTGGGACCCGGCACGGTGTATCCCGCGATAATTACCGCTTCACCCGGCGTGAAGCAGGCGTGGGCGGCGAAGGTGATGATCAGGATCAGCCGGAAGGCCTTCAGGTTGTTCAGGGGCAGGCGGAGCGGAACGCCGGAGATCCGGACCAGGACCGCGATCGCGGCCAGCATGAAAAAGAACAGCGGCAGGGTCTTTACCCAGATCAGCACCGCCATCAGCGCCAGGGCGCCGCAAAGCTTGGTGCGCGGGTCCAGGCGGTGTATGGAAGACTCGCCGGGATAGTACTGTCCCAGCGTCAGGTTCTGGAGCATGGGGGGATTCTTATATCGTAGCTTACTTACCGGAAGGTGGCGTGAGCATGGACTGGAACGTCACACCGTGCTTTCGCGTCCGGGCAATAAAATACCCCACACAGGCGAGCATAAGTATTTTTAGGAGAACCTGTTCGGAACAGTGGTTGTCCCCCCGGGCAGTTCTGACGTCCTCCAATCTGGTGAGGCATGCCATCGATACCCGGAGCAGGATTCCCTATTTTATAGCAAAGGTTCTTTTAAAATGACTTTGCTGGAAACCTGTGTGAGGTAACAAACATTATACTCGACACGGCGCAGACCGGCAAGTGTTTTTGATTTTTCACGGGATCTGCCGTCAGGTTTTACGCTTTTTCTTCTTAGCCGCGGGGAATAGGACGTTGTTCAGGATGAGCCGGTAGCCCGGGGAGTTCTTGTGGAGGGAGAGATCGGTCGGCGGATCGCCCACCAGGTGCTCTTCGTCCTCCGGATCGTGTCCTCCGTAGAAGGTGAAAGTCCCCTGTCCGTAGTTGCCGTGGAGATACTTGACGTGATCGGTTCCGGCTTCCTCGGCGAGGACGACCACGGTACGCTTGAGCACGTCGCGGTGAAAGGACGTGGACAGGCCGTAGAACCCGGCGATGTAATTCACGTGGTTCTGGGTAAGCATGGTGGGAACCGGGTCGTACTTGGCGGAGAAATCGAAGAGGGTGAAGGGGCCGGTCGGCACCTTGCCGGCGTTGACCTGGTTCACGTCGATGTTGGAGAAGGAACCGACGAGCGGGTTCAGTTGCAGCGTGAAGTTCTCGAAGGCGAACGTCTGGCCGAAGTCCAGCTTGGACTGGGCATCGGGATCGACAGGCGTATGGTCGTACTCCTGCGCCACGATGTCGGTGTGTGCCGACGCCAGCGCGATCTCCAGGGTTTCCGTCGCCGCGCACATGGCGAAGATAAACCCGCCGTTTCCCACGTAGGACCTGATGCCCTGCGCCACGGCCTTCTTGGCCTCCGCTACCGTCGGATACCCCAGGATCCTTGCCAGTGTTTCGTCGGTCGCCTGCTGTTGCTGGTACCAGGGCATGCGGTGATAGCTGTAGAACTTGCTGTACTGCCCGGTGAAATCCTCGTGGTGCAGGTGCAGCCAGTCGTATTCCTTCAAGGCGCCGGTCAGGACCTCCTCGTCGAAGATCGTCTCGTAGGGCACCTCCGCGTACTCGAGCGCCATGGTCACGGCGTCGTCCCACGGCCGTTGGTCCGGCCGGGTGTACACGGCGATACCGGGCGCTTTTTCGAGCAGGACCCGGTCCATATTATTCTCGTCGATGTGGGCGTAGATCCGGAACAGTTCCGCGCCGTCGATCACCTTGAAGCTCACGCCGCGCAGGTAACAGGCCCGCACCCGGTCCGCCGTGGGGTCCATGATAAAGGATCCGCCGCGGTAGTTCAGCAGCCATTCAACGGTATAGCCCTGCTCCAGCGCCTGAAAGGCTATGCCGTAGGCCTTGAGATGGTCCTGCTGTTCCAGGTCCATGAAGATCAGCATCTTCTGGGCGCTGGCCGAAGGCGCGGAAAGGAGGAGCAGTGCGGTGACGGAAAGGACGTATCTTCGCATTGGTTATTTAAGGATGTGTTGGAATTGGCCCGAATGACTATCTGATCAGTTTAAGTCGTCTCAGATCACCGTCCGTCCAACCTGTATCTTCCATCAGTGACTTCAGGAGTTTGGGCCCATAGGTGTTTTTGGGGTGATAATGTATTACTACTCGAAGCCGTTTACCTGAAGCGTTGGTTTTGGTGAATGGCCGTGTTGCACCTCTGTTCGTCAATTCTTCCCAATCGTCCCGTTTAAGAGCGCGTATAAAATCGGCGGAGGTTCTGGATTTGAGTTGCTCTAACGAGGAACGGCTGACGGCCATGGGACCTCAACGCTCTGGACCGTTGAATCGGAAGGTTTTGAAAGGAGGTCGACGATTTCTTTATTCACTTCGATATCCAGATCCGGCCCCACGGGAATAGGGTCGCCTTGCTCATCCAAAGAGTCCAGATACCATTCTATCGCAGGTATGGTCCGTTCACAGGCTTCCTCGACCGTAGAACCATTGATATGGATACCGGGCAAAGCAGGACAGTATGCATGAAACTGCTCGCCATCAGGTTCTATTACAACAGTAACCCTGACTTTCATGGCAATCTTCCCTTCGAAAGAGTGGATCGGTAAATCCGGCCATTCTGCTCCGTCCTCTATCGAAGAATATGACGCCGTTCGTCCTCATGGTCAACGGAAACAGGTCATGATTCAAGGTTGCGCCTCATGCTTCCAGACACAATTTGGCAAGTCTTAAATAACAGTCGGAGCGCAACTCATAATCTCGAATCCGACAATGAAACAAGGTCTCATACATCCGTTACGTATAGCTAAGCTCCTTCATGCAACTCCGCCAGGTTGTCCACGTACTTGTGCCCGCTCCCCGTGTTGAAGAGCACGACCCGGTCGGCCCGGTCGATGCGTCCCAGCGCGATCATTTTCCGCAGTCCGGCCAGCACGGCGCCGCCTTCGGGCGCCGCGAAGATGCCCTCGCAGGTCCCGATCTCCCGCACGCCTTTCACCATGTCGCCGTCGGGTACGGCCACTGCGTCGCCGCCGCTCTCACGGATCGCGGCCAGCATCAGCTTGTCGCCCACCGCGGCGGGCACGCGCAGTCCGCTGGCGAGTGTGCGGGCATTCTCCCATTCCGGGGCGTCGGGCCATTGCTGTTCCCAGGCGCGGACGATGGGCTGGCACCCGGCGGCCTGCACCGCGATCATGCGGGGCCGCTCCGGTCCGATCCATCCGAGGGCCTCCATCTCTGAGAAGGCCTTCCACATGCCGATGAGTCCAGTCCCGCCCCCCGCGGGGTAGAGGATCGCGTCCGGTAGCACCCATCCGCACTGTTCCGCAAGTTCGTATCCCATGGTCTTCTTGCCTTCCACCCGGTAAGGTTCCTTCAGGGTGGACACGTCGAACCACCCTTCCGCGTCCTTCCGGGCGGCCACCAGTTTGCCGCAGTCCGTAATCAGTCCATCGACGAGTTCCACCGCCGCGCCGTGGGCCCGGCACTCGACTATGAAGGGACGGGGCGTGTCCCGGGGCATGAACACGTACACGGGGATGCCGGCTTTGGCGCCGTAGGCCGAGAGGGCCCCCGCCGCGTTGCCGGCGGACGGGATGGCCAGGGACTCGGCCCCCAGTTCAAGGGCGCGGGACACGGCCATGGACAGGCCCCGCGCCTTGAATGAACCGGTAGGATTGACGGACTCATCCTTGATGTATAGCCCGTCCATGCCCAGGCGATCACCCAGGCGCCGGGCGTGGATCAGCGGCGTGCCGCCCTCGCTCAGGGTGACGATGGCCGATTCGTCGCGTACCGGAAGCATCTCGCGATAGCGCCACATATTGGGTTCTCGTACCGCCAGAGTTTCCAGGGTCAGCGCTTCGGCCGCACCGTCCGTGTCGTACCTTGCCAGAAGCGGCCTGGCGCAGTCCGGACACAGGTTCTGCAACTCGTCCGACGTCAGCCGTTTACCGCAGTCGCTGCATTCCAGGTCGATGAGAAAGCTCATGATCGTCACTTTCGCTTGGGTTTCCGACGCGGCGGGACGTTCCGCTCTCCCGTGCAGGTTTCCCGCGCAGCACGCGGCTTCTTCTCCCGCACAGCACGCGGTCTCTGCCGTGCGAATCCACTCCCGTGCAGCACGCGGCTTCCGCCGTGCGAATCCACTCCCGTGCAGCTTTTACAGGTCGAAGAACAGTCCGACGCCGCCGTAGTTGTCTTCCAGGTGGTGAAACTGTCCGTGTTCGCTGCGTCCCCCGTGGTAGACCAGGGCGATGCGTAGGCCCCTGTTCGCCTCATTGTGAAATAGTAATCCTGCCTGTACTGTGGGGTTTATTGCTACGTCCCCGTCCCGGAAAACTCGCAGGTCGCCGGCGAGATAGGCGCGGGTTGCCCCGCCCGCGAGTGGACCGGAGACCAGTTCCGCACCGCCCTGGACCCGCCATCGGCGCACGTCCGGGATGGCGTGGTTCGACCACCGAAAGCTTCCATAGACCCGTACGCTTCCGATCATGGTTCCCCGGCGCGCTTCCCGCGCGTAGGATCCATACAGCGTGAAGTACTCCCGGCTGTAGGTGAAGGCGCGTTCCGGTCCGTCGTACCCGTCGGCCAGGTGGGCGCTTACGTGGGCGTACTCGAATCGGCCCGTCATCCCGTCGTTGCCCAGGTCAGCGTGAAATCCGACCAGGTAGTCCGCGGTTTCGAGAGGGAAGGTCGTACCGGACCAGCGAAGTTTCGAGAAGACGCCGGCGTGGATCCCTGTCCGGAATCGCAGCAGGCCCGCTGCGTCCCATGTATAGTCCGCTGCCTCCCAGGAAGCTCCGATATTGCCGTTCAGCCGGTTGTTGAGATTCGTTGTGACGGCTAACCGCGCCTCGGTCGGGTCGGCCAGGAGCGGACGGAACAGCCGCTGTTGCGGCGCGGCGAAACGCCAGGACCCTGCTGCGGCGTCCAATGTCAGGGCGAGCGCCAGGCATAACACGCCGACCCGGGGAAGGTCGCGGTACAGCCGGCCTGCCACACGGGCGAGAACGCGGAGCGTCGTGCCTGTAGCCGGCATTGTTTCTCCCTTCCGGGAATCGGGGTTATTCGACGATTCGAAGCGCTATGATGGTAGGCCGGGAACCCCCGTTTGTCAAGGTATCCGTACCTATTACGCTGATGGTTTGTGCTTGACATCCTTCTGATTTGCTCTTACGTTGCTTTTTCTTGAGAAAACGACCATTTCGCCCGTCCCGCAGGGATCTACGCCCCACAGGCGCAACCGGTCGGTCCAGCCACAGAATCACTTTCACGACCGTCCAGTGCGAACGGGCAAGACGGAGTTGCGCATGACCACGAGACACCAGGACAGCTTCGGTGCCCGCGCCGAATTGAGCACGGGCGGAAGCACCAGCACCTACTATTCGCTTACGCGGGCCATGGAGGGCGGCGTCGGTGACATTTCCCGCCTGCCCTTTTCCCTCAAAGTCATGGTGGAAAACCTGCTGCGACACGAAGACGGCGTGGTGGTCTCCGCCGAAGATGTGGCCGCCGTCGTGGAGAGCGTGGGAGCCGGAACATCTGAACGGGAGATCGCCTTCCGGCCCGCGCGGGTCCTGATGCAGGACTTCACGGGCGTGCCGGCCGTCGTCGACCTGGCGGCCATGCGGGACGCCATAGGAAAACTGGGCGGCGCGGCCGACCGCATCAATCCCCTGCAGGATGTGGACCTGGTCATCGACCACTCCGTCCAGGTGGACGAGTTCGGAACCCGCCGGGCCTTCGCGGCCAACGTGGACCGCGAATTCGACCGCAACCAGGAGCGGTATCTCTTCCTGAAGTGGGGACAGCGGGCCTTCGACAACTTCCGCGTCGTCCCGCCCGGCACGGGCATCGTGCACCAGGTCAACCTCGAGTACCTGGCCAAGGTTGTCTTCGTCCGGGAGCGCGACGGTGGAACGATCGCCTATCCCGACACGCTGGTGGGCACTGACTCCCATACGACCATGATCAACGGACTCGGCGTCGTCGGCTGGGGCGTCGGCGGCATCGAGGCGGAAGCGGCGATGCTGGGACAGCCGGTATCCATGCTCATCCCGTCCGTGGTGGGGTTCAAGATGACGGGAGCGCTGCCGGCCGGGGCCACGGCCACGGACCTGGTCCTTACGGTAACTCAGATGCTCCGGGCTCACGGCGTCGTCGGCAAGTTCGTCGAATTCTACGGTCCGGGCCTGGACAGCCTCTCTCTGCCCGACCGGGCCACGATCGCCAACATGGCGCCCGAATACGGGGCCACTGTAGGGTTCTTCCCCATCGACGGCGAGACGCTGACCTACATGGAACTGACCGGTCGCGGACGTGAGGAGATCGCCCTGGTGGAGGCATACACGAAAGCGCAGGGCCTGTTCCGCACTTCCGATTCACCCGATCCCCATTTCGCTGACGCATTGGATCTCGACCTGGGCTCCGTGGAACCGAGCATGGCTGGGCCGCGCAGGCCCCAGGACCGCGTGTCGCTGTCCAGTATGAAACCTTCCTTCCGGAGGGAACTGGCCTCTATGCTGTCCGACGAGAACCCGGGCCTGTCCGATGATACCGTCGACCAGTGGGTGGACGGCAACGGGCACACACCTGGCGATCTGGGCACGCTGACGAAGAAAGCGGCCGTCGATATGGACGGATCGTCCTTCGAAGTGGGACACGGATCGGTCGTGATCGCCGCGATTACCAGCTGCACGAATACGTCCAATCCGGCCGTCCTCGCGGCCGCCGGGGTACTGGCGAGGAAAGCCGTCGAACGGGGCCTGTCCACCCGGCCCTGGGTGAAGACCAGCCTCGCGCCGGGATCGCAGGTCGTGACCCGGTACCTGGAAGACATGGGCCTCCTCTCCTACCTGGAGCAGCTCCGGTTCCACGTCGTGGGCTACGGCTGCACGACGTGCATCGGTAACAGCGGGCCCGTACCCGCCCCCATCGGAGACGCGGTGCGGGAGTCGAAGCTCGTCGCGGCCGCCGTGCTGAGTGGAAACCGCAATTTCGAAGGCCGCGTGAATCCCATCGTCAAGGCCAATTACCTGGCCTCGCCGCCGCTGGTGGTCGCCTACGCGATCGCCGGGCGCATGGACGTGGACCTGTACACCGAGCCTATTGGTACCGACCCGAAGGGTGACGATGTATATCTGCGCGACATCTGGCCGACGCCGGATGAAGTCCGTGAGGCCGTGCGCGTCTCGGTGCGCCGGGAGATGTTCCAGTCCATCTACGCCGACGTCTTCACGGGGGACGACCGCTGGGCGGAACTGGCCGCGACCCGGGACGAGTCCTATGCCTGGGACGACGCTTCCACCTACGTGAAGCTTCCGCCCTACTTCGACGGCATGCAGATGGAACCAGGCGATATCTCGGATATACGGGGCGCCCGCGTACTGGCGGTGCTCGGCGATTCCGTCACGACGGACCACATCTCGCCGGCCGGTTCGATCCAGGCCGACAGTCCCTCGGGCCGATACCTGGTCGAGCGCGGCGTCGCGCCGAAGGACTTCAATTCGTACGGCGCGCGGCGGGGCAATCACGAAGTCATGATGCGGGGCACCTTCGCCAACATCCGGTTGCGTAACCGCCTGGCGCCGGGAACTGAGGGCGGCTGGACAAAAACTTCGCCCGACACCGAGCCGGTCGCCATCTACGACGCCGCCATGGGATACCGCGCGTCCGGCACGCCCCTGGTCGTCATCGCCGGCAAGGAGTACGGATCCGGTTCGTCCCGGGACTGGGCCGCCAAGGGACCCAACCTCCTCGGCGTCCGGGCCGTCATCGTGGAGAGCTACGAGCGCATCCACCGCAGCAATCTCATCGGCATGGGCATCCTGCCCCTCCAGTTCGAGGAAGGGGAGAGCGCCGATTCACTCGGCCTGACCGGCTTTGAGACCTACGACATCGAGGGGATCGAGGGCGGCATCGCGCCCCGACAGCGCGTCCGTGTCCGCGTGACGTCAGACGACGGTAAGGTAAAGAATTTCGACACCATCACGCGCATCGACACGCCGGTCGAGGTGGAATACTACCGCCACGGAGGCATTTTGCAGTACGTGCTGCGCGGCCTGCTGAAGTCCGGAGCATAGCGGCGCGCGCAACACGCGGCAGGCGGACGAAAGCATAGACATCGAACCGGCCGAAGCCGGAATTGAAAAAGGGAAATCGGCCCCGGTAGCACGGGACGGTTTCCCGAAACTTTTGGAGGCATGCGTACCATGGGTATCAGAGTCGGCATCAACGGGTTCGGCCGCATCGGCCGCATGGTCTTCCGCGCCATGACGGACCGCGGCGGCTTCGACGTGGTCGCCATCAACGACCTCACCGACAACGCCACGCTGGCGCACCTGTTGAAATTCGACTCCGTCCACGGCCGGTACGACCATCCGGTTGAAGCCGTGAACGGCGGACTCGCGGTGAACGGAAACACGATCGAGATCGTCTCCGAACGGAATCCTGCGGATCTGCCCTGGGGCGACCGCGGCGTCGACCTCGTGGTGGAATCCACGGGCATCTTCACCGACGGCGAACAGGCGTCGGCGCACCTTTCCGCCGGTGCGAAGAAGGTGCTGATCTCCGCGCCGGCAACCAACGTGGACGCCACTATCGTCATGGGCGTGAACGACGGGATCCTGAACGATTCGCACCGGGTGATCTCCAACGCCTCCTGCACCACCAACTGCCTCGCTCCCATGGCATCTGTGCTGCACGACAACTTCGGCGTCGTCCGCGGTTCCATGACCACGGTCCACGCCTATACCAGCGACCAGCAGATCATCGACTTCGCCCACAAGGACCCCCGTAGGGCCCGGTCGGCCGCACTGTCCATGATCCCCACAAGCACCGGCGCGGCCAAGGCAATCGGCGAGGTGATCCCCGCGCTGAACGGCCGTCTCAACGGCATGGCCGTCCGCGTGCCCGTCCCCGACGGATCCCTCACCGACTTCGTTGCCCAGGTCGAACGTGTGCCCACAGCCGACGAAGTCAACGCCGCCTTCGCGGCGGCCGCGAAGGGCCCCCTCCACGGCATCCTCGAGTACTGCGAAGACCCCATCGTCTCCGTCGACATCGTGCACAACCCCGCCTCCTGCATCTTCGACTCCGAGCTGACCATGATCATCGACGACGGCCTCGTCAAGATCTGCGGCTGGTACGATAACGAGTGGGGCTACTCAAACCGCTGCGTCGACCTGCTGGAGCGGCTCGCGGTGGTGTGAGGAACCTGGAGAACCGTCTAAGCGTCGCCGTGTCCGCTCGCTCCGCCCTATCCGCCCTATCCGCCCTGTCCACCCGGTCCGCCCGATTCCCCCGTTCCGGCCGGCCGGATCAGGCGGTAGCCAAGGCCGCGCACGTTGGCGATGTAGGACGGATTGTTCGCGTCGTCGCCGAGCTTCCTCCGAAGACGCTTGACGATGGCCCGTACGAGTCTCGCGTCGCCGAAGCCGCGCCTGCCCCAGATCTCACGCAGCAAGGCGTCGTAGGTAGCGATTCGCCCCACGCAGAGCGAAAGCACACGCAACACCTCGTACTCTGTCGCCGTAAGCGGCACCGGCCGACCCGCGATTTCGACCTCGCGGCGGTCGTAGTCGATGGCCAGCTCGCCGAGCACGAAGCGTTCCGGATTGGCCCGTCGGCGGAGGATGGCTCCGATCCGTGCGGTGAGCTCGGTCGGTGAGAAGGGCTTGACGATATAGTCCTCGGCGCCGGCTTCCAGCGCCCTTGCAATCGTCTCGTCGCGTCCATAGCCCGAGATGAAGATTACCGGCAGGATGGCAAGCTCGGGAATAGTCTGCATGAGTTCGATCCCGTCGGTTTCGGGCAGCATGAGGTCGAGCAGAACCAGTTTGGGCTTCTCCGCTTCGATGATTTTCGAAATATCCCTGTGTTCGGCCGTGACCAGTGCGGAGTAGCCCGAATCGGCGAGAATGTCGTGCACGTAACGCAGGGTCTGTGGATCGTCGTCCACAACGAGGACAGGCGTCGGCTGGCGGCCTTCGGAAGGTATGCCCGAGGACTGGCGGGCATCGCCGTCCGCTGCGTCTTCGCCGCCCTTTGCCGCAACAGGTATCGTGAAGACGAAGCGCGTGCCCTTCCCCATGCCCGGGCTTTCGGCCCGTATGCGCCCGCCATGTGCCTCGACCAGCCCCTTGCAGATGACCAGCCCCAGGCCTCCGGTCACGCCTGCGTCTTCTTCGGTGCGCCCGTACTTGCGAAACAACCGTCCGAGAAGTTTCGGCGCTATGCCCCGGCCCTCGTCGGAAACGGTGAGCGCGACGTATACGCCGTCCCGTTCGGCCGAGATCCGGATGGGCGTTGTCGCCGCCGAGTGGCGTGCGGCGTTGGACAGCAGGTTGTTCAGCACCTGCCCGATGCGTTTCCTGTCGGCGAGAACCGGGGGCAGATCGGGCGGCAGGTCGATGAGTACGTCGTGTCTGACGCCTCCGGACAGGAAAGTGTTGCGGGCCTGGTCCACCAGGGCGCCGACGTCGGAGGGTTCGGGGGAGACAGACAAACTGCCCGTATCGATGCGTCCCGCATCGAGCAGATCGCCGATCAGGCTGTCCATGAGATTGGCCTGTTCATCGATGATACGGAAGAACTGGCGGACTTCGGCCGGGTCCAGTTCCCGTGAGGCGTTCAACACCGTCGTCGCCGACCCCTTGATGGAAGTCAGCGGCGCGCGCAGTTCGTGGCTCACCATGCTGAGAAACTCGGCCCGCGTCCGGTCCAGTTCCTGCAGCGGCGCCAGGTCCTGCATGGTGACCACCACCGACGCAACCGCGCCGTCCTCGCCGCGGATCGTGGTGGCGTTTACGAGCATCGTCACACTGCGCCCATCGGGTGTGGAAAGCACGATCTCCTCGGCCTTCACCGTCACGGAACCACTGAGCACACGGGACAGCGAGAGCTGGTCCAGCGCGACTTCGCGTCCGTCGGCGAAGCGGCAGGTCGCCACCTCGAGTATGGCTTCATAGGATCGGCCCGGTATGCGCAGGTGCTCCACGATCCGCTTCGCCTCCCGGTTGAATGACACCCGCCTGCCCGCCACGGCATCGAACACCACGACGCCCACCGGAGAGGTCTCGACCAGCGCTTCGAGGTCGGCCCTGGTACGCTGCTCGATACGGTGCGCACGCGCATTGGCAATCGCGACGGCCGCCTGTGAAGCGAACAGTACAAGGGCCTCCTCGTCCTCATTCGTGAACTCCTCGCCGCCTGCCGTTTCGACCAGGTAGAAGCTGCCTACGTGCTCGCCACCAAGACGCATCGGCGTACCCAGGAAGGAACGGACGTTCGGCAGTCGGTCAGCCGAAAAACCGATTTTGCGCACGTATTCGGACATGTCCGCGAGCCGCAGCGGTCCCGGCAGGTCGCGGAAGTGTTCGAAGAGTTGCGGCCCTTCCGGCCAGTCCACCATGCGCCGATGATCCTCTTCGGTAAGACCGGAGGAGACGAAGTCCTGGAGAACGCCGGTCTCGTCGATGGTGGTGATGGCGCCGAAGCGGGCACCGGTGAGCGCCCTGGCACTCTCCACGACCTCCCTGAGGACGTTTTCGAGGTCCAGGCTTGCGTTGATACGCAGGATCGCCGCGTTGAGCGCGTCGTTGCGTGCGCGCAACGCCTGTATCTCCGGTACCGGATCGTCGCGAGCACTCAACTATCTGCCCTCCCCTGGATGTCCACCACGCGTTCATTCCGTCCCGGGTGCGGATTAAGCCTCCGGGCCGAACGATTCCGCAGCGGATCTTCCGCAAGCGCGCTTGAAATCGCGAAATCCCGCTGTAAAGGCGAAAAAACGCGTATTAGTCTCCAAATAACGAAACCATTACACACGTTTGTCACTAAAAATCTGATATTTTGCCCTGTCTGCAGTTTACTTTTAACGTAACCGCTAACGTAGCCGTCCGCCGCACAGACACCCGTTCGCCCGGTATCCTTCGATCAAGAGACCATGGTGGCAAGCATGGCCTGTTATTGCCGGGCGTTTCGCCGTTTATCGGCTTGTGATCGAGGTCGCATGGTTATAATATGGTAAGTCGGTCGATATCATCTCCCCGGATCCGAATGCCATGCGAATCAAACTGATTGTCTGCCTGATTGTATTCCTGGCGCCCAATTACTCCGCAAGCGCGAGGCAGGAGCCGTCCGCCGGGCCGAACGGCGATCCCCGCCTGCTCGTCGTCGAATACGCCATGGCCTATCCGGAAGAGCACACCGGGATGATACAGGCGTTCTCGGAAGCGGGGTTCGACGTCGACTACCGGCCGTATTATCCGGCCATGGTCGAACGGGACGCCCGGGACTACGACGCCATCGTGCTTCTGGGCGGCGGCGATCCGGGCATGAGCATCCAGGAAGTGGACCTGGTCATCAACTTCGTGTCGCGGGGTAAAGTGCTCGTGCTGGCGATGCCCTCCGACGGGCCCTACAGCGAGCGGAGGAAGGTCAATCCCGGCGTCCACGACCGGTATCAGTTCAACGAGATCTTGGCCCGTCTGAACATCAACCTGCACGCGCTGAACGCCGACCACGAAACCAGTCCAGTCCTGAACCCCGTGGTCTATTTCGAAATTGCCGACGGCCACCCGGTCGGGCGGGGCATGGACGGCAGCGTGGCCGCCCGCGCCGGCACCCGGCTGCTCGTGGGCGACGGTGCCGAGCCGCTGCTCGTGGAACCTCAAGCGCCGGACCCTGGAGAGGAGATCGAACCGGAACCCGCACCCGAACCCGAACCCGAATACCGCGTAGTCCGGCGTACCTTGCGTATCTCCCCCGCGGACGCGATTGCGGGAGAAGACGTCGAACTGCTGCTGCGCGGCGACCAGGAGCTGCGGACCAGCCTGCAGTACCGGAACCGGGATCGGCTCGTGCCGGTGGACTGGACCGCGGCGAGATTCAAGGGCAGGGTGGAAGGCGTTTCAGATGCGAAGGACACGCTGACCGTGCGCATGTCCGGAAACCGCTGGGGATCCGAATACGCGCTGGTGGGCGTTCCGGTGGAGATCATCGCCGCCGCTTTCGCCGACCGGGAGATCCGGGAAGAGATCGGGTCGGCCGAAGACCTGGAAACCATGCGAGGCGACGAGGAGACCTTCGGCCGCATGGCGGTAGCGGCCGCGGGACGGACCGGCCGGCTGAACGAGGGATTCGTCCTTGCCGTTGACCGCCAGGTGCTATCCGGGCTCGACCGGCCCTTGCCGCCCCTGGGCATCCGCCCCCGGGAAGCCGATCTCGAAGGACTGGATGATTTTATGGACGGACTCGCGAGCTACGTCCGCGCGCTGGTCGATTCCCCCGGAGACTGGTCTCCCGAACACGACTATGCCACGGCCCAGATGCCCGGCAACCGGAAACCGGATTTCTCCCTCAACAACGTATCCATAAGGACGGCGGCGCCCGAACGGGTCCGGGTGCTCAGCAGCGCGGCGTCCGGTCCGGATGACGGACCCGGCGCGGGCACAGGCGACGGCGCGGGCACAGGCGACGGCACGGGTTCCGGAGCCGGCACAGGTTCAAGTGCAGAGCTGGGCGCTGGTCCGGGTTCCGGCTCAGACGCCAGCGTGGACGCCGAAGCCCGCCCCAGTCCCGGCGACTCGGCAGACGCCGGCCTCTCTACCGGCACGACGGATGCCGTACCGCTTCGAGGCGTCTGGGATTTCATCGCCCGCCGGCATGAACACGTGTCCGAACTCGCCGGAACGTTGCCCGGCCTCGGGATGGACTTCCTTTGGACCGTGGCGCCGGCTGCCAGTTACACCGGGGGCGCGGCGGTGACGGGCGACGTGCGTTTCGAATCGTGGGCCATGCCCATCCTCAGCCGCGTGGGCGGCACACCGACGGCCTGGTACGCCGGCGTCAGCGCCCCTCGCGAGCGCGAGATCACCGGCGACTACGCAGCCGCCCTGAACGCCCGCGGGGAGGACGTCGACCTGCCTTCCCGGCTCGACATGGCATACCTGAACCGCCACCTCTTTGAGCCGGCCCGCGCCATCGCCCGGCACAGCCGCCTCCAGGGGGCCCCGCAGGCCATCGTGCACGACTGGGATCCCCATATCACGCGTCCGCGGCACGCCTATGCCGCGACCGACGTCTTCGACGACCTGCATTTCCGGTACTTCATCCGGCATCTCGTCCGGAACGGTCTGTACCACGGCGACGAATTCAGGTCGCTCATGGGACTGGACCGGGAAGACCGGTTCGAGTGGCTGCTCAAGTCGGGATACCTCGAGACCTATATCCAGCTCCAGGAAGCCAACGCGGAGCGCCTCGGCACGCTGTACCGGCAGTCCATGGACGAAATCAATCCCCGGCTGCGCCACGGCGCCTTCGTCCGCTCCCTGCGGCCGGACTGGTATCGCCTGGGATTCTGGCGGGGCGCCGGCACGCCGGAACGCCCCTTTCTCGTGTTCTCCTATGAACGTCCTCCCGACTGGTACGCGGGCTTCCTGCGCGAAAGGGGAATCTCCGCCCGGGTGATCCCCGTCGGGCTGCTGGGCCTGATGGATGGCGAAGACCTGCAGGAACTCCTCCAAAAGGCCTCCGAACGAGATGGCTACGCCCTCGAGCGCGGCATCTGGCTCGTCGCCGACCCGGGCGAGGAATCGGGCCTAAACACGCCTCCCGATGGCATGACGCGGGAAGCGCTGCTGGATGCGGTGGGGGATGGGGACGGGGAGTAGTAAAGAAGAATCCTGCCGTAGTCTGTAAGACAATATCCAGCGATTTAAAAAGAATACGAGACGAGATTGAGGCTAAGGAGGGGATGAGGTAAAATACTGGGTTTATCGGAATGCGAATGGGATATGTGAACGCCCGGCGGTACGATCGCCGGGCTTTTTTATTGCAGGAAATAGAGATTGTCTACGAGAACCGGGGATTCACGGAGACTAATTGTGATAGATCGCTGCGGTCACAGTTACTGGATTCAGTTTTAACATTAGGTCGAGTCCCCGTTAAGAGATCGACGCTTTCTCTCGGAACTGCGCATTCCGAGACCTGCAACCGAGTTTCCTGGTACCTGGGCAGAGAATGACGTCGCATCGAATGAGAACGGCGGATGGAATCTAATTTGAGAGAGGAAAGGAGGTTAACGGCATTACAGAGTCTTTCGAAGGATAAACCACATTGGTTCGATATATACCAAAATCGAGGGGAACAAATCATTATGAAAAAACTCATTCTCTCAGTGTTCATGTTCGCCCTGATCGCAGGCGCGAGCGTCAACTCAACGGCCAGTTCGCCGCTGGCTGAAACACCGGGCATCGCAGCGTCGCCGAACCTCGCTTACTGCTTGTGGGGTTCCAATGCGTCCCTGGTTGGCGGTGTTGCACTGGGTGGATTGGCTGGTGGTGGAACAATTGGTTGGCTGACAGCAGCCGGCTATGGTCTCGTGGCCAGCGTTGGCATTGGAACCGGTGTTGGCGCCGTGTTTATAGGTGCTGGAATTTAACAAGCTGGTAAGTACGATGGATGGAGGCCGAAAATGGCCTCCATCCTTTCCTCGGAATTTATGGATGATACCTAGTGTGGGATCTATGTCAACGCGCAAACCAAGCAAACTACCCATTTTAATTTCCTTTGCTTCTGTCATCGTCGGCTTGGGTGTTGGAGCGGCAATGCCCCTGGATATGATTGAGAATAAACCAACAGATCCGGGTAGCTCCACCCTCATGCTGGATTCACGTCCCTTTTTGGACGGTGGGGATGAATGGCGTTTCATTATTGGCAACAATTTCCTCGTTTCCATGAAAATACTATTGGGCCTTCTGTCCTTTGGATTGGTCAGTGTTGTGATATTGGGCTGGACAGGAACTATCGTGGCATGGTCTACGCTTTCTGCGGTTGATTCCGGTGCTTCGATATACCACATAGCCGCTTTGATTCTACCCCATGGCGTGATTGAGTTGGCGGGGTTTGTGTTTTTCGGCGCTGTGGGATGCGAAGGTCTGGTCCTCTTTTGCCAAAAACTCAAGTTCGATACATGGCTCATAGATTCGGATAGGTTGGCCTTGAACGTACGCAGACTCGTCACCGGATTCCTTCTGATCACGGTGGCTTCGATTATAGAAACCTTTGTCACTGGACAAATAGCGAACAAAATCAATTGAACGGACAGAAAATGGAAATTCCACGCAGGGCATCCGACAGGCTGGTATCAATCAGTGTAACCGAACCGCTCTCGACGGGCATCGGCATGTTTGTCATATACTTGCTTATGAACGGGATCGTACTTTTTCTGACTTTCAGGTCAGTTGCAGGACAAATACCGGATCATCTTACCGAAACATATGCACAGTTATTCTCAGTTATGTTCATAACCATGATATTGGGCGTCACATTGGGCGAAATCGTGATTTTCGTGTTCGGTTGGCTGTTTGTAATGATCGTTGTTGCGCTATTGAACAGTAGACGTCGTCATCGCGCGCTGTTTGGATGGCTGGGTGTCGCATACACCCCGGTTACAGTGTATTCGATCATGGCGGTCGTTCTCATGCTTGCGTTTTCAGACCAGATGGTCTATGTCGGACTGTCGAACCTGGCCACGATCGATCAATTGCCCGGCGAGATCACGAAGATGCAGGATATCGGGTTGCTTAAGTGGATTCGATACGGTCGGTATATTGCTTTGACCCTGGTGGTCGCTTTTGCCATCGAAGCGGTGCACAGGGTCTGCTTGATGCCCAGGTTCAAAGCAGTCGGCGTGATCCTGGCATACGTCGCGCTAAACGGCCTGGTACAAGCCGTTATGTCATAACGCTGATTTGAAGAAGGAAATAATGGTCGAACCTACACACCGTATAAATGAAGTAGCCGGCGGCGCTTCATCGATTAAAGATGAACCAATCCGGTTGACCTGGCGCGACAGACTGGTCGAAATCGGGTTGAACATGAGTGTGACCCTGGTGGGCATATTGATCGCGGTATTCGTGTTCTTAAGCATTCTGTTAACCGCGGATGACATGATTGTTCAGGGAGTTCCGGGTCTATTGGACCAAGGTTCCTTAACGATTGTGTTGCTGGTCATCCTGTCGGCAACCGTAGGGAACGCCTGTGCATGGTTGTGTTCTCCATATCTGATACGTCTCATCTTCCGTGGATACGAGTTACGGGACGATCGCCTGGATCGGTCAGTCGGGAAGCTGATATCGTCCGTCGATATGAACATTGCGGCAGAAACCCTGTACACCATCAAGAGCAGGACTGCCAACGCGATGGTAACTGGGCTTTTCCGCAAAAACAGGTACATCTTCTTTACGGACAAACTTCTGGCGAAAGCGAACGAAGAGGAGATTTTGGCAATATTCGCCCACGAATTGGCCCATGTTCGTCACAGGCATCTTCCCAAGATGCAGTTGGCTACATTTATGTGGGTCTGCGGGATGCAGGCTTTCCTGTATCTGCTAGATTTCAGTGCATATGTCGATGCAATGGATGAGTCTTTTAAAATGTGGACGTACGGGCTTTTAAATGCCGTGAACGTGTGGCTTCTCATGTTTCTGGTCATTTACCCGCTATCGAGGCGTAACGAATACGAAGCAGATGCTACGGCGGCAAAATGGGTGGGCACGGAGCAATACAAACGGGCGCTCTACCGTCTTCATCAAGTCAATGACAATTTAAAGCCACCACCGAGATTTGTTAGAGTACTTCTGACCCACCCCACGATGCAGAACCGTCTCGACCGCGTGTCAAGGTTGGACGCGCAATAGACGAACCAAATGCAGATGGAATGGATGTAAAACCGATGAAGTTGATTCGAGTTGTCATACTGCTACTGACCATCGGCGCGCTGACTGACCTGCGCTTCCCATCTTACGGGGCGTTGCCGGACTCCCTTGCGCTGTCCGAATTCGCCAGGATCATGACTGCGTTCTCCGAAGATCCCGGTCACTTTCCCGGCGACAACTTCGTTTCCAATGAATCGTCCTACCTGCACGTTGTCCCGACCGTAATCGAACTGGGAAAACGCGGCGGCGTCTATATCGGCGTCGGTACGGAACAGAACTTCTCCTACATCGCTGCTACGAGACCGGAAATCGCATTTGTCGTCGACATCCGACGTGAAAACCTGCTTCAGCATCTCCTCTACAAAGCCCTTTTTACCCTGGCCCGGGACCGGACATCCTTCCTGATGCTGCTGTTCAGTAGACATAACCGGGAAGTCGGATTGGCTTTGAACGGATTACCGGATAAAACCGCTTCCGTTACGGAAGTCCTGGAATACATCGAATCGTCGACCACGGCCGACTCACTGTTTTTTAAACAGAATTGGAGGCGGCTCAGTCGGGAAGTAGGCATGTATGGGATCAAAGATCGGTACGATCTCGACAGGATGCGCTACATATACCGATCGTTTTACGAAAAACAGCTTTCGATTACATACGCTGAAACACGACTGGGCAACGGGTTATCCTATCCTTCGTTCAAAGACCTGATGACAGGTACGACTGTGGAGGGAGAATTCGCCAGTTTCTTGTTTACCGAAGATACATTCAGGTTCGTGAAGCGCCTGCATCACAGGAACCTGATCATTCCCGTCGTGGGAAACTTCGCGGGCGAGAAGACGTTGAGGGCCATCGGTTCTTACGCTGAAGCCCACGACTCGAGCATTTCCGTTTTCTATGTTTCTAACGTTGAGTACTTCCTCATAAACCACTTCTACTACGTGTTCAATTGGTACGTCGAGAATGTCGATGCGCTTCCAATCGATGAACACAGCCTTATGATTCGTTCTTACCTCGGCGTGGAATCCCATCCCAAGAGAGTCGGCAGGCATCTTTCCACGAGCACGGTACATCACATCAGTACCTTCCTGGAGAGTTTTCGCCAAGGTGCATATACCCGTTCCAAACCAATCTGGTGGAGGTTCTGGCCCTGGAATAGTCCATTCTGGTCCGGTGGCGGACACAGCTACTACCATCTGGTCATCATGGGAGATCTATGTCCTTGAGCGCGTCAATAGATATGGGAAGATATGCCAGGCGATGGCTACGAGTCTATTACAGTCCCGGGAGGGCATTTGCGGATCTTGAAACTGAACAGTCCGCCTCTGAGTCGATCCTGATTCTGATCGTTATCGTGTCGGTCGTACTGATCGCCGGGATAGTAACTTTGCCGGTTGCGCTGGATACGGAACGGGCGTTGATCGAAATGGAACTCCAGTCCTATTCGAATCTCAGTATGTTTCAGCAATCTATTATCCTGCGCGAGGCTTCGAAATTCGACCATAGGCAACTCGCCGGTCTTTTAATCATGCCGGCCAGCGTCTGCCTTATGCTTGTCGCGTGGTCGGTTGTAGGGAAACACAGCGGAGAATTGATCTTCGGTAAGCTCCTGCCGTACAACAAGGTTCTGCCGATTACCGGCTACGCCTTGCTTGTCCTCGTACCCGAAACAGTCGTCAAAACCACGCTGGTTCTGCTTTGGGGGTCGCTAGATCCGGCTATCCATCCTGGTGTGTTGCTCGACGATGCAGACCTCGAAACCCTCCCGGGCCTGTTCCTTACAGGTGTCGACTTTTTCGGTATTTGGTTTCTTTACCTGCTGGGGTTGGGTCTTGCACGGACTTTCCAGGGATCGGTTATACTCACATGGTTCGCGTTGGGACTAGTGTGGTGCATGTGGATTGTCATTCGCAGGACCATGGAGAACCTTGGTACCGTTTACGTGTAATTCCTGGAAATCACCGCTGACATGAAAAAACGCATAGTCATTGTCTGCGTATCGGCATGCATTCTCGTAGCCGTTCTACTGTACTTTGTTTACAGTTCCACGGTCCGGGTTGCCTCGTTCCCAATACTCCAGGTTCAACATGGAACGATCTCCGATATCCTGGTGGAGACAGGTACGATCCAGTTTGTCAGGACCGTCATGGTCAAACCCACCATATCCGGGGAAATCAGGCATATTCACGCCGATGTAGGGGATACGGTATCAAAGGGGGATGTCCTTGCCGTGATAGAGCCGGATCCGTCTCAGTCCCTTCAGTTGTCCCGGCAGCGCGCCAGAGTTGAAGGCGCTCGAATAGATCTGTCAGAACAAGAGATCTCCTTTAAAAGAAAGCGTGAATTACATGAGAGATCCCTGATATCGTCTGCGGAATTCGACAAGGCAAGGATTGAAAAAACCAAGGCCAATCATAATCTCAACATGGCGGAACTCGAACTCAAAATACTTGAACTGAAGGTTAATGTTGAGGTGGATTCCAACAGAACGCATGATGCCGTGAGGATCCTGTCTCCCTTGAACGGCATCGTCGTTGCCCGCATGGTGGAAACGGGCGAGGTCGTAGCATCGGGCACCTCCTCGTATACCGGCGGTACGGAGATGTTTCATATTGGCGATCCGGACAGAATGATCGTCAAATCGGCCATTGGGGAAATTGACGCAGGCAGGGTCAGGCCTGGACAGGAAGTACGGATTCGTGTCGATGCCTACCCGGACACATTGTACAGCGGGCATGTTGAGCGGTTGGCGCCTATCGGTGTGCGGAAACCCGGGAGTGCGCTTGTAACGTTCGATGCCGAAATCGTGATATCGAATCCATCGCTGGATTTGCAGCAGGGAATGTCCTGCGATATCGACATCGTGTTGGAGAAGAATGAAGGCTCGCTGCTTGCGCCTGCATCTTCGGTCATGGAAATGGGTGATTACGTAGGTATAGCCACTGAACAGAAGGAAACAGCATCTACTGGGTCGGTGCCCGGCAAGCCGTACGTGGTTTATCGTTGTACTTCGATGGACCCTGGTATGTCGAAATGTCCGGAAGAATACCTGGAATCCACCATGGTCGAGATCGGAATTGAATCGACTGAATATGTGGAGATTCTGTCCGGTATCGAACCTGGAGCACACATCGCAGCGGATGCAAGAGCGGTTCATATCGCGCTGAAATCGAAACACCAATAGTCCTCTACGGACCCTGTCGTCTATGTCTTTAGCGCACCATGTCCACACGGTGTTTACCAATCTCGTTCACTACAGGCTGCGTTCGGTCCTGACGCTGCTGGGGATTGCGGTCGGCATTGGCGCTGTAACAGGCATCATCGTGATTGGAGAGGGGCTTCACGACATGGTGATGGATGAATTCGAATCCGTACGTGGCGGCTCCATGGTGTGGGTGAGTCCATCGAGATACGAAAATAGGGAAGGAAGTTGGATGCCTGTATCCGATTACGAGCATCTTGTCTGGCAGGATATGCTGGAAATCGGGAGAAGATCGAGCGCCGTGCGCCAATTGGTCCCCGCCGCGACATTGAATGTAGATCTCAGATTCGCAAAAACGTCGCATGGAGGGATGTTGTACGGCACGACGCCTTCATTTCCGGAGATGTACCAGTGGTCGGTTTCCACGGGTCGATTCATTACCGACCGCGACGTCAAGCGCTGGCGAAAAGTATGTGTACTGGGCGATGAACTGGCCGCTAGATTGTTTGACGATACCAATCCGGTCGGCAAGGAAGTGAAACTGAATGGTCAGAGATTTGCCGTGATCGGCGTCATGAAGCCAAAGATTGTTTTCAATGAAAGTTGGGGCAACCGGGTCTTCGTTCCGATAACGACGGTCCAGAAAAGGATGCTTGGCCATGAAGGCTTCGACCTTTTGACCATCAAGGTAGTGGATTCGAGTGTCATGGAAATTGCGGTGGATGACATTGAGGCAGCCTTGAAGACAATCCATGGTGATGCGCCCGGATTTGACATAGTCAGCGGAAAAAACGCAATGGACCAGATAGGAGGTGTGATTAACGCCGTTAAGTCGGCGATTGCCGCCGTGGCGGGCATCTCACTGATGGTGGGTGGAATCGGGATCATGAATATGATGCTGGTCTCCGTAACGGAACGAAGGCGGGAAATAGGTATTAGGAAGTCAGTAGGAGCCAGACACGTCGATATCGTGAATCAATTCACGCTGGAAGCCATAGGTATCAGTGCTTTAGGGGGGTTACTGGGGATATTGCTGGGACTGGGCCTTGGATCGGTTTTCTCGTTCGTATTGAATCAGGTGTTGGATCTCACTTTCACGACTGGTACGTCGGTTTCCAATATCCTCTTGTCGCTGGCGATCTCACTGGCAATAGGTCTATGTGCCGGAATATATCCCGCCTTGAAGGCTTCGCAGCTGAGCCCGGTGGATGCGATGAACATGGAGTGAGTCCGTATACACGTCCTGTAACCTTCCTTACAAACGCGGATAGCACGCTGAAACACCAGTCACACGTTATTCCAGATTCCCCACCCGCTCCAGCCTCTGCTGAAGCGTCGGATGGGTACTTAGCTTCGACAGGATCTTCCTCGGTGGTTTCAGTTGGTCATTCAATTGATGCAACCGGTAAAGGGCCTGCTTGTACTGGCTTATGCCCACCCACCGGGCGGCGGCCTCATCCGCCTCGTATTCGTGACGCCTCGACTGCGGGAACAGAACGAGGAAAACAAGCAGGTAGAAGTTCAAGGCATTTATTCCGCCATACACCCACATTTTCCAGGATTCTTCGATCGATTCGAAGTAAACCTGGAAGCCAATCAGCCAGAAGAATACCTGGATGCCGAGGGTCCATAGCACGATGCCCAGCATCATCCTCGGCATGTGCCGGTGCCGCACATGGGCCAGTTCGTGCGCCAGGATCGCCATGATCTCTCCTTCTCTCATTCTCTCCAGAAGCCTGTTGGTAAAGAAGATGTACTGACCCTTCCGGAAGAGGCCGGCCACGACGGCGTTGGCCGTCCTGCCCTTTATGGCGTAGATCCGTTCGGCCCTGATTTCCATCCCGGTCACGGAAATCAGGTGATCCAAAGCGCGGTCGATCCGCTCGTCCTTCAACTCGTAGCCCCGAAAGAAGAGACGTATGAGGTAGGGAGCGCAGCTGAACGAACAGATATTCCCGACGATCACGGCCACGACGACCAGAATGATGAGCGGAATCGAACCTACTTCCATGAATCCCGGGGCCAACTGCTCGAATGTACTTCGCATGGTAAGCAGAGAAGCTATGATGACGAACATTCCGATCAGCATACCGCACGTGAACATTACCATCATCAGGCCGACTTCAACCAGCTTCTCGCGCCAGTTCAGCCGGATCGTATCGTCAACAGCCCGGTCCGGCCCGCCTGTATGAGTCCCCTCGCCTTCAAATGGAATATCGTTCTCGGCGCCATGCATTCTTTATCCTCCGGCTGTGTGTCGGAACGGGTTTGGCCGTTAAGGCGCGGTCCCGCATCCGCCGTCCGATTCTGCGGGATTGTCGCGTATCCGTACCGAAGCGGTTACCGGTCCTGGCAGTGACCCTACAGATCCGCGGCGGATTCTCAAGGTTCCAGTTCAAATCGCAGGGTTCAAGTTCATAGGTTCGTTCAAATATCGTTTCGAATTTCGTATAGTATAACGAACAACAAACGTGTGCAATATAATTGTCGCATTTGTCCCGGCCGGGGGATTTGTCACTTAATTACTAACGCTTGACATGGACCGGTTTTTATCCCTTCGTCATGGGTGTCGCTGAGCGGCCGAATGGAATAATCGCCAATGTACGAAATGGACACTATGGACCGTGCGAGGGGGTGTCCCGCGTGAAATGGACTACTGCGAAGACCGTCCTTCTCCTTCCGGCAGCTGCTACGGTCTACGTTCCGGGCGTGATACTGTGGATATCGTCAGACTCGCCGGGCGCGCTGTCACCGGCGGAACCCGCGCAGTTCCGGTTCTGGATCGGGGTCGCGATGGCGGTGGACGGCCTGTTCCTTGCCGCCTGGACCATGGCGCTGTTCGACAGGGTCGGGAAGGGCACGCCAGCGCCCTGGGCTCCGCCCGAGAAGCTGGTCGTCCTCGGACCTTATCGCCACGTGCGCAACCCCATGAATTCGGGTATGGTGCTCATACTCGGCGCCGAAGCCCTGCTCTTCGGCTCATGGCACCTTGCGGCCTGGATGTGCGTGTTCTTCGTTGTGTGCGCGATCTACTTCCCGTTCTACGAGGAGCCGGGCCTCGAGCGCCGGTTCGGTGAACCCTACCGGTTGTACAAGGCGAACGTGCCGCGCTGGTTTCCGAGGATACGGCCCTGGGAGGGGCCATGATGGATGAGGATCCGAACTTTCGGTTTACCTTCCGGTTCTGCTCAACCTGATTTACTTTTTAGATTGCAAGGCCGGCAGTAAAGGATTACGGGGTCCGAACGACCTTCGGTTTCAACTGGAATTCAATTCAACAACCAGCGCATCACCAGGAGCGCACATGGCAATTATCGAGGACGTGAACGGCGTGCTCAACCAGATCAACGATATGGATCTGCAAATCCGCATCGTCATGGGCACGGAATCGAAGTCCATAAAGTACGACAGCGACCCGGCGATCGAGATTAACTGGGCGGTGGCAAACGACTGGGACGGCATTCCCGAAGAAATCGGGTTCTGGATCATTTTCACGGAAGCCTGGGTGTTTGACGACACGCAGAAGTTTTACGACATTATATACAACACGGTCCGGGGGAACCTGAACCTTCGAAGATGGATAAAACTGGAACCCATTTTCAGCAACGAGCACCTGTTGGAAGGCAAGTTCTACATCGTGGCAATCATCGCGGATGTTCTGGTGAGTGAAGAGGTGCGGCGGAAAGCCGTTGAAAACCGGCAGTGACCTTCCATGAGGTACAAGATGGCCCGGCAATCCGGTAGTCTGACGTCTCTGCTTTCCAGGAGTCGCTTCCTTGCTAAAACCAGGTACCGCGTATGCCGTGCCATCCTTGTTAACAACATCGTATCCTTCTTCATCGTATCATTCTTCCTGCTGTCCCTTGCCGCCTGCGGTCCCTCCGCCGATCCACCGCGGGCCACGTCCGACTGCGTGGCCTGCCACCAGGATGCCACGCCCGGCATCGTAATTGACTGGGAACTCAGCACCCACAGCACGAACGGCGTGGACTGCGTCATGTGTCACGGCGGCGATCACCGCACGGAGGAGGACGTGGCCCTGGCCGGCGTCGCGACCCCGGACGTGTGCGCCACGTGCCATCCGATCCAGGTGGAACAGTTCGCGGGGGGCAAGCACGCCCTTGCCTGGACCAGCATGAACGCCATGCCGACGACCCACTTCCTGCCCATGGCCCTGACTGAGGGTATGAAGGGCTGCGGCGGATGCCACCGCATCGGCCTCAAGAGCGAAGAGGAGATTAAGACGATCAAGGCGCAGGACGGGCTTTTCGGCCTGTCGTCCTGCGACGTATGTCATACCCGCCATCTCTTTTCTGTGAAGGAGGCCCGGGAGCCCCAGGCGTGCAGGACGTGCCACATGGGGTTCGATCATCCCCAGTGGGAAATGTACTCGTCCTCCAAGCATGGCGTGCGGCATCTGCTCAAGCAGAACGGCACGCTGCCCGAGCATGCCCAGGCGCCTACGTGCCAGACCTGCCACATGCCCGAGGGAGATCACGGCGTCCGGACCGCCTGGGGTTTCCTGGCCGTCCGACTTCCCATGCCGGAAGACCCGCAGTGGGCGGAGGACCGGGCAACGATCCTCCAGGCACTTGGCGTGCTGGACCCGGACGGCAACCCCACCCCGCGACTGGATGTGGTCAGGCAGGCCGACGTGGCCCGGCTGACCCAGGAGGACTGGCAGCGGGAGCGCGACCGCATGACCGGCATCTGCGAGCAGTGCCATTCGGAAAACCTCGTGCGGGCGGAACTCGCAAAGGGCGATGAGATGATCCGCGAGACCGACCGCCTCCTGGCCGAGGCCATCCGCATCGTCTCCGCGCTGTACCGGGACGGGGTACTGGTCCGGCCGGAACATTACGCATACGACTATCCCGACCTGCTGGCGTTTCACGACGCGCCTTCGAGGATCGAACAGTGACTCTTCAGGATGCACCTGGAACATCGCATGCGGGCATTCCAGGGGACCTTCCATAACAATCCCGACTATGCGCTGTGGTACGGCTGGAGCGAGATGGTGCAGGACCTGGCCGAGATCAGGGCGCTCTCCCGGGACCTTCGTGAGGAAGCCGGCCGGCGCGGTTCGGCGGAGTAAGTGGCCGGAGCAGTGTCGGCGGCCTGAACAATAGAGCCGACCGAAGCAGCCATAGCGACCGGGGACAGGAGTCGAACTGAGTGGCCGGAATGACCGGATTTACCATCACCCTGATCGTCCTGGCGGCCATTACGCTGGCCATGATCGCGGTAGTCCTGCGGCGGCCCGATCTTACCGCCTCGGCCGGCGGCATGATCTTCGCGTTCTTCACGTTTCTACTGCTGCCCGGCGTGGCGCTGCTCGGTGGGAACCGTGCAGCACTACGAGCAAGCCAAGTCGACCGAGTTCTGCGTCTCCTGCCACGTCAACCAACCCTTCCTGGAAAGCCTGTATATCGACGACGGCCGGTTTCTGCCGGCCGCCCATTTCCAGAATAAGCGGATCCCCGCGGACTATGCCTGCTACGTCTGCCATTCGGACTACACGATGTTCGGGGACGTGGACGACAAGATCCGGGGCGTGCGGCACGTATGGCACAACGTCTGGGGGACGTGGTCCGAACCCGTCGCGCTGTACGAGCCCTACGAAAACACGGCCTGCCTCGAATGTCACGCAGGCGCGCGCTCGTACGAGGAGCATCCGGACCACCGGCCCTATCTGCGAGAAATGCTCAACGGTACCAGATCATGCGTGATGTGCCACAACCTGGTGCATGAGGTGGACAAGCTGGATCGTTTTGGCAAATGGGAACCGGCGGCGGGAGAGTGAGCGATATGCATGAATCCCTCCGGTCCGGTGGTCGAACTGGATTCGCCGGCCGGCTTTACATTGCGGGCTTGTTGATTGCGGTTGGCCTCGTCGTGGAAGTGGCGACCCTGTTCTGGATCCATCCGGTCTCGATGACTTTGTTCCTTTGCCTGGGGGCCGTGCTTGTGCTGGCAGGTATGGCGGTCTTCTTGTGGTCCGTCGTCTCAGGCCGCGGTGATGGTCGCGGACCCCGGTGATGCTTATGGTATACCCACCTCTCTATCCCCCGGCATCTCCGAGCGGATGACGTTCGTGATATCCGCGAACACCTATCCCTCGGCATCCCCAAGCGGATGAAGATCGATCGGTGTTAGCACGCCGTGGAAACCGTACTTGACGCCCGACCGGTCTCCTTTTCCGGGAGGGAAGTACTCTTCGATGAGCGCAAGCAGCCTACGGTTGAATTCGGCGGCCTGGGCTTCTGACAGCCGCGCGCGGTTGTGGTTGACGGACATCTGGAAGGACGGTCCGTACATCCCTTCCGCCGCTTCGCGAAAAGCCTGGTTAAACTGGCCGGCCACTGCCTCCGGGACGGCCACTTGTGCCTGTCTGTCCTCCTGCCCGGATGACCTGCCCGCCTCCTGCTCCTCCTGTACGCTAATCACTGCCGCCGCGGGCAGACACCGCCATTCCCGGGGATCTGCCGCCGCATCATCCTCCAGATGCACGACTCCCGTCTGTGCCAGTCTCTGCACGTGGTACAGCACCCGGGCGTCCGTAACATCAAGCGCTTCAGAAATCTCCGTCACCGACTTTCCCGCTCCCAGGATCTCAAGGAGACGCCAGCGAAGCGGATCGAGGATGATACCGGTGCGGTCATCTTCGATTGCGAGTTCAGCGGCTTCCTGAGATTCGACGGGAAAGGCAAGTTCTCGCCGGGTTGCCATGTTGGAGCTCCTTCATATTGGTCCGACTGATCTTCGTGTTGTCTGACGTCGAAATCGAGCACGACCGTCAAGGTATCATGACGTGTAATTAGAGATAGTGCTGCCGTCCTGGCATTCATGAACGTTAACTTCTCGTAGTTCCATTGACAATGGCTTCGGCATGCATCAATTGGTCCACGATCCATCTGAAATTCGGGACGTCACCCAGGATCATGTCCTGCATGGCTTCATAGTCCCGCTCGATCAGCATGTGCAGTTCCAACTGAGGAACCAGTTTCACCCGTCCAGGTACGGCCTCTTCGAACTTCTTCCAGGCCTGTCGAAACGCAATAAGGTTGTGTTTACGAACTGAATCCATCAATTCAAGGTTGGATAGAGCGGCCCTGCCGGACTCGGTCTCCGTTATCATGGCAACATCGTAGTAGTGGCGGGATATCCGATCTCTGTCTGCCGGTAGACGCTGTGCGTCCCGATATCCGCAGTACAACCCATGCAGGATCAACAGCTTCTCCCAGAGCGTGCGATCTGGTGCGATAACGCGGATGTTTTCCACTGCCAAAGACAAGTCTCGCACCTCATCCGCGATGAATGGTTTGATGGTACGGGTCAGGTTGGGATCCAGCGCCGATCTCGCCCCTGCCTCGATTCGTACCCGTGGCGCCACGTAGGCGACACTGTCTCCAGGGTAAAGTGTAGGGTACTCCACGAGAAGCGTCTGGCCGTCGACGTCGCTTTCATCTGGAATGACAAGACCTCCTTCGACGATCTCGTCGATTCGTCTCGAAAGTGCGGTTTTCAGTTTGCCGCTGACTCGAAGAGGTCCCGTCTGTCCTGGACAGGAAGGGAGAGGAAAGATACGCAATCCATTTTCATATTGCGTCGTGATGTTCAGTGGTTATTTCTCGCAACAGCGGCAATACCCATCCCGGCAGATCGCGTATGTTTCTTAATAAATCGACCTTCACTTCTTCCGAGAGGGTTCGGCTCAAGGTCGACAGGACCCGTGCGTCCTCGGCCGCGGCGGGACCAAGCCATCGCAACGCCTGAACCACCGAAGCTGACGGTCTTCCGGCCCATTTCATAACGCTCGGGCTCGCATGTCGAAAACGGACCGTCCTTCCTTCAATTTTAAGTGTCCTGGAGTAGCCATCTGTTACGAAGCTGACTTTGGCCGGTACGGCGTTCGTGAGTCCCAACTGATTCGCAGAGGCCATGCCATCCGGCAGGATCTGAACGCCGTCCCTCCTTGCCAGTGCGCTAACTGCAGCATCCAGATCAACCGGCGCAGGACGTCTCAGTACGTTGCTGAACCTGGGCCTGTCATAGAGGCCGTGGCCTATGCGCCGCAGCCGATCGGATCTGGCCAGGCGCGACAGAGCCTGGTCAATGGCCTCCCTGCTCCCGAAGTCCAGGAAATCCTTCGGTGTACAAACCCACTTTCCGGTGGGATGAGCGGACACCCGACGCATGATTTTAGCGGCCATACTGCTCATTGAAAACACCCGTGATATGCGATATGCTCAGTATCAATTATTGTCAGAAAATTAAAGTAATTATCTGACCAAACAAGAAGTTTCTTCCAATTTTCTGTCCGTTACATCCAACCCGGTCTTAAGGCTACCGGATGCACCACAGGTTTTAACCTGTTGCATGGCACCAGGTGAGTTACTACGATTGAAACTGATCGTGTACCGATCAGTTAAGTTCAGGCACCGTAATTGACTAGAAACCTGGAGGCATCATGAACAAGCAGCATACGTACGAGGTCGGTGTTGTGTGGAAGGGCAATCTGGGCAACGGTTCGAGCACGTACAGGGGCTATACGCGTGATTACGACATCGCATGCAAGGGCAAGCCGGTTCTCAAGGGTTCCGCGGATCCTGGCTACCTGGGCGACGCTGCCCGCCATAATCCGGAGGACATGCTGCTGGCTTCTCTTTCGGCCTGCCACATGCTCTGGTATCTGCATCTTTGCACGGTGAACAAAGTCGTGGTGACGGCCTACGAAGACCAGGCGGAAGGCGTGATGGAACTGAATCCGGACGGCTCGGGCCAGTTCGGACGCGTGACCCTCAGGCCGCGTGTTACGATAACGGCGGAGAGGGATGCGGAAACCGCGGAGCGCCTGCACGAAAAAGCCCATGCCATGTGCTTTATCGCCAGGTCCGTGAACTTCGCGGTCGATCACGAGCCGGAAACGGTCATTGCGCAGACCGGTTGAACGAAGGATCTGTTGTTCGTTTAGGGTGCGGCCGGTGATTCAGAAATAAAACTGAGATAGTTTTCAGGATGAACAACCTGGAACGAACTTTCGGGATAGGCCTTGCGCCAGGCGCCGGGCGCCCGGTGTGATCTGGCGGTCCATTTCATTTCCGTGGCAAGTAGTTGACCTCCCCACTCCTCAACTAGGTCGATTTCCTGGCGATCGTATGTACGCCAGAAGTAGCTTTCCGCCAGGTGTCCGTTGTAGAGGTTGTGCTTCAATCGTTCCACCAGGATGTAGCTTTCCCACAACTCCCCCGCGTCATCCCGCATTGCAAGTGGGTTGAAGTTGTTGATCAACCCGTTCCTGATGCCGTTGTCGTAGAAGTAATACCGTCGGCTCTTGGTTATTTCCTTACGCAGATTGCGGCTGAACCCGCGGCGGCTGTATAGGATATAGGATTTCTCAAGTAAGTCTAGATATCGATCCACGGTGTTCGCTTTCATGCCCAACTGGGTGCCCAGTTCGGAAGTCGATACCTCGCGTCCGATCTGGAAGGCGACCAGTTGCAGCAGCCTGAGCAGCTTGTCCGCATGGCGTATGCCCTCCAGCTGGAGTATGTCCCTGAATAGATAGGAAGCGATCAGTTCCTTGATATAGAGTTGCCGGTCTTCGTTTGACTCCATGAGGACGACTTCGGGATACGACCCGTAAATCATCCGAAGTTCGAGATGGGCTCGTGTCTGGTGCGCGGATTCGGTTTCCTGGAGTTCCAACTGGGCCAGTGGCAGAAGCAGCAGGGTATACTTGCGGCCGGTCAGGGGCTCGCCAGTCTGATTGGCCAGGTCGAAGGAGGACGAGCCTGTGGTGATGATCTTAAGCCCTTCGACGTGGTCGGCGATCAGCTTGAGATTCAGCCCGATTTGCCGGATATGCTGAGCTTCGTCGATGATCAGTGTACGGCGACGGCCGACGAAGGACGTCAATTTGGCCAGGGACTGACTCTCGAGGTACTCCCTGACCACGATGTCCTCCCCCGTTACGAGCAGGGCGTCGGGGTCGTGTTCTCGCATGTAACGCTTGATCAGCGTGGTCTTGCCCACCCTTCTGGGTCCGTATACCACAACGACTTTGCCCGGTGTAACCAGGTGGGCGAGTGTGGTGAGTTGCGCTTGAGGAATGTAAAAATCTGCCATCATATTAATATATTTAACGTTAATTGTATCAATAAGCAAGCTGTAATTTTGAAAAGAACTTGCGGTTAGTGAAATGGTTCTCACCCGTTCCCAATCCCCAATTTTCCTAAAAACCGCTTGACATAACAGACAAATGTCTGTTTTATGGGTTTTCAGGCGCTCGTTGATGCGTTTTGGTGCGCCCCGGCACGTTTCATCGGCCCTTCGCGCCGGCCCTTTTCTCCGTTGCGCTGGTCCTTTCCATCAACCCCTTTCACCGGCCCGGCCCCGAGGAGACCATCATGGCCTACACGCCATCTGGAAAGACCAGGGAGAAGATCTACGATTTCGTGCGGGAACGGATCTTAAGCGGGATCCCGCCCACGACCCGGGACGTGCAGCGCGCCTTCGGGTTCCGGGCGGTCCAGTCCGCCCGCCAGCACCTGGAGAAGCTGGTGTCCGAGGGGAAGCTCGCCAAGGTGGACGGAAGGTCTCGGGGTTACCGGCTGCCGGAGTTCGGCAAGGCCCGTCCGCCCCAGTTGATCGCCATGCTGGGGCGCGTACAGGCGGGCGAACTGACCGAGGCCATGGAGGATCCGCCGGAATACATCATGGTGCAGACGCGTTTCGACGACGATGAGCTCTTCGCGCTGGCCGTGGAGGGGGAGAGCATGCTTCATGCCGGCATCCTGCCGGGGGACATCGTGATCGTGCGTCGGCAGGCAACGGCCAGTCCGGGGGACATCGTGGTGGCCCTGGTGGGCGACGAGGCGACGGTCAAGCGGTACCGGGAGCGGGACGGCCGTGTCGAGCTGCATCCGGAGAACGAGGCCTTCAGTCCGATCATCCCCCGGGAGGACGGAGCGCCTTTTTCGCTGTTGGGTAAGGTCATCGAGGTGCGGCGGAGCGTTGAGTAAAAGGAACCACTATGTCGTCCCCGCGGGATCGGGATCTGCAGGATCTCGATCCCTATTTCACGCGTATGCCCGTCAAGAAACGGGAGGAGCAGCCGTGCTGGTCGCGGGCCCAGCTGGCCGGGCGGCTCTGCGAGCTCTCGTCCGTCCCCGGGGCCGCCCTGCTGACGGCCGCCTTCCGGCTGGTGCTGGACGCCCAGCTCGAGGGCGAGCCGGCGGCCTGGATCACGGCAACGCCGGACACCTTCTTCGCGCCGGACGCGGCGGAGAGCGGCGTGGACTTGGACGCCCTGGTGGTCATCCGCGTACCGGACGCCCGGGCCGCGGCGCGGGCGGGGGACCGGGTCCTGCGATCGGGTGGATTCGGGCTGGTGGTGATGGACCTGCACGCCGATTCCAGGGTCCCCGTGCCGCTGCAGGTGCGCCTGGCCCGGCAGGCGCGGGACCACCACGCCGCCCTGCTGTGCCTGACCGCCAAATCCCGGGAGGCGCCTTCGCTGGGGCCGATGGTCACCCTGAGGGGCCAGACCTCCTGCCGCCGCCTGGCGGTGGACCGTTTTCAATGTGAAATCGAAATCCTGAAGGACAGACGTCATGGACCGGGCTGGCGCCACACCGAAATCTGCCGCGGGCCGGACGGCCTGCATTAACATTCGGGCGCTGCCGCTGCAGCTCCTGCTGCGGAGCCATCCGCAGTGGCGGGAGAGACCGGTGGTGGTGGTAGAGGAAGAAAAACCCCTGAGCCCCATCCTGTGGCTCAACGACGCGGCCGTCCGGGGCGGGATCCGGCCGGGCATGCGGTACGCCGCGGCCCTCTCCCTGGATCGCTGCCTGTGCGCCGGGACGGTTTCGGAGGAGGAGGTCGGGGCCGCAGTCCGGCAGGTCCACGGCGCGCTGGATCGCTTCAGCCCCCGGGTGGAACCGAGCGGGGAGGAACCGGGGATCTTCTGGGTGGACGCGGGGGGGCTGGACTGGCTCTACGTGTCGCTGGAGGACTGGGCCGGACAGATGCACGCCGCCCTCACCGCGCTGGAGTTTTCGGCGAGCGTCGTGGTCGGTTTCGGCCGTTTCGGCGCCTATGCCGTCGCCAGAGCGAGGAACGGGGTAATCGTACTCCCGTCCGTGGAAGCCGAGGAAGCCGAATACCGCAAGGTGGGGCTGGTGCACCTGCAACTCGAGCCGAAACTGCGGGAGCGGCTGGACAAGCTGGCCGTGCATACCGTGGGGGACTTCCTAGCGCTTCCCGGGGAGCGTATCGCCCGGCATCTCGGCGAGCAGGCGAGGGAACTCTACCGCTTCGCGACGGGTGACCGCCCCCTGCCCCTCCAGCCCCGGGCGCTTCCCGAACCGCTCCAGGCCCGGATGGAACTGGACGATAACGAGTCCGATGCCCGGGGCCTCCTGTTCCGGGTGTCCCAACTGCTGGCGCCCCTGCTGAAGGCCGCGGGTGAAAGATACCAGGCGGCCGCCGCCCTCCAGATGGCGTTCCGGCAGGAGAACGGAACGCGGCACCGCTGCCGGGTCCAGGCGGCCGAACCGACGCTGGACGCGAAGATCCTGCTGGAGCTGGTGGTTCTGCATCTGGAAACGGTCTCCTTCCCCTTTCCCCCGGTGGAGTTGGCCCTCGAGGTGGAGGCCGTGGGCGTCACCGCCGATAAACTGAACCTGCTGCAGGAGAATCCGGACCGCGATACCGGGTCGGCCATGCGGGCCCTGGCGCGGGTCCGCGCCGAGTTCGGCCCCGATTCGGTCCTCACGGCCCGGTTGGCCTCGGCGCACCTGCCGGAGGCCCGTTTCGCGTGGCGGCCCTTCGGCAAGCTCGCAGCGGCCAGTCCCCGGCCCGTCGCCGTGCGTTCCCTGGTGCGGCGCGCCCACGCCAGTCCCCGCGTCCTGGAAGGCCAGCCCGTGCACTGGCAGGCGCCTTCGGGTCCCGGTCCGCCCCCAGAACACCTGGTCAGCGGTGGATGGTGGGTACGGGAGGTCCGGAGGGACTATCGCTTCGTCGATACCGCCCGGGGCGAAACCCTCTGGGTCTATTACGACCACCGGCGGGGCCGCTGGTACGTCCAGGGCCGGGTGGAATGATGGCCGGAATCTCTTTGATCCTTTCGGTCCTGTCCAGCCTTGTCGGCCGCTGAGATCATCATGAATACCGAGAAAACAAAAACCGGGTCGCGTCCGGCGGCCACGAATGGATTTGTGTCTCCAGCTCCCTCCTACGCGCCCCTCTGGTGCAAGAGCAACTACTCCTTCCTGGAAGGGGCCAGCCATCCCGAGGAACTGGTGGAGGCCTGCCGCCGCCTGGACCTTCCGTCCCTGGTCCTCACCGACCGCAACGGGGTGTACGGCATCGTGCGGGCCCACGTCCGCGCCCGGGAACTGGACGTCCACCTGGTCGTGGGATCGCAGGTCAGCCTCCGGGACGGCTCGGAGATCCTGCTGCTGGTCCAGAACCGGGACGGCTACGCCCAGCTCTGCCGGCTGCTGACCGCCGGGCACCTGCGCGGCGCCAAGGGGAACTGCCGGGTGAGTTGGGAGGAAGTGTGCCGCCACAGCCCGGGGTTGATCGCCCTGTGGATCGGGGGATCTGGATCGTCCGGCTCTGGAACGGTCACCGTCGGGTCCGCGCCTGGCGCTGGAGACTTGAAATCGCGCGGCGTGCCTGAATCGACGGCGCCCGGAGCCGCCGACGCGTCCCCGCCGCCCCTTGAGGGCGCGTCCCCCGAATCGGGTCTTTCCGAGTCCGCGCCGCCCCTTGCAGACCCCAGCCTCGCCCCTATCCTCGAACCACTCCGCGCGGCCTTCAAAGACCGCCTGTACGTGGTCCTGGCCCGGCATCGCAGGGCGGAGGAGATCCTGAAGGAGTTTCGTCTCCGGGAGCTGGCGGACCGCTTCGGACTGCCCACCGTGGCTGCCGTGGAGGTGCTCTACCACGCGCCCGAACGGCGTCCCCTGCAGGACGTGCTGACCTGCATCCGGGAGGGCGTGACGCTGCCCGCGGCCGGGCGCCTCCTCCGGCCGAACGACCAGTACGCCCTGAAGGGATCGGAAGACATGGCGCGGCTCTTCGGCGATGACCCGGCGTCCCTCGAACGCACCCTTGAGATAGCCGACCGCTGCACCTTCTCCCTCGGGGAACTGCGCTACCGCTACCCGCTGGAGCGCCTGCCAAAAGGCAAGACGTCCATCCAGTACCTGGAGGAACGCACCTTCGCGGGCGCGGAACGCCGCCTGCCCGGCAAAAGTAAGCAACTGACTCCCCAGTTGAAGAAAGAACTCGCCCTGATCCGGGAATTGGAGTACGAGGGGTATTTCCTGACCATGCACGAGATCGTGGAATACTGCCGCCGCGAGAAGATCCTCTGCCAGGGCCGCGGATCGGCGGCCAACTCCGCTGTCTGCTTCTCCCTGGGCATCACCAGCGTGGACCCCACCCAGGTGGACCTCCTCTTCGAGCGTTTTCTGTCGAGGGAAAGGGCGGAGCCGCCGGACATCGACCTGGACATCGAACACAACCGCCGGGAAGAGGTGATCCGGCACGTGTACCAGAAGTACGGGCGCACCCACGCCGCCATGGTGGCCAACGTCGTCCGTTACCGCCACCGGTCCGCCATCCGGGAGGTGGGCAAGGTACTGGAGATACCAGCAACCAGCCTGGACCGTCTGGCCAAGCTGATAGCTCACGAACGCTGGGACGGGGCCTTCATCCGGCAGGCAGGCCTCGATCCCGAAAACCCGGCCCTGCTCCACCTGAACGTCCTGGTGCGGGAGATCCAGGATTTTCCCCGCCATCTCTCCATCCATCCCGGGGGCTTCATGCTGGGCCATTATCCCGTCCATGACCTGGTGCCCATCGAGAACGCCACCATGGAGGGGCGGACCGTGATCCAGTGGGACAAGGAGGATGTGGAAGACGCGGGACTGTTCAAGGTGGACCTCCTGGGCCTGGGCGCCCTCAACCTGTTGCACCTCGGCTTCGACCTCCTGCGGCGGCACCGCCGGATAGACCTCTCTCTGGCCAAGCTCCCCCGGGGGGATGCCGCCACCTTCGACCTGATCTGCCGCAGCGACACGGTGGGGGTGTTCCAGATCGAGAGCCGGGCCCAGATGGCCATGCTGGGGCGCCTGAAGCCGCGCACCTACTATGACCTTGTGATCGAGATCAGCATCGTCCGTCCCGGGCCCATCACGGGCGGCATGGTCCATCCCTACCTGCGTCGGCGCAACGGAGTGGAGGAAGTCACCTATCCCCACGAGTGCCTCGTGCCCGTCCTGGAGAAGACCCTGGGCGTGCCCCTCTTCCAGGAGCAGGTGATGCAACTGGCCATGGTGGCGGCGGACTACACCCCCGGCGAGGCCGACCAGCTCCGGCGGGACATGGCCGCCTGGCGGCGCTCGGGACGGATCGAACGGCACCGGGAACGGCTGGTCACGCGCATGATGAGGAAGGGCATCAAGCAGGAATTCGGCGAACGCGTCTTCCAGCAGATCCGGGGGTTCGGCGAGTACGGGTTCCCGGAAAGCCACGCCGCCAGCTTCGCCCACATCGCCTACGCCACCGCCTACCTGCGCTGCCACTACCCGGCGGAGTTCACCTGCGCCCTGCTGAACGCCCAGCCCATGGGATTCTACTCGCCCGCCACCATCGTCAACGACGCCCGGATACACGGGGTGGAAGTGCGGCCGGTGAGCATTCTTCACAGCCGCTGGGACTGCACCCTGGAGGAGATTGAAGCGGAAGACGCGGGCGATAGCGGAGGCAGTACAGGGAACGATAGCAGGGGCGGTGCCGGGGATGGCGGTGAGGGTTGCGCCCGGTTCGCGGTGCGCATGGGACTGCGCTATGTCCAGAGACTGAGCAAAGGAGACTGGGAGAAACTGATCCGGGCTATGGAGCGGACCCCCTTCCGGGACCTTCCGGACGTCGCCCGGCGGAGCGGACTCCACGAGGACAAGTTGGAGTCCCTGGCCGAGGCGGGTGCCTTCGCGTGTTTCGGCCTAGACCGCCGCGGCGCCTTATGGCAGGTCCTGGGTACCAAAACCCGGCAGCCGCCCGCGCTGCCGCTCGACAGCCGCACCTCCCCTCCCCGGTTTCCCTCCCTGGGCAGCCTGGAAACTATCGTCTGGGATCATCAGGTCAGCGACCACAGCGTTCTGGGCCACCTCTTGGAACCGCTGCGCCCCGGTCTGGCCGCCCAGGGACTGCCCGCGGCACGGGAACTCAACGGGATGCCGGACGGCAGCCTGGTCCATTACGTGGGCATGGTCATCTGCCGTCAGCGTCCGGGGACTGCCCAGGGCGTCACCTTCATGACACTGGAGGACGAAACGGGGTTCGTGAATCTGGTCATCTGGGAGAAAGTATTCGAGTACTATTCCTCGCTGGTCAGGACGCTTCCCTGCTTAGGCGTGACCGGAAACCTGCAGGTGGGCGAAGGGGTGGTCCACCTCGTGGCCGAGGCGGTCTGGGACCCGAGGCTGGAGGACCGGACGCTGCGGCTTCGGAGTCGGGATTTTCGTTGAGGAGATTATAAATGGTTAAATGATATGATTTCAACATGTTACTGATCGATAACTTGCACTTGGACGGCAATTAAACTTGCAATTGGACGGGTGATAACTTGCACTTGGACGATTATAAACTTGCAATCAGCCGATGAAAGGATTAGATTTTACAACAGGAAGCCATGGTAGAAGAATTGAACGTACCACTCAGTACAATGCGATCAGGAACGGAACTTACTCGAAAGCCCGTTACGAAAATGACATCCGAGACCAAACTCTATCCGCGTTACGCGGAACACCCACTGAAAGAGGCGCTTGCCGATTCGCCGGCCGTCCTGATCCACGGTCCGAGACAGTGTGGCAAGACCACCTTGGCGAGAATGATGAATCCGTCGCAAACCATAGTATGGGGCGGCGAAACGGTCATTGAATGGGGCGGTGCCAACTACATTACCTTTGACGATGAAACAGCACGCGAAGCCGCGGAAAGAGATCCAATAGGCTTCGTTAACGATTTGCCTGGCAGAGTAATTCTGGATGAGGTTCAGCGGGCGCCTTCCATATTCACCGCTTTGAAAATGGCGATCGACCGTGATCGGATTCCCGGCCGGTTTCTGCTAACGGGATCATCGCAGGTACTGCTCGTGCCACGAGTATCGGATTCTCTTGCGGGGCGGCTGGAGATCATCAGACTCCACCCACTGGCCCAGTGTGAACTGTCGGGTCAGCATCCCACCTTTCTTGATCGATTGTTTTCTGGTGATCTTAAAGCGCCAGAGTTGGCCGGAGCGTCGGACCGACTGGCCGATAGAATCGTAGCTGGAGGATTCCCGGCCGCGTTGGCTCGCTCAACCGAGGGTAGAAGACGCAATTGGTACCTGAACTATGTTGAAACACAACTTCAAAGGGATGTACGTGACATAGCCAAGATAAGTGATCATGGAGCCATGATTCGACTCCTCTCTGTTGCAGCGACTCAAACAGCAAGGTTGTACAATCTTCAGGACATGTCCTCCACCTTTAGCCTCAGCCGACCGACCATAGGTAAGTATGTAGAGATCCTTGAAAGAATCTTCCTGCTGGAACGGATACCCGCATGGCAGAACAATCGATTGAAGAGAATGGTCAAGGCACCGAAGCTGCATGTCTGCGACACGGGAATCGGATGCGCCGTGATCGGTGCGAGCAGCGAGGCGCTGAAGAAAGATCGGGATCTATTCGGACAGTATCTGGAATCATTCGTGTTTCAAGAGTTAAAACGACAGGCCAGTTGGTCTGATGATACGCTGACATTTTATCACTATCGGGACAAGGACAAGGTTGAGGTAGACCTGGTGATCGAGAAGGGGACAATGGCCGTTGCGGGTGTGGAAGTGAAAGCGTCAAGTACTGTACGCGCTTCGGATTTCCACGGATTGCGCAAGCTGAAGGATGCAGCTGGTGACCGGTTCGCCGGCGGCGTGGTGCTTTATGACGGAGAAAAGTGTTGGAGTTTTGGAGAAGGACTGACGGTTGCGCCGGTCAGTTTGCTTTGGGAGAATCCGGTAGAAACCGCCTCAAACTTGCACTTGGACGGTTAAAAACTTGCAATCAGCCGCAACCTGGACTTGCTAACAGCCGCCACGCGGACCAGCAATCTTCATCCATTCGAACCTGAAAATGGCCGGTACCGATTCGCCTACTTCGCCGGCAGAGAACCGGCGTAATCGGCGGCGCGGGCTACCCACGTTTCCAGGTCATCCTCACTCGCGATCCCTTCCGGTTCCACAAGTGCCCATCCTCTCATGGCCCGACCCGCGATGTCGGCGGGTTTCGTGTGCGGTTCGGCCAGCGTCTCGTCGTGCTTATCCCGTTCGAGCCGTACGATCAGCGAGTCCTTCCATGTTCCCGCGCACATGTTGCCGTTGATCATGAAGCAGACGCCGCCGAACATGTATTTCTCTGAGTAACCCGGAAGCTGTGAAAGCAAAGGACGTATCCTACCTGCAAGTCCATCATCTCGCATCTGGCGCTACCTTTTACCTTCAATTTCACGATGTTTAACAACTGGATTTCATATAGCTCATAGTACATTATTATACGCGGAACGAAGCGAGAGCAAGGATCCGCAAGTTGCAGGCGTTGCGGATTCCGTGGTAAAGCCGGACTCCAAAGGTACTGCGGCAACTAAGGTTTCGAGGGATTTTAATCCACAATACGTAAACCAAAGGCGCTCAAATGAACAACCTGATCATACGCGAATGCGAACCCGGTGACGTGGAAGCCGTTCATCAACTGGACCTGGACTGGGAATCCGAAGGGGTAACATACGGCTTCGGACCCAGTTCGCCGGACGAAATCAGGGAAGCCCTGGGACCCTATTTGCTCGTGGCTGTCGTCGATGACGAAATCATCGGGTACAGCCGCGGCGAGGTCCACGTCAGCCGCGACCTGTGTGTATTCGAAGAAGGTGAGCGGCATATGGAAATATACGATCTGTATGTCAGAAAACCCTACCGAAGCGCCGGAGTCGGGGGCAAGCTGGTTGAACGCATGAAGGAGATTGCCGGTCGGAATGGCATTCGGCGGTTCCGCGTGCATTCCGCGACAAAAGACCTGGACGGTGTGCTCAAGTTCTACCGGAGCCATGGGTTCGAGACGTGGTGCATGGAAATGTATATATGAGTTGGTAAACACGGGATCGAAAACCATACCCAACAGGTTGAGCAATCCTTCATCTGATCGGGGCTCTCATCCCCTACCCTTCCCCGATCATCCCCGTGAGCCGGTCCCATTCCTGCACATATTCGGCCAGGTGCTGGTTCTCTGGTGACTGCGCCTTCTCTTTGAGCATCGATCGCACCAGAGCGTGTTCGTCTCGGTACTGAACGTCGTCGAAGAAGCCCGCGAAGTGGGCGATGCGCAGCCAGACAAGGTAGGTCGTCACAGCGTCGTGCTGGTTGTACTGGGCGATCCTCCGGATGTCTCCGTCAAGCCAGGCCTCGGCAACGCTGTCGCCGTCGAAACCGCCCATCTTCCCAGGTATGCCTGACAGTACGGCCATCTCCTTCAATGACGGCCGCGCCTTGCCCCAATCCCCGATTGCCGTCATCAGGTCCACGTTCCAATCGCTGGCGCGGGAGAAGTAGTCGTAACCCTCCCAGGGTTTGTCCGGCCGCTTGCAGAACCCGGCCGCGGTGACGCCCTTGATGATCCCCCGCTGAATCATGATCGGCAGGTCCGATCCAGAGGAATTAAAGCCTACGAGCTGGGGCTGGCGCCGGCCCACGCTTTCCAGGAAACGGGACAGAATCGTGGCTTCGTCACAGTCATCGGGGTTTTCCGGATTCCTGGGCTGCACCCGCAGGTCGAGCGATACGTTTCCATCCGGGCCCTGGGTTCTGGTCACCATGGCGATGGACACCAGGCGGCTCATGGCATACTTGAGAAAAGGTCGCGGCATTTCTACCGTGGCTCCGTTCATGCGCCACATTTCCTGGACGACTTCGCGGTCGGGCATGTCGGGCGGCAGGTCGTAGAGCAAACGCCCCGCATCGGGATCGGGAACCCATTCCGCGTCGAAGGCCCAAACATCCTGCAGTACTTTTTTAAACATGGTATGTCTCGATTAAGAAGAAGCGTATGCCTCGATTAAGTAGCAGCGCTTCTTCATGGTAAGCAGGCAATCTTCCCTGGTTCGTTTCAGCTATTTGGTCACTCGGTAAAACATCGGACGGGTGAGTATTCGTTCCCTACAGCAAACGCACACCTTCGGCCCGCGCGGCCTTTTGGTCAAAGGTGTACACGGGCAGTGCGTGCGATCTTTCGGCAGCTGCCAGAATCATCAGGTCGGAGAATCCCGCTTCACCCGTTCCGTATTTGAATGCAGCGCGCGCAACATCGGCGGCGGCCTCCACCACCAGTTCCTCGGTCGAGACCAGTTGCTCCAGTACGTCGGCAATCTGTTCGCGAGGGAAGCTGTATGCCCGTTCAAGGACCCATACGAGTTCGAGGATGACTTCGCGGCAGACAAATCCGGGTTTTTCTGCCGAGCACGATGCCAGCATAGTCCGGGCGGACGCAGCCTGCGACTCGTCATCGCGCACGAGAAACCGGACCAGGACATTGGTATCCAGCGCGATCATTGGTCGACGGCTCCGCGGGCAACGGCCTGTTCCATCTCGTCGATGGTGACGGGTGGGCCACAATGTCTGAGTACGCCAAACAGCCTGCCGATCGGACGTACGGGCAGCATGCGCACTTCCTGGTCATCAATCACGTATCGCACCCTGTCGCCGGACTCCAGACCAAGCGCTTCCCGTACCAACTTGGGCACCGTGGTCTGCCCTTTGCTCGTGATGCCGGATTCAATCACGGTCGTATGTCTCCCATGGTCATCGGACAATATCATTACTCTACAAGAAAACCCTTACTATTGTCAATAGAAATTACTATTTCTAAAACTCCTTACTGATGGTTATTTACTTACTTCGAATTTGCGGAATCTTTGCCGGCGGCGAGGTCAGGGATCCGCCTCATTGCCGATCCGCTCGTCCGTGGCCAGGAACAGCGCGTCGCGCTCGGCCTGGGACACGAAGGAGCCCGGCCGCCCCGCAGAACGCATGGCCGCGCGCAGGGGCGCGAGGTCCCTTTCGTGGAAGTGCGCGAGCATGCGGATGTTCCGCTGGACTTCCGATGCGTCGTGGCGGGCGGCGGGTTTTTCCAGCAGACCGTGGGTCAGGGGTAGGAGCGCTTCGGGGCCGACTCCGGACAGGAAGCGGTCCAGCGCGGAAACGACTTCGGGCGCCAATTGGCGGAAACCGGTGAGGCGGGAACCCCGGATCCGTTCGTGGGGCGGAAGATACCGCACCGGTTCGATATGTCCGATCAGCCGCAGGAGGTAGACCAGCGCATCGAATGCGGCCAGCGCCCGCCGCCGCGATTTGAACACGCCGTACCACCTCAGGTCCAGGCTTTTCCACGCGTCCACGTGGGTTGTGAAGCAAATCAGTACCTGTTTTTCGGTGCCGCCGATTCCGAGTGCCGGATATAGAAAATCCCACGTGCCGTCCTCGTTGTACGGCGGCCGCAGCTTGCGGATCAGTTCGTTCTCGAGCAACAGGGCTTCGCGTTCGGATTCCTGAGGGATGATCTCGAGAGCGCTCGCCTCTCGGACCAGCGTCCGCATCTTGCGGTGCACCTTGCGCCGAGAGGCGTTGCGGTACTGCTGGAGGCGCCGGCGGATGTTCCCGGCCTTGCCGACGTAGATCACCGAGCCCTGCCCGTCCTTGAACAGGTATACCGCAGGTGTCATGGGAGAATTCTCGATGAGCCTTTCGCCGAATTTCCGGTCGAACTGGCGCATGGTGGCGGTACGCTCCCTGGATGGTTCCTGATGCGCTGATGGTAGGGTGGTACCCCGGTGCCCGTCAGAAACTCCGCAGCCGTATTTACAGTGTTTCTATGCTACAGTGTCCGTATCTTCAATATGTCTACACTTCAGCATCTACGTTGCATCTACGTTGCATGTGCTTCGGGTGACCGTTATAATATACCACTGTATTCCGCATCGACATCCCAAATACCGAATACCCTTTGAATACCGCGCAAATCAACCGGAGAAGCACGCACATGAGTTCGGAAAAGTTAATCATCGATTACGTCAACGACCAGGACGACAGCCTGTCCCGGATCGCGAAGGACATCTGGGACCATCCGCAGATCGCCCTGCAGGAGACCTACGCGTCGGAGCTGCAGGCAAAGGAACTGGAGGCGGATGGCTTCTCCATCGAGTGGGGCGCTGGCGGGATGGACACGGCCTTTATCGCCACGTGGGGCTCGGGCGGCCCGATCATCGGCTACCTCGGCGAATACGACGCCCTGCCGGGCCTGTCGCAGACAGTGTCCGCGGAGAAGGAGGTGATCGAGCCGGGTGGACCCGGCCATGGTTGCGGGCATAATCTGTACGGCACAGCCTGCATGGGTTCGGTAATGGCGCTTAAGCGGGCGATGGAGCGGGACGGTATCGCCGGCACCATCCGGTACTATGGTTGCCCGGCGGAGGAGCAGGTGGTGGGCAAGGTACTGATGGCCCGCGCCGGAGTCTTTGACGACCTCGACACCGCCATCACCTGGCATCCCGGCAGCACGAACCTGGTCTGGAACGGGTCCTCTCTGGCCCTGAACTCCTTCAAGGTCAACTTCCACGGCGTGGCCTCCCACGCGGCCGCGGCGCCATACCTCGGGCGCAGCGCGCTGGACGGCGTCATGCTCATGGACGTGGGCATGAACTACCTCAGGGAGCACGTGATTTCGGAGGCTCGCATCCACAGCGTGGTGACGAGCGGCGGTGAGGCGCCGAACGTGGTGCCTGCATTCGCCCAGGTCTGGTACTACATCCGGTCGCCGAAACGCTCCGAGGTGGACGAGATGTACGAGCGCGTGCTCGACATCGCCCGGGGCGCGGCCCTGATGAGCGGCACCACCCACGAGATCGAGTTCATCGCGGGCTGTTACGACGTCCTACCGAACGATACGCTCTCCGACCTGATGCTGGCGAAGATGCAGGTGGTGAACGACCTAGCCTTCACTGCTGACGAGCGGCGCTTCGCCCGCCAGCTGCAGGCCACGTTCCCGGAGAACGCCGTCCAGATGGCCTACGAACGGATGGAGAAGTCAACGGAGAGAAACTCCATCGAAGAGAGCATCGAGAACCCGCTGTGGACGCAGGTGCTTCCCCATAACGACACCCCGCCGGGCGTGGAGGGGTCGACGGACGTGGGCGACGTGAGCTGGATCACGCCCACCGGGCAGATCACGACCTGCTGCTGGCCCCTGGGCACGCCCGCCCACAGCTGGCAGATGGTGGCCTCCTCCGGATCGAGTATCGGCAACAGGGGCATGCTCTTCGCCGCCAAGGCCATGGCGCTGACGGGGCTGGACCTGCTGCGGAACCCGGACCTGCTCGCCCGGGCCAACGAGGAATTCTACGAGGCGCGCGGCGGCGCGACGTACAAGAGCGCGTTGCCGGACGCGTGAGGTTAGGATGAGCGAGGACCGAATGAGCGACAGCCGGATTGACGAGGACCAGATGACGATTTCTATTCCGAAAGTGTCCATCCCCCCGTCCGCCCGGGAACACTACCGCCGAGACGGCTTCTTCCTGTCGACGCCCATCATCCCGGCCGACCTGATCGAACGGGTGACGACCGCCATGGACGCGGTCATGGATGGCACGTACGAAACCGGTGAACCACCCCGCCGATCGTGGAATCCCGGCGACGACCCGAAGCGCATCCGGAAGATCGACCAGGCGCACCTGTCGAACCGGGCCATCTACGAACTGGCCTCCCATCCGGAAATCGGGCGCTGGGCGGCGGAGTTGCTTGGCGCGAAACGTGTCCAGCTCTGGGCGTCCCAGATGCTCTTCAAGCCAGCCGGCGGCGAGGTGGCAGGCAATGTCGGATGGCACCAGGACAAGCAGTACTGGAGGTACCTGGACGGCGAGTTGTTCACGGCCTGGGTTGCCGTGAGCAACGTGACCGCTGAATCCGGACCGATGCGGTTCCTGCGGGGCTCGCACCGGTGGGGCCTGCTGGACAGCGGCGACTTCTTCGGACACGATCACGAAGCCCAACAGCAGGAGATCCCCGTGCCCGAGGGGGAAGATTGGGAGGAAGTTGAGGTGGTTCTGCCGCCCGGCGCGGTCAGTTTCCACGACCGTCACACCTACCACGCCAGCGGGCCCAATGTATCGGACGCGCCGCGCCGAAGCTTCGCCTTCCACATGCGGACCGAAAAGGCACGTCCGGTGGAGGGCCGCGAAGACTACTACGTGCAGCACCTGGACGATCCCGCGTATTGTCCAGTGTTGTACGAGGAATGAATCGAGCGGATTTATGAGCGTAGCATTGATCGCCGCCGGCATATACCTGTTCGTCTCGGGCGTGCTTGTATGGGCCAGCGGCAGAACGTATGAACGGATCGGACTCACCACCCGGAACAGGGGACTAATCGCGCTTATCGCCGGTACCGTAATGTTGGTTTACGGGATTTCGATTTAGCTTTAATATATCGTGGTAACTACCACTACAATTGATGGTCTTCCATCACCCATTGAACTGAGAGCGAGTATCAACGTACAATAATTGATTATCATCTAAATTGGACCCATGACCAACGACCTCTTCCATCCCGCCGTGGCTGCCTGGTTCGAGGAACGGTTCGCGGAACCGTCCGACATCCAGAAGCGTGCCTGGCCGGTCATCAAGCAGCAGAAGCACGCGCTGATCGCCGCACCCACAGGTTCCGGCAAGACGCTTGCCGCCTTCCTGTCTTCCATCGACGACCTGGTCCGACAGGGCCAGTACGGTTCGCTGCCCGAGGGCACCCAGATCGTCTACGTATCGCCCCTGAAGGCCCTCAGCAACGACATCCACGCCAACTTGCAGGTCCCCCTGAAGGGCATCCGGGCGATCCTGAAGGAGCGCGAGAGGCCGGACGTGCCCATCCGCGTGGCGGTCCGCACGGGCGATACGCCCACGAGCGAGCGCGCCGCCATGACGAAGCACCCGCCCCACATTTTGGTAACGACGCCGGAAAGCCTGTACCTGCTGCTCACGAGCGCGGGGGGCCGGCGCATCCTGCCGAATGTGCACACCCTCATCATCGACGAAATCCACGCGCTGGTGGGCAACAAACGGGGATCGCACCTGGCCCTTTCTGTGGAGCGCCTGGAACGGCTTACCTCCGGTCCACTTACGCGCATCGGCATATCGGCAACACAGAAACCCATCGACCGGATCGCCCACTTCCTCACCGGCGCGGGCTACGCGAAGGGAGAGGGATGCAAGATCCTCAACACCGGCCATCGGCGGAAACTCGAGCTCAAGATCGAGGTGCCACGCTCCCCGCTCGGCGCGGTCATGTCCAACGAAGTGTGGGAGGAGGTGTATGAACGCCTAGAGGAGCTCATTCTCCGGCACGAGACCACGCTGGTCTTCGTCACGACGCGGAGCATGTCGGAACGGCTGGCCCGCCACCTGAGCGACCGGTTGGGCGTGGAGAACGTCACCTCCCACCACGGCAGCATGTCGAAGGAGCATCGCCACGACGCCGAACAGCGGCTCAAGGCCGGCACGCTGAAGGCCCTCGTGGCCACGGCCTCCCTGGAACTCGGGATCGACATCGGGTCGGTCGACCTGGTGTGCCAGATCGGTTCGCCCAAGGCCATCGCGACGCTCATCCAGCGCGTGGGCCGCTCCGGCCACACGATCACGGGCACGCCGCGAGGGCGCCTGTTCCCCCTGACGCGCGACGAACTGGTGGAGGCGGCCGCGATCATGGATTCGGTGCGGCGGGGAGAACTCGACCGCATCATCATCCCCGAAAAGCCGCTGGACGTGCTGGCCCAGCAGATCATCGCGGAGGTGGCCAACTGCGACTTCCAGGAGGACGACCTGTACCACCTGGTGCGGAAGGCCTATCCCTACCGCGCCCTGTCCCGGGAGGAATTCGACGGCGTCGTGGCCATGTTGTCCGAGGGCTATACCCCGCGTCGTGGGCGCAAGCACGCCTACATCCAGCGTGACCTGATGAACGGAGCGGTCAAGGGCCGCGGAGGGGCCCGGATCAACGCCCTGATGTCGGGCGGAACGATCCCGGACCAGTTCGACTACGACGTGATCATGGAGCCGACGGAGACTTTCATCGGTACGCTGAACGAGGACTTCGCCATCGAGAGCACGGCCGGGGACATCGTGCAACTGGGCAACAACTCGTGGCGCATCCTGCGCGTGGAGAAGGGCAAGATCCGGGTGGAGGACGCCCAGGGCATGCCGCCCACGATGCCCTTCTGGTTCGGCGAAGCGCCGGGGAGGACGGCCGAACTATCCGCTTCCCTGTCGCGGTTGAGAGAGGAAGTTGCGAGCCGGATGGACATCGGGAACGGACCGCTGAACACTGACGACGGATCGGGCGCCGAAAACGGACCGCTGAACACTGACGACGGATCGGGCGCCGAAAACGGACCGTTGAACAACGACGGATCGGATGCCGTAAACGGACGGGATAGCGGAAGAAAGCTCGACGCGGAATGGAAGCGGGAGGCCGAGGAATGGCTGATGGAGTCCGCGGGCATCTCCCACGTGGCGGCGACGCAGATCGCGGAGTACCTGGGCACTGCCAAGGCTGCACTCGGCGTGATACCCTCCCAGAAGGACCTGGTGGCCGAGCGGTTTTTCGACGAGGCCGGCGACATGCACCTCGTGCTCCACAGTCCCTTCGGCAGCCGGGTAAACCGGGCATGGGGCCTTGCCCTGCGCAAGCGGTTCTGCCGCACGTTCAACTTCGAGCTGCAGGCCGCGGCGAACGAGGATGCCATCATTTTGTCCCTGGGCGCCACCCACAGCTTTCCCCTCGACGACGTTTTCAAATACCTCAACGCCGCTTCGGTACGCGAAGTCCTGGTCCAGGCCCTGCTCGACGCGCCCATGTTCGAGGTGCGCTGGCGGTGGAACGCGTCGATCGCCCTGGCCGTGTTGCGGCGCAGGGGCGGGGACCGGGTGCCGCCGCAGATACAGCGGTCCGTGTCCGAAGACCTGATCGCCCAGATCTTCCCCGACCAGATCGCGTGCCTCGAGAATATCGCGGGAGACCGGGAAGTGCCGGACCATCCCCTGGTCAGCCAGACCATCGAAGACTGCCTGCACGAGGCCATGGACATCGAGACGCTGGAGTCCGTGCTGAAGACGATGAAGGCAGGGGAAATGAACGTGCACGCGCGGGACCTCCGCGAGCCCTCGCCCATGGCGGAGGAGATTCTCAACGCCCGTCCGTACGCCTTCCTGGACGACGCGCCGCTCGAGGAGCGGCGGACCAACGCCGTTCGGAACCGCCGCTGGCTCGACCCGGCCGTAGCGGGGGACCTGGGACGCCTGGACCCGGAGGCCATCGACACCGTCCGCGGCGACGCCTGGCCCGAGGTGCGGAGTCCCGACGAACTCCACGACGCTCTGGTGCTCGCGGGGTACGTGACGGAGGAAGAGGGAAAGAAGGGGGATCAGTACGGGAGTTGGACGGACTACTACGCCGAGCTGGAAGGCGACCGCCGGGCCGCCACGCTCATCACCCGTGGAGGCCGGCGATTGTGGGCGCCCCTTGAGCGACGCATTCACTTCGAGCAGGTGCACCCGCAGGGAAGGTTCGAGCCGGAGGAGGAAATCCCGGCCGAAGTGAGGGGCAACCTGGAAAAGAGTTTTCAACCCGCGGGTGGAGCATCCGCGGGTGGAGCATCCGCGACGGAAGAATCCGCCCTGGTGGAACTGGTGCGCGGAAGACTGGAGACACTCGGCCCGGTTACGGCTGCTGCTTTGGCCGATTCCATTGATCTGCCGGTCGGGAAGATCGAAAAGGCACTTTCCGTGCTCGAGAACGAGGGATTTGTCTTCAGAGGACAGTTTTCGCCGGCCGCGGACGGGCTGGAATGGTGCGAGCGCCGGCTTCTCGCCCGGATCCATCGCTTCACGATCACGAAGCTGCGCCGCGAAATCCAGCCTGTTTCACCTGCCGACTTCATGCAGTTCCTTTTCACCTGGCATCACCTGGCGCCAGACACCCGGTTGAAGGGGGCCGACGCCGTGACCGCCGTGCTGCGCATGCTCGAAGGCGTGGAGGCGCCGGCCGCGGCCTGGGAGAGCGAGATCCTGCCTTCCCGCGTTACCGACTACGATTATGTCTGGCTCGACAACCTGTGTCTTTCCGGCAAGTACGCGTGGGGACGGCTTCGTCCCCATAAATCGAACGGCGAGAACGGGAAGACGGCCGGCCCGATCCGAACGACGCCCATCGCCATCGTGGACCGCATGAACCGGTCGCTGTGGATGTCCCTGAGCGGCGTGACCGGCGACGAGGATCTTTCGCTGTCCACCTACGCGAAGACGGCACTGGACGTCATGACCCGGCAAGGCGCTGTGTTCTTCGACGACATCGTCGCGCAGGCCGGGATCCTGCGTACCCACGCCGAGGAAGCCGTGGCGGAACTGGTCTCGGCGGGGATGGCGACCTCCGACAGTTTCGCGGGGCTCAGGGCCCTGCTGGCGCCGACGCGCCACAGGGAGTCCAGGCGGGGACGGGAACGCAGGAATCCCTTCGACCTGTCGACGGCGGGACGGTGGGGGCTGACTGCCAGGACACCGGAGGACGGCAACCCGGAGGAGGATCTCGAGGCCTATGCCCGCGTCGCCCTGGCCAGGTACGGCGTGGTGTTCAGGCGGCTCACGGAACGGGAAAACACCTCGCCGCCGTGGAGGGACCTGGTACGGGTACTGAGGCGGATGGAAGCAAGGGGAGAGATCCGCGGCGGCCGGTTCGTGAACGGCGTCTGGGGCGAGCAGTACGCCCTGGGCGAGGCCGTCACCCTTTTGAGAAGTATCCGGCGGAAGGAGAAGCAGGGCACGCTCGTCGCCATCAGCGCGGCCGACCCGCTCAATCTGGTCGGGATCATTACGCCCGGGCGGCGCATTCCCGGCATCACCAACAACCGGATCCTCTACCGGGACGGCGAACCGATCCTGATCATGGAGGGCGGTGATATCAGGGAGGCGTCTCCGGTGTCGGACGAAGAAAAGTGGGCGTTGCGGCAGGAACTGGTCAAGCGGGATTTTCCGCCGAAGCTGAAGGCCTATCTGAGTGGCAGGCGTACGCGTGAGAAGGCCGGAGCGAAGTAATCATGTTGCGCTTCGGAACCTGTCAGGCGCCCCTTCAACCTAGCGCTTTCAAAGCTTCCAACAGCTGCCCCGGCGACGCCGTTCCGGTGACCCCAAGTTGCCGGACGGTGACGGAAGCCGCCAGGTTTCCCACCAAGCCAGCCTCGTCAAGGGTCGCGCCGGCGGCGAGCGCGGAAACGATCCCGGCGGTGACGCTGTCTCCCGCACCGACCGTGTCCACGGACCCGGGAACCGTGATGCCCGGCAAATGACGGCAGCCGTCGTCATCGATCACTAGCAAGCCGTCCTCGCCCAGGGTGACGAAAACCGGCCTGTAAGTTCCTTCGCCCGCGTCCAGGCCGCGTTCGAAAAGCGCCTGGCCCCATCCGGCCGCATGCGATCTGTCCGTTCTGCCCGTTCTTTCCGACCTGTCCGACCTGTCCGGCGCGGCACGGTGGATTTCGCTTCGGTTCCCCTTGCGAATCACATGACGGAACTCGCCGATGCGTTCGCGGGAATCCGCCAGGATGACCTTTTCCGGTTGGGTCCTGCCCAGGTCGCAGATCGCTTCCCGGACCCGGTCCGTGACGACCCCGGTGTTGCGCTGTCCCACCTGGTCCAGTACGACCAGCCCATCCATCACGGGCGCCATGTCTCGCAGGTTTTCGATGATCCGGTCTTCCAGCGCACCCGGCGTGGACGTCCGGTTCTGCAGGTCGATCCGGTTCGATTCCCGCTCTACGCCCTGCTCGCGGTACATGGGCTTGATGTAGGTGGGCGTGAATCGTTCCGGGGATACGATCAGTCCCTCCAGCCGCACATCCATCGCCGCCAGCCCCTGCCTGAGTTCGTATCCTTCCCCGTCGTCGCCCGTGACGCCGAGGGCATGGATGTTCCCGACGCCCAGGGCGTGCAGGTTGGACGTGACCGTACCCGCTGCGCCTGGCATGCACCGGCGGTCCACTATCTGGTGCGCGTGCAGCCCGGTCTCCAGGGACGGCTCATCGAGATCCGGATCGATGACCAGGTACTTGTCGAGGAAGAAGTCGCCGACGACCAGGACGGACAGTCCGGCGAAGCGGGACAACAGATTTTCCAATCGGTGCGGGGTCATCATGAGTCAGGCTGTCGTGACAGGGCCGGGGAATGATCGGCCCCGTGAGAACTCGGATGAGATCTGGCGTTCAGGGTGATTTCAGGTTGTGGGTATACGGGTACCGAATGGCCACACACGGTAAGGATACGGGTTCGGGACGATCACATGCGGTAAAAATTCAGGTTCGGAACGACCTCACGCAATGTAAGCGGAGGCGTACGTAAATCAAGGAATATACAGGAAATAAACGCGTTCATGCCGAAGCTTCTCCTTGACTTTGGTGCTCGAAAATGTACTTTCACAAACTGGTTCGGACGGGGGTTTAACGCACTCCCGATGAATGCTTCAACGGCATTCGCGGCAATGATGGCTTAAGGGTGCATCCACTTTATTGATATATGAACGGTTCCGTTCAGTCCGCACGCAGCCACTCCCCGCAGCATAGGCCCAAAGGAAGTTCTATGCGCCTGGCCGATCCCCTGCCGGATCAGATTCAGAAAAAACTCTACCCCGTTCTGGAACCCAACGAAGAAATCCGCATCACCCTGGAATCGGACATGGATGCGAAAGGCCGATTCGAGCCTTCCTGGCTCATCGTAACCGACCGCCGCGTCATGACCCTGGAACTCAACGGCGCCGGCGACGACATCGCCGTCCCGCTGGCGGACCTGACCAGGGTGGCGGTGGAACCCCTGGTCGGCGGTTCCTGCCTGGAAGTTTCCACGGCCAAAGACACCATCCCGCTCATCCGGTATTCCCAGAGCCGGGTCGACGTCTTCAACGAGGCGCAGCGCGGTATCGAGCAGCACATCGAGGAAAAGCCGTTCCAGGTCAAGACCGAGTTCCCGCGGGTAGTCTGCGAGACTTGCGGCCGTCGCCTGCCCACGAAGGACGGGCTGTGTCCGGCCTGTGTCAGCAAGTGGGGCATGCTCAAGCGGATCTGCTCCTACCTTGGCGCCCATCGGGCCAAGGCCATAACCATGGTGGGGCTCTTCGCGGTACTCAGTGTGGCGGAACTCCTCCCGCCCAAGATCACGCAGCTCATCATCGACGACGCCTTCCCGGACGGGGACAAGGAGCTTCTGTTCTGGTTCGTCGCGGCCATGGCCGGACTGCTTGTCATCCGCTGGCTGGGCGAGATGGCGAACGGCTGGCTGACGGCCTGGGTAGGCGCCCGGGTTGTGGCGGATATCCGGGCCCAGGTGTACCACCACGTCGAATACCTGTCGCTGGGATTCCACGACAAGCAAAAGACGGGCGGCCTGCTTTCGCGGGTTACGCGGGACACCCGGAACGTGCGCAGCTTCCTGGTGGACGGCCTGCCATTCCTCGTCCTCCGCTGGCTGACGACGCTCGGGATCATCGGTATGCTGTTGTATACCAACTGGGTGCTCACGCTTTACATTCTCATTCCCGTGCCGTTCATCGTCATATGGGGCCGGGTCCTGTACCGAAGACTGCGGTCCTATTACACACGCATGTGGCGCCAATGGGAAGGGTTCTTCACCCACATCCAGGAGTCCCTTTCGGGGATTCGCATCGTCAAGGCCTTCGCACAGGAAAACAGGGAAGTCGACCGGTTCAGGCGCAACGCGCGGGACATGTTCGCCCTGGAATACTGGACCGAGAAGCAGTGGATCTACTACTTCTCCACCATGGGCCTGCTGAACTTCCTGGGCTTCATCGTGGTCTGGCTGGTGGGGGGCAGGCAGGTGCTCGGCCAGGAACTTACCCCGGGCGAACTGATGTTGTTCTACTTCTACCTGCAGATGTTTTACGGACCGCTACGGTGGCTCGGCCGGGTCAACAGCTGGATGACCCGGGCGATGAGCGCCGCCGAACGGGTATTCGAGCTCATCGACATGGAACCGGAGAATTATGAGGACCGGACCGCGAAGCCGATGCCGCGCACGCAGGGCGAGATCGTATTCAATAACGTGACCTTCGGCTATGACGCAGCCCTTCCGGTGCTCCGGGACGTCAATCTCCGGATCCGGCCCGGCGAGATGATCGGGCTGGTTGGCAAGTCGGGCGCCGGGAAGAGTACGACCATCAATCTCATCTGCCGGTTCTACGATGTCAATTACGGTTCGATCACCCTGGACGGCGTGGACCTGCGGGACATCCGGCTCGAGGATCTGCGTGGCCATATCGGCGTCGTCCTGCAGGAACCGATCCTCTTCAACGGGACGATCCGGGAGAATATCGCCTATGGAAAACCCGCCGCGAGTTTTGAGGATATCATGGCGGCGGGCCGGGCGGCAAATGCCCACAACTTCATCCTCGCAAAGCCCGATGGATACGACACGATACTCGGGGACAAGGGCAACGGACTGTCGGGCGGTGAGAAGCAGCGCGTCTCGATCGCCCGGGCGATCCTCCACGACCCCCGCATCCTGATCCTGGACGAGGCGACCTCCTCGGTGGACGCCGAGACGGAGAAACAGCTCCAGGAAGCCATTGCCCGGTTGATCAAGGGACGCACCACGATCGCCATCGCCCACCGCCTTTCCACGCTGCGGGACGCCGACAGGCTCGTGGTGCTGGAGCAGGGAAAGGTCGTCGAGGAAGGCACCCACGAGGAACTGATCGCAAACCGCGGTCATTTCCATCATCTGGTGCGGCTGCAGAAAGCCACCTCCGAGATCATGGAGGTTGCCTGACCAGGGCCTGAACGAGGCTTGACCGGGGCCTGACCGCTCACGTGCCGGCCGGGAAGATCCGTGAGGCTTGACCGGGGCCTGACCGAAGTTTGATCAAAACCGGCCGGTCCGTGAGGACTTTAACGAAGCCGGCCGTCGGAATAGGCAAGGACACTGAGGCATGACGGATAGCACAACCAGCTACGAAGAGCGGATGCCCGACGCGCTGGCCGACCGTTGCCGGGAGGCGCTGCGGGAAGGGGAAACCATCCGCATCGCGGCGGCGACCGACCTGACGGAAGAACTGCGGTTCGAGGAACGCTGGCTCGTGGTGACGGACCAGCGGTTGATGCGGTTCGATTCCAACGGCGCAAGCATGGGAAACGGGGACGCTTCCATCGAGTTTTCCGACGCCAAAAGCGCCGCAGTGGAGGAACTGGTAGGCTCGGGCCGAATCAACGTGGTAATCGGAAACGAAGAGATCGAGGTCCTCCGCTACACCGCGACCCAGCGCGCCAAGTTCGCTCGGATCGCCCGGGGCATCGACCAGCTCATCAAGGACGAACCGGTCGACATGCAGGGAGAAGTAGACCGGACAAGGTGCGGCAAATGCGACCGCCTCCTGCCTGAGCCGAACGGGATCTGTTCGGCGTGCACCAACCGGCTCGCGATGATGGGACGGATCGCCAAGTATGCCCTGCCCTTCAAGGGCCGCATCGCGATGATGGTATTCCTGTCGCTCCTCTTCACCCTGGCGGAACTCGGCCCGCCCTACATTATGCGTTACATCATCGACGACGTCCTGGTCGCGGACGTAGACGCGCGCGAGGACGCCTTGACGTTCCTCTACTACCTCATCGGCGCGTTCGCGTTCGTCCGCCTGGGATCCTACGTCCTCGAGATCTTCAGGGACCGGCTTTCCGTATGGCTCGGCGGCCGCGTGATCGTGTCCGTCCGCGAAGACCTGTACGAGAACCTTTCCCGCCTGAGCATGAAATTCTACAACAAGCGCCAGGTCGGATCCCTGATTTCGCGGGTGTCCAACGACACGGAAAGCATGATGTGGTTCCTGGTCGACGGAGTGCCCTACATCATTACCAACCTCCTGCTCATGGTGGGCATCCTGGTCCTGCTTTTTATAACCAGCTGGCAACTCACGCTTCTCGTGCTCATTCCCATACCTCTGCTCGTAACGGGAGGATGGTTCTTCTGGATCCGGCTGATCCGGGCTTTCCGGACGAAGTACTACCGGTGGGGCAAACTCGTAGGGCTCGCGGGCGAGATGCTCTCCTCCGTGCGCGTCGTCAAGACCTTCGTCCAGGAAAAACGTGAGATGCGCCGGTTCCGCAGCAGCAACGAAGGCGTCTTCCGGGGAGATTACGAAAGCGAGAAGGAGGCGGCCGTGTTCTTCAGCACGGTCAGCATGCTTACCTCGTCTGGCCTGATCCTGGTCTGGTACTACGGGGGTTCTGCCATAATCGACGACTCGTTCACCCTCGGCGCACTCATGATGTTCATCGCCTATCTCTGGATGCTCTACGAGCCCCTTCGGTGGTTCGGCGAACTGAACACCTGGTCGAGCCGTGCCATGAGCGGCGCGGAAAAGGTCTTCGAGATCGTAGACACGCCGGCGGAAACCGAGGATCGGGACGTCCCGGTAGAGATGAATGACGTAAAGGGCGAGGTGAAATTCAGCGACGTGGTCTTTGCTTACGAGGCCGGCAAGCCCGTACTCCACGACATCAACCTCCACGTGCAGCCGGGCGAGATGATCGGTCTGGTAGGCAAGTCCGGTTCCGGCAAGACGACGATGACCAACCTGCTGTGCCGGTTTTACGATATCGATGACGGCGGCCTGAAGATCGACGGCGTGCCGATCCGGGACATCAGCCTGAAGGACCTTCGAAGGCAGATCGGCGTGGTGTTGCAGGACTCCTACTTCTTCAGCGGATCCGTCGCGGAGAACATCCGGTACAGCAGTCCGGACGCCTCCTTCGAGCAGATCATGCGGGCGGCGCGGACGGCGAACGCCCACGACTTCATCTGCGCGAAGCCCGACGGATACGATACGCAGATCGGCGAGAACGGCAAGGAACTGTCGGGCGGCGAAAAGCAGCGGATCGCCATCGCGCGGGCTATCATCCACGATCCCCGCATCCTGATCCTGGACGAGGCCACCTCCTCGGTGGACACCCACACGGAGAAGCTCATCCAGGAGGCCATCGCCAATCTCGTGAAGGGCCGGACGACTTTTGCCATCGCCCACCGGCTGTCGACCCTTCGCCGAGCGGACCGTCTGGTGGTGCTGGACGCGGGACGGATCGTGGAGACGGGCACTCATGCGGAGCTGCTGGGCATGAAGGGTCATTTCTACCGAATGGTTGAAACCCAGCGTGCCAGCACCGCCGTCATGGCCGTGGGCGGGGGCCGGAACGACCCGCACAGCGGCGCCAACGGACATACATCCTGAGCGGGGAGATAGAAATGCCGGATGAACCAGGCGTAGACGCGCCGGACAGCTTTGAATTCGAGACGGGCATCGAGAACGCCCCCGTCGAACCCTATCAGGCTCACGAGATACGGGTCTTCCGGGCGCCGACGAACACGGTGCGCATGACGGTCGGCGCCGAGCGGTCCTATATACGCGTCCGGCCGGTCCAGGCCTCGCCCCTGGCCCACACCGACCGGTACGTGTCGCTCCTGGACATAAAGAACGAGGAAGTGGCCTTCATCCGGGACATGGACGACCTGGACGAAGATTCCCGCAAGGTCATCGAGGAAGAGCTGGACCACCGGTACCTGCGCGCCACGATACAGCGCATTGACTCCATTCAGATGGAGTACGGCGTCACCTACTGGAACGTCATGACCGACCGGGGCAGACGGGAGTTCGTCATCCGCGGCCACGAGAACACCCACTGGGCCTCGGATACGCGGCTTTTGCTCACCGACGTCGACGGCAACCGATTCGAAGTCGTGGACTATACCCTGCTGGATCCCCACAGCGTTACGCTGATCGAGACGAACGTGTGATTCGCGGCGTCAAAAGCGAACGGTGGAGCGAATCCTGACCGGCCAATCAGCGAAACCTAATGGCGCTGCGATGCCCAACGACACCCTCTACCGGGAAACTCTCCGCCCCCAGTTTCACTTCACGGCGAAGCAGCACTGGATCAACGATCCCAACGGACTGGTTTATTTCGACGGGGAGTACCATCTTTACTTCCAGCACACGCCGGGCAGTATGGTGCACGGGCGCACGACGTGGGGCCACGCGGTCAGCACCGACCTCGTCCACTGGAAGCAGCTCCATATCGCCGCGCTGGACGTGGACGACACGGGATGGATGTGGTCGGGTTCCGCGGCGGTGGACCATCAAAATACCGGCGGGTTCCAGGACGGAGATGATCCGCCCCTGATCGCCTTCTACACGGCGGGGGGCGAAAGGATGTTCCCCGGTAAGCGGTGTATACAATGTATAGCCCACAGCAATGATCGCGGCCGGACGTGGATGAAATATGCGGGCAATCCCGTTATCGGGCATATCCGTTCGGAGAACCGGGATCCGAAGGTGGTCTGGTACGAACCGACCGCGCGATGGATCATGACCCTGTTCATGGACGGCAACGACTACGCCCTGTTCTCGTCCCCGGACCTCAGGTCGTGGACGCGTCTGCAGGACCTGACCCTGCCCGGCGTGTCTGAATGTCCAGATTTCTTCGAACTGCCGGTGGACGGAGATCCCTCGGACACGCGTTGGGTATTCTGGGGCGCGAGCGGCGGTTACCTGCTCGGGCGCTTCGACGGCAAGACCTTCACGCCGGAAACGGACGTCCTCCAGGCGGAAGAGGGCGCCAACGGATATGCCGCCCAGACCTGGAGCGACCTCCCGTCGGAGGACGGACGGCGGATCCAGATCTCGTGGATGCGGGACGGCAAATACCCGGCCATGCCCTTCAACCAGCAGATGACCTTCCCGGTGGAGCTGACGCTCAGGACGTTGCCGGTGGGTATACGGCTGTGCCGCGAGCCGGTGAGGGAGATCGAACTGCTTCATACAGGGACTCGCAACTGGCCGGGCGGTGACCTGGCTGCAATGGCGGCCGAACAGTTTCGACGGCAATACGGCAGGGGTGAGATCGGCAGTTACGCGGTAACGAGCCTGCGCGACTCGGAAAGCCGGCTGGTGCTTGCGGAAGAGGGCGACCTGTTCGACGTGTGCATGGAGATCGAGGTGTGCGGTGCTGAAGGGCGCCAAGCCGACAACGCAATCGGCGAAGGAAAGGGATTCACCATCGAAGTGCAGGGCCACGATGTGGCATACGACGCGGCAAGGCAGACCCTTTCGTGCATGGGAAGGAGCGCGGACCTGAGGACCATCGGGCGGCGCGTGCGGCTCCAGCTCCTGGTCGACCGCACCTCCCTGGAGATCTTCGGTAACGGTGGGGAATTGTCCATGTCATTCTGCTTCCTGCCGGCAGCGGCCAATCACGCTCTGGCGTTGCGGTCGGACAGCGGCGGCGCGCGCATCGTATCGCTGACCGTCCACGAACTCAAGTCCGCGTGGGAAACCGGTTCGTCCGGGCAACCCGCCTGATCCGAGAATCCGGTCGAGCCCGGATACAAGTCGAACCCGGAAACCCGGTCGATTCCGGAAACCCGGTCGATTCCGGAAACCCGGTTTACCCTGAGTAATAAACCGGACCGGCCGGGTCGAGATGTTAATCTGAAAACCGAGCAAAACCATCATGCCCAGTCGACTTTCCAAGGCCATCGACAAGTTCCCCCGGGTCCGGCTATGTCACGCGCCCACGCCGCTCGAGGCCGCGCCACGCCTCGGCGCGGAACTCGGCATCGAGCTGTGGATCAAGCGCGACGACTGCACGGGACTGGTGATGGGCGGAAACAAGGTCCGCCAAATCGAATTCCCCCTGGGCGAGGCGCAGTCCCGGGATGCCGACACCCTGTTGATCACCAGCGCGGTGCAGTCGAACTACGTCCGCGTGGCCGCGGCCGCCGGACGCCGACTTGGCATGGAGACACACATCCAGCTGGAAGAGCGCGTGTCCGACGTGGACAACCTTTACCGTACTTCTGGCAACGTATTGCTCGACCGCCTCTTCGGCGCGAAGCTGCATTCCTTCCCGGTCGGCGATGATGAGCCCGCGGCGGACGCGGCGCTGGACCTGCTTGCCCAATCGCTCGAAGAGGAGGGCCGCAGGCCCTACGTCATCCATCTCGCCCCCGCCCATCCTCCGATCGGTGCGCTCGGATACGTCATCGCGGCCGAGGAGACCCTGTCACAGGCCCGGTCCCTCGAGCTGGAATTCGACGCCGTGGTCTGTCCCACGGGCAGCGCCCTGACCCACGCGGGTATCCTGGTAGGGCTGCGGGCCTTGGGCGTCAACGTGCCCGTGTACGGCATCTGCGTGCGACGCGATGCCGGCAGCCAGGTGGCGCGGGTGAGTAAAGTGGCGGAGCAACTGGCCGCGATGATCGAACAGCCGGAGGCGTTCGACGCGGGTGACGTGATGGCGTTTGACGGCGTGCTAGCGCCCGGTTATGGCCGGCTCAACGAAGTCGCGCGCGAAGCGATCGCCCTTGCGGCACGTCAGGAGGGGCTGCTCCTCGACCCGGTCTACACCGGCAAGACGATGGCGGGACTGATCGAACACGTGCGTTCAGGCGTTATCCCTGCGGGTAGCCGGGTGCTGTTCATCCATACGGGTGGACTGCCGGCTATCTTCGCTTACGGGGACCAGATCGGGCCCTGGCTGTCGGATGTTCCATGGGATAAGGGGATTGGTACCGAATGACTGAAAACATCCTCGACGTTCGGCGAATGCGACAAGGGGACAACCAACTGTTACCGCCTCCAGTCGGCGGGAGCAGGCACCCCCGAACTGATAAAAACCTCCAGTCCCGGCTCAGGCAACACACGCCTTGCTGAAACAGCCGTAATCCCCGGCACCGGCCAGTCGCGCAGGAGGCCTCTCACTTTGCCCGTGGTGGGATCCAGCAGGAGTGCGGCGGCAGGCTCCTCTTCCAACCCCCCATCACCGCCCAGTGTCGCGACACCCTCAGGCCCTGACAGCGTGAGGTGCGTAAGCCGGTTTGACCACTCAGTACTCGCCGGAATGATGAAGGCGAAGGCTCTCTCGCCATCACCGTCTGCGATCTCGGCCATGCCGAAGGAGAGGCTGAACAGCGTGCCGCCGACATCATCCTCGCCGGACAGTAGATACGGCCCATACAGGTCGGGCAAAGACGGTGATGCGTCAACCACAAAGGCCGGTTCCAGTAAAACTTCACCGTCGCTGTTCACGCCACCCCAGAGCAGCAGGCCTCGAACTGGTGGTTCATATGCCGCGGAGAACAAAGTTTCGTTTTCTTGATAGTATCGATAGCCTATAGCCTTGGTGAAGAAGTAATCGCTGATCCAGCTACCACAGCCCATAACTTCTTTTGTATCAGGTTGCACAGGCATCTCATTGAGCAGATCGTATCCCCAAACTCCAACTGCCGAAACTGGATAGGGATAATCGGGGTCTATAAAATGATCGTTGCTGCCGATTTCACACGGAGCATGCCCCAGGCTCATGTTGTGGCCAAGTTCATGGGCGATAACCATGTTATCAAGCGTTGAGACACTCACTACTCCCGGAGCATTGGCCAGCCCGGTACCGCTCCCTGTGAGAACCCCCATATAGTGTCCGCCGGCGCCGTCCATAGCATGTATAGTGACTGTCTCACGAAAGGTAGATCCAAAATTGTGGGGGGTTGGCTCCACCGAAGTCCATACAGGCTCGCGAATGGTGAGATAAAACTCACCTACCGGCAGGATATCGCGTGTAAGTCGAAAGAGTTCGGAATCGGCAGTCAGGCCTTCCACCCGCGCCAGGATGGACCTGTCCGGGTTCTCCGTCCACAGAAAAGGTACCATCGTCAGATCGAAAGGAGGCATTTCTCGTACATCGATGGCTATCCGTCCTTCCGCTGGCAATCGTCCGTTTATGCCAAGAGCGGGGTCCAACTCGCCTTCAGGATCGATCTCGATGACCATCTCCAGTCCGGGCGTCAGCACCGACCCGGGAATGCGTGCGTTGGCTGAGGACGAAAGGTCGCCCTCATCGACCTCCGTGGGTATGGGCGTTTCCTGGCTCGGCATGTCCACGGTATGCACCTCGGCGCTACCTTCGTAAAAAGTTGCTCGCACCAGGGGCATATAGGCGTCCATATCCGTTTCGGACGTGACGAAGACGCGAAGGAGTGCATCCTCACCAGCTACCAGGGGAACCGGATACTCCAGCGTCTGCACTGCCTGCGTAAGGTAAGCTACAGATCGGAGGTTAATGGTGTCGCAACGGGAAACGCGGCTATTGGGTATCTCCCGCAGCCAGTCCTGGATCTCTGTAATCTCAGGCGCGCACAGCATCGTGCCACCGAGCAGCAGATCATCGAGATTCAGACCGATAAGAGATAGGGGCAGCGTGCCAGACAAGTTGGCATTGTCCGTAAGTCCCAGATATCTCAAGTTGGCCAGATCGCCGAAGGAGTCAGGGATACTGCCCGACAGTCGATTAAATGATACGCGTAGCACTTCCAGCATGCCAAGTCCCGCGAATTCTGTTGGAATGGTTCCGGTCAACTGGTTGTTGCTAAGCGTCAATTGTGTAAGGGATTGTAGACCTCCTATTTCAGCCGGTATGGAACCCTCCAGTTCGTTCCTGGAAAGATCAAGTGTCACGAGGGTCGGAAGTTGCCCGATATTGGATGGAATGTTCCCCGTCAAGCGATTGTTAGAAAGTATCAGGTCTACCAGATTATGGAGTTTTCCGATTTCAGAAGGGATTGTCCCGGTTAACCGATTGCCACCAAGTCTAAGATATCGGAGTTTCTGTAAGTCTCCGATCTCGGGAGGTATATTTCCCGTTAACCTGTTAAACTCGAGATTCAGAGTTTCGAGGTTTTCCAGCTGAGCTACTTCAGCTGGTATGATACCCGTCAACTGGATGCCTGAATCCCGGTTATAGGCATCGCCACGAATAGCCAGTGCCCTAAGATTCTGTAGTCGCCAGATTTCGGGTGGTAAATCTCCTGCCAATCGATTATCAGAAAGATACAAAAATCTCAGTTCCTGCAATTGCCCGATTTCCTGGGGTATGCTGCCCGACAACTGGTTGCCATAAAGGAACAGATTTTCGAGTTTCTGTAGTTGTCCAATTTCGGGTGGTATGCTGCCCGACAACTGGTTGCCATAAAGGAACAGATTTTCGAGTTTCTGTAGTCGCCAGATTTCGGGTGGTAAATCTCCTGCCAATCGATTATCAGAAAGATCCAGGAATCTCAGTTCCTGCAATTGCCCGATTTCCTGGGGTATGCTGCCCGACAACTGGTTCCTATAAAGGTACAGATTTTCAAGTTTTTGTAGTTGTCCAATTTCAGATGGGATAGCTCCCGCGAGATTGTTCTCCTTTAAGTCCAGCCCCGTGACTTCTTCGCTTGAATTAGTCTGCACGCCGAACCATGTGTTAAGCGGCCTGTCGCTCAACCAGTTCGTGTTGTTTGTCCAGTTCTGTCCAGTGGTGTTGAAATACAGCCCGGCCAATGCATAATAGTCCGGTCGCAGATCGGTACAGTTGGTAACAGTACGTTGCGGGATATCAGCCAGCCACTGTTGAAATTCGGTGTCCGCAGGCGCGCAGACCTGTGTACCATCCAGTTCCAGTTCTTCCAGTTCCAGGCGCGACACTGAAGCAGGCAGGATTCCCGTTAGACCTGGATTGAACGACAAGTTGAGGATCTTGAGATTTGAAAGATCACTCAGATGATGGGGTACCGCTCCGTTCAGGTTGTTGTTCTCCAGGGAAAGTCCCGTAACCTGACCTTCTCCGTCAACAGTAATACCGTACCACTGGTCCAGCGGATCAAGGCTTTTCCAATTCGTGCTGTTTGTCCAGTTGGGACCATCCGTCCGGTCATACAGTGCGATCAGGGAGTCTCTATGAGGAGCGGGGCAGTATAAACCTCCTGACCTGTTTCGTATACCTTCAAACCATGCCAGATACTGAGATGTTTGCGGAATGCATATCTGCGTATTATGTATATAAAAAAACTCTAGATTGGACAGCATGATGAGCTCTACAGACAGTGGACCGGTAAGGCCAGAATTATACCCAAGGAATAGTTCTGTAAGCTCCTGCAGTTGCCCGATTTCGGTTGGTATGTTTCCGGTCAACTGGTTGTTGGAGAGGTCCAGGCGCGTTAGTTCCTGCAATTGCCCGATTTCGGTTGGTATGTTTCCGGTCAATTGGTTGTTGTAGAGGCCCAGGAAGGTCAATTCCTGCAATTGCCCGATTTCGGATGGTATGTTTCCGGTCAACTGGTTGTTGTAGAGGCCCATGCTTGTCAATTTTCGCAATTGCCCGATTTCGGATGGTATGTTTCCGGTCAACTGGTTGTTGTAGAGGCCCATGCTTGTCAATTTCTGCAATTGCCCGATTTCGGATGGGATATATCCGCTCAACTGGTTGTTGGAGAGTTCCATGCTTGTCAGTTCATTGAGTTGCCCGATTTCGGGTGGGATATTTCCGGTCAACTGGTTGTTGGAGAGCCCCAGACTTACTAGGCTCTGCAGTTGCCCGATTTCGGGTGGGATCTTGCCTTGGAGATTGTTCTCCCTTAGGTTAAGATGCCGTACCTCTTCCACCTCTCCATGGAAAAACGAAGCCAAGCCATGCCAATTTCCGAGGGGCGCATCGCTCAGCCAGTTTGTGCTGTTTGTCCAGCCAGGTCCATTCGTACTATGATACAGTGCGACAAGGGCTTCTCGGTTGAGTCTTGTATCGTCCCTACTGACTACCGTCACGGTTGCAGTTTCTGAGGCGTTTCCTGACCGCGCGGTGATGGTGGCCGTGCCTTTGCTGACCGCGGTGACTAGGCCCTGGTCGCTTACTGTGGCAACGGCAGGTTTGTCGCTAATCCATGTAAAGGCAGCATCGGCTACACTCTGCAAGCTCCTATCACTCGCAAGTGCGTTTAGTTGCACGGTCTCGCCTATGGCATAGAGCGTGCTATGCATGGGAAAGACAACGATACTGGCGATGGTCTGCAAGACCGTCACGGATGCCGTTTCTGAGGCGTTTCCTGACCGCGCGGTGATTGTGGCCGTGCCGTTGCCGACCGCTGTGACAAGGCCTTGGGCTCCTACTGTGGCAACGGCAGGATCGTTGCTCGACCATGACACTGCGGCTTCTGGGATCTGAACATTGCGATTGTCATAAATCGTGGCCGACAGTTGTATCCTCTGACCAATGGCGGACAGACTCGCCGATCTCGGCGTGATTGTTATACGCGCGGGTTGAGTTGTCGTCGGAGGCTGTGGCGTCGGAGGCTGTGGCGCCGGTGGTTGTGGCGGTGTAACGGTCTTGGTGGGGCTATCCTTGCCGCAGGTGGCCAGCCCAAGAAGGGTTACGCAGGTTATGATGTAAACGGCAAAACGGTAACTGCACTTCGAGGTAGGTAAATAACGCTGTGACATGTGCTAAAATCCTTACACAGCACTCTACACAACCCACAAGGACTTAAAGGCAGTACGCCCGAGTCGGTCGGGTTCAATATTGGATCTATTGTGTATAATTCCCTATGCTTTTGATCTCAACTCACAGTGAACGGCGAACGTAAACGGTTCATTATGATCCATGCGAATGGGGAAATCAGAATTTGAGTGTCAGGCTCACGCCCGCGAGATCTTCTGCAATGACCGGGTTGATCTGCAACGAAGTCTGCCGTAGTTCCCGGTTGATTTTGTTAGCAGAAACAGGCGCGTCGATCATTGACCATAGAGCGCTTCCCAGATAGATCGCCGCCCCGATGGTTATGGCCGAATCATTGCTACTCTCTTCGTAGCGGCTCGAGAAAGTAACCGACGTTGCTGTACGCGTTATACTTTCAGAGGATTCCTCCTGCTTGTCATTGATGCCATAAATCACAAATCCGATCCCGGTAGCGGCGCCTGTTAGCATAAGCAGCCCCTTCTTTCCTTGATCGTTATAGAACTGGCCTCCACCCGGTATAAGCCACGAATAAAAGAAGGCCGCCCAGGGGTTTTTCTCATTCACTTCGGTCGACTGTGGGATGGCCGGTGCCACGGAGTCCGTTAAAGCCATCAAGTTTGTCGCCGGACGATCCACCAGCAGGAACGCCCCGGGCTGCTGGCCCAACGCTTGCGTAGTAACCAAGATTGAAACTGCTACTGACGCGGACAATATGAGTCGATACATCGTATTTCCCTCCCTCGGAAATCGTCTAAGCAACTCCCGCCGGTTATCATAGTTTTTTATTGCTACACTCCTTCGATAATCCAGCGACCGTCCCCTAAGTGGCGGACTATGAAAGAACCGAGTGTGATGCTTTCTCCCACGATGATATGTATCCCTGTGTCAGTGTAATGACCACCCCCATCATCGGTAACGGAGAACCACGCACTGCCGACCTTGCAACGCTCGCCTGGTGAAAGTGTCTGGCCGACCTTGCATGCGTCAGGGTCCGCCTGTGTTATGGGTGGTGGTGGGAGTGGTGGTGGGAGTGACGGCGGTTCGGGATTTATGGGGTTCTTATCACCGCTACAGCCCAGGGCCAAGGACAACAGCACCACCGCAAATACAGTTGTGCTGTACATATTGCCCACTTCCTGTGTCTATGGCTTGGTTTTCATCGGACAATTGCCTGAGGAAACCCCGGTATATTCTTCGGTCATCGAAAACCAAAGTCATAATGATGCCTGTATACTAATATACCATATCAAGTATGTGTATTGTGTGTTAATTACCCTCTATTAAATGTTATTTACGCGAAATCATGCAAGGAAGTGACAGTTAGTTCAGGACCGTGCTTGGGTGGCCAGCGTGTACGGAGGCAGGCTGTGTAGTGAACGCTCGACGCGTCCAGTAGACCGCATGAGATTAGAACTACAAGCTGGATCACTTCGACCAATCGCTCGCGGACGAAGGCCGGCGGCCCGGCTTGGATGCGAGCGAGGAACACTGTCGCGCCTTCTGAATGGCAAGGCGGGGGTATCCGCGAACATGGCGCTGGCGCTGGAAGACATAGGCTGGGGCACCGCCGATCACTGGATGCGGATGCAGGCGAGCTACGAGCTTACGCAGGAGCGCAGGAACCGAGCTGCCAAACGGCGCGCGGCCGCAATGCGAGTATGAGATGAAGCCGCGCATGCGAGAGGAACCGTCCGATCAGTAAGTCGCTGACGTTACGGGTGTTTCCATCCGTTCATGTGCTGACGGGAAGTGTGCCTTCAACGAAGCGGGGTGTAATGATCCGTGAAGGCCATCGTCTTCAGCCGAACGCCTCCGCGAACTTCTCTGACCGCGTGTTCAGCAGGCTGTAGAATCCACGCATTTCAGGATCGGAATGGTCGCGCCAAAGGCTCGTTGGGATGGTGGTGAACTGGCTGAGGACGGGTCCGTCGCGGTGGCCGTAGTAGACCTGGACGGACTTTCGTTCGTGGGGGGTTCTCCGGACTGTTGCCGCGTGGACGACGGACAGGTTGAAAAGGATGACCGTTCCGGCCGGACCGTGGAGCGGGACAGCGCCGCGCTGCTCTACCTGTTCCTCGGTATCCAGGATAGACGCGTCGCAGGGCTCCGGCGATATGGAAAAGCAGTGGGTATCCTCGCTTACATCCGTCAGGTAGAGCATCATGTGGAGGTAGCCGCACCGGTAGGGCCGGTCGGTCATGTGTCCCCGGTCGCGGTGCCAGACCTCCACCGGTTCGCCTTCGTGGGGCGCCATGTGACGCAGACAGGCCTCGGCGAGGCAGCTTGGTCCCTGGAAAATGGTCTCGATCGCGCCGATGAGCGAAGGGTGGCGGATCAGCCCGTCGAACTCAGGTGAGGAGATCAGCGGTTCGCAGTTCACGCTCTGGTGACCGTCGAAGGAGATTGGCCGCCAGAAATACCCCGTCTCCGACCGGTCGCGGTCGTACAGTTCGGTGTATCGGCTTAGTTCTTCTTCGGTAAACGGCTGTCCGAGATTTACGTAGCCGTTGTGTTTGAAAAACTCGAGATCGACCACAGTTGGAGCGTCCTCCCCCGGCCGGATACCCGTCAAAGCCGGCGCCGTGTTGCATACTCCGGCATCCGGTTCCCATGCCTCCCCCGGCCTGCGCCTGGGTTTACTTTCCTACTTTCCATTCATCACATCTTTGAACAGTTCCGAGAAGACGGCCCGGTCATCAGGCGTGCCCACCGTGACCCGGACCAGGCGGTCCAGGTCCGGCGCGACGGGTTTTCTCAGGAACACGCCCCGTTCGATGAGGGTGTTCATCACCGCGCCGGCCCGTTCGCCCGTACCGAAGTCGAAGGCAACGAAATTGGTCAGGGAAGGCAGGGCCGATATCCCGGCGTCCTCGGCCAGTTCCCGGTATTCCCGCCGGCCCTCCTCCACCGCCTTTACAACGCCTGCCACGAAGTCCGGGTCGCGCAGCGAGGCCTGTGCGCCGGCCTGTGCTACCAGGCTCACGCCGAAGTGCAGGCGGACCTTGTCGAAGGTCCGGATGATGTCCCGGTGGGCGATGGCGTACCCCACCCGGGCGCCGGCCATGCCGTGGGCCTTGGAGAAGGTGCGCACGCGGATCAATCTGGGGTCGTCCACGTCGATGGGGAGCATGGTGTCGGGCGGTACGAAGTCCAGGTAAGCCTCGTCGAGAATGAAGAGACAGTCGGAGGGCACGCGGTCCAGACGGTCCAGGAGATCGCCGATGGCGTTGCTGCCGTAATAGGAACCCGTGGGGTTGTCAGGATTGGCCAGATAGAGGATACAGGCCTTCGTGCGCGCGGCCAGGTCCGTAAGCGCCATGAGGTCGTTGCGATCGTTGCGGTAGGGTACAGTTTCAAGCCTGCCGCCGAAGCCATCGACGTGGTACGCGAAGGTCGGGTAGGAGCCCAGGGAAGCGGCGACCGCGTCGCCCGGGTTCATGTACATGCGGACGATCAGTCCCAGCAGGTCGTCGATCCCCGCGCCGAGCGTCACGTTCTCGATGCTCACGCCATGAATCGCGGCCAGTTCGGACCGCAGTTCGTAACCTTCCGGGTCGCAGTACCAGGCGACGCCCGCCGCGGCATCGCTCATGGCCGCCGCGGCACGAGGCGATACGCCAAAGGCGCTTTCGTTGGCGCCGATGCGTACCCGGAACGTGTTTCCCTGCTGTCGTTCGATGGTTTCGGGCCCCACGAAGGGAGTCACGGAGGGCAGGCCTGCCACGATGTCGGAATATGGGGGTCTGGACATCAGATCTGTCGTCGCTACGTGCTGGGCCGCTAGGCCGCGTCTTCCATGTCGGCGCTGTACTGGCCGAAACGCTAGGCCGCGTCTTCCATGTCGGCGCTGTACTGGCCGGTCCGCGCGTAGCTGTTGCACATGGCACGGTGGTAAAAAGCCTTCTGCCCCGCCTCGAAATTGGCGGAATCTCCACCCCATGCTCGCAGCGGAGCCGCCTGCAGGGCGCGGCCGTAGGAGAAGCTGAGTTCCCACGGCAGTTCGCCGAACATGGCGTTCATGGCGTTCAGGTGCGCCGTGGCGGTCTCCGAGGACTGCCCGCCCGAAAGAAAGGCGATGCCGGGCACATCCCGCGGAACGTTACGCAGGAAGTTATTCACCGTGCGGCGCGCGACTTCCTCCACGGAAGCCTGTTCAGGACATTCCGAGCCCGAGATGACCATACTGGGCTTCAGGACGATCCCGTCCAGCTTGACACCATGCACGGCCAGGGCCTCGAACACGTGCCGCAGCGTGACACCGGTCACCTCGTCGCACCGATAAATGGTGTGGTCGCCTTCCATCAGCACCTCGGGTTCGACGATCGGTACGATGCCGTTTTCCTGGCACAGGGCGGCGTACCGCGCCAGCGCGTGGGCGTTCGCGTCGATGCAGACATCCGAAGGAATACCCTTGCCCACGGTAATGACCGCTCGCCACTTCGCAAAGGCGGCGCCTAGCCGGCCGTATCGCTTCAGGCGCGCCCGCAGGCCGTCGAGCCCCTCGGTGACTTTCTCTCCCGGAAAACCGGCCAGGTCATGGATCCCGGCATCTACCTTGATCCCGGGAATCACGCCCTTGTCGGACAACAGCTTCGGAAACGGAGTTTCGGCCTCGTCGAGAGCCTTCTGCCGCAGCGTCTCTTCGTAGAGGATGACGCCGCTGATGAATTCCTCCATGCCTTCGGTGCTGAACAGCATGTGGCGATAGGCGCGGCGGTTCTCCGTTGTCGACGGCAGTCCGATACTGTCGAACCGGTTCTTGATCGTTTCGCTGCTTTCATCCGCCGCCAGTATCCCCTTGTCGGGAGCGACCATGGCCCGGGCGACTTCTTTCAGGTTGGAAGACATCTTATGCTGCTTCTCCTCGCGAGTATACCTGGGTTGTACATGGCACGTAGACCGCTTTAAAAAAAGCGGCAGAGGTCCGGCTGTCAATCCTTTCTTGGTCTGTAGCTTTTGGCTTGAAACGCGAACCGCCCTACGATATAATACCGCCTGCAGCCGTTTCCCGCTCTCGTATCCGCGTCCGCTGCGTCCATTGTCCATGGATAAGTCCGCGCAGCATCAGGACGCTGTTTCTCATCGACCCGATAGTCAGGCATCGTCCATGCCCCGCGACACGATTCAGCCGCCCCGCGTACTGGCCATCGACATCGGCACGTCGTCCGTGCGGGCGATCCTGTTCGACCGGACCGCGGGGATCGCGTCGCCCGTCTTTCAGAAACCCTACGGCATGGAGACCACGCCGGGCGGCGGGGTCTTTATCGACGCCGACCGCCTGGTGGCGGAGGTGGGCTCGGTGCTCGATGACTTCTGCGCCGCGGGCGGCAATACCGCGATCGACGGCGTGGCCATGACCACTTTCTGGCACAACGTGGTTGGCGTGGAGGGAAGCCGTGCCGTGACCCCGCTGATCAGCTGGGCCGATACGCGGCCGCGGTCCGTTATCCCCGATCTGGCCGAGCGCTTCGACATCGGCGCGACGCACAGGCGTACCGGCTGCGTGCTTCACGCCTCCTACCTCCCTGCAAAGATATGCTGGATCGCCCGGAATGATCCCGGTCGTTTCGCCCGGGTGGAACGCTGGATGTCCATCGGAGAATACCTCTTCCTCAGATGGTTCGGCGCGCCGGCCTGCAGCGTTTCCATGGCTTCTGGCACGGGGTTGTTCAACGCGCACACCTGCGACTGGGACGACGAGACGCTGGCCGCGCTGCCGGTGGAACGGGCCCAACTGACGCCCTTGTGCGACGTGGACGAGCCGGTCCGGGGGCTGAAGGACGAATTCGCGTCCCGCTGGCCGGTCCTGGCCGGAGCTTCCTGGTATCCCGCCATTGGCGACGGCGCCTGCAACAACATCGGCAGCGGATGCGTGGACGAGGATCGTATCGCCCTGATGGTGGGCACTTCAGGCGCCATGCGGGTCATGAGGCGGGCCGCGGAGTTCGCGATCCCCGAAGGCCTGTGGTGTTACCGGTCGGACCGCCGGAGGATCCTGATGGGCGGCGCCCTGAGCAACGGCGGGAACGTCTACGGCTGGATGCGCGACACGTTGCGCCTCTCCGACGAGCAAAGGGTCGAGCAGGATCTGGGCGAGATGGCGCCGGACAGCCACGGCCTCACGGTATTGCCATTCTGGGCGGGTGAGCGCAGCCCGGGCTGGCACGACGCCGCGAGGGCGGCCATTACCGGCATGACGCTGCACACCACGCCCCTTGACGTCATGCGGGCCAGCCTGGAGGCCACGGCCTACTGTTTCGCGAACATCCATGGCCGGTTGCGGTCAATCTGGGGAGACTCCGGCGAGATCGTCGCGTCGGGCGCCGGCCTGCTGCAGTCGCCCGTCTGGATGCAGATGCTGGCCGACGTACTGGAGCGGCCCATCACCGCCTCGGCCGTGACCGAGGCCTCGAGCCGCGGCGCCGCGCTGCTGGCGCTGGAGGCCTCCGGAGCGCTGGAAGACCTGTCCGCCGCGCCGGCCCCCATGGGAAAGACCTTTGAACCGGATCCGGCGAACCGGGACCGCTACCGGGAAGCGATGAAACGGCAGCAGGATCTGTATGATATGATGATGGACAGTTGAAGGGCCGGGTTGTATCTTAGCGGGCGTTGGAACGAGCCTGATCGAAGCCAAATCCCCATGGCGAACCCGGGCTGAATGACCGGCCGCCAAACGCGAGCATCAACAGGTGATCCGCCACTTCAACTTCTGGCGGAACGACAAACTGAAAAGGACTAAAGACCGTGTCAGCGAACGATCTCGAGCAACGATGCATCAACACCATCCGCATGTTGGCCGTGGACGGCGTTCAGCAGGCCAACAGCGGCCATCCCGGCCTTCCCATGGAAGCCGCGCCCATCGCCTACGTGCTGTGGACGCGTCTCATGCGCTACAATCCGAAGAATCCCGACTGGCCGAACCGGGACCGCTTCGTGCTTTCCGGTGGGCACGGGTCGATGCTGCTCTACGCCATGCTGCACCTCACCGGCTACGACCTGTCCCTCGATGAGATCAGGAACTTCCGGCAATGGGAGAGCCAGACGCCCGGCCATCCCGAATACGGCGATACGCCCGGCGTGGAGACCACCACGGGTCCGCTCGGCCAGGGCATTTCGAACGCCGTGGGCATGGCCATGGCCGAGGCCCATCTGGCAGCACGGTACAACCGCGCAGGCCACGAAATCGTCAACCACTTCACCTACGTTATCGCGAGCGACGGGGACATGATGGAGGGCGTCGCCTCCGAGGCCTGTTCCCTCGCCGGGCACCTCGGACTCGGCCGGCTGATCGTCATCTACCTGGACAACAGCATCACGATCGACGGCGGTACGGACCTGGCCTTCTCAGAAAACACGGGCCTGCGGTTCGACGCCTACGGATGGCACGTGCAGCGGGTCCTGGACGGCAATGACCTCGCCCGGGTCGAAGCCGCGGTGGAACTGGCGCGGCAGGAGACGGACCGTCCCTCGGTCATTATTTGCCGCACGGTCATCGGTTACGGCAGTCCCAACAAGGCCGGGACATCCAAGGCCCACGGCGAGCCCCTCGGCGAGGACGAGGTGGAACTGACCAAGCAGAACCTGGGCTGGCCCCTGGAACCGAAGTTCCTCGTACCCGACGAAGTGCGGGCATACTTCCAGCAGATGCCATTGTACGGCAAGGGGTGGGAACTGGCCTGGCACCAGGCCTTCGATGCCTACGCGGCCGCTTTTCCGGACCTGGCGGAGAGCTGGAAGCAGGCCATGGACGGCGAACTGCCGGCCGGATGGGACGAGAATCTGCCGTCCTTTTCGTCCGACCAGGGACCCATGGCCACGCGGCAGGCGTCCGGCGTGACCATCAACGCCCTGTCCCAACGTATTCCCGGATTGCTGGGCGGTTCGGCGGACCTGGCAGGGTCCAACAACACCATGGTGGAAGCCGAAACAAATTACGCCGCCGGCAACTACGGTGGGCGGAACCTTCACTTCGGCGTACGCGAACACGCCATGGCCGCCGCGCTGAACGGAATGACGCTCCACGGGGGTCTGCGACCTTATGCCGGCACATTTCTCGTGTTCTCGGACTACATGCGGCCGTCCATCCGCCTGGCTGCGCTGATGGGCATCGCGCCGGTCTACGCATTCACCCACGACAGCGTGGGACTTGGCGAGGATGGTCCGACCCACCAGCCCATCGAGCACTACATGTCGCTACGGGCGATTCCCAACCTGACCCTCATCCGGCCCGCCGACGCGGCAGAGACATCGGAAGCGTGGGTCGCGGCGCTTCGGCGCAAGGACGGCCCCGTCGCCCTGGCGCTGACCCGCCAGAAACTCCCCGTGCTGGACCGTGCGGAGCTCGCGCCCGCCGACGGCCTCCACATGGGCGCCTATGTCCTCGCCGATGCCGACGGGCATCCGGATCTGATCCTCATCGCCTCGGGTTCGGAAGTCTGCCTGGCCCTCGAGGCCCGGGACGCGCTGGCCGGTGAAGGCATCTCCGCGCGCGTCGTCAGCATGCCGAGTTGGGAGCTGTTCGAAGCGCAGACCGGGGAATACCGGGAGTCCGTACTTCCGGCGTCGGTCACCGCGCGCCTGGCTATCGAACCCGGCGTAACACTGGGCTGGGAGCGGTACGTGGGGCAGCGGGGCGACGTCATCGGCCTGGAACGTTTCGGCGCCTCGGCCCCTTACGAGGTCGTGTTCGAGAACCTAGGCTTCACTGCCGGGAATATCGTCGAAAAGGCGAAGGCGTTGGTCGCGGCCTCCTAAAACCCGACCTCTTTAAAAACCTCCAGCGGGATTTCCTTCTCCAGGTCCTTGAAATACTGGTAGTTGGTGTCCACTACCTCGTATCCCATATTCGTGTACAGAAGAATGGGCCGGGGACTGCCCGTGTTCGCCTGGGTGGTGGCGTGGCGGTAACCGAGCTGGCGCATCTCCCGCAGCAGGACCTCCATCATGTACCGTCCGAATCCCTTGCCCTGCTCCCCCTCGCTGACGCGCCCTCCCACCGGACTTCCTTCGATGGAGAACCAGGGTATGTAGAAGGTTTCCTGCGCCTGGGACGACCGGCAGAAATCCCCTAGCGACTGGGCGAATCCCTGGCCAATGCACTGATCTCCGCGGAAAAGCTGGAATGCCATGTTGGGCAGCCTGCCGCGCCCGGCCTGAATTTCGAAGCACGTGGTCACACCGGCGTCCGGCAATACGGGATCCGGTACGTCAAAGTCCGGGAGCTCGAGGAGGATGATACCCCGGGTTATGCGGTAGTCGTTCATACTGAGCAGCGCGCCCACGTGGCCCATCCGGTCGGACTGGAACGCGTGACAGAAGCGGTAGAACCGGTATCCGAAGTAACTGAAGGCGCGAATCTGGTCGATGCCGAAGCTTCGCAAGTGGGCCTCCGCCGCTTCCAGGAGCGCCTGGCCTGCCGGCCGCGCACCGGCCCGGTAGTGAAAAAAGCGGATAAGGCCGATCCGGTCCTTCAACAGCTCCTCGATCGGATGGAGGCCGATGCGGTGGTCCTCCTCGCCCTTGCGGCAGACGGCCACGTGGGCAAAACCCGCGACATTGCCGTCGTCTTCCACCACTAGAAACGACTCGTCCGACAGGTCTTCGTACGGCTCGCCGTCCCGCTCCTCATGCCACCAGACACCGGTTTCGAATTCATCTTCCGTGACGGGATAGCAATACGGCATGGCCGCGAATTGCTCGTTGTAGAAGTCCGCCAGAGCAGCCGCCTGGTCGATTTCGAGGGTGATGATCTTCATGGAAACGGGTCCTGGGTGGATGGCCTTTTTTGTCGGGTTACTTGATTAACATGCGGCTGATTTAACACGCGGCTGGATGCATGGAACCGGGATCGGATTGAGAGGAGCCCGGCCTGGGAGGGCCTCGAGGATGCCCCAGTGATGGCGCTTTGGAGGGCCTCGAGGATGCCCCGGGGATGGCCCTCCGCTCCGGTGGAAATCCCCCCGGGGCCTCGGGTCGGGAGGATTGGGAGTATGTTAACCTATATTGCTAATAAATTAGTTAATGATAACGATATGTACGAGATTATTCACATTATTTTGACAATAATAAGTGAATATACTAATTTAACTTATATGCCCTCTACACGACCAATGAAAAACCGCATACGATCGCTGAAGCGTGAATTCGACATCTTGCGAATGGGCAAGGACTCGCTCTTGTCCATGATCGACGAGGTTGAGATACCCGAGGGCGTATACAACTCGAACGCCATCGAGAATTCCACGCTGTCGCTCGAAGAAACAGAGCGGATCCTGTTGGAACAGATGCTCTCCCGCAACGTATCCATCCGTGAAGTCTACGAGGCGAAGAACCTTGCCCGGGTCATGGAATACAAACGTAGCAGGGCGAAAGACAGCGAGTTGAGTGAGACCCTTATCCTGGGATTCCATCAGATGCTGATTGGCGGCATCGATGATTCCATCGCCGGACGATTCCGACAGAAAGGCGAATACGTGCGAGTGGGCACGCATATTGCGCCCGAGCCCGAGCACGTGGAACGCATGATGGACAATCTCCTGATCGACTATGTCAGCGACCTGGATTCCTACTTTCTGGATAAGATCGCACTTTTTCATCTGGCTTTCGAATATATACATCCCTTCTGTGACGGAAACGGCAGACTGGGACGGGTCATCATGAATTTCCAGCTTCTGCAACTCGGTCTGCCGCGTATCATCATTCGAAATTCCGAAAAGGAAAGGTACTACCAGGCGTTCAGGGAATATGGCGATAACGCATCGACTAAGGCTATGGAAAATATCGTATTCCTTGGACTAATGGAATCACTGCACAAGTGGTTGAGCTACTTGAAAGGCGCAGAAATTATCCGGCTTTCGGACTACATCAGGCAGAACGGCCTGTCGGCGCCCGCCGTAACCAACGCCGCCCGCCGGCAGTCCATTCCCGCATTTCGTGAGAAAGGGGTCTGGAAGATCGGGAGGGCATTCGATAACCGGGGACAGGATCGGCCTCGAAGCACACCTACGGATCAAAGATTGGGCAGTTCCGGCCAGGAATAGCAGGTGGCAGGGCAGGAATAGCAGTCGAGGCTGCAGGCCAGGTATAGCAGGCGGCAGGCCAGGAAAGGGACAAGAAACAACTATTTACTGTCGGCGAACGTATTTATCATGGTGGTATACGATGACATTCGAGAACGCGACGCTTTCGATGACCAAGGTGGAGAAGGGATTTAATTGTCATGTTAACGTGGAGTTCTGTTAAACCCTCGTCGTCAATACGACGCTTTCGCAACCGGCTTCCGCTGCTTCCCCTGCTCGCGGCGTTGCTCTTCTGCGCGCACGACGCGGCGCGGGCTTTTGCTCAGACTTTCGCCCCGGCCAGCCCCGAGGAGGCGGGCGTTTCTTCCGAACGGCTTGCCCGCATCGACGCGGCGCTTGAAGCGTACGTCAAGGAAGAACGGCTGCCGGGCGCCGCGCTCGTGATCGGACGGCGCGGGCATGTGGTTTACGCCAGGGCCTTCGGCTATCGAGACCGCGAGGCGGGGGAACCGCTCGAGGTTACGGACCTTTTCCGCATCGCTTCGCAGACCAAGGCGGTTATTTCGGTGGGTGTGATGATACTGCAGGAGAAAGGACGCCTGCTGATCGACCAGGACCTGGGTGACTTTATCCCCGAGTTCGACAGTACGACCGTCGCCGTGAGCAATGAGGATGGGGGATTCGAGACAGTTCCCGCCGATCGCAAGATCACGGTGCGCGACCTGCTTACGCACACCGCCGGAATCGGGTATGGCTGGGGCCCCGGCACCGAGCGCTGGGAGGAGGCCGGCATAGAGGGCTGGTATTTCGCCGATCGCGACGAACCAATTGCCGATACCGTGGAGCGCATGGGGAATCTGCCCATGGATGCTCATCCGGGCGAGAAGTTTGTATACGGCTACGCCACGGATATCCTGGGCGTGGTGATCGAGCGGGCTTCCGGGATGTCGCTGGACGAATTTCTGCGGGTCGAGATTATCGAGCCGCTGGGCATGGTGGATACGCACTTCTACGTGCCACCTGAGAAAGCGGACCGCCTCACCGTCGTTTACTCGGTGACGGAGGAAAATGGGATGGCGCGTGCGCCCGACCCGGGCCACATGGTCGGGCAGGGCATGTATCTGGAAGGACCGCGCAAGAGCTTCTCGGGCGGCGCGGGACTCGTCTCCACACCGGGAGATTATGCCCGATTCCTCGAGGCGTTGCGCCGCGGGGGCACGCTGGACGGAGTGCGAATCCTGTCGCCCAAGACCGTGGAACTCATGACTGTCGATCACGTCCACGACGCGTGGCAGGGAGACGGCGGCGGTTTCGGCCTGGGGTTCGGCATCACGGAGGAGATCGGCTGGAGCGGGTTGCCGGGTTCACCGGGGACGTACACCTGGGGCGGGGCGTATCACTCCACGTATTGGGTCGATCCGGCGGAAGAACTGGTGGTTTCGTACATGACGCAGGTCATCCCGGCCCAGGGTCTCGACGACCACCAACGCATTCGGGCGCTTATCTACCAGGCGCTGGTGGATTGAAGCCGGAAATGGCGTCTGGAAGATCGTGACTTACCTTGCCTGATCCCACTTCCAGACGCTGAAAGTGCGCTGCGAAGTCGGGTATTCAGTACAGAGTAGAATAGTCCAGGAAAGATTTGGTTTTTCTAGCGAATCCGGTACTATGTATGTTACAAGAGATCTTTTAAAGGAGTCCCTGTTTTCCCCGAACGGATCGGAACATCTGATGCAGATGGAGTAATCATAATGATAGAAAGCTTGCGGATACATGGTTTCCGCTGCTTCAACAGACTCGAAGTTAACCGCCTGAGCGATATCAATCTCATTGCTGGCAAGAACAACTCGGGGAAGACCAGTTTGCTCGAGGCTGTATTCCTGCTGGGAAGCGCTGGAAATGCGCGAATGGCATCAGATCCTCATGTCGTCCGTGGTCTGGAACAAGGAACCCTCGGTGAATCGGGATGGAATGTCTGGGATCAGCTTTTTAACAGGTTGGATACGGGGAGTACCATCGAGATAGCAGGAACACATTCAACGTATGGTGAAATGGAATTACAGATTTCGTCGTCGTGGCAGCCCCAAACCGAAGTTCCCTTAGATCGCCCGGGAATGGATTATTCTGATGATTGTACGTTGACCTTCACGTATTTCGATAATTCAGGTGTTGGTACCGACAGTCACATTCACATTAGAGGGGATAAGTTTGAAATAGAGCAACCAACTCATGGCTTTCAATTTCCGGCGATCATTCTCCTTCCGCGATTAAAAAGGAGCCTGCACGATGATGCGTCCAGACTTGCAAACCTGAGAAGGCACAAGCGGGGAGATATACTTTTAAGTGCGATGAAAGCCGTTGAACCTAGACTGGAAAGCATCGAAGTCATTTACTCAAACGGTTCGCCCATGATATGGGGCGACATCGGGTTGAGCGAACTAATACCTCTGCCATCTATGGGTGAAGGCATGACACAAATCGCTCGCTTCGTCCTTGCCATAGGCACCACGCCGAATGGTCTCGTACTCGTGGACGAGATCGAAAACGGCCTTCATCACTCCGTTCTTGCTGACGTCTGGCGAGCGGTAGATGAAGCGGCCAAACTTTTCCACGTACAGGTATTTGCGACCACTCACAGCCAAGAATGCGTGGAGGCGGCCCATGAAGCATTGAGTGCCGATAGGTTCAGTCTGCACAGGCTCGAATACGTAGAGGAAATGATTCGTTGCGTTACCTATGAGCACGAGTCCATCGACGCTGCCGTTCAACACGGCCTGGATGTTCGTTAATATGGCGCGAATACAAATCGAATCGGAAACCCAGCTTCTTGTGGAGGGCAGGGACGAGTTTAACTTTTTCGAAGCGTTCATTGAGCACTTGTCTCTAGAACAAGTGGATATCCAGATTCACGATTTTGGTGGCGTGACTGGACTCCGCGGGTTCCTTAGTGCCATCGTGGCATCGTCGGGTTTCGAATCAAACGTGCGAAGTATCGGCATCGTTCGCGATGCGGAGACATGCGCCGTGAGTGCGTTCCAAAGTGTTAGATCGTCCTTGGAAAATGCAGATTTACCTTTACCTGCGCAACCTGGTTTTCCTACCGATACCAGTCCGAAAGTGACGGTGTTGATTTTGCCTGGCGACAATCGTCCGGGTATGCTGGAGACACTTCTATGCGAAAGTTTCAAAGACAAACCAGAGGATCAGTGTATCGACGACTTTTTAAATTGTGTCAAAGCGATACCTGGCCTGTCCGTAGACAGACCATATAAAGCCCGTGCCCACGCATACTTGGCTACAAAGCCGGACCCTCACGTATCCGTAGGTGTGGCGGCGAAGAACGGTTACTGGGATCTGGATCATCCCGTTCTGGGTGATGTGCGCAGTTTTCTTACGTCTATTGCTTAGCGTATCGGGCTTGTCTGCTTTACATCTCGAATACCTTCTCCAGCCGCGTCAGGTTGACGCATCCATCCTCGGTAACGACCACATTGTCCTCGATCCGAACGCCGCCGCCGAAGCCGGGGTAGTACAGACCCGGTTCCACGGTCACGACGTGTCCGGCAACGAGGGTCTGAGATACCTTTGAGATGCGGGGCGGTTCATGGATCTCCAGGCCGAAGCCGTGGCCCGTGCCGTGGAAGAAGCCCTGCATGCGTCCGTCCTTCGCGCCTGTCTCGTAGCCGCTGCTTTCGAACAGCCGTTCCACTTCCCCGTGGATCTCCTGGCCGTCCACCCCGGCCCGTACTCTGGAGAGCGCGGTTTCCTGACCTTCCAGCACCGTATCGTATAGCCGTCGGAACGCATCGGATACCGGACCCTTCGCCACTGTGCGGGTGATGTCGGCGAAATAGCCCGTCTTCGTGGACTTGGGAAAGAGGTCGAAGATGATGGGCTCGCCGGCGCGCAGCGGACCGGAACCTCCGTTGTGGGGGTCGCATCCCTGGACGCCCCCCGCGACGATGGTGTGTTGGGCGATGCAATCCCGTTCCAGCAGAAATACGTGGATGCGCGTACGGATATACTCGGAAGTCAACGGACCTTCCGGACCGTGGAGAACGCCGTCCTTCACATCGGCCTCGGCGAGCAATCCAAAGGCCATGCGCAGGGCGTCTTCCGTGTACCGGGAGACCTCCGAGATGGCCGCCACCTCGTCGTCGGATTTCACCGGCCGCTCGTCCCAGAAGGGATCCTCCTTCGCCGCCACCTCGAATCCTCGATCCCGTAGTTTATCCGCGTACCCCAGGGGGAAGCCGTACGGCACCCTGACGCCCTTCACTTCCCGGTCCCGGAGCAACTCGATGACGGCGTCCACAATTCGTGGGTCCGCCTTTCCGTTTGTCTTCGCACGGTCCGTGTAGTCCGTGAGCGATACTACTTCATCGACCTTCGACTGGGCTCGTGCACGGTCGATCTCCAGGTCGCTCATCATGATGGTCGACCGGCCGCCCACCCGCAGGTAGGTAAAAGGGTCCGGCACGAACAGCCCCGTAGCGTACAGCATGTCGGCACTGCTTTCGCTGTCCGCGATGAGCAGAACGGCCTCGTTATCGGGTGTAGCGTTCATCCAAATGCCTCTCGCTTTGGGTTCTGTCCTGCTAAATTCGTAATAAAACACCTGCAGGCACCATACCTGCAGCAGCATGTATTGTACAATTGTACAGGTGAAACAGATCCAATCGACTCAGATCCAATCGACGACACACACCGCTCGATCGACATTGCCTTCCACACGTTCTACGTCCGGATTGATCGGCTTTGCGCAGTTCAATCATACCCTTTGCGCAGTTCAACCATACCCGTAGAACCCCCGCCCGCTCTTGCGCCCGTTCATGCCGGCGGAGACCATCTGACGGAGCAGAGGCGGTGCGGCGTACCGGTCGGTGCGGAAGGCGTCGTAGAGCACTTCCGCGATGTACAGCGTGGTGTCCAGTCCGATGAAGTCGAGGAGCTTGAGCGGACCGAGCGGGTGAATGCACCCCAGGACCATTCCCGCGTCGATATCCTCCTTCGTAGCCACGCCCGATTCGACCAGCCGCACGGCGTCGAGCAGGTACGGGATGAGGAGGTAGTTTACGATGAAACCGGGCGTGTCCCTGACTTCGATCACCTGCTTGCCCAGTGATTCTCCGAACTGCCGGGCCGTTGCCACGGTCTTCTCGCTGGTCTGCAGTCCGATGACCATCTCGATAAGCAGCATCACGGGCACGGGATTGAAGAAATGCAGTCCCAGGACCTGCTCCGGCCGGTCCGTCGCCGAAGCCAGTTCGGTGATGGAGATGGATGAGGTGTTGCTGGCCAGGATGGCCTCCGGCGAGGCGATGCCGTCCAGGATCCGGAAGACCTCCTGCTTGGTTTCCAGGTTCTCGGTGACCGCTTCGATCACCAGGTCGCAATCGGCCAGATCGTCGAATTCGGTGGTGCCCGTGATGCGTCCGAGTACGGCCGCCTTTTCGTCTGCCGACATCTTCCCCTTAGATACGTTGCGCGACAGGACGCCGTCGATTCGGCTGATGCCTCCGCTTACCAATTCGCCTGACGCCTCGCGGACGATCGTCCGGTACCCCGCCTCGGCGCAAACCTGCGTGATGCCCGCCCCCATCAGCCCACATCCGATGACGCCCACGGTTTCTATGGCCATGCCGGATCCTCCAGGTGCTGTATTTCCGGATTATTCGATGCTACGCGTTACCGTCCGCGTTTCGCGCCAGCGCGGCCACGGCTTCCTTGAACCGCCGTCCGCGTTCCTCGTAGTTGGTGAACATGTCGTAACTCGCACAGCCGGGTGACAACACCACCACGTCTCCAGGCCGCGCCAGGCCGGCGCTCTGCCGCACGGCGTCATCGAGCGAATCGGAACGGGCGATGGTCAGTGCGTCCGTTGTACCGGTTTTCCCGCCGGTCGCATGAGCCGCGTTGGCTTTCCCGCCAGCCGCATGAGCCACCCCGGCTTTCCCGATCGCTGCCTCGATCGCATCCGCGGTCGCGCCGATCAGGACGGCCGCCCGGGCGCGGCGGACGAGTACCGATGCCATGCCGTCGAACGACATACCCTTGTCGTACCCGCCTGCGATCAGGACCACTGGTGCGTCGAAAGCCCGGAGGGCCGTGATCGTCGAAGCCGGCGTGGTGCAGGCCGAATCGTTATAGTACCCCACGCCATCGATTACGGCCACTTCTTCCAGGCGATGTTCCACGCCGCGGAACGCCTCGACCGTCGACCGGATGACCGATGCCGGGATCCCCCACAGGCTCGCAGCCGTCACGGCGGCCAGCAGGTTGGCCCGGTTGTGCGGACCCGGGAGCCGGAGGGCGTCCACGGGACACACGACGCGCTCGCCTGGCAGGCCGCGTTCGGCCGGACCGCCTCCGTCCGCTGAATCGTGCCCGTCCACCGGGCCGTGTTCTTCCGATGCGTCACTACTTTCCGATACGCCACTTCCCTCCGCTGGGCCGCGGTAGACTACCTGTCCTTCCCGCACGTAGCATCCGGTCTCGACCGGTCCCTCCATGCTGAACCAGGCTATCCGTCCCGGACAGCACGCCGCCCACCCGCGCAGCCGCTCATCATCGGCGTTCAGGACGACCACGTCTTCCGGCGACTGGTAATGCACGATGTGTTGCTTGGCCTCTTCGTAGGCGTCGAAGGTACCGTGCCAGTCCAGGTGATTCGGAGACAGGTTCGTCACCACGGCCACACCGGGGCTTTGCCGGATCCAGGCCAGGCGGTGAAGCTGGAAGCTGGACAGCTCGAGAATCACGGGGCTTTCATCTGTCGGCCTGACCCGAGTGCTTCCGGCGCCGGGCGTCGCACCAGGGCAAGTTCCGGGCGTTGCGCCGGGACCTGACGCCTCGTCCTGGCCATCTGCAACGTCCAGATCCGCAAGCTCGTTGAGCACGGACCGGCCGATGTTTCCGCCCACGAGCGTAGCCGGGTCGACCGCATGGAACATCGCCCCGATAAGGCGGGTGGTCGTGGTCTTCCCGTTGCTGCCCGTAATGCCGATGATGGGCCGTCTGCAGTTCTCGAAGACCAGGTTCGTTTCGGTGGTCAGCGGAATGCCCCGGTCCCGCGCCAGCCGGAGGAAGGGACTGTCGTCCCGGACGGCGGGGCCGACCACCACGAGGTCCGCTCCGGTAATGTCCTCATCGAGGTGCTCACCGAGCACGTAGCGGACCGGCCATGGCGCGAGCGCGTCGATGGACTTCCGAAGCGCTTCTGCCGGCTGCAGATCCGTAACGGTGACGTCCGCGCCCCGCTCGGCGAAATACCGCGCGGAAGCGACGCCGCCCGATAGCACGCCGAGGCCCAGTACGGTAACCCTTTTACCGGTGAAATCCCTTGACACCCGAAGCCTGTCCGGTTTAATATACGGCGTTGATTCACGCGTTCAATCCGCGATGTCGAAACGTTCGTCGAGCGCAGCCAGAAAAGCGTTGGTTTGCGGCGTTTCGACGGTTTTCGGACTGCGCATCAACTGCACCAGGTCTTCGATCGTATCGATATCCAGCAGGCGGTAGTCGTCGAGCACCTCGTGGGTGATTCGGCGGTCCCGAAGCAAGGCTACGGTCTCCTCGAGTTCAGAACCCGAACTCCAGCGCGAAATATCGAATATCCGATGCGGCTTGCGCATGCCGATAAGATTGTACGCGCCGTCCTGGGCAGGAACAAGCACAATATCGTGGGATGAGAGGGACGCACGGGCTTGATCGATAACGGTTTCGTCCAGGCGCGGCATGTCGCTCCCGGAGATCAGCACGTACGGGTATCTTACGAGCAGTTCCTCGAAGATCCCGAGCATCATCTCGCCCATGTTCGCGCCGGATGCGGCGTGGTACGGGACGTCCGGCCCGGTAATCGGGCGAAAGGCATCCGCGCATTCGGGCTGGGACGCGGCCAGCAGGACGTCGTAATCCCGTCCCCGGTGCGCCGCGAACCGGTCCACCAGGAAAGCGCGGTACATAGCGGCCGCCAGGCGATTGGCTTCTTTCGGACCAAGAATCGCGCCCGACCTGTCCCGGATATCCTTGAGGCCTGCGTAACCGTTCTCCGCAGTGCCATTGACCAGCCGGGTCTTGACGCGTCGGGGTTCGGGGTACTTGGCGAGCAGGACGAGTGCGGTACGCGGGTAAGGGATCATTGGCCGGAATGCATGGCTTGGCGCGATGGGAGTCGCGTTATGATGACGCCACTTTGGTCATGAACATAGATAAAGATAATGTAGCGGATTACCTGTATACAAGACATCTTTTAGACGCGCCGCCGGAGGGATCCTGCACGGTGGAAGAACTGGGCGGCGGGTTTCTGAACACCGTGCTGCGGGTCTCGGCAGGCGACCGGTCGGTCGTGGTCAAGCAGGCCCTGGACGCGTTGCGGCTGTTCCCGGACCTCAGGGTCACCACCGACAGGATCGTATACGAGATGCAGGCCCTCCGGGAATTGGACGGGCTTTTCCCCGAGGGAACCGTTCCGGCCGTTCTGCATTTCGACGACGAGCGGCGTATCCTGGTCATGTCCGACCTGGGAAAGCGGCCGTCCCTCGAAACCGAGCTGGAGCGGGGACGCGTCGACGCGAGCGTAGCAGGCAAACTCGGCGGGTTCCTTTCGTCCCTGCACTGCCAGACCTGGGACGACCCGGATTTGCGTGCGCGATTCGACAATGAAGACATGCAGGGCCTGAGGTACAAGTACTGTTTCTATTTCGTCGAAGATCCGGATCTGAACCGCGTCGCCCGCCAGTTGGCGGAGACGTTCACGGAAACGAAACAGGCGCTGCTCCACGGTGATTTCTGGACGGCCAGCGTCATCGTCGCGGAGGAGCGGGTCCATACCTTCGACCTGGAATTCGTAAACTACGGGCACCCGGCCCAGGACGCGGGCTTCATCATGGCCCACTACCTGTTGCACGCATACAACAGTCCTCGGAACGCAGATAGGGTATTCGACGCTGTTGAAGGGCTGTGGGGCACGTACGCGGACGGCATGGGCGATTATCTGGCGGAAGGTACCGAAACGACTGCTCTGCGCCAGGCCGGCCTCGAAATGATGTTTCGCATCGATGGGATCAACCAGGTCAAGTACATCACCGATGACGGGGTCAAGGCCCGCATACGCCAGGCCGCCCGTCCCATGATGCTGGATAAAGGAATAGCTGTGGCGGGATTGAGGCACGTATAAGTTAGAGACAGATATAACCGATTTTAAGAGAATAGAGTTTTAAGAACAAGGCAGAACCAATCCGGGGGCGGGGGTTCTGTGACTCCACATATCGTCCCCAACACAACGGGCAAGGAGCGATATTTTGGGTAGATTCAGATCTTTAATCTTCATTGCAGCCATCGTCGTTATCGGACTATGGATCCTCAGCGGATTCGGGGCCAACATCTGGGTAGAAGCGCTCTGGTTCGATCAACTGGGATTCAACGACGTGTTCTGGACGACGATCAGCGCAAAGTTCTTCACGGGACTGGTATTTGGGCTGGTCGCGGTGGTCGGCCTCGGGACGAATGTCTACCTGGCGCGGTATTTCTCGACGCGCCTCACCGAACTGCACCTTTTCAACGAGGAAATGTCCGAACTCGAACAGCTTTTTTCCTCGTCGAAACTGATCGAGGTCGTGACGATCGTCGGCATCCTGGTCATTTCCGCAATCATGGGTCTGATCGGCCTGGCAAACTGGGACGGCATGCTACGGTATTTCAATCAGGAAGCCTTCGGCGCCACGGACCCCATATTCAATCTCGATATCGGATTCTTCGTTTTCTCGCTGCCGATCATGCATTTCGTCCGGTTCTGGCTGTTGCTCCTGGTCGTGGCCTCGGCGATCGCCGTTACCCTGTATTACCTTTACCGCGGCGCAGTCACCATCGAGGAACGCGGCATACAGATCCGCTCCTACGCAAGGAACCACGTCTGCGTCCTGGGCGCCATCGTCTTCCTGCTCATGGCCTGGGGCTACCGGCTCGACATGTACCGTCTGCTCTACTCCGAATCGGGATTCGCCTTCGGCGCGGGCTATACCGATCTGCACGCCCGGATTAACGCCTTGTGGATCCTGCTCTTCGTGGCCATCACGTGCGCAGGCCTGTTCGTGATGTCGCTCCGCTCTCAGCGCCGCAACCTTCCCTTCATCGCCATCGGCGGCATGATCGCCTCTTCCCTGATCGTCGGTTCGGTATATCCTGGACTCGTTCAGTACTTCCTGGTGGCTCCCAACGAGTACGACCGCGAGGCGCCTTACATTCAGCATACCATCAACTACACGCTGCAAGGCTACGGGCTGGACAGCGTCGACGAGGTGCCCTTCCAGATTCAGGAGAACCTCACGTCGGAAGATATCCAGTCCAACATCACGACCATCAACAACCTGAAGATCCAGGACAAGCGTCCATTGCGCCGGACTTACCAGCAACTTCAGGAGATCCGGACCTATTACGATTTCTCCAACGTGGACGAGGACCGGTACCTGATCGACGGCCAGTACCGACAGGTCATGCTGGCCGCGCGCGAGCTGAACTACAACCAGATCCCGTCGCCCACGTGGCAGAACAGGCACCTCTTCTACACGCACGGTTACGGTCTTTGCCTCAGTCCGGTGAATACATCCACGCCCGAGGGACTGCCGGATCTCTTCGTGAAGGACATCCCGCCCGTTGCCATCAGCGACGACCTTGCCGTACGGCGTCCTGAGCTGTACTTCGGCGAGAACATGGAAGCCTACGCGGTCGTGAAGACCACGCAGGAGGAATTCGACTATCCGGAAGGCGACCAGAACAAGTTCAGCAGGTACGAGGACGACGGCGGCGTGGAGCTCAGTTCCTATTTCCGCCGCCTGGCCTTCGCCCGGTATTTCAGCGAGGCCAACTTCGTCATCAGCCCGCTCATCACCGAAGAAAGCCAGGTCATGTTCTACCGCCGCCTGCAAAGCCGGGTGGAGAACGTCGCACCGTTCCTGGACTATGATCACGATCCCTACCTGATCATCGCCGGCGGAAAGCTCTACTGGATGATCGACGCCTATACGACGACCGGTTCCTATCCCTACTCGCAACGCTTCAGCGGGCTTCTGCAGATGCCGGACACGGGCGACCTGGGCACCGGACCGCAGTCGGATATACCGGGCCTCAACCAGGCGCCGCAACGACGGTTCGTCCAGAACCAGCCTACGCTGCAGAACATCAATTACATACGCAATTCGGTGAAAGTGGTCATCGACGCCTACTCGGGCGAGACCGACTTCTACCTGGTGGACGAAGAGGATCCGCTGGTGCGGACCTACCGGAATATTTTCCCGACGCTTTTCAGGCCGCTGAGCGAGATGCCGCAGACGCTGAAGGACCACATCCGGTATCCGAGAGACATGTTCGCCATCCAGGCCGCCATGTACCGTATCTACCACATGCGCAATCCCCAGGTGTTCTACAACAAGGAAGACATGTGGGCGGTTCCCCAGCAGGTCTACGCCGAACAGGAACAGCAGGTGTACCCGTACTACGCCGTGATGAAGACGGCCCAGATGGACAAGGAGGAACTGCTCCTGCTGCTGCCCTTCACGCCAGCCAACAAGGAGAACATGATCGGCTGGATGGCGGCCCACTGCGACCAACCGCTCTATGGCCGCATACAGGTCTACAACTTCCCGAAACAGGAGCTGGTCTACGGTCCCATGCAGATCGAGGCCAGGATCACCCAGGACGCCGATATCGCCAAGGAGCTTACCCTCTGGAACCAGGAAGGCTCGCAGGTGATCCGGGGCGACATCATCGTCGTGCCGATCCAGGAGTCGCTCCTCTACATCGAACCGCTGTACCTCCGGCAACGGTCCAGCCGGGGCGGGCTGCCCGAACTCAAGCGCGTGATCGTCGCCTACGGCAACCGGATCGCCATGCGGGAGACGCTGGACCAGGCGCTGTCGTCCATCTTCTCATTCGACGAAGGCACGCTGGCCCGGCAGACCAAGACGATCGTCGACGGCCAGGAGGTGATCCATACCCGTCGTGCCACGCTGGATGAACTGGCTAAACGGGCGGTAGCCCATTTCGACGACGCGCAGAACTACCTGCAGACCGGCGACTGGTCCGGTTACGGGACTTCGCTGCAGCAGTTGGAGAACGTCCTGCAACGCCTGTCCGACGAAACCGGCCAGCTGGAGTAGGAACGGGTCGAACGCGGACCGGGGATTGTCATGCCCGTTCAGACGATCAGCTTTCCGAATGACCACGGCGACCAGCTTGCCGCGCGGCTCAGCCTGCCGCCCGACGGCAGGCCGGTCGCCTACGCGTTGTTCGCCCACTGTTTCACCTGCAACCGGAACCTGAACGCCGTCCGGCGCATCAGCCAGGAGATGTCCGACCACGGTCTGGCCGTACTGCAGTTCGATTTCACCGGCCTGGGCGACAGCGAAGGGGACTTCTCCGAAACCAGTTTCTCTTCCAACGTGGACGACCTGGTCTCCGCGGCGAGTTACCTGGAGACCCATTACGAGGCGCCGCAGGTCCTGATCGGCCACTCCCTCGGCGGAGCGGCCGTACTGAAGGCCGCCGGCTCGATCCCTTCCTGCAAGGCGGTGGTGACCATCGGCGCACCGGCCGATCCGGAGCACGTGACGCACCTGATTGCGGACGCGCGGGAGACCATCGAGCGGACCGGCCAGGCCACCGTCTCGCTGGCTGGCCGCTCTTTCCTGATCAAAAAACAGTTTCTCGACGATCTCGAGGAGACACGGATGGAGGAGAACATCCGGGGTCTCCGCCGCGCGCTGCTGGTGTGCCACTCGCCGATCGACCAGACGGTCGGTATAGATAACGCCGCCCGGATATTCCAGGCCGCGCTCCACCCGAAGAGTTTCCTCTCCCTCGACAAGGCGGATCACCTGCTTTCGAACGAGGCCGATGCATTCTACGTCGGCCGGGCCGCCGCGGCATGGGCGACGCGGTACCTGGACGTGCCCGCCGCGAGGGACGCCGGACCCGAACCAGCGGGGAGCCAGGTGGTGGTGCGGACGGGGCGGGAACGCTACTATACGGAAGTCGCGGCCTCGGGCCATCACATTACCGTGGACGAACCGGAGTCGGTCGGGGGCACGGACCGCGGCGGGACTCCCTATGACCTCCTGCTCGGGGCCCTGGGCTCCTGCACGTCCATTACGCTCAGGATGTACGCCGACCGCAAGTCCTGGCCGCTGGAGGAGATCGTCGTCCGGCTCACCCACGCGAAAATCCACGCCAGCCACTGCGAGACCTGCGAGACCGCCGAGGGCAAGGTGGACCGCATCGAACGGGAGATCGAGTTGATCGGCGACCTGACCGGAGAACAGCGGTCGCGGCTGCTCGAGATCGCCGACCGCTGCCCCGTGCACCGGACCCTGCATTCCGAGATCCTGGTGGAGACCCGGCTGTCCAGTCTATGAACTTCCTGGCCCACCTGTATTTCGCAGAAGATACGCCCGAATCCCGCGTGGGGAACCTCATGGCCGATTTCGTGCGGGGACCGGTGGACCGGCAGCCGTACAACGGCGCAGTCATGCAGGGCATGCGAAGCCACGTGGCCGTGGACCGTTTCACCGACAGCCACGACGTGGTGCGCGAGAGCAAGGCGCTCATCAGCAGCGGCCGCAGGAGATTCGCCGGAATCATCGTGGACGTGTGCTACGACCATTTTCTCGCGAGGAACTGGTCGAACTTCTCGGACGTTCCGCTGACCGAGTTCATCGACAGGACTTACGGGTCCCTCCGCGACTATCGAGGCGAAATGCCGCCGGTCATGACCAGGGTGATCCGGCACATGGTGGAACACGACTGGCTGCAGGGCTACCATGAAACTTCCGGGGTCGGCCGGGCGCTGAATGGCCTGTCCATGCGCCTCCGACGGCCCAACACGCTGGCGGGATCGGTGGAGGAACTCGAGGCCAACTACGGAGAAATGGAAGGGCACTTCCTGCGGTTTTTCCCGGACCTGGTGCGACACATGGAGCAGAGGGGGAAGGATGGGTAAACACTTTGACGTCATCGTAGTGGGTCTTGGCGCCATGGGTTCGGCCACATGCTACCACCTTGGAGGACGGGGCGCGAAGGTCCTCGGACTGGAACGCTTCGATCTGCCTCACGCCCAGGGGAGTTCCCACGGGTATTCCCGCCACACCAAGACGGCGGTCTACGTGGATACGCCCTTCGAACCCTTCATCGGCCGGTCCTTCGAACTGTGGCGGCTGCTCGAGGGCGAGACCGGCCAGCAGATCCTGGTGACGACCGGCTACCTGCGCATGGCGAACACCGGCACATGGGACCATTTGCAGGGCAAAGTCAGGCACGAGGTCCTTACCGCCGACGAACTGGCCTATCGGTACCCGCAGTTCACGTTGACGTCCGATTACCACGGCCTTTACGATCCGAACGGCGGCCTGTTGCGTCCGGAACTGGGCATCGCGAGCCACCTCATACAGGCGATGCGCCGCGGCGCCGAGATACACGGCCGCGAGACCGTGACCGGTTGGAAGGAAACGGGCGACTGCGTGGAAGTCGAGACGGACCGTGGCCGTTACTGCGCGGACCAGGTCGTTTTCTGCAGCGGTTCGTGGACCGCCCCGCTGATCGCGGACCTGGGCATTTCCCTGACGGTCAGCCGCCAGCCCCTGGCCTGGGTATGGCCCGCGCGGAACGCGGCCTGCTTCGACGTGGGATCGCTGCCCATCTGGCAGATCCCCGCGCCGGAGCCGGACGGCGAGTACTACGGTTTCCCCATGATGCCCGACCATCCGGGGTTCAAGCTGGCCCTGCACAATTACGGGGAGACTTCGGATCCCGATCAACTGGACCGCGGCGTCCGACCCGACGACGAGGAGGAGGTCCGGGCGTGCCTGCGCCGTTACATACCCGATGCCGACGGACCGCTCACCGCAATGCGGATCTGCATGTACACCAGTACGAAGGATTACCTGCCCGTGCTCGACCGCCACCCGGCCTATGACCGGGTTACCGTGGGCTGCGGATTCAGCGGAGGCGGGTTCAAGTTCTCCTGCGCCTTTGGCGAATGGATGGCCGAGACGGCGCTGGGACAGCCGACGACTATAGACAATGAAGCGTTTCGTTTCGCACGATTGCTCTAGCGGGCCAATACAGCGTGACTCGGTACACAGGACAAACCACGGCCTTTGCGCTGACAGACAGGAGCGAAATCCATGAATGCCCGGATTACCGAGGACCAGTGGGCGGTATTCGAACGGCAGGGCTACCTGCGTCTCGGCACCTTGATGGAGCCGGGAGAACTCGAGCGGCTGCAGGAGCGCATCGACGACATCATGCTGGGCAGGGCCGATATCGACTACAGCCGGGTCATGATGCAGCTCGACCGCGACCCGGAGCGCGGTGGCGACAAGCCCGGTCCCCAGTCCAGGGGCCACAAGGGGGCCACGCTGTGCTACCGGAAGATCCAGGACCTGGAACTGGATCCTGTGTACCACTCCTTCATGCGGAAGCCAGTCTTCGAGGAGATCTGCGAGAGGGTCTACGGAGCGGATACGCCGGTGGCCTGCTTCCGGGCGATGTTCATGAACAAGCCTAGCGGGGAAGGAACGCCCCTCGTGTGGCACCAGGACCGTTGGACCGACCTGGACCGCGACCCGCTCGTAACGCTCTGGACGGCACTGGACGACGCCGTCGAGGAGAACGGCTGCGTAAAGATCATTCCGGGTTCCCACCGCAGCCTCGTTAATCCGAGCCACGGGTCCGGATTCCTGACGGAAGAACAGGCGGCGGCGGTCGTCGCAGAGCATGAACCCATCAACATGGAAGTCGCGTGCGGCGAGACCGTCCTGATGCACAACTGGATGCTGCACAGTTCCGGAACGAACAGCACCGGTTCGGCCAGGCGCGCCTTCAGCATGTGCTTCATGGATGCGGCGACCCGGTCCCGGGCGGGGAGTACTTTTCCCGTTATCTTCGGCGAGGGGGCGATGGCTGCCGCACAGTAGAGAAGATGCGCCGGAGGCAACGAATCGGCGAAGGGGCGATGGGTCCCGGCTTACGGCGAATCTACGAGGTGCCGTTCAGCCCTGGAGGCAGCGAATCGGCGAGGGGCGATGGGTCCCGCGCGGTAATCTGTCATCGAAGCACGAAATTCCGCACAGTCAGTCATCATGAATTCGGGCATAAATTCAACGCATAATCATACACCACGGAGCGTGAGAGGATCCCTCCACATGGTTTACAAGAGCAAATTTATCCTGGCTGCCATCTGCGCGGCCGCACTGATCGTTACGGGCTGTGGATCCGCCACGGAGACTTCCCGCCCGAGTCTGCTCGACCAGATCAAACAGCGGGGAACCATACGGGTCGGCGTGTCGACCTTCGTCCCCTGGGCCATGCGCAACAAGCAGGGGGAACTGGTGGGATTCGAGATCGATGTAGCCAACCGCCTGGCCTCCGACGCGGGCCTGGAGATCGAGTTCATTCCCACGGCATGGGACGGGATCATCCCCGGACTCCTGGCCGGCAAGTTCGACGTGATCATCGCCGGCATGTCCATCACCCCGACGCGTAACCTGAGCGTAAACTTCACCCGGCCCTATTCCCATTCGGAACTGCTCCTGGCCGCCGGCAGGGAGTTGGCGGGAAACCTGGTAAGCAAAGAGGACTACGACAGCGCCGAGATCACCATTGCCGTGCGCCGCGGATCGACTTCGGTCCAGGCCGCACGAAAGAACTTCCCCAGCGCTGTAATCCAGCAGTTCGACGACGACATCCTCGCCTTCCAGGAGGCACTGAACGGCAACGCCGAAGCGGTGATCGCTTCCTCGCCCAAACCGGAACATGAGGTCCTGCGCAACAGCGATCGGCTCTTTATCCCTTTTGATGAACCCCTGGACCGTGGCGCCGAGGCCATCGCGATCCGTCAGGGAGAAGCGGACGCCCTGAATTTCTTCGACAACTGGATCATGCTGCGTACGGAGGACGGGTGGCTGAAAGAACGGCGGGATTACTGGTTCAAGACGCTGGACTGGGAGGACGATATCGCGACGGACCAGTAAGGCTGATAAGGGCTGCGAATGTCTACGCGGATTGAAACAGGTGGGAATTGAGCGTTTCCGTGGTCATGCATTTCCTGTCGTTTTAGGCATTTCAAGTTCTTACGCTGAGACGTCCAGGTCGCCCGGCGTGGTTCTCGTGGACGACTATATCGACATCGCGTCCCAATGCCGTCAGAAGGCGCAGGAGCCTTTCCACTGAATACTCCCGGAAGTCCCCTCGCATCAGTCGGGACACGTCAGGTTGAGACAGCCTGAGCAATTTCTCCGCCTCGACCTGCTTCAGACCACGCTGGCGAATGATCCTGTCGATTCGCGTCACTAGCTCAGCTTTAAGCAAGTGCGTTTCGGCATCCGGCAAGCCAAGATCGGCAAAGACATTTCCGCTGCTGCGTTCGATTTTTACATCTTGAGGTTTCATCGATCGTATTCTCCTGCATAGAATGTCCGGTAATGTTGCCCCGCGGATTTTAACCTACTCCTGACCAGGTCGATCTCTGGTTTAGGTGTTGCTCTTCCGCGTTTGGATTTCTTCTGTACAGCAAGCAGCACGTATATTGCTCTTCTGAATTGGGCCGTGTAGATCGCCCGAAAAGTATCGCCGTCGTAACGGCAAATTACCTCCAGAACGTTGCTACCCAGCCCTTTGAGCGGTTTGACGTCCCGGTGCCTGAGTCCTGATTGCGCCTGATAAAGCGCAAAGCCAATCCTGCCACAAACGAATTTTGGAAACGTTTTGAGATCGGACTTACTGGAGCCTACCCATTCAATCGGTTTGAGTATCGTTAAAGTCATTTAAATTATAGCGAATCCACCATAAATGTGCAATGTCATTTCTTTATTGGTAGCTTCAGTCTGCTTTTTGCCAGAATCCTAGCAGGATCAGTAACTGTAATCTTAAAATCGAACCCCAAAGACGATGGGTATTTCACCGTTTTACCGCTTGACTTTGACCGTCCCCCTGCGTATCTGGTACATGGCAAAATTGACGAAAAACCGGACGAACCTCTAAACGGATTCAGGCAGCCGGAGAAGATCCAGCGGAGTCACGTTTCATGCCCCTCACCCTGTATGACACCTACACGCGAAGTCTCCGCGAGTTCGAGCCGCTGTCCCGGGACGAGGTGGGTCTCTACGCCTGCGGCCCCACGGTCTACGATTTCCCGCACATCGGCAACATGCGCACGTACATTTTCGGCGACTTGCTGCGGCGCGTGCTGGAATTCAATGGCTACAAGGTCCGTCAAGTGATGAACATCACCGATGTGGGACACCTGACCTCCGACGCGGATACCGGCGAGGACAAAATGGAGGAAGGTTCGCGGCGAGCGGGGAAGACGGCTTGGGAGATCGCCGAGTTCTATACCGGGGTCTTCAAGGAAGACATGCAGCGGCTGAACATCCTGGCGCCGGATACGTGGTGCCGGGCGACCGACCATATCGCCGAGCAGATCCGGGAGATCCAGTGCATCGAAGAGAAGGGGCTCACCTACCGGACTTCCGACGGGATCTACTTCGACACGTCGAAGCAGCCCGGTTACGGTTACCTTGCGCGGCTGGACGTGGAGGGGCTGGAGGCCGGCGCGCGGGTTGCCATGGCGGAAAAGCGCAACGTGACCGATTTCGCCCTGTGGAAATTCAGCCCGCCGGACGAGAAACGGCAGATGGAATGGGACAGTCCCTGGGGCGTCGGGTTCCCCGGATGGCACATCGAGTGCTCGGCCATGTCTGCGAAGTACCTCGGTCCCTGGTTCGACATCCACCTGGGCGGCGAAGACCACATCTCGGTGCACCACGCGAACGAGATCGCCCAGACCGAGGCCTGCCACGGCACGCGCCTCGCCAACTTCTGGATGCACGGGTATTTCCTGCAACTGGGAGACGCCAAGATGGCGAAATCCGCCGGCGGCTTCCTGCGGGTGCAGACCCTGATCGAACGGGGTTACGATCCCCTCGTCTACCGGTTGTTCTGTCTGAGCGCGAGTTACCGGTCCAAGCTCAACTTCAGATGGGAAAGCATCGAAGGCGCCGCCCGTCAACTGAACCGGCTTCGGCTGGCGGTCCACGGCTGGGGCGATCCCGCCGCGGAAGCGGACGAGGTCTACATGCAGCGCTTTACCGAGGTTGTGAATAGCGATCTGAACATGCCCCGCGCCATGTCCGTCACCTGGGACTTGGTCCGAAGCGATCTGCCGGACGACCTCAAGAAAGCCACGATCACGCGGTTCGACGATATTCTGGGACTGCGCCTGGCCGAGTGGCAACCGGAAGAGGCGGCCGTCCCCGACCACATCACGGCGCTGGCGGAGGAACGGCGGATGGCCCGCGCGGAAAAACGGTACGCCGATGCCGATTCGCTGCGCGATCAGATCATCGCCGCCGGTTTCGATATCAAGGACACGCCCCGGGGACCGGAGATCACGCCCAGGGCCGAAGCTGAGGCCGAGGCGACCTCCTAAGGGTCCTCTTCATGAACCTGCTCCTCGTCGGCGGTTCCGGTCTCGTCGGGACGGCCGTCACGCCCTATCTCCAGCAACACCATAGCCTGCGCGTGCTGGACCTCAATCCTCCCCGGAACGACGATATCGAATACATTCAGGGGTCCATCACCGATCCCGACGCGGTGCGCGAGGCCCTGGACGGCATGGACGGGTTCATTACCATGGCGATGAAGGGCGGCCAGGGCGGACACGATCGCCATCATACCATGGACCAGGTGATCGACAACTACACCGTCAACTGCCTGGGCCATCACGTGCTGTTGCTGACCGCCTTCGAAATGGGTGTCACGCGGGGGATCTACACCGGAACCATGAGCGTGCACAACCGGCACCGGACCTGGTATCCTTCCGAGGAAGAGGTTCCCCTGGACGGTCCGAACGTGTACGGTCTGACCAAGGGTCTAACGGAGCGGATCTGCCGGTACTTCGCCCGCGAGTATGACATGAACCTCCTCGTCTACCGGATCACGGGACCCTGCAACCGGACCATGTACATCGACCGGATCAAGCACCCACCCGGAGATCCGAAGCTGTACTACACCGACGAGGAAGACATGGCCGAGGCCTACCTGGCAGGCTTGAGGTTCCTCGACCAGCCCGGCAAGGGCCGCTGCGAGGTGTTCTTCATCTCAGGGGACGAGCAGCGTGAGGAAATGAATATGGCCAAGGCCCGCATGCTCCTTGGCTGGGAGCCGGTAGCTCGCAAGAAGTTGGGGATTTGAGGGCAGGGCTGGATAAAAGAAGTCATTCCTGGAAAGTCTACGGCCGCCTGGCCGCCATGCACGCTATTTTTCCTAACCGCAGTTTACACTTGAAATCAACGTAACCCAGGCTGGACAGCAGGTCCTGGTGCGTCTCGACGGGCAACCGCCGGGGACGTTCCGGATCGTCTTTCTCGAAGGGTACGACGAAATCCGCATTGACCAGGACGCCGCCCGGAGCGAGGAGTCCGTGGGTCTGCCGGTAGACGGTTTCGAGGGCTTCGACGCCGCCGAGATCATGGAATGTCTGGAGGGAGTAGACCGCGTCGAAAGGGCCGTTCCCGCAGATCCAGTTGCCATCCTTCAGGTCCGCCTGGATCAGGTGGGCGTCATGGTGCCCGGCCACCATGAGCCGCTCCTTCCCATGGCTTACCAGTGCCGGCTCGATGTCGATCCCCGTGTATTCGACGGCATCGGGCGACCCCTCACCGGATGCATCGACCAACGCGTCCAATACGGCTTCGGCGAGTCCACCCGCGCCGATCCCCAGTTCCAGGAGGCGGATCACTGCATGACACTTCTTCTCGCGCGATCCCGCTTGGCGCAGATTTCGTACGCGCCGTTCATCCTGCCACTCGACCAGCGTCCGCACGACGCAATCCACCATCGCCGCCCGCTCGGGCCACCGCCGGTCCAGGTCCGCCGCCCACGCGTCGATGTAATCCGGTCCCGTGAAATCCGATAGCGCCATCGTTTCGTTCCCTGGCCGATCTGCGTCTGAGCTGCGCCCGTACCACGGGCTCCCTAATCGGTCCGCGTGGGCTTGCGTCCGTGACTGAAGGAGTCGAGCCTCGGCGTGTCGGGCGGCCAGTAGACTGCGTCGTTCGACTCCTGCCATGGATTACCGCAGAAGTTGGTGAGGATATGCCACTCGGGCGCGCCGATATCCGGATCGGGATGGAAGAGGAAGCGCTTCAGACCGGCTTCCCTGGAGGCGCTTAAGATGCCGTGCAGGTCACGGGCCGGCATGGCGTCGCCCGCGTGGGGCGCACGGCCGGTCGAGACCCAGCAGATGCACTTGTCCGTATCGCCGATGGCCTCCAGTGCCCGGCGGGTTTCCCCGTACACGATGGTGGAGAAGAACTCGTCGGAGAACCCCATCTCCATGTCCATCAGGGTGCGCACGCCCGGCAGATCGATGCCGAAGAGCAGTTTGACCACGTCGAATGCGTCTTCCTCGGTGAGCGACGGGTTCCATTTCCGCAGCCGCTGCACCCAGCGGGAGACGGTCCCGTACATGCCGTCGAATCCCCGGTGCCAGTAGTAGTGCTTGGGAAAGATAAAGTCGAACCACGAGGCCATTGCGTGATAGTCCTGGCAGGTCAGCGAGGAGAACGCCGCCGTGCGCGGAATGCCGCCGAGTTCCACCTTCCGATTGAGTTTCCCAACCTGCTCATGCGTGGCCGCCATGAATCCAAGCGCCGTTTCCCGGCGTGCGCGCAGCCAGTACAGGGCATCCTCGTTAATGTCGAAAAGCTGCATGCCCGCCAGCATGCCGCCGGGCGCGCGATAGCGCACTTCGGCCGGTGTCAACTGGTGAAACCGCGTCCTCAGGTGTTCGATACCCCTTTGGAGCCGGTCGAGGTCATACCCTAGCGCACCAAATCGCTCGTCCTCCCCGGGCCGGATCTCGAAGAGTTCGCCTCCGTGGTGGAAGGCGAGTTCGTAGTGCTGCTCCCCTGGCCCGTCGATGAGGAATCCGTGGGCCTGGGGCAGGGCGTTCATGGCGTCCTGGACCGCCGCGGCGTGGCTGATGGCGCCGTATGGATCTTCCACCGCGGGCAGGCGTCCCCCGCCCAGGCCGGCGCCGAAGGTGATGATGTGCCATCCGCGGTTCGCCGCGTCGTCGAGCATGGCGGCGAAAAGGCGTTCCTTCTCCCGGTCGCGGGGCGTCTCTGCGGGCGGATCTACGCCGAATGACCGGTACACTGCGGGGTCGCTGCCGAAGACCGGAATCCGAGTTCCGTCCTCCAGCTCGAAGTGGAGATAGCCCACCACGATGCCGGTGACGCCGCCTTCCTGCCACGCGTCGAAGATCCGCTTAAAATCGGTGAGGTATCTGTCGAAGGGGTTGTGGACAAAAATCCAGGCTTCCATTTCGGGTCTCCTTGATGGGCTGTTGCGATCTTAAACGCGGTTTACATGCGACCTAATTCCCTGAGAAATGCGTCTGGTTCTTCGATGCTGAGCAGCAGGGCATATCCGTCGTTAGTCGGAAGGTACACGACGCTCGACCGGTCGGTAAGGACAGCGTAAATCCGCCCACCGCCAGCTCGCTCGAACCAGCCGATTTGATAGCCGGGCACACCCAGATCGTTTCGAGTCGGGGTCCATAGAGCAACCCGAATAAACAGGTAGGCGGTGTGTTGTTATTTGAGTGCAAAATTATATTGTCAATGTTGATCGAAATAAAAATCAACATATTATCCTGATTTGATATATATATGCCGGACGCGACCCGGACGCGTATGCCGGACGCGTCATCGGATCTGGTTTCATTCGCTCAGCATCCGGCAGAGATGGGGAATGAACACCCGGTTGTCGGCCGCCGTGTAGATCAACTCACCCCCCATGCGGCTGAAACTCTTGCCCATGCGGTTGTAGTATGCCGGATTGTCCATGGGCGGTTCGCCGGCATTCCAGTCCCAGTCCTCCTCCGTCAGGTCGTTCACCGCGATGAAGGGCCGCAGGGGTCCGAGCCCGTCCTGTCGCCTGAGGTTGTTGGCGATGGACATGGATTTCTCGAATACCTGAGGTGCCATGATGGAGGAGCCGACGGACAGGAACACGCCGCCGTCGATGCGCGAGACGCCCTCGGCGAAGACCTGGAAGTCGATCATCCCGCCTCGTCCATAGGCGCCGCCGCTGGCAAGGGGATGGGTGTAGACTATATCGTACCCGATCCCAGGATGCACGGTGAGGGGCACTCCGAGCCGGCAGGCGTTCCCGGTCAGCGAGTACGCCTTGTGTGGATGATCGACGGCGTGGCGGCCCGGCTCAATTCCGTGGCGCACGATGGTCTGCAGCAGGTCGGCGCGGGCGGGCATGGCCTCGTCGTCTTCCGGATCGCCGGACCAGTCCGCGAGCGCCTTGCGAAGTTTGGCAATGTCCGGGATTTCGTACCCGTCCTCGACGATCATCCTTCCTATCGATTCCCCATATCCCAGGCCGTCCACCGCGCCGGCGAGCACCGCCAGGGCCGTATGCCGGCCCGTTTCGTCCCACGTGCCGAAACATCCTCTCGCGACGTGGCCGCGTACGTCTTCCTCGGAACGGCCATGGAAGGCGTACTCCCAGTCGTGGATGACCCCAGCGCCGTTGGTGGCCAGGTGGGTAATCCAGCCGCCTTCCATCATGCGCGTGACCACAGGGGCGAGCCCGTTCTTCACGAGGTGGGCGCCGTAGGCCAGCATGACGGACGCGCCGCTGGAACGGGCCGCGCGCATGCGGTCCGCTATCGTCCTGATCTGTGCGGCCTGGCGGGATGAAGCCGGGAGCAGCGGACCGTCCGGATCGACGCTGATCTCGCCGATACCGTGCTTGCTTTCCCGTTCCGCCAGGGGTTTAACCTTCACCCTGCGGCTATCGAAGTGCGGGTAGCCCATGGTTGTCCATTCTCGGGGAGTTATACTGGAGGAGAAGATCGCCTGCCTGAAGGCTAATATACTCCCGGCGCGGGACGCGCCAACTTTTTTCGGGCGGTGCACGAACGGATATCGAACTGGAGATCAGATGCCGATTTCGACGCCCTTGACCGACACGCCCTGGCGCGTGATCTCGAGGTCGATCCGGCACGCATCCGTGTCGATGAGGAGCCGGTAGGCGCCCGGCGTATTCGGGGTGAAGGAAACTGTGTCCAGGACCTGTCCCTTCAGGGATGCGAGGGCCTCGTTGGTTTCCCGTACCGCCTGCTTGACGGCGCCGCCCCGAGGCGTGCCATGGAACAGCCGAAGGAGCCGCTTCTCCGCCTGGGGACTCTGGCGCCGCCTTGCGCGGCCTGACTGAAGGGTCAGTTCGAGGAGATTCTCGAGACAGGGGACGTTTACGGGGGAAACTCCGCCTTCTTCGATATCCCGGCGGAGGGCGAGGTAGGGCAATTTCGATTCGGTATCGGCCAGAGAAGAGGTAAAGGCGTCCAGTGCTTCCAGCAGCAGTTCCCGTTCCTGTTCGTCGAGCCTGGTCAATTCGAATTCAGTCTCGGGCACGTCCGGTCCTTTCCTTGGGAAGATCGTTCCACACTCTTCGTACGGAAGTCTGGCCGGCGCTTTCGAATCCCGATACCAGGAAGCGCTCTTCGGACCCGCCGAGCCGGCATGCGGATTCACGGACGATCTTTCGCAATAAACGCAGGTAGCGTATCGCCATACTATTCATTCGCGGCCTCCCCGGATGCGATCATCACTGCGCACCTGATATCGGTCGCCAAGTTGCTCATTTTTCTGCCTCCTCGGCCACCAGCGCTTCCATTTCGTGCTCGAAGCCGCCGGTCTCCACCGGGCAATGCATCCCGCATTCCTTGGGCGCGTTCTTCTCCCACCACCAGCGACCCGCGCGCGAGTCCTCGCCGGGCTTTGTGACTCGTGTGCACGGCATACAGCCGATGCTGGTATAGCCTTTCTCATACAGCGGGTGCTTCGGGACGTCGTAGAGCTCGATGTAGTCCCAGACCTCTTCCTCGGTCCAATCCGCCAGGGGACTGATCTTCGCGAGGCCGCCATGGTCGTGGTCGATCTCGATCTTGCGGATGTTCGCCCGGCTGGCCCACTGGTCGCGCCGCAATCCGGTGAACCACCCGTCCAGCCCCTCGAGGGCACGGCGGATCGGTTCCACCTTGCGTACGTTGCAGCACTTGAACCGAGATTCCACGGACTTGTAGAACAGGTTCATCCCGTGGGCGCCCACCATGTTCTCCACCTGGAGCAGATCGGGGAAATAGACCTGGATATCGATGTCGTAGTGGTCCCGGACCCGGTCGATGAAGTCGTAGGTCTCCTGGTGCAGCCGGCCCGTGTCTACCGTGAATACGTGGATATTGGGATCGATCTGCCACGCCATGTCCAGCAGGACCATCCCCTCCGCCTGGAAACTGGTGCAGATTCCGGCGCGCCTGCCCCAGCGGTCCAGGGCCCATTCGATCACGGCTTCGGGGGATTCCCCGTCGAACTCGATGGCAAGCTGTCCGGCTTCGAACTCATCCAGGAAGTCGCGGTCCGAGCTGTCCAGGCAGTCCAGGTGTTCCGGGCGGTCCATGGCGGTCATTCCTCTCCTGTTACTGTTGCGGCGACTTCGAGCCCCGTGGCGATCGCGGTCAACTCGTCATCGCTATGGCGGTGAAAGAAGTGTTGTATGGTCTCGTCGTCCGTTTTCTGATCCAGGTAAGTCTGAAAGAGCCTTTCGGTGTAGAGGTGCACGGACTCCGCCGGCACGCGGCGCAGCACCGGTTGTCCGATGCCGGCCTGGCCGCTCAGGCCGCCGCGGAGGAACAGGTCGTACCCCCGCAACCGCTCGCCGCCCTCGCCCCGTTCGCGGAGCGTCGTGGCCTGGAACCCGATGTCGCCGATCCAGTGATGGGCGCAGGCGTGGGGACAGCCGTCCAGGTTCAGCCGCAGGCCCTTCGCCTTGTCGCCGAAGACCCGTTCCATGTGCTCGACAATCTCCGCCATCCGGGTCTTGGTCTCCCCGACGGAGTAGTTGCAGAAGGGCTCGCCCGTGCAGGCGATGCTGGTCCCCCGCAGGTCGTTTACCTCCATGGGGAAGCCGATGTCGGCCACCGCTCCGGTGACGGACTCCAGTCTGTCCTCGGGAATGTCCGTCAGGATGACGTTCTGGCGCCGGGTGAGTCTGAATTCACAGCCGTATTCGTCGGCCAGGTCGGCCAGCCGGATCATCTGGGTGCCGGTGCACAGCCCAAGGAACACGGGGAAGCCGGCGAAATACCGTCCTTCCTGTACCTGTTCATGGATCCCGGTGTGGTCGTGCTCTGTCTCCGGAGGGGCCGGCGCAGCGCCATCTGCCAGCCGGTACCCCAGGCGGGCTTCCACCCGTTCCCGATAGGCTTCCGGTCCCAGGTCTGCGACCATGAACTTCAGCCTGGCTTTGACCCGGGACATGCGGTACTTGAGGTCTTCTTTCCATGTATCGATGATGGCGCGCAGCACCGGGATCACGTCGTCCACGGGGACGAAGACGCCGAGGTCGCTGGAAAGCCGGGGCCAGGTGGACAGGCCGCCGCCGATGCGGATCGCGAACCCGGGGCTTCCCTCCCGGACGAGCCCCATCAGGCTGATGCAGTTGATTTCAGGCGCGTTGCACTGGTTGGGGCAGCAGGAGATGGTGATCTTGTGCTTGCGTGGCAGGTCGCAGTAATCGGGATTGCCGTAGAAGAAATCGGCCGCCGCCTCGATGACCGGACGGGCGTTGAAAAGTTCATCGGCGGCCAGTCCCGCGACCGGGCAGCCCGTGATGTTCCGCACGGTGTCCCCGCATCCCCCGCTCGTGGACAGTCCGGCCTGGTTGAGCGTCTCGAAGATCTCGGGCAGGTCGTTCAGCTTCATCCCGTGGAGCTGGATGTTCTGTCGCGTGGTCAACTCGCCGTAGTCGCCGCCGTAATCCTGGGAAACACGGCCGATGGTGCGCAGCTTGTGTGGCGTCAGGTGGCCGCCCGGCAACTTGACCCGCATCATGAAGTGGCCCACCTTGGGCTTGTCGTGGTACAGTCCGTACCACTGCAGGCGCACCACGTCCTCTTCCGAAATCTCCTCGTAGCCCTGGTCGATCAGGTCCGGGATGTCGTTTATGACCTCCATCGGCGCCTTCTCGTGCTTGAGCCGCTCCACGTAGTTGCGCTTCCGGACCAGGCCCCAGGTGGGTTCCGGCTGCTCGCGACGGGGTCTGCGGACCGCTTTCGCCATTTTTACGCTCCGAATATGTAACTTTAGGACAGAAGATTTCAGAACAAAAGAATCGTAAAACGACTCTCATGATATCGGCCTTGAAATGGGCTGTCAACAGAAAAATAACAATGTTGATCAATATAGTAAAATTAAAAATAACGAGCACTAAGTGTACGAGATCCGGGCCGTTTTTCACACTGTATTGATAGACGGACTCGGTTATACCTGTAGTATGGCACGACCTGCGCTTTGCTGGACCAGGAACGAACCCCTTGCCCCGAGGTGTAAGCATAGGCTCTGGTTTACGGTTCGAGTTGGTTTTCAGTCTCAGATTGAAGTATATAGATGAAGTATATTGACTATGCACACCGCTGAAGAAAGGCAGATACATCAATGTCCGAATCTTTGAGCCATGAAGGCAGGAAAAGCCGACTAGAGGGGATTATCGAGCAAATTGACAAGAGATTGGGGACGATAGAAAGGGTGGGCTTTTCGTTACTTGCAGTCCTGTTGGCTGGTGTCGTTTCGATTGTGGTTAAAGTATGGCAGTGAGTGATGAGCCGGAAGGCTGCCAGGTGCGAATCAGCTTTCCTTGCCTGATTCCTCCGACCGTCCGCTCCGCGTCCAGATCCAGTAGGCCGGGATGCCCAACGCGGTGATGGTCAATCCGATCAGGGTGTGCCCTGGATCGCTGATGACGATGGACGTGAAGAAGATCACGCCGATGAGCACGAAGATCGCGGGCGTGATGGGATATCCGAAGGTACGGTAGGGTCGCGGCACGTCGGGACGGGTGCGCCGGAAGATGAATACGCTGAAGGTGGTCGTTATGTAGAAGAGCCACAGGGAGCCGGTGCGCGCCGCAATGATAGCGCCCCAGTCGCCCAGGAAGATGATATTGAGGATGCCCAGCGCGGCCATGAAAATGACGGCGTTGGCAGGTGTACGGTAACGCGGATGGACCCGGCCCACCCACGAGATGAACAGCTTTTCGCGGGCCATGGCGAAAAAGACGCGCGGCCCGGTCAACAAGCCTGCGTTCACGGTGCCTAAGGTGGAGATCATGGCGGTTCCCGCGATAAAAATCGCTCCGATCGGTCCGATGAGTATTTGCATGGTCTCGGAAGCGACGCGTTCACTGTCGGCGACGCCCGTGTTGGAGAGCACCAGCAAGTAGGCGCTGTTCACCAGCAGATAGACGACGGTGGTGATGGCGAGGCCCAGGATGATGGACAGGGGCACCCAGCGTCTCGGATTTTTGATTTCCTCGGCCACGTAAGTCGACGCGTCCCACCCGTCGTAGGCGCCGAAGGACGCCATCATGCCGAGGCTGATCATACTCAAGAAACTGATGGTCAGGGTGGAATCGGAAGGCCAGACCGGTTCGAACTGGCTCGTGTCGGGCGTGATCCCGAAGGCCAGTGCGACCATAAGAAGCAACCCGCCCACCTTGAGGAAGGAAGACAGGTTCTGTACGAGTCCGCCGAACCGGACGCCCACGTAGTTGATGAAGGCGAGAATGATCAGGATGATGATCGCCATGCCCCGCATGGCCCAGTCCGGGTATGGGCTGAACTGGGTGACGAAATAACCCAGGTAGGTGGCGAAGACGATGGAGATGGCCGCCAGGTCGCAGGGACGTATGACCAGGAGCGAAGTCCACCCGAAGAGAAAACCCCACAGCCGCCCGTAGGCTTGACTCAGGAAAACGAAAACCCCGCCCGAGCGCGGCATGATGCCGCCCAGTTCGGCGAAAGTCACCGCGCCGCAGAAGGCCATCACGGCGCAGATGACCCAGACCATGAGATTCCAGCCTGAAGTTCCCGCGTATCCGGCCACGATGGCGGGACCCGCAAAGATGCCGGAACCGATGATGGAACCGACAATCACGGCCGTCGCCGAAACCGGACCCAGGTCACGCTTGAGTTCGGTTTCCTCTCCGAAAGAATCCGGGCGGGCATCCTTCTGAGCATCGCTCATGGCTGCCTCGAATTAGGTTTTCCGGGTAGAGTGTTAAGTGGTGATGTGTTTAATGTGGTCTTTATTTCGGCGCGTGTAAACGATAAAAGGCGTTTAACGCGTTAATCATGTGCGCCGGCCTGAGAATCTGCTCCGGGATGGCGCTCAGACCCCTTGCACGATGCCCAACCCCATCATCGCGACGTACCGGGTCCCGGCCTGGTATCCGACAAAGTCACTCGGCGATGCCCAACCCGATGATCCGGTCGGCGTTTCGCCAGAGGATCTTCTCACAGACTTCGGGGGTGATGTGTCCCTCGTCCCGCCGGGCCCGCAGCCATTCGATATGCTGGAAGTCGAGTTCGGCGTCGGTGTGATCGAGCCCCAGCATCAGGCGGTCCTGGAACTCATCCAGGAATTCGTAGGTGAAATCCGGGTCGCGGGTCAGCGCATTGAACCCTGAGCCTGCGGACAGATCGCCGCACAGGTTCGGATAGGTCCTGAACAGCCGGAGAATCGTTCCCCCTGGCGCGACGGGCGTCTTGGGGTAACCTTCCTTCTGGTCGGCCGTCAGGTCGCCGCTGATCTCGCTCCAGAAGGAGGCGCTGTGGCCGAAGAATCGAAGGCTCGGAAACCGCTGCAGCGCTTTTTCAAACCGGGGAAACCCCAACTCGTCGATCAGCCCGTAGGTGACCACTTCGGGCGGCGAGGTGTGGAAGGTCACCGGCAGGCCCAGTTCCTCGCTTGCCGTGAAGAGATCCCAAAGTCGGGGATCGTCCCAGTACACCCGGCAGGTCAGTTCCCCCACGCCCCTGGCGCCGCGGGCCACGTACTGCTCCAGCACGTCGCGGAACCGGTCCGGGCTGTTCAGGTCGTATCGCCGCACGTCGAAATCGCAGAAGGGGATGAACCTTCCCGGATACAGGCGGCAGATATCGAAGACTTCGCCCATGCTCTGGGGCTCTCCGATCACTTCGGCCGATGTCAGGGGCAGGATGACCGCCTTGTCGATCCCCTTCTCGTCCATGCGCCTGATTTGCTCCTCGGCCGACATGAGGGGGAGGCCGTTGTTAAACTTCTTCAGTACCGGCCAGCGCAAGACGTGGGCGTGGATGTCGATGACCATGGTGTACCCTGTCGCACCGTTTAGCACCTATCGGGCTAGCTCTCAGGTAAGCCAGACCCGGCCTAGACGGGAGGATTCTGCATTATGCTACTGTTTTCAATAGAACTGCGGGAAGCCTTTTCAATTGCTGGATCAGCGGGTCTGCTGGATCAGCGGGTCTACCTCGATACCGACGGAATCCAGAGCGGTAACACTTAGAAGAGGCTCCACATCCGGCTCGCCAGACTATTATGTACATGTGCGTGCGGGATTCTTACGCTATCGCTTTCAACCGGACGGACGGGAGTTTCTTCAAACGTTGATTGACCGGGTCCACTTCAATGCCTGCGGATTCCAGTGCGGTGACTCCGAGCAATGGTTCGGCACCAGGTTCGCCAAAAATAACCGTACCCCCGACCTTCTCGTGCATCAGTTCAAGCATTGCCACGGTGACATCCACCGAGATTTCGCTGCCGTCCGCCAACTCATAAAGTCGTGTCGCCTCCGGCTTCAGACCGATACCTTCGAGATGCGGACCGGGGACCAGGGTGTCGGTGGCGCCTGTGTCTACCAAGAACATCCCCTCCCAGTACTTCTGCGCATCCGCGGGGTTGGTGACCCTGACCTTGACATGGGTCGCACCCATTTTCTTACCTCCTTCTGATGAATCGGACGCATTCCACGCACCCGGTTCATGGGAACGACTGGTCCTGAAGGGACTATCCCAATCAGGTCAGCCATCCCCCAGTATTGACTTCCTTATTCCATATAGTCGAAATCCGGTACGACTGTATCGAGATTTGCATGTAAATGCTCGTTGATCTGAGGTTCCCTATTTCCGGATTGCCTGTGCACAGTCACCCCAGCCCCCATACCTCCACCGCCGTTCCCCCAAGCAACCGGTCCTTCTGCGTGTCGTTCAGAAAGTCGTATCCCTCGCGGACCAGGCGCAGTTCATCTTCGAGCGAAAGCCAGTTGTGCTTCTCCCGGTGATGGCCCGGAAACCCGGTACCCCACATGGCGCGTTCCACGCCGAAGGCGTCAAGCAGCGCCCGGATGTAGGGATGAACGTCGCGGAACGGGAAGTCTGCCCGGGACCGGCCCTTCACATCGGAGATCTTCACGAACATCCGCTCATGACGGGCCAGCTCCAGAATGGGCTGGAAGTCGTCCATGCTGCCGTCCGGGTCGGGATATCCCATGTGATCGATGATCAGTGGCAAATTGGGATGGCGCCGTGCGATCTCGTCGATCTGACCGGCGTCCCAGGGCTTCATGTGGAACTGGACCACGGCTTCCCGCGAAGCGAGCTCTTCCCACATGGGCCGGTTGGACGCTTTCACGAGGATCTGCTCGTCCGGATAGTAGAAGGGATGGAATCGGAAGCCAACCAGGCCCCGTTCCTCCATCCAGTAGCGGACCTGTTCCGCGTTGCCGGCCGTATCCTGCGGGTCGATCAGGCCATGCCCCACGAACCGGTCGGGAAAACGGGCCACGGAATCGGACATGTACCCATTGTCCCACGTCGACCACGAAGTCTGCACCAGCACGCTCATGTCCACGCCATTGGCGTCCATGTCGGCGACCAGTTCATCCGCCGTACCGGGTTCGTCCGGCTCCGAAGTCCACGACGGCGCGGTGGGACCCACCGGGTACCGGGGCGGGTCGATCTCCCAGACGTGTACGTGCGTATCTACGATCAGGATGGGATCCTTTCGCGAATGGCGCAACCGGTGTAAATCAAAGTGCTCATTGCACGGGAAATCCACTCAGACGTTGCAGGTGTCGTAGGCCGCCTGCATCGCCGCCAGGGGGTCGCCAACCGGGACGAACTCGTGGCCGACGAACCCGGTATAACCGGTCTCGGCGATGGCCTGCATGACGGGCGGATAATAGATCTCCTGCGTTTCGTCGATGTCGTTCCGGCCGGGATTGCCCGCGGTGTGGAAGTGCCCGATGTGTTCGATGTTGTCCCGGATCGTCCGGATCAGATCGCCCTCCATGATCTGCATGTGGTAGATGTCGTAGAGCAACTTGACCCGAGGCGATCCGACGCCCTCGCAGACGGACACGCCCCAGTCCGTGTAGTCGCACTGGTAGTCCGGATGGTTCACCTTGCTGTTCAGCAGTTCCATATTCAGCGTGACGCCCTTCTCCTCGGCGGCCTTCGCGACGCGCAGCAGGCCCTGGATGCAGTTGTCACGGCCTTCATCGTCAGACCTGCCCTCCCGGTTGCCGGAGAAACAGATCAGGCCGGGAATGCCGTACTCGACGGCCAGGTCCATGTTGGCCAGCAATTCGTCCTCGATGCGGTCATGGTTCTCGGGCTTGTTCAGGCCGTCGGGCAGGGAGGCGTGCCCCACCACGATGGCGATGTCCATGCCCGCGTCGCGGACCTGGTTCCAGTGCTCCCGGGGCAGCATCTCCACGGAAGCGTAGCCGATTCGCGCGGCTTCCCGGATCACAGATTCGGGGGTGGCTCCGTTTCGATTGAAGCATCCGAAGCAGATGGATTGGCGGATCGTTCCCATTCATATCTCCTCGAGTTACGAATTCCGTTCTGTGCGTGGTTTTTCCCGTTGTCAAACAAGCTCTGGCCGCGCGGACTGTCCGTCACGCCATATTTTTCGACGCGCTTTTTTCCTCCGCGGCATCCCCCGAACGCGGCATCCCCCGACGCGCGGCTCACCCGTACGCGCCGTGATCCAGGAATCCGAGCAGGCGTTTTCGGCGCGGATCGGCATCCCGGTACACGTGTTCGGGCATGGTGTAATTGATAAAGGGGTAGTACTTATGGCCGATCACCCGTCGGGCGTAGGTGATCTGGGTAATGTACCGCGTCCGGTCGCTCCGGTTCGGCCCCCCGCGATGCCAGACCTGGTTGTTGAACATGGTGACGCTGCCGGCCGGACCGAGGTTGTAGTGAATCCGATCCTCCCACTCCGTCCCTTCCAGCGAATCGGGACAGGGGCGTCCGAACAGGTGGGAACCGGGTATGACCTCCGTACCGCCGTGTTCGGGTTCGGTGACGTCGGTCAGGTAGTAGTTGCACGTGAAGAAGAGAACCGGGAGACGAATGTTCTCCGGAGGCTCTCCGTCCGTCAGCAGGAAATGCGGCGCGTCGTCCTGGTGCCACCGGAAGAAACCGCCGGGACGGGTGACGAAGGAGTTATTGTGGATCACGTGGCAGTTCTCGGCCACAAGCGCCTCGGCGAAGCTGACGATGGGTTCGAGGTCGAAAAGGCGGCGGTTCGTCTCGCTGAATTCGAACATACGGTGGCACAGCGCCATGTTCTCGCTGACTGAATTCAAACCGTTCGGGTTCTCGCGAAGACCGTATTCCAGGTCGTTGCGCAGGGATTCGCACCAGTCGGGCGGCAACACGCTTTCCAGAAATAGGAAGCCCTGGCGGTTGAACGCATCGACCCATTCACCGATCTGCGCCGGTTCAACGACCCTGCCACCCAGGGGGATTGTATCGGTGGTCATGCCGTTTCCGTATTGAGGTGTAAGTTCACGTACCAAGCGAGTGTGTTCGGGAGTACGTAGCTTCGAATAAAACCCGGCGGGAACGACAAGGCAAGGGATAAGTCCGTGCCCCCTTTGTGGCGTATGCAACGGCAGCGGATCGAATTTCACTTGACATACAGTAAATAACTAGTTATCTGACTAGTTAGTATATATAACTTTCGATCCGGGAGACTCTATGGGCAAGGCTTGGCAGGTCCAGGAAGCGAAAGCAAAGTTCAGCGAATTCCTGGAAACGAGCCGGGAAGAGGGCCCTCAGATCGTGACCAGGCGGGGCGTCGCGGAGGCGGTCCTGGTTTCCATCGACAAGTGGGAACAGATGAAGCGATTGGCCAGAACCGGCCTCAAAGACCTGCTGCTCTCGCCCGACGCGCGTACGGACTCCCTGACGCCACTGCGTGAGAAAAGCAGGACACGGGACGAGACGAGCATGGAATAAGCCCATGTATCTCCTCGATACGGAAGTCGTATCGGAACTACGCCGAAAACAGCCGCACCAGCGTGTGTTGGGGTGGCTTTCGGGAGTCGCCCCCGATCATGTGTATCTTTCCGCCGTGACCGTGGGCGAGATCCAGACGGGTATCGAGTTTTCCCGCGTAAAGGATGCCTCCGAAGCGGCGGAACTGGAGTCCTGGCTGGGAAAGATGGTCGATACCCACCGTATTCTTCCCATGGATCCGGCCGCCTTCCGCGTGTGGGGAAGGCTCCTGTACCGGCGATGGAATACCCGGATGACAGACGCCATGATCGCGGCGACGGCCGTGTTGCACCGGCTGATTGTGGTCACCGGGAATCCGCAAGTCTATGACCGGCTCGGCGTGGAGACGTTGAATCCATACGAAGAGGGAAACGACCATGTATAACGTGGACGCCATCGCCGCCTTCGACCGGGAGAACGTGGCGGACATCAAGGCCCGGCAGGATCTGATTAACGAAAACGGACGGGCGGCCGGGCTGAAAATCACGGACGTGCGGACCTGGCGGGTTTTGATGCCGTGGCGGGGCACGAAGCGATGGGACGGGTCTGCCGAGGGGTTCTCTTTCGCCGAATTCGAAACAAACCAGGGCCTGGTGGGCGTGGCCGAAGGCTCTTCCAGCGAGGCCGACGAGCTGCGTTCCCAGGTCCTGGGTAAAAACCCCTTCGATCCGGAAATTCGGGGCCTGCTGGGTCTCGCCTACTGGGACTTCGCCGGCAAGATCGCGGGCAAGCCCCTCTACCGGTACCTGCGCGACGTCTTCGACCTCGATACACCCCTTGTTACGAAGATCCCCATCGCGGCCTATACCTGGTACCGTTTCCCTGACGTCAACGGCGAGAACGAAGTGACCTTCGACACCTATCCCCGGCACGTGAAGTCGCTCATGGAGGACGAGACATTCCGCATTATCAAGCTGTCCATGTGCGACTTCGAGCCCGTGCGATACATCGAACTCGTGCACAATATCCGCGACCTGGTGGGTTACGACGTGGATATCCGCGTCGATCCCCACGCGTCCTGGAGCGAGAACGAGGCGCTCAGGTTCATGCAGGGCGTCGATGATTGCCGGATAGAATGGATCGAGGAACCGGTGGGCGGCCGGTTCGAGAACATCTTCCGCGCCGGCCACCGCCTGCGCCACATGAGCAGCATACCCATATCCTCCCACGCCTGGCTACCGCCGCTGAAGCGGGACGCGGCGCCTCGTCCCTACGGCGCCCCGGTTTCCGGCCGTTACGGCGACGAGACCCTGGACCAGCCGCTGGATCTCGATGTCATGCGCCGCCACGTGCCCGCCGACGTTTCCGCGCCGGACGCCTACGCCGGGCCGCTTTCCCTGAAGCGTTATTACGACACCGCCCGGTACATGGGCATGGAACTGGGCATGCACAGCGCCTACGAACTGGGCCCGGGCACGGCCATTCGCCTCCACGTGGCCGCCTTCTCCTTCCCTTACAACATCCCCTACCACATCGTACACGGCAACGGGACCATGCCCATGTCGCTGCACGGAATCGACGCCCATTACAACCAGTGGGTCGGCGACGTCATCGAGGGCGGCAAGATGCGCTACGAGGACGGGTGCCTGCGCGTTCCCGAGGGACCCGGGCTGGGGGTCGAGCTCGATGCCGATCGCCTGGAGGAATACAGGTGGACCGAGGAGAAGCAGGCACTGCACACCCGGCATATCGAGGCCATCCGCGCAAATCATCTCGACAGGCTGGGCTGGCGCAAGGACCGTATGGGCTGGCTCAGGTAGCCGCGGCCGCCGCGCCCGTCAAATTCCCGCGCCCATCATTCCGCGCCGGTCTCTCCGCGTCCCACAATTCCCGCGCCCGTCAATTATGCCGCGTCCATCAATTTCTCCGCGGCGGCCCAACCATCAATTTCGCCGCATTCCCCCCAACCGCCACAGCACACTCACGACGCCCATGCTGGCAACCCCGGCGCATGTAGCCAGGGCAAGGGGCGCGCCGACGACGCCGGCCAGCGAACCGACCAGCAGCCGTCCCGGCGGACCTCCGCCGATGGCGAGCACGAGCAGGCCCATGACCCGGGCCCGCATGGCGTCTATGGAGGAGCGGAGAATGATCGAAGACTGCATGATGCTGAACCCGGTCTGGCCGATGCCTACCAGGATCAGCATGGCCAGGGAGAGGGAAAATGACATGGAGAGGGCGAATATCAGCGTGGCCACGGCGTTGAGCAGGGAACTGATGGTGAAGATGATGCCTTCCCGGTAGTACCTGCCCAGTCGGTCTATCAGGGCGATGCCCAAGATCGATCCGATCCCGGTGCCCGCGCCGAGGAGGCCCAGTTCCATGGGGCCCAGGAAGAGGACGTCCCGCACGAAAACGGGCAGCAGCACCTGGTAGGAGAAGGCGAAGGCGTTCATGAGGAAGGTGATGATCAGCACGCCCGAGATCCGGGGGTTCCGGCGGGAATACCGGTAGGCGAGCAGCAGGTCCTTCCACGGGGCCAGCCGGCTCTTCTTCCGGTCGGTTCGGTCCGTGTCGGAGGAAAGCCGGACGATGACGGCGATCTGGACGATCTGAAGGAGGAAGAGGGCAAGGAATCCCCCCTTCGTACCTGTAAACTCGAGCAGGATGCCGCTCATGAGCGGCCCGATCAGCCGTGAGATGTTCTGCGGTACCGTCTCCATGACCATGGCGTCCGTCGTCCGGTCCTTGCCTACCAGGTCCGGGATGAGCGCCCGGCGGGAGGACCAGTCGTAGGCGCTGCCCATGCCGATGAGGATGGAACCGACGACGATGTGCCAGAAGGCGAGATCGCCGAAGAAGGCGAGGGCCCAGAAGAGGCCGCTGACGGTACAGTTGATAAACTGGGCGTTGACGATCAGCCACCGGTAGCTCACGTACCGCACCACGGTGCTGAAGAAAGGGCCGAAGAGCATGAACGGCGCCATGCGGCAGAAACTGACCAGCGCCACCATCCCGGCCGAGTCGGTCAGCTCCAGCACGACCCAGCCGACGATCAGCTCATCCATCCAGCGCGTCTGCCACCAGATGCTGCTGGATATCCAGAGGTAACGGAAATCGGTAATGGAAAGCAGACCGGCCGCTTTCCAGCGTGAGCCAAGCCGCGCGAGCATGGGCGCCCTGTGGAAAATCCTGTTGACGGGCAGGTGCGACGATCTATATTCCGGGATATCGAAACTACAGGCACCGCCGAAACCGGAATCCCTCGTCGTCTCCGACCATCCGGCCCGTCGGTAGCCTGGGACAAGAAAGCCTTTCAATCGGCCACAGTCAAGCGTACAACATACCCGTAACACCTGTTGATTGCGCCCTTTCGAAGAATGAGTGTATCTACATGAGTGATCGGCTTCGGATATTGTCCATCGGCGCTCATCCGGCCGACATTTTCGATCAATCAGGCGGCGCCATGGCCCATCATGCGGCCAGGGGAGACTGGGTAGGTTGCGTGGTATTGACCCATGGGGCCCGCGTGCACGACAAGGTGATCAGCGACGAGATGTTCCACGCGGAGGAGGTGCCGGAGGGGGAAACGCTGAAACAGATGATGGCGGAACGGTCCGACGTGAAGGCGGAAGAAGTGCGCTCGGCCTGCCGCGCCCTCGGTGTGGAAGACGTCTATTTCCTGGGCGCCGACGACGCGGTACTGCTGCCCGAGAAGCCGATCGTACGCCAGCTTGCCCGCCTGCTGCGAGAATTGAAGCCGGACATCATCCTCACCCATTTCCCCGACGAGGGCGGGGGCACGTGGAACCCCCACGCCGTGGCCGGCCGCATTGTGATGCTCGCCATGGGACTGGCCGGCTCCGTCGACCCGGGCGACCGGCGTCCGCCCCACCAGGTCGCACAGGTGTTTTATTGGGGATGCGGCGCGGCGAGTCTTCCGCGCAACGTGTGGGACGCCCGCGGCGGGTATTACAACGACGTTTTCATCGATATCACCGACGTGGTCGACAAAAAACTGGCTTCGCTGGACGCCCTCGTGAGCCAGGGCTACGGCGGCGCGTACGCGCGGAAACGCATCGAGACCTCCGATGGCGCTTTCGGCAGCGCGGGAAACGTCGCCTACGCCGAGGGGTTCATTTCGCTCAACGCCGAAACCCACTATTATTTCCCGGTCACGTCCTACGCCCTCGAGCGGGCCCGCAGGTCGGACCACGAGAACATCGAGATAGTCAGTTACAAGCACGAGGCGTGACAGAAATAGTCAGTTACAAGGCATAATGCGCGAAGCATGAAGGAGATCGCCATGCAAAGGGTGGGATTCATCCTGAAGGTCAAGGAAGGCATGATCGAAGACTACAAGAAGCACCACCGGGAGGTGTGGCCGGAGTTGCTGGACGCCCTGCGTGAAGCGGGATGGCACAACTACTCGCTTTTCATGCGCGAGGACGGGCTGCTCTTCGGATATTGCGAGACACCGGATTTCGAGAAAGCGCTGGCCACCATGGCCGAAAAAGACGTCAACACGCGATGGCAGGAGTTCATGGCGCCCTACTTCGAGAACCTCGGCGGCAAGCACGCCGACGAGAACATGGTGCCGCTGGAGCAGGTATTCTACTTGGAATAGCAGGCAAAGCGCGCCCCCCGCGCGCGGGGTAAACAAAATTACGTTGGACACAACCACCCTCGATACGCCCGTCCTGACTCACGACGACAAACGGCTGATCTGTGATATCACCGATTCGCTGAAGGAAAGCAGAAATCCCCACGCCGCGCACCTCGACCAGGCGATCTGTGAATCCATCGCCCGGCTGAATGATCTAGCAAAGGTCATGAACGCCTATCCCTCCCTGCTGCAAAGCCAGTCCCTGGGCCAGCAGCGGAGAGACGCCTCGTCCCTGATCGAAGCGCTTTCCAACGCCACGCTGTTCACGGTCGACATGCTGCTGCCCATGCGTGCCGCGGTCGGGCAGGTGTACGTCATGGCGCGACTCAATCTGTTCCGGCTGCTGCACCAGGTCGCCCAGGAGGCGCTGGGCGGCAGGAAGGATTTCACGACCGTGGAAGACGCAATCGGCAACCGGATCAGCCAGAGCATACACAATAAGGTGATCGAATCGCTACTGACCGCCATTGTCTGCGACGACAGTCTCGGCCGCGCCGTCCGAACCAAGGCGGCCACCGCCCTGACCTTACTCTGGGAAGACCGGTTTTCCCGGCGCATCGAAGCCTTCCTGCCCGTGCTGGAGACCACCTGGGAAGCTCGGCGGCAGACCACCGTGCAACTGGGCACGCTCATGGGAGTGTCCGAGATCTTCGCCCTGATGCGCGCCGGCGGCGACATCCAGTTCCTCGATTACTTCTCCAGGAAAACCTGTCCGCCGGAGGAGTTGCAGGCCTTTCGCGAATTCCTGTTCAGCGTGTCCACCGAGGAGCTCGAATCGATAAACAAGGAAATGCTGGAAGGCCATCAAACAGCGGCCTATCCGGGCGTTGATACCACCCTTTCCCTGTCGCCCACGTACCTCTACAATCATACGGCGACCGATTTCGTCACCCAGCTATATCTGTTCTTCGTCAAGCGCCACCTCGAAGCCCACGCTCGGCGGATCCGAAACCTGCCCGGCCCCAAGCGTACGGCGGAAGAGTACGTGATGGTCTATTTCCTGGAGCAGTCCTGCACGATGGACGACAGCCAGCCCGGCGACCGCCCGTCCGGCGACAGCCAGCCCGGCGACAGTCAGCCCGGCGACAGCACATCCACCGGGAGAGAGGAAGACGCGCAGTGATTAAACTCGGTTGCATGTCCTTAAGCTATGGTCACGCCATTTCGGAAGGCCGCATGGACCTTTTCGACTTCATCGACCGCGCCCGGGAAATGGAACTCGACGGGATCGACATCCATACCCGGGCGCTGGCGTCGGAAGACGACGCGTACCTGGGGGACGTGCGCATGCGATGCCTGCAGCGGGGGCTGGCCATCTCCTACCTCGGCATCAGCAACAACTTCGGAAAGCCGGCCGGTGAGATCGCCGAAGAGATCGGGATGGTCAACCACTGGATCGACGTGGCCGCGCGTATGCACGTGCCGATGGTGCGCATCTTCGCCGCGTGGGACCGGGACGATACGCCCGCCGACGTTACGTGGACCCGCATGATCCACGCGATTTCGGAGGTCGTCGCCCACGGGGCCGCCCGGGGCGTCGCCGTGGGACTGCACAACCACAACCACGGGTGCGTGACCCGCACGGGCGATGACGTTGTGCGGATTCTCACCGAAGTGAACCACCCTTCCTTCACCCATATACTGGACACGGGCCAGTACGCCGGGTCACCGGGCGCATCGGGAGCGAGAGGCAATCCCGATCCCGCATACGATTTCTACGGAAGTATGGAGAAAAGCGCGCCGCACGCCGCGCACGTCCGGGCGAAGTTCTACCGCGTCCAGTCCGGCGAGGAAGCGTGGCTGGACTATCCACGCATTCTCGGGATCCTGAAGCAGGTCGGTTTCAATGGCTGGATGTCGGTCGTTTACGAAGGGCAGGACGTTGAAGCCGAGGAGACGGCGGTACCCAAGGCCGTCGCCTACCTGCGGCGGCTGCTGGACGAACACGGCATGTGAGGCTCCGCGAGGAGCGAGACGATCTGCCGGCAGGAATCGGAATTCAGTTCCACGGAGATGCTGCGGCGCTCGAGCGCACGCGCCGCCAGCGCGATCATGCCCTGCCCGGCAAAGGGATCCAGGACCGTTTCTCCCGCGTATGACCAGAGGCGAATCAGGCGTTGGTATGGGGGTTCCAGGTTCTCGTCGGGCATCCATACGGCCTGGCGGCCCGCCCGCCATTCTTCCGCGGGTACGCGGCTTTTTTGTATGACGCCGGGTGCGGGCGTTTCGGCGGCGCCAGGCTTACGGTAGACCAGGATGGTCTCGGCGTGCGCCTTGGGCCGGCATCCGAGCGGCACGCGGGCATCCGCCTCTTCCTTCCTCGTTTCCTTCCGCGGATCGAACCAGTACCAGGTCGCCTCGTACAGAAACCCGGCCTCCTGGAGACCGCGGTGCGCGTCCGCCACAAGCGCGACCGGTTCTTCCCGCCAGAGCAGATCTGCGATCCAGACGATCATCGCCCTGCCGGGCATCAGGCACCGTCGGCAATGCGCCCAGACCTCGGAGAGGGAGGTTAGAAACCCAGCATAGGTCTGGCCGAAGCCGATCTGGTCCGGGTGGCCGTAGTCGCCGCCGTCCCACCAGGGCGGACACGTCAGCACCAGGCTGGCGCACCCGTCGGGGATCGGGTCCATCCTGCGCGCGTCGCCCAGCCAGAGCCGGGCCTGGTCGTCATCGTGGTATAGGCGCATATCGGGACGGGTTCCTTAGGGATGGGATTCGGCTCACAGGTTGGCCGTGGGGATGCGCCGCCGGTCGGACGGGCGTTCCCCCGTAGGCTGGGCGGAAGTTCCGCCGCCGATCGGACCAGCCGTGCTAGGCTTCCGGCCAGATTTCGGCCAGGTCACTCGAAATGATCACGGGATTGGGGCCGGCTACCCGGAAGCACGCTTCCGCCGACAGGGCTTCCTGCATGAGGACGCCCGTCATGGACCGGGGCCAGCCGAACCAGCTGTAGACCGCCTTCTCGTCGACGGCCCCCGCGGAATCCACGGCGCCCAGGAGCAGGCTGCGCATGGCGTGACGGCGGGTCATGGAGACGGCTTCCCTCGCCGTGTCGGCAGGCACCCATCGCTTCGTCAACTCCCATACGCACGAAGCCGCGTCGTGCATGCTCCTTTCGATACGTCCGGGAACGATCAACCACAGTTTCTCGAGCTCCAGCAATGCCTTGCGGAATGTCCGCCTGTCCATGCGGACGGATTCGGCGAGTCGATCGCGGAGGGTTTGACCCGTGGCCGGACCGTCTCGTTCGATGCAGTCGGCCAGGTGGTATGCCGCCGGGGATATCCGGTTGCGTTCCCGGGCGCCCTTGAAACCCTCCCGTTCCATGGCCAGCAGCGCTGCCCAGTGCTTTCGGGCGACCAGCGTGGGCTTTCGCTTCACGAACGTGCCGACAAGGCAGGGTACGGCTTCCGTCAGGTCGCCCATCCAGATGCTGGCGATGCCTTGTCCCGTGCTTATCCGGTCACCGCGATCGGAAAGGTCGGTCCTGCCGTCAATGGCCTCCTGGATACTGGGAAGTTCGGTACCGGAGTATACCGAAACGAAACACCGTTCCAGGATGAACTCTCCGGCCTGTTTCCTGCTCTTAAGGCGGCCGGACGGGGAAAGCCGGTGTTTCTCAGTCACGCGTCCGCGGACGCCGTCGGGCAGCAGGGGAAACAGTTTCGACTTGGTGAGAATGGACATGTACGGCGCTTTCGTCGTTCTCGCGGGTCACGCGGCGGTCTGCGCGGCCAGGGCCGCCCCGATGATCCCGGCCTGGTTTCTCAGCCGGGCGGGTACGACCTCGGTATCCACGGTGAAGCACGGGGAAAACTTTTCGTACTTGTTGCTGGCGCCGCCGCCCACGATGATCAGGTCCGGCCGGATCAGCTCGTTCAGCTTGCAAAGGTACTCGTTTACGCGCCCGCCCCATTCCCGCCAGCCCAGCCGCTTCTCATTCCGCACGCTGTCGGCGGCGTATTTCTCCGCCACGCGCCCTTTCATCTCGATGTGGCCGAATTCCGTGCTGGGCACGAGCTTGCCGTCGACAAACAGGGAGGTTCCGATACCGGTTCCGAGGGTCGCGATGACCACCACGCCGTCCCTGCCCCTGCCCGAGCCGTAATGCATTTCCGCTATACCCGCCGCATCGGCGTCGTTCACGAGAACGACCGGACGGCCCGTTGCCTCCGCCAGGCGTTCGGCCGCGTTCACGCCGATCCAGGACGAGTCGATGTTCGCCGCGGTCCTTACCGTGCCGTTCTTGATCACCGCGGGAAAGCCGAAACCCACGGGACCCTCGAGGTCGAAGTGCCGGACGATTTCCGCCGCGGTCTTGATGACTTTACCGGGGGTGGCCGGTTGGGGGGTCGCGATCCTGAACCGTTCCGTCTCGAGTTTCCCGGATTCCAGACAGACCGGCGCGCCCTTAATACCCGATCCGCCGATATCGATTCCCAGTAGTCTCACGCGGGTTCACCTTCCGTCGGTTCTTCTTCGGCGTGGACGACATCGCGGTCGCGGGGAGACGTGATCCGCCAGTAGTACCCGTCCGGATCCAGCATGCGGAAGTCCGTGGCGCCCCACGGCTGTTCTTTCAACGGTTCGTGTATGGTCACGCCGGCCTGTTGCATCCTTGCGTGAAACTGGCCGATATCCGAGATTTCCAGGACCAGTTCGACCCCCACGCCCCGAACGAGCGCCGCATCGGGCTGTTCCCCAGGGTCCGGATGCCAGAGCAGTTCGTCCGTCTTCAATCCGATTATCAGATCGTTCCGTTTAAGGAGGATATAGCCGGGATTGTTAGAAAGTTCCTTGAAATCGAAGGTCTCGGTGTAGAATGCTGCGGACACACGCAGGTCCTTCACGGCCAGGTTGACCTGGAGCTTCACGGACGGACTCTCGACCTGGACCTGGTCGGCCCGTGGACCGCGGGAAGTGAACTGAACCGTATAGGTCACCTGGTCGCCGACCTGCAATAGAGAAAACTGCGCATCCATTATATTGGATCGATGAAAAAACAGGTCCTCGTTCTCCGGCGTGTTGATGAATCCGTATCCCCTGGTGTGGTTCAGCCTGGTTATCGTACCCTGCGGCATGACTGTTCCGTCCTGGTTCCGGGGAACCGTTGCGTATAATACCCGGTTTATCGCAAAGAGAAGGTGGAATCTGGCGAGACCATACCACCCGCGGCAGGCACGGCAAAGGAGTGGTGCGCTCGTGCTTCGCTTGCCTGAACTATCGTGCCGGCCGATCCCCGAGAACGGAGCCGCCGACGAAGTTCCATGTTAGATTTACGCAACGGGTCTAGTCAAGCACTTTATTCTACCGCGCACAGGTACATAGAGGTTGACAACAACCGGTGGTTCGCCTAGACTATCCGGAGTATTCGGACGACGAAAAACACCCGCAAAACGGAGTATTCCCGGCGGTCGAATCCCATTTGAATATGCGCAAATTCCATCTTGAATCGATATTGCTGGGCCTGCTGATCTGGTGCGGATGCGATCAGAACCTGCGTCCCTTGCCCGAAGACGGCGGAATGGCGTCCGGCAGATCCTTCGTGGAACGGCAACAGCCGATGGATGGCAGCCGGATAGCCGGCCGAAGCTTCGAGGAAGGACAACCCACCGCAGTCCCGGTAAGCGGAGAAAGCGTATCGGGAACCATCGACATCACGCCGGGACTTTTCTCACGGCTCAGAGGCTCGGAGACCATGTACGTCATGGCGAGACGGGGCGAGAACGGCCCGCCCCTTGCCGTCAAGCGATTCAGAAGCCTGCGGTTTCCCATGCCGTACACGCTGACGGGTGCGGACCAGGCGGTCCAGGGCCCTTCTTTCACCGGTGAAGTCACCATTGTCGCGCGCATCGACTTGGACGGAAACGCCGGCGTACCGCAGGCCGGCGATATGGAAGGGGTCATCCCTAGGGTGGTCATCGGAGAATCCGGAGCGGACGTCGTCATCGACCGGCTGTACTAGTCGTCGGCCATACTCCGGAGCGGACGTCGTGATCGACCGGCTGTACTAGTCGTCGGCCATACTCCGGAGCGGACGTCGTGATCGACCGGCTGTACTAGTCGTCGGCCATATGCCGGGCGGTCTCCCCCGATCGTCCTTTGCAAGCGTTCCCTGGTCTGCCCGATTTCAAGAGAAGCGCCATGGATTCCCAACTGCTCACAGCGCCCGAATCCCTCCGGCGGCTGGTCCTCGACCTGCGCCAGATGGAGACCTTCATCGAAGATCCCCTCGTCATTCGGAAGGCGGACGGGGTCTGGTACGAGGATGTAAACGGGCGGCGGATCCTGGACGGCATATCGGGCATCTTCACCGTAAACGCCGGCCACGGCAACCGGCGGATCATCGAGGCGATCAAGGCGCAGCTGGACACCATGGCCTTCGCTCCTCCGCTCCACGCCACCAGCCCCCCGGCCATCGAGCTTGTCCGGCGGCTCTCGGAAGTCACGCCGGAGGACCTGAACACGATCAAGTTGCTATCCGGCGGTTCGGAGGCCACCGAGTCAGCCATGAAGCTGGCGCGGCAGTACCATCGGCAGACCGGCAACCCGGGCAAGTTCAAGGTGATCTCCCGTTTTCACGGGTACCACGGCGCGACGATGGGCGCCCTGTCGGCCACGGGCACGCGCCGGCGCAAGACCATGTTCGAACCCACGCTGCACGGTTTCCTGCACGTCCACCCCCCTACCTGTTTCCGATGTCCCTACGAAAAGACTTTCCCGGATTGCGAGATCTTCTGCGCGCGTACGGTGGAGGACCTGGTCGAGCTGGAAGGAGCCGAGACCATCGCGGCGCTCATCCTGGAACCCGTGGGGAACACCGGGGGCATCATCATGCCGCCGCCGGGCTACCTCTCAACGCTCAGGGACATATGCACCCGGCACGAGATTCTCCTGATCTACGATGAGATCATCACCGGTTTCGGCCGCACGGGCAACATGTTCGCGGCCCAGACCTTCGATGCGACGCCCGACATCCTGTGCATGGGCAAGGGCATGTCCAGCGGATACGTGCCCCTGGCCGGGATTGCCTTCCGGGATTCCATCGCCGCCGCCTTTCTCGGCCGGGAAGAAGACGAGGTCGAGTTCTCTCACGGCCATACCTTCGGCGGAAACCCGCTGGCCGCGGCGGCCGGCCTGGCGAACCTGGCGGAGATCCAGGAACGGGATCTCTGTACACGTGCGAGAGAGGAGGGGGCATACCTCCGCGAGCGCCTGGAGGACCTCCGGGAACTGGGGATCGTGGGCGATATCCGGGGTTGCGGCCTGCTGGCCGGGATTGAATTCGTCGAGGATTCCGAGACTGGCGTGCCTTTCGATCCTTCGCTGAAGTTCGGCGTGCAGGTAGGGCAGACCGCGCTGGAGAAGGGGTTGCTGACCCGTTTCGACCCTGGCTGGATCGCCCTGGCGCCGCCCCTCGTTATCAGCCGGGAAGAGACCGACCTCATGTTGGATCTGCTCCGGGACAGCATCCGGGAAGTGGTTAAGAAGATACGGGCTTAAATCCCAACAGAAACCACCTGGTTGAAGAGGCCAGAACTAAGGGAGTGGGATATAATGAAACCAGAATCCAACCTGACGCGGCGCGGATTCATTGCGGGATCGCTGCTGGGGGGCTTGGGGGCCTTAGCCGCCGATCCCATGGTCATGGCGCAAGCGCTGCTTTCGGGCAAGAAACCGGAAGACATACAGGGATTCGGCATCGAGCCGGGCTACGTGAACCTGTCGTCCAACGAAAACCCCCTGGGACCGTCCCCCAGGGCCGTCGCAGCCGTCGCAGCCCGCATGTTCGGCGTGAACCGTTACCACTGGAGTTCCATGCCGGACCCGTCGGAAGTCCTGATCAACGCCCTCGAGCGAAAACACGGCTTGCCGGTAACCGAGACGACGTGGGACAACTGGGAAGAGGTCACGAAAAACCGTCGGGTGGCGCTCAGCGCGGGTTCCAGCATGATTCTTCACGCAGTGGGCCTGGCGACGGTCCGGGACAAGGCGGAGCTGGTCCAGGCCCAGCCCGCCTACTTCGACACCGCGGACGTCTGGAGGCGGTTCAAGGAAGAAGAAGGGGCCGACATCAAGGTCAATAACGTACGTCTGACCCGGGACCTTCGGCACAACCTGGACGCCATGTACGAGCGGATCAACGACAACACGACGGTCGTGGTCGTGACGAATCCCAACAACCCGACCAGCACGGTGGTGGACCATGACGTACTGGCGGATTTCGTGCGGTCCGTGCCCGAACGCGTTACGGTGTTCATCGACGAAGCGTATATCGATTACACGACCGACCCGGACTACCGCGACGCCATATACCTGGCCCTCGAGCAAGAAAACGTCATCGTATCCCGGACGTTCTCCAAGGTGTACGGCCTCGCTGGACTGCGCGTGGGATACGCGGTGCTTTCGCCCCGGTTGAGAAGAAAACTGTCGCTCTACAACCTGGGCGGTCCCCCGAGCAACCTGGGTCTGCATGCCGCCATCGCCGCGCTGGACGACGACGCCCATTACGAGCGGAGCCGCAGGACGGTGGAGGAAGGCAAGGCGTACCTGGGCAAGGCCTTCGATCGGCTGGGCATCCCGTATACGCCCAGCGATTCCTGTTTCGTCCTGTTTCAGCTCGGGGATGAATCCGAGCGCGTGTTCAATGCGCTCCAGGAGCGGAAGGTCTGGATCGGCGACGCCATGTGGTGGGGGCTGAAGGGGTATTTGCGCGTGACCGTCGGCACGCCGGATGAGAACGAGGCCTTCGTCAACACGCTGGAAACCCTGTTGTAGGATAATACCGGGCGGTTGCGCCGCGGCAGAAGCCGGGGCCGCCCGCACGAAGTAAATACCATAAATGCAACCGGCTCGGTGCGAGTGCCTTATGACGAATCCCGTACTGAAATTCGCGGACGTCCCGCTGGCGCGGCCGGCGGACCGGCGGAGCGATGCGAACTGGCTGACCGCTCAGCTGAGCCGGGAGGATACCCGCGTCATACCCGTCTGGCGCGATCTTAACCTGATCGGCGACGGGGAAGCGCCGGCCCGCCCATGCGCCGTCATCTGCACGCAACCTGCCGCCGCGGACGTGCTGGTAGCGAGTTGCGAAACCGTGTTCCTGGGCATGGAGGACGGCCGGGCTGTTTTCGCAGCGGACCTGTCCGATGCCGACGAAGGGGACGCTACGGCAGCGGCCGGAAGCCGGGGGACGTTCCAGGACCTGTGGCGTGCCGGTCCGTCTATCGAGACGCGCGGCGCGGCGCTGATGGCGTACGCGCGGGGCATGCTATACTGGCACCGCCAGAACCGGCACTGCGGCCGCTGCGGACACCACACCGAAAGCCGGGACGGAGGTCACCGTCGCCGGTGTACGCGGAAGGGCTGTGGGCGGACCCTGTTTCCCCGTATTGACCCCGCGGTGATAACGCTGGTGGAGTTCCGCCCGGACGGCGGAGGCCCGCCCAGATGCCTTTTGGGAAACCACCACCGTCCGCCGCCAAACGTGTATTCCACCCTTTCCGGCTACTCGGAGCCGGGTGAAAGTCTGGAGGAAACGGTAGCCCGGGAAGTGTTCGAAGAGGTCGGCGTTCGCGTGCGCTCAGCATACTACCAGGCGTCGCAGCCCTGGCCTTTTCCGTCTTCGCTGATGCTGGGTTTCCGCGCGCGGGCCGAAACCACCGGGATCACGGTGAACCCCGATGAACTCGTGGATGCCCGCTGGTTCACCGCGGAGGAAGTACGGGCCTTCGGCGAATGGGGCGACGAATCGGTGGCGTACGCCTTGCCCCGACGGGATTCCATCGCCCGGTTTCTGGTCGATTCCTGGGTTTCCGAGGTATCCGCACAATGACGAAACAGGACCCGGACGGGCGGAGGCAGCCCCGTGCCAGGCCGAGACAACCGGAGCCGGGCCGAAACAGCTGGAACCGGCCGAGACAACCCCGGACGGGCGGAGGCAGCCCCGTGCCAGGCCGAGACAACCCAAACCGGTAGAGGCATATAAAACCGCCAGGCGCCACTGATTCCAATCATGGAGCACACCATGGAAGACTATACATCCCTCGTCCCTTACTACACATTCCCAGAGGATTCCGTCGAGGCGCAGGAGGCCGCGCTTGAGTCCAACCCCCTCCTGCTGCGGCTCCACACGTCCCGTAAAAGCTACGAAGGAGATCCCCACCGGCCGCAGTACCATTACGTGAATCCCGAGGCGATGCTCAACGACCCCAACGGACTGTGCTTCTGGCAGGGACGATGGCACCTGTTCTACCAGGCCTATCCGCCCGAGGACACGCGACAGCACTGGGGACATGCCATTTCGGACGATCTCGTCCGCTGGCGCGATCTGCCATACTGCATTTATCCCAACCCGGAGCGTTGCTGTTACTCGGGCGCCGCACTGGTGGAGGAAGACCGCGTGATTGCCATGTACCACGGCACGGTCGCGGGGAACATGGTCGCCTTATCCAGCGATCCCCTGCTCCTCAACTGGGTGAAGGTAACCGGCGGCCCCGTCATCCCCATGCCGCCAAAGGACGGTCCGCCCGCGCCGTACAACGTTTTCGATCCTTGCATCTGGAAGAAGGACGGTGTCTACTATTCGCTCTCGGGGGGCACGAAGCCCGAAGGCCCGGCCGGCAAGCCGAGGCGCGCGAACTACCTGTTCCGTTCCGAGGACCTGGCCCGCTGGACCTACCTGCATCCCTTCGTCGAGGACGACGACTACACCCTGGTGGGAGACGACGGCGCCTGTCCCTACTTCTGGCCCATCGGCGACCGGCACATCCTTCTTTTTTTCAGCCACATGAGCGGCCCCCAGTACCTGCTCGGGGACTACGACACGGAACGGGACAAGTTCGTGGTGACCTACGGCGCCAAGTTCAATTTCGGTGCGTTCAAACCTTCCGGACTTCACGCCCCTACGGCCACGCCGGACGGGAAGGGAGGTCTTGCCGTTATCTTCAACATGAACCACGGCAAGCCTACAAAGGGATGGAACCAGATCATGTCTCTGCCCCGGCGCATGACTGCGGACGGCGACGACCTTTACCAGGAACCGGTCGAGGCTCTGAAGTCGCTGCGCGAGACGCCGAGGCATTTCGGCGCCATAGCCCTTCCGGCCAACCAGGAGGTCGTGCTCCCGGCGCTGGAGGGCGGCAACACCATGGAGTTCGAGGTGGAGATCGACCCGGGTTCGTCGCCCATGGTGGAGATGAACGTGCTGAGGTCGCCGGACCGGGAGGAATTCACACGCATCGCCTTCTTCCGGGAGCGCGGGTTCCGGGGCAAGAGCCTGCTATCCGTAGACACCTCCTACGCGTCTACGGCACCCGACGTTCTGTCCCGTGCGCCGGAGACGGCGCAGCTGGCCCTGGAGGAGGACGAGACGCTGAAACTGCGGGTGTTCGTCGATCGAAGCGTCGTGGAGGTATTCGCCAATGGCCGCCAGTGCGTCGCGCTGCGGGTCTATCCCGACCGGCCGGACAGCACAGGCGTGTCCTTCCGCTCCCAGGGCATCGGCAGCCGGGTCCTGTCGCTCGACGCATACCGTATGAAGTCGATTTGGACCTGATGAAACCGTCCTGGCATCACCGCAACATCGAGGGGCAGCCTGGCATCACCGCAACATCGAAGGGCAGTTGGGCATAGACGTAAGAAGCGATAATGGAGGACGGAATGGCCGCCGTGGATGGCATCGAACTGCTGCAACTGGTTTGCAACAACGCCTTTAAACCCCGCTGGGAACACTATACGCTGGGCGAACTCGGCCCCGATGAAGTCCGTGTCCGCAGCGAGTTCTCCGCGGCGAAACACGGGACGGAAAAGGGCGAGATCACGGGTGAGTCCATATACTCGAACGTACCCATGGACCAGGAAGGCAGGGTCTTCGACCGGTCACGCCTGAACCCTTACGACCCGACGACCTGGAAGCCGGTGGGCAATACGACGGTGGGGACGGTCATGGCCGCTGGCAAGGAAGTCGAAGGTCTGAAGGAAGGAGACCGGGTATATGGCTACGGGGGATTCAGGACGGTCCACCAGGGCCGTCATTTCAAGCCGCTGCTCCCGGGGTTGACCGAGGCGGCGGCTTGCTGCATGGATCCCGCCAATTTCGCCCTGGCGGCCGTGCGGGACGGACAGGTGCGGATCGGCGAGCGGGTCATCGTATTCGGTATGGGCGCCATCGGGCTCTTCACGGTCCAGCTGGCGCGGCTGTCCGGTGCGGTCGACGTGGTGGCGGTCGACCCGATCGCGCGGCGGCGGGCACTGGCCCGGGAGCACGGGGCTACCCTGGCGGTCGATCCGGGTGAGGTCGGCGATTTCGGCATGGCGTCGCGCAGGTGGCTCGAACACGGCGCGGACGTCACCATCGAGGCCAGCGGAAGCTACCACGCCCTCAATCAAGCCATCCGCGCGACCCGGTACGCGGGCAAGGTCGTTCCCCTGGCTTTCTACCTGGGAGACGCGAAGGGCCTGTACCTGGGCGAGGAGTTCCATTTCAATCAGATCGATATCGTCTCGGCGCGGGCCTGCAGCCATCCGCAGCGCGGCCTGTTCTGGGAAGAAGGCCGTATACTCGAAACCCTGGTACGCCTCTTCCGGGACGGCACGCTCCATCCTCACGGACTGCCCGATCCCGTCGTGACGCCGGACGAATTGCCCGAAGCGTACGGCAAGATGCGCCACGCGCCCGACGAGGTGATCAAGGTGGCCGTACGGTACTGAGGACGAGTGGCTGTCAGGTACTGATCGAGATGGCCGTACGGTACTGAGAAGAAGTGGCCGTACGGTATTGATCAAGGTGGCTGCCAGGTACTTTAGGAGTATGGAGTAAAATACGCATGGCCGTTGAGAAACAACTTACCCAGGCCGCCTGGTCCAGCGACTTCGACGCGGTGAAAGCCCTGTTGAAGGAAGACCCCGATGCCGCCGCGCACTGGCAGCCCATCATGACCGCCGCCTTCGTGGGGAGCAAGGCGATCGTGCGGATCCTGCTGGATCATGGCGCCGATCCCAACGTGCTGAGCAAGAACAACCACCGGCACCGTCCCCTGCACCGGGTGCTGGAACACAAGAAGACAATTCCCAAGGGTCCGCACCACGTCGAGACCGTCCGCGTCCTCCTCGAACACGGTGCCCGTATCGACCTGCGAGGTGGTCACGGCCGCATGACGGCGCCCTGTCTCGCCGCCGTGGGCGGGGAGATCCAGTTTCTGCCGGTGATCCGGAAGCACATCGAGGATTGGGATATTTTCACCAGCGTGGCACTTGGCGAGGCGGATCGTGTCAGGACGCTGCTCGACGGGGACGCGGGCCTTGTCAACGCGGTGGACGAGAACAGGTGGCGTCCCCTGAACTACGGTACGGCTTCCAAGGCGGGCCGGGATGATGAGGAAACCGCGGCACGCCTAGAGGCGATTGTCAAGCTGCTCCTTGTACGGGGTGCCGAAGTAAACCGGCCTCCTCCCGCGTTGACTTCCGCCATCGGAAACCCGGCCATGATGCAGGCGTTGCTGGACGCCGGGGCGAAACCCGATCCCGGCCTGATCAACGCACTGTGGAGCGTGGATTACGATTCCGTGGAAATGCTGCTGGCGGCCGGAGCGGACATCCGGCATCCCGCGGTGGACGACACCTTGAGCGAACTGGTGCAGTACGGTTCGTACAAAATGGCCCGGTTCCTGATCGACCGCGGCGCCAGTGTGAACGGCGCCGACGATCACCGCGGGCGCACCGCGCTCCATTGGGCCGCCGTCCGCGGTGCAGGTAGAGACTTCGTCCAGTATCTGTTCGACCAGGGGGCGGATCCGTCGATCAGGGACCTGGAAGGCGCCACGGCGTTGGACATCGCCCGGGCGCGGAAAAGGAAGACGATCGAATCCATGCTACTGGATAGAGGGGCGGGATGATCCGGATCAGACAAGCGGGCGAGGACGACTTCGAATCCATCTGGCAGATCTTCCACCGGGTCGTCCGGCGGGCGGACACCTATCCCTATCCGCCCGACACGGGCAGAGAGGAAGCGCGCGTGCTGTGGATGGCGCCGCCGAACCTGACTTACATCGCGCTGGAAGGGAGCGAGGTGGTGGGCACCTACTTTCTCCGGCCGAACCAGCCCGGGCAGGGCGCCCACGTGGCGAACGCGGGGTTCATGGTCGATCCGGGCTTCCAGGGCCGCGGCGTGGGACGGGCGATGGGAGCGCACGCCCTCGACGAAGCGCGCCGGGAGGGATTCCTGGCCATGCAGTTCAACATGGTCGTAAGCACGAACCTCCGGGCCGTGGCGCTCTGGCAGGACCTGGGGTTTACGATAGCCGGCACCATACCGGCCGCGTTCAGTCATCCCGATCACGGCCTGGTCGATGCCCACATCATGTATCGAAAGTTGCAGGAAAGGGTCCCATGATCCGGAATACCTGCGCCGTTTGGATCTGCCTGGCGGGCCTGTTCGGCATCGCCGCCTGTACCGAACCGACGAATTCGAGCACCGGTTCCGCCACCGATACGCCGGACGGAAACGGGACCACGGCGGCCGCGGCAAAGACCTATGCCTACGAGGTGGTCCGTTCGTACCCCCACGATACCGGCGCCTTCACACAGGGGCTGGCGATTATGGGCGATACGCTGTACGAGAGCACGGGGAACTACGGCCAATCCACCCTGCGCCGGGTGGCGTTGCAGACCGGCGAAGTGGAACGGATCCGCCGGCTTTCCGCGACGATCTTCGGAGAGGGACTCGCCCTTTACGACGACAAGATCATACAACTCACCTGGAAATCGGGCGTCGGTTTTATCTACGACATGGAGACCTTCGAATTGTTACGGAGCGTTTCCTATCCCGGTGAGGGATGGGGCATAACGTACGACGGCGCGCGGTTCATCGTGAGCGACGGGTCGTCCATCCTGTATTTCCGTGACAAGGTGACCTTCGAGGAGACCGGAAGGGTGGTCGTGCGGGACGAGAACGGCCCGGTGCGTTTTCTGAACGAACTGGAGTACGTGAAGGGCGAAATCTACGCCAACATCTGGCAGGAGGACCGCATCGCCCGCATCGATCCCGAAACCGGCGGGGTGACCGGGTGGATCGACCTGGAGGGATTGCTCGAAGCCGGCGGGCAGGATCTGCGGGGCGGCACGGTAGACGTGCTCAACGGCATCGCCTTCGATGCCGCGGGCGACCGGCTCTTCGTCACCGGAAAGTGGTGGCCCCTGCTCTTCCAGATCAGGCTCATCGAAACGCAGGCCCCTTCCCGGTAACACGCGTGCCTGGCAGGCGCGGCGCTCTGCCTGCTGCCTGTAAGGCCCGGCGGGTCCTCACCAAAAGCCCTTTGCCGGCGCGCTTCGTCGGGCCTGCTCAGAACCTGGCTGAAATGGTGAACTTGGTAATGTCCTGAAGCGTCGAACTCGTGGTGTAGCTGAAGTCGAGGCGGTACATCTTCCACTGCAGGCCGCCGCCGAAGGTGGGTGTTTTCACATCGCCCTCCGGGTCGTGCACGTACCCCGTACGCAGCGCGATCATACCCTGGTACCAGTATTCCAGCCCGAGGTTCAGGACGTTTCCGCTGTCCTCCAGGAGCATACGGTTCAGGTCGACGGCAATCAACAGGCTGTTCGACTCGTCTTCCAGCGCCATGAGCGCGGCCCCAATCTTGAGGTTCCTGTACAGCGGATCTCCCTGGTCCGGATCAACATATTTGATATCCTTGCCCAGGTTCTGCACGACGCCGGCCAAGGTGAGTCGAGGCAGGACGCGGGCGGTCACTCCGATATCCAGGGCGAAACTCGTCCCCACCCCATTGTCCTCATCGGACAGGGCGCTGCGTATGAGCTTCAGATTGGAACCGATTCCCAGGCGATCGTTGAGAAGGGTTCCGTAAGAAAGGGACACCGCCATGTCCGAACTGCTGAACGTGCCCTGGCTGTCCCCTGCCGCATTGACTCTTTCCTGTTCTCCCAATGAAAGATAGGGAACGCTGACGCCGAATGTGCCTATGCCTTCGACCGGGCGCACGTAGGAGAAATGCAGGTAGTAGAGATCGTCTGCCAGGTAAGGCAGCCATTTGAAATAGGTTCCCGAAAGCCCGTTGTACTCGAGGTATCCCAGTCCGCCGGGATTCCACGCAGGGACCTGTGCGCCGCGGGCGTGGGCAACGCCGGTCTCGCCCATGGCCGTGGACCTCGCGTCGGGCGCGATCTGCAGGAACAGTCCGCCGGCCTGACCGACGCCGGCCTGGGACCGCTGGACCGGTAAAACCAGTAGCGTTGCGATGAACAGGTAGCTCAGAGCTTTCACGGCTTCTCCTCCAAAATTGACCCGTCAGGACAATCGGGTACCCAACGGTCACGGGCACCCTGCGATATCTGTGGTCACTATGCCCGGCTTGTGCCGGGACTATGTGTCCCATCGTCAGAACGGTCGTAAGATAAGGGCCAAGTATGACGAAACCATGACGATGAAATGAAAATTCGGTGGTGTGGGATTTCAGCCTGTCCGGCAGGCGGACCGGCCCGATACCGGTTCAAGCCGGCACGTCCACCCACCTCCGGGACTCGGCCGCCTCGAGGATAGCCTCCGCGACGACCTGTGCGCGCATGCCGTGGTAGAAGGAAGGCACGCAGTCCCGTTCCTCGCGGATGGCACAGACGAACTCCCAGGCCTGGTCGAAACGAAAAGTCTGTGCAGGATCGCCTTCTTTCGGGTCGCGGGGAGAACCGGGCACGGTGAGGAAGCCCGCAGGCACACGGCGTCTCCGGTATCTGGCGCGGCGCGGACCGGCCAGGATGGCACAGGGCGTGTGAAGCCGGTAGGCGGCGGATCCGATGGTCCCGTTCAACTCGCAGATGTCGTGATCACCCCCGGGCCCGTGGCCCTTGGTCAGTTTTCCCATCTCGAATACGCCCGTGGTCCCCGATTCGAATTCGGCGATCCAGGCGACCCAGTCCTCCACGTCCTGCGGTTCGCAGGGCCTTCCGTCCTCCGTCCGGTCCCGGGGAATGACCTGCTTCAGTGACGCGCACACCGACTTGATCGGACCGAGCAGGTCCTCGGCGAAGTCGATGCGGTGTATGCCCATGTCCCCGAGTTCCCCCGTGGCGGCCATGCGCCGGTACTGGCGCCATCCCACGGAATGTTCGCCCCAGTCCTGGAGGCGCTGGAAGCGCGCGTGGCGTATCTCGCCGAGTTGCCCTTCGTCGACCAGGTGCTTCAGGTAGCGCATGCCCGGTACGAACCGGTAGGTAAAGGCGGTCATGTGGCGAACGCCTGCGTTTCTGGCGGATACGTACATATCCACGGTCTCCGCTACGGTCATGCCGATGGGTTTTTCACAGAGCACGTGACAACCCGCCTCGACGGATTTAATCACGATATCGCGGTGATACACGTTCGGCACGGCGACGGCCACGGCGTCCGGTTTGACGGTGGCCAGGAACCGGTCCACGTCCGTGAAACCATCCGCGACGCCCCACTGTGCCTGTCTGCGGGCCAGCAGATCCCCGTCCACCTCGCACAGCCCGGCGATTTCCACGCCCGGAATACGGGAGAACCCAGGGTAATGCACGTATTCGCACACCGTTCCGAGCCCGATGAGCCCGATACGTAAGTTGCCTGTTGTCATGTTGCCTTCTGCCGTGTTGCCTTCTACCGTGTTGCCTGCTGCCATGTCACCGCTCCTGTCTGATCTGCATCCTGTTCCAGGTTCCGATTGGTTGCGCCCCGTCCCGGCCGTAGACGCCCTCGGGGACGGGCATCCTGCTACTTCAGGCCCCAGGCTGCAAGCTGCCGCGCAATCGCGTCGGTCGCCGCTTCGAGCCCGCCCGGACCGATCGACGCGGCCTCTTCCTGGTAGAGGCCCTTGCCGTAGTCGTCCGCGGGCAGCAGGTAACCGCCCGTTCCCCTGTTGCACAGGACGACCACGACGATGGCGGTAGCCGGAAAGCGCGCCCTGAGTTCGCGCTGGAACACGCTGTAGGGTTCGCCGCTGACCAGCACGAGGACGCTTTCGCCGATGCGCCAGAGCGTGACACCGTAGGGGGCGGACTTTCTGTCCGGCGGAATGCTTTCGACGCGCCGCATGGTCCGCCGAACCCGTTCAATGCGGGCGCGACAATCGGCGGCTTCCCGGTTTCGCCCGTCCCGCCTGGCGGTTTCTTCGCGGGACATCCATTCGGCAAGCTGCCGGTCCAGTTCCGCCTGCGTGGGCAGGTCCAGCAGGGGCAGGTCCAGCGTCATCACGGAGGAGTCGAAGGTTTCGAGCCGCCGGGCGCGTCCGGCATCCATGGGGCTGTGTAGCCAGACCCCTATGGTGGCGCCCGATATCACGGGGCCGTCGTAATGCATTTCTGAGCCGTCAGGCAGCAGGGACTCCATGGCCGACAGCGCGGCATAGCCCAGCTGACGGCCGTTCCGGTCCGCCGCCGCCGTTTCGCCCACGAACCCGTACCGCGGACCGAGATCGCCGCTTGCGCCCAGCATGAACACGCAGGGCGCGCCGGTTTCCCGTTCCACGACCTCCCGCATGGCGCCGGGGTAGTCGGGGCTGATCAGCGTATTGTCCCAGGCCAGGGTCGTGGGATGGCAGCCATAGTTGACGAGGGTGACGACCAACCCGCCTTCCCGGTCGCTGGCGCGCGTGACCACGACCGTGTCGTCGGCGGCTCGTTCCGGGTTGGTCCCGCAGGCATACAGCCGGTTTTCCGCGTCCCAGTAGTCACGGTTAAACGCCAGGTCGCAGCGGCCGAGCCCGAAGGCCAGGTCGACCGGCAGCACGGCGGCCCTGGCATCTTCCACGAGGCCGGCCAGTCCCTTGCCGAGTTCGTCCAGGTATCCCGGGATCAGCGCGCCGCCCTCGTGCTCCAGTCGATCCGGATCGTAGTTGCCCGCGGCGTGGGTATGGGAGAAGGTGATGACGACGCGTTCGGCGGGCAGGCCCGAACCGGAAGAGACGGTATCCGAAAGACGCTGCAGGTCGACGGCCTGCAGCCAGCCCAGTTCGAGGACGACGAGGGCGTGTTCCACCCCCGAACCGGGATCCACGAAGACCAGCGCGGAAGCGGTCAGTTCCCGGTGTGCGCCCGTGGACGCGTCATGCTTCGCCGCGCCCCAGCTGCGGTGGTATATCCCCTCGGGCGGGGTGATATCGATCCGTGCGAAGCCCAGATCGCAACGGCCGGCCGGCATGGCGATTACACGCTGACTCAAAGGGTCCTCCTCCTTGACTATTATGCGCTCTGCCGCATGTCGAGAATCTGAATGGCCATGCCCGCTTCCAACACGCCGGGCGACCGGTGCACGGCGTTATGGCCGAAAGACGGGGTTGGCCGACCGAGTTTGCGGTAGGTCGCCAGCGTGCGCAGCGGTTCCTTGCCCGGTGTCCCGCTCTCCTGCTCCACTAGGATCGTGGCGCACCGGCCGCAGGGTTTTACCAGGTCGAGTTCCAGGTTCCCTGCGCGAACGTGCTTCCACGTGTCCTCCGCGTAGGGCGGACAGTCTGCCACGACGACATTGGGTCTGAAGCGGTTCATGCGGACAGGCGATGCGAGCCGCGCATTCAGGTCCGCCAGGGAGGCTTCGGAGATCATCAACAGCGGAAAGCCGTCCGCGAAGCCCACCTGGTCGCCTGGCCGGGTCGCGTAATCCGGGTCTACGGGACGCACGAAGCCCGGTTTGAAATACAGCAGGCGGCTGGCAGTGTCTAGGTACGAGCTGAACCAGTCCGCCGCGTCGTCGCCCTGGTCGATCCCGTCGCAGGCATCTCCCCATACTTCCACGTTCCGTATATTGCCCTCCTCGGTTCGCGGCACCGCGAGGTCCTCCATCCCCGGTGCCGAAAGGACCAGCCCGCCGTTTTCCACGGCAGGCCGAACGAGCGCCAGGGCGGGCGTGTCGCGCTGGGTGAGCATTCCGCCGCCACTGCCGACGACGATCCACGACCGGTCGTAGAGGATCCCCCGGGCGTCAAGCTCCGCCCGATTTACCTCGTGTCCGGCGCAGGACTTGATGGGATAGACGTGGAGGGAGGATATGTAGGGCATGAATGTTCCTTTCGCAAATGAGCTACCGGATGGGCAATTCATTCATGTGCCAAAACACCGGGCCAGGGGATTTCGTTCGTTTGCGGAATCTCGTTTGCGCGGATTCGTTGGCATGGTTTCGCGCGGTTTCACGGGGCAGTCCATTCCGCTGCTTGAGCCGACGGACGCTTAATCCTTCTCCCGCCGCGGCTTTCCCTTGCGGACGACTTGCGTCCGCTGAGGCCTGATGACGATCTGCGTGATCACCGTCCCCTCCCGCTGGTCCACGGCCTGTGCAACGGCGTCGGCCACGCACTCGGGCGTGATGTGGGTGCCGGGTTCCTCGCCGGGTTCGAAGTCGGCCCCGTCGTAAAACGGCGTCCGTGTCATGTCCGGGTACAGGGTCACCACCCGGACGCCGCTCTTCCGCACCTCGCTGAAGAGCGCCTGGCCGAACTGGTGGAGGCCGGCCTTCGTGGCGCCGTAGGCCGCGCCGAAGGGACCGGGATTCAACGCGGCGGTGGAAGCGATGTTGACGACATACCCCCGCGAGGCCTCCAGGTGCCGCAGGGTCGCCCGGGTCAGGACCATGGGCGCGATCAGGTTGGTCCGCACCATGGTTTCTATCCGCCCGGGCGCCATGGTGGCATGGGGACCGAAGAACCCCACACCGGCGTTGTTGACCAGGACCTTCAGTCCCCCGGTTTCCTTGAGCAAATCCTCGGTGCGATCCAGCAGCACCCGGGTATCGGTCACGTCACATTCGACGGGTTTGTACCGGGCGTGGCGGTAGGAGGTCTTCCCGTGGTCGCGGGCATACCCGTATACGTTGTAGCCCGACTCGACCAGGCGCGCGGCGATGGCCAGGCCGATTCCGGATGAAGCGCCGGTGACCAGTGCTACGTCCATGTGACGATTCGCTCCTCTTCGAAGTGGTCTCCCAGGCGCTGCCGCATGAAGGCGGTCATCTCCTCCCGCCGTTCGGCCGTGTAGGTCACGGTCGTGCCCTCCTGTACGTATTCGTCGTACAGAAGCGGCGTATCCCGCCGCAAACGTCTCATGCGCTGATAATGGATCTTCGACAATCGGAAGACGCCCACGGTCACGTCTCGAACGGCGGCCGGCTCGATCCGCCGGACGACCTCCTCGACCAGGTCTCCGTAAACGGACTCCCAGGACGGAACGGCGAGGACCGGGTCGAAGCAGAGACGGACCGGCCAGCCGTCGTCAATGGCCGACCGGGCGGCGTCCAGCCTCTGATTGAGCGGCGCCGTCCCGTGTTCGAAGCGTGCGGCGACCGGTTCGGGGGACAGGGTCCACGCCAGGATGACGCGTTCTGAAGGCGACAGGTCCCCGATGGCGCGGTACGCGGCGCTCTTGGTACGGATTTCAACGAGCAGGTCCGGCTCCTCGCGGGCGAATTCTATCCAGGCGCGGCAATAGGGCACGACCGACTCGAAAGCGAGCAGGTCGGTGTCGTAAGAGATACACAGGTAAAACGGCTGCGAGGGGTTCGACCTCTCGCGTATGGCCCTGCGCGTCGCCTTAAAGTAGTCCTCCAGGTTCACGAAAACCACGATATTCGCCGATGGATACATGCCCTGCAGGTAGCAGTAGTCGCAGTTGTACACGCAATTGAACATAAGCGTGTTGTAGTAGAAATCCTCGAGGTTGAAGTTCTGGCTGTTCCCCGACCCTTCGTACAGGAACCGGTCCTTCTTCACGGCCAGGATCAGTTTCATGGTCTCCTTTTGTGCCTGGAACCGCTGACGCGGCCGGGCGAAGACCGCCTTGTAGTCGTCGATCTCCACCACGCGGGCTTTCGAAAAACGATCCCGTATGCGCCGGGTGAGCGAGTATTCGTCTGCGCCGCGCTCGACATAGAGGTGGGAGAAGTTATTCCACCGAGAGGATGCCGCGTAGTCTTTCAAATTCTGCATCGCCTTCCTGTTTCGTCTTGACGGAGACCTGGGAGATCCGTGTGAGGTCAGGCAGGTCCGAGCCGGTGTGTAGCTTGTAAGACCGCACCAGGTCGGACAGCATCCGGTGCCGGCTGGCCGTCAGTCGCAGCCGGTCGCGGATGTCTTCCACGACGCGCACGTCCGCGTCGGTCAACGCGTCCGGTTCCCCGTCGGAGATCGTCCTGTAAGCCGCGATCGCTGCCTCGAAATCGTCCAGGGATCCCGCGATCAGTTCACTTATCCAGTCCTTGTCGAAGCGTCTCGTTTCCAGGTGGTCGGAAACGACCTTGACGCAGCCGATCCGGTGGGGCGGGAGGAAGGTCGCCGCCGCCTGGAAGAATCCGGCCGCTTCCATGTCGGCCAGGCCCGGCTCGACGGCGCCGGCGTCCGCCCGGTCCAGGGGACGTTCCACGGTCGTGACCGCGGATTCCGCCAGGGGCGTCCTCGCCAGCAGGTCGGGATAGAAGGATCGGCCGGTGCTTTGCTCCGTGATCTTGTTCGCGAGGAACCGGTCCCCGACCTTGACGGGTCCCTCCTCCGCCTTCTGCGTATGGCCGGCGACGCCGAGGTTGAAGATGACCGTTCGCTCATCTCTTTCAATCCGGGTGACCAGGCAGGTGGTCGCGATGGCGGACTTCATGCGTCCCGTACCGGTCACGGTAAGCCAGACCTCGTCCCGCCGGAAAACGGGCAGGTCGAAGGATGCGTCCTGCTTCAATCGGAATCGCTCGATCACAGGCCGCGCTTCCGCGTGCAGGGCGATGGCGAGGAGGATGGGCATGGCGTTGTTTCCACGGCGCGAGGGTCCGGATCCTACCTGGGTTGGATAACGAGCCGGCCGTCTTCGATCTTCACGTCCTTCACCATTTGTAGAAATCGATCCAGAGCCGGCTCCCGGTACAGGGTTTCCACCAGGTTGTTTTTACGGATTTCATTCATGAATTCTGCAGGAATGTCTCTGCCGCCGACCTCCAGCCGGTCGATGGTGACCTCCAGCCGGTCGTCCTTCATCTCGATGGAGAGTTCGCCTGTACCGTTCAGGTATTGGCCTTCGAATCGATCGTTGAACAAGCCGAGGGGCACGCTGATCTCGGCCTGAAGCTTGTCATCCTGGATGTCCACGCGCGCCATCCCGTGGATTTCTTTGAACAGATCCTCTTGCTCGAGGAGGGCATTGATATCGTCCGCAGACAGCGAAAAGCTTTCGGTATCTTCGCCCGTCTCAAGCGCAAAGATGAAATCCCTGAACCGTTCGATTGCCGACAGCGCTTCTTCCCGACCCTTCTCTACACGGGACTCAGTGCGGGAGAAATCGCGGGGCTCCGGACTCGTGTAAGTCTCGACCAGTTCATCGCTCGCCTGGAGGAGAAAATAGTAGGTTGCGCCTGCGATTACGGCGAGCAGAATGATCGCGGATAGACAACCGCCCACCCAGTATCTGGTTTTCATTACGCGTTTTCCCCGTTGTTGACGTCCAATGACGGACGTGCGGATCGTTCCCGGTCAAATACGATCTCCCCGTCCAGCAGGGTCATTTCACAGGCCAGGCGCCGCGGCCATATCCGGCGTTCCCCGTGCGAATCGGTGAATTCGAACTCGCCCTCCTCCTTTACGAAGACCGCCACGTCGGCCGACGCGCCCGGCCGGAGCGTGCCGAGTTCCGTGCGCCCGATCGCCGCGGCCGGTATGGTGGTCGTACTCTCCACGATGTCCGTGAGGGGCATGCCCAGGTTAAGCATCTTGGACATGGTGGTCGGCAAGTCGAAAACCGGGCCATTGACGTTTACGGTGTACAGGTCCGTGCTGATGGCGTCCGGGAAGAACCCCCGCTCGAAGGCCGCTTTGGCCACGTCGAAGCTGAAACTGCCTGCGCCGTGTCCCACGTCCATCAGGATGCCCCGGGAACGTCCCTCGATGACGTCCTCCCAAATGGCCCGGTGGTCGTCCAGAATGCCGTGGGGATGGCCGTGATAGGCGTGCGTGATGATGTCGCCTGGCCGAAGCAGGTCCATAATGCCGCCGAGGGGACACGGCGTATTGCCCACGTGGACCATGACCGGGACGCCGAGCTGTTCGGCGGCCTCTACCGCCAGGCGCGTCGGCTCGACGCCATTGTCGCCCACCAGGTGCCGGCCCTGTCTTACCTTGATACCGGTCATCAGGTCCCGATTGCCGGCTACGGCGGTCACGGAACGGTCCACGTCCACGAACCGCAGGCTGGCCAGTTCGGGAGTGCCCGCCGTCGGGATGCCCACGCTCGAGATGTTGGAGAAGCCGAAAACCCGGGTCCTGGAAGGTTCCGCAACGTTGCGGCGGAAGGCCTCCTGGCTGGGCCAGCTAGAGCTTCCGGCGTCCACGATAGCGGTTACGCCGGTGGAGGGACAGACGTCGTCGGGAACCAGGCCGATGTCGGTGAATCCCCAGCAGATGTGGGCGTGCAGGTCGACCAGTCCGGGAAAGACGTAGCGGCCGGATACGTCGAGGACGCGTCGGCCCTCCACTGGCAGGCCGTCGCCTACGGCCGAAATCGAACCGCCGCAAATGGAGACATCGCATACCCGGTTCAGATCCTGCGACGGGTCCACGACGGTCCCCCCACGCAGGAGGAGGCCAGGGCTGTTTTCGAGGTTTGATGGCGGCATGGGCTGATCGGTGCGTGCGGAGCGGTTGCGCTTATTCCTTATTGTCCAGTTGGTACTTCATTGTCCAGCGGGTTCTTCTTAAGCGGCGGCAGCCGGCTCTTGATCTGATGAAACCGTTCCGAATCGGTAATCAGTCCGTCCAGGACCGGTAGTCCGGCGATCTGTTTCCTGGTTTGATCGATGCGTTCCCTGCTCGGTGGATGAGTCGAGAACAGCAGGGCCAGCGCGCCGGGTTCACGGTCGTTGATTTCCAGGAGCTTCTCGAAGAACGCCGAGACGCCATCGGGATCGTAGCCGGCCTCCCGGAGGTTCTCGACCGCTAGGGCGTCCGCTTCCCGTTCCGCTTCCCGGGAGTAGTGCAACATGGAGAGGATGCCGCCGATTCCCGCCAGTTGCGAAGCGACGCGCTGGACGCCGGTGGAGTTCCTTCCCGATATCATGCCCAGCACGATCTCCAGCCCGAGTTGCCGGGTCAGGGCCTTGGCGCCGTGACGCCCCACCACGTGCCCGATTTCGTGGGAGATCACCCCCGCCAGTTCCGATTCGGTGTTCGCTAAGGAGATGAGGCCCCGATTGACATAGAGAAAGCCGCCGGGAAGGGCAAAGGCGTTGACTTCATCCGTATCCACGACTTTTATGTAGTATTGTAAATTGGACCGTTTGGAATGCCGGACGAGGGTCTGCCCCAGTTCGTCGACGTAGCGGACCACCTCCGGGTCCGTGAACAGTTTGATCTCTCTTTCGATTTCTCTCGAAAACTCGCGGCCGAGCGCTATTTCATCCGACTCGCTGAGGACGTTGATATTCTGGAAGGCGCTTCCGCAACCCAGGGTCGTCAGCAGCAGGACGGAGATCGACGCGGTGGCCTGTCTGAGCGACAGGAGCGACAGGTACCGGGACAGGTTCTTTGCGGCAAACCGGAGCCGGCAAAGGGGTTTCATCTTGCATCACACCGGTATAAGGGATGAGCCGGACGTGGAACGGGACACTCGGAAACCTGTGTTCCGGGGTGCGCCGGATGATGGGTTCCGAGTAATGAAGATACGAACGGGCAGACCCGCGGGCAATCGGAAAAGGCCAGGAGGGAACAGCCGGTCATGTATCGTCCTATGTATCGCTCGATGATGACTGAATCCAGGGACGATCGGGGAACGCCGCCGCTCCGTGAAGGTGAGTCCGCGGACCTGGCGGCCGTATCGCGCTACCTCCGGCGGCTGGCCGAGGAAGGGCACGGGTTCGCCATGGGCCCACGCCGTGTCCGGTCTCTGGCCGGCGGATTCAACAACCTTATATACGAAGTAGATACATCCGCAGGCATCTTTCTCCTTAAGGTATATCCGGGTGATCGCGCACGGCGCCTCGAACGGGAGTTTGCGGCGTTGACCCGGCTTGCCAGCCTGGAAGAAGTGCCGAATGCCGTTTTTGCGGATTCCTTGGCAGCGGTTCTGAACGCCCCCGTGCTGATCTACGATAAACTACCGGGGTCGGCGGTGGTACCCGCAAGCATGACCAGGGAGGACCTGGCCCTGCTCCTCGGAATCGCGGTCGCGGTGCATGGCCATAGGGATCCCGGAGATCCCTTACTGGCCCCACCGGCGGGGCCGTCCCGTCCCGCTGACTGCCTCGCGTATATGGACGAGACAATGCGCGCCATGTCCGCATCGCCCGCCATGAACGATCCGTCTTTCTGCCGGACCGTGGACAGGTTGCTCGACCTGAGGCGGTGCCTGGCCATGGCGGACCTGCAGCCCGCGTTATGGGCAGATGCCCCGCCACGCCTGTGTCATGGAGATTTACGGCCGGCCAATGTGATCAAGGCGGAACGGGACGTCGTCGGGCTGGTAGACTGGGAACACGCGGGGATCATGGACCCTTTTTACGAGATCGCCGGTTTTTTCTGGCATCCGGAGAGCGCGGCGCTGGCGTCTGGTTTGCGGGAAGAGATGATCGCGGTTTACTGCGAAAAAAGCGCCGATCCCCACGCCTTCGAGAAGATGGACGTATACCAAGCCATCCTGCCCGTGCAGTGGTGCGTGCGGATCCTGTCCCTGATCGAAGGATACGACCGTCAGGCAGTCCGGCCCTGGAACGAACTCCGGCCGCTGGAGGCGTTGTGGGAGGATCTGGAACGGTACGCCGGGCTCGCCGGCAAGAGACTAGGCACAGCGCTGCGGGGACCGGTTTAAGGTCCCTGCGGCGACGCTCACCTCGGCGACACTCACCTCGCGGTGTAGCCCAGATGCTCGCCTCGGCGACGCTCACCTCGTGGTGTAGCCCAGACGCTTCAGATCCTGTTCTTTCTTACGCCAGGACGGCCTGACCTTGACCCGCAGGTCGAGATAGACGGGACGGTCGAGGAATTCGACGATTGCCTTCCTCGCGGACGTGCCGATGCGCTTCAGCATGCGGCCGTTCCTGCCGATGATGATGCCCTTCTGGGATGTCCGCTCGATAATGATACCCGCCTGTATGAAGGCTGTGCCGTTGGGCCGGTCCGTGAAGTCCTCCACGATCACGGCCGATGCGTAGGGCAGTTCCTCGTGCAGGGCCAGAAACAGGTGCTCCCGGATGATTTCACCCACGAAGAACCGTTCCGGTTGATCGGTGAGCATGTCGGCGGGATACAGTGCCGGCCCGGATGGGAGCAGGCGGATGACGGCGGAGAGCAAAGGGTCGAGACCGTCTCCCTTGAGGGCGGACACGGGTACGATCTCGGCAAAGGGGAAACGGCCTGCGGCCCGGTCGATCATGGGAAGCAGGGAAGTTCTGGATGCCCTGTCGATTTTGTTTATGGCCAGGATCACCGGTCCGCGGCTATGCTCGAGGAACCCGACGACGCGGTCGTCGAGATCGCGTTCGAAACGGGTGGCGTCGACGATGGCCACGGCCGCATCGGAGTCGTGCAGCGTATGGACCGCGGACTGCAGCATGTATTCCTGGAGCCGGTAGCCGGGTTCGAGCAACCCGGGCGTATCCAGGATCAGGACCTGGCAGGTATCCTTCGTCAGAATGCCAAGCACCCGTTGACGGGTGGTCTGGGGCCTGGGGGTGACGATGGAAAGCCGGTGCTGAAGGAACGCGTTCATCAGGGTGGACTTGCCCACATTCGGTTTCCCGACCAGGGCGACGAAGCCTGCGCGATGCGATCCGGCGCTGTCCGTGCTTTCCATATGTTCAGTGGGTGCCATGAGAAACTGCCGTTTGACAGCCAGGGGCGTACGATGAGTCAAGATAGGACTGGAACGTTCTTTATACGTAATACTATGATTTAACAAAAGAGAAAAGACTGTTGGCCGCACGACGGGAACAGGTGGGACATGCCCGATAATTGCCAGTATCGGCCTGTCACGGGCAGTTACGGCCTTCCCGTGTACAGGCCACTGAAGGCCTGCCCGCGAACGGCCTGTTACGGCTGCCCGCGCGACCGTGAACCGGATGTTTTTATCATTCGCTGTTTAATTGTCACGGCCGAGGGTGTAGTTTGTATTTCGAATGCGACGTGAATACGGGGCGCGGCGAACGAAAGGCGCCATCTGGCGCGGCGAACGAAAGGCGCCATCCGGCGTGGACCCGTTGCACTGAAGACCCATGAGTTACGGTTTTATAGACAGGAGAAAAACGCGTTATGAATGAACCGGTCGTCTATCTCAACGATGGATTCGTCCCAGCTTCCGAGGCCCATTTGAATATCTATGACCTGGGGATTGTCCTGGGGGCCACCGTGACCGAAATGACCCGCACTTTCGGGCATGCGCCGTTTCGCCTGGAAGAGCATGTGCGGCGGCTCCTGCGGTCGTGCAAATACGCCGGTTTCGAGCTGGATACGGACCACGATGGCCTGGTCGAACGCACACGAAGCCTCATCGAGACCAACTGCAGGCTGATCGGCCCGGAGCAGGACCTGGGCGTCGTCCACTTCGTAACCCCCGGGGAAAACCAGATCTACGCGGGCAGCGCCGGTAAGCCGGTGCGCCTTTCGCCTACCTTGTGCATCCACTCCTTTCCGCTGCCCTTCACCGTGTGGCGCCCCTTCTTCGAGCAGGGCGTCCACGTGGTCACACCCTCCATCCGGCACGTACCGCCCCAGTGCGTCGATCCCAAGACGAAAAACCGCTCGCGCCTGCACTACTGGCTGGCCGATCGGCAGACGCAGTCCGTCGACCCCTCCGCCACCTCGCTGCTGCTCGACCTGGACGGCAACCTCACCGAGTGCTCGGGGGCCAACTTCGTCGTGGTGGAAAATGATACTATCTATACGCCCACCAGCCGGAACATCCTCGAAGGCGTAAGTCTGGTCACGCTGCGGGAACTAGCGCCCGACCTGGGGCTGGACTGGGTCGAGAAGGATCTTCAGCCATACGACGCCGTCAATGCCGACGAGGCGTGGCTGACGAGTACGCCGTATTGTCTCGCGCCTTGTACGCGCATCAACAACACGCCCATCGGCGACGGCAAGCCCGGCCCACTGTTCGCGCGGGTCATGGAGGCGTGGGGCCGAAGCGTAGGCATGGATATACTGGCACAAATGAGAAACGTGGACTAGGCGACCCTAGCGAGGCGATCCAGGCGCGTGCGACCCAGGCGACCCGGCCCGCACCCCTTTCGACTTGATAAATACATGATAGGACGGTATTTTACGGTATCTTATCGGGTCTGAATTATCGAGGCGGTATCACTTCGAGGTTACATCCTTGGGCATCTATATTCTGCATGGATTGATTCTGGCGGGTTACGCGGTCGCCACGGTGATCTACTTCCGCCATTTCTGGACGAAGCAACCCAGGTCAGGGTTCTACGCCAGCCTGTGCCTGGTGCTGGCGCTGGCCTGCCACAGCGCCTTTCTGATCGCCCGCGCCGTCGAATCCAGCCACGCGCCTTTCGTCGGCCTTCACGAGTCGATGAGCTTCTTCGCATGGCTCATCGCCGTGGTCTACCTGTTCCTGGAGCGCCGTTTCCACGACCGGTCGCTGGGGGTGTTCGTCCTGCCCCTGATCCTGGCGGCGCAGACAGCCTCCACGGCGTTCATGAGTCCAGTCGATCCGTTGCCGCCACTCCTCCAGAGCCCATGGTTCAATTTCCACGTAACGGCGAGTTTCCTGGCATACGCGGCGTTTTCCTTCACATTCATCACCGGGCTGTTGTACGTCATGCAGATGTACTACATCCACCACCGGCGCGTGGGCCTGGTGTTTTCGCGGCTGCCCGCGCTGGGCATGCTGGACGAGATGAACCTGAAGGCAACGCTCATCGGATGGGTATTCCTGTCCGCGGGTATCGCAACGGGGATCTGGTGGGCGACGGCCGCGTGGGATTCGATAATGCCCTGGCTGCTGGATCCGAAAGTACTGTGCGTGATGCTGACCTGGGTTATCTACACTTCCCAGCTGATTACGCGCTATACCGCGGGTTGGCAGGGCGAAAGGGCGGCCATCATTTCCATGGCCGGGTTCGCGTCCGTGCTGCTGGCCTATCTCGGCGCCGGACTATGGACCAACCTGCATATATTCGACTGATCCGAAGCCTGATGCCGGCGAGAGATTTCGGTGACCGATCCGGTGAAAGATGGAAGAAAGGCCATGAAGAAATACTACCCCGCTTTCGTTGACATCGAAGGACAGCCGTGCCTGGTGGTAGGCGGCGGCGCGATCGCGGCTGAGAAGGCTGGATCGTTGCTCGAATGCGGAGGGGTTGTAACCGTGATCAGCCCCGATCTGACGGAGGAACTGCGTGACCGGGCGGACAATAGCGAATTGCGCTGGCTCGCAAGGCGGTACGAACCCGGCGACGTCCGGGATTTCAGGCTGGTCATCTCCGCGACCGACTCCGCGGAAGTCAACGAGCGGGTCTACGTGGATGCCGAGACGGAAGGCATCATGGTCAACGTGGTGGACGTGCCCGAACTGTGCAGGTACATCGTGCCATCCATCGTTCGACAGGGCGACCTGTGCATCGCCATATCCACAGGGGGCAAGAGCCCCGCGCTGGCGAAGAAGATCCGTGGGCAGCTGGAAGAGGCATTCGGGGCCGAGTACGCCGTCCTGCTCGACCTGCTGGGGGAGTTCCGTCCCCGGATGAAGGACAGGCACCCCGACGAAATCGAAACACGCGCGAGGTTGTGGACGTCCCTGGTAGATTCCGACCTCCTCGATCTCATACGCGCCGGACGCGCGGAAGAAGCACGCGACAGGGTGGAGTCATGCATCTTACACTCGTCGGACTGAGTCACCATACCGCGCCTGTGGATGTACGCGACCAGGCGGTACTGACGAAGTCGCTCCAGGATAAGGCCCTTTCCTTCGTGAAGACTTCGACCGGCATTTTGGAAGCGGTACTGCTTTCCACGTGCAACCGCAGTGAAATGTACGCGACCACCGATGAGGAACATACCGATCCCGGTCCGATCGAAGCGTGGTTTCACGAGATCCACGGCGTGGACAAAGGCGTACTGTCTCCTTACCTCTATCACCGGAGGGACGAGGCGGTCATCCGGCACCTGTTCCGGGTCGTCTCCAGCCTGGACTCGATGGTCGTCGGGGAACAGCAGATCCTCGGCCAGGTCAGAGAGGCCTACATGCAGTCGCTGAATACGAAGACCACGGGACTGGTCCTCAACCGGTTGTTTGAAAAGGCGCTGGCCGTGGGCAAGCAGGTGCGGGAGACAACGGAGATCGGGTCGGGTTCGGTTTCCGTCAGTTCCGTGGCGGTCGAACTCGCCCGGAAGATCTTCAAGGATCTGCGGCAGCATACGGCCATGTTGATCGGGGCGGGAGAGACCGGCGAACGCACCGCGGAGTACCTCGTCGACCAGGGCGTGAAGCGGCTCATCGTCGCCAACAGGACCTACGACCGGGCTGCCGACCTGGCCCACCGCTTCGACGGGATCGCCGTTTCCCTGCACGACGGACTGCAGATGATCTCCGATGTCGATATCGTCATCAGTTCCACCGGCGCCACCGAACCGGTGCTGGGAAGGGACCGGATGATCGACATCATGCACGATCGTCATAACCGGCCCATTTTCCTGATCGACATCGCCGCGCCACGGGATATCGACCCCCGCGTGCGTGATCTCTATAATGTGATCCTTTACGACATGGACGACCTGCAATCGGTGGTGGACGACAACGCAGAGGCGCGTAAGGTGGAAGCGCAGAAGGTGGAGGCGATTGTCGAGACAGAGGTAGAACGGCTACTCGCATGGTACCAGAATCTCTCCATCACGCCCACCATTGCCCAACTCCGCCACTTCGCGGACGACGTCCGGCACCAGGAAGTCGGCCGCGCCTTCGCGCAACTCGGTCATCTTTCCGAAGAGGACCGCGAGACCGTGGACAAGATGACCCGCGCCATCGTAAACAAGCTGCTGCATCAACCGACGGTCCAGCTCAGAAACACTACCGATCCGGAGCACAAGGACTACCACCTCTACAGCCTGCGACACCTCTTCGGACTCGACGAACACGGGAACGAAAAGAACGGCGCCGGAAACGAATAGCGCGGCGAGTCCAGGCGTCCGGGACGTCGATCCCTTCCCATGGCTTCTTCATTGATCATAGGCACCCGCGGCAGCAGGCTGGCCCTCGTCCAGGCCCATTCGGTGGCCAAGGACCTGGAAGCGGGCCAGGGCGGCCTGTCCGTACAGGTGCGCGTCATCAAGACGAAGGGCGATTCTGACAGAAGCGCTTCCCTGGACACCTTCGGCGGCGAGGGCGTCTTCGTCAAGGAACTGGAACGGGCCCTGGTCTCGGGAGAGATCGACATGGCCGTACACAGTCTCAAGGACCTGCCCACGTCCCTTCCCGATGGATTGGCGATCGCCGCGGTGCCGGAGCGCGTGGACGTGCGGGACGCCCTGATCAGCCGCGACAGCGCCAGACTCGACGAGCTCCCATCGGGCGCCCTGGTCGCCACGGGGAGTCCGAGGCGGCGCTCGCAGCTTCAACATTACCGGCCGGATCTGCGCTTTTCGGGCATTCGAGGGAATATAGACACCAGGTTGAAGAAACTGGAAGAACCGGACGGTCCGGACGCCATCGTGCTGGCCGTGGCGGGATTGCAGCGACTGGGCTGGAATGACCGCATATCCGAGATATTGCCGCCGGAGGTCTGCATGCCGGCCGTCGGCCAGGCGGCGCTCGCGATTGAAACCCGTAAGGACGATCATCCCACCTTGGAAGCGGCAAGGCGAATCGAGGACCTCCCGGCCAGGCAGGCGGTGATGGCGGAGCGGTCTTTTCTCTATCGTATAGGCGGCGGTTGCCATACCCCGGTTGGCGCCTGGGGGAGAATCCGGGACGATTGCCTGGAGCTGGACGCCGTGCTGGCCGCCGATGACGGCAGCTGGATCGCGCGCCACGGCCTGCGGGGACTGCCGGAAGAAGGACCGGAACTGGGCCGCCGGCTGGCGGAAGCGGTGATGGCACGGGCCGAACAAGCCGAGCAGGCCGAGCAGGCCGAAGGTAACACGCAGTCCAAGTCGTCCGGGCCGACCAGGCGGACCACGGAATCCCAATGAACGGCGAATCCCCGACCAAGCGCGTATCCACCCCGCGGTCCGCAGGAATCGTTTACCTGGTGGGCGCGGGTCCCGGCGACCCCGGACTGATTACCGTGAAGGGCCTGGAATGCGTGCGCCGGGCCGACGTCGTCGTTGCCGATTTCCTCGCCGATGACCGGCTGGTGGCGGAGGCGCCTTCACAGGCCGTGCGCATCCGCGTTCCCTGGCGTCCCGGACGGCAGGAGGAGATCAACAACCTGCTGGTGCGTCACAGCGAGGCCGGGAAGACCGTGGTCCGGTTGAAGGGCGGCGACCCATTCGTGTTCGGCCGGGGAGGCGAAGAAGGACTGCACCTGCAACGCCACGGAATCCCATTCGAGGTCGTTCCCGGCGTCACGGCGGCCGTCGCGGTCCCGGCCTACGCCGGCATACCGGTGACCCATCGTGAGATCACCTCGACGATGACCGTGGTCACCGGCCACGAATCGCCGGACAAGTCCCGGACGGATCTAGACTGGGAGGCTTTCGCCAAACGGATCGGCACGCTGATCTTCTACATGGGCGCGCGGAACCTGCCCTTCATCGTGGAACGGTTGATCGAACACGGGCGGCCGAAGGATACGCCCATCGCGCTGATCCAGTGGGGCACGACGCCGAAGCAAAGGACCCTCGTCGGCACTTTGGACGATATCGTATCCAGGTCCCGTCCGGCTTCCTTCACCCCGCCCGTACTGATCGTCGTGGGCGAAGTCGTTTCGCTGCGTTCGCAGCTCGATTGGTTCGAATCGAAACCGCTTTTCGGGGTCCGAGCACTGGTAACACGCGCCCGCGACCAGGCCGGCGAACTGTCGGAATCTCTCGTCCGGCAGGGCGCGGAGCCGGTCGAAGCTCCGCTGATACGGATCGAAGCGCCCGATGACTGGTCGGAAACCGATGCCGCGCTGTCCGACCTTTCCGGATTCGATTACGTGGTTTTCACCAGCGGTAACGCCGTGAAGGCGTTTTTCTCGCGTTTAGTCGAACAGGGCCTGGACGCCAGGGCCCTGGGCGGAGTTCGCGTCGCCGCGGTAGGCCGGGCCACGGCCGGCGCGCTGCGAAACTGCGGGATTGAAGCGGACTGCCAACCCGATGTCTTCCGGGCCGAAAACCTGGTGGAAACCCTGGCCGGAAACCGCGACCTGCTGGATGCACGGATCCTCTTTCCCGCGGCGGATATCGCGGGGCCAGCCGTCGTGGAGGGACTTGCCCGCGCCGGTGCGTCCGTGACGAGGATAACGGTCTATCGAACGGTCATGGAAGAGAGGTTGCCGGACGGCATCGCGTCCATGCTGGAAGACCGGAAGATCCATCTCGCCGTATTCGCGAGTTCGTCGGCCGTGTCGGCGTTTACGAAGGCCGCGGGGCCGGATCGCCTTAAGCGGCTGGCCGGGGGCGTCCGCATCGCCTGCATAGGTCCGGCCACGGCCAAAACCGCCGCGGAAGCAGGCCTGTCCGTGGACATTGTGCCCGCTCAGGCCACCGTCTCAGCGCTCGTGGCCGCGATCGTGCGCGACCGGCTGGCCGCGGGAAAGCAGCACACGGAATAACGATTGCCATGACTTTGCGGCCCGGTGTATATTTGTCGGGTCCGTGAATAAGGGACATATCCGTGTGAAATACGACGCGCGGCCGACTTTGGACCAGTAAACTATCCGGCATCGGGTTCGTATACTTTCCGGCATCGGGCCAGTGGCTTCACCGCGCCCGTCATGGCACCATCCTGTTGATATGAGCGGACTTCTATGCCTTTCTGCCCGGAATGCGAATGTGAATACGCCCGCGGCGAGGAAAAATGCCCTATCTGCGCGTCCACCCTGGTTAACGCCCTGAATGAGGTGTCGACGTGGGTTTGCGACGAGTGCAAGGAGGAGATCCCGGGCGACCTGGGGTCCTGCCCGGTCTGCGGCACAGTATTCATCGACGATCTTCGATGCCTGAACCATCCGGCCGGACCTGCGCACGGCCTGTGCGTCGTCTGCGGACGGCACGTGTGCGAGGACTGCGGGATACGCCGTCATGGCCGGTATTTCTGTGAAAGACATGGATTGGTAGAAGAGTTTCCGAAGGAGGAAATCCTCTATCGGGCCGAAGACCGTGAAGCGCTGAGCTACCAGCGTTTCCTCGCACAGCAGGGTGTGGACAGCCGGGTGTTCTCGACCAAGCAGGACTCCGGCCTGCTTACCGGTCCATGTTCGGACGAGTCGGCGAGGATCATCGTGCCCTCGAAACTCCGGGCGACGGCGCTGAATTTGATGGCGTCACGGTCCATAGACGCCGGGCATCTCCTGTTCCAGTGTGAACGCTGCAGTGCTTTGAACGGATTTGACAGCGGCGGTTGCGCCAACTGCGGGGGGTACTGATGTCCCGGCGGCGGGCAGGATAACTCATGGCATTTCCCGTACATCGGCTACGGCGCCTGCGGCGGACCGGAAGCCTGCGCGCCATGATCGGCGAGACCCGGCTCTCCGTGGACGACCTGGTCTATCCCATGTTCATCTGCCCGGGCGAAGGCGTACGTTCCCCGGTAGATTCGATGCCCGGCGTGGACCGGCAGTCGGTTGACCAGGCCGTGGAGGCCTGCCGTGAAGTCGTGGACCTGGGTATCCCGGCCGTCATGCTCTTCGGCATCCCGGAGAGCAAGGACGCCTACGGTTCCGGAGCCTATGCGGACGACGGCATCGTGCAACGGGCCATTGGCGCGATCAAGCAAGCGGTACCGGAACTGACCGTCATCGGCGACGTATGCCTCTGCGAGTACACCGATCACGGGCACTGCGGCGTGATCCGGGACGGCGACGTGGAGAACGATGCCACGCTTCGCCTGCTCGTCAGGACCGCGCTCTCGCAGGCCCGCGCCGGCGCGGACCTGGTTGCGCCGTCGGACATGATGGACGGCCGCGTGCGTGCGATCCGGGAGGGTCTGGACGGCGAACACCTCGGGCATGTCCCGATCCTGGCCTATTCCGCCAAGTACGCTTCGGCGTATTACGGGCCCTTTCGCGACGCCGCGGACTCGGTCCCGCAATTCGGCGACCGCCGTTCCTACCAGATGGACCCGGCGAACGCCACCGAAGCGCTGCGGGAAGTAGAACTCGACCTTGAGGAAGGCGCCGATATCGTCATGGTCAAGCCGGCCCTGGCCTATCTCGACGTGATACAACGAGTCAAATCGGCCTTTGAAGTGCCGGTGGCCGCCTACAACGTGAGCGGGGAATACGCCATGATCAAGGCGGCAGGACAGAAAGGCTGGATCGACGAAGAACGGATCGTCCTGGAGTCGCTGACCGCCATAAAACGCGCCGGCGCCGACATGATCCTCACTTATTTCGCGATGGATGTCGCCCGAAGACTCTGAAATGGAATAAATCGTATGAACCGTTCCCGATCCAGTACCCTCTTCGACCAGGCCCAGCGATCCATGCCCGGCGGGGTGAACAGCCCCGTGCGGAATTTCGGGCGGGTTGGAGGAAGCCCCGTCTTCATGGACCGGGGCGCGGGTTCCAGGGTCTACGACGTGGACGGCAACGAGTACATCGATTACCTGGGATCCTGGGGACCGCTGATCCTGGGCCACGGCCATCCCGCCGTGGTCGAGGCCCTGAAGAAGGCCTGTGAACGGGGTACGAGTTTCGGCACGCCCACCGAAGCCGAGATCAGGCTGGCGGAACTGGTCAGGACCGCCTTCCCGTCCATCGACCTGATACGCATGGTCAACTCCGGCACGGAAGCGACCATGAGCGCCCTGCGCGTCGCCCGCGGATACACGGGGCGCGACCTGGCGGTCAAATTCGAGGCGGGATACCACGGCCACGGAGACAGCTTTCTCATCCAGGCCGGTTCCGGCGCCGCGACATTCGGCATCCCCGACAGTCCCGGCGTGCCTGCGGACCTGGCGAAGATGACCATCAATCTACCCTACAACGACGTCGAGGCCGTCCGGCGCACCCTGGCGGAGCGGGGCGGCGACGTCGCCTGCGTGATCGTAGAGCCGGTCGCCGGCAACATGGGCATGATCCCTCCGGCCGAAGGCTTTCTCGAAACCATTCGGGAAGAGACGGAGAAGCGGGGGATCATTCTGATTTTTGACGAGGTCATCACGGGATTCAGGATCGCATTCGGCGGAGCGCAGGAACGATTCGGCATCTCGGCCGACATGACCTGCCTGGGCAAGATCATCGGGGGAGGACTTCCCGTGGGGGCCTATGGCGGTCGCAGGGAAATCATGGAAACCGTGGCGCCCGCCGGTGAGGTTTACCAGGCCGGCACGCTGTCCGGCAATCCGCTTGCCATGACCGCTGGATATGAAACGGTGCGGCAGCTTCAGGAACCCGGGGTCTACGACCGGCTGGAATCCCTGGCCGCCCGCCTCGGCGACGGCCTTCGCGCCGCGGCGGAAGCGGCCGGCGTCCCGGCCTGCCTGACCCGTGTGGGCTCCATGATGTGTACCTTCTTCACAGATCAGACCGTCAACAATTTCGATGCAGCTTCCACGTCAGACGCGGATACGTACGGGCGATACTTCTGGAATATGCTGGACCGGGGCGTCTACCTGGCGCCTTCGCGCCTTGAAACGGGGTTTGTGTCCCTGGCCCATACCGAAGAAGACATCGACCGGACCCTCGAAGCGGCCCGGGAGAGTATGAAGGGCCTGCGTGCATGAAGTCAGATAATCTGTTCATCGAGATCAAGAACGGTAGATTACAACGAACCGCTTTTCAGTAATTAGCCGAAAGGAGACAGCAGTGTTTGGTCCATACAGTCGCGTGTTCGCCAAGATCACGGCATCCTTGTACCTGGTTTTTCTGGCGGGATGCGGTGGCGGGGACAGCAGCCCGACGAGTCCCGAGCCGTCCACACCGACCCCGCCTGCTCCACCGCCTGCGCCCGTTGCGACGAGCATTTCTGTCACGCCGTCTTCGCACACGCTGGCGACGATTGGCGCGACCGTGCAACTGATGGCCATGGTGAGGGACCAGAACAACAATCCGATGACCGGCCAGGCGGTGACTTGGTCGAGCAGCAATACCGCGGTGGCGACTGTCAGCGGAAATGGCCTGGTGACGGCCGTGGCCAACGGCGCCGCGCAAATAAGGGCGCAGTCCGGCAACGCGACGGGCACTGCGAACATCACGGTGGCCGAGCCGGTGCCGACCCGGATCACGGTCGCACCGACGTCCCATACGCTGAAGGCGATCGGGGAAACGGTACAGTTGTCGGCTACGGTGCGGGATCAGCGGAACAACATCATGTCCGGCCAGTCCATCACCTGGTCGAGCGGCGACGACGCCGTGGCGACCGTGAGCGGGGCGGGCCTTGTAACGGCGGTGAGTAACGGGATGGCTGAGATCACGGCCACATCCGGCAGCCTGTCCGCCAGTGCGTCCATCACGGTATCCGTATCCGTGCCGACGAGCCTGACGATCGAGCCCGCTGCGCACACGCTGGAAGCGATCGGCGACACCGTGGAACTCGCGGCCGTCGTGCTGGACCAGCACGAAAACGCGATGGAGGACGTGATGGTGACCTGGTCAAGCGCCGATGACGCCGTGGCCACCGTGGACGAGAACGGGCTTGTGACCGCGGTGGACAACGGCATGGCGGAGATCACGGCACAGGCCGGAGACGCTATGGGGACTGCGTCGATCACCGTCGCCCAGGTTCCGGCCGGCATCAGCATCGAGGTCGCACCCGATGCCACCACGCTGACCGAGATCGAACAGACCCTGCAACTCATGGTTTCCGTCAGCGACGGGAACGACAATGCCATTGCCGAACCGGCCGTCACGTGGACGAGCGGTGACGAAAACGTGGCCACCGTGGACGAGGATGGTTTGGTAGAAGCGGTGGGGAACGGCATGGCCGCAGTTACGGCCGCATCCGGCGACGTATCGGCCATGGTGAGTATCACGGTCATGGTGATATCCGAGCCCGTGGCAACGAGCATCACGATCGAGCCAGCCGCGCACACGCTGGGAGCGATCGGCGACACCGTGGAACTCGCGGCCGTCGTACTGGACCAGCACGAAAACGCGATGGAGGACGTGATGGTGACCTGGTCGAGCGGCGACGACGCCGTGGCCACCGTGGACGAGAACGGCGTGGTCACCGCGGTGGACAACGGCATGGCGGAGATCACGGCCCAGGCCGGAGGCGCTATGGGGACTGCGTCGATCACCGTCGCCCAGGTTCCGGCCGGCATCAGCATCGAGGTCGCACCCGATGCCACCACGCTGACCGAGATCGAACAGACCCTGCAACTCATGGTTTCCGTCAGCGACGGGAACGACAATGCCATTGCCGAACCGGCCGTCACGTGGACGAGCGGTGACGAGAACGTGGTCACCGTGGACGAGGATGGGTTGGTAGAAGCTGTGGGCAACGGCATGACCGAAGTTACGGCCGCGTCCGGCGACGTGTCGGCCATGGTGAGCATCACGGTGACCATTACGGTGGATGAAGTCACCTACGTCCCGTGGGAAGGTGTGCGGGTCGAGCCCGGTCGGTTGGTTTTTACGGTCCCAGGACTTGCTACAATACCTATAGTAAACTGCGCAAGTTCACTCTTAGGTGGAGAACTAAACAACCGCCCAACTCCGTTAGGTGTCACCATTACGGTCCATTACTCCGTATGGCAGCGAAGCGACGATATGGGCAGTACATGGGAAGACATCGAGGACACACGGGTGGAATTCGACGCTTGCCCATACAATCCGGAAGTCGCCGGTGAGTATAGACTGGTTGGTGATATTTCGCTTGACGATGATAGGAGTTTTCGCCGTAGTGAGAATACGTTTGTCATCCCCTGACAGTCAGGAATGCACAACGTAAGTTCCCAATCGCAATAGTTACCAACATGCAACCTTTAAGGGGATCGACGGGTCGAAACCGTAGATCCCCTTTGCCATTGCAGGATCGTCTTTCCCCAGGTGCGTTTTCCTGCTTGCATGCGTAAGCGACAGGAGGCAATACGATCATGGTGAAAAACAACCTCGTCATCGCGTTGCGGTACCTGTTCGCCAACAAGGGTTATTTCTTCATCAATACTTTTGGCCTGTCGACCGGTATCGCGTGCTGCCTCCTGATCTTTCTCTTCGTCCGCCACGAGTGGACCTACGACGCCTTCCACGAGAAATCGGACCGGATCTACCAGGTCGCAGCCGGTGGAGTGGATTTCGACGACAACCCGTTCATAAGCGCGAGAACTCCCCTCCCGCTCGCGGCTACCCTGGAGCAGCAATATCCCGACGTGGTCCGGACCGTGCGCATAACGGAATATCCATCCGATATTCGCATCGGAGAAGATACGTTCCGCAAGGAGAACGCCCTTTTCTGCGATCCGTCCTTCTTCGAGATGTTCTCCTTCACGATGATCGAAGGCGATCCCGGTACGGCCCTCGGCGAGGCGAATTCAGTGGTCGTCAGCAAATCCGCCGCGGCGAAGTACTTCGGCCAGGAGTCTCCGACGGGCAGGACGCTCCTGGTACAGGGCATTCCGCTGACCGTAACCGGCGTCGCGGAGAACGGACCGGATAACTCCAGTATTCGGTTCGACCTGCTCATACCCTTTGACAAGGCGCCGGAAATAAACCCCTGGATATCGAATGCCATCGGAAAGTGGAACTATTCGTCCACGGCCACTTTCATCGAACTCGGGGATCCGGATCGAGTAGAATCGCTCCTCAGTCAACTGCCGGAATTCGTCGAAACCCATTTCCCGGCCTACTCGTCGCCCTATCTGATCCTGCAACCCATCACCGATATCTACCTGGATCAGGAAGTCAAATTCGGGCTGGGTCCCACCAGCGATCCCAACCGGTCCTACATCCTGATTTGCACGGCGCTGCTCGTACTATTCATCGCCTGCGTCAACTTCATGAACCTGGCCGTCTGCCGTTCGTCTTCGCGTGTGAAAGAGGTCGGTGTCAGGAAAGTTTACGGCGCGCGCCGAACCCAGATCATGGGACAGCACTTGGGCGAAACCGCGGCGCTGTGCTGCTTCGCCCTGGTGCTGAGCGTGGCCCTGGCCCACCTGTTCCTTCCGGTTTTCAATATGCTGGCGGGAAAGTCCCTCGTGCTGGACTACCTGACGAACGGATCCACGCTGGCCGCGCTGACGGGTTTGACCGTGCTGGTCGCCCTGGTTTCCGGCAGTTATCCTTCCCTGGTGCTCTCACACTACAACCCCGTCACCATCTTCCGGCAACAGGTTCAGATCGGAGGGCCGAATCTCTTCGTGCGCGGCTTGATGGTCGTGCAGTTCGGGTTGTCCGCGTTGCTCGTCATTTCAATTCTCATCATGACCCGGCAGCTGGACTTTGTGCGGACGGGGGATTTGGGGTTCAACCCGCACAACGTGGTAGTCATCCAGGCCCCCTTCAATTCAAACGACCTGGAGATCTTTCGCAGCAAAGTGATACCGTACGAAGACATACTCCTGGTTTCCGGCACTTCCAGCACCTTTGGTCAGGGGCATTTCTTGCCCCAGGTTGCCTACACCGACCGGACGGAAACAAGCTGGAAGCGTTCATGGCGACCGTGGACCGCGATTACCTGGAGACGCTTGAACTGAACCTCGTCCGTGGCCGTGATTTTTCCAGCGAATTCGTAAACGACGAGTTCCAATCGTGCATCATCAACGAGGCCGCGGCAAAGAAGCTGGAATGGGAAGATCCGATCGGGCGCAAACTGCCCCATGGGTATACGGTAATCGGCGTAGTCAAGGACTTCCATTTCCAGTCGCTGCACCAGGAGATCGATCCGATTATACTCTCCCTCAATCCCACATCCATGGGTAACACTTCGGTCAGTTACGGCTTCCTCCTGGTCCGGGTCAGCGGCAGGGATCTGCCAACCACGCTTTCCCTGCTCGAGGACGCGTGGAAGGGGACAGCGCCTGAGACGCCCTACGAGTATTTCTTCATGGAAGACGATATAGAACGGTTCTACCAGGATGAGAACAACCTGGCGCTGATTTTCACCTATTCCGCGGTATTCGCCCTGCTGATCGCCTGCCTCGGCGTATATGGACTCGTGTCGCTGGACATCGCGCGCCGCACGCGGGAAGTCGGCATCCGCAAGGTGATGGGCGCCGCGGTCTCAGATATAGTCGGCCTGCTGTCGAGGCAGTTCGTCGTCCTCGTGGTGATCGGCAACGTCCTGGCCTGGCCGGCCGCCTGGTGGCTCATGAACGAGTGGCTGGCGGACTTCGCCTACCGGACGGAGATCGGTGCTGCGCCTTTCGTCGCGGCGGGACTAGTTGTCCTGGCCACCGCCCTGCTCACCGTGAGCGTGCATACTTTCCGAAGCGCTATGCTCAACCCGGCGGACACCCTGCGGAGCGAGTAGGCCGCATTTGTTTGACTGAGGCCGCGAATAAGGGTAGGTTGCAGGCATTACCTGCATATGTTAAAGCAGGTTCCATTTCTTTCCGTCATTTCCCCCTACGAGTTGGTTTGCCATGACCAGATACCCTGTACTTCTGGTAGCGGTCCTGCTCGTTTTTCTCATGCAGGGTCGCCTCCAGGCCCAATCCACCGCAGATGATACAGTCGCTGAAACCGGCCAGCGGACTCCCCTGGAAGCGGGACGTGCGCTATTCGACCAGGAAAAGTTCATGGAAACCGTGGCGCCCGCCGGTGAGGTTTACCAGGCCGGCACGCTGTCCGGCAATCCGCTTGCCATGACCGCTGGATATGAAACGGTGCGGCAGCTTCAGGAACCCGGGGTCTACGACCGGCTGGAATCCCTGGCCGCCCGCCTCGGCGACGGCCTTCGCGCCGCGGCGGAAGCGGCCGGCGTCCCGGCCTGCCTGACCCGTGTGGGCTCCATGATGTGTACCTTCTTCACAGATCAGACCGTCAACAATTTCGATGCAGCTTCCACGTCAGACGCGGATACGTACGGGCGATACTTCTGGAATATGCTGGACCGGGGCGTCTACCTGGCGCCTTCGCGCCTTGAAACGGGGTTTGTGTCCCTGGCCCATACCGAAGAAGACATCGACCGGACCCTCGAAGCGGCCCGGGAGAGTATGAAGGGCCTGCGTGCATGAAGTCAGATAATCTGTTCATCGAGATCAAGAACGGTAGATTACAACGAACCGCTTTTCAGTAATTAGCCGAAAGGAGACAGCAGTGTTTGGTCCATACAGTCGCGTGTTCGCCAAGATCACGGCATCCTTGTACCTGGTTTTTCTGGCGGGATGCGGTGGCGGGGACAGCAGCCCGACGAGTCCCGAGCCGTCCACACCGACCCCGCCTGCTCCACCGCCTGCGCCCGTTGCGACGAGCATTTCTGTCACGCCGTCTTCGCACACGCTGGCGACGATTGGCGCGACCGTGCAACTGATGGCCATGGTGAGGGACCAGAACAACAATCCGATGACCGGCCAGGCGGTGACTTGGTCGAGCAGCAATACCGCGGTGGCGACTGTCAGCGGAAATGGCCTGGTGACGGCCGTGGCCAACGGCGCCGCGCAAATAAGGGCGCAGTCCGGCAACGCGACGGGCACTGCGAACATCACGGTGGCCGAGCCGGTGCCGACCCGGATCACGGTCGCACCGACGTCCCATACGCTGAAGGCGATCGGGGAAACGGTACAGTTGTCGGCTACGGTGCGGGATCAGCGGAACAACATCATGTCCGGCCAGTCCATCACCTGGTCGAGCGGCGACGACGCCGTGGCGACCGTGAGCGGGGCGGGCCTTGTAACGGCGGTGAGTAACGGGATGGCTGAGATCACGGCCACATCCGGCAGCCTGTCCGCCAGTGCGTCCATCACGGTATCCGTATCCGTGCCGACGAGCCTGACGATCGAGCCCGCTGCGCACACGCTGGAAGCGATCGGCGACACCGTGGAACTCGCGGCCGTCGTGCTGGACCAGCACGAAAACGCGATGGAGGACGTGATGGTGACCTGGTCAAGCGCCGATGACGCCGTGGCCACCGTGGACGAGAACGGGCTTGTGACCGCGGTGGACAACGGCATGGCGGAGATCACGGCACAGGCCGGAGACGCTATGGGGACTGCGTCGATCACCGTCGCCCAGGTTCCGGCCGGCATCAGCATCGAGGTCGCACCCGATGCCACCACGCTGACCGAGATCGAACAGACCCTGCAACTCATGGTTTCCGTCAGCGACGGGAACGACAATGCCATTGCCGAACCGGCCGTCACGTGGACGAGCGGTGACGAAAACGTGATCACCGTGGACGAGGATGGATTGGTAGAAGCGGTGGGCAACGGCATGGCCGTAGTCACGGCCGCGTCCGGCGACGTGTCGGCCATGGTGAGTATCACGGTCATGGTTCCGACTGAAGGGGAAGGTGGTGAAGGCGGGGATGGCGGGGATGGCGGCGAAGGCGTCGACGAGCCAGTCGACGAGATAGTCTATGTCCCGTGGGAAGGTTGGAAGGTCGAGCCCGGTAAGTTGATATTCACGGGACCAGGATATACTCCTATAACTATAGAATACTGTGCAAGTTCACTCTTTCGTGCTGAACTAAACAACTACCCAACTCAGCCGTTAGGTATCCCCATGACGGTCCATTACTCCGTATGGCAGCGAAGCGACGATATGGGCAGTACATGGGAAGACATCGAGGCCACACGGGTGGAATTCGACGCTTGCCCATACGATCCGGAAGTCGCCGGTGAGTATAGACTGGTTTATGATGTTTCGTTTGGCGATGATAGGAGTTTTCGCCGTAGTGAAAACACGTTTGTCGTTGACTGACAGTCGGGAATGCACTACGTAAGTTCCGGCATCGCAATAGTTACCAACATGCAACTTTTCAGGGGATCGACGGGTCGAAACCGTAGATCCCCTTTGCCATTCCAAGATCGTGTTTCCTCAGGAACGTTTTCCGGCTTACAGCTCGTAAGCGACAGGAGGCAAAACGATCATGCTGAAAAACCACCTTGTCATCGCGTTTCGGCACCTGTTCGGCAACAAGGGCTACTTCTTCATCAACACGCTGGGCCTGTCCACCGGCATCGCCTGCAGCCTCCTCGTATTTCTCTTCGTGCGCCAGGAGTGGACCTACGACGCCTTTCACGAGAAGGCGGACCGGATCTACCGGGTCAACGTCGGTGGATCAGGTTTCGAGGATAACTTATATACCAGTGGGATTACCCCTCTTCCACTTGCCGCTGCCTTTAAGGAACAGTATCCCGGCGTCGAACAGACCGTGCGAATACGAACCACCGGAGGGGCGGAAGTCCGTGTTGGTAATGATGTGTTCCGGGAAGAACACGTTCTGTATAGCGATCCATCGATATTCAGCGTGTTCTCCTTCCCATTGATCGAAGGTGATCCCGGGACGGTCCTGAACGAACTGAACTCGGTGGTGATCAGCCAGTCCGCCGCCGAGAAGTATTTTGGGACGGGAAGCCCCCTGGGCAGGCAACTCACGATACGAGGTGAACCGTTTTTGGTGGCCGGGGTAGCAGAGAACACTCCGGTTAATTCCAGCATACGGTTCGATTTCCTGATCCCCTTCGACAAAATGTTTGCTATCGACAACTGGACGAATCAGGCGATCGGCAATTGGAACTACAGTGTCTCCTCAACCTACGTCGAGCTGTCGGATCCGGAAATGGCAGACATGCTTGAAAACCAGTTGCCGGGTTTTGTCGAGACTCATTTTTCACAGATGGGATCGCCATACCTGGAATTGCAGCCTTTAACGGACATGTATCTTGCTCAGGGTGTGAGGTTTGGCCAGGGTACCACGAGCGATCCCAACAGGTCTTACATACTGATTTGCACGGCGCTTTTCGTTCTTTTCATCGCCTGCGTGAATTTCATGAACCTGGCCTTCTGCCGATCGTCTTCGCGCGCCAGGGAGGTTGGACTGCGGAAGGTGTTCGGTGCGCAGAAAACCCAGATCATGAAACAGTTCCTGGGTGAGACCGCGGTGTTGAGTTGCTTCGCCCTCATCTTAGGCGTTATCCTGGCCCACCTGTTTCTTCCTGTATTCAACACGCTGGCGGGAAGCTCATACGTCCTAGATTATCTCTCCAACGGCTCTACGATCGCCGCGCTACTAGTGTTGACTGGCCTGGTTGCCCTGGCGTCCGGGAGCTATCCCGCCCTGATCCTCTCCCGTTTCAATCCCGTTGCCGTATTCAGACATCAGGTTCGGATCGGGAGCCCAAACCTGGTTATCCGCGGCCTGATGGTCGTCCAGTTCGGCCTGTCTGCCTTACTCGTTGTTTCCATACTCGTCATGACCCGACAGTTGGACTTCGTCATGAACACAGATCTGGGATACAACAAGGAAAACGTCATCGTCATCCACATGGGGCCCAATTCCAACTCCGCGGACGTCTATAAATCCAGGATAAACTCGTATGAGAACGTAATCCTGGTGACGGGAGCTTCCAACACCTTCGGTCGGGGCCTGGGTCAGTCCGCCTATACAGATAAGGACGGGAACAAGCTTGAAGCATATATGTTCACGGTGGATTACGATTACGTGAAGGCGCTAGAGCTGAACCTGGTCTCAGGACGAGATTTTTCCCGGGAGTTCGGCAACGACGAATCCGGGTCATGTATAATCAACCAAGCCGCGGCCAGGGTGATGGAATGGGACGACCCCCTCGGACGGACCCTGCCCCACGGATATACGGTCATCGGCGTGTTGGAGGACTACCACTACCAGTCGATGCATCAAGAAATAGAGCCGGTAATCCTGACGATGAATCCCGCTTCCTTCGGGGAGGAAACCCAGGGTGGTGTTAATTTCCTCCTGGTACGCGTCAGCGGGCGGGACCTGCCTGCCACGTTGGATCTGTTGAGAGCGGCATGGATGGAGATCGCCCCGGAATCGCTTTTCGAGTATTCCTTCCTTGATGACGACATCGCCCGATTCTACGAGGGTGAAGCCAACCTTGCGCGCATTTTCACCTATTCCGCGGTATTCGCCCTGCTGATCGCCTGCCTGGGTGTATATGGACTCGTGTCGCTGGACATCGCGCGCCGCACGCGGGAAGTCGGCATCCGCAAGGTGATGGGCGCCGCGGTCTCAGATATAGTCGGCCTGCTGTCGAGGCAGTTCGTCGTCCTCGTGGTGATCGGCAACGTCCTCGCCTGGCCGGCCGCCTGGTGGCTCATGAACGAGTGGCTGGCGGACTTCGCCTACCGGACGGAGATCGGTGCTGCGCCTTTCGTCGCGGCGGGACTGGTTGTCCTGGCCACCGCCCTGCTCACCGTGAGCGTGCATACCTTCCGAAGCGCCATGCTCAACCCGGCGGACACCCTGCGGCGAGATTAGGCCGCTTTTGTTTGACTGTGGCCGCGAATAAGGGTAGGTTGCAGGCATTACCTGGATCTGTTAAAGCAGGTTCCATCTCTTTTCGTCATTTCCCCCTACAAGTTGGTTTGGCATGACCAGATACCCTGTTCTTCTGGTAGCGGTGCTGCTCGTTTTACTCATGCAGGGTCGCCTACAGGCCCAATCCTCCGCAACGGATACAGTCGCTGAAACCGGCCAGCGGACTCCCCTGGAAGCGGGCCGGACGCTATTCGACCAGGAAAAGTTCGCGGAAGCATTGCCGTACTTTAATCAGGCCGTCGAGGCTGATGGGGGTTCGGCGCCCGCCCACTACTGGCTCGGCATGGCTCAATACGGGTTGGAGCAATACCGGAAGGCGGTAAGTTCGTTCAAGCGTTCAGTCGAACTGGACGAGAAGTTGGCGTTAGGCTACGTGGGGCTGGGCAAGTCCTACATTCAGTTGAAATACCGAAGACTGGACGCGCGTCACGCCTTGCGTATGGCGGCCAGGCTGGCGCCTGACGACCCGGAAATCCAGTACCATATCGGAATCGCCCATATGAATCCGCGAAAGACCGACCGGATTCTGGGTGGCGGCCGGGACGGCCGGAACTATTTCCTCAAAGCGGCGGTATTGGATCCTTCCCATCCCGATGCGTATTTTCAGATCGGCCGTTGTTTTGAACGGCCCGAGTCGCCCGAATTCGACAAGGCGATGGCGGCATATATCTCGCAGTTCAAGGTAAATCCCGGCCATTACGACGCACTCGGCCGTTTCGTCTATCTGGCCCTTCTTTCCGAAAGGTATGGTCTGGCCGTTGAGTTACTGGAACATGCCGGAGCAGAACTTGAAGATTCGGGTTCAGCTATCGTCCAGACCCTGCTTACGCAATTCAGCACGCTTTCCGAAGACTCGAAATCACGGCCGGATGTGCTGCATGGGATTTTTGAAACGTACATTTCCCTTCTTGGCCCTGACGAACAGCGCGTTTACCGGGATCTGGCGCACGTGGCTACTCCTGACGAGCTGGCGTCCTGGAAGGAAGCCGGCGGACTCGAACGCGATGCGCGCTGGCATGCCTTCTGGAATGCCAGGGATTCGAATCCCGCCACCGTGACCAACGAACGCCTCGTAGCGCATTACCGTCGCGTAATGTATGCCCGGTACCATTTTTCACAGGGACAGCACCCCTATGACCGCCGCGGCGAGATGTACGTCCGTTACGGTGAACCGGAAGACCGCCGCGGCAACGTCTATAACGCAGATCGGATTGCCTATCAAAGTGCTACGATTTCCGATGACGCGGCAGTGGACGCGATCCGAGAGCAGAATAACCGGTTTGGCTATCAATTGCGTGTCGACCGGGGCAATTTGACGATCGTCCCGCCCGAGGGGGTAACTGTAGCAGAACTGGACTCCCTTGGCGGAACGCTGGCCGACGGAATCGTTGCATCATCCGCGGTCTTTGACCTGCAGAGGGAGAGAAAGGAAATGGGTGCGGGATACACTACCGAGAGCTGGGTATACGTCCGGCATGGCCTGGAACTGTTCTTCGTCGACCAGTTCGGCGGGGGCCGATTCGATTACCCCCAGGGCAACCTGCTTACCAACCCGCAGGCGATGGCCCGGCAGGAAAGGTTCAGTCCCCGGCGGCTCGCCAAAGAACTGATCGCCAAAGCCCCGGAGGAATACCTGCACGACTACGGCGGAGAGCCGCTCGAGTACGCCTTCGACGCCGTAAGTTTCAGGGCGGACAACGGTGCAACGGAACTGGATCTGTCCTACAGCATACCCATATGGCAGTTCGGTGAGGTGTCGGACGGCAGAGGGATCAGGACCCGGCTCGCGCACCTGGTCACCCTGCGTGATTCGACCATGAGCCCGCAGTTCACCCACGAGTTCGGTTTCGGCCCCTTCGACCGGCCGAAGGGGCCGATGGCCGAAAGCCAAGTGAATGTCCCGGTGTATTCGTTGCCCGCTAGCGTCGTGGCGCCGGCGGGACGCTTCACGCTGGCGGTCCAGGTGCAGGACGAGACGACGAGCCGGATCGGAGTGTATCGCAAGCCAGTCACCCTGTCTGATTACAGCGGCGAAGAATTACTCATCAGCGATCTCAAGTTGGCCACCATCATCGCTCCGACAGGCGTACAGGGCCCCTTTGTGCGCAAGGGATTGAACATCACGCCCAATCCGGGACGGCTCTACCTTCGGGGAAACCCCGTTTACGTTTACTGCGAGATATACAACCTCAGCCTGGACAGGGAGAAGAGAACAGCGTACGAATTCCACTACGAGATCAGCCCCCTGGAGGTTACTGAAAGGCGTGGCTGGTCGGCCCGCAGGCAAAGAGACATGCAGACGGTAATGATGGCCTTCGCGGGAGAAGGGTCTTCAGCCGAGGACCGTGAGTATACTTCATTGGATACTTCGGGTCTGCCGGCGGGTGAGTATATACTTACTGTCAGGCTTACCGACCTGCACGCGGGAAGTACCGTTTCCAAATCAGCCAACTTCCTGGTCATGGAACGGTAGGACTTTCTTCGGTCTTCCCCGCGTCGCCGAACGTGTGGGGAAACAGCCGCTTTGATCGACGGTTCAGTTTGTTCGCAGGCCATATCGTACCATGCGGGCTACACCGTACCTTGCAGGCCATACCGTACCCGGTTTATCACATAGAGATCATGACTACACTCCGTTTCATTTCAACCGCCGCACTGATTCTGACCGTGTGGGTCCCATTCGGTCGCTCGCAGGCCCAGTCCGCCTTGCCGCCGGATGCAGGGCTGGCAAGCCAGTCATCGCTTGAAGAAGGCAAACGCTACTACGAACTGGGCATGTACCGTGAAGCGCTGCCTCCGTTGCAGCAGGCGGTACTGGATAATAAGAACAGTGCTTCCGGCCACTACTGGCTCGGCATGGCCCTGTTCGCACTGAACAGGGACGCAGAAGCGCTCAAGGCCTTCAAGCACGCGGTCAGGAGAGACAGGAAATGGGCACCTGGCCATATGGGCCTGGGGCTCGTATACAATCGCATGCCGCACCGGCGCCTCGATGCCCGGAAGGCGTTGCGCACCGCCATGAGACTGGATCCCGAAAACGCCCAGATCCAGTACATCATGGGCCTGACGTACATGGACCAGGTCGATACCGCCTGGCTGATCGGCAGTCATCAGGATGGCCGGGCGTACTTTGAGCGGACTGTAGAATTGGATCCCGAGCATCCGGACGCATTCTATCAACTCGGCCGTTGTTACGAGGAACTGAAGCTGGCGGACCACGGGAAGCGCGTCAGGGACCGTTACGACGACTACATCAAGGCGCTGACTAATTACCTGAGACAGTACCAGGTCAATCCGGACCATCCCGAGACGCTTCGGAAATTCGCCGGCATCTGTCACCGGTTCGAATATTACGAGCGGGGCGCAGAACAGCTCCGGAAGATGGCGGAGGAGATGGAGGGTATCACGCCCGACCTGATCCGGACCATGCTGACGCAGTTCGAAGCGCTGTCCATGAGTTCGAAGAAACAGTACGACCTGCTGCAGCGGTCGCTGGAGACCTACATCAAGGGGCTTGAGTCCGAGGAACAGGAGATTTACTGGGACCTGGCCCACGTGGCTTCTCCCGACGAGCTGGCGGCCTGGGAGGCCGCGAAAGGACCGGCCCGCGACAGGTTGTGGCAGGACTTCTGGAATGCCCGGGACCCGAATCCAGCCACGGTCGAGAACGAACGCCTGGTCGAACATTACAAGCGGGTGATGTATGCACGTATACACTTTTCCTCGGCTCGGTTCCCCTACGACCGTCGTGGGGAGATATACGTCCGCTATGGCGAGCCCGACGACCGCCGACGGTTTCTCTTCCGCTCATACGAGGACCCAAGAGATATCTACATGCCCACCGGCAATCCGGCCGTGGACGCCATTCGCGAAAAGAACTGGCAGTTCGGTTACCGCTTGAAAGTGGACCGGGGACAGGTGTCCGTCCAGCTGGAACAGGACACGAAGAATCGCGCGGGCTTCGGCGCTGCATCACTTCTGACCGTGAACAACCTCACCGCGGACAACGTAGCCACAGAAGAGTCTTCATTAAATGATCAATCCGAGGTCAACTACGAAACCAGGATCGTTCAAAGACGGGCGATGGGGCCGTCTTACAGGTCGGAGAGCTGGGTATACGCGGCGCACGACATGGAATTGTTCTTCGTCGACCAGATGGGAGGGGGCCGGTTCGACTACCCCCTGCGCACGCTGATGATCTCCACGGAACCCGATAACAACGCTGCATTCAACGAAATTCAGAAGGAGGAAATGCATCATCCCCAGCGGATCGCCGAACAGCTGATCGAGCGTAGCCCGGAAGACTACGAGCACGATTTCGGAGGCGACGGCCTGGACTATGCCTTCGACATCACCACTTTCCGGGGGAACGGCAAGAAAACGGTAATGGAACTGGTCTACAGCCTTCCAGTCTGGCAGTTCGGAGACGTCACCGACGGCCTTGGAAACGAAACTTTCCTGAGAAACCAGGCCACGCTGCGCGATACGGTAAACAAGCCGGTGCTTAATCAGAAGTTCCGCTTCGGTCCCATCGAACGGCCGAAGCGGATGATAAGCTCCGAACAGGCCCGGGTATCGGCCTACACGCTGGCCGTCGATGTCCTGGTGCCTTCGGGACAGTTCACGGCGGCCGTGGAGATGCAGGATGAAACCTCCCAGCGCATCGGCGTCTACAGGAAACCGGTTTCCATCCCCGATTACCAGGGACGCGATCTGATGATCAGCGGCCTCAAGATGTCTACCGGTATAACGCCGACCGACCAGACCGGATCGTTCGTCAGGAAAGGGCTGAACATCGTGCCGCATCCGTTGCGCGCATATGGGCGGGGCCAGTTGGTGTACGTGTATTACGAGATCTATAACCTGGACAGAGACGAAGCGGGACGGACCTCCTACCAGACCTACTACGAGATCAAACCCGAGGGCATGCCGGATACGGGCGGCCGTCCGGTTGATCGGTCCGGCGACCTGCAGACCGTCGTTCTGTCGTATGAGGGCGAGGGCGATACGTCCGAGGAAGCCGAGTACACGGCGATCGATACCACGGACCTGACGGCCGGTGTGTATGTGCTCGCGGTGACGCTTGAGGACCGGCATTCCGGGCAGCGCGCAACCAGGACGACCAGCTTCATGCTGTTGGAACAGTAGGACTTTCTTCGATCTTCTCCGCGTCGTCGTAGCGCGCCTGTTTCACCTCAATCGTTCCGGATTCAGGCCCTCGAGTTCCGGAACGACGAATATCCCGTCTTTCCTGATTACTTCCCCATCGAACTCGATGGTCCCGCCGCCGTATTCCGGCGTCTGGATCATGACCATGTCCCAGTGCACGGCGGATCGATTGCCGTTGTCCGCTTCCTCGTAGGCCTGTCCGGGCGTGAAGTGGAAGGAACCCGCGATCTTCTCGTCGAAGAGAATGTCCAGCATGGGCGCGGTGATGTGGGGATTGAAGCCGATGGCGAATTCGCCGATGTAGCGCGCCCCCTCATCGGTGTCGAAGATCTCGTTGAGCTTCTCCGTCCGGTTGCCGCTCGCCTCCGCTATCTTGCCGTCTTCGAATCTCAACTGCACGTCCGTAAACGTCACGCCGTGATACAGCGTCGGCGTGTTGAACGTAATGACGCCATTGACCGAATCGCGCACCGGCGCGGTAAAGCACTCGCCGTCGGGAATGTTACGGTCGCCCGAGCATCCGACGGTGGGGATGTCCCTTATACTGAAGCTCAAGTCGGTACCCGGACCTGTGAGCCGGACACGGTCGGTGCGGTCCATGTGCTCCTTCAGCGGCGCGAGGGCCCTTTCCATCTTCCCATAATCCAGGGTGCACACGTCAAAGAAGAAGTCCTCGAAGGCCTCGGTGCTCGTGCCGGCCTGCTGCGCCATGGACGGGGTCGGCCAGCGCAGCACCACCCACCGGGTCTTTGGCACGCGGATATCGAAGTGCACGGGCTTGAGCCAGCGTTGCTCGTAGAGCCGCATGGCTTCGCCAGGCACGTCCGACATCTCCATCACGTTCCGGCTGCCGCGCAGGGCCATGTAGGCCTGCACCCGCTCCATGCGATGGGATTCAAAGGCGCCGGCGGCTTCCATCGCGGCCTCGTCCCCGGCATGGACCAGTTCCCGCATGACGCGCTGGTGCTTGATGGAGACCAGCGGAACGCCGCCCGCTTCCCGGATCGTCCGGATGAGCGAGATAACCATTTCATCGGGCACGTCGAAGGCCTCGATGAGTACCCGGTCTCCCGGCTGGATCTTCGTCGAGTGTCCGGTAAGCACCTTCGCCAGGTCACCATATCGTGGGTCGTGCATGGGTGTTAAGTCTCCGTGGTTGGTTTTCGATACGCTTTTGCGGCAGTAAATCTATGCGCCGCTTCATTGCGCCTGTTCGACAATGAGTTTACGCGGCGCTCCAATGCATCTTTGCGGCAATGTGCTGATGCGACGCCTCAATGCGCCTATGTGGCAATGAATCCATGCGCTGCTTCACTCATCAACACGCCCCGGTTCCACGTCCACCGCGCCCGTGGCCGATACCCTGACCAGCATGGCATCTTCGGGCTCGAAGGCCAGGCGCACCGTCCGCTCCCGGCTGTTGACATGCAGGACTACTTCCCGCTCGACCAGGCCCGTGGAACGCCAGCCCTCGTAGGCCATGGGGTACCGGATGCGCTTCGTATCGGGATGGGCGAAGTATAGGTGGTAGTCGCCGTCGACCTCCCTGCACCAGAATTCCGGCGTGTCCAGGCCGCTCACGAGGGGAGGATGCCGCAGCGCCTCACCCGGATCAGTGGTAACCGCTGGTTGGCTCATCAGTTGTTTCAGGCGATCCTCGTAATCCGCAGGCGGACGGTGGCCGGGCGCGGCAGGCCTGCGCGGAATGACGATATGCGCACCTTCCCTTGCCAGCCGCTGCAGGGCCGACAGGGCTTCGCCGTCCAGCCATTCCACGTCCACATACAATACGGAAAAGACTGCCTCTCCATATCGAACGCGGCCGTCCTCCACCTCCGCTTCCTCCAGAAAAGGCGTCGATATCCAGAGGGGATGGTACCCAAGCAAGGCACCGGGCCGTTCGACGGTTTGCAGTTCCCAGTAATAGTTCGCGGCCGGTCCGCGCCGTTCCTCGGGCAGCGTATGGCACATCCAGTGGTCTTCCAGTGGGAGGTACACGGCCACGTCCGTATACGTTCTGCCCTGCTTGACGAAATCGGAGGCCTCGGCCATGTAGGCGTTGAAGGCCGGAAGCCGGCCGGCGAATCCGCTGCCCGGACCGACGTGCGTGGTCGCGTAGAAGGTGTTGTTCCCGCCCGGCGCGTTGTAGGGCATGCCGTGCCAGACGATGTGGTTGACGCCGTTGGCGAACACCGCGTCCGCCATGAGCTTCATGTCCTCCACCTTCTCCTCGCCGTGATGGGGTGACGGCGCGGGCCATGGCGCGTAGCCGTAGATACAGGTGAACGTCTCGCAGGTCACCACGGGCCGAGAGCCCAGGGCCGCGGCCGAACCCGGTATGGCCGAGAAGAACGTCTCGAACAGCAGGGCCTCCGATTCCGGGACGTCCACGAGCGCGAAAGCGGCCAGCAGGTCCGTCGGCGCCCCGTGACACTGCACGCGGCTCACGGCGCCGAGGCGGTGGCAAACCTCGGCATAGGGCCTGAAGAAGCCCTCGATCGCCGCATCCGACAGGATCTTCCGGTAATCGTACCGCACGTCGGGATGCTGGTCGATACATGCCTTGAACGGTTCCAGGTCGTACCCGAAACGATCCCTGAAGACGGGGTCCAGGTGGGCGCTCCAGAGGCCCTCCGGGAAAACCTCCCACGAATCGGAGAACATTCCCGAGGTCGTACCGCGCAGGGCGGGTTTCAGTGCGCCACCTACCTGCTCGGCGTAACGGCTGAACGCGCCCGTGTCCAGGTGGTTCAGGATCCGGCCGCGGCCGAAATAGGACAGTTCCCACGACTTTTCCAGGCGCTGGGTCGCCGGCCCGCCGAATACCTGTCCCGCGTCCTCCTCGGGAACGATCGACCCACCGAAGGGCCAGGACGTGCTGAAGGTGAAGTCGCATCCGATCCCGAGCCGGTCCGCCTCTTCCTTGGCGAAGGCGACCAAGTCGGTCCACGCCTCGCTCAGCCAGTGGGGCCCTTCACCGGACCCTGGCTGCGGATACATGAAGGCGATCTCCACGCCACCGAATCCCTGGTCCCGCACCCATCGCAACTGCGTCCGGATGTCCACCGCCCTGATGTCATCGTAGAACCACCACCAGCGGGTGTAGGGGCGGGAGTCCGAGAACGGGCGGTAGGTCCTGGTCAGTTCGCTTGACATGGTGCTCCTGGTTGCCGCGTTACGCCTGTAATGTCGTACCGAAAAGTCGAGGGGAACACTATATTGTCCGCATAAGGTTGGGGTGGCTTCTGCTTCCTGTACGAAATCCCGTTTTAAGCTGCTGGAGATCCGCCATGGCCGCTACCGGGTTTCTTCCTGCGTCGCTGATCAGTAACATTTTAAGGACTACTGTTCGCCACCTGTGGAACAATAAGGCTTATGTATCCATCAATGTAGTGGGTCTTACAATTGGCGTAACATGTTTCGTGATGATTATGCTCTACATGCGGTTCGAACTGAGTTTCGATCGGTTCAATGTGAATTCAGACAGAATATACCGCGTGGCGATGGACATACACAGTCCGAACAGCACCACGGAAACCGCTGCTGCCTTGACCCCCCTGGTCAGCGTCCTGAAAGAGGAGTTCCCGGAAATTCAAGCGTCGGTGACCGTTCTGAAACCGGGTTCTTCCTACATGATAGCCCACGGCGAAAATCGATTCTATGAAAAGGGGTTCTATCACACGGACTCCACGTTTTTCGATGTTTTTTCGGTCGAATTCGTTCAAGGAAACCCCGAAACCGCGCTGAAAGACGCCTTTACGGTCGTTTTGTCCGAATCCATGGCGCTGAAGTACTTCAAGGATGCCGATCCCATAGGTAAAACGATTCGCGCCGAAGATACCTGGGACTATCGTATCGTGGGGGTAATGCGAGACCTGCCACCAAACTCGCACATGAATTATGATTTTCTCGCACATCAACGTGAATCATCGGTCAGTTTTAGGCCGGATGAGCGGTACACCTGGGATCTTTGGAACCGCAGCCATGTTTACTTGTTGCTCACACCGGCTTCCATCCCCGGTGAATTGACCACCAAGTTTCCCGAGTTTGTTTCCAGGCACGTGAATCCCCGGTTTGAAAGTGAGCAAATTACTTTTGACCTCACTCTGCAACCCCTGACATCCATTCATCTTTACTCTAGTCGCATGGGTGAGTTGGAACCAAACGGCAGTATTTCAACTGTTTTCCTCTACGGCGCCGTAGCGGTACTGATACTGATGATTGCCTGTGTGAACTTCATCAATCTCGCTACCGCGTACTCGAGCGGCCGTGCAGGTGAAATAGGACTGCGTAAAACGCTGGGAGCGCAACGAGCCCAACTGATGGCACAGCATATCGGAGAGTCTGTGTTTATCGCCATCATCGCCTTGCCTATCGCTTGGGGAATGATCGAGTTCCTGCTTCCCGTGTTCAGCAGTATGATGACAGCGTCAGCAGACCAGATCAGTTATGATATCTCCGAGTTGATACCGGCGTTACTCGGCACTTCGCTGATGGTTGGACTTGTCTCCGGCATTTACCCCGCCCTCCTGCTTTCATCTTACAAACCGATTGACGTACTTAAAAGCGGGATTAGCAGAGGGATAAAAAAGGCGTCGCTGCGTCAAACGCTGGTCGTGTTTCAATTCACCATATCGACTGTTCTGATAATCGCTACCTGCATCGTGTATCAGCAAATAGATTACATCCGGGACAAGGACCTGGGCTATGACAACCAACGGATAGTCGTCATTCCGCTCACATTCACTCCTGTCGTAAATACATTCTCGGCCCTGAAAGAAAGACTGCTTGAACACCATAGCGTACTCAGTGTTTCCGGGTCCGACATGCCCCCGGGAAGACCGCCGCTACAAACGACCATACGGCCGATAACCGCAGACGACGGAGGGCAAATCCAGGTAAGGACCTTTTGGGTCGACGCCGACTACCTCCGTACGCTTGGCATGACCATGAAAGCAGGACGTTTTTTCTCGAGTACCCTGGCGGCGGAAGACAGGCGTTCAATCATTCTCAACGAGCGCGCGGCCGCGAAAGCCGGCTGGGATTCTGCTGAAGGAGCCGTGGGAGAAAGGATAAGGTGGATTGCGCCCCGCGGCATGTCAGCGTCCGGGGAGGCCGCTGAATCCTTCAGAACGGTAATCGGGGTAGTAAATGACTTTCATTACAATAGCTTAAGGTCGGAAATCGAACCGCTCGCCATGCTCGCATCAGATGAATTCTGGAATGTGTCCATTAAACTCGGTTCGGAGAACTACGAGGAAACCCTGGCATTCATCGAGGAGACATGGAGGGACATCAATCCGGACTTCGCATTTGCCTACTACTTCCTGGATGAAGACACCGCACAGTTCTATAACGAAGAGAACAGACTGATTACGATACTCGGCAGTTTTTCGCTGATAGCGGTTCTTATCGCTTGCCTGGGCCTGACCGGCCTTGTTTCATACACGACAAGAAAACGCATCAGGGAAGTGGGGATACGAAAGGCACTGGGAGCGACTTTTCTGAGTCTGTTAACCCTGCAATGCCGCGAGGTGGTCATTTTGTCACTCATCGCAAACGCCATAGCCTGGCCAATTGCGTACACGATGATGATGACGTGGATTCAGGAGTTTGCGTATCACGCCGTGGTCAATCTTGGCATCTTCGGTCTCGTAGGGGCTTTCGTCACGATGATCGCTCTGCTGACTGTGATGTATCATACGTTGAAGACCACGCTGTCCGACCCTGTGCATGCATTGAGGTATGAATAACCGTGTCCAGAAGGTATGAATAACCGTGTCCAGGACCCATTTTAATCTGCGTCTGGAACAGAAGGTACATAATCACAAGTAGTCCATAATCAGTCGCGTCAAGTAGTCCATAATCAGATGTTGAAAAACCATTTGTAGGCTGCATCTGGATCAAGTAGTCCATAGCCGGTTGCTGCAGAACCTTTCAGGAGTGCCCATGCCCATGCAGACCATCGATTTCGCGCGTTCCTATTTTACCTTTCGCGTGGATTCCGAGAAGAAACCGCCGAAGACCGTGACCCAGAAGGTGCCCTATTCCCTGAATAACGCCCGCATTCCCATAGAGGCCACCCTGACCGTGACCGGGAAGGACGGCGGGTTCCGGGAAGAATACGTCCTGGGGGTGAGTTGCAAGACCGAACAGGTCGGGGTGGAGCGGGATATCTGGCACATCCCCAGCGCGGACTTCAAGCCGATCTTCTCGTCGGACACCTTCATGGCCATCAAGACCTACGAGGTGGCGAACCGGGGCGCCACGCTCTACCCGCCCTCCCTGGGAGAGCAGCCCGAGCGGCAGATCGTCGCCATCGCGGAGACCTTCGACGACGTCCGGATCGACCTGTCCCGCGTGGACGGCCGCCTTCTGGAGACGCCGCGGACCATCGTCGAGGCCGTCCTCGGCAACGTCCCCCTGAACGCCCGGACGACCATCGGGAACGACCGGTACGCCGCGGTGCTCGAATACCCGGTCAAGACGATCAATGCCAACGAGCGGGACTGGATCTACCAGCCGGACACGGGCCCGGTACTGCTGCCGGACCTGACCCGCGACCCGGAAGACATGATGGAAGGGATCGAACTGGCCTTCGCCGCGTTTAATACACCTGACTGGGTGGAGTTCATCGTCCGGGTGCCCACGCCGGTCGCCGAGGGCGTCAACGTGTATCACTACGCGAAACCCGTCCGGCTGGACAGCGCCAACGAAGTGCTGGTACCGCGGCACTAAGCACACTCGGAGAGGATCAGACTCATGCGGTCATTCACGGGCCGTTTTCTCATGTGGTTGTGTTGTTTCGGCATCTGTTATACGCTCGCCGTGTCCACACCGGCGCGCGCGCTGGGCTCGGCATATGCGCAGGGCACGACCTATGCGCAGGACTCGGCCTATGCGCAGGGCGCGAGGAGCAATACGCCCAGCAGCGCGGGAAGCTCCGGTGCGGAAGAGGTCGAGGAAGAGGACCCCGTACAGCGCGTGCTTCGCGAACGCGTCGATGAATACGGCCAGACGGTGGGCATCGTCGCCGGGATCATCCGAGGCATCAACCGGTACGTCTACGCCCACGGCACGTTTAACCGCGGCACGATACGGCGCGCGAGCGCCATGACGGTCTTCGAGATCGGCCAGTTGAGCAGCCTGTATACGACGGCCATGCTGTCCCTCCTGGTCCAGCGGGGCGACCTGAACCTGACCGACCGGGTGTCCGTCTATCTCCCGGATACGGTGACCGTGCCGGCGACACCCGCCGGACGCCCCATCCTGATTGAGCACCTCGCCACCCACACCTCGGGACTGCCCCGCGTGCCGGACAACCTGGTTTCGGACGATCCGGACGATCCGTTGAAGGGATATTCGGTGGAGTTGCTGTACGAATACCTCGCCGGGTACACGGACGCGCAGCGCGACGGGCTTGGGGCCCAGTTTGGTTACAACGTTTTGGAGAGAGATGATCCGGAAGGACAGGATCCGGTAGGAGACGATCCCTTCGAGACGGAAGACCGCTACTCGACGGACGCCCCCTATGCCTATTCAGATCTCGGAATGGGACTCCTGGGACACGTATTGGAACGGGCTACCGGCGAATCATACGACGACCTGGTCCGGGAGATGCTCGGCGATCCTATCAAGCTGGCCAACACGGCCAACGCGCCTTCGCAGTCCATGCGGACGTATCTGGCGACCGGACACGACGAAGCCCGCCGCCCCGTGCACGCCTGGTCCGATACGACCCTCGTGGGCGGCACGGGGCTGCGGTCCAATCTCCACGACATGATGACCCTGGTGTCGGCCAACATGGGTATCATCTACGCGTTGCCGGAAGACTTCACCGAAGACGATTCGACCCGCTACCACGCGTCCTTCGACAGCCTCATCGTGGCCAGGGAACCGACTGACGAAGAGGGCGTCCGGACCGCGCTGGGCTGGAAGGTGCGCCAGGACGAACAAGGCCGAGAAATCCACTGGCTCACCGGCCGGACCAACGGGTTCTACGCATTCGCCGCCTTCCTCAAGGCGTGGCGAAAGGGCGTCGTGGTCCTGTCCAACAGCTCGGCCAACGTCGAGGACATCGGCTTCCACCTGCTGAGCGCCCGGAATCCCCTGGCGCCGCCCCCAATGAAGACCGTACGCCTGAGCGAGGACGCCTACGAGGCATGCACCGGAACCTACACGTTCTCCCCCGAGTTTACCGTGGACATCACCTACAGCGACGGAAAGCTCTACGGCCAGCCCCCCGGCCAGCCCCGAAGCGAACTGATCCTCGAATCTTCAGGGGACTTCTACCTGGAAGTAGAGGACGCCCGGATCACCTTCGTCCGGGACGAGATGGGAAACGTGGACCATTTCCTCTTTCTCCAGGATGGAAAGACCCACCGGGCGGAGCGGATTGTGGAAGGGGACCATCCGGACGAGGTCGATTGACGCCATGACGCCACAGGTGCTTCCGCCTCCAAAGCATCCTTTGTGGCTCAGCGTGTGTTTTGGGAAGCCAAGTCGGCTCTTGCTGAACTACCCTGAAGTGAGTCCATACCAGGTCACGCCAACCAGACAGGAGAGCACCTTCAATGCCTGCTTATGTCATCTCCATGATGTCCATCCACGACCCTGACATCTACCGTAAATACACCGACCGGACGCCTCCCATCGTCAAGAAGTACGGGGGGAAGTTCCTGACGCGGGGCGAGGAGATCGCCTGCGTCGAGGGCAATGATTACGACGGGAGGATGGTAATTCTGGAATTTTCCAGCAAGGCGCAGGCCGAGGCATGGTACAACGATCCGGCCTACCAGGAGGCGATGAAGTTTCGCCAGGCCGCATCGACGATGAATTACCTGCTGATACAGGAAGGCGGCGTGAATACCGGGGATCCGGATCCGAAGTTGTGATGGGACAATTCTGATCAATGAGGTGTTATCATGAGACAAAGATGGCTTGGCGCGCTGGCAATGGCGCTGGCAATGTCGTTGGCCGCGTGCGGCAACGAAGATCCGATGGGGCCGGAGTCAACGCCGGCGCCGGCGCCGAAACCCATCACGCTTGGGGCGGCCGTGGCGGAGACCGGCCGCCTCAGCACGCCCGGGGAGGAAGTCAGCCGCGGCTATAGGCTCGCCGTCGAAATGCTGAACGAGAAGGGCGGCATCGGCGGGCGGAAGGTGCAGCTGGTGATACGCGACGATGGGAGCGACGCGGATGCGAGCGTTCGCCTCTATCAGGAGATGATCGCATCGGATTCGATCACCGCCTTTCTGGGCCCCTACAGCAGCGGGATCACCGAACCCGTGATCGGCGTGACGGAAGCAGCCGGCATCCCGCTCGTCTCCTCGGCGGCGGCGGCTCCCGTGATCTGGGCGAACCGGGGACGGCAGTGGAGCGTGCAGGTGACGAATCCGGCCCCGACTTATCTCGAGGGATCGGTGGAACTGGCCGCGCAGTCCGGCGCCCGCACGGTGGCTTTGGTGTGGGAGGATACGGCCTTTCCCACTGCGGTGGCCCAGGGCATACGCGACGCGGCGCGGAACAGTGGGCTCGACATCGTTATGGAGCAGGCCTACGCGTTGGGCAGCGTGGACCACGAGGCACTGGCGGCCATGGCGCGGGATGCGGGCGCCGATCTGTTCATCGGCGGAGGATACTCGGACGACGCGATCGCGTTCGCGCGGGCCGTGGACGCCGTGGAATACAGACCGCTCCTGACGTCCCTCCTCCTGGCGAGCGGGGAAACCTTCATCAACGAGGTAGGCGCGGTTGGTCGCTGCGTCATCAGCAACGCGGCCTGGGATCCAACGATCCGCACGGAGGGGTACATCGCCACGAACGAGATGTTCGTACGACGCTACGAAGCGGCCTACCACAGGATGCCGGACTACCAGGCCGCCGCAGGTTTCGGCGCCGTGGAGCTGCTCGCGGAGGGCATCAACCGGGCCGCTACGCCCACCGGGGAAATCGACCGGGCGTCAATACGCAACTTTCTGTTTGCGACCTCCAAACTGACTGTCCTGGGACCGTTCGGTGTCTATCCGATCGGCGACGCCCAGGCCGGCGCCCAGCGCGACCTGAAGGGCATACAGATCCAGTGGCAGGACGACGGATCAGGCAGTCTGGTCAAGCGCATCGTTCATCCACCGGCGGTCAGCCAGGCGCTTCCGTGCTTCATGCGCTGAGTACTTCGAAGATAAACGTCATCTTGACGTCGTAACGCTGACTCAGATTGCCTTTGAGGAGTGCTGTTTCAGATGGGAGGGGTACTTCTGGAGAACAGGTAATTCTGCAAACAACTTTGTTGATCAAATCACAAGACGATTAGTCATGGTTACAGTATATCAGGAACTGAGAGATTTCGGCATATCTTACGCGCCAGACGGTTAGAAATCTCGGTATGACGAGGAATTGTTTCGACAGCCCCCGTTATCGAATTACACCACAATGAATGCGAACGTCCTTCGCGTTTGAGTTGACAGTTGTGTCTTTGGAGATGTCGGATTAAACTCCTCCGTTTCACGAAATGGTGACTCTTTCTCGAATAGCTCCAGGGGCTGCTCCGCGAAGCCCCTCTTCCCGGCGATCTTCCAATACAAGGGCAATGGCCTCTGCCAAGCTCTCGCAGGCTTCATCCTTGGTCGCGCCTTGGCCATTCGCTTCCGGTATTTCGGGACAAAAAGCAATGTATATTTCTTCGTCCCTTTCGATAATCGCAGTGAACTCGTTTTTCATCGTTGTTCGCTCCACTGATCGTCGCAACGCTTGTATAAGATCCACAAATCCAAGATTGGGTTGGTCCTGGGAACTCTTCCTTCCACTGGATCGTAAGATCCAAATGTATATCGAGTATGATATACTATTCAGTCTGGTTCCGCAATGTAATGAGGACACAATCACGGACACACCAACTAATGTTTGTATTCTTCAAGTGTGGCTTGAGGAACCCCATCTCCACCACTCCAACTTTCAACGCATTTACCGATGGATCTCCAAAATCTGCCTACGCAGAAACCCGCACGATCCTGCACTTCCTTGATTTCGGCAAGCACCGAGGTATCATTCCTTTAGCGATGGGCTATAGGGCTGCTCGCGGAAGACCTGGATATCGAAGGTGTCGTGACCGCGTCGAGTTTTCTCCTTCAATGTCCCCAGACTTGAATAGTCAATTTTCCGGGGCCTGAGGATGAATCCATCAGGTCCCTCGATGATTTCAATCTGGTCACCGGGATCCACACCGAGGGCATCCAGAACACTTGTCGGTAAGGTGATTTGCTTTTTGAATTGATCTTGAGAACCATCACGAACCTCTTAAAGTTAGCTCGACCGAGCAGTACGTTCGCGGCAGGGGTTCATCGAATCGTGAAGAACCGCCGGGAAATGCAGTTATAGCATTAGTAGGAAAAGTCGCGGAAATCTAAAACTCCCACCCGCACATCCCCGGCACGGGCAGGCGCAGGGTGCGATCCAGCGCGGACAGCAGTTCGGGGGGACCGGACAGGTCGTCGGTGACGGCCAGGCCGGTGGCGGGACGAACGCCGAGCCAGAGACGGGTGAAGGCGCCGACGGAGGCGGCCAGCGTAGGTAGTGCGGGGTCGGCGCCGGGTTCAGCCTGGGACTCGGGACCCAGCGTGACCACGTACTCCCCACTAAGACCTCGCCAGGACGCGCCGGCGTCCAGGTACTTCTCGATGGGATCGCTCAGGGAAAGATTGAACCGCGTCGACGGGCCGTGCAGGCGGGTCTTGGCCATGCAGGCTTCCAGGTCGCAGATCCGGGCCTGCCAGTACCCATCACCCCGAATCAGTGTGTTGAAGGGACCTTTTTCGGATACGATCCTGGCCCGAAAGGGCTGCCTGATCAGGTCCTGGATTTGCACGTCGGGGGGTTCGACGATCTGGAAGAGCCGAATCTGGTCTCCGAGAGATTTCATGAGCGCGAGCAGTTCCATGAGCTGGGAATGATCCTGGTAGGCCATCATGTAGACATAGCAGGGACCGTGCTCTTCATTGTCGCTCGCCCAGAAGAAGTGGGTCAGCTCGCCGCCTGGACCATCGCAGTAGCCCAGCACGAAGGATTTCTCCGAGTGATTCAGTTCGACCTGCAGCAACTCCGCCGGATACAGCCTGCAGCCACCGTGGGTCAACCTGCGGTTTACCATGGCGGAATGGATCATTTCCCAGTCGTCGGCGGTCAGGCGCCTGGGCACCCGGAAGGGCCGGTCGATCGTGAGGTCGGCGGGATCGAACCGCACCCTGTGTCCGTAGGGACCCGTGCCGAATCCCATCAGGTCGTAGAATCCCTGCTCGAACATGGTCAGCATGCAGATCTCCGCCCCCCGGGCGGCGTCTTCGGCAATGCGGTGCGCCGTAACCCGCTGGGCGAGACGTTGCTTGCGGGCGACGCGGCTGGTCGTCACGCCCACGATGGCGGACATGGCCAGGTCTTCGTCCTGGTAGCGGAACGTCCCGTCGGTCGATGAAGCCTGGCACTCCGCTTCGCCGTTCACCTCCGCCACGTCGGTCCGGGTTTTCTCCATGAACAGCGGCGCCCACTTGGCCTGCACGTCGCTGGTGATCCAATGTACTTCGCGCCAGACCCGGATGATCGCGTCTCGATCGCGTTCCGGGTCGTAGGGCCTGATGGTCGGCATGTTTCTTCCTTCTACTCTTCGCCCCGCAGCATTCTGTGGAGCGTCTCGTTGTCCGGCGCGTCCTTGAAGACGTTCCATTCAAGGAAGTAGCCTTCCGGATCGTAGGCGACGAAGGCGCGGTACCGGTCCGTTTCCTCGACCTTCTCGGAGCGCATTTCAAAGTCGCCGTGGCCGCTGACGTAGGCGTACCAGTCGTCGATACGGTCCGTCCAGAAGGACATGGTGACGGCCTTCTTCTCCGTGAAGTTGTGCATGCCGCGTTGCTCGTCCACGAGGCCCATGTAGCCCGATGGCGAGATGCGGTAGATCTTGGTCCACCCCTGGTCCACGATCAGGTCGAAGCCCATGACCTCTTCGTAGAAGGCCTGGATCGCGGGCATGTCCTTGTAGTAGAACCACACCACCGTCGCCTTGAAACCCAGTCCCGGAGGCACATTGGACGTGCCTTCGGCGGGATAGATCGTCTCGGTCTCGTTCAGCACCGGGACCAGCATCTCGTTCTCGGCGTGTTCGTTGAACCGCTCGAACTCCAGGAGGTAACCCTCCGGATCGATGGCGACGAATCCGTGATGGGGACGTCCCTCGACCGGGTTGTAGGAGGTGGACCGCATCTCTACTTCCTGGTCCTTCATGTAGTCCCACCACTCGTCCAGCTGGTCCGTGATGAGGGCGATGGCCACGGTCTTGGGATCGCTGGCGCTGTGCATGCCCATCTCTTCGTCGACGAGGGTGATGAAGGAACTCGGGGCGACGCGGAGGATCTTGGCGAACCCGTAATCTGCCGCAACGGCGAAGCCCAGGGTCCGGGTGTAGAACTCCGTCGCCGCTTCTACGTCGGCGTAGTACAGGAATACGTTGCTGGCCGTCATGCCGTATTCATTCATCGGGTTCACGGTTGCGGGCTCCTCTTCGGACGGCGCGGGCCCTTCGGAATCACTGCACGCCGCGGCTATGAGCGCGGCGCAGACGAGCGCCGCGGTGAATTGACGTATCATGGTTCCTCCTTGGCGGGAATTACGGATCGGCCGGGAACTTGCCGGATATTTACGGGTCGGCCGGGAACTAACCGCGAATTACGGATCGGCCGGGAACTTGCAGTTGTAATGGCAAACGCCGCAGGTGATCGCGAGGGCTTGCATCGCGGAGTCGGCCTCGATGGCCGAACCGGTCTCCGCAGCTGCGATGAGCGTGTCGGCGCGTATCTGGAAGTCGGAGGCGTAGAACCCGAATCTCGAAGAATCGTATCGCGGAGGCATCGTAGACACTTCCTCCATGACCCCCTTGAGATTCGACACGTCGGCGCCGATCGTCCCCACGGATCCTTCCTCGATCGCCAGGGCGATCCCTTCGCAGAGCTGCGCGATCTCTCTCATGTACTCCTGGCGCGCCTCGGTGTTCGGGTCGGGCGCCTCGCTTTCGGCCGGTTCTTCGGCATGGTCCTGGCTTCCGCCGCCTTCGCCGCCGCAACCCGCCATGGCCAATCCCGCGATAAGAAAGCATGACAGCGTGGTCGTCAAGATCCGAATGAAAGGACGTTTCATGGGTATTCCTCGTATGGAGACAGTAGACAGAGAAATGTCGCGGCTGTTTCCGTCGAAAACAGGCGCGTGATTGCCCCGGAACAGGCTGAACAGACCGCTCTGTTTAAGTACGGACACGCAGGCCGATCATTTCTCGACATGGTAACCCGAACCGTCGAATTGTCAACCTGTTTCGATGGAAGTAGAACACACAAGGCGTATCGCAGTCCGGGTAGCAAATTACACTGGCGCAGCGCGGTCCGGACAGCAGATCACACAGGCGCAGTACGGTCTGGGCAGAAAAACCTCCGGCGCGGTTCGGAATAGCTATGCGAAGGCCGTGGCATACACGGATTCGAGCGGAGGGATGAAGTTGCCGACCAAATAGTGTGAGATTCTGTAGTAAGCCACATGCTAAAATGGCAGTTTGTGCGACCTGATATGCCAAATTGGCACATATACGCGAATAGAATCCTGGCGTGGCGCGAATTTACCATGCCGTCGGCCCAGAAGCATCGTGAAGGAGGCACGGAATCATCAAGTCGTCGACACGGAATCATCGTGGCATGGAGTTTGCACCCTATGTTGCTGTAGTACGGTAGAAATCCAGGCCAAATGAAGCGTATTGGCCGGTTGGTGCGTATAATGAATCAAGCAGCCGCGAGGCGCTTCCCATGGCCATGCGAATGGAAACAGGCCCGGCGACGTTCACTGACGGTCGAGGGCTAACCGAGTCTCGCGACGGCCACCTCTTGAGGACGCCCGAGGACGCGGCACAAGGGCAGGGAAAGCGAGGTAAGACATGGCTGAAATCAAGGCGCTCCAGGAAGTACCGTTGAACCTGCAGGAGAACTCGGTAATCGAGTCCATCGCCGTGCTGCCGGTGCGCAACCTGATCGTGTATCCCCATATGGCGGCCGCGCTGGTAGCCGACCGGACGGGTTCTGTCAAGGCGCTGGACGAGGCGCTACAACAGGACAAGATGGTCATGGTCCTGGCGCAGCGGGACCCGGACACGGACCAGCCGTCGCCCGAAGATCTCTACAAATTCGGTACGCTGGTTCGGATATACAAGATGATGAAGCTGCCGGAAGACAGCCTCCACGCGGTGGTCCACGGGGTGGCCCGCGCACGTGTACTGGACGTGCTCGAAACCGAGCCGATCATGCGCGTCCGGGTGGAACTCCAGGCTGAGCAGAAACATGAGTCCATGGAAGGCAAGGCACTGGCCCACAACCTGGCGGAGCAGTTCCAGCGGCTGATCGAACTGGTCCCGACCATGTCCGAAGAGCTGCGCATCCCCCTGCTCAACCTGGAGGACCAGCCATCCAAAATGGCCGATTTCATCGCCTTCAATCTGAAGATTTCCCTCGAAGACCAGCAGGCCATGCTGGAATTGAGCGATGTCAAGGGAAGGCTGAAGGCGCTGACATTCCTGATAACCCGGGAGATCGAAGTGGCGGAGACGGGCAGCCGCATCCAGTCGCAGGTCGAGGACAAGATGGGCAAGGCACAGCGCGAGTACTATCTCCGCGAGCAGATGAAGGCCATACAACGGGAGCTCGGAGAAGACGGCGAAGGACAGGGCGAGGACCTGTCCGACCTGCGCGAGAAGATCGAGGAAGCCGGCCTGCCTGGCGAGGCCCGGGCGGAAGCGGAGCGCGAACTCAAAAGGTTGGAGCGCATTCCGACCGTCTCTCCGGAGTATTCGACACTGCGGACCTATCTCGAGTGGCTGTCGGAGCTGCCCTGGTCCGTTTCATCGGATGATCAGTTGGACATCGAGCGGGCCCGGGAAATCCTGGACGAAGACCACTACGGCCTCGAGAAGATCAAGGACCGCGTCCTCGAACACCTGGCCGTGCGGAGCCTGAAGCCGGACCTGAAGGGTTCCATCCTGTGTTTCGCGGGTCCGCCGGGGGTGGGCAAGACCTCGCTCGGCAAGTCGATCGCCCGCGCCCTGGGCCGACGGTTCGTGCGCATATCGCTGGGCGGTGTGCATGACGAGGCTGAGATCAGGGGACACCGCAGGACCTACATCGGCGCGTTGCCGGGACGCATCATCCAGAGCATCCGCAAGGCGGGCACCAACAACCCGGTCTTCATGCTGGACGAGATCGACAAGCTCGGCCGGGATTTCCGGGGAGACCCCTCCTCCGCGCTGCTCGAAGTGCTCGACCCGGAACAGAACGACACCTTTACCGATCACTACATCGATCTGCCCTTCGACCTGTCCAACGTCATGTTCGTGACCACTGCCAATATGCTGGCCGGCATACCGGAGCCGCTGCGCGACCGCATGGAGATCATCGAGCTGTCGGGATACACGGAAGAGGAGAAGGTCGAAATCGCGCGGCGCTACCTCGTTCCCAGGGAACTGGAGTCGCACGGGTTGTCCACGGATGACCTGCGTCTTGACGACCGGGCGATCGCCCGGATCATCTCCGATTATACCCGGGAGGCGGGCCTGCGCAACCTGGAGCGGAAGATCCGCACAGTCGCCCGCAAATCGGCCCGTTCGGTCGCCGAAGGGCAGGCTCCACCCTTCCAGATTTCCGAAGGTGACCTGCACCGGCACCTGGGTCCGCCCGAGTACTTCTCCGAGACCGCGGAACGCACCGGAGACCCCGGCGTGGCGATCGGGCTGGCCTGGACCCCGGCCGGCGGCGAGATCATGTTTGTCGAAGCCAGCAAGATGCCCGGCAGAAAGGGGCTGACGCTTACGGGCCAACTGGGCGACGTGATGAAGGAATCCGCCCGGGCCGCAATGACCTACGTCAGGTCGCACGCCGAGGAATGGCAGATCGACCCGGCGTTCTTCGGTCGGCACGACATACATATCCATCTGCCCGTGGGTGCTATCCCCAAGGACGGTCCGTCCGCCGGCGTGGCGCTCGTGACGGTGCTGACCTCCCTGCTCACGGGCCGGCCGGTACGAAACGATCTGGCCATGACCGGCGAGGTCACTCTGCGCGGGAAGGTCATGCCGGTCGGCGGCGTCAAGGAGAAGGTCCTCGGCGCGATGCGGGCCGGTATCACCACCATCATCCTGCCCCGCCGGAACGAGAAAGACCTGGACGACGTCCCCGCGGCCGTTAAGGAGAAGCTCGGGTTCTGCCTGGTCGACCATATCGACCAGGTCCTGGAACTGGCGCTCATGGATGAACCCGCCGACACCCCGGAAAGCGACGGGACCTGGGTGGAGTCCATGCAAGGCGGCGTGACCGTTTCGACCCGGGACGCGAATCTGAACTGAGGCAGGACGGCGTGACCGTTTCGACCCGGGACGCGAATCTGAACTGAGGCAGGAATTGCTCGAAGCGCGGGGTGTGGCCGGCGGACTGACGCTTGGCGAAACCGGATGGGAAGGGGAAGAGGCAGTCGCAGATAGACCGTAATCGTTTGACGCCGGGACGCGTGCCCGGTATTATGCATAGTTGTAAATGGCAGGGCAAAAACAGCATAGAAAGGGAGATCGAGCATGACGGAGAAAAGGAATATAGGAGGCTTCGCCGGCGCGGCGCTGCTCATCACGGGCATGGTACTCGGCGGCCTGTTCATTTCCAACTGGGACGCCTCCATTGTCGAACAGGACGAGAACAGGTCGATAACACCGGTCGTCGCCGCTGACCAGCGGTCGATGCAGGAATTCAGCGAGACCTTCGCCACCATCGCGGAGCGGGTCAAGCCTTCCGTTGTACTCATCACGAGCAAACGCGCGGTCGCGCAGACGCAGCAGCGGTTCAGGAATCCCTTCGAAGAGTTTTTCGGCGGCGGACCGCCGGGAAATCAACGGCCGCGGCCGTTCCAGGGTCTGGGGTCCGGGGTGATCGTGTCGAAAGACGGCTACATCGTGACGAACAACCACGTGGTGGAAAACGCGGAGAAACTGACCGTTCAATTGTCGGACGAACGGGAGACGGAGGCGGAGATCGTCGGACTGGATCCCCGTACAGATCTTGCCGTCATCAAGATCGATTTCGATAATCTTCCCGTGTTGGCCTTTGGCGATTCGGACAAGTTGAGGGTCGGCGAGTGGGTGCTGGCCGTGGGCAATCCCTTCGGACTGAACCATACCGTCACGGCGGGCATCGTCAGCGCCAAGGGCCGGGGACGCGTACTGGAACCGAACTCTTACGAGAACTTCATCCAGACGGACGCCGCCATCAATCCGGGGAACAGCGGAGGCGCGCTGGTCGACCTGGAAGGGAACCTCATGGGCATCAACACCGCCATTTCCACCCGGACCGGCGGGTACCAGGGCGTCGGCTTCGCGGTTCCGGCCAACATGGCCCGGGACATCATGACCCGGCTGGTCGAGGACGGACGCGTGAGCCGCGGGTACCTGGGGGTGGAAATCGCAGATTTGGATGAGATCGTGGCCGAATCCATGGGCCTGGACAGCAAGGCGGGAGCGCTCATAAGCAACATCGTGGATGACGGACCGGCGATCGACTCCGATCTCCAGGTGGAGGATGTCATCGTCGCGGTCGACGGGGAAGACGTGGAAGACGTGGACGACCTGCGGAAACGGATCGCGGATATCGCTCCGGGGACGGAAATTGAGATCGAGGTCGTACGGGAAGGATCGCCGGTGACGATCGCGCTGGAACTTGGCGAGTTACCCGATGGAGATCCGACCCGCGTCGCGTCGACGAGCGAACCCAGAAGGAGCCCCGCGACCAACCTCGGCATCGACGTCATGGATGTGACGCGGGAGTGGTCTCGTTTCTACGAGGCGGGTTCGGGCGTGGTGATCACCCAGGTTCGCGCGGGCAGCGTGGCCGAGGACAAGAGACTGCAACGGGGCGACCTGATCCGCGAGGTGAACGGCGAGTCGGTGTCCAGCGTACAGGAATTCCTAGGCATCGTCCGAGAATTCGAACCCGGCCAGGCCATCCGATTCAGGATACAGCGGGGCAATGCGCAGTTTCTTATCGGCCTGCGGATCCCCGAAGAATAACACAAATTGATCTACGGAATATCGATCGACACATCAGAAAACGCGGAGTGACTTCCGCGTTTTCTTCATAATTGGCCCTTCGCCAGAAGGGTAATGGGTACCCGAATCGATACGTCCGGAGTACGTACTTCCATATGAATCCTCCCGTCGCGCTTGTCATCCTGGACGGCTGGGGCATCGCCCCCCGCGGCGACGCCAACGCCGTTTTGCTGGCGGAGACGCCGAACTTCGACAGGCTGTGGCAACGGTATCCTCACACCATGCTGAGTGCATCGGGTGTAGACGTGGGTCTTCCTCCCGGTATCATGGGCAACTCGGAAGTCGGCCACCTCAACCTGGGCGCCGGGCGGGTGGTGCGGCAGGAAGTCACCCGGATCAACGAGGCCATCGACGACGGCAGGTTCTTCGAGAACGCGGCGTTTGCCGCAATCCTGGAACGGCTCCGTGGAACGGGCGGCAGGCTGCACCTGCTGGGACTCACATCGAACGGACTGGTCCACAGCGCCGAAAAACACTACCTGACGCTACTGGAACTGGCCTCCCGCCAGGGATTCACAGGAGACCGCGTCCTGGTGCACGCAGTCGTGGACGGCCGCGATACGGCGCCCCGAAGCGCGCCGGCCTATCTGCGGACGCTGCAGGAGACTATCGAACGGCTCGGTACGGGCCGCATCGCCACCGTGACCGGACGTTTCTACGCCATGGACCGGGACAACCGGTGGGATCGGGTGCGCAGGGCCTACGATCTCTTCACCGCGGGAAAGGGGAACCGGGCCGGTTCCGCGGCGGAGGCGATCCAGGCGGCTTACGACCGGGGCGAAACCGACGAATTCGTATCGCCCACCGTGATCGGGGCGACGCGGGACGGCCCCGCCGGGACGATGGCGGATGGCGACGCGGTGATCGTCTTCAATTACCGGGCGGACCGAGGACGCCAGATCGTCCGGACCTTCATCGAGGAGGACTTCGACGGTTTCTGCCGCGGAACCGTGCCGGACGTACGCGTCGCCACCATGACGCCCTACGATGCACGTTTCGATGTGCCTTGCGCCTTCCGTCCACCCGAGCCCATGGCCTGTATTCTGGGGGAAACGATCAGCCGTGCCGGACGGAGGCAACTGCGCGTGGCGGAAACGGAGAAATACCCCCACGTCACCTATTTCTTCAACGGAGGCGACGAGCGGCCTTTCGACGGCGAGGACCGGTTAATGGTCCCCTCTCCGCGGGACGTGGCCACCTACGACGAGAAGCCCGAAATGAGCGCGCCCGAGGTCGCATCCCGCGTGGCCGGCGCCCTTCGCGGCGGGGAATACGATTTCGTGCTGGTGAATTTCGCCAATCCGGACATGGTGGGCCATACGGGTTCGCTCCCCGCGGCGGTTGCGGCCGTGGAGACGGTCGACCGGTGCCTGGGAGAGGTAATGGACGCGGTCGGGTCGGCCGGCGGCGGGGCGATCGTCACGGCGGACCACGGCAACGCGGAGATGATGGTGGATCCCGTCACCTCCACGCCCCATACCGCACACACTACGAATCCCGTGCCGCTCATCCTTGTCGACGATTCCGGGAGAAACGCGCGTCTTCGCGACGGTGGCCGGCTGGCGGACGTGGCGCCGACCGTGCTGTCCATGATAGGCATACCCGCTCCGGAGCCGATGTCGGGCGTGGACCTGGCCGGAAGCAGGGAACGGGCATGAAGCGAGACCTGGTCATAGGCGTGGACCTGGGGGGGACCAATGTCAACAGCGCCGTAGTGGACGACGGCGGCCGCATATCCCACAGGGCCTGGCAATCCATATCGGGCAGCCGCACCGCCGGCGAGGTGATCGACCGGCTGGTGACCTGCGTCGAGATGACCATGGACTCCTGCGGAAGGGGCCGCGTGGCCGGCGTGGGCGTGGGTACGCCCGGGTTGATTCCGGAGGATTCAGGGATCGTGGTATACGCGCCGAACGTGCCGGAATGGGTGGATCTTCCGCTCCAGTCGATCCTCCGTGAACGCCTGGGACTGCCGGTGACGATCGAGAACGACGCCAACGCCGCGGCCATCGGGGAGCACTGGGTAGGCGCCGCCGCCGGCAAGGCGAACGTCATATGTATTACCCTGGGGACGGGCGTGGGCGGCGCGATCATCATGAACAACGAAGTCTGGCGCGGCTCCAACGGCGCGGGCGGCGAGATCGGCCATATGACCGTCGTGGAGAACGGCAGGATGTGTGGCTGCGGCGCGCCGGGATGCCTGGAAGCCTATGCTTCGGCGACGGCCATCGCCGAACAGGCGCGGGAACTGGTGCACGGTCGCCGGAAGAGCGTATTAAGGGAAATGAGCGGGGGCAACCTGGACCGAATCGATGCGGCCATGGTCGCCGAGGCCGCCGGCCAGGGCGACGATACGGCGCGGGAAGTGATGCACCGGTCCGCCACGCTGCTCGGTACGGCCGTTTCCAGCCTCACCAACCTGCTGAATCCCGAATTGATCGTTATTGGAGGCGGCGTGATTAAGGCGGGCGATCTAATCTTCAATCCCATCGGCGCCGAGGTGGCGCGGCGGGCCTACAAGTGGTCGGCCGGCATACTGCGGATCGTGCCTGCCAAACTCGGCGACGACGCCGGCATCATCGGCGCTGCGCGGCACTTCATGCTTACCTGTTCTTCTTCATCTTGATGTCAGTGGTTATTTGGCAGGCTTAGTAGATTGTTGCGTGGGTTATTCGGCAGGCTTTGTAGATGTGCCGGACTGAACGATCTCCTTATGGGTCTGCAAGACCAGTTCCAGCGCCTCGACCACTGATTCGAACTGCTTCAGGTCCCACTTGCTGGCTACCCTCAAGGCCGCCTCCCGCGCGACTCGCCAGAATCGCTCCGTTGCTTTCTGCCCGTGTTCCGTCAATTCGCAGATGACCACTCTTCTGTCTTCGGGATCCTTGGTCCGAATCACCAGGTCCTTGTTCTCCAGACGGTCTACGATCGATGTGGTGGCGGCAAGCGTGTTCTTCAGATAGTAGGAAATCATACCCATGCGCATCGGTCCCATCTGCTTCAGCATGACAAGGGTATTGAACTGGGAAATCGATAGATCCATCCCCTGCCACTCATGCAGACGGCCGCTGTACATGATCCGGTTGATTTCTTCCACGGACTTCAAGTAGCGGTTCGAGATGTCCTGCCTGAATTCGTTCTCCACGTTCATTCACCCAGAACCATGAGAGTGGTTGGATCGGCACGCTTTCCGCGGGACCCCGCGATTCCGTGTTTCTGGTAATGCCACGGGACGCTCGGCCCTGTCTGGAAACCGCTTGTTGTAGTCCCTTGAATCGAACCGGTTTTACGTGTGTAAATTCACGTTGAATGCTCCGGGGCGGGGAATGCCCTGGAGATAAACCGAAGTTCCAAACAAAGTTCGAACAAAACTGTATGGAAACTATCCAGTAAAATAACATTTGTCAAATTAAACTTTATTGCCGCAGGCGTGCCGTTCCGCGATCCGACTGGGGCGAAAGCGGACGGCCGACTGGAGCGAAAGCGGACAGCCGTCTCGGCGGCGGAAATGGACGGCCGACTGGGGCGAAAGCGGACAGCCGTCTCGGCGGCGGAAATGGACGGCCAGCCGAGCAGTGCCGGATGGCCAAGGATATGGTAGGAATCTGTACTCTCCCGGTTGGGCCGGGGGTGTGGGCGGGTCGGTGGTAAGGGCGGGTCGGATGTAGGGGCGGGTCGGAGAATTAGGGCGGGACGCCCCAATCGACCTCGATGTTCTGGCGGACTATTTATTGCCGAAGTAGTTCCAACTGACGCCGGTCACGCAGATCCGGCTTCGGGCGCAATGGCAACAGTCGGATCGCCGGCTGCTTCACCCTGCATTGAACTGGCCTGCCATATCTGGGATTACATCTCTTCCAACAACCTGTCTCTGGACTGGCGCTGCCCAGAAACGGCTGATCCGGGAACTCCCGATTCTGGGTCCCAAAACGATTCCAGCGACTCGACCACGGATTCGAACTGTTCGAAATCCCACTTTTCGGCCACCTCGTTCACGAGTATCCTCGTATGTTGTATGATCTGTTGCGCAGCCTTCCTGCCTTTTGCAGTGAATTCGCAGATAACCACTCTCCGGTCCTTTGGATCCGAACTTCGTTGAATGTAACCCTTGTTGACCAGGTGACCTACAATGAGGGACATGTGCGGCAGTTTACTCCCCAGGTAGTTCGCCAGGGTCCCCATCCGGGTGGGCCCGTGATGATACAGCAACATCAGGGTATCCGCCTGGTGGGCGTTCAGGTCGAGTTTCTTCAGTTCGCCAAGCCGTCCGTTGTGCATCAATCGGCCCAGGTGCTGCACCGCACAAACGAACCTGTCCGTCAACTCCCGCCTGCTTCCTTCACTCAATGTGCCGTTCATGATCGCTATCCCCGTAGAAGTGATTAACGTACTGCTGTTACGATCGACGGATCCAAGCCCGCATGAAGTCAACCGGATACGTAGGCAATAGGAAGGTATCTAAAAAAACGCCCATTCCATTCAAATATAACGAAATAAGTGTGACCGGTGTGTGAACAATGGCCGCTGAAAAAGGGTAATTGCGCGAACGTCTTGCGTCATAATCCTTTGAATCGGCCGGCCGCACGTACCATGAATTGCATCTGTGGTGATCTCCGCTGGTCAATGCCGCCAAGTCGGCGGCAACCCCTAAAGGCCTGTAAATACGGGGTTTCGTTATTTTTGTTGACATAATGATGTACAATTGTACAATATTAAAAGGGAGGTTTCAGCGTGAATATGGTCATCGATACATCGGCGATTATTGCATCCGTAATGCAGGGTCCGGAACGCGGTGCCCTGGCCGAAGCGGCTTCGGGTCACGTCCTCATCGCGCCGGATTTCGTTCGATGGGAGATTTGCCATGCCTTCTCCGTCATGATCCGGCAGAAAGGGATCGACGCCGAGGAGGCGCGCAGAGGCATGGAGATCCTGGGCAACATCCCGCTACGTTACGTGGACGTGGACATGGCCCAGATCCTTTCGATCGCGTCTCGAATGAAGGGAGTGGCGGCCGACGCTTTTTTTCTGGAGACCGCCATCAGGTACAATGCGCCTCTGCTGACCCTGGACCGGTCATTGGCCCGCGCCGCGGAGTCGCTTGGCATTGACGTTGTGCGTCTGGAATTTCAAGGGGAGTGACTGCGTCATGGACGTCTATACCTATACTGAAGCGAGGCAGCATCTGTCGAGTTTGCTCGACGAAGCGGAATCGACCGGAAAAGTAATCATACGCAGAAAGGATGGCAGGAGATATGCCGTCGTCCCCGAACTGCCTCCAGCGTCTCCGCTGGATATACCAACGGTCAAGACGAACCTCTCGGTGAAGGAAGTAGTAAAGCTCGTCAGGCGCCAGCGAAGGCGGGGAAAATAGCGCGGATCCGATACGGACTGGTAGGCCAGGGCGGAGTGCGGTCCGACGCGGCAGGCGTCGCGGGTGTCCCGAATTCGATTGTGTTTCTCCCGGTATGCGGGTAGATTGTTATATATCGAGCCAGGTTGATTCCCCGGAGATCCGGTCATGATCAGGCGATTCACCGTTCTCATCCTTTTCCTCTCCTTGTCGTCTCCGTCCCTGGCGGGCACGGCAGCGGACGGCGTGTGCATGATGGCAAAGTCTTCGTCGCCGGACGCATCTTCGTCCGGGAGCGAGCACGCTTGTTGCTCGACGGCCAAGACTCCGGAAACATGCGCCACGGGCCACGCGACGGAAACATGCGCGACGGGCACGCTGGCCATGTCCTGCTGCAGCGTCGATCCGGCGCCATACCGGCAATCCGGGGTGGGTGCGCTGCTTCCAGCCGCTTCCGTTCAACCCGATCAGCTGGTCCTATCGACGCCGCTGCGGGGGTTACACCTGGTTGAACCGGCGGTCCATGTCTCACGGATTTCTCCGGAATCGAATACCGACCGGTCCCCACCCCCATTGCGCGCACTCTTCTGCACGTACCTCATCTAATACCCACCTGAAAACACTGGGCACCAACGGGCCGTGAGCGTAACACGCGACGCGTAGAAGGCATCGTGTATCCGGACTTCCAGGTTTTGTCCGTCCGGCAGCCTGCGCGTCCCGGGACGATGCGTAACGCCTAACGATACTGCGCGCCGATGATGCGAAGCGCCATCCCGCAAGGGACCGCCACATCCGCTCTCCAGGCCGTATTCAACTGTAACGATCAATTCATATCAACCCGAGGAACAGGCCATGTCCGTTTTTTCACGATACGCGGGTTTTCTGATCATGTCTTTCGCCCTCGTTTTCGCCGTTCTGCCGGCCCGGGCGCAGACGCCGCGACTCGAGGCGCTGGTCGCCGAGGCCCTGGACCGCAACCCCGTCCTGCAGGCAGCGCGTCACCGTCGGACCGCGGTCACGCAACGACGGCCGCAGGTCGCTTCCTACTCGGATCCGGTATTAATGTACACGCGTTGGCTATCCTCTCCGGAAACGCGTGTCGGACCGCAGAGGAACGTGCTGGCCTTCGGACAGCAGATTCCATATCCGGGCAAGCTGAGCCTGCGCGGCGACATATCCGGGGAAGAAACAGCGGTCGAAACGGCCGGGATCCAATCGATTGCGCGCGATATCACCTACGAAGTGAAGTCGGTCTACTATGATCTCTTCCGGGTAGACCGGTCCCTGCGCATCCTTGAAGACTATCTCGTCCTGCTGGAGACCTTCACCGGCGCCGCGGAGGAGAAGTACGCCACCGGGAGCGGTTCCCAGGCAGACGTACTCAAGTCGCACGTGGAAGCTTCGGAGATACTGAAACAGCGCATTACGCTGGAAGGTGAGCGGAGCGCCCACGTTGCCCGCCTCAACGGCGCGCTGAGCCGTCCGTCCGATACGCCTGTCGACCGGGTTGCGGCCATTGATACCACGAGATACACACAGCCCGAATCCCTGGTGGTTGAGAAAGCACTGGCCGTCCGGCAGGAACTGGAGGCGGTCGACGCACGGATCCGGCAAAACGAACTGGGTCTCCGGCTCGCGCGCCTCGGCAACCGGCCGGATTTCATGGTGCAGGCTTCTTATATCACCGTTCCGAAGCTCGAAGGGAACCCGGCATCCGACGCCGGGAAAGACGCCTTCGGCGTCATGTTGAGCGTGAATCTGCCCCTGTTCAGGAAACGCACGCGGGCCGGGGTGCAGGAGGCCATGGCACGCGTGGAAGAAAGCCAATATGCCAGGCGGAGCATCCGGGACACCGTCGCGGCGGAGGTCGCGGAGGCATACGGGCGCCTGCGTCATTCCGGACGGGCTCTCGACGTCTATGAGCAAGGCCTCATCACCCAGGCGGAAAACAGCGTGCTGGCGACACTGGCCGCTTTCCAGTCGGGGCAGATGGACTTCCTCGACCTGCTCGACGCGGAACGCATGGTGCTGCGTACCCGGCTCGGGTACGTGGCCGAAACGGCCAACTACCGAAAGTATCTCAGCCGGCTGGAACGGGCCGCCGGGGGATCGCTCCCGTAGACACAGGAGGTAAATCATGAACATCGTCAAGAGACTACGCGGGCGTGCATTCCGGTCACTGGCCTCCAGGTTGCTGGCCGTCATGCTGCTGGCCGCCGCGCCGCTGGTGCTGTTAACGGGCTGTGGCGATCCGGAGTCGACGACCACTTCCGATAGCGGTGATACGGCGCAGGTTCAGTTGTGGACGTGCGGTATGCATCCGAACGTAATTACGGAAGAACCGGGCCAGTGTCCGATCTGCGGGATGAATCTTACGCCGATGAAAAACACGGCCGAAGCGGAAGAGCAGGCCGTGGCCGAACAGGCTATGGACGAACAGGCCGAGGACGCGGCGCCCTCCCCCGGCGCTACCATCGTGATCGATCCGGCCACGATACAGAACATCGGCGTCCAAACCGCGGCCGTCCAGGAACGTCCGCTGACCCGATCCATACGGACCGTCGGCCACCTGGACTACAACGAGGAAATGTATTCCCGGATCAACGTCAAGTATCCCGGGTGGATCGAAAAGCTCTACGTGAACGAGACGGGTCAGCGGGTCGCCGCGGGCGATCCGATGCTGGCCATCTACTCGCCGGAACTCGTCGCGGCGCAGGAAGAATACCTCCTGGCGTTCCAGAACGTTGAAAATCTCGAAAACAGCACGTTTGAGACCATCACGAAAGGCGCGGAGTCGCTGCTGGATGCCTCGCGGCGCCGCCTGCTCTACTGGGACGTGACCGAGGCGCAGATCCAGGAGCTGGAGGAAAGGGGCACGATCGCCCGGACCCTGACCATCTATGCGCCTTCAACGGGCATCGTCGTGGAGCGGATGGCCGAACTGGGCATGCGGGTCACGCCAGGCATGGACATGTACCGTATGGCCGATCTTTCGAGCATCTGGGCCTTCGCCCACGTATACGACGGGGACGCCCCGTGGTTGAATCCGGGACTGACGGCCGAGATGGAACTGCCCTACAACCCGGGGAAGGTCTATCGCGGCACGATCGATTACATCTATCCCTACCTGGACCGCGCGTCGCGTGACATCAAGATCCGTCTGGTGTTCCCCAACCGGGATCTCGAACTGAAACCCCAGATGTACGCCAATATCCGCCTTTCCGCGCGCAGCGAGCGGCCCCTGCTGGTTATCCCGGGCAGCGCGGTCATCCACAGCGGCGAGCGCAACGTGGTCTTCGTCGCCCTCGATGGCGGGAAGTTCGAGCCCCGCGAAGTTACCCTCGGCATGGAGGGTCGGGAAGGTTACGTGGAGGCGATGCGCGGCGTCAGCGCGGGCGAACGGGTCGTGACCTCCGCCCAGTTCCTGATCGATTCGGAAAGCCGGCTCCAGGAGGCGATCCAGAAAATGCTCGACCACCGGATGATGCATTGACCGGTCCGCCTGGACCGTCCGGAACTTAAAGGGGCTCATCATGTTACAACGCATAATCGAATACTCTGTCAAGAACCGGTTCCTCGTGATCCTGGTCACCTTGCTGTTGATCGCGGGGGGAACCGTGGCCCTGGTGGAGATCCCCCTGGACGCCATCCCGGATCTCTCGGACGTGCAGGTGATCGTCCTGACCGAATATCCCGGCCAGGCGCCGCAGGTGGTGGAGGACCAGGTGACCTACCCGCTGACGACGGCCATGCTCGCGGTGCCCCATGCGCAGACGGTTCGGGGTTACAGTTTCTTCGGGCTCAGTTTCGTGTATATCATCTTCGAGGACGGCACGGACATCTACTGGGCCCGTAGCCGCGTGCTGGAGTACCTGAGCTACGTGACCGACCGATTGCCGCCAGGCGTGAATCCGAGCCTGGGACCGGACGCCACGGGCGTGGGATGGGTCTACGAATACGTGCTGAGGAGCGACCGGCACAACCTGGCGGAACTCCGTAGCATCCAGGACTGGTTCCTGCGATACGAACTGACTTCTGTTCATGGCGTTTCCGAGGTCGCCAGCATCGGCGGGTTCGTGAAGCAGTACCAGGTGGAGGTCGACCCCAACAAGCTGCTGATCTTCGGCATTCCGCTCAACCGGATCAAGACGGCGATCCAGCGGAGCAACAACGACGTGGGCGGCCGGGTCGTGGAAATGGCGGAAACAGAATACATGGTCCGAGGACTGGGGTACATCAAGTCCGTCGAGGACCTGGAGAACGTCACCCTTGGTGTAGACGATTTCGGCACGCCCGTCTTGCTGCACCAGGTAGCGCGGGTAACGACCGGACCGGAACTGCGGCGCGGGCTGGCGGAATGGAACGGCGAGGGGGAGATCGTCGGCGGCATCATCGTCATGCGGTACGGCGAGAACGCCATGGAGGTCATCCGGGACGTGGAGGAGAAGCTGGAGTCGCTCAAATCGGGCCTTCCGGAGGGCGTGGAGATCATCACGGCCTACGACCGGTCGAACCTGATCGAACGGGCCATCGACAACCTGAGCAACAAGCTTCTGGAAGAAAGCCTCATCGTCGCCCTGGTCTGCATCATCTTCCTGATCCACTTCCGATCGGCCCTGGTGGTCATCCTCACCCTTCCGATCAGCGTGCTCGCCGCCTTCCTGGTCATGTCCTGGCAGGGGATCAACGCCAATATCATGTCCCTCGGCGGGATCGCCATTGCCATCGGCACGCTGGTGGACGCCGCCATCGTCATGATCGAAAACACGCACAAGCACATGGAGCGGGACCGCGGGAAGAAGGACCACTGGCAGATCGTCCTCGACGCCACGAAGGAAGTGGGACCGTCCCTCTTCTACTCCCTGCTCATCATCACGCTGTCTTTCGCGCCAATCTTCGCCCTGCAGGCCCAGGAGGGCCGGCTCTTCAAGCCCCTGGCCTATACCAAGACGTACACCATGGCAGCGGCCGCCCTGCTGGCGATTACGTTCGTACCCGTACTGATCGGCTACCTGGTCCGGGGACGTCTGCTGCCGGAACGCAGGAATCCGCTCAGCCGGCTGCTCGTGTTCCTGTACCGGCCCGTGATCCGGTCGGCGATCCGCCTGAGGTGGCTGACCATCGCCGTCGCGGTGGTCGTCCTCTCGGCCACGTGGTATCCGCTGCAGCGGATCGGGTCCGAGTTCATGCCGCCGCTCTACGAGGGCGACCTGCTCTACATGCCCACCACGGATCCAGGCATATCGATTACCAAGGCCCGACAGCTCCTGCAGCAGACCGATAAGATCATAAGTTCCTTCCCGGAAGTGGAACGGGTATTCGGCAAGGTGGGACGGGCTGACACGGCGACCGACCCTGCGCCGCTGTCCATGATCGAGACCACCATCATGTTAAAGCCCGAGGAAGAATGGCGGCCGGGCATGACCCGCGAAGGACTCGTAGAAGCCCTCAACAACGCGATCCAGTTTCCGGGTCTGACCAACGCCTGGACCATGCCCATCCGCACCCGGATCGACATGCTGTCCACGGGCATCCGGACCCCGGTGGGCGTCAAGCTGATGGGGAACGATCTGGCCGAGCTGTCGGATCTGGCAGAGCAGGTCGCGGTAGAACTCAGTGAACTGCCGGGCACGCTCAGCGTCTTCCCGGAGAAGACACTTGGCGGGAACTACCTCGACTTCGAGATCGACCGCGTCGAGGCGGCACGCTACGGGATGACCGTGGGCGACGTGCAGGATGTCATCATGTCAGCGGTGGGCGGCGTGGACGTGACTCACACGGTCGAGGGACTCGAGCGCTACCCGGTGAACATCCGCTATGCCCGGGAGCTGCGCGACGACGTATCGGACCTCAGGCGCATCCTGATTCCTACGCCCTCGGGGGCGCAGATCCCCATCAGCCAGGTGGCAGAAATCCGATTTCGGAAAGGACCCGCCGGCATCAAGTCGGAGAACGCCCGGCCCACGGCCTGGGTATACGTGGATCTGAAGGACACGGACATCGGCGCCTACGTGGAAACCGCCCGACAGCACATCGCGGAACGGGTTTCCCTGCCCGTGGGATACAGCATGGTCTGGAGCGGGCAGTACGAGTACATGGAGCGGGCGCAGCGCCGTCTGCAGGTCGTCGTGCCCGTCACCCTGGCCATCATTCTCCTGCTGCTATACATGAACTTTCGCAACGTCACGGACAGTATGATCGTCATGCTATCGCTGCCCTTCGCGCTCGTGGGCGGCGTGTGGCTGATGTATCTGATGGACTACGATTTCAGCATCGCGGTGGGCGTCGGGTTCATCGCGCTGGCCGGCGTGGCGGCGGAAACGGGGGTCGTCATGCTGCTCTATCTGAAACAGGCCTACCAGGAACGGGTAGACCGTGACGCGCTGAACACACGTCAGGATCTCTACGAGGTCGTCATGCACGGGGCCGTGGAGCGCGTGCGCCCCAAGATGATGACGGTCGCCGCCACCATGGCCGGGTTGACGCCCATCATGTGGGGAACCGGCACGGGATCGGAGGTCATGCAGCGCATCGCCGCGCCCATGGTGGGCGGCATGGTGACTTCTACGGTACTGACCCTCGTGGTCATTCCGGTCATCTACTACATGGTCAGGTCATGGGGGTTGAAGAAAGCGTAGGGGAAAGTCTTTCGGGAGGTTGCTGGGATCCGTGTTGGCGGATCCGGGTTGGCGGGCCGCCCTCAGCTTCGCGTGCGGACGTACGCCTGGAATTCGAGGTGGCGCAGGTAGACCTCGATGCACCGCCGGCCGGTGACGCACAGGTCGAGTTCGGCGAGCGCCCGCCTGGGATCGATGAACCGGATGGCCTGGCCTTCGCCCAGTACGAGATCTTCGATCGGGACGTCGATCGGGGAGAGATAGAGGTGACGCACGTCTTCCCCGTCGAAGAAGGTCGCCAGGGCGTGGTACTCGGTCAACCGGTAGCCGATCTCCTCCAGCACCTCTCTGACCAGGCCTTCTTCGGGCGATTCTCCCGCTTCCACGTGGCCCCCGATGAGGCTCCACAGATTCGGGAAGATGATCCGGGGGTCGTCGTCGCGGAGGTTGACGAGGATGTCTCCATCGGGGTTGACGAGCATAGCGGAGGATATGATGGACACGGCCACCTACCTTAGGAGTCGGGGTTGAAGAGCATGGCGGCAGGAATGCCGATCATGCCACCTACATATGGAGTCGTCGTTGACGAGCAGGGCGGAGAAGACGATGCGCACGGCTCCTCTCTACACCCACGCGGCTACTCTCTCCGAAGCGTGCTATTCGCCATCGGGATCCGCGGCTTTCTGCTGTAGCCGGTACAGGGCGTTCATGGCTTCGACCGGCGTCATTACGTCCAGATCGAGTTCCTTGATGTCCTCGACGACCGGATGGTCCGCAGGCAGGAACAGGCTGAGCTGGTATTCGGCGCTTTCCGCCCTGGGCATTCCGTGGCGCGGTGTGCCCGCCTCGCCCGCCGCGCCAGCCGGACTACCTGGTCCACCCGCGCCATCCGAGCCCGCCGCGCCGCCCGTTCCATCCGCGTCCTCGACGCCGCCCTGGCCATCCTGGCCGCCCGGAGCAAGGTCCTCGCCCTCCAGGTTGGCCAGGATGACCCGGGCTCGCTCGACCACGCTGCGCGGCAACCCAGCCATGCGCGCCACCTGGATCCCGTAACTGCGGTCGCTCCCGCCGGGCATCACCTTCCTCAGAAATACGATCCGGTCGTCCTGCTCCCGGATAGCCACGTTGTAGTTGGCGATCCGGTCGAGACTCGAAGCCAGTTCGATCAGTTCGTGGTAATGCGTGGCGAAGAGGGTCTTGGCCGCCCGTTCCGGCGTGTTGTGGAGGAACTCCGTGACCGACCAGGCGATGCTCAGCCCGTCGTAGGTGCTCGTGCCCCGCCCGATCTCGTCGAGGAGGACGAGACTTCGCGGCGTCGCGTTGTTCAGAATGTTGGCGGTCTCGTTCATCTCTACGAGAAAGGTGCTTTCGCCCCGGGCCAGGTTGTCGGAGGCGCCGACGCGCGTGAAGATGCGGTCCACGATGCCGATCCGCGCGGACCGCGCCGGGACGAAGGAACCGACCTGGGCCATGAGTACGATCAGGCCCACCTGGCGGAGATAGGTGCTCTTGCCGGCCATGTTCGGCCCGGTGATGAGGGCGATCTGTTTTGTCCGGGTGTCGAGCTGCGTATCGTTGGGGACGAAGGCTTCGCCTTGCAACAGTTGCTCCACCACAGGGTGGCGTCCGTCGTCGATCTCCAGGACGGATCCATCGTCGATCTCCGGGGCCACGTAGTCGTTCCGGGCGGCCAGTTCGGCCAGCGCGGTCAGGAAGTCCAGTTGCGCGATCGATCGGCCATTGCCCTGGATCTCGCCCAGGCTCGCGGCCACCTCCTCCCGGAGTTCGAGGAAAAGGGCATATTCCAGCTCCCCGATCTTTTCCTCGGCGCCCAGGATCTTCTCCTCGTATTCCTTGAGCTCCGGGGTGAAGAACCGCTCCGCGTTGCGCATGGTCTGCTTGCGGATGTATTCGCCTTCCAGCCGGTGCAGGTTCGGTTTGGTGACCTCGATGTAGTAGCCGAAGACGCGGTTGTAGTCGACCTTGAGGGACTGGATCCCCGTGCGCTCCCGTTCCTTCTGCTGCAGTTCTGCGATCCAGCGTTTTCCGCCCGAACTGACCGTGCGCAGATCATCGAGCTCCTCGTTGTATGCTGCCCGGATGAGCCCGCCTTCCGTAAGCGAGAGGGGCGGATCGTCCACCAGGGCTCGATCCAGATTCTCCGCCAGGGATTTCAGTTCCCGCAGCCCGTCCCGGAGGCCTGCGGACAATCCGGCTTTCAGGCTTTTGAGCGTTTCCTTGATGACCGGGATCACGTGCAGGGCGGTCTTCAACGCGATCAGGTCGCGGGCATTCGCCCGTTCGGATCCGACCCTGGCCGCAAGGCGCTCCAGGTCCCCCATGGTCTTGAGCAGGTCCGCGAATGCGTCCCGCGTGCCGTGCTCCGCATGGAGTTCGCCCACCGCCCCCTGGCGGGCCAGGACGGCTTCGGCCGAAACCAGCGGCCGGGTGATTGCCTGGCGCATGTACCGAGCGCCCATGGGCGTGTACGTCCGGTCCATCACGGAAAGGAGCGTACCTTCGCGGCCGCCGTCCCGCAACGAGGTAATCAACTCCAGGTTGCGCTGGGTCTCCGTGTCCATCAGCATGGAGTCCGCGACGTCGTAGCGGGCCATGGACTTCAGGTGGGCCAGCCGGTTCTTCTGGGTCTCCCGGAGATAGACCAGCATGCCGCCCGCCGCGGAGACGCCGCCGGCCATTTCGTCGCAGCCGAATCCCTTGAGCGTCAACACCTCGAAATGATCGAGCAGGACCTGGCGGGCGTGATCGTATGAAAACGCCCACTCCTCCAGGCGGCTGATCGCCATTTCGGGGAACCGGGGTTCGAGCAGGGCCGCTGCCTGCTCCGCCCAGTCGTAGGACACGATCGCTTCGGCGGGATCGAGGCGATTGAGCTCGCTGAGCAGGTTTTCTTCGTTCAGTTCCGCCGCACGGAACTCGCCGGTGGACAGATCGAGAAAGGCCAGGCCGTATTCTGCCTCGTCGAATGCGAGAGCGACCATGTAGTTGTTCTCGCCGGGATCGAGGGTCTGCGCCAGCATCGTCGTCCCCGGCGTGACGACCTCAACCACGTCCCGCTTGACCACGCCGCGGGCCTTTTTCGGATCTTCAACCTGCTCGCAGACCGCCACTTTGTATCCCGAACCTACGAGTTCGGCGATGTACTTTTCCACGGCGTGATAGGGCACGCCGGCCAGCGGCGTCTTCTCACCGCCGCCGGTGCCCGAGTTGCGGGCAGTCAGCGTGATGCCCAGGACGCGCGACACCAGTTTGGCGTCGTCTTCGAAGGTCTCGTAGAAATCCCCCATGCGGAAGAAGAGAATCGCATCCTTGTGCTGATCCTTCATCCTGGCGTATTGCGCCATGGCGGGCGTCAGCGTTCCTTTGGATCGGGGCATGGGCGGGATTGGATTGGCCGGTTTCCGGCCGGTTCGGAGTAACCGGGATTCCGTCTCGGAATACCGCGCTGAACCCATCGCGGCAGCGCGTCGGAAAGCCCTGTGAGGACGTTGCGTTTACGATGTTGGAACCATAGCAATACAAGCCCCTGCAGTCAAGGTGTTTCTCCGTCGTTCAACCGCCTGGAAAGTCCTTGCCGGAAGGGGTGAAGCAGCCGATCGGACCGGCGCATTCAGTGTCTAATCCTCCCTTGACTTTCGGGGTTTGTATCACGACTTTTTATAGTACCTTAGGGTCGTTCCGCGGGACTCGCTGTGGAGCGGTGCCATCGAGGGTTGAAGCTCGTGCGGCGGGGCGGAGCCAACGCGGACCCGGTTCGTGCCGTGGGAGAATGGGCTGAAGGTCGTGCGGGACAGTAGGCTGGAAGTCGCGCCGCTGGGCGATTCCGGCGTGGCTTAGTAATGATGCTGAAATAGTTCAGGACTACTATTTAAATAACTGAATCAACAGTGGGAGAAAGCGAAAACCATATGAGCTATGTACCCAGAATTCTTGCATTTGCCGGCAGTGCGCGGACCGGTTCTTTCAACAGGAAACTGGTCGGTATCGCGGCGCGTGGCGCAGAGGAGGCCGGAGCCGCGGTCGACCTGGTCGATATGCGCGACTACCCCATGCCACTGTACGACGGCGACCTGGAAGAACGAGATGGAATTCCAGAGAACGCGGTCCGCTTCAAGGCGCTGATGATGGCCAGCCAGGGACTGCTGATCGCCGCGCCGGAATACAACAGTTCGATCACGCCGCTCCTCAAGAACACGATCGACTGGGCATCCAGGCCCGCGCCGGGCGAGGAGAGGCTGGCGGTCTTCCGGAACAAGACGGCCGCGTTGATGAGCGCTTCGCCAGGTGCGCTGGGCGGTCTGCGCGGACTCGTGCACGTGCGATCGATCTTAAGCAACATCCACGTCATGATCCTGCCGGACCAGGTGGCGGTTCCGGGCGCGCACGGAGCGTTTACGGATGATGGTAGTTTGAAAGACGAGAAGCGCCAGGCGGCGGTGGAGGGATTGGGGCGTAACCTGGCGCTGACGCTCGGGAGACTGCACGGCACGGAGAGGTGAATTCTGCTCGGGGAGGTGATTTCGGCGCGTACGGCAAAGCATCGGATCGAGTACGGGAAACAGCCGGAGGAGCAGCGGCCGGAGGAGCCGTGGCCGTATATACCGACGCGCATCGGCCGAATGTAACACCTAGTTCGCCAGCAGCAGATGTAACCTAGTTTGCCAGCAGCGGCAGCACGGCGGATTCCAGGTTTTCGTAGGACATGTAGCCTACGTGTTTCTTCTGGACCATTCCGTCGCGGTCGATGATGAAGGTGGTCGGAATACCGTAGATCCCACCGAATTCCCTGGCGGCCTTCTGCGTGGTGTCGATGAGGGAAAGGTAGGTCATGTTCATTTCCTCGACGAATGGCTGTACGATTTCCGCACCTTGCTCGTCGAGGGCGATGCCGATGACCTTGACGCCCTTTTCTTCGTACTTCTCATGGAACGCCTGGAAGTCGGGGATCTCGTCGCGGCATGGGGGGCACCAGGTGGCCCAGAAGTTGACGACCCGGACCTGGCCCTCGAACTGCGCGATGGTGAATTCGTTCTCGTCGGCGTCCGTCAAGGCGAATTCCAGATCGACCGAGTAGGGGTTAGAAGAGATTGAGCCATCCGCATCGAATATGACGGCCACTTCGGGCGATCTCATTTCGCCCACGATGGCCGAGATCAATCCGGCCAGGATCAGGAGCGCGGCGAGGACGTAGACGATGTTGACGCGAGATTTCGTTTCCATAGTTTCTTACCGCCTGGGAAGGATGTAACCGGTCCGTGGAACGTCTGCGGAAGTGAACGAAAGATAGCAGGAAATCCCACCTCGGGCAAGGGAAATAGGGGGCGCGAACGATGCGAACAAGACAATGGATTACCTTGATGACCGTTGCGCTGACGGCGATCATGTTTACCGGAACCGCCGGAGCGCAGGGAGGCGGCACAGTGGACCATTCCGTGTACGACGGATTGTTGAAGAAATACGTCGATGAACGGGGCATGATCGACTACCGGACCTGGAAGGCCCGCGACGTGGGTACGTTGGACGGCTACCTGGAGATGATCAAGGGCGTGGACCCGGGTGGGCTGAAGGACCGCAACGAGGTCTTCGCCTTCTGGATCAATACCTACAACGCGTTGACGATCCGCGGGATGCTGCACTTCTATCCCACGAGCAGCATCAAGAATCACGTCAGCCTGTTGGGGTACAGCATCTGGAAGGATTACAAGATCGAAATCCAGGGCAGGGAATACTCGCTGGATGACATCGAGCACAATATCCTGCGCAAGATGGACGAGCCCCTGGTCCACTTCGCCCTCGTGTGCGCTTCCATAGGATGCCCGCCACTCATGACCGAAGCGTTCACAGCGGAGGACATGGACCGGCAGCTGAGGGCGAATACCCTTGTCTTTTTCGCCGATCCCAGTAAGTTCCGAGCCGACCCGGAGGATAACACCGTCTGGCTGTCGCCGATCATGGACTGGTACGAGGACGACTTCGGGAAGAACCAGCAGGAAGTCCTGGAGTACATCACGCCCTACGTGCCGGATGATGCGGCGCGTGCGTTGCTGAAGCGGAAAGACGTGGACGTCGACTACCTGCATTATGACTGGGGCATCAACGAGCAGCGCGCGGAGTAAAGCGGTCGATCATAGTTTAAGCGCTGGCTGTCGACACACCGGGCCGAGTGCAAATGTTCCGAGCTGACTGCCGACACGCCGGGCTGACTGACAACGCTCCGAATGGGATGGATCGATGAAGAAATCATACACGCCATGCGGCAGGTAGGCCCCGGCAAGGGAACAAGCCGGAAGCGTTCGCTCGTCAAGCTGGCCATCCTGCTCGCGATCGCCTCTTCCGGCATTCTTGTTTATAGCTTCACCCCCCTGGGAGCGTATCTCCAGCCCATTGCGATGGAGGGATTCTTCGATTCCATCGCGGGCTACTGGTGGGCGCCCCTGGTGTTCATCGGCCTGTACGCGTTGCTCACGACGGTGGGCGTGCCGATGGTGGTCATGACCTTTGTCGCCGGGTTCACCTTCGGCGCCATGTGGGGCACGCTTTACGTGCTGGTCGGCGCGAACATCGGCGCCAGCCTGGCCTTCGACCTGGCCCGGTACCTGGGCCGCGATTTCATCTCCCGCTACATCAAGGGTCCGATCGACCGGATCGACCGCCAGCTGAGGAATCAGGGTTTCCTGCGCATGCTCCAGCTACGGCTGATCCCATTGATCCCATTCAATCTCCTCAACTTTGCCGCCGGGCTGTCCGGAATCCGGAAGATTCACTACGTATTGGGGACGATGATCGGCATCACGCCTTCCACTTTCATCTACGCATACACCGCGGCGTCGCTGATGCAGGTCTACATGGCCGGCACTGAACTCGACGACGTGGCGCGCGCCGCGCTAAGATCCTCTGCCCTGACCAACCTGGGCATCGCCCTCGCCCTGCTGATTACCATTTCCCTGACTCCGGTGATTTACAGGAAAATCAGACCGAAGGCTGAATAGGTGAGCCGGAAGTCGCTGCCCCCGGTCCTCAATCCTCATCAAAGCTATCCTTTGACACGGAATACCGATGGGATAACCCCGGGGTCTGTATTTCTCACGAATCTTCTCAGGATTCTTCTCAGGAATCTCCGAAACGGATCGAGAAGAGATCGGCGTCCTTCAGGATGAACCGCAGGCGGACCGGCACACCGTTCAGCCGGTTCAGGCCATTCAGACCGTCGGAGCCCTTCCACGTAATCGGGGCGTCCAGGTCGTCGCCGAACAGGGGATCCATGTCGTTTGCCGCAAATCCCTCCAAGGCTCGACCTTCCGTATCCTGAATCTCCACGGACACGGCGCCCACGGCGGACGCCGAGTAGTTGATATACAGCGTCGATCCGGTGAAGGTCAGGGGTTTCGTAAACAGTTCGCCACCGTAGTAGCCTGCCCGGACGGAGGCGAAACCGTGGGGACGGACGGTCACCCGCCTCACGCCGTTGGTGTCCCATCCGTAATGCTCGGCGACGTACATCGACCATTCGTCCGGGGCTGTCGGAACGATTCCCGCGGCCGGCGTCTGGTTGCGGTGCGTCCAGTTGCGCTTTTCCAGGCCCGGGCGCAGCCAGGCGTCCATGAAACTCCGGTCCCAGTGGACGCCGTCCCGACTCGACATGAATATAGCGTCGGACACGCCGCCCCCGGGGTAATCCATGCCCTTGATGTCCTTCGTCCGTTCCGGCACGAACCGCATGGGAAAGGACAGCAGGATGTGTTCCGCGCCAGGGCATGGCGTGGTGGCGTTGGTGTAGAAGTGCTCGAACGGGACGCCTTCGCCGTACACGTGATGTTCGGGCGTGGTCCAGTGGATGAAATCCTCCGAGGTGCAGCTCTGAATTGCCCGGACCCCGACGCCGTCTTCCCCCGTCTGTTCGAAGTACCGGCTGAAGAGGCGGTAGCAACCCGCGTAGTCGTCCCAAAGGGGCACGTTCACCGAGTCGAAGGCGCCCGTGATCGCGAGGGGACCGTCCTGCACCGGTTTCCAGGTCAATCCGTCGGATGAAGTGAAACCGAAGAGACTGTCCCTGCCTTCTCCACCGACGGCCTTGAAACGCTGATCGGGCGCCACTTCCGGATTGCCGTCCAGGAAGACGCAGAAGTTATGTGCCTCGCGGCCCCGGACGAGGATGTTGTTGTCCTTCGAACCTTCCGCTTCCACCAGGCCCAGGTTCGGCCGTTCGAAGTGGATGCCGTCATCGCTGACCAGCAGGTTTGTCGTCTGCGTTTCCGCCCAACCCTCGGGCAGATCCTCGTGTTTGCCCGTGGGGTGATAGCCGCGGTAATACACCAGGACTTTGCCGTCTGTCTGTACCAGGTTGTAGCAACCCGTACAGGCGTTCTCCAGAGGTTCCTCTACGCGGAATACCGTCTCCTTTAGAACGGGTTCGTGAAGATGTTGGTGGGCGTCCGTGAGGGTGTCGATCAGAAATGAGTCTACAAAGAGCTCGCGGCGTGAGCCGATGTCGATCGGGGGCATGGGGTGTCCTTTGTTGGTTGGATTACCAGTGCGGAATTGCCGGGTTCATATGGGACAGTTTCCAGTCAGCGCTAATGCGTTCTCATTATTTGAATTCGGGCGGTTCGCGCATGGGTTCGCGTGGCGGAAGATCCAGTTCTATCCCACCCAACGGTGCAAAACGGGCGCGTATCGCTTCCGCCAGGTTGGCTGGGGGATTGTTTTCGTCACTCGAGTTGTCATGTTTGGCGGTTTTTATCGGCGATCGCCGTTCGTTATTATCTTTTGAGTTACTATTCACCACACAACTCCCCTATGTACTATTTCCGATATATGATTTAAATTACACAACATAAGATATGAATCGTTCCTTTCACTACTCGCTCGTAATCTCCTGATAACTTATGAGATCAAGTGTACCAACGTTCAGTAAACTAACAGGTACATTTGGTCAAGGCAATCTGGAAGCACTCGTTCTGTGTTCCAAACGTCAAAAACCGGGTCGCACAGGCGGCACTTGACCTGCCATGGTTGCCGTCTTTTATTTTAGATGATAAGGCTCGATCAGCGAGACGCACGGTTGCGGTTGTCCGTTGATCGGATCTGCCTGTATCCCAATAGCACCAAAGTTTACCGGAATTCGCGCTATGGACATCAAGCTGGTCGTTGCCGTGACCGACGGGGACTGGTTCAAGACTCTCCGGCAGAAGCCGCACCTGGAGGAGGTCAACTTCTGGGCGCCTTCTGGCACGAACTTCAAGGCACTTCAGCCCGGTGAACTGTTCCTCTTCAAGCTACACGCGCCGTACAACGTAATCGTTGGCGGCGGCGTTTTTGCCTATGCCAATGTGATGCCTTGTTCCCTTGCATGGGAAGCATTCGGGGAAGCCAACGGTGCCGAGACATTGCAGGAAATGCGAAATCGTATCTCACGTTACCGTAATGTTGACCCACGTGAGCCGAGCGATTACAAGATTGGCTGCCGGATCCTTACCCAACCCTTCTTCTTCGAGGCATCCGAGTTTGTCGATGTGCCGTCGACATGGTCGCCGAACATCGTGTCACTAAAGACATTTAGTACCGGTGACTCAGACGGACGGGCATTGTGGGACGCAGTCAACGGCCGTTTGGAATTCCGACAGCCAACCAGTGTATCTGCAAATCCTGCCGGCATCGTGGCCGAACCCTCAGGCCTCCTGGCCGGGCAAACCCTTTACGGCAAACCGCAACTGGTCAAACCGCGTCTCGGTCAAGGTGCTTTCAGGGCCCTGGTAACCGACCTTTACGACCGCCGTTGCGCAGTTACCCGCGAACGGACGCTGCCGGCCCTTGATGCCGCGCACATCCGTCCCTACAGCGAAGGGGGCATCCACGAAGCCAGGAACGGACTGCTGCTAAGGCGCGACATCCACGGGCTGTTCGATTCCGGATACGTAACGGTGACCCCTGAATTGCACTTCGAGGTCAGCGGACAGGTCCGGGAGGAATTCGAGAACGGGCGCGATTACTACTCTTTGCACGGGAAACAGATTGTCGTTCCCAGGAATGCGGTGGACCAGCCGTCCACCGAAGTACTATCCTGGCACAATGAGAGGATTTACCGGGGGTAAAGGACTGAGATGAACGTCGACGACCGAGATCCGAGGATGCGGATGGCCGCGTTCGATCACGTGCGGCGGCTGAGTGAAACCCATGGCCACCTTACGAGGGACGAACTGGCGCCGGGGTTCGTATTCGAAGGCGAAAGGATCCCCCTTGTCAATCCGCAGCGGGGCATATTCAAGCCGCGCCGGATGCGGTACCTTCTCTCGATCAGGACCGTGTACCCCAGACCGGGCGGCCGAGTCTGGTACGACGACCAAAAGCAGGTCCACAGCCAGATTTTCGAGGGCAACGATTCCGTGGACTACGCCTTCATGGGACAGGACCCGGCAGCAGCAGACAACCAGTGGTTAAAGGTTGCCTGGGAGAATCAGATTCCCGTGATCTACTTTCTCGGTGTGTCTCCCAGCCGGTATCAGGCGATCATTCCCACCTTCATCTCCAATTGGGATGGATTCGCGCTCAAGTCCACGCTTGCCTTTGGGAACCCCAACCAGGCCGAGATGGAAGCTCCGATTAACGCGGTAGAGCGGCGGTATGCCCTGCGCATGGTCAAGGAACGACTCCACCAAGCCACGTTCCGCGAGGCTGTCCTTCACGCCTATCGCGGCCGCTGTGCCATTACCGGCCTACCGGAAACGCAGTTACTGGATGCCGCCCACATCATTGCCGATGGCGACGAGGCATTGGGACAACCCGTCGTACCCAACGGCTTGGCCCTGTCCAAGATTCATCATGCGGCCTTTGACGCCCACCTGATCGGCATTGATCCCGACTACCGGCTGCACGTATCCGACCGCCTGCTGGACAAGGATGACGGTCCCATGCTCCAGGCCCTCAAGCAACTGGACGGATCGGGACTGCACCTGCCTTCACGCACCCGTGACCATCCGGACCAGGACCGGCTGGACCGTCGTTTCGAGGTCTTCAGGAAGGCGGGGTGAGTCAAATCTTGAGATTACCGAAGCTGCCGAACACACCAAACGGATGCGGGAAATGGGCTGGTGGAACGACTATGTCGAGAGCAAAGTCAGTTTAAGGTTTCACCGCATCCAACAACTGCGATCTGATGGTCTGTGTATCGGTTGCGAGATCAACGGTATTGAAGTGGATCCGATGACCCTGAATATCTACCCATTCGTTGAACATCTCACCAACCGACGGATGGAGAAACATTCCCTCTGCATTACAATCAAGCGGATCACCACTCTCTTCCTGCGACCTAAGGTAAGCATAGATCTGGTACATGTATCCGCTTCGTATCCCTTCATTTCGATACCAACCTCTCGACAAAACCGAGTTGAATTTCGTGTCTATAACGATCCGTCGGCCTTCGTCAACATGATCCAACACAATATCGGTCCGCATGGAGGGTAGTATCCCGTCTATTCGCGGACTTCTGACTGTCGTGGGCCATCTGAGAATCGTTCCCGGATACACATTCCATCCCCTTCTGGAAAGTACCACATCATAGAATCCTGCAACGCCTTTCTCATAGAGTCTGCGAATCCAGTTTATATCACGGTCCGGTAGTGGAAGGTGCCTGGAACCGGTCTGCTCGGTCGGAATGGCCATTTCGAAGGCAAGACGAGCCGCATCCACCATCTTGCGGTCAACAGCGTCATGTCTACCGTATCGCTCAACTGACGTCACCTCACGCCCAGGTCGTTCTCCAACGACTCCCTGTCGCCTAAGGCTTCCAACGAGGGACCTGCACTGGTGAGCCAGGTCTTTTCGACGAACATATTTGGATATCATCTCGAGGGCGGATCGAACGTACCTGTTCCTCGGTGTGTCGATTGTCAGTTCGTCGAATCGACAGGCGACCATGCCGCGTTGCAGTAGTTGATGAGCTTCGGTTTGTAAAAGGTCGATACGTCCGCGAACCCGTCCGAGCACTTCGTTACGGTATTGGTAGCCGTAACTCAGATTTCGCTTTAGTCGACGTTCGACTTCATGTGATAGGATCTCGGCAACCAGATCGGGCAGGTCATCAGGATTATCTTCGAAGGAGCGGTATTCAGACGCATCAAGTTGCCTGAAAAGGTCAGAGGCGTAAAGCATGAGCAGCCAGATATTTCGTAAAGGGATACGACCGATATACCCGGCCTGTTCGATCGTCTCGTCAGCCGTACTAACTACTGGGCCATTCACCACTAAAAACCATCCAAAAGTTTCTTTTTTGCGTTTCTAGATTTCGCGAGGTCTTCGAACCAGTATTCGTCGAGTAGTGGTCCAATTTCCGTTTCAACGACTTCCCTGTACCACTTTCTCCCATCTTTAATCGGCTGTTCAAACGGCGGCGTCACATAACTGTGCCCCAAGCGAAATTGCGAGCCAAGACCGGAATCATTGGAGATCGTCCGGTTCAGATCATCTATACGATGCTCAATTTCGGTGAGAGTCTCGTTATCTATCCCGTTTTTAGAATGGACCCAGTCTCGCCAAGTCTTGCCAAGGGTAGGTTCCAGATCGATAAATGCAAATCTACGGCGTAATGCCAGGTCTACAAGTGCCAGTGAACGATCAGCAATGTTCATCGTCCCGATGACAAACAGATTGTTAGGAACAAAGAATCGCTCATCCGGAGTCTTTGAATAAACCAATTCCAAGGCTTCGTCTGGAGTTCGCTTGTCGGTCTCCAACAATGTCAGCATCTCGCCGAAAATCTGTGCGGGATTGCCCCGGTTGATCTCTTCGATGACCAAGACGTATCGAGTAGTAGGATCTTTTTCGGCCTCGTCCCTTATGGCGATGAAGGGGCCATCTACGAGCGTAAGTTTACCATCTCCCGCCGGCCGCCAACCACGTACGAAATCTTCGTAAGAGAGATTGGGATGGAACTGTACCGAACGAACCTTGCTTTCGTCTCGCTCACAGATCAAAGCGTAGGCCAACTTCCTGGCGAGCCAAGTCTTCCCGGTTCCTGGAGGGCCTTGTAGAATGAGGTTTTTCTTGGTACGGAGTCGATTGAGTATCGACTCGAGTTTATCTCTGGCAATGAAACAGCCGTCTTTCACGATATCATCGAGTGAATAAGGGACAGGTGGTGGCGGGGGATCCAGACCGCTATCTGGCGGGGGATCCGGGTCACCGGGCTTATACAACCAGGCTTCGCGTGCTAGTTCTGGAAAAGAACGAACCGGATATGTGTCCTCCAGAAACCTCTTTTCAAGTGTGTCATGGACCGTCAGGTAGTCGTTCGCACTACAGTATCCCCTTTTCGGTCCATTTAGTCCGATCTCAATATTGAGTTTCTTGTCCAGGTAACGCCGGGTATTCGTGTCGAGGACGGGGAAATCCCAAGGCCGTATCCAATACAGCCCAAATGTAAGTTTCCAACCTACGTGAGAAACCTCGGATGCGTCGTCGTAAGCAGAGACGAAAGCAGATCGCGCATCGGAATCATCTGAATCAGCGAAGGCAATTGCACGGGAGTAAACATTCCAAAGGATTTCAATATCTTCCGGTCGTCGGTTTTTTTCATACGAAAAAAACCAGGAATTCTGATTGTTGAGAACAGGTATTCCATCGAATGAATCCGGAACCGACTCTGACACTCCCAGCAATTCAGCGAGTTCTGATGCAATTGATCTTCGATTGCTATTCGTTATTCCCTTATTGAACAATCCGATGGTAGTAAATGGGCATATGTCTTTGAGTGGACCGATCGTACCGTCCCGAAACTGATCCCTCAGAACCAACATGGCATACTCTCTGGCAGCTATTTCTTGTATACCATTTATTAAGTCTAAGCGCTTGTTCCTATATGTGAGCAGCTTATCCGCAAAGGCCTCGTAGAACCTCGTCCACGCAAACCGTTGATCATTGAGCGTGTCTCCTCGATACCTCTCCCTCCAATACGGCACTTTTAAGAAACGATCGATATCCTGCGGCTTGTTCTCGAACGCGAATCCGATCAGGGCGTCGGAATACCAGTCACTACCAGGCGATACTTTCCAAACTGTACCTCTGTTAGTAAAGAAATACCATTCTCGCGGAGTTACCTCCTTATTCCATTTAACCTTAACGGTATGGCCATCACCGATGTTCTCTAAAACCGTCCCGATGGCCTTGATCGCCATTACGGATACGAACTGGTTGCGACTGTCAAAAGGTAGGTCGTGTTTGCGAACGTAGGCGGACTTGATCGCGATTGGGTCTCCGGGCTGAATGGTTTTGGTCATCGCGACGGCCGGATGATCGTTGTCGAAGCCGTTCTCCCAGATACCTTCCGTGAGAAATCGCTCAGTTTGATCGCCCGTACCAGAATAACTGGCGCCCACAAACCAACAGGGACGGGTGGTGGTTTCTTCAGACGTTGAATTCATCAATTACACTCCATTATCCTTTCCATGTACCAGCGAATCTTCATCAGTCTCACACGATTCAGAGGTTGAGTGGTGGTCACCGATTCCAATTTCGAATAGAAGTTGAATGAGTTTTGTCATACGAAGTGATTGATCTGTACTCTTGTTTGTCGAGGTAAACAGGTGGAATTAGTGGGCTCAATTGTATTTGACGAACGGAGCCGTGAACAAATCGCCACTAAAGTGAAAGACGGTTTGTACCCAGTATTCCATGCGACGGGGCAGGTAGCTGCTAGCTAGCGAGTTGCTGATATCGCTTCAACGTACTGAGGAACCGTGCCTGATAGTGAGGAGGTATGCTGTGGTTTACCCTTAACCTTGTCTGTGGAGATCAAGAAATATCACTCCTCAACATGGTAGGTCAACGAAACTACCTAATCGGCTACCTTGAGGTAAACCTTCTCTGTACCAATGTTGTATTTCTTCAGTAGATTCCGGGTGTTATTTCGTACTTGACCGGTATTTAAATTTACGTTTACGAACAATCCCGAGTTACCGATTTCTTTATGATTTTCAAACTTGTTGCCGGTCGGATGTACTGGTTGAGAGTGAATACTATAGGTCTTTTTAGCCCATTGAATCGGTATATGTTCCAATGTAAGGACATTTTCGTTGTAGAGCTTTTCGGCTACTATGGTGAGAATTTCATACCAATGATGCACTTCTCTTTCTGAGTCATCCCAAAGCCTAATAGCCTTAGGTGCGGGTGTTCCTGCTGGTGGTTCGTAATCTGAAAGTGCCTTCCAGTTCGATGGTGGCGGAACGATTATTGGAGGAATCGAACCGCCATTCTGAGTGTCGACGAGAACAGGTTCATTTGCTTTCACCGCGCTGCCGGCGTCTAGATTTGGATTCCAGAGCAGCAGTAACTTTAGTGCACTTTCGTGGGAGTGGGAATCCAATAAAGTAACATCCAAGATCTGTTTGTCCTCCATAGGTACCGGTTGGAAAACATTGTACAACTCCCAGTGATTTCCATCTGTCAAACCAGTGTATGGGATACCCAACTCAATTGCGTATTTCAACATCTGAGCACGGTGTGCGGGCTTTAACGGTTCGTCCAGTTTTTTAGCTTCCACCATAGCAGCAGGCTTACCATCATCCCGCAATAAGGCATAGTCAGCCCAACCATCGGACACCTTGAATTCTGGGATAACGTACCGTGGATCGGAGACGTCCCAGCCCAGCACACGAAGCAGCGGATCTATTAACTGCATTCGAGTACGAGTTTCGTTCTCATTTAGTGAGTTTCGGTATTTGGAAATACGATCTTTAAGTTCATCGATACATCCAACCAATTCGTCAAGCATAGGTGGCATCTCTCCTGGCAGTGTTTACCAAATTTTGGGATTTCTTCAGGGCCATTGGTTGGTTTTAACTACAGGTTGGTCTTGACCAAAAACTAAGCACTGGAATGTGCAAAACTGTGTGATCGTCGTGTCAATCGACATTCTGGAGATACGAAGCACGGATGTGGTGGAAGTTTATCACTTCTCTGCCAAGGTTACTCAGTTCGATGTACAAGTTGAAATCTACTGTTATAGATCGAGAGACTGTTTCGGATGAGTATATGAAGCCGGTGTCGGTGACGCCAAGTCTGCGGTAGTTCTCGTATCCAAATACCGTCTCTTTGGGAATATGCGATTCGCGGGCAATATCGCAGTAGGCCGCAAGAGTATGTAACAAGATCTGTGCTTTTGTTTTATCGGTTTGCTTCAGAAGATTCGATGTCTCTGCCAGACAGTGAGAAGTAACCCATAACTCACGAGATCCCGACAACAGACGTGTCAGTTCGTCATAGTCTCTGGGTATGAACGATTTTGTGCGTTTATGTCGACTAATAAACTCTCTATCGGTAGATCCTACAACCAAAAGGACAAGTAGATTCGTATCTATAAGCACACTATTCATTCGACGTAGCTAAATCCCTTATCTTCATTGCGGTGACCTTCTTGTCTCTATCACGAATTACTACGATTTTGTAGGTTCTTTGGTTTGGTCTTGGTGAAGGTAATACGGGGATAAGAACCGGAGTAGGGAAGTCCCACTTACGTGCAAATCCAACGGTCACGTTCCATTGTGAGTTAATCTCGTCGTATTCTACCTCTTCTAATCCAATATGCGAGATTCCCTCTTCCGAGTATACATCTGCAATATGTTTTATGGCCGTACTTACGGCTTCCTTAACGTCCATTTGTAACCTCGAGATACAGTAAATCAATGAGCAAATAAATGTGGTCGTAATATCAACTGGTCTATCCGTAAAGCCCACCTACACAACCCCACGCTTAGACCGTTCTCCATACCGCGCGTTCGGTGCCTCAAGGATCTCCTGCTGCCGTTCCGTCAGACCTTCGTACCGGTCGGCGTCATAGTATTCCGCGTACCAGGATATCGAATTGGGCGAGTACTTGTAGAAGAGGGTGCGGCGCTCGTCACCGTGCCAGGGCATGGTGCCGTGGGTCAGGGCCTCGGTGAATATGACGGCGGTGCCGGCCTTGCCGGTTACGGCGCGGATGAAGGGCTGGTCGGTCTTGAGGTTGCGCCACTCGTCCGGGAACCGGAAGTTGCTCTTATGGCTGCCGGGCACGCAGCCGAATCCGCCGTCGCCTGGATTTACGTCCTTCAGGTAGTAGGCGACCACAGTCAGGCCGCAACGGATCTCTTCGTTGGTGCAGGTGTAGGAGTAGAGGGGGTCGAAGGGGATGGCGCCTCCGTGGAGGGTCGTGCCGATTGGACCGTCGCCTTTTCGGATGATATCGGCATAATCGTGGTCCAGCCGGTACTTCGGACCGATCAGTTGTTCCAGATAAGGATCTATCCGCGGATTGTCGATCAGTTCCCGGTAGGTTGGTCCCCAGTCGAGCAGGGTGAAGCCGAATCGGTGGGTGGTGGCGCCGGGTGCCATGGCCCCGTCGATCTTCTCGTCCAGTATGCCGTTCAGTTCTGCGAGCTGCCCGGCGTCCAACGCGTCCGGGACCTCGATAAAACCCTGCAGGTCGAAGAGGTATCTTTCGTGGGGAGTCATGCTTAGCCTTTCCTGGATCCCGCCTGTCGTCGTCTACCACGGGTGGTCATTCGCGGGCCGCTGGGTGGCCGACAGACGTATTATCGCTTCGTCTTCGGTCGTCGACCTTCCGAATGCTCGAAGAGGGTCCGCTTCTGCCCCGATTTAGTCAGTCGTCGTCCACATCGAATCAGCCATTTCGATTCAACAGTCCCCGTCAATCATCATCCACCGCATAATCGTCGCCGTAGTACTTGCTCGTGGTCCGGGTGTGGAACTGGACGGCGGAGATGGGTTCGTACTTGGGCTCGCCCGTGTTGGGCAGCACCTCGAGCATTTCTTCCTCCCAGACGTATACGGCCATGGGAATGCTGATGCGGGCCGATTCGTAGAGACTGGTGTCGATAGGCTTGCTGACACGGTGCGTGGTGGAAGGAAGGCGGTCGTTGGTGATCCGCTGCATGTAGTCGCCGGTGTTGATGATGATGCTGCCCTCGGGCGGATTGAGGCGGATCCACTTCATGTTTTCGCGGTTGAGCACCTGCAGGCCATCCACCCCGTGGGAGGGCAGGATGGTGAACAGGTCCACGTCCTCATGGCCCAGCATGCGTCCGGCGCCGGACTCGTCGTCCTCCCGGGTGATGGGCGGGTAGTAGTTGAGCCGGAAGCCGAAGTTCGTTCGCGTGAGTTTCTCGTCGTACATTGTCGAGTCACAGCCGAGATAGGCCAGGATGCTCTGCATGAGGGGCAGGATCAGACCTTCGTGATGCCGGATGACCTGGCGGAAAAAGGGTTCGTATCCGGTCGCGGGCCAGTAGTCCGTTTCGCGGTAGTCCGGGTTCTCGCCCAGGTTGAAGGCCCGCCGGCAGAATACCCAGCCCTCGACGAGATCGGGATGCATCCGGCTGGTCTGCTTGATGGGGAAGTAGCCCTGGTTGACCGACCCGTGCCGCTGGGCCTCGTATCTCATCTTATCCGCTATAGGCGTGGACGTGAAGAACTCGGCTACCTTGCGCTCGGCCTCGACGTACAGGCTGGCCGGGATTTCATGGTTCTCGAGGATCACGAAACCGATGCCCTCCATGGCCTCACCGATGTCCCGGGCGAACTGCGCCTTGCCCTCCGGTCCGCCGTGATGGAACAGGTTCATGTCGCAGGTCCTGATCTGCGTTTCCTCGTCGAATTCCTCCTCCGCCGCGCCTTCGGCCAGGTTGTAGGTCTGTTCCTTCTTCACCTGGTCGTATTGCGTGAATTCCTGGTTGACCGCCTTGATGCCGTGTTCCTGGTCAGCTTGATCGGTGCTCATGACCGTACCTCCGGTCCGGGCGGCTGCAATTCCTGGGCTGCCGCGAACCTGGTTGATCCTGCTCTTATGATTCGCGTGTCTGGCTTTGGCCTATAACCTCAATATCTCATTTCCCCGCAGGATCTGGCAAGGCTAAAATGGCCCGTCCGGCAGTGTCTGTCCGCCGTCTGTCCGCTCGTCCAACGGCCGTTGATTCGCCGATCCTCCAGCCGCATGGAAGGCCTACAAAACAGTTGACACATCGGCCCCGCGGCGGGTACATATGGATCATGGCCAACGCACGCTTCAACCCGCCTCAGCCCTACAACGAGCCGGTACTGGACTACGCGCCCGGATCGGCCGAACGAGCCGCCGTCAAGGCGAAGCTCGGTGAGTTGAAATCCTCGCCTGTCGAGGTCCCACTGATCATCGGCGGGCGCGAAGTGAAGACGGGTAACACGGCACCGCTACGGGCGCCTCACGATCACACAGTCGATCTCGGCGTCTATCACAAAGCGGGAGCGGTCGAGGTCCGTATGGCGATCGATGCGGCCCTGGAAGCCCGCGCCGCGTGGGCGGATATGCCCTGGGAGCACCGGGCGTCGGTTATAGCGAAAGCGGCGGACTTGCTGGCCGGTCCCTGGCGCCAGACGGTCAACGCCGCCACCATGCTGGGCCAGTCCAAGACGATCTACCAGGCCGAGATCGATTCGGCCTGCGAACTGATCGATTTCTGGCGATTCAACGTCAGCTACCTCGCGCAGCTCATGAGCGACCAGCCGGCATCCTCTGTCGGGGTGTGGAACCGACTGGAGTACCGGGCCCTCGAGGGGTTCGTCTTTGCCGTAACCCCGTTCAATTTCACGGCCATCGGCGGCAACCTGCCCACGGCGCCGGCGCTGACCGGCTGCTCGGTCCTCTGGAAGCCGGCATCCTCGGCCGTTTATTCGGCGTGGCACGTCATGCGGCTGCTGCAAGAAGCCGGTTTGCCCCCCGGCGTGATTAACTTCATCCCGGGATCCGGGGCCGAAGTGGGCGATCCGGTGCTGAACAGCCCGGATCTGGCAGGGATCCATTTCACCGGTTCGACAGAGACCTTTCAGCGGATGTACCGCACGGTGGCGGGCAACCTTGAGCGCATGAGGCACTACCCTCGCATCGTGGGCGAGACGGGAGGGAAGGACTTCATCTTCGTCCACGCCTCAGCGGACGTGGAAGCCCTCGTCGCGGCGGCGGTACGCGGCGCCTTCGAATACCAGGGGCAGAAGTGTTCCGCGGCCTCCCGGATGTACATTCCCCGTTCCCTGTGGCCGGCATTCAGGGATCGGTTCACGGCGGAAGCTTCGCAGATCAAGATGGGAGATCCCGAAGACTTCACCAACTTCATGGCGGCCGTGATCGACGAGGCCTCCTTCGAAAACATCGCCGGTCACATCGAATACGCCCGTTCGGCGGATGACGCCGAGATCATCACGGGCGGCGTTTGCGACCGCGAGCGAGGCTGGTTCGTCGAACCGACGACAATCGTGACGACGAACCCGCGTTTCAAAACCATGGAAGAAGAAATCTTCGGTCCCGTGCTCACGATCTACGTTTACGAAGACGACCAGTTGGAAGATACGCTTACGCTTTGCGACGGCACGTCACCCTACGCCCTGACCGGCTCCGTCTTCGCGCAGGACCGCGAAGCCATCGTCCGCATATCGGATGCGCTCCGCAACTCGGCCGGTAATTTCTACGTCAACGACAAGCCCACCGGGGCCGTCGTCGGACAGCAGCCCTTCGGTGGCGCCCGGGCGTCCGGAACGAACGACAAGGCGGGCAGTCCGATGAACCTGCTGCGGTGGATGAGCGCCCGGACGATCAAGGAAACTATGGTCCCGCCGACGGACTGGCGCTATCCTTTCATGGACGAGGCCTGAGCAGGGCCATTACCGAAATTCACTGACTGAAGAGCGAGACATCTTAAGCAGGCATGATTCGACTTTTGCGTAATCGTATGTTGGAGAAGTAGTACGACCAATCTGCCGAAGTTAAACTGGAGGAATCGATGAGCGAAGGAACACCCTTGAAGGTCCACGTAACAGGAGCGTACGGACTGATCGGCAACCTGACCTACAGGTATCTGAGCGGAAAGGATGAGTACGAAGCCTACGGCAGCGGCCGCCGGACCGTGTCGTCGGACCGCATCGACGACGAGGATCTCCTGCGCATCCCGGAAGATCGATTCTCACTGGCCGATCTGACCGATCGCGATGCCGTGTCCAGGGCTCTCGAGGGCATGGACGCCGTGGTCCATCTCGGCGCCGTCCCCGATCCGGGCGCGTCCTTCGAGACCATTCTGGACGCCAACATCCGGGGTACCTACAACGTGCTGGAGGTCTGCCGGGAACAGGGCATCAGGCGAATGATCTACGCGAGTTCCGTCATGGCGAGTTGGGGATACGGTCAATTTGACGAACCGTACGTGTCGCTACTGAAGGGCCGTCTGGAGGGGCTGCCCGATCCCATGCCTATCGTCAAGGTCACCGATCCGCCGCGGCCCACGGAACCCTATTCCGCCAGCAAGATCTGGGGCGAGGGGATCTGCCGCACCTACCATGATGCCCACGATTTTTCCGTCGTCTGCCTTCGCATCGGATGGGTCAACAAGGAGAACGAGGCAACAGAACCCTTCCTGCGATCGGTCTGGTGCAGCCAGGCGGACATCACGCGGATCATCGAACTGGCCCTGCAGGCCACGGAGAATCCGGTCTACGAGGTGTGCTACGCTGTAACCGACGGACCGCATCGCTGGGTGGACCTGGAACATACTCGGGACCGGCTGGGTCACGTTATTTAATCGTAGCAAACGGAGATACTTGTACTGAATTCGATCGAGATGGAGTCACAACCCACTTGAGACTGGTTTAGCACACACGCGAAAGGAGCAGGGAATCATGCCGAAACTTACCGTCAACGGAGTGGAGAACGAAGTCGATTCCGGGCAGCGTCTGGTACTGGCTATCGAGGGCACCGGGGTGAACATCGGCCACCGGTGCGGTGGGAACGCCAAGTGCACAACCTGCCGGGTGACCATCAGTGAGGGCGAGCCGGACACGATGACCGAGGCCGAGCACGCGGTACTTTCCGAGAAAGGGCTGGTCGGCGAGGTACGGTTGTCCTGCCAGATCATCTGCGATCACGACATGTCGGTCGAACCCGGATTCCTCCTCGAGAACGAGGAAGAATGGACCGATACCGGGCCGCCGCCAGAGACGAGCATCACGCCGGATCCGGTCTGGATCGACAAGCCTTAGTACCTGATTGATATACCCGTGTATGCAAGGCCAGGACTGTCGCCGCGGTGCCGTATTCCTAGTTGCTGTGATAGGAATCGAAATGGCGAAAGTGGACGGATTACTGTGTCATGTAAAGGTCTTGTGATCACCTTGAAGTCTAAATCATTGACATCCAAGCTGGAATCCGGTTTTATTTAGGGTACACAACGTTACCTACTATCTGTGTCTGCCGTGACGTTCCCTATAGCCTGTCACGGCAAAGGTAGGGTTCCTCATGATTGTGTGTGCTCCGTATTACAATCAAATAACACTCCTGTACTGTATTTCCAAACCGGCAAATAGGTAGCGTGCCATGGCCTTGTGCCGAACCATTATGCAATGGTTGCGAAGAATGCAACTGACTGTCGCTTCGTTGCTCATGATCCTGGGTTGCAGAGGGGACAACGATCTGAACCCCATGGGATCAGGGTCTGGATTCGCCACGAGTGCGAATCAGGTGGGGAGTGCTCAGAGTCCGGGTGGCAGCGGCGATGGGGACGGCGACGGGGACGGAGATGGCGATGGAGATGGAGATGGTGACGGAAATGGAGATAGGAACGGAAATGGGGATGGGAACGGGGATGCAGGTAGCAATAACGAGGACAACGCAAGTGTGGTAACAAATACCACAAGTTCAAATGGTGGCGATGGGGACGGCGATGGTGACGGTGACGGCGATGGTGACGGTGATGGTGATGGGGACGGGGATGGCGACGGTGATGGGGACGGTGATGGAGACGGGGATGGCGACGGCGATGGTGACGGCGATGGCGATGGGGACGGGGCCGGGGATGGCGACGGAGATGGGGACGGGGATGGCGACGGTGATGGCGACGGTGATGGTGATGGGGATGGTGACGGCGATGGCGATGGGGATGGCGATGGCGACGGTGATGGCGATGGCGATGGGGATGGCGATGGCGACGGTGATGGAGACGGGGATGGCGACGGTGATGGAGACGGGGATGGCGACGGGGATGGCGACGGTGACGAAGTGTTAAGTCCACCGCCCAGTGGTGATGGAGACGGCGATGGGGATGGCGACGGCGATGAAGAGTTAAGTCCACCGCCCAGTGGGAACTCTGGAGGTAACGGCGACGGCGATGGAGATGGGGACGGCGATGGGGATGGCGACGGTGACGGCGATGGTGATGGAGATGGCGACGGTGATGGTGATGGAGACGGGGATGGCGACGGCGATGGTGACGGCGATGGCGATGGCGATGGCGACGGGGATGGTGACGGGGATGGCGACGGCGATGATGATGACGACGATGACGACGATGACGATGACGACGATGATAAAGATGACGACGATGACGACTGATTCATGGCTGTTCGATTAACCGAACGTGTACTTTCTGGCCTGTTGAGCTGGCTCCAGCATACGTAACTACTTGTGTTGAATACTGAGATGGTGCTGATCAATCCCATTGGCATATGGCGGTAAGGGTGGTCGTTTGTGATACACAAGACCGATGTGATTCCCGGTAAAGAATCAAATGATGTGTCACCGGCAGGTAAGCGTTTCACCCGGATCGCGACGGGCATCGATATTGAACCGCTAATGCTGGAATTGGACACAGTACCAGATCTTTGGCTCGCCGATACCAGTCGGCAACGCAAGGTTCGTTGTCAACGCGACACCCAAAATATCTTTCTGCGTACCGCTAAAAAACCACTGCCTCCAGGAGCGAAAAACGCCAACGACGTCCATGACAGTCGCACTACTGCTACTGCTAGAAAATTCCCCCGAACGCTGGCGTTCTGTAAAGAGATCGCCACGCTTCATCGGGGTGTACTTGGACGCGCTACACTGGTATCCTTGCAACCTCAGGGGTGGGTTCGACCTCATACCGACGCCGGCGCTTACTACCGAATACGTGATCGATACCACCTTGTGCTGAGGAGCCCGGAGGGGAGTCCAATGACCGCAGAAGGTGAAACCATAGTGATGCGGGAAGGCGAGCTGTGGGTGTTCGACAACAAGGCGCTGCACGAAGCGAGAAACCCGACAAACGAACCACGGGTGCACTTGATTTTCGACGTGCTGCCGGAGAAAGGACGCGGGCACTACATCTACGCGCCGACCGAATGAGTACGTCCTGATTTCAGCCATTTTACTGCCGCGATCAGGGCGTGCGCTGCCGAGTCGACTCGAACTGAATTGTCGTAGGCTTCCGTACGGATCGCGCCCATGACACGGTGTTTCTTTGAAATATAGAAAGTGTCGCAGGCATCGCGGAACTGCAGTTGACGTAGAGAACGCAGCCCACGGTTTACGACTCGTTGGTATGCTTTGGCACGGGGACAGTCTCCTACCATTTGCGCCAACATCGAGGCGTCCGCAAGACCTTCGAGGTAGGCTCCGGTGGAAGCCGCGTGTGGCGGTCCAAAATCCGGTCGTTTTGGATTGTAGAACCGACCGCGAAGGTCCGGCAACATTCCGTCCCACTGCTGCATTGGTAGTAGCCAGTCGCTGATCTCAAACACAAAATCGACGAACTCACGCCGCCTTGTTTGTTTGAACAGGGATGTGCAGGCCTGTATATGCCACGGAACGAAAGCGGGGTTCCGTGCCCGAAAATGCCGTTCCCGGCACTTATCAAAAGTCTCGGCGCAGCGTTCCAGCGTAGGGGCACCCGGCGCGCCATGGCGCATGGCCTCGGCCCAGAACAGTAGTGCTTCCCCCGAATAGAAATTCCAGTTTTCTCCGTCGCGTTCGGGTGGAAAGAAGAATGTACGAAATCCCATTTCCTTATCCGCAAGTGAGTTCACACCAGCGGTCAGCATGTCGTACTCGGTCTTGAAATCACTGAATGCCGGGCTCTCCAGTATACACAAAGCGGCCAGCGCCGCCGCACCAAGCTTCGCTCCTGTTGGTTCCACTATGGCGCCTATTCCACCGCCGATGACCCTGAAATTCCGCTTCAGATTGAAGCCCAGGTTGCGCCGGGCCGCCTCACGAATTTCTTTGTCATCGAAATATCTACCGTGACGTTCAAGGGCCAGGGATGCAAGAAACCGGCGAATGGCGTTATCGGCCGGAGATTCTTTACCCCGGCTAGGCCAGTATTTGTAGGGCAACGCGCCATCCTCGGACATATTTCGAAGCATCCACCGACTAATTCCACAGGCCAGCACCTCAGCTCGGTCCCTGCCATCCGACGGAGCCTCGGTCACGAGTGTTGATCCACGATGTAGTTCCATTCGGTCAGGTATGCTTCCGCCCGGTACCAGGACCTGCCTGGCGGAAAAAACACGCAGCCTGCCGTTGGTGGCGAATTCGTCAGCGCTTATGTTTAACTGTTGACGGAATCTCTCCATGGCCCGGGCAAACCCGAGATTCGCTGCGATCATTCGAGTAGGCGCGATTCGCAAGGTCTCATCACCGTAAGCCATCTCCAAGCCGACAATCCCGCGGTCCCGGTTGTAGAAGAAGCTGGATATCTGGTCAGGCGGTACAGTTTGAAAGTCTGAAGCGATACAAACTTCGAACGTATCACCCGGTTCAACGCCCACCTGATTCGGCAAGTCATCCAGCGTGACATCGCCGATCCAGCCTTCATCTTTCGCGATGCCATTTCGCCGAATGCAGTACCAGATCGTGTCTGTTGGCTGTGAATCGTGTGGCATGATCTGCCAATCCCTGGTCCTCAGACGCGTTGATGGATCCATTTAAACAGAATCGGGAGTGAATATGTACCTTTCCGTGCATTCTGTGGATTTAAGATGACAAAGCGCTGGAATTTACCCCTTTAGCGCCCCCACCGTGATCCCCCGGGTCACCTGCCGCTGTAGCAGGGCATAGACCACCATGGTGGGCAGCATCATGAGCACCAGGCCGGCGAAGGCCATGCCCCAGTCACTGCGGTACTGGCTCACGATGGTAATGTTGGCTAGGCCCAGCGGAAGGGTGCGCAGGTTTTCGGCATTTTCGCCCGACAGGAACATGAAGGCCATGAAGAACTCGTTCCAGGTGCCGAGGAAGGCGAAGATGCCCACGGTGACCAGGGCGGGTTTGGCCAGCGGCAGCATAATGTGCCAGAAGGCCCGCAGTTCGCCGGCCCCATCCATGAGCGCAGATTCGTGAAGGCCCGACGGCAGCGATTTGAAGAACCCCGCCAGGATGAAGATGGCGAAGGGCATGCCAAAGGCGATGTACACGATCAGCAGTCCCAGCCGGGAGTTGAGCAGCATCAGGTCCTTCATCTGGAAGAATAGCGGCACGATGGCCAGTTGCAGCGGCACCATCAGGCCGGCCAGGAAGAAGAAGAACAACGGTCGCGCGCCGAAGAAGCGGAACCGCGAGAGGGCATAGGCCGCCATGGCCGCGAAGAGCAGGGACAGGATCACGGTCAGGACCGTCAGCACCGCGCTGTTCAGGAAGTAATCCCCGAATTGCCCCACTGTCCATGCCCGCGAAAAGTTTATCCATTGCAGGTCCGCCCAGTCCGGCAGCGTGAAGGGCGCAAGGAAGATCTCCCGGTCCGTCTTGAGCGACGTGTAAAGCAGCCAGGCCATCGGATAGACCACGATGACCAGGTAACCGAGCAGGATCGGGTATACAATCAGATTCCAGGCCGCGGTCCGGCGCATCTCGCCCTTCGGACTCGTTTCGCCCGTCCGGCCGTTATCTCCAGCTTGTTTCATTTCGTCCGTCCGCGTCATCAGTTCCTCACCGTCGTTCGCTGCTTCGTTCTCGCCCGATTCATCAGAATTCCACCGTTTCCCTCCGCATGAGTCTCAACGTGGCGGCCGTTCCGAAAAAGACCATGATGAACAGCAGTACGGCGATGGCCGTGGCTTCGCCGATCTTGAACTCGGTAAACATGTCCTGCACCATGAGCGTGCCGATGACGTGCACCTGCGTGGTCGGCGACTGGTTGGTCAAAAGCCATATGGACTCGAAGACCTTCATTCCGCCGATGACCATGAAAACGATGGAGATGGATAGCACCTCCCAGATCAGGGGCAGGGTGATGGTCCAGAACTGCCGCCACGACGATGCGCCGTCGATATCCGCCGCTTCGTAGAGACTCTGGGGAATGCTCTCCATGGCGGCCAGGAAGAGGATCATGTTGAACCCGCACGCGCCCCAGATGGACATGGGGATCAGCGCCCAGTACAGGTTGGACTGCGACAGCCAGGCGAATCCTTCCATGGCCTGCAGCCAGCTTCCCGCGGTTTCCAGACCGGCCGCGGACAGGATCACCCCGATGCCCACCAGCGCCGTGTTTATCGGACCGCCCTGGGGATTGTAGAGGTGCATCCAGAGGAGCGTGGCGGCCACGGCACCGAGAATGTTCGGGAAGAAGAAGGCGATGCGAAAGAATCGCGACCCCCAGATCTCTCGGCTGATGCATACGGCCAGGAAGAGAGAAATCGGGATGACGAACAGCGGGATTACGAACATGATGAACAGGTTGTTGTTCAGCGCGATCCAGAATCCGTCGCTTTCGAAGAGCAGGCGGCCGAAGTTGAGCAGGCCCGTGTAACGCATTTCAGTCAGCCCATCCCACTCGTTCAGGCTCCAGAGGAACGATTTCGCGCTCGGAATGATCACGAACACCGTGTAAAGCACGAGGGCGGGCGCGATGAGGATGATCCGGTCGGTCCGGCGAAGAAAGGGACGGCCCTCCGTGGTGCTGATTCCGGCGCGCCTGCGTTCCCGGTAGTGCCTGTAGGTCGTGGCCGACCAGTAGACCACCGCCAGAGCCATGAGACCGATCAGCAGGACGGGCTTCCATACGTGCCGGATGTTGATCTCGTCCGGGGATACGGTCTGGCGCAGGACCACGGCCGCCGCGGTTTCCAGTTCCGCCGCGGCTTCGGCTGGCGTGGTTTGTCCGGTTATGACGCGGAAGCGCGCGTCGGTCCAGTACTGCGTCATAGCCGGATAGCCTTCCCCGGGCGGCGTACCGTAAGTGACGGCCGCGTCTTTCAGCATGGCCGCCAGGTCGGCCATGTCTTCCGACAGGTTCTCTTCGGATACGCCGGCCACGGACACGGGGATGTCGCGCATCCGGGCGAAGCGGCCGGCCATGCGCCGGGAGGTCATGAAGCGCAGGAACTCGACCCCGGCCAGCGGGTTGTCGCTGTCCTTCATGACGAAATAGTACCCGGACCCGCCGTAAACGGCCGATGGATCCGCCTTGCCGGTAGGCGCTACCGGCAGGTTGAAGGAGCCCAGGCGGAAACCGTCCGGTATCTTGCCCAGCATCTCGCTCTTGAGCCACGAACCGCAGAAGATCATGGCCGTGTGGCCCAGGAAGAACTCGAGCTGCGATTCGGTGTGGCTCATGCCCATGGCGCCCGGCTGGAAAAAGTTGAGTGCGATTTGCTGCGCAAGGGACAGGGACTCGACGAATTCGGGATTGTCAAAACTGCCGCGTACCAGGTTCTTCTGGTCGAAGTACCTTTCCGGTCCTGCCAGGTGGTAGTATGCGTGGTCGATCACGGCCTGCACGTAGCCCGGGTAACGGCCCTGGAAGGCGAGCGGCCACATGCCGGCGGCCTTGATCTCTTCGCAAAGCGCAAAGAACTCTTCCCAGGTGGTCGCCGGTTGCCAGCCGTGTTCTTCGAAGAGGCTCTTGTTGTACCACACCGCGTAGGCCGACGCCATCAGGGGAACGCCATAGGTCTTACCCTCATGCGTGTACTGGGTCAGCGTACCGGGCAGGAACGATTCGCGCCAGGTACGGTCCCCTTCCCAGTTGGGCTGGTCGAGAAACTCGTCCAAGGGCAGCAGGTCGCCGTTGCGGATGAGCGCCCAGTAGTTCAGGCGGGCGTTTGTGACCTCGGGGAAGGAGCGTTCAAGGATGCGCACCCGCACCTTGTCGTGTATGCGGGGATCGCCGTAGAGGTCGATCACTACGCCCTCATGCTCCTGTTCATAGGTCCGGGCGCACTCGAGGAAGAACTCCAGCCCCTGGCCGCCCTCGAAGAGCGGGACTTCGACGCGAATCGGGCGCTTGGATTGCAGCTGACCCGGTGGCTGGTCCTGCGCATGGGTGACGGGCGCAACGGTCTGGAACGACGCGCACGTAACAATTGTGGCGAGCAGGGGGATGAATCGGTGTGAGATCATGGGCGATATGATGGAGAGATTCAGTTGCTGGTACCGGTAGGACCAATGTAGAAAGGGTCATGCATCCTGTCAACGGCGCCCACTTATCCGGCTGAATGCGCCTCGTATACGGTTGAAGACGCCCCGCGTCCGTGCATAAGCGGTTGACAGGCATGGGAAGGCCGCTCTACATTGGCTGTCTGGTCGAGTTACACGGCATTTGTAGTAACTGTAGGAGAATGAACCAACTGGCACCGTGTCGTCCAAAACTTACACGGTAATCGAGTACCTCAATCTTGCACAGTTTCACACATAATTCACATTAGCAATTCTACGGCTTAAGTATATGAGTTTATGAGATTGGCAAATCAGAGAGGCTTATTAGCGCATATTTTACCTACCAAGAACATGTTAGAGTTTAACTAGCACTGGCAGCCTTTATCATCTTGGTTCGTAACAAGATTGTCTCGCTAATCGGAACTTGATTGAAAGCCGGATCGTAGGAGGGTGAAGTGCAAATTCCTATCGAAATACCGCAAGACCTTACTGATCAACTGGCAACTCAACGACGAACAGTGGATTTCGATACTTTCGACATCCAACTCCAAGAACTATTGAGCATGCTAAAGGAAGGACAGATATCAGTTGCACCTTCATACCAACGGCAATTTCGCTGGAATGATGAACGCTGTTCTCGACTCGTAGAATCGCTCATGCTTGGAATACCGATTCCCAATCTTTTTATGGCAACAAATGACGATTTCACGTGGGAAGCTGTTGATGGAGTTCAACGTTTGAGTGCAATAGTCAAGTTTGCTGGCGATGAAGAACTGCGTAATCAATTTGGCTTGGGTGAGAAGCTAGTATTAAAAGGGCTGAAGAAACTAAGTAATTTCAACAATTTGACATATGGTACCTTTCCTACAACAATTCAACAACATGTGAAGACTAGACCTTTAAGAGTTGTTACCCTGAACGATAAGAGTGACAAAGTAATACGGTTTGATCTTTTTGAGCGCTTGAACACCGGCGGTGTTTTGCTAACGAACCAAGAAATACGGGACTGCGTGTACCAAGGAAAGTTTGCTGACAAACTAGATGAGTTGGCAAAAACTGATGACTTCCAAAAGGTCGTAAAACTTTCAAAAGGAAACAGGAATGATGGAACTTTAGAAGAATGTGTGCTTCGTTATTTTGCGTATTTGGATCGATACAATAACTTTGAACACAGTGTTGAGGAGTTTTTAACGGATTACATGAAGGATGCGAGCAATCACTTTGACTACATTACCAAAGAAAAAGAGTTTCGAACGGTTTTTCAAAAACTAGCCCAAACTTTCCCAGAAGGTATAAGGCGTCCTGGTCGGAAGGGCTTAACGCCATTGAATCTCTATGAGGCAATAGCCGTAGGAGCATCACTAGCATTAAAAGAACATGCTAAACTGGACACAACAGACATTTCTACTTGGATGAACTCGGACGAACTCAGAGGATTCACCACAGGCGCGACAAATAGTTTGAGAGCTGTGAAGGGTCGTATAGAGTTCTGCCGAGATCGATTCTTAGGAAGAGTGTATGTTCCCAGCACTTAAGACAGAAATTGAAACTCGGTTTTTATCAATTGAGCAATTTTGGAAGGCGACAAGGAAGCTGGAAGAACACCAAGCAGTCGTTGCCAAGGGGCTTTTGTTTGTGCAGACTTACGCTGTCTACGAATACACTGTGAATAACGCAGTGATTGGGGCAGTAGAAGCGATTAAAAACCACAAACACATGATGAAAGATCTGTTGCCTACACTAATGGCTATTTACTTGGATCCAGAATTGAAATCATTGCGGGACGGGTCGCGAAGTAAGGAATGGTTAAATCGAGTTAAAGTATTTGAACGTGCATTTTCAGATCAAAAGCCTGATCTGTCCAGTAATATCAAACCACCTACCGACGGAACACATTATAGATACTCGCATCTGCGATTTATTTTTGGGGTTTTTGGTATTCGGCGGATGCCTGTACGCCGACGAAAACATAGAAATCGAATAGACGAAGTGGTCGCACACAGAAATGCTATTGCCCATGGTCGAGAACCACCGGAGAATATCGGACGCAGATATACTCGATCAGAGATAAGTAGTGCGATTAGTCAGATGAGAAGTGTTTGTATGTCTCTTGTTAAAATATTGGATGATCATTGTTCAGTACCATCGCGATCACGTAGGTGACAAAGACAGTGCAGTTCTCCATTACCATTAAACACTGAGACTGTAACACCATCTAGTTGGTGAGATATCCTGATTGTATTTAGCAGCAAAAAACCGATACTAATACATCCAAGTTCTGCAGGAGCAAATCGATGCGTGAGATCAATCTAGGCGCCGGACGGCCCGACCCCCTGTCCTTCCCGTCAGATGCGCTGGCCGAGGCCGCGGCAAAGGTCATTGCCGCACGCGGCTCGGAACTGGTAAACTACCCGGACGGCCGGGGATACGAACCGTTGAGAGCCATCGCTTCGCAGCGATTCGCGCGCGGCACTGGACGAGCGGTGCCCCTGGAAGAGATCGTTTTAACCTCTGGTTCGATGCAGGCGCTGCAGTTGATCACGGACGCCTTCGCGTCACCCGGAGACACGATCGTCACGGAATCCTTTTCTTACGGCGGCTCGTTGAGTGTGTTTCGCAGCAGGCAGGTGCGCATCGTGCCTGCGCCGCTCGACGAACAGGGACTGGTCACGGACGAACTGGAGACCGTATTGCAGGGTCTTGTCGACGCGGGAACGCCGCCGAAGTTCATCTACACCATCCCCACCCATCACAATCCAACGGGCTCTATCATGCCGCTGGAACGGCGGGAACGCCTGCTCGAATTGGCTCGCGAGTTTGATACGCCGGTCGTGGACGACCACTGCTACGGGGACATCGTGTTCCAGTCCGATCCGGTGCCGCCGAACCTGTATCATCTGGACGAAGACGAACGGGTCGTTTACGTCGGTTCTTTCTCCAAGATACTCGGACCAGGCGTGAGGCAGGGTTATTTCATGGCCCCGGAGGCGTTGCAGCAGCGGATCATGGCCAACAAGATGGACGGAGGGACGAACGCCCTGGCGAGCATGATCGTAGCGGAATACTTCGGCGAGCATCTATGGGACCACATCGCAGAAGTGAACCGCGTCATGAAAGCGCGCAAGGACGCGGTCGTCGAATCGCTGGAGGCCCACTTCGGCGCGTTGGGCGATGAGGTCTGGTGGACGGATCCGCCCGGCGGCATGTTCGTGTGGGTACGGATCCCATCGGCGACGGACACGCGCAAGGCCCACCAACTGGCGGCAAGCCGCGACGTCTACTACACGCCGGGGCAGGGATTCAGCGCCCTGGGAGAGGATATTCCCTACCTGCGCATCGCGTACGGTTTCCCCACGATTGAGGATATCCGCGATGGCATACCCATTCTCGCGGAGTGCATAAGGGAAGCTCAGGGCAAGGAAATGGCGGCTTAGAAACCCGACAAGCTAGATCAATCGGATTGTATTAGTTAAATTGGATATAGCCCTGAATCACCACCCAGAATGGAAAAGCCCCGGACTTCTGCCCGGGGCCCTATTGAGGGTAGATGCTAATCTTCGGCACTGAGAGAATTGCTCAACTGCCGGCCATTGGATGTGAGTTCATACAGGTGGACGCCGGTAAGTTTGATAAACTGGTTTAAATACAACGTTTCCAGTGCGTCTTTCCATCTGGCCGCATCGTGTCCTTTCACAAACCCGGTATTCCAGTTACCGGTCTGAATGAACCAACCTCCGAAAGTCTGCCCGGTCAAAATCAGCCCATCTTCGGTTTGCAAGGCCTTCAGAACCAGCGTTTTAGCTTCTAAAGACAATCTACTTGTCACTGTTAATTTTCTCCTCGCTGCTACCTAAGCCAGAAGCCAACTGCCCTTCAACTCGTCCCAGTCTGCCATTGATGTCAAACAGTACGTTTTTGATTTCATTAATGGAATCACGTACCTCCTGCAACTCGCCCTGATTTCTTTGTGAGAACTTCCATGACAGGGTGACGATTGCCAAGACTACGAGGCATATGGTAGATACCGAGTCTACTATCAAAGCCAGATTATCCATATGATGGTCCAGTTAGAACCGAAGTCCTTACTGACAACATGTATTGAGAAAGCCGATCTGGTCGATGGCCGCTGCTATTATAATACAGTCGAAAAACGAGTCGGCAATCTAGTATCCAGACTCAATTTAGTCTTGAATAGGTGTTTGCCACCGTCCATTTACACCAACGTCCTCACACCCTTCTCGTACCGTACCTCGTAATCTCCCTCGGGCACCGGCATGGCCCGCATGGCCAGTTCCCCGTCGGTCACCAGCGGATCCGTCTTGAGCAGCAATTCGTCCAGCGATTCCTCTGGAGACTTTTCGGTCGTATCCAGCGTGATGAGGTGGCCGTTGCGCGTCAGGAGCGACCGGTCGACTTCGTCCTCAAAGCGCTTCTTCAGATCCGGTACATCCTTCTCGTCGATGATCTGGTACTCGTGGGGATCGGTGCGCATGCGCTCCCGGATCGCCTCGTCGTCGGCCGTGAGGTGGATCAGCACGACGTCGGGCAGTCGGGCTTCCAGCACCAGCACCTCGTAATGCCGCTGGTTGTTGTGGATGTAGTTGGGGTAATAGGGATTCCCCGCCACGTTGCCGTACACGTCGCAGTAGACGGCTTCCTCGATGTGCCAGCCGGCGATCAGCGTATGGGGGTAGTTGCGGATCACCTCCACGTGGTAGTGCAGTTGCATCCGCTGCATGCGTTCTTTCACGTCGTCGGGGTAGTGGACGTACTGAGCCCTGGACACGGGACTCAGTGAAGCGTCCGGGATGGTGAAATGATCATCCAGGTGCGTCCGGCGCCTCCGTTTCTGGTAATAGGCGTCCAGCAGATCGATGAGGGTGGATTTGCCGGCGTACTCGATACCGACGAAAATGGACCGCATGCTTTGCTCCTTTCTACAATAAAGCACTTCGATTGGAATTCAGTCCTGCAGTAATGCAACCCAGGCATCGACGACAGCTTCGACCATCGACGCCCCGTGCTGAGCGTTGGCTGTCCAGCTGTTCCGTTCTTCATCCTGCCGGCAGTACCACGGCGCGTTCTCGTCCAACTGTTCCTGGTCGACCAGTTCGGGGCGCGTGGCCAATAGGAATGAGGTCTCGTTGTAGCCGGCGTGGTCGCCTCCGGCCGGTGGAGACGCTGCAGGCAGGATCATGGGATGTACCTGGATCCGACCGAACTGTTGCGATGTCCTGGACAGCGCGGCGTCCGCCCACCATCCCCGCGGCTTGCCTTCGGCCAGGACCATTTCAAAGGACAGTTCCGCTGCGGCCTTCTTGAAGGTGAGCGCCAGCGGCGCTTCCATGCCCTGGTGCATGATGATTACGTAGATCCGCCGGAAGCCCATCTCCAGGAAGTTGCGCAAGATTGACTTCACGAACGACCCGAAGGAATCGTAATCGGGATCAATGGTGCCGTCTTCGGGGCCGCCCAGCGCGTAGCCGGTGGGGCCGAAGTCGAAGGGCGGCGAGATGACGGCTTCAACGCGTCTGGCCACCCGGTCGCAGATCTCTTCCACGATGATCGTATCGTGGCCGATGGCCATGTGCGGCCCGTGGGTCTCGACGCATCCGGCGCGGGGACCAGCAGTGGGTCGCCCCGTTCCACCGCCTTGCGCAGTTGATGGGGAAGCATGTGTTTCAGGTACATGGGAACCTGTGCAGACTTGGGTTGCAGCGGACCTTCTGGAAACAGTCCGGTCAGTTTCGAGCAAATCGATCAGGCATCTACGGTGTGCGTGTACTGCGCTACGTCGAGTCCGTGCTGATCGGCCCATTCCCGGATGGGCCAGTCGATGCCGTCGGGCGCTTCGCGGCCCTCGGAGTCCACCGTAGCGCCCAGCAACTGGCGGCCCACGTCGTCGGTTCCCTCGAGCAGGCTGGCATCGGGCTGCGGCGTATCGTTGTAGAACCGCATGTAGTGGTCCGGCTTGATCCACCGGTAGTGATAGCCATAGATGACCAGTTTGGCGATCTGTTTCGTGAAATTCAGTCCGGCCGCGTGGTAGGTCCGGTTTTCGAAGAGAAAAGCGTCGCCAGCCCGGAGGACCGGCTGCACGTATTCGTCCGGATGGATCTGCCCCTTCCGTATCGCGAGCGCAGACTTCATGTTATTGCTGCCCCGGACGAACAGGGTCGTGCCCGTGTCCGGACCGAGGAAATCCGTCAGGCAATAGCCGATCTTCAGGCCGACCAGCGGTACCTTCACGTGACCCACGTCCAGTGAAACGCCCACGTCGCGGTGCCAGTTGACTTGATCGGTATCCCCTGGCGCCTCTGGGTGCTTGTGGATGAGGGCCGTGTTCGTGATGTGGATGTTGAAACCGAGCAAGGCCACGATCAGCGGGACCGTGCGATCGTTCGTTACGAGATCCAGAAAGGGCTTCTCCTGCACGAGACCGGGACGGCGATGGGCGTAAAAACCCGGGTACTCGAAACCATCCAGGAGCCGGTCGCCTGTTTCCGTCAGCGCATCGATTTGAGCGGGGTCGAGTGCGCCCGGGACGATGAGGAAACCGTCCTCTTCAAAAGAACGTCGCTGGGATTCGGTCAGGGGCGTGGGGTGCATGGAGCGGTCCGAGGCTGCCTGTCCAGGTTGTGGTCCGGTCTTTCAGCTGTACAATTGTACAGCTCTACTTCGATATATCCTGTGGTGAGCCGGTGCCCTCAGCGGGCCGGCGCTCTCGATGCGAGGGACCGTGAGAATTCCCGTGCTGCCGGATACTCCTCATTATAAGCCGGCGCAACCGGGACGCAAGGCGGAAATCCCCGTCAGATCGGCAGTCGCCATATCAGCTGAATCTCGTCCGGGAACTCTTCGTAGGCGTTGGAGATGATGGCACCAAGGCGGCACCCCTGGCGGGCATAGAACCTGCACGCGGGAACGTTGTTATTCTGGGTTTCGATCTTCAACTCGACGCAACCGTGTCGGCGCGCCCATTCCACGGTGGCTTCGAACAGAGCTCGCCCGAAGCCGGTCCCGCGATAGTCCGGGTGGACGCGCAGGTCCCAAAGCACCGTCAGGTCGTCCCGCCCCTCCAGCATGTTCACTCTGTCCGTGCGCCGGGCAAGTACCGCCCCGCCCACCCGTCGAGAACCGTCATAGGCCGCAAGCATCCCCCACGCCGAAGTGTCCCACCGCTCGCGCCACCGCCCGAGCCATCCGGCGGGTCCTTCTTCGGACGTCCGGTCGTAGTCCTTTACGTAGGAGGGATGCACCGGTTCTTCTACCAGCGCGATGCCGCCGAGGCCGCCGTCCACCGGATCGGTCCGGAAACGGGATTTCACCTCGAAGGCGATGGGCACCTGGCCGTGCTCGGTCAGCCTTGTCAGTGGTTCTTCGACAATTTTCAAGACAGTGTCCTCAACTCAGCGCTACGCCATGGCTTCGCTCGCAACGTGCCACGGGCATGGCATCTGATGTTCCAACGATGTTGTCTCGCCGGGGAAGTTCGCCATGGCTTCGCTCGCAACGTGCCACGGGCATGGCATCTGATGTTCGATCGAAAAATCTCGTCCCGGAATACCGCTCTAGAGTCTCGCCACCACGAGTGTCACGTCGTCCATGAACGGAACGCCTTGGCTGAACGTCTCGACGGCGTCGATTATGCGCTGCTTCAGGTCCGCCGGCGGTTCGTGTCCATGGGTTTCCACGAGCGCCCGGAGGCGGTCTTCTCCGAAGACCTCTTCCGTGGCGTTTTCCGCCTCGACGATCCCGTCCGAAAAGAGGACCAGCGTGTCGCCGGGGTTCCAGGTCCGTTCCACGGCTTCGAAGGTCGTGCCGGCGTATATCCCCAGCAGGGGGCCGGTGGACTCCAGGGGGTCGGCCGTGCGGGTATCCGCGTGGTAGTGAAGCGGGAAGTGATGGCCGGCGTTGGCGTAGGCGTACCGACGTTCGGCTGGATCGATCAGCAGGTAGCAGGCCGTCATGAAGAGCCAGTTGGGACCGGTGGTCTGTACGATCCGGTTGAGGGCGTCCATGACCGGCGGGACATCGGGGTCGACACGGGTCTGGGTTGACCGGCAGCTGCGCGCCATGGCCATGATCAGGCTCGCGTTGAACCCGTGCCCGGTCACGTCGCCGATCAGCAGGCCGACCCGCCCGTCCGGCAGCGAGAAGTAGTCGTAATAGTCGCCTCCCACGTTCTCGGCCGGCCGGCAGTAACCGGTGAACCGCATACCGGCGTGTGCCAGGTCCTCCTGGGGCAGCATGGAACGCTGGATCTCGTAGGCGCGCTGGATGTCCTGCTTGAGACGCTCGTCCGCCTTGATCTGTTCCTGGGCCGCCTCGAGCTGTTTCAGGTGGCGCGTTTCCAACGCCCGGTTGATGGCCGTGATCAACAGTCCGGTGGTATCGTCGGCGACCCGGCCCGATTTCTCCACGTAACTGAAGGCCCCTGCCTCCATGCACTTCACGATGTTGGGCTGGGTGCCGTAGGCGGTCAGCACGACGCATTCCGGCGGAGACTCCAGGGCCCGGATGCGCCGGATCGCTTCGAGTCCACCTTCCCGGTCCGTTTCGATCCACATGTCGATCACCGCCACGTCGACGGCGCCACGGGCGCTGCCGATCCGCTCCACGCATTCATCCACCCCATTGGCGCAGATGACGTCGAAATCCGGTTCCAGATCGAGGGAAACGGCATCGATCATGGCGGGATCGTCGTCGAGGAGCAATACGAGGGGTTTGGCCATGGCATGCCCGTCAGTGAGTTTGTCCGTGCCCGGAATGTCGTTCAGCCCGCAAGGGGCAGGGCGAAGGTAAAGGTGGCGCCTTGCGGACCGGTATCCTCGAGCCAGACCTCGCCCTGGTGCTCCTCGGCGATGGTCCGTATGGCATACAGCCCGAGCCCGGAACCGCCGGTGGTCGACACGCCGGGTTCGAAGAGTTCTTTGAGCATGGTCTCCGGGATCCCGGGGCCCGTATCGCGCACGTTGATCAGCACGTACCGGCCCTCTTTCCCGTGCAACAACCGGGGATAGTCGGCGGATGAACCCATCCGGGTGGATACCTGGATATCTCCCCGGTACCCCATGACCTTCCACGCGTTGCCGGTCAGTTCGGTAATGACCTGGTCGATTTCTTCCACGTTTGCTTCGACGATGGGCGCCGGTTCCACGAAGTCGAACTCCGCGTGGCAGTCGTCGCTGATCAGGCCGTCCATGACGGTGCGGCGCACCACTTCGTTGATGTTCACCTTTCGCTTCGGCGTGAAGGTCAGCTTGGTCAACCGCTGCATGTCCTCCGCGATCGCGGCGATCCGGTCGACCTGTCCGCGGATCTTGTCCATGAGCTCTCCCGCCCGGCCGTTGTTCGACGGCGTGTCGACGACCGTCTCGCCGAGATGCCTCAGGAAGATCTGCGTGGCCATGGCGGGCGTCTTCAGAGCGTGTAGCGTCCGCTGGGCCAGTTCGCTTCGCGCCTCGGCGCGGGTGCGGTCGCGCAGGAGGTCGACGGTTCTCGAGTTGGCGATGACCTGCGCGGTCAGGGCACCCACGACGTTCATGAAATCCAGGTGATCGCTGGTGATTTCGCGGCGGGTATGCATGTTGTCCGCGCCGATCATGCCGTAGAACCTGCCCGCGATGACCAGGGGAACGTCCAGCCAGGGCAGATCGTCGTCCTTGCCCAGGCTGGCGGCGGCCGGGTCCGTCCCCCAGAAGGCGGGGTCGGCCGGGTCGAACCAGCAGGCGGCGGGCCGGGTCAGCGACTGCTTCGCCACGTGGTCGACGTAGGGATTGTCCCTGATGGTCATGGAATAACCGATGAAGGTTTCGGAATCTGCCATGCCGACGGAGTCGATCCCAACGAGTTTCTCCCGGGTCTCGTCCGTCTCGTAGATGCGTACCCGGTCGAATCCCGCGGCCTGTACGCCCTGGAGGATGAGACGCAGGTTCTTGTCCCGCGACATCTCGGTCTGCATGAGCGTGAGGATTTCCTGAATGGATTCCAGTACGGTGCTTCGGTGCCGCTCGGTCTCCGCCAGGGCTATGTTCGCGGCCGCCAGCCGGGCGAAGGGCTCCATCTCGACCAGGTGATGCTCGCCGGGCGTCACCTTCCCGGACTGGCTCCATAGGGTGCAGGTGCCCACGACTTTCTCGTTGTAAATCAGGGGGATGGCGAGTATGGGCGACTTGAATTTGAACCGGTGGAGAGCGTGCCGACTGATGTAGGGATCCGTCTGGGGATCGGCGCACAGGTATCCCTTGCGATCGCGGTAAACCTTGCTCGCAAGGGTGTTATCGTCGAACCGGTAACTCAGCACCGAAGGGTCTTCGTCGAATCCCTCGCAACCGATGTACGACCTGCACTGGAGCATCTGCTCCGTGTTGTCCACGGTGTAGATTACGCAGTCGGTGAACCCGTAGATCGACCGTATGCTGACGAGGATCCGGTTGAGCAGTTCGTCGCGGGGCGGCGACTGTTCGACGAGGCGCTCGACGATCCCGCGGAACTGGACTTCCCTGCCGACGACCTGGTAGGCGATGGCCGCGTAGTGGCCCAGCCACTGGAGCATCTCCAGGTCGTGCTCGTCGAAGGCGTCTTCGTTGAAGGATTCCACGTTCAGTACGCCGATGTCCCGATCCTCGAACCGAAGCTTGACCGACGCCTGGCTTCGGGTTCTGACGTCGATTGCATGGTAGTACGGCTCTGCCGATACGTCGGGAATGCAGACCTCGCGCAGACCGGGATCGTTCCAAAGCCGGCGCACGATGCTGGGTCCCGGGACCGGCCGGCCCATGGTCATCGTGCGCTCCCCCAACTGGGCGCCCACGACCAGGTCGCCGAGCGCGTCGTTCCAGAGGGCGAGATCGCTTCGGTCGGCGTGGACGAGCGCACGGCTGCAGCGCAGGATCTCTTCGAGCATGGAGCCACGGTCCCGGATCGAGTGAATCGCCTGCACGAGGCTCCGGTTGATGGAATCCGTCCTCAGATGCTCCAGGACGAGCGAGATGGTATTGGCCAGGATGCGGGCGATGGATTCGTCGGCCTCGTCGAAGCCGGACTCCGAGGATGGACCATCGGGCCGCTTCTTGTTTTCCACCTTGACGAGTCCCAGGACCAGGTCCTTGGGATCCTTGAGCGGAATGGCGAGGAGGGATCGCAGCTTCTTGCTGGCGAGGTATTCGCGCACTTCCGAGGTATAGAAGGGACTTTCGGTGATCTGCGTGCCGCGCAGGCGCACGACGTCTCCCTGCTCGGCGATATGACCGGTCATGCCCCCCCGGGTGTCGCTGTGTATCCGCAAGCGGACCGGCGCCGAATCGTCGTGACCGGACAGGTCCGAGTACTGCGCCGTCAGTTCGAGTTCGTGCGGCGCGTCGTCCGGTGCCAGGAAGATGCCGCAGTACTCGGCATCCAACAGGTCGTGGACGCACCGGGTCACCGTGCACAGCGTGGCGTGGCGGTCCCGGTGAAACACGCTGCGCAACATTTCGTCGCTGGCCTGGGACAGCGCGAGCAGCCGGTCAACCGGTACGCTGGGTACGTTCATACGCCGCTATATCATCCTCGTATTGCAGGGTCCAGCCGATTTCGTCCAGACCATTCAGGATAAAGTTCTTGCGGAAGGGATCGACTTCGAACCGATGAGACGCGCCGCGGGGCTCGGAGACGACCTGTTCTTCGAGGTCTACCGAGACGGTATACCGGTGCTGTTCCGCGGCGTCTGCGAGCATGCGCCGCACAGTATCGGCGTCCAGTACGACGGGAAGCAGTCCGTTCTTGAAGCAGTTGTTGTAGAAGATGTCCGCGAAGGACGGCGCGATGATTACGCGAAAGCCATAGTCCTGCAGTGCCCACGGGGCGTGCTCTCGGGAACTCCCGCAGCCGAAGTTGTCCCCGGTGACCAGAATCGTGGCGTCCCGGTAGCGGCCTTCGTTGAGCACGAAACCGGGATCGGGCGAACCGTCTCCCGTGAACCGCCAGTCGTAGAAGAGGAACTGGCCGAATCCGGTGCGCTCGATGCGTTTCAGGAACTGCTTGGGGATGATCTGGTCCGTATCCACGTTGATCTGGTCCAGTGGGGCGACCAGACCGGTGTGTGTGGTAAAGGGTTCCGGCATGCCATACTCCGTTTCGGGTGTGCCTACTGCCTACCTACCAGTTTCTCACGTCGACGAAATGCCCCGCTACGGCCGCCGCCGCAGCCATGGCCGGGCTGACCAAGTGGGTCCGTCCGTTCCGTCCCTGCCGGCCTTCGAAATTACGATTAGAGGTGCTGGCGCACCGTTCGCCGGGCTGCAGGATGTCCGGGTTCATGCCCAGGCACATGCTGCAACCGGCTTCGCGCCACTCGAAACCCGCCTCCTTGAACACCCGGTCCAATCCCTCGGCTTCGGCCTGCCGTTTGACCGCGTGCGAGCCGGGCACGACCAGGGCGGTCACCCGCGGCGATACGCGGCGGCCCTTGATGACGTCCGCCGCCGCCTGCAGGTCGCTCAGCCGGGAATTGGTGCAGCTGCCGATGAAGACGCGGTCGATCTCGATATCGGTGATGGAGGTGTTGGGTTCCAGCGCCATGTAGGACAGGGCCTTTTCCGCCGCGCGCCGGTCGTTCTCGCTGTCCATCCCGCCGGGATCCGGCACGACGCCGGTCACGTCCGTCACCATGCCGGGGTTCGTACCCCACGACACCTGGGGTACGATCTCGTCCGCATTCAGCCCGAGCCGCTCGTCGTATTCGGCTTCATCGTCGGTGGCCAGTTTCCGCCATCCCTCCACGGCCCGGTCGAACGCCGCGCCTTCGGGGACGAATTCCCGCCCCGCCAGGTACTCGAAGGTTGTGTCGTCTGGCGCAATGAGGCCGGCCCTGGCGCCCAGTTCGATGGACATGTTGCAGATCGTCATCCGTTCGTCCATGGAAAGGCCGCGGATCGTGCTGCCCGTGTACTCGATGACCGCGCCTGTACCCCCTGCGGTACCGGTGCGGCGGATGATGTTCAGGATGATGTCCTTGGCGGTAACCCCTTCGCTCAACACGCCGTCGACACGTATTTCGAAGGTCCTGGAACGCTTCTGCAGCAGGCACTGCGTAGCCATCACGTGCTCGACCTCGCTCGTGCCGATGCCGAAAGCCAGCGCGCCGAAGGCCCCGTGGGTGGACGTGTGGCTGTCGCCGCAGACCATGGTCAGCCCGGGCTGCGTGATGCCCAGCTCCGGTCCGATCACGTGGACAATCCCGTTGCGCGGCGAGTCGAGATCGTACAGGGGCACGCCGAACTCCTCGCAATTCCGGGACAGCATGTCCACCTGCAGCCGCGCGATCTCGTCGGTCATGGGAATGGACCGGTCGGTGGTGGGCACGTTGTGGTCCATCGTGGCGTAGGTCAGGTCGGGCCGCCTCAGCTTCCGGCCCGCGGTCCGCAGCCCCTCGAAAGCCTGCGGAGAGGTCACTTCGTGGACCAGATGGGCGTCGATGTACAGGACGGTAAGCCCATCGGGCATCTCCTTGACGACGTGCTGGTCCCAGACCTTCTCGTACATGGTTCTGGCTGTCATGGCTTGTTCCCCGGCAATCTCTGATTCGTAAACATGCGCGAACTTCTTATACACGATACACGCGGTAAACATGCGAGAACTTCCGTAAACAGGCGTGGAGCCGTTCCACCGGTCGATGTCGTGCCGCTCGATGGCCTGTAAAGACCGTAAATTCAATCGCTTACACCCGCTATGCCGATCGGCGGGCCAATGTAATCAATATAGCCCTGCGGCGGCGCTGCGGGCAAGCGAAAAGTCCGCGTTCCAGTGCCCCCGGATTCCGGCCGTCGGCACCCCCAATCTACGGGTTCCGCGGCACGCCAATACCCTTGACACAATGGGTTCGATTCTCTATATTGTCAAGAGTCGCAAATTGTTAATGGAGATACCTAAACGAATGCTTGTGATGACGCTATGTTGTCATTGAAATTTCATGGTGTTATGTGATATGCGGATAGAACAGGTACATCCTGGCAGCATCGCGGAGCATGTCGGTCTGGTCCCTGGCGACCGGTTGATTCGGATTAACCGGGCCCGGGTCAGGGATTCGCTCGACTACAGGTTCTGGTCCAGCGAAGACGTGCTGGAACTGGACATCCTCCAGGCGAATGGAAGCAGGATCCTGATCGACGTGGAGAAGGATCCGGATGAAGACCTCGGACTGGACCTGCATGAGCCGCCCTACCAGGCCTGTGCGAATAAGTGCGTGTTTTGTTTCATCCACCAGAATCCGAAGGGCATGCGCAAGGCCGTATACTTCCAGGATGAGGACGTGCGGCTCACCTTTCTGTACGGCAACTACGTGACGCTGGCCTTCGCTTCCGACGCGTACCTCGAACGTATCATCGTGCAGCGGTTGAGCCCGGTCTACGTGTCGGTCCACGCCACGGACCCGGAACTTCGCCGGATGCTGCTGGGCTCGCCGAAGGCGAAGGACATCATGCCCATACTCGGACGGCTGGCCGAAAGCGGCATCCTGATCGAAACGCAGATCGTGCTCTGTCCCGGTCTCAACGACGGTGCGGCGCTGAGGAAAACGGTGGACGACCTCGCCGAACTCTATCCGGCCGTGGAATCGATATCCATCGTACCGGTCGGTCTTTCCGAACACCGGCAGGGACTCTACCACCTCGAACCGGTCACCGTGGACTACGCAAGGCGCATGATCGACACGGTCGGCGCCTGGCAGGAAGAACTCCGCGAGCGGCTTGGACATCCGCTCGTGTACCTTTCCGACGAATGGTACCTGATGTCGTCCACGCCGCTGCCACCGCCGTCCTTCTACGAAGACTGTCCCGTCGTGGAGAACGGCGTCGGCATGGTCTCGCATTTCGAGACCCGCATGGCGGAGCAGACGAGGATGCTGCCCGGCCGGGCGGCCGGGACGGTACGAACGACGCTCGTCACGGCCGAACTGGCCCAGGAAGTGGTCAGGACTTCTCTCGCGGAACCGCTCAACCGGGTGGAAAACGTGGACGCGAAACTGGTCGTGGCGGAAAACACTTTCTTCGGATCGGGGATCACCGTGTCGGGACTTTTGACCGGCCAGGATATCCTTCGCGCGTTGAAGGACAGGGAAGTGGGCGACCGGGTGTATTTGCCGCCGAACGTGCTGAACGACAATGGCCTGCTGCTGGATGACATGACCCTGTCCGGCCTGAGCGAGCGTGTCGGCGCGCCGGTGGAACTCTTCCCGGAAAACGTGATGGATCTACCGGGACTGTAAACTGTCTCCGGATCGCACCGAACCCATGATCTCTAAGGTACAATAAAACAACCATGTCATCTGTCATCGCCATCATAGGACGTCCCAACGTGGGCAAGTCGGTGTTGTTCAACAGGATGATCGGACGCCGGGACGCGATCGTGCACGACGCCCCGGGCATTACGCGGGACCGGCATTACGCCGAGGCCGACTGGTTCGGGAAGAAGTTCACGGTGGTGGACACGGGTGGCCTGGTACCTGAATCCGACGAACCCATGGAGGCGGCCATCGAACAGCAGGCCCGGCTGGCCGTCAGCGAAGCCGACGTGATCCTGCTGGTCACGGACGTCCGCACCGGCGTAATGCCCCTGGACCAGAAGGCGGCCGAAGTCGTCCGCCGGGCCGGCAAGCAGGTCATCGTCGTCGCCAACAAGGTGGACAGCGGCGCGCAGGAGAACCATGCCTACGAGTTCGGCGCCCTCGGCCTGGGCGACCCTGTGATGATTTCCGCGCTGAAGGGACGCAATACGGGCGACCTGATGGACCTGCTGGCGGAACGGATGCCCGAACCCGTACCCGTCGCCGAGGAGGAAGACGGCGCGATCAAGGTGGCGATCGTGGGCAAGCCCAACGTGGGAAAATCGTCCCTGGTCAATGCCATCGTGGGAAGGGACACCGTGATCGTCTCGGACGTTCCCGGCACGACGAGGGACTCGGTGGACACGCGGATCACCCGGCAAGGCGTGAAATACAGCCTGATCGATACCGCCGGCCTCAGGCGCCGCGCCCGGATTTCCAGCGATGTCGAGTTCTACAGTTTCACGCGGTCGATGCGGAGTATAGGGCGCTGCGACGTGGCGGTGCTCCTGGTGGACGCGGTCGATGGCCTGTCCGCACAGGAACAGCGGATCGTATCCCAGGTGGAAGAAGCCGGGAAGGGGCTGGTCATCGCCTTCAACAAGTGGGACCTGGTGGACCGGACCGAGCAATCGTCCGAAGCCTTTATCCGGTCGGCCAGGGAGTACCTCCGTTTTGCCGACTACGCCCCGATCCTGTTCGTGTCGGCCGAGACCCGCCGGGGTGTGACGCAGATCATGCAGAAGACACAGCACGTGCACGAAATGTGCTCGCTCCGGGTCTCAACCGGTGAATTGAACCGGGTCGTGGAAAGCATCTCAGCCTATTATCCGCCCCCGGCTGCGCGAAACGGCCGGTCGACCCGGATTCTATACTGTACGCAGGCACAGGCATCTCCGCCCACTTTCGTGTTTTTCCTGAACCACGACGAAGGCGTTCCGGATTCGTACAAGCGTTACCTGTCGAACCGGCTTCGCGAGACCTTCGAATTCGAGGGGTCGCCTATTCGGGTGATCGTTCGCGGGCGGGAAGGAAAACGATGAACAAGCTGTATTACTCCAGCAGCGAAGTATCGACCCTGCTCGACCTTGAGCCGTCGGTACTCCGATTCTGGGAAGATCAATTCAGCCAGCTTCGCATCAAGCGGACCCGCGCCGGCAAGCGGATGTACCGAGAAAAGGACATCAAGCTCATCCGCACGATCAAGCGTCTCACCCGGGACGAAGGATACACGATAGCCGGTGCAAGGAAGAAGCTCCAGGAATCTTCGTCGGACCGCCGCGCGGCGAAAGCTGGGCGCGGGGGGGACAGGGTTCAAAGCGGCGAGGCGAAAGAGTCTCCAGGTGAAACCGCATCCGAACCTGAAATCATACAGTGGATCAGGTCCAGCCTGATCGACCTGCGGGAATCGATGGACTAGGGATCATGCATTCCCCGTGAGGAAACGGACATGATCGCCACCCCGCCACGTCCGATATCCCGGTTGTTGCTCACCCTTCCGATTTTCATTCTCTCTCTCGTTGTCTTTGACGCGTACGACGGCCCCAGCGCCGAACCGGCGCCTCCGCAGGCTGTCGAAGGCCCGGCGAGCTCGGTCCGTGGTTCTGCGGCCCCGCAGTCGGCAGGCACCGCGAACGAAGCCCCCACGATAGACGACCGCGCAATCGGCCGGTCCGTCAACGAAGACCCTGCGACTGAAGACCGCGCAGTCGACCAGCCCGTCATCCCGGGCGCGTCCATCGAAAACGCCCTTACCCGTCTGTACAGGCTTATTAACGGCCGTGAAATCGACGAGGTCCAGCTGGAAGAGATCCTCGCAGAAGACGCGCCTTCCCTGTCTGAACGGCATGCGGGTACCAGGATCCGGCTGAGGGAGCGGTACGCGGTGGATAGTCTTCTTGCCCGTCCCGAAATCCACCTCAGTGTTTTCATGGAAGGAAAAGAACGGCTTTCGTCGGAACTGTGGAAAGTCCATTTCGCGCAGCATGGGGCAGACTGGAAGGCCGAACGGTTCGAACCCTTGCTGACGGCCCGCCTCGGCTACCGGTTCGCGCTGCGCGAGGACGAAGTCTACGCCTTCGACCGCCTGACGATCGAGCGACCCGCCGGCGTAATGCACATGGAAGACGGCCTGCTCATGCCCGGATATTCCGGCGACCGGATCGGGCGCGCGGTCCTCGTGGGAACGGGCCGATTCACCTTCACGCCGCCGGACCGTGTCGAGCGCCAGCAGATGAACCGGTACTCCCGCACGGACGCCGATGTGTACACGGCCCGGTTCGACCGGATGGTGCTGGTCCTGTCGCCCGAAGGTTACGAGAACCTGGTGGAAGGCGTCGCGTTGTCGCGCGTCAAGGGCGGACGGGTATTCGACCGCGCCCGGGCTTTGCTGAAACGCGTAGACCAGGACTACTTCATGGACATGAGACCCGCCCGGCAACGCTTCTCACTCGCCCACACCCATCCTTACTTCCTGCAGACCGAAATCGACCTCAAGGACTCGGACCGGTGGCTCGTCTACACGTACAGTCCCTATGAAGCGGAGTCGGTCAGCCTGGTACAGAAGAGCGGTTTTCCCAGGAACCCGGAAATCAGTCCCCCCGTGGTCTGGTGCCGTTTCGCGCAGGAACCGGTTGAACGTGCGAAGAAGAACGAGATGACCCCTGGTCCGCTGCTGTCCCTGGACCACTACGATATCGCTGGGACGATGGAGGATGACGGCAGGCGGATGCGTATGAAGACGACCCTGGAAATCACGGCCTGGGCGGACCCGCTCACGGCGGCGACTTTCGCCCTGAACCCGGAATTCGAAGTCTTTCGCGTGGACTATGCCAGCGGCGATGGCGCGCTATTCACGAGGCAGGGAACCTATGTCACCGTGCCGTTTCGCCGGCCTGTTCAGAAGGACAGTACCACCACGCTGACCTTCTGGTACGATGGTGACGTTTTTCGGGACGGCGGCGAAGACTTCTTCGGCCTGTTAAACAACCAGCAGTGGCTGCCCGTGCATTCCAACGAGGATCTGTACACTTTCGACCTGGAACTGCGCTACCCCGAAAAGCTGACCGTGGCGACGACCGGCGCCAGCGTGGCCAGTCGAGTGAAGGAAGATACGCGCGTCACACGCTGGCAGCGGAAGCGTCCCGTATCGTCACTGGGCATGACGTTCTCCGAAAGCCGTACCCGCACGGTATCCGTGGGGGGAGTCGACGTGATGCTCAGCGTGGACAAAGACCGACGCAGGGCCGATTCGAGCACGGCACGGATCCTCAACCACATCGGCCCCGCGCTGGACTTCTTCGGCGGGATCTTCGGGCCCTATCCCTACGAAAAACTCGACGTCGTCCAGATGCCGGACGACTATGCATTCGGCCGGGCGCTGCCGTCGATGCTCATGCTGTGGGGCCTGTACTACCAGGACGCCTTCAGCCTGGGCGCGAACCTGCACGCCCACATGTACACGGAAGTGCAGCACATCTTCCGCGGATTCCTGGCCCATGAACTGGCCCACCAGTGGTGGGGCGGATCCGTGATCCCCAGGACGTACCGCGACGCATGGTTGTCGGAGGCCGTGGCGACCTACGCGGCCGACATGTACATTGAACGCGAGGCCGGCGCAGAAGCGTTCCGCGAGATGCTGAAGCGGCACACGGACCAGGCGCTCTTTGCCGACCGTCACGGCGCGATCGACCTGGGAAGCCGGCTCGGGGGAAATTACCAGGCCATCGTCTATGAGAAAGGCGCCATGGTACTCCACATGCTGCGGCGCACCATCGGGGATGGCCATTTCATGAGCGTGCTCTCCCGTTTCAGCCGCGAAAAGGCAGGCAAGCTCGTTACGACGGAAGACTTCGAGACCGAAGTCGAGGAGGTTACGGGCCGAGAGATGGACTGGTTCTTCGACCAGTGGATCCGGGACACAGGCTATCCGGTCTACCGGGTATATCACACCGGCAGCGCGGCGGCAGGCAGCGATTCGAGCAGCGAGGGGGCGGCCGGCGAGGGGTCCGTCAGCGTCAGTAGTAACGCGAGCGACGGCAACGCGGGCGCAGGCAGCAAGGAGACCGGCAGAGGAGCGGCCGGCGAGGGCAGCGCGGCGGCAGGAAAGGTGTTTACGGTACGCGGGCAGCTTCTGCAGGAACAGGACGGGCGGGTTTTCAGGGCGATCGTGCCCCTTGTATTCGAACTGGAAAACGGGGAGCGGATAACCCGTGAAATCTGGAATACGAAAAAGCGTCAGACCTTCGAGTATGCAATGCCGGACAAGGTAAAGCGTATCATGATCGCGCCGGACCATTCCGTGTACTTCAAGCCGGCCAGGTAGCGCCAGTCGGCTCGGACCGCGTCGGACGCGCCGCTATTCCGGCACAGGCCTTTCCACGCGGGCGCGCTTCGCTTCCGCCGAGTCGGGATACCGCTTGATCAGTCGCTGGTACACGTATCCGGCCTCGACGGTGCGTCCCGCGTTTTCAAGGCATTGCCCCGCCTGCCACAGGACCGTCTCCAGCCCTTCCACGCCCGGAAAATCGATCTCGAACCTAAGGTACTGGCGGGCGGCTTCGATCAAATCCCCCTGCACCTGGTAGCTGTCCGCAATGGCCAGCCGCGCCGAACGAACGAGCGTCGAGTCGGGCGCCGAAGCGAGCAGTTGCTCGAAGACCAGACGCGAGAGTTCCGGCCTTCGCCCGTCGAGAAGCGCTCGTCCCAGCAGGAAGCGCGTTTCGTTCTCCAGGTCCGATTCCGGATATGCCACGAGGAGCCGGTTGCAGGCGTTCACTGCCTCGTCGTGTCGGCCCAGGGCGTACTGGATGCGGGAGACCTCCAGCAGCGCGTCGTCCGCCAGCGCGTGTTCCGGTTCGTGCAACAGGACCTTCAGGAAATACTGTTCGGCCGCCTCCTGGTCCGTCTCCAGGCGTCCCATATGGTAGAGGACGATCGGCTCTTCAGGCCGGTCACCGAGAATACGCAGGAAGGCCTCGCGTGCCCGGTCGTTCTGGCCGGATTCGTAGAATGTTACGGCTTCTTCCAGCGATATCGCTGGGACCTGCTGCAGGGCCGTTTCGACGGTCGTGTCCTGCAAGGCGGTCGAATCCTGTACGGTGGCCGTGTCCTGCTGTGCTGCCGTGTCCAGCAAGGCGGCCAGGAAAGGACACAGGCACATCATCCATCGAAACAGATGCGTACGGACGAATGCGGTGAGTTTCGAGAGGACGGCGGGAGGTATGCAATCCGCCTTGGTTTCAGTCATCGAGAGGGACCCGAAGGGCTTCTTTCAACAGTTTTCCGGGTTTGAAACGGGTCTTTTTTCCGGCCGGGACGTAAACGATATCACTCGTGCGGGGATTGCGCGCAGAAGTGCGGGCCTTCGTGTCCTTGACTTCGAAAACACCGAATCCCCTGATTTCGATGCGATCGCCCTGGATCAGTGAATCCCGCATGGCCGCGAACGTCTGGTCGACAACAGGGAACACCTGTTCCTTCTTGAGCCCCAGGCGCTTGCTGATCTGTTCCACCAGTTCCTTCTTGGTGGTGGTCATGAAGGCCTCCTCCCGGAAACCGGACCGCCGATGACTATTGAACGCTATCCCTATGCATTAATTTAACTTAACAACGCAGGACCGTATTTTAAAGGTCGATTTTTCTCGTGTCAACGGATTTCGTCGCGATGGTTTGAAACATCGGGATACAGTGAACAACCGCCCGTTCGCAACGGGTGTACCTCAGGGCTAGTCCATCCCCGCAGGCACCGTCTTGTGAAAGGGGAAGGATCCCTTGAAGGGACGGGGACTGGAGACGTACCATACGCCTTCGTACATCGGGCAGGTCTGGAAATGGCAGACCACGTTGCACCGTTCCATGTCGTCATCTTCCTTGGCGCCCTGGTGGGGGATGTGACTGAGGAAGACGACGGCGTCGCCCGCCATGGGGTGCAGCACGACGTGTTCCTGCGCGTAGCACCACTTTTCGAATGCTTCATGCTCGATCCGGGGATACAGGTGAGGCGGCTCGGATAGGTGGCCGTTCTTGACGAACCTCAGATGGCCCTGGCCCGCGACGTTGTCCTGGAAGTAGAAGGTCGTGTTCACGCTGCTGGGCTGCACGGCCAGCCTTCGTTTTTCCGTTTCCCGCTTCTCGTTCCAGTAACCGTAGAAGTCCATGTGCCATTCCTGGGTATAGGCGCCGGGATTGATGTGAGCACGGAAACTGCGGAGCTGGCATTGCTTGCCCATCATGGCGTAGAGCAGCGGCGCCACGCTCGGATGGCCCACGAGCGGACCGAAGATCCCGGGTTCCCGGTCCAGCAGGGTGTCGAACCACATGTTGCCCACCGCGTTCAGGCCTTCTTCCCACCCCTGTTCCCTGGCGTGAAAGATCCGCGAACGTACTTCCTCGGTTTCTTCCGGAGACAGGGCGCCTTTGATCAACACGAAACCATCCCGTTCCAGCTGATCGAGTTTTACGTTCAGATCATCCACCTGGTCTCTCCTTGCATGTCTCTTGTACGTTTCTTGTACGTCTCAGTATGTATCTTGTAGGTCGCTGCACGTATTCGATTGCCGAAATCAGGACAGGGCCGCTTCCTGACCATCCGGGTTGCTGCGCATTCCGAAAAACCATAATCACCGGGAGGTTTACTGTCAAGGCATACGGACTCTTCGAGCGTCCGTGCGAAAGCCGGTTAAGCGAGCGGTCATGCGAGAACCTGGTGGATCCGGCCCGAGCATACGCACGTGCATTGCCTGTTCAGTCTTTCGTGCGCTGCCTGTTCAGTCTTCGAAAGGATAGAGCGGCCGCCGCCGGTACCGGTACTCGAACCGCCGCATGTCCGCCGTTGTGGCGCCGGGCGTGTCCACCCGTATCAGACGTTTGCTCACCGGGGCGTAGGCCGCCGTGGGCGCGTGTACGCCTTTGGCAATGAGCACCTGAAAATCAGCCGGGTCCAGGCCGATGCTGGTCATCATGCCGAGGCTCACCGGGACCGTCCGCAGCGTCGTCAGGCTGACGGTCAGTCCGCTGTCCGTGCTCACGACCGCCGTCCGTCCCATGTCGAACGCCGTCCTGCCGCCGTGGCGCACGGCGGATTCGGTGAAGCGTCCCTCGTGGATGCCCAGTACGCGTACCTCGGTCCGGATAGGTGGCCCGTGCCGGTCATCCGTCTTGCCCCCCATTTCCAGTGTAAGCCGAGTTCCGACGCCCGCGGAAACGGCCTGTTCGACGGACCCGGGGTCGTACAGGCAGAGGAAAGTCCGCGCGTCGCCGCGGCCCAGCAATTCATGGGCGATGAGCGTGCCGTCCGCGGCCGAGCCGCCGCCTACGTTGTCGCCCATGTCGAGGAGGCACACGGGTCCCTCGTTGCCCAGCGCGGCATCGACCGCATCGGAGATGGAAACGAACTCGCCGACGAATTCGTCGCGGTGCGCGACCAGGTATCCGGCGAGGTCGTCGGCGATGTGTTGGGCCAGGCCGGCATCGCCGTCGGTCACGGCGATAATAGCCGAGCCCATTTCCGGCACGTCCGCATAGGGAAACCCGAGGACGATGCTGTTGGAAAGGACGCTCTCCTCCCTCAGCCAAGCATCTGCCTGTTCGTAGAGGGGCAGGCAGGGCGGCGAGGACGTGTCCTGGCGCTCGATGCCGATGGCCACGGCCGGGAAGGATGCCGCCTGTACGGGACGCAATTCACCCGAAAGAGTCCGGGCCATGAGCGACGTGGCCTCCAGACCCCGCTGCTTCTGGTCCAGGTGCGGGTTGGTGCGGTAGGCGATGGTGGCGTTGCAAGACGAAATCATGCGGCTTGAGAGATTGGCGTGGGGATCGATGGTGCAGATGACCGGAAGGTCCGGTCCGATTTCCCTGCGCAGCCGCGTAAGCCAGTAGCCGTCCAGGTCGTGGTAGTCCGCTCCCTCGCCGGCATTGGCGCCGTGGGGAGCGACGAGCAGCCCGTCGAGCGGCCCCGCGCCCGCGAGTTGCTCGAACATCATCTCGATCAGCGCGAAGCAGGTGTCCCGCGTAATCCGGCCGGAAGGGGGCGTGGATGCGTAGAAGAGCGGTACGGCGCCGATACGCGCGTCGTCCAGGCCCTCCAGGAATCCGCTGATCTCGTGGAATCCGCCCCTGAAGTGGTCGGCGACGGCTTCGCCCGTAAGGATCCCGTCCCGCCGGAACAGGTCCAGGGTCGTAGGCGTATTGCTGAAGGTATTGGATTCGTGGATCAGCGAGAGGATGCCCACGCGCACAGAAAAGCACTCCTTGGATTACGGCGGATCACGAAATCATGTGCTGGAAGGATTTTCTGAACTTGTCCACTTTCGGGTCGATGACCATGAAACAGTAGGGTTGCCGTGGATTGTTGCGGTAATAGTCGTGGTGGTACGCCTCGGCTTCGTAGAACGTCGTGAGCGGTTCGATCTCGGTGACGATCGCCGCGCTCCACAGGTCCGACGCGTCGGCCTCCGTCTTCGAGTATTCGGCCGTGCGTTTCTGCTCATCGTCGTGGTACAGGATGATCGAACGGTATTGCGTACCGACGTCCCCGCCCTGGCGGTCGCGTGTAGTCGGGTCATGAATGCGCCAGAAGATATGCAGGAGATCCGCGTAGTTGATAGCGGCCGGATCGAAGGTGATCCGTACGACCTCGGCATGACCCGTGGCACCGGTGCAAACGGACTTGTAATCCGGGTTGTCGACGCTTCCCCCGGCATAGCCGGACACCACGCCCGTGACGCCCTTGATCTGCTGATAGATCGCTTCGAGACACCAGAAACAACCTCCGCCCAGCGTCGCCGCTTGCGTCTTTTGCGTCATGTTGCCGTCCTCCCAGGGGTTGAGAGCTGATCCGTTTTCAATCGCCACCGTCGCGCCGGACCGCGTCCAGAAGAGCCAGGTCGCTCAGTGTCCGTTGCCTGCTTGCTCAGCCGCGTCCGGTCGCGTTCAGAAGCGCCAGGCCGTGCTCATCCACGCGGGGTCCGTTGCCTGCTTGCTCAGCCGCATTCAGCCGCGCGAATTCCTCGTAACGCGCATGTAGGTAAAAACGAAAACAGGTATCGCGAGAACCACGAAAATCCAGATCAGTGCACTGTCGTCCTCAATGATCCCGGTCATCGCCAGCAGCGTACTTGCGCCTGCCGCGGGGATGGCCGCCGTGAAGGCGGATATCATCAGGCAGAACAGGAGGTCCTTGATCATGCGTTTCATGAGGCCGGCCGATTCAACAGTTTGCCGTCGACGTAATCCTGCAGATCCCGCGTGACCGCGCCGTCGGGTTCTCTGCCGAAGGTCGACCTATGGACCTCCATCAGTCCAGACGGTTCGAAACGCCGTCCTTCTCGCACGGTGCAGTGTACGTTTTCGATATCTTCTATCCGTTCGAGGGGATTCCCCCGTACCGCGACGAGATCGGCCCGCAGGCCCGGCCGGATCGTACCGGTCCGGTCGTCTATGCCCAGCACTTGGGCGTTTACGGCAGTGGCGGACCGGAGCGCGTCCACGGCCGGGATGCCGGCGTCGGTATACATGGCGAGTTCGTCATGCACGCTCATCCCCGGGACGAGGTGGGGAAAGGGCGTATCTGTGCCCAGCGCGACGGTAACGCCCCGTTGATGCGCCCTGCGCAGGAACCGCTTCAGGTGCGTCATGGCGCCCTGGTATCTCCACCGTTGCTCCGGCGGTCCGAAACGGCTGAGGTACCGTTGCCATATATCCAGGTGGCGGGGGTGGACCCAGGACTTCCGGGCGTCGTGGTGGAACGGCCGGTCCAGGATGCGGCCGAGCCGGTCCCAGACCACCAGGGTAGGGTCGATGATCACGTCACGCTCCAGGAGCAGATCGATCATGAGATCGTCTTCCATTTCGGAGGCCGCGCGCCAGGCTACGCCGCAGCCGGCCAGGTGCTCGAATTCATCAAGCCCGAGCCGTACGGCATCCTCCGCGGTAGTCGTCTGCAGATGAGCCACCACGAATTTACCCGATTCATGGGCGGCGTCAACAGCCGCCTTCAGTAATTGTGGTTCCACGCCCGCGTACAGCTTGATCTGGTCCACCCCGGCTTCGGCGTGCCGACGGACCGATTCGACGATCTCTTCCGACCTGCCATGCGCACGGCCCATCTGGGGCCAGTAGACCTGAGGTCCGTCGAGCAGATGGCCGCAGCACAGGATGGAGGGACCGGCCGAAAGGTCATTGGCGTGGCGCTCGCGCTCGCCCAGGATCCACGCCAGGTCGTTGCCCACGTCACGGATCGTGGTTACCCCCGCGGCCAGGAACGCCGGTCCCATGACGGAACTGTAGTGGACGTGGGCGTCCATCAGGCCGGGCAGGAGCGTGCAGTCCGGCAGGATTGCGGTCTCCATGTCGGCAGGGACTTCCGCAACCGGCAGGACCGCGTCGATGTGGCGGTCTTTCACCACGACGGCCAACCCGTCCCGCGTCTCGTCCGAAACGCCGTCCCATACCCGGTCCGGGGCCAGTGCATACGTGATGTTCCTGATGTCGGTGCTCATACCGGATTCCTTGGTGTCTGGCTTCGAATGGGCAGCGGGAAACCACCCTTTCACGCGGCGGCTTTCACACCATAAATCCCTTGCCCGGAGCGCGTTCCGCCCTTTATTTGATCCAATCGATAATATCTAATGTCTCCACGGATTCTGTCAAAGGGCTAATGTCCACTCCCCTGTATATCGGTTGGCAACGCATCGTGGACGGCCAGGGCCTTGAAATCGCCTTCACCGGCATGTTCATCGTGTTCCTGGCCCTCGCCGCGATCAGCTTCTGCATTGCCATGCTGCCGAAAGTCATGGCCTCGATCGGGGGTATACTCCCTGAAAGTCCGCACAACCCCACCGAATCGGAATCCCCGCACGACGACGAAGCCGTGGCCGCGGCGGTCGGATTCGCACTCGACGAAAAAAACAATAACCGGTAATCAGGCCATGCGGGCGGATTAAATGACGATACTGTATGACTTTCTGTCGGCTTCCGGCCTGGCCTCGGCTACGTGGGGACACGGCGTGATGATCCTGATCGGCATGGTCATGATCGTGCTCGCGATCGTCCGCAGGTACGAACCGCTGCTCCTGGTTCCCATCGGTTTCGGAATCATGCTGGGCAACATCCCCATGATGGAAGGGGACGGCCACGGGGTATACGACGAAGGAAGCGTACTTTACTACATCTATTTCGGGGTCAGGGAAGGCATCTTCCCGCCCCTGATCTTCCTGGGCATCGGGGCCATGACCGATTTCTCGGCCATGTTGTCCAACCCGCGGCTCGTCCTCCTGGGCGCCGCCGCCCAGATCGGCATTTTCCTGACCCTGCTGGGCGCCATGGCCATCGGATTCACTCCGGCTGAATCGGGCGCCATCGCGATCATTGGCGGAGCGGATGGTCCCACCGCCATTTTCCTGTCTTCGAAACTGGCGCCCCACCTGCTGTCCATGATCGCCATCGCATCGTATTCCTACATGGCCCTGGTTCCCATCATCCAGCCGCCCATCATGCGGCTTTTTACCACGCGGGAGGAACGGCTCATCCGCATGGTTTCGCCCCGGACGGTCTCGCAGCGGGAGAAGATCATCTTCCCCATCGTCGCCTTTATCATCGCCGCGATGATCGCGCCGGACTCGGTGGTCCTGGTGGGCATGCTCTTCTTCGGCAACCTGCTCAAGGAATGCGGCGTGACGGAACGGCTGGCCAACACGGCCCGCACGTCGATGATCGACATCGTCACCATCCTGCTGGGCTTCTCGGTCGGCGCGAGCACGCAGGCGGAGGCCTTTCTCTCGTTGGAATCGCTCTTCATTTTCGCCCTGGGCGTGGTCTCATTCTGCATCGCGACGAGCGGCGGCGTGCTTTTCGCCAAGTTCATGAACCTGTTTGTCAAAGACAAGATCAACCCGCTGATTGGCGCCGCGGGCGTATCCGCCGTGCCCATGGCGGCGAGGGTAGCCCAGGTGGAAGCGCACCGCGAAGACCCGCAGAATTTCCTGTTGTTTCACGCCATGGGGCCCAACGTGGCAGGCGTTCTCGGCTCCGCGATCGCCGCGGGCATACTATGGTCGGTGCTGGTAGGCGTATGAGCACGGCGCAAAAACCGGTACCACGGGCACGTCGATACAATGTAGATATGTATGTAGATACAATGTAGATATGGGTGGCACAGGATATGAGAAAGCATCTATTCCTCCAAACCGTAAGGAACTAATGTGAAAAAGAAAGTCAATTTCATGTGCACCACGTTCCGGGACGGATTCCAGTCCGTTTACGGCGCGCGCGTATTTACCCGGGACTTCATGCCCGCCGTGGAAGCGGCGCGTAACGCGGGGATCGATTACTTCGAAGCCGGCGGCGGCGCCTTGTTCCAGTCGCCCTATTTCTATTGCAACGAAGACGCATTCGAACGGATGGACGCCATCCGGGAGGCCGTGGGTCCGGACGCCAACCTGCAGACCCTGTCCCGGGGTGTTAACGTGGTCGGACTGGATTCGCAGCCCCGCGACATCATCCGTCTGCACGCTGAACTGTTCAAAAAACACGGCATGACGACCATCCGGAACTTCGACGCCCTGAACGACGTGGAGAACCTCGTGCACAGCGGACGGTGCATCACGGAGGCCGGCCTCAAGCACCAGGTGTGCGTCACCGTCATGGAACTTCCGCCGGGATGTTCGGGCGCTCACGACGCGGCGTTCTACACGGAGACCTTCAGGAAGATCCTCGACGCCGGCATTCCCTTCGACTCGGTGTGTTTCAAGGACGCTTCGGGCACGGCCGTGCCTTCCAAGGCCTACGAATCCGTGAAGGCCGCCCGGAAGCTGCTGCCCGAGGGTACCTGGATCCATTATCATACCCACGACACGTCGGGCATCGCCGTCGCCGCGTACCAGGCGGCGCTCGAAGCCGGCGCCGATGCCATCGACCTCGCCTTCGCACCGGTTTCGGGCGGCACCTCGCAGCCCGACATCCTCGTCATGTGGCACGCGCTGCGCGGCACGAACTACGACCTGGACATCGACCCCGACGGTGTGCGGGAAGCGTCGGAGGTCCTGAAGGAGTGCATGGAAGACTATTTCCTTCCCCCCGAGGCCGTGGCCGTCGAACCCCTGCTCCCCTGGAGCCCCATGCCGGGCGGCGCCCTGACCGCCAATACGCAGATGCTCCGGGACAATGGCATCATGGACCGTTATCCCGCCATCATCAAGGCCATGAGCGAGGTCGTAGAGAAGGGCGGGTACGGCACGTCGGTCACCCCGGTTTCCCAGTTCTACTTCCAGCAGGCTTTCAACAACGTGATGATGGGCCCCTGGAAGAAGATCGCCGAAGACTACGGACGCATGGTGCTGGGTTATTTCGGCAAGACGCCCGTGCCCCCGGACCCGGTGGTCGTGAACATCGCCTCGGAGCAGCTTGGGCTGCCGCCCAACCGTCGGCCTGTGCTGGAACTGAACGACAACGATCCGAAGAAGGGCATCGAAGCGGCTCGAAGCGTGCTGAAGGAAGCCGGGATCGAGGATACGGACGAGAACATCTTCATCGTCGCGGCGTGCGGCGACCGGGGGGTGGCCTTTCTGAAGGGTGAGGGGTTCATCGGCGTCCGCAAGAAGGCCGCGAAGGACCAGGAGGAACCGCCGGAAGACGCGCTGCCTGGAACGGACGGTCCCCGTGGATACCAGGTGACCGTCAACGGCAGAAGTTACGCGCTGCGCATCGAGGGCAAAACGGCGATCGTGAACGGCAAGGCCTATGATGTCGACCTGCAGCCCGATACGTCCGAGGCCGCGTCTGAGGCGGCGGAACGAGCCGGGACCACGCCGGTTATCGCGCCGATCCCCGGCAAAGTGCTCAAGGTGGCGGTCGCTCCCGGGCAGACCGTAGAGGAAGGGGACGTCATCGTGGTCCTGGAAGCCATGAAAATGGAAATGCAGGTCACCGCCGACGTCGCAGGTACCGTGACCCATGTCTCCATAAACCCGGGCGTCCAGGTGATCGCGGGCCAGACGCTGGCCTACCTGGGTTGAGATCCCGGTGCGGGACCTGGGCTGGAGCATGGAATGACGGAATATACATCGCACCGTTTCCAGGTTGAAAAGCGCTTTCCGGGTGCTGCGACTCGCTTTCCGGGTGCGGCTCGTTTTCCAAGGGCGGCTCGCCTACCGGGCGCGGCTCGCGTGTTGCGCCGGGCGGTTGCTTGCAGCCTGTTAACCATCGCCTTTCCCGTATTCTCCCAGTCCCCTGCCACCGGTCCCTTCATGCAGCGGGACCAGTTCCCGGTAAGAATGTTGTTCCTCGGACTCCGTCCCGATGCGGGAGACCTGCTGCCGAGGCGGTCGGCCCGTTGGGCCGTTCGGTTCGACTACGCCAATACCTACGCGAGCACCCTTCCCGTGGGCGATACCCTGATCGCCGATGACTACTACCGGGCCGCACCTGCAAACGAATACCGGCTGTTCGTCGATTCGGAAACCCTGCGCGTCTCGGTGGACCTGGACTGGCGAATCGCATCGCGCCTGCAGGCAGGCATGACCCTGCCCTTCCTCAAGCACGGCGGCGGCTTTCTGGATGGCGTGGTGGAGGGGTTCCACGGCATGTTCAACCTGTCCAACGGGGGCAGGGAGTGGGCCCCCAGGAACGACTATGGCGTATTCGTCGTCCGAAACCGCCGTTTCTGGATCAGAAGCGTGGAGTCCGCCGCCTTTCGGCCCGGGGACCTTGTGCTTCGGGTGAAGACGCCGCTGTACCTGGGCGGGAGGAACGTCACCCTTGCCCTTGCCGGCGCCGTGAAGCTGTCCACGGGCAACCTGGAGACGCTGACCGGCAGCGGGGGAACGGATTTCCAGGCGGCGCTGTTCGCGACCTGGCGGCCGGAGCAGCACCTGGTCTTTCACGCCAACCTGGCCCACAGCCGGCTGGGCAGGCCTTCCCATGGCGAGGGATTCCCTTTGCGGTCCATCACTTCCCTCGTGCTGGCCTTCGAATACCGGACCACGGGCCGGCTGGCCGCGCTGGTCCAGACGCAGACCAACATCGGCCCCTTCCCCGGCAGCAGGCTCGGACCCTTGAACCGCACGGCCATCGAGGCGACAGCCGGTGTGCGGTACGCCCTGTCGGAGTCACTGTCACTCGATCTGGCCCTGACCGAGAATCTCAGCCAGTATCAGAACACCCCCGATGTGGGCTTCCACGCCGGGATCGCGTGGCGGACGCCCTAGGCGCGGGCGTAGCGGAGACCCCGGCGGCCAGCGTAACGGGAATCATCATGCAAAACACGTGTCAACGACTGCTTTTCAACTCCCACGGGCGGCTGGGCGTGGCCGATCTGGATGACCCCGCGAGCCCGGCCGGTGCGAGGGTCTGGTATCCCCGTCCGGATGTTCCAGGTATGTCCAGCTGGGGTTGGGGACCGCTGTTCGACGATCGCCGCAGGGTGATCGTGTCCGGCTACGAACCGGGCAAAGCCTGGGAAGGCAATGTGCGAGTCCATCTCTGGATATACGACCTGGAAGAAGACCGCCTGCTGGAGGAGATCGCCCTCAAGAACCGGCCCGCGCCGTTCATGGGGTGCACCCATATCCTGCCCGGAGAGGAACGTCTCGTGATGAACCCCATCATCGACGGGAAACAGCGCATCTGGACCATGGACCTGGACGGATCCGATCCGCGGGAGATCACAGGTGCCGAGGAAGGGTTCGTCTACTGCGTCCAGATCAGCCCGGACGGCCGCAAGTTCGCGTACCATGCGACCATGCTGGCCGACCGGGACAGCTACTGCATTTTCGTGTCCGACCTGGACGGAGGAAACCGGGTGGAAGTCACGGCGGCGCCGGGCCACCTGTACTTCGGTCCCATGTGGTCGCCGGACGGGCAATGGCTGATCTACCAGGACTGCCACTATCCCGATGATCCGGGACACGACTGGGCCGATCTGTGCCTCGGCAGTCCGGACGGCGCGACCCACCGGAAGGTCACGACGGGCCAGCGCCAGTGGTTCGCCACGTCCTATGGAAACCCTGAATCCCGGGGCGGCGGTTCAAACATCGCCCAGTGGACCCCGGACGGGAAACGGGTTACGTACACCCGCGCGGAGCCCGGTTCCCGCACGGCCTGGCCGTACCAGGCGCAACGGCCGGACATCGACCACTTCAACCGGGAATACTATCCCGAAGAAGCCCGCGGCGGCACCGCCATCTGCCTGCTCGATCCCTTTACGGGCGAGGAAACGGAGTTCATACCCTATGAATCTCGAGTGTGGAACTTCCGCTCCGCCTGGTCGCCGGACGGTTCCATGTTTGCCTTCTGCCGCGCCGGGGTGGGGTCACCGAGCGGACTCTGGCTGGCAAATGCCGACGGTACCGGCGCGCGTATGCTGACGGACGGATACGAACACCTGGGCGCGGATCACCCGGTGTGGGTGGGATGATAGAAGCGACGCAGTTGTAACCCAACCGGGCGTCGGTCTTTTTGTATTCTTAAGTTCTATGGGTAGCCGCTAAAAAGTGACCCGGTCTGCGTAAGTCCGGATCAGTAGCTTTCCTTTGACCCGATGCGACTAAAGTGAGTCCATTTCCACGTTTACTGGAAGTACATCTATTCTCGTAACTCACTGGCTGCACAAAACCACCATAGGCATCCGGGCTAATATTGCAAATCCGACTCAAACGCTAGGGTAGTCCGTCAATTCTCCAACAGGAGGTGCCGGCTATTTTGCTAGCTCTGAAGTTGTTCAATGTAAGACCGGTACCTGCACACATATGCCTACGACACAACCGAACCCGTCATCCCTGACTTCAAACGTTGCACTGCCGATCGAACAGCTTTCACCAGGTCCTAATTCCATCCCCAAGGTACAAGCCGGTTTGGGGTGGGGGGAGGTGAAGTTGGTGATGTATGAGACGAACATATCGTAGAAATGGCATTCGCATTACTACCATGATACATGTATTGTGAGTTGCAGGATGTCATATCATGACTTTGAGACAGTAGCATGTCGAAATGTAGTCATTTAAGGAACCTCTGATCAACCCGGTTGTCCGGCCAAGAGGTATGATATGAGTCAGTTTAGAGGACGATCATGTTGAAAATGGTGTCGTTTGGGGTACTTGCGAGGGTGTTTTTGGCCTCAGATGGGTCCCGTATCGGCCATTGTGCTCGGTTTCGCCAGGTCTGGACGGACTGCTTCCCATGTGAGCGCCAGTTCCCTTCGGACTGGAAGTTGGCCAGGGCGAACAGGGTGAAGAGATGGGCCGTGTTCTTGGCAAGACCCCGGTACCTGACCTTTCGATAGCCCCACAGGTTTTTGATGATGCCAACGGGATGTTCGACCCTTGCTCGTACGCGATTGCTCTTTCGGTTGAACGACCGGTCCGCACAGTTGAGGCGCCTGCCCCTGTTGGCCTTGCGATGCACCCGCCATACGATCCCTTCCTCTTCTGCCCTTTGCTTTCTCACCTGGTCCGCATAGGCCTTGTCGCCGTAGATCGCTTTTTCTTGTCCATGCAGGCAGGCCTCCATCGCCTTGGCGTCGTGGACCGAGGCGGGCGTGGCCACCACGCTGTGCACCCGTCCCTTCGGATCGCTGCCCACGTGGGCCTTCATGCCGAAGTGCCAGGTGTTGCCCTTCTTCGCGTAAGGCCATCTCGGGGTCCCCCTTACCCTCCTTGTTCTTCGTCGACGACGGCTCATGGATGATCGCCTGAATCCACGATCGTGCCTTCGCTCACCATCATGCCCCGATCCGACAGATAGCGCTTTGTCTGCTCGAACAACGCTTCGGTCAGTCCATGGGCTTCCAAGAGGTGGCGGAACTTGCAGATCGTCGTCTCGTCGGGCACGCCGCCAAGATCCACGCCTGCGAAGCGGCGCATCGATTCCACGTCGTAGAGACTGTCTTCCATGGCCGGATCGCCAAGGCCGTACCACTGCTGCATGAAGTAGATCCTGAGCATCACCGGAGCCCCTATGGGGCGCCTGCCGCCTCCCGCCTTCGGATAGTGCGCCAGGATGGGCGCGAGCAACAGGTCCCAGGGAAGCACCGCATCCATCTCACCCAGAAAGCGTTCCTTGCGCGTTTTCTTCTTCTGATCGTAGGCCATATCGAAAAAACTCGATTGTTTCATGAACGCGTACCCCGTTTGATCTTAAAGTTGAGAAGGCGCTGCACAACGTACGACGGATACCGAGTTCATATTACCTTATCCACGAAAACAACGCCAAGAACTTGATCGAAGGTTCCTTTAAGATATTCCAAGACTGATATTCGCGTAATATTCTTCTTATATGGCGTTTTATTCACGCACAAATCACTCTTTATCCTGTATTATATTAGCATGATCTACTTTATCCACGAAAACAACGTCAGGGGCTTGATCAGAGGTTCCTTAGGTTATTAACCTTTTATTTTGTGTAGTATATTGTCGATGTTTTTGTGCGGTCGTGGTCGGGTCGGACTTAAATAGTGTGACCGCTACTTCTAGACGGATTATGCTTCTTGCCTGACAGGCATTCGATATGCTTCCTCTTAGCCGTGCAGAATTAATGAAGGGTTCCGTTATTTACGCAGTATATGCCAGGAACTTGACTAGAGGTTCCTTAACCTGAGAATCCTTCTGGTCCTTCCCAAGGGACAACGCTCCAAGTCCCAGCCGTTTCGGATCATGACTCCGCCTCCAGCCGTCTCACGTCTTATTCTGATCCCAGTAGCATGTCTGACCCTTCTTGCGATGGTTACCTGTGGCAAGGACAGCCCGACAAAGCCGAAACCGCCTGAACAGCCTCCTCCAGTCTCCGTAACGCCCATACCCACCCGAGTTACGATCACCCCTTCGTCGGTTACGCTCAACTCCTTAGGATCGACGGCTCAGTTGACGGCATCGGTGCTCGATCAGAACGGCCAGCCGGTAGCTGGTGCGGTTGTGGACTGGCAGAGCAGCGACGCGTCGGTGGCGACGGTGAGTTCCCAGGGTCTGGTGACGGCGGTCGGCAACGGCAGCGCAACGGTCACGGCGCGTGCCGGCAGCGCGTCCGGGAGCGTCCCGGTGACGGTCATGCAGTCTGCGGGCAGCGTGGTAATCGAGCCGGCGGCGGCGACGCTGATGTCCCTGGGGGAGACTGTGCAGTTGACGGCATCGGTGCTCGATCAGAACGGCCAGCCGGTAGCTGGTGCGGTTGTGGACTGGCAGAGCAGCGACGCGTCGGTGGCGACGGTGAGTTCCCAGGGTCTGGTGACGGCGGTCGGCAACGGCAGCGCAACGGTCACGGCGCGTGCCGGCAGCGCGTCCGGGAGCGTCCCGGTGACGGTCATGCAGTCTGCGGGCAGCGTGGTAATCGAGCCGGCGGCGGCGACGCTGATGTCCCTGGGGGAGACTGTGCAGTTGACGGCATCGGTGCTCGATCAGAACGGCCAGCCGGTAGCTGGTGCGGTCGTGGACTGGCAGAGCAGCGACGCGTCGGTGGCGACGGTGAGTTCCCAGGGTCTGGTGACGGCGGTCGGCAACGGCAGCGCAACGGTCACGGCGCGTGCCGGCAGCGCGTCCGGGAGCGTCCCGGTGACGGTCATGCAGTCTGCGGGCAGCGTGGTAATCGAGCCGGCGGCGGCGACGCTGATGTCCCTGGGGGAGACTGTGCAGTTGACGGCATCGGTGCTCGATCAGAACGGCCAGCCGGTAGCTGGTGCGGTCGTGGACTGGCAGAGCAGCGACGCGTCGGTGGCGACGGTGAGTTCTCAGGGTCTGGTGACGGCGGTCGGCAACGGCAGCGCAACGGTCACGGCGCGTGCCGGCAGCGCGTCTGCCAATGTGGAGATAATGGTCACAGATGACCGCACTGATCGAGCGGGGCTGACCGCGTTTTACAACGCCACCGACGGCCCCAATTGGGGCAACAACGACAACTGGCTGAGCGACGGGCCGCTCGAAGCGTGGTACGGAGTCACGACAAACGTCGTGGGCCGCGTCACAAGCCTGGTTCTCAAAGAGAACGGGTTGTCCGGCTCAATCCCGGTCGAGTTGAGCAACCTGGACAGCCTACATAAGCTGGATCTTTACCGAAATCGTATATCCGGTCCGATCCCGCCCGAACTGGGCAGCTTTGAAAACCTACAATACCTGAGTCTTTGGAACAATGAATTGTCCGGTCCGATCCCGCCCGAACTGGGCAGCTTTGAAAATCTGCAGTATCTGTATCTTGCGGGCAACGAATTGTCGGGACCGATTCCTCCTGAACTGGGCAATCTTGAAAACCTGCAATATCTGGAACTTGGGGGCAACGAGCTGTCCGGCTCGATTCCGCCAGTATTGGGCAACCTGAAAAACCTGCAAGAGCTGAATCTTGGGAGCAACGAGTTGTCCGGTCCGATCCCGCCAGCATTGGGGAGCCTTGAAAACCTGCAAGGTCTGTATCTTGATAACAACGAGCTGTCCGGCTCGATTCCGCCTGAGCTGGGCAATCTGGCTAACCTTCGACGGTTGCATCTCAGCCGGAATCGGTTATCGGGTCAAATTCCGCCAGCATTGGGCAACCTTAAAAGCCTGCGGATTCTGAGTCTCAGCCATAACCGTGAACTCACCGGACCGTTGCCGCCGGCGCTTATTCAGACAAAACCTGAGTCACTTGAGATGGAATCTACGGATCTGTGTATACCCAGCACCCCGGCATTCCAGAAGTGGCTCAGCGGAATCTCAACGAAGAGAGGCGCCGTCTTCTGCGATTCGGGCACCCTGATCGCGCTTTACAGGGCAACAGACGGGGCATCATGGTCGAACGATGAAAACTGGCTGAGCGATGCGCCGCTGTACGAGTGGTACGGCGTGTCTGTGGGGGCCGGCGGTAGGGTGAGAGCGCTGGAGCTTGCCAACAACAATATGACTGGATCGCTTCCAAGCCAGTTGAGCGATCTGGCAAATCTTGAAGTGCTGAATCTCTCATCCAATTCCGGGCTTATCGGACCAGTACCACATTCATTCACGAGTATCGGATTACTTGAATTGGAACTTGAGGGAACACAACTGTGCGCACCGGTGGATACCCAGTTTCAGGAATGGCTGGATGGCATACCTCAACAAAAAGTAATGAACTGCACCGAAATGCGGCGGGACTACTATCCCTTAGCTGCCCTATATAACAGTACGAATGGTCCAAACTGGACCAACAGTACAAATTGGCTGAGCGATTCGCGACTAGACGAATGGCATGGCGTGGCAACCAACTCAAGTGGAGAGGCAACAGGGCTGAGCTTAGCTGCGAACAATCTTCTGGGAGTGTTACCGCCTGATATCGGACAACTAATTAAACTCAATAGATTGTCTCTTGGTGGGAATCAGTTAACAGGTTCGATTCCCCCGGAACTTGGACAGCTCTACAATCTCACAGTATTATACCTTGGCGAGAATCGGTTAACAGGTTCGATTCCCCCGAAACTTGGACAGCTTCATAACCTCGCAACATTGTTTCTTGGCGGGAATCAGTTGACAGGGTCGATTCCTCCGGAACTTGGACAACTACAAAACCTCACAGAATTGTCTCTTGGCGGGAATCAGTTGACAGGGTCGATTCCTCCGGAACTCGGACAACTACATAACCTTGAAAACCTGAACCTTAACTTCACCCGGTTGACGGGGTCGATCCCTCCGGAATTGGTCCAACTCGGCGCCCTCGAAAAGCTGGGAATTCAAGGCACCTCAATAAGCGGTCCGATCCCTACGGAAATAGGCCAACTCGGCAACCTCGAATGGCTGGGGCTTGACTTCAATCAGTTGTCGGGTCCGATCCCCACGGAAATAGGCCAACTTGGCAACCTCAAGACACTGCAGCTTTCCAAAAATCAATTGTCGGGTCCGATCCCCTTGGAAATAGGCCAACTCGGCAACCTCGAGATTCTGCATCTAACCAACAATCAGTTGACGGGTCCGGTCCCCTCGGAAATAGGCCAACTCGGCAACCTCGTGATTCTGCAGCTTTCCAACAATCAGTTGTCGGGGCCGATCCCCTTGGAAATAAGCCAACTCGGCAACCTCGAGAGACTGTGGCTTGCCAACAACCAGTTGACGGGTCTGATCCCTCCGGAATTGGGCCAACTCGGCAACCTTGAACAGCTGCGTCTTTCGTACAACAGGATTAGAGGCAATATCCCGCGAACCTTCGGTGGTCTTGTCGGACTCAAGTCGCTGGGTCTTACGGATAATGCAGACATGTCCGGCGTACTGCCTCCGACGTTGACCAACCTGGACCTGGAAGAACTCCTGCTTGGCGGAACGCAACTATGTGCGCCTTCTGATCCCGGTTTCCAGGACTGGCTGCGGGGTATTCCGAACAATCGGGTTGCCGACTGCGGCGTAGGGGGTGGAGGATCAGCGGCCTACGTTACCCAGGCGACGCAGTCGCTCGCGTATCCGGTTCCCCTGATGGCGGGAGAAGATGCGCTACTCCGCGTTTTCATTACGTCGGAATCGGATCCGGATGCCGCCTTGCCTCCCGTGCGGGCCACCTTTTACGAGCGCGGCGCCGAAGTGTATGCTGTAGACATACCAGGCAGCGGCACTACTATTCCCCGGCAGATCGAAGAGGGAGATCTATCGGCTACAGCCAACGCACGGATTCCCGGTCGCGTTCTGGCGCCAGGGCTGGAGATGGTCGTCGAGATCGATCCGGACGGCGGCCTGGATCCGGCTCTGGGCATCTCCGGCCGCCTTCCCCGTGAGGGCCGAATGCCCGTGGACGTGGTGAATCTACCGCCTTTTGAACTCACTCTGATTCCGTTCCTCTGGACGGAGCATCCCGACGAATCGTACCTGGCGCAGATCGATGGACTTAATGCTGAATCCGACCTGTTCCGATTGACGCGCGATATCCTTCCCGTGGGCGACTTCGTGCTGAATGTTCATGAACCTGTCTCGATATCGGTGGATCCGGTGTGGGAAAACCGATCTGAAGTTTTCCGGCTTACCGGGGTAATTGCAACCATGGAAGGTGGGGCCGGACACTACATGGGTATGCTGAGAAACGGCGGAGGTCGGGGTGAGCTGCCGGGAAACGTGACTATCTCAGGCCTCAGTGGATTTACCATCGCCCACGAACTAGGCCACAATCTGAACTTATTTCATGCCCCGTGCGGTGATGCCGGTGGACCCGATCCCGAATATCCCTATCCGGATGGTTCGATAGGCGCATGGGGATATGACCTTCTCGAGGGGAGATTAGTGGACCCGAGTACACCGGATCTGATGGGCTACTGCGATCCCGCTTGGATCAGTGATTACAATTTCAACAAGGCCATGGGCTACCGCTTGTCGCAGACACGGGAAACCCGGATGGCAGCGGCCTTCGCGCCGTCCACGCGCAGCCTGCTGCTCTGGGGCGGTGTGAACAGCGACGGTGATATAGTGCTTGAACCGGCTTTCGCCATTGACGCGCCTGCATCCATGCCCCGACTGGATGGTCCGTACCGGATCGTCGGCGAAGACGAAGGAGGGGGCGCGCTGTTCAGCCTGCGCTTCGGCATGGCCGAGATCGCCGACGGCGAGGGTGGTTCCTTTGCCTTCGTCATTCCGGTCCGGCTAGACTGGTCCAGCCGGCTTTCACGCATCGTGCTTTCCGGTCCCGAAGGCGTCGCGACGCTGGGCGGCGAAGAAAGCGAGTACGATGGGGATGACCGCTCTGCGGCGCTCCTCCTGGATCCGGTAGACGGGCGGGTGCGGGGTTTGCTGCGGAACTGGACGGCGCCGTCGACGGGCCTACAGACCGCGCGGCGGGCGTTACCGGAACCGGGACTGGAGGTCGTCGTCAGCTGGGGCGTACCCGATTTGTCCGACTGGAACAGATAGGCCGGAGAACCGGGATGTAACGTCACGAATGGGCGTCGCCTCTACCGTCGGCTCACTGTTTGATTCCCTGGGCGCGCCCGTATTCTTCCCGATCGCTACGACCGGCGATTCAACTCACACATACGCCAACCAGCCATGGGTATCCTCGCCCTCGCCGGTGGTAACCGCGAAGAACCGGTCCTGGATCTCCTTGGTGACCGGGCCGCGGGAACCGTCGCCGACGTCTATGCGGTCGATGGACCGGACCGGCGTCACTTCCACGGCGCTGCCCACGAAGAAAACCTCGTCGGCGATGTAAAGCATCTCCCGGGGGATATCCTGTTCGACGATCTCGAACCCGGCGTCCTGTGCGAGCGTCATGACGGAGTTGCGCGTGATGCCGCCCAGTACCGAGGCCGCCAGGCTGTTGGTGATGACCCGGCCGTCTTTCACGACGAAGATGTTCTCGCCGCTGCCTTCACTGATCAGGCCGTTGGTGTTCAGGGCGATGCCCTCGCTATACCCGTTCTCGATGGCCTCCATGCGGATCAGCTGGGAGTTCAGGTAGTTACCCCCGGCCTTCGACAGGGCAGGATGGGTGTTCGGCGCGGGACGGCTCCAGGATGAGATGCATACGTCCACGCCGTTTTCCAGGACGTCGGCACCGAGATAGGCGCCCCAGTTCCATGTCCCGATGGCGACTTCCACGGGGCAGCCCAGGGGGTCGACGCTGAGTAGTCCGTACCCGCGGTACACCACGGGGCGGACGTAACAGGAACCCAGCTTGTTGGACCGGATGGTCTCGAGGACGGCGTCCCGGATTTGGTCCCGGGAATAGGGGATCTCAACCCGGTAGATCTTGCAGGAGTCGAACAGCCTGTCCACGTGTTCGTCCAGCCGGAACACCGCGGGGCCCCGCTTCGTCTCGTAGCAGCGCATGCCCTCGAAAAAACTCGAACCGTAATGGACCACGTGGGAAAGCACGTGTATCTTCGCGTCTTGCCAGGGTACGAGTTTTCCATTGAACCAGATGAATTCGGCCTCAGGCAGGGTGGCCATGCCCGGTCTCCTTTCGGCGGTTCGGTACGCGTCTGCGGTGTTCGTTACGCCCCATACAATCTGGCGCAAACTAGGGGGCGAACCCCCTGTTGTCAAGGGCAAAAGGCCTTGACACCTTCTTCGCAGATACCCTAGCTTACGCCATGACGAAATCGGAAAAAGACGCGTTATTCATGCGCCAGGCACTGGACCTGGCGGAGCAGGGAATTGGCCGGACCAGTCCCAATCCCATGGTGGGATCTCTGGTCGTCCGCGACGGCATCGTTCTGGGCCGGGGATACTACGGGGAATACGGAGGACAGCACGCGGAGCCCCAGGCCCTGCGCGAAGCCGGCGACCGCGGTCGAGGGGCCGAGTTGTACGTTACCCTGGAACCCTGCTGCCACCAGGGCAGTACGCCTCCGTGCACGGACGCGATTATCGCGTCGGGCATCGTCCGCGTCCACCTCGCCATGGCCGATCCGGACCGGCGCGTTTCCGGCAAGGGGATTGAAAGGTTGCGCGCCGCGGGTATCGCAGTGGAGACGGGCCTCCTGGAGGCGGAAGCGCGGGAACTGAACGCGGCCTATGTCCACCACCGGACAACCGGCCAGCCCTTCGTGCTGCTCAAGCTGGCCCAGACGCTGGATGGCCGCATCGCCACGCGGAACGGCCAATCGCAGTGGATCACCGGGGAGGCCGCCAGAAAACGGGTACACCTGATGCGCAGCCGGGCGGACGCCGTGCTCGTGGGCATCGACACCGTGCTGGCGGACGACCCGCGGCTCACGGTCCGGCACGTGGACGGCCGACAGCCCCGTCGCATCGTGCTCGACAGCCGGGCACGGACTCCGCTGGACGCGCGTATATTGAATGGTGACGCGCCGGCGACCGTGTGCGTTACGGAAGCGGCGCCGGCAGATCGGATAAACGGGCTGAAAGGGGCGGGCGCCGAAGTGCTCGTAATGGAAGGCGGGGACGGATCTGTCCCCGTGGATCCGCTCAAATCGGCACTTGGCAGGTCAGGGATCGTGACCCTAATGGTGGAAGGCGGAAGCCGCGTGGCCGCTTCATTCCTTCGGGAAAAGGCCGTAGACCGGATCGCCTGTTTCGTCGCGCCGCGCATTCTGGGCGCGGGGATCCCCTCGATCGCCGGCCTGCAACTGGACGATCTCTCGAAGGCGATCGACCTGAACGATCCGCAGGTGGAACGGTTGGGCGGCGATTTTCTCATCACGGGAACGCCATTATACGGCTGAAGAGATTGAGGAAATGCCGGTGTACGGCTGAAGAGGTCAGGGGAACGCCGGCGTACGCCTTAAGAGATCATGGGCATATCGCCGGGCGCAGCGCAGGATACGAGGAGTAGCATCCATGTTCACGGGAATCGTTGAAACCACGGGTCTGATCCAGGCCCTCGACGGTGGCCGGGACGGCCTGAAACTGACGGTGGAGGCGCCGTCCATGGCACCGGACCTGGTGCAGGGCGCCAGCGTCGCAGTCAACGGGGTCTGCCTGACCATTGTGGATTACGGCGACGAGGCGTTTTCCGTGGAAATCGTACCCGAGACGGTTTCCCGGACGACCTTCGAGAATCTCCAGGTCGGGCACAGGGTGAACCTGGAGCGGCCGATGCGCCTATCGGACAGGATAGACGGCCACCTGGTGCAGGGCCACGTGGACGGCGTGGGGCGGATCGCAGCGCGGGAAGAACAGGGCAACAGCCTGTGGTACGAGGTGGAAATATCGGACGATCTGACGCCCTTCGTCATCGAGAAAGGGTCCATCGCGCTGGATGGAATTAGCTTGACAATCGCCGGTCTGGCGGGTAATTTGGCAGCCGTATCGATCATACCTCATACCGCGTCGATTACGACGTTCGGAAGCAGGCAGATCGGTGACGAGATCAACATAGAAGTGGACATGATCGGCCGTTACGTCGCGTCCCTTATGCATACCGGCCGGAATGCTCATCCCGGCGGTGACCAGGATGTCTCACCCATCACCGAAGCCTGGTTGAGAGAAAAAATGTAGGTCGGTAAAGCCTGGCGGCGGCTCGAATACAGACCGGGACGCACGCTGTCCGGGTAACCGAAAACACGATTGAACTCCATGCCGTCCCCCTTTAGTACCATCCCCGAAGCCATCGAAGAGATCAAGGCCGGGCGCATACTTATAGTCATCGACGACGAAGATCGCGAAAATGAAGGCGATTTTATCATGGCCGCCGAAAGAACGACTCCGGCGGCCATTAACTTCATGGCCCGGTATGGTCGTGGACTGATCTGCCTTCCGACCTCGCGCGAACGCCTGGAAGAGCTGAAGGTGCCTGCCATGGTCGGCGAAGAGGTCAACACGGCCTTGCTGGGCACGCGCTTCACCGTATCCGTCGATGCCGTAAACGGCACGACGTCGGGCATATCCGCGGCGGACCGCGCCGAGACGGTACAGGTATTCGTCCGTCCGGGCAGCAGGCCCGAGGACCTTGCCCGTCCGGGCCATATCTTTCCGCTGCAGGCCTTCGACGGCGGCGTGTTGCGGCGAGCCGGACACACGGAGGCCACCGTCGACCTGGTGAAGCTGGCCGGTCTCTACCCCGCCGGCGTGCTCTGCGAGATCATGGACGACGATGGGGCCATGGCCCGTCTGCCCCGGCTTGTGGAGATCGCGAAAGATCATGACCTGAAGATCATCACCATCAAGGACCTTATCGAGTATCGCCGGGCCAGCGAGAAACTCGTCAAGCGGGTGGTCACGACGACCATCCCCAGCAAGTACGGGGAATTCGACTCCCACCTGTACGAAGACGACCTGACCGGCGACCACCACGTCGCCCTGGTCAAGGGCAACGTGGACGGCGAGCGGAACGTGCTCGTCCGCGTGCACTCACAATGTCTCACGGGAGACGTATTCGGGTCCATGCGATGCGACTGCGGCGACCAGTTGCAGCAGGCGCTCAAGCGCATCAGCGACGAGGGGAGCGGCGTGTTGCTGTACATGCGCCAGGAAGGACGGGGCATCGGATTGGCCAACAAGCTCAGGGCCTACGCCCTGCAGGACCAGGGCCATGATACGGTGGAAGCAAATCAGGCGCTGGGGCTTCCCGTGGACGCCCGCGACTACGGGATCGGTTCCCAGATTCTGGCGGACCTGGGCTTGACCACGATCCGGATCATGACCAACAATCCGTCGAAGCGGATAGGGATCGAGGGGTACGGTCTCGAAGTGACCGAACGCGTCCCGCTGCAGACGTCGCCGAACCGGTACAACGTGGGTTATCTCAAGACCAAGCGCGGCAAACTCGGCCACCTGTTGGATCTCGACGAGCCGCCGGACGAAATCAGTTTCGACAGCCTGCTGTGATCCGCAAGGAGCGAGTTCGTGACGAAAACCATCGAAGGCAGCCTGGTCAACGGGAGTGGCGACCGGTACGGTATCGTGGCCGGCCGCTTCAACGGGTTTATCAGCGAGTCCCTGCTGAAGGGCGCGCTGGATGGACTGCGCCGCCATGGAGTGGATGAAGACCGGATCGACGTGGTCTGGGTGCCCGGCGCCTTCGAGATCCCGCTGGCGGCCCGGAAGATGGCGGCAAGCGGCATCTATGACGCCGTGATCTGCCTGGGATGCGTCATCCGCGGCGCGACTCCCCATTTCGATTACGTGGCCGGGGAATCGGCGAAGGGCATTGCCGCTGCCGCCAGGGATACCGGGGTGCCGGTGATCTTCGGCGTGCTGACCACAGAAAACCTCGAACAGGCCATCGAACGCGCAGGTACGAAGGCCGGCAACAGGGGTTGGGACGCCGCCCTGGCCGCGCTGGAAATGGCGGACTTGATGCGCAGGCTAGACGGGCAGCGCGCACCGGGAGGGCAGGACGGAACGAACGGGCAGGACAGGCAGGACGGAACGAGGGAACGGGAGTGAATGCACGCGCGGGAGAGCGCCGCCTGGGCCGTGAACTGGCGCTTCAGACGCTTTACCTCGCCGAACAGACCGGAGACGACCCCGGCAAGGCCCTTCCAAGGCTGCCCGGGTGGTCCCTGGCGTCACGCAACACCCGGCGTTTCGCCGAAACGCTGATCGATCGGCTCCGCCAGCATGAAGAGACCGTGAACAGTCACATCAACGCGGTGGTGCGGCACTGGGACCGGGACCGCGTGGCCCGCATCGACGACTGCATCCTCCGGCTGGGCGCCTGCGAACTCATCGCCTTTCTCGATATACCGACGGCGGTTTCCATCAACGAAGCGATCGAACTGGCCAAGAAGTACAGCACGGAACAGTCCGGCGGGTTCGTAAATGGCGTCCTGGACGCAGTGGCCGCGAAGCATCTGGTGGAGACGGACCAAACCTGATCCTGCCCGATCGGTATACCCGCGCATACACAGGGAATGAATCCGAACAGTGAGATACGGCATGCTGTCCGACACACATGGAAACCTGGAAGCGCTGGATGCCGTACTCGAAGCCCTTGCCGATGAACGCATCGACCGGTACCTCTGTCTGGGCGATGTGGTCGGGTACGGAGCCAATCCAAACGAGTGTCTCGACCGCATTATCGGGCTGACGTCTGACGTGATCGCCGGCAATCACGATCATGCCGCGATCGGCAGACTGGATATCGCTACTTTCAATCGCTACGCCGCGGAGGCGGCTCTGTGGACGCGGCGGCAGCTTACGCCCGCCGGCCGGCGCTACCTGGGCACACTGCCCTACACTTGGCGGAAGGACGATCTTTTCGCCGTTCACGCTAGTCCGGCCAACCCGGAGGACTGGATATACCTGACTTCGCATTGGCTGACGGATGAAGCATTCGATGCGATGCCCGGCGATATTGCGCTTTGCGTAGTGGGTCATACGCACACGCCGGGGATATTCGAAAAGCGGACAACGGCGGACCGAAGCCGGCAGATCGCGGCGACGGAGGTCGGGATGGATTCGGAATGCAGATACATCGTGAACGTGGGCAGTGTCGGCCAGCCGCGGGACGGGGATCCCCGCGCGGCTTACTGCATATACGACACTGCGGAAAAAAGGGCCGAGATAAAGCGCGTTGCCTACGACCTTGAAACCGCGCAGCGGAAGATACGAGACGCCGGCCTGCCGGAAATGCTCGCTGACCGGCTCGAATACGGCCGGTGAATCCCGGATCCTTCGCCTGCCGACATCGTGACGTCCCGACGTATAAAAGACCTCAAGGGGAATAGCTGAACATGTCCGCATATCGCGTTGTGTCCATGATCGGCATGGCGGCCGCCTTCATCGTGTCGCTGGCCGTATACACCAAGACCATCGCGCCAACCGTGCCTTTCTGGGACGGGGGTGAATTCATTGCAGCATCCTATACCCTCGGCATACCCCATCCTCCCGGATCCCCGCTCTACATCCTGATCGGTCGCCTGTTCACCTTGCTGCCCGACCTGGGCTTGGGCATCGCCTGGCTGGTGAATTTCTCTTCGTGCCTTTTCAGCGCGCTGACTGTGTCGGCCGTTTACCTGGTCATCGTAAAGGCGGTTACGCTCAACCGGGAACGGAATGGACTGACCCTATATGAAAGCCTGGTCGTTTGCTGCAGCGCACTGACCGGCGCGCTCCTGCTTGCTTTCTCCGATACCTTCTGGTTCAACGCGGTCGAAGCCGAGGTCTACGCGCTCTCCATGCTGTTCATGATGGTTTGCACCTGGCTGATCCTGCACTGGATCGAAAACCACGATAAGGACGGCAGCGAGCGGTATCTCTTCCTGGTCGCTTACCTTGCTTTTCTCGGCATAGCGGTGCACATGTTCACCATGCTCGTCCTGCCCGCCGCTTTTCTGAGCGTGATCTGTACGGACAGGTTGATCTGGTCGAACAGGAAGCTGATTCTGCTGGGCGCGGTCATGGGCCTTATCCTGTTCAGTGTCGTGGCCTCCATCGACGTGTTTTTCCTCGCGGTCCCCCTCGCAGCCGCCGGTCTGGTTCTATTCAGGGGACGGCTGCCCTGGGGCTACCCGGCGCTGGCATTCGTCCTGTCCGTCGCCGTGATGTTATTCGGATTGGATGAAATAGGCTCATACAACGGACTTCCGCTGCTTGGTATCGGCGGATTCGAGGCCACCTGGGGAACGGTCATGTTCAGCGTGGCGCTGGTGAGCCTGGCTCTCGCGCTGGTCTCCGCGACGGCTGATGATCCTGGCCGGTACAAGTGGCCTTTCTGGCTCATCGTGCTCTGCATGGCCGTGCTGGGATACTCCGTGAACTTCTACGTGCCGATCCGGGCGGCGCAACAGCCGGTCATCAACGAGAATGACCCGTCGAACTGGAAGAATTTCGAGGGATTCCTGGAGCGTAAGCAATACGGACAGGAAAGCATGCTCGAATCGATGTTCAATCGCAAAGGAAGCTGGTCGTCCCAGTTCGGCGATGGCGAAAACATGGGGTTCTGGCGTTTCTTTTCCCGGCAGTTCAACGATCCCGGCTTCCCCTACTGGCTACTCCCCGTCCTGCTGGTCGCCCTGGGAATCCTCACCCAGGCGGAGCGTGACCGGAGAAGCATCCTGTTCCTGGGTGGGATGCTGCTCACCTGCAGTATCGGACTCATCCTGTACATGAATTTTTCCGACGGCAGCCAGGGCATACAGCGCGAGGTGCGCATCCGGGATTATTTCTATACGCCGGCCTTCGTCTATACCGCGATACTAATGGGAATCGGCGTCCGGTCGCTGTTGGGACAAATAGCGATGTGGCTGGAACGCTTACGGTTGCCCGTGGAAAAAGGAACCGCGGGAATCGCCATGCTGTCGCTCGCCCTTCCGCTCGTACCTTTCACCTATCATTACGAGTCCCACTCGCGCGAAGGCAACTATATCCCGTACGACTACGCGTACAACATACTGCAGTCGTGCGAAGAGAACGGCCTCATCTTCACCAACGGCGACAACGACACCTTCACCCTCTGGTTCCTGCAGGAAGTGGAAGGCATACGCAAGGATGTGCGGGTGATCAATCTCAGCCTGCTCAATACCGACTGGTACATCAAGCAGTTGAAGTACCAGGAGCCCCGGGTGCCGATCGCGCTGCCCGATGAGACCATCGAGTCCTTGAACGTCCAGGGCTGGGACGACAGGGAGGTCGAGATCGCCGGGCTCACGTGGACCGTGCCGAGGGCCGGTACGCTTGGGGAGGACATCGGATACCTGAGGGTGCAGGATCTGATGATCTTGCACATCCTGGAACAGAACAACTGGACCAGGCCCGTCTATTTCGCCGTAACCGTTTCGCCGGAGAACGACGTGGGCCTGGACGAATACCTGCAGCTGGAAGGCATGGTGTGGCAGGTCGTCCGAGACCCCAACCCGGAACTCATGGACCTCGACAGGACAGAGCACAATCTATGGAACGTCTACCGGTATCGCGGCATTGCGGACCCGGAGGTATACAAGGACAGGCAGATTCGCACCCTCCTGCGGAATTACACCGTATCCTTCCATCAACTGGCGCTCAATCGCTGGAGAAGGGGTGAAATCGACCAGGCCATCGCCGCCATCGAGAAGTACCTGGAATACGACATCAGCAACGGGGTGCTGGAACGACTGATGCTCATCCAGTTTTATGCAGACAAGGGCGTGTTTGCGGATGTCGAACCCCATGCTTTCGAGCTGGCCGGCGCATACAAGACCTTCGACGGGTATACGGCGCTTGCACAAGCCATGAGAAAACAGGGCCGGATCGATGAGGCCACAGCCTTGCTCGAACGAGGCGTGGCGGCATTCCCGGAATACACCGCGGGATACGACCAATTGGTGAACCTCTACTACCTGCAGCAGGATACGGCACGCATGCTGGAGACCCTCGAAAGGTGGCTGCGGATCGCACCGGAAGATTCGGTCGTACAGGCGATGATCGATGATCTTGGCGAGGTCGGCGACGCAGGCGGTCAGGATACCGGCGACACAGGCGGTCCCTAGGCGCGCCGGGTTCGGGCAAATGCGCATTCTGGTCATTAACTGGAGGGATATCCGCAACCCGGAAGCGGGCGGCGCCGAAGTGCACCTGCACGAGACTTTCTCACGGATCGCGGAATGGGGACACCAGGTCACCCTGCTCTGTAGCAGGTTCCCCGGCGCCACAGAATCCGAGCAAGTAGACGGGATCGAAGTCATCCGTCTCGGCGGGAAATGGACGTTCAACCTGACCGTCCCGTGGCACTATCGCAGGCGCCTTTCCCACCGGCCCTTCGACGTCGTCATCGAAGACATCAACAAGATACCCGCCCTGCTGCCCTGGTTTCTGAACGCCCCCCCGGTGATGGTCCTGCTGCACCATCTTTTCGGGACCACGTTCTACCGGGAAATCAACCCGGTGCTCGCGACCTGCCTGTACTTCATGGAACGGTTGATTCCGCGGGTATACCGGCATTGTCTCTTTGAAGTGGTATCGGAAAGCACCCGGGACGAACTCGTCCGGATGGGGGTCGCGGCGGACCGGATCAGCGTCGTACACAACGGGCTCGACGCCGGGATCATCGATGCGCCGGCCGCGCCGGACGGCAAGGATTCCGGGCTGGTAATCTACCTCGGCCGTCTGAAGAAGTACAAGAACGTGGACCACCTGATCCAGGCCATGGCAATCGTTCGCGAAAAGATCCCCGATGCGCGCCTGATGATCGTGGGCGGGGGCGACAGGCGGCGCGCGCTTGAATCGTTGGCCCAATCCATGGGCCTGGGTGATGTGGTGCATTTCACGGGTTACGTTTCCGAGGAAGAAAAAGTGCGCATGCTGACCCGCGCCGAAGTAGCGGCCTATCCCTCGAGCAAGGAAGGATGGGGCATTACCGTGATCGAGGCCAATGCCTGCGGTGTACCGGTCGTGGCTACCCGGGTGCCCGGACTCCGCGACGCCGTGGTCGACGGTGAAACGGGCGTGCTGGTCCCCCTCGGTGACCGGAAGGCCATGGCACGCGCGTTGATCGGCCTGCTGCGTGACCAGGAAGAGCGTGAACGGCTCGCTGGGAACGCCCTGGAGAGGAGCAGGCGTTACACCTGGGAAAACACGGCTCGGCAGACGCTGCGGGTGATCCAGCGTTCAATAGGGGAAAGTACTGATGCCGCTTGACGACCCGAAAAAAACGGATGATAGGGAGGAAAAGGTGGACATATCCGTCGTCGTTCCCCTGTTCAACGAGGCAGAGAGCCTGCCGGAACTCCATGAACGTATTGTCGCGGCCCTCGAGGCGTCGGGAAAGTCCTTCGAGGTGATCTATATCGACGACGGCAGCCGTGATGAGTCCTTCGGGACGATACGCGGGCTCAGGGAGCATGATGATCGGATCCGGGCTATCCGGTTCCGCCGCAACTATGGAAAGTCCGCGGCGCTGGCCGTCGGCTTCGAAGCGAGCCACGGCGATGTCGTCGTGACGATGGACGCCGACCTGCAGGACGATCCCGCGGAAGCGCCCGGCATGGTCGACCTGCTGAGCGAGGGCTTCGACCTGGTCTCCGGCTGGAAGAAAACCCGGAAGGATCCCCTGTCCAAGCGAATCCCCTCGAAGCTGTTCAACTGGGTAACGGGTATCGTCAGCGGCCTGCGACTGCACGATTTCAACTGCGGGCTGAAAGCCTACAACCGTGAAGTGGTGGAAACCATTCCCGTCTACGGGGAACTCCACCGTTATCTGCCGGTGCTGGCGCACTGGGCCGGTTTCCGCGTGACGGAAACGCAGGTACTGCATCACCCAAGGAAGCACGGGCACACCAAGTTCGGACTGGGGCGGTTCACCCACGGGTTCTTCGACCTGCTGACCGTGTATTTCGTTTCCAATTACACCCGGCGCCCTCTGCATCTCTTCGGCTCATTCGGCCTGCTGTCTTTCGGCGCCGGATTCGCCATCGCGCTCTACCTGTCCTGGCTCTGGTTGAGTGGAGTCGGCATCGGAACCCGTCCCCTGTTGCTGTTCTCCGTACTCCTCATGGTCCTCGGCATTCAGCTCGTATCCATGGGGCTGATCGCGGAAATGATTGCCCACCAGGCCCGGCGCACGGAAGACTACGCCGTCCGGGAACGGCTGGGATGATACCATGGCACGCGCCCAACATGGTCGCATCTGCTTCTTTGGCACTTACGAACGCGATTATCCGCGTAACCGAACGCTCGTCGATGGCCTTGCGCGAGCCGGCTGGCGGGTGCTGGAGTGCCACGTGCCCCTATGGGAGAAGGAACGCGACAAAACCGGCAGGTACCTGGCCCCGTTCTCGCTTGTCTTGCGCGCCATCGAGCTGAAGCTGGCCTATCTCCGCCTGTTGCTCAAGTACCTCTTCACGGTCGGTCGCTACGATGTCATGCTGGTCGGATACATCGGCCATTTCGATATGCCGCTGGCATGGCTGCTCACCCGGTTTCCGCGGCGGCCCCTCGTATTCAGTCCGCTGGTCTCTCTTTACGACACCCTGGTCGACGACCGCCGGTCCATTGCGGAAGGCACGCTGACGAGCCGTTTCCTGCGCTGGCTGGACCGGCAGACCTGCGCGAAGGCGGACCTCGTGCTTCTGGATACGGACGCCCACATCGACTATTTCGTGGATACATTCAATCTGCCGCGCGACCGGTTTTCCCGTGTCTTCGTCGGCGCAGTGGAGCCGGTTGCGCCGGAGGGTCTGTGCGGACAGAACGTGTCGAAGGGTCTGAGCGGACCGGTTGCGCCGGAGGATTTGAGCGGACCGGATCGCTCCGGGGACACGCCGTTCCGGGTCCTGTTCGTCGGCAAGTTCATCCCGCTTCACGGCTTGCCGTTCATGATGGAAGCGGCGAATCGCCTGAAGGACATGCCGGATATCGTCTTCCATTTCGTTGGGACGGGTCAACTGACGGACGAAATCCACGAGACCGCTCGGAGACTGAACCTGGAAAACGTACGCTTCACCGATTGGATACCCTACGAGCGAGTCCATCGGTTCCTGCAGGGAAAGGGCGTATGTCTGGGGATATTCGGCACGTCCGGCAAAGCGGCCCGAGTGATACCGGGCAAAGTGTTTGTGGCGCTTTCGGCGGGTAAAGCGGTCATCACCGCGGACTCCCCGGCCATCCGGGAGCTGTTGGCCGACGGGGAAAGCGCTCTGCTGTGCAGGCGCGGAGATCCGGAAGCGCTCGCCGGCGCCATCCGCCGGCTGCATGGAGACCGCGAACTGCAGCGTAAAATCGCCGAAGGCGGCCACCGCGTCTTCCGAGACCGCGCTTCCACGGAACAGGTCGGTCGCACCGCGTCTATCGTGCTCGAGAAACTGGTGACGGGTGGCGTCAATACCTTTCGGTAGGACCCATTAGCACCCTTGTAGCGCTGTGGTAACTCCCTCGGCAGTGCCCCTGTAGCGCTCCAGCTGCGCTCCGGCCGCGCTCTGGTTACTCCTCGATAGTTCCCCCCTGTAGCGCCCCTGCCGCGCCGTAGAAAACCCTATTCTTCCAGATCCTTCACCATGACAATGGCGTCTTCTCGAGGATCCGAATAGTAGGTCTTTCTCACGGCAACCGAACGATATCCCAGTTGCCTGTACATCGAGCGGGCCGCCTGGTTCGACTCGCGTACTTCCAGGCTGGAGGAAATGCACCCCCTCCGTCCGGCCTCCTTCAAGAGCCAGACCATCATCCCGGTTCCAACGCCCCGGCGACGATGGCAGGCTGCCACAGCGATGTTGGCGATGTGCAACTGGTCGGCTACGGTCCACCCTACTGCGAAACCTGCCACGGACTCCCCGGCGAGAGCGACTATGGCGACGGAAGCCCCCGATGTCATTTCATTGATGAAAGCGGATTCGGACCAGGGTGCCGGATACGAGGCCTGTTCGATTTCCAGGACCTGAGGGACATGCCCTCGATCCATTTCCCGTATGGTTATGGGAGTGGTCTCGACCATGGGTCAGTCGGACGCAGTTTCGGTGCGGCCGGCCGAGTGAGGCGGATCAGGCGGACCGGACGGACGAGGCGGATCAGACTGACCTGGGGAAGCATCGGCGGGCGGATCAGACGGACCAGACTGACCTGGGGAAGCATCGGCGGGCGAAGTCTGACCGAGCCGGGATGGCGGCTGCGTGGCGAAGTCCGTCTGTCGCAGATACAGGGGTTCGAGCCCGTTCAGGTCGGCTTGCTCGCCCTTTTTGAGACGGTCCAGGCCGAGAAAAGCGGTCGAAGAGGCCATCAGTCGTCCGGTGCCAGGAGGTGGGAAACAGGCCCGTTCACCGAGTGATGAGACGATGCGTGCACGGTGCTCGTCGACCCCGCTTCCGATGAGCAACACTTTGTCCTCGATGGTTTCCAACATGTCTTCGAGCGGACCTACCCTGAAATCGGTGATCTGCTTCGGCCATCCGCCAGCCGTGTCGTACCGGGCTTCGTAAACCCGGCCCCTGCGGGCATCCGCCAATACGTGGACGGGATACCTGCAGCAGGGTACCTGGAAGGCGATGGCATCGAGCGTGGGCACGGCGGCGACCGGGTTCTTCGTAACGTAGGCCAGGCCCTTGACCAGGCTTAATCCGACCCGGAGCCCGGTATAGGACCCCGGTCCGATCGAGATCGCGAATCCTTCCACTTCCGTCCACTGCAGGCCCAGGTCGCCCATGGTGCGTTCCAGGATACCCGGCATCTTCTCGGCGTGAACGGCGTCCATCTCCAGCGACGTCTCGGCCAACACCTGGCCGCCCCGAATCACGGCGATCCCGGCGTTGGTGGAAGAAGTCTCGAGTCCTACGACGATCATGCGTGGTTTACCTCCGCGAAATCGAACGGACGAGCGCGGTCAGTAGCGCAGCTTGGTCAGTAACGCAGCTTGGTCAAGAGCCAGCCGCCGATCAGCAGTACGAAGACGGGGCCCAGGTCTATACGTACGTTGGTTTTCGGCACGGCGATGGGTGGAATGATCCGCCGGAAAGGCGCCAGGACCGGCTCCGTGAGCCAGGTCAGCAGGCGAACCAGCGGAGCTTCCGGGTCCGGGTTGAACCATGACATCAACGCGCGGATGATGATGAGGGCCAGGTATATCCGAAGTATCAATATCAGGATCATAGTTATGCCGTATCAGACGAATACCGCTGCGCTCCGAGTGCATGGGAACTTTACCGATCGGCCCGTGCTTTGTCAACGATGAAGATCGTGCGCGGATCGCCCCGGTCACCCGCGCCTCATACGACGTCGTTCCGGTTTCCGTCCAGCCGGATCCCGTCTGGGAAGTAACCCCTGGCGTGGCATGATCCGACCATCTATCTTACGGCAGTCTGACGGCGCTTCATGTTGCTTGCGACGGCGTCCGGCGGCATGAAACGCATTGGAAGGAACGGTTTGGTGAAATGTGATTGGAAAGGACGGCGCATGGCGGACATCCGCGTAGATTGGAAGGAATTGCAGGAGTTCACGGCGGCGGTCTTCGAGCAGGCCGGCCTGCCGCCTGTGGACGCGGCCGTGGAAGCGGAAGTGCTGGTCTGGGCCAACCTGCGAGGGGTGGACTCCCACGGCGTCCAGCGGGTCAACGGATATGTCCATTCAGTGGAAGCCGGACACTACAATCCCCGGCCGGACATCCGGATCGAAAGGGAGACGCCCGCCACGTTGCTCATCGAGGCCGACCGTGCCTTCGGGCCGGTGGTTACGACCTTCGCCATGAAGCAGGCCATCGAAAAGGCCCGCGGGGCAGGCATCGGATGGGTGCTTATCCGCAACACGACTCACCAGGGCGCCATGGCGTACTACGCGCAGATGGCCGCCCGGGAAAACATGGCCGGGATTGCTTCCGTATGCAATCCCCCGAACATGGCGCCGCCTGGCGCGCGGGCACCGGGCGTGCACAACAGTCCGATCGCCATCGCGGTACCGGGAAGCGATGGCCGCACCATATCCCTGGACATGGCCACGAGCGTGGCCGCTTTCGGCAAACTGGACGTGGCGATGGACCGGGGCGAGTCCATTCCCGACACGTGGGCGCTCGACGGAGACGGCCATCCGACGACGGATCCCCACCAGGCCCGGTTCCTGCAACCGGCCGCCGGCTACAAGGGCTACGGCCTGGCCCTCATCTTCGAGTGCCTGTCGAGTCTGATGGTCGGGAATCCGCTGTTGACGGCCGCCATCTCGGGACCGGGTGCCCGTCCCGGGGTGCAGAATAGTTTCATCGGCGCCATCGATATCGCGGCGTTCACCGATCCGGATGTGTACCACACGCAGATCGATGACCTGGTCTCTGCCATGAAAGGCCTGCCGCGCGTCGAAGGAGTCGACGAACTCTTCGTACCCGGCGAGCCGGAGGAACGCGTTCGCCTGGAGCGCATCGAGCACGGCATCCCCCTGCCTGTCGGCACCCGGGATAAGCTCATCGAGGTCGCGGCGAAATTCGGGCTGGAAGTTCCTTGGAGGGAGTAGGCGGCCGTTACATTCCTGGCCATGGGTCTGTTTCCGAATTTCCGTTAAGGACTGACCCCGGTCCTGATCTCCAGGACGCGGACCGAAAAAAGAATCAACAGAACGCCATAGACTCAAGACCAGTATGGAGAACAAGCGCATGACCAGCAACTGGGGCTATTCGGAAGAAGGATTGAAGCACTACACCGCCTGCCGGACCAACGGTCCTATCGTGGTGGATGGCCGTCTCGACGAGGCGTCCTGGCAGGAGGCGGCCCGATCGCCGCGGTTCGAGGACCTGGAAGAGCCGGGCCGCCCGGCGCTGTTCGATACGCGGGCTGCGGTGCTCTGGGACGACGACTACCTGTACGTGGGCTTCTGGGTGGAGGATCCCGACGTGCGGGCGACGTACACGGAGCGCGATTCCATGATCTGCGAGGAGAACGACGTGGAGGTATTCATCGCCGGGGAAGACACTTACTACGAATTCGAACTGAACCCCCTTGGGACGATCATGGAAAGATTCTACGTGTGGCAGGACGCCTACGCGAAAGGCGGATACGGCACGATTCCCGAATTCGACCTGCAGGGCACCGACCTGGTGGATACCCTCGGCGGCACGAAGACGGGTCACGCCCATCCCCGCGGGCGCCGCTGGGTCTTTCGCGAATGGGACATGCCGGGAATGAAGTGGGCGGTGCACGTGGACGGCACCATCAACGATCCGAGCGACAGGGACCGCGGGTGGACGGCCGAGATCGCCTTCCCCTGGCAGGGATTGAAGCACCTGGCGGACGGCCGCTCGCTGCCGGCCCAGGAAGGAGATACCTGGCGCATGGATTTCTCGCGGTTCCAGTGGATCGACGAAGGCGGCTTCAAAACATGTCCGGGGTGGGCCTGGAACAGCCACGGGATATACGACTCCCACATCCCCGATCGATTCAGCGTGATTCATTTCACCAAGAAGGTGGTGGGTGAGGAAGCAGGCAGCGTGGTAGGAGGGCATGATGGGCAGTAAGATGCGCCCGACCGCGGCAACGAAGCCCATGCGATATGCATGCGCCAGAACCCGGGAGCACCTCGTCGTAGACGGCAACCTCGGCGAGGAAACGTGGGTACAGGCAGAGCGTTCCCCGCTGTTCAGCGATCATTCCGGCGCGCGGGCCCTGTTCGATACAACGGCGTCCATGGCCTGGGACGACCACGGCCTCTACATCGGGTTCTGGCTGGAGGACCGCGATATACAGGCCGTGCATGAGGATGCCGGGAACGAGGTCCGCCAGAACAGTCACGTGGGCGTGTTGATTACCGGCCCCGGCGCGTATTACGACCTTGCGGTCAATCCGCTGGGTGCGACTTCGGAGATGTTCTACATCTGGAAGGAAGCCTACCGGGACGATGGCCGCTTCGACGTGCCGGAATTCGACCTGGCGGTGCACCGGCCCGAGGTGCTGGGCGGCCATACGAGGACCGACATCCGCGCCATGCGGTGGGCTTTCTCGGACTGGAAGTTTCCCGGCTTGCAGGCCGGTGTGAAAGTGAACGGCGAACCGGGAAGGCGAGACCGGGTCGACCGGGGCTGGACTGTGGAACTGGCCCTGCCCTGGGAAGGTTTCAAATGGCTGGTAGACGGGCAGTCTACGCCGCCCGCCGCGGGAGATGTTTGGCGAATTAGTCTGCTTAGGAGACAGGTGATCGATCAGCGCGGTCACCGCTGGCAGGCCACGTGGACATGGCAACCCGTTGCCCTGGTGGACGGCCTGATGCCTGAAACCCACCTGGAACTGGTGCTAGCGGGTTCCTGAACTCAGTTTCCGCGCATGAATCCCGAGAAGAAGTCGTTTCCCTTGTCGTCCACGACGATGAAGGCGGGGAAGCGCTCCACCTGGATGCGCCAGATGGCCTCCATGCCCAGTTCCGGGTACTCCACCACCGATACTTCCCGGATGGAGTCCTTCGCCAACCGTGCGGCCGGACCTCCGATGGACCCTAGATAAAATCCGCCGTGCTTCTTGCAGGCGTTGGTGACCTGGACGGATCGGTTGCCTTTGGCGAGCATGACCATGCTGCCGCCGGCCGCCTGGAACTGGTCCACGTAGGTGTCCATGCGTCCCGCCGTCGTGGGACCGAAGGATCCTGAGGCGTACCCTTCCGGCGTCTTGGCCGGTCCGGCATAGTAGACGCACAGGTCCTTGAAGTATTGCGGCAGCTCCTCGCCTCGGTCGAGCCGCTCCTTGAGCTTTGCGTGGGCGATGTCCCGGGCGACGATCATGGGACCCGTCAGGGAAAGGCGCGTGGCGACGGGATAACCGCTGAGCGTGGCACGGATATCGGACATGGGCCGGTTCAGATCGATTTCCACCACTTCGCCGCCGAGGGATTCGTCGGCGATCTCCGGCAGGTATTTCGACGGCTCGGTCTCAAGCTGTTCCAGGAAAATGCCCTCGCGCGTGATCTTTGACAGGACCTGGCGGTCCGCGGCGCAGGAAACGGCAATGCCCACCGGACACGAGGCGCCATGGCGCGGCATGCGGACCACACGTACGTCGTGGCAGAAGTACTTGCCGCCGAACTGGGCGCCGATGCCGATTTCCTGGCTCATCCGGAGCACTTTCTCCTCCATCTCGAGGTCGCGGAAGGCCTGGCCGTGCTCATTGCCCTCGGTCGGCAACGTGTCCAGGAAGCGCGCGCTCGCCAGCTTGGCCACCTTCAGCGTGTATTCCGCGGAGGTGCCGCCAACCACGATGGCCAGGTGGTACGGAGGGCAGGCCGCCGTACCGAGTATACGCAGTTTCTCGTCGACGAATTCGAGAAACCGTTCCTCGTTCAGCAGCGCCCTGGTCTCCTGGAAGAGGAGGCTCTTGTTCGCCGAACCTCCGCCCTTGGTCATGAACATGAGCTTGTACTCATCGCCCCGGTCCGCGTAGAGTTCGATCTGCGCGGGCAGATTGGTCCGCGTGTTCGACTCGGTGAACATGTCCAGGGGGGCCTGCTGGCTGTACCGCAGGTTGGTGTTCAGGAAGGCGCTCATGGTGCCCTGCGCGATGGCGGCCTCGTCGTCGCCCTCGGTCCAGACTCGGTTGCCCTTCTTGCCCATGACGATAATCGTGCCGGTGTCCTGGCACATGGGCAGGATACCGCCGGCGGAGATGTTGGCGTTCTTTAGCATCTCCATGGCGACGAAGCGATCGTTGTCGGATGCTTCCGGGTCGTCGAGGATCTTGCGCAACTGGGCGAGGTGTTCGGGCCGGAGCAGGTGGGCGCTGTCCCGGATGGCCTGGTCCGCGAGCAGGGACAGTCCGGCCGTATCGACTTTGAGAATCTCCCTGCCCTCGAAAGTACCGGTCGAAACGTAATCGCCGGTCAGGTGACGGTACGGGGTATCGTCCTCGCCCACGGGCAGCAGCTCGTGGTAGACAAAGTCATTCAATGCGCGGGGTCTCCCAACCTGTTAAACGAAGCTCACGTCGACGGTTTCGTAACAGGCGCGATGCGCGTCGCATTCCGCGGGACCCACGACCTTGTCATCTGGACCGATGCCCGACACGGACCGGACGCACCAGAACGAGCGGCCCGGCTTTTCCTCGGTAAGGGTATTCTCGTTCTTTTCCGCGGTGTAGAACGATTTCGTTCTCAGGTACCGGCATACGGGTTGTGCCATGATAGACTCCTTGCTTGCTGTGCCGGGTTGCTTACGCTGCCAGGGCCATTACGGCCTGCCTGACCAGGTTCTTCGCGATCTCCACCTTGTATCCGTTGTGCGGCATGGGCTTGGCGTCTTCCACCGCCGCCTCGGCGGCGCTTTCCGCCCGAGATTCCGTGATCCTGCGTCCCTGGAGGTACCGCTCGGCCTCGATGGCGCGCCATGGCACGGGCGCCACGCCGCCGAATACGAGGCTTGCCCGCTCGCAGGTTCCGTTTACCACGGTCATCTGGGCGGCCAGGCTCACGAGGGCGAAATCGATTGAATCCCGCTCGCGCACCTTGAGATACATCCCCTTGCTGTTCGCCTCCGGCTTCGGTATCGTCAATTCGGTCACGATTTCGTTTGGACGGAGGATGTTTTCCCTTCGGATGTTCATTTCAGGCAGCGTGAAGAAATCGTCCAGGACGACTTCGTTCCCGCCGCGGGGACCATGGATCTTCACCGTGGCGCCGAGCGCCATCAGCGCCGGTGCCGCGTCGGAGGGATGGACGATGTAGCTCGGTCCGGAACCGAAGATCGCGTGGTAGGTATTGACCCCGCCCACCGCGTAGCACCGGGCCCCGCCCTTCTTCAGGCACGGGAAATCCTCGCTGCGGTAGTACCAGCATCGGGGACGTTGCAGGATGTTCCCGGCGAGCGTGGCCATGTTGCGGATCTGGGGCGAGGCGATGACGGAAACCGCCTGGTTGAGTACCGTATAGTCCTTCGAAACGGCATCATGGTTTAATACGTCCGTCAGCGTGGTCAGTGCGCCGATACTCAACGCGGCATCGTCCTGCCGGATGTAGTCCAGTCCTTCGATGGACTTGAGATTGACCACGCGTCTGGGAACGGCCGCGAAGTCCTTCATCTCTCCGAGCAGATCCGTTCCGCCCGCCATGACCACCGCATCGTCCCAACTACGGCCCAGAAGGGAAGGCACCTGCTCGATCGACGTCGCATTGACGTAGGTAAAGTTCTGCATGGATCAGCCCTCCTGCACTGCGGCCAGCGCGCTGAGCACTTTGTCGGGTGTGAACGGCATCTCCCGTATCCGGGCGCCGCAGGCGTTGTAGATAGCGTTGGCGATGGCGCCGGGGGTCGGGATCGTCGCGGGCTCGCCGATGCCGATGACGCCTCGTTCCGGTTCGTCGTACCTGAGAATATCGATTTCGGGAATGTCCGTGGAGCCCATGAGCCTATAGTCTTCCAGGTTGGCGTTGACCATGTAGCCCGTCGCGGGATCCATGATGCGGTTTTCATACATCCCGTATCCGATTCCCATCAGGACGCCGCCGTTTACCTGGCTCGCCCAGGTCAGGGGATTGAGGATCAGTCCGCTGTTGTGGACGGCCACGACCCGGTCGACCTTCACCAGGCCGGTCTCGGTGTCGACACTGACTTCCACGAAGTGCACGCCGGGCACGCCGCTGTCCGAGTATCCGGGCAGCCACTGGCCGTGGAAGAAGATGGGCTCGTCCCCGAGCTGGGCCGTCGCCTGCTGCCACGTCATGCTTTTGGATGGATCGCTGCTCACGAACACGTTGCCGTCCGAGGCCACGAGTTCGCCTGGTTCCACGCCGAACCTGGGCGCGATCTTATTGAACAGCTCGAGTTTCGCCAGCATCGTCGTACCCTTGATGGCGGGGGAGACCGACGCGGCCGTGGTGCTTCCGCCGCTCCCGCCCGAGAAGGGGTAGTTCGTGTCGCCGATACCGACGGTGATTTCGTCCGTCTTCAGCCCGAACTCTTCCGCCGCGATCATGTGCACCAGGGTGAGCGTACCGGTACCGATATCCTGCGTGCCGCACTTCACCTCGACGCTTCCATCCGGATTGATGGTACACTCGGCCTGGGTCCTTCCGCCGCCACCGCCCCACCGGCACGATCCCACACCCATGCCGGTCTTGATCCGGCCGTTTCCAGTGTTGGGTTGTGCGCTTCGGCGGGTCTTCCATCCGATGTGCTCCGCCCCCATGGCCACCATGTTTCGCCGCGCTTCATCCGGATCGTTCATCTGCCGGATGTCAACGGGGTCCAATCCCAGCGCCTCGGCCATTTCGTCCATCATGGACTCCATGGCGAAGGCCGCCTGGGGGTGTCCGGGCGCGCGCTGGGCGGCCATCGGCCCGGCGTTGGTAAACACGCTCGTCTGTTCGATGCGGTAGTTGGGGATCTCGTAAAGATACGGCGCACCCGGTATATTGGCGCTGCCGGCGACTCCGGGCGTACCATAGTTGGAACGCTCGTAGGCGACCAGCTTGCCGTCCTTCGTCGCTCCCAGCTTGACGTGCTGCACGGCGGAGGGCCGGTTTCCAGTGGCCAGGTGCTCTTCCTTGCGCGTCAGCATCAGCTTCACGGGCGCCCCGGCCTTTTTGGCGATCAGCGCGCAGATCACGCCCTCTTTACGGGCGCCGAACTTGGCGCCGAACCCGCCGCCCATGAATTCGGTGATCACGCGCACGTTCGTTTCCGGGATTCCGAAATGGCCGGCCAGTTCCCCTCGCACGCTGAATACACCCTGCGTGGAGGCCCAGACCGTCAGCTTGTCGCCTTCCCACTGACACACGGTGCCGTGGGTCTCCAGCGCGATGTGGGACTGCACCTGGCACCGGTAGGATGCCTCGAGCGTCACGTCGGCCTGTGCGAAGCCCGCGGCAATGTCACCCTGTTCACCGACCCGGGACTCGCCCTCGTTTGCCCGGTCGCCGTGCACCTGGGCCGCTGCCGGGTCCCGCGCCGCGTCTTCGTCCACGACGAAGGGCAGCACCTCGTAATCCACGTCGATGGCGTGGAGCGCGTCTTCCGCGACCTCCGGCGTCGTCGCCGCAACGGCCGCTATTTCCTGTCCTGCGAACCGGCACTCCCGCGAGAATACGGCGGGATCGTCTCCGGGCAGCACCACCGCTTTCACGCCGTCCAGCGCCATCGCCCGGGTGGCGTCGATGCGGTTGATCCGGGCGCGGGGATGTGCCGACCGGAGGATGCGCCCGTAGAGCAGGCCGGGCAACTTGATGTCGGCGGTGTACTTGGCGCGTCCGGTAACCTTGTCGACCGCGTCCACACGGGTGTGGGACTTGCTGACGTACCTGTTCTTCGATACGTCGCCCCAGCCGCCTTCGCCGGTATCCGGAACTTCAATTTCAATTTCTTTAGGTTCACCGTCTTCCTGGATGGTGATCTTGACCTTCTTCATCTTCTGCTGCATAGACTCACCCTCCCTTCCGCATCTTTTCGGCGGCGCTCGTCACGGCTTCGAACACGTGAGGATAAGTACCGCAGCGACAGATGTTCCCGGACAATCCCTCCCGGACTTCTTCCGGCGTCGGGTCGCCATTGGCGTCCAGCAGCGCTTTGGAAGACATCAGGAACCCCGGCGTGCAGAATCCGCACATCAGTGCGTCCTTCTCGATAAACGCTTCCTGCAGGGGATGCAGATTGTCGCCGTCTGCCAGGCCTTCGACCGTTTCGATCTTCCGTCCCTGTGCGTCCATGGCCAGCGTCATGCAGCTGAAGACGAGCTTGCCGTCCATCGCTACCGTACAGGCCCCGCACTCTCCCCGGTCGCAGACCACCTTGGGGCCGGTGATCTCCAGCCTGTCCCGCAGCGCGTCCGCCAGGGTCGTGCGCGCTTCCACTTCGACGTTGTGAGACTGGCCGTTCACGTCGAGCGTAACGGTCGCAGACATAACCCCTTCGGTTTCCTGGGCCGCTGCCTTCCCGGCCTCTGAAACCAGAATGGCCGGCGCCACGGCCGCCGTTACCGCACCGGCGCCCGCGCCCTTGAGAAAACCGCGCCGCGTGAACCGGGTCCCCGTTTTATTTTTGGATTGGGACGATTCATCGGGCCTGGCTTCATCGTGTCGATCAGCCATAGGACCTCCTCTTCTACGTAATTAAATGCCATCCAGCACTGACGAAGTCTTTCCGACAGGATCCGGCAGGTGAGTTTTTACGAAGTTTGGAACCGGCAAGTCCGGTATACAGTGGTCAACAGGTCGGGAACCACCCTATGAATATGGAAGCAGGTTCGGACGTCGTCAAGACCTTTCATATCGGCTGTACAGTATAGATATACAACGAAACGGCATGAAGTCGTCAAAGGAAGTAATACTGGCGTTTTCTCTTGCGATTCCGGCCTCTTTAGTTCTATTTTCAAGGGGAATACGATAGGAGTTGCGATTACGGATGGTATTGTACCCGGCTTCGGTCGCACCTGCCTGACTGATGCTCGAAAACGGTCCGGACGGAAGCGTTGGAATCTGTAGTATGACAGTTGGAGAAACGGAATGAAGCGTTATGCATTTGCCGCCATGGCCGGTGCCGCCATGGGCGCTCTCGTCGGTGCGGAATTGTACCTCCGCCGCCAGGATCACGCGTACAACCGGGACCGTTGGTTCCACGAGGAATACGACGGCGCCCATCCCTACATCGTGTTTCACAACCGGAGCGGCTGGGAACTGATGCCGGGATACAGCGTGGCGGGTATCCGGATCAACGACTACGGGTTCCGGGGAAAGGACTTTCCACGGCGGAATGACCCCGACGTCGTCCGCATCATGTGTCTCGGCGATTCCTGTACCTTCGGCGCGCCGGGGGACGATTCCCCCTATCCCTATCAGCTCGAACGGCAGTTGGAGGGCATGGAGCTTGAGCGCGATCACCAGGTGATCAACGCGGGCGTCGACGACCACGCGTCCATCAACGCCCAGTTGCGCCTTCCCCGGCTTCTGGCTTTCGAACCGGACATCCTGATTGTCTACATCGGCTGGAACGACATGTGGCTGGGGAATCCGAAGCACTATCCCGATATGCGCAGGAAAACCCAGTCTTACTGGCATTACGGCAACGGCGGCGATACCGGCCTGAGGCTGCTGGACCAGGCCAAGGAGATCCTGGAACTGAGAACCCCGCCGCCCATCGGCTCTTTCGACCTCGAGGACTTCCTGCCCGAGAATTACGAGTACAACATGCGCCGCCTCATCCAGACGGCGAAGAACGACCGCGTCCGCGTCGTCCTGACGACCCTGCCTACGCTCATCTCCCGCGACGGCGAAGAGATGTCCCTGCAAAGTGTTGAAAAGATGCGGTATCCGTCTTTCGTGGCACCGGACGACCTTGGCCGCCTCAGGCAACTCTACGATATCTACGATGCCTCGATCCGCCGGCTGGCCATGGAAGAGGACACGGATCTCATCGATCTCAACGCCGCCTTCGCCGGAATGAACGGTGAACGCGAACGGTATTTCGCCGATACCTGGCATCCCACCATCGAAGGCAGCGCATTCATCGCGCAGGCGCTGGCCCGTGGCCTGCGGGACCGCGATATCGTAGGATAGCCCAGACCCGTTGAAACTCGTATTGAAATACACGGTGTTTCCCACGCCGCTCGGTCCCATGTACGCGGCGGCCAGCGAGACGGGCGTGTGCCGTGTCACCCATGGCGTCACGGCCGAGGTCTTCGAGACCGACATGCTGAATCGTTTCGAGGCGAATCTGGATTTCGTCCCGGATGACGAACTGCTATCATCGGTCGAAGACCAGATTACCCGGTATTTCGCGGGGGGACTGAAGCATTTCGACGTTCCGCTCGATTTCCTGCGGGGCACGCCGTTCACCCGGCAGGTCTGGCGAGCGCAACAGGCCATTCCATACGGGCAGTCGCGTTCCTACAAGTGGGTGGCCGAGCAGGTACGCAGGCCCCGGGCCGCTAGGGCGGTGGGCCAGGCTAACAGCCACAACGACATCGGCATCCTGGTTCCTTGCCACCGCGTGATCGCCAGCGACGGACGCCTGGGAGGCTATGGCGGCCGGCCGCACATCAAGGCGTTTCTGCTCGATCTCGAAGGCGCGGCCTACAACCGCGGATAGTTGTCTACCCGTATCCAAGGCGCGGACTGCGACCGCGGATAATGGTCTGCCCGTCAACCGAACACGCGAACATGTGACGACCGCCCATGCCGCTGGATATACCCAACCGAGTCTATTTCGCCTACGCCTTCCAGTGTCGGTACCGCGAGCAGGCGCCCCGGATCAACGGCGTCCTGGATGACTGGGATAACGGATACCTGGTGCCCGACCTGGGTTTCCTGGAGAACCGGCCGACGGCCGCGGACGTATTTATGGCCTGGAACGAGGAGGGTCTGTACTTCGCCGTAGACGTGCGTAAGCGAAAGCCGGTCCGTTCCTACTACGGCCGGCACTGGACCGGGGACAGCTTCCAGATCTGGCTGGATACGCGGGATGTGAAGACCGCAAGGCGGGCCGGGCGGTACTGCCACCAGTTCAACTGCCTTCCCACCGGGGGCGGCGACAACGGAGACCGGCCCGTGGTCAAGCCCACACAGGTCGACCGCGCCCGTGAAAAATGGAACATGCCGGAACCGGAAGCGCTTCCCATCGCGTCCCTGATCACCGACCGCGGATACACCCTCGAGGTTTGCCTTCCGACCGAAACGCTCAGCGGATACGACCCTGAAGAGTTCCCCCGACTGGGCTTCACCTATTTCCTCAATAATTCGGAATATCCAGCCCAGTGGTGGAGCGCCGGGCGCGACCTGCGGGTCCACGTCGATCCCAGCACCTGGGGCACGGCGGTGTTAAGCAGGTAGTCGGGCAGGCGATTAATTCAGGGCTATAAATTTGTTGTGCATGGTTCACACAGATCATGCTTTCGCAAAGAAGACCCGGAAAACACCGAGATCGGACATCCGACTTGCCGAGAAGAGAAGACAGGATTATTTCATGAGGAATAGCCGATGAGCGACTTGAGTGAGTACGTGGCATATCGCAGGGTCAAGGATGCAGAATTTGCCGAGAAATACGATGAGGGATACCAGGAGTTCAAGATCGGTGTACTACTTCGGCAGGCGAGAGAGGATGCCGGTCTTACCCAGGAAGAAGTGGCGCGCAGGTTGAAGACCAGGAAGTCTGCCATTTCCAGAATCGAGAACCATGCGGAAGACATCCGCTTGTCTACTCTTGGGAAATACGCCAAGGCGATTGGTAAAAAGTTGCTGTTTACGGTGGGATAGTAAACGGCAGACGGTTTGCCTCGTGTTTATGCTCCTTAGTATCTCGCAGGACTATCCACAGGCTCATAGTCCAGGTTGGGCGCCAGCCATCGTTCGACGGATTCGACGGTCATCCGTTTGCGGAGGGCGTAGTCTTCCACCTGGTCCCGTCCGATTTTACCCACGTTGAAATACCGCGCATCGGGATGTCCGAAGTATAGACCGGCGACGGACGGCGGCGGGTCCATGGCGTAGCTTTCCGTGAGTTCGATCCCTATCCGTTCTTCGGCCCGTAGCAGGTCGAAGAGCCGCCGCTTTTCGGTGTGATCGGGACAGGCCGGGTAACCGGGCGCGGGCCGGATGCCCCGATACTTCTCCCGGATCAGGTCTTCGCCGTCCAGCTTCTCGTCCCGTCCATATCCCCAGGCGCGACGCGCCCTTTGATGGGTTTGCTCGGCAAAAGCTTCGGCCAGCCGGTCGGCGAGCGCTTTCACCATGATGGCACGGTAGTCGTCGTGATCGGCCTCGTACCGTCTGACTACTTCGTCGAGACCGATTCCGGCCGTAACCGCGAAGGCGCCGATGTAGTCTTCCGTGCCTTCGGGGCCCACGAAATCGGAAAGGGCGATGCACGGTCCATCAGCCGACCGGGGACGCTGCTGGCGCAGCATGTGAAATGTGGTGAGCACCTCGTCGCGGCCTGAGTCGCCGTGAACGATGATGTCGTTGCCGTAGGCGTGGGCGGGGAAGAATCCCCATACGGCCCGGGCCCTTAGCAGACGGCCGTCCACGATCCCCTCCAGCAGTTCTTGCGCGTCATCAAACAACTTCCGCGCCTCTTCGCCGACCGTATCGTCCTCCAGGATGGCCGGATAACGTCCCCGCAACTCCCATGCGCCGAAGAGGGGTGTCCAGTCTATATAGGGAACGAGCTCTTGCAGCGGGAAATCGTCGTCGACCCGCACGCCGGTGAATTTGGGAACGGCGATAGTATCTTCCGACCATTCGAGGACGGGCTGCCGCGCGCTCGCTTCGGCGAACGGCACCAGGGGCGAGCGCGGCGTCCTGTTTTCGTAGGTGTCGCGTACACGCCGGTAATCGTCTCGAACGCGCCGCGCGTAATCGGGTCTCAAATCGTCGCTGATCAGGTTGCCCACCACTTCCACGGCTCTCGACGCGTCCGTCACATGCACGGTAGGTCCGTGATACGCGGGCTCGATCTTGATCGCCGTGTGCCGCCGGCTCGTCGTGGCGCCGCCGATGAGCAGTGGCATTTCGAAGCCGTTGCGCTCGACCTCGCGGGCCACGTGGATCATCTCGTGAAGGGACGGGGTGATCAGCCCGCTCAAGCCGATGAGGTCGACGCCTTCTTCCACGGCCGTACCGATGATCTTCTCCGCCGGGACCATGACGCCCAGGTCGATGATGCGGTAGTTGTTGCACCCCAGCACCACGCCCACGATGTTCTTCCCGATGTCGTGCACGTCCCCCTTCACCGTGGCCAGGAGGATGGTACCCTGGTACTGCCGCTCACCGCCGTCCCCGTGTTCTGCCTCCATGTGCGGTATCAGGAGGGCAACGGCTTTTTTCATAACCCGCGCGCTCTTCACGACCTGCGGCAGGAACATCTTACCCTCACCGAAGAGGTCTCCCACGATGGACATGCCGGCCATGAGGGGCCCCTCGATGATGTGGAGCGGCCGGTCGTACCGTTGCAGCGCCTCCTCCATGTCCTCCTCGACGTGGTCGGCAATACCGTTGACCAGGGCGTGGGAAACGCGTTCCTCCAGGCTGCCCGCGCGCCAGTTTTCGTCCTTCCGCGCTCGTTCGGTGGCGGTTCCTTTTCTCGATTCGGCAAACTCCAGCAACCGCTCGGTGGCGTCGGGCCGCCGGTTGAGGAGGACGTCCTCGACCATGACGAGCGATTCCGGATCGATGTCTTCGTAGATCGCCAGTTGCCCCGCGTTGACGATGCCCATGTCCAGGCCCGCCTGGATGGCGTGATACAGGAAGGCGGCGTGCATCACCTCCCGGATGTGGTCGTTGCCGCGGAAGGAGAAGGAGATGTTGCTCACGCCGCCGCTGACCTTGGCCAGAGGGTGTAGCGCTTTGAGCCGCCGGACGGCCTCGATGAAGTTGACGGCGTACGCGTCGTGTTCCTCGATGCCGGTGGCCACGGTGAGGATGTTCGGATCGAAGATGATATCCGTCGGATCCATGCCGATCTCTTCGGTGAGGATCCGGTAGGATCGGCTCAGGATCTCCAACTTGTGGTCCGGGTCCGTGGCCTGACCCTCCTCGTCGAAGGCCATCACCACCACGGCGGCACCGTACCGCCTCGCCAGCCGTGCCTGGCTCTTGAACACCTCTTCGCCTTCCTTCAGGCTGATGGAATTGGCGATCCCTTTGCCCTGCACGCATTTGAGCCCCGCCTCGATGACCGGCCAGCTCGAACTGTCGATCATGACGGGCGTAGTGGCGATGTCTGGTTCCGATGCGACCATGTTCAGGAACGTGGTCATCGCCTGTTCGCTGTCGAGGAGGCCCTCGTCCATGTTCACGTCGATGATGTTCGCCCCGCCCTCGATCTGCTGACGGGCCACGCCGAGTGCTTCTTCGTACTTCTCCTGCCGTATGAGCCGGGCGAACTTGCGCGAACCCGTCACGTTCGTCCGCTCACCGATCATGGTGAAATTTCCGTCGGGCCGCACGGTGAAGGTCTCCAGTCCGCTGTACCGTGACAGGGGTTCGCCTGGGTGGGCAACGCGCAGTTTCCCTCGCTGCCTGACGGCTTCCGAGATCGCGGCGATGTGATCAGGGGTGGTGCCGCAACATCCGCCGACCATGTTGAGCCAGCCCTCTTCGGCGAATTCACCCAGAATCTCGGCCATGTACTCGGGTGTGTCGTCGTAGCCGCCCATCTCGTTGGGCAGGCCCGCGTTCGGATAGCAGGTGACGGGAAGGTCCGCGATGGCCGACAGTTCCTCGATATAGGGACGCAGCTCCGTGGCGCCCAGGGCGCAGTTGATCCCCACGCTGTAGAGTTCGCCGTGACGAATGGACGTCCAGCACGCCTCCACGGTCTGGCCAGAGAGCGTGCGGCCGCTGGCGTCGACGATGCAGAACGAAGCCATGAGCGGTACGCGGCGCATGCCTTCGTCGAAGAGGGTGTTGATGGCGAACAGCGCGGCTTTCAGGTTGAGCGTGTCGATCTGGGTCTCGACCAGGAGCAGGTCCACCCCGCCGTCGAGGAGTCCGCGGGCCTGTTCGCCGTAAGCGTCAGCGAGGCCGTCGAAGGTGATGGACCGGAAGGCCGGGTCGCTGACGTCGGAGGCTACGGAGGCCGACCGGGTGGTGGGTCCCAGGGCGCCGGCTACGAAGCGGGGGCGTTCCGGATCGGCGGCCATGGCGGACGCGGCGGCCCGTTTCGCGATCTTTGCCGCCGCCAGGTTGATGTCGTATACCCGGTCCTGCAGGCCATAGTCGGCCTGCGAGATGGCCGTGGCATTGAAGGTGTTCGTCTCGATGATGTCCGCGCCGGCGTCCAGGTACTGCCGGTGAACCTGTTCGATGAGATCCGGTTGTGTGATCGACAGCAGGTCGAGGTCGCCGCGCAGCGGTACAGGGTGGTCTTTGAACGAATCGCCGCGGAAATCGGATTCTTCAAGGGCATGGCCCTGCAGGACCGAGCCCATGGCCCCGTCGATGATGAGTATGCGTTCGGCCAGGAGCCGGTCCAGCAGGTGGTGGGTTTCTGTTGTTTCAAGAGGGGACTTGCTGAAGATTGCGGTCTCCTTCAGGAGATAATACTTCGTGGGTTGCCTCGCGTCGCTGCGCCACGGTTGCCTCGCGTCGCTGCGCCACGGTTGCCTCGCGTCGCTGCGCCACGGTTGCCTCGCGTCGCTGCGCCCACGGTCGCTCATGCATGCCAGAAACCGCGACACCTCGTCGTCACCGGGCAGGTCGTATCCGCGTTTGCGGCGCGGATGTCCCGGCGGCGCTTGACCACCGCGGCCTTTGCGCTCACCTTCACTGTAAACTACGGGTGGTCCCCAAGAGCGTCAAGGTCAACGCATTAGGCCTTGCCTGTCCGTGCAACGGGCCTGTATCATAATGGGTTGCAGATCCATAATCTACCTATCGAACATTCCGATAACGCAATCAAGGAGCATGAAAATGAAAGATACCAGTAACGATCTTTCAACGGGAGGGTCCGGCCTGTCGAGACGCGGGTTTTTAAGGGGAGCCCTGGTTGGCGCCGGTGCACTGTCGGTGGGCAGCTTTGAAGCCGTAGCGCAGATGGTGGGCGGACCTTCTGTCCGTGGCTGGGGCGTACCCCCGGGACTGGTGCGCATCGACGCCAACGAGAACGCGTTGGGGCCGTCCCCCAGGGCCGTGGAGGCGGTGCTGTCACTGGTTACCAGCATCAACCGGTATGGCCAGAATCCGGACCTCCTGGGAAAACTCGCCCGCAGGCACGGCGTTCCCGTCGTGGAGTGGACGGACAGTCCCTTCGCGCCGGTGAAAGATTCGTGGATCGCCGTGGGCGCCGGGTCGTCCGACCTGCTTTTTGCCATCGGCCACGCCTTCATTCGCGAGGGACAGGAAGTCGTTGAAAGCCTGCCGGGTTTTGGTTTTCTGACAAGACTCGCCAACATGCAGAACGCCGAATCGGTTCGGGTACCGCTCCTGGAGGGCATGAAGCCCGATCTCGACGGTCTCAGCAACGCCGTAACGGACCGGACCGCCGTAGTGGTCGTAACCACCCCGGGTAATCCCACGGGCCAATTGACCCCTTTGTCCCAGTTGAAGCCCTTCGTCGCGTCCATCCCCGAGCGGGTTCTGGTACTCGTCGACGAGGCCTATATCGAATTCGCGGAGAACGCGGAGGACCGGGAAGGCGCGGCGTCGCTGATCGCGGACCACCCGAACGTGATCGTGACCCGCACTTTCTCCAAGGTGTTCGGCATGGCCGGCATGCGGGTGGGCTATGCGGTCGCCAACCCCGCGATGATCGATCGGATGAACAGCCACCGGGGCAATACGCTCACCCTGCTCTCAACGCACGCCGCATCGGCGGCCCTCGACGACGAGACCCACATGACGCGTTCGCGCGAACTGGCCATCGATGGGAAAAAGTATTTCTACGCGCAACTGGACGAAATGGGCATCGAATACGCGCCCAGCGAGTCGAGTTTCGTGATGATGAACATGAAGACGGACGTGGACGAACTCGTGCGTCGCCTCCGGGAAGATCACAACGTCCGGGTGGGCAACGCGAAGGCACGCTGGAACATCGATGGCTGGATCCGCGTCACCGCCGGGCTTCCGGAGGAGAACGAGGCGTTTATCGCGGCCTTGAAGAAGGTGATGGTGAGCAGTTAGATCGGAAGGCCCGGCCTGACGGACGGACCGAAGGGCAAAGTCCGCAACAGCGCCAAATTCTAACGGATTGAATCACGCACGTACAGGCTTCGGCCTATTGCACCCATGGCCGCGTCAATCTGGTCCATGCGGGAATTGTGCTGCACGTCCAGTACCCGGTCCACCTGAGGCAAATGCCAACCGAGTCGACGAGCAAGTTCCGCCTTGCCAACGCCCTGTTCTCTCATACCCCGGTATAGCATAACCTTGACGGCGGTGAGTGTAGGCAGCACGGCAACGTCTTGACCCTTAGACGGAAAAGGGATATCAAGGCCGTCATGTATACGGGCTGCGATCGCCTCTTCCAGCGCGTCGGATGCACGGGCTATAGCTTCCTCCCGATCCATGCCGAACGTATTGAGTTCCGGAAAATCGGGCGATATAACCTGTACGGTGTTATCGTCTCTTTCGAGTGCCACAGGGTACTTTAGCATCAGTCCAATCCCAGGTCCTTCTTGATTTTGGCGACCAGTTTCCGCCCCAGTTCTCTTCTCGCGCCATGTACCGGCAACTGAGTCGAACGCCCGCCCAAACGAACCGTTACGTGACCACTACCACCTTTATGTGTGTGAAACGTACATCCTCGTTTCCTGAGCCATCTACGAAGCTCGTTTGCGTTCATATCGTAACATACGCAACAGAAGTGTTGATGTCAACAGAAGTGTTCTACAACTCACTCCGCGTGCAGCGCGTCCGCGGGGTTGGCCGTCGCCGCTTTGAATGCCTGGTATCCCACCGTCAGCCAGGCGATGATAAGGGCGGCAAGACCTGCCGATATGAAAACTCCGAGACTCGGTTCAACCCGGTAAGGGAAGTCCTCCAGCCACGCTCTCATGGCGAAGTATCCCACCGGAGCGCTAATCACGAAGGCCAGCAGGACTAATGTCGTAAAGTCCCTGGATAACAACAGCATCACGTTCGATATCGTGGCGCCGAGCACCTTGCGTATCCCGATCTCCCGGGTTCGCTGCTCGGCCATATAGGACGAAAGGCCCAGGAGTCCCAGGCAGGCGATCAACATGGAAAGCGCGGCACCGGCGATGAAGACATTCCCCAGCCGTTGTTCAGCGGAATACAACTGCTCGAGGTTCGCGCCAAGAAACGAGATCTCCATGGCGGGATGGTTCGGATACGTGAGCCTCCACTGATCCTGCAGAATCTCCAATCCTCGTTGCAGGTCCTCCCCCCTTAACCGAATGACCATGTACGGCCCGGGTGCATTGAACAGGATCATGAGCGGTTCTATGGGTTGGCGCAGCGAGTTTTGATGGAAATCCCTCATGACGCCGATCACCCTGTGGGACGGGGCGGTTTCCTGCGAACCCGCGAATCGAAGGGTCTTGTCGATCGGGTCTTCCCAGCCCAGCACGCGGACGGCCGTCTCGTTGATCAGGCAGGCTGATGAATCGGTAGCGAAGGCGGTGTCGAACGTGCGTCCGGCAGCAAGCTCGATTTCCATGGTTTCCACGAAATCGAAGTCCCCCCAGATCGTCTGGAAAACCGGGCTCTGGTCGGGCGGCATCCCTTCGGGTGTCAACAGGTTCAGACTGACCTGGGCGCCGGGTACGCTGCTCGAAGTACTCACCTGCAGGATCTCAGGATACTGCAGCACCGCGGTCTTGTAGACACCGTACCCATTGACCGCTGCTTCATCGGGCATGCGGACGACCGCCAGGTGCTCGCTTTCGAATCCCAGCCTTTTATTCTTCATGTATTCCAGCTGACTGAAGACAACGGCCGTGCCCACCATCATTAGGATAGAGATGCTGAACTGAAAGGTGATCAGCACTTTCCTGAGTATCGAATGGGAGGTGCCGGTCTTCAACGCACCGGTCAGCACGGCCACCGGCCTGAATGAAGAGAGCAGGAACGCGGGATATCCACCTGCAGCGAAACCAACGAAAAGCACGATGATTGCCAGGGCAGGCGCCAGCCAGTTTGACCAGTAGTCCAATTCCAGTGACTTGCCGGACAGCAGGTTGAATTGCGGAAGCAGCAGGTGCGTCAGTACGAGCGCGATGATCAGTGCGAGTAGCGCGAGCAGTACCGATTCGCCGATGAACTGTCTGATCAACTGCAGCCGCTGAGCGCCCAGGACCTTCCGGATCCCGACTTCCTGCGCCCTGCGGGCGGACCGGGCGGTGGACAGGTTCATGAAATTCACGCAGGCGACTACAAGGATGAAGACGGCCAGAGCCGTGAAGATATAGATATAGCGAATGTCGCTGTTGGCCCTGATCTCGGCTTCCAGGTTGGAATGAAGGTATATATCCGTAAGGGGCTGCAGGTAGGGGTTGGCTTCAATGCCAGCGGACTTGAGCGTTTCGCCGAGGTACGTATCCAGGAATGGCCGGAACCTGGATTCCATTTCCTCGCGCGTGGTACCTTCCCGAAGGAGTAGATACGTATATAGATCGTGGTTGAATCCACCGTTTTGGATGTTGTCCGGATCACTGTAGTAAAGATTGTTCGGCGGCAGGGTGGCAAAGGAGGCCAGGAAATCGAAGTGGAAATGGGAGTTTCGCGGCATGTCTCGCATGATGCCGGTTACGGTAAATTCGTAGAGGTCGTCCCCCGTGATTACCTTTCCGATCGGGTTTTCCTCTCCGAAATACTTGTCGGCCATGGATTCGGACAGCACCACGGAATGCGGTTCGACAAGGGAGGTCCTGGCGTTACCTTGTACGAGGGGGATGGTGAAGATGTCGAAGACCGACGAATCTGCGAATATGAAGTACCGCTCGTAGAAACGATTCTCCTCATACCGAATGAGCCAGCGGGAGCCCGGCGGCTTGATCCGGGTAAAGTGCTCGATTTCCGGATAGTCCCGCGCCAGGACCGGCGCCCAGGACGGGGGTGTGACGGCCGCTTCGATAGACCTGCCCGTTATCGTTGCGGATTCCGCGATACGATAGATCCGGTCTTTTTTCTCGTGATACTGGTCGAAACTAAGCTCGTCCTGCACATAGAGCAGGATAAGGACGCAACTCGCCATGCCGATGGCCAGGCCCATTACGTTGATGGCCGAATAGCCCTTGTGGCTGAGCAGGTTTCTGACCGCGATGGTCAGGTAGTTTTGGAACATGGTCCTATTAAAGATTGGTTAGCTATGTGATGGAGGGCAGTTTTTGGCCGCCGTAGCTCAGATTTCAGGCGCCGCGTCCATCTGGTCCATACGGCAGTTGCGCTACACCTCACTCCGCCTTCACCGCATCTACCGGGTTGGCCGTGGCTGCTTTAAACGCCTGGTATCCCACCGTCAGCCAGGCGATGAGCAGTGCGGCGAGGCCCGCGAATACGAACACTCCCAGACCCAGTTCGATGCGGTATGGGAAGTCTTCCAGCCATACCTGCATGACGTAGTAACCCGCCGGCGCGCCAACCACCAATGCCAGCAGGATCAGCTTCGTAAAGTCTCTGGACAACAGCAAGATAACGTTCGTTATCGTAGCGCCCAGGACCTTTCGTATGCCGATCTCCCGGGACCTTTGTTCCGCCATGAAGGATGAGAGCCCAAGAAGTCCCAGGCAGGCTATGAGAATGGAAAGCATCGCGCCGGCGATGAACACGGAACCCAGTCTTTGTTCGTCCCGGTATAGTTGCACGAGGTCGTCATCGAGAAACGAGTAATCCATGGCGGGATGGCCGGGGTAGGTCTGCCTCCACTGCTCTTGTAATACCTCCAGTCCGCGCGAAACGTTGCTTCCCTGAATGCGAATAACCATAAAAGCGGAAGGGTCCGACTTCATCAGTAACATCAGTGGCTCGATGGGTTGATGCAACGACTGGTTGTGGAAGTCCTCCATAACACCGATGACGTTCAGAGACGGCGTTTCATCCGCAGCGACGGTAAGCTTGTAGGTTCTACCGACCGGATCTTCCCAACCCAGGGCGCGCACGGCCGCTTCATTGATCAGGCAGGCGGTGGAGTCCGAGCCGAACTCGCGCGAGAACGTACGTCCGGCAACCAACTTGATATCCAGTGTTTCTACAAAGTCATAGTTCGTCCAGATTAACTGGTAAAGCGGACTCTGATCCGCTTGCACACCTTCCGGAGTAACCAGGCTGAGACTGGGCGGACTGCCGGGCACGCTGGTCGATGAACTCACGTTCAGGATTTCAGGATTCTGCATCACGGCGTCCCTGTAGGCCTGATAACCCTTAATGGCTTCTTCATCCGGCAAGCGAACCACGACCAGGTTGTCTTCATCAAAACCCAGTTGCTTGTTCTGCATGTATTCCAGCTGGTCGAGGACGACGATTGTACCGACGATCATGAGGATGGAAATGGCGAACTGGAAGGTGATCAGGATTTTCCTGAGGAGCGAATGAGACGCCCCTGCTTTCAATGCATCGGTCAGTACGGCAAACGGCCTGAAGGAGGACAGGATAAAGGCGGGATATCCGCCCGCGACGATCCCCGTAACAAGGGTAATTGCCGCCAGGGCCGGCACCAGCCAGGTGGACTGGTAATCCATCGCCAGCGTTTTGCCCGATAACAGGCTGAACTGCGGCAGGAGCAGATGAACCAGTCCCAATGCGATGACGAGCGCGGCTATGGAAACCAGGATCGACTCGCCCGTAAACTGTTTGATCAGTTGATTCCGATGAGCGCCCAGTACTTTCCTTATGCCAACCTCCTGTGCTCTGCGGGCGGAGCGGGCGGTGGACAGGTTCATGAAATTCACGCAGGCGATCAGGAGAATGAATACGGCCAGGGAGGAGAAGATGTACACATACCGGATGTTGCTGTTCGCCGCGATTTCGGCTTCCAGGTTGGAATAGAGATGGATATCGGTTATGGGCTGCAAGTAGGGTCTGGCCTCTACGCCCATTGTCTTGAGCCTTTCGCCAAGGTACTTGTCCAGAAACGCGGGGAGTTCTCTCTCCAGATCTTCGGGAGTGTTTCCTTCCCTGAGCATCAGGTAGGTGTAAAGGTTATAGTGATTGAAACCCTGGTTCTGCATCGTGGACGGCTCATTGTACAGATTGTTCGGTGCCAGGGAGGCATAGGAGGCCAGGAAATCAAAATGAAAATGCGTGTTCTTCGGCATGTCCCGCATGACGCCGGTAACCGTGAACTCATACAGGTCATCGCCCGTAATCACTTTGCCGATCGGATTCTCGTCCCCGAAGTACTTGTCGGCCATGGATTCCGACAGCACCACGGTATGCGGGTCGGCCAGTGCCGTCTTCGCGTCACCCTGGACCAGCGGGAAGGTGAAGATATCGAAGACCGATGAATCCGCGAAGACGAAATACCGCTCATAAAACCGGTTTTCCTTGTAATGAATCAGCCACCGGGAGTTCGGCGGTTTTATGCGGGTGATCTGCTCGATTACGGGATAGTCTTTTGCCAGTACCGGGGCCCAGGGTGCGGGTGTCACTGCGGCTTCGATTGACCTGCCCCCTACCGTCGCAGATTCCACCAGGCGGTAGATCCGGTCTTTCTTCTCATGATACTGGTCGTAACTGAGCTCGTCCTGCACGTAGAGCAGGATCAGTACGCCGCAGGCAATACCGATGGCCAGCCCCAGCACGTTGATCGCCGAATAGCCTTTGTGTCCGAGCAGGTTTCTTAAACAGATCGTCAGGTAGTTTTTAAACATGACGGACTCCAGGTGCGAGAATCAAACGCCGAAAAAGATCATGTGGCCTTTCTATCCCGGATGAAGTGATATGGGCGATATTAAGACCCCCAGGGGCCCGTCGATGTTTCAAAGCCTGCATTTCCCATTCATGGTAGACGGAAAAACACCCTTCCGGGAATCAAATCATCCAGCCACGGAACCTCTGACCAAGTCTCTGGCGTTGTTGTTGCCCTGGGATCTTTTGCTTACACGCATCTTGGAGCATTATCTGAAGGCGGGAAGCGGGAGGCAGGAGGCGGCAGGCGCCCCATAGGGGTCGGGGGTGATGCGCAGGTTTTTACCTTGCAGCAGGGGTAGGGACTTTCTGACCAGGACTATTGTTCGAGCAGACCCGGCGCTACCCTTCTGACCGGGGCATGATGGTGAGCGAAGGCACCATCGTAGGGACGACGATCATCTACAACGCAACATACCTCTTTATAACATCATCTAGACAACAGTGTGTGTAGGCAGTACGGCCGCGTCCGCATCCCTGAGACTGCAGGGGACCAATTCGTCCATCCTTACCCTGATCATTCTTGATCTTAGTCACTCGATTTCGCCGAGTTTCTTACTTCCGCTTCACTCCGAATGCAGCGCATCCGCCGGATTGGAGGCCGCGGCTTTGAAGGCCTGGTATCCCACCGTAAGCCATGCGATGAGCAGCGCGGAAAGACCTGAGAATACGAATACGCCCAGGCCCAGTTCCACGCGGTATGGGAAATCCTCCAACCACGTCTGCATGATGTAGTAACCTGCCGGGGCGCCAACCACGAATGCCAGCAGAATCAGCTTGGTAAAGTCCCTGGACAACAACAGGATCACGTTCGTTATCGTGGCGCCCAGGACCTTGCGTACCCCGATCTCCCGGGTCCGTTGTTCCGCCATGAAGGATGAGAGTCCCAGCAGCCCGAGGCAGGCGATGAGAATAGAAAGTATGGCGCCGGCTATGAATACGGAACCCAGCCTGGTCTCGGCAAGGTAGAGCCGTTCCAGATCCTCGTCGAGAAACGAATAATCCATGGCGGGATGGCTGGGGTAGGTCTGCCTCCACTGTTCCTGTAACACTTCCAATCCACGCGATACATTACTTCCCTGTATTCGAATTACCATGAACGCGGATGGTTCCGACGTCATCAGTATCATCAGTGGTTCGATGGGTTGATGCAACGACTGGTTGTGGAAGTCCTCCATGACGCCGATGACATTCAGAGACGGCGTTTCATCCGTAGCGCCGGTAAGCCTGTAGGTTCTGCCGACAGGATCTTCCCAACCCAGGGCGCGTACGGCCGCTTCATTGATCAGGCAGGCGGTGGAGTCCGAGCCGAACTCGCGCGAAAACGTACGCCCGGAAACCAATTTGATATCCAGTGTTTCTACAAAGTCATAGTCCGTCCAAATCAACTGGTAAAGCGGACTCTGATCCCTTTCCACACCTTCCGGCGTTACCAGGCTGAGACTGGGCAGACTGCCGGGTACGCTGGTCGATGAGCTCACATTTACGACTTCAGTATACTGCAGGACGGCGTTCTTGTAGACCGGATACCCTTTGATCACCTCTTCATCCGGCATGCGTACGACCAACAGGTGATCCTGGTCGAAACCCAGTTTCTTGTTCTGCATGTACTCCAGTTGATCGAGAATCGCGACCGTTCCGACAATCATGATGATAGAGATGATGAACTGGAACGTGATCAGTACTTTCCGAAGTAGTGAACTGGAAACGCCCGCTTTCAGCACGCCGGTCAGAACGGCAACCGGCCTGAAGGATGAAAGGACGAAGGCTGGATAGCCACCTGCGCCGACACCTGTCAATAGTGCGATGGCTGCCAGAGTAGGTACTAGCCACGCGGATTGATAGTCCATCGCCAGCGCCTTGCCGGAAAGGACGTTGAACTGCGGCAGGAGCACGTGGACCAGTCCCATCGCCACGGCGAGCGCGATTACGGAATACAGAACGGATTCTCCCACAAACTGCTTGATCAGTTGATTACGCTGGGCGCCAAGCACTTTCCGGACGCCGACCTCCTGTGCTCTGCGCGCGGAACGGGCCGTGGAAAGATTCATGTAGTTGACGCAGGCGATCAGGAGAATGAACACGGCCAGCGAGGAGAAGATGTAAACGTACCGGATATCGCTGTTTGGTGCGATTTCACCTTCCAGATGGGAATGCAAATGGATATCCGTGAGCGGCTGCAGATAGGGTGTGGCAACTATGCCGATGGATTTCAGCATTTCACCCAGATAGTTGTCCAGAAAACCAGGGAGTTCTCGTTCAAACGCTTCCGGACCGTAGCCGTCTTCCAGCAGAAAATAGGTGTATAACGTGTGATTAAATGCGTTCCCCTGCATCGAGGACGGCTCGCCGTATAGCTTGTTCGGTGCCAGCGACGCGTAGGATGCCATGAAATCAGCGTGAAAATGCGAGTTCGACGGCATGTCCCGCATGATACCCGTGATCGTAAACTCATAGATGTCATCGCCGGTAATCACTTTGCCGATTGGGTTTTCATCCCCGAAGTACTTGTCCACCATGGACTCCGACACCACTACGGTATGGGGTTCAGTCAAGGCCGTTTCGGCATTTCCCTGGACAAGTGGGAGCGTGAAGACGTCAAAAACCGATGAATCGGCGAAAACGAAGTTCTTCTCGTAAAAACGTTTGTCCATATATCGGATCAGCCAGCGGGAATTCGGTGGTTTGATCCGGGTGAACGCTTCGATTCCGGGATATTCCTTCGCAAGAGCCGGCGCCCAGGGCGGGGGCGTAACCGCGGCTTCGATCGGTCTCCCCGCGATGGTGGCGGATTCTACCAGGCGATAGATTCGGTCATGCTTCTCATGGAACTGGTCATAGCTGAGTTCGTCCTGCACATACAGCAGAATGAGAATGCAGCAGGCGATACCTATGGACAGTCCGAGGACACTGATCGTCGAATAACCCTTGTACCTGAGCAGGTTTCTCAGTGCGACGGTGAAGTAGTTTTTGAGCATGAAAGGCCGTTACGTGGTGGTTCCGTCCCAGAAGCGCTGGTAAACGAACTTCGGACCAACCCGGTTATGGGGATACCTCAAAGTCATTTTCTTTTCCGTATTATCCAGATGAAGAACCATATGGGCAGCGCTACGGTCAAAAATATGAATAAACCAATACCAATTATGATTAACTCGGTCATTCCAAATGAGCTCATCATACACTCCATGAGTAAGCGGTGGATTTATCCACAGTATGTGGTAATACCGGTATGCTGATGTTAAGACCTGCTGAGGTTATCGGATGTTTCATGCTCAGGGAAGTCCCTGGCATGATTCCGGGTAACTCGATACAGGAAACCGGCCTGAAGGATCTCACCTCGGTCCTTTTACCACAGTACCCCGAACAGCAAGCCCGACGCAATGGCGAGATAGCCCAGGGCCAGCACACCAGGTCGACGAAACAGCGGAAGGCCGCCCGGCGGCACCTTGAAGGGATAGGCTCCGCGAACGGGGTTCTCTGCCAGCGTCTTCTGCAGCCACGTCCCTTCGAGCGTCTTCAGCCGGTGAGCCATGCGGTCCCGCACCGAAGGGATGTCGTTCCGCCGGGCGTAAACCAGTCCTTCGAGTTCATCGTCCGACAGCCGGCCGCGCCGCAGGGTGATCAGCGCCGACGCAATGAGCATGCCGCCCGCCGGCAACACGATGTTCCACAGGTAGGTCCACCACGTATTGGTATACCACACGGGCAGTCCCCAGTCGAGGCTCTCGCCCAGGATAGCCGATACACCGTATATCAGGCCGACGAGCAGGCCCACGATGCCGGTCTGCCGATGCACGCGGGTGAATACGCCCATGAGGATGACCGTCATGAGCGGTACGGCGATGGCGCCGGCCAGCCGGAGGTAGAAGGCCAGCATGCCCTCCTGGATGAAAGGCACGTAGGCGAATCCCAGGGCCATGATGAAGGGGGCCGTGATGCGTCCCACGCGCGTGTAGTGGGCGTCCGAGGCGCGTTTCACGATGAACCGGGCATAGATGTCGCGGACGAAGAGACTGGAGATCCCGATGCCGATGGAGTCGAAGGTGGAGTACCCACCGGCGATCAGCCCGGCGACTACGATACCGATCAGTCCGTGGGGCAGGTAGGCCTGGATCATCAAAGGATAGGCCTGGTCGATGGTTTCCAGTCCGGGAAAGTCCGCCCGGGCCATGGGGCCCATGGTGACGTTGAACCAGAGGCATATGGCCGTGGCGGTGCTGGCTACCACAGCCGCCATCTTGAAATCCCACTCCGACCGGGCGCCCAGGAACCGGATCGCCTCGTACTGGTTGATGACCGCGTACATGGTCAGCACCACGATGAAGCTCAGGATGACCACCACTGCGGGAACGCCCGGCGGCGCGTATCCGCCCACGTGGAGGAGCGTGTCCGGCAGCGCGGGATCCACGGCGGCCAGGCGTTCGTTGAGCCCCGACCAGCCTCCTCCCCGGACCCAGACCACGATCCACAACACGAAGGATCCGATGATCATGGCCACGCTCTGGACCGCGTCGGTGAACACCCCGGCCTGCAGGCCGCCGCGGACGACATAGAGCGTCGCGGACGCTGCCACGGCCACCACGACGAACCAACTCCCGGTCGATGAGAACCCGGCGAGGACGCTGAGGACCAGGTACATGGAGAAGAAGATGTTGGCGAGGACGTTGGTGCGGGACTGGATGTTGATGAGCACCGCCATGACGCGGACGGACGGACCGAAGCGGAACTCGAGCCACTCGGCATTGGTGAAGACGCCCGACCGGTACATGGGCAGGATGACGAAGAAGGCGAGCACGAACCAGCCGATGGCGATCCCGAGCCACCACTGCGAGAGCTGGGACAGGCCGTACTGATAGGCGCCGCCGGCGATCGCCACGTAGTCGCCGCTGTCCACGGCCGTTCCGAAGGCGGATAGGCCGATGGCCCACCACGGCATGGATTTGGCCGCCAGGTACCAGTCGAAGCTTTCGCCTTTCTCGCGGAAGGCCAGCAGGCCGTATACGACGATGCCGCCGTTGACGAGAAAGACGATGGTCCAATCTAGAAAGGACATGGGCTATGGGTGGTGGAGGATAGGCGTTAACACACAGGGAAACTTAAATAGGTGCCGGACCAGAGACAGGCCGGGTGAACGTCGAACCAGCCTGTCGATAGTCTGGGTGGTCACTGGACCGGCTCGCCCGATGTCCAGGATGGATTCGCGGCCGATTCGATTACCGCGGCAGGTGGTAGCCGGCCTTCATCACGGGGATCCGGTATAGGCCGGTCCCGGCGGTGATGTACAGGATCCGGTCGTTCTCGCCCCGCCCGAAGCCCACGTTGGTAGGCAGCACGCCAGTAGGAATGAAGGCCTTTTCCGTCCCGTCCGGCGCACGGATGGCGATGCCAGGCCGGGTCATGTCGCGCTCGGATACGTACAGGTTGCCCTCCACATCGACCACCAGTCCATCGGGGCCGTCCTCAGGCAGGTAATCCACCAGGACACTTCGGAAAGTGGCGGATCCGTCCTCGTGCAGGTCGTAGGCCAGCAGTGCCATGCGCCCTTTGTGCACAGGTATGTCCGGTGTGATCTTGCCCAGGTCGATGGATCCATTGTCGTTGCTGACCACGTAGAGGGTCTTCTGGTCCGGCGATACCACGACGCCGTTGGGCTTGCCCGCGTCGGTGATGATCCGGTTGACCGAGCCGTCCGGATCGATGCGGTACACGGCCATCACGGGCTGTTCCACCGATTCGCCGCCGATGTACTTCGGATCGCTGAAGTAGACCCGGCCCTTCTCGTCGATGGCGATGTCATTCGGGGCGTTGAACGGCCGGCCTTCGTACTCGTGGGCGATGATGTAGGCCTTGCCCGTCTTCATGTCCGTCCGCGTCACCCGACGTCCGCCCTGGTCGGCTCCTTCCGCAGCGATCAGCCGGTCCTGGGCGTCGAACTTGAGGCCGTTGGACATCCCGCTGGGGGACCGGAAGATCGTGGTTTTCCCGGTTTCAGGATTGTAGCGCCAGATATGGCCGGCCTCCAGTCCATCAGGGCCCGCCGCTGAGGTAAAGGTGATGTCGCTGAAGTAGATCTTCCCGTCGGGCCCCTCGGCCGGACTCTCCGTCAGCGCCAGGCCTTCATTGAATACCATTTCAAGCCGGGCGTCGGGCGAGATGAACTCCGGACCACCGAAGGGCGGGTCTATTTCCTGTGCCTGCAGTGTGGTCGCGATCAACAGGGCGATCAGCGGAAGCGTGTTGCGTAAAGACATCGTACGGTCTCCTTGGTCGGTTTTAATAAACATTTATCACAAGACAAGCCACCGGCAGTCGCGGGTAACAATCGCTGGATGAACCTTGTTCTTAATGGTATGGATCATGTAGCGGATGACTTCAAAAGGCGTTCTGGCTATCTGCCACAGTATTCCCACCGGGTCGGACCGTCAAGTGTTTTGAGGCAGGCTGTCCGGTTCTTCCCTTGACGCTTCCCTGTGGTTTCCATACCGTGTTTGCACACCCATTTAACCATACCCAGCTTAGAATCAACCTGGCCAGGATTCAAAAGGAGTAACTCATGTCCGTATCGAGACGGGAGTTCATGGGCATTGCGTCCGCGGCGGCTCTCGCTGGTATCGCGGGTTCTGCGTGCAGCGGCGAAACAAACCAATCCACCACGGACGCCACGGCGCAGGTCCCGACAGGCGACGACCCACTGGGCGTGCGCGCGGATTTTCCGGTCGCCACCGAGTCCCTGTATCTGAACACCCCCTACATCGGTCCGTCGCCCCAGCCCGCGGTGGACAAGACCATCGAGTTCCTTGCGGCCAAGTCACAGGATCCCATATTGCTTGGCGCGATGCTTGAGGAGGAAGAAGCCGTGCGAGAGAAGTTCTCCCGCCTGATCCGCGCCCAGATCGGGGAGATCGGCCTGGTGTCGTCCACGAGCGAGGGCGAGAACATCGTGGTCAATTCCCTGGACCTGAAGGCCGGGGACAACGTGGTGATCGACGATCTTCACTACATGACGTCGCTGGTAATGTATAGCCAACTGGCTGAGACCCTGGGCATCGAGACGCGCATCGTCCGGAACGTGAACGGAGTGACGTCACCGGAAGCCTTCGCAGAGATGGTGGATGACAAGACGAAGCTGATCTCCGTGGCGTGGATTTCTAACCGGAACGGCTACCGCCAGGATTTGAAGGCGCTGGCGGACCTGGCCCATGCCCATGGCGCCTACCTGTACGCGGACGCCGTACAGGGCGTGGGCATGATCGATCTCGACATCGGACCGACCGGGGTCGATTTCCTCACCACGGGCTCGTACAAATGGCTGCTCGGCGGCTTCGGCGTGGCACCCTTCTACGTGCGGGAATCCTTGATGGACGTGGTGAAACCCGACCGGCTGGGGTGGAGAATGGTGGACGAAAGACTGCCGGACAATCAATACACGATCTACAACGACGCCCGTAAGTTCGGGTATGCGACCCCCGCCTTCGCGGCGATCTACCAGCTTTCAGGTTCGCTCGATTACATCTTGAACGTGGGCACCGACCGGATCGAGCAGCACACCGTCACGCTGGCGCACCGTCTCCATAGTGGACTGACTGAGCAGGGGTTCGAGGTATTTACACCGCCCGGTAACCAGTCGGCCATCGTGTCCTTCAACCACGGCAACGACCGAGAGATCATCGAGAAACAACTCGAAGGCGCGGGGGTCCGGTTGTCCTTCCGGGAAAACGACGCCCAGATCCGCGTCGGTCCCGCCATGTTCAACAACGAGCAGGATATCGACGCCTTCCTGGACATCACGAAGGGGTGGAGAGAGGCCGCGAGTTAGGCTGGACTATCGAAGGAGTTGCGGGAAGCCGGTGCTTTAACTCTGACGACTGGATGCGTCGCGGGTGGCCAGAGGTGTCGCGGGCATCCGGGAGAGTCACGGGCGGCTGGAAGTGCCGCGGTCACCCAGAGCGTTATCTTTGACTACCGGGCTTGACCCGGCTCCTCCCCATCCGCCAGCGCACCACGATGGTTTCTGTTACAAACCCACTGTAAAGAGCGGCCACGCCGCGGATCGCCCCGTGCAGGTCGAATAGGGCGAGTACGTTCACGACGATGACGATGGCGCCCGCCCGGGCGGGTCCGCTGGGTGCGATGGCACTCGTCCGGTGGTCCCGCAGAGCGATCCCGTGCAGGTAGGACCGGACCGTGACGGCCAGGGGAAAGAACGAGAAGATGATAAGCGGCACGGTGCAGCGCACGGCAAAGTCATGATCCACGCCGATTAAGGTTTCCAGGAGAAAAAACCGCACCGGGGTCCAGAACATCAGGGCCATTGATGCGAAGGAAATCATCCCGCACACGGCCGTGAACCGGCGAATGATCCGCCCATCGGGGTCCTGACGCTGAAAGGCCGGGGGCAGATTCTTGAGTTCGTTCAGCCACCCGTAGGGAAGATGCGCGAGGGCGTACACGATGGTGAGTACCGCCAGCGACTCCGTCCCGTCCGTGCCCCGGGCCACGAAGAGGTTGATTATCGGTCGGCTCAGGGCCTGTATGCCGATCGTTATCGCCAGTGGCCAATAGAATCGCAGCACATAGGCTGCGGTCAGGGGGAGCGGTCTCCGGGTGACCGTCTCGCCGCCGGCATCCTGTCCCGCCGCTTGCTCCCCTTCTGCGGCCCCGCCCCTGTGTAGTGATCTCCGCACGAATCGCCTGTAACCGTAGATAATCACGGCCAGTTCCGTCAGGACACCACAATAGGTCGCGACAACCGGCAGGAGAATGGGATCGGTCTGAACGGCCGGTGTAGGCAGGAACAAGAAAACAGACAGCACGCTCATACTGATTCCTGCCATCATGGCGTAACTGACGATGTCGGTCCGTCTTGCCCTCAGCAACAGCCCCGAAAGAAACCTCGTGATCCCCACGATCAGCGGAATGGGCAGCAGGAATCCTAGCGCCCTTCGTACCGTGCCGCCGAGGATCGGGTCCACGGCGTGAAGTTCGTCGATCACCCATAGTCCCACCGGTGTGAACGCCAGACTCACAAGGATGAGAAAGTGCGTGCCGCCGAACCCGGCGACGCACCGGAAGACCGTGTGGAATGTCGCCCGGTCCCTTACGAGGACCATGGACATCTGCCGTGTCTGGGAGACGGTGCCGGTCAGGAATGACGTCAGTCCCCAGGCAATTCCGTACGCGGCGAGGGTTTCTGTGGGCCTGGGCACGCGGGCGATGCCGCCGTTGATAACCTGAATGCCCAACTCATATATCAGTTCGGTTATGACGAGCGGGAGGAGGAACCAGAATAGAGACCGGTACATGGTAGGAGAGTATAGGGGGGCCGGTGATGAGGGTCAAGGATGGGGGCGATCAGAGTTTAGCAGGATCGATCAGGATTGATCAGGGTTGTTCAGGGTTAATCAGGGATGATCAGGCCCAATCCCCTCAGGGTTCGAACCGTTTGAACTCCACCGGAGGGAACTGGCTCGCGTAGGCATGGACTGCCGGGGCGCCTCCCAGGTGCATCAGCAATACGCGGCTTTCCGGTTCGAACCGTCCCTGGTCCGCAAGGTCGAGCAGGCCCCGGACCGCCTTTCCCTCGTAGACAGGATCGGCCATAATGCCCTCTGTGCGCGCCAGGAGGCGGATCCCTTCATAGACCTCTTCGGATGCGACGCCGTAGGAATCTTTCATGGCCGTGATGATCTCAATGTCGTCGGGGGCGACGCGCTGCGGAAGGGCCAGATTCTCCAGTGCGGCATTTGCCAATCGGAGCACGCGCGCCTTCTTGATTTCCACCTCGTCGTCGTCCGATACGCCGATCACTCGCGTACCGGTTCCCAGCGCGGTGAAACCGGCGACCAGTCCGGCCTGTGTACTACTGCTGCCCGTACAGTGTATCACGTAGTCGAAATGGACCCCAAGATCGCGCGTCTGCGTCACAATCTCCGCGGCGCAGGCCAGATAGCCCATGCTCCCCAGGGGGTGATCCGACGCCCCGCCCGGTATCAGGTAAGGCTTGCGTCCCTGACGGCGCAGATGTTCGGCCAATTCCTCAATGTGGCCTTTGTCCTCGATGGAACGTTCGCGTTCGTCGAGGTAAAGTTCAGCGCCCAGGATATTACTAAGCAGGATATTCCCGGTCTTCCTGTATCCAGGACCGGCGTCCCGGGTCCAGGCACAATGCAGCAGCGCGCATTTCAGTCCGCTTCTGGCCGCTGCCGCCGCGGTTTGACGGGTGTGGTTCGACTGGATCGCTCCGACCGTGACCAGCGTGTCTGCACCGGACCGCAGGGCGTCACCCACCAGGAACTCCAGCTTGCGCGACTTGTTGCCGCCACCCGCCAACCCGGTCAGGTCATCACGCTTGATCCAGAGATCCGGCCCTCCGAGGTGGGCGCCGAAACTGGCGAGCTTGTGGATCGGCGTAGGCAATTGGACCAGGGGCGTTCGGGGCAGGTCCGGCAACCGCAGCAGCCAGTCGATCCGTTCTTCGGTTTTCGTCATATCGTCGTGCCTCGGTGCTGAAATGGCGGGCTTTTTCGAGTGTTGCTGAAATCCGAGACCAGGTTCACTTTAGCGAAATCGTAAACTTGAAGGGAATCATGAAAGATGCTTGTTTACCATATCCCTAGTGGTTACTTTGGGGCGGTGTTTCGGCGAGTTGAAGTCGAAATCGTCCTGTTCGAGTAGGATAGCCCACGTCAGGAAGCTGTACCGAGTAATTTACCGTAGTAATCGCTAAAAACAATCAATTCAGGTAGTTACATTCGGAGTGTAAACTGCGCATGATCCCCCGCGATCACTGGCTCATCGGTTCCAAAGGCGTATACCACGGCACGATCGGTGGATCCTGGACGCGCATCGGCGCCCAGGAATACGGCATTTCGAGCCTGATCCGCGAACCGGACCGTCTGGTGGCGGGCGCGAGCTGGGGCAGTGGGCTCTGGGAGTGGTCGATCGGAACCGACCAAGCTGACCAAGCTGACCAGGCAGGCCAATCTGACCAGACCGACCAGGCGGACCGCTGGAAGCAGTTGCACGACGAAACGGTCACGGAAGTCATGGCCATCGCGCCGATCGCGGGTACTCCCGGAGTGGTTGCCGGATCCCCCTACGGGATCGCCACCGGTCGCCACGACGACACCGGCGCTGTCCGCTGGACCCACCACTCGGACGGCCTCCGCGTCAATGAGCGGTTTACCAACGCCATCCTGGTGCACCCCGGGAATGCATCCTCCTGGTTAGTCGGTACCGAAGGCGGCGTCCTGATTGCAGACGATTCGGGCGCGACATGGCGGCGGACCAGTCTGTCGGGCACCGCCATTCGCGCACTGGCATTCATGCACGGACAGTTCTGGGCGGGCACCGACGACCGGGGCATCTGGCGCAGCGAAGACGGGGCGCGCTGGGACTCGGTGGGACATACGCCGGACGGAGGCGCGGTTTTCGAATTGACGCTGGCCGGCGACGATATAATTGCCGGCACGGAACACGGAGTGGCCGTTGGGGATGGCTCGGGCCACTGGGTTCGCACCGGACCCCGGCACCTGTGTGCGGCCGTGCGAAGCCACCCGGTTTCAACATCGACCTGGCTGGCCGGCGCCACGCCGGGTGGGCTTTGGTACACGGAAGACGGGGGCAACGCGTGGCAGCATGTCCCGGGATTCGTTAACGTTCGCGCCATTCTCCCACCGGAAACGGACTGAACATGGACCAGGAAACGTATAATCAGCAGGTCAGCGCACGGGCAGACCAGGTGGTTCGGCACCAGGCCGGGAAGAGCGGTGGAGGACTCTGGGACGTGAATGCCCACCTGGCGACCGGCATGGATGACGCCGAAGTCGTAGAAATCGTCCGGCAGTCCCTGTCGGATCAGACCGACGGATGGGGCGGCCGCCCGGCCGGTGGACCGTTCCACGTATATCCCTGCGGCGCGCTCATCGCCCGGTGGCCCGACCGGCTCCCGGAAGAAGCCCTGGAAATCATCCGGGATTTCATGATGGACGGCGTGCTCGAGCGCGGCAACACGGAGAACCACTGGCTCATGTTCTACGTCGGCAACCTGCTGGCGGCGGAACGGTGGCCGGATGAGCAATGCATGTGGAACGGCCTTTCCGCGGAAGCCAACCGGGCCGAGGCCACGCGCTGGATCCTGGGCATGATCGATCGCACGGCCGTCAACGGCCATCACGAATACGATTCTCCCCAGTACCACGTGGAGCACATGGTCCCGATGGTCACGCTCGCCGATCACGCGGCCGATCCTCACCTGCGCCACCAGGTCGAACAGGTGCTTTCCCTTTACGTGGCGGACATGGCGCTTGAGTACTACTATGGCGCCTGGGCGGGCGGACACTGCCGCGAAGGATACCGGGAAAACACGTGGCGTAAATCGGGTGCGATCTCCGCGCTGCAGTATCTTTACTTCGGTGACGAGGAATTCGAACCAAAGCATCACGTCCACGGTTTCTGCATCCCGCCGGCGACGGCCGCCTATCGACCCCCGGCTCTGTTCGCGGAAATGGCCGTAGACCGATCCAGGCCGCACGTCGTGAAGAAGACCAAGGCGCCGAGGACGATATACCGCCGCGTGGAACACGAAGCACAGCCGGTTCGGAAATACACCTACATGAGCCCTTCCTACGCGCTGGGATCCTCGCAATTGGGCCTGCCGGGTCCGGGGTCCGGTCCCATCGACCTCATTTCATGGGATCTGACGTGGCGGGGAGAGAACCAGCAGGCCAAGATCTGCTGCAACCACCCCTATCGCAGCCCGGAACGCTTCAGCGCGTTTCTCGTGGGCTATCCGCAGCAGATCCGGCGCCAGATCGGGTCTGACAAGCCCTACCTGCAGTGGCCCGACCGGTTGTTCGGCGCGTCGCCCTACGAGCGAATGATGCAGCACGAGGGCACCGTGATCGTGCTGTACAAGATCCCGGCGGACGACGAGGCGCCGTTCATCAACATGTTCCTGCCCCGAACGATCGCCTGGGTGGAGCGGGACGGATGGATTATGGGTGATACAGGAAACGGCGCGTATGTCGCCCTCTATCCTGTCGGCCCCTACGAGTGGACTGAGATCCGGGAGGAAGGGTCCATGCGCCACCTGGCGGCGAATCCCGACCAGATCGACGGCTGGCTACTGCGGATTCCGGACGTCCACGGTGGATTGATTCTGGAAGCCCGGGAAGCTGTCGACGAGGACTCGTTCGAGGCGTTCTGCACCCGTCGTGCCGACTCAAGGCCGGACCTGTCCGGATGGCCGGGAAGCGACCGTGTCGCCGTTGAAACGATGGCTGGAAATCAGCTGGAGATGTACTACGATGGGGTGCACGGGGTGGACGGTACGGCCATCGACTACGACGCATACCCGCTGTATGAGGCGCCGGGGGTGGACGCTCCTATGGGCACGGGCAGGATGTCCTTCTCCCGTGGAGACCAGGAAGTAAGGCTGGACTTCGGAGTCGACCCCTCGAAACCCCTGATTCCGATAAGGGTTATCGGCTAGGCCGGAGCGCGGATCCTCTCCGCCTTCTCCTGGCCCCTATAGATTTCGATCGGCATCAGAAAAGTTCCCCATCATTCTCCCTCCAACCCTTCCCACGACACCTCCGCGCCCAGGGCACGCAGATTCTCCACGAAATTGGGATGCGCCCGAAGGATGGACTCGGCGCCATTGATGACGCTGGTGCCCGGTATGCTGGCAGCGGTCATGTAAAGGGCCACGGCCGCCCGGATGATGTACGGCGCTTCCACCACGGCCGGCTGGAGCGGACGTCCTCCGAAGACGATGATGCGGTGGGGGTCGTTGATGACCACGTGGGCGCCGAACTTGACCAGCTCCGAAATCCAGAAGAAGGCGCCTTCGTACACCTTGTTCCAGAACATGATCGACCCTTCGGCCCGGATGGCCAGGGGGATCATCAGGGGCAAGAGATCGGCGGGCAGGTACGGCCATGGCGCGGCCTCGATCTTGGCCAGGATATTGGACGTGAAGGGATCCTCGATCCTGTGAGGTTGGCTACCCCGCACTATCGCCGTATCACCCTCGTATTCGATGGTTACGCCCAGTTTCCTTAAGCAGCGATTGATCAGGTCGAAATGGTGGGGTATGGCCCGCTCGACCCGAACTTCGCCGCCCGTCATGGCACCAACTGCCAGGAACGTCGTGATCTCGTGGTGATCGGGCGTGATCTCCACCGACCCGCCGCCCAGGCGATCCACACCCTGTATGTGCAGGACGTTCGCCCCGATGCCTTCGATCCGCGCCCCTATGGTGTTTAGGAAATGGCACAGGTCCTGCACGTTGGGTTCGCACGCGGCATTGACCAGGGTCGACCTGCCCTCGCCCAGGACCGCGGCCATGATGAAGTTCTCGGTCCCGGTCACCGATACGTAATCCTGCCAGATCCGGTCACCCTTAAAACGTCCGTTCAACTCGAATTCGATGGGATCTTCCGATACGATGCGCCCCCCCAGGGAACGCAGTACCTCCACGTGCGGATCGATCTCCCGCACGCCGAGGGCGCACCCCTTGACATTAGAAAACCGGATGGAGCGTGTGCGGTGCAACAGGCCGGGAAGCAGCAACAGGGCCGAGCGCATGCCTTCCGGCAGGGCCACTTCACCGGTGTCGTCGTGAAAGCCGGCGTTGTTGATCTGAAGCGAACCGGAGGCTCTGTCCCAGTCGATCCGGGACCCCAGGGCTTCGAGGAACGTGACGATTTTCTGGACGTCGGTGATGTCCGGCACGTTCCGGATCGTCACCGTCTCATCAGTCAACAGCGTGGCGCAGAGAATGGGCAGCACGGCGTTCTTGTTGCCGGATGGAACGACTGTTCCGGAAAGCGGCTTCCCTCCTTCAACAATCAGACTGGCCATGGAAATCCTTGCGAATGCGATGAGTAACCGGCTTCACCTGGACGAATAATTACTAACCGAGCTTACAGGTAAACAGTTCCTTTACGGGACGGAATTCGATGAGACCAATCTCCTGGAACCGTCCCGATATAGGCTTGAATGCTTCGCGATTATACCCAACAGCCTTCTGAATTTCGGCAGGAACCAGATCGATTGCGACCGTACAGTGCGGTATCCAGTTGCCGGGCTGGTAGTGTGCCACGACTGAATCCTTGTTCTGCGCAAACGCCTCGTGAAATCGCTCGTGCACAGTCAAAAGGTACCGGGTAACCACGGGCGCAAGGAACACCACACCTTCCTGTCGGGTAAAGGCACTTAAGCTTCTTAAACAGAAATCAAAAGGGTCGATGGATTGCGCGAACTCGCGCAATCGTTCCGAGAAACCGGCCGTATCGAGATCGTCGTTGTAAACTGCAAGCGAAACATGTGGCCGGGCGCCCAATTCCGAAAGGGATGGTTGCCCGAGGGCCGCCCCCAGGCCGTCCCAGATTTCGCGAACAGCCTGTTCAGCCTCGTCATCGTAAGACAGTACAACCGCGTAGCCCATCAAATCAAAATACGCATTGGAATGTGCAAGTCAACCACACCGAAGAACAGCGTCTCATGGAATCCGGTAAGCAAGGAACCGTTTGTTTCTGAACCGCCGGCCGTTCCTTGACAGCCCGGCTTCACCCGTCTATCTTGCAGAGACCCATCTGACCAAATTCGGCACCTTAACTCAACAGGAATCGTACTACGGATGCGGGTATCAATCCCCGTATGCGATGGAGCCTTCACTAATGAAAATTACCGCCATTAAAACATACGCCGGCACCTTCGGAAACCGGTCCCGGGGCCTGGTGAAGGTGGAGACGGACGAAGGATTGTATGGCTGGGGAGAGGCTTATTCTGTTGGACCGGACAAATCCGTGGAGCCGATCGCTGATTACATCTTCGAGATGATAAAAGGAGAAGATCCCCGCCGCATCGAATACATCATGCTGAAGCTGTTCCAGCAGTTTCGCTTTCCGCCCGGCGGGACGGGACTGGCGGTCATGTCCGCCGTGGATCATGCCCTGTGGGACATCAGCGGCAAGGCGGCGGGGTTGCCGGTGTACATGCTCCTGGGCGGGACGGTCCGAGACCGCGTGCGGGTGTATCACGGCGTCGGAGGCAACGCGAACGGCTTCATTGAGCGCGCCCATGCGCTGCATGAATCGTGGGGGTTCACGGCGTTCAAGACGAGCCCCTACCAGGTGGACATCGAGGCCGAGCGCTGGGGCCGGGTCTGTAGCGCGGCCGCGGAGTTTTTCGAGGATGTTCGGGATAACACGCCCGGCGAATGGGAAATTGCCTTCGATCCCCACGCCCGGATATTCGAGCCGGTAAGAGCCCTGCAACTCGCCAATGCCCTGGCGCCCTACGATCCCTATTTCTACGAAGAGCCGCTTCGGCCCGAGCATCTGCCCGCGTGGTCTCGCCTGCGCTCGCAGATGCAGGTCCCTTTGGCCACGGGCGAGTCGCTATACACCCGGTTCGAGTTCCTTGAGCTCATGGCGGCACAGGGAGCCGACATCATCCAGCCGGACGTCTGCGTCTGCGGCGGACTGCTGGAGATGCGCAAGATAGCGGCCATCGCCGAGGCACATTACGTCACGATCGCCCCGCACAATCCCATGGGACCCCTGGCCACGGCCGTCAACGTGCACTTCGCGGCGGCCACCCCCAATTTCAAGATCCTCGAATACATCCTGCCCTTGGGCACGGAATGGGAGCAGTGCATCATCGACCCCTACCTGCCCGAAGACGGCTACCTGCCGTTACGCGATACACCCGGACTCGGTATCGACGTAGATGAAGAAGCCGTGAAGGACAACGAGGTCGTACACTGGCAGCGTACGTGTTACGTCCGTCCGGATGGGTCTACCGGATATATTTGACGGGTTGCGCGTTCGATGAGCCGCATAGCTCATAGACTGATCAGTTGTACAATTGTACAATATGCTTCCAAGCGATATGCTTTCATGCGTTGACGATGCCATCACATAATGAAATCCTTATACACCTGCACACTCGGGAGAAACGAACATGCGTAAGTTAAGTCCGCTCGCTGCAATGACGGGGTTGGTGATCCCGGTCCTCTGCATTGGCATGATGATGGTATCCTGCGCTGGTGACGCCACGCAGACCGGTGACGCCTCCGACGCCTCCCAGGCGGAATGGCGCGCATATGCCGGCGACCACGCGAGCACCAAGTATGCGCCCCTGGGTCAGATCGACCGTGATAACGTGGCCGATCTCGAAGTCGCGTGGCGCTGGGATTCCATCGACAACGCCATACTGGAGGCCGATTCCACCCTGCGCGTATTCGTCAACGAGGCGACGCCCCTCATGGTCGACGGCGTGCTGTACACGAGCACCGCCATGAGCCAGGTGGCGGCCATCGACGCGGCCACGGGAGAGACAATCTGGTCATACGATCCCCGGACGTGGGAGGACGGGACGCCCGCCAATGTCGGGTTCGTCCATCGCGGCGTGGCCTACTGGGAGGAGGGTGACGAGCGGAGAATCCTCTATGCAACGGGCGACGCCTATCTCATCGCGCTGGACGCCGGAACCGGCGAACCGATTGCGGACTTCGGCGAGAACGGTCGCGTGGACCTGACGAAGGGCTTGCGCCGTCCCATCGACCGGAGCCTCTACGCCGTTTCCAGCCCGCCGGTGATCGTCCGTGGGGTGGTCGTGGTCGGGGCGACGGTGCTCGACTCCTTTGCCGTATTCCGGATGCCGGACGCGGACATGCCGCCGGGCGACGTGCGCGGGTTCGACGTGCGCACGGGGGAACAGAAATGGGTGTTCCAGACGATACCCCAGGAAGGCGAGTTCGGTAACGAGACCTGGCAGGACGAGTCCTGGAAGACCACGGGCAGCACAAACGTTTGGACCTGGATGAGCGCGGATGAAGCGCTGGGATACGTCTATCTGCCGGTCAGCACACCCACCAACGACTTCTACGGCGGCCACAGGCTGGGCGACAATCTCTTCGCCGAAAGCCTGGTCTGTCTGAACGCCGAGACGGGCGAACGGGTCTGGCATTTCCAGATGGTGCATCACGGCATCTGGGACTATGACCTGCCCGCCGCGCCGAGCCTGGTGGACCTCACGGTGGACGGCCGCGAGATAAAAGCGCTGGCCCAGGTCACGAAACAGGGCTTCACCTACGTATTCGACCGGGCGACGGGAGAGCCGATCTGGCCGATCGAGGAGCGGGAAACGCCGCCTTCCACGGTGCCCGGCGAATCTGCCTCGGCCACGCAGCCCTTTCCCACGAAGCCGGCGGCCTTCGAGCGCCAGGGCCTGACGGAAGACGATCTCGTCGATTTCACGCCCGAGCTGCGACAGGCGGCCATGGACGCGATCGCCGAGTACGACTACGGTCCGCTTTTCACGCCGCCGACCGAGAAAGGCATGATTGCCGTGCCCGGGCTGGTGGGCGGTGCGAGCTGGTCGGGCGCGGCCGTGAACCCGGAAACGGGCATGCTGTACGTGCCTTCCTACAGCCTGCCGACCATCATGACGGTGAATCAGTCGGAAGAGGAGGACGCGCCGTACACGTACACCGGCCGGTTCGCCTACGGTCCCACCATCATGGACGGCCTGCCGGTGATCAAGCCGCCCTACGGACGTATTACCGCCATAGACCTGAACACGGGCGAGCACGTGTGGATGAGCCCCGTGGGAAGCGGCCCCCGCAATCATCCCGCCCTCGACGGTCTGGACCTGCCGCCCCTGGGATGGGACCGCCGGACCTTCCCGCTGCTGACCGAGTCGCTGCTTTTCGCCGCGCAGATGGGGATCGTGCTGGACCGGAAGGTGTCGGACCGCGGCAACGCCATGACCTACGATTCGGAGAGCGCCGAGGCGTTCCTGAGGGCCTTCGATCCGGATAACGGAGAGCTCGTCGCGGAAATACCGCTGCCGGGAAACGCGACGGGGAATCCCATGACCTACATGACGGGTGGAAAACAGTACATCGCCGTGCCGATCGGAGGGGCGTCGGAAAGGGCTGAACTGGTGGTGTTGGCGATGCCTGGGATTTAAACGCCGAATGGGTGTAGCGGCGAGGCCCGGTGAGCTGGCGATAAAGCTACCAAGTAGCTACAACCGGTTCCGAAGCCTCAGCATGATGGCCTTCTGGGCGTCCAGCCGGTGCTCCGCCTGGTCGTAGATGATCGATCGCTCGTGCTCGACCATGTCCTCGGCGATCTCGTAGCCGGGGTGGATGGGCATGTCGTGCATGATCTTCGCGCGGCTGTCGCCGAGCAGGGTACGGTTGATCTGGTAGGGCATCATGATCCCGCTCCGTTTCTCCTTCTCTGCCGCGTAGGCGGGATCGTTATACAATTCCATGTCGAGCCAGGTGTCCGTGTAGACGTAGTCGGCCTCCCCGACCGCCGCCTCGGCGTCCAGCGTCTCCGTGAGCAATCCCCGTTTCAATAGCTTCTGGCGGCTTTCCTCATCCACACTGGCCGGCTCCCGGATCGGACAGACCAGCGTCAGGTGCACGCCCAGCGGCGCGGCGATGGAGACCAGCGAGTTTACCACGTTGTTGTACACGCCAATGTAAGTCAGCCGCGCGCCTTTGACGCCCTCGGGACGGTCTTCCGCGATGGTCAGCACGTCCGCCAGCGCCTGGCAGGGGTGGTACAGGTTGCAGCACCCGTTGATGACCGGTACCGTGGAAGCCTTTTCCATCTCCATCAGGTCCCTGTTGTCCTTCAACCTGGCCATGATGATCGCCGCGTTGCGGCCCAGGTACCGGGTCTCGAAGCGGACCTTGCTCAGCGTGAAATTGGTCGCCATCCAGTCCAGGTTGATGGCGTGTCCGCCCATTTCGGTCATGCCAGCTTCGAAGGACACCCGTGTACGCGTGGAAGTCTTCTGGAAGATCATGACCAGCGTATTGCCCTGCATATGGCCCTGGTACTCCCAGCGGTAGTGCTTGACGCGCCGAGCCAGGTCGAGGATCTCCACGACCTCGCCGTCGTCCCAGTACTTCCAGTCGATCAGGTGCTTGATGTCAGCGGACATCCGATTGTCCTTTTCAAAACGTTCAGTCCTCTTCCCTGCATCGGTTTGACCGGACGCATCGAAGGCGTCATGCTGTTTCTACGCTCGTATGCGCCATTCTGTACCAGGGCTTTGTACAACATGCTGCGCCAGGTTGCCGCGTCAGCATCCGTTTATTCCGGCGCCGCAAAAGCGTCCTCAGGCAACTCAGGGTTGATCTCGATGTTCTGAGTCGTGGCCTCGCTGCTTGGATTCCCGTTTTCCGTACTCGTCTCCGTGAACGGAAACTGGATGCCGCCGACCTCGCGGTAATCGCTCATCACTGTCTCCGCATCCACGGGTCCCTGCTGGGTCATGGACTTGCCCGCCTTCTTGACCGGCAACATGGTCTCCGCGTCCAGGTAGAGCCTGAAGGGGTCAAAACCCGGAGGCGTAATGAGTAGCGCTTCCACGGCCGCGCCCTCGATCTCTTCCTGTCCGAGATGTTGAACTATCAACCCTTCCGCGTCCACCCTGCCGTACAGGTAGACGGGGAGCCGCCATAGTTCCTCCCGCATCGAATCCCGCTGCTGGGGCGGTACGGGTTGCGTATCGCCCATGGGGCCGACCATCCAGGCCTGCTCGCCGTTCACTACCATTTCGATATCACCCATTGGAGTCTGCATGGTCGTCTTCATCTTATCCGGAAAGGAAACGAGCATTTCCACGCCGATGGCCATCTCGCCCATGGGCCTGATGATGGTAACCTCCGCGGTCCTGTGTACGGCCTGTACCGCCGCAAGCGCTTCCTTGCCTCCCAGGGCTTCCACGGAACGTTCGAGCAACGCCCTGCCCCTGGCCATGTCGTCCTCGGTGGCTTCCGGCGCTTCCATGGCAGGCACGGCAATGGTCACGTCGATCTCGTTCACTTCGCCAAGGACCGTCAGCGGCTCGTCGAAGTCCTCGTCATTCCCGACTACGACAATACGCACCTTGTCCGGCTGCAGGTACTTGCGCGCCACCCGCTGAACGTCCTCGACCGTGACCTTCTCCACCTCGGTCTTGGTTTTTTCGAGGAAATCCTGGGGATAACCATAGTACTCGTAGGTCATCTGCCGGTTGATGATTTCGCGCCGGGTATCGAAATTGAAAACGAAGGAATTCAGGAAACTGTCCTTCGCCAGGTTCAGTTCTTCTTCCGTGATCTCATCCGTCTTCATCCGTTCCACTTCGTGCAGCAGGGATCGGGCCGCCTGCACCGTGGTTTCCGATTTGGTCATGCAGGCCACGTAGAATATGCCGGGGTACGTGTAGTTGGCGCTGTAGATACCGAAGACCGCGTAGGCCAGGCCCTGTTCCGATCGCACGTTGCGGAAGAGCCTGCCGGAAAATCCCCCGCTGAGGATGTCGTTCATGACCCGCAGGGCGAAATAATCGGGATTGTTCATCAGCCCGCCAATGTGGCCGATGACGACCGTGCTCTGGTTGATATCGTCTTTTTTGATGTAGTTGACCGAACTGTCGAAGGTATAGTCGACACCGGGCAGCTCGGGTCGCTTGAACCCGGCCTTTTCCCAACCTCCGAAGACATCGGATATCTTCTCGACCATCTCGTCCGTGTCGAAATCACCCCACACGCCGAGCATGGTATTGTCCGGATGCAACCAGGCCTGGTGAAAGGCCACGAGGTCATCCCGGGTAATGGCATCGATCGTGGCGTATTCGGTCTGCCGCGCGTACACGCTCTCCGCCCCGTAGATCAGCTTGCGGAATTCCCGGAATCCCATGTTGGTCGGATCGTCGTTTCGTCGCGAAATCGATGACCGCGCGGTGACCTTCTCCAGTTCGATCTTGTCTTCCGGAAAGGCTGGATTCATGAGCACGTCCGCGAGAATGGGCAGTACGGTGTCTACGTTGTCCTTCAGGACCGACATGAAGGCGGACCCGGAAACCGGCCCGATCCCTGTCTCCACGGCCGCCCCGAGACCTTCCAGCGTTTCATCGATCTCGTCGCCCGACATGGTCGTCGACCCACCCGTGCGCATTACCGCGCCGGTGATTCCTGCCAGGCCGGTCTTGTCCGCCGGTTCGTTGACGGCGCCCACGCCGATGCGCGCGCTCAGGTTGATCATCGGCAGCCGGCGGTCTTCCACCAGGTACAGGATGATCCCGTTATCCAGGACGACCCTGGTTGGCGTCGGCGTTACTATGTCGTTGAGCGGTGGGAATTCCAGCTCCCGGTAGTCCTTCTGGGCCGCGGCCGGCACGGCCGAGAGGACCATTCCTGCCATCATCAGGGCAAGTGTAGCGATTTTCAGACGGGTACTGCGCATGGGTGCAACTCCTGTGTTCAGTGCCAGGGACAATCGAGCCGTCCGCGATTTCAGTCTTGTGTCTATTCCGTAGATTCATCTTCCAAGGTTACGATTGAAGCCACCGTCCGGTTCTTGGGAACCAGGTACTGATTGGCAACGCGCTTGATATCCTCGGCGGTCACTTCACTGATCTGGTCTATACTATGGAAGAGTTCCCGCCAGTCACCCGTAAGCACATGAAAATAAGCCATTTGAAGCGCAAGTCCCATATTGGAGTCGAGCTGGCGGATCAGGTTTACCCGGGCTCGCACTTTTGCCCTGGAAAGTTCCTCTTCGGTAACTTCTTCGTTTCGGATGCGTTCGATTTCTTCCTCGATGGCTTTCTCAGTGTCCGCAGCGGTATGATCCTTGCTGGGAAAGGCAAAGAACACCATCATGTTGGGGTACTTGCTGCCAGGAAAGTCCGTAAAGGAAGACGCGTTGACCGCGATTTTCTGTTCCTTGACGAGTGACGTGTACAGGCGGCTGGTCCGACCGCTTCCGATAATATCCGACAGTACATTGAAGACCACGTCGTCTTCGTGATTGATGTCGACCTTGTGATAACCCATCAATATCACCGGCTGTGACTTGTCCTCCATGATCACGCGGCGCTCCGCCAGTTGAGGGGGTTCAACCGTTTCAACCGGTTCTATGGGAGGCCCGGCCGGAAGGCGATCGAAATACTCATGGGCCAGTTCCTTGACGTGCGCGGGGTCCGCGTCGCCCGAGATGATGATCGTCAGATTGTCGGCGCCGTAATACCGTCTGAAGAAATCCATGGCCTCCGTGCGGGTCATTGATTCCAGGTCCGACATGTGGCCCAGGGTCGGCTCGCCATAGGGATGGGCCTTGTAAGCGGTACTCAGCATCTCCTCCACCAGGCGTCCGGTCGGACTGCTTTCGCTCATCCGCCGTTCTTCCATGACCACGTCCCGTTCGACGAAGAACTCACGGAGCACCGGGTCGAGGAAGCGGCTCGACTCCAACGCGAAGAATAGCTCGAGCTTGTTCGAAGGGAGGCTGTAGAAATACCTCGTGGCATCCCGGCTGGTGGTCGCGTTCAGGCCGGTGCCGCCCGACCTGTCGATGGCTTCGTCCATGGCGCTGGACTCGGCAAATTCACGGGCCGCCTTCTTGGCGTCCTCGAAGTCCTGTTCGAGGCTTGCCAGGCGCTCGGGGTCGGCCTGGTGGCCCTTGTGCCGCTCGCTACGGAGATCGTCAAATATCTCGTCCACTTTCTGCATGGCCGCGTACTCGGATTCCAGGTCCATTGCGCCGATGGTCGTCGTGCCTTTGAAGGCCATGTGCTCGAAGACATGGGCCATGCCGGTAATGCCCTTGACCTCGTCCACGGAGCCGACGTCCGCGTAGGTGAGGACGGTGAGGACGGGGGCGTCATGGTTCTCCACCACGATGAAAGTCAGTCCGTTGTCGAGGGTGAATTCCGTGACGTTCTTTTCAAATGCGGCCAGGTCCTGGGCCTGCGCAGGGCCGGACAACGCAAGAATCGCGATAACCAGTGGGAAGTACCGCGTCAATCGGACTATCATGTAAACAACCTCCAGGGGGTATCGTGTTTGTGAATCAGATGAACTCGTTTAGTATAAACATCTCGTTCGGTACAAACTTCCTCATTCAGAATAAACTCCATAATACTTTATTACTCAAACTACTCAAGTACTCAAGTACTCAAGTTACTCGAATCGCTCAAGTGTTTACGAACTGGTGGAAATCGTTTCCGCTTTCTCAAGTTCGCCCAGGTAGGCCCCCACGGCGTTCTTCAACCCCATATCCAGCGCGTCGGCGACCAGCGCGTGGCCGATGGAGACTTCGAGCACGTTCGGGACCGTTCCGCAGAACACCGCCAGGTTGTCGAGGTTGAGATCGTGACCGGCGTTGACGGCCAGGCCGATCTCGTGGGCGCGTTCCGCCGCCCTGGCGAAGGATGACAGTACGGGTTGCATCTGTTCCGGTCCTTCCGCAAAGGCCACGGCATAGGGTTCGGTGTACAGCTCGATCCGGTCTGCGCCGATGTCAGGAACGCGCTCGATCTGATCGAGATCCGCGTCCATGAACAGGCTGACCCGGCAGCCAAGGTCTTTCAATTCCGCGATGATCGGTATCAGTCTTTCGGCATTGGCCGTCACATCCCAGCCTTGATCCGATGTGAAAGCGTCCGGATCGTCGGGAACCAGGGTCGCCTGGGTGGGGCGGACCTTGCGGACGATGTCCATGACCTGGTGAAATGGATTGCCCTCGATATTGTACTCGATCTCCGGGTAAACTTTCAGCATTTCGGCCAGGTCGTCCACGTCGCCGGGCGTGATGTGCCGCTGGTCGGGCCGGGGGTGCACGGTGATGCCGTAGGCCCCGGCCTCGATCGCGGTCCGTGCCGCACCGGTCACGCTGGGTATGCCGTGCACGCGCGTGTTCCGCAACAGGGCCACCTTGTTGACGTTGACGCTGAGTTTGGTCATGAGTGCAAGCTCCGATACGTAACCGTTGATTGTCGTGTGTTCAGTACGTGGTACGGTCGCCGCCGTCAATTCTCAGAAGTGCGACGGCCTGCTCGAAAGTGCGACGTCCTGCTTAGAAGTGCGACGGCCTGCTCAGAAGCGCGACGGTCCGTAGGTACGCGCTTCCTGGTACGCGCTTCCTGGTACGCTTTCCATGTCAAACTGAATAGACTCTGTATTCCCTTAAACCGCTGTTTATCTTCAAACGTTCCGCCGGCCGCGCTGCGGACCGCTGTAGGCCGCGCCGGTTGCCGCACCGCGTTCGGTTGCCGAGCCGCCGGACGTGCTGTCGGCCGCGCCGCGTTCGGTTCCTCTGGCTGTATGGCTCATCCGGGCATCCACGGAGGCAGTTCCCCGTGCGCAGGCAGCCGGATGAACCGCGCGTTGTTGATGGCCGGATGCCGCAGGATCTCGTCGATGGATGCCTGGGGCGGGACGTCGTCCAGGTTCAATACGCCCACTGCCTTGCCGCCGGGCGTATTCCCCAGCCTTCCGACGGCCATCTGGGCGATATTGACCCTGTACCGTCCGAAAGTATCCCCAATGGCGCCGATGATACCGGGCACGTCGTTGTGGCTGAACACCAGGAGGTTGCCGTCCAGGTACGCCTCCATGCGGTGTTCGCCCAGGCGGATCAACCGGGGCATGTTGTTGCCGAAAACCGTACCGTCGGCCCGGTAGGTCTCGTCGGCGCAGTCTATCTCCGCACTGATAGCCGAGGTGAAAAATCCACCCGCGCTCCGCGTCTCTTCCGACAGGTGGATCCCCCGTTCGCGGAGCAGCATCTCACCGTTGATGATGTTGACTTCTTCGTCCAGCGCATGTTCGAGCAATCCCGCGCAGAAGGCGGAGGTGAGCAGGCGCGTATTCTCATCGACCACCTTCCCCCGGTAGGTAAGGCGGCACGCGCGCGGTCCTCCGCTGTGCCACTGGGAAAGCAGGATGCCCAACCGGTAGGCAACGTCGAGATAGCCGCCCAGCGTCTGGAACGTGTTCGAATCGATGGCGACGGCGTTCACGGCGTGGCGGACTTCGCCCGAGACCAGGAAACTGACCAGCAGGTCGACGGCTTCCACGGCGACGCCTGCCTGCGCCTCTTCCGTGCTGGCGCCGAGATGGGGCGTACACAGCACGCCCGGCATGTTGAACAGCGGACTGTCCACGCAGGGTTCTTCCTCGTAGACGTCCAGCGCTACGCCGGCCAGTTGCCCGGACTCCAGACCCCGGATCAGCGCTTCCTCGTCGTAAATGCCCCCGCGGGCGCAGTTGACCAGCCGCGCACCGGGTTTGAGCAGATCGACTTCTTCGTTGCTCACCAGGTGATGCGTCTCCGGTGTGAGAGGTGTATGGACGGTCAGATAATCCACCTCCGGCAGCAGGTCTCGCACGTCGTTTACATACTCCACACCCAACTTGGCGGCCTGTTCGGGCGAAAGGAACGGGTCGAAACCGATGACGCGCATGGCGAAGGCCTGCGCACGCGCGGCGACCTCCCGGCCGATGCGTCCCATCCCGATGATGCCCAGGGTCTTTCCGGCGAGCTGGACTCCCGTGAATGCGCCGCGGTCCCACCGTCCTTCCATGAGACTTCTGTTCGCCGGCGCTATGTTGCGCGACAGGGCCGCGATGAGGGTAAAAGTGTGTTCTGCCGTGCTGAGCGTGTTCCCGGCCGGGGTGTTCATGACCACGATGCCCTGGCGGGTCGCCGCATCCCGGTCGATGTTGTCCGTCCCCACGCCCGCGCGGACGACGCCGCGGAGTCGACGGTTGCCCCTCAGGACCTCTGCCGTGAGCTTCGCCTCGCTCCTGCAGATTGCGCCGTCGTATTCCAGCAAAGTCTCGCGCAGGGCTTCAGCGCCGAGGCCGGTGCGCACGTCGTGCGTTACGCCTTCCGCCCGCTCGAGCCGGTCGAGCCCTTCCCGGGCCAGTTTATCGAGTACGATGATGCGGTTCATAGCGATCTTCCAAATCCCGTTACGCGGGTCAAACAGCCGGTTGAACCGGTTTCTTTCCACGTCGTACGGACCGTGATCGCAGCCGTCCGAAAAAAACGTAAAATACCTTGCGCCAATGGCTCATATCAACCTATTTTTGCTATGTTAACCTTTATATTCAGTTCCGCATCACATCGCCGGTCTTTTCCTCATCGCCAGCGTCCCGCCCTTTCATGAAGGGCAGCCCGTTGAAACTGTCCTAAGGACGACCCCCGTGTCCTCGTTCGTTCATCTGCACAACCATACCCACTACAGCCTGCTCGACGGCGCAAGCCGAATCGAGGATCTCGCCGATACCGCCAAAGCCTTTGGCATGCCCGCCATAGCCATGACCGATCATGGGAACATGTTCGGCGCCGTGGAATTCTACAAGACCGTCACGGCCGCGGGACTGACGCCGATCATCGGCTGCGAGTTGTATCTGGCGCCGGGCAGCCGGAAGGAAAAACGTCCGGTACGGGGCGGCGAGCGCGCCGACCAGACGACCCACTTCGTCGTGCTAGCGCAGAACGCGACCGGTTACCGGAACCTGATGAAGCTCACCTCCGCGGGATATCTCGAGGGTTTCTACTACAAGCCGCGCGTGGACATGGAATTGCTGGAAAAGCACAGCGAGGGGCTGGTCGCCCTGTCCGCCTGCGCCAAGGGACCGCTCGCCAACCTGGTGGTGGACGGCCAGATAGACCAGGCGCGGACGAAGTGCCGGCAGCTCAAGGAGATCTTCGGATCCAACTTCTACCTGGAGATTCAGGATCACGGACTGGATTTCGACAAGCCCATCAACAACGCGATGATCGATTTCTCCCGGGAGTTCGACCTCCCCATCGTCGCGACCAACGACGCCCACTACCTCAGACGGGACGACGCGCCCGCCCAGGACGTACTGGTCTGCATCCAGACCGGGAAGGAACTGAACGACCCCAAGCGGCTCAGGTTTGCCACGGATTCGCTCTACTTCAAGAACGCGGACGAGATGGGCCAGTTGTTCGGCCATGTTTCCGGCGCCCTGGCAAACACCGTATCCATCGCCGAGTCCATTGAATTTGAAATGGAAATGGGCAATTTCAAGTTTCCCCACTTCCCGTTGCCGGAGGACTATGACAGTGCGGACGCGTACCTGCGCAAGCTGTCTTTCGACGGGATGGAGGCGCGTTACGACACCGTCACCCCCGAGTTGAAGGCCCGCCTCGAATACGAACTCGGGGTAATCAACCAGATGGGCTATCCCAGCTACTTCCTCATCGTCGAAGATATCGCCCGTTTTGCCGCGGAGCAGGGTATCCCGCTCATGACGAGGGGATCGGGCCTCGGATGCATGGTCGCCTACGTGCTGGGCATCACGAATATCGACCCCATCAGCTATGGTCTGCTTTTCGAACGCTTCCTGAATCCCGAGCGCGTCAGCATGCCCGATATCGACATCGACCTTGCGGACCGTGAACGGGACAAGGTCATCAACTACGTGGTGGAGAAATACGGCAAGAACAGCGTAGCCCAGATCATCACCTTCGGCACCATGGGCGCGAAGGCGGCGATCCGTGACGTGGGCCGCGTCCTCGGCATGTCCTACGGCGACGTGGATCGCGTGGCCAAGCTGGTTCCGACCGAATTGAAGATCACCCTCGACCGGGCCATAGACCAGGTCCCGGAACTTCGCCAGATGGCCGACGGCGGCGGTACGGACGGCCAGTTGATCCAGTACGCGAAGACCCTCGAAGGTCTTGCGCGCCACGCCTCGGTCCACGCGGCCGGCGTCGTGATCACGCCGGGCGAACTGACCGACTACGTGCCGCTGTACAAGCCCAGTAACAAGGATACGATCGTTACCCAGTATCCCGGCGAGCTCATGGAGGACATCGGGCTGCCGAAGATGGACTTCCTGGGACTGCAGAACCTTTCTGTCATCCAGGACGCCATCGCGATGATCAAAGACACGACGGGCGACGAGATCGAGCTGGATGATATCCCCCTGGATGATCCGAAGACCCTCGACCTGTTCCGGCGGGGAGAAACGACCGGGATTTTCCAGTTCCATAGCGGCTGGCTGCACGAATTCCTCCGTCGCCTGCGGCCGGACGGCGTCGATGACCTGATCGCCATGAACGCGCTCTGCAGGCCGGGACCCCTGAACGGCGGTGTCGTGGACGACTACATCGACCGGAAGCACGGCCGCAAGAAGGTTACGTATCACCACGCCGTGATGGAGACGGCACTCAAGGAAACCTTCGGGCTCATCGTCTACCAGGAGCAGGCGATGCAGATCGCCCGCGACATGGCGGGCTACACCCTGGGACGGGCCGATTTCCTTAGGAAGGCCATGGCCAAGAAGCAGCCCGAAGTCATGGCCGAAGAACGTCGGAATTTCGTCGATGGCGCGGTTGAGAACGGCATCGAGAAGGATATCGCGGAGGAAGTGTTTGGATTGATCGAATACTTCGGCGGTTACGCGTTCAACAAGAGCCATTCGGCGGGCTATGCCGTCCTCGCCTTCCAGGAAGCTTACCTGAAGGTGCACTACCCGGTACAGTTCATGGCCGCACTGCTGTCCAACACGATGTCGAATACCGAAGAAATCGTCGTGTTGATCAACGAATGCAGGAAAATGGGCATCGACGTGCTGCCGCCCGATGTCAACAGAAGCGACAAGACCTTCGTCGTCGAAGGAGATTCCATCCGATTCGGGCTCTGTGCGATCAAGAACGTGGGCCAGGCCGCGGTGGAATCCATCGTCGAGGCGAGGAAGGAACATGGACGCTTCGAAGATGTGTACGGACTTTGCGAGCACATCGATCTGCGGCTGGTAAACAAGCGGGTGCTCGAAAGCCTGATCCAGGCCGGCGCCTGCGACAGCCTCGAGGGGCACCGGGCACAGCTCATGGAAGTGCTCGACACGGTCATTGAAGGGGCGCAGACCCGTCAGAACGACAGGGAGAAGGGACAGACCTCCCTTTTCGACCTCGACGGGATGGGAGCGGGTGCGAATCTGGAAGTACACAAGCCGGTGCTGCCGCTCGTCCCCCGTTGGCCGGCAAGCCAGGAACTGGGCCTCGAGAAGGAACTGCTGGGATTTTATGTGACGGGGCATCCGCTGAAGGAATACGAGGAAGACATTCGGGCCTTTACGACGGCGGAAATGCGGCGCCTCGACCACGCAAACGGCCGGCAGGACACCGTCGTGGTCGGTGGTATCGTGACCGAAATCAAGCCCATCGTGGATCGAAACGGCAAGACCATGGCCTTCGTAACGCTCGAAGACTTCTCCGGTTCGGGTGAGGTGCTCGTCTTTTCGGAACCGTACGCACTGCATCGCGAACTCGTGACGATCGACTCGCTGGTCCTCGTACATGGACACCTGTCGAAAAAAGAAGAGGACAACAAGGTCATCGCTTCCGAGATCATTTCACTGACGGATGCGCGGGACCGGCTGGCGCGGTCCGTCGTGGTGACCATGGAGCACGAACAGGTAGCGGATGAGAACCTCGTATCGATCAAACACGTGCTGGAGACTTACCCGGGGAATTGCGACGTAGTGCTAGAAGTGTCTACAGCAGATCAGAGTGAGATCGGCGTCAGGGCAGGGAGTGATTTCCGCGTCAGGCCCTCGGATGAGTTGCTGAAAACGCTGCGCGAATCGATCGACGCGAAGCGCGTCCGACTGGCCGGTGCTCCCGTACACAGCGGTGAAAGCGGATGGAAACAGGTGGAAATGAATGGAAGGAAACGCAACGGCAGAGGACGCTGGAACGGGAACGGGAAGTGAAAATCACAGGGTTCAAGTGGAATGACCAGTTAGTGGAATGACCCATTGATGGACTTTCCGACGTATTTGGTTGCCCAATGAGGAACTACAATACGCGATTCGCCCATCGTTAAACCGGGAGGATGTATGTCATTCAGGTCGATTGCTACCGGTCTCATCATGATAGCGGTTTCAAGCGCATTGCTGAATGTCGGGTGCGGCGGTGGGGACTCCTCCCCGACCAGACCGGCCGAGCCGACAACACCCACACCGACGCCGACACCTCCCCCCGCACCGACGGTCTCTCGCATCGAAGTGAGTCCGAACATGGTGTCTCTGGAAGTGGGCAGAACACAACAGTTGGCTGCGACCGCCAAGGCTTCCGACGGCGCCGTAATAAGCGGTGTCAATTATACCTGGTCCAGCAGTAATACCGCCGTAGTAACCATCAGTGCCGGTGGACGGGCAACCGCGGTAAGTGTTGGTACGGCGACCATCAGAGCGACGGGAAACGGCATCGTGAGCGAACCGGTGACGATCACGGTCACCCAGGCCGCCGTGGCCCGGGTCACGATCTCTCCTTCCTCGACCCAGGAGCTGATGGTTGGGGAAATGGTGACCTTCACGGCGACGGCCCGGACGTCTGGAGGCGCCATTCGCGAAGGTGTCAGTTTCTCATGGGCGAGCAGCGATACCAGCAAAGTGACCATTACATCGGCCGGCGTTGCCACGGCAGTCGCAGCGGGTACGGCAACGGTCCGCGCCACGGCGGACGGTATAGCGAGTTCGCCGGTTACCATTAACGTAGCCGAACTTCCGCCTCCCGATCCGGTGGTATCGACTGTGTCGGTGAGTCCACCTGAAGCGATGATCGAGGTAGGCGCGACGCAGCAGTTCGCGGCGATGGCTTCGACATCGGACGAGATGGATATCCCGGACGCGGAGATTACGTGGTCGAGTTCTGACGAGATGGTGGCGACGGTCGACGCGAACGGCCTGGCGAGTGGTGTAGGAGCAGGCGAGGCGATGATCACGGCTACCGCGGACAGTGTATCCGGCATGGCGACACTGACGGTGACCGAACCGCCTCCACCCGAGCCAGTAGAGCCAGTTGTAGCAACCGTGACAGTGAGTCCATCGGAAGCCACGATCGAAGAAGGCGCGACGCAGCAGTTCGCGGCGATGGCAATGACGTCGGACGGGATGGAAATCCCGGACGCGGAGTTTACGTGGTCGAGTTCTGACGAGATGGTTGCGACGGTCGACGCGAATGGCCTGGCGACCGGTGTCGGAACGGGCGAAACGATGATCACGGCGACGACTGACGAAGTATCCGGCACGGCGACGCTCACAGTGACCGAACCACCGCCACCCGAGCCGGTGGTATCGACGGTGTCAGTGAGTCCACTTGAAGCGACGATCGAGGTAGGCGCGACGCAGCAGTTCGCGGCGATGGCAATGACGTCGGACGGGATGGAAATCCCGGACGTGGAGTTTACATGGTCGAGTTCGGATGACATGGTGGCGACGGTCGACGCGAACGGCCTGGCGACTGGTGTCGGAATGGGCGAAGCGATGATCACGGCGACGACTGATGGAGTATCCGGCACGGCGACGCTCACAGTGACCGAACCACCTCCGCCACCACCACCGATGGTCGCAACCGTGACAGTGAGTCCCTCCTCAGCGTCAATCGAGGAGGGTGAGACCCGGCGGTTTTCTGCCACCGCCCACACGTCGGACAATTCCGAGATAACGGGCAAGACGTTTACGTGGTCAAGTTCTGATGAGACGGTAGCCACGATAAGTGTAACTGGGTTGGCGAGGGGCCTGGATGCAGGTTCCACGACGATCTCGGCAACCGTCGACGGCGTATCCGGCACAGCGACGTTAAGGGTGACGGAACCTCCGCCTCCACCCCCCGTAGTTGACCGGGTTGCCGTGTCTCCATCTTCCCGTTCGATCGAAGAAGGCGAGACGCAACGATTCACTGCGACAGCCTATGACTCGAACAACATGGAGATTACCGGGAAGACTTTTACGTGGACGAGCAGCAACACGTCGGTTGCGACCATAAGCACCACGGGACTGGCCAGGGCACGGAATGCCGGATCCACGACGATAACAGCAGAGGTGGACGGCAAGTCCGGTACGGCGTCGTTGACGGTGACCGAGCCTCCGCCGCCTCCACCGATGTTGAGAAGCCGTACTGCTTCAATTTCCGGTACGAGCAGCTATCCGAGCACCGCCGGGTCCGTGACCTTCGAAGAAGTCTCCGGCGGTCGACTCAAACTGACCATAACCGGAATGAACACTGGAGGCGGGATTGCTGCACATTTGTTTCTATACACCAGTGCCTCTATCAATTGGCGTAGCGGTCCCGCTCCTACTGGCGCCAGGCATTTTGGGAACGTCACAGGCAGCCGCAGTTTTACAAGTACCTTCACACCCCGTGCGGGCGAGACGATTGACTCCTACAGCAATGTCATTCTTCATTGCGCGTTTGTGAATATGCCACTCGGCAGTGGATCATTTTGAGCAACTGAATCACAAAGGAGCATGAGGTGAACAGGTTCATAGCAGCCACATTGATGACAGCCGCGTTGATCTGCTATTCAACTCTTGCCCACGCAGGCGGATGGACTCAGCCGAAGGGCAAGGGGTACTTTAAACTAAGCCAGCAGTTCGTGCGCGCCGAATCACTGTTCCTGGCAACCGGGTCCAAAACCGAGATACCGACCGTAAGCGGCAATACGACGAGCCTTTACGGTGAATTCGGCTTGCTCGACCGGGTGACTCTTGTGGGCTACATGCCGTTTTATTCGAAGTTCAGCGTGGATGCCGAAGGCTTCGATTCGACTTCAGGCATTGGCGACTGGGACATAGGGGTCAGGATCGGTATTCTGGCACAGGGCCCCACGGTGGTCAGCCTGCAAGCCCTGGCGGGATTGCCGTTGGGAGAATCAGACCAGGGTGTCGTCCTCTGGACCGGCGACGGCGAATTCAACCAGCACTTCTCGCTCCAGGTGGGCCATTCACTCTACCCGGTACCCGGCTACCTGAAAGCCGAAATCGGGTATAACAATAGACAGGGCGACGACGATCCTATTGACGACTATTCCGATGAACTTCGGTATAGTCTCGAAGCCGGTTACACGGTCGCTGAAAGGTTGGGCGTATCGGTCTGGCTCCGCGGGATCGAAGTCCTCGGCAAAGCGGATGATGAATTCCGTTCGCGTTACGAAATCGAGTACCTGTCCTTCGGCCCCCAGGTCGATTTCTATGTTACGCCTAATGCGGGAATTACCGCCAGCATGTCGAAATTCACCCGGGCTCATAGCATGCTGGACGCGCCAGCCTGGGAATTCGGGCTGTTTCTGAAACTGTAGAAGATATTGCTGTTCGGCATCCGTTAAGGGGAGTGTGCCATGTCCAAACTCATCTATGCCGGCGCCTTGCTCGCGGGGTTCATCCTCCAGGTATCCACGGTATTCGCCGGTGGATGGACCCATCCCCAGGGCAAGGGCTATTTCAAGCTGAACGAGCAGTTTATTAAGAGCAATTCGTATTTCGAGCCGTCCGGAGACAGGGTAGACATAACGGATCTGAGCAGATATACGACCAGCCTGTATGGTGAATTCGGCCTTGTAGACCGGTTGACACTTGTAGGGTACATTCCCTTTTATCAGCGTATCAGTGAAGACAGGCACGGGTCCGACACCAAGACGGGTACGGGGGACTGGGAGCTTGGCGCCAGGATTGGGTTGCTCACCAGCGGGCCCACGGTCGTGAGCATTCAGGTCATGGCGGGATTGCCGCTGGGAGATTCCTATACCGACCAGGAAATCGGCCTGTTCACCGGCGATGGTGAATTCAACCAGTTATTCTCGCTCCAGGTCGGTCGTTCCCTGTGGCCGACACCGGGCTACCTGAAAGCCGAAATCGGCTTCAATAATCGTGAAAGCGATTACTCCGACGAACTGAGGTACGCTCTCGAAGCGGGTTTCATGGCTGGCGAGCGAGTCGGGTTCTCCGGCTGGATTCGCGGTGTGAAAGCCCTGGGAAAGTCGGATGGCGAGTGGACCCGAAACGACCAGCAGTACGTGTCATTCGGTCCGGAGCTCAATTTCTACATCACGTCCGACGCGGGGATTACCGCGGGCGTGACGAAATACACGGGTGCGCACAATCTGCTGGATGCGTCGGCCTGGGACATCGGGATATTCATGAAGTTGTAGTTCAATTTCGATTGGCTATATCAAGACCACGCAAGCGAATCTGAAAGTAAGCCATGGCCCGTAGGATCCGTTTGACCTTTGTCGAAGAAGGCGTTTCGGTAGTTGCCGAGTTGCTTGAGGACGAGGCGCCGAAGACCTGCCAGGCTGTCTGGGACGCGCTGCCCCTGGAGGAAGAGGGCATCCACGCCGTGTACTCGGGCAGCGAGATCGCTTACTTCCTGTCTAAGGACATCGTCATCCCGCCCGAGAACCTGACAAGCCGCACCTTGCCCGGTGACATTTGCTACTTCAGGCTGGAGCCAGGACGCATGCACGGGTGGCTGGACGGGATCACCGAACTGTGCTGGTTCTACGGCAGGGACGGCCGGCCAAATATGCCGGACGGCCCCGTCGCGGTGAATCTCTTCGCCCGGATGGTTGGCGACGCCGATGATTTCATCGCAGTGTGTTACCGCATACGCAGGGAAGGGGTGAAGCGCGTTCGGATCGAGCGGGTGGTCTGAATTCGAATCGCAGGAAACCTCTCCTAAAACCGTCTAATTTAACACACAGTTACAATCAACGCGTCAACGGTAGCGCGGAAAGCCCTTCCGGCCGGTCGGTTCGTAGCGTGCCAGGCGTAGTCCGGCCAGTCCGGCCAGTGCGGCTCCCGATGGCGCGGGATCCGGCGTGGATATGCGATATAGCTGCAAATGCTTAGTGGTACTGTTTAGTCTTTACGGTCTGTTTGTGGAGCGTTCCACCTTCGCCGACCAGCTCGTCGGGGCGAAGCTCGACGGAGCAAAGCTCTATGAACAGGCCTGCGCGGCCTGTCACGGATCGGACGGAAGAGGAAGTCCGCTCGAAGAGCGCGGGTTTGCACTGGAACTTCCGGACTTTACGGACTGCGAATTCGCTTCCCGCGAACCCGACCCCGACTGGCACGCCGTGATCCATGAAGGGGGACCGGTGCGGGCCTTCGACCGCATGATGCCCGCATTCGGGGATGCCCTCACGGACGAGGAAATCTACGCTATCCTCGGCAATGTCCGCACCTTCTGCACGAACAAGAACTGGCCACGCGGCGAATTCAACGTTCCAAAGCCCCTGTTTACCGAGAAAGCCTTTCCCGAAGACGAGACGGTATTCAATCTGACGCTGGACACGGACGACAGCAAGGCCGTTATCATCGAGCCGGTATACGAGAAGCGGTTCGGCCCCCGGGGCATGATCGAAGTGAAGGTCCCGTTCGGCAGGCGCGATTCTGAGCGGGACGACGGGACCAACCTGGGCTTCGGGGACCTGGCGCTTGGCTACAAGTATGCCCTGTACCACGACTTGGGGCGTGGTCATGCCTTCAGTATAGGCGGCGAAGTCATCTTGCCATCCGGCGACGAAGAAAACGGCTTCGGTACGGGCTCCACGAAACTGGAGCCTTACCTGGCCATCGTACAGCTTATGCCCGGAGACGCCTTTTTCCAGGCCCAGGCGCTGGGTGAATTCGCCGTGAGCGGCTCCGTGGAGGATGAAGTAGCCATAAGGGCGCTGATCGGCAGGACCTTCACGGATGGCGAGTTCGGCCGGGCCTGGAGTCCCATGGTCGAGGTCCTGGCTTGGCGCGAACTTGATTCCGGTTCCGGTGTCGCGATGGACCTCGTGCCTCAACTGCAGGTCTCGCTCAACACGCGCCAGCACATTCTGCTCAACGTGGGGTTGCGGGTTCCGGTCGCCAGGAAGTTAAGCCGTAAACCGCAGATCGTCATGTACCTGTTGTGGGACTGGTTCGACGGAGGTTTCCGCGATGGCTGGTAACTACACGGGGCGGTTGCTGACGTGCCTCACGCTGGCGCCGCTCGCCTTCGCCTGGCTCGCGTGCGCATCGGTCGAGGCGCAGTCCGGGGATCAAAGCACGTTCGTCACTTCGGACCAGTGCATCGCCTGTCACAGCAATATAACCGGTCCGGACGGAACGGACGTCTCCATCGGGCACGTATGGCGCGGTTCCGTCATGGCGCATTCGGCGCGGGATCCCTACTGGCAGGCATCCGTACGCCGGGAAGTGACCGACCATCCGGACGCCCGGGCAGAGATCGAGGACACCTGCTCGACCTGCCATATGCCCATGGCGCGTGTGCTGGCGAAGGAAAACGGCGGACTGGGAGAAGTGTTCGCACACCTGGAAGCCGCGCGGCAGGGCGACGAGCGCGCCATGTTGGCCCTCGATGGGGTGTCCTGCACCACCTGCCATCAGATCCGGCCCGACAATTTCGGCGAGGAATCGAGTTTCGATGGGAACTTCGTGATCCGTTCAAGCACAGGCACCGACCCTCAGATCTTCGGGCCCTTCGACGTGGACGACGGGCGGCGCCGGATCATGCAGTCCGCCACCGGTTTCACACCGGATTCATCCGCGCATCTGCAGGAATCGGAACTGTGCGCGACCTGCCACACCCTGTTCACGACAAGTTTGGACGCGGAAGGGCGAGAAACAGCCCGTTTCCCGGAGCAGACGCCCTACCTGGAATGGCGACACAGCGCCTTTTCGGCGACCGAAAGCTGCCAGTCCTGCCACATGCCGGAGACCTCATCGGCCCCCATCTCCTCGGTGCTCGGGGAGTACAGGGAGAATGTCTCGCGCCATGTGTTTCGCGGCGGCAACGAGTTTATGTTGCGTTTGCTGGACAGGTATCGGGACGAGCTGCTGGTCACCGCGCCGTCAAGCGATCTTCAGCGCGCCGCCGAGGCGACGCGGGAGCACTTGCAGACTGCGACAGCTCAATTGGAGGTGCTGGCAGTCTCCCGCGCGGAGAACCAATACGTTATCGATCTTAAAGTGTCGAACCTGGCGGGCCACAAGCTGCCGACGGCCTATCCGTCGCGAAGGGCCTGGATCCACCTCGAGGTTCGTGATGACGGCGGGGACGTGGTGTTTGAATCCGGTGCCATGCTTCCCGACGGGAGCATTAAGGGTAACGACAACGACGCGGACGGTAGCCGCTTCGAGCCGCATTACCAAGTGATCGACGACCCCGGCCAGGTACAGATTTATGAGCCGATCATCGCGGACGGGTCAGGTGGAGTTACCACGGGCCTGCTATCGGCCGTCACCTACGCCAAGGACAACCGCCTGCTGCCCGAGGGGTTCGACAAGGAGAGCGCCGAAGCCGCAATCATGGTGCATGGAGCGGCGCGGGAAGATGGGGATTTCCAGGCCGGAAGCGACAGGGTCCAGTACCGCGTCGCCGCGCGGCCGGGTGTGCAGGGAATCGTAGTCAGGGCACGGCTGATGTTCCAGACCATCGGCTTCCGGTGGGCGCAGAACCTCGCCCCCTACGACGCCCATGAGACGAAGCGCTTCGTTACCTACTACGATGACAATGCGTCGACATCGGCCGTCGTTCTCACCGAGGTCATGCTTCGGCAGGACCTTCCGTAGCTTCGAATCGGCCATCGGCCGACCGCAGACGCCCTCCAACACGCGGGACGGCAGTCTCCGAGTCCTGAACGCCCACCGTGCCGGTCCGCGGCGGTATCACCGACCGACTTTCGCCAGATCCATGGGATTCGACCTCCGAGTTCTGAACGCCCACTGTAGCGGTCCGCGGCGGTATCACCGACCGACTTTCGCCAGATCCATGGGATTCGACCAGGCCTTCGTGCCGTCCGGGGCGATGATCTCGAATCTTACCCACCGTACATTGGGCCGCAGCGTAAACGTGGCATCTTCGAAGGTTTTTCCATGGCCTGTCCGGTCCCGAAACTCCGTACCATGGGAATCGAACACGGCGAGAATGCTCTGCGCCTCTGAACACCGGATACTCGCCTCCACGACCTGTTTCCCATCACCCATATCGTCGACGCGGTGCAACTGGATGTCCCGGATCTCGGGTCCGGAACTGACGTACGCACAGCCTCTTTCCAGCGCGTCGATGATCGCCTTCGCCGTGCGTTCTTTGACCTTCACCATGTTCCAGCCCCCGTAGGTATCCCGGTTTTCCGACTCGAGGGCGTGGGAGTCGTCGTTGGAGAGCGCTGGAATCGGCCTTCCCAGCAGGTCCATCCAGTCGTCCCAGTGTACGGAGGACTCGCCGCGTCCGGCGCACCGGCAAGTGGTGTTGAAGACTTCGATGCCTGCCAGGCCGTGAAGGGGCAGGGTATCCCGGAGGATGTTGACCGAACTCCAGTGGGGATGGGCGAGCCAGATCGAGCCGCCCTGCCGGCGCACCTCGTCTATGACGTGCTGCGGCGGCATGCGCTTCGAATCCATGTCTTCGTCGATGTTGTAGGCCAGGAAGTGGTGGGTCTGGCCGCCAAAGGGGTTCTCAGGATGGATCTCCGCACCCTGCACCAGGACGAAATCGTCCGGCGCGCTGACCGTGTCGATCCTGGTTATGGTGTAGTGATCGGAAATACACAGGAAATCGTATCCCTGGTTGACGTACCCGTCCAGCCGTTCCTGGGGTGACGGCTTCCCGTCGGAATTGGTCGTGTGGGAATGCAGATTGCCCTTGAGCCAGAAGTATCCCTCGTCATCGATGTCGAAGGGGCTTATCAGGCCGTCGTTCGCCATGTTGTTCTCCCTTTTATCCGGCGGTGTCGTTCTGCCGGGAATGGTTGACTCTTCATGACCCGTTCTTCGTTTTCACCGTGAGTTTCGGACGCCTCGGAGTCGGTCTTGGACCGGCCTCAGATCAGTTCGGATGCCTCGGAGTCGGTCTTGGACCGGCCTCAGATCAGTTCGGATGCATAAGTCCGGCCAAAGCGGTCCGTCGCTTCGACCACCACCTTCCGGGCCTGGGTCGAAACCGGCGCGTAGAACAGGTGATTCGTGATCACCGGTTCCACCCAGGGCCGGCGTTCGGGCAGGTCGGCCCCTCTGTGCAGGGATTCCGCCAGCGGATCGGTGCCGGGACGTCTGGCCATGGCGCCTCTCCGCATGCCGTCTTCGTACCAGACGACGCGCCATTCGGGATCCCAGTCCCAGACATTGGCAACGATCTCGTCCGGCGCTCCGGGATCGCTGCCCCGGAGGTAGACCCGCATCTGGTGGTCTTCGGGCAAGCCCGTGGACTTGTACCGCCAGCGGATATCCGATCCGTCGACCTCGTAGACGCCATAACCGTTGGGCGTGCCGTCCCAGCAGATGGGGCCGCTCCACCAGGCGCCACAGACCGTGCCCTGAACGATCTCGTGTATCCCGCCCTCGAAGATATGCTCGTGCTCGTGCACGTGGCCGGAGAACACGTGGGTCTTGTAGGGTTCCAGGAGGCGGTACATACGCTCGCGGTTCACAGTCGTGGACGAAATGGACGGGCTGTCGACCCCGGTTCTGATATGACGGGTGGTATACTGGGGAATATGATTGAAGACCACCACGGTCCTGCCGGTCTCGACCAGGGCGAGGTCCTGGGTTACCCAGTTGAGCTGGTCGTCGGTCACGTACCCGATGTATCCTTCTCCGTGCCAGAACACGTTGTCCAGCACGATGTAGTGGATTTCTCCGCGATCGAAGGAATAGTAGTTGGGGCCGAAGTGTCGGCAGAACGTGCGGACGGATCCGTCGTCGGTCGGCCCGAAGTCCAGGTCATGGTTGCCGACGACCTGGAAGAAGGGCATGCCCATGCGAAGCACGCCCCGCTCGTACTCGGGGTACAGGGTCAGATCGTCGAACATGATGTCTCCGCAGCCCACGCCGAAGAGCCGGCGGCCGGCCAGCGCGGCGGAGGTCTCCTTGACGTCCGGCACGGTCTCCGCGTGGAAGAGTCCCATTTCGTAGGCGTCCTGGGTCTGCGGGTCGGCGAGCACCAGAAATCCGTGGCGTTCGTCCGATCCGTCCAGTTCCGCGAGATCGAAGCTGACAGCCATCTCTCCGGAGTCGTCCGGCATGATCGGCCGGTAGAACGAGGCAATGCCGCTTGGATTCTGCTCCAACGCGTAGCCGTTGGGCGTTGAGATCGATACGAAGGACTGAATCGTGTTGGACACGAGCTCGAATCGACCTTCCGAGTCGGTGGCGGTGACGGACAGTCCGTCCGTTACCGCGACGCCGCCCAGACCCGCCCTGCCTGAAAGCACGCGGCCGGAGACGCGGACCGGACGCACGCCGGCCGCCGCAGCGCTCCTGGACTGCGGTGCGTAGGGATCCGCCAGCACGGGAAAGGGGGCGGCCATCGCCGCGGCCACGAAAGCCGCCTGCTTGAGAAAGGATCTACGGGTCAGGGCTTCCCGGTCTCCGGAGCTGGCTGACGACCGATCGGCTTCATTGGATTTCGATTTAAGAAGGGCGTCCATCAATTGGCTTCCTTTCTTCAGCCGGATCAGGATCTGAAAACACCCGGATTGACATGGGGCTATCCGAGTCTCAGTACGTAGTGGTTATGGGATGATTATACAACGAGCAGTCCAGTCGAAACAGGGATTTATGAACCGGAATGTACGGGTAATGCAGGTTCCGCATGGCGGTCTTCATAACCTGTTGTGCGTTCCGGCCGGTCGGAAAATCCAGTGCCAGTATAAACACTTGATGTAACGGCTTTGTGTTCTTATCATTTCATTTCCATGAACAAAGACGAAGAATCGGCCGGATCCTCCGAAATACTGTCCATACCTGAGCCCACCGGCGTCTACACGGAACCGTGGTCCTGGAAGAAGTTCAAGCATATGCTGGGCTTCTTCGGGCCCGCCGCGCTGGTGGCGTCCATGGCGGTAGGCGCGGGGGAGACCATTCTGGTCACCGGCGTTGGCGCCTGGGCCGAATACGGCCTGCTTTGGCTGATCCTGCTGAGCGTGCTCGTCAAGGGCGTTGCGGTGACGTACCTGCTGGGGCGGTTTACGGCGGTGAGCGGCCAACCTTTCGGCCGCATGCTGGCGAAGTTGCCCGGTCCCAGGGGCTGGTTCATCCTGACGCTGTTGACCATCGAACTGCTCGCCCTGAGCATCGCCTTGACGGCAGTCGCCAAGCCCTGCGGGAATCTCGTTGTCCATATCTTCACGGATTCGCTGCCTGTGGGCCCGACGGATACGTTCTGGGAGAACCTGGTTACCACGGTGTTCCTGGGACTGGCCATCGGCCTGAGCCTGCTTACCTCCTACGACATCCTCGAAAAGCAGCAGATCATCATCTGCGGCATCCTGGTGACCGGCACGATCGTGGCCACGATCATCGTCTGGCCGAGTATCGGCGCCATCCTCTTCGGAACGCTGTCCATCGGGAACCTGCCCGCAGCCCCCGACTGGGCGCCGTCGGCCGCGCGGAACGATTACTTCCTGAACCTGGTCACGGTGTTCGGCTACGTGGGGGGCACGCTGAGTACTTACCTGGCCTATTCCGGCTGGGTAGCTCACCGGGGCTGGGGCCTGACTGGAAACCCGGTAATGAAGCGGCTTGGCGACCGGATTGACGGCACGCTGAAGATCAACTACCTTAGGGAGGATCCATCCCAGGTGAAGCGCATGCGCGTACTGCTCTCACCCCTCAAGTGGGACGTATCCATGGGGGCGCTCGTGCTCTTCATCGTCACGGCCGCCTTCATGATCGCGGGCGCGGTCGTGCTTTACCCGCGGCAGACGATCCTTCCCGGCAACGCGTGGGACCTACTTACGAGACAGTCTTCCATCTGGGCGCAGATCCACGCCGCCCTTATCCCGGTGTACTACGTGGCCATTCTCGCGGCTCTCTGGGGTACGCTGGCTACCATACCGGAAGCCTTGACCCGGTTCGCCCACGAGTTCCTCACGGCAGTCTGGCCGCGTTTCGCGTCTTATTCCTACCGCAAGCTGCAGGCTTTCATCGTGATCTGGTTCTTCATCTCATCCTCCGTGGCGATCTGGAGCGACATCACCTTCGACCTGATCACGCAGATCGTTGCCCTTCTGGCGACCAACATGGGCGTGGGCCTGGTCTGCTTCGCGGCGGTCTACCTGAATTTCAAATTGCCTCCGGCCTACCGGACCCGGCCCGCCATGCTCGTCCTCGGGGTCGTCTCCACGGTGGTGCTTCTATCGGCCTTCGTCGTCAGCGCCGCGGGCATGCTGCAGAAATAAAGTTTCGAAGCGCGGATCAGGGCTTGAGGTAATTGAGCAGGTTGATGATCAGTCCGGTGAGAACGACGATGGTCGTCAGCCCGGTTCCGACGACCCACATCTTCGTTGCGACATGTTTCTGGGCATTTTCGAGGGAAGAGAGACGGTTGTCGATCTTGTTCAGGCGTTCGACGAGGAAGTCCCACCGGGTCGATGGTACTTCCAGTGGATCTTGTCCTGACATTTCGACTCCTTCGCGGTGGGTTGATGACATACCCCAAATATAAAAGCAATGACGTCTTCCAACAAATATGTGCCGACCGACGCTCACCGGAGATGTCTTAGCGTGGCCACTGATGGAGCATGATGTATGTAATATAGTGTAGAACTACGCGAATATCTCGAATTGAATTTCAGCAATATGGTCTCCGTTGTGCTTTCATTCGAGATCAACCCATCTTTGAAATCCAGCTGATCGATTCATGTCTCATCGTTCGGACTGCACCCGAATGCACTGAGGAAACGCACCCTGTCAACTGCGCCGGACCAGGGCAATCCCGTCCCTTTTTGCTTGCGAGTCTCTTTCGGATTTCTTACCATGAATCCGTAGGCCGCAGGGTTTTTGGTGGACCGTGACATGGAGTCGATCATGCAGGAGTTTTCCGCCGTAAGGCAACGAGACGAAGTGCTGTACGACCTGTTGATCGCCGAGCGCGAACGGCAGCGGGACGGCATTGAACTCATCCCGTCGGAGAACTATGTTTCGCCGGCCATCCTGGAAGCCATGGGCTCCGTGCTGACCAACAAGTACTCGGAGGGGTATCCGGGCAAGCGGTACTATGGCGGCCAGCAATACATCGACAAGATCGAAAACCTGGCCCGCAGGCGGGCGAAGGAACTCTTCGGCGCCGAGCACGTAAACGTCCAGTGCTATTCGGGCAGTCCGGCCAATACCGCAGTCATGTTCGGCCTGCTGGACTACGGCGACACGATCATGGGCATGAAACTCGACCAGGGCGGCCACCTGACCCACGGGCTGCATGTCAACTACTCCGGCAAGTCCTATAACGTGGTTTCCTACGGGGTTCGAAAGGATTCGGGCCGCATCGACATGGACGAGGTCCGCGATCTGGCCCTCGAACACCGTCCGAAGTTGATCATCTCGGGTGCCACGGCCTATCCGCGCCAGTTCGACTTCGAGGCCTTCAAGTCCATCGCCGACGAGGCCGGAGCCATTCCCATGGCGGATATTTCCCATATATCGGGTCTCATCGTGGGCGGCGTCCATCCCAGTCCATTGCCCTTCACCGACGTGGTTACGACAACGACGCACAAGACGCTGCGCGGTCCGCGCAGCGCGATCATCATGTGCCATAAGAAATACGCGAAGGATATCGACCGGGCCGTATTCCCCGGACTTCAAGGCGGCCCCCACGATCATATCACGGCCGCCAAAGCGCTGACCTTCAAGGAGGCCATGCAGCCGGAGTTCAAGGACTACGCCCGCCAGATCGTGGACAATGCGAAGACCCTGGCCGAATCGCTGATCGGGCATGGTTTCGATCTCGTTTCCGGCGGGACCGACAACCATCTCGTGCTGGTGGATCTGACCAGCAAGGGCATCATAGGAAAAGATGCCGAAACCGCCCTCGACAAGGCCGGGCTGACCGTGAACAAGAACACGGTACCCTACGATACGAGATCGCCATTCAGCCCGAGCGGGATCCGTATAGGTACGCCGGCGGCCACGACGCGGGGTATGATGGAACCCGAAATGAAGATGATCGCCGGGTGGATCGACAGGGCGATCGAGAACCACGGAAACGACGAAGCACTTTCGTCGATCCATGACGAGGTCAGGGATCTATGCAAAGGTTTCCCCGTCCCTGGAATTTCCACGACCGAGGCGGCGCTCATGCAGGAGACGGGAACCGGATAGCGCCGGTCCGCACCGGCCGGTTTCTGTCGGACCATGCCGGCCCCTGCCTGCGTCTGTCCGTACCGGCCGGTTTCTGCCGGTCGCGACTGGCCCCGGCCTGCAGATGTACCTTCGTTGACCGGGAGGTGGTGTCATGTACAGAATGATTGTAAACGTAGTCGCGTTCGTAGCCGCGTTCGTTTTCATTGCCGCGTGCGATTCGGGCATGGCGAAACAGGACGAAGCAGCGGCACAGGGCAAGTCCGGCCCCGCAGAGAAAGTGACCATCGTCGAGGTCGCTTCCGACGGAACGAAGAAAGGAGCTGTTACGGTGGAAAAAGTAGTCAGGACCGAAGAAGAATGGAAAGAGCGACTCACCGACCAGCAGTACGCCATTGCCCGGGAGAATGGCACGGAACGGGCCTTTTCCGGCAAATACGACAGGCACTACGAAGACGGTATCTACAAGTGTATCGGTTGCGGAACGCCGCTCTTCTCGTCCAGGACCAAGTTCAATTCGGGCACGGGCTGGCCCAGTTTCTACGAGCCGGTCGCCGACGAGAACATCGACGAGAAAACGGATCGCAGTTTCGGCATGGTCCGCACCGAGGTGTTGTGCAAGCGATGCGATTCCCACCTGGGCCACGTATTTACCGACGGACCGAAGCCCACGGGACTCAGGTACTGCATGAATTCCGCTTCCCTGGACTTCGAGCCCGAGGAGTAGGCTTCGGCAAGGCACAGGGAGCAGGTTCCCGGCAAGGAATAACCGGCAGGCTTCCGGCACGGCTTGGGAGCCTGCGATACCCATGCGCATTTCCGACATTAAAGTCTTCCCGGTCTGGGGTGGAAACCGAAACTACCTTTTCGTCAAGGTGGAGACGGACGAAGGTATCTACGGGATCGGTGAAAGCGGCCTGACCTGGTGCGAGTTGGCCGTCCGGGAGATCGTCCTCGCCCTCCGGGACCGGTTCGTCGGCCAGGATCCGATCCGCAGGGAACACCTGTGGCAGGTGATGTTCCGCGGCGGTTTTTTCCCCGGCGCCCACGCCCTGTCCGCCGCGGTCAGCGCTATCGACATCGCCCTCTGGGATATCCACGGTAAAGCGCTCGGCGTTCCCGTTTACGAGTTGCTCGGCGGCAGGTGCCGGGACAAGGTGGTCTGCTATACGCATTGCGGCGGCGACGGCCCTTCCGAGGAACTGGTCAGCCAGGCGCAGGGCAGGGTGGAAGACGGATGGAAGTTCATCCGCTGGGGGCTGCCCCACGAAGGCGAGGTATTGGAGCCCACAAGGGCGGTGCGCGAGGGCATCGCGCAGTTCAAGGCGCTAAGAGAAGCCCTGGGCGACGACGTCGAACTGATCTGCGATGTCCATACCCGTCTTGATCCACCCGATGCGATCGCCTTCTGCCGTGCCGTCGAATCCTTCCGGCCCTTTTTCATCGAAGACCCCCTGCGTTCCGAGAACAAGTCGTCCTACCGGATGCTCAGACAGCACGTTGCCGTGCCGCTCGGCGTCGGCGAGCACTTCACCAGCAAGTGGGAATTCCGGGAACTGATCGAGGAAGACCTGATCAACTACGCCCGGGTAGACCTATGCCTCGTGGGCGGACTGACCGAGGCGCGTAAGGTCGCGGGCTGGTGCGAGACCCACTACATCGACCTGGCGCCGCACAACCCGCTTGGCCCCGTGTCCACGGCGGCCTGCCTGCACCTGAGCCTCGCGTCATCGAACTTCGCCGTGCAGGAATTGCCTATACTGCCGGGCATGCTCCCGGAGATCTTTCCCGTCCAGGTCGAATGGAAGGAAGGATATCTGCTTCCGCCCGGCCGTCCGGGGCTGGGGTTGGAATTCGACGAAGATGCGGCGAAACGTCTTCCGTACCGCCCGGCCCGGGGCCACACGCTGCAGCGCGAGGATGGATCCTTTACGAACTGGTAGCGGACCTTGCCCAGTCGACGGGTTGCTTCGCCTGAGTAGTGGTATTGTAAAAAGCAGTACAAAAATTAAAGTATGTGCATTAACATACTCACACGATGGCCCTGATCCCAAACAAGTACAGATACCACGCGCTGGTCCATGCACCGGTCTGGCTCATCTGCCTGGCCCTGCTCTGGCCGGTTTCCCTGGAACCTGAAGTCCTCGAGGCAGACCAGGCGACCCCCAGGATTGTAGACTATCAGAAACACCTGCCCCGGTCCTTCAAGAAACGCCGCCGGAAATCCACGCGCTTTGTCGTATTGCACAGCACGGAATCGGGCCTGAGAAGCGCGCTGAGAACGCTTTCCCGCAGGGGACATTCCAACTACCTGGTCGCCCGGAACGGGACCATTTATCGGATTTTGAACAAGCAGTATCGTTCGCATCATGCGGGCCTGAGCATGTGGAACGGGCTGAGGGACATCAGCAGTCATTCCATCGGTATCGAACTGGTGGGGTACCATAACGACCCATTTACCGCGTCCCAGTACGAGTCCCTCAAGTGGCTGATCGAGGTGATGCAGCGGGTGTACAAGATACCCGATCACCACGTGCTGGAGCATTACCGCGTCGCCTATGGCAGGCCGAACCAATGGGTAAAGCGGCCCCACCGCGGACGCAAGAAGGATCCCGGGGTGTTTAACTTCAGCCGGGCGAGGGCGGGGCTGGATTCGAAGGATCCGCGCAACAGTATACTTTACGACCCGGATGTGCGTGCTGGTCGGCTGATACCCGATCCCGACATCGATATCGCCAGAGTACGCCTGGTCGACCGTGGAAGGTACGACGCCGAAGTCGCCCAGTTGTCCGAAAACGTAATAACCCGCCGCAACTCGGCCTGGCGTATCGCCCGGGGCGAATATAACGAAGCCACGACGGTTTACCGCTTTCCGAACGGCACGGTCATGCGCGGGAACCAGATCAGGAACTGGGACCGGATCCCGGTCGGAACCGTGGTCTTTCTCAACCGCGATCGCACCGAAGACGTCAAGTCGGTCACAGCCACCGTGCCCGTAATCGAACAGGGGACGACGGCCTTCGACATCGCCGGTCCCGCCTACAAGCGGTCCGACACCTATTACATTTTTCCGAGAGGCACGATAAAGCACGGCAGGCAGGTCCGCCGCTGGTCCCGGATACCGCCCGGGACGCGTGTGCTGGTCCACTACAACGCGCCGGTCGCGTTGAACAGCGCCGGCCTCCAGGCCGTTAAGCGGAACGATACCGTGTTCCTGGTACCCCGCAGCGAAGTGGTCGTCGCCGCCAACGTTCCGGACACCTCCCAGCTCAACAGCGGGACCCTGGTCTTCACCAAGAAATAGGTTCGACAGACAGCCTTTAATCATTGCAGCGCGCCACAGAGGAGGCGATTCATGGATTTTGTGGAACGGGGTATCGTCCTGTTCGCAGATACTGCCTGGTCGTACCTGTTGTACCTGCTCATCGGCGGCGGGCTGTTCCTTCTCCTATACTCCCGCTTCATGCCGTTCCGATACTTCAAGCATGCGATCGAGATCATCCGCGGGAAATACGACGACCCGAACGAAACCGGCGACATTACCCATTTTCAGGCGATGGTCAGCGCGCTGGCGGCCACCATCGGCATGGGCAACATCTCCGGTGTGGCCGTCGCCATCGCGGTCGGTGGGCCCGGTGCCATGTTCTGGATGTGGGTCAGCGCCCTCGTCGGTATCGCGACCAAGTTCTTTACCTGTTCCCTGGCGATCATGTACCGGGGGCAGGACAGCGCCGGGAAAACGCAGGGCGGACCCATGTACGTCGTCCGGGAAGGACTGGGCCGGCATTGGAAGCCGCTGGCCGTCTTCTTCGCCGTCGTCGGCGTAATAGGATGCCTGCCGCTGTTCCAGGTCAACCAGCTGGTGCAGATCATCCGCGACGTGATCTTCGTACCCATGGGCGTGGTGGGCGAAGATCACTTCTGGTTCGATCTCACCGCCGGCATCGTGCTGGTACTGATCCTGGGAACCATCATCTTCGGCGGCATCACCCGGATCGCCGACGTCGCCTCGCGCGTCGTTCCCGCCATGGTGATCCTGTACATGTTCTGCGCCCTCTGGATCATCGTGCTCAACATAGGCGACGTTCCACAGTACATGATGCTGATCATCACCGACGCCTTCACTGGAGAAGCCGCGGCGGGCGGCGCCGTGGGCGCGGTCATCATCACCGGCGTGCGCCGGGCCGCATTCTCGAACGAGGCGGGGATCGGAACCGAGTCCCTCGTACATGGCGCGACGAAGACCAAGGAACCGTCGCGGGAGGGTATGGTGGCCATGCTGGAGCCCGTCATCGACACGATGATCGTGTGTACCTGCACGGCGCTCGTGATCATGATAACCGGGGTATGGCAGACGACAACGGACAACGGTGTGACGCTGACGTCAAACGCCTTTGAATCCGCCATGCCGGGCTTCGGTTCGTACATGCTGATCATCTGCGTGGTCTTCTTCAGCGCGAGTACGATTTTCACCTATTCCTATTATGGTACCAAGTGCCTTGGATTCCTGATCGGAGCCAGGTACCAGTTTCTGTACAACTATTTCTACGTGGGATGCGTCATCCTCGCGTCGGTCTCTTCGCTGGATGCCGCAATCAGCCTGATAGACGGCACGTTCGCCCTGATGGCCATTCCCACCATGATCTCGGCCCTGGTGCTCTCTCCGAAGGTGATGGCGGCGCTCCGGGATTACCGGCGACGCCATCAGCCGGTGCGGGATTCGTCGAGCCGGGTTTCCGCGGGCAGGTAGATCCGGAGCGAGACCGGATCCCGCACGAAACTTCGAACAATCAGCCTGTGCGAACTCGAACCGCTATTCGATTTCAACTGTGATTCAGAAGGGACGAATACCCATGACGTGGCCCGTTCTACATCATTACGACCAGGATCATCTCTCGCGAATCGCCTTGCCGCTCGGGGGGATCGGCACGGGTACGGTTTCACTGGGCGGACGGGGCGACCTTCGAGATTGGGAATTGATGAACCGGCCGGCCAAGGGATTCATACCGGGCCGGGACACCCGGAGCCCCCCGTCCTTCACGTTGTACGCCCGGCCTGAGGGCGGCGATGCCGTAACGCGTCTGCTCGAGGGACCCCTCGAATACTTCGAGTACGAAGGCGCCAGCGGAAGTCCCGCCGCCAACCACGGCTTGCCGCGGTTTGCCCGATGCGCATTAGACGCGGCCTACCCCTTCGGCCAGGTCCACCTTTCCGACGACGAGGTGCCAGTCGAAGTACGGCTGGAGGCCTTCAATCCCCTCGTGCCATGCGACGCCGACCGCAGCGGTCTGCCCGTGGCTGTGTTCCGGTACGTGCTGACCAACCGGACCGATGTCCCTGTCTCGGCCGCCGTATGCGGCTCGATACCCAATTTCATCGGCATGGACGGCACGGATGGAAGCTGTGCCGAGAACACCAATCGCTACCGCGCCGGCGATGGGTACCGCGGACTCTTCATGTCATCGAAGGGCGTGGACCGTCAGGCCGCGCAGTGGGGCACGATGGCGCTGGCGACCACGGCGGAGACGGTCAGCTACCGGACTGCCTGGCGCGACGACCGCTGGGGTACCCCGCTACTCGACTTCTGGGACGATTTCAGCGCGGACGGCATGCTCTCGGACCGGGACGCCGGCAACAACAACCGCCCCATCGCCTCCCTGGCGACCCGGGTCGACCTGCCGCCGGAAAAAACGGCAAGCGTGACCTTCGTTCTGGCCTGGCATTTCCCCAACCGGTACACGTGGACACCGGCGACGAAGGAAGACCTGCCAGTCGGCGGTGATACGGAGACCACCGAAGAAAACGCCTGTTGTGACGGCGGTCCGGACGATTGCGAGAGCGATGAGGGCTGTTGCGAGGACGGGGACGACAGCAGCGACGACTGTTGCGACGACAACAGTGACTGCTGCGCGGGCGGCGACGACTGCTGTGACACGGGAGACCGGATCGGGAACTACTATACGACGCGGTTCGAGGACGCCTGGGACGTGGTGGAGCAAGTCGTGCCCGATCTGGAAAGCCTGGAAGTGAATACGCTCCGGTTCGTCGAGGCGTTCTGCGGATCGGACCTGCCGGAGGTGGTCAAGGAGGCGGCATTGTTCAACCTGAGCACGCTGCGGAGCCAGACCTGCTTCCGCACGCCCGATGGCCGCTTCTACGGCTGGGAGGGATGCCACGACGAGGCGGGGTGCTGCCTGGGTTCCTGCACCCACGTATGGAACTACGAGCAGTCCACGGCCTTCCTCTTCGGCGACCTGACGCAGACCATGCGCGAGGTGGAATTTGCCCACGCCACCGACGAGAACGGCCTGATGAGCTTCCGCGTCTGGCTGCCGCTGGCCCGGGCCCGCAACTTCAATCGCGCGGCGGCCGACGGCCAGATGGGTTGCGTAATGAAGATGTACCGGGACTGGCAGCTGTCGGGTGACGACGAGCAGCTTCGAGCGCTATGGCCGGGGGTCAAGAAGGCGCTGGCGTTCTGCTGGATACCCGGCGGGTGGGACGCCGACTGCGACGGCGTGATGGAAGGCTGCCAGCACAATACCATGGACGTCGAATACTTCGGTCCGAATCCCCAGATGGAGTTCTGGTACCTGGGCGCCCTCCGGGCCGCGGAGGAAATGGCCCGCTATCTGGAGGACGGCGACTTCGCGCGGGAATGCCGGGACCTATACGAGCGCGGCCGCACCTGGACCGACGCGAACCTCTTCAACGGGGAGTACTACGAACACGAGATCCGTGCGCCCGAGCGGGCGGAGGATGTAGCGGAAGGCCTGACGGTGGGGATGGGGCCGAAGGATCTGGGAAATCCGGATTACCAACTCGGTTCCGGCTGCCTGGTGGACCAGCTCGTCGGCCAGTACATGGCCCATGTCTGTGGCCTGGGATACCTCGCGGATTCCGGCAAAGTCCGTAGTTCGCTGCAGAGCATCCTGAAGTACAACCGGCTCGAGGACTTCCACGCGCACACGAACGTTATGCGCTCCTACGTCCTCGGCGACGAATCGGCCCTGCTCATGGCGTCCTACCCGAAGGACCGGCCCGAAAATCCCTTCTCGTACTTCACCGAAGTCATGACCGGTTTTGAATACACCGCCGCCATCGGCATGATCTACGAGGGCATGGCGGACGAGGGCATTTCGTGCATCCAGGACATCCGCGATCGGTACGACGGACGGAGGAGGAACCCCTTCGACGAGGCCGAGTGCGGCCATCACTACGCCCGGGCCATGGCCGCCTGGGCCGCCCACCTTGCGTTGACCGGTTTTAACTACTCGGCGGTCACGAAGACCATGACCTTGACCGCCCGGTCGGGCAGATACTTCTGGTCGACCGGATTCGCGTGGGGCGTGTGCGTTGTGTCGCGTGTCGGGGAAGGACTGCAGGCCGAGTTGAGCGTCCTGCACGGCGCGCTTGCGCTATCGCGGCTGCGACTGGGAGATTCGGGCGAGGCGGTGTTCGATTCGACGCTTGAGTTGGCAGCGGGTGACGGGAAGTCCGTCGAAATGCAGGACTAGCGGGAACGGCGGGCCGTTGCCCATATTCTGACGCGCCTTACTTTATTCAGGCGATTCGCTGATCCTTCACGATTCGCTGATGGGGTCGCTTCCCGCTAATCCAGTGCGATTCATTGTAAAGGTACGCTTCCCGCAGCATATCGGAAAACTCACTTCTCTACTGCACTACCACCATAAAGTTGACCGACCTGGTGACGGACCTGTCCGCGCCGCGGTCCGTCAGCGTCACCGTCAATACATACTCCCCGGCCTCGAGATCCGTGGTGTCCAGGGCTGTGTATTCAGCCTCTTCCGATGAACTCCCCTCGCCCTCGAAGAACGACATCACCGTCTGGATGTCGTCCGGCCTTCTGGCCCGGCGATTCCTCAGTGCGGGCATGCCCAGCGGCGTGATTTCGTAGAGCGTCTCGTAGGAAGTGCGGCCGCCCTCGTCCATATCCAGGTTGTACACCTCGTAATACACGTAAACTAACTGCCCCCGAGCGTAAAGCCGTCCGGGATTGGGCACGACATTCAGTCCCTTGCGCACGAAGGGCCCCGCCGTCGTTGCAGGCGTGATTCCCGTCGATAGCTTGAGATCGCTGATGAGCAGGCCGCTGCCGCGGTAGTCTGAGATGGATACCGGTTTTTTGTAAACGCCAATTCGCTGCGTGGCTTCGTCCCGCATTTCCACAGCAACCGCGAAAGTACCGGCAGGCATAACCAGATTCGCTGCCAGCGTGAACGCGGCTCCCTGAAACACCTGGCTCCCCAGTTGCCGTTCGGGCCGGGCAACGGGTCCAAACCGGAACTTGCGGGAGAAGGCAGGCGTGTGGATCGAGTCACGAAGGGTAACCTGGTTGTCCAGCCAGGTCCGGTCGCCCTTGTCGTCGGTGATGTCGCCGAACTGCCAGACGGGAATACTGTAGGAGAGATCCACCTCCGTAACGCCGCCGTCCCCGCGGAAGGAGACGGCGTCGAAAGCGTATTCGAGAGGATCTCCGCCAAAGTCGTGTCGGTAGTCTGTGGGACTGCTTGCGATAAGTGCAGAAGCTAGGCGACGGGGGTGGTTCATATCCTGGCTACTCGCCATACCGGGAAGTGTTGTCAAACCGCTGCTTTCATCAATGGTCAGGGTTTCCAAGGGATAGTCGTATCGGCCGCCACCCATCTGGTCGACGAAGAACAGTTCCAGTCTATGTGGTACGTACACCCAGCTCTCTGCAATAAACAAGGATCCCATCTCTCTTCTCTGTTTTACTGCCATTTCTGCTAAAATCTGATCCAACGACTTAGCAGATAGCTCATCAGCCATTGTCTCCGTCCCGAATCCAAGTCGTTTTGCCTTATCGCTATCCAGGATTTTCGACACTTCGCCACGATTGACCTGCAACTGGTAGCCGAATTGAAGGTTCTGTTCCCGGATTGCGTCCACCGCCGGGTCATCGGAAGACTGGAATGACTTATACGGGTCCTCGTTCGCCCTGACCACGAAACGACGCCGGTCATCCGGCGGACCGTATCTCACGTAAATCTCACCACGGCGGTCGTAGGGGTATCGCTTCTCCGAAAAATGGATCCGGGCGTGCATTACACGTCTGTAGTGCTCCACCAACCGTTCGTTTTCGATCGTGGCCGGGTTGGCGTCCCGCTCGTTCCAGAAGGCCTGCCAGAACGCGTCGCGTTCCGGTCCGGATGCGGCTTCCCAGGCTTTCAGTTCGTCCGGCGGGGCGACATGAGTCAAATCCCTGTACACTTCCTGTTCATCGGCGTCCAACTGTGAGATGTAGGACTCCAGCGCCTTCTGAAGTCGATCGTACTGCTGGTCTGATCCGAGTGCCAGCACCTCGAACTGGGAAAGCATGGCGTGGATCCTGTCCGGCGTGTCATCTCCCAAGTCCCGGACGAGTGCTCTGAGTTCCTCGGCGCCCAGATCGTATCGTTCGGAGCGATGGCTTGCGTTGGCAAAGCGCAGCAACGCCTCGCTGTGATTGGGATTGACACGGTATTGTCTGATGTAAGCAGAGATCGCCTTGTCACTCTCCGGTACCTCAGGACTGTCATAACATCGGCCTAGTTGGAAGTAAGCGTCCGGGTGGGAAGGATCCAGTGCTACGGCTTGCAGGAAATACTTCCTGCCGTCACGGTCACTGCCAATCAACTGGCCTGTGCGTTCCTGGTCCATGTAGGTCATGCCCAGGTTGTACTGAACGTCCGTGTTTTCAGGATCCGCCTCGACGGCCTTTCGAAAGGCTCTACGAGCATCCAGGCGCCTGTTGGCCAGGCTCATGTAAACCATACCCATACCGACGTGGCCAGGCGCCCAATTCTTGTCCAATTGGACGGCCCGTCTGAACGCTTTCAATGCTTCGTCAATGTTTCCAAGGGCAAACCAGGCCATACCGAGCCAATAACGGGCGTGAGCAGATCTCCCGTCCTCGCGCACCGCCTGCCGAAGGCGTTCAAGGGCTGCGTCGAAGCGTGCCTGTTGATAGAGTGATTTGCCCGTGTCGAGGGCGGAGAGGTTCTCAACGGCTGCGCCCGATTCCGGAAGGACGACCTGGGCTTGGGAATGGCCGGGGAGGCTCAGCGATAGTGCGGCGATCGTCAGGAGCAGATGGACGTACACGTGGCGCCTCCGTGGACGAATCAAGATGTGGAATCGTCGATTCGCTTTACCGACGAACGAAGGGGAGTTGTTTTCAAGGTAACCAATAGGCCGGGAATCAACAATGGTCTATTCCACGTAGTTCGGTAAGAAAACTCGGCACCCCGAAGAACAACAAGCTAAGGTGCATGGGACTCATGCCCACGGATCCGCGCTTCCGGGGATCGTCGCTCCAGTCCTGCGCATTGATAAGCAATTCCAGGATCTTCATGCCGGTTTCCAGGTAGCTGCTGTCCCCCGTCAGGCGATAGGCGTAGCCCAGGTGACGGCAGAGGATGCCGCCGTAATGTTCCTTCAATGGCCGGTCGGTCGCGAAGGTTTCGGGAAAGCCGCAGAACCAGTCCACTCCCCGCACATAGGTCTCGGCGACATCAGCGCGGCCGGTTATCCGGTGCATCAGTTCCAGTCCGACCATCAGGTAGTGGGTCTGGTACCCCTTCTGCTCCTCGTACGGAAGGTCGCGGATCAACCGGGTGAAGGGGCCGCCAAGTCCCCTGTACTCGTCGTCTGTGAAGGGCGCGGCCGTACCCATTTCGACCGCCAGCGTAGTGCCTTCCGTCGCCATGCCGTAGGGAAGCCGTTGCGGAAGCCGGTCTGGGGTCGCGATCTGGAAGCGCTTGTGCCAGCTCCCGTCATTATTCTGTCCTCTTGCGATAATGGTATACACTTCCTCCGCCCGCCGCAGGAAGCGTTCCTCGCCGGTGGCGTCATATACGTAAAGCAGTCCGCGCAATACATTAGCAATGGACCGCAAGCTGAAACTGAAGGATGGCTCCTCGGTCCACCTGTACCGCAGGAAGAACCCGCCCGCTTCGCGAAGGACTTCCAGGGTCCTGCCATCTCCGGTCAGATGGTAGTGGTCCATCCAGTTGTCGATGAAGGTATGGGAAGCGCAGGGCTCGTCGCTGAAGTGGCCAACCCCATGGCGGTAGCCGCCACCAACCATGTAGGGCCTGAAGGGATGCCAGTGGCACGTGTCTACGTCCATGGAGTGGCGGGTCATGGCTTCGCCCAGGCTGAAGTAGTGCGGGTCGCCGGTGCGCAGGTACTGTATCCAGATCGCGTGGCGGGGGTCCCACTCGCTGTTGCACCAGCCCCAGCGGCCCCGGTCCATCCACTCATCTTCCTCTTCATCCCAGGTAGCGCGCACGTCCCCGTAGTCCAGGTACCCGTACCAGCGTCCAAGCTGGACGTTTCGTGCGAGCCAGTCGGCAAAGCCCGTCAGCATGCGGTCCGCGGCTGGCAGGATCTCAGGATCGGCCGCTCCTCCCCGTTTCCGCTCCGCTCTCGGATCCGCCTGGTCGCCCACTTTCAGGGCCACTCTACCGCCCGGTTTAGAGTCCGCTTGATTACACGCTTCAGGGCCTGACTGGTCACCCTCTGTCGGGTTCCCTTGGTCAACCCGGTCGCCAGCTTCCGGGAAACTTGGGACCGCGAATCCACCCGCGGCCTCGCATCGGGCCATCCACGCCGGTGGAACCGATACGTGGGGTTGCGACAGGGCGCATCGGAGTATTTCAATCGCCTCGTCCCGCTGCGTATTCTCCCCCTTGTCCCGTCGATCTTCCTCGAAGTATTGTACGAAGAACTCGGAGGTCTTCGCTATGCCCGTACCGTCGGCATATACCCCTTCTCCTTCGTGCCATGAGACCTCTTCGGAGTAACGTGCCAGGGACAGGCGGGCGCCATCCGGGTCGTGGCGCGCGTACAGGGTAACACGGCCGTCACCGGTGGCTTCGATGGCCCGCGGATGCTCCTCCGCCATGTTCCGGCAGGCGACGCCTACTCCAGATATCCCGTCTCCGAGCGTCGCCCAGCCTTCGCAGGTTTCGCCCTCCGCGATCGTGGTTTCACATCCTGGTCGACCGCGGGATACCTGCACCAAGTCATCTTTCTTCTGGGCGATTTTCAGCAGTTCATCCGAATCGAGCGTTCCCGCCTCGACCCCATACAGTCCGAAAGCGTAGCCAAGACCGGTTCCGGCGCAGGGGGCGGGAACATTCAGGGCCAGGTCTTCGATTTCCACTTCCCGTGGATTGCAGGTAAAGACGTGGGTCTGCAGAATCCGGACCAAGGCGTGGCCTGCATAGGCGTGAATCCGGGTTATACAACGCACCGGCCTGTACCCGGCGTAATGGTGCATGGGGATGTCGGCTTCCAGGGCGCTCTCCATCCGGATGACGGCGCGCATTGGGCCATGTTCCTCGACCGTCACCTCGTAGGAGTCACCGGCCAGGGATGCCCGGCAGTGGCCGCCCGGACCGTACAGCCGGCGTTTCAGACTCCCGTCGGAGGCGCCTTCGCTGATCCGTACCCAGGCGTCGCCACCTTGGCCGGGGATCGGGTTCGCCCGGTTGGGCGTTTCATCCGGGGCGTGGGCGAACGACACGGAATGGAAAAGTCCGTATTGGTGGCGGCTTATCTTGAAACTCAGCGCACCCGTAACCACGTGGAGGTCCTGGTCTGTTTCTGTGATCCGCACGGTATTGGTGGGTGGCGGCGCTGGAAGGTCGCCCGTACACCCGGCCGCTTCATCGGTCAGGGTATATACCACCCTGCCCGATGGGTCGGCATCCGCCTGGAAATCCACGAGCACCCACTTCACCGATCCGTCCGGCCATCGGCCGAGTACCCGGAACTGGGCGGGAAGCCGGACGCCGCCGGGATGCACGACGTGCAGTCCATCCGTAGCGAGGAGCGCGCCTTCGAGTATGGGGACGCCGCGGGTCACGGGCCAGCACTTCGGGTTCCGCGTGGTATCATGGGAGAACTCGAGGGGGATCGAGATCATGGCCTCTCCAGTTTGGTACGGCCGGCGTGCATCGCTTGATCCGTCCCGCCCGAGCCGGTATATTCCTCCGCGCAGCTACGGGCGAGTTTCCACCCGATGCGCAAGTCGTTGTGTTCGGACCTTCTCCGTTTTTGAAACAGAACTATTCTGGGAAGATGCTGTAGATACTAAATCCGGATATCCGGGAATATAAATCAAGGAGAACATCATGTCAGGCCCCGTCGAGATGTCAGGCCCCGTCACGCTGAAGTCCATCACAATCAAAGGAAAGGCGCTCGGACCGAAACTGCTCATACTCGGAGGCGTCCACGGCGACGAATTCGAATCCATGTGGACCATCCGGCGCCTGAAAGATGCCCTGGACCCCGATGATCTACGGGGAAGCATCACCCTGGTGCCCGTCGTCAACGAGGCGGCGTACTGGCGCGGGCAGCGAACCGCCGAGGACGGCCTGGATCTGGCCCGCACGTGCCCGGGCCGGGAGGACGGCACCATCACCGAGCGCGTGGCCCACGCGGTAAGCGCAATGATCCGCGAGGCCGACTACCTGATTGATCTGCACAGCGGTGGGCTCATATCGAGGTTCTATCCGACGGTGGGGTACATGCTGCATCCCGATGCCGGGGTCCTTGAGACCCAGCGCGAGATGGCCCGGGCCTTCAACATGCCGATCGTCTGGGGTACGTACGCGGGCCACGACGGCCGCACGCTGTCCATAGCACGCGACGCCCGCATACCTGCGATCTACTCGGAATGGTTGGGTGCCGGGGACTGCGATCCCGAGGGGGTTGAACAGTACTACGAAGGTTGCCTTAACGTCATGGGCGTGCTGGGCATGATCGAGCGGGACCAGCCGCCATCGAGGATCATTCATACGGTGGAAGACGACCGGGAAGGGGCCGGCCATATCCAATTAAACTATCCGTCGCCGTTCTCAGGGTTCTTCGAGCCCTGGGTGGAACTGATGGACCGCGTCGCGCCGGGAGACGTTTTCGGCGTGGTCACCGACTTGCTGGGCGACCGGCGGGACGAAATCGTGTGCACGCAGTCCGGTCACGTGCTGGTCCTGCGGACTTACAACCGCGTGCATGAAGGGGAGACCCTGGCCGCCGTCCTGGAGGTGTGAGACGGGGTCGACGAGCCTGTTGCGATTCCCCGGTTTCTCCGGTTGAGGAAGGCTATTGATTCACGTCCGTGGGAGGCGGATTTTCGTTTGGCTCGGTCATTTCGAACCTGAAATGTCCCCGTACTTCGTCGATTTTGGTTTCCAACCCGTCCACCTTGGTTTCCAACCTGTCCATCCTGGTTTCCAACCTGCCGATCCTGGTTCCCATCCTGGTTTCCAACCTGTCGATCCTGGTTCCCAGGTCGACCCGTACGGATCTGATCTCGGCCTTCAGGTCCAGATATACCAGAACTGCGGCGCCAATCAGCGCGGCCTTGATTGTCACGTCCATCCATGGTCTACGAACCAACGGATTTACTCCTCATCGCGGCCATCTATTCCGCCGGGAAAATCAAGTACGCTCATCGCACCTGACCCCAAACAACCTCGCTGTTAAAACCATGGTTGTTGAACGTCCTGCAAACTCTTTGACATGTCTGAGTTCTCTTAACTTCCTTGGCATTGATAAAACCGGGTATTTACTTAAACTTAGTGGAATACTTTTGTGGTTTACAATAGATTATGACAACTATAAACAATCCGACGCCACATGGACGGTCCATTCGATGTCGTGCCCTTGACGCAGGAGAATACTACACCTTATCCTATAACAGTCGGAAATCAGTCAGAAATCTCGTAAAAAACCAACAGATTAAGTCCACTATGGCCTTTTTTGAAAGCAATATCCAAGATTGGTGAACCTCTCCATGATCCGTGACTCCTACTGGCTGGACATGCCTTACACACCTTCGGGGCCCCTGTCGGGCGAACTCGATGTGGACGTCGTGGTGATCGGCGGCGGCGTGACGGGGGTGACCGGCGCCCTGTTCCTGGCCGAGGGCGGAGCGCGCGTGGCCGTGCTCGAACGGCGCGAGGTCGCCTCGGGCGCCACGGGCCGTAACGGGGGGTTCATGCTGGCCGGTACCCATGAGTACTACGTCGAGGCCGTGGAAGAATTGACGGATCTGTACGGAGCGGACGGCAGGAGGATGGCCGGGGAGGCGTGGCGGATCGCCCTCGAGAATCATGATCTGATGGCCGGTCTCATGGAGAAGTACAAAATACAGTGCGACTACTACCGGCACGGCAGCTACGTGATGGCGATGAAGCGGCCGGACCGCGGTTCTCACGCGGATCCCCTGGAACGGATCGTCCGATCATACAACCTTCTCCAGGAAGATGGTTTCGACGTGGAGTACCTGGACGAGGACAGACTATACGGCATCAAGCGCAGCCCCCAGCTCGCCGGCGCCCTGTGGAACAAGTTCGACGGCGAACTCCACCCGGTCAAGTACGTGCGCGGCCTCGCCAGCGCCGCTAGCGGACTGGGCGTCCTGTTCTTTGAAAACACGCCCGTCACCTCAATCGCGCGGCGCGGAGCGGACGGGAATGGACGTGGAGACGCGGGTGGACGCGGAGACGCGGGTGGACGCGGCGTCTCGTCGGTTTCAAGGGCCGGCTCGGGCGTTTCATCACCCGGCGGCCTCGTGGTCCAGACACCGGGCGGAAGGATCAGGACGCAGCACGTGCTGCTGGGGATGAACGCGTACACGCCCCAGCTCGATGCCCGGTACGAACGGCGCATCATTCCTCAACGCGGACAGGTCTTCACGACGGAACCCGTTTCAGAACGGCTGTTCAATGGCGTCTTCTACGCCAACGACGGGTGGGAATTCTGGCGCCAGTTGCACGACGGACCAGGCGAAGGCGGCCGGCTGCTCTTCGGCGGTGGGCGCAATCACCATATCCGCGCCGAACGGGGATTTCATTTCCTGAGGCGCAGGGGCCGGCAGATCCGGACTTACAGGGGTTACAAAGAAAGACCCACCCGGGCGGTACAACGATCGAACGACCGGTCATTCAACAGCACCTTCCCCCACCTTGCCGCGCTCGGGCGCTCCCACCGCTGGGGCGGCGTCATGGGCTTCTCCTACGACAGCAGCCCATTTGTGGGCGAGACGGAAACGCCGGGCGTCCACATCGTTGCCGGTTTCACGGGCCGGGGCAACGCCTACGCCACGGTGGCGGCGCGCATGGTCAGCGACCGGTTGCTGGGCAGGCCCTCTGCGGTCGAGGATCAGTTCGAGACCGTGAAAAAGGTCTTCGATCCGTTGCGCGGCGGGATCGACGCGGAAAACCGCCGCCGCTAGGCCAGTCCTAGGCAAACTGGTGGAAGTGCCGGGTCATGCGCCGTTCCACCTGCCTGAGCAGGATGGACAGGGACAGGCAGAGCAGGAAATACACGAAGGCCACCAACAGCCAGACCTCGAAGAGCAGCCCGCTCGAATTGGCAATCTCCGATCCGACGAAGGTCAGTTCCTGGACGGAGATCAGCGAGACGATGGAAGAGTCCTTCACCAGGGAGATGTACTGGCCCGTGAGCGGCGGCGCGATGCGCGCCAGCGCCTGGGGAAAGATGACGAACCGGTAGCGGTCCAGTAACGGAATACCCAGGCTTTCCCCGGCTTCCCACTGACCCCGGGGTATGGCGGCGAGACCGGCGCGGACGACTTCCGCTATGTATGCGGCGCTGATGAAGGAGATGCACAGCACGCCGGAGATCAGGTTCTCCCAGAGCGCCGGGGGACCGAAGAGGAAGCGCTGCCATCCCGACGCATCCTCGGCGGGCCGGTTGAACAGGGCGTCCAGGCCCAGCAGGGGCATCAACTGGCTGCTGATGAAGAAGTAGAAGATGAAGATAAACACCAGCGGCGGGATGTTCCGGAGGATCTGGATATAGGTCCCGCAGAACACGCGCAGGGCGCGTACCCCCGAGTATCTCCCCACGCCGATCAATACCCCCATAATGGTGGCGAGCACCGCCCCCCAGGCGCTGAGGCGCAGGGTCGCGTAGATCCCCGTCAGAAAGAAGGGCGTGTCGCCGGACTCGCCTGAGGCGAAGACGGTCGACAGCGCTTGGGCCCAGTCCCAACGGTACGCCACGCCGATGGCCGAGCGGTACCACAGCCAGGCGGCCACCACAATCAGCACGGCCAGCAGGATCCCGTCGAGCCGGGTGGGCCTGAATCGGCTCACTATGTGACCGGTCGTCGACATCAGGCGCCCGCCCTTCGCCGTTCGGCCATGGCCGCCGCGGTCGAAAGCGCCAGGGTCACGACCAGGTAGATCGCGGCCACGGTCAGCCAGATCTCGAAAGTCAGAAAAGTATCCGCGATGAGGTTGCGGCCCTGCGTGGTTAGATCGAAGATGGCGATGACGCTGACGATCGAGGAGTTCTTCACGAGGGAGACCGCCTCGTTGGTAAGCGGCGGCAGCATGTGGCGGAGCACCTGCGGCAGGATGACGTACCGGTAGTTGTCGATGCGCGACAGTCCCAGGCTGTCACCCGCTTCGATCTGCCCCCGGGGGATAGCGCGCAGGCCGGCCCGGAAGATCTCGGAAGTGTATGCGCCCTGGAACGCGGCGAGACAAGCGATCGCCGTGGTGATCTGTCCCCACCCGAGAATGGGTCCGAGGACGAAATACATCACATAAAGCTGGATCAGCAAGGGGGTGTTGCGGATAAGCTCCAGGTACCCGCGGGCGAGACCGCGTCCGATCACCGAAGACGACAGGCGCAGGAGCGCGGCCGCGAGTCCGATGACAAGGGTCAGGAAAAGGCTCAGGACCGATATTTCGAGGGTGACGAACAGGCCTTGTACCAGGGGGCCGGCGGACCAGGCGCCCTGCTCGGACGTGAACAGAAAGTCGTCCACGCGGTACCATTGCCACCGGTAGTTGATGTTCTCCGCGCCTCGCATGACCGCGAAGACGAGGATGCCGGCCATGGCCGCCGGCTGTATCCAGTTCGACAGGACACGCTTGACCCATGGCCCGCTTAATGGGCTGATCACGCCGAAGCCTCGTAATGGAGGATCTGGTTGAGGAAGGCCCGGGTTCTTTCTTCCCGGGGCGCGTCGAAGAACTCGTCCGGCGCGGCGCTCTCGACGATTTCGCCGTGGTCCATGAAGATGACCCGGTCGGATACCTTGCGGGCGAAACCCATTTCGTGGGTCACGCAGACCATGGTGATGCCGTCGTCGGTGAGTTCGTAGATCACGTCCAGGACCTCGCGGATCATTTCCGGGTCGAGGGAGGACGTGGGTTCGTCGAAGAGCAGGATATCGGGCTTCATGCAAAGCGCGCGGGCGATCGCCACTCGCTGCTGCTGGCCGCCGGAGAGCTGGTCGGGGTACTTCTCGGCCTGTTCGCCGATGTGCACGCGCTCGAGATAGGCCAGGGCGGTTTGTTCCGCCCTTTCTTTATCCATCCCCAGGTTGCGCATGGGGGCGAGCGACAGGTTGCGCAGGACCGTCATGTGCGGGAAAAGGTTGAAACTCTGGAAGACCATGCCGATTTTGCCGCGCAGTTCGCGGGGAAGCCGCTCGCCCGGTCCCAGCTCAACGCCTTCTACGCGGACCACGCCCCGGTCATGTGTTTCAAGGCGGTTCATGCAGCGTATCAGCGTGGACTTCCCCGAGCCGGACGGGCCGCAGATGACGATGCACTCACCGTCGCCGATGCGCAGATCGATGTCCCGCAGGACCTGGAAAGTCCCGAACCACTTGCTTACATTCTCAAACGCGATGATGGGTTGGGTTTCGTCAGACACGGGTCAGGCGCCCTCGATCATCGCATTCATCCTGGCCGCGACCCAGTCGACCGCCGCGTCGATCATGCCCTGTCCCTTCACGGCGTCGGCGAGTTTGGCTTCGTGGTGGAACTCGCGATCCTGTGCGGCCCGGTCGGCCTGGGAGATGGACAGCCTGGCCGAATCGTAATCGACGCCTTCCCAGTGGACGTGCCGGGGGAAAGCCGAGTAGGCGAAGGACGTCTCGAACTCGCTGGCGTGGCCGGGACAATTCTTCGATTCCATGTACTTCTCGACGATTTCCGGCGTGTAGGCTTCCCAATAGCTGCAGAATGCGAAATTGATCCCTAGGCGGGATTTGATATCCTCCAGCACGTTTATGACGGGACCGGCGTTCCCGGCGTGTCCGTTGACCGCCAGGATATGGTTGATCCCACCTCTTTTCATGCTGTCGGCCACGTCGTAGAGGAGTTCCGTGAAGATCTCGGGCCGTGTCGTCAGCGTGCCCTTGTGGTCCATCCAGTGCTCAGACACGCCGATGGCCAGCGGCGTGGTGACCACGACCTCCGGGTAGAGCATCTGCGCCGCACGCTCGGACACGTGTACGGCGCTGGCGGTGTCGTGGGACATCTCCAGGTGTTCGTTATGCTGTTCGGTGCTGCCCGTGGGGATTATCGCTCCCCTGAGGTTGCCGTCGTGTATTCCCTCGCGGAACTGCCTGCGGGTCATTTTCCATAGCTGTACGGGCCGGTCGTGGGGTAGTGCATCGGACATGGAAGACTCCTGACTGGTTGGCCTGCGACGCGATCGGACCGGGTAACGCGAACGAACCGGGCGACGCGATCGGACCAGGTAACGCGAACGGACCGGGCGACGCGGACAATGGCAATGTTCGCTTAGGCGTAATCCTCCCGGGGTGGACTGAATATGTCCAGGGCGACGGACTTGACCATGACCTCGGTCACGCCATGCCGGACCCCGCCGGGAATCACGTATTTGTCGCCCGGTCTGATGGTCCGGCTTTCTTCGCCGATGACCATGACGAATTCACCTTCCAGCACGACACCCAACTGTTCGTGGGGATGATCGTGCAAGGGTACCTGCGATCCAGGCGAGAGCGTGACGAAGGACATCTGGGCCTTGTCGCCTCCCGCTACGGCGATACTTACGCCCGGGGCGATCGATTTTGTGGACAAGTTTTCTTCTTCTACGAAATACATTTGCTCCTCCGGCAGCTACCAGGATGTCAGGTAATGATGAATGGTCAAACGGTCAATCTAAGTCTACCCGGCGTAAACAGCGCTCGCCGCAGCCACACCGCTGCCCGCTGCTTCGTGGCCTTCCGTCAGCAGGGCCTGTTCGAGGGCGCCCAGGCATAACATGACATGGTCCCGCTGGGAGGACTGTCCCATGAGCCCCACCCGCCAGGCCTTGCCCTTCAACGCGCCGAGGCCGCCACCGAGTTCGAGTCCGTATTCCTCGAGCAAGCGGCGCCGAACCCCTGCTTCGTCGATACCCTCCGGGGCCAGGACGGGGTTGATGGTCGGGGCGCGGTGGGGCGGATCGACGAAGAACGCGAGGCCCATGGCGTCGATCCCGGCCCGGAACGCCTCGTAATTCAGCACATGCCGGAGGTGGCCGTCCTCCAGACCCTCCTCGTGGATGAGGACGAGGGCTTCCCGCAACGCGTAGAACAGGCTCACGGGCGCGGTATGGTGATAGACCCGGTCGCCGTCCCAGTATGCGTTGATCAAGGAGAGGTCCAGGTACCAGCTGTCTACTGGTGTCTTGCGCGAGGCAATCGCCTCCAGCGCGCGGTCATTGAACGTAAGGGGCGCCAGACCCGGCGGGGCGCTCAGGCATTTCTGGCTGCCGGTATAGCAGACGTCGATGCCCCATTCGTCGACCTTGACCGGCGTTCCGCCCAGGGACGCCACGGTGTCGACCAGGACGAGGGCGTCGTGCTCGTGGATGACGGCGATGATCTCCTCGAGGGGCTGCAACACGCCCGTGGACGTTTCCGCGTGTACCAGGCCCACGAGTTTAGGCTGGCAGCCTGTCAGCGCGTTCCTTAGCTGTTCCGGCGTAAACGGCTGACCGGGTTCGCTTTCGAGTCGAATCAGCCGGCCTCCGTGGCGCTCGACCATCTGGGCCATGCGGTCTCCGAAGACGCCGCCCACGCAGATGAGCACTTCGTCTCCCGGCTCGACGAGATTGCAGATACAGGTCTCCATGCCGGCCGAACCGGTGGCGGAGATCGCGAGCGTCATGTCGTTCCGGGTCTGGAATGCGTAACGAAGCAACGCCTTGATATCGTCCATGACCCCGATGAAATAGGGGTCCAGGTGTCCCGTAAGCGGAGCGCCCATGGCCTGGTAGACCCTCGGATGCATGTCGCTCGGACCGGGTCCCATGAGGACACGCCGGCCTGGATCCAGGGGGGCATAGGAATCATGACGCGCGGACATATGGAGGTGTTCCCTTCGGAGCGGAGGTATTCCCTTTGAAATCCGGAACGTATGTTGTTCGGGTCTATTCGTCAGGGCGCACGAACCAGCGTACTGGCTGTCCAGGCATCGACAAAGCCCTTGTCTCTGAACCAGTCTCGCAATAAGTCGGCATCTGCCTTCTCTACGAAGTCACCCACGCGGACCTTGAAGCTTCCGGTTTCTTCTTGCAGGTAAACACCGTAAGACCACTCCTCCAGCGTTCGCTTCACCCGCTCTAACGCGGCTTCGGCCGCCTCGCGGTTCGTAAACGAATAGAGCTGGACCCTGTATCCCTCGGTGGGTTCCGCAACAGGAGTGGCCGTCGAGGTCTCGGCGGCCGGTTCGGCCGGATCACCGGACAGCCCGGTTTCCGGTCCCGGTGTTACATCATCGGTCTCCGACACTTCGGGTTGAGCCTCCGGCGTCGCGGCGGGTACGTTTCTCGCCGATGTAAATAGACCGCAGCCCCCGGCAAACATGCCGAACACAAGGCAGAGAACGATCGCCGCAACATGGCACGGCTTATATATTGGAAAATCAAATCGCATGGTCGGCGCCCATATTGGCAAGGCGAATGGCATGAAGGTCCGGAAATGTGGATCGCGGTACGCGGATACCGGTATGCAAACGTGCGATCCCGTGTCCAGGAACCGTCTCATGAGCCTGAAACACGTCGTCCTGTCCAGGATCGATCGGACTGTTCGACTGAAGGACATGGGACAAAGGCAACGGTAGTATAGGAGGTAGCCATAGGGGTGTCAATCAAATTGGTCGAATCAAAAGAGGATTCCGGGAACCCCCGGAATCCTCTCCAGAACCAGTTGCTTTTGCCGCTTGTTCGACCGCCGGGGACCATCCCCGGGATCTACATGCCGTCTCCCGAAGTGATCAGTTCCAGTTTCTTCTTCTGGTATGCTTCTCCCTTGGTAAACAACTCCATTTTCTTGGCCTCGTCGGTTTCGATGCTGGCCAGTCCGATATAGGCATCGCCGAGTACATCGTAGGCTTCGATGTTATTCGGCTGCAGCACCAATAGTTTGTTCATGCTGTCCACCGAACCCTGAAACGCCGACAGGGCGGCTTCACTGTTTCCGGCATCCCGATCGGACAACGCCTTGTTGTAATAGTGGGTTCCCAGGTAACTCAGCAAATCGATGTCCTCGGGAAGGGCGGCGTGTCCCCTTTCCAGCACTTCGATCGCCATACCCAGGTTGCTCCGGGTGACATGGATCGAACTGACGTCCCGGTACAGCGACTTTTCTTCCGGAAACGCTGCGATCGCCCGCTCGTACGACGAGATCACACCGGCCGTGTCGGCTTGTGCGAAATAGGCGTTGCGCATGATGAGGAAGGCGTTGAGATCCACTTCTTCAGACAAACCGATGACCTTGTCGGAGGCCGTGATCACCTTGTCCCAGTTTTGTGTGTTGAAGTACACGTTGACCAGGCCGTCCCAGGCTTCGAACTTGTTCGGGTCCGATTCGAGAAGTGTCTCCAGCGCCATCCCGGCATCTTCATAATCTTCCGCGGCCAGGGCGGCGTAACCCCAGTACAGGTAGCCCTGTTGCTTGGCGGGATCCAGCTCGTCGGCGGTCTTTGCATCATCATTCTTGCCTGTTGATCGCAACATGTCCTGCAGCATCGAGGTCGCGTCGACGGAACGACTGTAGTAAACGGCCGCTTCCGCGAATACACCTTGTTCATAGTTTCGCGTGGCCGTCTCGTAGTTCCTGCGGATCATCGAGGTCAGGGTATCCCTGTACCGGCTTTTGTCTTGCCTGTCCAGATCGTCAAAGGTAACCGCTTTCCAATTATGGAACATCAGGTCGAAATTTCCCTGGTAGTAATGAATTAGCCCGAGGAGATAGTGGGCGTCGTTGTTGCCCGGATCCTTTTCCAATGCGGTCTCGAGCAGTTCCATGGCCTTGTCCCACTGGGGCGGTGTTTCGCGGATGTAGATTTTCGCGGAACGTAGTTCGATTTTCTGCGCGTCGGCCGCGACGGGTACCAGCATGGCGAACCCGAGGGCAAACAAAACGCAGATGCCAACTTTCCTGAATAACATTAGAGACTCCTTTCGACAGGTACGTCGACTGCGCATCTTCGAGGCCTGCCATGGGTACGCATTTTAATGAGCGATTCCGGTGAAATCAAAATAACACAGACGTTTAAATCTACGTAATTGACGCCTCACAGTCAAGATGATTCGGGACCATCGCGCCGGTATCTTACCTGGCCGCCGACGATGGTTACCGTTACGCTTCCTTTCAGTTCGCGGCCAGCGAAAGGCGTATTGGCGGATCTTGATTTAAAGGACGCGGGGTCCACGGTCCAGGTTCCATCCGGGTCGAAGAGGGTGAGGTCGGCCGGAGCGCCGGAAGACAGGCTGCCGCCTTCAATCCCCAGTATTCCCGCGGGGGACGTGGACATGACCCTCACCGCGTCGTTCAGGGTCAGCAGGCCGGGTCCGACCATCTCGGTAAACACGACGGCCAGCATGGTTTCAAGACCCGTGGCGCCTGACAGCGCTTCCTGGAACTCCGTGTTCTTTTCGTCCACGGACCGCGGCGTGTGATCCGATGCGATGGCGTCGATGGTCCCGTCCGCCAGGCCCTCCCGGAGCGCGTCGACGTCCGCCTTGCTCCTGAGGGGCGGGTTGGTTTTCAGATGGGTATCGAACGTGGACAGCGCTTCATCGGTCAGCGCCAGGTGGTGAGGACTGACATCGGCGGTCACGTTGACGCCCCGCTGCTTAGCCGCTCTTATGAGACCGGCCGTCACGGCCGTACTGGCCTGGGTGATGTGGATCCGCCCGCCCGTCCACTCCGCCAGCATGAGGTCCCTTGCCACGACGGTTTCTTCCGCGATGGAGGGTATGCCCTTCAGGCCCAGCCGGGTTGCGTGGCTTCCTTCGTGCATGACGCCGCCGGCGGAGAGCGACGGGTCTTCGCAGTGCACGATGATGGGCAGGTCGAACATCCGGCCGTATTCGAAGGCGCGCCGCAGGATGGCTGGATTCCGGATGGACCGGTCCGCTTCGGACAGCGCCACGGCGCCAGCCTCGGCCAGTTCGCCTATTTCGGTCAGGCGTTCTCCCGCTCTTCCGGCCGTGAGCGCGGCAATAGGATAAACCTTCGCCGCCGCTCCGGCTGCCCGGGCTCGAACGAATCTCACGGCGGGCGCGTCGTCGACGACCGGATCGGTATCCGGCATACACGCCACGCCGGTGATGCCGCCCGCGACGGCCGCGAGCGCCCCGCTTTCAAGGGTTTCCCTGTATTCGTATCCGGGTTCGCAGAGGTGGACGTGCATATCGACCAGACCGGGCAGGACGAGTTGGCCGGTAGCGTCAATGACGGTGGCGCCCTTTGCATCGCCGTCCGCGGGCCGATCGACGATCCTTCCCTCGCGGATCCAGAGATCGCCCTGTTCGTCACGGCCGGAAGCGGGATCGATGATGCGTCCGTTGCGGATCTCCGTGATCCCCGCGCTTCCGGATGTATCCGGTCCGTCAGGCCGCATCGCGCTCGCCTCCGCCGTTGAGGAGATAGAGGACCGCCATGCGAACGGCGACCCCATTGGTCACCTGGTCCAGGATGACCGACCTGCCGCTGTCCGCCACCCGGCTGTCGAGTTCCACGCCGCGGTTGATGGGTCCGGGATGCATGACGACGGCGCCGGGCTTCGCGAGTTCCAGCCGTTCGGGGTCGATGCCGAACAACCGTGTGTATTCGCGGAGCGAAGGGAAGAAGGCTTCGTGCTGTCTTTCAAGCTGTATCCGCAGGGCGTAGACCACGTCGGCGTCGCGGAGGGCGTCCTCGACCCGGTAGCATACCTCCACGCCCATATCTTCGATGTCGACGGGGATCAGCGTGGGCGGACCGCAGACGACGACGCGGGCGCCCATTTTCCGGAGTCCCCATATGTTGGATCGCGCCACCCGGCTGTGGGCGATGTCGCCGACGAGCACGACCTTCAGGCCTTCCAGTCCGCCCAGCGCGTCCCGCATGGTCAAGAGGTCCAGCAGGCCCTGTGTGGGATGTTCGTGGGCGCCGTCGCCCGCGTTGATGACGACCGCGTTCGACAGGCACTGCGAAAGGAAAAGGGGTGCGCCCGCCGCGGCATGACGCACCACCACGCAGTCCACCTGCATGGCCTCTATGTTCCGCGCCGTGTCGCCCAGGGATTCTCCCTTGGAAACGCTGCTGCCGGTGGAAGCGAAATTCAGTGTGTCCGCAGAGAGCTGCTTCTCGGCCAGTTCGAAGGACAGCCGCGTGCGGGTGCTCGATTCGAAGAAGAGGTTGACGACGTTCTTCCCCCGCAGGGCGGGTACCTTGCGTATGGGCCGCCGGATCACTTCCTTGAAGGAGTCCGCCGTATCCAGGATAAGGCGGATTTCAGCATGGGAGTAGTCCTCGAGGCCGATCAGGTGCCGGTGGCGCAGCGCGTATAGATGATCTTCACTCATCACACCGCCTCCTCCACCGCGACGTTGTCGTCCCGGTCCAGCTCATGGACGTGCACCACCACGGTCCTGCCGGCGCCGACTTCGATATGCTCACCCACGTAATCCGCCTGGATGGGAAGTTCCCTGCCCTCCCGTTCGATTAGAACGGCGAGCTCGATGCGCCGTGCCCTGCCGAAATCCTTCAATTCGTCCAGCGCTGCCCGGATGGTTCGGCCGGTGTAGAGGACATCGTCGACCAGGATGACAGTGCGCCCTTCGATGTCGAAAGGGATGTCCGTGGTGCGGACGACGGGGTAGTCCGCGCGGACCTGGAGGTCGTCCCGGTACAGGTTGATGTCCAGTACGCCGACCGGAACGGCCGTGTCTTCCGCCTCGCATATGGCGCCGGCCAGCCGCCGCGCGATCCAGTCTCCACGCCGCTGGATGCCGACGATGACGATGCCGGACGCGCCCTTGTTGCGTTCCAGGATCTGGCGGGCGATACGGGACACTGCCCGGTCGATACCGTCCTTATCGAGGACCTGTTGTTTCAACGGGCCGCCCCCTCTTCCGCCGCGTCCTGATCCGGCCCGGTCGCGCGCTCACCCGCCGCGTCCGTCGCCGCCCCCTCTTCCGCAGCGTCCGTTGCCGCCCAGGCCGTCTTCAACGTCTCGAGGCTCTTCCTGGCGATGTGCTCCGCTCCGTAGGAATAGTCGAACACCTCCACCGAACCGTACCCTTCGTATCCGGTGTCTCGAAGCGCCTGCAGAATGGGCGTGAAATCGGTTTCTCCGAAACCCGGGCCGTTGCCGCTGGCGTCGTTGAAGTGGACGTAGGCCATATCGTCCTTATGCTCGTGAATGGCCGCGGCTGCGTCCAGACCCTGGCACAGGGTCGCCCGCACGTCGATGATCATGCGGAAATTCGGATGATCGATCTCCCGGACCATCCGGGCGGCTTCGGCTGGGGTGTTGATGAAATTGGTCTGGGCGCTGTCCAGGGGCTCGAGGCAGATGGTCACCCCGTGTTCCTCCGCCGCGGGCAGGCATTCCAGGTATGCCTGACGGGTCCGTTCCCAGGTCGCCTCGTAGGTCTGGTCCGGCAGCACGTCGCGCTGCTTCGGTGACCCGGCCACCATGACCCGGCCCCCAATGTCACCGCAGAATTTGATCAGGTCGCAGAGATACAGCCGGGTGCAGTACCGGATGCCGTCGTCGGGGTGGTTCAGATAAAGGCCTTCCGGACTGAGCAGGAGCCAGTGGAGTCCCGTGATCTCCAGTCCGAATTCCGCTGCGTCGTCGCGGATCGCCTTCCGTGTGTCCGGACCGACCTGGTTCACCGAAGAGGCCACCGTAAACGGGGCGATCTCCACGCCGTCGTAGCCGATTTCCGCGGCGGTGCGGAAGATCTGCCGGAGGGGCACGTCCCGGAACATCTCGTTGCAGAAGGCGAACTTCATACGGGCAGTTCCGCTTCTTGCGTCTTTTTGGTCGCTTCCCTCCCAGTCGCCGCGTATTCGTTCTTGAGATCCTGGGAAAGGGTGCGCCAGACCAGGAAGCGTTTGCGCAGCACGCTCAGGAAGCGCCGGTTAATGCGCTGCCAGGACGCCACGTCGCCGCTCTCGCGGTGGATGTCCACCCACACGGCGTAGAGATCTTTTTCATTTTCCGCCGGCGCGGCACTGAGAGAAACCTTCTGGCTGATACCCAGGTCGTAGGGCGCGAGCCAGGTCATCATCGAGATGTGGTACATGGGTTGGTCCGATGGGCCTTCCACGGCGGTCAACCGGACGTTCTCCGTGACGAACGCGCCCAGGGAACCCTCCTCGTAGGATTCGAAGACCCGCGTGAGATAGGCGTACATGCCCAGTACCTCGACGCTTCCGATGGTGAAGGGGAAATCGAAGCTCCAGTCGTCTCCATCGGGCTCGGGGAATTTCCATTCCCGGCCCACGTCAGGCACGGCCATGTCCGCCGCCCTCTTGGCCGGGTAGGCCGTCGACAGGAACACCGTGGCCATGACCACGACGACCGACCAGACGGCCGACAGGGAGGAATAGTTCAGCGAAAGACCGGCGAGGATGTCGTAATTCGACAGTACGAGGGTGATGGTCTGTCCCCCCAGGTAGCCCAGTACGGCGCCGACCGTGGCAAAGACGGAGGACTCCGCCAGGAACAGCGCCGCGATATGGCTCGGCGCCAGTCCGACCGAGCTGTAGACGCCGATCTCCCGGAAGCGTTCGTGGACCGCGCCCATCATGGTGTTCAGCACGATCATGGCGGCGACGAGGATGGGGATGAGGAAGTTGCCGATGCCGCCGATGGAGGTGGAACCGATGGAACTGTATACGTTTACGGTACCGTCCTTGCCGACGAACATGGTCATGGCGACCCGCGAGAGGAAGTCCTCGATATCGCGATCGAAATCGGGGTTCGGCTGCCCGCTCTCGTCCAGGAAGTCGGTGATGGCGACCGAATAGGTCTTTCCATCGAGGTCCATGACCGTCTCGTACGGCAGGATCATGACGTTATTGGATTCGAGGTGTATGAAGGCTTCAGGCGGGGATTCGGCCTGCAGGCGGGGGTCCTCGCCGATGCGCTGCGCGATCTTGCCTTTCTCCTGGACCAGGTCGACGGGCGTGAGCTTTTCGTCGTCCAGGTCCTTGAGCTGGTTGAACCGGCGGGAATCGATCACGCCGACGACCTGCAGCCGCATGCCGAACATGTCGACGAAGGCGGAACCAGCGTCTTCCGGCGCGATGCCCACCACTCTTGCAACGTCGTCGGGCAGTATGACGGCGTCCCGTTCGCCGGGCAGGAACCATCTTCCCCCAAGGAGGTAATCATCGAGCCCGGTCGCCCTTGGCTCGTCCGGCGTCAGTCCCAGGATGCTGTTCACGTAGCTTTCGCGGGACGAACTGGGCGACGAGAAGGCGAAGAAGCCCTTCTCACCCTTGACCTGGGACATGTACCAGGCGCGGGGTATCAGCGTGGCCTTGTCTTGGAAAGTGCTCTTCAGATAATCGTATACGGAGGGCTGCAGCCCTTTCCAGTTACGGTCCCGGACCAGCGTCCCTTCATAGGTCGGTTCGTTGTACCGTTCCAGCTTGTAGTATCTCAGCGACGTCGTGATGGACGTGAAGGACAGCACGGTAAAAGTGAGCAGCGTGATGGTGGCCGCCGTGAGGGCCGTGCGGACCTTTCGCTTGCGCAGATTGGAAACGCCCAGCGACAGGGCTACGGCCGTGGCGCTCAACCGGCCGATGTCGGCCTCGTGCATGCCGGTCTGCGCGCGCTTGATCTTCTGTACTTCCTGGTTGAACTTCGACAGGACGATGATGAGCACGGTCGTCCCCAGCGCGAAGATGACGAAGGCCAGGAAGATGACGTAGGGCGACGTGCTGAGCTTGAAGGCGGGATGTACCAGCTGCAGCACGAGAAAAACCGCAATGAAGAAGACGGAGAAACCGAAGATCCGCTTGTTGATCGTCGGAAAACCGAAGACCAGACGTTCCATGAAGAAGGAAAAGGGGATGAGCAGGATGAAATAGAAGATCACGCCCTTGACCGTGTCGTCCGCCGTGGACTTGACCTCCGGGTAGCCCCGCGCCTCGAGGCCCCAGGCCTCACGCGACTTGGAGATGAAGGCGTCGTACTCCCTGTTCGCGAGGTGCTCCTCCGCCTCGAGGAGGGTGACGCGCGCCTGTTCGTGCAATTGCTCGATGCGCTGGTTCTCCACGCCGAAGCGCGCGAGTTGCTTGAGCCGGACGTCGTCCACGACCCACATGTCCCGCGTGCCCTGGTAGGACGGATTTACGATCAGCCCCTGGTCGATCGGGTAGCCCTGTCCCTGGGCCTGTTCCAGGAGTTCCAGAGTCACTTCGCCCGGCTCGACGGGGTCCTTCAGGAAGGAATCAGGCGCGTTGGTCAACAGGTACTTGACGCCGAAGAGGCTTGTGCTCATGAGCAGCTTGACGTGTTGGCCCGGCTTGGCGAAGACGACGGCCGCGGGCACGGTCCGACCCTCCGAGCCGCTCTGCTTTTCAATGTAACTGTGGCCGTACCACTGGGGCTCGGCGTCGTTCTGCGCCAGGACGGTCAACTGGTCCAGCGCGGTCAGGTAACGGGAGTCGATGATCTCGTACACGTCGAGGGCCTTGGCGCGGAAAACGATCTGGAGGGTGGTGTTCTCGTTTGCGCCGCTCGCCGCGTTCAGGGGGAAGGTCTTGTCGCCTTCCTGGCCCAGGTCCGGCGCGTAGATGATCTCGCCCTCGTCGTCAAGGGCGTACGACCGAAGCTTGATCGGACCCTTCTGCTGTTTCAGCGGACGGAAGTTGAAACGGCCCAGGGAATCGGCCTTGTTGATCAGGATGCCCCGCACGCCCGTATTGGTCAGGCTCTTGAAGTAGGTGACCAGCGCGCCGGGGATGGGTTTCTTGGGGACGAAGAAATTGACGTCCCGGTCGAATTCATAAACGGTGCCCGCCATGTCATGGGCCGTGTCCTGGATCTTGAGCTTGGTCTCCTCGAAGAGTTCGCCGTCGGTGGAGGCCCGGGCGAGCATGACCGCGAGGGAACGCGCCTGCTCGGTGATATTGTCGATGTTGACCGACTCGAATCGGTCCTGGGGCGTGTCCACCAGGCCACGGGTCCCGTTCGGTGTGACGAAGGACATGCCCTTCTTGCCGAAGTACGTGACGGCCTCGCTGTCCAGCCCCAGCTTGACGGGCATGAAGTCCTTCCAGGTTCGCTGCGGCGGCACGATGGCGTTGACGTACCTGGCCGAGTCCGCCCCGGCCCCGAAGGCCTCCTGGATGTAGCCCGCGAATTTCCTCGAATAAGGCGCGAAGATGTTCTTGATGTAGTGGTTGGTCGCCCAGGCCGCGTTGTCGAAGGTGCCGAAGGCGAAACTTCCGATGCGGGAATCGTGGCTTGAGAGATCGATCCCGAAGAAAATGTCGAAATCGATCTTGTCTTCCTCGGGGATTCTCGACATGAAGTAACTGCTCGCCCTGCCGTGCCGGTACAACCAGTTGTGCGTCCCTTCCAGTCCCATGAAATGAGCGGACGTGGCCAGGATGACCACCGAATACTTGGGACTGTACCGCTTCATCGCCCTGGCGACCTCAAGCAGCGCGGCGACGCCGGTGGCGCTTTCCGCACCGGGCGCCAGACCCGGGACCACCGACATGGCGTCATAGTAGGACTCGATGACGATCGTGTAGTCCTTCCATTTTGTGCGGGTCTCGTCCCGGGCGTTTGGCATTTCCTCGTCAAGGCCGGGAATCCAGCCGAAGATGTTCTTTCCTTCCACGACCTCCCATTCCATACGGGCCTGGACATTCACCTGGTTCGTTCCGGATTCGGCAAGTTCCAGCAGGCCGGGTACGTGCGCCTTGTCTACCCAGTAGCGGGGTACGTTCAGCGGAAGCCCCATGAATTTGAGTTCTGCTTCGCTCCGCGTCACCCGTCCGTTGTCGAAGAATACGATGGCGCTGGCGCCCAGCATCCGGGCGTTGATGAACCGGTCCTGCGAGTCGAAATCCATGAGTACGACGCTGCCCTGGATGTCGTACCCGTTGAATTCGCCGAATTCCCCCTTGCCGCCGTAGACGATCGGGCCGGTCAGGCCGTCCCTGGGGGTGGTCGGCGTGCGCACGAGATTCGGCCAGAGGGCATGAAGCGGGATTACCTCGCCTGTCTCCAGCACCGTCAGTTTCGAGCCCTTGTCCATAGGCACCGTGACCGGGAACGTCTCCGTGCGGATGTCCTCCAGTCCGATCTCTTCAAACTCGGCCTTCAGGTACTCGTAGGCTGAATCGGCGCCGGCGTAGCCCACGACGCGGGAAGTATAGGAAGAGAGGGTTTTTACCGTGTTTGAGATCGAATCTGCGCTGACCGCCCGCAGGGCCTCCTCGAGGGGACGGTCGTGGCCAAGGAAGGGCTGAATCTCCTGGGGTTCGGGCAGGGAGATCAGCTTCATCAGGATGTTCTCGGTAATATCCTTGGGATGGAATATGGTGACCGAGGACAACATCAGCAGTGCTATGGTGATGCCGATCCCTGTTTTTATCTTTGACCACATGACTTGCTACCCCTGTCGGTATCCGGCAACCGGCGGTTCCGCACCCTCGCAGCCGCGCATTTCGCCGCTTTCGCGTTTGACATCGCTGATTAACATGGGAAGGCCCGGAACTGCCGCGAGGCCCGATCAGACGCATACATCCCGAGCGTAGTGAGCCGTTGCATTCTTGAACAAAGCAATATAAAAAGGTTGAAGCACCGGTTCAAGCAAAAACCATGACCTTGGCTTTGCGTTCCAAATCTAGGGTTGTGCCGCCTGTTGGGAACCGGATATATTGAATTCAGCGTACAGACCCGGAATCCTTTCACCGCTAAAAACCGGTTTCCTTTGTCCTTTCGGCGTACCAGACCATGGCAACCAAACCGCGCATTGGTATCCCGCGACCCGGTATATCGCGATCAGCCGGCATATCCCGCCGCGCCGTAGTCCTGGGTCTGGCCCTCGCTGTCCTGATCAACATCTGGGTCCCCTTCGGCTCCTTCCTCGTGCAGTCCTCCCGCATGACGATGTCCCACCTGCCCATCGCGGTCCTGATCCCCTTCTTCTTCCTCCTGCTCATCGTCAACCCGGCGCTGAGAACATGGAGACCGGCCTGGGTGCTGAGCGGAAGCGAGCTGGCCCTGGTCTTCGTGATGATGTTCGTTTCCTCCCTCGTGCCGGGCAAGGTCCTGGTCGCTTATCTCATGGGGGTCATCGCCACGCCGTATTATTTTGCGCGGCCTGAGAACCAGTGGGAGGCCACCTTCTTCGAATATCTGCCGGACTGGCTGCTGGTCAGCGGCCAGGGCAACACGCTGGTGTGGTTCTACGAAGGAATCCCGGAAGGAGCCGGCAACGTCATCTGGGGGCCCTGGCTCCCGCCCCTCTTCTGGTGGCTGACCCTCTTCGTCGTGCTGTTCTTCATGGGCGCATGCATGTCCACCATCATGCGGAGGACCTGGGTGGCCCACGAGCGGCTTTCCTTTCCCCTCGTACAGATGGCCGTCGACCTGATCCGGCACGACGAACGGACCGAACGGACCTTTCCCGGCTTCGTGTACGACCGCATGTTCCAGGTGGGCTTCGGCGCCGCCCTGGCCCTGATGATCTGGAACATCGCCGCGTTCTGGGGCGGCATTTCGCCCATACCTATTGGCGTGCTCTATCAGAGTTCGATGACCCTGGCGGAGGGCATCGATCCCATCAGGGTCAGCGTCAACATCTACGCCCTGTGCTTCGCTTTCCTGGCGCCGCTGGAGATCACGTTCAGCCTCTGGTTCTTCGCCCTGTGCGGCGTGCTGGAAGGCGGCCTGCTGGACCGCGTCGGGCTCCAGTATTCCGGCAGCCCGGTGGGGGTGAATGCTGTGGTCAAGGCCCAGTTCTTCGGCGGATTCATCGTATTCGTATTCTGGCACCTGTGGACTGCCCGCGCTCAGATCGCCGATGTATTTCGGCAGGCCCTGCGTGGCGGCGAGCGTCCGGCCACGGAGTTGATGTCCTATCGCGTGGCCGTGCTTGGATTCTCGGGCAGCCTGGTCTACCTGGTGGCCTGGCTCGTGGGATCGGGCCTTTCCTGGCAGATGCTGCCCGTGTACCTGTTGTTCTTATTCATCCTGTACCTGGGCACGGCACGGATCATCGCACAGACAGGCCTGGCCTTCATGGACCTTCCGGTCAACGCCCACCATTTCACCATACTGACCGTCGGCTCGGGAAACATCGATCCCCAGAGCCTGACCACCCTGGGCCTAGGATCCGTCTACGCCCGGAACTGGCGGGGCATGGGGATCGGCACCATCGCCCAGTCCGACAAGGTACTGTCCGACCTGCGACTGGACAAGCGGGGGCTTCTCGGCCTCATGACCGTCACCTTCATTGTCAGCATGCTGACGTCCGTCCTGTACACAATCTACATCGGGAATACGACCATCGGCGCGTACAACTTCGGTACGCGCGACGCCTTCGGCGGCATCAACGAGATCTACTTCGACGATATCGTGCGGTGGATCCGCAACGCCGACCAGCTACAGCCGCCCGAGTTCCTGTTCATGGCTCTCGGCGGCGTCATCATGCTGGTCATGACGACCCTGACCTACCGGTTTCCCGGCTGGCCCCTGGCACCTGTGGGCTTCACCGTGGCCTTCGCCGACGTGACCCGCCTGCTCATGTTCTCGCTGTTCCTGGCCTGGCTGATCAAGATGCTGCTGATGCGGATCGGCGGGGTGACCATCTACCGCCGGGCCCAGCCCTTTGCCTGGGGCGTGCTCGTGGGGTACAGCGTGGGGGTGTTTCTGGGTTTTGTCGTGGACTGGATCTGGTTTCCCGGCCAGGGACACGCCCTGCACGAATGGGCGTAGCTGAAAAGCCGTTGCGTGCGGACATGCCCTGCACGAGTGGACGTAAGGGGCGCAGGACGCGAGTCGGTCGCGAAGCGCGAGTCGGAACCCGCGATGGCCGTTCCCTGCGCCCGCGCTAGGCGTGGAACAGTTCTCCCACGTCCCGGATGAGGCGGTCGATTTCGGCGAGGTCGTGGCGGTCCAGCTTCCCCGGGGCCCGCGTGTACGTCGACGCGATCAGGCCGCGGCGCTTCAGGATCTCCTTGCAGAATATGACGCCGTGCAGGCTCTCGATGTTGATGAGGGGCAGGAGCCTGTTATGGATCTCCCTTGCGCCTTCCACGTCGCCCGACCGGTAGCGTTCGTAGAGCCGGACCAGCACGTCGGTGAACTCGCAGGCCGGCATGGTGCCGCTCGCGCCGCGGTTCAGTTCGTCGATGAACCAGCGTCCCCCGAAGCCGGTGAAGACGCCGTGCAGTTCGTCCCCGCAGGTCTCCAGCAGCGCCGTCACCGAATGACCGGCGGGCATCATCTCTTCCTTGATGTACTTGACGTGCGGGATGTCGAGCAGCAACTCCCGGATGAATGCCGGTGAAAGGCTGGATCCGAGGGGCGGATCGAAGTTCTGGATGAAAACTGGGTTCCCCACGGCCTTCGAGACCTGCCGGTAGTAGTCGACCAGGCCGTCCAGGCCGGGCTTGAGCACGTAGGGCGGCAGGGCGATCGCGCCGTCGGCGCCGGCCTCGCGCGCGTGGCAACTGAACGTCACGGCGACTTCGGTACTCACCCCCGCCACACCCGCGATCATGGGGATGCGGCCGTCCACCTGTTCCACGGCCACGTCTACGACCCGTTTGCGCTCGTCGTCCGACAGCAGCCAGAACTCGCTCACCATGACGGGATAGACGACGCCGTGGGCGCCCACTTCCACGCAGAAATCGATCTGCCTCCGCAGCCCCTCCTCGTCCAGCGCGCCATCTTCTGTAAAGGACGTCTGCGGTATGGTGAATATGCCGTGCCAGCCGTCGCTTCTCATGCCAACCTCCCAGGTTTTCATCGCTCTTCGAGGACTGCCTGCGCACTTCTCCAGGTGGAATCCCGGGCACTGCGCCGAAGCATACTCCGGGCACCGCGCCAAGGGTACTCCGGGCACTGCGCCAGGGGCATCCCGGACGCGTTTCCGGGAAGGGGTCCGGGACGCCTTTCCGCAAGGGGTCCGGGACGCGCTCCCAAACAATATAATGATTGACAGAAGGCCTGCCACGCCCCTATTTTGTGTCGATGTTTTCGAATGGATAAAGGGCGAAAGCCCGATCGTGATGCACCCAGGGGAAATTTGATGACAACGGACGTGGAACCCGATGTAGCATCGCTGGAACTCCACGAGTGGCTCGAATCGATCGAGTACGTCATTAAGCAGGGCGACCCGGAGCGGACTCGCCGCATTCTCGCGGCGCTGGAGTCCCGCGCCGCCGAATCGGGTGTGCGCCTTCCTTTCTCAGCCAATACGCCCTATGTAAACTCAATCCCCGTAGAACTGCAGGACCCCTATCCCGGCGACCGCGATCTGGAACGGCGCATCAAGAACATCGTGCGCTGGAACGCGCTGGCCATGGTGGTCCGGGCCAACCGGGCCGATGGTTCCATCGGCGGCCACATCTCCACCTTCGCGTCTTCCGCGACGCTCTACGAGGTGGGATTCAACCACTTCTTCCGCAACCGTAACGGGAGCCACGAGGGCGACCTGCTTTTCGTCCAGGGCCACGCCGCGCCGGGTATCTACGCGCGAGCCTACCTGGAAGGACGCATCTCCGAAGATCAGCTCAAGAACTTCCGCCACGAGGTGAACCCGCCCGGCCTGTCTTCTTATCCCCATCCATGGCTGATGCCGGACTTCTGGGAATTCCCCACGGTATCCATGGGCCTCGGCGCCATCACCGGCATCTACCAGGCCCGTTTCATGAAATACCTGGAGAACCGGGGGATCAAGAAACCGAGCGATTCCAAGGTCTGGGTCATGATGGGCGACGGAGAGATGGACGAACCCGAGTCCCTCGGCGCTATCACCGTGCCGGTCCTGGAACAGCTCGACAACCTGGTCTTCGTCATCAACTGCAACCTGCAGCGGCTCGACGGTCCGGTACGGGGCAACCACAAGATCATCCAGGAACTGGAAGCCATCTTCCGCGGCGCGGGATGGAACGTGATCAAGTGCATCTGGGGCAGCGACTGGGATCCCCTCCTGGAGAAGGACGGCGACGGACTCCTCGTGAACCGCATGCACGAGACGGTGGACGGCCAGTACCAGAAGTACAGCATGGCATCGGGCGAGTATATCCGGAACAAGTTCTTCGGCGTCCATCCCGATCTCAAGAAGATGGTGGAGCATCTCTCCGATTCCCAGCTGCAGCACCTGCGGCGGGGGGGCCACGATCCGCTCAAAGTCTACCATGCCTACAAGGCGGCCGTGGAAACCGAAGGCGCGCCGACGGTCATCCTGATGAAGACGATCAAGGGATACGGAATGGGAGACAGCGGGCAGGGAGCCAATGCCACGCACCAGATCAAGAAGATGGAAGACAGCGACCTGCTGGCCTTCCGGGACCGATTCCGGATCCCGATTTCCGACGAAGACGTGGCCGAAGTGCCCTTCTACAAGCCGTCCGAGGACAGCGAGGAGATTCGATACCTGCACGAACGGCGCAGGGAACTCGGCGGATACGTACCGTCACGGAGAACGACCTTCACGCCGCTGCGCGTACCGAAACAGGACAAGTACAGCAAGTACTACGAGGGGACCGACCGGCAGGTGTCGACGACCATGGCCTTCGTCAATATCCTGTCGGACCTGATGCGGGACAAGGAGATCGGGAACCTCATCGTACCCATCGTGCCCGACGAGGCGAGGACCTTCGGCATGGAGGCCCTGTTCCGGCAGTCCGGCATCTACTCCCCGGTGGGACAGCTCTACGACCCGGTGGACAGCGAAACGCTCCTGTACTACCGCGAGTCGAAGGACGGCCAGTTGCTGGAAGAGGGCATCTCGGAAGCTGGCGCCATGTCATCCTTCATCGCCGCCGGAACGGCCTACGCCACCTACGACATCAACACCATCCCCTTCTTCATCTACTATTCCATGTTCGGGCTGCAGCGCGTCGGCGACCTGGTCTGGTCCGCGGGCGACATGCGCTGCAAGGGTTTCCTCGTCGGCGCAACGTCGGGCCGCACCACGCTGGCGGGCGAGGGGCTCCAGCACCAGGACGGAAACAGCCACCTGCTGGCCTACCCGGTGCCGAACCTGCTGGCCTACGATCCGGCCTATGGGTACGAGCTGGCGGTGATTATCGAAGAAGGTATCCGGCGCATGTACGAAGAGCAGGATGACGTGTTCTACTACCTGACCGTGCACAACGAGAACTACGCCATGCCGCCCATGCCCGGTGACCCCGAAGCCACCCGGGAGGGCATCCTGAAGGGGATGTACCTGTTCCGCAAATCTGAGAAGCAGGACGGCGAACTGCGCGTCCAGCTCTTTGGCAGCGGTGCTATACTGAACGAGGTATTGAAGGCCGGCCGAATCCTGGAAGAACAGTACGGCGTGGCCGCGGACGTGTGGAGCATCACCAGTTACAAAGCCCTGCACAACGAAGCGGTGGACGTGGAACGATGGAATATCATGCATCCCGAGGAAACGCCGCGCGTACCCTACGTGACCTCCTGCGTGGCCGATGTCCCGGGTCCCTACGTGGCGGCCTGCGACTACGTGAAGGCGCTTCCGGACACCGTGTCCGCCTGGTTCCCGGGCCATTTGATCACGCTCGGAGCCGACGGTTTCGGTCGCAGCGACAGCCGCGGAGCCCTGCGCGATTTCTTCGAGGTGGACGCCCGTTATATCACGCTATCGGCGCTCTATGGACTGATGCGTGACGGAAAGTTGCCTGCGTCAAAGTTGAAACAGGCAATGGCCGACCTGGAGATCGACGCAGACAAGCCGAATCCGCTCATGCTGTAATTTCGGAGAAGCAAGACCCATGGCGATGCCTTTCAATCTTCCAGCCCTCGGCGAGAACATAGACGCCGGGACCGTAGTCGGCATCCTGGTCGAGGTCGGGGATAAAGTCGAAGAAAACCAGCCCGTCCTGGAGATCGAGACCGACAAGGCCAACCTCGAGGTTCCGTCGGGATTCAGCGGCGTGGTCACGGAAATCCTCGTGGAGAACGGCGCAACGGCCGACGTGGGCGCTCCGGTGCTCATGTACGAAGATGCGGGGAGTGAGACCGCCGCCGGAACGGAAACGGACGGACAGGCGGAGGCCGAAGCTCCTGTTGCCGAGGCCCCGGAGACGGTTGCCGATGCGCCCGCTGCCAAGGCCTCGGAGACAGTTGCCGGTGAGCCTTCCTCTACTGTAGGAGATGGCAAGGCGGACGCCGGCGGAGAGGCGGATTCATCCACACAGGCACCACCGGAGACCGGCGCACCACCTGCCGCGAAAACTGGTCCCGCGGAGGAACCGACGCCGCCGACACCGACATCGCCGACAATACCGCCCGCTCCGGCCGTCTCTTCAGGCGCGCCTGTACCAGCGGCGCCTTCCGTTCGCCGCTTTGCCCGGGAGATCGGGCTCGACGTCGGCCAGGTACCGGGGACCGGTCCCGCCGGCCGGATATCCGTCGAAGACGTCAAATCACATTCCAGGCAATTGAGCGCCGGCCGGGGGGCGACTTCCGGTCCCGCTCCTTCGGCGCCTCTGCCGGACTTCTCCAAATGGGGCCCGGTAGAAACCGAGCCGATGAGCAACCTGCGCCGGGCCGCCGCGGAGCACCTGTCCGCCGCGTGGACGAATATCCCCCACGTCACCTACGGGGACAAGGCCGATGTCACCGATATGGAAGCCCTGCGCAAACAGTTCGGCCCCGCGGCCGAAGCCGCAGGCGGCAAACTGACCATGACGGCAATCGCCCTGAAGATCGTGGCCGCGGCGCTAAAGCGGTTCCCACGGTTCAACGCCAGCGTCGACATGGCAAGCCACGAAATCGTCTACAAGAAATACTACCACGTGGGTGTGGCGGTGGATACGGACCGCGGCCTGGTCGTGCCGGTAATTCGGGACGTCGACCGGAAGAACATGATCGAGCTGTCCATCGAGTTGGCGGAGATCGCCGGCCGGGCGCGGGACAGGAAGCTTTCGCCGGACGACATGCAGGGAAGTACTTTCACGATCTCGAACCTGGGTGGGTTCGGCGGAACCTTCTTCGCACCGATCGTGAATGCGCCGGACGTGGCCATCCTCGGCCTCGCCCGCAGCCGCATGGAACAGGTTTACATCGACGGCGCGTTTCAGCCCCGCCTCATGCTGCCGTTGATGATCTCTTATGATCACCGGCTCATAGACGGCGCGGACGGCGCCCGCTTCATGCAATGGCTGGTCCAGGCATTCGAGGAACCCTTCCTCCTCAGCCTGGAAGGATGATCAGTCTCCGGACTCCATCGTAGATCCAACCGATTTCAAAAGCTGTTCTCTCAGGTTCCACACCGTGGTACCGGCGTCGATCAGCCCGGTAGGCGCGTCCTTCCATTCGGAATCCGCGCCGTAGAGGAAGTAAGCGTCCCATACCATGGGATCCTTGTGCTCCAGGTCACCCGACTGCTTATACCATAACCCCAGCGCGTGGGCGGGGTCCCACATCTGGCTGACCCGTTTGTCGCTGAACACCTGACGCGCCGCCATCCGCGCCGTATTAACCGAATCTCCAGCAAGTATGCGCTGCCAAACCACGTAGACCCGGAGGTCGTCGGAAGAATACCGTTTCAGTATGTCCTGCTGCGCCACCCCGGCGCCGCTTATGCAGTGGCCTCACGTAGGAGAGAACATCAGGACGAGGCGAACCTTGCCCGTATCGCCGTTGAATGCCTTCTTGAAATCTACGAGGGTGAGCGGCTCCGGATTGAAACTGGCGCTGGTACCGACCTGGGCGCCGGCCTGCGAAGCCCACGACAGGGCCCCGGCCAGGATCAGCGCGATCACGAAGCGGGTTCGGATTTTCATTATCCTCGATCCATTTTCAGGTGATGGAATTAGTCCCGGTAGTCACGGGCAGAACGGGTATTCTATGATATCGACCTGGCTTACTGGTTGACAAGCGAAATCTTCAACGCATGATTCCGGCGCGATCAAACACTGAATCTCACGTTAATCACATCGCCGTCCTGGACGACATATTGCTTGCCTTCCACGCGCAGCGCACCTTGCTCTTTCGCGGCCTGCAATCCGCCGAGATCGATCAGCGTCTGACATTCCAGCGTCTCGGCCCGGATGAACCCCCGTTCAAGGTCGGAGTGGATCGCCCCGGCCGCTTTGGGCGCCGTGACGCCTCTCGTGACGGTCCAGGCCTTTACCTCGTCTTCGCCCACCGTGAAAAAGGAGATCAGGTTCAGCAGCCCGTACGAGGCGATAATCATTCGGTCCAGGGCGGATTCGCCAATGCCCAGGTCTTCCAGGAAGGCGCCGGCATCCTCTTCGTCGAGCTGGGCGATCTCCATTTCGACCCTGGCGGAGAGGACCAGTACGTCCTTGCAGTCGGTGTAATCGCGAAGTGCTTCCACGTCCTGCACCTCCCGGCCCAGGTTATCCTCGGGGATATTCAGCACCAGCAGAACGGGTTTCTGGGACAGAAAACGATAGCCCCTCAGCCTTTTTTCATCTTCCGGAACGAATTCGAGGTTCCGGATGACTCCGCCGCCCTCGATTTCCTCCTTGCACTGTTCAAGCAGTTGCCATTCACGCACCAGTTCCGGTCTCTTGGTGGACCGGGCTTCCTTGGATAGGCGCCCCAGCCGGCGCTCGATGATCTCGAGATCGGCGATGGCGAGTTCGAGCTCCACCGTTTCGAAATCCTCGCGGGGGGTAACGGGCGTATTGGAGAGGTCGGGAAACCCGCGGAGGACATGCACCAGCACGTCCATGTTGCGCAGGTCGTTCAATCCTCCGTCGCCCTGCTGCTCCTCTTGTTTTCCGGATCCCGCGGTTATACCGCCGATATCGAGGTATTCCACGGTGGCGAAGGTGGTCTTGAGGGGGTTGAAGAGGCTCGAAAGTCGGGTAACCCGTTGATCCGGAACCTTTATCGTCCCCCGGTTGGCCTTGTTTTTGCCCGTGAACGCCCCGGTTTCGGCGTTGGCTCGCACCAGCGCGTTGAACAACGTGGTTTTCCCGGAACCGGGCAGGCCGACGAGGCCGATCTGCAATTCAGTGTCCTCCTTGCGTCGCAGCAATCACGGGAGGTGAGGCTCTCCGTAGATCACTTCCCGGAGGTCCTGCCAGGAGTACGCCTCCAGGGGGTCTCTTCCCCCGGCTTCGCCCACGCTGTGGTCGGGCAGAATATAGCGATCATGGGGGGATTCGGTTGAGAGCACCTTGCGCAGACCCTCTTCGCGCAGACCCTCTTCTACCACGGCGCGTAGCGGCCGTCCGGTCCGCTGCGCGTGTCGCTTGGCACGCGCCAGCAATTCGTCCTGGATGTTGAGCGTCGTCTTCATGATGCCATATCAACCATATCGCAATTATCGGTCAAAGTCCATCACACGCAGAACGCGCGGATCATGGCCTTGTACGCGTCGATGGCCAGGTCGAACTGGTCCAGGTCCATCCACTCGTCCACCGTATGAGCCTGGCTGATGTCCCCCGGCCCCAGCAGGATCAGCTCCATCTTCCTGCCGAAGACCAGGCCATCGGTGCCGTAGGGTACCGTATGGGCCCGATCCGTATCCGTGATCCGCAGGGCCGTCCGGACCAGTTCCGAGTCCTCGGACGTACTGAAGGGATCCCCGATCTTCTGGATCGTCAGTTCCACGCCGTTTTCCTCGGCCGCCCGCCGCGTGCGGTCCAGGATGGCTTCCTGGTCCTGTCCGGGCATGGGCCGGTAGTAGACCGTACATACGCTGCCGGGCGCCGTCATGTTCAGGGCGATCCCGCCGTCGTTGATCCCGATGTTCCAGTCGGAGAAGGGCGGATCGAATTCGTCGTTCAGGTGGACGGGATCCAATCGCAACTCGTCGTGGATGGCCTTCATCTCCGAAAGAAATGGGATCATGGCGAGATGGGCGTTGACGCCTCTGCCGGTGCTGCTGTGGGCCGCCCGGCCTTTGGTCTCCCCCCGGATGAAAATGGCGCCCTTGTGCGCGCGCACCACTTCCATGCGCGTGGGTTCGCAGATGATCCCGTAGCGAAGGCCGTTATCCGACAGGAGTTCGGACCGTTCGCTGACTTCTGCCGCGCCCCAGCATCCGACTTCCTCGTCGGCCGTGAACACGAGATATACCGGTGCGGAAAGGTCCGACGGCTCGAAGGACGCCCCAGCCGCTAGCATGGTGGCCAGCGCGCCTTTCATGTCGCAGCTCCCGCGGCCGTATATCCGGTTGTCCCTGATCTCCGCCGCGAAGGGATCCGATTCCCAGCCGTCCACCGGGACGGTGTCGGAATGGCCCAGCAACGCCAGCCCGCCCTTCCCCTCGCCCTTGCGGCCGACGAGATTGACCTTCTCCACGCCGCCGGCGTCCTGGTAGGTGATGCGCTCGATCGTGAAACCCGCCCGGGCAAGTTGCTCCTGCAGGTAATCGGAAACGGCCGCGTTGCTGTTGGCGCTGATCGAATTGAATGCGATCAGTTCCCTGGTGACCTGGACCGGATCAAACATCGCTTCAACCTGCTTTCTTGTTGAGGGACAATGCAATGGCGCTGAAGGCGTGCCGGGCCTACCGGGCGTGCCGGGCCTGCCGGGCCTGTCGGGCGTGCCGGGCCTGCTGAAAAGCGGAATCCGCGTGGTAACCGGCGGTCGTGCCGCATTCGGGATGCTACCGTGCCCGGTAGGACCCGTCCGGCGACGGATCGGGATGCCGGAGGTCGGACTCGAACCGACACGACCTTGCGGTCAAGGGATTTTGAGTCCCTCGCGTCTACCAATTCCACCACTCCGGCATAATCAAGATAGCCCGCCGGAACCATGCATGTTCGACGGGCTATCGATCGAGATAAACGGGGACGACGGGACTCGAACCCGCAACTTCTGCCGTGACAGGGCAGTGCTCTAACCAGATTGAACTACGCCCCCGAATTTGCTGCATGGGCGATACTGGATTCGAACCAGTGACCTCATGCTTGTAAGGCATGCGCTCTGAACCAACTGAGCTAATCGCCCGTACGTGTATTCACGCTACGGTCGACGCGATCCCCGGTCGTTGGCCGAACCCGCCCAAGGAAATCTACCCCTCCAGATCAGGATTATGGGTATGCCCACACAATAACCGGAAACCATCAGCAAAGGCGCCAGGGTGATCGATTCGTAGGCCAACACGACGAAACCCAGTAGTATGACGCCGAGAACCACGGCGAGGAGACGATAATGGGAACCCCGGAACGGTGGAACATACTTCTGGGGACCCGTGGCGCGACGCCGTCCGGACGACCGGGTTGAACCGGGCTCTGACTGCGATCTTCTCGCCATTTCTCCTCCGCCTTCACGAACGGCCAATATATGAAAACGGGCGCTCCAAGTCAAGGCCAATTTAACGCTGCAGGAGCCCTACTCCTTGACCACCCAGAGCTTCACGTTGGCCTCTACCCTGGCGTGCAGCATAATGGGTATGGTATATATGCCCAGCACCTTGATGGGCTCGTCGATACGGATCTTGCGCCGGTCGATTTCGTATCCTTTTTCCTTCAGCAGATCGGCGATGTGCTGCTGGGTGACGGAACCGAACATACGATCCTCTTCACCGACCTGCACGACGGCGGTGAGAGAGACCTCTTCCAGGATCTTGGCGAGTTCGGAAGTCTGTTCGATGGTCTTGGCTTCCAGGGCCAACTGCTGCTTCAATTTGCCCTGGAGCATCTTCATGTTTCCGGGAGTTGCCGGGATGGCCTTCTTCGTCAGCATCAGGAAGTTTCTGCCGTACCCATTGGAAACGTCGACGATTTCACCGATGTTTCCCAGGTTATGCACAGACTCGGTCAATATGAGCTTCACGTCCGACTCCTCCGCTACTTGTAGGTCTCTTCGATGAAGGGGAGCAGGCCGATGTGCCGCGCCCGCTTGACGGCCTTGGCCAGGCGGCGTTGGCACAACGCGCTGGCGCCGGAAATCCGACTGGGCACGATTTTGCCTCGTTCGGTGACGAAGCGCCGGAGTTGCTTCGGGTCCTTGTAATCGATGTTCTTGATACGGCCCGGAATGCGCTTCTGCTTTCTCGCCCTGGTTATCTTGTTTTTATTCATGACTCCGCTCCCTTGTCCTTTTCGGCCTGTTCCGCCTTTTCGGCCTGTTCCGCTTTTTCGATCTGTTCCACCTTTTCGTATACATGGGCTGGATGTTTCCTGACCCGTTTCGTCATGTGTCGGAGTACGCGATTATTCAACTTGAACGACCGGTCCAGCACGTCTACCAGCTCCGGTTCGCCGTCGTAACGGATCAACGTGTAGAAACCCTGGTGGGTATCGTTGATCTCGTAACTGAGTTTCCGGTTTCCCCAGCGTTCCGTGTGGACGACTTCCCCCTGGTTTGACGAAATAAGGCCCTCGATGGTGGTGATCTCCTCATCGAGCGGCGCTTCTTCAAGCTTGGAATCGATAATCACTACTGTTTCATAGGACCGCACGTGCATTCTCCTTGGTTGTATGCGGGTTGGCTTGTCCGGATTGCCTTCAGTCCTCGAACGAAGGACCGTTATACCTGCTCGCGGCCTCGCCCCAGCCGTTACGGACGAACAGCTCGAGCTGGTCGCATGCCCGGTCGAGGACGATGGGCAGATCGGTTGCTTCTTCTTCGGAAAACGCCTCCAGCACGTAGTCGATGAGCGTATCGGCATCCCGGGGAACGTCGATCCCGATGCGCTGACGGTTGAAAGCTTCCGTTCCGAGCGCTTCGACGATGGATTCCAGGCCCCGGTGGCCGCCATGACTGCCCTTCGCCCTGAGACGCAGCGTGCCGAAAGGCAGGTTTACGTCGTCGCAGACGACCACGATGCGATCGACGCCGAGTTCGTAATGTCCCACCGCTTCCCGGACCGCGTGCCCGCTGCGGTTCATGAAAGTCAGTGGCTTGACCAGCGCCACGGGAAGTCCGGCGATCGTCGCGACGGTACCGTGAAACCGATCGCTTACCGGAGCGAGTTCAAGGTCGAGACGCCGAAGCCAGGTGTCGATCACGTCGAACCCGGCGTTATGGCGTGTGCCCGCGTACCGGACGCCCGGATTGCCAAGGCCGATGAAGGCATGCATGGACGGACCATCAGGCCGCAAGGATCCGGAATCGCCATGCTGACACATAACCGGGCTGCCTTATGCTTCGTCCCCGTCTTCGTCCTCGTCCTCGTCGTCTTCCTGGGCCCGGCCAATGATTTCCGGTTCTTCCTGCTCCAGGTCGGCTTCTTCTTCTTCCGGCTCCTCGGCCATCGGCGTAAGCACGGACACCACGGCGACCTCTCCATCGGTCACGATTTCTACGTTCTCGAAGGTAAGATCGCTGACATGGATCGTCTCGCCCATGCCCAGGTTGCCTATGTCCACTTCCAGATGTTCGGGAATCTCGGAAGCGACACAGCTGATCTCAATCACCCGCAGAGACTGGTCCAGCACCCCGCCGTCTCTCGTAACGCCGACAGGTTCGCCCATCATCACGAGCGAGACCTCCGTGGTGATCTGGTCGCTCATCCTGATCTGCTGGAAATCGGCGTGGAGCAGCTGGTTTCTCAGATAGTCCCGCTGTATATCCCGCAACAGGGCCTTTTTGTCGTCCATGCCTTCGATTTCCAGGTTGATGACGACGCTTTCACCCCTGGTCTTCCTGAGAAATCCCTCGAATTCGTGGTAGTCGATGGTCAGCGAAGTCGGGGACTCCCCGCTGCCGTAAACCACGGCGGGCAGACCACCGTCCCGCCGAAGCACCTTGGTGACCTGCTTACCGGTGACCGTGCGTTGACGGGCCTTTAGCGATACCTGGTTCATTTCCTTCTCCTGTGTGATACCGGTGTTCCGTTGCAGTCCGTTGCCGGTGGTTTATCCCGTACCAGCGGCACCGGACGGATGACCTGCCTCAGGTCTGATCCGACGATTCGAAGAGCGAACTGACGGATTTTTCTTCGTGTATGCGCTTGATTGCCTCGCCGAACAGGGACGCGACGGACAGTTGTTCCAGCTTGCCGCTCTGCTTGTCCTTGCTCAGTCGAATCGAGTCTGAGACGATCAGGCTGTCCAGTACGGAATCCTCCACCTTCTGCACGGCGTTTCCGGAGAGCAACGCGTGGGTGCACGCCGCGTATATCGTTTCAGCGCCATTCTTCTTCAAGGCCTCGGCCGCTCCGGTCAGGCTTCCCCCGGTGTCGATCATGTCGTCGCGGATGATTACGTTTTTCCCTTCCACTTCGCCGATCACGTTGACGACCTCGGACACGTTGGGTCTCGGCCGCCGCTTGTCCACCAGGGCCAGGGGGCAGTTCAGCCGCCTGCCGTAGGACCGGGCCATGGCCATGCCTCCCGCGTCCGGTGACGCGATTACGAGTTCATCCGAAGTCCCCAGTTCCCTGAGCCGGCCCGTAAACACGGGCGCGGAGTACAGATGATCCAGGGGGATGTCGAAGAATCCCTGGATCTGAGGCGCGTGCAGGTCCATCGTCAGCACGCGGTCCGCCCCGGCCGCTGCGATCAGGTTTGCGACGACCTTGGCGGAAATGGGTACCCGGGGCCCCGCCTTGCGGTCCTGCCGGGCATAGCCGTAATAGGGGATCACCGCGGTAGCCCTGCGGGCCGAAGCCCGTTTCGCCGCGTCGAGCAGCAGCAGCAACTCGAGGAGGTTCTCCGCCGGAGAATTGGTCGATTGGACCACGAACACGTCCGTCCCGCGGATGTCCTCATTGATGTGTATCCGGATCTCCTCGTCGCTGAAACGCGAAACGGCGGCTTTGCCCAGGGATACGCCGAGATAATCACAGATGTCGTTAGCAAGCGGTGCGTTTGAATTCCCACTCAGAATCTTCAAACCGACCGCCATGCTCCGTCCTCCTTCCGGATCCTCGTTTAAACCGCGGCATTTCGGCGGGGAGACGAGGAAACCGCGAAGACCCGCCAGGACGGTTCGACCCGTCCCCGCAGATCGCTTGCTATCCGTTCCGCCGCCGTCCGGTCGGGCGCCAGTCCGAAGACCGCCGGACCGCTGCCGGACATCAGCACGCCTTCCATTCCGGCGTCCGCCAGCAGGCCCTTCGCCCTGTCGATTTCGGGATAGGCCGCCCGGACCGCCGGTTCCAGGTCGTTATGCAGGCAGGACGCCAGTCTACCTGTGTCCCCCGCCTGCATGACAGAAGAGATTAAGTTAATACAGGACCCGTCTTTTGTCAATTCCATTTTCCACCTGCTGTAGGCCCATCCGCTGGTGACCGCGAGGGGCGGGCAGACCAGGACATAGCTGCGTGATCCGGCCGCATCCAACCAGGCGACCCTTTCTCCCCGGCCGGTCGCTACCGCCACGCCGCCGTAGAGACAGAAGGGCACATCGGATCCCAGCTCCCCGGCGAGGCCCATCAGGTCTTCCTTCCGCAATCCCAGCGACCAGAGCGCGTTGAGTCCGTGCAGCGTCGCGGCCGCGTTGCCGCTCCCGCCGGCGAGTCCCGCCGTCACCGGGATGCGCTTCTCGATATGGATGCGCACACCCCGGTCGCCGAGTCCGTAACGGTCCCGCACGAGAACGGCCGCCCTGTGCGCCAGGTTACGCCCGTCCGTCGGCACGGACGGGTCGGAGCACGTGACTGTCGTTCCTGCCTCCTGCCCGGTTATTTCCAGGTCATCGGCCAGGTTTACGGTCTCCATCAGCGTGACGATCTCGTGGTAGCCGTCGGGCCGCTTCCCGAGCAGGTGTATACTGAGATTGATCTTGGCAAAGGAATGTAGGGTCATTCGCCGTTCGCTACGCGGGACGTGGTCTGCGTGACGATGATGTGGACGATGAGCATGTGCATGTTCTCCGCCATGCCGTAGTCGTCTACGGGGACATGGACAGAATGATCTGCGATTTCCATGAGCGTGCCGCCTGAGAACCCCGTCATCGCGACCGAAACCATCCCGGCGGTACGGGCGAATTCCAGGGCGCGGACCACGTTGGGACTGTTCCCCGACGCGCTGATGCCGATGACCACATCGCCGGGGGCGCCCAGGTTGCGAAGTTGCTGTTCGAAGACCAGGTCGTAGTCGAAGTCGTTTGCCCATGCGGTGACGTAGGGGAGGTTGTCGGTAAGGCTGTTGACCCGGAATCGGGGTTGATCTTCCGTGCCGCGCAGCGTGCCCTTGCCCAGGTCCACGGCGAAATGCGAGGCCGTGGCCGCGCTGCCGCCGTTCCCTATGACGAAGATGCCTCGCCCTTTCTTCCGCGCGTCCATCAGGAGATCGATGAGTTCCTGCACTTCGCCGGGATCGATCCGGTCCAGGACCTCCCGTGTCCAGTCGAGGTATTCGCGGATCATCGGACCTCCCGTGTCCAGTCGTGGTTCTCGCGGATCACTTTGATACCTGCCTCCGCATATTGAAGATCACCTTGGTGCCGTCCCGCTCCAGGTTGAAGGGCAGTTCCCTGTAGTCGGACAGCGCTTCGCGGACCCTGGAACGGGTGGATGCGGGACAAAACAGGAGCAGGAAACCACCGCCTCCCGCACCGCATACCTTGCCCCCGGTGGCGCCGGCGTCCTTGGCCCGTCGGTACATGGAGTCGATCTCGGCGTTGCTCACCAGGCCGGACATCCTGTACTTCCACTTCCAGCCCCGGTCCAGCAGCTCGCCCATGCCGTCGATCCGGCCGGCCGTCAGGGCTGCACGCACACCTTGCGCCACGGATTTGATTTCTTTAACGAGGGTGAATTTGTCGGACATATTCGCTTTCTGCTCGCGCAGGATGGTTTCCGCCTTGCGCGTCTTGTTGGTGTAGAACAGCATCAGACTGTCACTCAACCATTCCGCATGTCCGTTGGCGAGGCCGAGGTGTTCCACCTCCACGCCGACGGGCCGGAAAGTGAAACCGCGCAGCCCGCCGTAGGCCGCGATGTACTGGTCCTGCTTCCCGATTGGCTGTGCGCACCGGTCGATTTCAATCTCGCAGGCGTCCCGCGCCAGTTTCTCCGTGGGCTGCGGATTGCCGCAATAGGTATACAGGGCGTTCAATAGGCCCACGGTAATACTGCTCGAGGACCCCAGGCCAGATCCTTCGGCGGGAATGTCCGTCAGCGTCGTGATTTCCACGCCCCGGCTCACGCCGGTAAGCCGCAGGGCCTCCCGGATCAGGTCGTGCTCGATCTCGTCGGGATGATCGACGGCCTCCCTTTTCGAATAGTTGATGTAAATCCGGTCGTCGAATCGTTCATTGATGATGACGAAGATGTATTTGTCGATGGCCGCGCTGACGACCAGGCCGTCTTCCCGCTCGTAGAAATCGGAGAAATCCGTCAGCCCGCCTGCGAAGCTGATGCGCAGGGGGGTCTGGGTGATGATCATGGGATCCTGCCGATCGCTTCTTCGCCATGACCGGCCCGTCGCGCCAGGTAGTCGTCCAGGGCGTCTTCCCACGGGGGCATCTCCGCGATGCCCAGGGACCGGATCCGGCCGTTGTCCAGTACGGTATACAGGGGACGGGCGGCCGGCGCGCCGTACGATTCGGTGGACGTGGGTTTCACTGCAGTTTCTATTCCTGTTTTCTGGAAGATGGTCCGCGCGAAGTCGAAGTAGGAGCACGCGCCGCCACTGGTGACGTGGTAGGTGCCGTAGGTATCGGTTGTGACGAGTTCCCCGAGTGTCCTGGCCAGGTCCGCCGTCGCCGTGGGCGACATCACCTGGTCGCTAACCACGACCACTTCCCGTCTTTCCATCCCCGCCCGGATCATGGCCTCGACGAAATTGTACCCTTTGCCACCACCGCCGGAATGTCCGAACAGGCCGGTGGTCCGGATGATGAAATGACGGTCCCAGGTCGACCGTACCAAATGCTCGCCGGACAGCTTGGCCGTGCCGTATACGTTCAGCGGCAGGGGCAGGTCATCTTCCCGGTACGGCCTGTCCGCCGTGCCGTCGAACACGAAATTCGTGCTGATGTGCACCAGTTTCGCCGCGTACATGCGGCATGCCATGGCCAGGTGCCAGGGACCGAAGGCATTGACGGTAAATGTCTTGTCGGGATGGGACTCGCACTCGTCGACCCGGTGGTACGCCGCGGCGTTAATCACCGCATCGGGCCGGTGGTCCTTCAGCAGGGCGTACACACGGTGTTTCTCCGTGACGTCGAGCTCGTCGCGTGTGCACGGTATCAACTCGTGATCCGTCAGTGAACGCTGCAGGTCCGTACCCAGTTGTCCACGGGCGCCGGTTATGAGAATGCGCATGTATTCGAGCCGATCATTGCCCGGCGGTCCGCAGGTGGTTCTCAACGACCCCGGCGGCACGGGTGACGGCTTCGTCGATCCGGGACGCGTCTTTTCCGCCGGCCTGCGCCATGTGCGCTTTCCCGCCGCCACCGCCGCCGATGAAGGCGGCCACGTCCCGCGCCAGTCTGCCCGCGTGCAGGCCGTGTCCGGAGATCGCACCATCTGTCACCACGACGATGCAGACGGGCCGGTCCTCGAAGCTCGCGAAGAGTACGCCCACCGCGGCGTCGGAAAGGCGCGCGCGCAACGTGTCTCCCATGGCGCGGAGGGTGTCGATGTCCGGGCATTCCACGCGACCGGCGGCCACGGAGACGCCGTCCGCGTCAACGGCCCCGTCGACCAGGCCATCGGCCCAGTTCTGTGCCGCGGAACGGCCCATTTCCCTGATGTGACGTTCCAGTTCGCGGACCCGCGCATTCAGGTCGCCGGCTCTTTTCAACAGGTCCTCCGGCTCGCTCTTGAGGGCCTCCGCGGCTCCCGCGACGAGTCCTTCGTCTCGCTTTACGGTTTCGTAGGCGCCGGCGCCGGTCAGGGCCTCCACCCGCCGCACGCCGGCAGAGATGCCCGATTCACGGACCAGCCGGAACAACCCGATCTCTCCCGTGGCGTCGAGGTGCGTGCCGCCGCACAGTTCAAGGCTCGCGTCTCCGATGCGCACCACGCGTACCCTGTCTTCGTACTTCTCCGTGAAAAGCGCCATGGCGCCCTGGCTTCTGGCGTCTTCCAGGTCGGTTTCGAACGGTTCGACGCCGATGTTTTCCCAGATCAACTCGTTGACCCTGCGTTCGATGGCGTTCAGTTCGTCGGGGTCTACCGGTTTGAAATGGGCGAAGTCGAATCTAAGACGGTCGGGCGCGACCACGGAGCCTCGCTGTTCCACGTGGGCGCCCAGGGTCTCCCGCAGCACGGCGTGCAGCAAGTGGGTGGCCGTGTGGTTACGCATGATGGCCTGCCTGCGCGCGTCATCGACTTGCGCGGCGACGACCATGCCGGGTTCGAGACGGGCGGCGCTGTCAGGATCGCAGTGGTGGATGATTGTGTCGCCGACCCGCGTGGTGTCCCGCACGGCGATCCGATCTCCCGCCTTCGTCTCCAGCCAGCCTGTGTCGCCCACCTGTCCGCCCGATTCGCCGTAGAACGGGGTGCTGGTCAGGACGACGGAACCGTTCTCACACGCCTCCACCCTGGTCTTGTCGACGGAGAGCATCTCATCTCCGACGAATTCCGTAGGGCGTTCGGCCGCAAGACCGCCACCTACTATTGATTCGCCACTGAAAGTCGTTCCAGATGTCCTCGACCTTGCCCGCTGCTGCGCCATTTCCGTCTCGAAACCGGCCAGGTCCACGGTCAGGTCCTTTTCGTCGGCCATCAACTGCGTCAGGTCCAGGGGAAAGCCGTAGGTATCGTACAGTTTGAAGGCCTCGTCGCCCCGGACCTCACTGCGTCCTTCGGCATCCGCCCGCTCCGCCATGTCCTCGAAGAGTTCGATTCCGTGGTCCAGTGTGCGGCCGAAGGCCACTTCCTCGGACTGGACCACCGTCTCCACTTTTTCACGAGCGGCCGGGAGTTCCGGGTACGCCTCGCCCATCTGTTCCGTCAGCGTAGGCACAAGTCGATACAGGAAGGGTCTGGAAAGACCCAGCGTGCGGCCATACCGCGACGCACGGCGCAGAATCCGGCGCAGCACGTAGCCCCGGCCATCGTTGGAGGGCAGGACGCCGTCGGCAATGGCGAAAGTAAGGGCGCGGATGTGATCCGCGACCACGCGGTAGGCCATGGCCGTATCCTCTTCCATGCGGGGCCGTTCCGACAATGCGCCGATGTGGTCCATCAGCGGCTGGAACACGTCGGTCTCGTAATTCGTATCCACGTCCTGGAATATGCTGAGCATGCGCTCGAATCCCATTCCAGTGTCAACGTGCCGGGCAGGCAGAGGCGTCAGCACGCCGTCGGTTCCCCGGTCATACTGTATGAAGACCAGGTTCCAGATCTCCACGAACCGCTTGCAGTCCCCGTTAACCTCGCAGATGTGGTCCGGATCGCCTTTCAAATCACAGCGTTCCGGTCCCCGGTCATAGTGGATTTCGGAGTTGGGCCCGCACGGACCGGTCTCGCCCATCTCCCAGAAGTTGTCTTTCTCGTCGAATCTCAGGATCCGGTCGGCCGCCACGCCGGTGTGCCGCTTCCAGAGCTGCTCGGATTCGACGTCCTCCCGGAACACGGTCGCCCAGAGCAGGTCGGGGGACAATTTCCATTCTTCGGTCAGCAGTTCCCAGGCCCAGACGATGGCCTCTTCCTTGTAGTAGTCTCCGAAGGACCAGTTGCCGAGCATCTCGAAGAAGGTCTGGTGGATGGGCGACCTGCCCACGTCCTCGAGGTCGTTGTGCTTGCCGCCGGCCCGGATGCATTTCTGGAAATCCACCGCGCGCACGTAGTCGCGGGTGCTCTGTCCCAGGAATACGTCCTTGAACTGGTTCATCCCTGCGTTGGTGAACAGCAGGGTAGGATCGTCCCAGGGTACCACGCTGGCGCTCGGGACGACGGTGTGGTCACGGTCGGCGAAAAAACCCGTAAACGATTTGCGCAGTTCGGTTCCGGTCAATTTTCGGATTCCTCTATTTCGTCTATCTCGTCCAGTACGCGGTGGACGACGCTGTAGATCACGGCCTGCCCGAACCCCCGCCTTCCCAGGAATGCGACCATGCGGCGGTGGGCCGCGTCGCGGTCCAGCCGGGCATAGCGATGGGCCTGTCGACGCAGTGCCTCGTAGGCCCGGCTGGTTTCCCCTTCGCCGGATGCACTTTCCTCCAGGGCGGCTTCGACGATCTCGGCGTCGATCCCCTTCTGACGTAACTCGCGGCGCAGCAGGGATAGTCCGACCGGCCTTTTCCGAAGCCGTTCGTCGATCCACAGCCGGGCGAAACGTCCATCGTCGATGAGTCCCACGTTCTCGAGCCGGTCCATAACCTCCTCGATGACGTCCTCCGGCCGGCCGCGGGATCTGAGTTTAACCGTCAGTTCGCGGCGGGTCCGCATACGATGGTCGATGAGCCGGTGGGCTTCCGTCATGGCGCGGGCGACGCCGTCGGCCAGTTCCATTTCCTGCAGCCGTTCCGGGTCCATTGCCAGCCCGTCGAAAAGTCCAAACCGGAGGAAGGTTTCTTCCGTGATCGTCAAGGTGCGTTCGCCGTCGATCGTGACCTTGCGTTCCCGGCGTCTGCCGCTGCCTCTGGCGCTGATGTCCGTAACGGTCGGCATATTCATCCCAGCTCTACGTGATCGATGACCGTGTAGATCGGTCCGTCCGGTTTCAGGTCGCTCTTCACGACTGCCACTCGAGTCACCGGAAACGGTTCGGTCTCGAAGGTCGTCGCCTGGACCCTTTCGGTGAGTTTGGCCAGACCCTTTGGCGACCGAACCCTTCCGATGGTCAGGTGCGGCGAAAAGGGTCTTTCCTCCCGAACGAAGCCGCAGGCGTGCAATTCGCTTTCGATGCACTGCTGCATGGCGGTCAGTTCCTCCCGGCCTTCATCGACGGAAACCCAGAAGACGCGGGGGCGGTTCAAATCCGGGAATGCGCCTACGCGCCCCAGCTTCAAGTCGAATGAGTCGATGGCATCCAGCGCCGAACACAGTCCATTCCGGATCACCGCCGACTGGTCCGTCTCGATGTTGCCCAGGAACTTCAGCGTAATGTGGATATTCCCCGGTTCGACCCACTTGATATCGGTCTCCGTCCCTTTCAGTCGATTTTCAAGTTCCGCGATACGGTCCCTGATTGCAGCCGGAACTTCCACGGCGATGAACGTGCGCATCGGTAGCCTTTCTACAGTGCGGCCGGGCATTCAGTTCCCCGGAAGCTGATTTGTACTGGCTGCGCGGGTCAGCGCCTGCCGCAGCAGATTCAGGGCGGCCAGGGCGGCTCGCGTCTTGTTGACATGCCGGTCCGGACCCAGCAAGAGTTTACGCGTCTCCACGCCGTCCGCAGTAGCGAGTCCCAGGTAGACCAGTCCCACAGGCTTCTCGGGGGTTCCGCCGCCGGGTCCTGCTACGCCGGTCGTGGACAGGCCGTAAGTGGCGCCGCTGGTCTGCCGGATACCCGTGGCCATGGCGGCCGCCGTTTCCGCGCTGACCGCGCCGTACCGGTCGATCGTCCCGACGGGCACCTCGAGGCGCGCCATTTTCGCGGCGTTGCTATAGGATACGACCCCTTCCTTCAGGTAATCGGAACTGCCCGGCACGTCGGTCATGCGGGATGCCACGAGGCCGCCGGTGCAGGACTCGGCGACCGCCACCGTTGCGCCCGCGTCCTTCAACAGACGTCCAACCACTTCCTCGAGCGTATCGTCGTCCACGCCGTATATGTGTTCGCCGGCCCGGGAGACCATCCGGGTTTCGACGGCTTCGATACGCCGCCTGGCTTCGTCCCCGGTGCGGCCCTCGGCCGTGAGACGGAAGTTGACGCCGGTCTCCTGGGGCAGGGAAGCTATCTTTACGTCCTTGGCCTCATCGATGACATCGCCGATGATCTGGGTAAGGCTCGATTCGCCGATTCCGGTCGTTCGGATCCACCGGTGCAGGATGACCCTGCCAGCGCCTTTGTCCCTCAACCGCGGCAGCACCTGTTCGTTCAGCATCTGCTTCATCTCGCGGGGAACGCCCGGCATGACGAAGACAGCGGTCCCGTGATGGTGCGCAAGAAAGCCGGGTGCCGTGCCGACGGGATTGTCGAGCACCTCGGCGTGCCTTGGCATGTAGGCCTGGATGCGGTTCGATTCCGGCATGGCCATGCCCCGCCGGGTGAACATGCTTTCCACGGTTTCGAGTATATCGGGATGAAACACCAGGTCCTGACCGATTGCTTCGGCGATTACGGTCTTGGTCACATCGTCGTGGGTCGGCCCCAGGCCGCCCGTTACGAGCACGGCGTCCGCCTGCCGGCACGCGACTTCCAGGGCCCCGCCGATGCGGGAACCCTCGTCGCCCACGGTTATGGAAAAGACCGGTTCGATACCGGTTTCCGTCAGGCGCTGGCCGATGTAGGCGGCGTTGGTGTCGACCACGGAACCGTAGAGCAGTTCGTCGCCGATCGTGATGATCGCGGCGGATTTCATATAACGAGCCATCCAATGAGCAATAACAGGAGATGGGCGTAGACCGCGGCCACGGCGTCGTCCATCATGACCCCAAGCCCGGCGGGGAGGCGCTGCATCCGGTCGCAGGGGAATGGTTTCCATATGTCCAGGACACGAAACAGGACGAAGCCCGCAACCACCGTCCAAAGATCGATCGGCATGCCGGCGAAGACGATCAGGACGCCCACGATTTCGTCGATTACGATCTCGGGCCCGTCGTGGCCGAACCGGGGTTCCGCGTGGCTCGATACCCAGACGCCGAGGACGAACAGGACCGCGGTGGCCAGCAGGTAGTACGGGAGGGTCAGCCCGAGCGGTCCGGCAAGTATCCAGACCAGTCCGACTCCCAGCACGCTCCCCGCCGTGCCGGGCGCGCGCGGCGTGTAGCCGGCGTAACATCCGGTCGACAGCAGGATGATCAATGCGCCCATTCCTACCTCAGCAGACTGGTGAAGATCGACCGGTTCTTGACGACGTAATCGAGGCCGGAACTGACCGTGAGCGACATGGAGACGAAAACCATGCCGTTGAGGACCCACCAGGCGATATCGTCGAACTCCCCGTTCCACTGTCCGAAGGCGACCATGGTCGTCTGGACGTTGATGTAGAGCAGGATGATCACGATGACCACCATCTGCGAAGCGGTCTTCCACTTGGCGACCTGGGTCGGCAGGATGAGCTGCCCCCGGTACGCCGCGATGCATCGCAGGCCGGTCACGATGAAGTCTCTCCCGATGATGACCAGGACCATCCAGGTGTAGATGTATCCGAGGGACGCGAAGCAGATCAGGGCGGTGGACGTGAGGATCTTGTCCGCCAGGGGGTCCATGAACTTGCCGAAACTGGTGATCACGCCGGTCTTCCGCGCCAGGTAGCCGTCGTACAGGTCCGTCAGCGAAGCGATCATGAAGATCACCAGGGCGATATACCGCGTATACAATGTATCCACCAGGAAGAAGACCATGAAGATGGGACTCAGGATGATCCGGAATATGGTCAGTTTGTTTGGCAGATTCATGGCGGTATGAGGATCGGCGGATCGGTCCGGCGATCGCGATACTGTTCCGTGTTACAACTCTGTACGGCCTTCCAGGGCGCGGGCCAGGGTCACTTCGTCGGCGTATTCCAGATCGCCTCCCATGGGAAGACCGCGGGCGAGGCGGGTAACCCGTACGCCCAGCGGTTTGATCAGGCGGCTCAGGTAGAGCGCGGTGGCCTCTCCCTCGATATTGGGATTGGTCGCGATGATAACCTCCTCCACCGATTCGCCCATACGCTGCATGAGCTCCCGGGCGCGTATGTCATCCGGGGTGATGTTGTCGAGAGGCGAAAGCGCGCCGTGGAGCACGTGGTACAGGCCGCGGTACTCACCGGTGCTTTCGAGCGTAATTACGTCCCGTGGTTCTTCCACGACGCAGATGGTCTCCGGTTTTCGCCGGGCGTCGTGACAGATCTCGCAGGTCTCGGACTCGGTGATGTTCCAGCACACGTCGCAGTACCGGACCCTTTCCTTTACCGCCCGAATGGCGTCGGACAACGAGAAGGCGCGTTCGGCCGGTCCCTTCAGAATATGGAAGGCCAGCCGCTGGGCCGTCACCCTGCCGATGTTGGGCAGGCGGCTCAGTTCGTCCACCAGGATGGCCAGGGCCTCGGAACTGTACTTGCGCGCCATGCTTTCGATTCCTGATGCGTTGTGCCGGGTTCAGTGGTACGCCGCGTGACGGGGCGTTACTGACCCAGGCCGGGTAAGTTGAGTCCGCCGGTGATCTGGCCCATCTCCTGATCCATCATTTCCTGCGCCTTCTGCTGACCCTGGCTGACGGCAGCCAGTACGAGATCCTCAAGCATCCCCACGTCATCGGCGTCCACCACGGCCGGATCGATCCTGAGCTCAACGACGTTCAGCTTGCCGTCGACCACCGCGGTGACCATGCCGCCGCCGGCCGTGCCTTCGACCCGGCGCCCGGCGATTTCTTCTTGAAGCTGCATCATCTTCTTCTGCATTCTCTGAACGCGCTTCATCATGCCCGACATGCCTTTTGCCATAACCTCATCCTTTCCTTTACACGCCCGGTTGCCCCTGACGGGTTTCAGTCCGTTATAATCTGGCCGTCGAAAGCCTGGACGATCTTCATGACGGCCGGATCTTTCGCGGCGCCAGCGCGGGCATCTGCCGCCTGCCTGACGGTTTTGCCTGTCGCCGCGTTTTCCCGTTGTTCCCCGAAAGGATCTTCATCAATGCCGGAATGCGGGTCCATGACCGGTCCGGCGTCATCCGCCGTGTTTTTGATGTGGTCCGTTCCCGGCTCGACTTCGTCCGTTCCCAGGCCGGCATCCGTTCCCGACCCGGTATCCTTCGCCGCGTCGATTTCGTCGATCTCGCATACGATCCGTACCCGGACCCCCAGGATATCGGAGCATACCGACTGTATCAGCGCTGCGTTTTCGCGTTTTTCCGTCCGTTGCTTATGAAAGTCCTGCCCGGGCCCGAACCTGAGCGTAATCGTGGCGGGTCCTCCCGACCCGGAGTGATCTGCCGGCGACCAACCCGTAAGCTCGGCTTCCTTCAACTGGCCCCCCAGGACGCTTCGTTGCCTGGTGACCTCTTCCACGACCGCGGACCAACGGTCTTGGACCGTCCGCAGTTCCAGTATCGGCGCAGTCGTGGTGGACGTCGATGATCCCGCGGATGCAGCCGGGCCGCGAACCTCCTGAACAGACGTTTCCGGCGCTGTGTCACGCGGTGGATCCGCAGTCCGGGAAGACGGGGTTTCGGCAGACCGGGAAGACGGGGCTGTGGCCGTCTTGCCGGACGAAGTCGCTGAATCAGTAGCGTCCCGTGAGGCCGGCGGATCATCTTCCGGGGACGAATCCCGCGATATGGCGGGCGGGCTTGTTCCTACGGGACGCGCTACTTCGGACGCATCGACGTCATCCTCCTGGGATCCCACGCGCCGGGCCATTTCGGACAGCCGAGTCATAACGTCCGTCAGTTGCACGGATCGCGACATGCGTATCATGCGGACGATACCCGTCTCGAGTTGCACCCTGGGCAGCGCGCTTTGCTTGACGGCCTCCTCCATTTGCGTAGCCAGTTGCGATAGCCTGAGCAGGTCTTCCGTATCGAATCGTTCGACCTGTTCCCTGTAGCGGCCGAGCTCCAGCGCGGCATCGCCGATAAGCGCTTCCACCTCCGGCGCCGCCTTGACTACGAGCAGGTTGCGCAGGTGTTCCAGGATCCCCAGGATGATCTCTTCGAGGTCGTGGCCCTGGCGGAAGATCCGGTCGACCAGGTCCAGCCCCTTCGGGACGTCCTGATCCGCCACGGTGTCCAGCAACTCGAAATAGACGTCCTGATCCACGATGCCCAGGACCTCCGCCGCCTCGCTGGCGGTCAACCCGGAGCCGCCGAAGGCGACGACCTGGTCCAGCAGGCTTTCGGCGTCCCGCATGCTGCCGTCCACCCTCCGCGCGATCAGGGCCAGGGCCTCGCGCTGCACGCCGTACCCGCTCTTGTCGCTGATCATGGCAAGGTGTTCCACGATGGTGGGCCCCGATATGCGCCGGAAGTCGAATCGCTGGCATCGGGAAAGCACGGTGGGGAGCACTTTCCGGGGATCGGTCGTCGCGAAGATGAAGTAAACGTGGGCCGGCGGCTCTTCCAGCGTCTTCAACAACGCGTTGAAGGCCTCCTTGGTGAGCATGTGCACTTCATCGATGATGTAGATCTTGTGCTTGCCCTGGCTGGGCGTGTACTTGACGCTCTCGAGCAGGTGCGAGCGAACCTGCTCGACCCGGTTGTTGGACGCGCCGTCGATTTCCAGCACGTCGACGCTGCGTCCTTCCGAGATCTCATGGCAGAACGTGCAGGCGTTGCAGGGCGTCACGGTGGGGCCATCGACGCAGTTCAGGGCCTTGGCCAGGATGCGGGCCGTGGTCGTCTTTCCCACGCCGCGCGGTCCGGCGAACAGATAAGCATGGGCGATCTGGCCGGCCTGTATGGCGTTTTTCAGCGTGGTGGTGACGTGGTCCTGGCCGATTACGCCGTCGAATGCCTGGGGACGCCACTTTCGGGCCGTGACTTCGTAGGCCAATGCCCAAACCTCCATGCCTGGGTTAAGCGGGACGAAAGGCAGGCGAAATCAAGAGGAAACAGTTAAGCGGTCGTGCACCCACCCTCGAATCTCCTCGTATCGGGGCATCCGTACCGCCGGCTCCGGCCAGGCGCTCCCGCGGCACACGATTCAGTCGCTTACCGCTGCTACCTTCCGGTCCTGACGGAGTTGGGCGTTGTCACGTTGCGCAGGACCTGACTTTCAATACCGGCTGTAACGCATACCGGCGACGCAAGTGCGATCCTTGGGATGGGAATTCGACCCCGCTGTAGCGGATTGCGGGTTACAGGGCACCGCTAACTCCCCGTCTAGCACGACCGTATTCGTACCAAGCCTGTATTACGGGACGACATGGACGGCCGTCTGATGATCACGCCGGCCACGTCGTCTCGAGTGGAGCAGAGCGGAATCGAACCGCCGACCTCCAGATTGCGATTCTGGCGCTCTCCCAACTGAGCTACTGCCCCAAATTTCGTGGAACGAGGCACGGTACCAAATGGCCGGCAAGGACTGGCCAGATCCGACTCCCCCTTCGTTCCAATTCCGGTTTCCCGGATTTCAACGGAGAGGGTGGGATTCGAACCCACGGTCCACATGGTGAACACACGCTCTCCAGGCGTGCCGATTCGACCGCTCTCGCACCTCTCCCAGGTATTGTCGCATACTCGAATACCGCCAATATGCCCACAACAATTCGTTCCCCTGGCCAATGTTGACAGGGTTTTTGACTGTCGCACGAGTTTAAAAACCAAAACAGTTGCTACCACATTGCATCGACACCTCATCGTCGTTTCAGGTCAGGTAACTTAACATTTCCAACCTGCAGAAACAATAGAAATTCACCAGTCGGGTTGTAATCGCCTCGTTTGTTTAAAAAGCGCTATACAGCAAGAAAACCCCCCGAATTCATCTTGATTGTGTTTAATAACTATATACCATGACCAAATCTCGAACCGCGCGCGTCTTGCTCGGGTTCTTCACCTGGCGTCCCATGTCGGGATACGTACCTGCGATTCCTGAAGTCAAAGCGGTTTTCAAGAACTGCCGATATAATGAAACGAATTCTTGCAACAGCGTTATTGATATCATTTTCCCTCGCGAACACAGGGAATTCGGTCGCCCAGGAACCGACAGTCATGGCCGAGTGGCCCTTTGTCGGGTCCGACCAGGAGCACACCAAGTACTCGGCGGCGGCAGAAATAACGGCGGCCAACGCCGGTGATCTGGAGATCGTCTGGGAGTGGAAGCCAAACGAGACGCCCCTCCAGGAATACGGCACGCGACCGGGGCCTTTCCAGGCAACGCCCGTCATGATGGGTGACGTCCTCTACCTGACGACCATGTACACGCGCGTCGTTGCGCTTGACGCCGAAACTGGCGTAGTGCTCTGGGCTTTCGATCCCAGGGCGTACGAGGGTGGGCAGGAAGGTGCGGGGCCGACCGGATTCAAGCACCGGGGCATCGCTATCTGGAAAGACGAAGGCGCTGTCCGTGTATTCCTCAACAGCCGCGATCGGCTGTATTCGATCAACGCTGTGACCGGAAAACTGGTCAGGGACTTTGGCGAGAACGGGAGCGTGCTGTTGACCAGGGGACATGGCCGCGAGGTGAGCCGATATGAGTTTGACCAGACCTCGCCTCCGGTGGTGTTCGAAGATCTGGTCATCGTGGGGAGCCGGGTGCCCGACGGGGTGCAGCGAAAGTTTGACCCGCCCGGAACCGTGCAGGCCTTCGACGTACGAACGGGCGAGCGTCGTTGGGTATTCTTCACTGTCCCGCAATCAGGCGACGACTTCGGTGCAGAGACCTGGGAGGACGAGTCCTGGCGTTATAGCGGTCACGCCAACGTGTGGGGACTGATGTCGCTCGACGCCGAGCGGGGACTCCTCTATGCGCCGACGAGCACGCCAAGCAGCGACTACTGGGGAGGCCGACGCCCGGGGGCGAATCTTTTCGCCGAGTCCCTCGTGTGTCTCGACGCACGCACAGGCGAACGGCGGTGGCACTTCCAGACCGTGCACCACGGCGTGTGGGACTACGACTTGGCCGCGGCGCCGAACCTGGTGACGATCACGGTGGGCGGCCGCGAAATCGACGCGGTGGCCCAAGTAGCTAAAAACGGCTTCACATTCGTGCTCGACCGGGTCACAGGTGAGCCGGTATGGCCGATCGAGGAGCGTGCCGTGGACACGACCACGGACGTGCCTGGCGAGGTGCTGTATCCGACGCAGCCGTTCCCGACCAAACCGCCGCCATTCGGCAGGCAGGGGGTGTCGCTCGACGACGCGAACGACCTGACACCGGAGATCCATGCGCTCGCGGTGGCAGAGATGAAGCAGTTTCGGATGGGTCCTCTATTCACCCCGCCGAGTCTCCGGGGGACGCTCCAGCGCCCGGGCGCGAGCGGCGGAGCGAACTGGGGCGGGGCGGCCTTCGACCCCGAGACCGGAATACTGTACGTGCGGACTTCGGAGGAGGCCGACACGAACCAGCTCTGCGAGAATACGGGCGACGACCCGCGCGTCGACGTGGAATACAGCAACAACTGTCCCTTTGGCGCGACGCTCGTCATGTACAGGGAGGTCGGCGGCCCAGGTGCCGCGGAGGCCCCAGAGAGGCCACTCGGCCCGATCCCGCTCACCAAACCACCCTACGCGCACCTGGTGGCGATTGACCTTCACGCGGGAGAGATTGCGTGGCGGGTGCCGTTCGGGGAAGGTAGCGAGGAGATCCGCGAGCATCCGTTGCTTAGCGGTGTCGACCTGCCGGAGCGGATGGGCACGATCGGGAACTCCGGGCCGATGGTGACCCGGGGCGGCGTCGTATTCCTCGGCGGCGGCGATCCGTACCTGTACGCCTTCGACAAGACGACCGGCGCCGAGATCTGGCGCGGCGGGACGACGTATCCTGCAAACGGGAACCCGATGACGTACCGTACCCGGTCGGGTCGGCAGTTCGTCGTCATCGCAACGGGTTCAGGGGAAGAAGCGTCGCTCGTTGCTTTCGCGCGAACCGGGCGGTGAGATACGTGTGTGTGGTATGACGCGGATGGATGAGAATGAAGCAGGGTTAGGATTCGAAATGCTGAACAATTGCGGAAATGAATCCGGAGCAATTGTCATGTATCAAAAGTATAAGTCAAATTAAATGAGTGGCTTAGATGGAAAGTCTGGCGGAGAGGGTGGGATTCGAACCCACGGTGCCCTGAGGCACAACGGTTTTCGAGACCGTCCGATTCAACCACTCTCGCACCTCTCCGGCAACCTCGGTTCGACAGCCGTATCTCCCGTTCTGCGTTTCGATCTGAAGAAGTCCTTCAGCAGGCCTGAACAGGTCTCTGCCAGAACACCTCCCGCAACTTCCACCTGGTGATTCAACCGGGTGTCCCGCACGATATCGCGCAGTGAACCACATGCTCCGGTCTTGGGATCGGCGGCACCGTACACAAGGCGCTGCAAGCGGGCCAGCACGATCGCGCCCGCGCACATGGCGCAGGGTTCAAGCGTAACGTAGAGTGCGGCACCGGCAAGCCGCTCGTAACCCAGTGCGGCGCTGGCGTCGCGGATCGCGAGCATTTCGGCATGGGCGGTGGGATCACGCAGACGTTCCACGCGATTCTGACCCCGTCCGATCACAACGCCGTCGTGTACGATCACGGCTCCGACAGGCACATCGCCGGCAGCGCCGGCCGACCTGGCTTCTTCAAGGGCCAGCCGAAGCCATCCCTCGTGTTCTCCGCCGTTGCTTCTCATGGCGCCGCGTCCCGCGTAATATACGCCCGGAGGGAGTCGAACCCCCAACCTCCTGATCCGTAGTCAGGTGCTCTATCCAATTGAGCTACAGGCGCTCATGACCTGCATAACAGAGCACCGGAAACTACAGGTCGAGACCGCGAAAGTCAAGCGAATTTTGAAGCCAAGCACGGTAGCCGGAGCGCCCAAAATTACGAGGTCAAGAGGTACCGTGAGCGCGCCGTTCGAGGTAGATTCCACGACGTGTTACATACCCCTCCGCGGTGCGGTGAATGCGTTCGATCTGCTCGTCCGTTACGGACCGAACCACGCGTCCGGGAACGCCCACGACAAGGGATCCCGGAGGCACTTCCATGTTTTCGAGCACCAGTGCGCCGGCGCCGATGATGCTGTTCTGGCCGATGTGCGCGCCACTGAGGATCACGGCGCCCATGGAGACCAATACGTGATCTTCCACTACCGCGCCGTGGACAATCGCCCGGTGCCCCACGGTTACGCCCTCTCCAAGTACGGTGGGCATGCCCGTGTCGATGTGGAGAACGCTACCGTCCTGTACGTTGGTCCCGCCGCCGATGGTCACGGGTTCGTCATCCGCCCGGATCACCACCTGGTACCAGACGCTTGCGTCCTTGCCGATGTGGACCGCACCGATCAGATCGGCGCTTTCCGCAACGAAGGCGGATGGGTGTATGCAGGGCGTATGGTGGACGTACTTGTTGGAGGTCATGGAAAGCTCGTTGTTAAGCCATGCGCTAACCGGCGGCGTCCTGCCCGGGAACAACCCGGGGAATGACGTAGGGACCTCTCGGGACTACGGCGATGGTTGCGCTGGGGCCGTGGCGATCCACGGCGCGTGCGATGCCCGCCTCGACGGAAGGAACCGGCTCGACCAGGCATGCGCGCACGTCCTCGTCACTCAATCCATCCGTGTAAAGATATACCCGGCCCTTCTTCAACGCCTTGACCAGTTCCTCGATCTCCCACTGGTCGATGGTGAATACGCCCGGTTGCTGGATCCATTCGACAAATGCGTGGATGTCCGTCGTCTTCCGAAGCAACCCTTCGAACTCCGCGCTGCCGATCCCGTCGGCGCATCCGGCGGCGATGACGATGGATCCGCCCTCCTTCAGGATGTCCAGCACGCCGACCATGCCCTTCACGGCCTGGTAGAAGGTCGTGTCCAGGGGATAGCCTGCAGCTGAGGTCACGACGATGTCCACCGGTTCCTCGACGGTGGCCACCACCATGCCGTTCACGTGGTCGACCCCGAACCGGTGCGCACGGTCGAGTTCGCCGGCAAACACCCCGGTGACACGGCGGTCCTCGTCCATGGCGACGTTGAGAATGAAATCGACCCAGGCCTTACGGGCGATTTCAAGCGAGGCTTCGTGAAGCGGGTTGCCGTCGAGGACGCCCGTCGTGGCGCGGGGGTGTTCCAGTATCCCAGGTCCGTGGAGGTGCTCGATCGTTTCGACGCCCACGAGTCCGGGCGCGACGAGCTTGCGTCCACCCGAATACCCGGCCATGAAGTGCGGCTCGATCAACCCGGTCAGCACCTTGAGGTCGCTTTCGACATATCTGCGGTCCACGTGGATGGGGATACCGGTGCTCGTGGTCCCCAGATCGGCCTGTTCATTTCCGTTGCGTGCGATGTGGTTGACGATGGGATAGCGCTCGACCACGTCGTCGGTCAGGGTCTCGCGAAGCTGCGCGTCGTCCATCGGAGCGTGCAGCCCGGTGGCGACCAGGATGGTGATATTCTCCGGCGGCAGTTCGCACCGTTCCAGGCACTCCAGCAGCGGCGGCAGGATAATGTCGTGGGGCACGGGACGCGTGATGTCGGAGACAACCACGCAGGCGTTCCGGCGGCCCCGGACGATCTCCTCGAGCGGTGGGCTGGCCACGGGCTGGCAAAGCGCATCTCCAGTCGCGGCAACGGGGTCATCCAGCGGCGGCGTCTCCCGCATGTTCAGGACCGCGACGAGGTTCTCGTCCGGGACACGCACTTCGAGTCCGGACCTGTCGTAGTCGAGCGTGATGTTCACGGCGTCTCCCTTACAACCAATATAGTTCTTCTATAATTCATTCCTGCTCATGGCTCTTCCCGCTCATGATTCTTCCTGCTCGATACGGAGCCCCGGTCCCGGTGCGGGTTCCAGCATGCCCACTGCACCGGCGTCCATCATTACTTTTACTAGATCTCCGGGTGACTCGTGAAGCACGACGATAGCGCCGCTGCTGCCCGCGAGCTTGGCGCCGGACGCGCCTGCCTGCCGGGCCAGTTCGATGAACCTGTCGTCCTCCAGATTGGATCCGCCGAGCGACTGCGTCAGTGTCTGGTTCTCGTTCATCAGCTTTCCCAGCTTGTCGAGCCGGTCTTCAAGTACTGCTTTCTTGCCTTCCCGGGCCAGGCCGGCGATGGCCTCGTATGCCTCGACCACTTCTGTCTCCCCGGCGAGCCAGCGTTCCCGCAAGGGCGTATGCACGCCTCCGGAGACGCGCTGCCCTCCTGTGATGATCACGACGGCCGGCAGGGCTGCGGACATTTCGATCAGTTCCATGGTGGCGAAAGGATCGGTCCCGTATTCCAGGTGGAATTCCTTCCCCCTGAAGTCCATGTAATGCAGCCCGCCGAAGGTACACATGTAGGCATCCTGGTACCCGCAGAATGTCAGGTTCCGGTACTCGATTCTGCGGACGAGTTCCGCCTGGTGATAGGGACTGAGGCGGGTGCCGCGGAAGGCGAGCAGGCCGGCTACCATGGATACGAGCAGCGCGGTAGACCCCGACAGTCCGGCACGGAAAGGAATATCGGTCGTCCAGGAGATCCTGACGCGCAGGTCCGTCGATTCGGATCCGGAAAGCGCGACCCGGGCGATATCGAAGATGTCTTCCCTTGTGACCAGGTCGTCCGGCGTCGAGATGACCCGCTGTTCGGCGCCGGCATCCAGAATCAGGCGGTCCGCCGGCTGTATATCGACCCGCGCCCTTTCCTTCGTCGAGCACGAGATCACGCTGCCGCCGTACATGTCGGTCGGATTGCCCACGATGCCGACCCGGCCGGGCGCGGAAGCGGTTACGGTACCGTTCAATTGGACTCCAATGCGTGCGCGCTATTCACGCTGAACGCACGCCCGATGCGTGTTGTCAAGCAGGTGTGTGCCCCGATACGCATGCTCCATGCGCGTTGCCACTCGCTCGTTATGAATCGTTCAACCGCCCTTGCAGGAGTTCACGAAAGGAGGTTCCGTCCGCCTCGTCCTCCAGGGCGTAATCGGCAAAGGCTTCCCAGTAGGTCAGGGGTGTGCCAATGTCGTAGCGCCTGCTGTCAGTGTCCAGGGGCACACACCAGACCGGACCGCCCTCACGGAGCAAGCTGCGGATGGCGTCGGCGAGCCACAACTCGCCTTTCCTTCCCCTGGGAGTCTCCTCCAGCGCGGTAAAGATCCCGGCGCCACATATGTACCGGGCTGAAACAGCGTAGCGGCTGGGCGCGGTTTCCGCCGCCGGTTTCTCCACGATATCGTCGATGGGGAAGGCCGTGTCGGATTCGTACCTGGGCTTTACGATGCCGTATCGCGACACCTTGTCCTCGGGTACATACTCCACCGCAATGGTGCACGCGGCGTGCGCTCTCGCGTGGGTTTCCATCATGCGCCGCACGACGCTGCCTTCCGTCGCCGACCGGATCACGGCGTCGCCCCAGGCCACGACGAAGGGTTCAGATCCCGCAAAGGCCTTGCCCAGCCGCACGGCGTCGCCGTTTCCGGCCGGGACATCCTGACGGGCGAAAGCGTAGTCGAGCGGGGGCGGGCCACCCTCCCGACCGCCGGACACGAAGTACTCTTCGATCGCCGTTTTTCGGCTGGACGTCACGAACAGGATATGTTCGATTCCCGCCGCCGCCAGTTCATCGACCACGCGGTGTATCGCCGGTTTTCGGCCCAGGGGCAGCATTTCCTTGGGAACTGACCGTGTGAGGGGCAGCATCCGCGTGCCCAGGCCCGCAACGGGAACCACGGCCTTCCGAATCATCCACCACCATCCTGACGGGCGTTTCTGACCGCATCCACATAATCCCGGGCCGTATCTGTGAGCACATGCCATTCGCCCGCGGCCACGGCGGCCTTATCGACCAGGTTGCTGCCCACGGCGACGGCGCAGGCCCCGGCCCGGATGAAATCTCCGGCGTTATCCAGGTTTACCCCACCCGTCGGCATGAGATCGACCTGCGGAAGCGGCGCTTTCACGTCCCTGAAATACCGAGGTCCGACCACGGTGGCAGGAAACACCTTCACGATGTCCGCGCCGCATTCCCAGGCCGTCAGTATTTCCGTCGGCGTCAACGCGCCCGGGATGACGACCTTGTCGTACCGGCGGCAGAGGGTGATGACGTCCGGGTTCAACGTTGGTGTCACGATGTATTCGGCGCCGGCCAGTATGGCGGCGCGGGCCGTCTCCGGGTCCAGCACGGAACCTGCGCCAAGGAGCAGTTCGCCCCCGAGCCTGCTCGCACATTCTTCGATGACGCCCAGGGCGCCGGGCGTCGTCATGGTGATCTCGACGGCCCCGACCCCGCCCCTCCCGATAGCCTGGGCGACGTGGACCAGCGCGTCGGGACTGCTTGCCCTGAGCACCGCGACCACACCGCCTTCCTTCATGGATGCGAGGTTTTCATTTCTCGTAGACATGCATTCACTCCGTTGTGGCGCTACCCGTTGTGATACTACTCCAACGTGACCTTTACCTTGCGCTCCGGCCGCTCGTGGAGGTGGCCGTGTCCCGTCAGGGCGACCCCCAGTCGGATCGAAGGCTTGCCGCCCACCGGGAATATGTGATGGAAGGTCAGGGCGGGCACGTAGATGAAATCTCCCGCTTTTGCGTGGACCGGTTCATTCCGGCCTTCGATCACCCAGTCGATCTCGCCTTCCAGTACGAGCCACCATTCGTCGTAATCGTGGCAGTGGTTGTCGTTGATCGTGCCCGATTCCTGCCAGATGAACGCCGCCGTCACGTGGTCTGCTGCAACGACCGCGCAGGATGCAGGCGGCGGTCCTATCTGTTCCTTGATCTCGTCGATATTTATCCGGTTGAGTGCGGCATGCATGACTGGTGAGGGGGCGGCCATCGTTGCAACTCCTTTGAGATAAGACTACGCTACGCGGTACTGGTTTACGGTTTCCTCGTTCACCGTGACGCCGAGTCCGGGTCCTTCCGGCACCGCCACGAAACCGTCTTCATCAATTGTAAAACGTTCATGCGTCAGTTCATGTCTCAGCGGCGAATCCGACATGCAGAATTCGAAGACGGACGCGTTGGGCAGGGAGGCCAGGGCATGGAGCGACGCCGCCATGGTAATGCCGCTCTTGTAACTGTGATTAACGACCTTGCGGCCGTGCCGGTGGGCGGTCCGGCCGGCCGCGGCCATGGTCGTAATGCCGCAGCGGCCCGGATCCGGTTGAATCCAGTCGAGCCCGCCCCTGGTGACCAGGCGTTCAAAGTCCTCGAGACGGGATTCCGCTTCTCCTGTGGCGATGGGAACCGGACTCTCCGCGGTCAGTGAGGCATACCCATCGATGTCGTCGGGGTGCAGCGGCTCTTCGATCCAGAAGGGTCGGTATTCGGCAAACTGGCGGGACCGGATCAGCGCGGTTTCCGAATCCCAGACCTGCCCCGCGTCGATGAGTACGTCCACCTCGTCACCCGTGCCCCGGCGCGCCTCCCGCACCAGTGCGACGTCCTGCGTTTCGTCCTGGCCCATGGGTCCCCAGCCGAACTTGACTGCCGTGAATCCCTGGTCGGCGTACTTCTGCCCGATTGTCCGGGTCGTGGCAGGCGTGTCTCCAAACAGGACGGAAGCATAGGCCCGGAACTTCAGCCTGTGCGCGCCACCCAGGAGTTGGTAGACGGGCCGTCCGCCGGCCTTGCCCGCGATGTCCCAGAGTGCCAGGTTTACCCCCGCCATGGCGTGCCGGCCCACACCGACCCGGCCGTAGTAATTGGCCGATTCCATCATCCGTGACGTGCACGCGTCGATGTCCAGGGGATCCGCACCGGCCAGCGCGTTGGCCAGGCCATTGCAGATCTGGTGCGACAGCGGCGCGTCGATGATGGCCTTAACCACGGTGGGACACGAATCGACTTCTCCCCAACCCGTAATGCCCGCGTCCGTTTCGATTTTGACCAGGCAGGTATCCTGCGTTCCGTCACAGGACTCCGTCACTACCGGCAGCCGCAGAACCAGCGCGGAAACTTCTACAATCCGCACGCTCGCGTCCTCCTTGTACACGCCATTCCGTAAAGTGGAATTTCGTCGGTTAATGTGTGAAACGCCCCGGAGGGTGTCAAGGGTAGATGACCGCGGAATCGTGGGTGGAACCCGGACCCTTTGGCACCTCGCCAGGGCATGTGGATTCCCTGGCCGGATCGGCGTCGGGGCGCGGTCCGGACCCGGCAAATAACCCTTGACACCCCGTCGCGTCCGCTTGCACTATTGAAGCTGGACCGCCGGTAACCCCGCCCGTTTCACGAACCGGCGGAGTCGCCCCGCTATCACCGCCGCGGCGCATTAGAAAACCTGATCCTATGATACGATACATCATATACCGCATCGCGGGCTTGATCGGCGTGCTGTTTCTGGTCACGATCATCACCTTCAGTCTGATGCATGCGGTTCCGGGCGGCCCGTTCGACGAGGAGAAGATGCCTCTGTCGGCCGAGGCCAAGGCGAATATACTGCGCAAGTACGGCCTGGACCGGCCCCTGTACGAGCAGTACGGGCGGTACATGTGGAACGCGCTGCAATTCGATTTCGGCATCCCCTTTCAAAGTCCGGGCGAGACGGTGACGGACCTGATCGCGCGGACCTGGCCCATCAGCATGCAACTGGGCGGCATGGGCCTCGCCGTGGCCTTCTCCTTCGGCATCCTCCTGGGCATCCTTTCCGCGATACGACAGAACACCTGGATGGACTATGGGACCACTATGCTCGCGACGCTTGGGATCACTGTGCCCAGTTTCGCCATTTCCATATTGTTCATCGTCATCTTCGCGACCATCTGGAGGATCCTGCCCACGGGCGGATGGGGCGGACCCGAGACCTGGATCATGCCTGTAATCGTCTATGCCCTGGGTCCCATGGCCATCATCGCCCGTTATACCCGTTCGAGCGTGCTCGAGAACCTGCGGATGGATTACGTGCGCACGGCGCGCGCCAAGGGCCTTAAAGAGCGTAGCGTCCTGTTTATACACGTGCTGAAAAACTCCCTGATCCCGCTGCTGACCATCATGGGTCCGATGCTGCCCGGCGTAATGACCGGGTCGCTGTTCGTCGAAGGCATTTTCCGCATACCGGGCCTCGGACAGTTCTTCGTCACCAGCATCTTCGAACGGGACTATCCCATGATCATGGCGCTGACGCTGCTCGTCGCGGTGCTGATCGGTATCGTCTATCTGATTACGGACATCCTCTATGCCCTCGTGGATCCCAGGGTCCGCTACACACGCGGGAGCAAGTGATGGAAAAAGGTTCATCGCGTTCGAGACGGACGTTCAAGGACTACTTGGGCATCACCGCCCGAGGATTCTGCATGGGCGTCGCCGATGTCGTCCCCGGAGTGTCCGGGGGAACGATGGCCTTCATCCTGGGGGTGTACGAAGAGCTGCTCGACGCCGTGCACGCGGTCAACGCAAGGTTCCTTCGTTCGCTTGTTTCCTTTCGGTTCACGGAGGCCCTCGACAGATTCCCATACCGGTTCGTGATCGCCCTCGTCACCGGTATCATGGTGGCCATATTCAGCCTGGCCCGATTTTTCGCGTGGGCACTCGCGCATCATCCCGTCTACGTGTGGGCGTTTTTCTTCGGACTGGTGCTCGCTTCGATCTTCACCGTGCGCAGGAAGGTGACCACGTGGACCGCGACGGAAGCACTCGCGGTGCTGCTGGCGGCGGCCGCAGCCTTCGTACTGGTGGGCGCCGTCCCCGTCGAGACCCCCACGGCCGCATGGTTCGTGTTCCTGAGCGGGACCATCGCGATCTGCGCGATGATCCTGCCCGGCATCTCCGGTTCGTTCATCCTGGTCATTATGGGGAAGTACGAGTACATGCTTCATGCCGTGGTCGAGCGGGATTTCCTGCCCATCATCATATTCGGGTGCGGCGGAATCCTGGGACTGATCTTTTTCGCGCGGGTGCTCAGATGGCTGTTGCGCCGCTACCATGACTTGACCGTTGCGGCCCTCATCGGCCTCATGGCCGGTTCATTGCGGAAGATCTGGCCGTGGAAGGAGACGGTGGAGACGTTCACGGACCGCCAGGGCGCGGTTAAACCCCTCATACAGCAGAACGTCCTTCCCGCTTCGGTATCGGAAGAAGTCCTGCTGGCCGTAGCCCTGGGCATCACCGGCTGCGCGATCGTACTGCTCATCGAGCGTCTCGCTGCAAGGCGCTCCACGGAGAAAACGAAAGACTAGCAATCGGAAAACCAGCACTATGACGGAAATCACTCAATCCACAGGCGGCCTTTGGCGCGACGCCCTGCGACGCTACATGAAGAACAAGCTGTCCGTCGTGGCGGGGGTCATCATCATCGTCATCTCGTTCATGGCCATCTTCGCGCCGTGGGTCTCGCCGTACCATTATTCCGAGGCCAATTTCGACGCGGCGTGGCAGTTCCCGTCCTGGACCCACCCCATGGGTACGGACAGCATCGGCCGGGATTACTTCAGCCGGATCGTGTACGGCGCCCGGATCTCGCTCATCGTGGGATTCGTCGCGCAGATGATCTCCCTGCTGATCGGGGTGCCGCTCGGGGCCATCGCCGGGTTCAAGGGGGGCAAAGCCGATTTCATCGTCATGCGCCTGGTGGACGTCATGTCGGTCTTTCCCAGCCTGCTGTTCGCCATCCTGATCATGGCCTGGCTGGGAAGCGGCTTGAGCAACGTGCTGTTCGCCATCGGCGTGACCGGCTGGGTGGGCGTATGCCGCCTGGTCCGCGCGCAGTTCCTGTCGCTTAGGGCGTCCGACTTCGTCAGGGCCGCCCGGTCCATGGGCGCTTCCAACGTGCACACCATAGTGCGCCACATGCTGCCGAACGCACTCAGCCCCATCATCGTCGGCCTGGCCATGGGCATACCCCAGGCCATCTTCGCAGAAGCGGGACTGAGTTTCCTCGGCCTGGGCATTAATCCGCCCACTCCGAGTTGGGGACAGATGGTCAGCAGCCACCTGCCCAATGTGATCTACTACTGGCATCTCGCCCTCTTCCCGGTTTTCATGATCGCCCTGGTCATGCTTGGATTTTCACTCATCGGCGACGGCCTCCGCGACGCTCTCGACCCGAGAATGAACGAGTAGGGAATTCCGATCCATGGCAGGTGCATCATGCGAAAACATACCGGCATATCGATGCTACGTCCTTCGATTTGCTTCTTTCTCGTCGCGGGGATTATCTGGTCGGCTTACGGCCTGATCGATCCCCTCCTCCCCGACAACGGACCGCGTTACGTCAATTCCATCGGGGTGCCGTTGCCCGCTGACGCCCTGCCTCCCGGTCAGCAGGTCCTGTACAAATTCTCCGAATCCCGGCCCTACAACGAGTGGTTCCGCACGGTTTATAAGGGTGCGGAAGGAAAATACATCATCGCCGAGCCGTTGACGCGCACGAACCGGAATTTCGTGTTGCGGGGCGGCGCCGCGGAACGGTGGGAGATGTCCGATGACGGACTGGTGTGGACCTTCCATCTGCGTCCGGGACAGCAATGGAGCGACGGCCGTCCGCTGACTGCTCACGACTACGTCTTTTCCCTGCGCCGTGGCGCCGATCCCGAAAACGCCTACGACTTCGGGTGGTACTACCAGCCGATCCGGAATTGGCAGGCCGTCGTCGCCCGGAAAGTGCCCGTGGACTCGCTCGGCGTGTGGGCTTCTGACGACCTCACGCTGCATGTCGCCACCGAGGAACCCACGCCCCACATGCCCCTGCTGCTGACCTATTCCTGGGTTTCCCCCGAGCACGCAGTCAGGAAGCACGGTGACACCTGGTCCACCCGACCGGAGACCTGTATTTCCTCGGGACCGTTCGTCATGGCGGAATGGACCAAGGGCGAACGGATGATCTACGAGGCCAATCCCATGTACCGCGGGGCCGACAAACCCTTCCTGGAAAAACTGGTCTACAGGATGTTTAACCTGACTACGCCGCCCCCGCGGCTGCCGGCGTATGAGGCCGGAGAAATCGACATTACCGACGTGGAGAACCAGGCAGAGCTGGCCCGGTTGCTTTCCGACGACAACCTGAGCGACCAGGTGCATACCTGGCCCAATTTCTGGACCCACTACCTGTTCTTCGACGTCACGAAACCACCGTTCAATGACCGGAGAGTACGCCTGGCCATCAGTCTCGCCATCGATCGGGCCGCGATTTGCAATTCCGCGCTCAGGGGCTTTGCCATACCCGGCTACGCCATGCTGCCCCCGGGTTTTCCGGCCTATTCGGACGGGATATACGCCGAGGACCAGGGGTACGACCCGGCGCGCGCCCGGGAACTGCTCGCGGAGGCCGGTTATCCGGATGGTCGCGGGCTCCCCGAACTGGACATGTGGCTGCGCAACGAGATTGCCATGCACCGCGACGCGGCCGAGGGACTGCAGGCGATGCTGAATCGCAACCTCAATATGGAGGTCGAAGTGCGCAACGTGGAGAACAAGGTCTTCATGGACGGCCTGAACAACCATACGTTAACCTTCGGCCTGGTGCCCTACGAGTTCGATTTCGTGGATCCGAGCAACCTCCTCGGGCTCTGGCGGTCCAACGGCCGGCACAACTGGAACAACGCCGCCTTCGATGGCCTGATGACCGCGGCCGACGCCGAGGTCAGGGACCCTGATCGACGCATTGCCCTGTACAGGGAAGCGGAACGGCTCCTGGTGGAGGATGTGGCCGGCGTGTTTCTGTGGCACAGGCAGCGTGCGCAGGTATGGAAACCCTACCTGAAAGGCTCGGCGCTGGAGCCGAACGCGTCGGGATTCAGAACGTGGCGGGGTGACCAGGTGATGAGCTCTTCCATCACGATGTACATCGCAGGGGACGAATCAGGATCGGCCATTCCCGGGCGGTAGGACGCGTGCGAAGGCTACGGAGCAAGGGCATACGGCGAACCGCGGCGGGGAGAGGATTCAGGAGGCGGACATGATACTTAAGCAATACTATCTGGGATGTCTGGCTCACGCGTCCTATTTTCTGGGGGACGAACCATCGGGCGTCGCGGCGGTCGTGGATCCCCAGCGCGACATCGGCCAGTATATCGATGAGGCCGAAGCCCGGAACATGACAATCGGCCATGTCTTCCTGACCCACTTCCACGCGGACTTCGCCGCTGGCCACCTCGAACTCAGGGACCGTACGGGCGCCGAGATCCACCTGGGCGCGCGGGCCGAGGCGGACTACGCCTTCGAGCCCATGAGGGACGGCGAAAGCATGAACCTCGGCACGGTCCGGCTCGAATTCCTGGAAACGCCCGGACATTCTCCCGAATCCGTCTGCATCCTGGTCTTCGATCCCGACGGGGAGACCGCGCCCTACGCCGCGCTGACCGGGGACACCCTGTTCATCGGCGACGTGGGCCGTCCGGATCTGAGAGCCGCGCTCGGATGGAAGGCTTCCGATCTCGCCAACCTGCTTTACGAATCCCTTCACGGGAAGCTGCTTCCGGCTACCGTCGACGATACGCTCGTCTATCCCGCCCACGGCGCCGGTTCGCTGTGCGGGAAGAACCTGAGTACGGATACGGTTTCCACCATGGGCGATCAGAAGAAATACAACTACGCCCTGCAGCCGATGGACCGGGATACCTTTACCCGCCTGATCACGACAGACCAGCCGGAGGCGCCGTCGTACTTCACTTACGACGCCGCGTTTAACGCACAGGAACACGATACGCTGGACCATCTGCTGAAAAGGGGCCTGAATCCCCTTTCGCTGGACGATGTGCTGCGCAAGGCGGGAGACGGCGCGCAGGTGCTCGACACGCGCGACGCCGCGGATTACGAGGGCGCGCACCTGGGGGGCAGCATCAACATCGGGCTCGGGGGACAGTACGCCAGTTGGGCGGGTACGCTGCTCAGGCGGGACAAACCGATCGTCCTGGTCACGGAAACCGGTGCCGAGGAGGAATCCGCCCTGCGGCTGGGCCGCATCGGATTCGACCACATCGCGGGATATCTCGAGGGCGGCATGCACGCGCTGGAGGAACGTCCCGATCTGTTGAGCCGGACCGAGCGCATCACCGCGGCGGCGCTGAGAGACAGGCTGGAAATGGAATGCCCGCCCGTGGTGATCGATATCCGCTCCGGGCAGGAGCGCGGGGACAAGTCCATCCCGGACAGTCTGCACGTGCCCCTGAATCACCTCGAGGAGCGCCTGGTCGAGATCCCCACCGACACCACGGTGGTCGTCCAGTGCGCCGGTGGCTATCGTTCCGCCATGGCGGCCAGCATACTGAAGCGGCACGGTTTCACGGACGTGATGGACCTTGTCGGGGGACTGGCGGCCTGGGAAGCCGTCCCGCGGAAAGCCGCGGACTGACCCGCGGAATAGACCCATCCCGCATAGTCCCGGCGGCACGGTTCCCCGGTAACGGGCGGAAGCGTCTCAGGCGGTATTGCATAGTCTGCCGGGCCGGCCTCACTATGCCTGTCGGGCCGGCCTCACTTGTACATGGGCACGTTGAATTCCATGAGATCCCGCGCGACCCGCGCGGCGGGGAAGATCTTGCGCGCCTCGGCGGCCAGCGGTCCGTCCTGCATGTAGCGGGAACTGATATGGGTCAGCACCAGGGTGCCGACTTTTGCTCGCCGGGCGATACGGGCCGCCTGCACGACCGTCGAGTGGTGCTTCTGGCGGGCCTGCGCCCGCAGGTCGTCGCTGAACATGCCGTCGTGGATCAGCACGTCCGCCTCGAGGGCCAGCGAGACTACCTGGTCGCACGGCCGGGTATCTGTGGCATACACGATCTTCCGTCCCCGCCGGGTGGGACCCAGTACCTGTCCGGGCTCGATTAGACGTCCATCCCCCAGTTTAACGGTTTCGCCCGCCTGCAGCCGTCCATAGAACGGTCCGGGGGGTACGCCCAGTCGTCTCGCTTCTTCAACCTGAAACTGGCCGGGGCGCTCCTTTTCCTGCAAGGCGAAGGCCAGTGTAAAGCAACTATGATCCGCGGGCACGGCGTCGACGAAAATGGTGTCGTCCTCCGATACCGTTCCGCCCCTGTGCTCCGTGACGATAACGGGAAAGGGGCACTGGTAGCCCAGGAATCGCCGGTTGCCTTCCACGAAGTCAGAGATGCCCGGCGGTCCATCGATGTAGAGCGCCCGTTCCCGAGGTATCTGTCCCATCGTCATCAACAGGCCGGGCAGGCCCATGACATGGTCGCCATGCAGGTGGGAAATATAGATCCGCTCGATCTTGCTCAGGGGCAGCTTTGCACGGACCATCTGCGTCTGGGTACCCTCGCCGCAGTCGAAAAGGAAAACGCGCCCTTCGCACTGTACGGCGACGGAGGGCAGGTTTCGCTTCAGGGTTGGAATGGCGCCTCCGGAACCCAGGATAACGATATTCATGATCATGGTGGTTAGATGGATACCTGTTTTGGGGAACGCCTTATTCCTGTCGCGCCCTGCAGATCGCGTCGGCCATGCGGACCACTCGTCGCATTTCCATGACGTCGTGGACCCGGATGATACTGGCGCCGTTGGCTACGCTCAGCGCGACCGCCGCCGCCGTACCCTCCAACCGGTCGACTTTCTCCGCGTCGAGTACGCTGCCGATGAAGGACTTCCTCGAAGGACCGACCAGGATGGGACAATTCAGTTTTTGAAAGGACGCCAGAGACTGGATCAGGAGCAGATTGTCGCTGAGGCGTTTGCCGAAACCAATGCCCGGATCGATAATGATCCTTGATCTTCGGATGCCGTGCGCCACGGCGTGTTCTATGCGCGCGCCCAGCCAATCGATGACTTCGCCGACGGTATCCCGGTAGCCGGGATTCCGTTGCATGTCCGAAGGGTTGCCCGCCGTGTGCATAATCACTACGGGTACTCCGGCGGAGGCAATCGTCCCGACCATTTCAGGATCGGCCGTCATCCCGCTGACGTCGTTTACCATCCGGGCCCCGGCGCAGATGGCCCTGCGGGCTACTTCGGCTTTCCGGGTATCGATGGACACCGGCTGCCCGGTCCGGTCCTTCAGCCGTTCGATGACGGGGACGACCCTGCGCAGTTCCTCCTCCAGCTCGACCGGCTCCGCGCCCGGCCGCGTGGATTCGCCGCCGACGTCAATGATGTCCGCGCCTTCCTCGGCCAATCGCTGGCCGTGTCGCACCGCAGTATACGGGTCCCAGTAGCGACCGCCGTCATAGAAGGAATCCGGCGTCACGTTCAGGACCCCCATGATCCGCGTGCGTTTCGAGCAATCCCACTGGAACCCGTCGCCTTCGACGACCAGTTCGTCAGGCACGGTCAGACTCCCGGGGCGGCCAGAGGAGGTTCTTTGAACGGCGCGTGAGCTGGCGTTTCGGCATCGTCGGTCTGTGCCTCCTCTTTAATTACGGTTTCATCCCCGGCGTCCTGCCGTGGTATGACTTCACGCTTCACGGTCGAATCCAGCGGTTTCCCTTCGATCACCCTCTCCATCTGGTTCCGGTCCAGCGTTTCATGCTCGAGGAGGGCCTCGGCCATCCGGTGCAGGGCGTCCTCCCGTTTCGAAAGGATGGCTTCCGCACGCTGCCGGCAGGCATCCATGATTTTCCTTATTTCCTCATCGACCTTCACGGCCGTCCTGTTGCTGTAATCCCGTTTCCGGGTGAGCTCCCGGCCCAGGAAGACCTCCCCTTCAGGGTTGCCAAGGGCAAGGGGCCCCAGTTCGCCCATCCCCCAGCCGCAGACCATGTGGCGCGCCAGTACCGTGGCGCGCTTTATGTCGTCTCCGGCCCCGTTGAACGTGTCGCCGACCCCGATGCGTTCGGCGACCTGTCCGGCCAGCAGGCAGGCGATCTGCCCCCGGCACCAGGCTTCCGAATACAGATACTGGTCTTCCTCGGGAATGGAGTAGGTAGTCCCCAGCGCTTGTCCACGAGGAATGATGGTGACGCAGTGCGGGGAGTCGACCTCCGGGATCAGTGCGGCGGTCACGGCGTGGCCGCTTTCGTGGTACGCGACGGTTCTGCGTTCTTCCTCCGACATGATCAACTGGTGTTCCGAACCCATGACGAAGCGATCCCTGGAACGTTCGAGATCCTTCATGGTGATTTGCTTGTGATCTTCCCTCGCGGCAAGCAGGGCCGCCTCGTTTACGATGTTTTCCAGGTCCGCGCCCGACATGCCCGGCGTAAGCCTGGCCATGGTCTTCAAATCAACACAATCCGCCAGGGGCTTGTCCCTGGCCTTGATGTCCAGGATCTGCTCGCGCCCATTGACGTCCGGGCGGTCCACGGTGACGTGCCGGTCGAACCGTCCGGGACGGAGCAGCGCCGGGTCCAACACATCGGGCCGGTTCGTGGCGGCGATCAGGACCACCCCGCTGTTGGGTTCGAAACCGTCCATTTCCACGAGCATCTGGTTCAGGGTCTGCTCCCGTTCGTCGTGGCCCCCGCCCAGGCCCGCGCCGCGGTGACGGCCCACGGCGTCAAGTTCGTCGATGAAGATGATGCACGGGGCGTTTTCCTTGGCCTGCTTGAACAGATCCCGCACCCGGGAGGCGCCGACTCCGACGAACATCTCCATGAAATCAGCGCCGCTCATGGTGAAGAACGGTACGCCCGCTTCACCGGCGACCGCGCGTGCCAGGAGGGTCTTGCCCGTACCCGGCGGTCCCAGCAGGAGTACGCCTTTCGGCAGGCGTGCGCCGAACCGCCTGAACTTGTCGGGATGCTTGAGGAACTCCACGACTTCCCGGAGGTCGCGCTTCGCCTCTTCGACGCCGGCCACTTCGCCGAACTTTACGCCCTCCCGCTCGCTGGTGAGCCTGGCCTGGCTCTTGCCCATGGAAAAGAGCCCCTTCTGCCCGCCCTGCATCCGGCGGAAGATGAGGATCCACAGGCCGATAATGAGGAACAGCGGCAGCCAGGTCAACAGGTGGGTGTACCACGGGGCCGACTTCGGACGGGCGGTAATCGTTACGTTCTGTCGCACCAGTTCGTCGACCAGGTCGGGGTCTTCGAAGGGAATCTCGACTTTGAACCGTGTCTCGAGGGATTCCCGGTTGCCGGCGACCGGGGTACTGACTCCGTTTCTGAATTCGCCGACGATGGTCTTTTCGAGCATCGTCACGTTCAGGACGTTCCCATTGGCCAGGTGGTTCCGGAACGTGGAGTATCCGATTTCCAGCCCGTCGGAACGATTCCGGCTGAAGAACTGGACCAGCACCACCGACAGCAGGGCCAGGAGCACCCACATGACGATCGTCCGGGTCCGGCGCGGCGCGTGCTGCCGGTTGCCGCGGCCCTGGCGGGGTACGGCGGACCGCCGGTCCCGCTGCTTCTCGTTTCGCTGTCTGGTCTTCGTCATTCGATCCTGTCCGTCCTGTGCGCTTGACCGTATCGTACGGTTCCGTCCGCCAGGCCCGGGTGCCGGTACGCCGTCTCCATTTCGGAAACCAAGAAATAAGCGTGAGAATATGCAAGGCGTTTCACACCCCGCATGCCCCCACGCTCAGGCATCCTGTTCATCGACCACGGCGACGTGCGGCAGGTCCCGGTATCTTTCCCCCCAGTCGAGACCGTACCCTACGACGAAATCGCCCGGTATGTCGAACCCCTTGTAATCAATCGTCACGGGCGCCAGGTAAGCCTCCGGTTTGACCAGCAAGGCGCAAACCTTCAGGGACAAGGGTTCCTGCCTGGTCAACGCATCTGTAAGATAGCCCAGCGTCAGCCCCGTGTCAACGATGTCCTCGACGATCACAGCGTGTCTTCCGCGGACATTCAAATCGAACATTTCGGACCGTACGGTACCCGTGGAAACCCGCCCCTTTCCGTAGGATGAAGTGCGTACGAAGTCGATGGAGTGAGGTATCGTGATTTGCCGCATCAGGTCGGCCAGGAAGACCACGCAACCCTTGAGACAGCCTATGAGCACAGGGTTTTTCCCCCTGTAGTCGCCCGACAGTTGCGCCCCGAGGCTTCTTACCTTCTCCGCGATCTGTTCTTCGGTGAGCAGGATCTTCATATTGGATTCCAACCTGGTCCGCCGGCCGGTGCGGTCACTTCGCCTTCAGTTCAACGCGTCCGTCATCGACACCATGGGCGCCGGCCTGAGTCTTCCGCCTTCAGTCCGGGTTATTCGCCATCAGTTCGGCGACCATTACGCGGCGGGTATTCCCGGTAACCATACCCTCATTGCTCTGCCGGTGACCGGCTACCCACAACACGCGGTCGCCTCCAGTAACCACCGGGATGCGGTTGCGAAGCAGCCTGGGCACATCCCATTCGTTGAAAAGTTTCTTCAGCGACTTGTGACCCGCCAGGCCGTAGGGCGACATGCGGTCTCCCGGTTCGCGCGAACGCACAGTCCACTGTCTCGGCACGGCCTCGGCGTCGAACACCGCCCGCTTCGGGGTCGCGGCCGGCGCGTCCGTTGCCGATCCTTCTTCGATGCGGATCGACAGGTTCGATGCCGGAACTTCCACCCGGCCGGGAACTTCGAAGTCCCGCCGGAACGGTACAAAGGAACCCAGGCAGGCTACCAGTTCGGACCTTCGGCATTCCATGCGGATCCCGCCGGGCAGTTCATGGATCCGGCCGACTGCGCCCCGGCCGATCCACGTGCGGGTTTTTTCCACCCGGTCGAAATTCAGACGCTCCTCGCTGCCGCCCACCGACCTGACCAGGTGCCGGATCAGTACCCGCTGTACGGCGGGTGCCGCGTCCGGCCAGGCACGAAGGTCCATGCAAAGGATGTTCCCGTCCGTGGCGTGCGCATGATCGGCGAGGAAGGCCGACGCCCTTGCGTCGAGATATTCCGCCTCACAACGAATCGTGTCGGCAAGCCGTCCGAGGCCCTGCACGATCCTGGGATTGTATTCCCGTCGCAGCATGGGCACCAGGTGGTGCCGGATACGATTGCGGAGGATATCCTGGTCGGCGTTGGTGTGGTCGACGCGGAAGGACAACCCGTGGTTCCGTGCATAGTCGGCGATCTCGTCGGAGGTGACGTCCAGCATCGGCCGGATGATCCAGCCGTCTCTGACCGGCCTGATGGCGGAAAGACCCGAACTGCCGCTGCCGCGAAGGAGGCGCATCAGCACCGTCTCGGCCTGGTCGTCCGCCGTATGTCCGGTCGCCACGGAATCCGCGTCCTTTTCAAGGAGCACCCTTCGCAGGAATCCGTACCTTGCCTTGCGCGCCCCCTGCTCGATGGAACAACCCGTCTTTCGGCAGTAGGCGGCGACGTCCGCCCGTTCCGCGACGCAGGGAAGGCCCAGGGCCGCCGCGTATTCCGCGACGAAAACGGCGTCTTCCCGCCCTTCCTCACCACGGAGACCATGGTCGAGGTGAGCCACCTCCAGTTTCATGCCCAATTTGCCGCTCAGGCCGTGCAGGGCGTGAAGAAGGACCACCGAGTCCGCGCCGCCGGAAACCGCGGCGATCACGCGGTCACCCGTCTTGATCATCCCGTGGCGACGGATCGTCGCCTCGACTTTATGTGCGATGGATGCAGGCATGGGGAATCAAACTGGAATCATAACGAAAATGGCCTTCCGAATGTAGAAAGGCCATGAAAAATAGCGGCGCAGGGATTCGAACCCCGGACACTCGGATTATGATTCCGATGCTCTGACCAACTGAGCTACGCCGCCTCGAATCGAACAACCCAATATAGAACCAGGACGGTATCCTGTCAAGGCCTTAACGCGGATTCCCAGTCGGTTCAAATGTGATTGTTGTTGACCTGTGTATGCCGTTATATTATTCATGTTTCTGCTTGAATTTACAAGCATTTCCGTCGAGGTGAGGCTTGGCTGAACCGGAAGCAAAATCTGCCGCTTCTCCCATATCCGATGCCGGGGACGAAGGACTGGTTCGCGGGCTGGGACCGCTCGAAGCCACGACCATCATCGTGGGCGGAGTGATCGGTTCCGGCATCTTCCAGGCGCCGAGCGTCATCGCCTCCAACGTGGGCTCGCCGGGCATGAGCCTCCTCGTCTGGCTGGTCTGTGGCATCCTCGCGCTCTGCGGCGGACTCTGTATCGCTGAAATGGGCGCCATGCTCCCCCGGACCGGGGGACAGTACGTCTACATCCGCGAAGCCTACCGCAGGCGATGGCTCACCTTCATCTTCGGCTGGTCCTCTTTCTGGATCGTCTGGCCGGTGTCCATCGCCGCCGTCGCCAACGTGTTTGCAGCCTACCTCGCCAGCGTGGTCAACGTAGTCACGGCGGACGGGGCCGTCCCGGGGATCGTATTGAGCACCGGCGCCCGCGCGCTCATCGCGTGCGCGTGCGTCTTGGTGCTGACGGCCATCAACGTGATCGGCGTACGCTGGGGCGGCCGAGTCACCAACCTGTTCACCTTCATCAAGGTCGGTGCGCTCGGGGGGCTGATCCTGCTGGGCCTGGTCATGGCCGAAAAGGGTTCCATGGACCATTTCTCGCCGTTGTTCGGAGGCGGAGGGGAAGCCGTGGGTGGATTCGCGCTGGGCGCTTTCGGTGCGGCCATGGTCACCGGTCTATTCGCCTACGAGGGGTGGACGTTTTCGAGCTACGTCGCGGGTGAAATGCGCAAACCGAGCCGCAATATCCCGCTGTCGATCATCGCCGGAATCGTGTTCGTGATCCTGATCTACATGGCGGCCAACTTCGTCTACATGCTCGTCCTGCCCTTCGAGCAGGTCCAGACATCGCCCTGGATCGCGGCCGACGTGATGAAGGTACTGCTGGGCGACTGGGGCGCCCTGTTTATCTCGGTAGGCGTCATGTGTTCCACCTTCGGCGGAGTCAATGTGCAGATTCTCGTAGCGCCGCGCCTTTTCTACGCCATGAGCAAAGACGGCCTGTTCTTCGAGCGGCTGAGCCGGGTGCATCCCAGGTTCCGCACCCCGGCCGTCTCCATCCTTACCCAGGGCATTCTGGCCGCCCTGTTCGCCCTGACGCCAAGCTACGAACAGATCATTGCCTACGGGGCCTTCACGAACTACGCCTTTTCGATAATCGCCATCGGCTCGGTCATCGTGTTGCGGTTCACCCGCCCCGATGCGGAACGGCCCTACAGGGCCTGGGGATACCCGGTTACTCCCCTGCTGTTTCTTGCCGTGATCACCGGCTACCTGGTGTCACTGCTTACCAACGTGGAGTTCATCTACAATACGCTTATCGGCCTGGCCATCGTCGCCGCCGGCTTTCCCTTTTACTTCTACTGGGAAAAGAAAAACAAAGGAAATTGAGGGAACTCATGCGGGATTTGCTTATCGTAGAACAGAATAACGTCATCCGCTATGATGATGTATCTCTCTCCCACCTCCAGGAAACCCTGGAAGAGTCCAAGGGCTTGTTCTGGCTGGACCTCGAGCAAATCACGGACGAAGACGCGGCGTTCCTGAGCGACTTCAAGGAGTTCGGCGCCCATCCCCTTTCGGTGAAGGCTTGCCGGGAGGCTTCGACCCGGCCTTATTCGGCGGTGTTTCCGGGACACCTGTTCATCGTCCTGCACGTGCAGGAGAGTCTGGACGCGCCACCGGTCAAGCTGGGTTTCTTTCTGGCGCCCGACTACCTGATTACCATTCACTCCACTCCATTGGCCCTTTTGAAGGAAGTCAAGGACCGGATCCATCAGGATGCCCAGTTGATGCGGTCTACGGATCTCGCGGTCGCCCTGATCATGCAGACGATAGCGGATCGCCAGGACCCGCTGATATCCGAACTCACCGCGGAAACGATCACGCCAGACCAGGACGTGGAAGCCCGATGGATATACGACACGCAGCGCCGCCTCATCGACATGATCCATCTCGTCAAACCGCAGTGCGAAATCGTTCATTCGCTTTACGCCGGCGAGAAACTCTCCCTGCAGCCGGATACGATCGTCCAGCTCCAGGACGCGTACTACCGTTTCAGGAACATGGCCGACGCGCTCACACGTTCATGGGAGATGCTGAACGACGGGGCCACGGCCGTCCAGACGAAAGCACTCAGGAGAATCGACGCGTCCGCGAGGCGGCTGACCTTCCTGGTCGCCATGCTGCTCCCCGTGCTCGTTCTTTCCGTCCTGCTGGGGATCGACGAACCCCTGGTGAATAACGCGGTCAAACCGGTGGTTGTGGGCGTCGGTCTGGCGGTTTCGTTGCTGGTCGCCGTAGTGCTGGTCCTGACGGCGAGAAAGCGGTAAGGTTTTCCAATTCTTGAGGTATCCGTTGAACCGTCGGCCATTCGTTCATCACGTCATACGGTATTTCCTCTTCGCATGCGTCTTCTGCCATGCAAGCGGCCCGGCCGATATCTCCGCACAGGACCGCCTGGTCATCGTCTCCCCGCACTGGGAAGGCATTCGCTACGAATTCACCCGGGGGTTCGACGCTTATTACCGGGAGGACACCGGCCGCGGGGTCGAGATCGAGTGGATGGACGTCGGGGGGACTTCCGAGATCATCCGATTCATCAAGTCGGAATTTACCGGAAAACCGGGTGGCATCGGTATCGACATGATGTTCGGCGGGGGCAGCGATCCGTTCGTGGAACTGGCCCGCCTCGACCTGCTTGCTTCGTACAGGATGCCCGATGCCCTGCTCTCGATGATACCGGCCGAGGTGGGTGGTTACCCGATATACGACGCGGGGTACCGGTGGTACGGCGCGACGATGGCCGGATTCGGAATCGTGTATAACAAGCGGGTGGCGGAACTCGTGGAGTTGCCCCTGCCGGAGACCTGGGAAGACCTGGCCGATCCCCGGCTCTTCTCGTGGGTCGGCGGGGCAGATCCCAGGAAAAGCGGCAGCGCGCACGTGCCCTTCGAGATCATCTTGCAGGTATACGGCTGGGAAAGGGGTTGGCAGATCATCACCGCGCTGGGCGCAAACGCCAGGGGATTCGCGAATTCGGGAAGCCAGGTGCCCAAGGACGTGACTTCCGGCGAAGTGGCCTACGGGATGGCCATTGATTTCTACGCCTGGGCACAGATTAACGCCGTGGGCCCTGAAATGATCGGCTACACCATGCCGGACAATCTAACGATCCTGAATCCGGACGGTATTTCCATCCTGAAAGGCGCGCCCAACCTGACCGTGGCACAGTCGTTCCTTCGCTACGTCCTGTCCGAGCCAGGCCAGCGCCTGTGGATGCAGAAACCCGGCACGCCGGGCGGGCCGGAGAGGTTCCAGTTGAACCGGTTCACGGTTCTGCCCCACCTGTACCAGCGCATCGATCCGGCACATACCTCGGTCACGTTCAATCCTTTTACCTGGAAATCTTCCTTCGTGTACGATGCCGAGAAAGGCGCCGCGAGGCGTCATATTGTCGACGACATGATCGGCGTATTCGTCATCGACGCGCACGCTGCCCTGCAACGAAGGTGGCGTCGCGCCATTGAGACGGGAGACGTGGCGCGTCTGCTGCCTTCTTTAGGGGCCGTGCCCATTACGGAGGAGGAATCCCTTGTCCTGGGCGAACGCTGGCGGGACCAGGGATTCAGAAACCGGACCCTGCTCTCGTGGAGCCGGCTGGCGGCCGAGAAGTACGCCTCGGGCGGGTCTGGATCTGTCGGCGCCAGGTACATGCTTTTTGCAGGCAGCGGGCTGGTGCTTGCGGGAATGGTACTATACCTGTGGAGGTTGAAGCGGAGAAGCCGTTGAGGATCATGGCCCCGCCTTCGTACGGTCCCGTACGGCGCGTCGCATCAGCGCGGACGGGTGCGTGTTTTTTCATACCCTGAACGTAATTTCATATCTTGAGAAACCAATTATGGTCAGTCTTACACTGCAGGGAATCACCCGGAAATTCGGTGACGTGACGGCGGTTGACGATGTATCTCTGGAGATCGCGCGAGGTGAACTGTTCTTTCTTCTGGGCCCATCCGGCTGCGGCAAGACGACCCTCCTGAGACTGATCGCCGGGTTCTATGCACCAGATGCGGGCAGCATCCTGTTCGACGGTCAGGAGGTGACGCGCAGACCGCCCCACCGGAGAAACACGGGCATGGTGTTTCAGAATTATGCGCTCTGGCCGCATATGACCGTCCGGGAGAACGTGGCCTACGGACTCGTCCTGCGCAAAGTGCCGCCTTCCGAACAGAACGACCGCGTCGCCGAAGCGCTGAGGATGGTGCGGATGGAACGCTACGGGGAGCGGTCGCCGAACCAGCTGTCCGGCGGCCAGCAGCAGCGTGTGGCGCTTGCCCGCGCCCTCGTGATCCGCCCCGACGTGGTGCTGCTGGACGAGCCGCTGTCCAACCTGGACGCCCGGCTTCGCCTGGAAATGCGCGATGAGATCCGGCGTATTCACGATGAGACCGCCACGACGATGATCTACGTGACCCACGATCAGAAGGAGGCCCTCTCCATGGCGGACCGTGTGGCCGTGATGGATACGGGGGCCGTCGCCCAGACCGGTGAACCGCGTTCGATCTACGACCGGCCCGCGAACGCATTCGTGGCGGATTTCATCGGGGAGACGAATTTCGTGGCCGGAAGGTTGACGCGGTTGGACATGCCACTGGCCGTTGAGACCCCGGTCGGCATACTCCATTCGACGATCGAACCCGCTGAGGACCTGTCGCCGGGAGACGAGGTGGTCTGCTCCATCCGGCCCGAGGCCATCCGTGTTTCGAGACCGGACCCCACCGGCGGCGAGGAAGAAAACGTGCTATCCGGCGTCGTCCGGCAGACCGTCTATCTTGGAGACCACGAGCAGTATTCGGTCCAGTTGGACGACGGCACGCTGGTGAAGCTGGTTGACCATCGTCCCGGCCAGCGACTTGCCGGTCCCGGTGCGCCGATCCGATTGTCATGCGATCCATCCCGGGTCGTCGTGATCGGGAAACCGGGATAAGGTGCCGCGAAGCATACGCTCATGAACCGTACCCGATTCGATCTCTCGGACCTCACTCCCGGCGTCATCGCCATTCTGGGCGTCCTCGTCCTTTTCTTCGGCCTCTTCCTGTTCTATCCGATCCTGCACGTCCTGATGAACGCTTTCTACACGGACGAGCAGTTCTCCATGGAGTTCTTCGGGCTGATGTTGCAGAGCCCGGTCCAGCAACGCGCCCTGCTAAACAGTTTTGAGCTGGGTATCGTGACCACCGCGCTGACGACGATCATCAGCCTGCCCATGGCCGTCGCGCTGGTCAGGTACGATTTCATTGGGAGGGGGTTGCTGGGCGGACTCGCGCTGGTGCCCATGATCATGCCCCCTTTCGTGGGCGCCATCGGGATGAAACAGATGTTCGCCCGTTTCGGCTCGATCAACCTGTTCCTGCTCGAATCGGGCTTGATCGACGCACCCATCGACTGGTTCGGAGGCGGCGGATTCTGGGGCGTGGTGATCCTCGAAGCGCTGCACCTCTACCCCATCATGTACCTGAACATCGCCGCCGGGCTGGCCAACGTGGACCCGAGCCTGGAGGAGTCGGCCCGCAACGTGGGCGCCGGCGGCTTCCGGCTGTTTCGCACCATCACGTTTCCCCTCATGCTGCCCGGATACTTCGCCGGCGCGATCATCGTGTTCATCTGGGCTTTTACGGACCTGGGCACGCCCCTGATCTTCGAGTTTCGCGAGGTGGTGGCGGTCCAGATCTTCAACATGTCCACCGATGTCCATGGGAATCCGCTGGGATACGCCCTGGTCGTCTTCGTCGTCCTGGTCACCCTCGCCCTGTTCTACCTGTCCAAGAAGTTCTTCGGCGGCCGTCACTACGAAATGGTCGCCCGCGGCCACGTGACGTCGGCCTCGAAACGCGCGACCTCTTTCGAGACCGTACTGATCTGGGGCATGCTGCTCTCCATCACGGGTATCGCGCTGATCCCCCACCTCAGTGTGGTGCTCACTTCCGTGACCGAGCGCTGGTTCATGACTGTGCTTCCCTCCGATTATACCACGGCCTATTACGGTCAGATCTTCGAGCACGACCTGACGCTGCTCTCCATCAGGAACAGCCTGTGGCTGAGTGTGATGAGCACCGCCATCGATATCGTCCTCGGCGTCGCCATCGCCTACCTGCTTACCCGGCGCCGTTTTCCGTTCCGGGACACGCTGGACGCCGTGGCCATGTTGCCCCTTGCGCTGCCGGGCCTGGTACTCGCATTCGGCTACATCTCCGGTTTTTCGGGAACCGTACTGGACGTCCGCATTTCCCCCGTTCCCCTGTTGATCATCGCCTACGCCGTGCGCCGCCTTCCGTACATGGTCCGGGCGGCCTACGCCGGATTCCAGCAGATGAGCGTCACCCTGGAAGAGGCCTCCATGAACATGGGCGCCGGCCCCTTGAGAACGCTATGGAAGATCACCATGCCGCTCGTACTGGCCAATATCGCGGCAGGCGCCATTCTCTCTTTTTCCTTCGCCATGCTCGAAGTGAGCGACAGCCTGATCCTGGCCATCAAGGAACCGTATTATCCCATCACCAAGGCTATATACAGCCTGATGGGCCGCATTACCGACGGTCCCTACATGGCGAGTGCCATGGGCATGCTGGGTATGGTCCTGTTGGCATGCAGTTTGCTATTTACAGGTAAAGTACTTGGCAAGAGGATGGGCCAGCTGTTCAAGGTATAGAACCATCGTAGCAGATTCAGCGTCAAATAGGGTAGCCAGGGTAGCCGGTCAATAGCCTGATGCGGCTGGCCGGATCGATGGAACGCCAAGGAATTCCATGCGGCCGTGTGGCCGGTACCGTATTCCCGGGTTGTCGATTTTTCGAGCAATGTGCCTATGTCCACCTTCCATCTCGATTCCAATTTGAAGCGCCCTTCGGCGATAGCGCGTATCCGTCAGAACGTGAAGCGAACGATGGTGTCGGGATTGCTCGTGCTGATCCCGCTCGCCGCCACGGTCGCCATACTGAGTTGGCTACTGACCTGGCTGGACTCGTTCGCCGAACCGGTCATCCGGGGACTGCTGGACCTGGATACCCGCATACCGGGACTGGGAATTCTGCTCATGCTGGTCGTGATCTACCTGGCCGGCTTCGTAGCGTCGAACGTTCTGGGCAGCAGGTTGATTTCCTGGTTCGAGGACCAGATGATGCGGCTGCCCGTCGCACGAAGAGTCTACCACCCGGTAAAGAAACTGCTGGACTCCTTCGCGAAGGTGGGTGAGACCCGCACATGGAAGACGGTGTTGGTGGAGTACCCGCGCCGCGGGGCGTGGATGATCGCTTTCATAGCCGGGGAGATCCCCAGTGAGGACGATCGCGAGAATATGGTCAGCGTCTTCGTTCCCAACACACCCAATCCCGCGGCCGGCCGCGTCGTGATCGTGCCTCGGCGGGACGTGATACCCGTGGACCTGCCCGTGGAGGAAGCCCTGGAATTCGTCGTTTCGGGCGGAACGGCCTTCAGCAACGTCCTGACCCTGCCTCCGCTGCGGACCGGCGACCGTGCGGCGCCCCCATCCCGGAGCGACCGTGCGGCAACTGCATCCCGCGACGATCGGGCGGCATCCCCATCCCGGAGCGAACGTACAGTGCCCCCATCCCGGAGCGGGCAGGCTGTTTGACGGCGATCCGGTCCGGGAATCGTTGTTATTGGCAAGCGTCCCATTTTGACTTATCTTTCATATGCGTGAAATCCTGTCAACCTCAGTATGGCAAAACATAATCCACGCCCGGGGAATCCACACCGATGTTTGATCTAGTCAACCTGCTGGATATTTTCATCATAGCGGCGTTGATCTACAGCCTTTACATGTGGCTGGAGGGCACGCGGGCCTATCATATCCTGATCGGTCTCGGCGGTCTGGGTATCCTCTACAGTATCGCGAACTGGAGCGGACTCCTCCTTACCACCCAGATTCTGCAGTACCTCCTCGGTGTTATTCTCCTACTGATCATCGTGGTCTTCCAGCCTGAGATCAGGCAACTGCTGGAGAGAGTGAGTCCCCTGGTAATCTTCAGGTTCAAGAACAACCCGGTCTCCCGTCGCATTCTGAAGGAGATCACCGAGGCCTGTTTCGAACTGTCCGAGAAGCGCATCGGCGGCCTGCTGGTCTTCCCCAGGGCGACCGGGATTACCGGCGCCGTGCAGCACGGCATCAAACTCGACAGTCTCGTAAGCCAGGAACTGATCGTCAGCATCTTTCATCCCGCCTCGCCAATACACGATGGCGCGATTATCGTGAAGAAGGACCGTGTGGTCGAAGCCGGCACCTACCTGCCGCTTTCGTCCAGGGACCATCTCCCGCCCCGGTACGGCACGCGGCACCGGGCGGCACTGGGGGTTTCAGAACTCGGCGATACATTTTGCGTGGTGGTGTCCGAAGAGAGCGGCGAGGTTTCCGTGGCGTCCAACGGTGATATCACCGCCGTGGCCGACCGCGAAAAACTCTGGCAGACGCTGGAGAAATCGTTGCTGCCGATCGAGATACCACGAAGCAGGCCGTCGCTGAGGGAGGCCATGGCGAAGATCTTCGCGCTCCGGTCGGGATTCCGGCTCAATCGCAGCAGCCTCACCGCCAAATTGGCCTCGATCGGGGTTTCCTGCCTGTTGTGGTTCACCCTGATCGGCCAGCACACCTCCGAAATAGCCATAACAGCCGCGTTGGAATTTCAGAACATTCCGACCAATATCGAGTTGATCAGCAATTCGACCAGCGAGGTGAACGTAAGGGTTCGGGGCCCACAGGGCAGTATTTCAACCCTGACGTCGGACCAAGTACGCGTCATGGTCGATCTGGACGATATTGAACCCGGGACCCACACCATGCCGCTCACGGAAGCAAATGTAGAATTGCCTTTCGGGGTCGACGCCACCTCGATCGATCCGAGAAGCCTCACCATCAGGTCCGATCGAATCGTGAACAGACGGATCATGATCGATCACGAACTGGCGGGCAAATTGCCGGAGGGCCTGGAAATCGTGCGGGTCACCGTTGATCCGCCCTCGGTACCCATAACCGGCCGGGAAATGGAAATTGACCAGATCGTGCGGGTAGTGACTTCGCCCACGATTGAACTCTCCGAAATTACCGAAAACCGGATCTTCGACTGCCGATTGAAAATCCTCCCTCAGGACCTGTCCTATTCCTCGTTCAGTATCGAGGACCGCCAGGTCAGGGTCCATATCGATCTTCAGCCCGTCGGAGATGGCCAGTCGGTCTCGAAGGATGAAGATGGCCTGGACAGGGATGTACCTTCCCTGCAGGCCAGTCTGGATTTCCGGCTTGAATCACCTTGACTTAGGTACATCCCCCTTCCTATAATCCCAGCCTATGGACAATGCCGTTTCGACCCGTTACAGGACGGCTTGGGCTACGTGCGCTCTGGTGCTTCTCGCCGTTTCAGTTTCCGTGAACCCGGTACCGGTCTTCGGATCAGAACCGGAGGCCGTATCGAACGGGGCTGAAGTCCGCAACGATGACGTATATCCCCCCGTACCGTCTGCCCCGGAAGCGGCTCCCGGAAGGGCTGAACCGCAGACCGCCGGGTCAACGGCGCGCGACCGCGGAATCCGCGTACGCTCCCGGGCCGCGCTTGTCATAGATATGCAGAAGGGCGAGGTGATCTATCAGAAGAATGCCACGTCGCCGTTCCCGATCGCGAGTATCACGAAACTGATGACCGCGGTGACCTATATGCGGATGGATCCGGATCTGGATAAGCGGGTCAGCATTTCACGACAGGACGTATACCGGGCTAACTGGACACGACTCAGGTTCGGGGAACAGGTCTCGGCGAAGGACCTGCTTTACGCAACCCTGGTCGCTTCGGATAACGCAGCGGCGCGCGCACTGGCACGCGCATCGGGCCTTACCATCGATGCATTCGCGAACCGCATGAACGCAACTGCGGCATCACTTGGTCTGGCAAACTCCCGATTTACCGAACCTACCGGGCTGGACGCCGGTAATGTTTCCTCGGCGGTGGACTGCGTAGCCCTTCTGTGGACCGCGCTGCAGGATGAATTACTGGCGGAAGTCCTGTTTGCAAGGGAGCACAGGTTTGGTACGAACAGGCGGACGCATACTATACGGACCACCAATCGGCTGGTGCGCGACAGGGTGTTTCAAAGTCAGTGGGAGAGCATGGGCAGCAAGACAGGTTACATCCGCCGGGCCGGATACTGTCTCGTCATGCGTGCGCGTGGAGACTCGGGAGATGACATTTACGCCGTCATACTTGGCGGACCGACCAGCCGAACACGGTTCACGGACATGAAGCGTCTGCTGGACTGGAGCCTGAAAGACAGCGGGCGGCCCGCGGGAGTCGACGGGTGAAGCAAACCTCGGGGATCTTGATTGAGGGCTGTATCCCTTGGACGCATCATCAACTGTAAGGAGACGGTATGCTGGCGACGATTGGTTTCAGCGTGATCGGTACGGTTATTCTGGGTTTAGTCGCGATTGGCCTGGTCTATCTGATGGCACTTGCCGGCGGCGGACAGCGCGTGCGTGCCTCCGGACCTCGCACGGGCGGCAGAGCCCGGCCCGCCAGGCCCGGCGGTCGCAGATGATCCGGAGCCTCCCGCGATGAACTCCTTCCTCAGAAGCGTGACCGCGCTCCTGCTGTGCGGCCTCGCCTCCGGGTGGACGGCTTCTTACGGGCGCGCAGCCGAGAACGAAAACGGCAGGCTGTCCATTGCGCGGATGAAGTACGACGGCGGGGGCGATTGGTACAACGACCCCGAGGCGATTCCCAACCTGGCCCGTGAACTGCAACTGCGCGCCGGCATAGAGACGAATCTGGATCAGCGTGTCGTAACCCTGACCGATGATCTGTTGTTCTCTTCACCCTTCCTGTTCATGACCGGCCACGGAGAAGTGAAGTGGACCGAGCCGGAAATCCGCAACCTGCGTAAGTACTTGACGCGCGGCGGGTTTCTCTATGCCGATGACGATTACGGCATGGACCGGGCATTTCGTCGGGAAATGAAGCGCGTCTTTCCCGACCAGGATTTTGTCGAGTTGCCTTTCGACCATCCGATCTATCACATCATCTACGACTTCCCGTCCGGCCCGCCCAAACATCACGAACACGATGGCAAACCGCCGCGGGGATTCGGCCTCTTCCACGACGGACGGCTGGTAGTGTATTACACGTACGAAAGCAATGTCAGTGACGGCTGGGCCGACGAAAAGACCCACAACGATCCGCCGGCGAAACGGGAGACCGCCTTTCGAATGGGGATCAACATAGTCGCCTACGCGCTCTATCGTTGACGCGGTTTCTCGCTTGCGGTATACTGAAACCCGGACGGCAAAACGAACGTCTAACCTGTAAAGACCTTTCGTCCGCCGAACCGCGATTCAAAGACCCACGAAGGCACCAGGAAAAGGAGTTGCATCATGAACCTCTGGCAAACGATCAAGTCGGAATTGGACGGCCCGTTCGAAACCGTGCGCAAAAGCCTGTCCGGCGCGCTGGACATGGCGGAAGACCTCACGCGGAAAGGACGGATTAAGCTTGAAATTCAGTCGGCCCGCGCCGATATCCGCAACCAGTTGACCGAACTTGGCGGCCGTGTACACCAGATGGTGGTCGAGGAAGGAATCACCGACGTGTCGGGAGATACGGAGGTGAATGGCATTCTGGAACGGGTCAAGGCGTCGCAGGAGAGCATAGCGGACCGGGAAGAAGAACTGCGGCACGAGGATGAGGAACGGGAGGACAAGAAGGCGTCCTGACTCGGCGGCACCGCGCAATCTGATCTTACAAACACGACCCCGGCATGTCCGCAGACGCATGTCGGGGTTTTTCTTTGGCGAAGTTTCCTGCGACCGATCGAACGGTTTTCGGCATGTCTGACGACCCGCCCGGCGTGCTTGACCAACTGCACGTTTTCCTTGATTTAATCCGGGGCTTCCGTACCATTCCAGGACATCCGAATCACATCCAGAAACCTGGCGAACGCCTGGAACACCGACCCATTCATGCTTCGTATCCTGCTCGGTTCACAGCAAACAGGCTTGCTCCTCGTCATCCTGCTGCTCGGTGCGGTACTCTCCGTTTTCGCAGGATACCACGTGGACCGTTCGACGGGTGAACTCGTCAACAACTTCCTGAATTCCCGCACTCTGATGCAGACGGCGACCGACGCCAGTTTCTTCGTGATCATGGCGGTCGGGGCGACCATGGTGATTATCTCAGGAGGGATCGATCTATCGGTCGGCTCGATCTACGCGCTGTCCGGTGTATTGACCGCCATGGTATTGCGGTCCATGGCGCCGGATAGTCCCTTATCCGTGGTCATGCTGGCCGTCCTGGTCTGTCTGTGTCTCGGCCTCCTGTGCGGCCTGTTGAACGGGGTCATGGTGGTCGGACTCCGCGTACATCCCTTTATCGTAACACTTGGCACGATGTGGGTATTCCGTGGCATAGCCTTCGTAATCAGCGAGGCGGAGAGCATCCTCGTGCCGCAGGCGCTGACGGATGTGATCAAGCTATCCTTCGGTTCCGATGCGCTTTACCCAATGCCCATGATCATCATGCTTGTCATCACCGCCGCGGGCGCCGTGTACCTGTCCCGTACGGTCATGGGGCGCCACATATTCGCCGTGGGCGGCAACCTGGAGGCCAGCCGGTATGCCGGCCTCAGGATCGACCGAATCCTGGTGGGCGTGTACGTGGTATCGGGCCTTACAGCGAGCATCGCCGCACTGGTGGGCAGTAGTTACTACGGTTCGGCCTCCTGTGCCGACGCAACCGGATATGAACTATACGTCATCGCATCGGCAGTCGTCGGAGGCGCGAGTCTACGCGGCGGCCGGGGCAGCGCGGTCAACGCCATGCTCGGCGCCATGCTGATCGTCCTGATCCGTCAGTCCATCCGCACCCTGCACCTGGACCAGAACTACGAGTGGGTCGTGATCGGATGCGCGATCATCGTCGCCGTCGTACTTGACCAGGTGAACCGTCGTCTCACCGCGCGCAGGCTGGTGGAGGCGGGTTAGGCCCACTTCGAGTCAGACCTGTAAAGAAAGGACTTAGCCTGATGGAAATCCTGATGACGCGTTTGCGGATCCTGCTCCTGCCGGCCGTGAGCATGCTTGTTTTCGGAACGGGCTGTGGTGGGAACGCGCCTGTCGACGAAAACCGGCTCGTGATCTCCATGATCGCCAAAAGCACGACCAATCCCGTGTTTCTCTCCTCCAGAACCGGGGCGGACGCCGCGGCCAGGGAGCTGTCGGCCGAGCACGGTATCGAAATCGTGATCGACTGGCGCACGCCGCCGACGGAGGACGGCCAGGTCCAGGCGCAGCGGATCGCGCAGGCCGTGAACGAAGGCGCGGACGTGGTCCTGATCTCCTGTTCGGACGCCGCCAAGGTCACGGGCGCCATTAACGACGCAGTGGAGCGGGGCGTGCCGGTGATGACTTTCGACAGCGACGCGCCTGAATCCAGGCGGTTCGCCTTCTTCGGTGTGGACGACATCAAGACCGGCGGCTTGATCATGGGAGAACTGGCCAAGGCGATGGACGGGAAGGGACGCGTGGCCATCCTTGCAGGCAACCAGAACGCCCCGAATCTGCGTAAGCGCGTCGAAGGGGTCCTGCAGAAGGCCGCAGAGTATCCGGAGATCTCGATCGTGGGAACTTTCTACCACATAGAGACCCCCCAGGATGCCGCCGCCGAAGTGGTGCGGGTCAACAACGCCTACCCGGATATCGAGGGGTGGGCCATGGTCGGCGGGTGGGCGCTTTTCACCCAGTCCCTGCTGACCGACCTGGATCCCGACCGCATGAAGATCATCTCCGTCGACGCGCTGCCGCCCCAGCTAACTTACATCGAACAGGGCATCGTCCCTGTGCTCTGGGGACAGCCCACCTACCTGTGGGGATACGAATCCGTCCGCCTGATCGTCGAGAAGATCCACCTTAAGCGGGACGTGCCCGTCATCAATCCCCTCGAACTGGTCCACGTATCGCAGGAGAACCTCGGCGAATGGGCCGGGATGCTCCAGGGATGGGGATTCACGGACGTTCCCGAGCGATACCTTAAGGATGAGGATCCGCCAGCCTCTTCGGACGAATGAACAGGTCGGCCGAACGAGGTTCGCAGGTTTCGAACGACTGATCGCCCGGTAACCTCCCGGTAACACCATGGACCGCAATCCAGCGCAACCCTATATCGAGTTCGATCGGATCACCAAGCGGTTTCCGGGCGTGACGGCGCTCGACGACGTTACCTTCGGCATCGAAGCGGGTACCTGCCACGCCGTGGTCGGCGAAAACGGCGCCGGCAAGAGTACGCTGGGTCGGATCCTGACCGGCATCTACGATCACGACGGCGGACAGATCCGAATCGACGGTCGTCCCGTACAGCTGATCGAACCGCGGGATGCCCTTGACATGGGCATCGGGATGGTCCACCAGGAACTCGTTTTCTGCGAGAACCTGTCTGTCGCCGAGAACCTCTGCCTGGGTACACTGCCGGCCAGGGGCGGGTTCGTCTCCGACCGGTCGATGGAAGAACGGGCCCGTCGCATGCTGGAGGCAGTTGACGCCGACATGGACGTGGGAACGTCCATCGGCGACCTGCCCGTCGCCCAGCAGCAACTGGTGCAGATCGCGGCGGCCCTGGGCAGCGGCGCCCGCGTGATCGTCTTCGACGAGCCGACCAGCAGTCTGTCGCACGTGGAAGCGAAACGGCTGCGGGAGAACATCCGTCATCTCAAGTCGAAGGGTGTGACGTCGATCTACATCTCCCACGACCTGGACGAAATCTTCCGCCTGTGCGACGTCGTGACCGTGCTACGCGATGGGCGGCACGTGACTACCCGCCCGGTCGCCGAGCTCGACCGGGCCACGCTGATCAATCTCATGATAGGCCGCACCTACGAGGCCTACTTCCCATCCCACGTCGACACCGAATCCGGCGGCGAGATGCTGGCCGTGGACAGCCTTACAAGTCCCGGAAAGTTTGAGAACGTCTCATTCTCGGTGCGGTCCGGGGAAGTACTCGCCCTGGCCGGCCTGGTCGGCGCCGGGCGGACCGAAGTGCTGCAGGCCGTTTTCGGGCTGGATCCCAACGTTACAGGGCACTTACGTGTCGCCGGCCGGCCGGTGAGCATCCGGCATCCGATCGACGCGATGCGAAACGGAATCGGGCTTGTGCCCGAAGACCGGAAACGATTCGGCCTCGTCCTTACCCTTCGCGTGGACCAGAACATCGGTCTGCCCACGCTGGCGCACCGTTCCAATTTCGGATGGATACGAGGCAAAGGGGAGGAAGATTTGGCTGACGAGTACGTAAAGCGGCTATCGGTGCGGCCGGACGATGTCCGGTATAACACGGCGGGCCTGTCCGGAGGCAATCAGCAGAAGGTTGTCCTCGCCAAGTGGCTGGCCGCGCGATGCCCGGTGCTCCTGATCGACGAACCCACCCGGGGCGTGGACGTGGGCGCCAAGTCGGAAATACACGCCCTGATCGACCAGTTGGCCCATGAGGGCACGGCCATCGTGCTCGTGTCGAGCGAATTGCCGGAAGTGCTCAACCTTTCGACGCGGATCATGGTGCTGCGTGCAGGTCGCGTGGCGGGTGAACTTTCCCGCGAGGATGCGGACCAGGGCACAGTCATGCGAATGATGGCGGGGGTGTAGAAAGGCCGGGGTGTAGGAAGGCGGGGCTGAAACGGCCATCTCATCCCCTGGAATCCCGCCTCGGCGGAGCGGCCGCAACTCCCTCCATGCCGCCGCTCACCCGCAGGACTTCCCCGGTGATCCAGCCCGCCGCGGGGCTGCAGAGGAACGCGACTCCATTCGCGATGTCTTCCGGTTCGCCCCACCTGCCTAGCGGGATGGCGCCACGAATCCGTTCGATCATCTCCTCTTCGGTCAATCCCAGGGTCTTGCTGCGCTGGGCCATGTTCGACCGGTTGAACTCGGTGTATACCGGGCCCGGACACACGGCGTTCACCCGGACTCCGTAAGCCGCAAGCTCCAGGGCCAGGGTCCGCGTGAGACTGATGACGCCTTCCTTGGCCGCGTTGTAGGCCGCTACCAGGGCCGCCGGATTCTGTCCGTTGATGGAAGAGATGTTCACGATGCATCCCGACTCCTGCCGTTCCATGATCCCGCCCGCGGCCCGGCAGCAGTAGAAGGTCCCGGTCAACGTGACCCGCATGACCCGGTCCCATTCTGAATCATTCAGTTCGACGACGGGCGCTACCTTCTGGCCGACCCCGGCGTTGTTGACCAGGATGTCGAGCCGCCTGTGCGCTTCGGCTACCGCATCGAAGCATGCACTTACCGATGCGCTATCCGAAACGTCCAGAGGCCTGGGAATTGCCGCCAGCCCCTGTTCTCGGAGTTTCCCTGCTTCCGCCTCGACCTTTTCGAGCTGCAAGTCCGCCATCACCACGGTCGCGCCGCCGCGTGCCAGCCGTTCCGCGATACCCAGTCCGAGACCCTGCGCCGCGCCGGTCACGACCGCGATTGCCCCGTCAATACGATATGGGTCATTCATGTCCTGTGCCCTCTGTGCCCTTTCATCCGTCCATTCTCTCGTTGCCGATGTACATTTCGGTGTACACAGTGTTGTTCTCCCAGAATGGATAGAAACCCGCGCGGTCCCGTTTCAGTCCCTTGAGCCACGGTTTGCGGAGTTGAAACCTGAGGTCGTGCCATAAAAAGGCCCCGCCGACATCGGAGGTCAGAATCCGTTCCGCTTCTTCATAAAGCTGCATTCTTCTGTCGCGATCGACTTCCACGCGGGCCCGGTCGATCAGGTTATTGTATCTTGCGTTGTCCCAGTCGTGCCGGGTGAATCCCCGGGGCTGGGAGCGCCAGGGCACACCGAGCAGGCTTTGCGGATCCGAAAAATCAGCGCCGTAGCCCACCATGCCGATCGGAATTTTCCATTCGTACATCAGTTGGTTGAACGCGTTCGCCTGCATGTTGAGGATCTCGAGCCGGATTCCCAGGATTTCGTGCAGTTGTTCCTGGATCATCTGCGCGGCCTGGCCGCTCTGTGACGAAGGCGGCGCGTCCCTCAACCAGATTTCGATGGCGGGAAACCCCTTTCCACCGGGGAACCCGGCTTCGGCCAGCAGGCGTTGCGCGGTTTCCGGGTCGAACCGCTGCAGATGCCGAAACTTTTCTCCAACGTACCCGGGAAAATTGGGAGGACGCATACCGTAGGCCGGTCGGACGGCTCCCTTGAACAGTACGTCGGCGATGGTCTGTTTGTCGATGGCCATCGCGATGGCCTGACGCACGCGGACATCGTTCAGGGGTGGTTCCCGGGTCCGGAAAAACAGGTACACCGTGGACACGCCGTTGAACTTCCATAGCTGTCCGCCCAGTTCAGGATCGTTTCTGATGCGGTCGAGATCGGCCGGACTTCCCACGCCGACCAGCTCGACCTCGTCGTTCTCGTACGGCAGCAGTCCCACGCCGCCGGACGCGCTGCCGGTCCCCGCCATTCCCGAGAATAAGCGTACGATCTTTCTGAAATGGCCGGGATGGTTGCCTCGGTAGTGGGGGTTGAGGCGGAAGGTCATGTACTTGCCCTGGACCCATTCATCAAGACGGTACGCGGAATTACTCACGCACCGATCGGCTTCGGTCCACCTTGCGCCGTATTTCTCCACCTGCCATCGGGGTACCGGGGAAGAGGCTGTGTACGAGGTAACGTAAGGCATGTAGGCGCAGGGTTCTTCCGTTTCGATTTCGAAGGTCAGGTCGTCGATCGCGCGCACGCCGAGCAGGTCCGGGTCGTCGCTCATTCGTTGGTTGTACGCCCTTGCGCCCTTGATGTCGTAGTAGAAGAAGGCGTATACGTTTCCGCTGTCAGGGTGGAGCAGGCGCTTGAACGTGTACTCGAAGTCGTGGGCGGTGACGGGCGTGCCGTCACTCCAGCGTGCGCCGGGATGCAGGTGGAACGTCCAGGTCCTTCCATCCGATGAACGCTCCCACCGGTCCGCCGCGCCCGGGGTGAGTTCTTCGTTCTCGTCGATCATGCAAAGCCGTTCGAAGAGAAAGGCGCTGCCCAGGGATTCGTACAGGGCGACGCTCACGTCCAGGCTGGAGGGTTCATTGGAAAAGTAGCGGTATACCTGGCGTTCGGGGGGCGCCGCGTCCGCCGGAAGCGGCCTGGCCACCGCTTCTTCGCCGGGAATGGTCTCAACATACGGATGGCCGGGAAGATCGGAGGGGTCGTCGCCGCAGGCCGAATTCAACAACAGGGCGAAGAGCCCGATCAGGCAGAACGGGAGGCATGGTCTCCTTCGTGCGATCATGTGCCTTCGCCTTTCCCCTGCATTCAAGGGGCTCACATCCCAAGAACGGAGCTCACATCCCGAGCATCTCCCTCGCTACCACGCGCGCTTCATCCAGCGTTTCCACAATGTGTGCTTCAGGTACGCGCTGGATGATACCGAGGGCGGATAAGGTATCCTCGACGGATCCCGATAGCGACATGACGACAAACTCGGTGTCTTCGCTCGTGGCGACGTCCATCAGTTGTTCGACGACCATGGCCGCACTGTCGTCGATGTAGGTGGCTCCGGAGAAATCGAAGATGACAACGTCATGTTCCTTGATGTCCTCACTGATCACGCCCACGAGTTTCTTGGACGAAGCAACGGTGAAACTCCCCCTGAGCGCAACCAGTCCTACGCGTGCCGAGAATTCGTCTATTCTGGAGGTGTCTTCTTCCAGTGTGAAAAACTGGCGGTCAAGCAGCGGTACGGAGACCACGCTGTCCAGTTCCAGGTTTTCCAGCTTCCTGGCGTGGGCCATGCCCGCGACGATCAGTCCGATCGCCACCGCGGTGACCAGGTCGACGAATACGGTCAAGCTCAGGGTGATCAACAGGATGATGAGATGTTCCCGGCGGAGACGGTGGATTCGCGTAAGCATCCGCCAGTCGACGATGTCCCAGCCAACCATCATCAATATGCCCGCCAGGACGGCGTGGGGGATCGGCTCGACAATCCAGCCCAGCCCCATGAGGAGCACCAGCAGTATGACCGCGCGGATAGCGCCGGACAAACGGGTCGTGCCGCCGGCCCTGATGTTCGTTACTGTGCCCATGGTAGCACCAGCTCCGGGGAGTCCGCCGATCAATCCCGCCACCATGTTGCCGATGCCCTGCCCCACCAGTTCCTGGTCGGCGCGGTGGCGCGTGCCCGTGAGCGAGTCGGCGATCAGGGAAGTAAGCAGGCTGTCCACGGAACCAAGCAGGGCGAGGATGAGCGCGGGTTCAATGGCATGCAGCAGGAAGTCGGCCGTGGGCGGCACGAGGATAATCTCAGGGAGGCCGGCGGGTATGATCCCGATTACGGGTACTTCGGTGAACCAGAGCACGCTCAGTAGCGTACCGGCGATGAGAGCCACCAGGGTGCCGGGTACGACTTTCGACAGACTTCTCGGCCAGAGCACACCGACGGCCAAGGTGATGAAGGCGATAACGAAAGCGCTGTAATTGATGTCCCCTATGGCTTCTGAAAGCACTCCAACGGTGCCGACGACACCGCCCGGCGCGGCGGGCGCCCCGATGAAGGGCAGGGCCTGGATCAGCATGACGATCAGGCCGATACCTGACATGAATCCCGAGATCACCACGTGGGGGGTGTAGGCGACGTAACGGCCGATCCTCAACACGCCAAGCAGGATCTGCAGAAACCCACCCATCATGACCACGATCAGGGCTTCGCTCATTGTACTGGCGTGTTCCGTTATGATGACCGCCATGGCCACGGCCATGGGTGCCGTGGGGCCGGAAATCTGGGATCGGGTACCCCCGAACAGCGCGGCGAACAAACCTACGCCGATCGCACCGTACAGGCCGGCCGCCGCGCCCATGCCCGAAGCGACACCGAACGCGAGGGCAACCGGCAGGCCCACTACAGCCGCGGTTATCCCACCGAACAGGTCACCGCGGAAAGTGTCCAGATTGTAGTTCAAAAGACCCTCTATTCTCAGTGCGTTTGGCCTTGCCTCGCGCGCGAATATCCCTATCTTCGCCTAATAGGCAGGAAACGGACGCTCGTCATCGAACGATTACAATCGGGATCGATTGCCGGTTGAATGCCACTCGAATCAACGATTCCCAAACCACGATGATTGCAGGCACCTTCTCCGTTCCCAGAATCTGGCTTGCATTGGTAGCGTTTTGTGTTGGTAGCGTATTGCACTGTTGTGGCGTTTGCATTGGTAGCGTAATGAAGCATATCGGAGTAATATGGTCAAGCATTCTGGTCGACTGAAACGCCTTACCGGCCGAACCGGGCTGGAATCATGCCGGGAGGACGACTGAACCCATGTGCGGCCGCCTTTCCCAGAACCTGACCTGGCAGCAAATCTACACGCTGTATACCTTGCCCGATTCGACGCCGCGGCTGGATCCGCAACCACGGTACAACGGTGCGCCGACCCAGGAATTTGCGCTCTGCCGCCTGGACGAAAACGGGACAAGGTCCATGGCCGTGCTTCGCTGGGGACTGGTGCCGTTCTGGGCCAAAGACGTCAAGATCGGCGCGCGCCTCATCAATGCCCGGGCCGAGACCGTCCATGAGAAGCCGGCCTTCCGATCGGCATTCCGGGCTCGGCGATGCCTCATCCCGTCGAATGGATGGTTCGAATGGAAGCGGACCGGAGGCGGCAAGCAGCCTTACTTCCTGGCGCTGGAAAGCAGTGCGCCGGTTTCCTTCGCCGCGCTGTGGGAGCAGTGGGGCCGGGACGGCCAGCATATCGAATCGTTCACCATTATCACGACCGAAGCTTCGCCCGGACTTACGGATATCCACGATCGCCAGCCCGCAGTGGTCGATCCGGACGACTTCACCGATTGGCTCGATCCCGGTACGCCCCAGGAAACCCTGAAGGAAATCATCGGGCCGCCTTACGAAGGTCCGTACGAAATCCGCCCTGTCAGCGACATGGTAAACCGCGTGGCCAACGACACCCCGGATATCCTGACACCCCTGGTGAGGAATACACTCTTCTGATTTCCCGACGTACGCGAGGCCCAAGCCATGGAAAAACCGTCTCACGGATTACCGCGAGACCATGACTCGACGCTTCGACGCCTCGTTCTCATCGTTCTGACTGTGGGCATCGTGGGCGTTGGTCTCGAACTCATACTCCTGGATCACATGGAGGACAACTGGCAATGGGCCCCGATTGTGCTCCTCGCGGCCGCTTTGCCGGTTTCGATCTGGCTCATACGCTCGCCCGGTTTCGCGGCCGTACGGGCGTACCAGGTCATGATGGTACTATTCATCCTTTCCGGTTTCACGGGCCAGTGGCTGCACTACCAGGGCAATATGGAATTCGAACTGGAAATGTATCCATCGCGGGAAGGACTTGAACTGGTGTGGGAAGCGCTTGGAGGTGCCTATCCGTCTCTTGCGCCTGGCACCATGACGTTGATCGGCCTGCTGGGCCTGGTGGCCTGCCTTCGGCACCCGGTTCTGAATTCAAATCGTGTTCCTACCAAAATCATGGAGAAATCATGATCACATTCAAGCAATCCCAGACCGTCCTGCTGACTACTTTTCTTGCCTGCCTTTTCGCGGTAGGGATCGGCGGATGCGGCGGTTCCGAAACGGCGGAACAGGCGGATCCCGCCGACGTCGAATCTACGGCGGAACAGGCGGATCCCGCCGACGTCGAATCTACGGCCGAATCAGTACTGACGGTCCTGAATCCCAACCTCGCCGGAAGCGACGAACTGGCCATGTTGCCGGGAATGACCGCGGAGCTTGCGGACATGGTGGTGGAAGCCCGCCCCTTTTCGGACATGAGCGAACTGGATGCGCTGGTCACGCAGCACGTAAGCAGCGATGAGACCGCCGCGCTCTATGCGCAGATGTTTATCCCTATTGACCTGAACACGGCCGCTGACGAGGAGATACTCCTGGTGCCCGGCGTGGGTGACCGGATGCTTCACGAGTTCAAGGAATACCGGCCCTATCTCGTCATCGAACAGTGGCGGCGGGAAATGGGCAAGTACGTGGACGACGCCGAGGTCGCCCGCATGGAACAGTACGTATTCGTTCCCATCGATCTCAATACGGCCACCGACGAGGAGATACTGGCGGTACCGGGTGTGGGCGACCGGATGCTCCACGAGTTCAAGGAGTACCGTCCCTATACCGACATGGAGCAGTTCCGTCGTGAAATCGGGAAGTACGTGGACGACGGCGAGGTAGCCAGAATGGAAAGATACGTGGAAATCCGAAGCCGCGAACCGTAGGAAATGAGTGTACTGTGCGTGGGGGAACCGTTGGATAAGGCAGGAAATGAGCGTGGCGCGCGGGTAGTGGTAATCGGGGTGGGGGGATTTGAACCCCCGACCCCCTGCTCCCAAAGCAGGTGCGCTGACCGGACTGCGCTACACCCCGTAAAGACCCGGTAATAATACGGTTCGCCGCCGGTCCTGTCAAGGTAAACACGGGATCGTACCGTCCGATAAAGGGTACGAATGCAGCCGATCGTGGAGATCCAGCCATGAAGCTTGCGGTCAACGGCAGGATGGACCTCGAACACCTCGATTTCGCCCGGCAACTGGGCGTGACGGACGTGGTGAACGGGGTGCCGGACTGCGACCTCGCAAAGGGATACTACGATTTCCATGATTTGACGCTTCAGAAATCGCGCATTGAAGACGCAGGGTTGACCTGGTCGGTGCTCGAAGGCGTGCCCCCCGAGTGGTGCGACAACATCAAGCTTGGACTGCCCGGCCGTGACGAGCAGATCGAGAACTGGTGCAGGACGGTGGAAAACATGGGCGCGGTGGGGATTCCCGTTCTCGGTTACTTCTTCAGCCTGCGCAACGTAGGCGGCAATTATGGACTTCGCACTTCCAAATCGACCCGAAGCAGAGGCGGTGCGATCGTCACCAGTTTCGACTATGAGCAGGTTAAAGGTGCGAGGCAGGATTACTGGTACCCGCCCATACCTCATGACCTGGAGCTATCCGACGAGGACATGTGGAACAACATTACCTACTTTCTTAAGGCGGTCATACCGGTGGCCGAAAAAGCCGGGGTGCGCATGAGCCTGCATCCCGATGACCCGCCTGTTTCTCCGATCGGCGGAATCGCCCGCGTCTTCCGCAGTCACGAAGCGTTGAAACGGCTTGTCGACATCGTACCCAGTGAATACAACGGCCTGGGTTTCTGCCAGGGTACAGTTTCGGAAATGCCGGGTGACGCGCTCGACGCCATACGGTACTTCGGGAAGCGCGGTAAGATCAACTACGTCCATTTCCGATTCGTCTCGAATCCCGTCCCCGCGTTCTCCGAAACGTTCATCGACCAGGGCCACGTCGACCCCATGGAGTCCCTCATGGCCTACGAGGAGGCCGGTGTGGACTGTCCGATGATCGACGATCACGTGCCGCGTTTGGTTCTTGATCCGGATGGCCTTCATCAGACTTCCCGGGCGTACGCACTGGGCTATATGAAGGCGCTGCTGGACAACGTCGGACGCATCGGAAACGGAAAAACCCATTCATGAAACCTCCATCCCTGCTGTCCTTCGAGGCCGTCGTCGGTCATTCCGATCCGGGCATCTACGACATCCAATCCAGTGCGCCCGGTCCGGAGGGCAGCTTGCCGCTCACCGACGACATGTTGCGGGAAAGCCCCAGCGGCGACCTGTTCGCGCTGTCCCAGAACGTGGGGATGGGGTGGAATCCCCGCGAGTTGAACCGCAGGCAATACCTGATCCTCAGCACCCAGGGGGGAATGCGGGCCTCCGATGGAAGCCCGGTGGCGCTGGGTTACCACACCGGCCACTGGGAGGTGGGCCTGCTCATGCAGGCGGCTGCCGAGGAGTTGACCGCGCTGGGCGGCATCCCCTTCGGCGGCTACTGCACCGATCCCTGCGACGGCCGCACGCAGGGCACGCCTGGTATGATGGACAGTCTCCCCTACCGCAACGACGCGGCGATCATATTCCGGCGGTTGATCCGGTCGTTGCCGACGCGCCGCGGCGTGATCGGCGTGGCGACGTGCGACAAGGGATTGCCCGCCATGATGATCGCACTGGCGGCGTCCCATGACCTGCCGTGCGTGCTGGTACCGGGCGGCGTTACGCTGCCGGCGGAAGAGGGCGAGGACGCCGGCAAGATCCAGTCGATCGGCGCGAGGTACGCCCACGGTGAGATCTCCCTGGAATATGCGGCGGACATGGGTTGCCGCACCTGTGCGTCGCCGGGTGGCGGTTGCCAGTTCCTGGGCACGGCGGCGACCTCGCAGGTGGTCGGGGAGGCCTTCGGACTCTCGTTGCCCCACAGCGCGCTGGCGCCTTCGGGCCAGCCGATCTGGACCGACATGGCGCGGCGATCCGCACGAGCGCTGATGCGGCTCGACGCCGAGGGGCAGAACGTGAAGCGGATTTTGACCGAAGAAGCGCTTGAGAATGCCATGACGGTCCATGCCGCCTTCGGGGGTTCGACCAACCTGCTGCTGCACATCCCGGCGGTTGCCCACGCCGCCGGCCTGCGGCGCCCCTCAGTGGAAGACTGGACCAGGATCAACCGCCGGACACCCCGGCTTGTGGACGTACTGCCGAATGGTCCCACGGGATATCCCACGGTGATCGCCTTCCTCGCCGGCGGCGTGCCGGAGGTGATGCTGCACCTGCGGGAGGCGGACCTGTTGAACGAAGAAGCCCTCACCGCGACGGGTGCGACCCTGGGGCAGGTCCTGGACTGGTGGCGAACGTCAGAAAGACGGCAGCTGGTCCGCGAGCGGCTGAAGAAGGTGGACGGGATCGATCCGGATGACGTCATCATGTCTCCCGAACGGGCGAGGAACCGGCAATTGACCAGCACGGTCACGTTCCCCCGGGGCAACCTGGCGCCGGATGGGTCGGTCATCAAAAGTACGGCGATCGATCCGGACGTCGTCGATCCGGATGGCGTGTACCGGAAAACGGGACCGGCGCGGGTATTCACGCGTGAACGGGACGCTATTGCAGCCATCAAAAGCCGGGGCGAGGACGGGATCAAGCCCGGCGACGTGTTGATCCTCATCTGCCGCGGACCCATGGGCGCCGGGATGGAAGAAACCTACCAGATCACCGCCGCGTTGCGGCATTTGTCCTTCGGCAAGCACGTCTCCGTGGTAACCGACGCCCGATTCTCCGGAATCTCGACGGGCGCCTGTATCGGCCACGTCGGTCCCGAGGCCCTGGCGGGCGGTCCCATCGGCAAAGTAATCGATGGCGATCTTGTCGAAATCGTCATAGACCGGAACAACCTGACCGGCTCCATCAACCTGGTCGGAAGCGATGACCGCACTTTCGGCGTCGAGGAAGGTACCCGCCTGCTCGCCGATCGCCCGCCGCGGCCCGATCTCGCCGTCGATCCGAAGCTGCCCGACGACACTCGTCTCTGGGCCATCCTGCAGCAGGCTGGTGGAGGCGCGTGGGGCGGATGTGTCTATGACGTGGACGAAATCGTTCGTCGCATGAGAAACGGTGAGCAGAATGTGACGCAAGCGTCGTCGCAGAAGACGGCGGCGCCCCCTGAGCAGTCACAGCCCAAGACGAAGGCAGGAAAAAATGGCAGATAGTCCGGCAATACTCGATCTGAAAGTGAGATACTTCCAGGACAGCACGCCAGCCGGTGTGCCCTGCAGGGAAGAAAACTTCATCCGCAGGGAAATCCGGATGGAACTGCCCGTCGACCGGACGGCGCTTGTCCTGGTGGACCTGTGGAACACCCATTTCATCGACAGCTGGATCGAACGGGCTGCGCGGGTAACCCGGGAGGCGATCGTGCCGGCCATCGAATCGAGCCGGGATGCCGGGCTGACCGTGATTCACGCCCCCTCGCCCGAAGTGGCGCGGCAGTTTTCCCAGTCATCCCGCAATCCGGCGGCGCCCGATCCGCCGGGTGGCGGCGCGGACTGGCCACCCCCGGCGTTCCGTGGCAGGGAAGGCGAGTACCATGCCTACCGCGGACCCAGAAGCCAGCCGCCGAGCATCGGCATTCACTGGGACCCCATCAGCGACGACCTGACCATTTCGCCGGCCGTGGAGGTCCGCGACGAAGACGTGGTGATCGCCAGCGGCGCCGAGCTACACGAGGTGCTGGCCGACCGGAACGTGCTTCACCTGGTCTATGCGGGTTTTGCCACCAACTGGTGCGTCCTGGGCAGGGACTACGGCATCCGGTCCATGGCCCGATACGGATACAACATCGTATTCCTGCGCGACTGCACGGCGGGCGTCGAGTTTCCCGACACGCTGGGCGAGCTCTTCGTGACGGAAATCGCGGTCCGGGAGATCGAGCAGCAGTTTGGCTTTTCTGCGTCAAATGAGGATTTCTTCGAGAGTTGCCAGAAGGTTTCAGAGAGGAACATAACTTGATCGTCGACACCCATACCCATTTCTACGACCCCACCCGGCCGCAGGGCGTGCCGTGGCCGGACCGCGGCGACCAGTTTCTCTACCGGCGTATCATGCCCGATGATTTCAAAAGGGAAGTGTTGTCTGAAGGCGTCACGGGAACGGTCGTGGTGGAAGCCAGCGCCTGGGTGGAAGACAACCAGTGGGTCCTGGACCTTGCCGAGGCCGATCCGTTCCTGCTGGGCCTGGTGGGACACCTTGAACCTCCGGATCCCGGTTTCGAATCGGACCTGAACCGGTTTGCGGGCCATGATCTGTTCTACGGCATCCGACTGGGCAAGGCGCCGGTGGACGACCCAGTGTACTTCAGGGCGTTGGAGCAACTCGCCGCCCACGACCTCACGCTGGACCTGCTCGTGGGCAAGGAGTGGCTGCCTGGCGTGGCTGCCTGCGCCGCGCGGTTTCCGGGACTCAGAATTGTGCTGAACCATCTCGCCCACGTGCCGGTGACCGGCGGTCGGCCGGATGACGAATGGGCATCCGGCATTAAGTCTGTCGCAGCCCATCCCAACGTTTTCTGCAAGATATCGGGTATGGTGGAACTGGCGCAGGATACGCCGCCGCCGGAGGATCCGGCCTATTACAGACCGGTCCTTGATGTGCTCTGGCACGCATTTGGAGAGGACAGGCTGCTGTATGCCAGCAACTGGCCGGTATCCTGGAGATACGCTACCTACCGGCAGGTACAGTCTCTGGCCATAGCCTGCTTCGAATCGAAGGGGTCGGATGTCCTGGACAAAATCATGGGGGGCAACAGCAGGGAAGCCTACAGGTGGGTTCCGCGCGGGTGACGTTCGTTCATCCGCGGGTGACGTTCGTTCAACCGACCTGCAACCGGTCCTCTATCGGTACGTATTCGCAGACATCGTCACCGGTGTAGATCTGGCGGGGTCGCGCGATTTTCTGGTCGGGATCGTCCAGCATCTCCGCCCATTGCGCCAGCCAGCCCACGGTGCGGGGAATGGCGAAAAGCACTGGGAACATTTCGAGCGGGAATCCCATGGCCTGGTAGATGAGACCTGAATAAAAGTCCACATTGGGATAGAGTTTGCGATTGACGAAATAATCGTCTTCAAGGGCGATCCGCTCCAGTTCCACGGCAACGTCCAGCAGCGTGTTCTTGCCGGTGACACCCAGTACCCGGTGGGTCATTTCCTTGAGAATCCTTGCGCGCGGGTCGTAGTTCTTGTACACCCTGTGGCCGAAGCCCATGAGCCGGATATCCCCCTGCTTGACCTTTTTTATGTATGAGGGTACCCGGCTGATATGACCGATTTCCTGAAGCATATGCAGCACCTGCTCATTGGCGCCACCGTGCAGGGGGCCGTACAGCCCGGCGGCGGCGGCGGCCACGGAAACGTAGGGATCGGGCAGCGAACTGCCCACGCTGCGCATCGCGTTGGCACTGCAGTTCTGTTCGTGATCCACGTGCAGGATGAAAACCACGTCCAGCGCTTTTTCCAGCACGGGATCGGGCGAGTATTGTTCCGTCATCTTATACATCATGGACAGAAAGTTGCCGCAATAACCCAGGCCATTGTCCGGATAGGTGTAGGGAAAGCCCTGACTGTGCCGGTAAGCAAAGGCCGCGATGGTCGGAATCTTGGCGATAAGCCGGTGGATCTGTTCGTTTCGTATGGCCACGTCGCGAATCTGCTTGGCCTCCGGATAGAAGGTGGACAGCGCGGCAACCGTACTGATCAGGATTCCCATGGGATGGGCGTCGTACCGGAATCCGTCCATGAATTTCTTGATGTTCTCATGGACAATCGCGTGATGGGTGATGTCGTGTGACCATTCTTCGAGCTCGGCCCGGGTCGGCAGCATGCCGTGAACGATCAGGAAGGCGACTTCGAGAAAGGAACTTTTAACGGCCAGGTCCTCGATGGGATAGCCCCGGTAGCGCAGTATGCCCTTTTCCCCATCGATGTGGGTTATGCTGCTTCGGCAGGAGGCGGTGTTGTTGAATGCCGGATCGTACCCCAGCAGGCCGAAGTCGTCTTCGGACACCTTGATCTGTCGAAAGTCCGTGGTGGGGATCGCCGCGCCGTACCTGGGATAGGTCCCGTACATGATGGGAATCTCGTATTCCTTGCCGGTCCGATTGTCTATGACGGTCAACGTGTCGGGCATGCAGTACAACCTCCTGAAACTGGCTTGGGAAGGGAACGACACGGGGACTGGCGCGCCGTGAAACCAACAAGTTAAGTCGCCGCGGCATTTTGGTCAACCCAAATCAGTCTCGATACACACTCCAGTCGATCTATCCTCTACTACGGCGGGCACAGCCATGCCGCCGGAGTCATCGCATCCCATGACCGTCGCAAAAACCTAGACGCGGCAGCGGAGTTGAACCATGGCAATAATCAATATACCCGCCGGGTATTACCAGCAATTCGATGCGGATTATGCACTTGAAACGCCGGGTCAGGGTTACGGGGGCTGGCAGCGGTCGGAAATAAAGATCGACACCGACCACACGGCGTTTGTCGTCATGCACGCGTGGGATACGGGAAGCCTGGAGGAGTACGCGGGATGGTACCGCGCCGTCGAGTACTTTCCCAGGGCGGAGGAGATAAGCCGCGAGGTGTTTCCCCCGCTGCTCCAGGCTATCCGGGCGAATGGCATGAAGTTGTTCCACGTCGTGGGCGGCGGCCGGTATCACGAGAATCACCCGGGATACAGGGCTGCCGTCGAACTGGCGGGCCCGGAACCGGATCCGGTGGAGTCCGTCGACCGCGATCCCGTTTACGAGGAACTGAACAGGTTCCGGGTCGAACGGGTTTTTCCAGGGGCCCGGAACACCGCCGACATCAAGCGCGGATTCGACCGTATCGATTTCGCTCCCCAGGCACGGCCGGAATCGGGCGAGGGTGTCGCTGAGAACGGCCGCCAGTTGGCCGCCCTCTGCCGCGCCGCCGGCATCAACCACCTCATCTACATGGGATTTGCTATCAACTGGTGCCTGCTCATGTCGCCGGGTGGCATGCTGGACATGCGGCGTTACGGGATAATCTGTTCCACGATTCGCCAGGCGGTGACCGCCGTGGAAAACCGGGAAACGGCGGAAACGGAAGCGGCCAAGGAACTTGCGCTGTGGCGCGTCTCTCTGGCGTTCGGTTTCGTTTTTGAGCTGAAGGATGTCATGGAAATGCTGAATAGAGACCTGCCATCGATCAAGGATCTACCCAACGGTCATCCGACTTGATCAGGTCGACCAGTTCCTCGACACCCCGTTCCTGCGGAACACTCATCTTGACGCAGTCACGCCCGCGGTAGAGGGAGATAATCCCGTTGGCGCGTCCGACATACCCGTAATCGGCATCGGCCATCTCTCCGGGGCCGTTGACGATGCATCCCATTACGGCGATGTCGAGACCCGCGAGATGGTCGGTGGCCGCCTTGACCTCCGCAAGCACGTTTTCCAGGTTGAATTTGGTTCGTCCGCAGGAAGGACATGCGATAAACTCCACCTTGGTACGTCGCAGGCCCAGAGACTGGAGAATATCGTAACAGACCGGGATTTCTTTGGCGGGATCCTCGGCGAGCGATACCCGGATGGTGTCGCCGAGACCTTCTGCCAGCAGGGTGCCTATTCCGGAGGTCGACTTGACCCGGGCATACTCGCCGTCACCGGCCTCCGTGACACCCAGGTGCAGCGGATAGTCCATCCCCTCTTCGTCCATACGGCCGGCCATGAGGCGGTTGGCCTGAATCATGACGGGCACGCGGGACGCTTTAAGCGATACGATCAGGTTTCTGTAGTCGTGCGACTCGCAAATTCGAATGAATTCCAGCGCGGATTCCACCATGCCCTCTGGCGTGTCTCCGTATGTCACGGTCATGCGGTCCGAAAGGGATCCGTGGTTCACACCGATGCGCATGGCGATGTCCCGCTCCCGGCAGACCTTGATTACGGGGGCCAGATCATCGGCCACCTTTTGTCTCGCGGCCTCGAATTCCTCGGGTGAGTATTCGATGGAATCTGCCAGACGCTGGAATACGAACAGGCCGGGGTTGATACGTACCTTGTCTACAGACCTGGCGACTTCCTCGGCTATTCGGGTTCCCTGGTGATGAACATCCGCTACCAGGGGCACGTCCACACCATTCAGAACGAGGGTATGCTTGATTTCCCGCAGGCTGTGGGCGTCCGCGAGCGTAGGTGTGGTCACTCGTACGATTTCACATCCCAGTTCATGCAATCGGATGATCGCTTCCACACACGCTGCGACGTCCCGCGTGTTCTCCGTGATCATCGACTGCACGACAATGGGATGCTGGCCGCCGATCGTGATGTTTCCTACGCGGACTTCCCGCGTTTTCCTCCTCGGATAAACCATCTCCATGCAGTTGGTTCCTTCATGGACGGTACCATGGCGGGATCATCGACCCGGCCGGTTTGAAGGTACCGGTATTCCTCCAATTCCGTATATGCGCGAAGCCTGCTTCGCGCATCATTCAGATACTTCGTAACGTACTCGCCCCCAGTCGATTGTCAACATCTTATTGCCTGGGTTACGTACCGCAAACAACCAGTGGAATCCGGTCGAATACACCGGAACGGCGCTGATCCCGCTCAACGCAGCGGGATCAGACCGAGTTCGACCTTGTCCATGTCACCGGGCGTAATGCGAGGAGGATGATCGATCGGGAATTTCGGTCCCGATATGGTCCTGGACCTGCTCACCAGTACGCGACGGTCAAACGTTATTGCTCGAATATGCAGGGCATGCCACTGAAACGACCTGGGCAGCCGAAAAATCCTTAAATACACCCGTTGATTCCTGTCCTGATGGATTTCCCCACACAACGCTCCATCCCCGCTGGCGAAAAAAGGCGCCGAAGTCTTGCGGGTTGTGGCCGTTTTTGCAGCATCCGGTTGCAAATTCTGTGTGGAAAGCGAGTCGGGATTGCCTGCACTCCTGGCGGATGAGAAGTACTTTGAGGCTGCCACCTCGGATGGATGGTGTACATTGAGCATATACCAGATTACACGTGCGATGGAATCGGTATAGGACGAAGCTTCAGATTCCTCCAGCCATCGAAGTTTGTCCCTGCAGTCGAGACAGATTCCAAGGTGCCCTCCCAGGGTCTTTCTCTCGCATGTGGGAAGCTGATTCGGATCTTCATGAAATACCAACAGTGTTTCCGAGGTAGGACATGAAGAAACCAGCAGCTCACAGTATTTTCGCAGGAGGTCAGCGATCTGAGTACGATCCGGCAAACTGTCGAAGTTGCCGCGCCCCGCAACTCGCTGATGCATGGCTACTCCTTGTTATTGGGTTTGGGACGTTGAATACCTTCACATACGCAATTGGCAAAATGTTCGTAATCTCGAAATCTACTTTGTACCTTACGGCGAAGCCGATACATGCAGTCGTAGATCATCTGTCCCATGCGTTTAACCGGTACTCCGAGCGATTCCGCAATGTCCTCCCTGCTCATTTCGCCTCTGAGTTCTTTGACGTACATGTAGAGGACATTCCTGCATCGCTGTCCCGTAAAGTACTTCAGGGCCGTATGCAACAGGAAAACCAGTTCTTCTTCTTCCCTTTGTCTCAAATACCGGTCCGGTCTGTTGTTGGGATCCGTGTCTTCGATCTGAAACCCTGACTCGTTGTTCGATGCGAACCAGTCGATATCGACGAACTTGATCCCCTTCCCCCGGGCGACGCCTAGCCGAGAAGGCATTGCGTCCAGGCACTTGATCTTTGCAATGCGGGTAATATAGGTGCCCAATGCACTGCGAAATTCGAACTGGGGCAGGCTTTGAATGACCGCGATGTAGATATCATTCAGGATATCCTCCTTTTCACCTGCTGGAATCCAGTATGCTTTCTGGTATACCCAGAAGTGAACAGGCTTGTCCTGTGTGAAGTAAAGATTGTAGAGTTGACTCTGCGCATCTGATCGACCCTCAAGGCAGGCGTGTATCAGATTGACGTCTCCTGGGCTTTTTGATTGCGTGTTCATGGTTTCAAAGTAGCTGCCTTTCCACTGAAGGCGCCTGAACGCACAGGGCCGATCAGGCGCGTCTGATGTATCCATCACGGATGTATTCCCGGGATCTCCGGGGAAGAGAACTCCGCTATCCTGAGCCTGCGAATGGACAACCTGGTTGCCGCTCCGCCAGCTCAAGGATACAATGGCCGATGGTTGACTCGACTTGACGGGATATTGGGATCGAACCCTGTTCCATTCACGGCCGACGCGGACACAACAGCGTTCAATCTGTACTTTTTGAGGCGGTAGATGGTACACGCCTAAATGCATCGAAGAGCAGACCGGAACTCCGGTGCTGCTTTATCTTCGCAGTGCAAACCGGTAACGGCCCCGTGGCGCCTCGTCGGGGCAGACCGGTTACTAGTTTAATTACGGTGCAACCTGGACCAGTATTGTGCATGGTGAAAGCCCACCACACCGTTCGCACCGATCAGTCGTACATTCAGATCAGCCGTATAGCTGGTTAATATTGACCCGAGATGCGCTTCCAGTTAAATTCTGAATGTACACGTGTGCAGTGATTGGCGAAAATAAAGGCGATACAAACGCCATAATGTATTAGTCGGGAATTTAGGAATAAACTCGATTTAAATCTGAAATCTTGACAATACAGTGGTGTATATTACGTTAGTATGAACTAAATTACCATTGCGAAGGACGAATAAAACAGAGGGGCCGCATTTTTGAATCTCGACCGTTACACCGTCGTGGTACTCCGTCACCGATGGTTGGTGATTGTATTCTCGCTGGCATTCATGCTCGCCATGGCGGCCGGTAGCCGTTTCATAACCGTCTCCAACGAACATCGCGTCATGTTCGGCGAGGACAATCCGCAACTCGCCGCCTTCGACGCGCTGGAGGACACCTACGCTGCCTCCAATACCGCCCTGGTCGCCATCGCGCCCCGGACCGGTTCCGTCTTCACCCGCGATGCGCTGGGTGTCGTCGAAGCGCTTACCGAAGCCGCCTGGCTCGCTCCATATTCCACCCGGGTAAATTCCCTCACGAATTACTTCCACAGCGAGGCGATGGAAGATGATCTCATCGTCGGACCGCTTGTTGAAGACGCCGCGTCGCTGAGCGATACCGACCTGGTTCGAATCGAGTCGATCGCGCTGGGTTCCCAGGAAGTGGTGGGGCGACTCGTTTCTCCTGACGGACGGGTGGCCGGACTGGCGATCAACTTCGTAATGGGCGATGATCCGGACCTGGCGGTCAAGGAGCTCACCGATTACCTGGACATCATGCTGGAGGATGCACGGGTGGACGCTCCCGACGTTGATTTCTACCTGACGGGCGACGTGGTCATGAACCGGGCCTTCGCCGATGCCACCCAAGACGACCTTGAAACCCTGCTGCCCATCGTTTTCGTCCTCATCCTGATCACCTCGACCTTACTCCTGAGATCCTTTCTGGGAACAGGCATCATCATCGTCATGATAGGCTTCGTGATCTCGACGACCATGGGGTTCGCCGGTTGGTTCCATACGGTTTTCAGTCCGGTAAATTCAGGGGTGCCCATTATTGTCATGGCGATTTCCGTCGCCCAGGCGGTACACATCATCACGCATACACTGACGGGGATTAGAGACGGAGCGGAACGGAACGAGGCGGTCGCGAAATCCATTAGAACAAATGCCTACCCGGTGTTCCTGGCCTCGATCACCACCGCGATCGGTTTTCTCAGCCTGAACTTCTCTGATTCGCCACCGTTTCACATTCTCGGCAATTTCGTGGCCTTCGGGGTGATGATCACCTACGTCTACGCCATGACGCTCCTTCCTGCGCTGCTTTCGGTCCTTCCGCTGCGGGCCCGTGCCGCTGGTTCCCGGCAACCTGTCTTCTTCGATCGCCTGGGTGATTTCGTCGTTTCTCGGCGAAAACCGCTGCTTTGGTCCGTAGGGCTGTTGACAGTCGTCCTGATCACCGGCGTGCCCAGGAACCACCTGACCGACAGTTGGCCGGACTACTTCGATGAACGCTACGAGTTCCGGCGGGATACGGATTTCGTCATGGAAAACCTGACCGGATTGCTGTCCTTCGAGTATACGTTGGCCGCGGAGGAAGAAGGCGGGATCACCGATCCTGATTACCTCCGTCAGGTGGAGGCTTTCGCGGAATGGAACCGGGGTCAGCCTGAAGTGGGCCACGTGCAGGCCTTCTCGGACATCATGAAACGGTTGAACAAGAACATGCACGGAGACGATCCGGCCTTCTTCCGTATTCCCGAAGCACAGGATCTTGCCTCGCAGTACCTGCTGCTCTACGAATTGTCTCTGCCCTTCGGCAGCGACCTGAACGACCGGATCGATGTTTCCAGGTCCGCAACGCGCATGACGGTCGTGATTCGCGGCCGGTCGAGTCAGGATCTGCAGGACCTGGCCAGTCGGGGGGAGGCCTGGCTCCGCGAAAACGCCCCGGCCCTTGCCACCGAAGCCACCGGACTCAATGTGGTGTTCGCCCATATCTCCCAGCGCAATATCGAATCGATGCTGCGCGGAACGGTGGTCGCCATGGCGTTCATATCGATCATCCTGGTCGTGGTCTTCAAGAGTATCCGGTTCGGTCTCATCAGTCTGCTGCCCAATTTCGTACCGGCAGCCATGAGCTTTGGGCTCTGGGGACACCTGGTCGGCGAAGTGGGCATCGCCTCATCGGTGGTCATCGTCGTCGCATTCGGCATCGTCGTGGACGATACGATCCACTTTCTCAGCAGGTACCTCAAGGCGCGCAAAGAGGAAGGTCTGTCGGCGGAAGAAGCGGTGCGTGTTACCTTCCGATCCGTGGGGAAGGCGCTGTGGACCACGACACTGGTCCTTTCCGCGGGCTTCCTGGCCTTCGCGGGGTCGGGATTCCAGGTGTCATGGGCCCTCGGACTGCTGGTGACCATTACCATCGCATTTGCGATCATAGCCGATTTTCTGCTTCTTCCTCCGCTGCTTATGGCGCTCGACAGGAGAAAACCATGATATTTGATAGACTATTGCGGCCGGTGCGCGGACTGCGCGCCGCCCGATTCACCCTCCTGGCGATGTTCGTATTACCAGGCATGCCGCTACTGGAGGCATCGGCCGCCGACCAGGAGGAAGAAAAGGGGCTGCAGATTGCCCGCGACGCCCGGAAGCAGGACGAAGGTTTCGGGAATTTCGCGGCCGGCATGAGCATGGTTCTGCGCAACAAGAAAGGCCAGGAAAGCCTCCGCGAAGTGCGCGTAAAAGTGCTCGAGGCGGAAAACGACGGCAACATGAGTCTCTTCGTCTTCGACCAGCCGCGTGACGCCAGGGGCACCGCGCTACTCATACACGGCCACAAGGACCGGTCGGACGATCAATGGCTCTACCTGCCGGCCTTGAAGCGCGTCAAGCGCATCAGTTCGTCCAACCGATCGGGATCCTTCATGGGAAGCGAGTTTACCTACGAGGACATGACTGTCCAGGAAGTGGAAAAGTTCACCTACAGGTATCTGCGTGACGAACCCTGCGGCGACGGTCTGGACTGCGTGGTAACCGAACGCGTGCCGGTGGAAAAAGGATCGGTCTACCGCCGCCAGGTGGTCTGGCGCGACAAGGCTGAGCTTCGGGTTTGGAAGGTGGAGTACTTCGACCGCAAAGACGCCCATCTCAAGACGCTTACATTGGGCGAATACCAACAATACCTGGAAAGCTACTGGCGAGCCGGAAAGATGGTCATGGTAAACCACCTGACGGGGAAGAGTACCGACCTGGTATGGACGGATTACCAGTTCCGGACCGACATCGATGAACGAGACTTTACCCGGACCGGCCTGAGGCGGGTGCGGTGATGCCGTCACGGATCACGGTTCGCCTGCTGTGTTTCGGTGTCTGTTTGATCGGAGTTTCGGTATACACGGTTTCCTCTCGTGCCCAGGCCGCAATCGCCGAAATCGATTTTACGGGCCGGCTGAGCGCGGAGAGCAGGTGGTTTCCCCAGCCAGCCCTCTTCCCGGACCAGGGTTCCAACGCGAGCGGTTTCGTTGCGATTCCCAACCTTTATCTCGAGGACGAAGCGGGCCGGGTACTTTCCATTACGCCCTTCTTCAGGTACGACAGCGCCGATGCCCGTCGTACCCATTTCGATCTGCGGGAGGCCTACATCCTGTTAACCGGTGCACTCGGAAATGGGGAATGGGAACTGCGGCTGGGAATAGACCGCGTTTTCTGGGGTGTCGTGGAATCCCGCCACCTGGTGGATATCGTCAACCAGATCGACCTGGTCGAACATCCCGATGAAAAAACCCGGATGGGGCAACCGATGGCCTACGTAACCTGGTCTTCGAACTGGGGCGTGCTTGAATTGCTGGGAATGACCTATCATCGGGCTCGCACATTCCCGGGGAGCAAGGGACGGTTGCGCGCATCGCTCATCGTCGACGATGAGCGGGTGGAATACGAAGGATCGTCCGGCAAATGGCACCCGGATTTTGCCGCGCGATACAGTCATACCCTTGGCCTGATGGACTTCGGCGTCAGTGTCTTCGACGGCACGGCCCGCGATCCGACCCTGGGTCTTTGTCTGGATTGCGGTGGTCAGCCTGGTCAGTCGAGTCCGCCTGGTCCGCCTGCGTTGTATCCGACGTATGAACGGATCCGCCAGTTCGGTGTGGACGCGCAGTGGACTACCGGTTCCCTTCTCCTTAAGCTCGAGGCGATTCGACGGACCGGCGCACGCAACCTGCTGAGCACGGAAGAGGACTACAACGCCTTTGTAGTAGGCGGCGAATACTCGTTGTTTTCCTTGTTGGGTTCGGACTCCGACCTTACCTTATTCGTCGAATGGGACCGTGACGGGCGCGGCCGCCGAGCGACCAATTTCTACGAAAACGACCTCTTCGCCGCCCTGCGGTTCATGTTGAACGACGTCCAGGGCACGGAGGTGACGGCAAGTGTGCTGCATGATTTGGATCGAAGTCAGCGCATTTACGGACTGGAATTGGCGCGCCGCCTGACGGACACGTGGTCCGTGAACCTGGAGTCGGTCGCGATAACAAATATCGATGCGTCGGATCTCTACTATGACTTACGCCGGGACGGCTTCGTTCAATTCAGCCTGGATTACCACTTCTAGGCGTGGACCGGAATCCATCTCGGAACAATAACCTGCACGAAACATCCTGTCCTGATTGATTGCCTTCTTATGAAGATACCATCTGATTACAAACCTGGTTACGAAAAGGCTCGATTGGTCGACCAGGCGGCTGCGGACAACTACATTGCCCACACCTGGGTCGGCGACCCCGTCATGGACACGATAGTGGCAGATCTGGAGTCGCTGCCTCAGCAGAAGGTGCACCAGTTCATTCACGCTGGAATGGAGGAAGACCGAAACGGGTTGAGGGACGCGCCGAAATCGTTGCGCGATTTTTTTGCCGACGCGCCGCAACCCGATCCGGACTGGCTCGATCGCGACGCGTTCGGACCGGGCGTCCGCGCATTCCAAAAGAACTCGGTCGCCATCCTTTCGGCTTTCGTCACTGGTGTACTGGTAGACGGTTTTTCGACGCTGATCAGCAAGTCCTTCGTGCAAACCGGGCGTATATTCGACAATGGCGTCCGGCGGCTGAAGCAAAACAACCGTCATCAGATGGAGATATTCTGGCCTGGTGGACTGGACCGCAAGGGCGACGGGTGGAAGCTATCTGTCCGTATCCGGATTATACACGCTCAGGTTCGGTTGCTGCTGGGAAAGACTGAAGAATGGCAGCATGACGCATGGGGGGTGCCGCTAAGCGCCGCGCATCTGGGCTATGCCGTCGCCTGTTTCTCTGCGCGCACCGTCAAACACTCGCAGGCGCTGGGGGCTCGTTACAGCAAGGAGGAGCGAGCCGGTTTCCACGACGTATGGCGCTACTCCGGTTACCTCATGGGTATCCCCGAAACCATCCTCTATACCGACGAAGTCCACGCCCTGCATATGTACCGGATCGGTTCTCTGAGTGAGCCTCCTCCCACGCCAGAGGCGATCATCATGGCAAATGCGCTGATCAACTCAGCCCCGCTGGTCGCTGGCATTGAGGACAAGGAAGAAAGGAAAAAGCTGGTAAACAAAATCATATATCCTGTTTCCCGCGGCCTCATAGGGAACGAACTCGCCGACCAACTCAGGTTTCCCACGAACAGATTCCCCTTCCCGCTGTTGCTGTACCGGATAGACAAGCGTATACAGAAATTGAGATCGCAGTTACGAAGGAATGACTCCGCGGCCCTTTCGGATTTTGCGACGCTTCTCGTAGCGTCGGCGTACGACGAAGCCGGCTTGACGTACCTGTTGCCAGACCACGCACACGATGAACGGTCCGGCGAGTGGTAATCGTCGCCGCTGCCGGACCGGCTTGACCAATAACAGCCTCCATCCGTTACCCGCCTGCAGCCCCACATAGGCGGTTTCGCTGATTCTCCTTAACGACCAATAATACCGTAGTCCGGACAGGTTCGAGATCGATGTGTCTCCGTCGAATCCCCGGATGTTGTTCACATTCGAGAACCCTTGACGTTGATACCGAATCACTTTATTTTCCGGCATTCTGAAGATTCGTAATTCCGTGAACACACGGGTGGAAGCAAGGAAGTAACCAGCTTCGAACCCGCATGCTTCGTATTTTCCATTTCGCCCGTTATTTCACTCGGAATGCAGCTATGTCCAAACTGGTCCAAGGCATCTGGCCGGCCCTCTGCACCCCTTTCGATGACGGGCTCGCCCTTTCGACCGATCGGGTGGCGCCCCTCGTACGCCACCTGGTGGACGCCGGAAGCGATGGTTTCTTCATCACCGGCGGAACGGGCGAGGGCCGACAGATGTCGGTCCCGGAACGGCGCACCATGTGCGAGATCGTGGCCCGCGACGTCGCGGGCCAGGTCCCGGTGGTATTTCACGTGGGGGGCACGACCACGGAGGACGCCGTCACCCTTGCCTCGGAAGCGGACTCGCTGGGCGCGGACGCGGTCGCATCGGTCGCACCCGCGGATCAGCCTAACGACCTGTCGGCGGCCGTGCGGCACTACGCCGCCATCGGTGCGGCGTCCACGGTCCCATTCTACGTCTACTGGCTCGCGCGCGACGTCGACGGGCAGGTAACGCCCGCGCAGTTCCTGGAGGCCATGGACGCGGTGCCCAACTTCGCCGGCATCAAGTTCACGGACCCGAATTTCTTCGTCTTCCAGCAACTCGTCGACCTGTCTGGCGGTGGACTGAACGCCATCACGGGGCCGGACGAGATGTGCGTGGCGGGATTCGTGATGGGCAGCGACGGGGCCATCGGTTCCACGTACAACATCATGCCCCGGATGTTCCTGAGTATGCATGACGCTTTTCGAAACGGACGCATCCAGGAGGCCATGGCATTGCAGGTCCAGGCCAACCGGGTCATCGCGCTGCTGATCTCGGTGGGTGTCCTGGCCGGAATCAAGAAGATGCTCGAATGGCGCGGAATACCTGTCGGGCCGCCGCGCCCGCCAACTGCCCGGCTGACCGGGGAAGGGGAAGACCGGCTTCGAGCCGGCCTGGAGGCACTGGATTTCGACGTAGTATAGTGGTATACGACGTAGAAAAGCATAAGTCGGGCCAGGCGCTGGCGTTCCCCGTGATTCGAATGCACGTGCCCGGTAGGAGAATCGCACGCCCGGCAGGAGCATCGCATTCCATGTCCATGTCCGAAAAAATGAAACACCTGGACGCGCTACGGAAAAAGGCGGCCGAAGGCGGCGGCCAGAAGCGCATCGCCCGGCAGCACGAGGCGGGGAAATGGACCGCCAGGGAACGGGTGGCCTTTCTCCTGGACGAAGGCAGCTTCGAGGAGATCGGCGCCCTCGTGACGCACGACTGCCGTGATTTCGGCATGGAGGGCAAGGAAATCCTGGGCGACGGCGTGATCACGGGCTACGGGACGATCGACGGACGGACCGTCTACGTCGTGTCGGAAGACTTCACGGTGTTCGGCGGTTCGCTGGGCCAGGCCTACGGGGAGAAGATCTGCAAGCTCATGGATCTGGCGATGAAGAACGGGGCGCCGGTGATCAGTCTGAAGGATTCCGGCGGCGCGCGTATCCAGGAAGGGGTGGTCAGCCTCGCGGGCTATGCCGATATCTTCCTGCGCAACGTGCTGGCTTCCGGCGTGATCCCGCAGATTTCGGTGATCATGGGACCCTGTGCGGGCGGCGCGGTCTATTCGCCGGCGATGACCGACTTCGTCTTCATGGTGGAAGATACCAGTTACATGTTCATCACCGGTCCGGACGTCATCCGCGCGGTGACCCACGAAGAGGTGACGTTCGACGAGTTGGGCGGTGCGCACGTTCACAATTCCGTGACGGGCGTCGCCCACTTTTCCGCGTCCGACGAGCCCGCGTGCCTGACCATGGTGAAGGAGCTCATGGCGTACCTGCCCTCAAACAACATGGAGGACTCGCTTCGCCTGAGCCCTGCGGACGACCCGGACCGCATGGACGAGGAACTCGCCGGCATCGTACCCGATGACGCCAACAAACCCTACGACATCAAGGACGTGATCCACCGAGTGGTGGACCACGGCGATTTCTTCGAAGTGCATGGAGCATTCGCCGACAATATCGTCGTGGGGTTTGCCAGGTTCAATGGCCGGACCGCCGGCATCGTCGCAAATCAGCCCGCTTCCCTCGCAGGGGTGCTGGACATCGACGCGTCGATCAAAGGCGCGCGGTTCGTGCGCTTTTGCGACGCCTTTAATATTCCGCTGGTCGTTTTCGAAGACGTTCCCGGGTTTCTCCCCGGCGTCGGCCAGGAACACGGCGGCATCATCAAGGAAGGCGCAAAACTGCTCTACGCGTTCTGCGAGAGCACGGTGCCACGAATCACCGTCGTCACGCGCAAGGCGTACGGCGGGGCCTACTGCGTGATGAACAGCAAGCATATACGCGCCGACATCAACTACGCATGGCCATCCGGACAGTTTGCCGTCATGGGTCCGGAAGCCTCGGTGAACGTCCTATACCGAAGGGAGCTTGCCGAGGCGGATGATCCCGACGCCCTGCGGGAATCGCTGACCGACGAATTCAGGGAGAAGTTCGACAATCCCTACATCGCGGCGAAAATAGGATACATCGACGAAGTGATTCAGCCCCAGGAGACCCGTCCCCGCATCATTTCCGCGCTGGAGATGCTGAAAAACAAGCGAGATACGAATCCACCCAAGAAACACGGGAACATTCCACTGTAAGAGGATACATGTTTCGGAAAATCCTGATCGCCAATCGCGGTGAGATCGCCGTACGGGTGATCCGCACCTGCCGGGAGATGGGTATTGAAGCGACGGCCGTGTTCTCGGAAGCGGACCGTACGGCCCTCCATGTCCAGTTTGCCGACGAGGCATATTGCATTGGAGACGCACCTTCCTCGGACAGTTACCTCCGCATGGACCGGATCATCGAAACGGCCGAAAAGGCCGGAGCCGACGCGATACACCCGGGATACGGGTTTCTTTCCGAAAACGGGGAATTCGCCGATCGCTGTGCCGAGGCGGGCATAGCGTTCATCGGTCCTTCCGGCGAGGCCATGCGGACCATGGGAAGCAAGACCGCGGCACGGAAGACCATGAGCCGGGCCGGCGTGCCGGTCGTACCGGGAACCGAAGAAGGGATCGAAAACGACGGGGACGCCATCGGCGTGGCCGAATCCATCGGCTACCCGGTCCTCGTCAAGGCGGCCATGGGCGGTGGCGGCAAGGGCATGCGCGTCGTGGATGCTCCGGACGATCTGGCAGCCGCCCTGCGTACCGCGCGCTCCGAGGCCCAGTCCGCCTTCGGCGATGCCACGGTCTACCTTGAGAAATTTGTGGTGGAGCCCCGTCACGTGGAGTTCCAGGTGCTCGCCGACCAACACGGTCACGTGGTGCATCTCGGCGAACGGGAATGTTCGATACAGCGCCGCCATCAGAAACTCATAGAGGAGTCCCCATCCTGCGTACTCGACGATGCGATGAGAAACGCCATGGGCGAGGCGGCGGTCAGGGCCGCCGAGGCCGTAGGGTATACCAACGCCGGTACCGTGGAGTTCATCGTGGACCGGGACCGACAGTTCTACTTTCTAGAGATGAACACCCGTCTCCAGGTCGAGCACCCGGTCACGGAACTGCGGACCGGACAGGACCTGGTCAGGCGGCAGATAGAAATAGCCGCCGGCATGCCCCTGCCCTTCAAGCAGGAAGACGTGCAGTTCCTCGGTGCGGCCCTGGAATGCCGCATCTCCGCCGAGGACCCCAACGCGCAGTTCATGCCCTCGGTCGGCGTGGTTACGCGCCTGGGCGAGCCCGGGGGGCCCGGGGTCCGGCTGGACAGCGGTTTCTGCGCGGGTTACGAGGTGCCGATCTACTACGATCCCATGATCGCCAAACTGATCGTGTGGGCCGAGAAGCGGGAAGAGGCCATCGCCCGCATGAAAAGAGCCCTGGGTGAGTACGATATCGGCGGTATCAAAACCACCATTCCGTTTCACCTCCGGGCCCTGGCGGACCCCCGATTCACTTCCGGCGATTATACGACTTCCTTCGTCGAGACCATGGGGCCGGACGAGGATGCCGGGGCCGATGAGCGTCATATCGCAGCGGCTTTCGCCGCGATCATGAAACACCGGGAGGCGAAAAGGGCGATGCCGATCGGAGCCGGCGGGGACGGAACCGACAGGTCAGGGGAGAGTCCGTGGAAACTGACCGGACGTCGGGACGCCATGAGACGGGAACGATGACGGTCTTTCCGTGTCCGGTTGCCAGATTCAAAGAATGGAAGCGCGCTGTCCACAGCGCTGGCTGGCCGCGGGTGTAAGGAGTAGCATTGAGCTATCTCGTCACGATTCATGGAACCACCTATTCGGTCAGCCTGGACGACGCGGACGGACGGGTCGCGCTGCGTATTGACGGCAGGCAGCTGGAAATCGACATGGCCTCGATTCAAGGGGACCAGTTGTATTCCCTGCTTATCGATGGAAGGTCATATACGGCAGTCGCGGCGACCCAGGGCGAGCAACGGGAGGTCACGGTCAATGGCGTGTCGTCCGCGGTCGCCGTGGAAGACGAAGAACTGGCCAGGTTGCGCGGTCAGGTCAAGTCCCGGCGCCGTGCAGGAGGGGAACAGATCAAGGCGCCCATGCCAGGCCGCATCGTGTCGATAGCCGCGGCCGAGGGCGATACGGTGGAGAGCGGCCAGGGCGTGGTCGTCATCGAAGCCATGAAGATGGAGAACGAATTGCGCGCCCACGCGAGTGGAACCGTCAAAGAGATCCGGATCGGCGAAGGGGATACGGTAGATAAAAACGCCGTGCTGGTGGTCATCGGGGACTGAACGACTTCAAACGGATATAGAAAGGAATATCGCATGCGTCTGGGTGTCGTGGGCTACGTACCGGGAGATCCCCGGGCCGTAACGGAAGAGGTATTGAGAAAAGCGCTGGATCTGGAGGTTACTTCCGCCTGCTATCACGGTCCCGGCGAGATCCTGGACGAGTTGACGACATCGGATTGCTACCGGGTGAACGATCTCTACGGTAACCTGGGTCTGGAACTGGCCCAGTTCGGTGTAGGGTACCGCGAATGCCTGTTCGATCCGGAGGCTTCGGTCCGGGAACGGGTCGTACGGATCATTCACCGCGGCCTGGAAGTGGGCAGCGCGCTCCGGGCGCACAACGTGCTCATCCGGACCGGCAGCCTGAACCCCGGAGGTTCCTACGACCCCGCGCCCGAGAACCACGAACCCGGGCGCCTGGAGGTGCTGATCGACACCCTGTCCCGTGTCGCGGACAAGGCGGAGGCGGAGGGGATGAACGTCGTGGTCGAGACCCACGCGCTCACGATAATGGGGTCCCCGGAAATCAACCGGCAGGTGGTAGACGCCGTCGGGTCCGACCGGCTGCGCGTGGTCATGGACTTCGTGAACCACTTCCAGTCCCTGGCACAGGTGTACAACAGCGCAGAACGCTTGAACCGCATATTCGACGTCATGGGACCGATCTCGACCGTCGCCCATATCAAGGACATCAGCGTGGAACCCGGCTTCGTCATTCACATGAACGAAGAAGTCCCCGGCGCCGGCGAACTCGACCTCGTCACGGCCGTGCGGCGCTGGGAAGCGCTCCATCCTGACGGCTACATGCTAGTCGAACATCTGCCCGAGGACAAGATCCCGACGGCGGTTGCCAACGTCCGGCGTATCGCGGCAGAGGCTGGCGTACGCATTATTTGACGTAAACAGGGTACATGACCCGGCGGGTTACGTGCAGGACGCCAGCGTTTCTGTTACTTCTTCCGCCAGTCCGCCCCCCAGCGGCACGTCCTTCATCTGCCCCGTCCGCCGTACCTTGAGCTCCACCACGCCCTTTTTCACGCCGCGCCCTCCCACGGTCAGCCTGACCGGGATCCCCATCAGGTCCGCGTCGTTGAACTTCACCCCTGCGCGGTCGTCCCGATCGTCGTAGAGTACTTCCAGTCCCGCCGCGACGAGATCGTCGTAAACGGCCGCCGCAACTTCCGAAATGTGCGGGTCGCCGCCGGACAGATCGACGAGGAAGACCTGGAATGGCGCTACGCTCGCGGGCCAGCAAATGCCGTTTTCGTCGTGGTGACGCTCCACGATCGAAGCCATGAGTCGGTCGATGCCGATGCCGTAACAGCCCATGACGATCGGCCGGGAGGCATTCTCCCGGTCCAGGTAGCCCGCGTCCATGGCCTTGCTGTACTTGTCTCCCAGCTTGAAGATGTTTCCGACTTCGATACCCTGATCGGCCCGGAGGGCGCCGCCGCAGGCCGGACAGGGGCTTCCGTCACCGGCCGCGGCGATATCCGTGACCAGATCGGCCTCGTAGTCCCTGCCGTAATTCACATTGGCCATGTGATAGTCTATCCGGTTGGCGCCCGCGACCAGGTTGAATGAGGACGGGATCAGGTCGTCGACGATCAAGAGCGTTCGGGATCGATCGATTCCGAGGGGAGAACCGAAACCGGGTTCGGCCCCGGCGGCGCGGATCTCCTCCGGCGTGGCCGGCCGGAGTTGAAGCGCGCCGACGGCATTGGCCAGCTTGGTCTCGCTGAGTTCCATATCGCCCCTGAGCACGGCGAACAAGAACCGATCCACCGCCGCTTCCTTTTCGTCTGTAACTGTTGCGACCATGAACAACGCCTTGGCGGTCTTCGTCTTCGGGACATCCAGGTAACGGGCGAGATCGTCGATCGTGGCGGTGTCCGGCGTGTGGATTTCCTCAACAGGCAACGGCTCTTCAGGAGCAGGTTCGTCTTTCCCGAACAGGGCCACCTGCCTGTTGGCCCGGTAACCGCAGGATGCGCAGGAAAGGATCGTGTCTTCGCCCGACGGCGACATTTCAATAAACTCGTGGGCGTCCGATCCGCTCATCATGCCCGGGTCGCTTCGCACGGCCACCGCGTCGAGGCCGCAACGCTGAAAAATGTTGGTGTAAGCCTGGTATACCTTCTCGTACCATAAGTCCAGATCTGCGGTGTCCACGTGAAACGAGTACCCGTCCTTCATCGTGAACTCCCGCACGCGAATCAGTCCGCCCCGTGGTCGGGGTTCGTCCCTGAACTTCGTCTGAACCTGGTACAGCAGGCACGGCAACTGCCGGTAGCTTCGGATCACGTCGCGGACCAGCGACGTAACCAGTTCCTCGTGCGTCATGGCGAGGCAGAGGTCGCGGCCGTTCCGGTCCTTCAGCCGCGCCATTTCGCTGCCAATCCGGTCCCAGCGTCCGCTTTCGCGCCACAGTTCCGCGGGTTGCACTACGGGGAGCGTAACCTCCTGCCCGCCAATGGCGTCCATCTCTTCACGGACGATGCGTTCGATACGGTGTTTGACCCGCTGGCCGAGGGGGAGGTAGGCAAAGATGCCGGATGCCACCTGCCGGACGAGTCCGGCGCGCAGCAGGAGTTGATGACTGACCAGTTCCGCTTCGCCCGGGGGTTCGCGGTATGTTTGAAAAAGGTACTCGGACAGGCGCATGGGTGGACCGCGGGCTGGGAACGGAACGGCGTAATTCGATAGTAAACCGGGACGAATGGACGGCGCATAAACGGTTGCTTTCGTACCGCTCGCCGGTATATTCAAGAAAGAATTTGAAGTCTGTCAAGACAAGCGCTAAACACGGTCCCGGCCGAATCATACAAACAGGTTGAATCCGGATTCGCAATGAATCGAATTCCCGTCGCATACGGATACTGGAAGAGCGCCATCACGGCAAAGACCATGGGGGCCCGAACGCCGCTCTACGATGTGCAGTGGATCGGCGACGGCTCCGGCCTGGTCTGGATGGAACAGCGATCGGATACCGGCGTGCTCGTTTGCCGGAAGGGCAGCGAGGCGCCTTACGACCTGACGGACGGGCATCTTGTCCGGGGCGGCGTCGGATATGGGGGCGGTGATTTCACCGTGGCGGACGATTTCGTCGTTTTCGCCGAAAAGGACGGCAGGCTGTACCGCCAGCCCCTCTCACCGGGATCGGCCGCTTCGATTACGCCCGCTTTCGGCGCGGCCGCTTCTCCGGCCGTGTCGCGGGATGGAAAGTGGGTAATCTACGTCCATACCTGCGAATCCGTCGACGTCGTCGCCCTGGTCGACAGCAGGGGTAGCGGCTGGCCGGTCAACCTGGTCCGCGGAGCAGATTTCTACATGCAGCCTGTCTGGCACCCGGACTGCGAACGGATCGCGTGGATCGAATGGGATCAGCCGCAGATGCCCTGGGACGGGACGAGACTTAAGACCGCCCGGCTCGATACCGATCGTAGAAACCTGACAGACGAGTGCCTGATCGCGGGAGACACGGATACGCCGGTCTTTCAACCCGCCTATTCCCCGGATGGTCGGTATTTGTCCTACGTCATAACGGAAGGAGAATGGGACAGCCTGGTCGTGCTGGACCTCGAAACGGGGGAACGGAGCGCGCCTGTGGAGGGAACCACCCTGGCCGATCCCGCCTGGGTTCAGGGCGTACGCGTCTACGGCTGGGGACCGGACAGCGATACGCTGTACTTCCGCAGCCATGAACGGGGATTCGCATCGTTGTGGAAGGTCTCCCTGGCCTCTGGCCGAAAAACGCAGCTTGAGTCTCCCGGATACACCTGGATGATGCAGCTCTCCGTATCGCCTGCGCGGAATGCCCTGGCGTATATCGCCTCGTCGTCCGCCGTCCCCGAGCGCGTGGTGACCCTGGATGAAAACGACCATACCGTGCATCGCCGCAGCCAGTCGGAGATGATCCCCGAAGCGGACCTGTCCATTCCCGAATCAATCACCTGGACGAATCCGGGGGGCGGCGAGGTGCACGGACTCTACTATCCACCCGCCAGCAGCCGGTTCACCGGTTCGGGCAAACCTCCGGTCGTCGTCAGCATTCACGGGGGGCCGACCGGCCAGTCCAGGGCCGACTACGCTGCCGAGATCCCCTTCTTCACCAACCGCGGTTACGCCTGCCTCTACGTAAACTACCGAGGCAGCACGGGATATGGCCGTTCATACATGACCGCGCTGCGCGAACACTGGGGGGATTACGATACGGAGGATGCCGTCAGCGGTGCGCACGCCCTCGTGGAAAGGGAACTCGCCGATCCGGAGCGCATGGTCATCAAGGGCGGCAGCGCGGGCGGATTTACCGTGCTGAACGTGCTCGCCCATCATCCCGGTGTTTTCCGGGCCGGCCTGTGCCTGTACGGAGTTACCAATCTCTTCGGCCTGGCCACGGACACCCACAAATTCGAGGCAAAATACCTGGACCTGATGGTGGGGACACTCCCAGAGCACAGCGACCGGTACCAGGCCTGGTCACCGCTCTTCCACGCGGACGGGATCCGAGACCCGGTCGCCATATTCCAGGGCAGCGAGGACAAGGTGGTTCCGCCGGACCAGGCCGAATCGATCGTCGAAGTCCTCCAAAAGAACAGGGTGCCCCACATCTACCGGTTGTACGAAGGGGAGGGGCATGGCTGGCGCAAGGTGGAGACGATCGTCGCCTTCTACGATGATGTGGAGCGCTTCCTGAAGCGTTACGTACTCTGATGCAGTGGATTCAGAAACAGATTATGCTTTCTGCCAGGCCACGGGGTTTCCACCTGGTCACGGATGAAATCACCGGGCAGGTTCGCGAACTGGCAGGTATCGAGGTCGGCATCGCCCATGTCTTCATCTGCCACACCTCCGCTTCGCTGACCATCAACGAGAATGCGGCGCCGGACGTCAGGGGTGATTTCGAGCGCCACATGAACGTCCTCGTTCCGGAGGACCAGCCGTATTACCGCCATGACGAGGAGGGGCCGGACGACATGCCCGCGCACATCAAGGCTTCGATGATGGGAAGCAGCGTGTCCATTCCGATCACCGGCGGCCGGCTGAACCTGGGCATCTGGCAGGGCATTTATCTCTGCGAACACCGCGACCACGGCGGCGCCCGGCAATTGGTGGTCACCATTTACGGCAATCCATCCTGAAGGGAAAACCGTGGGATCACTGGCGGACAAACTTACGGTCGTCTTCGCGGACGCCTTCGAATCGGCAGGCTATGATCGGAGCTACGGCGAAGTGCGGGTTTCCGACCGGCCGGACCTGTGCCAGTACCAGTGCAACGGGGCGCTCGCGGCGGCCAAACGGTACCGGACCAGCCCGCGCGAGATCGCACAGAACGTGGTCGATACGATCAGGGCGCCCGAGGTTGTCCGGGATCTGAGTCTGGCCGGACCGGGGTTCATCAATGTCGTACTGACCGACGAATACATCGCGCGCCACGTCCAGGAGGTGCATGATGACGATCGGCTCGGATGCGAAGCGGTAGCGCGTCCCCTGCGGATCATGGTCGATTACGGGGGCCCCAATGTGGCCAAACCACTGCACGTGGGTCACCTCCGCGCCGCGATCATCGGCGAGAGCATCGTTCGGATCTGCCGTTTCGTGGGCCACGAGGTGATCGGGGACGTGCACCTGGGAGACTGGGGGCTGCAGATGGGCCTCATCATCGCCGCGCTGGAAGAAAGTCGGCCGGACCTTCCGTATTTCGACCACGACTTTGCCGGGCACTATCCCGATGATCCCCCGGTGAACATCGCCGACCTGGAAGAGATCTATCCGAAAGCCGCCGAACGGCAGAAAACGGATCTGGAGTTCGCCGAATCGGCACGTCAGGCCACCGTGGACCTCCAGGCCGGCCGACCGGGTTACCGCGCACTGTGGCAGCAATTCCGGGATGTGTCCGTCGATGATCTCCGGCAGAGCTACGAGCAGTTGAATATCCGGTTCGACCTGTGGCTCGGTGAGAGCGATACCCAGGACCGCGTTCGCGGCCTGATCGCGCGCCTCAAGCAGGAAGGGTACGCCCTGGAAAGCCGGGGGGCCCTGATCGTGGAAGTCGGCGAGCCGGGCGACCGGGAGGAGATCCCGCCGCTGATGTTGGAAAAGACCGATGGCGCGGTCCTCTACGGCACGACCGACCTGGCGACCATCGAACAGCGCGTGGAACAGTTCACGCCGGACCTCATTCTATACGTGGTCGACAACCGGCAGCAACAGCATTTCAAGCAGGTCTTCAAGGCTTCCTACAAGACGGGCGTAGCGCCGGAATCGACGCGCCTGGAGCACGACGGCTTCGGGACGATGAACGGAAAGGACGGCAAGCCCTTCAAGACCCGCGAGGGCGGGATCATGAAGCTGAAGGACCTGATCGCGCTGGTGACCGACCACGCGAGGGCGCGGGTTGAAGCCATCGAATCGGTCAGGGAGTACGCCGAGGACGAAAAAGAGGACATATCCCGCATCGTGGGCGTAGCCGCACTGAAATACGCCGACCTGATGAACCACCGCACGAAGGACTACGTATTCGATCTGGAAAGGTTCTCGTCCTTCGAGGGCCGCACCGGTCCTTACATCCTCTACGCGGCGGTGCGGATCAAGTCGGTCTTGCGGCGGGCTGCCGAGCGCGGTCTCCAGCCGGGCAGGATCCTGGCCCCCTTAAGCGAATCGGAACGCGACCTGGACCTCAAGTTGTCCGAGCTGCCCGGGACGATCGCTCTGGCCTTCGAGACCCGCGCGCCGAACCACCTGTGCGAATATGCCTTTCAACTGGCCACGGCCTACAACCGGTTCTACCATGTCCACCACATGCTGAATGAGGAAGACGCCCAACGTCGCGACTCGTGGCTTGCCCTTTCCGAGGTCACGCTGCGCGTATTGGAACGGGTGCTGGACCTGCTCGGAATCGAAGTACCGAGGCGGATGTAGGTATCGAAGTGCCCAGGCGCATGTAGGCATCGAAGTGCCCGGCGCATGCTGGAAATGAGGCTTTGCGGAACGACCATCAATGAATATCGTTTACCTCCATTCTCACGACACCGGCCGGTACATCCAACCTTACGGCCACGCCATCCCGACACCCGCCCTGCAGAATCTGGCGGAAACGGGCGTTGTGTTCAGGTCAGCCTTCTGTGCGAACCCGTCCTGCTCACCGAGCCGCGGGGCCCTGCTTACCGGTCAGTGGGCGCACAGTTGCGGCATGTTCGGCCTGGTCAACCGGGGCTGGTCGATCCATCATCCGGAACGACTTATCATGCACACGCTGCGAAGGGCGGGGTACGACACGGTGATGGCCGGATTCCAGCACGTCGTCAAAGACCTGGACGAAGCCGGGTGGTCCCGCGTCATGCCGCAAGAGGCCGGCAACGAAAAGGCGCCTGCCGAGGAACTGGCCGCATCGTTCCTGGCGGAATCCCATGACCGGCCCTTCTTCCTCGACGTGGGATTCGGCGAAACCCATCGCAGGGGTGCTGGATTCTCAGCGCAGCCCGATGGGGAAGTGTCGACCGATCCCCGTTTTGTGCGCCCGCCGGCGCCTTTTCCGGATTCCGACGATTTTCGCCGCGACATGGGCCTCTTCATCGATGCCGCGCGGACGCTCGACCAGAAGATGGGACGCGTGCTCGAGGCGATTGACCGGAACGGGTGGGGGGACGACACCCTGGTCATATGTACCACCGACCACGGCATCGCCTTTCCCATGATGAAGTGCCACCTCACCGACCACGGCATGGGCGTCATGCTCATACTGCGCGGTCCCGCGGGATACCGCGGCGGCAAGGTCGTCGATGGCATGGTGAGCCACATCGACGTATTCCCTACCGTGTGCGATCTGGCCGGGATCGAACGTCCGGACTGGCTGCAGGGCGTTTCATTCGATCCCCTGGTACAGGGCGAAACCGAAGAGGTGCGCGATGAAGTCTTCGCCGAGGTGAATTTCCACGCGGCCTATGAACCCCAGCGGGCCGTGCGGACCCGCCGATGGAAGTATATCCGGCGGTACGGCTGCCGCGACCTGCCCGTCATGACCAACTGCGATGCATCGATCACGAAGTCGACTCTGATCGATTCGGGCTGGCGTGAAAGACCCGTGCCGCGCGAACGGCTCTACGACACCCTGTTCGACCCGTCGGAGACCAACAACCTGGCAGACTGTCCCAAAGCGGCCGATACGCTGCGCGACATGCGTGCCCGGCTCGACCGCTGGATGGCTTCAACGGGCGATCCCCTGGTCGATCACGAGGTCGTGCCTCCGGATCCCGGGGGCGTGCTGAACCGTCCTGGCGACCTCTCGGCGGCCGACGATCCGCAGTACCCGGTCTGAGCCATGCATTCCGTCTATCTGAACCACCTGCTCGTATTCGTCGACCGGGACACCTACCGCGCCCTGTCCGCGTCCGGGTTCTTGAACGAACACTTCGCCTGTTCGGAAGAACGTACGACCCACGATCAGGCCACGGGCATGTCGTGGACCGGCCGCTACTACTACGGCCGCCAGACCTATTTCGAGTTCATGAATCCGGAGAAGACTTCCTGGGCACCCCGCGACGGCCTGGCATTCGGCATTGAGTCGGAAGGCGGGTCGGAAGAGTTAGCGCGCCGGCTGAAACAGGCCACGGAAGTCGAAGTGAGGCGTTACAGGCGCAACAGAAGGTACAGGGACCAGGACATCCCCTGGTTCTGGTCCGTCGAGGTTCCGCGCGCGGACGATGCCCGGTTGATTTCCTGGGTAATGGAGTACAACCCGGGGTTCCTGGCCCACTGGGCGCCCGATCTTCCCCCCGGGATGCCAGGCGCGGGTACCCCCGGCATCGCCCGAAGCAGGTTCCTGACCCGCTACCGTTCCGCCATCGGTGACGACCTGCCTGACCGGCTCTTCCGGGATATCACGTCGGTGACCGTGACCCTGCCCCCCGATGAGGCCGATTTGCTCGAAGCGGAGCTCGATATATTCGGATATGCCCGGGAAGAGGCTGGACACGAAGCGCCGGTGGGACGGGATGGTTTAGAGCGTGTGAATAGAGTCGACCGGGACCTTGGGAAGAATGGAGAAACCGGGGACGAGCCAAAAACTTCCCCTGATCGGAATAAGTTCCGCGGTCCCGATCTCGAAATCGTAGTGGAACGGATGCTGCAGGAAGAAGACCGCGATGGAACAGGGCAAAATGGAGTGGGCGGAGGAACCGGAAGCGTCGGAGGCATCAGCGCCTTTACCATGGAAACGCAGTCTGTTTCCGTAACCACGACCCATACCTTTGGTCCCGCGTGCCGCCTTACCGTGGAGAGGACGGGTAAGGCCACGTGGTCCTTCAGGCCCTAGGTCTGCTCAAACCAAATCGGTAACGCTAACTATCCCTCAGGTTGGAGTTTGCAGAACCGCCAGTTTGTTCAGGACTGACCCCACGGCTATATCCTTCAACCTTCTGACATAAAACACATCCGTACACCTCGCCGCTCCCACGTCTTCCTCAATCACTTCCTTCCCCCACAAAATCCTCACACTTTTCCCCCTGGGACCCCAAACGGCCGGATCGGTCGGTCCGAAAAGGCCGATGACCTGCGTGCCCGTCGCCGCGGCCAGGTGGGTCATGCCGGAATCGTTGCCGATCATCGCCCGGCATCGGCCATAGAGGACGGCCATGTCGACGAGCGGGCGGTTCTCCACGATAAGCACGTCGCTATCCGAGATGCGCGGGAGTATGCGACGGCGTACCGCGTCGTCGGCGGGACCGAAGGTGACGACTGGCATGTAGCCCAAGCCGACAAGGCATTCGATCAGCGCCACGAACCGCTCTGCCGGCCAGCATTTCGCGGGTCCGCCGCTGCCTGGATGGATGGCGATGGGCGTTCTGTCCGAAGCCAGGTGTGAGACATCCTCCGCTGCCGCGCCCAAAGGAAGGTCGATCTCGGGTGGATCGGCGATGGCGTCCACTCCCAGGGGCTCCAGGGCGTCCATCAGCACATGGGTCATGTGGATTCTACGGCCTTCGGGGGGACGGGACAGCCCTGTCAGCACTGGACCGCCCACGAATTTTCGAAGGTTATCCTCAAACACTCCGTCTGCATCAGGAAGGTAGGAAATGATCGCTTCGTAAGACTGCAGGCTGTGCAACCCGGGGCCCGAGGGTGCACCACTCGGCGCGAACAACGGGGTGAATACGCGGTCGTCAATTGAAAGCACGTTGTCCACGCAGCCGCAATGCTTAAGCAGGGCCAGGCGGACCGGATCGCCCATCATGTCGATGGACAGGCCTTCGTAGTGCTTCTTCAGCGCGGAGAGCACGGGCAGGGTAAGGATCAGGTCGCCGACCGCGCCGGACCGGATGATCAGAACGCGCTTCATGCTTCCAGGTCGAAGACGGACCCGGTCCCGGCGGCCGATGCCCGCTCATAGGCCAGCTTTGCAGTGACCGCGTCCTCCATGGCGTATCCCACGGACTTGAACACCGTGATCTCTTCACGGTTTGTCCGTCCGGCCTTCCGGCCGGTAACGAGTTCGGTCAATTCCGCGAGGATGTGATCCCTATCGATGTCGCCCGCCCGCAGGGGAACGATGATGTCGCCCGCTTCCTCGAACGCGCCTTCGAACGTATCTACGAAGACGCGGGCCCGCTGTATCAACGTGACGTCCAGTTCCTGCGAGTCGGCGGTGAAGACGCCCACGGCGTTCACGTGCGTACCGGGACGGACCAGTTCGCCGTCGAAGAGGGGGGTCTTGCCGGAAGTGCAGACCGCCAGCACGTCCGCTTCGGCCGCGCATTCGGCGGCGGTGTCCGCCAGCCTGCAGGATATCCCCCGGGATTGAAGGCCTTCCACGAATGCGCGTCCCCGCTCGGCCGTCCTGTTGTACGCGACGACCCGTTCAATAGGGCGGACCGCCGCGATCGCGTCTACGTGGAACCGGCCCTGAACGCCCGTTCCGATTATGCCCAGTACCTTCGCATCCTCGCGGGCCAGGTACTTCGTGGCCACCGCGGACGCGGCCGCCGTCCGAATACCGGTGAGGAAAGTGGCGTCCATGAGGGCGATGAGCCGGCCGGTCTCCGCGTCGCACAGGACGTAAAACCCTGTGATCATGGGAAGGCCCCTGGATGGATTGTCGTGAAACGCGGAAACGACCTTGGCGCCCAGCGTATGCGAACCATGCAGGTAGGCCGGCATGAAGAGCGCGACCGCGGGCCGGTCCGCCACCCGGACGGGCAGGCGGACGGGGACGTGATCTTTCTCGCCGACGGAGCGAAATCCTTCTTCCACGGCCTCGATCACATCCGGCATGGCGAGGACGGAAGCCATATCCGACCTGGATAGAAGGCGTACCTGGTTCACGAAAGGCTCCGATCGGAAGAAGGACTCATGGTGTGTTAAGCGAGCGAGAAACTGATTGCCCGGACTGTTGGTCCGGTTTAGATTGTATAATCGTCCTTGAAGCTGCAATCAATGACAAACTGATAAAAAAAACAGCCGTAGAACCTCCGCGAGGATCCCCGTGATCAGGATCGTCGGGAGCCCATTATACCGTCCGGGCCGTAGAGCCGGGACATGTACCAGGGAGTGGATATGCGTGAACGCCAGAAGGAACTACGGAGACAGCGGTTTCGCAAGGAACAGAGGCGCAAGGCCGCGGTCCGCCAGATGAAGAGAAAAAGAAAGGTAAAGCCGTCCAAGTAGCCAGTCTGGAAACTCTGACAGGTGAGGCATGAGCGACACATCGGATGCGGCGAAGGACTACGTACTCCATACGGCCCAGGAACACAACGTTAAGATCATCCAGTTGTGGTTTACGGATATACTGGGTTTTCTGAAGAGTTTCTCCATTACGGTGGAGGAACTGGAAGACGCTTTGAAGGACGGCGAGGTCTTCGACGGTTCGTCTATCGAGGGATTCATCCGGCACAGCGAGCAGGACATGATCGCCATGCCGGATCCCAGCACGTTCCAGGTCCTCCCCTGGCGCCCGGATGCGAGGAAGAGCGCCGTGGGCAGCATGTTCTGCGATATCCTGGATCCGGATGGCGCCGGGCCCTACGAAGGCGATCCACGCCAGATCCTGAAAAGAAGCCTACAGCGCGCGGCGGAGCACGGGTTTACCTTCTACGTCCAGCCAGAACTGGAATACTACTACCTCAAGTCCAGCGAAGGTCCGCCCCAGCCCCTCGACCGGGGCGGCTACTTCGACCTGACCCCCCTGGACTGGGCGACCGACCTGCGACGCGACACCGTGATGGCCTTGGAGGAGGTCGGTATCGGCGTCGAGTTCAGCCACCACGAGGGCGGCCCCAGCCAGAGCGAGATCTCCCTGCGATATACCGACGCCATGACCATGGCGGACTACACCATGACCTACCGCCTGGTGGTGAAGGAAGTAGCCCTCCGGCACAACGTGTACGCCACCTTCATGCCCAAACCCCACGCCGGCCACAACGGGAGCGGGATGCATATACACCTTTCGCTGTTCCGTGGCGATACGAACGCCTTTTTCGACGAAGACAAAGAACACCACCTGTCGGACACGGGTCGGGCCTTCATCGCCGGGCTGATGCGCCACGCCCCCGAGACCATGCTGGTCACGAACCAGTGGGTGAACTCGTACAAGCGCCTGATCGCGGGATACGAAGCTCCCCTCTTCGTCTCCTGGGCACTGCACAACCGCGCGGACATGATCCGGCTGCCCACCTACAACCCCGCGAAACACGAAGCCATGCGCGTGGAGTACCGCGCTCCCGATCCTTCCTGCAATCCCTACCTGGCCTTCGCCGTCATCCTTTCGGCGGGCCTTGCGGGCATCGAAAACGGATACGAACTCGGTCCGCCCGCTGAAACCGACTTGTACAGCATGTCCCACGAAGAACGGCGGCAACTGGGCATCAAGTCCCTGCCCAAGGACCTGAACGAGGCGATCAAACTGGCGGAAGGAAGCGAGCTGCTGGTGGAATGTCTTGGCAAAGAGGTCTTCGACAAACTGATCGAGAACAAGCAGGAAGAGTGGGAACGCTACCGGTCGCAGGTCACCGACTACGAACTGAAAACCTACATGTCCCTGTTGTAGGCCAATTGGATGGCAACTCCGATCGAATCAGAGATGAAATCCAATTTCAACGATAGAGAGCAATCCGAATGGCTACTGGTGTCAAGAACGCCGTTGATCCCGGGAGGCCGTTAACCACGGACGCGAACCGCCTGGCAGCCATCGACTGGATGCGCGGCCTCGTCATGGTCCTGATGGCCATCGACCACGCCAGCCTTGCATTTAACGGCGGCCGGCTCGGGGACGATTCGTGGTTCGCGCACGAGGCGGGATCCGAACTGCCCGCCGCCCAGTTCTTTACCCGCTGGATCACCCACCTGTGCGCGCCTACCTTCGTCTTTCTGGCCGGAACCGCGGTGGCGCTGAGTTTCGAACGGCGCCGCCTGGTGGGAGCTCGCGACCGCGACCTGGACTGGCACCTTTTCAAACGAGCGCTCGTCATCCTGGCTTTTGAACTGCTGTGGTGGGCACCGTTTTCGCTGCAGGTCCTCTTCGCCATCGGCATGGGTCTCATCTGCATGATCCCCTTGCGGCGCCTGTCCACCCGCACCCTGTTGATCACCGCGCTGGCGATCCTGTTTTTGTACGAGGCCCTGTTCTGGGGCATCATGCATCTGGGGGGTGTTACAGCCGACATGATTCGCGAGGTGACGAATATGCCGGTTCCGGATGGGGAATTCGATCAGGATGCGATGAACGACGCGGCCGCCCAGGTCCGAAACCTGGGCTGGATGAGCATCTTCAACCCCTTTTTCCATCCGGGACTGCTGGTCAAGATCGGCCCCATACCCTTGTGGGTACAGTATCCTTTTGTGCCTTGGCTGGGGATGATGATACTGGGCTGGCTATTTGGCCGGTTCCTGCTGCAACGCCTGACCGCCGCAGTACCCGTCGAACCGGTGCCTACCGCCGCAACGCCGCAACGTCCGAACGCCCGGTCGCCGATGTCTGTCGAACGCCTGCTGCTCATCGCGGGCATGCTGGCATTGGGTCTGTTTGTGCTGTTTCGCGCCTGGAATGGCTATGGGAATATGCTGCTGTTGCGTGAAGACTTCTCGCTGGTGCAATGGCTGCATGTCAACAAGTACCCGCCCAGCCTGACGTTTGCGTTGCTCGAGTTGGGACTGATGGCCCTGTTCCTGTGGGGTTTCTTCAGATACCAGCGGACGATGAAAAGACCGGCAAGAGCCTGGAATCCGCTGCTTGTGTTCGGTCAGACCGCCTTTTTCTTCTACTTGATTCATATGCACATTTTGATATTCAGTGCGCTGGCCATGGGCATGTTCATGAATCAAGGTGTAGGCGCCGCCTACCTGGCCGCCCTGGCCGTGCTGGTCCTGCTCTATCCCGTGTGCCTCTGGTTCCGCCGTTTCAAATCCCGCCGGCCCAGCAGTTGGGTACGATACATCTAGCCCGCCCTGAAAACCAACCACACGGATCAACTGCGACGAATTGAACAACCGGACCGGCTTTGTCGCGGAGAAGGAACGATCTCCCGGGTCCTTCGTCTAATTCACTGATACAGACGCCATTGTCATAGCAGGAACGTCGCCGCCATGAAGGGAAATGCACTACGATGCAAATCAATACTTCGTCGACAACCATTCGATTCCTGATCGCGATCATCCTGATCGTCGGCCTGATGATCCCGTGGGCATTGCTTAATGTCGTGGTGATGGACCGCAGCGGATACCAGGACGAGGCGCTTACGAACGTCAGTCATTCATGGTCGGGGCCGCAGACCATCGTCGGACCGATCCTGGCTATACCCTACAACCCTCCCCAGGACGACGACAGAGAGGGCTACCCCGATGGCGAACCGCATATCTTCGTCATGCCCGACAAACTGAGCGCGGAACTGAACAGTACGTACGAAATCCGTTCCAGAGGGATCTTCGACGTACCAGTCTTCACCGCGTCCCTGGACGCCACCGGCGAATTCCCCGATCTCGACGTTTCGGAATTGCAGAACCAGTACGGTGAAATCATCCTGGACCGTATGACGGTTCTAGTGGGCGTGTCGGACACCCGGGGCATTCAGCAAGGAACGTTGAGACTCGGCGACATCCCGGTCGATCTGGAGTCCGGTACCGGTTTCGACACGATTGGCGAAGGGGTGCAGGCTCCGGTGCGTCTTGCCGGAATGACGTGGGACCGTACGTTTCAGCTCGCTCTCACGTTTCGTGGGACCGAGCGGTTCGGCATTGAACCCGTGGGAGACGAGACGCGTATCACGATGACGTCGACGTGGCCCCATCCAAGCTTCGACGGTCGCATACTGCCGGATGAACACACCGTGGACGACAGCGGTTTCACGGCCGAGTGGACCACGGGAAGGCTCGCCAGAGGTTATTCACGCGTTCTGGACGCGTACGGTCGCGGTGCCGCCGAAATGCTGCCTTTCACGACCCGCGGCGAATCCTTCACGGAACCGGGCCGCCGGAACGCGACTGCTCCATCTGAATACCGGGAAGGGGTCGGATTCAGCGTATTCAAGGCCGATGACATCTATCGTTCCGTGACCCGCAGCCTGCAATACGGTATTCTGTTTATCGTCTTCACCATGATCAGCGTGGTATGCATAGAACTGATTACCGGCATCCGCTTTCACATCGTGCAATTCGGCGTGGTGGGCATTGGCCTCGTCGTGTTCTTTCTCGCGCTGCTGTCGCTGGCCGAGCACATCGGTTTCGGATGGGGCTACCTGATCGCGGCCGCGCTTATCACGTCGATGAACGGAATATACGTCGCTGCCGCCTCCAGGTCCGGCCGGGGCACGGCATACGTGTCCGTCGTGCTTGCGACGCTCTACACGGTCCTGTATCTGCTCTTGCTCGTAGACGAATACGCATTGCTCGTCGGCACCGGCCTGGTGCTGGTGTTGCTATCCGGGTTGATGTACGCGACCTATCGGTTGTCGAGAAGCGAGGTCGGTCAGCCGGAATAGCGCCGGGCCTCGGCCTTGATCTGCGTGTAGGGTTGAAGCAGTGGGTGCCGTCAGGGAGTGGCTCGACACCACCCCAGGCTAGTGCGAGGGCCGGCTACCGGCATCTCGCTTCGCTCTCCGTTGGCCAGCAAGAAGGACGCCGTGCGGATGACGCCGATACCGTGTTGGTCCACCATTTTCTCAGGGAGCGTCAATATCCACTGCAAGAACGTCATTAGAAGGCGAAATCCGTTCTTCCGAGTTTACATTCGGGATACCATCCACTGAAACCGTCCCTTTTCCTGCCTCATTAAGATGATCGATCTATGGCATATACGATCGGGTACCTGCCATGATACGAATTACACGCAGCAGAGCTGATATCTTTTAGGCATAGTCTGTTTTGTTAGGATTTAATCGTATCTTTTTTGGGTTTGAATTATCACCGACAGAAAATGAAAACCTTGAGCGGTATGACGGTCTGATACCGACCACGTCCAATAGAAAACCCCGCTGGCGACTGGTACTTTAAATTTAAAACCGTTGGACGCCTGCGGGGTTCGAAACATCTACGATTCTGCTGAAGTACTAAGGCACAACAGTCTCTCCGTTCCAGTTTACGGGGAAAGGTTGATAGGTAGAATGCGGATAGTCTCTTGAAGGGAGGAGTTCCAACACGGTGCTTGCGGTCCTTCCCGCGACTTTTGGTGCCGTCCGGCGCACTCTAGTCTGATCGAAAAGACTCCACATCTCATCTACCCGGATACCAAGTCCGATATTACCCGTAGGTACACGTTGAGGATTTCCATTTACGTCGTATACAATCCTTTCATACCCAGCGTGGTTTATCCCTATGATGAATCCCTCATGGTCAAAGATGAGGCTGCCGCTCGTACCCCCAGTCAAGTCCAGGTTATGTTGGATGACTCGACTGTTTTCTGGGGTGGCGATTACATCCGCGAAGGGACGCATCGCGCTGATGGTACCCTCTTTGAAGGTAGCTATCGGAACCTCTTTTGGAGTTTCCGAAAGCTCACCGGGGAACCCCATTGTAGCTATCGGTTGTCCCACGCGCAGTCCATGGATGTGGTCTCTTGGCAAGAAAGAAGGAAGGCCCGTCAGGCTCGCATCGATTATCAACAACGCCACATCTGGCGATACTGTCGTGCCATCGTAATTAGGATGAAGGCGGTATGTGTTCAACCAATACGTATCCGATCCGCCGACCACCGTTCCCGATTTTACGGCAAATGGTCTCGGATCGAGATATGCAATAGATCTGATCTCGGAGATTACTGCTTCAACAACGTGGGCATTGGTCCAAATCGCGTTCGTAAAGTGAGCAACGAATCCTGATCCCAGCACGTAGTTTTGTCCACGTACTCGAACACCGATCGCATAAACGGCCTCGTCAATATTCCCTTCCTCGATCACGTCCGCCCAGTTCAGGGGTTCGCCTGCCGACCCCTGCGGTCCCGCCGGGCCCTGGGCGCCGGTCTGTCCAGTTTCACCCTGGGGTCCAATTGGCCCAATTGATCCCACAGATCCCTGTGGTCCAGCGGGACCTCTAGATCCTGAGGAGCCGGTTGGACCCGGTTTTCCTTCGCAAGCGAGAAGCGCAATAAACAGAAGCAGTATGCTAAAGCGAATTATCATGGTATTTTCTATCCTTCCGTTTCGACAACAATAAATAGGGGATTGATACGTCGATCGAGTGGAACTTCATGTCACATCGTCCGAACAGAACGGACCTTTATTAACACCGAGCAGGCACGTTCGTCCAAAAGCGATTTTTACACTTGAACAGTTGGGCGGTGAACGCGGATAAGTTCGTACTAAGCCGTACCGGTCGTATGGTGTATTGGGGGGTAAGCCTAAGTGTGCCGCGAGGAGGTGAACTGTAATGAGTTTCCTTAGATCACACTGCTTGGTATAGGCAAGTAAATCAGACGAAGGAGAATTGTTCAAGCGGTACAACTTCAAGGCTCATCTCAAGTCCTGGCGTGGCTTGAATGAACAAGATTATATGATACTTTGATCAGTCTTCGCTATCAAATATACATGATATGAAGTAAGTTGTAAGTGAATAGCACATTATTGGTGAATTTCCCGTGATCCTATCCCGGACGGTGTTTCCCAGGCCCAAAGGGGTAGGCAGCGTCCCCGCGGTCCCGGCGTTCTACGTGATTATCGTCAGAACGAAGTACATCATACCTCTTGACCGGACATCAAGGTAGATAGCGGGCTCCTTAACTGTTTTCCAATCGGGCTTGGAACAACAGGGCGGGGTCAAATATCGTAAGGGGTTTCGTCATTGAAGTCGCCGCCCCTACCAACCGGGCGGATTGTCCTGCCAGGTACGTCCGATGTAATCGAAGAAGGTAATGATGAGGAGGATCAGCAGCCAGAAGATAGCGGCTGCTGCGGCGAGCTTGGTCTGGCCGGGGCTGAACTTCAGATGCATGAAGTACAGTATGACCAGGATGGCCTTGACGGAGGCGATGGCCATGGCCACGACCGTGTTGAAGAGACCGAGGTCCACGGTGGCGACCCACACGGTCACTGCCGTGAGGACCAGCAACGCCGCAAAGATGGTCAGATAGTTGGCCACACTCGCGATATGGGGTCCGTGGTGTTCCCCGTGGCCGCTTTCAGTGTGCGGGCTGTGTTGAGCGTGTTCCGTCATTGCATGTTTCCTATACGACCAATCCGCCGATGAGGTACAGCAGCGGGAACAGGAAGATCCAGACCAGATCGACAAAGTGCCAGTACAGGCCGAAATTCTCGATCGGTGCGTAGTATTCGGTGGTAAACTTGTTCTGGCAGACGCGGACCAGCAGCCAGATGATAAGGACGAGCCCGATGAGGACATGGAGGCCGTGGGTCCCGGTCATGCAGAAGTAGAACCCGTAGAACAGCTGTATGGTCTGCCCGTCACCCGCGCCGGTCCACAGGAAATTGTAACCTGGGATCAGGCCGTCGTGCAGCTTGTGGGAGTACTCGATGTACTTGTTCACCATGAACACGAATCCGAGTACGAGGGTCATCACCAGGAAGGCGATGATGTGGTTCTTCTTGCCGAGTTGGGCTGCCCGGACGGCGAATGCCATGGTGACGCTGCTGGTGATCAGGGCGACGGTGTTCAGGCCGCCGAGAAAGACGTCCAGATTCTGGCTGCCGATGACGAAAGAATCGTAGTACTCGCTGCGATAGATCGAATACCCCAGGAAGAACCCGCCGAAGAACATGACCTCCGTCAACAGGAACAGCCACATCCCCAGGCTCGCGGCATCGTTCTGCTGATCCATGTCGTCGAACTGGTGACGCATGTATTGAGGATGATCTTCGTGTACATCGTGGCCGTGTGCGGCCGCTTCCGTACTGACTGACACGATCTTGCTCCTTCACAGGATGCCTGCGCGCATCTGGCACGCCCGCAGGCTATGCGTATGCCCGCAGCCTATGCGTGCTCGCGTTCTTTTTCTTCCTCGTGTACCGGGTTGTCGATCACCTCGCCGTAATCGTACGGCTCCTCCTCCACGATCGGCGTGGTCGGGAAGTTATGTTCGGGTGGCGGCGACGAGAGAATCCATTCCAGGCCCGTTGCCCGCCAGGGGTTGGGGCCGGCGATCTTTCCGTTCTTCAGCGACCAGACCAGGTAGATGGCCGGGACGATGAAGGCCACAGCCAGGATGGTGGCCCCGGCGGAGGACATGATGTTCAAAAGCTGCCACTCTTCCGGGTAGACGTGATAGCGCCTCGGCATCCCGAGGTAGCCGACGATGAACTGCGGGAAGAAAGTCAGGTTGAACCCGGCGAAGACCAGGAAAGCGGCCAGGCGCGACCATCCCTCCGGGTACATCCGTCCGGAGATCTTGGGCCACCAGAAGTGGAGCGCCGCCATGAATGCCGTCACCGCACCGCCCACCATGACGTAGTGGAAATGAGCCACCACGAAATAGGTGTCGTGCATGTGGATGTCCAGCCCCATGATAGCCAGGAACACGCCCGTCAGCCCGCCCACGGAGAAGAGTCCGATGAAACCCAGGGCGTAGAGCATGGGGGCGTCGTAGGACACCGATCCCCTGTATATGGTCGCCATCCAGTTGAACACCTTGATCGCCGACGGCACCGCCACGAGCATGGTGATGAAGGAAAAGACCATGCCGGCGTAGATCGACTGGCCGCTCACGAAGAGGTGGTGCCCCCAGACGAAGAATCCGAGGACCGCGATCGACACACTGGACATGGCGATGAATTCGTACCCGAAGATCCGTTTGCGGCTGAAGGCCGCGATGACCTCGGAGATGACGCCCATGCCGGGCAGGATCATGATGTACACGGCCGGATGGGAATAGAACCAGAACAGGTGCTGGAACAGGACCGGATCGCCCCCGAGAGCGGGATCGAATATGCCGATGTGCAGCCCGCGTTCGACCATCATCAGGGCCAGCGTGATGGCGATGACCGGGGTGCCCAGGACCATGATCAGGCTGGTGGCGTACATGCCCCAGACGAAGAGCGGCATCTTGAACCAGGTGATGCCGGGCGCACGCATTTTGTGGATGGTCACCATGAAGTTCAGCCCGGTCAGGATGGAGGAGAAACCGGCGATAAACGCCGCCATGCCCGCCAGGATCACGTTGCTGTTGGAATAGGTGCTGCTGAAGGGCGTGTAGAAGGTCCAGCCTGTGTCTACCCCTCCGAGCAGGGTGGTCAGCACGCCGAACGTCCCGCCGAAGATGAATAGGTACCAGCTCATCAGGTTCAGTTTCGGGAAGGCCACGTCCTTGGCCCCTATCATGAGGGGCATGATGAAATTACCGAACACGGCGGGTATCGACGGGATCAGGAAGAAGAAGATCATGACGATGCCATGCATGGAAAAGGCCACGTTGTACTGGTCCGCTTCCATGAGATCCGCTTCCGGCGTTGCCAGTTCGAGGCGGATCAGGCTCGCGAATGTGCCCCCGATCAGGAAAAAGAAGGTGATCGAGAACAGGTAGAGCAGCCCGACGCGCTTGTGGTCCATCGTCAGCAGCCAGGACTTGATCGAATAGGCTGCGTTCAGAAAGTGGTCGCGGGGCATCCGGTGTTCGGCAGCCCCCTGTTGCGCTATCGTGCTCATTGGGCGCCCTCCGTACTCGGCAGTGTCTTAATGTAGGAAATCAGATTGAAGATATTGGTCTCCGTGATCTGACCCTGGTAGGTTGGCATGATCGACGGATAGCCGGCTACCAGCCGGATCCGGGGATTCACGATGGACTCCCGGATATAGGCTTCGTCGATCAGAATGCGTTCTCCGCTGGCGAGGACTTCCTCCGTGCCGAATTTCCCGTTCAGGGACGGCCCCCGGGACGCTGCCTGGTCGCTGTGACACGTATCGCAGTTGAGCTGCGAGAAGAGCCGGGCCCCGGCCTCCTCAGGCGTCTCGTCGGCCACGCCGCCGCCCAGCCAGTTCTGGTAGTCTTCCGGTTCCATGGCGTAAACGCTTCCGATCATTTGCGAGTGTTCGGTACCGCAGTATTCTGCGCAGAACAGGTGGTACTTGCCGGGTTTCGTCGCCTCGAAGGTCAGCGAGGTGTACCGCCCGGGAATCACGTCGTTCTTCACCCGGAACGCCGGGATGAAGAAACTGTGTATGACGTCCTCGGACGCCATGGTCAGCTTCACCGGCGTGTTGATCGGCACGTGCATTTCGTTGATTTCCCGCTGCCCCGTGGGATGCTGCACATGCCACATCCACTGCTTGCCGACCACGTAATACTCCATGGCGCCGTCCGGGATCTGGTACACTCTGAAGAAGAGCCAGACGCCCCATGCGAACATGATCAGCATGAGGACGAGCGGTATGGCGGACCACGTAATTTCGAGCCCGAGGTGGCCGTGCGTCTGGGTTTCCGCCTGCTGGTCCTCGGTGCGGCGCCGGTACTTCATGGCGAAGACGAAGATCAGGACACAGATCAGGGCCATGAAGAATATGCTTATGGCCACTACGAAAAAATACAGCAGATCGACGTCGAAGGCAAAGGTAGATGCGATCTCGGGATGGAGTTGGAATTGGTTGTTCATACGCTCACTTTACGGTTATGTCGGATCTTTTCCGCCATGGCGCATGGCAGGTGCGCCGTTCCGGCCCGGTCTGTCCGGGCCTCTTTCGTCCGTTACGCGTTTTTCCCGCTTTCGCGCCTCGCCCGCTTTCTGCGTCTGTCACGCTTGAACATGACGACCATGAAGGAACCCATGGCCAGCAGCGTAATCAGCCCGGCGACGCGCATCGAGTTCATGATGGCGACCCCGTACTTTCCCTGTTCAGGATCGTAGTTGAAACAGTACAGCATCACCTGGTCGAACACGGTGCCCAGCTTGTTTTCCGATGACTCGACGAGAGCCAGCCGGACGTCCTCCGAAGGATACTCGATCCCGAAGAAGTAATGGGAAACCGTGCCCCGGGGGCTGACGATCATGATGGCGCTGCCATGCACGAACTGCCCTTCTGTTTCATCGTAGACGTAGTTGAAGCCGACGGTCTCAGTCAGCGCGTCGATAGCCGATGCGTCACCTGTCAGGAAGTGCCAGCCTGCTTTAGTGCCGGGCCGTCCGTACCGCTGCGTGTAAACCGCCTTCTTCTGCGATGCGAGCTGTGGGGTTTCCCTCGGGTCGAAGCTGACGGTCACGACCTTGAATTCTTCGCCTATACTGTAATTCAGCGGGGCCAGGCTCCGGTTGAGCCCGTTAAGGACTTCCGTACACAGCATGGGACAGTCGTAGTAGACCAGCGTGAGGATGACGGGTTTCTCCCCGAAGTAGCTGCCCAGCTCGACCGGCGTACCCGTTTCATCCTGGAATTTCAGGTCCAGCGGCAGCGAGGCCCCGATCTTCTGGTCAATGCCGACGTGCTTCAGGATCTCGGGCGTAGCGCTCGCGTCCAGCCCGGGTCCGGAGCCAATGTCTTTCATGATCGCCGGGCCGCTTTCGCCTTCCTGCCCATAGCTCCCCGAGGGCAGCGCCAGCAGGGTCGAAACCAGGACCGCGGCAAATGCGGTGTATGCGGAATAGGCAGCGTATTTGAATCGGTATGTGACCACAGTCTTACTGTCCTTCCCCGGTTCCCGCCGCCGAGGGCAGTTTGTACCGGTCGTCGGTCGCGATCAGGTGCATGGCCCGGTCGATCGGGATCTGGACGATTTCCGCCGTCCGGATCACCCACCCGTAAGTATTCAGTTTCTTATTTTCCGCTTCCTGGAGGGCGATCAGGTCCTCTTCGGGGATGACCTGCAGCCGCGGTTCGGGCGGAATGGCGTTCTCTTCGAGCATAGGTGAAGGCGTGTCGAAGGTCGTCGCGTTGTAATCTTCGATCACCACGAACATCAACCACATCAAAACCATGGAAATGATGGCGAGCGCAGTCAGGCCGATGCCGAACTTGATGACCAGGGGCACGTTGGTTTCGAATACTTCGTGGCCCCGTTCAATTGACGCCTCGTCGACGATGTGATGGTTCTTGCCGAGATTCATTTTAGCCTTGTACCTTTGCCTTCGAGACCGATGCGACGATCTCCTCGAATCGCGGATCCTTCTGCGGAATCAATGGATTGCTCTTCAGCCGATTGAGCACAAAGTAAAACCAGATGCCAAACAGCCCGACCGGAACGATCACGTCCAACACGCTGGCTTCGAATCCATCCAGACGGAAGTTGGGCGCCACGTGCCAGAAGATGTCGACCAGGTGCATGACCAGGATGAACCAGGCCACGCGCACCAGTCGGCGCGGGTCCCGCTTCCGAGGTATGGACAGGAGCAGGAAGAAGGCAATCACGAACCGGCAGAGCACCAGGACGACGGATACGATTTCCCAGCCGCCATTGACGCGGTGCACGTACCAGGGGTTTTCTTCCGGCAGGTTCGCCGCCCAGATGATGAGGAACTGGGACAGCATCATGTAGAACCAGAGGAGCGTGAAGGCCAGCAGCAGCTTGCCCCAGTCGTGGAACCGGTCCGCGTCGGCGAGTTCCGACAGGGGTTCGTGTTTCCTGAGCCAGGTCATCATGATCACGATGAACGAAAGGGCGGCGCCTCCGCTGTTCACGATCATCATGACCCCGTATAGGGTCGAGAACCAGTGCGGGTCGGTGGACATGATCCAGTCGAAGGACGCGAAAGTCATCGTCAGGGCGAACACCACGACGCCGGGTCCGCAGACGTTCCGCATCTTGTCCGTCAGCCTCGGGTCTCCCGACGTGTCCTGGGACCTGGACCATCTGATCAGCAGAAAGGCGGCGGTGATCCAGATGGCAAAATAGAATATGGTCCGCGCCAGGAAGAAGGGCACGTTGAGATAGGATTCCTTGTGCTGCAGGATCGGATCGACGGCCACAACTTCCGCGTGCGTCCAGTGGTACAGGTCGTGCATGCCCAGCACGATGGGTATGAAGAGGACGAGCAGCACGGGCAGCGTGCTCATGGCGGCTTCGAGCAGTCGCTGGATGACGAATCCCCAGCGGCCGCCGATGAGGTGGTGCAGCATGATGAAGGCCATGCACACCAGGGTGATGCCTACACAGATCATGTAGCCCACCAGGTAGGCCTGGTAGAAACCGGACATCTCGCCCATGGCGAAGGCGTATAGCAGCCCGCCCAGAAGCAGCAGGACGCCGGCCGTCAACGCACGGGTCTGTACGCCGTTGATCTGCGCCAGAAGATGATTGGAGATTGCGGTCATTCTTCCACTTCCACGATTTGCCGGATGCGTTGCTGATCCGATTCCGGGAGTTCGGGCAGGTTGGCGCCCTGACTCATCTGCAGCGCACGGACATAGGCGGCGATGGCCCACCGGTCAGCCGGGTCGATGCGATCCTCGTAACTGTACATGTTGCCGAAACCATTGGTTACCACGTCGAAATAATGGCCCACCTCCACATCGAGAAGCCGCTGGCTGTGGAAGGACTCCGGCTGTTTCATGCCCCGCTGCACGATCATGCCGAGGCCGTCCCCGGTCTTGCTGTGGCACGGCGCGCAGAAGATATCGTACCGTTCCTGCCCCCGCTTCAGCATTTCGATCGTCACCGGAGACGGGAAATCCGTGGCAAGCGCGCCGTCGATTTTGCCCGTGTAGAAATGCTCGTCCAGCCGCAGGTGGCCCCGGGGTATGGTCCCGGCCACCGCTGGACGCACCGAACGCCGGTCGCCGAAGAAGTCGCTCTCCTCGAAGGGCTCGGCGCGCGGCTGATCGTGCATGTCCTGCCGGCAGGCCGCCGTGGCGGCAAGGCAAAGGACGCACAGGATACCGGCGTATAAGAGAGCCAAGGGGTTACGCTTCAACTTCGTTCACCTCGTGCGGATTCATCTCTTCGAGAAACTGACGTGTCGCGTCCTTCTCGAAGTATGGGTCTTCGGCCTCGATGCACAGGAAGAACCGATCCTGGGTCGCGTACCGGAATCGCTCGATATCGAAAAGCGGATGATTCGGCCGCGGCAGCTTGTTCATGACCATCATTCCGACCAGCGCGGCAAAGGAAGCGAACAGGACCGTACACTCGAACATGACCGGAATGAAAGCCGGCCAGCTGTTGAAGGGCCGGCCGCCCACGTTGATCGGGTAGTGGATCACGGAGGCGAAATACTGCATGAAGAAGCCTACGGCACAGCCCGTCAACCCGCCGATCAGGATCACCAGCGCCACCTTGTTCTTGTGGAGATGCTGGATGTCAAGCAACTCGTCGAGCGGGTAGGGCGTGTACGTCTCTATATGATGATACCCCGCGTCCACGGTCTTCTGCGTGGCTTCCACGATGGCCGCCTCGTTCTCGAATTCGGCTATGAGGCCGCGCAATTCAGGTTGTGCGGGTCCGTGATTCATATCAGGCGTCCTTCTTCCGGTGTTTCGGAATGACCATCTTCATCTCGGACATCGGAATCATGGGCAGGAACCGGATGAACAGGCACATCATGAACAGGAAGAAACCGATGGTGCCGATATACAGGCTCCAGTCCCAGATCGTCCCGGCGTAGTAGTCCCACGACGAAGGCATATAGTCGTTGGCCAGGCTGGTCACGACGATGACGAACCGTTCGAGCCACATGCCGACACCGACGATCAGGGAGACGATGAACAGCACGACCGGGCTGCGCCGGGCCCGCTTCCACCAGAGTATCTGGATGCTGACGGCGTTGCAGAAGATCAGCGCCCAGTAGACCGGCGCGTACTGCCCCGACATACGGTTCCACATCATGAACCCTTCGTAGGGACTCGCGCTGTACCACGAGATAAACATTTCCATGGCGTATCCGTACACGACGATGAAACCTGTCGCCAGGGTCACCTTGCCCATGTTCTCCAGGTGCCGCGTCGTGATGAGTCCCTCCAGCTTGAACCACTTGCGCACCGGGATCGTCAGCGTCAGCACCATGGCGAATCCGGCGTAGATAGCGCCGGCCACGAAGTAGGGCGGGAACACGGTGGTATGCCAGCCGGGGATCAGCGAGACGGCGAAGTCCAGCGAAACGATGGAGTGCACGGACAGGACCAGGGGCGTGGACAGGCCGGCCAGGATCAGGTAGGCCTTCTCGTACCTCGCCCAGTGGGAGGACGCGCCGCGCCAGCCCATGGACAGAACGCCGAAGATCCGCGCTGTAATGGGGTGCTTCGCCCGGTCCCGCAACGTGCCGAGATCGGGGATCATGCCCATGTACCAGAAAATCAGGGAAACGGTGAAGTAAGTGGATACGGCGAAGACGTCCCAGACCAGCGGCGAACGCCACTGGGGCCAGAGCGACATGGTGTTGGGCAGCGGAAGCAGCCAGTAGGCGAGCCAGGGACGCCCCACGTGAAGCAGTGGGAACATGCCGGCGCACATCACGGCAAAGATCGTCATGGCTTCCGCGAACCGGTTGATCGAGTTGCGCCAGTCCTGCCGCATCAGGTGTAAAATGGCGGAGATGAGCGTCCCGGCGTGGCCGATCCCGATCCACCAGACGAAGTTGATGATGGCGAATCCCCAGCCGACCGGCACGTTCAGCCCCCAGATCCCGGTCCCGATCAACACCAGCCAGGTAATGGAGATGCCCAGCATGCCGACGACCGGCAGCAGGACCGCCACGGCCAGGAACCACCCCAATGGCGTGTGCGACCGGAGGACAATGTTGGAGATCTTCTCCGTGACGGTGGTATTGGTGTACTCGGGCGCTACGAAACCGTCGCCGGTGTACGTTTTGGCCTTTTCTATGTCAACACCCTGTTGCGACAAGGAGCCACTCCTCATTCACGGTGTCTGCAGCCGTGTCTTCCTGTTAACCCACGTCCGGCCTTACGCCTCGAGGACCGGATTGGGATTTCGAATCCGTCCGAGGTACGTCGTGCGCGGCTTGGTGAGCAGGTCCGTCAGCATCCCGTAGTTCAACGGGCTGGCTTTCAACCTGGACACCTCGCTGTTTTCGTCCTTCGTGTTGCCGAAGGAGATCGCCTGTGACGGACAGGCCTGCTGGCAGGCCGTCAGGATCTCGCCGTCGGCGATGTCGCGGTCTTCCTTCTTCGATTCAATCCTCGCCACGTTGATGCGCTGGACGCAATAGGTACATTTCTCCATGACTCCGCGGCTGCGCACCGTTACGTCCGGGTTGCGTCCCAGCTGCAGGCTCGGTGTTTCGAAATCGGCATACAGGTAGAAGTTGAACCGCCGGACCTTGTACGGACAGTTGTTGGAACAGTACCGCGTGCCTACACAGCGGTTGTAGACCATGTCGTTCAGGCCTTCCTTGCTGTGTACCGTCGCGCCGACCGGGCAGACCAGTTCGCACGGCGCGTTCTCGCACTGCATGCAAGGCACCGGCTGGTGGTAGGTCTCCGGTGCATCGAGATCGCCCCGGTAGTAGCGGTCGATCCGGATCCAGTGCATCTCGCGGCCGTTGGCCACTTCTTCCTTGCCCACGACCGAGATGTTGTTCTCCGACTGGCAGGCAATGGTGCACGTGTTGCAGCCGTTGCACTTGTTCAGGTCGATGACCATGCCCCAGGCGTTGGGTCCGTCGTAGGCGTGATCGTCGGGATAGAGATTGCGTTCGGGATCGGGTTCCTCCCACATCTCCTGGATCACGTGGGGGTCGTCCTTGAAGGTCTCGATATCGCTGACGCGGATCAGGTTGCGGTCGCGGGACATGCTGCCCAGGCCCTCGAGCTCCATGGCGTGGTGGTCCTGCGTGCTGTAGATGTCGAAGGTGTCCCCGGTTCGGGTCACCTGCAGTCCACCGCCGAAATTCGGGCTGGAGGAAGGCCGGATGGAATAGGCGTCGAATCCCGTGTTCGTGCCCAGCTGGCCCGCGCGGCTGCGACCGTAGCCCAGATGCACCGTGACGGCGTCGTCCGGGTGGCCGGGCAGGATCCAAACGGGAGCGTTCACCGTGCGTTCCCGGTACGCCAGTTCGACCACATCGGTATTTTCGACACCGAGCCGTTTCGCCATGGACGGGCCCATCACCGCGGCGTTGTCCCAGGTCAGCTTGGTCAGCGGTTTGGGCAGTTCCTGCAGCCAGCCGTTGTTGGCATAGAATCCGTCCCATACGGTCGGGTCCGCCTTGAATATCACTTCCGTGCCGTCTTCCGGTCCGGATGGTTCACCCAGGGCCGCGGCAATGTCGCCCACCGATACGGCTTTCGGCGCCAGGTCGGAACCGGCGATGAACCCGTCGTGCACCGTGGTCTGCCAGAAGGTCTCGAAGGCCTGCGAACCGTTATATGCCTGCGTCTGCCAGTGCTCGCGGACGATGTCGTAGCCCTTCTTCATGGCGTTGCCGTCCAGCGCCGCCACGATTTCATGGGCGCTCTTGCCGCGGTACAGGGGCGCTATGAGCGGCTGGACCACGGTGATCGTTCCGTCGTAGGACCGGGCGTCGCTCCAGGCTTCGAGGCCGTGGGCCATCGGAAGGTGCCAGTGGCACAGATCCGCCGTCTCATCGTGATAGAGACCGGCGTGCACGCGCATCCCGACGTTTTCCATGGCCGCCGCGAATTCGAGGTCCGCCGGCGTCGCGTAGACCGGGTTGGTCCCGATTACGACCAGGAAGTCTACCTCACCCCTGCTCATGTCGTCGACCAGTGCCGTGATCGATTCGGTCTGGTTGACGGGCGACGCTTCGATGGATTCGGTATAAGTGACGGTGTTGCCGGTATTGCCGAGTGCGTCGTTTATCGCGTGGACGATGGCGTGCACGGCGGGCGGTTGGTGTTCACCCGTGACCACGAGACAGGCGCCGGCGTGCGCGCGGAGGTCGTCCACCACGGCGGAGACCCAGTGTTGCGTGTCCTCGTCAACTTCCGCGCCGGCCGATGCGGATATGCCCAGCCCCGCGGCGATCATCCGGGCAAGTCCTTCGATCTCGCCCGCGCGCCGGTTGAGGAGATGGTCGGCCTGGGACCCGGTCAGCGTCGGGGTGCTTTCGATTACGTACAGCCGGTTCATGTTGTCGGGGTCGTTCCCGTCCCGGCGGGAGGCGAAGTCCCGTGAATACCGCACGGCGCCAGGGCCGTGCGACATGAAATCGCCGTCCAGGGAAAGGATAACGTCGGCCTTCTCGACGTGCAATCGGCGGGAAAGTACTTCACCGAAGGCCAGGCGCGAACCTTCCCGGGCGTTGTCCAGGGTAACCGGGTCGTACTGGTGCCACCGGGCGCCTGGGTACCGGGCAAGCAATCCCTCGAGCTGCCCGTGCAGGGTCGGCGAGGTGACGGTGCCGGTCAGGATGCGAATACCGCCGCCCTGGGTCTCGACCTGGTTGGACAGGGTTTCGTTGAGTTCGTTCAGGTAGGCGTCATAGGTCGTGATCCGACCCCGCCCCATCACCGACTGGGAACGGTCCGGATCGTACATCGTCAGGATGGATGCCTGGGCGAATACGTCCGTCGACCCAAGGCTGGCCGGATGTTCCGGGTTGCCCTCCACCTTGGTGGGCCGGCCCATGTGGCTTTCCGCCAGGATGCCGTTCGCCACGCCGTCATGGACGTAGGCCGAAGCGTAATACAGGGGCTTGCCCGGGACCACTTCTTCCGGGGGCAGCACGTAAGGTATGATCTTCTCGGAACGCTGGCGGGTACAGGCGGTGGCGCCGGCGAGGGCGATCGATGCCCCCATCAGTTTCAGAAATTTCCTGCGGCTGACGGGATTGGCCTTGACCTCTTCGACGTGCTGGGGGAATTCCTTCTCCATGAACGACTGGAACTCTTCCGTGTCGGCCAGTTGATCCATGCTGCGCCAGTATTCGGGCGCGCCGTTCTTCCCCGCGTTCATTGCTTCCTTTTCCGTGATCTGCCGTTCAGAAGTGTTATTCATGGTCCGTTACCGTGGCCTCGTCCCTGCTATCTATGGCAGATGGAACAGTCTTCCAACTGTTCCTTGTTGACCCGGTAGCCCCGGGTCAGTTGCGCGCCGAGTGCCATCTGGTCGGTCGGCGCCGAGTAATCGGGCTGGGATTCGAATTTGTAGACGTCCGCCCGTTCCCGTATGAAGGCATCGGTGTTGCGGTGACACTCGAGACACCACATCATCTGCAGCGACTCTTCCTGCCACATCAGGGCCATCTCGTTGACGGCGCCGTGACAGGACTCGCAGCCGATACCCTTGTTTATATGAATACTATGATCGAAATACACGTAGTCCGGAAGGTCGTGCACCCGGGTCCATTCCAGGGATTCTCCAGTGGCGTAGCTCGTACGCACCGGTTCGAGCATGGGCGCGTCGGTCCAGACCTGCGAGTGGCAGCTCATGCACGTCTTGGTCGGCGGCAGGCCGGCGAAAGCGCTCGTTTCGACCGACGTGTGGCAATAACGGCAGTCGATGCCGAGTTGATTGACGTGGTGCCGATGGCTGAAGGGAACGGGTTGGGGTCTTACCTGGTGCTGCCGGGTAACATAGGAAGTCGAACCGAGGTATAAAATCACACCTAATGTGGTTGCCAGAAGCAACGCCCCGCCAACAATACTCGCCTTGAGCCACGTATTAGCGGCGGGGGAGAAAATCTGCGGCATAAGAACTCGTTCTATCTCTTTCTGTTACGTTTCTCGACAAATGAACGGTATTCGACAAACAGTTGTACACGATATGCCGCGTCGCTAACAAAGTCAATACAAATCCACAAAAAATTGGTTTTTTGACGACGAGTCTGTCGGCGGGGATTTTCGACGACTCGTCGGCTTCGCGGACTGCAAATCGTTCTGCGGATTCGCAATTCCCGGCGCGGTTTTTCAGGGCGCTGTCATTCCACGGATCCTGGCACGGACCGATTGACATGAAGGGGAGGTAAGAATAGATTATATTCAGATTGAAAGGGCCGACGATCTGTAGGAGTACCGGGAAGCGTTACCCATACAAGGAGCGGTAAATGAACGAACAGCAACCTTCCGAGAAAAGCATGCGGCGCATGGAGAAATACTGCGAGAAGTATTGGGAGAAAACCGGCACCTCGCCCCATCCGAACGCGGAAGTGAAGGATTCCGTGGTCAAGGGGCTCGCCGCCCACGTGGACGAACTGGGACGGCCCCTGTGCCCGTGCAATTTCTATCCCGACAAGAAGGCCGAACTGGAACGCAGCCGCGAATGGGTCTGCGCCTGCGACGAGATGAAGATCTGGAAGTACTGTCACTGCCTGCTATTCGTGACACCCGAGGGACTGCCGATCACGGAGTATCTTCCCGAGGACCACGAGGGCCGGCAGATGTATGGTATGGTCGAGGACCCCACCCCGGACAAGGGCCGGGAGTTGCGGCACCGGGCGCCGGAGTGACCGGTACCGGTTTTCGGACCACTGCGTACCGCGGATTGCTCAGACCACGCAGACCACTCAGACCACCAGGTTCCGGGGACGACCTTCGAGAAATGCGATGACGTTGTCCACCGCGCCTTCGTTGAGCAGTTCGACCCCTTCGGGCGTCATGTCCGCGCAGTGCGGGGTGAGCACGACCTGCTCCATGCCGAGCAGGGGATGATCCGCGGGCAGGGGCTCTTCCTCGAAGACGTCCAGGGCTGCGCCGCCCAGATGCCCCGAGCTCAGCGCTTCCACCAGCGCGTCCGTATCCACCAGGCCTCCCCGGCCGCAGTTGATCAGCAGCGCGCCCGGTTTCATGCTTCCCAGCGATGCACTGTCGATCATGTGCCTGCTATCCTCCGTAAGCCTGACATGCAGCGACACCACGTCCGACCTGCTCAATAGTTCGTCGAGTTCCACGTAGGCCGCCCCGATCTCCCTGGCCCTTTCGTCCGACGGGTTGTACGTCCAGGCGATCACGTCCATCCCCACGCTGCCCGCCAGCTTCGCCAACTCCGATCCGATTGGACCCGTTCCGATGACCCCGAGCGTCTTCCCCTTTAGGTAGTAGGCGTCCAGTCGCGGCCATTGGCCGGCTTTCATGGCGCCCGTGAAGTACGCCGCTCTCTTCGCGAGGGCGAACATCAGGCCGAAGGTATGTTCCGCCACGACCGGCGCCGTCCGTCCCGGTTGGTTGGATATGGCGATGCCGCATTCCCGCGCCGCGACAAGATCGAAACTGTCGACGCCGATCGAACAAGTCGCGATCATGCGGAGATCCGGCAGCGAACGCAGGACGTCACCGGGCCATTTGACGAGTCCCCGGGAATTGATCATCACCCCGGCGCCCTTGACCCGCTCGATTTTCTCATCAGAAGTCTCGGGACGATCGGTGTACAGGACGACTTCTCCGTAAGCCTCAAGGCGTTCCAGGTGGGGTGATCCCTGCATCTGGGGCGGATCGTCACCGGGTATTACAATGCGTTGTCGGTCTGGCATAAATGATCCTTGGCCGTGGCGTGACTGATGTAGGCAATTGGGCAGACTTCAACTGAAGTAAAACCGGGACAATAGCGAAATCAACCGGTATAATTTGGTATAACGAGTTCGGTACGCTGGAAGTGGATCGCGGGTATCCTGCATCCAGCATGGTGTGCTGTAGCAATGACGTTGCGCATACAAGTGATTTGGCAAAGATAAAGCCAGTTTTCCGGGAGGGCAGGACATGTCAGAATACGACAGGACGGACGCCGGGATATACGACAGCTACTCGACGGGGCTCGAAGGCGACGAGGCATTCTACGTGGAAGAAGCCGCCAGGGCGGACGGCCCCGTGCTGGAAATCGGTTGCGGAACCGGCCGGATCACGATCCCGATCGCCGAGTCGGGTACGTCCATCGTCGGACTGGATCGGGCGCCGGCGATGCTGGATGTGGCGCGTCGGAAGATCGACGCGCTGCCGGACGATACACAGCGGCGCATTCAGATCGTCGAAGGCGATATGCGGACATTCAGCCTGGAACGGCGTTTCCCGCTGGCCATCATACCGTACCGCGCGTTCCTTCACATGATGACCCCCGACGACCAGCGGCGGGCCTTGACCCGCATCCGAGAACACCTGACGGAGCAAGGGCGCCTGGTGTTCAACATCTTCGATCCGAGCATCGAGATCATCGCGGCGTACATGTCGAGACCTTCCGGTACCATCAATTACATGGAATCGATCGTGCATCCTGAAACGGGACGCCGCGTCATGGTATCGGATACGCGCCGGTACGATCCGTTGGAGCAGACGCTGGAGGAACACCGGTTCTTCGAGGAAGTGGACGACGAGGGCCGTGTACTTTCGAAGACTGCCACCCCGCTACACCTGCGCTACGTGCACCGTTTCGAAATGCAGTACCTCCTCGAAGTATGTGGCTACGAAGTCGAGGCACTATACGGCGACTTCCGACGCGGACCGTTCCGGCATGGACATGAGCAAGTGTGGGTAGCCAGGAGAGTCTGAGCCGCGCGGACCTGAGGCTGCGTGCCTGAGTCGGGAGTACCTGGGTCAAGCCAGGCGGACCCTGACTCGAGCGGGCCCTGAGCGGGAGAGCCTGAACCGGGAGGGCCCTGAACCAGCGTGCCTGAATCGGGAGAGCTCTGGGCGGATCGATGTCGCTGGGAGGATTTAAGTAAATGAGCCAGCATCCCATGCACGAGGCGAATCGCAGGGGCTGGGACGCCGTTTCCGCCGGATGGCAGGCGGAGATCGACGCCAGGGTGGACTGGCGGAGCATCCCGGACAACATCCATCTTGTGCTGGACGCCGTCGAATTGAAATACCTCGGCGAGGTATCCGGAAGGTCCGTCTGCGTGCTCGGCAGCGGAGACAACCTGGCGGCCTTTGCCCTGGCCGGTGCCGGGGCGCGGGTCACCTCCGTGGATATATCGCAGACCCAGCTGGATATCGCCGCCGGAAGAGCGGGTGAGCTTGGACTCTCGATCCGGTTTCTCCAGGCTGACGTGACTGATCTGCACGAACTGCCGGACGATCATTTCGACATCGTTTACACGGGAGGCCACGTTGCTGTCTGGGTGTCCGACCTGCAGCGCTACTACGGCGAGGGAATCCGGATTCTCAAACACGGCGGACTCTTCATGGTCAACGAGTACCATCCGTTCCGCAGGCTATGGAAACTCGACGCCGGGCCGCTGAAACAGGAATATCATTACTTCGACCACGGTCCCTTTACCTATGACCGGTCAGAGGAACTGCCCGAGGGTGCGGGGCCGTCCGGTACGCAAGGACGCCAAGGACCGCCCAGTCCGCTCCCCAGTTATGAATTCCACTGGACCGTTTCGGACATGATCCGCGCGCTGATCGAGAGTGGATGCGAACTCCTGGCCGTGGAGGAGTACGGTGACGGGAACCAGGACTGGGAGGGCGGCGCGCCGCTTGAGAAAATGCCGGCGAACCTGGTCCTGGTGGGTCGGAAGAAGCGGGTTTAAAGGCTGCGGACTTTTGCCTTCCCTGAGGGACTCTGATCTCCGCTCTTCGCGTCCTGCTCGCCTTGCCGGGAAACAGAAGGTGTCTACGATTCGGCCGGCTGGGCCATTCGGTAGCCGACCCCGCGCTCGTTGAAGATGTAGATAGGCTTGTCTGCATTGTCGCCGAGCTTGTGGCGGAGCTTCTTGACGAAGGCGCGCACGAGCTTCGGATTGGCGTAGGCGCGCGTACCCCAGACCTGGCGCATCAGGGTGGCGAAGGTCAAAACCCGTCCCGCGTTGAGCGAGAGGACGCGCAGCAGCTCATACTCGGTGGCGGTGAGGTCGACCCGTACACCGCCTGTGCTCACCCTTCGCCGATCGTAGTGGATGGCGAGTTCGCCCAGCACGAAGGGGTCGGGATCGGCCCGTCTGTGCAGCGCCGCCCGGATCCGCGCCACGAGCTCGGTCGTCGAGAAGGGCTTGACGAGGTAGTCGGCGGCGCCGGTATCGAGCGCCCGCGCGATGGTCTCGTCCCGTCCGTAGGCGGAGATGAAGATGACCGGAAGTTCGGCCAGTTCGGGCAGGCGTTCCATCAACGCTATACCGTCCGTGCCGGGCAGCAGCAGGTCCAGCAGGACCAGTTCGGGTCGCTCGGCGTGTATAATGCTCGCCAGTTCGTCATGGTTGCTGGTCACGAGCGCGGAGTAGCCGGCCGCCGTGAGCGCTTCGCGCACGTAGCGTAGCGTCTGCGGGTCGTCGTCGACCACGAGGATGCGCGTCGGCTCGCCAGTTTCTCCGGTGTCTTGCGGGTCGGTACGAACCGGCTCTCGGGCGGCCTCGGCGGCCTCGGCGGCTACCGGGATCGTGAAGGTGATGCGCGTGCCCTGGCCCATGCCCGGACTTTCGGCCCGGATACGCCCTCCGTGAGTTTCGACCAGCCCTTTGCAGATGGCCAGACCGAGCCCCGAGCCGGCAGCCCCGGACTCGCGGTCGCCGCCCTCGAGCCCGGCATATTTCCGAAAGAGATGCGGGAGCCGGTCGGGCGCTACTCCCGCGCCTTCGTCGCGTACCGTGACCGCGACATGCACCCCGTCGCGCGCCCCGGAGACCCTGATGGGAGAGGACTCGGGAGCGTGCCGCGCGGCATTGGCGAACAGGTTGTTCAGCACTTGTTCGATGCGCTGCCGGTCGGCCATGACCCGTGGCAGATCGGGCGGCAGGTCGATCAGTACGGGGTGCCTGCCGCCGCCGCTCTGGAACGTGGTCCGCGCCCGGTCCACCAGGGCGGCGACCTCGGAGGGCTCGGGCGTCACCGACAGCGTGCCCGTGTCGATGCGGCCCGCGTCCAGCAGGTCGCTGATCAGGACGCGCATGTGATCGGCCTGCGAGAGGATGATGCGGCAGAACTCGCGCATCTCCGCCGGGTCGAGTTTCGGGGCGGCATCCAGCAGCGTGGCCGCCGAGCCCTTGATCGACGTGAGCGGGGTGCGCAACTCATGACTCACCAGGCCAAGGAACTCCGCCCGTAATCGCTCCAGTTCCTGTAGCGGCGCCAGGTCCTGCATGGTGACCACAACGGACACGACAGCGCCTTGCTCCGAGTGGATCGGCGTGGAATTGATCAGCGCCGTGACGCTTCGTCCGTCGGGGACCGAGAGCACCATCTCCTCGGCCCGGACCGTCTCGGTGCGGTTCAGCACCTGCGACAGGGGCAACTTCTCCAGTGCGATCTCGCGCCCGTCGGCGCGCCGGCAGGTGATCACCTCCTGCAGCGCCTCCATGGGACGGCCCGGCATGCGCAGGCCCTCCACGATCCGCTTCGCCTCCTGATTGGACGACATGAGCCGGCCGGTCCCGGCATCGAAGACCAGGACGCCCACCGGCGAGGTCTCGACCAGGGCCTCCAGGTCGGCCCGGGCGCGCTGCTCGGCCTGGTACGTGCGGGCATTGGCGATGGCCGTCGCAGCCTGGGAGGCGAACAGCACCAGGATCTCCTCGTCCTCGCTGGTGAACTCCGCTCCGCCTTCCTTCTCGACGAGATAGAAGTTGCCGACGTGCAGGCCGCGATGGCGCATCGGGGTGCCCAGGAAGGTGCCGGACGACAGCCGGTCCGAGGCGAAGCCGAGCGAGCGCACGTAGGCGCGCGCATCCGGCAGTCTCAGCACGCCCTTGAGGTCGCGGAAGTGCTCGAAGAGCCTGGGCCCGTCGGGCCAGTCGGCCATTTGGCGGTGCTCCGCGTCGGTGAAACCGGAGGTGATGAAGTCCCGGGGCTGCCCGGACTCGTCGATGGTGACGATGCCGCCGTAACGAGCCTCGATCAGCGCGCGGGCGCTGTTGATGACCTCGTGCAGGACGGTCTCCAGGTCCAGGCTCGCGCTGATGCGCAGGCTTGCCGCGCTCAGCATCGAGATGCGTTCGCGCAGCGCCTCGATCTCCCGCCCCGGTCCGTCTTTACGCTTCACCGATGTATCACGCTTCACCGGTCCATCCTTTCCGTGTCACAGATCCATCCTTCCCGTGACCCTTGCCCGTGACCCTTGCCCGTGATCCCTGCGGCATGCGGCGCTCCTGCGGCCGGAGGTCGACTCGCCGGAACGCCCGTCGGAGGCCGGCCGGATAGATCGCCTTCTGAGGGTGAAACGCTCAGGTTGGGCGGACGCGCTGGAATGCCCGCCGGAGGCCGATCGAGAGCTGGCCGTGATGGCGATATGATACACTATGCGTAAAATTCGCGCAATATTCTTCTTGCTGAGCGGATAATTCACACACAAGTCACTCTTTTTCCATCATATTGTAATTCATACCACTTTACATGAAAAACACGAAAATACCGGGTCCGATTTTTGCTAGGTTTACCTGCCTTAATCCGGAGCAACCATGGCGTACTCCCTGATGACGAGCCAGAATCCGCCGGAACCAGCGCAAGGGCATGAAGCGCACGGCGCCTTCGATGCGATCAAGCACAGGAGCCACGAGATGAAATGGATCCCGGCGAGAGCCTACCGTTACGCATCAAAGGATATGCCCGTATTGATCACGGGCGAAACGGGGGCCGGCAAGGAACTGATCGCCAAGGCGATCCACGCTGCGGGTCCTCTCCGAGAAGACCTATCGTCCCTTGGGAAGCGTCCGGGCAGTATCATCGGACATCCGCGTCATCGCAGCCACCAGACGAGACTGCAGGAGGCCTTGACGCGAGGCGCCTTCCGGGTCGATCTGTACTAAAGGAATCAATCTGAATATCTAACCGTAAACCGTCCGCGAAAGATGAGTGACATCAGCTTCCCCGGGGCGGGTAGACTTGATCAGAGGTTCCTATAGTAATCCACCTATAGAGGAGAACTAACATGCCAAATCAAAAACCAATCTTGGTAGCGGAGGGTGATTCATGGTTCGATTTGCCAAACTCTACAAATCAAGCTGATGATGTATTAGAGGGGTTAAGGGGCATGGGATACAAAGTGAGAAGTGTAGCTAAACACGGTGACACGCTCAAGGATATGGCCTATGCACAAGAACAACACAAAGCCCTTCTTAAAAAACTACAAAAACTACACAAACTCAATAGCAAACCCAAAGCAGTCCTCCTCTCCGGTGGCGGCAATGATCTGACAAAGAAGCTGAAGAAAATGCTTAACGATCGTACATCAGCATCAGATGTAAATAGTGCGTTAGACACGAATGAAGTCCAGAAAATGATATTCTGCTATCTTCGTACTTACTACTCGCAACTTATCGAAGTTATAAGGGGAGCTTGTTTAGTGTATTGGCCCCAAAGTGATATTCCGATAATCGTCCATGGATATGGCCACCCAGTTCCCGATGGACGCAAGTTCAAGTTTTGGATAAAGGTAAAGGGGCCTTGGCTCTATCCGGTATTCAGGAAAAAGGGATACAATATTAAAAAAAGTCACGATGACCTTTGGTTTGCTACCAGGGTGATGGAGGTACTGATAGACAAGTTCAACGAAATGCTTCAGTTGTTGGCAGTAAACTATGACTATGTACGTTACGTAGATGTTCGTGATCTTCTTAGTAACAGTCCAGGTCATTACAAGAATTTCTGGGATGATGAACTCCATCCTAATGAATGGGTATTCAAGTGTATAGCGAACAGGATCCGTAATACATTGTAACTGCCCGACATGCTAATGTTATGCAAGTCCTATTCTTGGTAGAAGCTGGACCTTGAAAGATCCATCAGTTCGCAATGACAGCGTATGGAAAGCCGAGGCGTATCGACATCGATCATCAGGCGTCTGTGACGCGTTGAAAGGGCAACTTTTTTAGCCACTTCAGTTCCATCTTCAAGCGTCCGATCTGCTCGTAGAGCTGGTCCACTATGGCATCTTGAACGCCATCGGGACCGGTCGCCTGTGGTTAAAAACTTGATCGCCCTCATCGAGTAACCGGCGTTTCCATTTGGTGATCTGATTGTGTTGGCCTTGATGCTCCGCGGCCAACTGGCTGATGGCCTTCAGTCCCATGAGCGCTTCGAGAGCCACCTGAAACTTGCACCGGACGCTGGGCCCGTCTGCGTCTTTTCAACATACCATCGGCCTTCCGCGTGCCGGGTTGTCTGCTATGGTACATCCACCTTTGACGAGATCCAGTTTTTGAGGCCAATTACAGGAGGTCGTTTATGAAAGGGATGTCGGAGAACCGAAACGTGAGAACCGTCATTTCAGGAATACCGCTCGTTTCCTTAGGACCACCACGGGGATCTCGGACGAAGTATCGTCTATTAAATGCTCTTTTCCACATCGCCGGTGTGCTGTTGTTTGTCGGATCAGATATGCCGGTAGCTGCCGGACAAGATTTGACTTACTCCCTTCAAAGGCCCCAAGGTTCCTATGGTGAAGTGCAAGTTCATTACAAAGCATCCATCACAGTAGTGGATCTTAACTTAGTTCGCTATAGATACGAAATCCGCCGTCAGGTTGAGGCGCTTGACGCCCCCAATACGCTCAACTACCTGCGCCAGCTATGCCAATGGGAGATGACGAATGAAATCCAGGCTGATAGTGTGTTTCAAAACGTCAATTCCTCGTTTAATATAAGCAACGTTGGCACACCGCCTGAAGGCATCGATTCTTTATTTAGAGAAACCGCCTCTTTGCTTAAGAAACCGACGTTGCACAAAACCAGGCTAACAGCTTGCGTCAAGTAACCTCTAATCAGATTAAGAAACTGCGCGATTTCATTGATATTAGTAATATGTATTTTCCAAGCGACACACTGATATACAGAAGCGGTCAACTCATAGGTGAAATTGAGAAGGGAAACTGGCCGCAGATATCTTCCCTTCAGGATCGCCAAGTTTCCCTTCAGGATCGTTTGATGAACTTGGCAAATAGGAACAACAGGGAGGCACTTGGCGGTGCATTGCAATTACCTGACAGTGTTTTGTTGGCACAGATTGACAGTGCGTTGACGCAGACTGGCAGTGCTCTTGTAGAGATTGAATTAGCAGAAAGTAAGTGGAGTCAAGCGAACGATCAGATTACGGCATTAAAAAGATACCTTCAATCATCTATTGAGATGCACAAGGGCACCAAGTCTGAAATCTCACAGTCGATCGAGTGCGACTTCAAATCTCGAAAAGAAGAGTGGACCTTGGTGGTTTTCGACTTGTTCCCGCAAGATAATGAGGACGGGGAGAAAAACGAAGCCGCCAAGAAGAATGAGTATCCTTTGGTCACGTTCGTTTGCGAGTCCCCGTTCTCTATTAGCGTCGGTTTCTTCACAAGTTGGTCGGATTTCCAAGTGATGCCAGGAACCGTTGTTAATTCGCACGTTTTGCGGATTGGTAATGGTTGGGATGTAAACTTGAGTTTAGGAACGCTCGCAGAAATCGGAGGCGAACCGGGAACGGTTCTAGAATATATCTTCGGTCCAAGTTTGGAGATCGGAAAGTCTACTTGGCTCACCTTTGGTGCTCATATAAGTCAAGGTCCGACGATGCAGGGCGGCTCTAAGATCGATACTTCGAATATCGAAGAGCTTAGCACCGTCCCGACTCAGAGCTCTTACGATGTGCGGTTTGGATTCGGAATCAGCTACAACAAACTTCCTCTGTAACGTGTTCTGTGTACTGCACCCTTGTCCGGGACAGTGAGTTAAGCTTCCTTCTGAACGAGGAGGTACCCCATGTCCCTGAAACGCCGTCAGTTCACCCGCGAGTTCAAGCTCCAGGTTCTCCAGGAAGCCGATTCGGGCAAATCCATCAGCCAGTTGGCCCGAGAACACCAGGTCCATCCTACGCTGATCCACAGGTGGCGTCAGCAGCTTCGCCGCCAGGGCGACCGCGCTTTCCCCGGTAATGGATGGCAAGGCGGTAAGTGACGAGGCCCGGACCCTAGGCCCTTGAGCGCAAGGTCGGTCAACTGACCATGGAGAACGATGTGTTAAAAAAAGTCTTGAGTCGGCTCGAGGAGATCCCACGCTCAGCCCGAGGCAATGGAGGAAGCTCATGATCTGCCTGGTCGCTCAATCAAAGGCGTCCACCGACCGCGCCGTGGTCAAGCGTCTGTGCAGGACGCTCTCGATCGGTCGATCCAGCTACTACCGCGGTCGTCGTGGTCGTACGGATCCGGACCTTGCACTGCGGGATCAGATCCACAGGCTCGCCCTTTCCTGACCCGCCTACGGTTACCGTCCCATGACCCGCGCGCTAAAGCGTATGGGATACCATGTGAACCACAAGCGCGTTCTGCGTCTCATGCGCGAGGACAACCTGCTTGCCCTGCGGCGCCGAGCCTTCGTAGCGACCACCGACTCGAATCACGACCGCGCCGTTTACGCCAACCTGGTCCCGGAACTGAACGTAACCAATGTCAACCAGCTCTGGGTATCCGACATCACCTACATAAGGCTGGCTCGCGAATGGGTCTATCTGGCGGTGATCCTTGACGCCTGCAGCAGAAGATGCATCGGCTGGGCCTTGGATCGAACCCTCGATGCCACCTTGGCCCTGAACGCCCTCGACAGCGCCCTGGCCGCCAGACCAGCGCAGAAAGGGCTTGTGCATCACTCCGACCGGAGCGTGCAGTATGCCTCGAAAGCCTATGTAGACACGCTCAAGAACGCTGGCATACGGATCAGCATGAGCCGGCAAGGCAACCCCTATGACAACGCCAGGGCAGAGCGCTTCATCAGGACGCTCAAATACGAGGAGGTCTATCTCTACGAGTACGAATCCCTGGAAGAAGCCCGATCACGCATCGGCTACTTCATCGACAAACTATACAATCGCAAGCGCTTGCACTCGGCCCTGGACTACAGACCGCCGGTCGAGTTCGAGCAGAGGATGACACGTGTTAAAACTGTAGCTTAACTACTTGTCCCATTTTGGGGTGCACTACACATCCGATGACATAAGGTTAACACCGAGTCGTCGATCTTGAACCCCAGTATCCCGGGTGTCGTCCGCTGCCTCACCGAAGCGCTTCGAGTTTGCTGCGGAGCTCCTGCTCAAACGCTTCCCGCCGGATCGTTTCCGCCGCAAGGAGTTTCCGGGTCGTATCCTCCAACGTGAGCACTTCCCAATGTCCCCGAGTGAGCCTGAAGTTACCACCGGCTTCCCGCTTCAACTCCGGGATCAACCAGATGATGTCCCCATCGTTGAGGTCCTGGCTGGGATGCGCACTGGGACCACCAATCGAATCGAAAAACGGCCGGTCTACCGACACGGCGAGTTTCGAACCCCATCGGCGTAGCGTCGGCACTTTGATTTGCAACTGCGGCATGAGGCGCTTTGCGCTCGAAGAGCGCCAGTCCGGTCTACGGACCGCGTTTGGAAACGGTGGTCTTCGATGATCGTCGTCCCGTAGGTTGGCGAACTCGGACGGCATGCCTTGACCTGAGAAATAGACGGCTTGTATTTCCAGTCCAAACCATTTCAGATCGTCATTGGAGGCCCTGGCGACGACTAGATCGATTTTTCCAGCCGGTCTCTCCGTGCTGGTTCCTTCCATGAAGGCTACTTCGCGAGCGATCATCGCCTCGTCCGGTCCAAAGCCAACGATCTCGGCCAACCAGGTAACGAGCAGTTGCTCTTCCTCGAATCGGGACGGACAAACGATGACCGGATTTCCTTTTGGCAAGCCAAGCCTTCCGTCCGAATCCCGTTCATAGCGAACAAGGGAACATATTCCGCCACGCTTTCGGCATGGAGGCCGGCCGTTTTGAAACGGACACGCGGGAGCATTGGGGTCTTCCCGTAACGCTTTTTTTGCAAGATGATGGCGGGCAGCAGGTGGGAGATAGGGGAATGGCAACCCGTACCATTCCGCGATGCCGTAACGGGAACTCAACTGACGAACACCGGTTCGGGGGTGATGATCAGTTCCGGTATCCGTGCGTGATGGGTGTTCTTCATGGTCACCTGTACCGCGTGGAATCCATGCTTCCGGCTGAGAGCCACGATCTCGGACGACCTGTCGTAGGTCATCAGGAAACGCGCACCGCTGTCCGCAAGCAGTTCGAACAACCGGTGATGGTCGATCTCGTTGTGGGTGTACAGCCGCCTTCCCGCGCGCTTGCCGCCGGCCGTGTACGGAGGGTCGGCGAAGACCACCGGGTCGGAAGGGTTCTCCAGCGCCGATCCCGCGCGTGCTTCCAGCAACTCCTCCAACAACCCGATGCCGTCGGTTTCGCGAAAGCCGATGCGGTCGGCGTGTTCCGCGATCTCTCGTAAACGGCCTACGATGGTTTCGGGATACCAGCGGGACGCGACGCCCTTCCCGTTTTCTCCCGCCCGACTGAGCGCCGCGCCGGGAGCCAGAATGCCACCCCTTCGCGTTCGGTTGAGCACGAGCGTGCGGAAACCATGGTCTACCGGGTCGCTCGGTCTGATACTCGCCACGGCTTCGACGGCTTCCCGCGTTGGTCGGAAGCGCAGCACCTTGTCGCAGAGCTCAGGTCCGGACCTGAGCGCCGCCTGCCAGAAAGCAGCCACGTCGGGGTCCAGTTCCGCCATGATGCACCGCTCGGCCAGTCCTTCCATGACCGCTGTCAGGGAGACGATCCCGCCGCCGGCGAAGGGTTCGATCAGAAGTCGAGGCGAAGGGTCGATCTTGCCGAGCCAGAACCGGATATGCGGAATCAGCCACGTCTTTCCACCGGGGTACCGCAGCGGACTTCGTTGAGGGACCAAAGCCACGTTCACCGCCCGTATCGGAGAAACTTCGATAGGGTCGTGCCTGGTTGGCGCGAGCGTACCTGTCGGCGCGGACGTATCGGTTGGCGAATGGTTCATGTTAATCGTTCGCTTGTCATCGCATGTGTGCTGTAACATACCATGATCGGCAGTTCGCACGGCCATTTTACTGGTTTTGGACTGCGCAATACGTGACCGCATGAGGCCGAGATACAACTGAGTGGTTCTCTACCGGACTATAAGCATTTGAGAACCATCCTGTCAACGCGTTTAGACGGATCACCCTTTGAATTAGCGACTTGGCTCGTCACGTCAGCGCAGTTCAGGGAACCCGAGCCGATCGATTAGGGAAACCGCCCCGGTTCGTCTGTTACGCTTCAACAATGTACCACTCTTCAACGAACCATCCTTTCCGTGTCAACAATCCACCTTTCTCGTGACTAGGCCAAAGGGAGCAATGCAACAGCCAAAATCGAATAGCCTCGGCTTACCTAGCCCGAAGCGCCTTCTTCAGCAGCTTGCCCCATACGCGGTCGTAGGGATGGACGACATGCGCGCGATCGTCGCCCCGGTATACGGGCCGTCCCTCGTTCGCCCAGGCGAAGATCGACCCCTCCAGGTTGAAGACTTTCCTGAACCCCTTCTTCTCCAGATAGCCGGCCATTTCCGATGAGCGGTAGCCCACGGAACAGTACAGCACGACGGGCTGGTCCGGGGGAACGTCTTCCAGCGCCTGCAGTGCTTCTTTTTCCGAGGTGGCGAGCAGGGCGCCTTCCAGGTGGCTGACCTCGTATTCTTCCTTTTCCCGCACGTCGAGAAGCAACGGGCTTTCCCGGCCCGGCCGGTCCGGCGCCGCTTCGAGCCAAACCTGCAGGCTGTCGGTGGAAAGCTGGGCGACCCCGGGGAACTTCGCACGGATCATCTTCAGCGTCGTCGACCAGAACATGGTGTTATTCTCCGCTGTTTCCTGGGCGGCGGCAGGTAAGGATACCACTATGGCGACGCAGACCGCCAGGTGCATGATGCGGTAAAGCACCGGTTTGGGATCCGGCAAACCGAGCCGACTCATCAGGACCCCGTTTTCCAGAAATCCGCTTCGTGAAGCCCACTCCAGGGTACCAGAGACCCCGGCGTTCGATGTTGGAACTGGTCGCCGCCGTAGACCACGGCTATGGAATCCGGGCGGGTTGGCCGGGTGATATGTTTCTGGACCCTCTGCGCTCCGGCGAACAGATTCGCGGATACCGTTTCGCCCGACTTTGCCTCGACCAGTGTTCGATGAGAAGGTTGTTCGATGATGAGATCGACTTCGACGCCATTGCGATCGCGATAGAAACTTAGCCTCGGCGATTCGCCGCGGTTGAGTCTGTGTTTCGTGATTTCCGAGACAACCCAGGTTTCGAAGACGGAACCCCGCAACGGATGGCTTCGCAGTTGATCGGGCGTGCGTATTCCCAGCAGCCAGCAGACGAGACCCGTATCGTAGAAGTGCAGTTTGGGCATCTTCACAAGTCGCTTTCGCAGATTCGAGTGAAATGCCGGCAGGCGGAAAACGAGAAAACTGGTCTCGAGTATGCTGAGCCACGCCTTGGCTGTCGGTTGTGATATGCCGCAGTCGTTGGCCAGTGACGAATAGTTGACAAGTTGCGCCGTTCTCCCGGCGCAGAGCTCTACGAATCGTTGGAACGTCGTCAGGTCCCCTACGTTGTTAGTGGAGCGCACGTCACGCTCGACGTACGTGGCGACATAGGACCTGAACCAGTCAGCCGGTTCAAGTCCGCGATCGAAAACCCGTGGGTACGTCCCGGCGAACAGCGTCTCTTCGAGACTGACTGGATATCGGTCAAAGCGCAGGATCTCACATCGGCTCAAGGGAAGCAGATGGTATATGGCGGTCCTTCCGGCCAGCGATTGGCTGACCGATTCGAGCAAAGACAGGTTCTGCGAACCCGTCAGAATCCAACGGCCGGGCGCCGGTTCTTCGTCGATAACGCCCTGCAAATAGGACAGCAAGTCGGGGACGCGCTGTACCTCGTCGATGATCGCGCCTCCGGCGAACTGAGCCAGGAACCCCCGGGGATCATCCCTTGCAAAAGAGCGTACGTCCGTCGCTTCAAGGGTCGCGTAGGGCAGACGGGGAAATAGCGCTCGACACAGTGTGGTCTTCCCACTTTGCCGTGGTCCGGTAAGCGTGATTGAAGGGAACCGCCGTGCCGCCTTTTTCAACTCCTCGGCAAGGTCTCGTTTAATCATAATCTGCAAGTTAAACATCAAATTAGGCCAAATCAAAGTTTAATTTTGAATTAGCCTGATACGTCTTCTGTTCTACTCGTATCTGAATCTGATTAGGCAAGCGTATGTGTTTGAAAGGTAAGGCGCGGAGCAGATGGATATGTACGCTGATAGAGCCGTACTATCTAATCGGCGTTTGAAAAGGATCGAAGGGTCCCATTCAGTCATTTGAAAGCCCTACTTCCCTCCCGAACGCGTCGATCTCGGCCGCGGACCCGAGCCGGATGAACGTGATATGGTTCCAGGCCGGATCGCCCATCAGGGCATGCATGCGCTGCTGCTTTCTGCGCTGCTGCGTAATGATCCACCAGATCAGCGAGTCTTCCCGGTTCCATACCTTGAGGTTGGGCCAGAATCGTTCGTAATTCGTTCCCCATAGCAACTCCTTCGACCGCCAGCGTTTCCAACTCCGAATCAGCACGCGCCAGATAAGCCGGTATCTCGGCAGGTCCAGCCAGACGACCGTCTCCACGCGCGGCCAGAAGACTTTCCGGGAAAACCCCATGTAGGAGCCGGAGACCACCCAGGCTTCACCATGCGTGGCTACCGTCATACGACATTCCAGTTCCTCCGGTTCCGTATCAGCCAGGCTGACCCATCCGGGCTGCCAGTTGAGGGCGTCCAACTCTACCCGGGGGACCTCGAGCGCGGCCGCCAACTGGTTCGCCAGGGTGGATTTCCCGGAACAACTGTTTCCGGTGACGTGGATCCGGCGGCCAATGGGCAGGCCGCGGTAGTATGCGACGCCGTTCATGCCCATGGCCCATCCGGGGATAGTGATTCAAAGGATTGCTGAACTAAAATAGCCATGCTGTATGGTCGGACCTCCAGGAGCTATCCCGGTCGCTGCAGAGCCGCCGAAAGCCAGACCGGCAGGGCGGCCCTGGGATTCTCCTTCCAGTCGAGCAAGCTGTCTTTCTCCCCGGGCAAGTAGGAAGATCCTTCCCAGAAGCTCGAATTCCCGGCGGGATGTTCCAGGATACGCCCCAGGACGAATCCCGAATCCGCCAACGGATTCAGCAGGTCGCCGAGCGTCCAGTTGAATTCGAAGGTGCCCTCTTTTTCGTCTAGTAACGGTCCGGTTTGCCAGTAAGGTTTGTCCACTTCGACCGTCCGATTCCCGTCTTTCCAGGGTCTCTGGAAGGGATGTACATCGTAGAAAACGTAGTGTCCGCCCGGTTTCAGGATGCGAAAGATCTCCTCGAATACCGCACGAAGATCCGCGATCCAGACGAAGAAACCGTTGGTCGAGCAGACCAGGTCGAACTTCCTGTCACAAAGCGGCTTAAGGTCCATCACGTCTGCCTGGACGAAGTCGATCGCCAGGCCCAGGTGCTTCGCGCGTTCGGAAGCTGTTTCCAGTTGCCTTTCCGATATGTCGATGGAAGTGACCTGGGCCTTCATGCCCGCCAGGGCGAAGACGGCATGATTGTCCCCGCTGCCGACGACGCATACTTCCTTTCCTTCCAGGTCGCCGGCGAAGGATCCGATCAACTCGAAGGCGCCGCCCGCGAATCCCAATTCGGGTTCCAGCGGACAGCGGCGCCACATTCCGTCCCGCTCGCGCATATCAGCCCAGTAACCGGCGGACTTGTCCCAGTGAAGGCGATTGGCGTCGTGCATGCGGTAAGTCTGGGCGGGATCCTTGGCGGACATAGTAGCCGGCCTGGTCTGGGAGTTGTCTATTCTGTTTGTTTGCCCGGGGTTTGCAAGGAATCAACTGTTTCCGGTATATTTAATATAGGTTGGGACGCATCGTTGCCGCAAGGGAAGTGCTTCAGAATACGACCACGTATCAGAACCCGTGCAATCCAGGGTTTTCGGCCTGCCTGCAGGACCAAAAATCCGCTTGACAGGTGGCGCGCGACCATGCCTTGTTAAATGCACATGCAATTGTGAATTAAACCGTTATCCGCGTCCGGCGGATGCGCAACACGATTCAAATAACTGCTACCGTGGGAGGTAGGTGCCATGGCGAAGTACATGTTCCGTACCAAGTACACGCAAACCGGCCTGCAGGGACTTCTTAAGGAAGGCGGAACCGGGCGGCGTGCGGCGCTTTCGCAGACGATCGAGGGGATGGGCGGTGCGCTGGAAGGATTCTACTACGCCCTGGGCGACGACGATCTTATTCTCATCGCCGAGGTTCCCGACGAAGCGACCGCGACCGCGATTGCCCTGAACGTGGCCGCGGCAGGCGCGCTCGAAGTCTCCACCACGGTCCTTTTATCGCCGGAAACGATCGACGACGCGGTAAACAAGAGCGTGCCGTACAGGCTGCCCGGAGCCTGATCGATTCCGGCCGGACTCCGCGGATAAATCGAACGGTCGCAAGTTTTGCTGTTGCCAATCCTTTTCAGGGTCATTATACTGATTGGTAACCCCTGTAGTCTCTAAGGATACCACCTTAAGAATCACATCGCAGTCGTCTCGTGATGACGGGCTTAAGACCCCGTAATTGAGGCCCGTCTAAGAGGCTCTCGTTATCGTTTTTTGGACTGCAGAAAGAAACGCCTCCAAACCCAGCTCATCGTTACAGAAGGGAGTCGGTATGGCTAAATCTCTACGCATTATACCCGAAAAATGCACCGGGTGCATGCAGTGCGAACTGGCATGTTCCTGGGTGCAGACCGGCATGTTTCAACCATCCCGGTCGCTGATTCGCGTGAACATTTTCGATGAGCAGGCCAGTTACGCGCCGTACACCTGTTTTCAGTGCGACGAAGCCTGGTGCATGACGGCCTGCCCCGTTAACGCCATCAGTGTCGACGCGGATACCGGCGCCAAGGTCGTGGCCGATGCAAACTGCGTCGGATGCGGGTTGTGCACCATTGCCTGTCCCTTCGGCACGGTGTTCTACAATCCGGATACGCAGAAGGCCTTCAAGTGCGATCTGTGCGACGGCAATCCCGCCTGCGCGGTCGCCTGTCCCACCGGCGCGATCGAATACACCGAGAGCGAATCGGCCGACTGGCTGGGTGGCTGGGCCGAAAAGGTCAATGCTTCCTATCTGCAGTCCATCGAGGGAGGGAACGCGGCATGAGCAACGGCGGATGGACAGGCACGATTCTGCGCGTCGATCTGACCACCGGTCGGATCTCCAAAGAGCCCCTCAACATGGATTGGGCCACGTCTTTTGTTGGCGGGCGCGGTCTCGGGGCCAAGTACCTCTATGAAGAGATGGACCCGGCGGCGGAAGCGCTGGGCCCGGACAACAAGATGATCTTCGCGACCGGTCCCATGACCGGCACGAACGCATCGACGAGTTCCCGTTACATGGTGATCACCAAGGGGGCGTTGACGAACGCCATTACCACGTCCAACTCCGGCGGCCACTGGGGGCCGGAACTGAAGTTTGCCGGCTACGACATGCTGATCGTGGAAGGCCGGGCGCCGGTTCCGTCCTACATATCCATTTGTGATGACGACGTCCGCATCTGCTCTGCAGAACACCTGTGGGGCAAGACGGTATGGGAGACGGACGACATCGTCCGGGAAGAGTCGGGACAGCACGACACGGTCGTTACCTGTATTGGTCCAGCTGGCGAAAACCTCGTGCGTTTCGCCGCCATCATCAATGACCGGCACCGGGCCGCCGGACGATCCGGCGTCGGCGCGGTCATGGGTTCCAAGAACCTCAAAGCCATTGCCGTACGCGGTACCGGGGGCGTACCCATCGCCGACCCGCAGAAGTTCATGTCGGCCATGTGGGAGATGAAGAGCAAGCTGGTCGAGCATCCGGTAACGGGTGAGGGTCTGGCCGCATACGGCACCGCGGTGCTGGTCAATATCATCAATGAGAGCGGCGCACTGCCGACAAACAACCACCAGGTATCCCAGCTCGAAGGCGCGGACAACATCAGCGGGGAGACCCTTGCCGATACGCGACTGGTGGCCAACAAGGCGTGTTTTGGCTGTACGATAGCCTGCGGGAGGGTGTCGCAGCTTCCGGGCGAGGCGCAGGACAAGTTCACCGTGACCACGCGGCCGCACAACTGGAAGATCGCGGTCGAGGGACCGGAGTACGAGAACGCCTGGGCCATGGGTGCCGATTGCGGCATCGACGATCTGGATGCGCTCATCAAGGCCAATGCCCTTTGCAACGTACTCGGCATGGATCCGATCTCCTTCGGAGCCACCCTGGCCGCGGCCATGGAGTTATACGAAAACGGCGCAGTCACCGACGAGCAAACCGGCATGGCGCTCAACTTCGGTAACAGCGAAGCGCTGGTCGCCATGGTGGAGAAGGCGGCCTATCGCGAAGGCTTCGGCGACGAACTGGCTGAAGGATCGAAGCGCATGACCGCCAAGTTCAATCATCCGGAGTACTTCATGGGCGTGCGCGGCCAGGAATTCCCAGCCTATGACGCCCGCGCGATCCAGGGTATGGGGCTGGGTTACGCGACCTCGAACCGAGGCGCCTGCCATTTGAAAAGCTACACGGTCGCCCCCGAGATCCTGGGGATTCCGGAGAAGATGGATCCGGCCGTGACGGAAGGTAAAGCAGAGATCACGAAGATCTTCCAGGACGCCACCTGCACCGTGGACGCGTCTGGACTCTGCCTGTTCCTGACCTTCGGCGTGGGCCTGGACGAAATACAGCCCCAGCTCGAGGCGGTGACCGGGATTTCCTACTCCGTACCCGAACTGATGGAAGTCGGAGAACGCGTCTGGAATATCGAACGCATGTGGAACCAGCGGGCGGGCTTTTCGGGCAAGGACGACACGCTGCCTAAGCGGCTGCTCGAAGACCCGATCCCCGATGGCCCGACCAAGGGCGAAGTAAACCGGCTCGGCGAGATGCTGCCGGAATACTACGAACTCCGCGGTTGGAACGCGGAAGGCGAACCCACCCAGGAGAAGCTGTCGTCGCTGGGATTGACCTAGCGCTTCATCCGGCATGAGCCGGAAGGGTGATCCACAGGGCGCGGCCCTGCATCACCCGGCTAGCGCCGAGGAACGGAGCCTTCTTCATGACACACGGGTGGGCCGGCCATATCCTGCGGGTGGATCTTTCGCGGGGCAAGGCGACCAAAGAGCCTCTGAGGCTCGACTGGGCCGAGGAATACATCGGCGGCCGCGGGCTGGCCGCGCGGTACCTCTACGAGGAGATGGACCCCTCTGTCGACGCCCTCGGACCGGACAACAAGCTGATCATGGCCACCGGGCCGCTGACGGGCACCAACGCCTCCTGCGGATCCAGGTACATGGTGGTGACCAAGGGACCGCTGACGGGCGCCATCACGACGTCCAATTCAGGCGGCCACTGGGGTCCGGAACTCAAGTTCGCCGGCTACGACATGGTGATCGTGGAAGGCCGGTCGGACCGTCCGTGCTACCTCCTTGTCGATGATGACCGCGTCGAGATCCGCGACGCCTCCAATGTGTGGGGCAAGGTGGTCTCGGAAACCGAGGACGCCATCCGCGACGAGACCGGCATGCCCGAACTACGGGTGGCCGGCATCGGACCGGCGGGCGAGAACCTGGTGCGGTTCGCGTGCATCGTCAACGACAAGCACCGTGCCGCGGGCCGTTCCGGCGTCGGCGCCGTCATGGGGTCCAAGAACCTCAAGGCGATCGCCGTACGCGGCAACCAGGGGGTCCGGATTGCCCGGCCCCGGGACTACATGTCCGCCATCTGGCCTTATCACGAACACCTGGCCGAAAGCCCTGGCCGGCAAGGCCTTACGGAATTAGGCACAGCGCCAACGATCGACCTCGTCAACGCTTTCGGCGGGCTGCCGACGCGCAATTTCACGGCCGGACAGTTCGAGGGCACCGAGGCGATCAACGGGGAGAGCATCAAGGATAACTGGCTGGTCGCCAACAAGGCATGCTTCGCCTGCAACATCGCCTGCGGCCGTGTGACCCAGGTTTCCCCCAATGCCGACCAGTACATGGTCAACATGCATCCCCGCAACTGGAAGGTCGCCGGGGAAGGACCCGAATACGAGAACCTCTGGTCGCTCGGGGCCGACTGCGGCGTGGATGACATGGACGCCATCGTCATGGCGAACTACCTGTGCAACGATCTCGGCATGGATCCCATTTCCATGGGCGCCACGCTGGCCGCGGCCATGGAAATGTATGAGCGGGGCCTGCTGAGCGATGGGCAGACGGGCATGGCGTTCCGGTTCGGTGACGGCAAGGCTCTGGTCGCCATGACGGAAGCCACGGGATTCCGGGAGGGTTTCGGCGACGAACTGGCCGAAGGGTCAAAGCGGATGACCGAGAAATTCGAGCATCCGGAGTATTTCATGGGCGTCAAGGGACAGGAATTCCCCGCTTACGATCCACGGGGATTCCAGGGCATGGGCGTGGCCTATGCCACCTGCAACCGCGGCGCCTGTCACCTGAGGGCCTGGACACCCGGCATCGAGACCACCGGCGAGCACGATCCCCACGGCACCGAGGGCAAGTCGGTCTGGGTGGCCGAGGAACAAAACCGGACCACGGCCCACGACGCCACGGGCATCTGCATGTTCACCACGGCGGGCGCGCCGCTGGAAGACCTGATCCCCGTATTGTCCGCAGCCACCGGCGTAGACTATACCATGGAAGACTTCGTGCACATCGGCGAGCGCATCTGGAATATCGAACGGCTGTGGAATCTCAGGGCGGGCCTCACCGCGGCCGATGACACGCTGCCTAAACGATTGATGGAAGAAGCCCACAAGGATGGTCCTTCCGCGGGGGTGACCGTCGATCTCGACGCCATGCTGCCGGACTACTACGCGGCAAGGGGCTGGTCGGCGGACGGACGGCCCACCACGGAGAAACTGATGGAACTGGGACTCGCGTAACGGAACCCAAACCACGGATGACCTGTACTTCGATTTTCGGTACTTTCTCTGAAGGAGCGGATTATGGCTACAGAACACGTGATTATAGGCGGCGGACCGGGCGGGATGAACGCTATCGAAACGATACGCGGTTACGATGCGGACGCGTCCATTACCCTGATCTCCGATGAGCCGGCCTATTCCCGCATGGCCCTGCCTTACTACATCTCAGGGAATATCCCGGTCGAACAGGTAAATACCGGAGACGACGACTATTTCGGCAGGCTGGGAGTGAAGACCCGCTTCGGGGTCAGTGTCACCGAGGTGAATCCCTACGCGAACATGGTCTCGCTCAGCGACGGCTCCATGGTACCTTTCGACAACCTGTTGATCGCCACCGGGTCATCCGCCCAGCAGTTGAACATTCCCGGCGCGGACGGCGACGGGGTCCACAATCTCTGGACCGTAGCGGACGCGGAAAAGACCGTGAGCGCCCTCGGTAGCGATGCCGAGGTGGCTTTCATCGGGGCCGGGTTCATCGGTTTCATCATTCTGAACGCGATGCACAAACGCGGCGCCCGCCTGAAGGTGATCGAGCTCGAAGGGCAGGTGCTGCCCCGCATGCTGGACGCCCAGGGCGCGTCCCTCGTGAACTCCTGGCTCGAGTCGCAGGGCGTTGAAGTCCACACCGGCGTAAGCGTGCAGGGAATCGATCACGGCCACGACGGCGTCAAGACCCTGCAGCTTTCCGACGGGTCGTCCACCCGGGCGGATGTGGTCATCGTGGCCACCGGGATCAGGGCCAACATCGGCTTTCTCGAAGGCTCGGGTATCGAGACCAACCAGGGCGTCCTGGTCAACAACCGTTGCCAGTCCAGCGCGGCGAACGTGTACGCCGCGGGCGACGTGGCCGAGGGACCGGACCTGTCCACGGGCGGGCAGGCAGTGCACGCCATCCAGCCGACCGCGGTCGATCACGGCCGGATCGCCGGGGCCAACATGGCCGGCCAGGACGTGGAATATGGCGGCAGCCTGCTGATCAATATCCTCGACGTGTGCGGGCTCCAATGCGCGAGCTTCGGCGACTGGTCGGGGGACGGCGACGTAACCGAGGTGATCAACGCCAACCGGCCGGTCTACCGCAAGCTGATCTGGAACGGCTCCACGATCACCGGAGCAGTCATCCTCGGACCCGCGGACGACGTGGCCATGCTGAACGACATGGGCATGATCAAGGGGCTGATCCAGGCGAAGACGGACCTGGGCGCCTGGAAGCAGCACATCCAGGCCAATCCGACCGACATCCGGCGGCCCTATGTGGCGACGAGAACCGCGGAGAAGATGCTTGACCTCACCTCACTTGGCAAACCTTCCGAGCATCGGTCGTACCAGCACACGCAGGACGCGGGCAAGGACCGCAGCGCGCACAGCGTCTTCGTGGATTCGACGGGATAGGGGGCTGGGCAGGCGTACGGGCTGAATTGAACCGTCCTGGGTAACGCCGTCCCGTGTCAATTACCTGCAGAAACGCACGTTCAGTGTCACGGACAGGTTGGTTCGTGGCGCTGGACGTGTTTTTGTTTGTGAACGCCCGATTCGCCGCGAAAAGTGGAAGGTACGCGTAAGTTCCGAATTCGCGTAACTATAGCGCGCAGTTGCTGCAGATCACCTGATTCCGGTGCGGACGACTATGCACGACTATGCATGCACCAGCATCTTTGCGGCGACTTCCTTCACGATCTTAGCCGCGACGACCGCCGTCAGATCGTGGAAATCCCTCCGCGGATTGACCTCGACGATATCCGCCCCGACGATTCTGCCGTCCAAACGCTGAATCGTGTCGATCACCTGCCGCGGGGAAAGGCCGCCGGGCTCGGGATGAGAGACGCCTGGCGCGTACGCCGGATCCAGACCATCGACGTCCACCGATATATAGACGGGCGAGTCGAATGCCAGACTTAGATCCCCGGTCAACTCCCGCATCTCGATCATCTCGACCCCAAACCGTCTGGCCTGCTTCCGCTGATGGCCATTTGCGGTGCGGATACCCACCTGGACGAGCCGGTCCGCCAGGTGGTTTTCCATAATCCGAGCGAAGGGAGACGCATGGGAGCGGGGGTTGTCCCCGAAATTGTCGTAGAGATCAGGGTGCGCATCGAAGTGAAGGATGCTGAGCGTGTCGTACTTGCGCCGGAACCCCTTAACGATCGGCCAGGTTATGGCGTGGTCACCGCCGAGGCAGATGGGTGTGAGCCCATGATCGAGCACCGCTTCGACGGCGTGCTGGATCGCGGCCCAGGCATCGGGGACCTCGCCCAGGTCCAGGTCGCCCGCGTCGAGTAAAACGTCCTCGCCGAGATCGACACCCGTCTCAGTCCACATGTTGAAGGCATCGGAGAAGAGTTGCGCACGGATCTTCGGAGGCGCTTCGGCCGCGCCACGGAGGAAAGTGGAATTGGCGTCGTCGGGGATCCCCACCAGCGCAAGTTTTTGCCGATCCGATTTTTCCAGAGCCGCTTTGAGCGATTCGAGAATCATGTATCTATTTCGGTTCAGTGAGCGTCGGTGGAACGCGTACGCGTTCGTTCGGCGGAATACTGCTCGGTTTGGTTGATCTTGACGCTGTCTGCCGATCCCGCGTCAGTTTCCAAACAGGAAACGGACGTTCACCGTCACGGACCACTGGTTCATGGCGCTGAACGTGTTTTTATTCGTGAAGGCAGGGTCCGTCTCTAAATAAGGATGATACTCGTAGGTACCGGTGTGTTCGACGTCGTCCACCCTGGAGTAGGCCATCTTCAGGTCGATGGCAGTACGGTCGCCCAGACTGTAGGCTGCTCCCGCGTACACGTGCCCCGCGAAGACTGTATTGGATAACCTCGTATCCTGCTTGCTGTTGTAGAATGACAGGGGGGGATCGTAGTGCGTGCCTTCTCCTGAAGGGTCGGTGTATTCTATCGAAAAGAAGATCCTGGTCAGTTCAACGAAGGCGGCACCGGTCCCCACCCCCACGTAGGGCGTGATTCTTTGCGGACCGAAGGGCAGATCGTAGTAGGCGTTCAATGAAACCGAACGAGTAACCTGATCCTCAATGAAACTGCTGCTGATGGTCTGCGCCAGTCCCTGTCCGAGATAGGTACTCACTCCCGCGGTGGTGCCATCGAGATAGGTTATCTCAAGCGGCGGTCCCTGGTCGACGTTGTTTCTCCTATGCGCGAATGAGACCTCGATGCGGGTACGGTCGAACACCCGTCCGACGGCAGCTTCGAAACCGATACCCCGGTCGACGGACGGATCGTAACGCCACCGGTAACCGGGAATTTCCCGTAGAACCAAATCGAAGCAGGCGCTGGTCGGATAGCACGTGGATTCCGTGTTCGAACCCGCCTGGTCGAGGCCGTATACCAGGTTGCCGCCCAGTCCACCGGAAACATACCAGCCCGAAGTCCTCCGATCCTGGGCCGATACCTCGGTAACGGAGACGAGGACCAGGCAGATCGTCATTGCCAACGGCACAGCTATTGATTTTTGCAGGTTCATAATCATGTATCCGGGGTATACCTGAAGTGAGAAAATGTTCTCTCTAATCGGTTGTTCGTCGTGCGGAAGACGTTATGTAACGGCAAGAATACGGTTCCCTGCCCGATTTTAACGCACAGGTACTTGTATAGTTCCCGGCTGTAAACGCAAGCAATCCGGGAGTAATGCCTGTTCCCCCCCGGATCGAACAGGCTACAGGTTCAGCAGGTATGACACCTTGGCGACGATCTGCTGGTCCCTCAGGCGCAGGGGCGTTCGTTCGTAGACGCCGAAGGTACCGTCGGTATCGAGGTCGTCATCGCGGAACTGGTTGAAAGCCAGGAAGAACGAGTGACCGAAGGGCGACCGGTAGGCGAGGAGGAGGTTCATCGTTACCGTATTCATGTGGTAATCGTCGATCTCCCGCTGCCGATCCGCGTTCAACTGGACGAAGGAGGAGAACGACAGATTCGGCGTGAAGGCGTAACTCATTCGGACACTGGGTATGAGTTGCGTACGATGATCGTATTCGTCGTCCTCCAGACCCAGGCGATTGCCCCGGTCGACCCGGCTGCGGGTAATGCCAGGTTCCAGCGCGAAACGGGGATTCGGCTTGATGGACAGTTCACTCGACAGGCTGAGGAGGTCGGCGCCGTAGAACCTGCCGTACCGGACGCTGCCTTGATAGGAGATCTTCCGGCCACTGTCGGTAAAGAGGAAGAGACTGCCCTGGTTGAAGGAATAGGATCCTTCGGTGAAATGAACGCCGGCTATGCGCGTCGTTTCGCTGAGTGTATCGAAATTCATGTTATATGACGCGGAGATCCACATTCCCCGTTCCAGTTCCAGGAATACATTGGGCTGGAATGACCAGGAATCGGCATCGGAGAAACCCGTGTTCTTGCGGGTCACATAATTGCTCCTGAACCCCCCGTTGATCCGCCGAATGCCAAACCGGCGGAGAAAGGTATTGGCCGTCATGCCGCCCCCTACCCGCTGCAGGCCTTCGTCTCTGACCAGGCCGGACTGGGCGATGAAATCCTCGCCGATGTCGAGGTAGGAAATCCCGTACATAAGCCACCGGTTCTGCCACCGCTCGATAATCCGAAAAGTCCAGTCCTGGTTGCTGGTGCTCAGCGTATCGGTCCAGCTTTTGGCGAAAGTAATCTGCCCCCGGTGATTCGTCCCCCGCGAGGCCAGGTTCAGGTCGAATCCCATCACGCGGTTATAGTCGGTCTCGGCGTAACGGGGTATGGCCATCCCGACCCGGTCATCGAATCGGGGATTCGGTTCCTTGAAGGTAGCCATCATGCCGACGCTCGACCGTGACCCGAAGTCCCGTATTACACGCAGGGCTTGCCAGTTGGTCAGCGGTTCCATCTTCTGTTCCCCGTCGTCGTCGTACTGGGTCTCCCGGGTTTGAACGTTCAGGAACCCGATGGTCGTATGCCCGATTTTTCCCGTCAGGCGCATGCCGAGGTCGATGGGGACGGACTGACCGTCCGGCAACTGTCGTCCGACGCGCCGGCTGAAGAACAGCTGGGGCGTCAGGTCGCCGCCGCCACGTTGCGGTCCGCGTCGTTGCGGCCGCTGGTTCAAGGTGAAGATATCGCTGCGCTCCAGGAAGAAGGGGCGCTTTTCGGTAAACTGGAATTCGAAGCGGGAAAGGTTCACGACCTCGTCGTCCGCTTCCACCTGGGCGAAATCGGGATTGACGGTCGCATTTAACGTAAGACCCGATGTGACACTGACCTTAAGGTCGCCGCCCAAACTCCGCTGCATACCATTGTCGAGGTCCGTCGCGGCGATCGGGCGAGCGGGTGTCGGGGCGGATTCGGTAATCCGTGAGGACTGGGCGCCAAGTACGGTAAACGGGGTCGCCTGGACCCGTCCGCCCGGCGTGATATCGAACAGGGCCGTCAGTCGGCCGCCCTTGCCGAATCGAAACAGCGCCTGGTCGCCGTCCTTCAGGCTCAGGGGAACCCAGTAGGATTCCTCCCTGCTGCGCTGGATTCGGCGTCCGAAGTTTATGCCCCAGGTCTGGTTCTGGCGCTTGGGAAACCGCAGCGTGTGGAAGGGGATCACGTATTCGGCCGACCAACCGTAATCGTACACCTGGCTGGCCGCATTCCACAATCCGTTCCAGTCACGGTCCGAGTTGTTACCTTCAGCGCTGACGAAGGAATCGGACCGGGCGCCGTTGGGATTGGTCTGGAATTCGAAGGCTTCGCGGTAGTGGTCGAGGGATGCGATAACGACCGTAACCATGTCGTTGGAGAAACTCATCCGGGTGTCCCGTTGCATGTCCGGGGCCATGATGTTCTCCGGATTGGGGTCGAAACAGACGAATCCCACGTACAGATTATTGTCGTCGTACAGCACTCTGACTTCGGTGGGGAAGGTTGCCGGGGCGCCTTCGACGGGTTCAAGCTGGAAGAAATCGCCGGCGACTTCAGCCTGTTGCCATTCGGCTTCATCCAGGTGTCCGTCCACCTCGATAGTCGAAACAGCCCGCTTGGCCGAAAGTATGTAGTCGTCGGAATCTAGATTTCCGTAGTCGAAGAGTGTTTTGGATACGGGAAGGGGAACGCTGAAAGGCCGCGGGTCAGAGGTCCGTTCGGTTTCTTCCGATATCGCCGCCACGGTTTCCGCTATGCCTTTGTTCAGCGTAGCCTGATCGTCTGTAGATTGAGCTGACGCAATGGCATGATTCAATTGGAGACCGGCAAAAGCACATAGCAGGCCGCCGGATATTCGGGCGGTCAGGCGAAATAACATTCAATCCTCCAGTGTCGAACAACGAGTTTGGTTCCCCAGATACAGACAGCAACGTTCGATCTTATATTCTACAATTCAGTGCCCCTGTTTCTTCAACTGAAGCGCCAGGTGACAACGAAGGGCGCAATATAGGCGTTCATGACCGGGATGTCCAGACAGACCTTTCCGTGTTTTCTTTGGCTGCCTTGCGTCGGATGTCCCGCACCTTTGCGCCGGATGTCCTGAGCTGTTGCGCCGGATGTCCTGTGCCTTGTTACAGGTTAAAATCGCTTGACTCCGCAAGTTGGCTGAACAGATTGTCCGGAAGCGGAACAGTCGGTCGAACTGTCTGCCGTGGGCCACCGGACACGGACACAACCCGGGACGTTGAGCGAACCGGAGGTATCATGATGGTCACGTTGGTAGAAATCGAACAGGCACGGCGGGAACTACCACCGGAGATCGTATACACGCCCCTCCTCCGGTCTCCATCGGTCTCCGATCTATCGGGCGCGGACGTCTGGTTCAAGGCGGAGAACCTGCAGGTGACCGGATCGTATAAGACGCGAGCAGCATTTACCATCCTGAACCGCCTATCAGATGTTCAGAAGGAAAAAGGCGCCGCCATTTCGTCCTCCGGCAACTTCGCCACGGCCTTCGCCTTCATGGGAACTTTGCTCGAGATACCAACCGCCATAGTGATGATGGAGAAAACCTCGCCGTACAAGATCCGGCGCACCAGGGACTACGGGGGCGAAGCGGTTCTGTGCGAGAACCACAACCAGGCCCGGTGGGACACGCTGGGCCGGCTGGGCAGAGAACGGGGAATCACCGCGATCAACACGTGGGAGGACGAAAACGTCGTTCGGGGTCACGGCAGCATCGGCGCCGAGATCATGGCGCAGGCACAGGATCTGGACGCGGTCATCGTGCCCGTGAGTAGCGGCGGCCTTATCGGCGGTGTCGCCACGGCCGTGAAGACGCTGAACCCCGCGGTGAAAGTGATCGGGGTGCAACCCGAAGGGTCACAAGCGGTTTATCAATCTTTTCTGAAGAAAGAGATCTGCGAGGTACAGGAACCGAACACGGTGTGCGACTCGCTCGTGGCGCCGCGCCCCGGCAACCTTACCTTCGAACACGTAATGGCCTACGTGGATGAAATGGTCCTGGTTTCCGACGCGCAGGCGATCGACGCGGTGAAGTACCTCATCGGGGCAACCAAGCTCGTGGTTGAACCGGGCGGCGCCGTGGGCGTAGCAGCGTTGTTGAACGGCATCGTTTCGCTGGAAGGCAAGAAAGTCGTGGTTCTGCTCAGCGGCGGGAACATCATGCCCGCTCAACTCGCTGGGTATCTGGGCGCGGCCTGATCCGCAAAACCGCGTCCGGCACGGGCTCAGGAAGTCACCTTACGAATCCGAATATCGCCGCCGCTGGTTTCGAGCCGGATGCGATTGCCGCCCCCGTTGATATCGCCGGTGGCCCGGATCGTCCTTCGGTCCCGACCGTCATCTACCTCTTCGTCCAGGTCGAAATCCGAGTCGATTTGATAATCCCCCCGGTCGCTTCCGAACCAGGAACGCTCATGATGGATCTCCGCCTCGACTGTAGCGGACAGATCCTCGGGAATGCGGATGGTCAGTTCCCCACCGGACGACTTCAGTATCCATTCTTCTTCCAATGCACTTGCTGTCGGGCTCAAACGGGCTTCGATATCGCCACCCGAGGTTTTCGCCGTTAAGCCGGCACCCGGCGCATTGCTGATCGATATATCACCACCCGAAGTGCCCGCCCTCAGGGTTCCTTCAGCGCTGTCGATGGTCACATCGCCACCCGAAGTATGAACGTCCACCTCACCGTTTGCGCGCTCGATCGTGATATCGCCGCCGGAGGTCTTCGCCTTCACGTCCCCTGTGGTATGGCCTATCGTTATGTCGCCGCCCGAGGTAGTCGCCTCTGTGTTTCCCGCAGCCCGATCTATTTCGATATCGCCGCCCGATGTTCTCACCGTCACTTCGCCGGCCGTGCCGCCGATCGTGATATCACCGCCCGAGGTGGTCGCATCCACTGTGCCCCGGGCGTCCCGGATCTCAATATCCCCGCCGGAGGTGGATACCTTCGTTTCCCGTCCGCCCCCTTTCACGGTCACATCGCCTCCTGACGTGTGAACGCGGAGCAGCGCTTCCGTCACTGTGCCGACGTTGACGTCGCCTCCCGAGGTGCGGGCGGAAACGTCGCCCCGCAGGTCTCCGATATCGATATCCCCGCCCGAGGTCTTGAGGTCCAGGCTATACGATTCCGGCACCCGGACCTGTATATCCACTGATACCCTCTCCGACCCGAAACGGCTTTTCCGGTCGATCTGGATGTCGACGTCGTTCTCCCGTTGTGAGATATCCACGGCAACGTCGTTGAAGTCGTCGCGTGCGCTGTCTTCGCTGACTCCAGTCCGGCGTTTTTCTACCTCGACGTCCACTTCATCGTTCGGCCAGCTCTCGATCCGAATCGAACCGAAGTCGGCGTCTACGGTCAACGTGCCGGTTCCATCCACCATGTATTTCTGGTGGGTTCTTTCTACGTGACTCATATCGTCGCGCATAAACGTGACCTCCTGTGCGCTGCATGCATATGCCGAGGCAACGAGCAGACTGACACTGACCACGACCAATAACAAACGCATCATCCCTCCCTTTATGTCTAAACAGGCGGTGTTGTCTTCGCCAGAGATATGTTACGTGGAACCGACCCGGACTTTTCCGCCCAGGGTCTTGGCAGACACTTTACCCGAGGCTTCTTCAACGGTGATGTTTCCGCCCATCGTCCTGGCAAGTACATCCCCGTCCGCAATGCCGATGCGGATGCTTCCACCCAGCGTGTGGGCCGACACGTCCCCATTCGTATCCCCTATAGCGATATTTCCGCCCATCGTCTTGGCAGACACGCCTCCCTCAGTCGGGCCGATACGGATGCTTCCGCCCAGGGTCTTGGCGGTCACGTCCCCTTTCGTGGTTCCTGTCCTGATGCTTCCGCCTGCAGTCTTCGCCGTGATCTCGCCGTCCAGGTTCCCGATTTCGATGCCGCCTCCTGCCGTCTTGATATCCAGACTGTATGTATAAGGCACCTGCACGGTCATAGCTACGGAAACCCTGGCGCGCTTGAACCATCGCGAATTGTCAACGTCGATGTGTACGTCGTTGCCCCGCTGTTCTGTTGTTACCTCCACTTCTTCGAAGGCTCGGCGTGCCTGGTCTTCGGTGCCCTCTTTCAGGCGCTTTTCCACAAGAACCTCCACGGTGTTGCTCGTCGAAGTCTCGATCCGGACGGATCCGAAGTCGGCATCGATGGTCAGTTCGCCGCCCGGTTCCACAGTAAATGTTTCTTCAATGGTTGCCGCGTATCCTTGCCCAACTTGAATGACCTCTGTGGTCTGCGCGCCGGAATCAAGAACCGGATAAATACCTATACACGTAATCGCTGTGATCCATATCGTCTTCATACTATTCCACTCCCACGGTTGTGTAGTAAAGACATCTACCGGAGTTGTCATTGAGACTTCCGTAGGGATTCAATGGTTGTGTCTTCGCTCTACTACTCATCGTCTTTACTTCGGATACGTATGTTACCAGCGGTAGATACCAGCTTGATTCTGTTTCCACCGCCATTCGTTTCACCGATAGCTTTAATTGCATAGTTCCCTGGGCTAGATTCTATTCTACTAAAGTTCAGGTCGAAATCGGATTTAATTCGCCTTTGGACATGCCACCAATTTGGCAACCACGGATCAATGATCTCCCCGATAGTGATCTGCGCATCAATAACAGACGGGATGTCAACTGGCATTTGAATGGTTATATCTCCGCTCAGAGTCTGCATGTCGTACCTGGCCTCGACGGATGGATCGGTTACGATCAATTCCCCCTCGATATCACCACTGGTTGAACTAGCAACAATGTCGCCACTTGTGGGGCCTAGTCTGATATCTCCGCTCAGGGATCTGGTTTCGAAAACCCCTAACACGTTTGAGGCCTCGACCATACCAGATGTCGTACTGACGTTTGCATCACCATCCACAGGACCGATCTCGATTTTACCTGTTGAGGTCCTAGCGTGCAGATCCCCCTCTACGGTACCTGTTTTTATTCTGCCAGTCGCCGAAGAGACGGTCGCATCACCATCCACGGGGCCGGTTTCGATGTTACCTGTTAGGGTCTTGGCGTGCAGATCCATCGCTACGGCACCTGTTTCTATTCTGCCAGAGTTCGAAGAGACCGTCGCATCACCAAACACTGGGCCGGTTTCGATGTTACCTGTTAGGGTCTTGGCGTGCAGATTCCCCACTACGGTACCTGTTTCTATACTGCCAGAGTTCGAACCGACCGTGGCCTCACCATCCACTGGGCCGATCTTGATGTTACCTGTTAGGGTCTTGGCTTGCAGATCCTCCTCTACGGTACCTGTTTCTATTCTACCAGAGTTTGAATCGACCGTGGCATCACCATCCACTGGGCCGATCTTGATGTTACCTGTCAGTGTAGTGGTGTGCAACCTGCCTACCACGCGGCTGGTTTCTATATTCCCGCTGTTCGATTTTATGCTCAAGTCACCTTCGGTGGGACCGGTCGAAATTTCCCCGGTAAGAGTCTCAGCCGTCACATTTCCTGCGATATTCCCCGTCTGGATATCACCGCTTATGGTAATGAGGTCGAGGTTGTATTCCTCAGGCACTATAACATTGATTTCGACATAGACCCGATCCGGCCAGTCTTCCTGCCAGAACCATTTCGTGTACGTGGGGTACCTGATCTGATCGACTTCGATTCGTACCCCGTTGTACGTCTGTTCGATTACGACTTCGATATTACTGAAGGCTTTTCGAACCTGGTCAGCATCGGTTGCCCGAAATCGCTTTCTCACCAGGACATCTACTTCATCATTGATCGAGCTTCTGATGCGAATTGCCCCAAATTTGGCATCGACCGTCAGTGTCCCACCGGAGTTCACCTCGTATTTCTGCCTGGTGCTATCGATATAGTCTTGCCCGTCGTGCTCAAATTCGATCTCTCGTTCGTCTCGCTCGAATCCGAACTCCTGCATGCTGCACGCGCTTGAAAGCCCTAAACACGCACATAAAATCGTGACAAATCCAGTCCGGCTCATAACCTCCTCCAATCGCAGTATTCAGAATCGGAAAAGTTATCGACAAATAACCAACACATTGGACCGTGGCGACGGAAGAAATGTTTCCTGGTTCCACGTAGTGTGATTCCAGGACCTTGGAATCTTCCAGGCAGGTATACTCGACCTTAACGGATCTGGTTCAGGTCAACACCGTTACGAAGACGGAATGCAACCTTGAACATGCCACAGAAATAGATCAGAGGATTTTAATGTATAAGGAATGCCGCCTACTCCACCCAGTGACTTACGAGGGGCTTCAATTCGCCGGGTAGTCCGTCATACACGTCGCGGGGAAGGGCGGGAACCAGGTTCTCCGTTCCGCCGGTCTCGTCTACCAGGATCCTGCGGTCTTCCGAGCCGGGTTTCAGCACGTTCAGGTTCAGCCACCAGGGCGCGTAGCGGACGACAACGGCGACGCGGGGATCCTTCGAGGTGTTCGCGGCAGTCGAATGCCACAAACGGCTGTCCATGACGAGGACGCTTCCGGCCTCGCCGGTCACGTTCAACTCGGTCGAATGGGGTGCTTCGGGCAGAACCCCGTTATTTCCGGTCGGGTTGTTGGAGTCTCGATGACTGCCCGGGACGATGAGGGTGCCGCCGTTATCGCCGGTGAAGGAAGAAAGCATCCAGATGGTCGTCAGGTGCATGACCGCGTCCGGGTACGGCGCGGGCACATAGCCGGCGTTCCGCTGGTTGAAGGGCCAGTCCGCGTGCCATCCACCGCGGTCGTTCCCCGGCTCGTTGATGGTGGCCGTGGTGAAGGAGATGCGGAAATGGTGTCCGAGCAGCGCCTCGACCAGGCAGAGGAGCCGCCGGTCCGCGAGCCAGGGCGCCAGCGACTGGTCGTATTTCAGGAAACCGCTCACGTGGCCGATGTTTTCGGGTGCGTCGGGATTCCGGTGCCGGTTCGTCGAAGCGATGACCCGGCCGCGTACCTCGTCAAGCCGGTCCCCGGGAATGATGTTGTCCAGCACGCACCAGCCATCGAGCTGCATGGCCTGAATCTGCTGTTCCAGCGTCATGACCTATTCGCCCTGATGTTATTCGTTATGGTTCGACGGACCTGGATTCTCTTGATCAGGATCCGATTGACCGGGGATTGGTGGCCCATTGTTTAGCGATCGCAACCGGGCAGGGTACGGAATAACCGGCCCTACAGGTCGTCCGTGCTCAGCGTTCCGGCCTCCTGGTGGCGGCTGAACACTTCCCAGGTCTCCCTGATCCCGTCGTCCAGCGGCGTGTAGGGGATCTCGCCCACGTCTTCCTGGATGGCGCGGTCATCGAGGTCCGGCGCGATGGGAAGGTTCATGTCCAGGTGGGAGATGAGTCCCTTCGAATCGGGAACGACGCGCTCGATGGACGCGATCACCTCGTCGATGGTCACGACGTCGCCACGTATGCTATAGGCCCCGGCGCCTTCGGTGGCTGCCTCTGCGCAGCGGATGAACGTCCGGGCGGTGTCGTTCACGTACTGCATGTTGTTCCGCCCGCCGTATCCAATCACGTACGGCCGGTTCAACAGGGCCGCCTTGACCGCCTTGGTGGGATCGGAGGTCAATCCGAAGTCCCGGCCCGGTCCGTACACGGTCCACGGCCGCAGGCCGAAGCTTGAAATACCGTGATCGAGAAAGTACACCCGCGCGTTGGCTTCGTTGCACTGCTTGAATACGCCGTAGTGGGTGACCGGCCTCAGCACCGCGTCGTTCCCGACCGGTCCGGAGTCGTAGTCGTCTTCCATTCCGTAGACGGCCGCGGAACTCGCGTAGACGATACGCCGGACGATGTCGTCGTGGGTTCTGGCCGCTTCGAAGACGTTCAGGGTGCCGATTACGTTGACCGTAGCGCCCTTGATGGGATCGGCCTTGCACACGGGCACCTGCAGTCCGGCCAGGTGGATGATGCGGGACGCGCCTGTTTCACCTACCACCCGCGTGAATTGGGTCCCGTCGGCGATGTCGCCCTCGATGAACCGGACCCGGGCGATCTCTTCCTCGTCCATGATCAATGCCATGCGGGCGGTATGTTCCACCAGGTCGTAGATCGCGACATCGTGCCCTTCGTCGACCAGGTTCTTCACGATCCACGAACCGATACAGCCATATCCGCCGGTGAGTAGATATTGCATGGCGACCTTCCTTTGAACGGAAAACCAGGGGGCTTAAAACCTCGGGCATTGTACGGCGCGCAAGGGCCGGTGTCAAGGGAAACAGCCGCCTGCCGGCAGCCGTTTTAGTCCTTGCTGAACCCCCGTTTTGAAGGTAAATTGTGCGCATCCCGGGAAACCGCGGAACAGCCTGTAATACCGGTAGTTTTAATCCCTTCAGAAGTACATTCCCATGAGTGTTAAAGAGCGGACTCCCCCGTCTGCAGGCAGGCCGGATTCCTATCCTCCCGATGTAGGTCCTCCCGGCAGAACCGGTGGGCTTGCTTCGGGCATGACCCTTCGTGCCGTGGGTCTGGGACTCTTCCTGTCCGCGGCCATGGCGTGGTGGGTCGTGCATTCCGCCTTCGAGGCTCATTCATCCTACCTGTCCATTACCCACATGCCCATGGCGGCGCTCTTCCCCTTCATGCTGGTCGTCTTCGTCGTAAACGGCCTGTTGAAGCGATTCGCACCGACTCGAATATTCACAGCTCCTGAACTGATGATAATCTTTTTCATCGTGTTTACGGCCTCGGCTATTCCCGGATGGGCATTTACGACCTACTGGGTCGCCGTTCCATCCATTCCGCACTACTATGCCAACTCCGAGAACAGGTATGTCGAATTGTTTTTCGAGTATCTCCCGACCTGGCTCATCATCCCGGATGAACGGCGGGCGGTGCACTGGTTCTACGAGGGGCTGCCCTCCACCGGCGTCATTCCCTGGCGGGACTGGATCATCCCCATGAGTTGGTGGGGCACCTTCTTTCTGGCCCTTTTCTTCGCCAGCGCGTCGCTCATGGTGATCCTGCGTAAACAGTGGATCGAGCGGGAACGTCTGACCTTTCCGCTGGCCCGCGTGCCCCTGTTGCTCATCGAAGATGACCAAAGCGGCTCCGTACTGCCCCGGATCGCCCGGTCCAGGGTTTTCTGGTACGGATTCTCCATCCCCCTCTTCATCATTCTCTGGAACATCGTCTCGTACTGGGACGCTGTGGTGCCCATCAGACTGGGCGGGGATTACCGCATACCGATCACCCTGGCCGAATCCTTCCCGCCGATCCAGTTCAAGATCAATTTCGCCTTCATCGGCATCGGATTCTTTACGAATCTCAACATCCTGTTCAGCATCTGGGTGTTCTTCCTGCTGGCCACGATCCAGATCGGCATCATGAGTCGATTCGGCATTCCGAAGACGACCGAGATCGTCACGGCCCAGCACCTGGGCGGGTTTTTCATGTTCACCCTGTTCGGGCTCTGGATGGCCCGGCGCCACCTCTACGACGTGGTGCGTAAGGCCATCGGAAGGGGAAACGACATCGACGATTCGGGGGAGTTTTTCTCCTACAGGACCGCCATGTGCGGCGTGGTACTCGGCATCACGTACATGTTCTTCTTCCTGATCAGCATGGGCATGTCCTTCGCCGCCGCGGCCACGCTGCTGGCCACCTGCATGCTCCTCTTTCTTGGGGTCACCCGCGTGGTCGCGGAAGCGGGCCTGATTAATCTCGACCTGCCATATAACGCCCATGACTTTACGGTGTTCTCCTTCGGATCGGCGAACCTGCACCGCGCGGATCTCACCATCCTGACCCTGTCGCAGACATTCTCACGGAACTGGCGTACGCTGGGCATGTGCGCCATGGCCCACGTAAACAAGATGGGCGACGAGATTGGCGGCGCCCGGCGCGGCATCTTCCCCGTCATCGTCTCGGCGCTGGTCATGGCCGCCATCATTTCCGTAGTATATACTGTCTTCCTGGGTTACGAAACCACGGGCGCGGATGGGTTCAGGGACGCATTCGGAAACGCGAAGGCGGGTTACAACACGCTGACGACATGGATCAATAACCAGACCCAGTTGACCGGCGGGGAGTACCTGGGCCTGGGGGTCGGCGCCTTCATAGCCTGGCTGCTGATCCTGGCCCACCACAATTTCCACTGGTGGCCGCTGCATCCCATCGGCTGGGCTGTTGCCAAGACCTGGGGAATCGGTATGATCGCCACGTCGATCTTCCTGGTCTGGCTCGTTAAGGCCATTATCCTTAAACTGGGGGGCACGAGATTGTACCGGGAGACGCAGCCCTTCTTCATCGGCATGTTGGTGGGTTACGTGCTGGGCGTGGCGCTTTCCTACTGCGTCGATGTAATCTGGTTTCCGAATTCGGGCCACATCGTGGAAACATGGTAACGAAAAGAAAAGGAGCTTTAGATGAGCGTGGATCAGGTCATGCCCGATGAAGCGGCCAGGCTGGTCGAATCAGAGGGCTACGTGTACATCGATGTCCGGTCCGTTCCGGAATTCGACCAGGGACACCCCGCGCCGGCGGTGAACATCCCGCTCCTGCACGCGGACGAGCAGTCCGGGCAGATGACGCCCAATCCCGATTTCGTCCAGGTGGTTAAAGCGAACTATCCGGAGGATGCCAAACTCGTGCTGGGCTGCCGGACCGGCCAGCGGTCCGACCATGCCGCCCAGTTGCTGCAATCGATGGGATACCAGACGGTCGTGAACATGCGATGCGGGTTCAGCGGAGAGATGACCCCATTCGGACAAGTGGTCAATCCGGGATGGGAGGAAGTGGGCCTGCCGGTGAGTCACGACAGCGGCGAAGGGGTGAGTTACGCGTCGCTGGCGGAGAAATCGGAGGGTTCCTGACGGGCGGCCGCGGATTCTGGACGGTCCGCTGGCTACTGAACGGTCCGGAGGGCCCCACTGGATTCCGCCGCGGGCGGTTATCCGCGCAATACCTCCTCGTAATATGCCTCATACTGCGGGACGACGGCCTCTTCCGCGAAGTTGTCCAGTACCCGCTGCCGCGCCTGCCGCCCGATGGTTTGCCTGAAGTCGTCATCGGCCAGCAGTTCCGTGGCGTGGCGGGCCATCTGGTGGATGTCCCCTACCTCGGTGATGAATCCCGTCTCCCCGTGGCGCACCAGTTCCGGAAGACCGCCCGCATTGGCGCCGATGACCGGTACGCCGCAGCTCATGGCCTCCAGGGCCGACAGGCCGAAACTCTCCTGTTCGCTGGGAAGCAGGTACAGGTCGGAACAGGACAGGATCCGGTCGACTCCCTCCTGCTCACCGAGAAAAACCACGCCGTCCTGCAGTCCCAGGTCGCGGGCCAGTTCCTGCATCGGTATACGTTCCGGTCCCTCCCCCACCAGCAGCAGCTTGCACTTGACCTTGCTCCGCACCTCCGCGTACATGCGGATGATATCCCCGATGCGCTTGACGGGCCGGAAATTCGAGACGTGGACGATGACTTTCTCGTCATCGTCGACGAAATTGCTGATGTCGCAGTGACCGTCCCCCCGGCGGAACCGGTTGACATCGACGAAATTGGGAATTACGCGGATATCCGTGTCGATCTCGAAGAGCGACTGCGTATCTCGCTTGAGGGACTCGGAGACGGCCGTGACTCCCTGGCTTTCCTCGATGCTGAATCTGGTGATCCGGTAGAAGGACTTGTCGCTGCCCACGAGGGTGATATCGGTTCCGTGAAGGGTCGTGATGACCTTGATGTCCCGGTCCCGCAGCATGTGCCGCGCCAGGAAGGCGCAGGTGGCGTGGGGAACGGCGTAGTGCACGTGCAGGATGTCCAGCTCCGCCTCCAGTGCCACGTCGGCCATTTTCGCCGCTAGCGCCAGGGTGTAGGGCGGATACTTGAACAGCGGGTAGGGCATGACCTCGACATTGTGGAAGTAGATGTTCTGGCTGTATTCCTGCAGGCGGAATGGAATCGAATAGCTCACGAAATGGACCTTATGTCCCTTTCGCGCCAGGACCTGTCCCAGTTCGGCGGCGATAGCGCCGCTTCCTCCGTAGGTGGGATAGCAGGTGATACCGATGTTCATGGGATTCGCCTCTACTTCCGTATGTACCGTCCCGCTCGATCCACTATCCCGCGCGCCCCGTGAAGTGGGCCAGGGGATCGTCGATCGAAAGGTATTCCCGCACTACGAAGGGCTCCCCGTACCGCGCGCCGATCAGCGTGCCGTAGTAACGGCTCTGGGCCTCAACCTCATCGAGGAACTCCGGACGGCTGATGTAGGTTTCCGGCTCGCCGGAGTCCGGGTCATGGAACTGCGACCGGTGGGCCTTCACGGCTTCGATCTTCCGGTTGAAGGAGGAGGATATGTCGACGATGAAGGAAGGCCTGGGTTCTTGATAGCGGTGGTGCGTGAGGTAGAAGACCAGTTGCCGGGGCCGGAAGGCCGGGTGGTCCGTTTCGATTTTCTCCAGGCCCGCCAGGAAGGCCGCGTCCCTGGCCAGGCGGGCGGTCGCCCCGTGATCCGGATGACGGGCGACTTCGTGGGGAACGAGAAGCAAGTCCGGTTGGAACCGGCGTATGGCGTCGACGAGGGCGTCGCGGTGCGACTCGCAGGCCCCGATGCGGGAATCCGGCAGTTCGAGATTCAGCCTTTCGGACAGCCCGAGCACCTTCGCCGCTGCCGCCGCTTCCAGTCTCCGGTCGTCGACCGTGCCGCGGGTGCCTTTCTCTCCCAGGCTCATATCGACAATACCGGTGACGTATCCCAGGTCGGCGAATCGGACCATCAGGCCGCCGCAGTGCAACTCCACGTCATCCGGATGCGGGGATACGGCCAGGACGTCGAGTTTCATAGCGGGGTTATCCTGTGCCTGAAGTCCGTTTCATCCGTGGCTTCGAAGAGTGTCTTCATGACATCGACTCCGTAGAGGGCGACGTACTGCCAGATGTTGGCCACCCGTTCCTGGAGATGACCGTTGGGATAGATCATGCGGTCCGCCCGCATGATCTGGCCGCGCATGACTCCGTCCGCTCTCTTCATGGCCCGGAGGGTCTTTTCCTCCAGCTTGCCCAGGGCGAAGTTGGTCTTTCTTTCCGAAGCGTCCACGATCCGGCTCAACCCGGGGTCGAGCGCCGTCACGTGTCCCTTCAGGTTCCGGTAATGGGCTTCCGCGTCGCCACGGGCGGCACGAAGTCCCTCGGTGATATGTACCGGCATGTCGTCCCGCAGTTTCCGGTCGACCACGGACTCTATCCCCTGGACGAAATGGGAGATCGTGAGGCCGTGCTTCTCCAGTATCCGGGCGGTCCTGGCGCCCACCAGCGTGTGGGAAGCGCGGGGATAGACCACGGGGAAAGGCAGACCGAACTGGCGATAGACTCCGCCAAGCTGACCGTAGTAGGCGATTTCCGCCGGACCGCCGATATAGGTCAGCGTCGGAAACAGGCTGTCCTGCACCAGGGGACGCGTGATGACGTTGTGGGTGAATCGCTCGGGCGAATCCTCGAGCACGCGCAGCAGGTCCCGTTCCGTAAAGGACAGGCTGCCGTCCCGGTTGCTGAACCGTCCATTCCCGTAGCTCAGGGCGTTCCGCTGTCCGTCCTGGTAGAGAAACAGGTTTACCGCCTCGGGGAGACGGGAGACCTGGGAATCGAACCCGGCGTCGGACAGTTTTTCTGAAGTAGACAGGACCGAGCGCGTGGATGCGAGCGGATCGCGGATTTCCTGTTCGAACACGGGGCTCATAAGGGGTTTCAGTGCCGGGTCGGTGGGGTCTACGAGAACCAGGCCCTGTCCCTGAAATAGCAGTGTCATCAGCCGGGCAAAGGCTTCGGAAAGCGAAGTTCCGGCGGTACAGTGCTGCCGAAGCGCGCAGATGGCGGAGGAGCTGTATTCCGAATCGGGCAGGGCATCGGCAAACTGCTCGAGCAGCGCCGCGATTTCGGGTCCAAGCAGGCGGTCGCTCGCGGAACGGCGGTCATTGGGGTCGTCGGGACTCAGTTCAAAGCGCAAGGCGTCCCCGTCCGCTCGGCAGACGTGGACATGGTTGATCTCGGCGTAGTCGTGGTCGTCGGAGGCCATCCAGAAAACCGGTACGGCCCGCACGCCCGTTTCTTCCGATACCCGCTTCGCCAGCTTGACGGCCGTGATGGCCTTGTAAATCGTATAGAGCGGACCGGTGAATAGTCCGGTCTGCTGACCCGTGGAGATCACGAAGGTATCCTCGCCGCCAAGGGCACGGGCGTTTTCGAGGACGCTTTCGTCCGCCCCGTAGCGGCCGTTCTGCGCCTCGAGCGTCCGGGATACGGCCTTTCTCGGTGGGGGATTTGACCGGGATCTTACTGCATCGATCGCGCGCGGCCAGACGTCCGGGTCGCGGGGATCGTAAGTATAGAAGTGCCGCAGTGACTCGAAATCGTCGAGAAAGGTATGCAGCAGGTGATCCGGCAACACCTGGCGGTAGTCCACTGCATGAAGGTTCATGTAACCGGCCTTGTTCGACTCATTTCCGAACGGCAGGGCTGTAGAAGTCGGTCTCAAGCGGCGTGAACCGGACTCCGCGTTCCAGGCGCCTTGTTCCTCATCCGCTTTTCCATAATAAGCAGATAGGCGGGCAGCGCGACCAGGGCCGTTGCCAGCGTGGCGATCTCTCCCACGTTGGCCATGATGCCGAAGGAATGCAGGCCCCGGTTGGACGTGAGCATGAGAGAAGTGTAACCGATCAGCGTCGTGGACGAACACATGACCAGGGCCGCGCCTGTATGCTGTACCATATTACGTATGGAACCGCGTCCGTCAAGGCGGTAGCGTTGATACAGGTTCACGCTGTAGTCCACGCCGATCCCCAGCGTAGTGGGTATGACGATGAAGTTGAAGAAATTCACCTTGATGTCGAAGACGGCGATGACGCCGCCCATGACCAGCATGCCGCCCAGCAGGGAAGCCAGGATCACGACCGACGCGTGGACGCTGCGGAATGCCAGTAAGAGTAGCGCGATAACGCCCACGAAGCAGGCGACCGTGGCAATGGGGCCGTCGCGGTCCACGGCCTTCAGCATGTCGGCGAATACCACGGCCTCACCGGAGGAATAGATGACTTCATCGTCTGGCAGGCGGTTGGAACGGACGACTTCCGCGAACCGGATCAGGTTCCTGCCGTTCCAGAGTCCGGCGTCCGACCTCGGGTAGACGTAGACGAGCCTGCCCACTGTCCCGTCCCGCTCCTCGAAGGGACGCGTGAGCGCCTGGGGCAGGTCATCAACGGTGATTTCATCCAGGCTCAGGTTCTCTCGGAACGCGTTGATCCTTTCGAGCTGGTCGGGCGGTATGCCAAGTTCGTCGGGCGGATTGGTGTCCAGCATGTAATCTATGTCCCAGAGCACGTCGATCTTGTCTTCCTGGTCCTCCGGCAGCAGATCGAAGATGGTTCGCACCCGGTCGATGGTCGGTTTGGGACCCTCTTTCTCCGCTTCTTTCTTGTCCAGCACGGCGCGCCGGATGCCCGGGACCTGGTCCAGGCGGTCCGCGAGGATAACCGCGGGAGACTGCGATATACCGAACAGGGCGTTTACGCGGTGGTTGAGGATCCGCTCGTAAGTATCGCCCCGCGGTTCGTTTCGCAGTTTCGAGAAGTCGTATTCGAAGGAATTCGGAAGCCACCACACCAGGAGGGCGGTACCCAGCACGACCAGGGAGATACTCGTGCCCACCACGGCCTGCGGCGCCTTTTGCACCAGGTTGGCGAGATGGGTCAGCGACCCGCCCCGCGAGACCTTCCGCGTCCAGGTCTTCCGCCCGAAACGGGTGCGGTCCCACAGCATCAGCAGCGCCGGCATGATAGAAAAGGTGGAAATCCAACACAGCAGCATGCCGAGGCCGCCGATGAACCCGAAGTGATTGAAGCCGCGAAAATCAGTGATCATGAGCGTGCCGTATGCGAGGCCCGTGGACGCCGCGCTTGTGACCGTCGCGGTAATCGTATTCCGAAAGGCGATCTGCACGCCTTCAAGGGCGTCCGCTCCCTGCAGCCTTTCTTCCTTGTACCTGGCCATGAGGATCAGGCCGTAGTTGATGCCGTTCCCAATGATGATGGCGCCCAGGAAGGCGGTCTGCATGTTGAGGTAGCCAATGCGGAAATAGGTCAGGCAGAACGTCCAGAGTATGCCGACGACCACGACCAGCGTGATGTTGATGACCGGGACGATGGTGCGGAAGTAGAGGAAGATGACCAGGGCCACCAGGGTCAGTGTGAAGGCGGCGGACGAGAAGATCTCCCGCTGGACGGAAGAGTACTGGTCCAGGATCAGGCGGTACTTGCCGGTGAGGCCCACTTTCAGCGATGGATGGTATGACGGGGGGTCAAGCCCTTCTACGATGGCGAGTACCCGTTCGCACAGGTCCCGCGAAAAGGAAACGCCGGTCGACGAACCGAAGGGTTTCAGGACCATGACGAGAAACTGCCCCTGCTCGTCGTGCCCCGTGAAATAGCCGTCGACCCACTTGTCCAGCTTCTCCCCCGCTTTCTTTTCGTACTTCTCTTCCAGATCGCTCAAGGTAAACGGTTCGTCTTCCGTTTCCAGCCCGAGGTCTTCCTCGGAAACGAAGAGGGGGTTCTGCTCCAGTTTCGTCTTCAGGATCTGTCGGCTCAGGCGGTTCTGGATCTCTTCCAGGTCCTCCAGATCCGCATACAGATATTTGTGGTCTTCGTAGAAGCGCTTCTCCTCGTCCACCCGGTACTCGATATACCGGATATACCCCTCGGGAAGATCGGAATGGATCCTGCCGGCGAGGTCGTCGGCGAACCGCTGTGCCGAAGTCAGGTCTTCCGTTTCAATGACGACGGTCAGGTTGCCGATGCCGCCGACGCGCTCCGTGATCCGGTGAATGTCGTCGACGCTCCGGTAGCCTTCCGGGAGCAGTTCCACGAAGTCGGTTTTAAGCTGAAGCCTGGATGCGAAATGCGCGGAGAGCAATGCGGTCAGCAGCGCACCCAGGAGGATCTTCGCCGGATGGCGGCAGATGAAGGCGATGTACCTGTTCAGCAAGCGGTCTATGGCGGCTCTCGTTTCGGCCTTCACTGTAAATCCCTCGTATGAAACGGGTACATCAAGGTATGGAAATATCCCCGCAAACCGGAATCGTGTCAACAACGAAAAGGTCTGGCCGATGGTGGCTCAGGACCTCATGGAACTTTGTTTTTCTTTGACTTATACCGTCTGCCATTTTACATATTCTGGACCCGCAGACTAGATTCATTACCGTATTTCAGTCACCGCAAGTATCACAATCCGGCCCTTTCCATGGCCTCAGCCCAGCAAAGTGTATCCTCTTCCGCCGGCCCGACGACCGCGACCCGGATCATTACGCCGAGATCCATCCTCCTGGGCCTGACGAGCGTCGTCCTGATTTCCCTGATCGTCCCCTATTTTCAGTACACCATGGCCTCGTCTCAACTCGGCGCGGACCATCTTCACATCGGTGCGTTGTTCCTGGCCTTTGCGTATCTCATCCTGTTCAACGTGATACTGGCCCGGTGGAAGAAAGACTGGGCCCTGACGTCCCACGAGTTCGTCATCCCCCTGGCCATGGGCATGGCGGCTTCCGGGCTGTCGACCAACGGCATGGGCGCCCCGTTTATCTCCACGCTCATGGCGCCGAATCTCCTGGCGACGCCCGAGAACCAGTGGGCAGAATACTTTTATCCCTATTTGAAACCCTGGGCGAACGTCACCAACCAGGGCAATGCGCTGACCTGGTTCGTCGACGGTATCCCGCCCGGTGAGTCCATACCCTGGAGCGTGTGGGGCATTCCCCTGTTCTGGTGGCTGACCTTCATCGTACCGATCATCTTCATGGGGCTGTGTCTCGTGGTGATCCTCAGAAGACAGTGGGTCGAACACGAGAAACTGGTATTCCCCATGATGCAGATCCCCCTCGCCTTGACGCGAGGCATGGAATCGTCGGGACGCATCCCGGAATTTATGACCGAGAAACGTTTCTGGATCGGCTTTTCCATCCCTTTCTGCGTGATGATGTACAACATTATCGGATACTTCACACCGGTCGTGCCCCAGTTTCCCTATTTCGGGTCGGCGCCGCCCATTGTCTTCGGCGAAGGATTCCCTCCGCTGGAGATCAACTTCCGGCCAGCCATCCTCGGTATTTCCTACTTCGTCAACCTGGACGTGCTGGCCGGGTTCTGGGTGTTCTACATGATCGGGATCATCCAGGTAGGCATCGCACAACGGATCGGTTACGACATACCTGGCAGGGACAACTACACGTCAATCCACCCCATGCTGGACTGGCAGAACATGGGCGCCTTCATCGTGTTCGTAGCCTGGGGGCTGTGGCGGGCCAGGTTTCACATCCGCGCGGTGTTCTCCCATGCGTTCGGCCGCAGATCGGACCTGGACGACTCCGATGAGATGCTGCCCTACCGGGTCGCCGTCTTCGGCTTTCTCGGCGGGTTCGTCTACGGGATCGTGTGGCTGAACCAGCTGGGCATGAGCGTGCCCATTGCCGTGTTCCTCCTCGCGGGCGTCTTCGTCATCTATATCGGCGTCTCCCGCATCATCGCCGAAGCCGGGCTGCCCTACGTGCGTTCGCCCATGATCGCCCAGGTGCTCGTATTCTACTCGGTCGGGTCGGCGAACCTGTCCATGTCCACCATGACGGCGATGGCCCAGACCTATGGACCCGTCAGCGAGATCAAATCGACCTTCATGCCCGCCTTCATGCAGGTGGCCAAGCTTTCAGAGATCGGTGCGCGCTGGCACCGTGGACTGGGCTGGACAGTCCTGTCCGCCGCGGTGATCGGCGTGGTGATCGCGCTGATCTGGACGATCTACCTGGGATTCGACCAGGGCACGCGGCAGTTCACCAACGGATGGTGGTTCGGAAGGATCGGATCGACCATCCCCTACAACGAAACGCTCACCAAGATGCGGGATCCCTTCGGACCGGACACGGCCCGCCTCATGTTCTTCATGGTGGGCGGCTGGCTCATGTTCCTGCTCATGACCCTGAGGGCCCGGCTGCCCGGCTGGCCGCTGCATCCCCTCGGTTTCTTCCTTTCCTACTCGTGGCCCGCACGCGCTATCGTGTCGTCCATGTTCGTTTGCTGGGTCATCAAGAGCATCATGATGTGGGTCGGCGGTATCGAGCTGTACCGAAAGGGTCAGCCCTTCTTCCTGGGCCTTATCTTCGGTGTGGCTACCGGCGTGGTCATCTCCATGTTCGTTGATTACATATGGTTCCCCCACGCGGGGCATCATATCTACGGGATAGACTGACGTGTATTCTCGGATTTTCGGAACTTTCTTTCTTGTCGTGGGCGTCCTGCTCTTCCTCGCCGTGGCCGTGGCCGGTCCGGCCTGGGTCACGGAGCACGTGATCCTGAGGTTCGTCTCGCTTCCCGATGACGTGACTCCCAGGCCCCTCGAAGAAGCTCCAGTGACCTGGGAAGAAGTCTCCGAAATCGTGACCGTGGAGGGCGTCGAGGCCCACGTCCGGTCGATGAGCGCACATCCGTCGCGCGTCGTGGGCTACCCGGGGAACCGCGCGGCCATGGAGTACGTGGTCGACGCGTTCCATGCAGGGGGACTGTCCGAAGTAACCATCGATACCTTCACCGTTTCCTCGCCGGTCGACCACGGGTTCACGCTTACCCTGCACGATTCAGTTGAAACCGAAATCCCGGTGTACCAGTTCTGGCCCAATCTGGTCCGGCTGAATTCCTTTCCCAACGGCATCAAAGGCCCACTGCACTATGGACGCCGGGGCGAATTCCAGGCCTTCAACGGGAAAGAGATCGAGGGAAGCATCGTCCTGATCGATTTCGACGGGCGAGACCAGTATCTCAACGCGCGGATGCTGGGCGCGCAGGCTATCCTGTTCTACGACAGCGGTCCGGGCGCGGTGACCAACAACCAGGCCCAGCGCAAGATCCTGGACGTGCCCGCAGACGTCCCGCGGTTCTGGATTCCCGATCCCCACGCGGCGAAGGTGCTGCAGGCCGCCCGGTCCGAAGGACCCGGCAACATCGACGTGACGATCCGGGGTCGCATGTCGTGGGAACGGGCTGAAACCTGGAACGTCATGGGGTGGATACAGGGTCGGGACGAACCGATTCCCGGCGGCGACGGGACAGAAAAGTGGAAGGACCGCGTCGTCGTGTTGTCGGCATTCTATGACGCCATGTCGGTCGTACCCGGACAGGCCCCGGGCGCCGAGAGCGCGGGCGGCATCGCGGCGATGCTGGAACTGCTGGACGTGTTCCGCGCCCATCCTCCCGGATACACCGTGCTGTTTCTGGCCACGTCCGCCCATTTCCACGGCATGCAGGGCATAAACGACTTCTTGGACCGCCACTATCGGACGGACGATTTTTTCCTGGAACGCATACCTGAGGCGGACCGGATCCCCTTCACGCTTTTCCTGGGTCTGGACCTGACCAGCCGGATGGACCAGGTCGGGCTGTTCAGCTACGGCGATTACATCTTCTTCGCCTCGAATCTGGATATACTGTACGAACCCTATGCGGACCGGTACATGAATTACGCACGCAAGGCCGGCGTGTACGATCGGGAGGACAGCCGGACGGCCTACCTCAATACGCTGACGCCTTCGCTCAGGTCCCAGGAAAGCTACATGCCCGCGGGTCCAGCCTTCGATCATGAGATGGTCACGCTCGCGGGGCTGCATGGCATGACCTTCTCCACGGTGAACGACAACAGGCTGCTGATCGATACGCCTGTCGACCGGGTCGAGCACGTCGATTTCCCCAACCTGGTCCGGCAGATCAGGACCATCGGCACCTTGCTGCCGGCCATGCTGTCGGACCCCGAGGCCTTCGACGTGGACGAGTCCATTCGGCTGAAAGACGACGGCCGCGACATCGAGGGCCGGGTCCTCGAGTTCGACCGCACCGTGGATTTCTTCAAGCCCAACACCCCGGTATCCGATGCCCTGGTCGTCTACGAGCCGGGCTACCAGAGCCACAGCGGCGTGCGGGGGTTCATGGTCACCCACGCGGATTCGATGGGTTACTTCCGTTTTTCCATGGTCCGCGACTCCAAGGGCCCGACCGAGGTTCGCAGCTATGGCCTGGACGACACAGGCAGGGTCGTGTACGCGCCGGACCTGGGGGAGGAGGGCGACGCCACCTTCCCTCTCGCGGTGCCGAATTCGTCCAAGGTGAACAATACCATACAGGTCCTCTTTCCGTGCGAGGAGATCAACCTCTTCGATATCGTCGATCCCGGCGTCTTCGTCGCTCTCGACAACCTGACCGTGCTCGGACGGGACAACAGCCCACTGCGAAAGTACGGGGCGGCCTTCGTGGAAGACCAGAGTTTCTTCGGCAACTGGATGACCAACGCCGCGGTGGTCTTCGCAAAGCCCGAGGACCGCGTCAAGATGTTCATGAGCGCGGGTCCCCGGGGCGTCAAGTACCTGCTGACCAATACGCCGGAGTCCTGGCTCGACGATCCGCCGGAAAGCATCTCCGACGACGTCATGGCCCTGGCACAGGGACAAGGCTTCACGGCGGACCGGGGGCCGATTCTCTATCCCTTCTACCAGAGCGCCCTGGACCTGTGGTCGCTCAACAGGGCGCGGCTGATGAAACTGGAGGACCACGGCGTGACGAACGCCCGGGCAGCCGAGTTGCATGAAGAAAGCACGCAGGCGCTTCGGGCGGCGCGGGAAGCCCTGGAAGACCGCCGCTACGATGCCTTCGTGGCCCGGTCGAGGGAAGCGTGGGGCTACGAGGCCCGCGCCTATCCCGATGTACGGTACGCCGCGGACGACACGGTGGACGGCATCGTTTTCTACTTCATGCTGCTGGTACCCTTCTGCTTCTTCCTCGAGCGACTGTTCTTCGGGTTCCCGGACATTCGCAAGCGGCTGCTCGCGGTGGGCGTGATCTTCGCGGCGGTCTTTTTGTTGCTGCAGAACGTGCATCCGGCCTTTCAACTCAGCCTGACGCCCTACATGGTTTTCCTCGCCTTCATCATCCTGGCCATGGCGCTGATTATCATTACCATGATCGTCACGCGGTTCGACACGGAGATGAAGAACCTGACCCGGTCGGCGGCCGGCCTTCACGAGGCGGACATCGGCCGGCTGAGCGCCACGGCGGTGGCCATATCGCTCGGGATTTCGAACCTTCGCAAGCGGAAGCTGCGCACGGCTCTGACGGCGGTGACGCTGACCCTGCTGACCTTTACCGTGCTTTCCTTCACCTCCTTCAGGACCGGCATCCAGTTCTATACGCTGGACCGCGAGAACGCCCCCCCGTACGACGGCGTCCTCATGCGCAACCTGTCGTGGCACTCGCTGCCCTCTTCTTTCCTGCCCTACGTGGAAAACGCCTTCAAAGCGCAGGCCGAGGTCGTGCCCAGGTCGTGGTACGAGCCCGAGGATCTCACCAGCCCCTACATAGACCTGCGGGCGCCGGGCCGGGGAACCTCCACCACGGTACAGTCCCTGCTCGGACTTCACGCCGACGAACCGGCCATTTCCGGGCTGGACCGCTACCTGGTACCGGGCGGGCGATGGTTCGGTCCTGACGAAAGGGCGGTGTGTCTGCTGCCCACGGAACTGGCCGAAAGGCTGGACGTGGAGCCCGAGGACGTAGGTACGGCGGTCGTGGAGATCCTGGGCGGCCGCTATACCGTGATCGGACTGCTCGAATCCGATGGCCTGGACGCCTACCGGGACATGGACGACGAAAGCATCATGCCCGCCAGTTTTTCCATGACCCGTTCGTTGACCGAAATGGACGTGGAGGTATTCATGTCAACGATCCAGGCCTCCGAACACCTGCCATCCCGCAACGTGCTGGTCCTGCCCTACCGCCAGACCCTCGACCTGAACGGATCCACGCGGTCCGTGGCGATCACGGGGTTCGCGGATGGCGATCAACTCCGCGATTCCGTGGAGGCCTTCATGTCACGGGTCCTCCTGGCCGTGTTTGTCGGAACGGAAGACGAGGTGAAGGTCTACAGCTCCCTTGGCGCCACTTCGGTCTCGGGCCTGGCCAACCTGATCATCCCGGTGCTCATCGCGGCGTTCCTGGTTCTGAACACCATGATGGGCGCCGTGTTCGAACGGTTCCGGGAGATCGGCGTATACAGCGCCGTGGGCCTGGCGCCGAACCACGTTGCCGCGCTGTTCATCGCCGAAGCGGCCGTATTCGCCACCCTAGGCGCTGTGTTCGGGTACCTCACCGGCCAGATCATCACCATGGGCCTGTCGCAGTGGGACCTGCTGGGCGGCCTGTCGCTGAACTATTCCTCGTTGTCGACCGTATACGCGACGGTGGTCGTCATGGTCGTCGTGTTCCTGTCCACCCTCTACCCGGCCAAAAAGGCCGCGGACATGACGGTGGAGGACGTGACCCGGCGCTGGGCGCCACCAACGCCCGACGGCGACGACTGGCGCTTCGAGTTTCCCTTTACCGTCACCATCCCGGAGGCCTATCCGCTGGCGGGATACCTGGCACACATTTTCCAGACCCACGAGGACAGTTCGGCCGAGGATTTCGTCGCGGAGGGAACGGCGCATGACGTGGTACCGGCCCGGCCTATAGAAGGCTACCGTGTATCTGCGACGGTATGGCTCGCGCCCTACGATCTCGCCATCAGCCAGGACGTGGCGCTGGAACTGGAGCCCGTACCGGGTGAAAGCCTGTACCGGATCATGATCGCAATCCGCCGGCGCAGCGGGGACCTTGCGCAGTGGCAGACCATCAACCGCCGGTTCTTCACCGTGCTGCGGAAACGTTTCCTCGTGTGGCGTACCCTTTCCGAGTCCATCAAGGACCAGTACCGGAAAGTCGAGGAACGAGCGCCCGCGGAAGCGCCGCAATTGACCTGAAGGAGCAGCGATGTACGATCTCATAATCAAGGGCGGACAGGTCATCGATCCCCAAAACGGCATCAACGATAGCCGGGACGTCGCCGTCAACGACGGACTGATTGCGGCGGTTGGACACGACATCCCGGCGGAGCACGGGAGACAGGTCGCCCGCGTCCACGGCCATTACGTCACGCCTGGCCTGATCGACATCCACATGCACGCCTATGGCGGCTACCGGGGATGGGTGTTCCCCGATGCCCACGTGCTCCCCAACGGCGTGACCACGGTGCTCGATACAGGGGGCGCCGGGTGGAAGAAATTCGAAGACTTCAAGGACACGGTCATCGCCGAGTCCATAACCCGGGTGCTGGCCCTGATCAACATCGTGGGCGCCGGTATGGAAGGCGCCGTGGAACAGGACGTGTCGGAGATGGACCCCGTGCCCTGCGCGGACATGATCAGCAGGTATCCGGAACACGTCGTGGGATCCAAGACCGCCCATTTCAACGGACCGGGGTGGGAGGCGGTCGACGGCGCCGTCGAGGCGGCCCGGCGGAGCGGCGCCATTGCCATGATCGATTTCGCACCGAAGCCGAACCGCAGCTACCGGGACCTGCTGCTGAAGAAACTGAGTCCGGGCGACATACACACCCACCTGTACGCACAGCACATCCCCTTGCTGGACCATCGCGGCAGGGTGAACGACTACGTCCGGGAGGCGCGGGACAAGGGCATCCTGTTCGATCTGGGCCACGGCGGCGGCAGCTTCTGGTTCCGCATCGCCGTGCCGGCCATCGAGCAGGGCTTCCTGCCGGATACGGTCAGCACGGATTTCCACAAGTACAGTGCCCTTATGCCGAACGCGAGCATGATCACGACCATGTCGAAATGCCTGAACATGGGGATGACCCTGGAGGACGTGGTCATGCGCTCCACGCGCAATCCCGCCCGGACCATACGGCGGCCGGAACTGGGTACCCTGAGCATCGGCGCGGAGGCGGACGTCGCCGTGCTGGAACTGGAATACGGGGAATTCGGCTTCGTCGATTCGGGCCTCGCCCGCATGCGCGGCGACCGGCGGCTGCGATGCCTGCTGACCGTGCGCGCCGGACAGGTGGTATGGGACCTGAACGGCCTGACGCGGCCGGACTGGGACAAGGCGGGCAACTATATCAGGGCGGAGTAGGCGGGAGAATGGGCGCGTATGGCGCATTATAAGCAGTGATCGGGGAGTGAAGATTGGAAGAGCGAATAGGTAGGTACCGGGCCGGGGCCGAGTGTAATCCATGAGCGACGAAAACAGACGCGAGCAGCACGAACAGCGGGATCGGGAAGCGATTCCCACCGGAGCCGAACAGGATGACCGGTGGCAGATCGTTCCGGACAACCTGCCCTACGAGGACGGGTTCAGCAGCCGCATCATCTGGGCCGCCTTCTTCGTGGGGCTGGTCATGCTCCCCGGCGCGATCTACCTGGAACTGGTGACGGGCAAGAGTTTCGCGGGCGCCGCGGAATGGGTCACCATCATCATGTTCATCGAGATCGGCAAGCGCCTGTTTATAAAGCTCAAGCCTCAGGAAGCCATCATCCTCTACTGGCTTGCCGCCGGGCTTGCGGCCACGGGACTGGGCGCCAGCGGTATGGCGGCCGGGTCGTCGGTGCACGGCGCGCCCTTCGCCAAGATGATCTGGTTCCAGTACCTGATCCAGTCTCCCCAGGCGGACGGCCTGGCCCAGCTTCTTCCACAGTGGGTTTCCCCGCCCCGGGGTGCCGATTCGTTGATCACCCGGACCCTCTTCTCCATGGAGTGGCTGGAGCCCATTCTCCTGGCCGTCCTCGTGTCCATCCTCGGCCTGGTCAACGCGCTCTCCCTGGGATACGTGCTCTTCCGGATTACGGCCGACACCGAACGCCTGCCCTTCCCCCTGGCGCCCGTGCAGGCGGCCGGCGCTACCGCCCTGGCCGAATCGTCGGCGGGGGAAGAGACCTGGCGATGGCGAATGTTCACCGTCGGCGCCATGATCGGACTGGGCTGGGGCATATTATATGTCGTCGTCCCCACCATTTCCGGCGTGGTGCTGACCAAGGGTGTGGAGGTCTTCCCCATTCCCTTCGCGGACTTCACGCCGCGGTTCCGGGACGTGCTGCCCGCGTCGCCCATCGGCATCGGAACGGACATGGCCACCCTCCTGGTGGGATTCGTCCTGCCCTTCTGGATCGTGGTCGGCACCTTCATCAGTTCCTTCGTCATCACCTTTATTGCCAATCCGCTCCTCTACCACTTCGGCCTGTTGCACAGTTGGACGCCGGGGATGAGCACCATACCCACCTCCATCAACAACACCATCGACTTCTGGCTGAGTTTTTCTTCCATCGGCACTTCGCTGGTCATCGGCCTGATCGGCCTGGTCGCCTTCGCCCGCGCGTTGAGGAGAGACCCGGATGGGGCGTCCGGCGGGCAGGGCCCCCGCAAACCGCCGCCGGAAAGGGGTGATTTCAGGCTGCCCATCCCCATCGCGCTCTGGGTGGTTTCGACCCTGTGCTTTATTGCCCTGGTCTACTACCTTGAACCGGCGTTTCCCGTGTGGATCTCCGTGGTGTTCGGGTTTCTGTGGACGCCTTTTTTCTCCTACATCGGCGCCCGCATGATAGGTTTGACGGGCTCTCCCTACGGGTCATCCTTCCCCTACGCCAGAGAGGGGTCCTTCTACCTGTCGGGCTACAAGGGGGTGGCGATCTGGTTCGCCCCGGTTCCCCTCTTCGATCACAGCGGCGTCGTGGCGACTTTCCGGCAGCTGGAACTCACCCGAACGCGATTTCCAAGCCTGGTCAAACTCTATATATTGAGCCTGATACTGCTTATCGTATTCAGTTTCGTGTTCTACGCCCTGATCTGGAAACTGGCGCCCATACCGTCCGCGGCCTATCCTTTCGTCGAGAAGATGTGGCCGCTGCAGGCCACGATGGAGACGATCTGGATCAAGTCTACCCTGCCGGGCGGCTCAGACGTGATCGGGCAACTGATCCGCTGGGAGTATATCGGCGCCGGAATGGGGTTCACGTTCGCGCTGTACGGGGTGCTGAGCCTGCTCAAAGCGCCGCCGCTGCTTTTCTACGGCCTGGTGGCCGGACTGGGCACGGGCGCGTGGATTCACTACACGCTGCCCACGTTCATCGGCGCCATGCTGGGAAGGTTCTATTTCGGACGGCGCTACGGAGAGAAACGATGGCGCGCCTACGCGCCGGTGATCCTCGCCGGGTACGGGTGCGGCCTTGGGCTGATCGGCATGGCGGCCGTCTCCCTGGTCTTGATCGCCAAGTCGACGTCCCAGATCCTGTTCTGACACGCACCGCAATCCTGGAACACATTATATGACCGATGAATTCCGCGTAGCCCTGGTCGCCGACCTGCTGGGTCCAGACGGCGGGGTCGTGTTCGACGATTTCGGAGTCGACCTGCTGGACAAGGCCGGAGTCTCTCACGCGTACCTTGCCGAAGACCGGAGTCCCGTCACCCCGGATCAGCTTTCAGACTTCGACGTGGTCGTATCCATGGGACAGGCCTACACGCGTGAAAGCTTCGCGGGCGTCGAACGCCTGGCGCTCATCGCGCGAACCGGCGTGGGCTACGACATGATCGATCTCGCTGCGGCGACAGACGCGGACGTCATGATTACCATCACTCCGGAGGCCACCCGGAGGCCCGTGGCCAGCGCCACGATGGCCCTGATGCTCGGACTCTGCCACCGGGTGACGATTAAGGACGCCATCGTACGGAATGACGACTGGGGTGTCCGGTTCGATCACATGGGATGCGAGATCCGCGGCCGCGTGGTCGGCCTGATTGGCATGGGCATGATCGGCCGCGAGGTGGTGCGCATGCTGGCGCCCTTCGAGCCGTCCGAAGTCCTCATCAGCGATCCGGCGGTGTCCGCGGAAGAGGCCGCGCAACTGGGCGTTGTACTGGTGGACCGTGAGACCCTGTTGCGGCGCAGCACGTTCGTGACCATCCACTGCCCGTTGAACGAACACACCCGGCACCTGATCGGCGCGCGGGAACTGCGCCTCATGAGGGAGGACGCCTTCCTGGTCAACACGGCCCGTGGCGCGATCGTCGACCAGGAAGCGCTGACCCGGGCCCTGCGGGACGGTTGGATCAAGGGCGCGGCCATCGATGTCTTCGAACGGGAGCCGCCCGATCCCGATGATGAGCTGCTCACGCTCCCGAATGTCATCCTGGCGCCCCACGCGTCGTGCTGGACCCATGAGCTGTTTCGTGATATCGGCCACGACTGCGTCAAGGCGGCCCTGGCCGTCTCCAGGGGCGAAGAGCCGCCCTACGTGGTGAACAGGGCTGTGCTCGAACGGCCGGGATTACAGAAGAAACTGGAGAAATACAGAACCTGACCCGACCGGTTTCATTCGCCCGCGGGTTGCAGATCGCGCGTTTGAAGAGTCGGTACACACGTAAGACCTGGAAAGGAAGACAATGCCCGTAATTACCCCCGATAAACTCCATCGCATCGGTTGCGAGGTGCTGGAAGCGGCCGGCTGTACCGAGGACGATGCCCGCAGCGTCGTGGACCACCTCGTGGACTCGAATCTCTTCGGCCATGATTCCCACGGCGCCATTCGGATACCGGAGTACGTCAAGGCCATTATGGACGAGGGACGATTCAAGGCCCGGGCCGACGTGGGCATCGTGAGAGAAAGTCCCTGCACGGCCCTGGTGGACAACGGCGGCGCCCTCGGCCAGGTTGGCGGCACCATCGCCATGCGGCTCGCCATGAAGAAAGCACGTAAGCACGGCACGGCCACGGTTACGCTCCGGCGTACGAGCCACGTGGGCCGCGTAGGCGCCTATCCCCTCATGGCGGCCCGGGAAGGTCTGATCGGGCTGGCCTTCGTCAACGCGGGCCGCTTCGGACGCCAGATTCCGCCTTTTGGCGGTATCGACGGACGAATCAGCACCAACCCAATCGCCTTTTCGGCGCCCCGTCGAGACGCCGATCCCATCATGGTGGACCTGACTACCTCCGTCGTCGCCGAAGGGAAGGTCCGGGTCGCCGCGAACAAGGGGGTGCGGGTTCCGGAAGGATGGTTGATCGACCACGAAGGCAACTCCACCACGGATCCCACGGTCATCAAGGGACCGCCCCCCAACGGCGCCATCCTGCCCATGGGCGGAATCGTCGCCCATAAGGGTTACAGCCTGGGTTTGATGGTGGAGGTCCTGGGCGGTGCGCTGAGCGGACAGGGTTGCGCGCAGGGCGAACAGATCGTGGAAAGCAACGGCGTGCTCTTCACCGTCTTCGATATTTCGTTCTTCTCGGACCTGGACTGGTACTACCAGGAGATCGAGGGATTGATCCGGCACGTGAAATCCAGCCGGACCGCGCCGGGATTCGAAGAGATTCTCGTTCCGGGAGAACCGGAATTCAGGCTGGCGGAGGAACGGCGCCGTGAAGGGATCAGCATCGACGATACCACCTGGCGGCAGATCGAAGAAGCGGGAATCCGCGTCGGCTTGAATCCTGAAAACTGGTAAAGAAAAGGGACAGGCGAATTGCACCTGTCCCTTTTACGATTACATCGCGCGTTTGCCGCGGCAGCTACTTGGCCGAGAAACTGACAATCAGGCGGTGGGTACCCCACCCGACTCCCACGAAACCCTTGTCTTCCATGACCATGAGTCTCACGGTGAGCCGTTCGACCATCTCATCTTCCACGGTGTAGGTCAGCGGTACTTCCAGCACGTCGTTCTCCCGACTGGCGCCGGGTGCGCCCCAGATCCCCACTTCGCTATTGAAAATGAGCGTCCAGGAATCGCCTTCGACGTGCTTGATCCACGCGCTGTAGGAACCCTTGGCCAGCGACTGGTCGCCGAACATAAGATCGGCTTCCGTAGTGAAGGTGGTGGATTTGTTGCTGCCGAAGCGCCAGACGAATCCATCAGGCGCCATGGCCAGCATATCCCGGCCCTTCATTTCCGGACGGCCGTAGTCGATGGACACCTTGCCGCCCATCAACGATACTTCCACCATGCCACGGCCCATGTCCGCACTGTCTTCGCCCGAAGGCATGGTCGTCTGAGCGTCGACGGCGCCGCTACCCATGGCCACGAAAGCCGCGGAAAGCGCCAGTACACTGAATAAACGGGTAATGCGAAGCATAAAAAAAACCTCCTGAATACGGTTCTTGTTCTGACACGCCATTGAAGTTGGCTTTGCCAGGAGAAAATGACACAAGTACGTGCCTGTGTCAACGCATTTACGTCGAACGATTGATTCATTCGACTTGGTGAGAGGACCAGGTCAAATTGCTGACGCGGGTGGCCGTGGATTACGCGGTGTAAGTTCCGTAATTCCCTTGATTTTTGATCATCCCGTATCGATTATAGCCTACGAGGCACAGCGCTCGACTCACCTTCCCCTCAGCGACGGTTTTATATACGTCAAATATCTGTTCTTTCTTCAATTAAAGGAGTTACCTGAATGACCCGCGTGGACAACGCCGTATTGACCGGACTGGCCGAATTCGACTCGGCCACGGTATACAACGCCGTAGAAAAAGTACAGGGCGTTTCCAATGACGATTACACCGGACCGGAGATACAGTACCTGACGCCCGAATTCGGCACCGTGGTCGGGTATGCCGTGACTTCCGAGGTCACGCCGCTGGACCCCACTCCCCCCAACATGAACTGGTCCGACTACTACGACGTGCTCAACGAGACACCGGGTCCCAAGATCGCGGTGATGAAGGACGTCGACACCCGCCCAAAGCGTGCCGCCCTTTTCGGTGACGGCATGGCGCATATCCACCGAAAGCTCGGCGTGGTGGGCGCCGTTGTCGAAGGCTGCGTGCGCGATCTCGAGGGAATCCGGGGGGCGGGACTGCCCATATGGGGCATCGGCACGGTATCGGGCCACGGTCCCTTCAACGTGCGGGCAGTCGGCCGTCCCCTCGTCGCCGGCCAGTTGCTGGTTCAGACCGGCGACCTGTTGCTCGCCGACGTCGACGGCGTGGTGAAGATCCCCCTCGACATCGCGGCAGACACGCTGAGAAAGGCGGGGGAAATCAGGACCTGGGAGCGGTCCCATTTCGACATGATCACCAGCCCAGATTTCATCTACGAAGAGTGGAAGAACCGTGAAAGGAACGCGTAAGTTCAGGTTTAGCCCACGAAGAGTGGAAGAACCGTGAAAGGAACGCGTAAGTTCAGGTGTGAAACGAAACGTGAAAGCCCCCACGGGGACGAAGCTGAGTTGTAAGAACTGGCTCATCGAAGCGGCCTACCGCATGATCCAGAACAACCTGGACCCCCTGGTCGCTTTCGATCCTGACAACCTTGTCGTGTATGGCGGCAGGGGAAAGGCCGCCCGGAACTGGGAAGCCTTCGACGCCATACTGCGCGCCCTGCGCGACCTGGAACCCGACGAAACCCTCATGGTGCAGTCGGGCAAACCCGTGGCGGTTTTTCGCACCCATGCAGACGCGCCGCGCGTTCTGATCGCAAACTCCAACATGGTACCGGCCTGGGCCACACAGGAGCACTTCGATACCTGGGAGCGCGAAGGCCTGATCATGTACGGCCAGATGACGGCCGGAAGCTGGATATACATCGGAACGCAGGGCATCCTGCAGGGCACCTACGAGACCTTCGGCGCGCTGGCCCGCAAGCAAGGATGGGGCAGCCTGGCGGGAAAGCTCGTAGTCACGGCCGGCCTGGGAGAGATGGGCGGCGCCCAGGCGCTGGCCATCACCATGAACGGCGGCGTGGGCCTGCTGGTGGAGGTGGATCCCCGGCGGGCGCGGCGGCGCCTCGAACTGCGCCAGGTGGATACCGTGGCGGAAAACCTCGACCTGGCGCTGACCTGGGTGAACGAGGCACTCAGCGCGGGTGAAGCCCGGTCGATCGCCCTGATCGGTAACGCCGCGGAGGTACTTCCCGAACTGCTGGACCGGGGATTGGCGCCCGACGTAGTTACCGATCAGACCGCGGCCCACGATCCGCTATACGGTTATATACCCGCAGGTCTGTCGCCTGACGAGGCGGCAATGCTGCGCGACCGCGATCCGGACGCATACCAGGAACGCTCGATCGCATCCATGACTGTGCACGTACGGACCCTGCTCGAATGGCAGAAGCGAGGGGCCGTGGTTTTCGACTACGGCAACAACCTCCGGCAACGCGCATACGACAACGGGCTGAAAGAGGCCTTCGACTATCCCGGTTTCGTGCCGGCCTACATCCGGCCCCTGTTCTGCGAAGGCAGGGGGCCCTTTCGCTGGGTCGCCCTCTCGGGGGATCCCGAGGATATCTACCGGACGGACCAGGCCGTCCTCGAACTGTTTCCCGAGGACGACCACCTGTTCCGCTGGATCACGATGGCCCGGCGGCACGTGGAATTCCAGGGGCTGCCGGCCCGAATCTGCTGGCTGGGTTACGGGGAGCGGGCCAGGGCCGGGCTCAAATTCAACGAACTGGTTGCCTCGGGCGAGATCAGTGTGCCCATCGTCATCGGCCGGGATCACCTGGACAGCGGGTCCGTCGCCAGCCCGAACCGCGAAACCGAGGCCATGAAAGACGGGTCGGACGCCATCGCGGACTGGCCCGTGCTGAACGCGCTCATCAATACGGCCAGCGGAGCCACCTGGGTGAGTTACCATCACGGCGGCGGCGTGGGCATCGGATACAGCCTGCACGCCGGACAGGTCATCGTCGCCGACGGCACACCGGAGGCGGCCGCGCGCCTGGAGCGTGTGCTCACCAACGATCCGGGCATGGGCGTGGCCCGGCACGTCGACGCCGGTTACGAAGAGGCCGAGGCAGTTGCGAAAGCCCGTGGCGTGAAGATCCCCATGATGGACTGAACCCGGAAGGAATCGGTTGGATATGGATCGTTCCCAGGATGTCCTGCCTCTCACGGGTTACAATCTCACCATCGACGAGGTGGTCGCCGTCTCGAAGGGCCGCCCCGTCGCAATACACCCCGATGCCCTCCCCGGCATGAAACGCTCCCGGGAAGTGGTGGATCGATTGGTCTCGGAGGGCCGGATCGCCTACGGGATCACCACCGGTTTCGGCCGATTCAAGGACAAGCTGATCTCTTCCGAACAGGTCGCCGAATTGCAACTCAATCTGATAAGAAGCCACGCGGCCGGTGCAGGGCCCGAACTGGACGAGGAGACCGTACGCGCCATGCTGATCGTCCGGGCCAATACGCTCGCCATGGGCTATTCGGGCATCCGGCCCGAAGTCGTCCAGCTGATGGTGGACATGCTCAACGAGGGCGTGCACCCCTGCATCCCCGGCCGGGGTTCCCTTGGCGCAAGTGGAGACCTGGCGACCCTGGCGCACATGTCCCTGGTGCTGATCGGAGAAGGTGAGGCCATGTACCGTTCCCGCCGTCTCGACGGCGCAACGGCCCTCCGGAAGGCGGGGCTTGAACCGGTTATCCTGGGGGCGAAGGAGGGGTTGGCCCTCACAAACGGCACGACCCTCATGGCGGGACTCGGCGCCCTGCTGGTACACCGGGCCACAAATCTCGCGCTTACGGCGGACATCGCGGCCGCCATGACCCTGGAAGCGCTGATCGGCACCGACCGTGCGTACGACGCCCGCGTGCACGCCATCCGTCCCCATCCCAGGCAGGTCGCCTGCGCGGCCTTCCTGAGGGACATGCTGCACGGCAGCCGTTTGCTCCGTTCCGACGATCCCGGCAACGTACAGGATCCCTACACGTTGCGCTGCGTCCCCCAGGTGCACGGAGCGGTCCGGGACACGATCGATTACGCCCGCTGGATGATCAACATCGAGCTGAACTCCGCGAACGACAATCCCCTGGTCTTCGCCGGGGATGATCCCGAAGACACGGAGATCATCAGCGCGGGCAACTTCCACGGCGAACCCATCGCCGTGGCGATGGACAGCATGAAGCTGTCGATCGTAGACATGGGCAACATGAGCGAGCGGCGTACGGCCCGGCTCGTAGACGCCGACTCCAACGGCGGCATCCTGCCCATGTTCCTCACGGACCATGGCGGACTGGAAAGCGGGTTGATGCTCACCCAGTACACGGCGGCGGCCCTTGCGTCGGAGAACAAGGTGCTGGCCCACCCGGCCAGCGCGGACTCGATACCGAGCGGCGCGAATACGGAAGATCACGTGAGCATGGGTGCGGCGTCGGTGCATCATACGCAACAGGTCCTGGAAAACGTAGAGACCATCGTTGCCATAGAACTGATTGACGCGGCACAGGCCATCGATTTCAGGTGCCGGGAACCGGGCGTCACGCCGGATGGAATGGGACGGGGGACCGGCGCGGCGTACCGAATGATCCGCCGGCACGTGCCCTTCCTGGACCGCGACGTACCGCTTGCGCCGCTGATCGAAATCATGCGTGGTCTGGTCGCACGGGGGGACGTGGTCGGTGCGGTCGGGGAGAAGTTGGAGATTCCGGGTCCGACGCTGGACTGAGACGTACCGCAAGTTGGGCAACGAGCTTCGGGCCCTTTCTTTTGACATTTTAACGCCGGCGCCGCAATGAAACCTCCGAGACCGACAAGACCACCCATCTTTCATCGAGCGGGCATATGAAACCCGTCGATCTTTACCTCCACAACGCGGATCAGGTCGTGACCTGCACGCCACGGTCGCCCGGGACACCTCGGCGCGGTTCGGACATGGCCTCGGTGCACATGATCGAGCACGGGTCGGTGGCGGTAGAGGCCGGGGTGATCGCGGCGGTCGGACCGGCCGAGGACCTGGATGGCAGGTACGCGGGCAAGCGCACGATAGATTGCCGTGGGAGATCCCTCTGTCCCGGTTTCGTAGACGCCCACACCCACACGGTCTTCGGCGGAGCCCGCGCCGCGGAATTCGAGATGCGGATCAAGGGGGCTTCCTACCTGGAGATCATGGCTGCAGGCGGGGGAATTGTGAATACGGTCCGGTACACGCGGGCCGCAACCGTGGACGAACTCGTATCGTCCGCTTCCACCCGTCTCGACGAGATGCTCGCACTGGGCACAACGACCGTGGAGATCAAGACCGGTTACGGTCTGAGCGCTCCCGACGAACTGAAGATGCTGCGTGTCATCGAACAGCTAGACCGGGACCATCCCTGCGACATCGTGCCCACTTTTTTGGGCGCTCACGCGGTGCCACCGGAATTCGAGGGAGATTCCGAAGCGTATACACGGTGCGTGATCGAGAAGATCCTGCCGGAAGCGGCGGCCTGGTACCAGTCCTCGCGCTTCTCGGATCGCGAAGTTCCCTTGCACGTCGACGTGTTCTGCGAAGACCACGCATTCGATCTCGCCCAGTCCCGGCGGGTGCTGGAGGCCGGGATTGATGCCGGTTTGAAAGCGAAGATGCACGTGGACCAGTTCAACGATTTCGGCGGAGTCGCCATGGCCATGGAACTCGGCGCCGCCTCGGTGGACCACCTCGATGTGACGGGCCGGGAGGCGATCGAATCGCTGGCCCGCTCGGACACGATCGCCGTCCTGCTACCGGCGGTGAACTTCAACCTAGGTATGGCAGATTACGCCGATGGGCGGGCAATGATGGAAGCCGGCGCCGTCGTAGCCCTCGCCACCGACCTCAATCCCGGTTCGGCACCCTGTCCATCCATGCCCACGGTCATGGCCATAGCCTGCAGGTACCAGCGGTTCACCCCCGCGGAAGCGCTGAACGCATCCACCATCAACGCGGCTTTCGCCATCGGCCAGGGGGACCGGACCGGTTCCATTGAAGTCGGCAAGCGGGCCGATATACTGATTCTGAACGAGGCCGATTACCGCCACATACCCTATTTCTTTGGCGGAAACCCGGTGCATACCGTGATCAAGAACGGGCAGGTGTTGAACCCATGAATTCCGGGAATAACCTGCCTTCCGTTCAATACGAAGAAGGCCACTGGGTCATGCCCGGTCTCGCTACGGCCCATTCCCACGCTTTCCAGCGTGCGCTTCGTGGGCGGACCCAGCGCCGCGCGACCCGCGCGGGCACGTTCTGGGGCTGGCGGGACGAGATGTACCGGTTGGTCGAAAGGCTCCGACCGGATGACCTGTACGCGATCGCGCGGTTCGCCTATACCGAACTTGCGATGTCCGGGGTTACGGCCGTCGGTGAGTTCCATTACGTGCATCATGGTCCCGGGGGGCGTCCCTATGCAGACCGCACCGAACTGGCGGATGCAGTCGTGCGTGCTGCCAGGGATGTCGGCCTGCGTATCTGCCTGATCCGTACCGCCTACCTGAGAGCAGGTTACCGGCGGTCCGCGGTACCGGCGCAGAAACGGTTCATCGACCCGTCGATCGATGACGTGTTAAGGGATCTCGATGTGCTGAGATCGCGCTACGCGGATGATTCCGACGTCTCCGTGGCCGTGGCCGCCCACAGCATTCGGGCCGTGCCCCTCCCCGATATCCGCATTCTGTCGGCCTACGCCGAAGAACATGAACTTCCATACCACATGCACGTCTGCGAACAACGGGCCGAGCTTGCAGCATGCAGGTCTGAATACGGGACCACGCCCGTCGCGTTACTTACCAATGAAGGTGTCTTGTCCCCGCGGTTCGTGGCCGTGCACGCCACGCATCTCGATGAAGGTGAAATCGAAGCGCTGGGAGACTACAAGTGCATGGTGTGCATCTGTCGTACCACGGAAAGAGATCTCGGCGATGGGCTCCCGCCCGCGGCCGAGCTGCTCAGGGCCGGAACCCACCTCTGCGTGGGCGTGGACAGCCACTCATGCGAGAACGCCTTCGAGGAAATCCGGGCCGTGGAGCTGGACGAGCGGTCACGGCTGGAGAAGCGGCATACAGTGGCTGAGGCGCAGGTGCTGCTTGACGCGGCTACGAGACTGGGATACGCGGCCTGCGGTCTGGATGAATCCTGGCGGGATGATCATGTCCACCTGGATCCCGACGATCCATCCATTGCTGCCATGGATCCCGATCACGCTCCTGACGCCATCCTCTTCGGCGCCACGCCGCGGGCGGTGAGATCCGTCTCGGTCGCGGGAAAACAGATCGTTGCCGAGGGTCGTCACGCCCAATACGACGAGACGTTGGATCTATACCGCAAGTCGCTGAAATACATGGAGTTGATCTGATATGAAAAGCATGTACAAGCAAGCGTAACGGTAGTATAACCTGAACCCGTAAAGGTGAAAGAACCAGTGAAAAGGAGGCCTTGATGGCGTCGGTCAAGTACGACTACTCGGAGATGATCTGGAACGAGATAAGGGACGCGGCCGCCCAGGACCGGGTCGCACTCCTCCCGGTGGCGACCTACGAGGACCACGGTCCCCATCTGCCCGTGGACGTGGACGTGGTCCTGGCGACGGAGATCTGCCGGCGGGCCGCGGCACGCATACCGGAGGAGGTCGTGCTCGCCCCTCCGGTGACCCACGGTTACAGTCCCCATCACATGGATTTCCACGGGACGATCACCATTCGGTGGGACACCTTCATCAACTACGTCCGGGACGTGTGCAGCAGTTTGGCCTATCACGGCTTCAAGCGCATCCTGATCATCAACGGCCACGGAAGCAACACCTCGCCCCTCGACCTGGCCGCCCGCCTTACCGTCATCGATTTCGAAGGGAAGATACTGTGCGCCAGCGCCAACCACTGGGGACTGAGGCAGGCAAGGGAGGTGGGCAAGGCGTTACGCGACTCGGACTATGGCGGCACGTCTCATGGAGGGGAATACGAGACGTCTCTATACCTTGCCCTCAAGCCCGATCTGGTTGAAATGGACAAGGCTGTGGACAACAGGAGTCCCCTGCCAAACAGTTTTAAGACCGATCTCCTGGCCAGCGGGCATCCCGAGGGATCCGACGCCCGCATGGTGCCCTACTGGAGTTCGATATCGCCCAGCGGGGTCATGGGGGATGCCACCAAAGCGACGAAAGAGAAGGGAGAAAAGTTCCTGGAGGCCGCCATCAACGGCCTGATCGAACTGATTCGCGAGTTGCGTCAGACGCCCATACTGGAGCGGCGCGTCCAGCACGGCGATATTCCCGACACGAAATGGAAGATGACCTGAACTGAGGCGTGCGCGCAACGAATACCCAGTGTACCGCCACGTATACTGGCCGTTCATTCTAACTGGTTAGTCGACGAACGAGCTGCGAGATCAGCCCCTTGACGGTTCGCTCATGCTTTCCCTGGCCTGGCGGCTCAACTCCGGCAAGTGATCGTCGTTGGCCATGACCTGCTCCAGGTGACGCTTGCGATCCGGAGTAGCGGTGCGGATCATCGCCTCACCGTATGCTTCGTCCAACCAGAAACGGGCTCCGCCGCTGATGTAATCGCGCAGTTCCTGGAGGCGATGCTCGGGATAGCGCTGACACAGGTTCATGGTAAACATGCGCCGGTGCCCGCCGCCGCCGAATGAGGCGTGCTTGGTATTGTGATTGAAACAGACGATGTCGCCCGGACGGGTCTCCAGCGCCATCGCAGGCACATCCCGCGGGTCCGTATCCCACACGGACGAACTCTCTCCGACATGCTGCTGCAGTGAATCCGCATAGGCGTCATCCCGCTTGTGGCTGCCGGGAATGACCCGCAGACAGCCGGTGTCCCGTGTTAATTCGTCCAGGTAAAAGGCGATCTTTATGTGCAGTGTTTCAGGGTGCCATCCATCGGAGTGCCACCGGGTATCTCCAGCGTAGTAGTTGCCATCGCTGCCCATATAGTTGAAGTCATCGCCCAACAGACTGGTCGCGATGCCCCTGATCCGGTCGTCGTCCAGCAGGCTGGAAAGCCGTTCTTGCTGGTCAATGAACGGTACAATACAGGAGCGCTCCTTACCGTCATGGGGCCGCCCGTGATGGCCGCCCCCGCGACTTGCCCAGACCTCCTCGAAGTCGTTGATGATCTCGTCGATACGATCATCAAGCAGACCTGGAAACCCCAGGTATCCGAAGGTGTCAAAGAAAGCGAGTTGCTGCTCATTTAGTTGATATCCCATAACCAGTACTCCTATGAACTCAGTGATCTTCGCCGTGCGGTAGACGCTCGTTTTGTGGCGCTAAATGGCGCGATGCAGGCACAGGGTCAGCGTTCGGTAGGTCCTGCCGCGTGATCAAAATCGAATTCCAAAGTATCGCCTAAGGGTACGTAACCGACCCTCGGATAGATGTGGTTGGAGGTCGGATTCGCCAGATCGGTAAACAGGCTACAGAACTGATACCGTCCCGCAAGCAGTTTCTTCGTCAACCGGTATACGCACGAAGTCGCGTAGCCCCGATCGCGGCGTTCCGGTGGCGTGTACACCAGCGAGATCACCGTGCCGTGCTTCATGGGCCGGGATTCCCTGGCAATCGATACCGGTCCCCCATGGTCCCAGACGAACAGATTCCTTTCTTCAATGTATTTCTCCGCTTTGTCCAGCGCCTTGCCGGGATCGGATTTTTCTCCTAACGCTTCCCGGGCGAAGCCCTCGATCCACTCGGACATTAACGGAAGGTCCTCCATCCCGGCCCGGCGCAGGCAGCCCGGCGCAAGAGGCACGTCGACAATTCTGCGCGCCTCGAATACCCGCAACCGAGTGGAAATCGTTGCGGCAAGTCCGGGAATGGCTTCCGACCAGCGGTCCGCGAAACACTGTGATTCCCGTTCCGGTCCGACGATGCCGGGAACCATCATTGGATTGCTGCGCAGGTGTTTGACTAGCCGGTTCACGGCCGCTTCGATTTCGGCATCGAATCGGCTCAGGACGATTTTACGCGGCGGCGTCCTGACCGCTACGCCGACGGGAATGCCGTTTTCCAGTATGCTCAGGAGCAGTGGTGGATCATCGCCGAAGTACCGGGGATCCCTGGCCAGCGTATGCGCAAGGCCCAGAGGCAGGTTGTTCTCGCTCTCGCGTGATTCCAGGCAGGGTCCGGAAAGCGTGAGGAGATCTTGCGCGTGATCATGTTGCACGATCTCATGCATGAAGCCGCCTCAGGGCAGTTCGTACCTGATCCACCACCAGTAGTTTCCGATATGCACCATGAGGTTCTTCGACAGGGGTTCGAATATGCGCCTGAGTTCGTCTTCGGTCGGATCGTTCTCGACCATGACATATTCGGAGCCATCGGACAACTGCCGTGTCATGAACTGGTCCGCGTGACCTTCAACCCGGAAAAGCCTGCTTACCGCATCAGGACTTGTCGGTCTGGACGACCGCATGAATACGGTAGAGCCCTTCTCGAGCCGCCCGTGAAAACCATCCAGGAATTCCAAATACCTCGAGGAAGGACAGGTGTGCATAAACCCAGATGCGAATCCACCGTCGAAGCGCTCACCTGACGCTATGGATTCAAGGTCGAATGCGTCGCCAGCCAGGTAACTTACGTTGGACGGGTTATCGCTTTCTTTAGCGATGCTCAACATATTGGAAGCGATCTCCACGCCCGTGACAGACACTGCGGTCACCGCGATTTCCCTGGACGCCGATCCCGTACCGCTCGCTACCTCGAGTACCCTTCGGCCCCGCATGGCCTCCCGAGATTCCCGGATCATCCTGGCTTGTTCGTCAGGCAGATCAGGCGAGGGCCCCCTTGGGATCCTGTGAGGCATGTCGCCATGAACCTGCCGCAGGTTGTAATAGGCGATGGTTGCCCGATTCAGGTTCTCCGGTTTCAGCTTTTCAGGTACTGGCTTGATTCGCATAATCTGATTCAATCACGCAGCGTGCCTGTGACGCCGAGGTAAAGCTTGCCGTCGTGCCGCACGGTGAAATCCATTCCGCAGGTCTCCGACATCCGGTCGAAATCGGTCCCTTCAAAGTACCGCTTGTAGATCTCGAATTTACGTCCGTCATTGAGCGTACGCAACGTGGTCCCTTCCTTGGGCCGTGATCCGCGGTAGCGGGTCCAGTTGGAGTCCAGGATGAGCATGCGGCCGTCCGGTTTCAGCAGGTTTCGCAGTGTATTGAAAAACAGCGCAATCTGGCTATCCGTGACGTGACTGAGGAAGAAGCCCACCAGGACGGTATCGAATGACCGGTCTTCCAACGGCACTTCAAGGGCATCGGCCTCCACGAACGTGGTGATTGGCTCGACGCCATGCTTGCGCGCTTTTTCTCTTCCTTCCCGCAGCATGTTCTCCGACTGGTCCACGAGCGTGATCGCCGAACAGTTTGCGGCGTAGAACTGAAGCCAGTAGCCCGTTCCGCAGGGAATATCGAGGATGCTGCCGCGACAGTGTACCCGGACGAGATGCGCCAGCGACCGGGCCTCTTTTTTGTATAGCTCCGGATCTGTGACCGTACCAGGCGGCTTGCCCAGTGTGTAGATCTCGTCGAACTCGGCCGCTCGTTCATCGTAATACTCGTTCATGCTCTGTCGCAGGCTTGGGTTCATGGATGATTCTCTTTCCTGGTTAACATCTGGACGGGCAGATCACTTCGATTCGTCGTTAATGAAATCGGTGTAAACGTTGACCTGACGGGATGCTGCGCTTGAAGCCATGTTTTTCACAAGTTTATATGGGGTCACGGTGTAAAAAGGTAAGGGGAAGCGGGTTTCCCGGTTCTTCTATCCGTCGAGCGGGTCCGATGTCATCAGTTTAAAAACAGTAGGATGCGAGTCAAGGACACTTTTCATTGAGTCAGTAGCACTCATTTCGCTGAATACCTCATTGGATGACCGGGATGGCAGAAACGGCCCGGAAAAGGAGAAGCACGATGAGACCGCAAAACGAAGAAAACGACCGTCTCGAAGAAAACGACCGTCCCGTGGAACGCCCGAATGCCATGGAACGGCGTCACTTCCTGAAAACCGCCGGCATGACCGCAGGGCTGGCAACGTTCCTCGGTCCCGCTTCGTTCCGGGGAGTCGAGGCGGCGGTAAGCGAAATCTCGGACCTGACGCCGCAGCAGGCCGCCCGTGACGAAGGGCTCTGGAGCGAAGTCAAGCAGGCCTTTACCGTGAACCGAAGCCTGATCAACCTGGACAACGGCTATACCTGCCCGTCGCCCCGCGTCGTCACGGAAGCGGTTGTGCGGTACATATGGGAACAGGAACAGGGACCGTACGGCCTGTACGTTCAAAAGGCCAGAGACCAGGAGAGTACCGTGAAGAGGTCCCTGGCGCGCCTCTTCGGGAGCAGTCCCGATGAAATCGCCCTCGTACGCAATACGACCGAGGCGCTCAAGACGGTCCTGTACGGCATTCCCCTGAACCCGGGAGACGAGGTACTTACCACGACGCATGATTACTCTTCCATGGTGAGCGCCTTGAGGAACCGGGAAAAGCAGGAGGGGATCAAGCTGGTTCAGGCGCCGGTGCCGCTGCCCGCACAGTCGCTGGACGACCTGGTGGGGATCTTCGAGCGCGCCATCACACCGAAGACGCGATTGATCCTCGTGTCCCACATCACCTATACCACCGGACAGGTGTTCCCGGTCCGGCGTATCTGCGACCTGGCGCACCGGTACGGTATCGAAGTCGTCGTGGACGGCGCCCATGCGGTCGGCCAACTAGACTTCAAGGTCTCGGAACTGGGTTGCGATTATTACGGTACGAGTCTGCACAAGTGGCTCAGCGCGCCGAAAGGGACCGGGATGCTTTACATGAAACGCGATCACGTTGAGAAGATAGAGCCGTTGTACGGTCCGGCCAGGAGCCGCCGTTACAACCCCAGAACAAGCATGCTGAAATACGAGTCCGTCGGAACCCTGTCCCATGCGCCGTTTCTTGCCATCGGCGAAGCCCTCGCCTTCCACAACGCCATTGGATCGAAACGCAAGGAAGAACGGCTCCGGTATCTGAAGAACCACTGGGCGGAACGGCTTCAGACGCATCCGAGGATTCAAGTATACACGCCGACGGCCCCTGAAATGAGTTGCTGTATTGCCGGGGTCGGGATTGATGGGGTTGATCCGACCGGGATGCGAGACTATCTATGGGATGAACATCAGATCCAGACGTCCCGGGGCCGTTACGACAGGACGGACTCCAGCCGGCGGTGGGTCCGTATCTCGTCGAATCTGTACACTACGTTGCCCGAGCTGGATTACTTCTGCGATGTGATGGAAGATGTGGCGAGTAAGGGTCTTCCGGAACCTTACAGCGGATACGGCCCTGCAGAGGATTGATTTCGCCGGTTGAATTTCAAAGAAGATATTGCGTATCCTATTCGATATTGAAGCGGCTCAAAGTCCCGCGGGACCTTGAGCAAGGACACAAAAATACCTTGCAACGAAGTTGTTCCGGTTTTATCATTTTGATTCAACACAACTGCATCTGACGCGGTAACAATCACTACATTTCGAATATCAGACTTCAATTCAGCGGTTTCCGGTTTAGTCAACATTTCAGCCAGGTCGTGGCTGACAGACTGCCGTAATTTACGGTTGGCAGACTATTTGCGGCTCATGAGATGACGAGGAAACGTATGAATGTGCGTGACGGTAACGGTCAATCCGGGAAAAAACCCGAGTCTCCTTTGCCGTTGTTAACGCGAAGGACCATGCTGCGCCGAGGCCTCGCGGGATTGTTGGCGGTTTCCGGCGCGGGCTGGAGGGGCGCCGATACCGTACTGGGAGGAGCGAACATGGTCTCAGCACAGGAAATCGAAACCGGCTTTGAAGGCGCCACGGACGATGAAATCGTCCTGGGCATGTCGGCCGCCTTTTCGGGTCCTTCCAGGGGCCTTGGAAGCGAGTTGTACCGCGGGGCGATGGCGTATTTCAACTACGTCAACGACAACGGAGGTGTAGCGGGTCGCAAGATCACCCTGAAGCTATACGACGACGGGTACCAGCCGGATCCCTGTGTACGGAACACCATGAATCTCATGCTCGAGGACAACGTGTTCCTGCTCTTCGGGTACGTGGGCACGCCGACCGTAACGCGCGTGCTTCCTCTTCTGAAGAAGTTCCAGGATGAGCAGGTCTACCTTTTCTTCCCTTTCACCGGCGCCCAGCCCCAGCGGGAACCGCCGTATGGTGATTTCGCCTTCAACCTCCGGGCTTCCTACCGGCAGGAGACAGCCGGACTCGTGAACAATTTCCTCGCCGCGGGCAAAAGGAAAATCGGCGTATTCTACCAGGCGGATGCCTACGGCAGAAGCGGCTGGGCCGGGGTACGGGCGGCACTCGACAGGCACGGCGAACGACTCGCGGGCGAAGCGACCTACCGCAGGGGCCAGCGATTCACGGGCAGCATGCGGGAACAGGTGGAAATCCTCAAGGCGAATTCTCCGGACGCCGTCATCTGCATCGGGTCGTACGCGGCCTGCGCGGCCTTCGCACGCGACGCCGTCGACCGCGACCTGCGGGTTCCCATCGCCAACCTTTCATTCGTGGGAAGCGAGAACATGCTCCAATTGCTCGGCGATCTGGGAGAGGACGTGGAGACCTACTCACGTTATCTCGTCAACTCCCAGGTGGTCCCGAGCTACGAGGACACGTCCATTCCCGCAGTGCAGGAATATCGCGAACTGATGGAACGCTATGATCCCGCAGTTCCCGAGGAACTCGTCAAGGAGGCATACAGCCCGTTTCCGCAGAGTTTCGTCAGTCTCGAGGGTTTTCTGGACGCCAAGCTGATGACCGAGATCCTGCGGCGCCTGGGAGGAAATCCAGAAAGGGACGGGTTGGAGGATGCGGTGTTCTCGGTCGAAAACTACGATCTCGGGATCAGCGAGCGGGTCTCCTTCGGTCCTGACCGCCGGCAGGGGCTGCAAACCGTCTACTATACCGTCGTAGAAGAGGGCCGGTTCGTTACTCTGGACGACTGGCAAAGCTGGCTTTCCTGACATGAAAATACAAAAACTGTTCCAGCGCACCCGTTTCGGGATCTTTCTGCTCTTCGGCGTCATCGTCCTCTCCACCTCGGCCCTGTGCATATACACCGTAGATACACAACTGACGGCGGAATACGAGTCTAACAGTCAGAACATCGCCAAGAGCGTTGCTGACGCCAGCGTCGACATCCTGCTCAACCGAAACCTGGCGACGCTGCAATCGATGATCGATCAGTTCGTAGAAATTCAGGGTATCCGGTACATCTACATCACCAGTGAGGACGGCGAGTATCTCGCCCATACCTTCGTGCCCGGCATACCCGAGCAGATTCTCGCGAGCGATCATTCGAATCTCGAGCCCGTGGAGCGAAGCATCCCCGGCCTGGGTGATTTCCTGGAGGTCGGCAGTCCCATCCTGGCGGGCGTGGCGGGCACGGTGCACGTAGGCATGGACCAGGATGAGGTCGCCCTCAAGATCCAGCGCGCCATCGGCCAGCAGGTAATCCTCATTTGCATATTCCTCGTCGTGGGCGTTCTTGCTTCGATCTGGCTCGTCAATCTCGCAGCAAAACCCCTCGCGGAGCTACTCGCCTACGCCGTCAATATCGCGGGCAACAAGGAAACGGAAGCCTCGGCGGACGATCTCCTTGGACGGGACGACGAAGTAGGCGATCTGGCCCGTCTCTTCCGCCACATCTCCGATCAGTCGCCCGACTCCAGTGCGCCCGGCGCGCCGCCGGAGAAGGCACGGTAGGAGGATAAAAGCGATGCGCATTCCCCGAAGCGCCATCGCGCTCTTCTGCACGGCGCTGCAGGTCTGCTTCGGCACGGTATACGCCTGGAGTTTCTTCCAGACGATACTGGTGCGCCAGATCGGTTGGACCCACACCGAGACGGCCTGGGCCTTCAGCATCGCCATCTTTACCCTCGGCGTATCGGCAGCCTGGGCCGGGAATATGCTGCCGAAGATGGGACCGCGCAAACTCGCCCTTATAGGCAGCTTCCTGTTCGCGTGCGGTTACCTGGTCTCGGGCCTGGCACTTGAGATGAACAGTATCCCGTTGTTCTATCTCGGCTACGGAGTGATTGGCGGCGCGGGCATCGGGCTGGGGTACGTCACGCCGGTCGCCACCGTGGCCAAGTGGTTTCCGGATCGCAAGGGCCTGGCTACCGGGATCGTCGTCATGGGATTCGGCGTGGGGGCGTTCCTGCTTAGCAAGGGCCTTGCGCCCTTCCTCATCGTCCGGACCGCGGGCGCATTGCCAGAAGTCTTCTTCTGGCTCGGTATCATCTTTGCCCTGATTCTCATCCCCTGCAGCCTGGCGCTGACCGACCCGCCGCCGGATCCCACGGGTCCGTCGACTACCGCGACCGATCCCGATGAGGCCGACGAACCGAAGTACGCCCGCGCCTACCTGGGTACGACGCAGTTCGTCTTCATGTGGATCGTATTTTTCTTCAACATTGCGGCCGGGATATCTGTCGTCAGCTTCCAGTCGGAAATTCTGCAGGAGATCTGGGGCCTGGCGGATGATTCAATCGAACCCACCATGCTGGCCGAGTACGGGGCTACCCTCATCGCGGTCAGCTCGATCTGCAACGGACTGGGGCGGCTGTTCTGGGGACTGCTGTCCGACCGGTTCGGAAGGGTTACGGTTTTCAGGGTGTTGCTCGGCAGCCAGATGGTAGTCTTCGGCATACTCATGACCGAGACGAACCCCTGGGTCTTCTCCGCGCTGGTCTGCTACGTGCTGCTCTGCTTCGGCGGCGGTTTCGCCACCATGCCTTCCTTCGTCCTCGACGTGTTCGGCACGAAGAAGATGTCCACCATCTACGGCGCGGTGCTGACCGCGTGGGCCGCCGCGGGGATCTTCGGTCCGCTGTACGTGGGGTACCTGAAAGACGTCTATCCCGATCGCGCAGTCATGTACTGTTTCCTCATAGGGATTATCATGCTCGGTGCGGGCTATCTGTTTTCCTACCTGCTGAACGACGGCCGGATCCGCCTCGGTCGCCCGACGCTCATTACCACGCTGCAGCGGTACGGGATTCCGCTGGCGGGGCGGGGCTGATTTCGAGACCGCGCTGCAACGGGGCGGGGCTGAGAAGGTACGCTGAAGGAGAAGCGGGCCGACGACAACAGCCGTTTTCCTCGGCCCGTTCCAAACCAAAGAAAGTGTTTCTCCCCCTCGACTGATATTCTTGCTGGCCTAGCCTTCTCCAGCACCATCCGAAAGCAGTTCACGCTCATTCAGCGGCTGTACCGGCCGATTGTTGTCATGGACAACTGCTTTGAAAGCGGCGATCTGCGGTTCGGACAGTTCAATGGGCGTTGTCAGCACGTTCCATTTGACACCTTCTGAACACGGCGGTGTAGTCAACGAGCCGTCATAGCGATAGGTCTGCCTGTCGCCCGGCAGCAAGTCGCCGGCATCAACGGTGGCGTTCTCTACGCTGTTCGTTACGCCGGGCGTGTCCGGCATATTCGTCCACAGGGGACCGAACGTCGCATTGTCGGCGCCCTGCTCGATCAGAACTCCGATAACTGCCAGGGTGCCTTCTTCGTTCCGGTGCACGAGGTGCATTTCCATGTCGAATAACCGGCCGTCCACCGAGTGCTCGCTCGGAGCGTGGAAATGGAACTGCAGAAGCGCGTAACGTACACCATCGATCTCAATCGAGTTTTCCCCGGTGGGCGCCACTTCAATCGTGTGGCCGTTATGGTGGATATTCACCGCCGACGGACTATAGTTGAAGACGATTTCGGGAAGTTCCGACGACGTGGCATTCGCAAGGTCGATCGGAGATTGCAGCGATCCCTCGGCACATAAGGCGAAATCCGGGCTTAACTGGCCCCAGACGTCCGGTCCGTTCTCGTCACCGTATCCCCATGCGACCTGCTCGGTCTGGACCGGCGGGTCCTCAGGAATCTCTGAAGAGGAACAGCCGTACATTCCCAGACCGATCATGCAAGTGGCTGCGACCAGTTTGTGGATGATCATATGAAGCTCCTTTCCGATACCCAATTGTGCATATCTGTACTTCCAAGCGTGATTTGAACAATCTGCCCCAAATCAGTCATTTTCCAGAACTGCTGGAAGGTCGGCCAATGTAGCGATTTCAAATTCCGCCGCGAACCCAGAGTGACTTGCCTGACTGTCGCGATTCAACCAGACCGATCGTGCGCCTGCTGCATTCGCCCCAGCGACGTCGTTTTTCAGAGAATCCCCTACGTGCAACAGCTCCTCCAATGGGCAGCCCGCTTTCTGCGCGGTTATCTCGAAGATTCTCCGGTCTGGTTTCCTAATTTGTACATCCTGCGAGAAGATGACAAAGGCAAAACGTGCCTCCAACCCACAGCGTTCCGGATAACTGTTTCCGTTTGACAGCAGACCCAGCTTGTAATGAGGTGCCAGTTCATCGAAAGTAGGGATGACGTCGGGATACAATTCGATGTCTTCGAAACGGTGTTTCAGGTATACCTTATTGAGATAGGCAGCGATTTCACGATCCGGGCGGCCGATGATTTCGAGTGTCCGCTCGAAGGAGAGCCGCCTGATTTCCTCGTGGTTCCAGATCCTGCCCTTCACTTCTTCTTCGACCTCACCGCGAATCGCAATCATTTCCTCCACGGAAAGGTCCACAGCGCGTTGGGTCGGAACCAGCCCGCGAAGTGCTGCCAGAGCTTTTTTTAATGAATGGCGCATGACCTTCTGAAAGTCCCAAAGTGTCATGTCGCCATCGAATGAGATTGCTGAGATGGACAAGGTTTTGGTCTCTAAGAAACGGACGGCACGTTAAGGTAGTTTAGAACACTTCACGGGATGCCAGCACATTCAAGGCGCTTTCGCTACTGAAAGGATGTGCGCGCTCACGCCGATGAGCGAGGTTTCCGTCTCGACCAGCTTCAGGAAAGTGAGCAATTCCTTGCGCTTGGTCTCGTCTGCCCACAGGTCGTCGAAATCGCCGAGAAGCCACGCCGGCCCTTCCAGGCCTGACGTCTTTAACAGTTCGAACCCCGCGTCCGTGATCTCTTCTTCGAGTTCTTCAGGCCGATGGAAGCAGGCCGTGGTGAAGTAGCGTGGATCCATGTCCGGGTTTTCGTGGCGCCCTTCGACCAGGTCTTTCAGGACTATCCTGGAAAACACCGGATCGAACAGGTATCCCTTTCTCATACCGTCCAGGAGCGAAGCGAACCTGGAAATGGCTACACAGAAAAGGACTCCCTCCGGTTTCAGCACGCGAAGGGATTCCTCAAGCGCCGCGAGCCTGTCCGGCCGCTCGGGAAGGTGGTACAGCGGTCCCAATAGAAGGACCGCGTCCATGGAATCAGTCTCGAAGTCCAGGTTTCTGGCATCGCCGATTTCCGCGCTTTTCAAGATTCCGTCTTTATCGCGTTCCTTTGCCTGCTCGATGTGGAGCGGGACAATGTCCACCAAATGGACTTCATAGGACTGCTCTGCCAGCCAGAAGGCGTAAGCGCCCGGACCGCCGCCCACGTCGAGGATGCGACCCGGCGGTGCGGGGAGGTATTCCCGAAGGATCTCCCTGGTCTTTTCGCTTTCCAACCGGGCGGTACCCCTATCCAGGCGATCGGATTCGTTCTCAAGCTCTTCGTAGTATTGGATTACGTCACGGTCCACGCTGAACTCCGGGAAAACACCTGTTCAATTACATTCTTCGCGAGACGCAGGCTTCCGAAATGCCGAGTTTCGTCTTTTCGTTTCTACCAATGAACGCTTTGGTGGATGCATTTCATGGTTTGACCTGCTTCGAGATCCAGATTTCTTCAGGGCATCCGGGGTTGTCTGTCCTGGATCGCTTGTAGACCTTGAATCCGTGCTTCCAGTAGAAATTCCGCGTCACCTCGTAGGGTTGGTACGTGACGCTGTCACCCAGCGTATATGTTGCGAGTTGGTCTATATCCATCTGTAGAGCTTTCGATTCCGCCGCTCCCAAAAGCCGACTGCCCAGTCCCTGCCGCTGTAACTCCTTTTCGACCCCAAGCCAGCCGATATGCAACCGACCCTCTGTAACGTATAGGGTGACAAATCCGACCACCCTATGATTTGAGACGGCTACATAACCGAGCTGATGCCGCAAGTCGGTGGGGACAGACTTTGTTCGTGCGGTTTCGTCAAACCACTCGGGGAGACGCTCTACGATTTCGAGGATCCCGCAATGATGTTTCGTCTCAAGGGGTTCGATTCGAATCAATTCCTGTTTGTTCCGCATGGTGTTGAATCCAATATGGCTAGTCTGGAATATTGCTATATAAAACCTTAAACGGGATTCCTGGTTTTAATGTAAATTAACATCTAATCAGTGTTACATCTAATGATTATGATTAAGGCGATCCAAGTGTCTGCACCTTAGGTTCGGGAAAGTGGGAAGTATATGGCGCGACGAGATTGGTATTGCGAGGATGTATTCTCAGGAAAGCTCGACGTGAAACGGATTTATGAGGACAATCTGGTATTGGCGTTCCGCCACCCGCGACCCGTAGCCCAGGTCCATGTGGTAGTGGTACCTAAAACCCACGTTGCTGGGCTTATGGATGAGGCCGCCCTGGATGGGGATCTGCTCTCTTCCATGGTGCGTGCTGTCCAGCAGACTGCAAAGTCCACCGGTCTGCTGGATGGCAGGGGATTCTATGTGCGTGCCAATGCGGCGGCGCCAGGAGTTACGCCACACATGCATTGGCATGTTATCGGACCAGGGGCTGGTGCTGATTGGCCTGTAGCAGGATCTGGGTGAGTTCGCTGGTCTTTCATCCTGGGGTAAGCTGATACGAAGCCTATTCCACCTCAGTCAGAAGAAGCCAAACTGACCGTACCTCATGGCTTCATTCCAATACTCCACGTAGTCACCTTTTCCAAACTCCGTGAACCTTTCCCCCGCCAACATCGCCCTGTTAGATGAAGGGAGAACGATCTAATGGGGTTCCTCAGTGACCAGGTACTTGTTCAACAGATCCGGACCGGCGACGAACGGGCCTTCGTGGCCCTGATCCGGCGCTACGAGCGATCTCTGGCCGCATTGATCCGGGATCGTATCGGGTCGGTGGAGGCGGTAGAGGACGTGCTACAGGAGACGCTCGTTCATGCCTGGTTGGGGTTGCGTGTTCGATCACCGAGAAACGTGCGCGCCTGGCTGTACCAGGTTGCGCGCAACCGCTGCGTCGACTTCATGCGCTCTACACAACGGCGAGAGCGCTTCGTCGATTCCGAGGAACTGGCAACGATGATTAATCGATTCGGTGTGCCGACGGCCCGTCAACGGCGGGCAGCGAAGGATGTGGTCGAAGCCTTCGATCACGTGCCCGATAAGGAACAAGCGGCCCTGAGGTCGTTCTACCTGGATGGATTGAGCATAGCGGAAATTGCGGCCCGTCATCGCTGCCCACCGGGAACCATCGAGCGGCGGCTGTCTCACGGACGGGACATGGTTCGAATCGAACTGGGTGTAACCACCAATAGAAGGAGCATGGCCATGAGCGACGACACAAAAGCTACGACTGTACCCTTTCCCAATTACCGGCCCGATATATCCATCGAGATAAGTACGGCAACTCCATTTTCCATAGATCTTCGGGAGCTGTCCTGGTGGTTCATCGTACCCGAAATCGGTGATCAGGTCCGATGGGCGGATTACGAGCCTACGCGGGATGGTTCGGCCTGGAAGTTAACCGAGGTCAAGGACATGGTTGCAACGCGGCGCGCCATCATACACGGAAGACCATGCGTAGAGATCGAGATGGATGAACAACGCCGTCCAGACCGGGAGGGTCTCCTAACGCTCAACCATGATCCGGAAACGAGGGATCGCCATACCCGGGTCTGGGGCCGCCTGGAAGAGACGGAGGTGCATTGGCTGGCCGTCGAGAGCATGAAATCCGATGGAACCAGGGAACTTCTGACCTGCCTGGACGAGGACTTTGGATGGGATTTCGGGATGACGCCCCGTCTGGTCGAAGACCGGGATTACCTGACGGAACAACCGGATGGAACGTTCATTAAGAAATCGGATGCGCCGCTGGTGTTTTCACAGGGCCTCTACACGGTGTGCATCGGCGATCGGACATTCGAATGCATGCGGGTTTTCGATATCGACGAAGATACGTCCGAACGAGCGGTGTTGGTCATGGCGTACGTCACCCGCGCTGGCCGCACGCTGCTGTTCCGGCGCTACAACGGCAATCACTGGGGCAAGCGGGAGAAGCCACCCCATTTGCAGGGAGTCGAAATGACGTGGGAGGAGGATCTACCACAAACCGATCGGCTCGTGATCGACGGCGTCAAGTACATACATCACTACGACGTGCTGACGGACGAGGCGTGTGGAATCAGGGAGTAGGCGGATCGGCAGGGAATGGTTGGTAACGGACGCGTGCTGCCATTATACTTACGGCATCGGTCTAATTGTTCCTCTCTGTAACACTGGTGACGAACGGAGAACAGCCAATAATCCACATCATTACCTCACGTCGGCTGGAATTGGTTCCGATGGCCCCGCGACTGCTGGAAGCGTTGATAGCCCGGAATCAACTGCTGGCAGAGAAGATCGCCGGCTTTAAGATTCCGATAGACCTTGTTCTCAACACCCGTACTTTACGAAATCGGCTAAGACAACTCAATGCCAGTCCAGAGGTACAGCCCTGGTTGTTGCGGGCCATAGTCATTCAACAGTCACAGACTATGTGTGGTCGGATCGGCTTCCACTCCGAGCCCGGTCCCGAGGATCTGCGAAATGTAGCGGCAGATGGGGTAGAACTCGGCTACGAAATTGGAGAACCCTTCCGCAGACGGGGCATCGCCAACGAAGCGGCGCTTGCGTTGATGAAATGGGCGTATGAAGAACATGGTCAACGTTGTTTCGTCCTGTCTATCAACCCAGGTAACATCCCATCCCTGGGCATGGCTCGGTCGATGGGATTTCGGGAAATCGGCTCACATATTGATGAAGAGGACGGTTTAGAACTGTACTTTGAACGACGACTCGGAAGTTGGCCCAGCGAATGGACTTCAGAATGAAATCCCACGTTGAGCACTTGAAAACCCCTAGTCGCAGCGGCAGTGTGATTTATCTCAATGGATCGTCGAGCGCTGGGAAGACGACGCTGGCTGAGGCGTTGCTCGACGTGCTGCAGGAACCGTTCCTCTATTTTTCCATCAACCTGTTCGACGAGATTCCTTCGCGCAAACAGATCAAGCGCGGGTTGGTCCCCGACATCCGTTACTTCGAGATGGGGTTTGCGGAGTGCATCGCGGCCTTGGCCCGCAGCGGTAACAATGTGATCGTCGACGATGTTATCGCTCCACCTCAGCATCTGCCGGCAGGGCAAGAGTTCGATGTCCTGGATCTGTTACGTCATCGTGTGAAAATTCTCAGCCCTTTCGATGTGCTGTTTGTGAAGGTTTTCTGTCCGCTCGATGAATTGGAACGAAGGGAAGTCGCGAGGGGAGATCGGACTATAGGCCTGGCGAGAAACCAGTACGAACAGGTGCACAGGTACGCGGTCTATGACGTCGAGGTGGATACTTCCGCCGAAGCACCGGAGGACGCTTCCGCACGGGTTTTAAAAGCGCTCGAAAACCACCAGCATCCCCGCGCACTCACGCAGATGGTCGAAATGGCTAAACGCTCCTACTGTGTCCGCCGCGCGACTGAGGCCGACTTTGACGAACTAGCAATCATACACGAAGAATCGATAAGATCCCATTGCGGACCTTACTACGCCATGGAGGTTCTCGAGGAGTGGATCGCTCCGATATCTCGAGAGAAGTACCTTGGTGCCGTTGCGCAGGGAGCGACAATCTATGTGGCCGAAGATGCCACGGGATTACTGGGATTCTCCGAGGTGCATCGGGCAAAGGGTACTGAGTACAATGCCGCGGTTTTCGTTTCCGGCAGGGCGAGTAAAAAAGGAGTCGGTTCGGCACTTTACAGAACAGCGGAATGCCAGGCCATGCGCGCAGGCGCGGAGCGTATCGTACTCAATTCTTCGCTTGCAGCCGTGGAGTTCTACGAGAAAAACGGCTTTCGACAACTGCACCATGGTAGTTCGGAGATGCCGTCGGGAACAGAGTTGAAGATCATCAGAATGATCAAGCACTTTCCGGTGAATACGCCGTAGTATAGAAGGAGGTACCGAAAGGATGCCGGTACTGGTTCTGGTGAAGCATTCGTTGCCTGAGATCGATCCTGCGGTTCCTTCCAGGGAATGGCGTTTGTCTGAAGAAGGTCAAGTCCGCTCCCGGATCTTGGCTGAGAAACTGGGACCGTATAATCTGGATATGATATTCAGTAGCAACGAACCTAAAGCCATAGAAACAGCCAATATTTCAGCGCACAGACTGAATGTTCCGGTAGAAGTCATCGAGGGATTGCAGGAACATGAGCGTAGGAGTGTCGGTTTCCTGGAGAAGGAGTGCTTTGAGCAGTCGATCAGCCGTTTCTACGCTCAACCTGCGGAGCTGGTTTTTGGCGAGGAGACCGCGGATACAGCGTACAGAAGATTCTCAAAGTCCGTCGACGGACTGTTAGAACGATTTCCGCAAGAAGACCTGGCGCTCATTACCCATGGGACCGTTCTGAGCCTGTATGTGAGCCGCATTACTCGCCAGGACCCATTCGCGATGTGGAAACAGTTGGGACTCCCTTCCTACGTTGTCCTGTCCCGACCTGATTTTAATGTGATCGAGACTTGCTGGAACGCCTCGGATACCCAGTCTCGGAACGTCGTGTAATTTCCGCGAAATCACCCCTGCCTTAGTGCGTTAACCGGGTTTCTGCCCGCGGCGGCCAGCGCGTGCGCCCCGATCGTAAGCCAGGCGATGGCGACCGCAACGAGGCCTCCCGCGATAAACCACGCAAAGTTGATTTCCGCCGCATAGGCATAGTTCTGCAGCCATTGTGCCATGGCAAGGTATGCCAGGGGCCAGGCGATCACATTGGCCAGTAGTACATACTTCATGAAATCCTTTGAGAGCAGCAGGACGATGTCCGAAACGGTAGCGCCGAGTACCTTGCGGATTCCAATCTCCCTGGTCCGCTGCTGGATGGAGAAGGAAGCCAGTCCAAGCAGGCCCAGGCACGCCACGAAGATCGCGAGAAAGGCGAAGACCGCGAATACCGTACCCAGTTGGCGTTCGGCACGGTAGAGGCTGTCGAAATCTTCGTCGAGAAACGTATATGCCAGAGGATACAGGGGTTCGACTTCCCGCCACACTTCCTGGATCCGTGTGATGGTATCCGGTACGTTTTCCGGCCTGATTCGGATGAGTATGTCGCTGAAGTCGATGGGATAGTGTATGTATACGATCGGTTCGATTTCCTCATGAATCGATTGCAGATGAAAATCCTCCACAACACCCCGGACGCGTCCCTTCGTACCGCGGTACTCGATCCATTCCACAAGCATACCTATTGCGTCGGGCGGCGCATCCCAACCCAGCTTACGGGCAGCGGTCTCGTTCAGCAGGACTACCATGGTTGTATCCCTGCCCCACTCGGCCTGAAAGTTCCGGCCTGCCACCAGGCCGATTTCCATGACCTCCAGGAACTGATCATCTGAGGAGAACACAGACACAATCAGGTTGTCCTCGGGGCTCATCTCATCGGAACGGACGGCCATAATCCGCGGTGAGAGTTCGCCCGGGACGCCATCGGTCGTCGCTATCCCTACCACGCCGGGCAACTGCGCGACGCGTTGTCTCAGCACCGGGGTGTTTTCGCGCTGAGCCTGGCCGGTAATCGGGATCACCATTACATGCTCTTTATTGAAACCGAGCCTCATGTCCTGGATGTACTCGAGCTGGTCGTAGATGACGGCGGTGCTGACCAGCAGAAAGATGGACATGACGAACTGGATCACCACCAGGGTCCGCCGCAATCCCATGCCTTGCGTTCCTGACTTCAGATTCCCTTTCAGTACATCGGTGGGCAGGAAACCAGATAGGTAGGTTGCGGGATAGCTACCGGCAGCCATTGCGATAACGATGGTTCCAGCGATCAGCGCTCCCAACACCCAGCCGTCCGAAAGAGCAAAATCCAGTTGCTTGCCGGCCAGCACGTTTACGCCGGGCAGGGCTAGATGTACAAGCGCGACCGCGACGATCATGGCAAGTCCCGCCATGACGACGGCTTCGCCCAGGAACTGCCCCAGTAGCTGCGGGCGATTGGCCCCCATAACCTTGCGTACGCCCACCTCCCTGGCGCGCATGGCCGATCGTGCCGTGGCCAGGTTCACGAAGTTGATGCAGGCGATGATAGGAATCAGGAAGGCGATAATCATGAAGAGCGTTACGTAGCGGATGTCTCCGTTGGGCTCGAGCTCGCTGTCCCTGTGCGAATGGAGGTGAATGTCCACCAGGGGCTGCAGAGACGGTCTCAACACTTTGCTCGAATCACGGAACCGCCCGGTTTTATTTCGTTCCACGAAGGCGGGCAGCTGAGCTTCCAGGGCATCCGGAGAGGCGTTTTCATGCAGCCTGATGTAAGTATAACGATTCTCGTGCATCTCCCATTCATCGAGGTCATTTGCAAAAATGGCATTCCGTGTCACAAGGGACATGATCATATCAGGACGCAGATGGGAATTGGCCGGTATGTTGCGCATGACGCCGGTCACCGTGAAATCCCAGACATTGTCCCCCCTGAGGACTTTCCCCATGGGGTCCTCGCCACCGAAATACTTGAAGGCCATATCCTCCGAGATCACGATCGAATACGGTTCGGTCAGCGCGGTACGGGGATTGCCGGCGACAAAGGGGATGGAAAACATGTCGAGCAGAGCCGCATCCGCCCAGATGACCTTTTTCTCATAGTAACGTTTCTCTTCATGCATGATAAACCAGACGGATGTCGTGCCCCGCACCCGGGCGAAAAGCTCGATTTCGGGAAAATCACGCTTCAGAGCGGGCCCCCACCCCAAAGGAGATCCCGCCGTCTGGACTGTCTGCCCCGCGCTTTCTATGTCATCGACTACCCGGTAAACCCGATCTGCGTGTGGATGATACCGATCGTAGCTCATCTCGTCCCAGACGTAGCGCAGGATCAGCATGCAGGCCGCCAGGCCGATCGCGAGCCCCACGATGTTGATGAGCGTGTAGGCGGGATACCTGAGCAGGTTGCGAATGGCTATGGTGAGGTAGTTTTGGAGCATGATACATCAAGCAGACAGGGTTCCGTCCGTATATCTCACGCTGGTGTTGCTCAGTCGTGGAGAATGCAGTACATAATAAGCAAGATACACGCCGTCGACGGTTACACAATGCATGTTACAAACTCGAATGCAGGTACACGAAGTCTATCCCCGGGAGCGTGATCTCTACTGATGACCGCCATACAATCCAACTCGCCGGATCATTCTCGTGTCTCGGTTATCCGCCACGAAAGACCCCGGTTGTTCAGGCCAGTCGACGATCCCGGTTTCGAGTTCAAGCCACCGGCCGATCCGGTTCGCCGCCGCATCCTCTCCAGACTTCTGGACGACTGCGAGCTGTATGCAGGTCAGCGGCCTTGGCGACGGGTCCCGCGCCGAATGCACAGCCCCCACCCAAATCACCAACTCTACCTTACCTTTTACACCGCCATGCAGGCCACGGCCCTGATCGAAAATTACGCCTTCGCCTGGCGACTCACGGACGACCCGCGCTGGCTTGGACGGGCCCGCGCCTGGCTGCGGGCCGCGGCGGGCTGGGACCACGGCGATCACGTGGAGGAGCACTTCTACACTGCCAACCGCTACATGCACGCTTTCGCGCTTGCCCTCGACCTGATGGACGAAGTATTGCTCGAGGCCGAAAAGCGTCAGGTCCGTGACAGTCTCGTGGAGTTGATGGATCGCTGGTGGTTGTATGTGGACGAACGACGGCACTTCAAGGCAGGCGGGCACCACACCGTCGTCGACTATGGGCACTTCGGGGTAGCCGCGGTTCATCTGCTGGGTGAGCATCCCCGCGCGGAAGCATGGGTGCAGGCGGTTATCGATCGCTTTCGGATCGGCGTCCTGCCCCACGGCTGCGGTCCCGGTGGCGAGCCCGTAGACGGACCCACCTTCTGGGGTTTTGAAAACCTGTGGCTCCTGCATTTCGCCGATGCGCTGCGCAATGTTACCGGTATCGATCTGATGAGCGAGGTTCCTGACCGGTTTCGTCGTCCGCTTGCGTGGTTCCGCGCTCACTGGACGGCGCCTCGGGAAATCCCCGACGAGCTGTACTATCCCATCAATTCCAACGTCGTACTAGGCGGTCAGCTGGATAATTGTTCGCCGGTGCTCCTGAGGCTGGCCCAGGAGGCCGGAGACGGTAGGCTGCGCGATGTCGCCCTTTCCGATCCGCGCCTGGGTCGGCTGTATCGATTCGGAATGGGCGTCAAGGGTTCGACCGCGGAGTGCATGATTTCCTACGGACCGTACGCCTACTGCTATTACGATCCCGCTTTCCGCTCGACCAGGTCGCGGCAAGTGACTTCGCTGGCGGGTAGTTACGACATGTACACGGGCCGATTCGTCGTGATGCGCAGCGGTCACGAACCCAACGCGGCGATTTTAAGCGTCAGCGGATACGCCGGCGGCCTGGCCGCCAACTTCATGAGCCTGCACGTTCAGTGGGCGGGCAGTCCGCTGCTGCGTACCATAAGTGCCTTCGAGGCCCAGCCGGTGACTTGCGGCAGCCTGCCCTGCGTGGGCGGCCAGAACGAGACCGTCGCCTTGCCGGGCGGCCTGAAACGCATGAAGCACTGGCAGCGGCTGTGCGTCTCCTCCCGGCGAACCGAGCACGAATACTGGCTGTCACGCGGGGACGATCCTATCCTGCTCGTGGCCCTGCGGCGTCGCCCACGCGGCGTTAGGGTAGTAAAGGACGTTAGTCCGCTTATTCGGGTAAGTGGCGGCGACGCCCTGCAATACGACGCCAAACCATGGTTTAACGCCAACGACGGACGCCTGCGTCTTCGTTTCCGGTTGCGGGGACACGCGAGCGGCCTCAGGGTGCTGTTCAACGCCGGGAACGGGGTCGGCGGGCATCTTGGGACTGGGGTCAACACATTCGCCCTGGTTGCTGATACGGACGGCAAACTGCAATTCAATGTGCAGAGCCAGAACAACAACCTGGTTTCCGTACAAGCGCCGGGTACTGTGGAAGTAGGCACGTGGCACGACGTGCAAATCGCTTGGGGCGGCTTCAACCGGCGCGGCGGCAAGCCATGGATGGAGATTGTTCTTGATGACAGGTCGAGTCGTCTGGACGACCCGGTTATCTTCGGCGAGATGGGCCGGGACACGCAGGGACTCGCTTCTCGGGAAGAACCGCGCACGTTCTACGTCAAGCCCAATACCGCATTGGCCTTCGGCGGTTCAATCCAGACGCCCGGAGTCTCCGCGGACTGCGATATCGCGCTGATCAACCTCCGCTGCCCGGGCCGACGCCGGCTCATCGTGGATCCGGCAGATGGATTGGGACCGGAAACGGGCAGTGGCGAGTTGTCCTACAAGCTGAACCCCGTGGACCTGCGCGGCTTGGAGGGAGACCGCGCCCGGTTAGGCTCGGGATCAAGTCTGGTGGAGGTTATTTCGGTGCTTGGAAAAGGGCTTCAGTGGCGGACAGAGGAGGTGCCCTACGCACCCTCCGGGCTCGCCGCCGGCAGCCTCGTCAGCTTCCTACCGGATGCAACCGAGGCCTCGACAAGGCTGGTGGCGGGTACGGACGACGACGTCATGGTCCTTGCATTTTGCAGCGGTTCTGCGAAGGGTCGGGTTGGCCGGGAGGACGGTGGGTTCAGGTTGAGAGTGGGCGGCCGGGAACATTCATTTGATGTTTTGCGGAGGGGTGGTGCGATTCTGAGGTCGTGCTGAGAGCTAATCGAACTATTCAACACCTGGTTATTGTTACTCCGCACGCCTCTGCGCCGAAAGCCACTCCCAAAACTCAGGATCGTCGTACGCATTTTCCCAGGCCCCAACATGGCCTGCTTCCGGATAAACTGTAAAGCGAACATTGCCTCCGACCTCCTCGAGCGCATCAACCATCTCCTGGGATCGCACCAGTGGCACGATCTCATCTTTCGCGCCGTGGAAGACCCAGGTCGGTATGCCCTTCATCAAATGCGCTTTTTCCGGATCCCCCATCCCGCAAATGGGCGCGACCGCGGTAAACATTTCAGGATAGGTATACGCCAGCTCCCACGAACCGTATCCACCCATGCTCAGACCGGTCACATAGATCCTGGACTTATCGATGCGATGGGTCTCGAGGACTTCGTTTACCAGCGCATGCAGCGTTTCTATGGACCACCAGACATCCTCCGGGCATTGCGGCGAAATGACGACGTAAGGGAAATCCCTCCCCTGGGCGATCATTTTCGGCGGACCGTGGACCTTAACCATCTCCAGGTCGTCTCCACGTTCACCTGCGCCGTGGAGGAACAAAAGCAGCGGCCATTCCTCTTCGTTACTGTCATATGAAGGCGGGAGGTATTTCAGGTATTTCATCTCGGTTAGCTCTCCGTTCTCAAGCAACAGACGTTGTGCGACCTGTCGCTCAGCGGACTGGGCATCGCATGGTTGGACGTTCCACAGTAGGCAGCACATCACGACCGACAGGCAGAGACTCCTCATAATTGCCATTGGTATCCTCGTCTATGGAAGTGGAATTTGTGAAAGTACTAATAGCCTTATTGAAAAACCAGTATCAGTGTTGGTCATGGCAAATTACCGCGGCCGACCAAAGAAAAGGATGTATCCATCGTTGTCGCGCAACTCAAAACCTCTTAACCCTTCCTCGGTATCCTCGAGCTCCCTGGCAAACCTTACATTGGCCTCGGCAAACTCCGCCGCCAGTGCATCGGGATTCTCGACGCTGATAAATGCATCCCATCGTGCCCAGGGGTGACGTGTCCTGTTCGGCTGCGGATTGATGTCTTCGGTGATTTCCTTCAGGAGAATCTGCGTGTCGTCTCGACCAACAATTGCAAAGAACGGGTCTTCTTCTGGTGACTGGTGGCGGACTTCGAATCCCAATTTTATGTAAAAAGCGACCGAAGGGGCTAATTTGTCCACGACCCAAAACGGTGAGATTTTACCCAATGACGTACGCGACAACTTTCCCTCCCATATCGGTCGATTTCATGTGTGAACGCCAGATATTCATGCGACCCACTCGGGTCGGGTTCCGTCGCCAGGAGCCAAACTGCGGATTGGGGATTAAAGGGTCAAGGACGTGGAGATTCCCGAACCTCGACTTCGGTCCCGTCCTTCACGAGCGTAGTCACCCGAAGCACACCCGGCCGCAGGGCTTCCGCCGATTGTTCCTGTCCATCCACCGTCACACGGGGGTCGCGACACCAGGCGGCAGGCACGCCGACTTCCAGCGTCAGGCTTCGGTAGGGTACCTGCACGGGCAATTCAGGTAGGGCGATGCGATAGCGCCGCGCATCATCGTCGTCATCTCCAGACGCGCCACTTTCCATTTCGTCATTATCATCACCCACTTTTCCATTACCCAGAGCCACTATCTCGATCCTGGCATGTCGCCGCATCAGGTGATAACTGAGCGCTTCTTCGGGCATCGCGCACCAGACCGCGTCACCCCCCTCGGTAAGTACAGTCTCCAGTCGCTGCCGTAGCTGGGCTTCGGAGCAGTCCTTGTTGGGATGGATGGCCCTCTCCAAAGGGCAGTGACAGTAATCGATGAGCCAGCCCTGCAGCTCCTGGGCCTGGCGGATGTTCCGGTACGGGTCAAAGGCGCTGTAGAAGGGTGGGTAGTAGTGGTCGTGCAGGGCCGTGCGGTTGATCCAAAATAGCTCGTCCACAGGCAGATTCAGCGCATCCGTCAGGCTCATGGCGCCCAGGTAACCGTAGCGGCGGCAGGCCTCGAGGACATGGTCCGCCATGTTCGTGTTGTCGCCAGGCGAGCAGTACAGGATGATTGCTTCTCCGAGTGCTTCTTCCAGCACCATCTTGGCTTGGCCGATCTCCCGGTCCACCGTCTCCGGCGTGATGATCTCGTGGCTCCATGAGTGGTTGCCCACGCCCCAGCCTCTAGCGAGCAGGTCGCGCAACTCGTCCGCGTTCATGTGGCGGAAGCCGTTGAAGCTGGAGTTTCCGATCTTGCGGATCTCGCCCAACTGGCCGACGACGACTTCGACGTGGCCAGGAATCCTGTATTCCTTGTGCATCGGGATGGCGAATCGGTGCAGGTCAGCGAGGGCCTCGTCGTAGGTGATCGAGTAAACCCAGCGCTTGCCGTACTTCCAGGGGCATATGCTCAGACTCATGGGTGATCGCCTCTTGCCATTTCGCCCGTCGGTTCGTTGCTGTTCATCTCATCACCGATTACATTTCACCTCGATGTTTCGGCCTTACTGCTCGACGCTATGCACCTCTCATTACGTCGACAGCGTGCTGAAACTGGGCGAAAGTACAGCCGTATCCCAGCGTCCACTCGAAGATGTGGAGACCATAGTTGGTTGCCAACCGCTGCGGGAAGGTGTCCGGCGACTCCACGCCAACGGTCGCGTCGCGTATCACGATGCAGCGATATCCGCGAGCCAACATGGGACGGGCGCCTCCCTCGGCGCCGAGCAGGCACATATCGGCCGCGAACCCCATATAGATGAGCGTATCCACGCCGCGTTCGCTCAGATACTCGTCCAGCACATCGGAGTAGAACATGAGGGGCTCGTCTCCGACCGGTGAAACGATTTCGGCCCGCCGCATCTGTGCCAGTGGGGAACGCTCCATGTAGTCTTTGCCGTGAGCCCGTTCGAGCATCTCGCGCTGCCTGGGGTGTATCGGTGCCGAGTCGCGAGAGCGCCGGGACTCGACGTGGGGATACTGTCGGTCCATCCAATCCGTCTCTACGTGGCAGACGGGCATACCTATCGAACGGGCAAGGTCCATGGCAGGGCGGATGACCTCGGCCATGATTCGGGCGGCCTCCTGGGATGCCTGGGGCCAGCCCATGCCGACGCAGAAATCGGTGTCCACGGACGGGCCGTCCGGGCAGCCGATGTTCCAGCAGTGCATGCCTACCAGGGCCGTTTTCTTCAATGGGAGCGAAAGAATGACCTCTTCGAATCCTGGTCGATCAGTCGGCAGGGCCCTGTAGTAGCGGGCGGGCAGTTGTAGCGCTTTCTCCACCGAATGTTCTCCACTGTTCTTGGTCATCTGCGGTTCTCGTCGGCTACGCGGCGCACTATGGCGGCTGCCTGCTCGCAGTGGTGGGGCTCGTACTTGTCGCAGAACGAACTCCAGCGGATGAAACGCTCAAGTATCCCGTGGGCGTTCGGACAGCTTTCCGCGTCGTAGCGGTAGGTGCGTGACGCCGGAGGTTGCGAGTAGGGGAAGCGCTGCTGCTCGGCTGCTTCGTTTAGGAAGGGAAGGGCTACGGGCAGCAAATAGTAGCGCATCGGGCTGGCTCCGGGGATGCCTCCGGCTGCTACCTGGGCGCCGAACTCTTCCACGTCGCATCGGAACTGTTCCGGGTCGATGGTGAATCCCGCCATCCAGCAAGAGTACACCTCGGTCTCCTGCGGAATAGGCAACGCCGACACGCCTGGGATCTCGTCGAGTAGGGAGCTCAGCAGGCGGATCATGCGATCGCGCTTCTTCACCTGCGGCTGGATGATTTCAAGCTGGGCCAGGCTGATCGCCGCGGTCGACTGGGTCATGCGATGAGCGAAGCCGTTGGCCGTGTGAACGCGCCCGAAGTGCTCTACCATCTCACCGGCGCGGGCATGGCCGATGAAGCGCGCCCGCTCGGCCAACGCGTCGTCGTCGGTGAGGATGCAACCGCCCACGTCGGAACCCATGGTCTTCTCGGCGTCAAAAGAAAAGCCTCCAGCCGTCGCCAGGGTACCGGCCAAGCGGCCCTTGTACCGACCGAATACTGCCTGGCAGGCGTCCTCGTAGACGACCAGGCCGTGGCGTGCGGCGACTTCATTGATGGCGTCCATGTCGCAGATCAGTCCACTCAGGTGTACGACAAGGATCGCGCGTGTGCGGTCGGAAATGCATGACTCGATCGTTTCGGCGCTGACGTTGATCGTGCCCGGAGCGGTATCGGCGAACACGGGAATGAAACCGGCGCTGATCAGGCCCTGCACGGTACCGAAGTCGCTGACCGAGCTGACAATGATCTCGTCACCCGGCTCAAAGTCGAAAGCGGCGGCCAGCACGGCCAGGGCCGGCGTGCAGCCTGGCGTTGCGATGCAGTGCGCTACGCCGTTGGCATCGGCAAATGCGCGCTCGAACCGGCCCACCATGTCGCAGGTAAGTCCGGAATCGACGACTTCGGCCAGGTACTCCATGGCCCGCGGACCGATCTCCCGGGGAAAGGGCTGTGGCAGCGGGCCATCGGATTCCAGCCGGGTTGCGGCCCCGAAGCGCGCATGCTCACGCTGGCGGCGGCCGGTAACGGTATCGGATGTCATACAGCCTCCATTCAAGCTGAATCGCTGTTTTTATATCGACCAGCCTCGCCATGCTAAAAACATTGCTTCGCCGTGCTGCGATATAGCACTCCACCGAGTTACGAGGTAGCACCCTGTGACTGCAGAAACGCAACGACAGGGCGCTCCTCTTCCTCCGTATGGAAACCGTGGGTTGCCCAGTATAGACCGGTTTGCATGCTACCGAAAATGTTCGAACGAACATTGACATCCACGCCCATTTCAAGGAGGAACCGGATCACTTCGATCCTCAAGTGATAGCAGGCCAGGCCGAATGCCAGGTCGACCTGTGACTTCTCATCGGCAGGGGATGGGAGATGGGACCCATGGTACATCCCCTCGGGTCTTAGCCGGCCGTCTGTGTGGAGAAAGGACTTCACCCTCGCGAGGTCGCCCACGCCGGCGGCGAAAAGCAGATTATCGATGCGCGCGCCGCACCTCGCCAGCATATCGACCGACTTCCTATAGCTGAACAGCAACGCGGTTCCCAGTGGCGCCCCGTCATCAGCGACTCCGTTAACAGCCGCGCCCGCATCACATAAAACCTGCACCAGCGCCGGCTGCACACCCGCTGCCGCCGGATGTATACTGGAAACCAGCAGGCATAGCGTCGTCTGGTTCGTGCCCCCACCGTATGTTTCGGCGAGGGTGTCGACCTCCGCCCCGGCCTCGAGCAGTATCCGGGCGATTTCCGCGGCATTCTCCGGCGATTTTTGCAGCTCGTCCTTGACGCCATTGGCAGCCACATAGTGCAGCAGGGTCGCCTTGTGATCGGACCGGGACCGGGCCTTGATGAGATCGGGATGTGCCACCAACAGCTTCGTCAGGGTGGCTGCGTCCCCGGTTATAATGGCCTCTACCGCTTCATCGAATGGTTGATTCATGATGCCCGTCCTTGGTGCCAGACCAGACTGGCACAACCCTAATCTCAATCTTTACTACCTACCATCCCAAGAAGGCACTTTTCATCCAGCCCGCGCGCCATCTGGCACAGGCATTTCGGGTACCAGGAGGCACGGGGTAAGTCCGTCCGCATAGCCGATATCGAAGAGCATTCCCTGCGAAATCTCGCCTGCCATTTTCCTGTCGGCCAGGTTCAGCAAAAAGAGTGCTTGCTTACCTTCGATTTCCTGAGGGTTTGCACGTTCCTTCTTTATTCCGGCCAGAATTGAACGGGTGTGATCACCGAAGTCGACAACCAGCTTCATGAGCTTGTTCGAATTGGCCACTTCCCGGACCGAAGTGATCGTACCGGCCCGAATGTCGAGTTTTTCGAAGTCTTCGAATGCGATGGGTTCTTTAATCGGAGCTCGTGTCATTAGCGCACCTGTTTGTTTCACGCCATTCTAGTTTTGTGAGCGTATCATGATTTTGGCCAAGCCAGTTCGACGCCAAATTCACCCAGTTGCCCAAGCGGCAATAGTCGAGCCTGACTTTCGGTAAACCACTCGCAGTGATCAGTCGAACCGTCTTTTTCGTCCCTGAGGCTGAACGCTACGAGCGTAACATCGTAGACCAATCCAATGTGATGTACCGAGTCGTCCGCCCGATATGCCGGATTATCATACACCTGGGAATAAACCGCAGCCAACCGATACCTTTCAATATCCACAATGCCTGTCTCTTCTTCCAATTCCCGAAGTAAAGCGTCTTCCGGGTGCTCTCCCCATTCGATACCACCGCCAGGCAATGTCCATAGTCCGGCATCCGCCAATCCGCTTGTTACACGAACCAGGAGCAAGCGGTCTGATGGGTCACGACACAAACCATACGCACCGTTGTATACGCGCTGTTTATCAGATTCGGTGGACATTTTCAGATACCTGCGGAATGTTTTTGTTTAAAGATGCCTGCGACATCCGTTTTACGCCTTCGATGCTGCTCTGCGTTGATGCAAGTGAAACGACGTTAACAATCTGAATCTCATCCGAGCCTTTGACCAGATGGTTTTCCGGAAGGGCTTGTCTCCGTCTCCGCAGTGCCCATTTAATCGATGATGGGCATATAGATAGCATGTACGTTGTACTTGTCTATGAGACGAGCTGTTCTCGGGCTCCTGTCGGCGACAAGTACCGAAGCACCAACGACTTCGCCACGTAGACGTTCGATCAACTTAATCATGGCCGTTACCTGGGCACCTGTATCTATCACATCATCCACGATCAGAATGCGTTCCTCAGGTTGAATAAGGTCTTTGTTTACCTCCAGGGATTTCCGCTCACTGGTATAGTCTACAAAAGAGACCCTCGACCTGTGCTGACGATGGATGGGTAGTTCTCCCCCTTTACGAAATGGAATGAAGCCCCTGTTCAGCTTTTGGGCTACCGCACTGCCCAGGATGAATCCCAACGATTCCGGACTCGCTACCTTGTCCAGATCGACGTTGCGGAAGGGACGGGCGAGATCCAGGATCAGGTTCCTGCGAACTTCGGATTCGTTACACAAGGGAGTCAGGTCAACTTTGTTTCCCGGGACTCTTCGGTCTATATGAGGACGGTAATAGTCCCATTTCATACATTGGGCCTCTCGGACTGATCTTATTCTTACGGAAACTCGTGCATTGCGAGCCCAGAGTGAATCTCCGCCACGCAAACCCTTCTGTTAAGCGGAATGCATGTGCCGCTTGTTTCAACGACCATATCCTTACCGAACACCGCCATTGCTGTAAATTAACTGGCCGTTGATCCATTCACCCTCTTCGGAACAGAGGAAACTGACAAGACAGGCACAGTCTGCAGGCAAGCCGATTCGGCCCAACGGTGTCTCACTTTGTACGCGTTCCTTCAGATCATCCGACATCCAACCCGTGTCTGTTCCACCCGGATTGATAACATTTGCCGTGACTCCCAGTTCCCTGAATTCCTGCGCTGCCGCGAGGACGATCCGATCCATGGCTCCTTTGCTGGCCCCGTAAGGCAAGTTGTGCGTAGTATGATCGCTGGTTATCGAGATAACACGGCCCCGCCCATATTCATTTCGGTAACGTCTCCCGAACTCCCGGATCAGCAGCCATGTAGCTCGAGCGTTTACAGTAAAATGCAAATCGAAACTCTCGATTGTGGTGGACTTAATGCTGCTGTCTACCGAATGACAATGAGCCATAACTAGAGCGGTTACTGATCCAAGTGAACTTTCGATACGATCAAAAATACGCTTCGGTGACGCGGTGTCTGAAAGGTCGGCTTCAATGGAAACCGTCCTTGCGGAGAAGCCACGGATCTGATCAGTGATTTTTCCGGCTTCGGTATCGTCGCTACCCCATGGCATGGAAGCATCGTACGGTTGCCAGTAAGAAGTGGCCACGTCCCAACCTGTTTTGGCTAAGGCCAGAGAGATTGCTGCACCGATGCCTATTTTTCGGCTCACGCCTGTAACCAGCGCGACTGGACGATCAGGGGATTCTTCCATTGTTTCAACTTTGAATTTAGGCAGTATTTGGAGACCACTTTACAGCACGGCATAATTCACTACGCTCAAAAACGGAGGCTTCAATGTCTCGAACTAGTATCCCGCAATCAGCTATACACCACCCGGTCCAACCAGTCGATACAGGGATACTCTCCGCCCAATGCCATGCTGCACAACGCGGACCAGAGCTTGTAACCATTTGATCCGTTGGCCATGGCCACTAAACCTGTTCCCTCTTCAGGATACCCTAATGCAAATGCCTTGAAGGGACCGTTGTCTCCCCAATGCCAGATAGCTTTTAGCCCATTATGGTATTGAGTAGCCCAACCGAGTCCCCACGAAACAAAGGGATCATCCTTTACCGGGACATCCGGCCAATTGTCATGCCACGAAGCAGAATCGTTTACCGGGACCTGGGCGGTGGCCATTTCCTTCGCCAATTCGGCATTGATGTGCCAGGAAGCACCAGTTCGGGGTCGCATACAGGCGCACAAGATCTTAGCTACGTCCGAAGGTGTCGAATGGAGGCTAGCGGCCGAACACATGGACCTGTACATCTGTTTTTTAACCGGTTGCCCGTGTTCATCATGCCCGGTTGCCATACCAGGGGCTTGATCCGATGTACATAGATACGTGCTGAACTCCATTCCCGCCGGATTGAACAACTCGTTTTGCATATAAGACTCGCCGGATTGACCCGCAATATGCTCAACCACATGCTGCACGTACATGTATCCTTCACCGGAATAGCTGAAACGTTCGCCGGGTTCAAAATAGGTTTGCAAAGGTTTGCCTTCAGGATTCCATCCTTCTGAATCCCAGCAGTCAGGGCGCCAGTTTGGTAAACCGGAAGTATGGGCAAGAGCTTGTCGCATGGTAATCATCTGAACTCTGGGGTCATCGGCCGCATAAGGATCAGGACTGTAATGGGACAATGGCTTGTCCAAGTCCAGAATCCCCGTCTCGCAGAGGTTAAGCACGGCATATGCGAAAATCGGTTTGCTCAATGAACAGCCTTCGAATATGGTTTCCGGTTTCACGGGTTGACGCGTTTCCGTGTTCATTACGCCGAAGCCATGTGTCCAAACCGCTTCCACATTCTGTATCAACGCGATCGAGAGACCAGGAACGTTGGCTTCCCTCATAATCTGAGGGATCTGTTCTTCCAGCTGCAGAACCAGGTGATCGAGAGACTCATTGGACTTTAATTTCATGTTGCCTTTCCAATTCCGCAGCACGTTCATTGCCAAACAAGGAGCAAGTCGAAGTCATGGATGGCCCGATTTACCGTATCCACTTTCTGTCAGGAATCGAAGTGCGTCTGTTGCATCCTTGACAGCCAGGATGTCTCGTATGGCCTGCCGTTTGTCGTCCATCTTCTCGTAGTATGATTCACATATTTTGTAGCCTATGTAATATCCCATATCGGGAGGCCTATCGCCTGTATTATCAGAGTAGTTATAGAACCATTTTCTCCAATCATCCTGAAGCATATCTTCAGAAAACGCTTCCCATAGCTCGGTTTCGTGAACTCGTCCATATTCGTGCTGATGCTCGTTCAATAGTCCTCCGCTGGCAAGTTCTCCGAGAAAATCGGCCGCTCCTTCCATTATGGAACCCCCCAGGAGCTTGTTGCCTTCGAAATTGTACTTCTGCTGGGGATGTATGAGTTCGTGAATAACCACATAGGGCAGGTAGTTTATTGGTTTGATAAGTTTCCGATACACCTGTGGAAGTTCGTCTTCGGGTGTATCGTCTGTTCGACATAGTATCTCAGTCCCTATGAGCAGACCGTTCTGCGAGGTTGTTCCGCCACTGTTCATTCTACCAATCAGAAAGTACACGTCCGGGAATATCGCATCGTCATAAAGGGCCTTGAAGTTGTGCATATAGCTTCGAATTCGATCTGTCATCTCCAGAACCCGATTCGAACTTTCTCTGATAGAAGCATAGAACTTCGGCATAGTCTCAACAGCCTTGACCAACTCTTCGGCGCTCTTGATTCTGGCATCTACAAAATCCCGGAGACCAATGCTACCTCTAGCCAGGTATTCCGTATTGTAGATTTCGATCTTTTCTTCTGTAGTTTTGCCTTCCGACAGGTCGTATGCCCGCCAGAAGTTGCCGATATCGGATGTCACCAGTCGGACGTAGTCTGGATTGATGGGTGTCATAATGTTGTTTCTCTATCGCACGGCGTGAATCCTGCCTGCATCGTATCGATCTTCCAATCGTATTACACGATGTGATTGAGTTCTGCTCTCATGGCGGTATGGTACTCTTTCCATCGGCCATACTCTTTCAGGACCGTATCTTCATCCCACCGTTCCGTCCAGTAGGTAACTCCGTGGATGAACATAAGCATGCGTTCGATCCCAAGTGCCACCGATTCCTGGTCGCTCCACGGAGGTTCGCAGTTATCCGTGTATCCATCCAGAAAGGCGGCTTCCACGCTTTCAACAGCGAGTTGATACCTGGCCGGTTCACCTAACTGTTTACCAGAACTGGGGTCGAGGTAGTACAGGGTAACGCATATCTCGAACACACGCCTTCCTCTAACCATATGGGCACAGTCAATAAACCAGAGTTCATCTTCACTGTCGATGATCATGTTCTGTGGGCCGGTGTCCATATGAAGACCCGTTTCAACCAGTCCGCTGCGCCGGCTTTCGATCGCTTCAATCCAGCGTTCCGTCTCCTCAACGTACTCGATGAACTGTTCATGAAAAATCTTATCCTTGGTTGACTCTCGTTTCTCCCGGACTTCTTCCATCAACTGGTTGACTGCGAGATGGTTTTGAAACAGACTTTCCTCGTCGTACAGTTGCGAGAAATCGGTTCCGGCACTGTGCAGTCTGCCTAATTCGCAACCGACCCGACGAATGTCCGTGGAATTGCCTCTTTGGGGCGATCTCCCCTTGATGAATGGAAAGACCTCCATAGTCATTCCCTGTACCGTCGTGGAAACGGTGTCACCTTCCAGGGTCTTCAGCGGAAGGACCGTCCGTACACCCTGCGTATTCACGTGGGTCTGGTACAAGTGTACCCGTTTCAGCCGTTCTTTTGATATGCGACCGGGGTCGGAGATCCGTAGGACGAGCGATTTGCCGTCATCCTTCGACTCGATCCGGGCTACACGGGCAAAGTTGCCGCTCATGTCGCAGTACTGCCCGTCCCAGCAGATACCATACTGGCGGTTTAGCCACTCGGGGTTCGGCAACTCGAATACCATATCCAATTCCACGTCAAATCGTCTTTTCCATAGGTAGTAACGATTTGTTATCCGGGTTGTTACGCGAACAACGCAGATGCGCGATACTCAGTCATCCAGCTTCAAACTTAACCCGTCATAGGCCACTCGATAGCCGAAATTCCTGGCGTATTCATCCAACTCATCGTGCACCAGGTTCCCTTCATGAGACAGGTGAGTCGCGTACACCAAGCCGTTGTCCTTAAGCAATCCGCATTCGCGGAATCGATCCGTGTGGGCGGCAACATCCTTCGACGCCAGATGGTCCGCCGGCCTGGATTCAAAACCGATTCCGTAGGTGTGATCGAGTATGACCACGTCAAACATGGTGCGTTCCTGCTGAAGGTGTTCCCAGACCTCTTCGGACAGCACCGACGTGTCGGTGCCATAGAACACGGCGTGGTCTCCCTGCACAATTGAATATAGTAGAAACCCCTGATCGTTGCCGTGACTGGCGGGAAATCCGGTAATGTGGTATCCATCTATACTGTATGCTTCAAAAGGCGTAAGGGATAGAAGTTTCAACTTCAACGCAGACTGTGTTTCCGAATCGAAAATGCTCCCGTACGCACTTTGTTTACTCACAAAATCATCGATCACGCGCAGTGTTTCATCTGAGCCAGCAAGCAACAGGTCGCCGGAGACTTCCGTCCCGTATTCGGTATGTCTAGAGAGGAGAAATCCTATATCCAGATGGTCCGCGTGCGGGTGCGTTTGAAGGCATATGCCGATGCCGGCGAGCGAGATTTGTTGTTGGAATGACGCGGCCGCGATGTCCGGACCGATGTCCACCAGCAGATCATCGTTGATTACCAACGACGATCTCCGGCGGAGGTTCTTGCCGCCAACCCTTCTGGCTTCCGAACAGACCTCGCAGACGCAGAAAGGGATCGGCATCGATGGCGCGGCCGCTGTTCCGAGAAAAGTAATGTTCATCTATCAGGCCGCCTTGTCAGACTACCTTCCCTATTCTGACCGCAGGCTCTCCACCGGGTTCGTCAACGCAGTCGTTACCGCCTTGAAACTGACTGTAGCCAGTGCGATGGCCAGTGCCAGGAAAGCGGCGATCAGGAACCACGCGGGGCCGATATCGACCCGATACGCGAAGTTCTGCAGCCAGTTGCTCATGGCCCAGTAAGCCAGGACCCAGGCGACCGGTACGGCAATCGCTACCAGCTTGAGAAAATCCTTTGAAAGCATAAAGACGATACGAGTCACCGAAGCCCCCATTACTTTGTGAATACCGACCTCTTTGGTTTGCTGACGGGTGGTGAACGCAGCAAGGCCGAACAGGCCCAGACACGCAATGAAGATGGCTAGAAAGCTGAATGCCCCGAGCAGATTGCCGGTCTGTCGTTCCGACACGTACAATCGCTCGAAATCTTCATCCAGAAACGAATACGCTAACGGGTAGTCGGGGAATATCGAAGCCCATGTGTCTTCAATCGCATCAATCCCATCCGGTATATTCTGCGCCTGTAATCGTATCGCCGCCTGGCCGCCGCCACCGCGGTTCATGAACCTCAGCTGTACCGGCCCTGCCGCACTATGAACGCTCTGCATATGGAAATCCTCTACGACGCCTATGATCCTGATTGGAGAGCTCCCTATGTAACGTATATGAAGTCCTGCGACTTCCTCCGGTGTGGTCAGCCCCAATCGTTCAACCGCGGCCCGGTTAAGGATCACCGCGTTGTTCGAATCATCGTTCAGTTCGCTGGAAAATGGACGTCCGGAAAGCAATCTGAGACCAAGGGTTTCTTCGAAATCGGCAGAAACAAACAGGGCGGGAATCCTGACCATTTTCTCTTCAGGCTGATCTGCCAGACGTGTTGCAAAGGCGGGCATTTGAACGGAACTGGCCATACGTCCCGGCATCAATACAGATCGAGTAACACGCTGAATATGTGGACTCTGGGAAAGCCGGGCCTTGAAGGCATTGAAATCCCGCTCCACACCTCCGATAAGTGGGATTACCACGACCTGGTCCTTATCGAATCCCAGTTGTTTACTTTGCATGTGATCCAGCTGTTGATACACAATAGCCGTACTGATAATCAGCAGAATCGATAGCGTGAACTGCGCCACCACAAGGCTCTTGCGCAGTGTGGAACCCGTGGTTCCGCTTGTCAATTCACCCCTGAAAATCCCTGCCGGATGAATCCTGGATATAAACAGCGCAGGATAACTGCCGGACAACAGTCCCACAAACAACGTTATGCCCATCATCCAGAGCAACATCTCCGGACTGTCAAGGTAACTGATCTGAAACGCCTTTCCCACCAGCGTATTGAACCAGGGCAGGATGGCGATAAAGAGGGCCATGGCAACTACAAAGGCCAACCCGGCCGACATCATGGACTCGCCCATGTATTGTATGATCAACTCGGTCCGCGAAGCGCCTGTTGTTTTCCGAATGGCCACTTCTCTAGCCCGGATGGTAGCCCGCGCCGTGGCCAGATTCATGAAGTTGATACAGGCGATCAGAACGACAAAAAACGCTACGACCGAAAAGATGTAGATGTAGCTGATATCGCTGTTGCTTGCCATATCCTCTTCCAGGTGCGACCGCAGATGGATGTCGGTCATTGGCTGTAGCCGGGGAGTGAAGGGCAGGCCTCGCGCCTTGAGCCGCATCAGCGGTTCAAAGGTATCTGCCCATCTGGCGATTTTATTCTCCAATTCACTGGGGTCTGTTCCCTCTGACAGCAGAACGTAGGTGAAATGCACCGCAGCAAACCAGTTCGTTGCGTAACGCTCGCTGAGATTTCCAACATCGAGACGCTCACAAACCAGATATTCGACGGCGAAGTGGGAATTGGACGGCACAGCTTTCATCACACCGGTCACACGAAGGTCTTCCTCATCGTCCGCGCGGATCAGCTTGCCCATGGGATTTTCGTCACCGAAGAGTTTAGTCGCCATAGTTTCGCTGATGACGACAGTTTGTTCCGGATGCGCATAGTCGTCCAGTGCGGTTTGTGGATTTCCCCGTACAAGCGGAAAAGAAAAGACCTTGAAAACGCCTCTGCTTGCCCTGAAGACATCGCTTTCAAAGAAGGCATTGTCCCCATAGGCCATCATCCAGATATTGGCTGTGCCCCGCATCCGGGCATATTCCTCTACCTCCAGGAACAGTTCTTTGAACGCCGGTCCCACTGCGGGTGGCGTGCGGGCGGAATTGCCGTTTACTACACGGTAGATCCGATCGGCATGATCATGGAAACGGTCGTAGCTCAGTTCGTTCCGGATATACAGCAAAATCAGCATACAGCAGGTGATGCCGATCGCCAGTCCGAGGATGTTGATGCCGGCGTAGCCAGGCTGCCGGATCATGTTACGTAGGGCGATTCTGAGGTAATGGAAAACCATTTGCGCCTTTGATTGGGGGTAATCGTGGTGGGAAGGACTTACTTTGGATACTGAGCGGATGCACTACATGCTCAATGACTGGATTGCGTGCCCTTTTTGAGACGAACTACGCATGAGCAAGCGCGATGTGTTGCCTGGAATAGAAATCACGTACCCAATCCACAACTATGCTCCAAAGCGTTTCCTGCCTGTACGGTGATCATTCAGATTACTCATCCAGGCAAGTGCTACGATGACCACCGGCCAGAATAATGTATTGAGTAAATCGTGTACACTTGCTGTAAGGGCAGCGATGTGTAAAGAGCCAGATTGGATATAGAGATCTCGTAGATCGAGCATTTCCATCAAGGATGCAACAATTACGACCGGGATCAGACAACGACCTTCAACCGAGCCTTTTTTCCATAGGACCACCGCTGCAAAAAACACGATCAATCCTATATGAATGTGGATCGCGTCCTTTGAAATCTCCAGGATGGATAAGACGATCAGTTTCGCGTTCTGGTAATCGGACATTTCCCAATCGATCTCCAGCCGTTTAATCCTCCAACCTCGAAATCACCCCTGCCGCAACGCGTTCACCGGATTCCTACGCGACGCAGCGAGGGCATGCGCACCGATCGTCAACCAGGCAATGACCAGGGCAAAAACACCGCCGGCCATAAACCACTCGAATCGAAGTTCCGCGGCGTAGGCGTAGTTCTGCAGCCAGTTGTTCATGACGAAGTAGGTCAGCGGCCAGGCGATCAGGTTCGCCAGGAGCACGTACTTCATAAAATCCTTCGACAGGAGCAACACGATACTGGAAACCGATGAACCGACTACTTTGCGGATTCCGATCTCGCGGGTGCGTTGCTGGATGGAAAAGGAAGCCAGACCCAGGAGTCCAAGGCAGGCCACGAAGATCGCGAGAAACGCGAAGACCGCGAAGATCTCGCCAAGCTGCTGGTCGGTCCGGTACAGCGCGTCGAAATCCTCGTCCAGGAAGGTATAATCCAGCGGAAACCTGGGATCCACATCCCTCCATATTTCCTCGATGTGTGCAATGGTGTCAGAGATTCCCTCGGGCTGGATTCGAATCAGGACGAAAATGTGATAGGTGCTGGTCATGATCAATGCGGGTTCGATCTCTTCGTGTATGGTCCGCAGGTGGAAATCCCGAACCACGCCGATCACACGGCCTTTCGTCCTGTTGTAGTTGAGCCGCTCGATTTGCCTGCCGATGGCGTCGTCGGGCGCTCCCCAGTCCAGGTACCGGACGGCCGTCTCGTTCATCAGGATCCCCCTGGTCGTATCCGTACCCCAGTCCGATGAAAAGTTCCGGCCAGCGACGAGATCGATGTTCATGACGTCCAGGAAGTGCTCGTCCACGTGCAGCGTGGCCATCATCAGGTGATCCTCAGGCCGCATTCCTTCGGGACGTACCTCCAGGATAGGCATAACCCGCATGCCTGGCACGCCGGTGGTCGTTGCGATACCCACGACACCGGGCAATTCCGACAGGCGCTGCTTCAGGACAGGCGTATTTGGCAGTTGCGGGGAACCTGTTATGGGGACGACCATAACGTGCTCTTTGTTGAAACCCAGCCGCTTGGTCTGGATGTAATCGAGCTGATCATGGATGATGGCCGTACTGACCAGCAGGAAGATGGACATGGAGAACTGTATCACCACCAGTGCCTGCCGCATCCCCAGGCCTTTCTTTCCCGTCTCCGGGTTGCCTTTCATTACTACGGCGGGAAGAAATCCCGACAGGTATGCCGCGGGATAACTGCCGGCGGTTAATCCGATCAAGGTCGTACCGAGGGCCAGCGCGGCCAGCACGGTCCAGTCAGCAAGCGGCAGCGCGAGTTGTTTCCCCGCGATATCGTTCACGGCAGGCAAGGCGAGATGGACCAGTATTACCGCAACGATCGCGGCGAGACCTGCCATGAGGACCGATTCTCCCAGGAACTGGCGGATCAACTGGATCCGATTCGCGCCCAGTACCTTTCTCACACCGACTTCCCTGGCGCGCATCTCGGAACGGGCCGTGGCCAGGTTGATGAAATTGATGCATGCGATAATAAGGATCAGGAACGCGATGGCCATGAAGAGGGCCACGTACCGGATATCGCCGTTGGGTTCGTGCTCACTCTCCCGGTTAGAATAGAGGTGGATGTCCACCAGGGGCTGGAGCGACGGCCGCAGGCTGATGCCCGCCTCCCGGTACTGGTCACCCGCGTGACGTTCCAGAAATGCCGGCAATTTCGCTTCCAGATCATCCGGTGACACATGCTCGCGGAGCCGGATGTAGGTGTACAGGTTTCGGTGGTACTCCCAGTCTTCCAGGTCCCAGGAGGCCTGTATCGCAATCATTGTGCTATAGGATACGAACATGTCTGGACGCATGTGAGAATTGGTAGGAATGTTCTTCATGACGCCCGTCACCGTGAAGTCCCAGCGATTGTCGAGATTGACTGCTTTGCCAATGGCTTCTTCGGCGCCGAAATACTTGTCTGCCAATTCCTCGGTGATCACCATCGAATACGGTTCTGCCAGCGCGGTGCCCGGGTCGCCCGCGACCAGTGGAAAACTGAACATCCTGAACAGGTCCGATCCCGCCCAGATGACTTTGCGTTCATAGTAGATTGTGTTGCCGAGATCGACCAGCCACGCGGATTCTGTACCTCTCAACCGGACAACGAGCTCGATCTCGGGGAAGTCGCGCTTCAGGGCAGGTCCCCAGGCAGTGGGAGTCCCGGCGGTCTGGACGGTCTGTCCCCCGCTTTCGATGTCGTCGACGATCCGGTATACGCGGTCGGCATGAGGATGATATCGGTCGTAGCTGAGCTCATCCTGGATATACAGGAGGATCAGGACGCAGGTGGCCATGCCGATTGCAAGCCCTGCGATGTTGATGAGCGAGTAGGCGGGATGCCTGCGGAGGTTGCGTAAGGCTACACTGAGGTAGTTCTGGAACACCTATGCCTCTTCTCTTTCGATTCTGTAATTGCGTTCTGTAATCACGATGCGAGGCCGCTTTCCGCAGTTGGCAGAAGCTGTATGCAAAATCCACGGATGCATAAAGATCACATCGCCTGGATCGCCGGTGAATTCGACGGCCTGCACCGGGATGCCGAAAACATCGACTGGTTTCATAAGGTAACGCTCCTCGCGGTCACCGCCAGGGTCGCGGGACCACAGATCTCGTAGATTTGGCGCCGCTCTCCTGACTGCTTTACTGATATCTTTAGACCGGCCCTCACCGATTAGCTCCGGTTGCCGAGCAAGGTGGCGAACGAGCCGATGGGACCCGGCAAGGCCAATCGTTGCACCGCCCTGTGCGGTCAGCGGTTCCAGCATCGCGAAGACCTGTACGCCCGGGGTTGTTTCGGCCCCGTCATGCACGGCTTTGAGCAGGTCCATGTGCCATGAATGATTGGGCAGAACCCACGGCTCGCTAGAAGGAAAGGTAAGGAGGAGTGCTCCCCAGGGGGATGGTTTCTCCCATTGGCCAGGTCCCAGGAGATCGTCAATCGCATCCTGCACGGCTTGGCTGCACGTGGGTTCGAAGGCTCCGGACCGCATTAACGTATTGAACCCCTTGGGCCTGGTCACAGGCCAGGTCTCAGGATCATCGCGCGGGATCCCGCACCTTTGCTCCAGATCGTCCCAGATGCGATCCAGCACCTGCCGGACGTCCTCGATCGGAATCATGCCGGGCACGCGAACCCAGCCATGCTCATCGAATTCGGATCTCTGATGGGCGGTCAACATGGCTGTTCCATAAACTCAATCCCGTACTTCTGACAGAGCCATTCGGGACTTGGCAATTGGCAATTCATGCCCCACTCCGTTGCACTTAGACTATGTCGATTTGCACGGCAATCGAGCATCCATAGTCTACCATGCGAACCAGTGCCGCAACCACTCTGTCACCCCTGCCTCAAGGCGTTAACCGGATTTCGCCGCGAAGCGGCCATCGCGTGGGCGCCGATCGTCAGCCAGGCGATGACCAGCGCGGTGACGCCGCCCGAGACAAACCACGCCAACCTGATCTCCGATGAATAGGCGTAATTTTGTAGCCAAATCGTCATGGCGTAGTACGCCAGCGGCCAGGCGATGACATTGGCCAGCAGGACGTACTTCATGAAATCCCTGGACAGCAATACCACGATTCCTGAAACCGTAGAGCCGAGTACCTTGCGAATGCCGATCTCTTTCGTACGCTGCTGTATCGAGAACGAAGACAGCCCCAGGAGGCCCAGGCAGGCCACGAAGACCGCGAGAAACGCAAAGGACGCGAAGACCTCGCCAAGCTGGCGGTCGGCACGGTACAGCCGGTCAAAATCCTCTTCCAGGAACGTGTATTCAAGCGGGTACCTGGGATCGACGTCCCGCCATACTTTCTCAATGCGCGAGACGGTCTCGGGGATCCCGTCCGGTGCGATACGGATAAGGACATATTCCTGGTACGAACTCGTTAGTATAACGACCGGTTCGATCTCCTCGTGAATCGTTCGCAGGTGAAAATCCTCTACCACACCGATTACGTCCCCTTTCTTCCCGCCGAATGGGATCCACTCGAATCGCTTGCCAATCGCGTCGGCAGGCGCTCCCCACCCCAGGTACCGCACTGCAGTCTCGTTCAGCAGGAACCCCGTGGTCGAATCCGTTCCCCAGTCTGTTGAAAAGTTCCGCCCGGTCACCAGTCCGATCTCCATGACGTCCAGGAAATGATCGTCCACCTGCAGTGTGGCCATCATCAGGTGATCCTCGGGCCGCATCCCCTCCGGACGGACCGGCATAATCGGTAACACCCGCATGCCCGGTACGGCGGTTGACGTCGCCATGCTCATAACGCCCGGTAACTGGGACAATCGATCTTTCAGTACGGGCGTATTCTGCCGCTGCAGGAATCCCGTTATGGGCACGACCATTACCTGTTCCTTATCGAATCCGAGGCGTTTGGTCTGGATGTACTCGAGTTGGTCGAAGATGATGGCCGTGCTGACGAGCAGGAATATGGACATGGCGAACTGAGTAACGACCAGCACTTTGCGCAACCCCAATCCTTGTGTTCCCGATATTGGGTTGCCCTTCAAAACTTCGGTAGGCAGGAAACGCGACAGATAGAATGCCGGATAGCAGCCAGCGGCTAATCCTGTGGCCAATGTGCCACCGGCCAATACGGCCAATACAAAGCCATTCGACAGGGGGAACGCCAGTTGCTTGCCCGCGAGCGCATTGACAGAAGGCAGGGCGAGATGTACCAGGACCACCGCAAGGATCATGGCGAATGCCGCGATCAAGACTGCTTCTCCCAGGAATTGCCTGATCAACTGGGGTCGATCTGCGCCCATCACCTTGCGTACGCCTACTTCCCTTGCGCGCATGGCCGCCCGTGCCGTAGCCATGTTGACGAAGTTGATGCACGCGATCAGCGGAATCAGGAACGAGATGATCATGAAGAGCGCCACGTAACGGATATCTCCATTGGGCTCGAGTTCGCTCTCCCGGTGCGAATGCAGATGGATATCTACCAGAGATTGCAGCGACGGGTTCAAGGTGACGCCCGCTTCGCTGTACATGTCCCCAGCGTAGCGTTCCAGGAAGGACGGCAACCGCGCTTCGAGTGCTTCGGGAGAGGCGCCTTCACGCAACAGAAGATAGGTGTAGTTGTTGTCATGGTTTTCCCAGTCCTGATCCAGACCCATGGCTCTGAATTCTCTGAAGGAAGCGAACATGTCCGCACGCATGTGGGAATTGGCGGGCATGTTCCGCATGACGCCGGTCACGACGAAGTCCCAGCTTTGATCCACGTTGATGATCTTTCCCAATGCTTCTTCCTCGCCGAAGTACTTGAACGCCATTTCCTCCGAAACCACCATCGATTTTGGATCTCTCAGTGCGGTCCGGGGATTGCCGGAAACCAGAGGGATAGAAAACAACTCGAACAGGGTTGGCTCCGCCCAGATGACTTTCTTTTCGTAAAACCGGGATTCACCATGGGTAATCAGCCATGCGGACATCGTGCCCCTCATGCGGACGAACTGCTCGACTTCCGGGTAGTCCCGCTTCAGCGCGGCAGCCCATCCAGGGGGCGTACCCGCAGTCTCTATGGTCTGCCCACCGCTTTCAATATCATCGACGATCCGGTAAATGCGATTGGCTTTCTCGTGATGACGATCGTAGCTGAGCTCGTCCTGGACGTACAACAGGATCAGGATGCACGCGGTCAAACCGATGGCGAGGCCGGCGATGTTGATTAACGAGTAGGCGGGATGCCGGAGGAGATTGCGTATGGCCACGACGAAGTAATTCTGGAACATACGCGCCTTAGGTGGGGTGATGGTAAATGGTTGGTTTTTAGTTACGTTTTATACAATATAGGATGCACAAACGGATTCACAAAAAACACCATCTTTGCTGCTGAAACCCCGAGAAATGTGCCACGTTGACTCGAGCTGTCTCACGCCGACTAACGCTGACTCAAGCTGACTAACGCTGACTACAGTTTACCAAACCGCTGAAGCCGGTCGAGACGACCCCTTTCATTTTCCTTCAGCCAGGCGTCCTTCGACAATTCATGGTACGCGAGGTTGAAGAAAGGCCGCGCATCGTCTGCCTTTCCAAGGATTAGAAGGCACTCGGCGAGTTCTTCGTAAACGTAGCCGTCCTTCGTGCCCTCCGATTCGTGCTCCGCGAGCAGAGACCGTTGCATATCCAGGGCCTCGACTGCACGACCCAGTGAGCGCAATGCCCTGGCAACGGACCATTTTGCGATCCGTATGGTAACAGGATCGTTCCGTTCGACGCGCCACGCCAGGCCTTTTTCGAAGCGTTCCAGCGCACAATGGTACTCCCCCGCGTCGTGGTACGTCCACCCCGTGTTGTTGTAGAGCGCACCGAGCCATTCCTTCGCGCGGGCATCGGGGGAAGCTTCCGCCATATCCATCGCAGTTTCGTTCCACCGCAGTGCTTTATCGCCTGTCTCGCAGATCCCAATCATGTGCGCCGCGTCCACGGCGTGGTAGTCCGCACCGATCCCGCGCGCCAGATCACAGGCTTCCTCGAAGAGCGGACGGGCAGCATCAATTTCGCCCGCTGAATTGAAGGTGCGGCCGCGCTCGAGGAGGTATCGGACACGCGCGACCGGGATCTTGTCGCTGAGCAGCGCCTCGGCATCATCTAGGATGCTGTGAGCTTCGTCGAATTGCCGTCGAAGGCTGTGGGTGCGCGCAATTTGGGTGAGAAGTTGGGTGTGGTATTCGGGGTCTCCGGAGGCCCGTGATTCGGGCAGCAGTTCACGGAAGTCCTTTTCGGTCTTCACCAGATCGTTGTAGTCCCACAATTCGTCGAAGTCGGAAACACTATTCAATTGAACGGGCCTCACCAGAACATTCGGCCTGATGCGTCGTATCCAATGCGGTTACTTTGACAGTTCCGTTTACACGACTCAACTCGAACCACCGTATTTCTTCGTCTTTCCGAGAGGCTTGATCGAGAACCTGTCCAGATGCATCACAGGCAATGGAGCCACCCAGCATTCGGTTACTTTCCAGCATTGACTGGGTGGAAATGTCAGTGGCATAGGTAAGATAGTTTGACTGGAGCACTGGGACATTGTAGAAAATGGCGATTTTCCTTGCCAGCTCAACGTTCCAATCCGTGGTGACCTCACTCTTTTCGTTATGATCGCTCCCGACAACGCCGGGCCAGAGTATTACATCGCTTTTCTCCAGACCCTTTCCCTGTGTGTAGTCGAGATGATGCGCTTCGGCGCAGAATATCGATCCGAATGAAATGCCATGGAAGTCCGTGGGAACGCGGTTTTCAGGTTCTACGAATCCCCATCGGTTTCTATCCCCCACCGGCAAATGGGACCTGGCACCAGCGAGAACAGCGTCGCTTTCCGGTTGAAGCAGTACAAGCGCGTTGAGATGACCACCGCCATAAGGATATGGCATTCCTACGAATGCGCTAGTTCCAGATGCGTCGACCACGTCACTTAGTTCAGACAGCGCTTCATCAACCTGCCTATGCCAACGGGTATCCTTAAACAGATCATGTAGTTGATGGTCGTAACCAGTCAGCATCATTTCAGGAAACAGCACCACATCTGCGCCTTCACCGGCGGCCCTTTGAACCCACCTGGTGATTTCAATCACGTTCTCGGAAATCGAGTCCGACATGTGAGGTTGTACTGTGCAAAGCTTCATGGCGTCGATCCCTGCTGATAACTACTTGATAGATTTGAAACCAAATCGCAGTTTCGATTTAATTAATGTGTTTATGGCGTCCGGCCATGCAAATCAAGCACCCCGGTCCTTCGATCACATCTGCCCGCCCACCGGTACATGGGGCTCCCTGTATTCCACGATCAACTCGACCTGTTGTAGTTCGCGGTCCTTGCCTAAAGGCGCATGGCGTTGTTCGAGGACGACTTCCAACTCGTTCTGGCCCTCCCGGACCAGTTCGATGGGAAGATCGAAGTCGAACCAGTAGTGGGTGTCGATGCGTTCCGGGAGACCGGATCTGTGGGCTGTATATGACACCACACCGCCATAGATGTGGGTGATCTCCGCTGGTCCGATCACCGCATCGTTGAACCGGAACATGTACAGGTCTTCGGGGCAGGTCCTCAGGATGCGTACCCCAAGCCTTGCCGCCTTGAGTTCGCCGTCGTCCCGGGCAGCGTCCAAATCGTCGCCAACCAGGAACGGCACCTGGACGGGCGCTCCTTCCTCCAGATCCATAGGGAGATTCCGCTCCGGAGAGTGAGGCTCGGCGTTCGGTTCCCTTTGCGCAGGAAAGTAATGCTTCTTCTTCCTGAGATGGATGTCCGGGTCGCTCATCTCGCGGAAGATCTGGTATTCGCGTTCCGTGTGCGGCCAGGGCAGGTCCAGCAGGTACAGCCCGTCCGTCCCCATGGCGCTGTAGTTTGCCGCCGCGGCCCGGTACATCTCGATCGTTGGCAGGTGGTGGCGGTCGTCGTACGGTGTTCGTCCCAGCATGGGGTAGACCGGCGTCTGCGAGCCGGACGCCGCTTCGACCAGCCAACCAATCGGCATCTCTTGGTCGAAGAGGAAACTTTCGGTCCACAGGGCGACGATATCCAACAGACCCTCGTTCAGCCACCCGCGCACGTCCATGCCCAACGCGAGATTCGCCTCCTCGGTACTACGCACTCTCACGGCCAGACACAGCGATTGACCGCGGGCAGCGCCGACACGATCGAGCAGCCTGCGCACTTCCCTGACGAACTCCGTGAGTACGGGCGTTTTCTCCCGGGCTTCGGTGGGATTAAAGAACACGCCCACATAGGGATCAAATTCCAACCCATCCATTCCGTACCGGCCGCACACCTCCTCGATGACGCTTAGCCGCTCCGAGCGCACGCTCTCGTGGGTGTAATCCGCGCATCCAGCAGCTCGGGGGTAGTCGGGATGGTTCCCGCCGATCATGACTTCCGGATGTTCGCGCTTGAGGCGGCCCAGCATGTAGGGATTGTCGTCGTCCGGAGAGGTGGGTTCTGTCATCCGCAGGCTTCCCAGGATGCGCCGTCCTTTTTCGTGCGCTCTCTCCACCGCCACAGCGAGCGGATCGATCCCCGCTTCGAGTGCCAGGTTCAAATTCTCCGTCGCAGTCCACCACATCATGCTCATGTTGTGCTTTTCGACGTCCTCGCCCCACTTCAGCCCCGCCTGCGTACCGTGCAGAAAGGTCTCGCCCGATCCCAGGCCATAGACCAGGGTATCCACGTCGGTCCCCAGGATCTCGTCCACGGGCTGACGCCACTGATGCAAGCTCATGGGCGGTTCGTACCGGTAAATACTGTAGTGCCGGGCGTCGTTGTAGTGGATCAGTTTCGGTTTCTGCATGGCTACCTCGGTGGCCGAGTGGCCATCTCACTTTGGGTTGTATCAGTCAATCAACGTCGCGGCCAACTGGCTAATGTACAATTGTACATTAGAATGTCAGGCCGACCCGACTGGCGTTTCCGGCGTGCTTTATGTCGTAAAGTCGACCCGACTGGCGTTTCCGGCGTGCGGCCTTCCCATCACCGCGTGAGGTCTTATATCATCTCTCGAGCACGACGCCTTCCCGTTCGATCCGGGCGAACATCTCCCGGTATGCCTCCGTGCCGTTGTCGTCCCAGTAGTCGGTGGTGATCGGTGCGTCGTATCGCATGGGCACCATCCCGCGCCGCCGGTCCGGCCGCACCATGAAAATGGAATCCTCCGGATCGGCGATGTTGTACATGCGTGCGCCGTTCTCGAATCGCGACCTGATGATCCATTTCTCCTGGCGAGGCACTTCGATTTGTTTCAGCTGTTCCAGTTCATCCCGATCCAGCGTGACGCCCAACCCCGGCGCTTCCGGTACCCGCACGAAACCGTTGACCGGTTCCAACCGTTCCTCGACCACGTCGGATTTCCAGGTCTCCGTCGTGCTGACGAAGTGGAAGTTCGCCGAGGGGAAGGCCGCCATCATGTGGGAGGTCATGGCCCGGGTGATGTTCCCGCCCACGTTCTGGAGCATGAAGGGGCTGTTGTCCGCGGCGAACAGGCCGGCTCGCCGTACCGATTCCCCGATCAGTTGATGTCCCAGCATGTACGCATCGGCGGGCTTCATGAACACTTCGTACGTCGCATTCGTTGGAAAATGGTGCAGCACGACGGGCAACCGGGACCGCTTCCGCAATTCGATGTAACCCTGGATATCGCCCGGAGGTAGCGGATCCTCGAAGCATCCCGCTACCGGGAATTGCTCCAGTTTGTCCAGGAGTTCGGGCATGTGGTCGTCGGTGCCGTGCATTGTGAAGTCGTAGTGGATCCGGAAACCTTCAGGCGCCACCTCCTGCATCGCCTCGGTCTGGTCGATGACATTCTCGAAGGGCGAAAGGTGGTATTTCATCCAGGTGTAGCCCTGGGCTGCGTATTTACGCACCGCTTCGGCCATGCGGTCCGGATGCGTAGATACTGTCCAGCTTCCCACCGGCACCCAGGAACGGACCTTCTGTCCGAAAAGCTTGTACACCGGTACGCCTGCTGCCTTGCCCATCAGGTCGTACATCGCCGTGCCCAGCGCGAGGGAGGTTTCGTCTCCAATCCATTCGAAGGGGTTCGTGCCCACGTACTGGTCGATCACTTCTTCCGGCTCCGTATCGTGCCCTTCGCCCAGGCCGATGAGCCCGTCGTCGGTGTGGGCGACGTAGACGGTCCGCTTTGCCGGTCCGTAGAAATGGTTCAGCTGGTACGCGATCCAGTCCTCGTATTCGAGGGTGATTTCGTGTACCTCGATCTCGGTGATTTTCATGAGGTGGTTCCATTCTGGTCGTAAAACGCGATGAGATCCTGCCGAACGACGCCATACCGGTGGACGAGGCCGTGTGATTCACTCTTATACATCCTGAATGTGGCGCCTGGAATCTTCGTGGAGAGATCTCGGCCCCAATCTACGGGCACTTCTCTGTCATTCGCTCCGTGAACCACAAGGGTGGGAACCGATATCCGAGCACATTCCTTCGTCAGATCCCTGTCAAGGTAAGCACCGATGGCCCGAAGCTGGATTTCGTACCATTGCACACGGTCTTGCACACTGCACTTCTTCAGAGACTGCGCTATGCGATCTTCGTATTCTGCCAGAACTCCCCGCTCCTTCATCTCCTCCCGTTCCCACAGTACGTCAAATGAAAGCTCAACTCCAGACGGCCGGTTCTTCCAGATTACGTTCGCGCCTTGTTTTTTCAGGCATTCAAACTGTTCTTCTACGATACGGGTAACCGGGTCGTACTTCGGCCAGAGATCTGCAGCGGTACCAGCCAGTACAAGCGTATTGACTCTATTCGGGTAGATGGACGCGAACAGCATTGCGATGGGACCACCCGCAGACGAACCGATCACATGCGCTTCTTCCACTTCAAGAAGTTCCAGCAACTCATTCAGGTCCCGTACTTGATTCTCAAGGTCATACCCACCTTCAGGACAAGAGGACCGCCAGCAGCCTCGGCGATCGTACGTCATGAAACGGTGACTCGAAGTGAAATCCATCTCCCAGGTCCACTTGCCAATCGATTGTGCGCGGAGGTGCATATCTAAGGAAGGGAATCCGCCGTGTATGAATACGACGGTCTCGCCTTCCCCTTGAACTTCGTAGAACATCTTGAATCCGTTAATGGATGCGTACGGCATAGGTATTTACCAGGTGGTCCCTCAGATGCCGTTCGAACTGGCACCGTTCTGATGCGGATACTCCTATTCGATGTCTTCCTCAAGCGCCTCTATCAAGGGTCCTGCAATCGTCTTTAGGGAGTCCACCGACTTTATCAGACGTGCACGGTCAGCGATATCCCTGGGATATACGACCAAGAGCCCATCGTCAGTGTACCGTGGGAAGACATGCCAGTGGACATGCGGCACTTCCTGAAACGCCGCCGGACCATTGGATTGCCAGATCGATAACCCTTCCGGTGCGTATACTCTACGCACTGCTCGGGACACTTTACAGACCGTGCCGGCGAGCGCGCAGGCCGTGTCCTCGTCAAGGTCGTAGATCTGTTCGAAATGGCGTTTGGGGACCACCAGGACATGTCCTTCGTTGCTCTGGCGCAGATTGAGGAATGCCAGGGTAGAGTCATCCTCGTAAATGATCGCAGAGTCCAGTTCGCCCTGGATTATGCGACAGAAGACGCAGTCGCGGGCGCTCTCAGTCATGGATCGCTCCTTCCTGATCCTGACCTGCAAGCCCAGTCTCGCGCGCTTGCTTCTTCAATATTCCCCGCCTCGTTTTCTCTTCCGCCTTTTGTCTCTTGTCCTCAGCCTTTCGCTGTCGCTCCTGGGCCGCTTCCGCATGCTGTGCTCGGCTTGCCCGCACTTTATCCAGCCACTCCTGGCGGGTAGCCAGGATATCCGGATTGCTTTTGGTCCCATAGCTCAGTTCGTTCAGGAAATCGATAACATCCTGCGGTTTCCCGCCGATTAGATCACGGGCGCCCGGCCCGGTCAACCCGCCTTCGAGTTCCCAGTGGTATCTATGAATCAGCGTGTCGATCAGGATCATCTTATTCTGGGGTGACTTCGCGACCTGGTATTTCTCCAGGTATTCCTTCAGGAAAGCGGTCATGCCGGATGCGATGAGGTGTTTGCCCTGAAACGACTTCTGGAATTCCGACCACGCCAGTTCCCAGTTGCAGGTTTCACATCGCAGCAGGAATGCCGGGTCGAAGTCGTGCGCGATCCCACGCCTGCAAAGCGGACATCTTGCGAGACCACTGTTCGCTTCCCTCGCCCGGAATATCTCCCTGATTCTCACAAGCAGGCCTATTCCCACTTCGTCGATCAACTCTTCGTCACAAATTCCGAGCGCGTCCTTCCTGTACAACTCGGCAATCTTGTGGCGCGGAACCCTGCCCGCCCAGGATGGCCTGTCGTGTCGGATGCTGGTCATGTCATTGCCACAGGATGTAAAATGCGTGTTATGTTCGTCAGGAGTCGAATGATTGGAGATTACCGCGACGTTATTCCGGCAGGTACAGGTAGAGGTTGTCCACCAACTGCGGTCTCGGCGCGGTGTCCTGGAGCCAGCGGTAGGGCTTGCTGATGATGCCGACCTTCCCGTCCAGTTCGATGACCTGGGCCTCGTGCGTTCCGATCCCCGTATCGATGACGTGCTGCTCCATCCGGTCCCCACGGCTCAGGAAGAGTATCTGCTGGGGTGGATGCGGAAGAGTCCAGTCCCCACGGCCCATCTCTCCCACGTAGATGTCGGGCCGTCCGTCGCCGTCGAAGTCCGCCACCTGGAGCGTGTGCGCATCGAGCAACCGGTCGTGCAGGATTTTGGCTTCCCATGGTTTCTCCACGTCCGCCCCCGGTCTGAATATCGCGAGTCGGCCATAGGTCTGGCCGATGTCGAGGGCCACCTCGCAGAGGGCGATCTCGATACGGCCGTCCCCGTCGAAGTCTGCGGCTCCAACCCGTACGCCGCCATAGCCCTCGGCGAAAACATGTCTTTCCCATTCGCCGTTCTCCAGCAGGCGGTACCAGGAAGTCCCGGCGATGAGCTCGAGCCGTCCGTCCCCGTCGACGTCGGCAACGTCGAGCGCCTGTTCGTTTACACCGGTGTCTATCTTGCGGACGCCGGGCCAGGGGGTCACGTATGGATCGTCGGGCACCGGGACCGTAAGAATCAATTCCTCGTCCGGGTTCCAGACGTATAATTCCTGTCTTCCGTCCCCGTCGATGTCCGCCAGGATCATGTCGTGGATCCGGTTGTGGGGAAGCTCGAAGACCACGCGCCGCGTCCACCGCTGGGTGGGATCGTCGGGGCATTCCCACCAGTAGATGAAATTACCGCGGTCACTGGTGCCGGAAATCAAATCGAGCTTGCCGCTACCGGTCAGGTCCACCATGGCGGCGCCAACGCTGATGCTTGGAAAAGTATCGTCCATCAGGTGCGGTTCCCATTCGCCCTGGCCCGTTCTCCCGAACCAGACGAGTTCATCCGGATTGCGGGTGGGGATGATGAACTCGGGAACGCCATCGTTGTCGAGGTCGCCCACGATGCACGACATGCGTTCGGCGGGCGTTCCTTCGTAGATCGTGTGTCGTTGGAACACGGGTGTTTCAGGCATCAGTCGGGCCTCCGGATTCATTCGACTGCATGTATTGGCTGCGTGGCATATGTGGGACCACTCGGCAACTTCGTCCCCGATGCGCGAAGCAGGAACCGCCATAGATCAATGTACGATTCCGTTTAAATCAACTCCACGCCGCGCGCAACGTCCGTACCCAATTGCCATGCATTATGTCCGCAATGTCGGTCTATGAATAGCCGCGACGTTCGAGGATGGCGGGTATTTTCCGAAGATCGGCGATGGTCTCCATATCGGCGGGACTTTGTTCCTTGCCGTAGCCGCCGTCCAGGTCGGTCCCGATGGCGGCGTGGCGCGCACTCCCAGTCAACTGGCAGACATGGTCGATGTGGTCCACCACGGTTTCAAAGGTGATGGCCTTGTTGTCCATCGCGACCGGGTCCCACAGGGGGGAGATCATCCAGATATCCATCGCCGTGCCGATGACGCCTCCGCGCTCGGCCAGGGCCTTGATCTGTCGATCGTCGAGCTGCCGATCGTGGTCGCACAGCGCCCGGCAACAGTTGTGGGTGGCCAGCACGGGGCCGTTGAAGACGTCCATCGATTCCCAGAACGCCTGCTCGGCCAGGTGGCTCACGTCGAGGATCACCCCGGCTGCTTCCAGGGCTTCGAGCATGGGGCGGCCCCTGTCAGTCAGGCCTCCGGGGGCCTGGGTCCCATGGGCGTAGGAGCTGACCCCGTAGTGGCACAGGCTGACTACTCTCAGCCCTTCATCCCACCACTCAGACACCTGCTCCGGCGCCACGATGCCGTCCGCCCCTTCCATGCTGAGGACAAACCCGAGCGGAGTCGTCTCGGGATCGGCTTCCCACTCGGCCAAGTGGGCGTCGAGTTCGGTTCGGTTACGCACCTGCCGAAAGGCACCCTTAGATTCCATCAGGCGATAATACGCCAGTTCTCCCATGCACTTGGCGTAGGCGATGTCCTGGGTGCGCACCCCGACAAAACGCTTCCCCATCGAAGCGATCCGGCAGTTCACCGTGACGAATATGAGTCCGATCCCGCCGCGCCGCAGTTCCTCGAAATTCACTACGCCCAGACCGCGTCCTTTCTGACCCATGCCGGCCTCGGCTTCGCGGATCCTGGCGATGGGCTGGAACAGGTCCCGGTCCCATTCTAGGGCGTTGAAGGCGATATCGAGGTGAGAATCGACGATCAGCATCGAAGTCCTCCTGTAATCAGACGATCAGTGCGGGTCTTACCGGCGTCGAAGCATTGTCCGGACCTGAGGAATGAAAAGGTAAAATAAGTCGATGAAAGGAACTTGTACAACGTTAAGCCGGCGCTTTAACTTGAATTATCGGCACGCTTAGGGGAATGTCTGTCCATAAAGATCAACCATGAACGAAGTTCGCAAAGTCAGGTTGGCCCGGTAGAGGCAATGATCAGGCGCGCACAGCAGAAGCAGAAGGAGTGTTGAGATGGCACCCGGACTGTTCGCAGCGCTGGCGGTCATGCTGCTGGCACTGCTCGGAATCGGTACCCGAATCTATATCTCAGGGGATTTCAACGCCATCCACGGGCTGCTGAGTCTTTTTTTCTCGACCAACCTGGTGGTGTGCTATTGGGAAGTGTGTCTTTTCCTCAAACGGGATTATGTCGAGACGCGCACCGAGTATTGGCGCACTCGGAAACGCGAAACCGGCCGGACGCCGGCTGTTGAGTTTCTTTTAACCAGGGTACCGCTGAGGCGGATATTGAACCCGGTCGTATGGGCGGATGTCTGGGCTACGTACTCCCAAATCGACGAATCCTTCTCGGACCGCCGTACATTGGGCTTCAACGTAGACGTGGCAAACGGATTCTTTACGCCGCTACCGACCGTGTTTCTCTACGCGGCTTTTACCATCGATTTCATGCCGGCTGTCCTGGCTGGCATACTCGGGCTCGTGCTCTCCTGGCAGTGGGCCTACGTCACGTCGGTCTATTGGATCAGCTTCTTCTTGGCCGGCCGGCATCGTCTCATCACCAGGAGCGAATTGTACATCTATATCGGCGCTATGAATGCGCCCTGGGTGCTCTTCGCGCTATTAGGATGCTACGTGTCGGTTCGTCTGATCCTGGACGACAGCTACCGTGTTCTGGGGCACTGATCGCCACCTTCAACTGGCGCTCGAAATCGCGAATCACGCGAACGATTCGCCCTCCTCCTGATGCTTGGTCCGCGCGCTCACGAAGTCGCGCCCGGCATATGCCGCGACTACGACAGATCGAACCGATCGAGGTTCATCACCTTGGTCCACGCGCTCACAAAGTCGTTGACGAACGTCCCTTGCGCGTCGTCGCAACCGTATACTTCCGCGATGGCACGAAGCTCGGAGTTGGAACCGAAGGCGAGATCCACCCGGGTAGCGGTCCACTTCACATCACCGGTCTGGCTGTCGTGTCCTTCGTAGACTGCTTCCGATTCGGACGAAGCGCTCCACTCGGTGTCCATATCGAGCAGGTTCACGAAGAAGTCGTTGGTAAGCATCCCCGGCCGATCGGTGAACACGCCATGCTGAGACTGCCCGGTGTTCGCGTTCAGTGCGCGCAGTCCCCCGACGAGCGCCGTCATCTCGGGTGCTGTGAGGGTCAGCATGTACGACCGCTCCACCAGCAGTTCTTCCGGTTTACCTTCCTGTCCCGCCTTGAGATAATTGCGGAACCCGTCCGCAGTGGGTTCGAGCACTTCGAAAGACTCCGCGTCGGTCCATTCGTCCGTCGCGTCGGTACGACCCGGTGCGAAGGGAACCTGCACGTCGTGACCGCCGTCCTTTGCAGCCTGTTCGACACCGGCGCATCCGGCCAGCACGATCAGGTCGGCCAGGGAGATTCTCTTGCCGCCAGACTGCGAGCTGTTGAAATCTGCCTGGATCCGCTCGAGTACCGGCATCACCTCGCTGAGCGCGGCTGGGTCGTTTACAGCCCAGTCCTTTTGCGGTGCCAGACGGACGCGTGCCCCGTTTGCTCCGCCGCGCTTGTCGGTTCCGCGGTAAGACGACGCCGACGCCCAGGCGGTCGAGACCAGTTGGGAAACGGACAGGCCGGAGGCGAGGACCTTCGCCTTGAGGCCGGCGATATCCTGGTCATTGACCAATTCGTGATCCACTTCCGGCACCGGATCCTGCCACAACAGCGACTCTTCAGGAACCAGCGGTCCGATGTACCGGCTGCGGGGTCCCATGTCGCGGTGGAGCAACTTGAACCATGCCCTTGCGAAGGCATCTTCCAGGTCCGCGGGGCTTTCAAGGAATCGCTGCGTGATCTTTGCGTAGTCCGGGTCCACCTTCAGCGACAGATCCGTGGTAAGCATCATCGGGGCGTGCTTTGTCACCGGACAGTGCGCGTCCGGCACGTTGGCCACCTCGGCGGCATTCTTTGGCGTAAACTGTGATTTGCCCGCGGGACTCTTGGTCAGTTCCCATTCGTGCTTGTAAAGATTCTCGACGAATTCGTTGTCCCACTTCACCGGGTTGCTGGTCCAGGCGCCCTCCAGGCCGCTGGTGATCGTATCATCTGCCTTGCCGGTGCCGTGGCTGCTTTTCCAACCCAGGCCCTGCTGATGAATACAGGCCCCTTCCGGGTCGGGACCGACATGATCCTCGGCTCCGGCGCCATGGGCCTTGCCGAAGGTGTGCCCGCCGGCAATGAGCGCAACCGTCTCCTCGTCGTTCATCGCCATTCGCTTGAAAGTCTGGCGAATGTACTTTGCCGCCAGGGCGGGATCCGGGTTGCCGTTCGGTCCCTCCGGATTCACGTAGATCAGGCCCATGTGGTCGGCACCAAGCGATCCCTGAAGTTCGCCGTCGGCATCGTGGCGTTCGTCATCGAGCCAGGTCGTCTCCGATCCCCAGTCCGTCTCGTCGGCTTCCCAGACATCCGGACGTCCAAAGGCGAAACCGTAGGTCTTGAACCCCATGGACTCAAGGGCGCAGTTGCCGGTGAAGATGAGCAAGTCGGCCCAGGAAAGATTCCGGCCGTATTTCTTCTTGATCGGCCAAAGCAGGCGGCGCGCCTTGTCCAGGTTCCCGTTGTCGGGCCAGCTGTTCAGCGGCGCAAAGCGTTGATGTCCGGAACCGCCACCGCCCCGTCCGTCGCTGATCCGGTACGTGCCCGCGGCGTGCCAGGTCATTCGGATGAAAAGGGGACCGTAGTGGCCGTAGTCCGCGGGCCACCAGTCCTGCGAGGTGGTCATCACCTCTTCGATGTCCTTCTTCAACGCTTCGACGTCCAGGTCCTTCACCGCCTCGGCGTAGTCGAATTCGTCATCCATCGGATCGGACTGGGGCGCATTCTGGCGGAGCGGTTTCAGGTCCAGCTGATCCGGCCACCAGGACTGGTTGGTAGTCATTTCCTTCCTCCGTTTATGTGTTCTGGGTATGGCACGATCACTGAGATTCGTCGCATGCCGTGATTGCAATCATTCGGTTAGGAAAAATACCGATCTTACCCTTGTCCAGGCAAGAGGAATATGGGGCGAATTGCACGCGTGCGAGAACCACAGCTCCCTCAAATTGGTCTTGATGCTTCATAGGAAGTTTTGGTAAGTTTAGAAGTAAGTTAGAATACTGTTCCTGCTGTCCCATCCGAGATACGCCAGCATGCAACCTGAGCTTACTTCGACCTATCGCCGCCAAAGCTCCGTTCTCTCGTTGTTGATTACCCTGACGGCCCTGGTATTCACCGGCTGTGACGATTCCACGGATCCGGTAGGGCCCGGGCCGGCCGGACCGGAGTATATCGAGACACGGGTCGTTACCGTCGGCCCCACCCTGGTCAGGTGCTACGGCGTGGGCGAGCAGTCGTGCATGATCGTCGACGGCGGTTTGTTCTACGATGCGATCGAAGGATTCGAATACGAAGCAGGTTATAACTATCGCCTGCGAATCGGCAAGTACGATCCCTGGGGCGGGAGAGAGCCGCCGCAGGACGCAGGCCAGTATGCCTATCGCTTGCTGGAGCAGCTGGAGAAGACCCCGGCGCCTTCCACCCACACAACCCTGGCGGTGGGTTCGGCGCGTGTGGTGTGCGCTCAAAGCGACGACTTCTGCCTGGTGTTGGACGGCGTGCCGTACGAAGACTTGATCACGGGCTTCGATTATGAGGCCGGCTATCACTATGTCCTCGAAGTCAACAGGTATGCAGACGGCCGGTACTTGTTGGATGAAATCGTCTCGAAAACCAGGGCGGAAGGCACGGAAGAGGAGATCACCGTCGATTGGGGCAGGGTCGAGTGCGGCGACGGCCATCCCGGTTTCTGCAAGGTCTATAACGGCGACCCCTACCGCGGCGAGATCGTGGGTTTCAATCCCAGGCACGAATACAACTATCGCCTGCGCGTCGAAAAATTCAGCATGTTTCCCGATGGTATGACCGGCTCGCCAACTGTTCCGGAATATGGCTATCGCTGGCTGGAGACGCTTGAAGAAATGCCAGGCGAATGATCCCGCGGCCTGTTGCTACTTGTCGGAGCGCGAGGAAGATAAGCGGATTGCGGGGAAGATGGCCGCCGCCGGTCGCCGACTGCTGGAGCGCTAGTTGGCGAAGGACGCGGATTCTAATGAGGTTCTCATGTTGACTAGCGAACAGATACTGCAGTTTCGAGAAGATGGCTATCTCGTTTTTGAAGCCCTCATTCAAGGTGAGCGACTGGACTGGTACAAGCAGGTGTTCGATGAAATGGTCGCCGAGGGAAGCAAATTGAAAGAGCAGACACCCCACTGGGCGCTCGAGTTGGACGAGCGAGGCGAACCTCGGGCGGGTTTGTTGCACAAAGTCCAGGGGGTTTGCGTGGTCGACGACCGTGTGCTGGAACTGGCGCGCGAGCCGGCGATTGTGGACCGTGTGGCCGATCTGATTGGTGGAGATATCGACGTGTTCGGTACCAAGTTCTTCCCGAAGCTGCCCAATGGCGGCACGTCGACGGGCTGGCACCAGGACAATTTCTATTTTGGGACCGACACGGATCGTATTGTCAGCTGCGGAATTTACCTGGAAGATGCAGACGTGGAGAATGGTTGTCTGCGGGTAGTGCCCGGCAGCCACCGGATAGGCGAGATTGTCGAGCACTGCAGCGAATTAAGCCGCCATGGCAGCTGGACGAAGGTCGATGAAGCGCAGGCGGTGGACCTGGTCATCCCCGCGGGGACGGTCGTGCTGTTTTCCGCAAATCTGCTGCACGGCGCCTATGATAATCACAGCCATCGCACGCGCTACAGTACAGCATGGCATTACATGCCCGAAGAATTCAATCCGAAGAAGTTTCTGAAGGGTGTGTATGAAGATCGGCATGTGGCGAGGAAGAACTGAGTGCGCCGAAGTGGCCCTGTTTCGGTAAATGGACCAGCAAGCTCAGGCGCTTCCGCGGTCACCTGTAGTAACGCCAGTCGTATCCGAGGCCGACCTGCAGTTCGAACTTGACGGCCGACCGGTCGATGTCGCTGTCCCGGTGGAGGAAGATGTTCGCGTCGAGCGTGGCGGCAAGATCGTCCAGCAGGCGGAAACGCAGGTGGTTGAAGTGCTGTACAGACATGGTCTGGTGCTGACCGGTTCCCCAGAAAACGCGGGCCTGAGACGATAGCGTATTGCCTGGAAGAAGTGTCGTCCGGTACTCGGGCGCCACCTCGATGCCCACGACATTCATCGCGGTGATCCGGTCTCTCTCCAGGGCCAGACCGACACGAACGATCGCCTGGGAACCGAGCTCCGACTGGAGACCTCCCTTGAACCGAAGCACAACAGGGTGTTTCCGACCTTCGTCACCCGTCCACACCGTGTTGACGTCGAACCCGAGGAACTGGGACAGTTGCGAATGCGGCAGTGAATAGAGCAGTTCGCCGTCGATCCGGTCCAAGGCCTCCCGTTGGCTCCCGTTGTTGTTCAACCTGCCGTAGCCTGTCCTCAACAGAGCCGAAAACGTTCCCGCCGGGGTGTACCGGGTTGAATTGTGCTCTACGTTGACGATCCAGGCCAGGGCTTCCTCTCCACTCAGGAACGGATCGCGGCTGTACTGGTCGACGGGCCCTTCCAGCGTAGTCTGCGACAAGGAGCCGTTTAACCGTGTGCTGCCCTCCGTTGCACTGCGCGGCCCCCGCCGAATTCCCTGCCAGCGGTCCACGGTACCGTGAATCCGCACGTGGGCTGCCACCATTTCCCTCAGTCCAATGCGTGCACCGGGAACGTTCGATAAGCGAGAATTCCTGACCTGCCGGGTCAGATTCTGATCCGCCAGGACCAACGGGACTGCCACCACGTACGTCCTGTCCCGATTCAGCGGCCGCCCGTCGACCTCGCCGGAATCCCCATCGTACCCCGCAAAGACCACTTCGTGTTCCCGCGGCAGCCCGCCGGCCCATGTCCGCAACTGCCGTCCAGACATGGAAACGCGGACCAGCACATCGTTGTCGCGCACCAGCCGTGTAACCGAACGCAGTCGAACCTCCCCGTCCAATCGTAACGGCCGAAGCGCGTGCCGATCGATCACCGCGACGTCGGCCGCCAGTTTCGTGCGCGCCAGGTCGGCGATCCAGGATCCGGTATCCTCGATGGGTTCCCGGGTCCTGCCAATGCGGACGTCATAGATTCTGCGCACGGTTTCTCTGTGCCCGGCGACGAGAGCCGATACCGCGGGATCCATAGGCACGGGCGCAGGATTTGGTGTCGCGGCACCGGATGTATCGGACGAACCTGTTGCGGTCGCGAGGTATGGAAGCAGGGACGAACCGGCAGGTACCAGGACGGGAATCAGATTGGAAACAACCGTCTTGGCACCGTCCCGGCGGAAAGTGATTTCGAGTCTACCCAGGTGGGTACCCCGTCCCGGCGTGGTAACCAGGTATCGACCACCGACGAAGCGGACCACATGTTCCGCAGGGCGCGGTTCGGGACCGGCAGCCGTGCCTCCCGCGATGAACAGCTGTACCTGGGGAAAGGCCAGCGCGAGGTCCCTTGCCTCGTCCATGCTCATGTTGACGAGTGCGATTCGCAAGTCTGCGAGGCCCGCGGGCCCAGCCAGAAGTGACTCGAGCGTCGCCCGCGGATCGTGGAATTCCAAGTCCGCGGGGTTCACCGATGAAAGGTCGTCGGCCGTTCGGGAGGAAACGAGCCCCATGACGGCGATCCGCAATCCGCTCCTTTCGGTCAGGAGGAATGGCGTGGTGGCCCCATGGACCGTGTCGCCAAGTCCCAGATTAGCGCCCAGTATGGGGAAATCCGCCTGCCCCGCACGGGTGGTGAGGGTGTCGATACCATATGTGAACTCGTGGCTGCCTACGGCCATGGCATCGTACCCCGCCATACTCATGAGTTGAAACAGCGTGCGGCAGCCGTCCACGTCGCAGGCAGGCGTCGCGCCCATGGCATTTCCGCCGTCCAGTACCAAGATCGAGTCTGCACCGGCGCGGCCATGGGCTTGGATCATCGACGCGAGCGTGGCCAGGCCGCCCCGGTCCGCCGCATCTTCCGGATCCTGGTTCCCAGCCTGGTCCCCATCGTCGAAACCGTCCTCGGAGTAGATACCGCCCTGTAGATCGTTGGTGTGGAGAATGGTGAGCCGATGCTCGGTAACCTGGGCGTCGGCGGTCGGAGTGGAATGAATCGCGCTCGCGAAGTAAATTGCGCCCGCTGCCATACAACAGCGCGCCACTGCCGTAAAAATCAAACTAGCCTTTGTCATGTTCAAACTATCCTAACGTTTCCTGTTCGGTGCGTGCATTTGCTATGAGTGTATTTTCTTCAGGTGCGTTTGGTTCGGGTGCATTTGGGTCGCGTGCGTTTACGTTGTCGACGAGGCAATATAGCATTCGCAGACAGCAGCGCAACCGTAGATCAGTATGCTTCATGTGATAAACAGAGGAAGATGAGTCTGGTCAGGTTCGGGTAAAACCGGTCACCAGGATATGTAAGGAGTACCAACCGGGCGAGGAGGATAAAAAGCTCGTCGACAAACCGGTTTAATACAACCCCGGTGCCCATGCAGAGGCGGACACAGGGTCATTTTACTTCTTCTCTGTAAGGCGGCCGGACAGGTGCCTTTGGATGGCGCTAGACGGCAGCGCTTGAGAGGGTATGCCCTCTTCCCTGGTCCGCTGATCTATATCGCTACGATTTGGAAGCAATCTGAACTAGCGTTTCTCATAACCTCGCTCAATAAATCCCCGGCACGATCCGGTACTTCACCTTCTCCTGGTATTCCGCCCACTTTTTGGTACCGTATTTCTCGGCGCAGTGCCTGTCGTCATCGAGTTGACGGTAGGAGAACATCGAGACGATGAAGAGGAGGTAGGTCCAGGCCCAGAAATTGGTGAAATAGCCGAATATCAGGGCGATGGACAGGGAAAGGAAGCCCTCGCCCATGTAGTTGAGATGGCGGGCGACGCCCCACAGGCCGCTGTAGAGTATCTTGCGGTCGCCAGCCTGAATGTATTTCGGTTCGATGAGCCCCAGGAACTTTCGTTCGGGCCACCTTTTAAACGTATACTTCTGCAGGTTGGCGCCGCGGGAAATGCTCCATCCCAACAGGAACAGTGCTGAGGTGCCAATCAGCCAGAAGTTCGTCCATGCCGGTGAGAAGCCTGGGTTCGGGTAGGCGGCCATGCCCCAAAGCGGGAGGATGAATAGCCATCCGTAGACCACGAGACAGCCCCAGATCAGCTTGAAGCCCACATTCTCGTGGATCAGGTCGTAGGTGTAGAGTTGCACGCGCTCAAAGACGAAGTAATCGAGGATGTAGAACGTGAAGAAACCCGCATAGATGAAAACGCCTGGGTTGGCGTTCTCTCCAAATACCTGGTAGTGGTACACGGCCCCGGATAGGGCGTTTAGCGACAGCATCGACCCGCCGACAACGTACATGTACATCTTAACGTCGATACGCTCGTTGAAGAACGAAATCTCCTGGGCCCGGCCGAACCAACATGCCAGGAACCGGCTCTTCACCTTGCCTTCAGGCTGGGTAAATGTCGCGATTATGGTAAAGATAATGGCGAAAACCGTTCCGCCGGCCACAGCGTAGATCGAGGACCGGAAGAACCAGTCGTGGGGCATCCCGGTGAGTTCGAACGCCCAGACGATCAGCATGATCAGGAACACGAGCATGCCGTTGAGCCGGTAATTGCGCGGTTTACCCGTCTCCGGATTGATGACGTAACCGGGAACCCTCCGCCCGGGCAGGATGAGCTGCACCAGGAAAAACACGGCATAGACGATCAGCGGGGTGAAAAACCCCATAATAGCTTCCGACCGTGTAAGTTCAAAAAAGTGGCCGATGCCGAGCAATTCAATCATGATTGACCAGTCCTTTCTCAGATGGTGTGACCATTCTGTGCGTTAGTCTTCATCATGCATGTCGGTCTTCATCAACTGGCCGGCGGCTAATACGCGGCGCTCCGTTCGCCTGTTGCTCGAGTACTCCACTGGACCGCGCCGTTTAACCCATATCTTCGTACACTGTGATACAAGTAAGATACACGCGTCTGTCAAGGCTGAACGGCGTTGACGAAACGGTACTGGTGCCATAGTCTGTACGTTACGAGTTACTCCCCACATGGACTGGGATCCTCCCCACACGGGATAATCCCCGCGCGGGTCCCTGGGTTACGCCCCACGGGTTACTCTTCAGACTGCGAAAGGAAAGCCATGAACGAGTCGAACCAGCTGAGCGCCGGTGCGGCAATGATCGACATATCCCCTTCGGAGGGGACGCATCTGGCGGGCAGCGGAGCCGGTGACCACCGTCCGACCCAGGCCGTTTTGGATCCGCTCTTTGCCAAGGCCATCGTTTTCGAAGCGGATGGGCGGCGCGTCTGCATCGTGATCCTGGATCTCACCATTGTCACCGGTGAATACACAGACCGGATCCGTGCGGCCATCAGCGAGCAGACGGGCATAGAACGAGACGCCATCATGGTCCAGGCGACGCAGACGCATTCCGCCCCGAGCCTCGGTTACTTCATGCTGGATTCGGATTTTCCAATGGAGACTAGCGAGGAAACGGAGTATCTGCGGGGGGCCGAACGCGCCTATGGCGACCGGGCCGCAGCCGCTGCCGTTGAGGCCGCGGTCGAGGCAGCCGGCAGGCTACAACCGGCACGCATCGGTCTGGGCCGCGGCGTGTTGGGCGACCTGGCTTTTAACCGCCGCGGCGTTCGAAGGGACGGTACCATAGTTATGCCCAGACCCCTTGGTCGGGAGCGGCAGCCCTTCGGGATCTCGGATGTGTGCTACCTGGAAGGGCCGATGGACCCGGAGGTAGGCGTGTGCTGCGTCCAGGATATGAATTCGAAACCGCTGGCCTTTCTCCTGCACTACACGTGTCATCCGGTCAATGCATACGGAAACGAGGAGACCTTCATGGCCGCGTCGGCGGATTGGCCCGGCGCCTGGTCCCGGGAGATGCAGCAGATTTTCGATCCGGATTCCGTGCCGTTGGTCGTCAACGGATGTTGCGGCAACATCAACCCCTGGCACCCCTTCGACCCCGATTTTAAGCCGGACCACCGGCGTATGGGGCGAGGATTATCCGGTCTGAGCGAACGTATCATGCGCAACATGACGTTCGCCGGCGATGCTGCGCTAGATACAAGGATAGAAAAGATCAGACTGCCCTTTCGCGAGATATCGGACGAACGACTGCGCGAAGTCGATGCGATTCTCACTGAGCATCCGGAACCGCCGCGCGAAGAGAACGGTCAAGTGGAGCCGCGCTGGTTTCGGGCGGCATCGACCCGCAGCGTCGAACTATGCAGGCAGAGGGACGGCGAGTTCAGCTATGAGATACAGGCCTTGCGCATCGGTAATCTTTGTATTGTAGGCCTCCCCGGTGAGCCCTTTGTGGAAGGACAACTGTCGCTTAAAGTAAACTCGCCAGCTTCCTATCTGTTTCCGGCACACCTCACGACGCACTATGTCGGTTACCTGCCGACGAGGGAGGCATATGCCCGCGGTGGACACGAGGCCAACGAAGATGTCACCTACTGGGCCAAGCTAGCACCCGGCTGTCTCGAAACCGTGATCGATCGGGCGCGGGGAATGGTGCAGGAGTTGTTTGGTTAGTTGCTCGGAGCATTATAAAGCGATTGTCAAACATATTATGTGAATTGGGAGAATACCCAAAAGGAGGATATGATGAAGGTTCCGTGGCGGAAGAATGTACTGGTCCTTGTGGGTTTAGGTTACTCTTCGCTTATAATCATCTTCGTTGCGATGTGTTGGAGCGGAGGAATGACAGCGGAGGACGCTTACGAAGTCGTAAAGTCTCCACTCATGGCTCTAATAGGCGGTTCGCTGGCTATATCGAAGGATTTAATCCCGTTAGGCGATGACCACCACGCTTCAGAAGAAAACAAACCCGTGGATAATCACAACAACCGGTAAAGGTGCGTTCACACCGACGGTGAAGCTGTAGTCACCAACGGTGTATCAGCGCGGGTTGCACGAGATGTTTCCGGCGAACTGACTTGTTTAATTATCCGAAACAGCTATCTGGAGAATCTAAAGTTAAAAGCCATGGATGAACGGTTCGGATTCAGAATCCAACTCTTGGCTTTCGAATCCAATAGACGCAATTTGGAATTGTCTGCTACAGCCCAGGATCGTTTATATGCGCTCAGAACAGTCTGTGTTTGATGACCTGGCTGCATTGTGCCTCTCCGTAGGTTTTATTCACGCAATCGCTTTTATTTCACTGCGGGACAATGTCGTCGGTTTCAAGGATGAACTAAATTCCGACGAACTTCTTCAATGGCGATCCCATTCGCAGCTAATCCGTACCGAAATCACCACGCTAATCGGTCTCATGATGCGAGGCCCTATCGACTTTTCCATGCCAACACCTACAGTTCTTAATGATTACATCAAGAAGTCCGCGGAACTGTTGGATGAATTGCACTTAACTATGGTGCAACCTACGTTGAAGTTGATGCAGCGGAGAGTAGTCGGCGGGTCTGTCCCTAATGCAAATCCATTCTCTACCGGGGAATCCCTTAGGGAACCCATTTTCTACGCAGGCGAGTCTGCATATCCCTTTCAATACCGTGATCTAGCATTGACAAAATACAGTCTCGATTCCGACTGGCTTTCTCAGAACAAATCAGTTGATTTGGTAGTTGGAAAGGCGGTGTGTGATGGGATTCCTTACGTCCTAAACCGGAGTTTAGAAACAGTCTTGAGCGACCAAATAAAAGGGCCTGCTAAGGATCGGGCGGTCTTACCTTTCTTTACCTTTTCCTGCACTGAACTTGCTTCCTATATAGGATTTCCTACAGAAGACGTTCAAGCATTTGTAAACGCATTTACTTTACCTTCTTGCGAAAGAAATGCTGGCTTCTCAACTATCAATGACTTTAACAAAGCCTATATCTACCCGTTCATACGTAGAGATGTAGATAAATACGTACTCTTGCAGTATTACGGATTAACGGAAGCGTTTTATGAAACACCGTTCTATTGGATGTGCACTGATAGTTTGTATGCACCAACAGCACTTACACATCGAGGGGATTTCACGGAGAGCTTTACATATGATAGACTTGTTCATGTCTTTGGTTCTGATCGAGTGTATAAAAACGTCGAGTTACGAAAGACCAAAGGGCACACACTTGGAGAGATTGATGTCTTGGTGATATTTGGCGACCGGGTTGTTTTGGTGCAATCGAAATCAAAAAGGCTAACACTGGAATCTCGAAGAGGGAACGATCGAGTGTTAAGATCCGACTTTAGGATGGCGATTCAAGATGCAGTAGAGCAGTCATTTGAGTGTGCTAAACTCCTCGGAGATCAGTCCGTAAGTCTATATACCAAGAACAACGAGGTAATCCGTATAGAAGAATCTCAGAAGGTTATTTTTCCTGTAGCAATCATCGCGGACCATTACCCGGCGTTGGCTTTTCAGTTGAGACAGTTTTTAGAATACAAGTCAACTACTCAGATTTTACCTCCACTTGTCACCGACGTTTTTTCACTCGATGCGATATCAGAAATGTTATCTACGCCTCTATGGTTTTTAAGTTACCTTGAGTTACGGGCACGATTTGGCGAGCGTCTGATGGCGAGTCATGAGCATATGTTGCTGTCCTATCACCTAAGACATAACCTATGGCTTAGAGACGATATTGACTTGATGTTAATTGATGACGATTTCTCAGTGCATCTCGATACTGCAATGGCGGTCAGGAGGGACGGCATAGACGGAATACCGACTCCAGATGGCATACTGACAAGATTGGTTGGTACGCCCTTGGGAAGCATCTTGAAGGAATTGGAAACCTCCCCCGATCCATTGAAAATCGACCTTGGGCTTTTCTTGATAACCTTGTCTGACGATGTTTGTAAAACTATAAACAAAAATATCAATCGGATTTGTAATCGGCATTTATTAAATAAGAAGAGCCAGACAGTTCGTGCTTTGTTCCCAGGTTTACCTATAGGACTGTTTATTTACTGTAGTAGATCTACCGTGGAGGTGTTAGAGGAGAAATTTCACCGGGATTCCAAAGAAAGTGTATACCCACATAAGTTGGAAAAGTGGTTTGGGCTCGTGTTAAAACCGGACGGTAGTGTTAAGCATGTATTTGAGTTAGTGAACTAGAATGCACGTAAGGATACAATGTCGACTGAAATCAAACCAAACATCACCCGAAGGAGAATGAACATCAGAATTAAAGAGGTGGGTCACGATTTTTTTAATTGACTGAATGTACGTTGAAAGTACAGCACTTGGGGACAATACGGGTGGGAACAACTAGACCCAACTTCTATTGCCTGCCGTATTGTTGTTTTTACATACTAATTCCCCTACAAAAATTAACAAACTACCGTGTAATCGTGTTACGGAGGGACGTCGAGGATGTAGCGCGCCAGTGGGGATAGCCGTTGGGCGGTCTCGGGCCGCAGATACTCCCGCTGATTAGTCTGTTGCGGGTGTTCGCGGGCTATGAAGGCGCAGTGCAGGGTCCGGCGAGGGGCACCGCTGAGGTTGACATACGAGCTGTGCCAGAGGCTGCCGTTGAATACGGCAACCGATCCCGCACGGCCCGTCAGGTGTACCTGGTCGGGGTGGTCCGCCAGGCGGTCCGTTACGAGGTCGCCGATCCTGCCGGGTTTCAGGTGGCTGCCCGGCACGCAGCGTGACGCACCGTTGGCGAGGGTGAAATCGTCGAGCATCCACAAAGAGTTAACGACATGATACGGCCCGCCGGGCTCGGCAGGTTGGCCCCAATCGGCGTGCAGCACCTGTAACCCGTTGCTGGGAAGCGGGTCGTGCCCGTTGAGCGAGTGCAGTTTGAACGGCCTCTGCAGGACATGGTAGACGGCCGTCAAAAGCTCGGGCTGCAGGTAAACCGCATCGAATACCGATCCCTTGTTGACCAGATCGGCAAGCCGGCGCACCCCTTCCATCTGGGAGACCTCCTCACCGGCTCTATCGCCCTCGCTGTCAAATATCTCATCGAATGCATGGCGCAGTTCGGAGAGCCAGTCTGGCGAGATGACCTCCTCCAGCACGATGAAGCCATCGGTGTCCAGCGCGCTGCGTTGCGCGTCCGTCAGCGGCCGAGGTGCGAATCCCCGTTTCAGTAGTTCGCTGTCCAAATTGCATGTCCTTGTGGATTGATTCCGGTTTTACTCTGCGTGCCGTGGGTGCCGTGAGAGTCGTGTGAGCCGCGAATGCCGTGCAGTTTGTGAATCCTGGCAGTCAAGCTGAACATGATGGGACCGGTACGGACTTCATGAATCGTCAACGGGCATCTCCACCTGACTGTGCGAGCGTCCCGGCCCACAGTTCCGACAGGTCCCAAAGGCGTTTTGCCACGGTCTCGTCCTGGCTGTCCGCGGACGGCTCGCCGACGGCGCAGCGCTCGTAGTATTTCCCACCTTGCAGTTGCCGCTGGCTCGCACACATCACAATGGTCTGCGCCCCGGCATTCGGAGACAGCAGGACCAGTGAGGTCAGCGCGGTACTGACTCGATGCAATGCCTTGCCCAACAGTCCACGAAACGCCTGTGGAAGGGTCAGGTTGGTCATCACGACACCCGGATGCACAGCCACCGCGTGCAGATTGTGGGATTCGGCGAATCGTCTTTCGATCTCAAATGCCATGTGGATCATCGCCAGTTTCGACTTTCCGTAGGCGTCCCAGGAGTGGTAGCGCGGCATATCGGAGCGCGGCTCCCCTTGGAGCGGCTCCCCGTCGCGCGGTCTTCCTTGTCGTGGCTCCTCGCGGTGCGGCACTCCGTGGCGCGTCCCCTCATCGAAAAGGTCCTCGTTCCCGACCCGTTCGTGCAGGCCGGAGGACACGTTGACAACGCGTGCGTCGCCGCTTTCGAGTCCTGTCCGTTGCAGGAAGGGCAGCAGGACCCAGGTCAGGTGAAAAGCGCCGAGGTAGTTGGTCCGCCAGTGTATTTCGAAGCCATCTTCGGCCAGCGGCGGCTGCTTGCGTGGTGCGAAGGTCTTCCGGTGGATGCCCGCGTTGTTGACCAGTACGTGGAGCTTACCCTGGTGTCTGTCGCGGTACCATGCGGCGAAGTCGTTTACGCTGTCCGGATCGCTGAGGTCCAACCTGTGGGCCGTGATGTTGTCCTCACTGGCGCCTAGCTTAAGCAAGTCGTCTTTTAATGTCGCTTCCATGAGAGGGACATTGCGCACGCAGGTTGCTGCGACCGTCGCGCCCCAACCCGCAAGGACCCGCGCGGTTTCGTACCCGAGCGAACCAGGGGACGCGCCGGTTACGATTACGTGGCGTCCCGTCATATCAACCGGTGCCGCCATCGGTTTACTGAGGAAGAGACGAATCAGGTGCTTGACGGTTTTGGAGAAGGAATTGGGCATGTTCAAGTAGCGGATCAGCGCGGCTCCCACGATGCGCACAGCGGCGTTTCTCCGGTTGCTCTCCCTGCGACGCCTATCGAGGCTCCCGCGTGACCACGTCCAAGTCCCAGCCCTTCCAGTAGTACTTCACCGGATCTTCCTCATCCCACTGTTCGTATATCTCGTCCCAGGTCAACCAGTTCATGTGTGGTTGGAGTGAATCCTCCCGGACCGGGTGGCTTCTTGGCTGGTAACGGTAGTCGGTCGAAATCCTGAGGCGGTCAGATGTCACGTTGTCCCGGCCCTGGTGGATCGTCAGGCTGTGGAGAATGATCACGTCGCCACATTCATAGTCGCCGCCGACCCAGGTGGAATCGTCTTCGACGTACACCTGCCGCCCGCCGGGTCCGACGCCTTCGGTCGTCTCCAGCATGCCCCTGCGATGGGATCCCCGGTTGACGGCGAGTCCGCCGAGTTCCTCGGGACAGTCGCCCAGGGGAATCCAGGCCGTCCACGTCTCGTCCGATCCGCCGATGAAGTAGTTGTCCTGGTGGGGCGGTGTCGAGTGGGCGTTCATATCCGGGAACACCAGCCTGCAGATATTCCGGCTGTGGGCCAGTACCGTTTCTCCGAACAGCGCTTCCAGCATCCCGATCATCGACGGGTCCAGTGCGAGCGCGTGAAAATCGCGGATCCGCTGCACGTCATCGTAAAAGGCCTGCCAGCTAGGGATGCCGCTTTCACCTACGCGGATTCCGGGATTCGCGACGCCATCCATCAGGTCCGATTCATCCGCGAGCCACCCGTGGTCCCGGCACACGCCGAGCACCTGCCGCCGGACCTCAAGGACGCTCCCCGGATCGAGAAGTCCGCGAAAGAACAGACAACCTTGCTCCACGGCACGTTGTCGTAGTTCGTCGGGACGCGTCAGCAGCCCCGTGACATCTTCCAGACCGTGGATCTGTTTCATGTCGACCATCGCCATGGGGGATTCCTTTCCTGGAATCGATACTGGGATTTTCGAAAGTGCCAGCCGCCGACCATTGCGCATGCCGCCGACCATTGCGCATGCCGCCGACCATTGCGCCAGTCGCCGACCAATTTGTCAGCCGTCGACCGATGCGCCAGTCGCTCAGACGTCAACTAAAATGAAAACATGAAATGCTAAATGCCAGTATATTCCGTTCGGACCGATCAAGGACTTGAATCAAACCTGACAATTCGGATTTGTATTGTACAATTGTACAATAGGATTGCACCGTATAGCTAGCACTATAGAAAACCCCGAAGTACTGACAAGGCCCCATTAGGATAAAGTCGATTCCCTACTGAGAAACTGCCGTCGCTCATCGATCTTCGACCGGCGTCCAGCGATTTGATTCAATGCCCGTATACCGGGACTCGGGCCGGAAGATGCGGTCAACGGACCGTTGTTCCATGCAATGGGCAACCCAACCTGCGACACGTCCCGTGGCGAACATGGGGGTGAACAGGTCCGGGTGGAGGCCCAGCCCTCGGAGGAGCAGGGCGGTATAGAACTCCACGTTGGTCTGCAGACGCCGACCTGGCTTGTATTCTTCGAGCAGTTCGATAGCGGTCTTCTCGACGTGCAGGGCCAGGGCGTATAGCTCGTCTTCATCGGCGAAAAAGGATCTGGCGGCGCGCGAGAGTACATCGGCCCGCGGGTCTCGAACGCGATACACGGCATGTCCGAAACCCATGAGGCGTTCACCTGATTCAAGTTTTTTGCGGAGGTATCGTTCTGCATCGTCAGCGTTGTCAGCGTCGCCAATCGCTTCGAGCATGGAAATGACCGGACCCGGCGCCCCGCCGTGCAACGGACCCTTAAGCGCGCCGATGGCGCCCGTAACAGCCGAGATGAAGTCGGAACGTGTGGACACAATGACGCGTGCCGCGAACGTAGATGCGTTCATGCCGTGGTCGATCACGGTGTTGAGGTATGTCGTGAGTGCGCGTACACGTTCGTCTCCGGGAATCTCGCCGTGCAGCATGTACAGCAGGTTGGCCACGTGACCGAGGACGGGGTCGGGTTCTACAGGTTCTTTCCCGTGAAGAAGACGCCAGTAGGCTGCCACGACGATCGGCAATCCGGTCACCAGGGACCGGGCGTCCGCGGCATCGTCGGTGGAGGGAAGGGAGGCAACGGTCATGCGAACGGCGTCGATGACGGGGCGGCGTTCCTTCGCGGCGTTCCGCAGGATGTCGATCGAAGTACCGGATAGCGCGAGGCCGGCGGCCAGTTCGCCAGCGAATCGATCCAGGGCGGCCGCGTCAGGCAGTGACCCGTGCCAGAGTAGGTGCGCCATCTCCTCGTACGTCGCTCGTTCCGCGATCCCTTCGAGCGGATATCCACCGATGACCAGTTTGCCGGCTTCTCCATCTACATGACTCAGCCGAGTTTCCGCCGCGACGATGTCCTTGAGTCCGGGTGAATAAGACATGATAGGCTCCTGTCGTAATCAAGCTGATACGGCTACGCGGCCAAAATTTCAGCCACCAGGTCCCCCATTTCCGTTGTTGATACTTTCTTCTGATCTTCTGAAGACCAGATATCGGCCGTCCTGTATCCATTCGAGATCACAGTCTCGACCGCCTGGTCGATGTTGTCGGCACCTTCCGGGCAATTGAGGCTATACCTGAGAAGCATTGAGGCACTTAGAATCATCCCCAGGGGATTGGCGATGTCCCGCCCCTCGATATCATTGGCGCTCCCGTGTATGGGCTCGTACAAAGACGTGCTATCCAGGGATATCTCCGCGGACGGGACCATACCGATCGAGCCGGCCAGGACAGCTGCCTCATCTCCAAGGATATCGCCGAACATGTTGGGCATAATGATGACGTCGTACTCGCTGGGTCTCAGGATCAGGTTCATCGCACCAGCGTCGATTATTTCGTGCCGTGTATCCACATCGGGATAATCCTTGGCCACTTCCTCGACCACATCGCGCCAGAGCCTGGAGGTTTCCAAAACGTTCCATTTGGACATCGAGGTCAATTTGCATCGCCTGTGTCGCGCCAGTTCGAATCCGTAACGCGCCAGTCGTTCAACCTGAAAATCGAAGTACTCGATGGTGTCGACGGCCCTTCTACCCCTGGGCGTTTTTTCCATGAATTTCGGTCGACCATAGTACGCGCCACTGGAAAGTTCGCGCACTATGATGAAATCAATGCCCCCGTCCATGCGATCGGCTTTGACCGCCGACGCGTCTTCCAAACCCGCGTACGAACTGAATTTCCTTAGATTCGCATACACGGCCAGTTCCTGCCTTAAACGAATAAGGGATTGATCCGCCCGGTCTGCCATGTCGAGGTGGTCCCATTTGGGGCCGCCCACCGCGCCGAAAAGGACCGCGTCACTTTGCTTGCATGTAAAACTACCTCTTTAGAAAGCGCATCGCCACGGGCGTCTATCGAAGCTCCTCCTATGAGATGATGGGAGAAGGCAAGATCCAGGTGGTGGTACCTGCCGACAACCTTCAGTACTTTTACCGCTTCTCGAGTAATTTCCGGACCTATCCCGTCACCGGGCAATACCGCGATATGATGCAAAGCAATGCTCCTGTTCTAGTCAGATTGAACGTTGCGCGTCTCTGGCCGGTCAGTATATAACAAAAAAGCGTTTTGATATATTGTCAATATTGATTAAAATATCAATCAACATCTATTTTCGAATTGGGATAAATAGAAGGCGCACCTCGCAAATCCGGCGCACCTTACATACCGTCCGCGGCCGGAACCACCACGGGCCCGCCATTGACGCCACGCGCCCGCCATTGACACCTCAGGCCCGTCCGTGACGCCACGGGCCCAGTCCGCCAAACAGCTCATTTTCGAGAGGACTAATTCATGAACAGCCGAAGATACATGACATCCACCGAGGCGGCTTCCGTACTGAACATCAATCCGTCGACACTATATGCGTACGTCAGCCGGGGCATGATCCGATCCGAAGAAAGCGGAGACGGCCGGCGGACGCGTTTGTACCGCAGTGAAGATATCGAGCGGTTGAAGGCCCGTAAGAAAGCCCGCCAGAATCCGGGCTGGGCGGTCAAGCGCGCCTTGCATACAGGAGATCCCATCCTTGAATCGGCCATTACCCTGATCACCGACGAAAGGTTGTTTTACAGAGGGCGCGACGCGACGATACTTGCGGCGAAAGAATCGTTTGAGCGCGTCGCTGCACTGATCTGGACGGGAGACAAACGATTCTCCTTTCCGATTTTCTCAAATACCTACCAGAGAGATTTTCGGGAATCCTGGTTGAAAATGAAGTCGCTGAAGCCCGTCGAACGCTTTCAAACATTGCTGCCCCTTGCGGAGGCGGATGACCTGGCCGCACTGGACCTGCGAAGGGACGCGGTCGCCGCTACGGGCATGCGGATTCTCTGGTTCATGACGGGGGTGGCCACGGGCGTAGACCCGATGGGCGGGATCGCCCAGGCCTTGCGAAGGGCCTGGGCCGCGGATATAGATGGCGCGGCGGAGTTGATCAATACGACGCTGGTACTGTTCGCGGATCACGAGTTGAATGTATCGACCTTCACGGTGCGATGCGCCGCGTCGGCAGGTACGACGCCCTATAGCGCGGTCTGCGCGGGACTCGCCGCACTGCGCGGCTATAAGCACGGCGCGGCCAGCGAGCGCGTCGAATCGCTGTTCCAAGAGGTGGAATCGGCCGGTAGCACTGAACTGGCGATCGCCCACCGGCTGCGGCTTGGCGAGAAGATTCCAGGGTTCGGGCACGCCGTTTACCGCGGCGAGGACCCGAGAGCGAGCCTGCTGTTGCACAAGCTGGAAGATCGATTTCCGGGTTCGAAGGATCTGCAGCTTGCCCGTGAAATCATCGATACGACCCACCGGCTCATTCCGGACAGGTACAACATCGACCTGGCCCTTACGGCGCTGGTTCGCGTCCTTAAGATGCCCGAAGGAAGCGCCATGGCCCTGTTCGCCCTGGGCCGCACCGCCGGCTGGATCGGACACGCGATCGAGCAGTACGAAAGGGACCAGTTGATTCGGCCGCGGGCCAAATATGTCGGGTTGCGGCCGCCCAATGTTTCAAATTCCTGATTTGCAGCAGATTTTACCGACCCGGTCTGCAATTGTTAACTGTTTCTTTTACAAATGTAACAGTTTCATGGGAACTCGCGACCGACCACGTTAGTTAAACGGGGTAGAGACGCCGTCAGTCACGACACGTCCGCGAGGTAAAGGCCATGGTCGGTAACTGGGTGGGCAAATGCTTCTCGTTCATGCAGGGCAAACTGTCGCTGGACAGGTTGATCCGAATTTGTGGACATCACCTCAATTCACTGCCCGGCACCGCACTGATACTCCCATACCTACCTGAATTCATACATACCACAAACGACTCCCATGGCAAAATCGCTTCATCTGATCTAATTCCCCGACGTTGGCAGTCAAGATCCCCTCCCGGCCTTCATAGTCGTAGTTCCTTCCCAATTCCCTCACTCAGCAACTTGGGAGCTACCTATGCTATGGCCTACCAGATATTTCTTCGCACTAGTAACGATGCTCGCAGTCACGCTCGCGGTTTCCTGTGGGAAATCCTCCAACCCGATGCGATCGACGGAACCAACGCAGTCGGCAAAGGCGACACCGCCTGCGCAGCCAACTCAAAGAGTTACTGCTGATACTGCTGCTGGTAATTCGATCGGTGTGACTTCAGAGCATCAGCCTGATCTTGCCTCGCGAAATCCCCGTGTACAAAGCGTGCTTACCGATGCTAGCGGTGAAGCCGCCGGTTCCGCACGATTTGCGAGTGGCGAAGTTACGTCCGGCGCCAGCAATCCGCGATTCACGCTCGAACCCAGGCATCACGGGTCCAACCATCCCCCGGTGATGAATTCGCACATTCCAAACGAGTCCCGGGTCCTTCTCTTCCCCAGGGGGCCTGCGGCCCTGGTTGAGTTTTCGGGAGAACCGGCGAGCGACCCGGATGGTGATGAGCTAACCTACCGTGTCGCTTTTGCGCTATTCGGCATGACCGGCCTCCAGACACCGGAAGAGGCCCTGTTGCGGATTACCCGGTCGGGCAACAACTTCGAAATCCTTCCGGATGGCGACATCACGCCGGCCGAGTTCCGCGCGGTATACGGTGCGCACGCCAGCATCTCCGGTCTACCGGCCGCGGTTTACGCCAGCGACGGAAACGCCGAAAGCAGTCCGGAAGTGTACAACCTGGACATAATCTACGACGGCTCAGCCCAGTTCTCGGCACCGGCAGAATACGTGGGCGATCAGCGCTGGGAGTACCCGGAACCCATAGATTGGTACGAGGGGACATCGGAGCCGGCCGGCGGGACGTTCCCCGCGTGGACAGGGGTGACGGCCGGGCAACGTGACTGGAGGCTGGTCCGCGCGCCTGGTACGATCCGATGCGAGATCCTGACGTTCACAGGCTTTTACAGTTTCGAGGAAGGGGGCGAGGACAATAACCTGTTTGCCGTTGCATCAGAGACCGGGGCAACTTCAGGAACCGTGCGATTGTCCTTCAATTCGCCTCCGGACTTCGAAGCGCCGGGTGACGAGGATGGGGACAACATATACCGCTTACGCGCGGTAAACACGCATAACATCAATTACATCGAGAATGAAGGAAACCCGACAGGGTGCAACGGATCGGTGCTTGACTTCGCCATAAGGGTCAGGGACGTGGGCGTACCCGCGCCTCCTGGAATCTTAAACGCTTCGTATCACGGGACACCTGAAACGGGAGACACGGTGTTCAAAATCTTCTGGACAGAGCCAGAGGGTTATATGGATAACGACACGCTGGCGCCATTCCCTTCCGGATTCGAGGTGACCGGCTACGACTATCGTTACCGTGAGGCCGGTACGTCGGCCTGGACGGAAAATACAGCCGGCCTGCCGATGAATGATTCCGCAACAGTCGAGGGACTAACGGAAGCGGCTTACGAGGTACAGGTCCGCGGCAACAATCGAGAGGGCCCCGGTGAGTGGTCTGAGATCGTTGAAACGGGCAAGTACATGCACACCGTGCACTTTGGAACTTCTCAGTACACCGCCGTTGATGGAAACGCAGACCGCGTGGAAATCGAGGTGCGCTTGGATCCGCCACCGTTGTACCTGCCGGTCACCGTCCCGGTCTCCGTCACAGAGGAAAACGGCGCCGGGCCCGAAGACTACTCCGGCGTACCACCAGGTATAACCTTTCAGCCTCATGAATCCGTAAAGACCTTCACGGTCGTATCGGTTTCGGAATCAGACGAGCGTGAAGGGAGGGGAGAATCCATCCGGTTGACGTTTGCTGATCTCCCATCAAACGTAACCGCCGATTCTCCGGCCTCCGCGACGGTGATTCTGAGGAACCAGCCTACGTTCCCGTATATCATAGGCCTGAGGATATCCTCCACCCCCTTACACGAAGTCTACTATGACAGGGGAGAAACCATAGAGGTTGAAGTGGAATTCAGTGAACCGGTCGAGGTAATGGCATCAACCGAACTGTACTTGTGGCTCGAGGTGGACTACCCGGATCGGAAGGAAGCTCGGTACACACACGGAACGGGTACGAATAAGCTCTACTTTCAGTACAGGGTACGCTTGCACGACCTTGACACAAACGGTGTCGGAGTTGCTGGCGGTGACATCCAGTTGACCGAGGGGTCCATCAACGCCGTTGCAACCGGCATGGCAGCGGATCTGCAACAGAACGGACTCCCGGATGATTTGGATCACCGGATCGATGGATGTTTGTGATGGCGATTCTCACTCACAATTCAACAAGGAGCTACCAATGTCACGGTCTATCCTGACTAACTACTTCTTTGCCCCGTTACTCGCGGTGACGTTCGTGATCGTCTGGATCGGTTTCTCCAGTCCAGTGCAGTCGACACCACCTGAGCAGTCGACCGAACCGGCGCAGCATGCGCAATCGGTACCGGTCGATTTCAACCCGAAATCAGTGGTTAAACTGGTGCATCACGGCCCCAACCACCCTCCGGTTGTGAGCAGTCCGTTCGATGATCGTTCCCGCGTCGTCCTGTTCCCCGGAGGGCCCGGGGCTATCCTGGAATTTGAGGGAGAGCCGGCGACAGACTATGAGGAAGACCTCCTAACTTACCGTTTCGGCATAGCAATTCCCGGAAAGCTGGGCATTCGATCGCCCGAGGAAGCCCTGCTTCAGATTACGCGGGACGGTAATCGATTCCTCATTCTGCCTCACGGAAACGTAGCGCCGTCCGAGTTTGCATCCGTCTACGGTAACACCGGTACCGTTCCCGTACTGCCGGCTGTTATCTACGCCAGTGACGGTAAATCGGAAAGCAAACCGGAGTTCTTCAACCTTACGCTGGTGTATGATGCGTCCACCCGGCATTCAGCGCCGTCCGAATCTATGGGAGAATACCCTGGGCTAACCCCCGATCCCGCTCACCGGTCTGAAGAGGTATTGGATTCAGAGGACGGAACATATACCCACCTGATAAAGGTCGCGGACGAGTCCCGCGTATGGCGGCTAGATCCGCCGTCCCTTTTCACAGGAACGGTCCGGACGATCCAAACTGCGAGGTAAGGATTGACTCGGATCGTGAACAGGTCCATCGCGGCCCCGTGGTTGTTGCGGGGCCGCGTAAACCACGCCAGTGCTTAGCCTGACTCTAAATCGGCAAGCGGCAGCGCATCCTGTCTGGCTTCACCATCGGCCGAAGCCGGTACGACTAAATGGTTTCGATTATATCGACAGACAGCACAAAGGTCCGCTGTACCCTCCCTGCGGCCTCACGAGTTTGTCGCCGTCACCCGGGACGCTGCGACGTACTGAAACACTTCTTCGAGCGGCTTGCCGAACACGTGGGCAATCCGAAACGCGACCTCGAGCGATGGCGAATACTTGCCACCCTCGATCGCGTTTACCGTCTGCCGGGTGACGCCGACCTGGTCGGCGAGTTTCTGCTGCGTCATCTCGCCGTGGTGGAACCGCAGGGTCCGGATCTGGTTGCGGATGCTAATCCCCGACTGAGTCACGTTCAGATCCCCCGACGGTAGTAGGCTATCTGCAACACATCCTTAGTCACCTCGGAACCGAACAGCGAGATGAGGAGCAGGTGCGCCACCCAGACGCCGCCGACCGACAGGATCAGCGACAGGATCGCGCCAATGACTCCGACGCCCAGGATCCACGACGACCCGCTCTCTGCGCGACAGCCGATAAGCCGATCGCGCTCGTCGGCCTCGTCCGACCGGTTGGTGATCGCCGCGACGACGTGTCCTGCGATATTGACGGCCACGATGAGGACGACCGCCACGGCAAAGACCGGCACGAAGGGCGGCAAAGCACTGACTCCGTTCGACAGCATTAGGCCGGCGACTACCAGGTAGCCGCCCAGGCCGACGACGAGACTGAAGAGTTGAATCCAGACGCTCTTCTCTTCAAAGGACATATCCATGAGAGTCTCCCAATTCTGATAAAATGACTAATATAGTTGACATGTTGTAAAAATTACTAGACATCACCTTGCATGTCAAGAATTATTGACATCGTGTTGGGCGTTGGCGCGGCTCCGTGGCCGGTCGTAGCCGAGTCACGGTCCCGGGAAAGATCCTCGGTCTTTTGGTCGCCAGCCTCAAGGACGGCTAGGGCGTACCCAGCGAAACCCACCGGGTCAATTCGATGCGCCGATTAACGCTGAGGGAAGTGAACGATGACGAAACTGGCAGTCTGGAGCATGAACGTGCAGCGCGGAAGTGGTGGCTCACAGCAGTCGGAACCGCAGAGAATCGGGCGCTTCGACGTCAGGCTGGAGTGACATCTCGAAGAACTAGAATGGAAGTTCATGGCTCTGTGAAGACAGATGGCTTCTGATCTCAGCACCGATTTCATTCATTCGGCCTTCACTGATTCGCTCCTCCCTAGAGACCCCCCGATAGCCCATGATTCCAGTACTTCGCCGCTCGGGCGGTTGATCAGCCATTCGTGGTACGATATGGAAATGCACATGCGGGTGTTGTCTGGCCTCGGAGAATTGTATGACGTATGTTTTCATACATCCGATTACGCTCTTCATTGACAGCGAGACACGGCGAATCAGGTGGCCCAATTCAGCGGCTTCCTGCTCAGTAAGTTCGTCGAGCGATTCGATGTGACGCTGCACCACCAACACCAACCACCCGGGCAGAGCCGAGTTGTATGCATGCACGACGTCCCAGAACTCGGTCTGATAGATGTGATCCCAGAGCGGCGCCTGCCCCTGCCTTCTTCGCGCCGTCATTTCGCATGTTATGCACGTGTCGCTGTTGTTCATCCCGCGCCTCCCGATTCGTGACTGACAATTCTAGACCGAGGGTCTGTTCCTATGACACCTGTGCCGGTTCTCCCGCGCCGGAATCAAAAACATCACGTAATCCCATGGATATTGGTTCACAACGCACTAATCTGAACGGACAACCGAAATACTCGGAACCAGCCTCTTTTGTATAAACGCCCACATTTCCCTGTTCGTAGCACACAGTAGCCCTTGCGGTCATCCGCCGGTGAATATTCGGTACCGTCAAGTCTTCGAACGAAGCCGCCCGCCTCCTGCGCGATCAGGACGCCCGGTGCATGATCCCAGACCAGGGTGCGATAGAAGAAAAGGAAATGTAGTTCGCTCTTCGCGAACGAAGGATAATTATAACCGGCGCACCGGGTGCGTTCGATGAACAGAAAGGTATCTGACGCGGCATCGGCGGTGGGCTTCAGGGAGTCCGGGAGGTACCACGTCATCGCCACGCCCCGAGCACGTTCCAGAGGAAGGCGAGAAGGATCCACGGACAGGCGCTTACTTCCTTGGTAGGTTCCGCACCCCCTCTCCGCGCTCGTCAGGATGCCATCCAGCGGATTGAGAATCCATGCGCCGATGGTCACACCCGAATGGATGAGGCAGACCATGATGGCGAATTGCGATTGGCCTGCCGCGAAATATCGCGTTCCATCCAGGGGGTCGATGACCCAGACAGGCGCATCCGTATGCAGCGCGGACAACAGGCCCGGGTCTTCGTGGACACTCTCTTCTCCGAGCACCAGCGAGCCGCCGATCAACCCGGGCAGATGAGATGCCAGGAACGCCTCGCACCGTGTATCCGCGATCGTCGCCAGATCACCCTCACTTTTCTCGGTCACATCCTCCTCGCCGAGGTTTTTCCACAGCGGCATGACGATCTGATCGGCTGCCTCACGAAGGAGGGTCTCGACTTCGGCGTGGGGGATGTTCATGGGGGTCTTTCATCTTTCTATGGTATTGGTCTGCCCCAGACGACTCTAGTCTGCAACTGGAAGTGGAGCATCTCCTGATTTTCTGCGAAATCCGCCAGGATACGGGACAACTCGGCGTCGAATTCCTTCGCATTGCCGTCACCCATGTGTTCCCTGGACATACTCTCTCTCGAATGAAAGGACTCAACGTAGTCAGCCACGGTTTGGGAGAAGTTGACCGGCACCGTCCTCCGGTCTCCAACCGGAAGCAGGTGGTTTCGGTCTACAAGTTCCTTGATCAGGTCTATCTGCTGATAATGTAGATTGGTGGAATACTGTCGAATCAGTTCGCGCTCTGCTTCACCCCACGGCGAATCAAAGGGACGATCTCCTTCTATGATCGCGACGTATCCATCCGCCTTTAGTACCTCGTCGAATCTCGGAAAAACCACGTTCCAGTCCATCCAATGGATGCTGGCTCCGGCGGTCACTAGAGTGTAACCCGGTTTCAGCTCAACCTCTTCGACTCGACCATGGAGCCAGTTCAGGTTCGGGTGGCCGCCCCTGTCCAGCGATTTGCCCACGCGGATCATCTCGCCGGAGAAGTCGACCGCGTCCACACCCGCTACGTGATCGACGAGTGAACGTGCTATTCTCCCGGTACCGCACCCAACGTCAAGTACTCGACCTTTCGGCTCCGCAAGCAACCCCAGGAGTATAGAGAAGGTTTCATTCGGATAAGGAGGCCTGAGCTCATACGAATCTGCCATGCTTCGTTGCTTGAAGCGGGCTGCGTATGTTTCCTGATATTGCAACAGTCTGGGTGGATTGCGGTACAATCCCTACTCCGTGTTGGTTACAGATACTGGTGAATCAATCAGCGAGTCGGCCGAAGCTACCAGTCTCCCCAATCATGCACTTTTTGATACGCATGCAGTTTTGCCGGGTCAGGTTCCTCGAGACCATATGCCTGGAAGAACGGTTCGATCCACTCTTCCCCCAGGTTCCGATGGATCGTTCCGCGGGCCGCCACGAGATCCAGGTACCGGTCGCCGACCCCGGCGTAACCCACGTCGATGTAGCCGTTCAGCCCGCCATCCTGAAACATGACGTTGGGCAGACAGTAATCGCCGTGAGTAAAGACGAGATCTTCCTCCCCCGGCACCGCCTCCTTTATATCAGATAACTTTTCAAAAAGAAAGGTTCGGGTCTTTCCTTCAGGGATGTCCTCGTCCAACGTGCCGCTTTCAATCAACCCTTCCGCCCAGGGAATGAATCGCGACATGCGCCAATCCAGGGGAGAGGAAGCGATATCCAGCGCATGTACTGCCTGCAGGCCTTCCGCGAATTCCCGAATGAGATGCGCTGGATCTTCGAGTGCTTCCGGATGAATACCCGTGACGCCTTCCATAAGCGTCATGAGCAGGTATTGCTTATCGCCTTCTACGTGAAAACACCGGCATTCAGGCACGGGGAGTTTTTCCCGCAACCAGGTCAGAGCCACGGTTTCCGCCAGCAGGTCCGGTTCCTGTGGCCTTACCCGGACGTCTCTCGTCTTCAGGATAAGGCCTGGCCTCCGCCCCAACCTGTGCGTGTAGAGATTCACGTCCGAGCAGGATTCGGTTCGGAGGTTTTGGCCGTCGGACGAGTAGCCTCTCAGGCGTGCGCGTACGGGATCTGGTAGGTCACTGATTTTCACCAGTCATCTCACAACGGGTATCTATCGCCGAAAAAGGCGCGGATTAAAAACTCTCTCTCGGGAACTTTGCGTTTCTCGAATTCACGAAAAAGAGCGTTGTCATCATATGAAATGCTGCGGACTTCCAGTTCATATCGCGACGCTCGACATACAAGCACTGCAAATCGCGCCACTGCCTCGGTATGACAACCCAGCGATCCCGGGTTTACATACCTGGCTTTACTCACCATGTCTGAATTTGAATGGTGGTGACCGTAAAACACCAAATCCGAATTCAGACTACCGTACATTTCAGCCAGATCGGCAGGTTCGGGTTCCTGGTGGAACTTCGCAAAGTTCCGTCCTGATTCATTGAGGCCGTAGTGGAGGAACGACACGCGGATGCCTTCGAATACTTCCTGTATCAGGTACGGCCATTCGCCGACTACGGTTCGCAGCGAGGAATCGAGGCAGGAATGAACCCATTGCTGATGTCTCACCTCGCCATCACTCATCCAGGAGGGTTGAGGATCGGGAAGGCCGTAGGCGAACCAGGCGTCATGATTGCCCATGACCGGAACCATACGTGGTGTGTTCAGGATTAAATCCAGGCATTCCGCGGGATACGGACCAATTCCGATGCAGTCTCCGGTATGGTAGATTGCATCGCAACCCTCTCGACTGATGGCTCGTAGAGTTGCTTTTAGCGCCGGCAGGTTTCCGTGAACATCAGTCAAAATGGCGATTTTCATTACTTAAGAGTCCGTTGCGCTTTTCGTTCTTTCAGTATCCTAAACACGAGTCGCGAGATATCGCGTTGAACAAGATATGCAACAACAGGAACCGCACGCTGAAAGAACCTGTGGATTCTGCGTCTATGACCGGAGAATCGGTACTGGTCTAGCCCAAGAGGACGATTACCGGGGTTCAGTTAGAGCAAAGCGAGTTGTTGAGGGGAAGAACAGCGCAACCAGCTAGAGGTTTCAACAAACTCTTTAGAGTCTGCCTATACCTTCGCCTGGTCCATTAAAGAACGAAGAGCTGCGTTTACGGACTCGTCGGTGGGGAATGCCTTTGCTACATCAGGATGTAGCAATACCAGGTTAGTTCCAGATTGGAAGGACTTCAGGTACTTTCCCCGGACGCCCGAACCGAGATCTACACGGCAGTACTCAGGGCGGAATCTGTCTGTATCAGTCTTCTTCATAAATACGCCAACTTTCGAGAGTTTCCTTATCTATAGTAACCACTGTACTGTCTGATTCCAAACATCAATTCAATTCCTATTTCTATATGTCGGAATAGTTACCATAACCTCGAATTTAACATGGTTACCGCGTCCAGTACCTCCCGCACGTCGGTAACGGTCTTATCGGGGATTTCATCCGGAGTGCGGGGTTCCAAGATACTATAGCGGCCCCATCGTACCCAGATCGTCTTCATGCCGATACGCCTGGCCGGTATAATGTCGTTGTCGAGTCGGTCGCCGATCATGATTGCTTCGGACGCTCGCGTGTCTGCATGCGTAAGGATGGTTTCAAAGAACCGATGGTCCGGCTTCTTGATACCGATACTCCCGGATACGTCCGTATGGCTGAACCAGCACAGCACTCCTAAATCATCAAGGATGTCCGTGACCGAAGCGGGAGCGTTTGCGGCAAGTCCGAGCGAATAACCATCCGCCAACTTTTCAAGCAGTTCGGCCACTCCGGGATAGAGTTGGCATCCTATTTTCCTGATTTCACCATAGTGCGCACGAATCTCGCGGGTGATCTCGTTATGCAGGGTATGGTCCGGACTAGCAAAGTGCCAGGTAATCGCGTGCATTGCACTGGGGACGAAAGACCGGATTTTCTCCTCGTACAGCAGTCTATATTCATCCTGCGTCAACGAAAAACCAGAGTCGTTCAGTACCATTCTGTGCACTTCCGTCAATGCGTCTTGCTGCGCCTCGGCGTCCAGAATGGTCTCTCCGACATCTAAGAACAAAGTTGAAATCAACGGTAGACTTACTCAGGTTGGTTTGTGCGTGTACACGTAATAACGCCATTCCGCCGAGTCACTCCGCCCTCCACTCCCCGTCAAACCCCGTGTAACCTTCGGTAAAATGCTTGAGGTGATCGGGGAGTCTTTCAGCCAGGGCCAAGGCCGAATCGGGCAATGGCCAGGGCGCGTCAATGCGCCAGGTCTTGGGGCGGAACCCGATTCCGCAGGAGTATCGCCGTTCGCGAGTGGCCATGTTGGCGTGCCAGGTGAGTGCGGCGAAGCAGATCAGGTCCCCGGGATCTGCCACGACCGGGACGCACCCGGGCACGGCCATGCCGTCGTAGGGAGTTTCCGGGGTACCGCCCTCCGGATATATACCACTGCGATTCGGTCCCATGATGTAACCCTCGGGGCCTTCCCACTCCAAATGGTGGGATTTCTCGATGACCGCGATGCCGCTGCGATCGGGATGGCTTCCATTGAGATAGAGCCAGGCGCCGCTCGGAATGGGAAACCGGTTCAGCACGTCGTTGGCGTGCTGCGGCCTGGCGATGTGCCCCCGGTGATCCTGGTGCCAGCGGCCCATTCCCTCGCCCGGCGTGCGCAGTATGGCCGCGGAGCGATGCAGGCAAAGGTCGGTTGTGCCGTGCACGGTGTGAATGAACCGCTTGTAATCCGGGTTCTCGACCAGGTCCCAGACAGGCTCGCTGTCTTCGGCGAAGGCCATGTGATACCGGTTGGAAGCCGGCGCCAGATCGCCTTCCGGGTCCAGCTGCCGATCGATGGATTCCTTCAGCGCGGCGACCATTTCCCGGTCGATCAGTTGCCGGATGACGCAGAATCCGTATTCATCCAGGCACGCAAGGGCCGCCTTGAGATCATCGCGATGGAAATGGTAGTTATAGTCCGGCATGGGTCCTCCACCAAGGTCTGATCCGTCGCGGTCGCCTCCTACGATGATCTCCTCTGCCATGGCGCCGCTTAACAGAATCTACAAAAACCGCTCAACCTCGCCGGGATGGTCCAAACCGTTATACGGACCGATCTCGGCGGCGGCCTGCTCGAAAGCCTCGATATCCGTAGCGGTCTTCGACCATCCTGCACCAATAAAACCGACTCCCGCTCGGTCCGCGGCTTTCAGGTCATCCAGGGAATCACCAACGTATACCGTCACCGATGGCGGGACGTCCAGGTCGGCCATCGCTTTTACGATCCCCTCGCAATCCGGTTTGGGCAAAGAGACATCGTCATCGAAAACCAGGGTATCGAAGTCACCCAACCGGACGTGCTGTCGGGTGATCTCCCAGGCACCCCGGCTTTTTCCGGTGACGATCCCCGTCCTGATACCGCGATTTCGAAGGGATGTCAACAGCGCGTGAACACCCGGGTAGACTCCGCCGAAGCAAGACGCATGAAGGGCATGGTAGTTCGCCAGAAACCGCTGATGAGCGCTACCCACCTCGTCCTGTGGAACGAAATGACCCAGCAGCCGTGGCTCGGAGTTCAGCCGCAGCGTCGCAAGTTGGTCAACGGGGATTTTCTTGTGGTCGATCTCTTCGAGGGTGCGCTCCATGGTCCGGACGTAGAGGTTCCAGGTATCGATCAGCGTACCATCCAGATCAAAGAGGACACAGCGAATCATTTCCCGTTCGAACTCCGCCTGGCCACCAGGGCCTCGATAGCCCTGGCCGTGTACCGGTCAATCGGAAGCGTCAGGGCGTCTTCCGGGGTCGACCAGATGTAATCCTGCGCTTCTTCGTTTAGCTCTACTTCAGTACAGTCGGTCCTGCAGGCGAAATCCAGGAATATAAAGTGCTTTTTCTTCCAGAAGGAGTCGTCAAAAACAAAATCCTGATAGAGCAGGAACTCCACGTCATAGATCTCGAGCCCGGTTTCTTCCCGAATCTCTCTTCGCAGTGCCTCCTCCGCAGTCTCCCCGAGTTCGATATGCCCACCGGGTATGGTGTACCGGTCTTTGAACTTGTGGGACTTGAGCAGCAGGATCCTGCCCTCCGGATCCTGAATCAGTGCGCCGGCGGTGGGCTCGGGGTATCCTGAATCACTCAATGATTGACTCAGTCCGGAAGTACGACATACGTTGCACAGCCATTCGGGGCAGAATCACTAATCACACCGTGGGCGACGGCCTCTCCGAGATGTCTTCCGACTTCACCCGTTCCAGCATCTGCGACATCTCCCGGACAAGATCCGGATGGTCGCCATACCTGTTTACCCGCTCCGAGATGTCGTCCTCGAGGTTGTAGAGTTCGCCGGGGAATTCGTGGGCGGTGTAGCCTCGTTCTTCCTTGAACCAATCGGGTTCGCGGTTGTCGTCCCCATTTTGGGAATCGAGAAATACCCAACTTCCTTTTCGTATGGCGAATTTCCCGTGGCAACTGTGGTGAATGGCGAAGTCCCGCACCGGAGCGCCGGTTTCCCCCTGAAGCAGCGGAAGCATGCTCACGCTGTCTTCGCCTTCGTCCTCCTGCAGATCGACGCCGGTCAACTCCGCGCAGGTCGCCATGAAATCTCCCAGGATGGTAAGCTGGTCGCAGACCGTGCCGGCGGGTGTCGCGTCCGGCCACCGGGCGAGGAAGGGGACGCGGTGCCCGCCTTCCCAGGTATCGCGCTTGACGCCGCGCAGGTCCCCCATGCTGTAGTGGCCGTGGATCCGTGCATGTTCGTAGCTTCCGCCGTCCGCAGCGGGGGCGCACTCCGGGCCATTATCGCTCGTGAAGACCAGCAAGGTGTCGTCGGCAATGCCCTTGCGTTCCAGCGCGGCCATGACCTGGCCCACGACCCAGTCCACTTCGCACACGAAGTCGCCGTAAAGTCCTGAGCCGCTGCGGCCTTTAAACGGCGTATTGGGCACGATGGGCGTGTGGGGCGAAGTGAGCGGAAAGTAGAGAAAGAATGGATCGGGACCGGATGTTTGGATGTAGTTGACCACGCGGCGAACGAATGCAGGAATCATCTCCTCGAGCGTCCAGCCCTGTTTCATGATTCCGGGCCAACCGAACATCTCATCGGGCTTGGGTACGGTCGGCTCCCCGGCGAGGCGGTCCTGTTCAAACCAGGTGTAGGGCGGGAAATTCGGGACGTCCACGCCGAAATACGTGTCGAAACCGCAATCGACTGGCCCTCCGCGCATGGGCTTGCCGAAATCGACCTGACGTTCCCGTTCCTCCCGCAGTTCACGGTCCGGCCTGCCCACCGCCGTGCCTTCGTGAGCCGGCTTTCCGTCCAGAGTGGTCCACTCCCAGCCCAGATGCCACTTTCCGATACAGGCGGTACGGTATCCCTGCCCGCGAAGCATCTCCGCCGCGGTGAGCCGGCCGGGCTCGATCAGGGGTGGATCGTAGGGCCAAAGGACGCTGTTCTTCAAAGGCGTGCGCCAGGCGTAGCGGCCGGTCAGCAGGGCGTAGCGGCTAGGCGTGCACACGCTCGACGGGGCGTGGGCGTCGGTGAACCGCATGCCTTCCTCGGCGAGCAGGTCCAGGTTGGGCGTCGGGATCTTCGAATCGGGGTTGTTGCACCCCATGTCGCCGTATCCCATGTCGTCCGCGAGGATGTAGATGATGTTGGGCGTTGAATTGGCCATGGTTGCGTCTCTGCGGTCAGGGAACCTGCTCCGCATCTCCTATTCGGGATCTACGATATGAATAATGGTGATTCCAGCCTTTACCTAATATGGGAGGCAATTAAGTTAATGACAAGATGCATGGTCCGATTGGCATCATGAAACACAAAGCAGACGGGCAGAAATTGTTTAGTGACGCACCTCAATCGTGGCCCTCGAGAGCGTCGTTGGTCTAAGGCGTACATCACAGGCCCCGAAATCAAGAGATCTAATTATGGGACTCAAACACGACGAAGGCTGGAACATTCCACCTGACAACCCATTTTATCCACCGCTGCCGGCGGTCTATCGAAACGTCCGGTTTCAATTCGTGTTCTTCCACGCAGCGCCCGCCGCGGTTCAGGGCTTTCTCCCGGAACCATTGGTAGCAGCGGAGGATGGGCTGTGCGTGGCCTCTGGATTGGATATACCGATTTGCGAGAATTACGGCCCCTTCCAGGAATCTTTTATCGTTATGAAGTGCCACTTCAGGAATCAGACCGGGTTCTACTGTTCCCATGTTTTTCATAACGGCCCCGCCGGTATCGCCGCGGGCAGGGAGATTTACGGGACGCCGAAAGTGTACGCGGGGTTGCAGGTGACGCAAGTTGACCGGTGCATGGTGACGGAGACCACATATGGTGGTGAACCCGTATTGCGTATAAATACCAGCATGGAAAAGGATGCACCGGGCGAAGCGATGCCTTCTCTTACCCCGGCCTGGCGGTTAAAGGTTATTCCAAGGGCAGACGGTCCGGGGCCGGCCGTCAAACAGCTGATCGATTGCAGCGAAACAGCCCAGGATGTTGAAGTCCACTCCGTCGCGAAGGGGCGGGGTACGATCGACCTTGGCGCTTCCCCGCGGTGCGACCTCGCTCCGCTCACGCCGCTGGAATACGGCGATGCCTACCACATGGAGAGCAGCTATTCCGAGGGGTATGCGCGGATTGTTTATGACTATTTGAGCGACGAACCATAACGGCGTGCGCGGGGAATCGTGCTCGGAGGCGTAACGGACTGCGCGACGAACTACAACGGCTCATGCTTCGAACTGTATAGGCTAGTGCGACGGACCGCAATGGTTTGAGCCGAGAGCGTATGCGTATATGGTTCGCACGAGGTACCGAGACGGATGAATAACAAGCTGAAAGTCGGTATACTCTACCCCCTTCATTCCGCGGAGGACGACTACCCTCGTCTTGCTGCCGCGCTGAAGCCTGCGGTCGAGGTTCAGGTTGTTCATACCGGCAGTCCAAACCTGCATCGTATCGACGAGAGCCGGGTCACCGGCAGCCGGGAGTACCTGTTGGCAGGAGCGAAGGAATTACGTCCGCATAATATCGACGTATGCCTGTGGGCATGTACAAGCGGGAGTTTTGCCTTTGGCGTGGAGGGAGCGCGCCGCCAGGCACAGGAGCTGGAGGATGCGCTCGGCGTACCGGCTTCGAGCACATCGCTGGCGTTCCTCAGCGCCGGAAAGGCGCTCGGACTGAAGCGGGTTGCCGTTGCCTCGACCTACCCCGAGGCCCTGTCAAACGCCTTCCTCGCTTTTTTGGAAACAGGTGGCATCGAAGTAGTAAAAATGGGGTGCCTCGGTGCCTGGTCGGGTGACGAGGTCGCGCTGATCGAACGTGACAAGGTGCTGCGTTTTGCGCGCGCCAACGATCATCCGGACGCGGAGACTGTGCTCATTCCCGACACCGCGTTGCATACCGCTGGTTTCCTGCCCGAACTCGAGGCTGCAGTCGGGAAAACGGTGCTGACGGCGAACCAGGTGACCATGTGGGAAGCCATGCGCCTTGCGGATCGATTGACACCGCAGTCCGGTTTGGGGCGACTTTTGATGATTGTTGCCTGACGCGAATGCCGCCGGTTTCGGCCGGACCGTTATCCGCGGGGTAAACCTCGCGGGATTTCACAACCGGCTCGTTTTCTGACTTGGAACTGACTGAGAATCAAGGAGTTCAACATGGATCGGTTTATTGAAGTGACCTTGAAAAAACGCGGCGTAAGCTGTGTCGCGCGGATGCTGGACGACCTTGCACCGAAGACGTGCGAGGCGGTGTGGAACGCGCTGCCGCAGGAGGGCGATGCCTTTCATGCCAAATACGCGAGCAACGAAGTATTTGCTCTCGTTCCACCCTTCGCTCCAAGCGAGCCTGGTATGGAAAATCCAACGATTACACCGTTCACAGGCGATCTGCTCTACTTCTACTTTCCACCTGGCGCGGTGAATGTTCCATCGTTGCGCGAGGTTTCCTATAGCAAGGGCCTGGTCGATCTCGCGATCTTCTACGGACGGGACAATTTGATCTTATCGCCCAACATGGGACTGGTTCCGGGCAATCGTTTCGGCGAAGTAACAGAAAACCTGGATGAGATGGTTGAGGCATGTACGAGCGTCTGGCGGGAGGGATTCGCCGGAGAGCGGCTGGGGTTTCGGAGACTGGAGTAGATCATACCAAGAGGGGACAGTCATTCAGTGAGGGTGCAGTCATTCAGTCTATCCCCAGTAACGCAGGCAGTTCGGTCAGTAATGCGATTTCATAATCCGGCTTAATTCCAGAGTCGTTTGGTTTCCCCTCCCTGTTCAGCCATACCGCGCGTACTCCGACAGCCTGCGCGCCTTCGACGTCTGTTTCAAGCGAATCTCCCACGTGTAACAGCTGGTCCAGATCACAACCCGCCCTACGCGCCGCGATCTGAAAGGTCCTCGGATCCGGCTTTTCTATACCGATGTCCTGAGCGAATATGGCAAAGTCGAAACGTTCCGCGAGTCCGAAGTACTCCGGGTAGTTGTTACCGTTCGAAAGTAGACCCAGTTTGAAATGCGGGCCAAGGGCATTGAGCGCGGGTACCACATCCCCGTACGGTTCGATTTCTTCGTAACGGTGTTTCAGGTATACTTCATTGAGACGCGTCGAGATATCAGGCCCGGTGTGTCCGACATGATCAAGCATCTTGATGAAAGACCTTTTCCGTATTTCGTCGTAGTCTCTCAGGTTACCCGTAAATCCCTTTTCCACCTGGTCACGGATATACCACATCTGCTCTACCGAAAGGTCCTGAGCCCGCCCGCCAGGTACACACAGAATCAACTCATCACGAACGGACTGCATCGATCGCATGATGACCCGATCCGTGTCGATCAGCGTCGCGTCCACATCGAAGGAAATTGCGGAGATGTTCAAGTCGCCTGTCCTTGGCATTGAAGATCTCCAGAGTTTTCAATATGCCGATCGAGAAGGTGTTTGTAGACGAGGAGACTACAATACCTTCGTCGCCGACAAGCGAATCATATGCGCCACTTCCCGTCTGTCGTTTATACTTCGACGCCAATGCCACGAGGCTCGATCGCTTCCAAATCCCGGGCCTCTGACCGCATGGCATGATAAAGATCCCAACGGAGCTGAAGGTTAAGCCAGAACGAGGGCGTTACATCGAAGTATTTGCCCAGCCGCAGCGCCGTGCTTGGTGTAATACCTCGTCGGCCGTTAACCAATTCGTTCACGCGCTGGTATGGTACGTGAAGGGCTTCAGCCAACTCGCGCTGTGTCAACTTCATCGGAATCAGGAACTCCTCCAGCAGCATCTCACCCGGGTGGGTTGGAATACGATCTGTAGGAACAAGTACCATAGGGGACACCTCGCAACTCAGTTTAGTGATAGTCGATGATTTCGACATCTCGAGGACCAGCATCCAACCAAACGAAGCAAATGCGGTATTGGATGTTAATTCGAATGCTGTATTGACCTGAACGCGCACCCCGCAGGACCTGGAGACGATTGCCTGGTGGGCTATTCAGGTCGCGTAGTCTATCGACCGAATCTAACTGCTCGAGTTTCCGTACTACAACGGACCACGGTGAGGACGGGCATGTGGAGCGCGCCGCACGTGTATCCCGTCCACTCAAGATATCCTCAGTGCCGTTTCTGCGGAACGATCTTATCATAATAGCATCCCAGCCCCGGAGCCATGCTATATCAACATGCCAGATTGTATTTGTGCCCTGACTTTTTTCAAACAGCCCTCCTACTTAATTCGTCCTACATATGAACAGGTGCTCATTCGAGATCCCGGTAAACAATGATCGGATCAAGGCATGACCGTAGATGATCTATATGGGACATACGCATCATCGCTTTCGGCACATGCCCGTCATCTGACCAGGGACAATGACCACGCGAACGACCTCTTACAGGAGACGTTCATTCGTGCCATGAAGCACCTTGGACTGCTGGGATCCCTTTCGCCCCACCAGAGGCGTGCCTGGTTGTATCGGACCATGGGCAACCTGTTCGTCGACAAGACACGTGCAAGGCAGAGAGAAGCGGTGTTCCTCCACAAGTGGCTTCAACTCTTACAGGAAGAGTCGAGCAATACCGTAGGATGGGAATCCGGACCGGATGATCGTTCCGGCGTGATGGCCAACATGCCGGAAATCATGAAGCACGTGCCGGAGAAACACCGCGATCTCTTTCATATGCGCTTCGTTTTAGGTCTCACTAGCAGGGAAATCGCAGAACTGACGGGGGTCCCGGCTGCGACCGTCCGCTTCAGGCTGCATGCCGCGATAAAAAAACTGCGCACGGGGATATCCCTTCTCACTTAATCACATAAACCAGTATAGGACCAGGATGTATAGTCTTACGATCTCAATCACCCAGTCTCGACTTTGGATGCACTACATAAGACAGGAGAAAAACCATGAATCTCGAAAAAAGCACCCCCCGTTCGGTCAGCATCAATTGCGGTACACTGGACATGCGTGAAACAACGGAACAGACGGCATCGAGGATCAAGCAGGTCAACGCCGGGAACGTACTGGTATCCGCTGCAACCAGGCCTCTTATGACCATGTTTACCATCAATATGGGAAGTGTTATCGAAGTTCCTACAGAGGTCAGACTGATGACCGTTCATTCGAGGGAGGTCATGGGCCGGGAAGCGCTCTCTGGCGAAGGAGCCCCGCTATTCATCATGAACTCGGGCAGCATAATCCTGGAACCTGATGTCAAGGCTGAAGACGTGGAAAGTTCGTGGTTCGGAATCCTCAATTCAGGGAGCATCCTCTATCCTGAACACGTAGCCGGAGCGATCATGAACAGGTTGACGGAAAACCCGGGAAGTCATTCATCTTACCGGTCTTCCGCCCGTCTGGTAGTCGGCGACCTCCTGCTGGATGAAGTCTACCTTGCTTCGATGGCCAACGACTCGGACATGGTCATCACGGGTGATCTGCAGATCGTGCAGGCCGTGCCGGATAAACTGATCGATCAAAAAATCAAGACACTCAACGTCAGGGGAAAAGTCTTCTGCTGCGAGAAAAACCTGTCCACGCTGGCATCCAGGTTCGATCCCAGGGCCGGCACACCGCTGACCTGGGCGATTCCTGAGGGCTTTGTGATCGTGGAACACGAGCTGTCTCTGAACTCCACAAACATACGGACATGGAAGGACAGGAGCATCTTCGCAACCGAAAACGTCACCATACACGAGGAAGTAGATCAGGATTCACTGGACAGAGCCCTCGCCGGTCTCATATGCATCGGTACGGTCCTGTGCCCGGATAGCCTGAGTGAAGTCCTGTCCAGAAAATGCGACACACTGAAAACCAGGGTGGTGTTCTATGATGGGACGCTGTGGGTCGTGCAAACCACGGTTACGCTCCAGAAGTCTCGATTCGACTTTCTCGAAGGGACCGCCACATTGTACAATACCGGCGTCGTTACCATCGAAGAAGATGTCGAGGCCCAGGTCCTGTATGATCATCTCGCGGGAGTTTACAACTGGGGCGTGATAAGTTGCAACCCGGATCAGAAAGGCGCGGTGGAAGCGAGGATGATGGTGAATGAGGGCGTAGTTGACGTTAACGCGGCGGAGGAAGTTGATAACGAAGATTCTGGTGCAGAGGATGAAGGGTCGATAGGCGGTACTCGTCAAATCAATGCCGGCTGTTACAAACTCTAGCTGACGTGAATGAGCGCTTCATCGCTTGAGATCCGCGGCTGTCCGTTGCGCAGTCCACAAAGATCACGACTGACACAGTTACCGGTACGTCTCTGATCATTTGTGAGGAGAATCAATCATTGCAGTACCCTATTGTGACAACCCGGGATGTTGAAAATCTGCTCGTCAATCTCAGCATAAACCAGGGTCGAATCCAGCCCATCACTGGAGGCTGGTCTTACTGGACATTCGAAGTCGAACCGGATGACCATGGTGAGCAAGTCGAGTCCTCCGCTGTCGAACCCGGCTGGATCTTTCGTTTTCCCAGGAACAGTGTGGTCGCTGAGAACCTTCAAAAAGAGCGGGCGGTACTGCCCATTGTTGCCTCCCGGGTTGACTTCGCCGTACCACGTTTCGAGCATGCAGGATGTTGGAACGGCCAGCCCTATGCGGGGTACCGGCGGATTCCCGGCCGGGCCCTGTCTGCTCGACCATCTCCCGGTCATAAACAATCCGTGGAAACAGCCGGGTCCATAGGGGCGGCACTTTCCTCGCTGCATGACATACCCACATCGCTGGTCGCCAAGGCCTGCGCCGTGAAGCCCACGGTCGATACGTGGCGGCAACGCTATTCCGCGCTGAGAGAAGAAGTCCGTACCAACGTATTACCACTACTTGTATCCACCGACGGGGACACGGAAGAAAGCACGCTCAACGCGGTAGAACGCGGATTCGACCGGTTTCTCGACTACGAACTCGCGACACTGAAGGATGTCGCCCTGGTGCACTGCGACCTGGGTTGCGAGCATATTCTGATGAATGAAGACGGGGTGACTGTGAATGGGCTGATTGACTTCGAGGACGCGACGGTCGGCGATCCCGCGATCGATTTCGTCGGTATCTATGTCACTTATGGCACGGAGGCCGTTAAAAGGGTTCGAGACAGCTACAGGCTAGCTTTGGACGAACAGTACGAGCGGAGGCTTCGGACCTACACCTGGATGGCATCCTGTCACGAGGTTATCTACGGGGTGGAGGAAGGAAGACCGGAACTTGTAGAGAACGGTATCGCAGGACTGCGGACACGGCTCGGTAGCGCTGGATTGCTTTGATATTCTCCAGCCCCTTTAGAGTTTGATTCAGACTGGATCCGGTACAAGAGATAGATATACCCCTTCTAAGCATGGAGCATTTTCAAAAACGTGTCATGATGTGCAAGGTCTTCGACCCAGTTTTAACGTTTTCCCTTCAGTCGTGTTCCGACTCCAATGAATTGCCATCCGAGTTTCCGCGTCGCAATAACATCCCACTCGGCGTCGCCTACGTAAACGATTCGACGGTATGATTCCCCAAGCGCGTCTATACACTTCCGCATGATCGTAACACGCTCTTCACTATCGTCGCTGGAAGTCATGGCTACGTCCTGCAGGTTAAATCCCGCATGGTTCAGTTTCATTTTGGCGGTATGTCCCCAACCTCCTGTGGCGATGCCAATCGCATATTGGTTTGAAGAGAGGAGCATATCGACAAGACCAATGGCTCCGTTGATTGGAAGGCATTCACCTCCGTCATGAAGGTACTGACTCACGGTTTTTCCAAACTTCGCACGAACTTCCTGGATTCTGCTCTCGTCATGGATCTGGTTCTCTTCCATCACCTGTCGCAGAACACCGATATCGGTTACATGCCTGTAAGTACTCCAGTCTTCGCGGATCCGGACATCACCAAGAACGTCCCTGACCATGGCAATGTATAGCTCATCTTCGAAACCAGCAGTTTCGACCAGTGTACCGTCGATATCGAATATCGTGGCAATCTTCTTATTCGTGTCCATGCAGTGTCGCTCAATACAGTACCAGCGTGACCGAATATTCAGTCTTTTTTCTTGTCTGTCCGCTGTAAGACCTTCCCTATAAAGGCAGCCTTGGCGGCCTGGTAGGCTTTGCGGTCACCTGGAAGTCTCTCCCACAGGTCGAGTTTCAGGTTACGGTAATCTTCAGACGTTTTGGGATCTGCCCTCAGGAGGTCCCTGAAACGGATCAGCTTCGTCCATTCGTCACTGGATTCCTCCACCAGGTGGATGTGATGGGTCGTCGGATCGCCCCTGGTGAAATAATGCCTTCGGGGGATTCCGTGTTCGCCTCTAAATAAGTAACCGATATCCGTAAGCGGTTCGATGCACGTCCGCGCGTTTTCAAACTCGTCAACTGCGATCCCTAAGTCCAGTATGGGCTTGGCGGGCATGCCCGGTATCGACGTGCTGCCGACGTGCTGAATTTCCTTAACGTGATCTCTTATTGCAGATGCGATGAACTTCTTCTCAGATTCGAACAGTGCGGGCCATTCGGAGCGGTAGGGTGAGAGACAAAGTTTGCCCCTTTTTAAACCGAGGGGAGGCCGGGAGGATGACCGTCCCGTATTGGTGTTGTTCTTTTCAGGTCCCATGAATCTTCATGTCTGTATAATCGTCCCATTTTGATTCCGAGATAAAGGATGGCTCCCGTTTTCGAGATTAATCATCCCGGGTACAAGCACTCAGGAGGATGCGGCTTGCTTAGTTGCTGGATGTGGCCGAACCTCAGTCGTCAGACGATCTGAGAGTTCATCTTCGGCAACGTCGAGCGCATAATCCATCTGAATGCCCATCCAAAACTGTGGCGACATGCCGAAGTAGCGAGCCAGCCTGAGGGCCGTATCCGCGGTTATGCCTCGTTTTCCCAGTACGATTTCGTTGATGCGTCGTGGCGGTACACCGATGGAAAGCGCAAGGCGGTTCTGGCTCAGGTTCATTGGCTTGAGAAACTCCTCTAGCAAAATCTCACCGGGATGCACAGGAGCCAGTTTCTGGTTACGCATGGTAAGCTCTCCCAGGTTTCTCGATCTGCGAAAGTACGTATCACTATACTATATATAACGAATGCCGTTAAACGGAAAGGGATATAATATCCGTGCCTGGTCTACTCTGGCGCGGTGCATATACTGGTGCTGACTCACTATGTAGTCGATTTATCAATACAAAACTCGACGCCGTGCTGCTTTGCTCTTCGAAGCCTTCGGGGTGCGGTTATCAATAGGATTGGACAATTTTGTAGGGTCGTGTTATTTTCAGGCGGTTTATCTGATGGTAGGATCTTCGAGGGAAACTCGAAGGTAATTAGTCGAGTGTGCTAGAGTATCAAGTTAGATCAGAAAGAGAATGCACTGTAAAAATCGTTAAGGTGACAAAAGACCTCGATCCCTACAAGAGTCACGAGGAGTATAAGAAAATGCTGATCAAACTGGCGCTGCCCAAGGGAAGCCTGCAGGAATCCACCTTTGAACTCATGCGCAAGGCGGGGTTTCATTGCACGGTCAGCAGCCGGTCCTACTCACCCTGGGTGGACGACGAAGAACTGGAGATCATGTTGATCCGGGCCCAGGAGATCGGCCGGTACGTCGAGGATGAGGTCTTCGACGCGGGTCTTACAGGCAAGGACTGGATCGTGGAGACCGGGGCGGACGTGGTGGAGGTGGCGGAACTGGTCTATGCCAAGCATACTCGGCGGCCGCTGCGGTGGGTGCTGGCCGTACCGGAGTCTTCGGATATACGTAGTGTCCAGGACCTCGAAGGCAAGCGGGTCGCCACGGAAGTCGTCAATATCACCGAGAGCTACCTGCAAAAACACGGCGTTAGCGCGAAAGTGGAATTCTCCTGGGGCGCGACGGAAGCCAAGGCCCCGGAACTGGCGGATGCGATTGTCGAAATCACCGAGACCGGCGGTTCGATCAGAGCCAACAAGTTACGCGTCCTCGACACGTTGTTGATATCCACCAACCGGCTCATAGCGAACAAGAAGAGCTGGGAAGACCCGGACAAGCGGCGCAAGATCGAAAACATCGCCCTGTTGCTCAAGGGTGCCATGCTCGCCGAGGAAATGGTCGGCCTGAAAATGAACGTCAGACGAGCGGATCTGGCCGCGGTAACGGCGCTGTTGCCCGCCCTGCAGAACCCCACTGTGTCCCCCCTGGCCGATGAAGAGTGGGTCGCCATCGAAGTGATGATCGAGGAACACACCATACGCCAGTTGGTTCCGGCGCTCAAACGGGCCGGCGCTCATGGCCTGGTGGAATACCCGCTCAACAAGGTGATTTACTAAAAGGGTGGCCGCTCCGATGGATGAAAAGCCACGCAATGCCGCTGTCCGGAGTGTGAAGGCGGCGGTCCGCGCCATGTCCGGCTACACCCTGGTCCAGCCCGACTGTCCGGTCAAACTCAACCAGAACGAATGCCCCTTCGACGTTCCCGAGGATCTCAAGCGGGAGATCGTGGACGAGGCCCTGGCCGCAAACTGGGGTCGGTATCCGGGATTCGTTCCCGGCGAGGTCAAGGAGTCCATCGGCAAGCGGCACGGGCTGGGTCCCGGGTACGTCCTTATCGGCAATGGTTCGAACGAACTGATCCAGGCAGTTTTCCAGGCAACGATTGCTACGGGTGATCGGGTCGTTCTGCCGGCGCCGACCTTTACGCTCTACGCACTCATGGGCAGGATTGCGGGTGCAGATATCCGGACCGTATACCTCAAGGCCGATATGAGCTTCGATGTCGACCGGTTGGTGGAAGAAAGTGCCCATCCCGAAGTCAGACTGGTCGTGCTGTGCTCTCCGAACAACCCGACCGGATCCATGATTTCACCGGCGGACACGGCGCGGATCGCGGAGGAAACTGATGGCCTGGTCGTCGTGGACGAGGCCTACTACGAATTCGGCGGCGTATCCTGCGTCGAACTGATTTCAGATTATCCGAACATTGTCATTACCCGCACCTTTTCGAAAGCCCTCGGCGCCGCTGGACTCCGCCTGGGATACCTGGTCGCCGATCAGGCGCTGACACGGGAAATCGAGAAGGTCGAGCTTCCGTACAACGTCAACATCATTTCCCTGATTGCCGCGCGCAAGCTGATCGCCCAGGAGACTTTGATCGAAGAACGGGCGGCGATAATCCAATCAGAAAGACAACGGGTCTTCCAGGCTCTGCTGAACCTTCCAGGCATCCGACCCTATCCCTCCCATGCCAACTTTGTTTTGTTCGAGGCGGAACGGCCGGTCGACGAAATCTTCCACGGACTGATCGACCGGGGCGTGCTCATCCGTGACGTCAGCCGTTACCCTATGCTGGAACGGGGCATGCGGGTAACCATCGGGCTGCCGGAAGAGAATGACGCTTTTCTCACTACGCTGCGGGACGTGCTGGCCGATCAGGGGCGTGAGTCTGCGAATTGATCATCGAATGGACTTGGCGGCTGCCCGCGTATGATCCCGCTGCGTCGGATGGTCTAAACCTCAAATACGGACTCTACTAAATGCTCGTAAGACTGGCTGTTCCTGAAGATACCGACCGACTGCTCGAACTCATGATCGGTCTGGCGAAATACGAGGAATACATCGATGAGTTCGCCGTGACGCGGGAGAGTATTCTCGAGCATGGTTTTGGAGACGAGCGCTTATTCACCGCGTTTGTAGCCGAACACGACGATAATCTTGTCGGGATGGTAGTGACCTTTCCGATTCAATGGACCTACACCCTGCGGCCCAAGCTCGTGCTCAAAGAGCTGTATGTCGATGAGACCGCGCGAAGCCTGGGAGCCGGAAAGGCCTTGGTGGAGGCGGTCACAGCGCATGCCAAATCCATGAATGCGGCCGAAGTGATTTGGACGGTCATGACCGGGAACACCGCCGCCGAGTACTTCTACCGGTCCCTGGGCGCATCTCCGGATCGCAAGTGGAATAACTGGACGCTGAGTCTGGATGAGTAGGGTTCGTACGTTGAGGTAGTTCGTAGTGACGTTCGAAGAGGTGGTTCGGGTCATTCGGGTCGTTCGTAGAGGTCGTTCGTAAAGACGTGGGCGACCAGGATATTCGGCCGAAGCCTCCAACTCCTTCAGCCGGGCCCTCACAGCTTTCTCCAGCAGTCCTCCGGCTGGTCCGTCATGCACCACGCCATCTTGCGCCACGCCTACTCAGGTTTCAAGCAATGTCCGTACCGCCCCAAGTACGGCCGGCCAGGTCACAGAACCCGGAACCATGAACTCATGGTGACCGGCGTCCGGAACGACCAGGTGTTCGATATCGTCTCCAGCATCCCGCGCGGTCTCCGCGTAAGCTTCTCCCAGATCGGGCGGCACGACCCAGTCGTGTTCCGCGCTGATCAGGATCTGCCGCAGGCCAAGAGGCAGCAATTCAGCAGGTGATCCGCATAGATACCTTTCTTCCATCTCGTCCAGTGATACGCCCGATCCGCCAAGCAGTTCCGACACGACGCCCTGCCGGCATTCCGCATCTGCATGGGGCGTAAAACTTTTAAGATCTCCAGGACCCGCCAGGACCACGGCGCCTCGGAGCGGCAAAGGATCGGCGGTCCAGAGCGGGCTGTTTCGCGGCAACCTGTGGCGCGCGGCCGTCCACAGCGCCAGGTGACCGCCCGCCGAGTGGCCCAGCGTGATCACACGGTCCAGATCGAGGTCGTGGTCGGCGGCAAGCGTCCGAAGGTGGTCCGTCGCCCGCCCTGCGTCGAGAAATGTCCCTGGCCATCCACCGCCGTCCTGGTCCACGCATCGGTACTCAACGTTCCAGGTCGCTATGCCCTCGTCTCTCAGCGCGTCTGCCAGCGCGTCCGCGTTATGCAGGTCGGCATAAAGCGACAGCCAGCATCCGCCGTGCAGGACGGTCGCCACAGGATGGGGACCGTCACCCTTCGGTAAGCGCAGTTCGCCGAACTGAGATAGCGCCTGACCGTACGAAGAACGGACGTCAGCGGGCTTGCTCGGTAGCGCGTTGACCAGATCGGGCGTTATGAAGGGATGGTTATCGGACGTGAATCTCGCCGTCATGGTGAAATAGATTTGTAGGATGGCCTGGTGTGTGATGACCGAGCCGGCTGTTCTCGGTTAAAAAACCTATACCACTCGTCACAGCAGAAACCGTTCTCGCTCTTCCGGCGCGGGTATGCGGCACTCGTCGTGCCTGCCAAACCAGCGGTACCGGTTTCGCGCAACGATGCGGTAGACGAAATCCCGAAATGGACGAGGAAATATGTAAAGCAGGTCGAGCAGCCGCCAGGCTCCGCCCAATCGGCTCAGGGCGAGTAAAACCGCGTTAGACTGCTCGTGGATATGGTCGTTTTCCAGGTAAACGAAGGAATGGGGGCCGCCTGCATGATCCTGCGGCCCCAGCATGCGATGCGCGGTTTCACCCTGTAATGGCGAGAATCTGAACCGATCCTGGGTATCTGCCTTCAGTAACAGATCTACGAAACCGTTGCACAGGCCGCACACGCCGTCGAAGAACAAGATGGGATGATGGTGACCGGTCTGGTCGTTTTGGCCCATTCGATCCGCTCGATCGGTTCGATCCGTGCGATCCGTGTGTTTCACGTGATCCGCGTCACTTTGGGCCGAGTCGTTCACCGCTCAGCGTCCTTTATTGGGCCGCGTACCCCATGCCCAGGTTCTACCGGGCCCAGGTCTTGTTCTCGAGGACCGACTGGTTCTCGTATATGGAACCCCCGCGTTCAGCCCCGGGCAAGGGCATGCGGACGGGCAGGTCGGCCATGCGCGGTTCGTTGGTCGGTTCTCCCCGGAGCAGGTTTCCGTTGAAGGCATCCCAGTCGCCCGCGCCGGACAATGGCCAGGCATCGGCGGCAGCGTATTGAAACAGGAGCAGGCGTCGGGGCGCGCCGGAATAGTTGGGCGCCGAGCCGTGCAGGGTCCGCACGTGGTGGATCGAGATGCCGCCCGCCGGAACTTCCAGGGCCACGACGTTTTCGGGAATGAAATCCGAATCGGTCACGGCGCCGCAGAACCGGCCGTGCTGGTGGTGGTCGTAGGTCGGACCCTTGTGCGAACCGGGTATGACCAGCAGGGCACCGTTCGCTTCGTTCATTTCGTCGATGCAGACGCCCACGGCCAGGATATCGTCGTTGGTATGGGGGTAGAAGGCCCAGTCCTGGTGCCATTCCACCGGGCTGCCGTAATCAGCGGACTTCATGTTCAGCTTGTTGCCGTTGGTTCGAATACCGTCGCCGACCAACTGCGCCACGATGTCGAGGATCCCGTCGTGCTTGATCGTGCGCATGTATACGTCGTGGTGCTCGATCGGGCTCTTCAAACGGCGCACCTTCGGATCGTGCGGAGTATGATTGGGCTCGAGATCGTACAAGTCCGTGTGTTCGGTGAAAGCGGCGGATTTTTCGACGAATTCGTCGGTCACCCGTTGCAGATCCACGACCTCGGCGTCCGAAAGCACTTTATCAACGGTCAGGTAACCATTCTCATGGTAGAATTCAACCTGCTCCTGGGGTAGCATGGGGTCCTCCATTTATTGTACTGGTTGCCGTTAGCCGTGTTGATTGGCCAGCCTTTCGGCCTGGTGTCGATTTACCGTCAACCGTACTGCTGTTCGTCAGGCCGCGGGAGGCGTTCTTCGACCGGCAAGAGAACCGGGCCGCCTTGCCGTGGCGCGGAGAGGTAGTAGTAGGCCGTGCTGGCGTAATCGTTACTCAGCTTGTTCGCGTGCCCGTGTTCGATGGACATGCGGAAACTCTTTTTAAACCGGATCGGATCTTCGATATGATACCGGTAGACGGTGTTCTTGCCTTTGAACCTCCAGTTGGGGTTTCCGCTGTAGAGAATGATCCCGTGATAGGGCGCCTGGAATTCCGTCGTCGGGCCATATGCACCGTGATACCAGTCTTCGGTGCCGGTCCCGTGCAACGAGGGCGGCCACGACTCGCCGTCGATGAACATCATGTCATCGCCTTCGCCGTACCAGTCGTTCGGGTTGCGCTGAAAGCAGTCGATGTCCAGGTGGGCTCCGCAGTATATACCGTCGCCCTCGACGTCGCAGATGACATAGTTCTCGCTGTCGCTCGTATTCAGCCAGCGAGGGTCGTTGCGATATACGTCGGGATTGAGCTCTTCTTCGAAGGCCCATCCCTTCGTATCGGCTTCCCTGCGCCACTGCACGTGAAAATACGCCTGATCGGCCACCGCGTCAACGGTGGGATACGTTTCGTAGTCGATGTAGAAGTAGTGAAAGTAGCCTTCGTCGCCCTGGTTTTCTATCTCGATAACGGCCTTTTCCATAAACGGCATGGGCCACCAGGAGTTGAATCCCTTTCCGTCCTGCGGACTCATCTGGAGCGGCGCGGTGATGAAATCCTTGCGCATGCCGTGGCCGAGTCCGAAGAAATCGCCGATGGGACATTCCACGCTCGGTTCCGCGGCCCCGTCCCAGTAAACGCGCAGCACGATACGGCGGCAGTAGTCTTCCGCGGGAATACCGAGTGTCATCCAGATATGCTTTATGCACCCCGGCCCATCGATCTGCCCGATGACGCGTTTCTCGCCGGCCTCGATCCGCCAGGCGTCGGTATTGGCCCCGTTCTCTTCCCAGCTTGAAATCCGGTGGCTTTCGTAGGTGCGAAGCGTTGGCAGCGACGCCAGGCTGGTCTGGCCGATCATGATTCCTCCCTTGTGGACTGCAATGGCGGACCTTGATTTTACCGTGCTGATCGCCGGTCATTCTCCGTATTTCACTTTATTCGGACGCGCAAACTGCCGCGAACTGTCGGTCACCCGCCGTATTTCGCCTCGTCCGGCCGAGGCAACCTCGCTTCGACCGGCAAAAGGGCTGGGCCACCGCGCCGCGGTTCGGACAGGTAGTAATAGGCCGTGCTGGCGTAGTCGTTGCTCAGCTTGTTTGCATGTCCGTGTTCGATGGAAATGCGGAAGCTCTCACGAAACCGGATCGGATCCTCGATGTGGTAGCGATAGACCGTGTTCTTGCCCTTCCACCGCCATGCGTCGGTGCCGCTGTATAGAATGATGCCGTGATAGGGCGCGTTGTACTCTTCAGTCGGACAGTAGGCGCAGTGGTACCAGTCCTCCGTACCGGTCCCGTGGAGCGAAGGCGGCCACGCCTCGCCGTCGATGAACATCATGTCGTCGCCCTCGCCGTACCAGTCGTTCGGATTGCGCTGGAAGCAGTCGATGTCCAGGTGTGCGCCGCAATAGATTCCGTCTCCTTCGATGTCGCACATGACGTAGTTTTCGCTGTCGCTTTTATTATACCAGCGCGGATCGTTCCGGTACTCGGCCGGCTTCAACCCTTCCTCGTAGGCCCAACCCCTCGTATTGACTTCCCGGCGCCATTGCACGTGGAAATACGCCTGGTCCGCCACTGCTTCTACCGTGGGATAGGTCTCGTAGTCGATGTAGAAATAGTGATTGTATCCTTCGTCGCCCTGGTTCTCCACCTCCAGCACGGCCTTCTCCCTGAAGGGCATGGGCCACCACGAGTTGAAGCCTTTCCCATCCTGCGGGCTCATCTGCAGAGGCGCGGTGATGAAATCCTTCCGCATGCCGTGCCCCAGGCCGAAGAAATCGCCGATAGGACATTCCACGCTCGGTTCGGCGCATCCGTCCCAGTACATGCGCAGCACGATACGGCGGCAATAGTCCTCCGCCTGGAGACCCAGCGTCATCCAGAGGTGCTTGATGCAGCCCGGGCCGTTGATTTCGCCAATCACGCGTTTTTCACCGGCCTCGATCCGCCAGCTGTCGGCATTTTCGCCGGAGTGGTTCCAGCTGGATATGCGGTGACTTTCATAGGATCGCAGCGAAGGCAGCGATGCCAGGCTGGTCTGTCCGATCATGGAAGTTCCCTTTCTATTGATTAACTTTATCTTAAGGTTCAAATATTTAAGTAAAACAGGGCATCTACTTCGACTGCTTCACCACTTCGGCATGCCCACCGTCACCAGGGCTTCGGTCACCTGCCCGAAGGGCCGGCCCCCTACGGTCAGGTTCAGCGCCACGGGTTGCCGCCGGCACCGGGTACCTTCAGGAACGTGCAGCACGAGGTGTATATCCTTCTGTTCCCGCGGACCCAGGGACAGTGTGACCGTCTCGCTCTGCCAGCCTTCAGGACCCACGAGTCGTATGCGCGCCGGTTGTTCCGTCGGGAACGGATTGAGTACCCAACCGCTAAATTCGATGGGGCCGCCCTCCGGCGCGTGGACGCGGTAGGGAACCAGCTTGCCGCCCTGGGACTCGGCGCCGAAATGAGCCTCGTCGTCTTCCAGCAGCATGAGCGTGCGGTGCACATCGTCAAAGGCTTCCGCGGCACGGTTGATCTCCGCGTACCATTCGGGGGACGTGCGGTACGGCCGGGTGTGACCCGTGATGACCAGTTCCGGCTCGAACCGTTTGAGGTCCTCCAGGAAACTTTTGTAGCATCCGAGGTCGAGACCATTCTTGTACACGTGGTTGGTGAACATGCGCGCGCCGGGCTGGTAGCCCACCCCACCCTCCGCGTCGAAGAAGGCCTGGTCGCCGGTGTGGACCACGCGCGTACCGTCGATCTCCATGCAGATCATCGTGGCGAAGCGGGTATGGCCGGACATGGGATACAGCGTGATGGGGATGTTCTCCCAGTGGACCGTCGTTTCGTTGGGGATGTGCCGCGACACGTTGATGGGCTCGTGCCAGAGGCAGGGCCGGTCGTACTTGACCGGGTTTACGAGCAGGTCGCTGAACTGTTCGCCCGCCAGGACTTCCGTCCCGTAGAGACGCTGGAGCATAGGGATCCCGTTGACGTGGTCGTCGTGGAAATGGGAGACGAGTGTCGCGTCGATTCGGTCGATCCCGAAGCGCTTCCTGAGCCCGCTGATACCGTGCAGGATCGGGCGGCGATTGGATACGTGGGATTTACCTGGCTGGAAACCGGTCTTCAGGTTGTAGCCGTAGTCGATGGACATGATCTTGCCCGTGTCGCTCAGCACGAAATGGGTCTCCGCGCCGGCGTATTTCGACCGGTACAGGTGGGGCAGCACTTCTTCGATATCGTCCTCGTCCGGATCTTCCAGTGGTCCTGCCACCCCGGGAGAAATCTCTTCGAGGCGCCGGAGGTTGGCCTTGAAGGCCGCGATGGCGGTGGCCGGATCATCCACCGGATCTCCCAGGCTCGGGAGCAGCCGGTCCGCCCCCGTCTCGAGCAGCCGATTGGCCGCGTGGTACAGATTCCATGCCCCCGTGTAGTCGTTGTAGTTGTACTGCAGCGGTGCCAGCCGGGTCGTCTTCCCGGTCCCGCAGATCACCTCGCCGACAAATCCAATTCGCCTGCCATCGACTGTGACCATGTAGCTGCTCGCGCCGTTGGTCATACCCGGCGTGGGTACGACCTCCCACAACCGCCCCGCGATATCGCGCGTTTCACAATCCATCATCCAGGCGTCGACGGGCACGGGCCGGACGGGCGAGAAGCGGTCCCACCGGTTGTCGTACGAGTTCCATTGCTGGCGTTCCCTGAAGTGCTGTTCGGGATCGACGAGGTACTCCTGGTCCCAGTACGGACCGAGTATCCGCGCTCCCTTTCCATGGAGCCGAATGGCGCCGTCCGTGTGGTCCCGGAAATGATGGGTGAGGAGTACCGTTACCGGCCTGCCCCGTGCGATTTCGTCGAGATGGTCCGCGGCCAGGCCCGTACCGGCGTTTACGAGCACGACGCCTTCCGTGCCCTCGACGGCGTAAACGATGCAGCTATCCTGAAATCGGTAAATCTTCTCTTCGATTCGTTCCCAGGGTGAAGGCATGGGAATTTCGCTCCTTGGTTCGCCGCGGCCGGTGGTTGGCTGGATTGACAGGTTTGTCGGTCAGGTGGGGTATATCCCACGTATATCCTCGTCCATTATGCATGTGAATGGAACCGCCGGGCAATGTGAAAACGAGCTTGAAGTGTAAGAGCGACACACTACAAATGTATTGTATTTCGGCACTTAAACGTATAAGTTCAATACAGCGATTGTTTTATTCCACCGGAATCTGGTCCGCGCCTGTACGGTTTCCAGCTGGCGCCTGTACAGATTCCGGCTCGCATTCGATCGGAATTCGATACGCGTCCGTACCTCTACAGGGGCCTGATCTTGGCTGATGTAGAAACCCTATACGACCGCTATTTCCTCGAATACGCCACCTACGTCGTCAAGAACCGGGCGATTCCGGAAATCGACGACGGCCTGAAGCCCGTTCAGCGCCGCATCCTCCACACCCTATTCGAGATCGACGACGGCAAGTACCACAAGGTGGCCAACGTCGTCGGCCAGACGATGCAGTTCCATCCTCACGGCGACCAATCCATATTCGGCGCGCTGGTGTCGCTGGCCAACAAGGACCTCTTCATCGACAAGCAGGGCAATTTCGGGTCGGTGCTCACGGGCGGGCAGGCCTCGGCGGCGCGTTACATCGAATGCCGGTTGACGCCACTCGCCCGGGAGGTGCTGCTCAGCCCGGAGATCACGGAGTACGTGGATTCCTACGACGGCCGCGCCCGCGAACCGGTGGTCTTCCCGGCCAAGATCCCGGTGGCGCTCATCCTCGGCGCCGAAGGCATCGCCGTGGGCATGTCCACCCGCATCCTGCCCCACAACCCCATCGAGGTCATGGAAGCCCAGGTGTCCTGCCTCAAGGGGGAGCCCTTCCATCTCTACCCAGACTTCCCCACCGGTGGGCTCATGGATGTGGGCGAATATGAAGACGGAAACGGGCGCGTGTATACCCGCGCGCGGCTGGAGCCCCGGGACGATGGCGTGGTCATGGTCCGTGCGCTGCCCTTCGGCGAAACGACAGAAAGCCTGATGAAATCTATCGAGGAGGCGGCTCGTTCGAAGCGCATCGCGGTAAAGGGATTGACCGACTACACCACCGGCGACGTGGAGATCGAGATCCGGACCGACCCTGGCGCGGAAACCGGAGACATCCTGCGGGGCCTGTACGCCTTCACGTCCTGCGAGGTATCCATCGCCGCTAATCTGCTTGTTATCAGCAACGGCCATCCCCGCGTGATGACCGTGTCTGACATGATCCGGCACAGCACGGACCGGCTGCTGGAGATCCTGGAAGCGGAACTGAAGATCGAGGAAAGAGACCTGCGCGCAAGGCTCCGGGCCCGGAGGCTCGAACAGGTATTCATCGAAAACCGGGTGTACAAGGATATCGAGAACGTCGAGGACATCGAGGGCGTATACACCGCCGTGCGCGAGGCCATCGCGAAGTACAGCCCGGTTTCGACCACGGCTCGCGCGGTGGACCGGGGCATGAACGAATTATCCGATGCACCGCCCGAGATCCGCGATGCGGCCCGCAGCCTGCTGACGACCGTGTACCGCAGCCTGGCCTTCGAACACTACGGCCCGAGCCGCGAGATGATCGCCCGGAACCTGGACGCGATCGGCCATGGTCCCGAGGAGTATCGACGCCTGGTGAGGTCGCTGATGTCGGCGATACGGCACGAAATGACCGCGACGCGGCGCATGGCCGCCGTGGAAGACATGATTACGGCCGACAACCTGACGAAAGAGGACCTGGACCGGCTGCTGGACATTCCGATTTATCGCATCACCCGTTACGGCATCGACCGGGCGGAGGCAGAGATGCGGGAGATCGAAGGCCAACTCCAGACCGTGCTCCACAACTTGCATCACCTGACGGACTTCGCGATCGATTTCCTGGAACAACTCATACGCGGCTATCGCGACGAACATCCCCGCCGATCGGAGGTCAAACCCTTCACGCCCATCGACGAGCGCGATGCCGCGGTCCGGGACCTGGTGCTCCGTTACGACACCGAAACCGGGTACATGGGCTATACCATCGAGAGCGGCCAGCCACTCTTCAATGTCTCCCTCTACGACCGGGTCGTGATCGTACGCTCCGGGGGCGTCGCGGGCGTCCACAATACCCTTGACAAAATGTACGTCGACCTCGATATCCTGTACTGCGCCATGGAGGAACCGGGCCGCGTTTTCACGGTCGCCTATCACGATCTCGAAGGATTCGCCTGCATCAAGCGCTGCGCCATGGATCGCTGCCGGATCAACCAGCTCTACGAACTCGTGCCGGGTGATTCGGAGTTGCTGGCTTTCACGGCGGAAGCCGATCCGGAGATCGTGTTGATCATCAGGGAAAGCGAGTCCCAGCGCGAGACCCGGGATTACCGCAAGGCGGAGGAATTCTCCATACGCAGCCACCGTGCGAGAGGCGACCGGATCGAGCAGACCGGCATCTCGGACGTCGAGTTTGTGATCCGGAAGGTTCGGGAAACCAGCGGACGGGATGCGGATGGGCAGGTGTTGAATGGTCAAGAGAACGAAGACCAGAAGGACGATGAAACCGGCCAGTTGTGACCGAGCACTGGATCATACCAACTTACGATTTAACCAGGAAAGGTGTAATTCATGTCTTCATGGAAACTGTTGAGCTGGAACGTGAACGGGGTCAGGGCGGTGGCGAAAAAGGGATTCATAGAATGGTTGCAGGGCGAGGCACCCGATATCCTGTGTATCCAGGAGACCAAGTCCCAGGAATCGCAACTGGATGCCAAGATTACGGACGTCGACGGATACACAAGTTACTGGTCTGAAGCGGAGAAGAAGGGATACAGCGGAGTCGGTGTCTACTCACGCCACGAGCCCATCAGCGTGCACAAGGGATTCGGCGAGGAGCGTTTCGATTCCGAAGGCCGGACACTGGTTCTGGAATACCCCGATTTCACGCTGTTCAACGTCTATTTTCCGAACGGCAAGCAGAATGCGACAAGGCTGAAGTACAAGATGGATTTCTACGCGGCCATCCTGGCCCATTGGGAATCGCTGCGTGCGGACGGCAAGAAGCTCGTCATCTGCGGCGACGTGAACACCGCCCACAGGGAAATCGACCTCGCCCGCCCCAAGGACAACGTGAAAATATCCGGGTTCCTCCCCAAGGAGCGCGCTTGGATCGACAAGATCGTCGAACAGGGGTACGTAGATACCTTCAGGCAATACGACGAGGGACCGGATAACTATACCTGGTGGCACCTCATGTCCGGAGCGAGAAAGCGGAATGTGGGCTGGCGGATCGATTACTTCTACGTGACCGAAGACCTGATGCCTTCCGTCTCCAACGCGTGGATCATGCCGGACGTCATGGGTTCGGATCACTGCCCGATCGGGATCGAGGTGGGGGTGGGGTGTGAGTAAAAAGCCTTATCGTGTAGTCGAGGTTGTATCAAGTAATGTGGTTTCTCGATGAACGTGCGGTGTATAATTGCACTGTGTTAAGAGCACATTGATTGTTGACCAATTTTTAAACGAGATTGTGAGAGCCCGATTACAAGCAACTCTAGGTACCGCTATCATTCAATTAAGGTAGTACTAAGGATTGTATGTTATCGGTAATTTAGCCTTCAGCCTTCCGGCATCTCTTCATACAACATTAAATCATGCAGATTGACGTCTTCGTTCGGCATTATGATAAAGCGTGAGTAACTCGCGCTACCGTCAGAGATATTGATCCTGTAATACAAGCCATTCAACTTTGCAGAAGGAATTAACTCCAAAATAGCGAGACCGTATACATCCGTTCTTTCACTCACTGCCCTCAATCTGATGTATCCTACTGATGTCAAGACGAGGCTTGCCCCAATCGGTACAGCCTCAACTAAAAACCCCGATGAATCTTCCTCATTGGGATCAGATATTTTAACCGTAAGTTTACGCATATCCACAGTGAATACTCCTTGTGACAAAAGAATGAATGATGTTCCTAGCACTTTCTGTACGTCTTCGGCCTGTTCGGAAGTGGGGCTGCTTCGTCCACCACATCAAGTATCTTACCCAGGTCGCGGGTTTCACCAGAAAGGCCGATTCCCTGAGCGAGAGTCATGCCAAGTAGCAGATGCTTTCGGATAAAGTTGTAGAAGACGAAGTACAATGAGAGCAGGTTGTATAGATAGTCGATCTTCTTAGAGAACGCATCGGTCGCTCGGGTGTACCTTCACACTCCCATGTGCATGTTGAGATTCTGGCGCTCTATGTTGGAGTATTAGACTGCGGCGGCGCCCGCTAATTGATGTGTGGCAGACACGAAAAACGAGTCCCATATCGCCCCTGAGTAGGAAGGAAGCCTGTCCGTCCGGATCCACATCTTGTTTCGCAGCCGCGTCATCAGATCGTCGAATAGCGTCTTGGCGGTTTCGTTGGTTCTGTCTCCGTCCTTGAAAGCCAGAATAAACTTGGTGTCTTGCCGGATGGCCGTCTACGTCCAGACCGCATTGGACCTTGTTCTAAACGAAGTTCCATATTTGTCGCATTGTATTTGCTTGGCGTCTTCATCCATTACGGTTTTATGGTGGAAGATTTTGCACACCTGAACGGAATCCAGCATGAGTTTCTGAACGGTGATGTAGTTGACCCCGACGATCCTAGCGATAGAACTTATCGAAGACACTTCTAACAGCATGTTCAGCATTAACAGTAGCTTGTCTCGGATGATCCTTTTCATATACTAAGTATAACGAAACCAACCCGTTGTGTTAAGCATTTCTCTTATTTTTAATATGTTTCTTCGGACGTGTCGAGACCAATTTGCTTGGAAGCCTGTTCGAGAACTCGGTCTGCTTATAGAAGGACTTCCCAATGCTTCCTCTTGGTCTCAATGATTTCTCTATTTATTGGAATCGGATACATTCCTTTGTACCTGTCCATCATGACCTCCTTTCAATCATGGGCCAAGCAATGTCCTTACGATTTCGAGTACGATCTTAAATTCTTCCAAAATCCATACTGACTTCCACCAGTATCAGTTTACTGTGATCCCAGAAGAGACTCCAAAAGCTCCGCAACGTTTTTAAGGCTATCCAATTCACCTTGATAATGGTCCACCGTGCGTTGCTTTTGTTCTATTTCGGCATTGAGCCTATCCAATGCGATCTTAATATCCTTCTGCTCCAGTTGCTTCATGTCAATCCTCCGCTATCTGGTACTTTGACCTCCCCACCGCACATTCGCCGGCATACCAGCCGATCTCGGTCCGGCATGACGCGGTCAGTCGTATCGACCTGGCCTAGTTCCGGCATTTTACTTGGCAGGGCTTACTCTGGTCTCTTCTATTAAACCAGTGGTGATCTTGCCGACTGTAATGACCGATCCGACGAAGTCACGAGGCCGCTTCTCGCCCTTCGGTCCTGTGGGCATAAAGACCCCTTCACCTATTTCCCTTGGTATAGGTGGAATCTAGTTCGATCATTAACGAAATCGCCTTGAGCATTATTTCAGCACTATTCGTCTCGTTGATAAGTTGAATAAGGCTTTTCTGCAATAACTCGTAGTTTGATTTCAATGTCTCAGTGTCCGCTATATACGTATATCCTCCCAACGACATATTGACTCCTATGCTGAATTACGATCTATGCTGTCCAAGTAACTTTTGATGATATCCAGTTGATTGTTTGAAACCTTGATGAGTTCTTTAAGGTCTGCCATGTGGGAATTTAAGTCCATCAACAGTTCGATAATCTGTTCCAGTTGTCCGTCATTTTCCATTCTTCACTCCCTCCTATCTTTCTATTGCGTGTTTTCTAAGACCATCTGTCACATCGGTTCTGAGTTCACGCATGTTCAGCACCAGCACGTCCAGTGGTACATCCACCCGGTCGAACTGCTTGTCAATTTCCTCGAACTTGACCATTCAACCACGCAATCAGGGCACCGAACCGTTCAGTCTCTGGCGACCAATCCTAAGACTTAGTTGCAATCTAACCCTCCCCGGTCAATGGGACGGTACCTATGCTTTATGAAATGCTTGTTTACCATATTAATCTAGTCGTTGTTCGCTTTGATCAACTTATCCATCAGTTTGATGTTTTCTATCTGAACGGCCGTCAGTTCATCCACCAAGTTGGTTTGAGCCCTCAACTTCTCAAGGGTATTCTCCAAAACAGAGACCTGATGTTCCTTTGCTACTAAATCGAGATTGTCCTGCTCTAGCTCCTAGGAAACCGAATTGGAATAAAACATGGCAACTATGAACATCTAAGTTCCTACAGTGCTAACACCCACAGTACTATGGTACCGAAAACCCTCATGGCGAACCCCAGCTTTAGCACCAATCTGTTTGTTGGTGACGGGCAGTGTCAACGCTCCACCTAAAGATTGCGGGAGGTTTTGCAAATCTACCTTTGTGGGTTCTATATTCAGCAGAATACCCGGCTCGAGCCGAATTGGAATCGTTGACGTGTTCAGGTTACCATGTAGAACCTCCCATGTCAATCTGTTTAAAGAGGCAATCTACGGGTTAATTACTTGTAAATAATCGGGATTTGTCGATACATTAGGGTTACATTCAACGAGATTTAAAAACATATCACTACCCAATTAGGTGCTGTACAAAAATCACTTCTGGTGTTGACATACCATTTTAAAGCAGGATAGGAGTGGAAGTTTCACTTACTAGCTAGTACGACGATTAGTTGTGTACATTAGATTTTGTTGTTATGGAGGATGTTTTAGGCAATAAAACAAAAAGGCAAACCTGATGAAAACTGTAATTGAAAAGCTGTCGTCATATAACATTTTTAACTATCTACTTCCTGGAGTTCTATTTGCTGGTCTGGGAGAACAAATCACCTCATTTTCATTAGTCCATAAGGACTGGATCATAGGAGTGTTTATATACTACATGGCAGGGTTGGTCATTAGCAGGATTGGATCGTTGATATTGGAACCCCTACTCAAAAAGATCAAATTTGTTCGGTTCGCAGACTACAAGGATTATCTGGAAGCAGTAGAAGTGGATTCAAAGATCGAGGTCTTGTCAGAACAGAACAACATGTATCGTACGCTGAGTTCGCTAGTGATTGTGTTAGTTTTCCTCAAAATCTTTGACGAGTTGAAGCATTTGTGGTCTATAAGTGATGATGAAATAGTTTTAATAATTTTGGCGGGGTTATTGTTGATATTTTTATTCTCTTATAGAAAACAGACTCAATATGTAGCTAAGCGCGTAAGAAACGCTAAAATCAAGGAGCAAGAGTAGCATATGTCATACTTTTTTGAAATTGATTTCCTTGACGTAAAGTCAAGCAAGAGCGGGGATGCAATACCACTTCGGTATTCCATAGCTGGTGTCAAGAGAGTTCACGTAACTGATGGAGGATTTCAGGATTCTGGAGACATTGTAATTGAGCATATCAAAAAGTATTATGATGACCCTAGCACGATTGATGCCGTTATAGCCAGTCATTCCGATGGCGACCATACAGGCGGGCTACGAAAAGTCCTCGAAGCATTTAGCGTCTCAGAGTTGTGGATGTTACGACCATGGCTATATGCAGATGAGTTAATTGACCGGTTTGCTCGTTTTACAAATGTGGAGAATCTGGTTCGTAGGCTAAAGGAAATATACCCAAACATTGCCGAACTTGAAGAGATTGCTAAGGCACGAGAGATACCGATATTGGCACCATTTCAAGGAGAACAAATCGGAGAGTTCACGGTCCTTGCACCATCAAAAGAAAGGTATCTGAATCTCATTGTTGAATCCGATAGAACTCCGGAAGGGACAGCTCAATCATTGTTAGGACATGGACGTGCTTTCGTAAAAAGTGTTGTTTCGTTTATAAGATCTGCATGGGGTGAAGAAACGTTTTCACCGGAAGAAACTAGCTTTGAAAATGAGATGAGTGTGATCCAGTATGCTAATCTTTGCGAGAAAAAGGTATTACTGACTGCGGATGCAGGACGAGGTGCACTTACCGAGGCACTGGATTATGCGCCATCAGTAGGACTGACACTTCCAGGAATTGACCATTTTCAGGTCCCGCACCACGGATCACGACGCAATTTATCAACGGAGATACTTGACAGATTGCTGGGTAAGCGACTGCCAGAGAAGCAAGAAGAGGGAAACGAACATTTTAACGCAATTATAAGTGCGTCTAAAGAAGACGAGGATCACCCTAGAAAAGCAGTTATTCGGGCTTGTATACACCGTGGGGCGAAAGTAGTTTCGACAGAGGGCAGAACTATATGTACAGGACATAATTCACCTGAACGTGAAGGCTGGACAACAGCCCCAGTCCTCCCATATCCCGAAGAACAAGAAGAATAATAAGCTTAATACTCTATGACCGAACCTTTCCGTGACAGACCCTTGCAAGATCAAGTTTCAGGATCGGATGTTATTTTCCGTGGCACTTTTTAAACTTCAATCCACTTCCACAAGGGCAGGGTGAATTTCTACCTATTTTCCGTCCGTCAGTACGAATGGGATGTCCTTGTTTAATCATGTGTTTTGATAGACGCTCGAAACTCTCATCATAACACCATACTTCTTTACTATACCAGAGACAGTCAAACAGATTTGAACTTTGTGCGGATGATGCGAGCGCTAACCATTCATTAGCTTTGCTTTTGTATTTCCGAGCAGCTGCAAAGCCTCGAAACTGATCTTGGATTATTGTCTCACTAAGTTCTAACGTCGAAGGGTAGCAGAACAGTGTTATACCTTTCCCGGCTTGGTCTATTGGAATTGTAGCATCGTGAGGCTTTAGGTCACCACGAGTGGTTCGTTTGATTTCGCCGAAGATTTCGAAAATCTTGTCGGCTACTGATCCTGCTAAATCGAACAAAAAGAAAATCAAATCTGTCAGTTGTGGATGACCGGTATTTCTAACTTTGATTTCATTAACTAGCTCATCAAAATCGTTGTTTTTCCACTTGTGGAATACCTTGTATGCTGCATCCGAAATAGGATGCTCACCCTTTAGGACTGGAAAACTAATATCGATGAGATATGCATAATATTGTGGGATAATCGTGATATCATATCCATCTGTGGGAAATAGTTTTTTGTTTAGATGAAAACCAAGAAAGGCCATTTCTGAATCAGCCTCGAAGTGACCCGCATGTATAGTGCGTTGACGAACGTAGTATATGAAATCATACGGTTCTCTGAGGTAAAACGATATAGTATCAAGGTCAAAAACGCTTAGTACAACTGGGTAAGGGTCGGTTGCCTTCTTTTTGAGGTATGACTTTGTCTGAATAGTAATTGCAGGATAATGATCACCAGTAGCGCAGATTATATAGGCATCATCGATGTTCCCTTTGACCTGCATTAGCCTTTCTTCATTAACCGTCAGTGTTTCATCTGTCTCTAGCAGGAAGTTTCTCGACAATAACGCTTGGGTGTAAGCATCCTGAACAGCTTGTTTGAAATCCTTCTCTATGCTCTTGCCATCACCACCTTTCGACAGCACCGTAAGTCTCTTAGATTTCACCTGTACAATGACAGCTTTACTCCCACATACTGCAAGAACGTCGATATCCGTTATGTCTCTGTTTCCACGTTTTATTTTTACCCTGCGAAAAACGTTGTCTATACCAAAAACTCGTCGTAACAGTTCGAATACTATTTCTTCTGTAACATCACCCCTGTTCTGAAGTCCTGTTTGTCTGTAATCACTGTCTTTGAGAATCCAGTAGAAGGGGTTCTCGTAGATGGATTTTGCTAGGTTGTAGTAGATGGGAATGAAATAAAGTTCATTGTTAATCTTAATAATGGGGTGCGAGTCTGCCGTGTTGTATTCACCAATCGTGTTAAGGTTCTGATTAACTCCGTCCCGTGGTTCAACAGAAAAGGTTTCAAGAAAGACTTCGATTTCTTCTCTATTAGCGCCAGGAACGCCATCTGGCTTAATTAAGAAGACTGATATCAACCGAAAGCATGAATCTCTGAAGTCTGACGTCCTGGTTACATCATTGGCGCGATATTCGGTAAGTCGTTTAATCTTACCTGCGATATCAGTTAAAGTATCAACATCCATACCTATGTTCGACTTTATCCACTGATTATCAAGTTTGTACCTCCATGCTGCCATTTTGAGGAACTGGAAATCGTATGCACCTTCTTCACCATAAAAAACCGGCTCGACGATACCTTTACCGCTTTTGATCCAGTCGGTATAGGTGTTTTTCAACCCCGATTCCCAATCTTCTAAGTTCACTTGGGCGGCGTTTACTTCCTTTGTTTTCGGAAAAGCATGAGTTTGATGAAGTTCATGAAACAACTCATTGGTCTTATCGATATGTAGGTCAGACTCCCGTTCAGTCGGAGAATCAGATATGGTCAATTGATACTTGACCATTAACCCTAATAAGAAAGTTAACTCACGTATGTTTAATTGACTGTGCCAATCAGGGATTTCGGGTTCGCTGGGTTTCAACCACAGGTATTCATCAACCATTCGACAGAAGGAATAGATGTACCCTTTTTCCTGGCTCAAACTCTCTAAATCGGTGACTATTTCAGATTCGGATCGAACTTCAGTTTTGCAGTTACTATTCATAGTAATTCAGTGATTTACATACTTGCGATGGAAAATGAATCGAACCTAACTGGTTTTTCGGAGTAACTTCAATACAGTGAAAATAAACGGAACATAATCGTAATACGCGGTAAGTGAGTCCCTAACAAGTTCATCTACCGCCTACTGCCTCCCCAATCCAGCCAGCACCTCGCGAAAGCTGTTGAGACCTGCCTCCAGGTTCTCTATGATCTCTTCGGCAAGGTCATCAGGTTCGGGCAGGTTGTCCAGGTCCGTCAGGCTTTTGTCCTTGAGCCAGAAGATGTCGAGACTGGTCTTGTCGCGCGCGATTATCTCCTCGTAGCTGTAACTCCTCCAACGGCCTTCCGGTGCATCGTTTTCGTCCCAGGTCGCCTTGCGCTGGTGGCGATTCTGCGGGTTGTAGCAGTTGATGAAATCCGACAGGTCCTCGAAGCGCAGTGGTTTCTTCTTCAGCGTATGGTGGATATTGGTGCGGTAGTCGTAGTACCAGACCTGCTTCGTCCAGGGATTCGGGCTGGCTTCGTGATTGTCGAAGAAGATCACATTGGCCTTGACGCCCTGCGCGTAGAACACGCCCGTCGGCAGGCGCAGGATGGTGTGCAAGTCCGTGTTGTCCAGCAGCTTTTTGCGGATCGTCTCACCGGCCCCGCCTTCGAACAGTACATTGTCGGGAACGACGACAGCAGCGCGGCCGGTGGTCTTGAGCATCGTGCGGATGTGCTGCACGAAATTCAGCTGTTTGTTCGAGGTCGTCGCCCAGAAATCCTGCCGGTTGTAGGTCAGGTCGTCGGTTTCCTGTTCGCCTTCCTCGTTCGTGAAACTCATGGAACTTTTCTTGCCGAAGGGCGGATTCGCCAGCACATAGTCGTAACGCTTGCCGGCATCGGCCACCAGCGCGTCGTTGGGCGATATCGGGACGCCGCCGTCGATTTCACCGATATTGTGCAGGAACATGTTCATCAGGCAAAGACGGCGTGTATTGGGGACGATTTCATTGCCGTGAAACGCCTCGTGTTTCAGGAACGCTTTTTGATCCTTGTCTAACCTGAAATTGTCCTGGTTGGTGATGAAGTCGTATGCAGCGAGAAAGAAACCGCCCGTACCGCAGGCCGGGTCAGCGATGAGCATTCCCGGTTCGGGCCGTACGCACTCGACCATGGCCCGGATGAGAGCACGCGGCGTGAAATACTGGCCCGCGCCGGTCTTGGTATCTTCGGCGTTCTTCTCCAGGAGCCCTTCGTAGATATCCCCTTTTATGTCGGCGCCCATGGTGACCCATTCGGTGTCGTCCACCATGGCGATGAGGCGGAACAGCTTTGCCGGATCCTGGATCTTGTTCTGGGCCCTGGTAAAGACTTGGCCCAGCATGCCCGTCCTGGTGCCGAAGGCTCGAAGCAGCGCGACGTAGTGGCCTTCGAGTTCCGCGCCGTTCTTCGATCTCAGGCTCTGCCAGTTGAATTCGACCGGGATGCCGACGTCCCGACTGTACGGCGGTTTGGCGTACTCGTCTGCCATCTTCAGAAATATCAGATAGGTGAGTTGTTCCAGGTAATCGCCATAGCTCACCCCGTCGTCGCGCAGGGTGTTGCAGAAACTCCAGACTTTGGATACGATGGGAGCGGTGTTCATTTGGCGGTGTTCTCTCGTTTGATTTGCTCAGCTAAAGCCTTTCCAGCGGCAGTTAGGCGATAGCGCTGGTGGCGACTGGTGGGTTTGTCCGGGAGGGTCATTTCAATCAACTTGGCCTCCAGGGCAGGCTTTAGATACGATTCGATGAAATGGGGCCGATCTTTGAGTTCCAATCCTGCCTGGATACTAGCTCGGCTCATCTCTCCAGTGAGCACAGCCACCAGTTGCTCGACTTGGTCGATATCATGTTGGGTATCATGTTGGGTACCGTGTTGGGTACCGTGACTTTTCCTTTTATTTATCAATGAGTTATCATGTTGGGTATCATGTATGGTATCCTGGTCGGTCGTGGCAAGTAATGCCCGTTCATGCACCGGCAGGCGCACGCGAAACCAGGTCCGGTTCTCGTCGCTTTCGAAGATGGGTTCCGGTGAGCCGTTCTGCTGCATGGCCGTGAAAATCTTCGGCACCCCGGTTGAGCAGGCCTCGGCGAGGTCGAGTTCCTTCAGAAACTCACCAATTCGCCGGTTCCGGTAGCGCCTGCTCACGGCCTGCCCCTGCTTGAAGTCGTCCATACGGATGGAGCGGTCCGCCCCGGGATAACTCAGGACCAGCAACTCATCGCGGGTGATCCGAACTTCAACCGGCTCCCGCTCCTCGTATGAGCGATGGTCGATGGCGTTCACCAGCGCCTCTTCGATGGCACGCTGGCGCAGCAGGTTATCGATGTTGATGGCAAGTTTGCCGGTCATGCCGTTGCCTTCTCGTGTCTACGTCTTCTCTGTGTGTTGTTTTGAGATAGTGCAGCTTTTACGCCATTGATGCGCTCAAGCAGAATTGACGCGGGCTCGTCATTCGGGTCTTGCGGGACGAGCTGGCCCGAGAATGCTTTCTTGAGGATGGATTGGTGCAGGGCTTCGGTTTGTAGTAGCTGATTGTCGATCTCACCCTTGATAGCGTCAATCGAGGATAGACTTGCAGACAGTCGTTCGACTACTATTTCCTGCTCACTGAGACTGCACAAAGGGACGATGAGCGATTGGATTTCACCCGAATTTATGTTGTTGACACCGCTAGTCGATTTTGCTTTGTGCTCGATTTGAGTTCGTAACAGATGGCTTGACAGTAGAGCTACAAGGTACTCGGGATGCAACGCGGTCAAGTTACTACGTAGGCGGATAAGGTAACCAGCGTACAGATACTGCTCTTCTGCTTTTGAGATTAGAGCGCACCTACCTACTACGGAGATACTTCCGTTTGATCGGATCACGAGAATTTCACCACTCCTCAAACCGTAGGCGCGTTTCTCGTCCTCTTCGAAGTGAGTCCCTTTGAGATCGGACGTGTCGACTGCACCTCGGACGATATTAGGTATTCTCAAAACCCCTGTGCCTTTGTAGTCGTAGTTACATTTCTTCGAACTACCGTACTTGGGCTCGTCGATCACAAGCCCCAAGTGTAAATAAGCCCAATTAGCGGGGAGGGGTGGAAGAGTTACTGTTTCGGTTATCGATAAGTGTGGTATTTCCTCCAACTTCGGAGGTTTCGTCGGCTTCTTTCCTGACTTACCGCCTTCCACCCATTTCTTGACGGCGTCCTTCCACTCCTGCAGTTGCCTATTATAACGTGCTTCCCGCTCTTTTTTGATGCGTGAGAGTAATTGCTCGGGTGTCTCAAGCTTGTCCTTGTTCTCTTCGCGCCACTGGGCCGTGAGCTTGCCTTCGAAGGCGTGCTTGAGCACGGCCTGACGATAGACATCGAGCTTTGCCCTCGCCGCCTTCAGGCTCTCAATGCCCTTGTCCAGTTTGGAAAACAGTTCCTCGATTTTGGCGACGATGCGGTGTTGTTCGGCTTTGGGAGCAACAAGAACAGGAATTCGCTTTAATGCGGTCTGAGTAAGCTTCAGTCTTGTCGTTCCTGTTACATAGCCAGAATAGTCAATCTGATTGAGATAGTGGCATAGATATCTGTTTGGGATAGCTGATTTGAGAATATGAGCATGATTGTTGACCCAGAATTTCCCATCTACCAGATAAGATTTTACCTTGAAAGGATCATTAAATGGGGCACCGTCTTCGCCCAATAAAACATGTTCTCCATCAAAGATAAAATCGTCAATTACACCGACTTGACCTGTAGCGCCGTAGTAGGGGTAAAGATCATCAGCGGACTTACCAGCGATACGTCGAGAACGTTCGCTGTTATTTAACGGTATACGCTTAGAATCGAGAACCTGACACACCGCTTCAAGCGATGTATGGGCCCATCCATTTGGAATCATAGTATTCACAAAATCAGTCCGTCAAAGACGCCACCAACGCCTCATTCAACTCATCAGTAACTTCATCCATCTACTCACAAAGATACCGGCATACTTCCCGTGCGCCGATACACCAGACACGCGCTACGGCTCTGCGGTACCGGGCAACTGCAAGGCGGTATCATCGAAGGTGTAAACCGCGCTCAACTCGTCGCCGGCGGGGACCGTCTTTCTGGCCTTGCACACGATCAGGGCGTCGGCGAAGTCCGCCTCCGTCCTGCGAAAGGCCTGCAGGGCGCTCCAGACCACTTCGTCATCCTCAAAGCACAGGTTGGCATCTTGCAGCAGTTTGTTGACCAGATCGATCAGATCGGTCCGGCTCGCGCGATATCTGCGGCCGGCTAACGTCCATACCGTTTCCGCCAGTACCACGTCCGTAATGAGCACGCGCTCGCCGCACTCGATAACGCTACGCGCCCGTTCAGCCTGCGCCTCATCATCTTTCAGGAGATAGCGCAGCAGGACATTGGTGTCGATTGCGATCAAGGCGTTTGGTCCCGCTTTCTCTCCATGGCGTTCTGGCGCGACTCCTCGTCTGAAACCGTCTGATCCCCTTCGAGATGCGACAGACATCCCCAGGCGCTGCCGGGCTCCTGGCGGACTATGGTAATGCGGCCATCGGCCACGAAACTCTGGCACTCGTCGCCTGGCTCGATACCGACCAGACGGCACTGATCAGCCGGAAGCGTTATCTGTCGCTTGGCGCTGACTTTGGGCACGATACGCTCCAATGATGCAGATCAATTGTTGGAGTATTATTGAATTTCTTTACTTGCTATAATATACCAAGAAAAACTACATGATGTAAAGATAATGGTCAATATGTAAAGTAGTGCGGCAGAAGGGAGCAGCAGTAAGAAGCCTGGCAAAAGACCGACTTACGCCGCCAGTATCTCATTCAACTCGCCAATCAATTCATCCATCTGGTCACCGAAGAGCTTGTACATCTGCCCCATTCCACCCCTGCTATCGAATGGTGCTAAATCCAGATCATCGCGTTCAAGATGAAACGAAGTGATGATGTGTTCGCGGATCATTCGCAGCCAGTCCATCTGCTCGTCGTTGAACTTCTCTCCGCTACCGCTGTGTCGCTTCATGATCCAGTCCCGGAAATTCCGGCGCACGGTTTCCGAATAGGGCGAAAGCTTTCCATCGATGCCACAGGCACGGCGAATCAACGCTACAAGCGCAGTCAGTTCGCTGATTGGCTGACCGCCTTTGTATTCGTCGAGCAGAACATAGGCCTGCCAGACCCGTAATGGGACCAGTCGAGGCTGGTCGCTCTTCAGTCTATCGAAGACTTCACGAATCATGGCGTACGTCAACTCCCGGCGACGGTGCGGTTGGGCGAAGAAGATGGTCAGCGCTTCGATCTCATCGCGATTCGCTTCGAGATACTGCCGGAAGTCCTGCGCTATGGCTTCGGCGTTCTCGCGCGTGTCGCCTTCCCATTCGGCGCGGGTTACCTTGTCCAAGCTGTCATGGTCGATCGTCTGATCCTTGTCGCGACGTATCGAGTCGATCAATTCGACCAGTTCGCCGTTGAACACGTCGGCTGCGTCATGGACCAGCTGCTCCCGGGCCTTCTCGCAAACGGCAGGTGGTGGTTCAACACCGTCGGGCACGGGTTCGATTCCATGCGCCTTTTCCTGAATGCGATCAGGGTCGATGGCGGCAAGTAGATCGCCAACGATTTGAGTGAGTTCGATACCGCCGGCTTGCTTCTTGATCCGCTCTTTATCGGCGGAATCGAGTTGTTGATCAAGCCGCGCGAGGCGCCCGGCGAGCGAACTCACCGTGTCTTCATCGCATGCGCCCATCATCACCCCCATGAGGAGGTCCCTGAGTGGCACGGAGGGCTTGGTGACGAGCGGCTGGCTGGCGGTCTTGAGCGATTTCGTGACCCCTACGGTGTCCACGATCACGTAGTGGGTCTTTCCGCTGGCGGCGGAGGGCGAGACCTGTCTGAGATCGTCATGGTCGAGGGTGCGGGTGCCACGACCTTTCATCTGCTCGAAATAGTTACGGCTCCTCACGTCACGCATGAAGAGCAGGCATTCGAGCGGCTTTACGTCGGTACCCGTGGCGATCATATCCACGGTTACCGCGATGCGCGGATAGTAGTCGTTGCGGAACTGGGCGAGGACGGATTTCGGGTCTTCTTCGGTTTTGTAAGTGACCTTCTTGCAGAACTCGTTACTTTCGCCGAATTCTTCGCGCACGGTCTGGATGACGTCGTCGGCATGGCTGTCGGTCTTTGCAAAAACGAGCGTCTTCGGGACTTCGGCGCGGCCCGGGAATATCTCAGGCAGTTTGTCACGGAAAGTGCGGATGACGGTGCGGATCTGGTCGGGGTTGACGACGGACCGGTCGAGTTCCTTGGCGGTGTAGGTGACGTCCTCGTCCTGAATCTCCCAGCGTTTGAGCCGCGTCAGGCGCTCGCGTTTTTCAACTTGCTGCTCCGCCTTGAGTCTTCCGCCGTGCTTTGTCCTTTCCGTGTCGATGACATAGACTTCGTTGCCGACGTTTACGCCGTCGGCGACGGCTTCCTCATGTGGGTATTCACTGACCACGTTCTTTCGGAAGAATCCATAGGTTCGGTTGTCCGGCGTAGCAGTCAGGCCGATGAGATAGGCATCAAAATACTCGAGGACTTGCCGCCACAGGTTGTAAATCGAGCGGTGGCATTCGTCGATGATGATGAAGTCGAAGAACTCCGGTGGGATCTTCTCGTTATAGGCAACCGGCACTGGTTTTTTGGGCTGCACCATTTCCGCCGGGTTGATTTGCTCTGTAGCGTCATCCAGTTCCTCGTCCCTCAGAATCGAATACATACGCTGGATCGTGCTGATGCAGACCTGGCTGTCGTTGGCGACGTAGGACGATTTGAGGCGCTGGACGTTGTACAGCTCGGTGAACTTGCGGTTGTCGTCACCGGGCACGTAGGCCATGAATTCCTGTTCGGCCTGTTCGCCGAGGTTTCTGGTGTCTACAAGGAAGAGGACTCGCCTGGCGTCAGCGTGCTTGAGCAGTCGGTAGATCGAGGTAATGGCTGTGTAGGTTTTACCGGAGCCGGTAGCCATCTGAATGAGGGCGCGAGGGTGGTCCTTTTTGAAGGATGTTTCAAGGTTCTCGATGGCGTTTATCTGGCACGCCCTGAGTCCTTTGACATCCAATTCCGGCAGCCCCTGGAGCCGCTCACGCAGTGGATTGGACTGGCTGAGCCAGTTCGCCATGGTCTCTGGCCGATGGAAGCTGAACACTTCTCGTGAGCGAGGATTCGGGTCGCGACTGTCGGTGAACCTCGTGAGCTCGCCGGTAGATTCGTAGACAAAGGGGAGTGGCTCTTTGTTGTCTACCCACTTGAGGTTGGCATTGGCATAACCAGATGACTGCTCCTCGACAGTCGTGATATTTTGACCCTGCGTGGCAGGTTTGGCCTCAACCACGCCGGTTGGTTTCTTGTCGACAAAAAGGACGTAATCCGCGGGGCCTATGTCTGTCGGATACTCGCGAACGGCAATACCGCGACCAGCGCTGAAGTCGATCTCGTTCTTCGACTGTAAGTTCCAGCCAGCGCGTTCCAGCCTGACGTCGATGATGTCTCGTGCCTTCTGTTCAGGTGTTTGGTTGGCGCTCTGCATGCTGTATATCCGTTTTGCTTTTGATCTATACCTGTGTATGGGTAATTCACCTGTGTATGGGTAATTCTCGAACGTTCAGTTGTGTTATAAAGGGAGGAGAAAGATAAAGGAACCTAGTTTTTCAATGTTAACATTTACTCACAATTCTGATAAAAACACGAGAAATCTCGCTTCTAGTCCACTGTATTCTAGTGAGGTTATACATTCACGGAATTTGCGCCACCGATTTCAAGGTTACGTGATCAAACGAGTGAACCAGAAAACGGAAGAACACCTGGAGAATCAGAAATGACAAAGGCAGAAATCCGCTGATTCATCAGATGAGTTCAGGATCTTCTTTACTTCGGCCTGTAAAACGCAATAGTATCGAAATAGCAGTGTTAGGACGGATAGATGGGAAGGACTCAATAACACGGCCACCCGTTAAGACATTTCGAAAATGAAAGAGGATGCCGATGAACTGGTTATCAAAAAAGGTTGGTCAGCAAGCAAATGTATTCGGCAAGATTCCAGATCTGTGGGCCGAAACAAACGCCCTTGTAACTGAAATCAAAGGCAGCTTGAAAAACATCGAATCCGAGGTGTCTGAAATCAAGGCTATGTTGCGAGAAAAGCAGTAGGTCTGGGCATATCGGGTTTACTCTTAAATCGACGAGAAATTTAAGACCGAAGATATAAGACCGAAGATATAAGTCCGATGATCCCTGGATCCGCCTGGTCAGGATCTTATTTCTACGCAGGTCTCAGGTTGTCCAACCTCTCCTTGATGGCGGCAGCCAGTGCCGCGGGCTCGTCCGTCCCGATGCGACAGGTCTTACCGCTCTTCATCTTCAGTTCCACTGCCTCCAGTCCCGATACGTTGTAAAGCCAGCCTCGATGCGTTAGCCGGATTCCCCACCCATAAAGCCAGGAATTTCTGACCGGTCGGCAAGTGTCGATCTGGTCGAGGGGGAACCTCTTGCGGATTATGCCGATCCCGAAGCGGATGCGAAGATGCGCGTCATCGATTGTGACGGTCAGGTTGTAGAACAGCACTAGGATCCCCAGGAGGAGGATCAGGATCAGCCCGGCTATGGGGGCTGCTCCGGCCAGCCATGCAGGCAGTAAGACCAACGGCAGGATGGCGATAACGATGACGACGTTGACTGTTCCGAACTGGGTGTGGCTATAAGTATTCACGCCTGGCTACATCTCCTTCGTACCCACCACCGTATCCGAGAAAACGACGTGCCCCCACATCTCGGGGACGTGCATGTTGATCACGCCTTGCGGTGACCAGACCCAGTTGTCGCACGGAACGCCCTCTTTGCGCAGATAGCCGTCCTTATACCGTTCGTATTCCCATTCGACACGCGAGAAGTTGACTCGCCAGGAATCCCCGGTTTTCGGTGGGCAGTCGACACCGGCGTATTCGGCCATGCTGGTCCAGGGGAAGGCAATCTCGGTGGACCAGCCGCGGTCCACGTCGTGGGAACAGTTGACGGTGCCGTCGATGTGGACGGCGTGTTGCACACCCACGAAATCCCAGTCGTGATCCGCCTGGCCGCCCTTGCTGTAGGGCTTCGGCAGGTAGAGGTCCCAGGCGGCATTCAGGGGGTTGATCTCGAATTCCATGTAGTGGTTGGTGTCGGAGTCGGGATCGATGAAGACCTCGAAGTCGTTGTCGTTGCAGATGACCGAATCGCGCTTGGTCAGCGTGCCCCACACGTCCGGCTCCTCCATGTCCGCCGCTACGTAGAAGTACTCGTCGTCCCACAGCATCATGGCGCGCGTGCCGAACCGCGGAATGGGCTTGAGGTCCCCCTCTATGTCGACGAAGAGGTCGGTGCGCGGCGCGCGGATCCAGGACGGATCGCTCAACTTTCCGTCGATCGCGATGGGGCCGCAGGCCCGGTAACAGGTGTAGGTCTTGGGGACGATGTCCGGGGAAGGGGTGTCAGCCATATGGTCTCTTTCTCTCTGATATGAAGGGGAAGTTTGAGTTTCGAACCATTCGACAAGCAGATAGCAGAATCAATTACGCTCTTCCGCTCGGTTCCGCTCTTACGCTCAATTCCGCAATCCCGACTGCGATTCGAATCCCAGCAATCGTTTCAGGGTTGGTGTCGCCCGTTCGACGACCTCGGGGCTCGCCAGCCTGAACTGATCCTGTTGCGGCTTCATGAACGAGCGGCAGAAAAACCCCAGCAGGATCATCCGTTCCTGCTCGGTGCGATTGGCGCCGCTGCTGTGCCATGTCGCGCCGTGGATGATGACGATGTCGCCCTTGCGGGCGTCCAGCTGGATGACGTCGTCGTACTCCTTTTCCGGTTCGGGCGGGGTGCCGCGCTTGTAGCTGCCCGGGACGATCTGCGTGGCTCCGTTCTCGGACGTGAAGTCGTCGAGCACGAATATCGTGTTGGAGCAGAAGGCGAAGGGCGGCGCGGGCTGCGGAAATCGTCCCAGCGGAAAGTCTACGTGCAGGCCGCCTGCAGGGGCGCCCGGGCCGATGAGATTGACGGTAAAACTACTCAGAATGCAATCGTCACCGAGCAGGTGTTCGTGGAGCGCAAGTACCTGGGGCAGCTGGATCATCTCCTCGAAAATACGGCCCTTGTTGACCAGATTCCACACCCGCTGCGCCTGTCCGTCGAAGTAGACGTGTTCCCCATCGGCCTTTTCCGACGCAACACACTCAGCCGAGCGATTACGCAAGTCATCAGCCTTTTCCGGGGTCAACGCCTTCCTGAGCACGACGTAACCGTGTTCGTCGAGATGGGCTATGGCATTCTCAAGATTCATCTGGGCTGCTCCGTTTGGCCGCGTTTGATTCCGCGGCCGACACTCCGATCGTCTTCGTCCAATTTGGCGTCCGATTGACCGCGCCGTTCAACCGCGTCCGATTCTATTTACGAGCTTTCGAATAGTACCGAGATGCCTTTTCTGAACGCTCTACGATTTGACGCGGTACAGAGATGCCTTCTACGAGCCCTCGTACGGCACCGAGATGCCGTCGACGAATTCCGGCTCGTCCATGTCGGCCGTCATGAAAACGTGGCTGCCCTTCCGGTCTGAGGTGGTGCCTGCCATATGGGCGCCGCTGGCGTCCAGGGAGATGATCTGTACGCCGCCCACGCGCTGGGAATCGAGCTCGTTCATGTCGCGCAGCCCCTCGGCCGTGGCCTCCTCCAGGGACATGCCCATCTTCATGTAAGTCACCACATTCCTCGCAGCGCCGGTCCGGATAGCCAGTTCGCCGGTGCCCGTGCACGCTGCGGCGCCGTAGCGATTGTCCGCGAAACCGCCCGCGCTGATGACCGGGGAATCCCCAAGGCGGCCTGGGTACTTCCACCCCCAGCCGCTCGTGCTCACGCCCACGCAGATGTCGCCCTTGCCGTCCTGCGCGATGAAGTTGGTCGTGCCCCCGGCCTTCTGCGGATCGACGGCCAGGTGGCTGAGCTTCCAAAGCTCCTTTGTGTGCTGAATTTCATCGGGATCGTCGATCCCCAGTTGCTCGCGCACGTGCTTCGCGTAAATCTCGGGCATTTCGGGATCCACGTAGGTGCTTTTATCAAAGCCCATTTCGCTGGCGAACCGCTCCGCGCCGTCGGCAACGAGAAACACGTGGATCAGCTTTTCCATTACGCAGCGGGCGATCGAGATCGGATGATCGTAGCCCGTCACCGCGCCTACGGCTCCCACGTCGCGGGTGCGTCCATCCATGATGAGCGCGTCCAGCTGGGGATAGCCGAGGATATTGGGATAGCCGTGGAGCCCCACGCTTCGGTCCGGCCGGTGCACCTCCACCTCCCGAATGCCGATTTCGATGGCGTCCACCGCGGTCTTTCCTTCCTTGAGCGCGGCCACCGCCTGCCGGATGCCCACGTCGCCATTGTTCGTAGCCATGACAATCATCGCATAATCCTTGCTTGTATAGTGGTTTGGTAGGACGATATCCCATGCATAGTAAATAGGAAGGTGCGAAAAGCAAGGGTATATTCCCGGGGTCGGAGGAATGTGTCGGGTCGCGGGAATACGTTCAGGAGGGTTGCGCCGACGATGTACGGGAACGGTGAAATGCCTTGCAATTTCCCCTCGTTTATTTATCCTGCATTACCAATCCGGTAAGCCTCAAACCACGTTTTGACAAGGCCGCAGGGCTTGAAGCGCGAGGACCGCGTGAGGGTCAATTGATCATCTGGATTCGCATAGGGACGCCGGAATCCTATAATAAAGACGGTCGGGATTTCTGGTTGAAACGGCGGCTCGAAGACGTTTCCGGGCAGCCCTGCCTGATGCTGCACCAGGAGCAGATGACGCCCGATATCGTGAAGCCGTTGAATCCCCGGGCCATTTTGCTCAGCGGTTGCGGTACCTTTTTCCAGCATTTCAAGCCCGATGCATTCTATGGCTTCGAAGATACGATGAATGCGATGGCGGACGTGCCCACCATGGGACTGTGCGCTAGCCACCAACTTATGGGGTTCATGTTCAACAATGGCTTTCGAAACCTGACGCAGCTCGAGGACGAGATGATGCGGCCGCTGCTGCCGGGCGAACCGGACGTTCTCGATCCCAATCCCGATGCCCTGGGCTATTTCTGCGAAGAGGGATTCCACCCGGTGACCGTGATGCAACCGGATCCGCTGTTCGATGAGTTGCCCGATCCGGTGATCGTGCGGCAGTCGCACTATGCGGAGATGAAGACGGTGCCGCCGGATTTCGACCTCATCGCGTCGAACGAAAACTGCCGGATCCAGGCGATAAAGCACAGGGAGCGGCCTTTGTACGGCACGCAGTTCCATCCGGAATACTATGTGGATGTCTATCCCCACGGCCGGAAGATCCTGGAAAACTTCTTTCGTTTCGCCGGGGTGCTGTAGCGATCCATCGATGCGATGCAGAAGGAGGAGCCAATGTCCATTCATCAGTTCGGCATGAGGGAGGTGGCACGGTTTGCCGAAGACGGCTACCTGCGCCTTGGTCAGGTAGCTTCAAGCGGCCATTTACAGGCGATGTGCGACCGCATTGATGAAATTATGCTGGGGAATGTCCGGTACGAAGGCATGCCCATGCAGCGCGATACGACCACGGGCGAATACGGCAAACTGCCGACCAGGACCTTCGAGGAAAGCGAAGGGACACTCGCATATCGGCGCATCGACGACCTGCAACTGGATCCGCTATTCCTGGGGTATATGCAGCACCCGGTATTTCGAGAGATTACGGAGGCCCTCATCGGTCCCAACGTCTCCATTTTCCGCGCCATGTTCATGAACAAACCGGCCGAGCATGGCACCCATCTACCCTGGCACCAGGACGTCGGCATCGGTTGGGGGCTGGATTCGAACCCGGAGGTGACGATCTGGACCGCCCTCGATGCGGCGACGGTCGAAAACGGCTGCATGCAGGTGGTGCCTGGCAGCCATAAACACGGGGTCATCAATGAAATGCACTTCCCTTCCGAAGCCGATCAGGCCAGGTACGCAAGGGACGAAGATTGCATCCACATGGAAGCCGAGGCGGGCGAGGCCATCCTCCTGAACAACCTGCTCCTGCACCGCTCGGCGCGGAACCCGACAGGCAAGCCGCGGCGGGCCTTCAGTATTGCTTACATGGATGCCGCTACGCATGCGGTTAAAACCGGAGAGACATTTCCTGTCATATTTGGAGAGGGTGCGTTAACCGGTAGTGAACTGATCGAAGGTGCGCGTACCGACGGCGCGCCGGTCGAGAAGTTTCTCGAGGAGAGCCGGCCGTGAGGATGAAAGATCGTGTCGCGCTTATTACCGGTGGCGGTACGGGGATCGGGGCCGCCACGGCCCGCCTCTTCGCCGAGGAAGGCGCCGCGGTCTGCGTCACGGGCCGTCGGAAGGCGCCGCTCGATGAAGTTGTTGCCGCAATAAAGGCCGCCGGCGGACGCGTAGTGGCCGTGTCCGGGGATGTGGCCAAAACGGAAGATTGCCGGCGCATGGCCAAAGAAACGACGGCCGCTTTCGGCCGTATCGACGTGCTGGTGAACAATGCGGGCACGTCGACGTTGACGAGGGCCGATGAGATCAGTGACGAACTCTGGGACGAGACCATCGGGACCAATCTTTCCGGTGCGTTCCGTCTCATCCGGGCGGTACTGCCAGGCATGATTGCCCAGGGCTCCGGGAGTATTGTCAATGTCAGCTCCGTCCTTGGGCAAACGGGCATGAAGGGAGCGGCGGCCTATGGCGCTTCCAAGGCGGGCCTCGACCAGCTGACGCGCGTCCTGGCCGTCGAATACGCCGACCGCGGCATACGGGTCAATTCCGTGGCCCCAGGCTGGGTACACACGCCTATGAACAGATCTGTGCGGGATCATACCACCCTGTACGACCGGTTGAAGAAACGCCATCCCATGGGCCGATTCGGCACGCCTGACGAGATTGCCCGCGCGATTTTGCATCTGGCTTCGGACGAGGCCGCATGGACAACGGGTGCCGTTTTATCGGCCGACGGAGGTTGGACGGCGACGTAGCGATTCGAAATCGCCGATGGAAACACTTAGAAGAGCTGACGATCGATGGAGGATGGACGGCGGCCTGGCGGTGGAATCGCCGCTGGATACGCGCCGAAGTGTCGACAGGGACCTGGCGCCGCGGACAAAAAGTCATTGTTGTAAACCAGCATTCGGAGAGTGATATGGGTCTGAGAACGGCTTCAGAATATCTGGAAGGTTTGCGGGACGGCAGGACGATCTACTTTCGCGGCGAGCGGGTGCCGGATCTCATGGAGCACCCGGAATTGCGCGCAGGCGCTGAGCACACGGCCCTTGACTACCAACTCGCCGAAGACGAGGCCCACAGGGACCTGTTCACGGTGATTTGTCCCGAGACGGGCGAACGCGTCAGCCGTTACTTCATCCCGCCGGCCAATACGGAAGACCTGTTGAAGCGACGGGAAATGATCGAGACGAGCACCCGCGAGGGCAGCGGCGTGGTGCTGCTCATCAAGGAGATCGGCACGGACGCCCTGTTTTCCCTGCGGCTCGTCGCGCGGCAGATCGACGAGAAGCATGGCACCAACTATCTGGAACGCGTGAAGAACTACCATGCCGCATGCCGCGACCGCGACCTGAGCCTGGCCGTGGCGCAGACGGACGCCAAAGGAGACCGCAGCCGCCTGCCCTCCCAGCAGACCCATCCCGACTACTACGTGCGCATCGTGGAGCGCCGGCCCGATGGTATCGTGGTCCGGGGCGCCAAGGCCCATACAACGGGCACCGCCTACGTGGACGACGTGATCGTGCTGCCAACCCGGGCGATTTCAGAGGAAGACCAGGACTATGCCGTGGCGTTTTCCGTACCCGTCAACACGCCGGGCGTCCGGCTCATCGCCAGTCCCTTCGGGTTCTCGGGAGAGAGTACCTATCATCACCCGGTCAGTTCGAAACACCACCTGGTCGAGACCCTGACCGTGTTCGACGACGTGTTCGTCCCGAACGAGCGCGTATTCCTGGCCGGCGAGTGGGATTTCGCCGGGGTGCTGGCGAACGCCTTCGTGGAGTTTCACCGTTTCACGGCCGTGTCCTACAAGCCGCCACTCCTCGACCTCTTCATCGGCGCCGCCGCGCTGATTGCCGTGTACAACGGGGTGGAGAAGGCGAGCCACATCCGCGACAAGGCCACGCGGCTCATTACCTACACCGAGACGGTCCGCGCCCTGACCCGGGCGGCCGCCATGGACTGCAAGGTGGTGGACGGCATCGCGGTGCCGGACACGCTCACGACCAACATCGCCAAGTATCATTTCGCCAACAACTATCACGAGGCCGTGCGGGACGTGCAGGACATCGCCGGTGCCCTGCTGGTCACGGGTCCGTCTGAAGCGGACTGGCACAACGACGAGACGAAGGACGACCTGGAGCGCTACCTGGGCGGCCGCAAGGGCGTGCCGACCATGGACCGGATGAAGGCCATCAATCTCATCCGCGATCTGACGGCTTCGGATTTCGGCGGGTACCATGAACTGTTGGCCATCCATGCCGAGGGTTCGCTCGAGGCGCAGAAGATCACGATCTTCCGGGGTTACGACCTGCTGCGGTGCATGGATATCGCGAAGAAAGCCGCGGGGATCGAGTGACTACCGGGGTGATGCGATCAGCGCACCGAAATTTGGTGGCGCGATACGATTGATTGTATGAAAGGTAAGCCAATGAGTTCCGGCAAAGGCCCGGTCATCATGAGCGGCCGCAAGCTGGCCGACGAAATACAGGCCAGGCTCGCGAAAGAAACGGCCGAAATGCGCGAGCAGGGGATCACGCCGGGTCTGGCGACGATCCTGGTCGGAGACGACGGGCCCAGCGCGACCTATATCTCCATGAAGCACCGGGCGTGTGAGGAGATCGGCATTTGGAGTATCCATACCCACCTGCCCGCATCCACTTCGCAAGAGGAACTGCTACAGAATATCGGCCGCTTGAACGAAGATCCGGAGGTCGACGCCATCCTCGTGCAGATCCCGCTGCCGGATTGGCTCGACGAGGACGAAGCGCTGCTCTCCGTGGCGCCGGACAAGGACGCGGACGGACTCAATCCCATCAACCTGGGCCGGCTGGTGATCGGCAAGCCGGGTCCCCTGCCCTGTACGCCCAACGGCATCCTCGCCTTACTGGTCCATTACGGTGTACCCATTGAAGGGAAAAACGTGGCAATCGTCGGCCGTGGACTGACCATCGGCCGCCCGTTGGCCCTGCTGCTGTCGTTAAAAAGGCCCAACTGCAACGCGGCGGTTACGGTACTGCATTCGGCCGTGCCCGACATGGCCGCCCACCTGCGCGAAGCCGATATCATCGTAGCCGCCGCGGGTTCGCCCGGACTGATCAAGAAAGACATGGTGAAACCCGGCGCGGCCGTAGTAGCCGCGGGCATCACCCGGAGGGGCAAGAAGCTCCTGAGCGACGTGGATGACGATGTGGCGGAAGTCGCCGGCTGGATCACGCCCCGCATCGGGGGAGTCGGTCCCATGACCGTGGCCATGTTGATGGAGAATACGGTGGGTGCGGCGCGGCGGCGGGTGCAACTATGGAGAAACGATGCATGAAACTGGATAGAATTAACTATGATGAACTGAATAGCAAGCAGAAGGAGATATACAACTTCCACAAAGTAGCAAGTAAACTTGCTGATTACGGCTTCAACTGTATCAAGTTGTCAGACGACTGGCAAGGTGCTGATTTTTTGGCATATCACAAAGATGGTGATCAAACCCTGAAAGTTCAACTCAAGGGACGCATGTTAGTTGACAGGAAGTACATTGGAAAGAACCTGCACATGTGTTTCAGGATAGGCGATATCTGGCACCTGATTCTGCATGATGAATTAATGCGTATTGTGGAAGAGGCATCGCCAGAAACTTTTGAAACACTTTCTTGGGAACGAGGCACATATTCATGGCCCAGGCCGCCTAAAAAGATTTGTGAGATGCTGTCACGCTTCGCGCTCAATTCCAAGTAAAGTACAATAGCGTGAATTGACGGTTTATTTATAGAGCCGTACAGATTCATTATAGTGACTTTGTCTGACCACCTCTAGCCCACCCTACGCAATCTGCGCCCAGCACGCCAGGTCCACCTCGCCCGGCACCGGTTCCCGTCCCGAGAAAATGTGCTCCAGCGCGCTCAGCGTTATCTCGCCGATCTCGAGGTGGCCGTAAGCGCCGGTTCCCGAGCTGTGGGGCGTGATGACCACGTTGGGGAGGCCGCGCAATCTGTGATCGGGCGGCAGGGGTTCAGGGGTGGTCACGTCCAGCTGGACCTGGATTCTGCCGGTCCTGGCTTCTTCGTACAGCGCGTCGTGGTCCAGGACGGATCCCCGCGAGGTATTGACCAGGACGGCGTCGTCGCGCAGGAGCCGAAGCTGTTCCGCGCCGATCATGCGTTCCGTCTCCGGGATTGACGGCGCGTGGATGGTAACCATGTCCGATGTCTCGAACAGCGTGTCCATGTCCACTCGTTCCACGTTCATGCGGCCGGCGTCCCAATCGCTCAGGTAAGGATCGAAAACGAGGATGCGGACGTTGAAGGGCTGGAGAAGCCGGATCACCTCCCGACCCACCATGCTGGCGCTCACGATACCCACCACGGAGCCCCGTAAAAACTGGTTAGACCAGTTCTTGTCCGGATCCCGCCACATGCCCCGATTCCGAATGTTGAGTGCATCGTGGACCCACCGGCGGCTCATCATGATCAGTGCGCCGACCGCGTGTTCCGCCACATTCAGGGCGATGGCACCCCGCGCGCTGACGACACGGATTCCCCTGGGCGCCAAGTGGCCGGCGACCATCTCGGAGGTGAATAGGTATTTGACCGATCCGGCGGAGTGCACGACGAACTTCAATCGATCGGCCCGCTCCAGGGCTGTCCCGCTGATCGGCATGACGCCCCATCCGGTGACGAGTCCGTCAAAGCCGGCTATCCCTTCTTCCACCTCGCCGGCGGTCATCGCGCGGTCGGTTTCGTTCACTACCACGTCGAAACTCGCCAGCAATCGCCGGTAGGTTTCATCCTTGAAGACGCCGGCAGTGTGAGACGGCGTCGGCAGGTACCAGATTCGTGGTTTGCTCATGGGAAACGCCCTGCATCCAGCCAGGTCGGTAGCCGGCCGTCAATCGCGCTTTCGGACCATACAGGCAAGCCGGTAGCCGGCCGCCGATCTCATTTTTTACCAGGTGCCGTTCGCTCGCCGTCAATCGCGCTTTCGGACCAGGTAACGGCACCGGTTGTCGCCGAGTATCTTGTGTTCGTCCCTGCGGACTCCGGCATCCAGCGTTCGTTCGAACAACTCCTGTTCGAGCTGGCAGACCCGGGGGAAACGGCGGGCAATTTCGTAGATCGGGCAGTGGTGTTCCACCAGGACGTACTCATCACCTTCCGGATGGGATTCGGCCATGTATCCCTCCCGGTCCCGGATTTCGCCGAGGACGCGCACCCGATCCGCCAGGGGTTGCCCGGCCATCTCTTCTTTGTAGGCCTGCTCGAGACGCTCCGTACGAAGCGCGAAGAGGTTGTCTGCCTTCTCCGGTCCGTCGATTTCGGCAATCTGTTCGAGCAGTTCCACCGCGAGTTGGCCGTATCGAGCCGGGAAAAGGTGCTCCGCCTCATTCGTCAGGCCGAAGTAGTGCGCCGGCCGGCCGCGGTCCTGCCGCACGACCCGCGTCTCGACCAGGTCGTCGCGCTCAAGGCCGCTCAGGTGTTGGCGAACGCCCATGGAAGTGATCCCAATTTCTTCGGCGAGTTGCCCGGCCGTCATGTCGCCCCGTCGTTTGAGCAACTCCAGAATCTGGCGGCGGGTGGCGCCTTCCCGTTGTGGCATGGTCATGCTCCGCGAATTAAGCGACTGTCCCGTACGTTGGTGCAATCTCCTCGTATTATAAAGTGTAATTTAAAAATGGGAACAATAATAATTAAATATATTTTATAAATAATATTATTGACTTATTGGTTTGTATACATAAATTGAATAGCAGCACCTATATTTTGTTATGATACAACGTACAATCATCGAATCGCAGCCTGAGGAGAATCATCATGAACGGCACCTCGAAGACGGCCTTGCGTGACCCGATCCGGGTCGCATCGGTGGATGAACTGAAGGAGAAGGGGAGCATCGTCGTCAGCGGCAACGACGGACCGATCGCCGTGTTCCATCATGACGACGGGCAGGTGCACGCCGTGGACAACCGCTGTCCCCACATGGGTTTTCCGCTGCATCGCGGCACGATCAAGGACGGCATTCTGACCTGCCACTGGCACCATGCGGACTTCGACCTTGAGAGCGGCTGTACCTTTGATCTCTTCGCGGACGACGTGCCGGTGTACGCCGTCGAGACCCGTAACGGCGATGTCTGGGTATCGGGTTCCCGGGATCAATCGGGCGACGCGGAATACTGGCGAAACCGCCTCAGGGAAGGCCTTGAACAGAACATCTCGCTGGTCAATGCCAAGGCGGTTATTGCCCTGCTGAAATCGGGAGTGTCCTACAAGGATATCGCCGAGACCGGCGGTCGGTACGGCGTGCGGTACCGGTCATCTGGATGGGGTCCCGGACTGACCATTCTAACCGCGATGACCAACCTGTGCGGTTATCTGCCGAAAGACGAGCAGATCCTCCCGCTATACCAGGGACTGACGCACGTCGCCCGGGACAGCAACGGACAGCCGCCGAGGTTCGACCTGCAACCACTGGATACGGAGAATCTGTCCTTTGAACAGTTGAAGCGCTGGTTCCGCCGCTTCGTGGAGGTGCGCGACACGGAAGGCGCCACGCGGTGTCTCCTCACCGCCGTGTCCATGGACTGCGAACCCGCGCAGCTGGTCGACATGATGATGAGCGCCGCCACGGATCACGTGTTCCTGGACGGCGGCCACGTCGCGGACTTCATCAACAAATCCACGGAACTGCTGGACCACATCGGCTGGGAACACGCCGGTGAAGTGCTGCCCAGCCTGGTCGGTCAATTATGCGCCGCGGCGCGCAGCGAGGAGCGAAACGCCTGGCGCCATCCCGTCGACCTGGCCGCCATTATTCGCAAAGCCAACGCCGCGTTGCCCGGCGCGCTGGCTTCGACGTCCAACGGGCACGTCTGGGAAGGTCCCGTCGAACTGGCAGAAGTGATTCTCGGGGACGATCCCCAGGCCACGGTGGACACCATGCTGGCCCGCCTTCGCGAGGGCATGACGCCCCTGCAGCTCAGCCAGGCGGTCACCTACGCCGCCGCGCTGCGCATCGCCCGGTTCCACACGCAGAACGAGTTCGGCGACTGGATCACGGTGCTGCACACCTTTACCTACGCGAACGCCCTGCACCAGGCCCTGAAGCGGACGGGTTCACCGGAGTTGATCCGCGGCGTCTTCCACGGCGCCATGGCCGTGTACCTGGACCGCTTTCTCAACGTGCCGCCCGCGCGTTTGCCCGGTGACAGGGCCACGGCCGATCTGGCCGGCAAGACCGATGAGATCCTCGACGCGTTTCTGACCGAACTGGACACGCAGCAGCAGGTGGAGCCGGCCGCCAGGCTGGTCTATCGTTACCTGGCCGATGGGCACCCGGTGGACCGGCTGTTCCGTACGCTGGCGATCTCGCTATTGCGGGAGGATGCCGAGTTCCACAGCTTCCAGATGCTGGAGGCGGGCATTCGGCAATATGAGGAGTTGCGGGGAAGTGCCGAGGCCGACCACGTGCTGATCGCTACGGCCCGGTATCTCGCCGCCCATGCCCCGACCCAGCGAGCACTCAATCAGACTGCGCAGATCGCGCTGCGTCTGAGCCGCGGCGAAGCGCTGTACGAGGAAGAATGACCTGTTCGAGCGCGCATCTGCCATCTAAAGATGTGTTGTCAGGTGTCGACAATCGCTCGTAAGCGAACTGCCTGGCCGCCCGGCCAGGCGGTTTCTGTTCAGTTGAATAGCAAAAGGCGCGGTCCGTGGGATCTGTATTGGTCCACGTACCACGCCTTTTTTAATTTAGCACCGGGTCTGGCCTGATAGACCGTCGGTCCAGTCGGACAGACCGTCGGTCCAATCGGACAGACCGTCGGTCCAATCGGTCAGGCCGTCGATCCAGTCAGACAGACCGTCGAAAACCATCGGAATCGGGTTCGTCCTATTCCCCGGATATGAGGTATTTCCTCAACATGCGGGGCCCGACCTCCGCGCCGTACACGTTGCCCATGTCATCCACGGCAACGCCTTCCGCGCCGGTCGTACCTGCGTCATCGGCATCCACTACGGTATCCGGAATGAAGGCCGACACGAAGCCGCCGTCCTTGATGCTGCCGATGCGGATTCCCCTCCGCCAGCCCGGGTTGGCTCCCCAGGTCGCGTTCGACTCGGAGTCCGCGCTGTAGAGCATGTCGTCGGCGGTGATGAAGAGGCCGCTCGGGCGGCCGAACTGGGTCCAGGTGGCGATGTACTCGCCCTCCTGGTCGAAAATCTGGATCCGTGCATTGCCCCGGTCGCCCACGTACAGCCGGCCCTGGGAGTCCATGGCCAGCGCGTGGGGATCGCGGAACTCGCCGGCAGCCTGACCCGTCTCGCCCCAGGCCTTGATGAACGAGCCGTCCGCCGCCAGCTTGACGATGCGGTTGTTGCCGCCGGATCCGTGACCGTCCGCCACGAAGATGCTGCCGTCGGGCGCTACGAGGACGTCGGAAGGCGCGTTGAAGATGGTCTCCCCATCGCCTCCGACTCCGGCTACCCCAAGGCTCATGAGCAGTTCGCCGTCTTCGCTGAACTTGTGGATCTGGTGCCCGATGCCTTCACCGCCCCGGGCGTCCGTCACCCAGACGTTGTTTTCCGGGTCCACGAAGATGCCGTGGGGCCAGACGAACATGCCCGCTCCGAAGCTCTTCAGCAGGTTGCCGTCGCTGTCGAAAAGCAGGATCGGATCCACGTCTTCGCGTCCGGCGCAGAGGTTCTGCCCGCATCTTTCCGCCACCCAGATGTTGCCGCTGCCGTCCTGGGCGGGAAAGACCGCGCTCGTGGCGCCCCATGTCCGGTCTCCACCGAGTTTGCCCCATATGCCCTCGACGGTAGTGTACGGGTTCGGCGCGTGGTTCTGGGCCATGGAAAGCCCTTGAAACTGTGTGATCAGAGCGGCGGCGACCATATAAACGATCCACCGGTACCGGGTCAAAGGTGTCATGGGTGTCCTCGCTTTGCTTGGTGGCAGAGCCTGGCTTAGACTCCTACCTCGAGTAGAACAGTTGCATATTGGATTTGTCGTTTAACGGCTATAATACGATACAGGCGCGATTTTGCAACGGGTTTTTCACCTGCCGGCGGGTTGCCCGAAGGCCGTTTCTAGCCAGCCAACCGTCTTGACATCTGGCGGGTTGCAGAGCATATTCAGCAGCAAATCGAGCAGTCTGGCATGCGGTAGGACGGCAATAGACTGATGATGCCGGGCGTTCTCTACCTTCGTAGCCGCTAGAAAAGGTAAATCCCCCGTGTTATCTGGATTCCAGACAGCTCAGGACCGCCGGATCATCGGACTGATGTCGGGAACGTCCGCCGATGGGATCGACGCCGCGGTAATTAACATGAGCGGAAAGGACGATGAGCTTTCCCTGGAAGTGCTGGGCTTCGATACGGTGCCTTTTCCATCCGGTCTGCGCGATCGGTTGATGGAAGTCTCCGATTCGGAAACGGGAAGAATCGACGAAATCTGCCGCCTTCATTTCGAACTGGGGGAACTCTTCGCCGGGGCGGCGATCAACGCGGCGGGAGCCGCCGGATTGTCCATGTCGGAGATCGATCTGATCGGATCCCATGGCCAGACGGTCCACCATCTCCCCGGAAGGATAGCAAGATTCGGCGTGGAAACCGGGGCGACGCTGCAGATCGGCGATCCATCGGTGATCGCACAGCGGACTGGCGTGGTGACGGTTGGCGATTTCCGCGCCGCGGACGTGGCCCGGGGCGGCCAGGGCGCCCCGCTCGTGCCCTATGTGGACTACCTGCTCTTCAGGCATACCGGCAGATCCCGGGGGCTCCTGAACCTGGGCGGCATAGCTAACCTCACCGTGCTGCCCGCAGACCCGAAACCCGAAGATGTGATGGCTTTCGATACGGGGCCGGCCAGTATGCTGATCGACGCGGTTGCCCGGATGGAACTTGGACGCGTTATGGATGAGGACGGCGCGGGCGCGCGGCAGGGCAAGCCTGCCGAGAACCTGATAGCGGAGGTGCTGTCCATGCCTTATTTCGAGCGGCCTCCTCCAAAGTCCACGGGCAGGGAACTTTTTGGAGACCGCTGTGCGGAAGTCCTGGTTCGCGCGGGGCGGGAGGCTGGTCTCAAAGGCGACGATCTGCTTGCGACCGCGACGGAGATCACCGTACGTTCCATAAAGGACGCCTGCCACCGGTTCGTCGAGCCCGTCGTCACGCAACTGGACGAAATGATCGTAAGCGGCGGCGGCGCCAGGAACAAGTTCATGCTCGAACGGCTCGCCGGGGCGCTGTCTCCTGTGGAGGTGGCGACTTCGGATGACCATGGCCTCTCGTCGGACGCCAAGGAAGCCGTGGCCTTTGCGGTGCTCGCCGACCAGACGGTCCGGGGCCTGCCTGGCAGTCTTCCGGGTGCGACGGGAGCGGATCGGCCGGCTGTGCTTGGGAAAATTTGCCTGTCTGGTTGACCTGCCCGGATGATGAGTAGAGTGGAGGATAGTCCTTGATGCGCTTCAACGTTACGAAGTTCGGGAACACCGCAAGACGAATCCGCGGCAACCACGTGCCTGACCATGTGCCGGCCCTCGTACCAGTCCACATGCCGGCCCACCAACCGGTCCACGGACGGCCCGCGTGGTGGGCAGTTAGTGTATTGTTCCTGGTAATCTTCGGATGTGCAGGGCGACCGCTCCCATCTGTTCGCGCCACGCCGCCGGCTCCTTCCGCGCCGTCCACGCCTTCAGTGGCTTTTAAACCCGGCCAGCTTCCGATGATCAGGATCGGTCTGCTCGTGAACAGGGACTCGGCAAGCATGACCGGAACAGGCGGCTTCAAGGTCGTGGACCAATCCAGCGGCGAGGTGATCGGTACGTCGTCACCTGGTCACATATGGAAAATGCAGGCGAAAGGCGCGTGGATTGACGTGTCCTCTCCGGACGGCAATGCCCAGGGTTTGTATACCGGCCCGATCCAGGTAAGCCCTCTAACTCGGGAAGGGCGCCTCAAGGTATCTGAAAGGGAATACCGCGGAACGATGGAGGTGGTTTCCAACAGCAAGGGCAAGTTGACGGTGGTGAATATCCTCGACCTGGAGAATTACCTGCGCGGGGTCGTACCCCCCGAAATCGGCAAGTTGAAGGAGGACCGTATCGAGGCCATGAAGGCCCAGGCGGTAGCGGCCCGGACCTACACCGTGTCGAACCTGGGTAGACGCAAAAGTCTGGGATTCGATCTTTACAGCACCGTCTCCGACCAGATATACCGGGGCTACAGTGCGGAATGGCCCATCGCCGACAGGGCGATTTCGGAAACACGCGGAATGATCGCTATGTACAAGGGCAAGCCGATCTCCGCGTTTTACTCTTCGACCTGCGGAGGCGCGACCGAATCCATCGAGGACGCCTGGGGTTCCAGTCCCGTTCCGTACCTGCGCTCCGTGCGGGACAGGGACGGCAGAAGCGATGAATTCTGCAGGCATTCGCCGGTCTATGAATGGCGCGTGGAGTGGAAGAAGGAGACGCTGGAGAACATCCTGGCCGCCAGGTTGCCCGGCATGGACCAGCGCAAGGCGGGTGAGTTTTCTCTTCGTGGCATCGATATAAAGCAACGATCTTCGAGCGGGCGCGTTCAATTGCTGGAGATCAAATCGAATCACGGCACGGCGACACTGCGCGGCGACAGGATACGTTCCGCGTTACGGCGTCCTGTCCAGGGCCAGCCGATGCTCCGCAGCACGAAGTTCGATCTGACGTACAGGAGAGACACCATCGTGGCGGAAGGCGGTGGGTATGGCCATGGCATCGGCATGTGCCAGATGGGCGCAATAGGAATGGCAGGACAGGGGTACAAGTACGACCAGATTCTGAAACACTACTATCGTGGTGTCGACCTGAAACGCGCGTACAACTAAACGAGCGGAAAGTGGCGTGACGTTGAACGAGCGGAGCGTGGCGTTGAACGAGCGGAAAGTGACGCGGCGTTGAACGCATGGAGCGTGGCGTTACGAAGAAGTACGCGTGGAACGTGACGTACAATTGTACATGTATAGAATGGCATGATGATCAACGAGCGGAGCATGGCATGATGAAACTGAAACCACAGCGAAACCCAGTCGCCTTCCTTATCTCTTTTCTTTGCGCCTGCATGGTGGTTACGTCGTGCTATTACTCCACTTCGCAGGGATCGCGGGCCGGAGACATTCGAAACATCGTCATTCCACTTTTCGATAACACCACCGTGGAGACCGGCATCCAGGAGACGTTGACGGATGAAGTTATCGAGCGGTTTCTCACCAACGGTGAATTCCGCATCGTGGACTTGCGGCAGGCGGACGCGGCGATCATCGGGGTGATCACCGATTTGCAGGAAGAGTCCGTGGCGTTCTCTGAGGGAACACTGGCCCGGGAGGTCCGCCTCTGGATCGTCGTGGACGTACGTTTTGAAACAGTGGACAAGAAGGAAGTGGTCTGGGAGGAAAGGCAGCTGCGCACCTACGGCGACTACGCGATCGACACCGGCACCGAAACCGACCGCGAGCCAGCGATCGAAACCGCTATCGAAAAGATGGCAGAGGAGATCCTGAACCAGTCCATATCGGGGTGGTAGTCGCCGGACGCATTCACGCAACACGCCCGCCAGCTGTGCCACTTTTCGCTCGCCGTACCCGCCGGCCAGTCGTGCCTCTCCCCGCGCAACACGCCCGCCAGCTGTGCCGCTTTTCGCTCGCCGTACCTCGCCGGCCAGTCGTGCCGCTCCCCGCGCAATCTCGCCGGCCAGTCGTGCCGCTCCCGCGTTCCATACCTCCCACTCCCCGTACCTCGCCGGCCAGTCGTGCCGCTCCCCGCGCCATCTCGCCACAAGCGTTTCATCAAGGACTTCAGAGCGCGGCAAGTACCGCGCCTAGCTGTCGAGATCTTCCGATCCGGTCTCCTGGTACCAACGGCAACGGTCTATCCAGGCTTCCCAGGTTTTGGCCACGCCGCTCGAGCCGCTCGCCCCGGCCAGCGCCGCCAGGCGTTCGAAGTATTCGGCCGAATTCTCGTAATCCTCCAGGTAGAAGTGTGCCATTGCCGCCAGACGAAGGCTTTCCTGTTGCACGAGTTCGCCCGGGAGTCCGAGCGCATCCGCTTTCGCCAGGTACTTCAAAGCTTCTACGTAGGATCCGGAGCGGAACAGCCAGCGGCCTAAGAGGTAGTAGGCCGCTCCATAGTCAGGCGCGAGATCGCCCGCGTCCCGGACGGACAGGATCAGGCGCCAGTGGCCGCTCACGGCAGTCAAGTAGGCCATGATTGTATCACGGATTGGTTCCCGGTCGAGCACCTCCATCCGGATGGACGCAGCGCGCGACATGTCTTCCGACGCGTGCAGGTCCGCGACCGCTTCGTAACTGCGTCGGGCATCGTCCAGCCTTCCCGTCTTCCAGGCCGTGTCGCCACGGACCAGGTGGGCGTCCGCCAGCAGCCCGACGGTCTGGTCCGGACGTTCGATCAGCAGGGCGGCCGACTCGCTCCGTTCGTAGTCCTCCAACCGGTAGGTTCCGTACAGCAAGCCTCGCAGGGCCGAAGGGTTCTCGGGCTCCAGTTCGAGCACGCGGTCAAAGTCTCGCACGGCATCCGAATACCGCCGTGCGCTATACGCCTGCCAGGCCCGGTCGATCAGCGCGGCCACCTCGTGGGGACAGCGCCGCCTGAAGATGGCGGGACGAATGAACCGCTGACGGGCGATCCGGAGTTGGTCTTCCCGCAATTGAATACCATCCACGAATGTCTCCCATTCGGCGATCAATTCCGCTGGCTTCCGGCCGTAGGACTCCTCGACGGCGCCGGTGGGGAAGGCCTTCTTGAACGCGGGCAAGCCATAGCGTTCGATCAGGAAACGCACGAAAGAACCGCACAGCGTGTAACTGCGCGAGGACGAGGCCGTCCAGAATCCCGTCATGCTCAGCAGGTTCTCCAGGGGCGGGGCGAGGCCGAGCTCACGCATGGCACGGCTCCACTCGTGCGGGTTCATGGGGGCGTCCTGCCAATCCACCGCCTCGGCCAGCCCTTCGTGGAATCCTATCCAGTAGCTGCCTCCGTAGAGGGAATTCCCGAATGAAGCGGACAGCACATGCACCAGTTCATGTTTCAGTACGGGATGTGGAAACGCCGCGTTGTTGAGATGCATTTCATCCGACCCCGGTCGTTCGATGGACGTATGGCGGGCGCCCATCAGCTTTTTCTTCTGGTCTGCGTTGGCATAGATGTACGACGCGATGCGCGTCGACGGGGGCGGCACGTCCAGGTAGCTCATGATCCGGTCGAGCTGATACTCGTGATCCCGTGCGATGAGATCGATGTTCCAGTTCGAAATGGTATTATGGTCATAGTAGATGTTGAAGTGGGCCGTCTGCCTGTGGCCCCCCAGGGTCTGCTGGATGTACGCTCGATCGATCACGATGCCCAGCGGCGCACGGTAGGCGTAGGCTGCAGCCAGCACGGCCAGCAAAGCCAGGAAAATAACCCGCATGGCCATGGCAGGTGCGGCGTTCCCACCAACCTGGCTGCCGTCCGGTCCGCCGTCCGGCCCGCCAGCTTGGCTGCCGTCCGGCCCGCCGCCGCGGAACTTCATGAGCAGCGAGGGACGGATCTTCCGAGCCGATGAGTCGAAACAGACGCACAGGCCGGCGACCATCGCAAGGACACTGACAAGGACGATGGCCCGCGCCGCAAGCAGCGTCGAGGTAATGACCACCACTTCATCGTAAATCGGCCCGGGGAAATATCCGATGATCGGGTTGTACGCGAAAACGGGTGGTTGGGTGGCCAGACGAAAGACGCTGATACCGATCGAAACGAACATGGCGCCGAGAAAGAGAAGCGTGGCGTGTAGTTTACGATTGGTTGCGAGCGCACAGATCAAAGCGACGGCGGTGGACCACAGGACGCTTATGCCGGGAAGCAGCAAATAGAACGCGAGACCCTCGGGCACGTTGCAGAAACCGCTGATCCAGCTTTTGACGTACATCACGGCCAGCGGCAGCAAGAGCGTCGACAGGGAAAGGCAGAAGAGCAAGCAAAGTAGCACCGAAAGACAGGTGTTCTGAACGCGGCTCGATCGCCAGCCGTTCACGAGATGGAGGGTCATCAGGCCCGCGACGAAGGTGGCGATGAAGGCAGTCAGGAAGGCGAACTCGAATCCGAGGTCATCCACGAGGGGCATCTGCGTCATCCCCGCCGCGGCTGCCGTCAGGATCGCGGTAGCGGACAGGTACGGCTTCCCGCGCAGGATGCTTGTTATGGAGTGCCTATCCAGGTTCATGAAAGGGCCTTGATCGGTGAAAGGCTTCGAGTTGTAACCGGATCCGTGGTTGTGGATGATATAACGGCCGGCTCTCCAGGGCCAGATGAATCGAAGTGTTTTTTCTGTCCGGTCCGGCCGCGCCGCCGTATAATTACTGCGTTTCCGATGAACCCGAATCAAGGAGGTATGTTAGATGAACCTGGATCTGGATTACCGTCCCGAACTGGGCAAAAAGCTGGACTATGGTATTGGCATAGTCGGGGCGGGCGGGATCGTAAATGCTGCGCACCTCCCCGCCTATCGCAAGGCGGGATTCAACGTGGTCGGCTTGACGGACAAGGACGTCGACAAGGCGAACCGGACCGCCCGGGAGTTTGAGGTGCCCAGGGTGTATCCTTCCGTAGAATCGTTGCTCGACGACCCCAAAGTAGAAATCGTGGACATCGCCGTCCCCCCCTGGCACCAGAAGGAACTCGTGCGGAAAGCGACCATGGCCGGCAAGCATCTGCTTTGCCAGAAACCGCTCTCCAATGTATACGCCGAAGCCGTTGAGATCGTTGAGATGGCGGAGGCGAGCGGCGTGAACCTGGCCGTGAACCAGCAGATGCGGTGGGACCAGGCCGTAAGGGCCTCCAGGAACCTGCTGAACCGTGGACTGCTGGGCGATCCCGCTTCGGCCGTGATCGACGTGAGCATCCTTACCGAATGGCGGGCCTGGCCCTGGGTCCTTGAGGCCGAGGGTCTCGACCTGATGTTTCACAGTATACATTATTTTGACAGCATGCGTTCCCTCTTCGGTCAACCTGAGCGCGTGTGGTCGTCCGGGGCATCCTATCCGGGGCACGCGGCAACCGGGGAAACGCGCACAATTACCGTGTTCGAGTATTCGGACACCTTCCGCGCCCTGGTGTCCGTCAATCACAACAACTGGACGGAGGAGTGCTTCGCGACGCTGCGCATCGACGGAACGGAGGGGTACACCGCGGGGACTTTTGGCCTGCTTTACGACTATCCCCACGGCCGGCCGGACACGCTGAGCTATTCCAGCCGAAAGATCGATGCCAACAAGACCATAAACCATCGATTCGAGGAACGTTGGATCCCCGATTCCTTCATCGGTCCGATGGGTGAACTGATGGCATCCATCGAACAGGATCGGCTACCCGAGACCAATGGGAGAGATAACCTCAAGACCCTTCAACTTGTCAACGCTGCCTACCTGTCCATGGCGGAACACCGTGCCGTCGCGCCTGGGGAGATCGGTTAGATCGATCGGTTAGGCAGATCCCGTAGGCAGATTCTGTAGATAGATCGAATAAGTAGATCGACTGGGTAGATCGACTGGGTCCGCGATTTTGCCTTCGCGATGTTATCTAAAATGGCAAAATATAGATTGTCAATGTTGATCGAAATAAGAATCAACATATAAATTTGAATTGAGATATATACCGGGTTCTTCATCATGAGAACGGATGTGATTATCGTTGGCGCGGGCGTAATCGGTCTGTCCGTCGCCCGTGAATTGCTGTGCCGCGGGATGAGCGCAATCCTCGTGGATCCGCGCCAACCCGGTATGGGGGCTTCCTGGGCTTCCGCCGGCGTCCTGGCCCCGCAGGGCGCGCGTCCGTTTCATCGCCCCTACCTCGATCTGTGCATGGCAAGCCGCGACATGTTCGCGGACTGGTCCGCCGCGTTGCTGGCGGAGTCAGGCATCGACATCGAATACCGAACGGAAGGGGGGCTCCAGGTCGCCTTCGACGAGGAGGAATCGGAAGAACTGGCGCAGCGGTACCACCACCAGCAGGAACTGGGGTTACCGGTCGATCGACTCAACAGCGAAGAGGTCCGCACACTTGAACCAATGCTCTCGCCTGAAACCAGGTGCGGACTGTTCTTTGAAGGCATGCACCAGGTGGAGAACAGGCGGCTCGTCCGGGCGCTGGTTGCAGCGGTCAAGGGCCGTGGCGGGGAATTCCTTGTCGGAGACCCAGTCATCGACCTGATTGTACGGAATAACCGGGTGACCGGGGTCATCTTGCCAGACGGGCGGATTGGCGCGGACCGGGTTGTCATTGCGGCAGGCGCGTGGTCCGGTCTGCAGAACTGGATTCCCGGACTGCCACTGCCCGTCGAACCTGTACGCGGCCAGATAGTTTGCGTCGACGGAAGCGGTTTCCCCACAGTTACAAGGGTCATCAATGGACTGGGGCAATACCTTGTTCCCCGCCGTGACGGACGCGTGCTATTTGGCGCCACGGTGGAGAAGACAGGTTTCGACACCAGCGTTACGGCCGGCGGCCTGTCTGCTGTGATGGAGCATGGACTCCGCATGGCGCCCGGACTGGCAGGCGCACCCGTGGTGGAGACCTGGGCGGGATTGCGGCCCATGTCGAAGGACGGCAAGCCCATACTCGGTCCCTCGAGTCTGGAGCATCTCGTTCTCGCCACCGGCCATTACCGCAACGGCATTCTGCTGGCGCCATTAACCGGCCGGCTGGTCGCGGATCTCATCGCAACCGGCGAGGTGCCGGAGGCCATGGGCCCGTTCCTGGTAGATCGATTTAAAGGGAATGCGGCGCAGGAGGATTCGAAAACACGCCTGGACACGGCGGCGCGTCAGGATTCAGCAGCGCGCCCGAAGCAGTAAAGCAGCGCGCCCGATCGGGGCAGGCGAGGACGCGACCGCGCAGCGCTAATCAGCAGAACGCCCGAATCAAAAGAATGAGAAGTCGATTTCCTTGCTCGTCATGAACTCCAGCAGCGCCGGCACTCCTTCTTCCGTTTTCCTTATACCCCGCTTCAGCGCCGGGATGATCTCTTCGGGAGACTCGACCCGCTCCCCGTAGCCGCCGAAGGCCTCAGCCATCATGGCGTAGTTTCCCGAAATGTCGGTCGCGCCGTACTTTGCCTGCGATGTGGGCATGACGGGAATCTCTATGGCCATGGAGTGGTTGTTGAAAAGGACGGAGAGGATGGGGATGCGCTCGCGCACGGCCGTTTCGAAGTCCATGCCCGTGAACCCGATGGCCGCGTCGCCCCACACGTTTATGCAGAGCCTGTCGGGGTGGGCCAGCTTTGCGCCCATGGCCAGGCCGAGGCCGTAGCCTAGCTGCGTGGTCTTGCCCCAGCCGATGTAGCTCAGGGGCGTGGTTGACGGCCAGAAGGGGGTAAGTTGGTCACGTGGGCTGCCCGCGTCGTGCGTGATGATCGTTCGCTCGATGTCGACGGTTTCGATCATGTCGTTGATGACCCGGTAAGGGGAGAACGGCGTGGATGCGTCCCGGAGTTTCGGCATCCAGGCGTTCATCCAGCGCCGCCGGATCGTCCGGATTTCTGCCGCGATCCCGTCGCGCCTGCCGCGCGGCTTTCTCTTCAACCTGTCCGATACCTCCTCGATTAGGGCCCTGAGCGTCAGCGCGGCATCGCCTACGATGGGATAGGCGGATTCCACGTCCTTGTTTATGTCGTCCGGATCCAGCGTGGCGTGGATATACGTCTTTCCCTCTGGCATGGTCAGGCCGAAATTCGTCCGAGTGAAGCTGCACCCGATCCCGAAGATCACGTCGGCATTTTGCACGAAAACATGAACAGGCTCCGGCATCGACCGTCCTCCGTTGCCCAGGGACAGGGGATGGTCTTCCGGGAAGGCGCTCTTGCCGTCAAGGCTGGTGGTTACCGGCGCTTCCAGTAACTCGGCCAGTTGCTTGAGTTCGGGCCAGGCGCGGGCGTAGTGCACCCCCTGGCCGGCGTAGATGACCGGCCTTTCCGCCGCGACCAGTACCTCGGCGACGTCACGCACCGCGTCCGGATCGGGTCCGACGCGGACGGAAGGAGTAGCCCTGTAATCAAATGGCTCGGGCACCTCCTCGCCCAGGAGATCGGTCGGGAACTCCACCAGTGCCGGACCCGGCCGTCCGTTTTTGACCCGGGTGAACGCCCGGCGCATCACCTCCGATACGGTCTCGGGAAGCACAAGGTATTCACAGGACTTGGTGATGTGTTGGAAGTTGAGATAGGCATGGAAATTCGGCGGTAACTGGGCGACCTTCCTCCGGTAGCCCATCGGGAGGACCACGATGGGTACCGATTCGCCGAAGGCCTGCGCAACACCGCCATAGGCGTTCTCGGTACCGGGTCCGCTCTGCATGCAGAACACGCCGATCTTGCGGCCGGAAGACAACCGGCTGACCGCGTCCGCCATGTGGAGGCCGATCCGTTCCTGACGTACGATCACCGTGCGGATGTCCAGCTCCGCGGCGCTTTCGATCAGTGGGTTGACTGGGTACGCAAAGAGGTACTCGACCCCTTCCTTCTTCAATACGTGGGCAACCGCCTGTGCGACGTTCATGTCGGCTCCTCGTAGGACTAGACCACATTACGGCAAGGATAGTGTATACGATAGGGTGTGTATATTACTGGGCGTGTATACGATGTGTATACGACAGGCCATTCCAATGTCAGCGACGTGCGTGCTATGCCTCATCGGGGAGGTACCGGACCATTTCCCTGACCCCGTCCATACCCAGGTTGCCGCCACTGAACAGGATAGCCACGCGCTGTCCACGCAACGCCGCCGCCTCGCGCATGCACAGGGCGAATACCGCCGCGGCCGCGCCTTCCGCGATGAACCCGGTGTGTTCGAGGACGACGGGGATCGCCCGCTTCATCTCTTCCTCGGTGACGAGGTGCATCTCGTCGACCAGGTCTTTCAGGACGTCGAAAGCCAGGCCGCCCGGATAGGTCGTCGCAAGCCCCCCGGCAAAGGTGTCGCACGTCGCCGTGATCACCGTCCGGCCTTCCTGCCATGATCGGTAAACCGATGGCGCGTTGGAGGCCTGGACGCCGATGAGGCGCACTTCCGGATTGGTGGCCTTGATGGCCGTGCCTACCCCCGCGATCAGGTTGCCGCCGCCCACGGGCAGCACCACCGCATCCACGTCCGGCAGGTCCTCCACGATCTCCAGGCCGATGGTGCCCGCGCCCGCCATAAGGCCAAAATCCTCGCCGTCCTCGATGTATACTTTTCCGGTATCTTCCGCAATCTCTCGCGCCCGCTTGAATCCGTCGGCGATCGTTGTCCCGTGCACGACCAGATCGGCGCCGAGCCGGCGGATGGCGTCGCTCTTGACCTTCGGAGTACCGTGGGGCACGACCACCGTGACGGGTACGCCCAGTACGCCGCCGCCGTAGGCAATGCCCTGGCCGTGGTTGCCGGTGGACGCCGTGGTGACCCCCCGTTCGCGCTGGGACTCGTCGAGCAGGGACATGGCATACAGTCCGCCCCTTACCTTGAACGAGCGTATGGGCTGGAAATTCTCGTACTTGACGTGGAGATCAAGGCCCAGCGTCTCGCTGAACCCGGCGGAACGGTACATCGGCGTCGGAGTCAGGTGATCGTTGAGGAAACGTCGTGCCCTGGCGATGTCAGTCAGCGTTGGATGGGAGGGCATGGATATTGGGTTAGTGAGATTTCGGTCTTAGTGAGGCGACAGAGAGGACAAGGAGACTAACCATAGCGCACATATAAGCAGGTTACGCACGATTCAGTGCGCAGACGACGTAGAATCACGCAAGAGATGCCGAATGCTATTAACAAGAACCATTAAACAGGCGCTTTATCTCGATCAAGTTAATATAAACAGGGTGCTCGTTAGGTGTCAACGGCGACTCGAATTGCCGATCGCATGGCTTTGCCGATCGCACGGCTCTATTCCGTGGCAATTGCCAGATCAGGTCGCTATCTTGGAATATAGTCTTTCGTTGCCTCTTGTATCTGGATCTCTTCGTGTATACTGGTTCAAGCTTGTGATTTAACCTGACCCTTTGGATAGGAACCATGCAAAGACACACCTGCAAGCGAATCACCCCCTCGGAGATCGCCGCGAAGATCCCCGCTCCGAACGGAGATCGGTTCTTCGTTGCGCTGGAGCGCGGCGAGTTGCAGATCGAGTTGTACATGCCCCGGGAAGTGGACGATCAGAAGCCTCACCGCCGTGACGAGTGCTACGTGATTGTCGAGGGGAAGGGAGAATTCGAAATGGGCGGCGAGGTCGTGCCGTTCGAGGCCGGTGACTTCTTATTCGTGCCCGCCGGGGTCGCACATCGATTCGTGGATTTCGGCGAATCGATGAAGACGTGGGTCATCTTCTACGGACCGGACGGCGGCGAGCAGGTCTGAACGCCCGCGTGTGTCGTCCCGCCAGCGAAATTACGTGCCGGTGGCGAACAGGTCTGATTTACGATTCCAGGCAAGTCGAGCATGGCCTAAAGGTTACTCGCGCTGTTTCAGCCCGTGCGCCGCCTCAGATCAATCGGTCCAATTTCACACGGTTCACCCGTCGCCACCGTTCCCGCCGACCGGCCTCATCACACACTACCCGTCGCCACCGTTCCCATCGACCGGCCTCATCACCCACTACCCGTCGCCACCGTTCCCACCGACCGGTCTCATCACCCACTACCCGTCGTCACCGTTCCCGCCGCTCCGTTCCAACGCAAATCAGCCGCCATCCCCGTTCTCATCCGCCCGCTTGCGAAGGGATTTGAGCCGCCTCGAAAGTTTCTGAATCTCTTCCTCTACCAGGACGATTTCATCCCCCACGCTGATGCGTCCATCCCTTTCCAGGTGCCGGCGCCGTTCCTCCGATTCCCGGTCGGCCTGGGCCTCGGACATGGAATTGATGATGACCCCGATGAAGAGGTTCAGCATGATCATGGTGCCCAGCATCACGAAACTTACGAAGAAGATTGCACCGAATACGGGCATGGCCCGCGAGGCTTCGCGCAGATGGGCCTGGGCGAAATCCGCGTAGTTGGGGTAGGCGTCGCTGCCGTACATCTGGATATACATCACGTCGGTCCAGTCCTCCAGGGTTACCACGCGGAAGAGCGTAAGCAGCGCCGTAGACAGGTCCTGGAAGTGGACGGGATCGTTGCCGCGGAAGAGATAGACGCCGAGTACCGCGTAGATGTAGAACAGCACGGCCAGTAGCAGGCCGACATATCCCAGCGACGTGATCGACTTGAGCAGTGAATTGACAAGCAGTTGCAGTTTCGGCACCGCGGTCACCAGCCGCAGCGCCCGGAGCACCCGGGCTAGGCGAAGTACCGCGGCGTACTGCCCACCCGTCGGCAGCAGGCACGCCACCACGATGAGGAAGTCGAAAACATTCCACCGGTCGCCGAAATAGCGATACCAGTGGCGGCCGTGCCGCGCCATCTTCAGTGCTGCTTCCAGGATGAAGAACAGCAGGACCAGCTGGTCGAGCCGATGCAGCCACGCACCGTACCGGGCCACGAGATCCCGGGAGGTTTCCAAGCCAACCAGTACGGCGGCGGCCGAGATTACTCCGAGGACGGTGTGCTGGAATGCGTTCGAATCAACCAGTCTTCCAATCTGGTTTTTCACAGGCCTACGCTCCGGAAAAGAAAGCACATTCGACATTTCCCACGGCTACCTCGCACGCAGGATCTGGTAGTAGAAGGTGCCGGTGATTTCCAGATACGGATGGAGGAAATCGTCGGGGAGCGGCGGAAAGGGGTGGGAAGTCTCGATGGCGTTGCGGCTTGACGCCACGAGAGATTGATAGGGGATATCATTGTCCCTGTAGGAAAGAACCTCGAGGTCGCGCAGAGCACCGTCGGGCATGATCTTGAACCGGATGATGACCCGTCCGCTCACCAGGCCGAGCCGGAAGGCCTCGGGTGCGAACCAGCGCCTCCGGATCCGCTCGCGCAGGATGTACAGGTACGGCGCGTAATCCCAGGCATAGGTGCTGAGCGAGAAGTCGCCGTAATCCTTGACCGAGGTGTGGCGGTTGTTCGTCCTGGGTACCCGCGGACCGGAGTTTCCTAAACCGAAACCGAACCGGCGGTGCCGCTCGTAGGCGGGTTCGCGGGAAATCTGTGCCAGTTCGTTCAGATCGTCCTGGGGGATGAAAACCGGCTCTTCCGGACCGGTGGGCCGTGGCGCGGAAGCGACCCCATCTCCTGCCATCGCGCCTTCTCCAAGTCCCTCGCGTCCGCCCTTGCCCCGGAATTCGCGCCTGATGATCAGGTCCGATGTCCACATGGGCGGGTCTTTCACCTCTTTGAAATCCTCGATGCCGCCCTCTCGCGGAGCGAGCGGGACGGTGCCCGTGAATGGCTCGTGTTGCTGCTCGTCCTCTTCGTTCGGGTCTTCCATCGTCCTGATCTCCAGTTCGCCCTCGGAGAAAGCCGGACCTTCAGGCAAATCCGTATCCTCCAGCAGGTCCCTCGCGATGGCGTTTTTATCCGCCACGTCGGGCTCCGGTTCGTCCGGCGGCTCGTCCACGCGGGCTTCTTCAGGCACGTCGACCAGGGTGGGAGGGTTCTGCATTTCCATGTAGGCCTGTTCGAGCTGTTCCAGACGCTCGTAGGGAGCGAGGGTGAGTTCGATCATGTTCTTGTCTTCGAGCAAGCCGGTGGAAAGGAGGGCCAGCAGGATGAAGCCATGGAGCAGACCAGCGACGGCGAAGGCGACGAGGAGGTATTTGGCCGTTAATCGGCGAAAGGATACGGTCCGTCCCAGGGGCCTGGATTGATGGTCGTATTCTTTCGAGTATATATCCATGCATGGTTCTTAAGGATAGGATTACGGGCGGCCGTTTCAGTCCGCGGTCGGTCGTGCGGGAAGAAACGGCAGGGAGTTCCGGTGGCGGTTCAGCGTTTCTGCAGGATGTTCCGGACGTTTCCTACAAGGAGATTCAATCACGTTGATATAAACGCGGAGAATGCCCCGGAGTTCCATCCTACCTCAGCCCCAGGCCGTGACGGACCTCCGTCATGGTTTCCGACGTGAGCTTCCGTACCCGGTCGGCGCCCGTGGCGAGAGCGTCCCGCACGTCGTCGGGCCGGCGGGTAAGGTCCTCGTACTTGTCCTGGATCGGCGACATGGCGGATTCCATGTTGTAACCCAGCTTCTTCTTGCAATCGACGCACCCGATGTCCGCGCTCCTGCAATCGGCGTCGATGGCCGCCACCTCGTCCGGACTCGAGAAAGACTTGTGGAGCGTGAAGATGTTGCAGATATCCGGATTTCCGGGGTCGGATCTGCGCAGCCGGTTCGGATCGGTATAGGCGGAGCCGAGCTTCTTCCTGACCGTGTCTGCTCGGTCCTTCATCGCGATGTAGTTCCCCTGGCTCTTGCTCATCTTGGACTGGCCGTCCAGGCCCATGATGCGCGGCGCGGGGCTGTACAGTGTCCTGGCTTCGGGGAATACCGGTCCGTACAGGTGATTGAACCGCCTGGCGATTTCGCGCGTCAACTCCAGGTGCTGGGACTGGTCGTCGCCCACGGGAACGCCGTCGGCCTTGACACCCAGGATGTCCGCGGCCTGAAGCACGGGATAGGTAAACAGGCCCGCGTTGATGTTCTGCTTATGCTGGGCGGCCTTGTCCTTGAACTGCGTCATCCGTTCCAGGGCCCCGATGGCGGTGCAGGTGCTGAAGATCCAGGCGAGTTCCATCGTTTCGGTCACGTGGGACTGCACGAAGAGCGTACAGCGGGCCGGGTCGAGACCGCAAGCGATGCCCATCGTGGCGGTGTCCAGCACGGCCTCCCGCATGGTATCCGGGTCGTACTCGATGGTGATGGCGTGGTAATCCACGACGCAGTAGATGCAGTCGTACCGCGGGATCTGCCTGGCCCAGTTGGCAACGGCGCCGAGGTAATTCCCTATATGTATGTCGCCGGTCGGCTGGATGCCGCTGTACAACCGGGTCGGTTCGCCCGAAGTGTTTTCCTTGTCACTATCCGCCGGGGGACAAGCCGCAGTCCCGTCGTCCGGCGTGGATTTTGTCTCTTTCCGTTCGTCCCCGCTCATGCCCGATCATGCTCCTTCATGGACCTCGAGGGTTCAACTTACGACGTCACCTTCATACAAAAAAAAGTTGTCATGATACCTTGTCAGCCGTATCTTTATTTGACCCGAAACAGACGTGTTAAATAGTGTCGGAATCCCCCTTCTGTCAAGCGAAATCATGGGGCGAGTACCATGTAAGACGGACGCCGCGTAGGCGCATTCGCCGAGATTGATCAAGGTCTCTCGACCTCCAGCGAGCCGGGTTTTAATCGGAGAGCAGGACATGAAAAGGAACAACGCATCCACACTGGATGAAAAGTACCAGGCGCTTCAGCTGGACCTGCAGGCCATGGGCGGCGTCCTGGTGGCTTTCTCCGCGGGCGTGGACAGTGCGCTGCTGCTCAAGGTGGCCACCGACGTGCTGGGTGACCGTGCGCTCGGGGTTACCGGTGTGTCCGAATCACTGCCTGAGGAAGAGAAAAACGCCGCCGCCGAACTGGCCGAATGGATGGGCGCGCGCCACCGCTACGCGGACACGGAGGAAATCCACAACGCGGAATACATGCAGAACAACCCGCGCCGGTGCTATTTCTGTCGAGATGAGTTGTATACGCGCCTGGAGGAGATTGCAGGGGAAGAAGGCGCGGCCTTTATCTGCGAAGGAAGCATCGTGGACGACATCAGCGACTTCCGCCCGGGCATGCTGGCGATACGCGAACACGGCGTTCGCAGCCCGCTTAAGGACGCCGGGTTCACCAAGGCCGACGTCCGTGCGCTGTCCGAACGAATTGGCCTGCCCACGGCGGACAAGCCGTCCCTGGCCTGCCTGTCGTCGCGCTTTCCGTACGGCGACCCCATCACCATCGAAGCGCTAGAACAGGTTGGCCGGGCAGAAGCCTTCATCCGGGGACTGGGGCTCCGGCAATTCCGTGTGCGCCACCACCGGAACATGGCCCGTATTGAAACAGAGCCTTGCGATCTTGCGAAAGTCGTCGAACACCACGACGAGATCGCTGCTTACCTGAAGGAAATAGGTTACGATTACGTCACGCTCGACCTGGAGGGATATCGCACCGGCAGCATGAACGAGGTGCTGAAGAAGCGAAAGGCCACGACCGCCGTTTGAATCACGAAAGGATCGACCATGTCTGCCTTTGAACCTGCCGCATACGGATCCGTTTTCGCTGACCTGCTTAAAACACCCCGGATCATGCCGCTGGGACCGGGAGAAGAAAACACTCCGGCGAAGGCCGACCTGGAAGCCCTGGACCTGGACGAGGCCTTCGGCCCGAACGGCATTGCCGACCGTGAGATGGCCGAAGGGTGTGTATCCGGCCTGTGGCTGTACCACGATTTCCTGGTCACATCCCACACGCTCAGCCAGCAGATTACCACGCCCACGGGAAGCTACTGGCACGGCATCATGCACCGCCGCGAACCGGATTATCCCAATGGCAAGCACTGGTTCGGCCGCGTCGGCGAACACGACATCTACCCCGAGTTGAGGGACGAGTCGGCGACGATCGCATCCGGTACGGACAACCTTCCCGACCAGGCCGTTTACCTCATGTCCCAGTCTTCATGGGACCCCTACGCCTTCATCGATCTATGCGAAGGCGCCAACGTGGGCGGCGTCCCGGCCGGCGATCTCTGCCGGAGCATTCAGCAGCGCGAGTGGGAACTGCTCTTCGACTACTGCTACAGCAAGGCGATCGCTTAGTCCGGCGGGTTGACGCGCGATCCGTAGCGCTCGTCGCGTAATCCGGCGTGATGTCGCGCGATCGGCGGCCTCGTCGCGTAATCCGAGTAAAGCCCCTGGGCGGCGCGGATCGGTCAACCCCTCTCCCTGATCTTCCGCATCTTCTCCATCCACGAACGGATCTTTTCTTCCCGTCCCCGGTTGGTGGGTTCGTAGTAGCGATGCCCTTGAATGGATTCGGGCAGATGCTCCTGGTCCACGGCCGCCCCGTCGTGGTCATGGGCGTACTTGTATCCCTTGCCGTGGCCCATTTCCTTCATCAGGCTGGTCGGGGCGTTGCGCAGGTGCATGGGCACGGGCTCGTCGCTCGTCTGCTCCGCGTCCCGCCGCGCCTTTGAAAAGGCCGAGTAGACCGCGTTGCTCTTCGGCGCCGTGGCGAGGTACACCACCGCGTGGGCGAGCATCAGGTCGCCTTCGGGCTGGCCCACGAAATGGACGGCCTGCTGGGCCGAGGTGGTCAGGGTCAGGGCGAAGGGGTCGGCCAGTCCGATGTCCTCCACCGACATGCGGATGATCCGGCGGGCAATGTACAGGGGATCGTCCCCGGCGATGAGCATCCGGGCCAGCCAGTACAGCGCTCCGTCCGGATCGGAGTCCCGCACGCTTTTGTGCAGGGCCGATATCGCATCGAAGTGCCAGTCTCCACCCTTGTCGTACTGCGGCGCCCGGTGCTGCAGGGCTTCGTCGATCTCCTTCGTGGTCAGTCGTATCCGGGCGTCGTCATCTCGCGGCGTGGTCATGGCCGCCACCTCGAGGGTATTCAGTGCGACCCGCGCGTCGCCGCCGGCCACGGAAGCGAGGTGCTCGACCGCTTCCTCGTCCATTTCTATATTCCGCCCGCCGAGACCGTGTTCGCCGTCTTCCAGCGCACCACGTACGATCCTTGCCAGGTCGTCCTCAGCCAGGGGTTCCAGGCGCAGCACACGGCAGCGAGACAGCAGGGCGCCGTTGACTTCGAAGGACGGGTTCTCCGTCGTCGCCCCGATGAGGGTCAGCGTCCCGTTCTCCACGGTCGGCAGCACGGCGTCCTGTTGCAGCTTGTTGAATCGATGGATCTCGTCTATGAAGAGAATGGTCCGCTTGCGGTGCATGCCCAGCCGGTCCCGGGCCTCGGAAGCCGCCCGGTGCAGGTCCTTCACGCCAGCGTTCACGGCGCTCAGCGGCACGAAATGGGAGTCCGTAGATCGGGCGATGATGAAGGCGAGGGTAGTCTTGCCCGAACCCGGCGGCCCCCACAGGATCATGGAAAAGGGTGTGTCCCGCTCGATGGATTCATTCAGGAGGCGACCCTGGCCGACCAGCCCCTGCTGGCCCAGGAAGCCTTCCAGAGAATCCGGCCGCATGCGCGCCGCCAGCGGCCCTTCACGCTGGAGTTGCTTTTCAGCCTGTTCGGAGAAGAGGTCGGTCATGGATAGGCGTCCGATGGCATCGCGATCAAATTATTGGAAATGAACATAGATTTCGGGCCATTGAAACAAGGGGCATGGATACTAGAATATACGGGTGTTGAATCCGTAAAGGGAGTATAATAGGGAAGTGCGGCCCGAAGGACGATGAATCAGGGCCCGGTGCATCCCTTACGGGGGTATAACGGGTCCTTGAAGCAGACTCCGAAACGCAGACTTTTCGATTTGCAGGCCGGCTTAGTTAGCCCATAACTCGGTGCAGAGGTTTCCATGTTCCGCAACTACTTCACGGTGGCTCTCCGCCACCTGAACCGCCAGAAGGGCTATTCGTTCATCAACGTCATGAGCCTGGCGCTCGGGATCGCTTGCTGTCTCCTCATCCTGCTGTACATCCGCGACGAGTTGAGCTACGACCGGTTCCATGACAAGGCGGACCGTATATACCGCGTGACCGCGGAGCATCGGCAGGGGAACCAGGTCTCGCAAAACGCCGATGTACTGATCCCGATAGCCAAGTTCATCCGGGCAGACTTTCCCGAAGTGGAAGACATGGTCCGTTTCGTGCCTCCGGGTAACGCCTGGATGGTCAAGTACGGCGACAAGGGGTTCTACGAGCGAGCGTTCTATCTGGCCGACAGTTCGGTCTTCAACGTCTTCAATGTGCCCCTTTTGACGGGCAATCCCCGGACGGCGCTGGATGGCAACGACAAGGTGGTGCTGTCCGAATCCGTCGCGCGAAAGTACTTCGGCGACGAGAATCCCATGGGGAAGATTCTGGATGCCGAAGGGTCGTTTCATCTGGAGGTGACCGGAGTGATGGAGGATCTGCCCGCGAATTCGCACCTGGGATTCGACATCCTCGCGTCATTCCGGATCCAGGAGGCCTATCTGGAATTACCCATCGACGAGTTCGGCTGGCGCGCGTCCTACAGCTATCTCCTGTTGCGAGAGGGCAGCGACCCGACCGAGTTGGAGGCCAAGCTACCCGCTTTTGTGGAGAAGTACCTGGGCGACCGGTACCGCAACGAGGAAGAATCCCTGACGCTCAAGTTGCAGCCGCTCACAGATATCCATCTCCATTCCCATCTCGAAAGGGAGATTACCCCGAACAGCGATATCGCGTACATCTGGCTTTTCACCGCCATCGCCGTATTCATCATCGTCATCGCGTGTATCAACTTCATGAACCTGGCCACGGCCAGATCCGCCGGCCGTGCCAGGGAAATCGGCCTGAGAAAGGTCTTCGGCGCCGGCCGGGGACAGGTAATGCGGCAATTCATCAGCGAGTCCATGATCATGAGCGGGTTGGCGGTCTGTCTTGCCCTCGTGTTCGCCGTGGTGAGCCTGCGGTGGTTCAACCTGTTGACGGGCAAATCCATGGCGCTGGATGGGGACACGATATGGTTCACCCTGGGTGCCGTGGTGGTGATCGGAATCGCGGTCGGCTTTGCTTCGGGAAGCTATCCCGCGCTCTACCTTTCGGGACTTGCGCCGATTCAAACCCTGAAGGGCTCGCTGATAACCGGAGCCGGCAACGCGGACATGCGCAGGATCCTGGTCGTGGGCCAGTTCGCCATATCGATCGCCCTGATCATTTCTACCGGTGTCGTCTTCAACCAGGTCGAATACATCCGCGCGAAGAACATGGGACTCAATACGGACCAGGTTGTCGCGATTCCGTTGACCTTTATCCCGGTTATGGAAACGTCACCTGTATTCAAGGCGCGCATCATGGAAAGCCCGCACGTGGTGAAAGCCACCCTGGCCTATATCCTGCCCGGTCACAAGAACGCGGTAATCCCGCTCGCGGTAAGCAGGCCGGAAGACAGCTCCGCGTCAAAATACGAAATGCACGCGGCCTGGACGGACGAGGATTACATCGACATCTTCGAAATCGATTTGATCGCGGGCAGATATTTCGATCGCGCGTTCCCCGGCGACTGGACGCGAACCGGCGCGGTGGTCATGAACGAGGCAGCCGCTGCAAGACTGGGTTTCGACTCGGCGGAATATGCGGTGGGCAAGACGATCCTCTGGCTTCATGAACGCCGGCACGGATACGAGAAGGATGACCAGGTTCCGCGCGAGGTCGTCGGCGTGATGCGGGATTTCCATTTCAGGTCATTACATGAGCCCATCGAACCCCTGGTACTCTTCCCGGATAACGAGGGTGGTCACGCGCTCATCAAAATCGACTCGGAAAACCTGATGGAAGGCATAGCTTTTGTCGAAGAGGCGTGGAAGGAAGTCAATCCAGATTTCGCTTTTGAGTATTTCTTCGTGGAAGACACCTTCGCGCGCCTATTCGCCGCCGAACAGCGGTTCGGCAGGATATTCGTCAGCTTCGCCGCCCTTGCAGTCATCATCGCCTGCCTGGGTCTCGTCGGCCTTTCTTCCTTCACCGCTGAACGGCGCAGGAAGGAAATCGGGGTCCGCAAGGTCCTCGGGGCATCCATCCCCAACGTCTTCGGGATGTTGTCCAGCGAATTCCTCCGGCTCGTAATCGTGGCCAATGTGCTGGCCTGGCCCGTCGCATACGCCGCAATGAACAACTGGCTTGATGGCTTCGCCTACCGCGTCGAGCTGGGCTGGACGACCTTTATCCTCGCCGGCTTCCTGGCCATGGCGATCGCCCTACTCACCGTGGGCTTCCAGGCCGTGCGGGCCGCTACCGCGAACCCGGTCGAGTCGTTGCGGACGGAGTAGTGTCAAGATTACAGTTATTCCGGATGTCACATAACAGAGCCAGTTCGCAGTTGTTTTAATGGACCGTTGATCCTTCATCTGTTGTTGCTCCTACGTCTGTAATGTAGTATTGCTCCGGGACGTGTTGTTCGCTCTCATGGGGCCGAAGACTCCATCACAAGCAACCAAAATGAAACCACTCAATCATGATCGCCCTCCAAACAGACGCAGATCATACCTCACGATCGGACAAACGGGTTGATAAAAGACCCATATGGAAAGTTCACATAATAGTCACATATTTGTGATTTACCTCTCATTATGATCACATGTAGGAGTAGAAAGTACTTGCGTTGTAGGTTATTGTATGTAAGTTCCACAGGACTCATAACATTCCTCATGATCAAACAATTTGGTAATTATCAGAGGTTCCTTAAGTTTCTCTTTCAACTCTGTATTTCTTCATCAAGGAGCAGTCTCATGCGAAAGGCAGCACTCTCATTGTTGGCAGCGGTTGTTCTCGTGTCGATATCCACACTTGAAACTGTACATGCCCAGGAAATGTCGCCGTCGTTTACGGTAGGAGGCGGACTGGGTATACCCATTGACGCCGAAGATGTTAACAACGGACTGGCGATTCGCGGCGGAGTGTCTTTGCCGGTTTATCAAAACTTGCATGCGGTATTGGATGGCCACTACAGCAAATATGGTGCGGCAGAAGAGCTAACATCCTTGGGAGTAGACGCAGATGTAACACTCACCGGTGCGAACCTTGGAATAATGCTGCGTTCTTCTTCCCCCGTTGGTGTGTATGGGCAGGGAGGTATAGGGATTACGCGAAACAAAGGTAATGTTTCTAGCGGGTCCCTATCTGTCAGTAACACCGAGACTGTTTTAAGCTTTACAGTAGGTGGAGGGGTTCTAATTCCCATCAATCCGTCAATCGGCGTGGCCATTGATGCGCGATACAATCACGCGGCGACGGAAATCGAGGCCACAAAGTGGATTCCGATCACCGTATCTATCGTGTTCAGTCCCTAGCATCGTGGTGAGTTGACATTACGCGATTACGTTTTTAGATTCAGGAACACTGCTTGTACACGCCCCTCCGCATCACCTGCCGAGGGGCGTTTTTATTGGTCATGATGGTCACATATTATGTAGCTATGAAGGTTACCCACCGGTAAATCAAAAAAGTTTCAAAAGATACTTGCGACTTCGCAATCTATACAATATCTTGTTTGTTACGTGTTTGAACACCACAACAAGTAGTGATTCTTAATCAATAAATCTCAACAAATTAGGTAAGGTGGAGGGCCGCCGCGATGCGATGTCCGGCGTGTGGCACGTTGAACAGCCACGTTGTTGACTCACGCACAATTCAAAGTGGAAGAACCATCCGCAGGCGGCGCGAGTGCCTTTCCTGCACCAAGCGGTTTACGACCTATGAAGCCATCGAGGAAGAGGAACTGATGGTGGTGAAGTCCGATGGCCGCCGGGAGGTCTTCGACCGCGCAAAGATCATGCACGGACTGAAGCTGGCCTGCACGAAACGCATGATTTCCGCCGATCAGTTGCACGAACTCGTGGACCGGGTGGTATACTACGTCAGCAACCTGAGCGACCGCGAGGTCTCTTCCGACAAGATCGGCGAATTCATCATTCGCGAACTGCGCAAGATCGATGAAGTGGCCTACGTGCGTTTCGCCTCGGTCTACCGGGATTTCAAGGACCGGAGCGAGTTTCAGGAAGAGCTCGAACAGCTGGAAAAGCAGGAGCTGGCCTCGGTCGTCAAGGACCAACCCGATCAGAACTAGTTAGCGTTTACTTGTGCCTGGTTCAATCATATGGACCAGGCATCGGTTTTTTGTAATTTGATTAACACATCGTTCGACCGTATCAGAGTTTGACCGTATCAGAGTTTGACCGTATCAGATACCAGTCGCAGATGGTGAAAGACGATTCCAGGGGGCACGTATGGCTACAGAGAATATTGGACTGAAATCAAAGGATAATCCCGATCTCTTGATGGAGGAGACGGAGGAATCCACCGCCGACGTGTCCGTCGATGACGCGTCCACCGCCAACGCGCCGCTTGTCGAAGGAGGACTGGCTGTCGAGCGTTTGTTCAGCAATCCGGGCGTGGACCCCTACGACGGCGTGGAGTGGGAAAAGCGCACGGCCACCATCTCGGGGGACGGCGGCGAAGTCGTCTTCGAACAGAAGGACATGGAGTTTCCCGCGGCCTGGTCGCAGTTGGCCACCAACGTCGTTGCGTCAAAGTACTTCCGCGGACCCCTGGGTACCCCGCAGCGCGAGAACAGCGTGAAGCACATGATCGACCGCGTGGCGGATACGATCGCCAGTTGGGGACGGGCGCAGGGTTACTTCGCGTCGGAAGAGGACGCAGACGCCTTTCACAACGAGCTTAAATCCATCATCCTCCACCAGCGCGCCACATTCAACAGTCCGGTCTGGTTCAACGTGGGCGTCGAGGACACGCCCCAGTGTTCAGCGTGTTTTATCCTCTCGGTGGAAGATTCGATGGAGTCGATCCTGGAATGGTGCAAGGTGGAAGGCATGATCTTCAAGGGTGGTTCCGGCGCGGGCGTCAACCTGTCGCGCATCCGGTCCTCGAAGGAGATACTTTCAGCCGGCGGGCAGGCCTCCGGACCGGTCTCCTTCATGCGAGCGGCCGATTCGGTGGCCGGTTCCATCAAGTCTGGGGGCAAGACGCGGCGGGCCGCCAAGATGGTCGTCCTGGACATCGATCACCCCGACGTGGTGGAGTTTATCTGGTGCAAGGCCAACGAGGAGCGCAAGGCCTACGCCCTCGGCGACGCCGGGTGGGACATGACGCTGAACGGCGACGCATGGAGCTCCATCCAGTTTCAGAACGCCAATAACTCCGTCCGGGTGACCGATTCATTCCTTGACGCCGTGGAAGAGGACGGCGAGTGGGCGCTTCAGTCGATCACGACGAAAAAACCGGTGGAAAGCCTCCGGGCGAAGGAGATCATGGAGTGGATCGCGGAGGCGGCGTGGCAGTGCGGCGACCCCGGCATGCAGTACGATACGACCATCAACGACTGGCACACCTGCGCCAACACGGACCGTATCAACGCCAGCAACCCCTGTTCCGAGTACATGCACCTCGACAACAGCGCGTGCAACCTGGCCTCGATCAACCTGCTCAAGTATTTGACCAATGACGGCACCTTTGACGTGGTGGGATTCATCCACACCGTCAATATCATGATCATGGCGCAGGACATCATCGTCGACAACGCGAGCTACCCTACCGAAAAGATCGGGGAGAACGCCAGCGCCTTCCGGCAGCTCGGCCTGGGGTACGCCAACCTCGGCGCGCTGCTCATGGCCATGGGGCTGCCCTACGACAGCGATGGCGGGAGGGCATACGCCGGGGCCATCACGGCGCTGATGACCGGCCAGGGGTACTTCCGGTCCTCCGAACTCGCCGAAAACCTGGGCACCTTCGCGGGTTACGAGGAGAACAGCGACCCCATGCTCCGGGTCATGCAGAAACATCGGGACGCCGTGGAGGACATTCAGCCGGAGATGGTCGACAAGAACCTGCTGGACGCCGCGCGGACCGCGTGGGACAACGCCCTTGCCCTTGGCAGGAAGAACGGCTACAAGAACAGCCAGGCCACGGTACTGGCGCCTACGGGTACCATCGCCTTCATGATGGACTGCGACACGACGGGCATCGAGCCCGACATCGCCCTCGTGAAGTACAAGCGCCTTGTGGGCGGTGGCACGATGAAGATCGTGAACCGTACCGTACTTTCGGCCCTGGAGAAGCTGGGCTACTCGAAGAAGCAGATCGAGCGGATTATCGGCTACATCGACGCGAATGGGACCATCGAGGGGGCCCCACACCTGCTCCAGGAACACCTTCCTGTATTCGACTGCGCCTTTCGTGCCGAGAACGGCAGCCGTTCCATCCACCACATGGGGCACGTGAAGATGATGGCCGCCGCGCAGCCCTTCATTTCCGGTGCCATTTCCAAGACGGTCAACCTCCCTAACGAGGCGACGGTCGAAGACGTCATGAACGTGTACATGAAAGGCGGAGAACTGGGACTCAAGGCCCTGGCCATCTACCGCGACGGCTCGAAGCGCACCCAGCCGCTCAGCACCAAGGCCTCGGAGGACGAAGAGACGGCCGAGGTCCAGCCCGTTCGCCGGCGGCTGCCGGACGAGCGCGAGGCCGTGACCCACAAGTTCAGCATCGCCGGCCACGAGGGCTACCTGACGGTGGGTCTCTTCGAAGACCGCCAGCCCGGCGAGATCTTCCTGCGGATGTCCAAGGAAGGCAGCACGGTATCCGGCATGATGGATGCTTTCGCCACGGCCATATCCGTTTCGCTTCAGTACGGCGTGCCGCTGGAGAGCCTGATCCGCAAGTTCAGCCACATGCGGTTCGAACCGGCCGGCATGACCGGAAACAAGGACGTGCCCATCGCAAAGTCCATCACCGATTATATCTTCAGATGGCTCGCGTTTAAGTTCCTGCCCGAGGACAGTCATTCCGATATCGTGGCGGACACGGACATGGATTCCACCATGCATTCGAACGCCATGGACCAGACGATGACCGCGCAGGAGAACCAGGAACACGAGGTCTATGTCGCCCAGGCCGATGCCCCGTCCTGTTCGGACTGCGGCAGCCTGATGACCCGCAACGGTTCCTGCTACGTGTGCAGGGAATGTGGATCGACGAGCGGTTGTTCGTGAAGTAACAGCAATGAACCGCCGGACACCGGGGAATAAAGTACCCGGAGTTCGGCCCTGACCGGGTGCGGGGATGCGCCTGGCAAGCCAGGCACTTTCTTCGTGCCCGTACGGTCAGGTTCCTTCCAGGTTCAGCCTCTCCCTCCAGCTTCTATCCGATACCATGTAGTACCCGGCGCCCAGGGCTGCGACGGATACGCGCACGATCCGGTACGTGAGTGCGGCCGCCAGGCCCGTGGCCTGTGCGACCGTTCCCGTGACCGATCCATCCGAGGTCGTGCTGACGAGGTGATAGATATAGATTACCGCGCCTTCGAGGGCGCCGACGCCCCCCGGCACCGGCGCGAAAGTACCGATGATCTCGGCCGCGGGGATCAGCATCAGATGGACCCAGTAATCCGGCGCGGCCGGTCCGGGCAGGAGTGCCATCGCGCAGCAATAGAAAGCCGACAACATGAAGACCTGTCCGGCCAGACCGATGAGCAGGGCCTCGGTCAGCGCGCTGCGCCGCGTCTGGTATAGCGCCAGGCTGTTGGCCAGTTCGGCGAAAAACGGACCGGCGTACCGGAGACGGGTAAGCCGTTGATAGAGGGTCCATTCCAGAAACCGCGACTGCAGCGAAACCACCAGGCAGATCATTCCGGCTAAGGCGCCGCCCCAGAAGATCAGGACGGCGATCATGATCTCCCGGTGATGCCAGAGGTCCTGGCTTAGCAGGGAAGCCGCCGATCCGACGATGAGCAGCGCTAGCATGCCGATCAACCGGTCGAGCAGCACGGTAGCCGCGGCGACGGTCCGCCTCGACTTTTGACGCCGCGCGATGCCCACGGCGCGGACGATATCTCCGCCCGCGGTCCCGGGCGCCAGGTAGTTGAACAGGTTGCTGACAAAGCCCAGGCGGACGGCCTCGCGGAATCCCAGCACCAGCTTTTGGCCCCGGGCCAGGAGATACCACCGAAAAAAGGCCAGCACGGTCGCCGTCGTAGCCAGCACGACGCCGATGATCAAAAAGGTAAAGTCGATTTCGCGGCGGATGAAATCGGCGTACTGGTCCCGGTAGAGATAGAACAGGTAGGCGAGGATGCCCAGCGCGGCCAGCCACCGAAGCCATCCCCAGGTCTTCTTTAACCAGTTCATCTTGAGCGTGGGAAACGGTCAGGCACGGTTCCCGCTACGGTTCCTCCTCGGCCTGTCTGACCTGGGCCGGTGACTGAAGCCGGACGCAATGCGTACCCGTGTACGGAGCGCGCTTTCGAAATAGTCCGTAATCTTCCCGGCAGGACGCGCAGAAATACCGGACGCCCCGGACGTGGTGCAACGGTCCTCCGCAGGATGGGCATGGAGGCACTTGTCTTCGCATCCGGTGGAGTATAGAAGTTCCGGCGACCGCCGTCAAGGCATCAGGCTTTGGGGTAAAGATTCGGTTTGGGTAGTCGCCGATACAGTAGGGCTAATCAGGAACGTGGTGTTCCGGATCGCGGTCAGCCACCAGATCCAGGGCAATACCGTGCTCCAGCCATGCCTTGAGCCCGGCGAGGACGAGAGAGAAACCGCCCATGGAATCGAGCGCCATGCCGACGATCTCCTCTGTGGTTCCCTGGAACCCGGTGTTGGCGATCTGTACGAGGGTCGATTCCGCTCCGAGAGAAGTGAAGCGCCACTCGACGGTCGTCGCGGGCTCGTCCCATTCGATGAGGATTCTGGAGGGCTGCTCGATTTCCTTTACTTGGACAACCGCAGAAACTCCGTACATCTCCCACTCCCAGGTGACCTTCGCACCCGGCTCCAGCTTACCGCTGCTCCTGGTGAACCAGAAGCGGGTGGTGATGGCGGGGTCGACGAACGCGTTGAACACTTCGTCGACCGGCCGACGGACGACCATCTGCGTCTGAACAGTAGGATTAATCACCTTGGTTCCTTGTTGATTTACACATTCCAGGACTACGACTAATCATTGAGGACCATTGGTTTGAGAATGAAAGCCAATCGGTTGAAACACCACAATCTGGATGCGGTTTCCCCTGTCTCTCACTCGTCCGACCATTGCAACCGTGTTTTGAGGGTATTAAGGTGGTTCCAGTTTCTCTGTTTCGTGTGCTGGAGTCTCCCCACCACTATACCTGGCGAGATTTGGTGTTCGTCAGCAAAATCACACACATCTCTTCTACGAAAACTACTCTTTGCTACAAAACCACTCCAGGCTGTACTCGGAATCAGGAAATTGATCGCCCACTGGTTAGCTTCATTTTCGGTTTTATCGGCCCCTCCGTTCGCCCTATCGACAAACACGTTTTTCTTGCCATGCAGGATGATATGTGCTGCTTCGTGAAACAAGCTGAACCATAGATGATCATCTGTTTTGTGACGCCCGCTCAGCGCAACAACGGGTCGGTTAGGGGAAACCCACCATGCAGCGCCACTCACCCTTGTTTTTGGCAATGGCTTGACCAACGACAAGGCAACCCCGGCCTCATTTAAAAGTGTTCTGGCGTTTTTTAAAGCCTCACGGACCGGTGTCCGGGTGAGGTGGCGTACTTGAGCCAGCACCTGTTTGAACTTGGCAACGTCGTAGCTGTCGCAGTCCTGATCCTGTGCATCTATCTCGGTGAGTCTAAGCCAAGCAGTTAATGCAGCTCTGTCGCTTTCGAATGACGGTGATTGACGAAAGGCGGCATTTACGTTTTCGTACTTCATCTTCCATGCATTTACTGATGCTACACCGAAGAAAGCCAGTAGCTCAGATGCCGCCTTACCCGTAGATGCCGATTTGCGGATTACCCCTCGTTTGGCTAGGTCTCTAACTGGAAATGATCTGGACCACGTGCCAGCGGCTTCTGCTCTTTTTTCGGCAATAGCACGGATCAAGTATAGACGATAGTCAGCCTCTATACCTAACCAGATACTGGCATCAACGCCTAACACCAATTCAAATTGAAAAGCAGTCTCTGGTACGATCGGAGCCTTCCCAGCGATGATTTCGCTGATGAGCTTCGGTGAACGATCACACCTGCGTGCGAATTCAGCGTGCGTCATGCCATGCGCGTCCAATCTCTCTTCCAAGACCCATCCTGGCTGCACTGCGTAGTCCGGCCGGTACTGATATTTCTGCGACTCCACGGTTTCCTCCTGCGGAGATAGTCCCTCGTATCTCCACCTTCAATGATATTCCGTTACATCGAGGATCATTATTGCTGTCACGCCATTCAAGTCTATACCGCCATCGTTTGAAAGTGGAGTCTGTTCATGGTTCGGTTTGAAGACGAGCCTTCGCGTTGCATCCAGTTCCACCGCGAATTGCCCCTTACGACGCCCTTTTAACTGGTGGCACCGGTCAGGCGGGGTTTTCGGTACAATTTCCAAAGTACTGGCGTTTCTCAAAACGGACATTCTTATCATTATGGTACGCGAACACTTTGTCCCGTACTTCTTCTTGAGGTTGTTCTCTGAATTGAATATCTGAGCAAGCTTTTGTGATTTGAAGACGATATCCAAGAGTTGAACCATTCAATGCAAGTTGAACCACTCACCGCTTTCCACATCCTCATGCTAAGGCTGACTGATACATAATTCGTTACGTAATAAGTAATGATTTACCATCCATGTCAAGGTACTTATTCCTGCATTGCGCACACGATGCCGTATTGTCCTCCTCAGGTCGTAATAATCTAATGGTTTGCCGTCCGGAGCCATCAATTTACCTGGCACAAACGGTGTCCGGGAGCGTTGTGGTCGCGGCGTTATGAACTCGAAACACTTGGTATAAAGGTATGTACAATATCTTCGCGTACCTGTAACTTGATTAGTCGGATTAAGAAGGATTATATCGCAAATCGATACCAGACTTGGAGAGGGAATGCAATGCCTAAAACCATTGCCATCGTAGGCGCGCTCGATACCAAGGGAGACGAATTCGCCTTCGTGAAAGACGAGATAGAACGACACGGACACGGGACGTTGATCATCGATACGGGTGTCATCGGGGATTCCGCTTTCGAAGCGGACGTGTCGAAGGACCAGGTCGCAGAGGCCGCCGGCACGACGATAGCAGCGTTGAAGAAGCGCGGCGACCGCGGCGAGGCTATTGACGCCATGGCGGCAGGCGTCGCGGAGATCGCGCAGGGCCTGTATGAAGCCGGCGTGTTCGATGGAATCATAAGCATGGGCGGTTCCGCCGGTACCGCGGTAGGCACGAGCGCTATGCGGGCGCTGCCCGTCGGGGTGCCCAAGGTGATGGTGTCCACCGTGGCTGCCGGAGATACGACCAACTACGTGGGGATCAAGGACGTGGTGATGATCCCCTCCGTCGTGGACGTGGCCGGAATCAACCGCATCAGCCGGCGGATCTTTGCCAACGCCGCGGGCGCGATCGCGGGGATGGTTGAAACCGACGTACAGGAAGCGGCAGAAGACAAGCCGCTGATCACCGCCAGCATGTTCGGCAACACCACCGAGGCCGTGGACCTGGCCCGGGCCATCATGGAGGAAGCGGGCTATGAGGTGCTTGTCTTCCACTGCACCGGCGCGGGCGGCCGAACCATGGAGGGCCTGATCGACGAGGGCCTGATCGAGGGCGTACTCGACATCACCACCACGGAATGGGCCGACGAACTGGCCGGAGGCGTCCTGACAGCGGGTCCCGAACGTATGGATGCCGCGGGCAGGGCGGGCATTCCACAGGTGATCGTGCCGGGTTGCCTGGATATGGTCAACTTCTGGGCGCCGGACACGGTGCCGGAGAAGTACCGGAACCGCAGGTTGCACAAATGGAATCCGAACATCACCCTGATGCGGACCAACGTGGAGGAGAATGTCCGTCTCGGCGAGATTATCGCGGAGAAGGCCAACGCCTCCGGTGGGCCGGTGTCGATCTTTCTCCCCTTGAAGGGCGTGTCCATCCTGGACAGCCCTGGGAACGAGTTCTGGTGGCCCGATGCCGACCAGGCCCTTTACGACGCCATCAAATCGAACGTATCCGGCGACGTGACGGTGACGGAGATGGACTGCAACATCAACGATCCCGCCTTCGCGGAGGCGGTCACCGGCCGGTTGCTGTCCGATCTGAGAGGGTAGGACGCTATGCCCGTCATCGACGCAGTCGAGCTATATCACGTCGCCATGCCCCTGATCTATCCGTGGCGCACGGCCTACGGCAGTGACGACGTCATCGAGAGCGTCATCGTGAAGATGCATGCCGGCGATGCCGTGGGCTGGGGCGAGACGACTCCCCTCGCCCGGCCAACCTACAGCCCGGAATACACGGCCGGTGTATACGCCGTGACCCGTGACGTGCTCGCTCCCCTGCTGGTGGGCAGGCGGGTCGACAGCGGCCGGGATCTGCACGAGACCTGCGCCTGGGTCGCGGGCAACTACTTCGCCAAGGGAGGCCTGGACGCGGCGTGGTGGGACCTGCACGCCCGGATGGAGGGCAAGCCGCTCTGGCAGGTGATTGGCGGCAAAGGGCCGGTCATCGAGGTTGGCGCGGACTTCGGCGTGCAGGACAGTATCGACATGCTGCTGGGCAATATCGAGCAGGCCGTGGAGGCGGGCTTCAAGCGGATCAAGCTGAAGTACAGCCGGGGATGGGATCTGGACATGATCGCGGCGGTCCGATCGGCCTTCCCGGACTCCGTTTTTCACATCGACTGCAACAGCGGATACACGCTGGACGACCTGCCCATGTTCAGGAAACTGGACCGGTACAACCTGGCCATGATCGAGCAGCCGCTGATGCGGGACGACCTGGTCGACCACGCCGAGTTGCAAAGCGCGATCGAGACGCCGATATGCCTGGACGAGAGCATTACGTCACCCGACAGGGCCCGAAAGGCGATCAGCATAGGCGCGGCCCGGTGGATCAACATCAAGCCCGCCCGGGTCGGCGGGGTGACCCAGGCGCTCGAGGTGAACCGGATATGCGAAGAGGAGGGCGTTCCCTGCTGGACGGGCGGCATGCTCGAATCGGCCCTGGGCGCTTCGTTCTGCATGGCGCTGGCGACGCTGCCCAATATGAAATACCCATCGGACGTTTTTCCCAGTACCAGGTTCTACGAGCGGGACCTGAGCGCGCCGCGACTGGAACTTTCGGGCCCATCGCAAATGGTCCTTTCTGATACGCCCGGCGCGGGGGCGGAACCCGTGCCGGAACTGCTCGAACAACAGATGGTCGAAAGGGCCGTGATAGACTGATCGGCCGGCCGGTCCGCGGGCATCCCCGCGATAGATCAGTGGTCCCATTGGAACCATTCGGAAGGAAGCCATGTCCCCATCGTCTTCTCTTTCCCCTTTCAACTACATGTCCCGCGACGAGTGGTCGGAACTGCGCGCCGCTACGCCGCTGACGCTGTCGGAAGAAGACCTGAAGGAACTGCACGGCATCAACGAGATGGTACACCTCGACGAGGTCGCCGAGGTGTACCTGCCCATGTCGCGGTTTCTCAACCTGCATGTTGGCGCGGCGCAGCACCTGTACCGGGTAATGGACACCTTCCTCGGCAAACCGGCCGCCAAAGTGCCCTACGTAATCGGTATCGGAGGCAGCGTGGCGGTGGGTAAGAGCACGACGGCGCGTATCCTGCAGGCCCTGCTGAGCCGCTGGCCGAACCATCCCCGGGTGGACCTGGTCACCACGGACGGATTCCTGTTTTCCAACCGGGTCCTTGAGGAAAGAGGACTCATGCAGCGGAAGGGCTTTCCGGAGAGCTACGATCTCCGGCGTCTGGTGCGGATGATGGCGGACGTGAAGTCGGGCCGTGAGACGGTCACCGTTCCGGTGTACAGGCATCTGATCTACGATATCGTGCCCGGCGTCGAAAAGACGATCACGCAGCCCGATATCATCATCCTGGAGGGGTTGAACATCCTGCAGACCGGCCATCACCTGGCCGGCGACGCGTCGCCTCGTGTCTTCGTATCCGACTTCATCGATTTCTCGATTTACGTGGAAGCCGAGGAACACGATCTGGCGCAGTGGTACGTCGACCGGTTCCTGAGGCTACGGGATACCGCTTTTCAAAATCCCGAGTCCTACTTCCATCACTATGCTGGCCTGAGTACGGAAGAGGCCGTGGAAACGGCCAGGGGAATCTGGCGGGACATCAACCTGGTGAACCTGCGCGATAACATCATTCCAACCCGAGAACGGGCGGACCTGATCCTCGAGAAGGGAATGAACCACCGGGTGACGGGGGTCTACCAGAGGAAGTTGTAGGATTGAGGTGCGCGTCTTGATCCGATGGTGCGAAAAACCGCGCGATCCTCGCTCCCAAGCTCTCAAGTCCGGGGCAACGCTCGCCGATCAGTCCACCAGAAACCGCTTCAGCACGTTGGACGTGACCCGCGACACCACGTCGTCGACGAGGATCGACGACGGATAGGTGATCGATCCCGCCGAGAAGACCATCCCGCCGCTTTCCGTCTCATGCACGACCATCTCGGCGCCGCCATCATCCACGTTGGTGCCCTTGGCGATCAGGTGGGTGTTCGGCGGTGAACTCGGGGTAATCTTGTCGGTCTCGTGTCCCGACGCGCCGCCGGGGACCCGTTCGTGCAGGCTGGCTTCGCCGAAGATATCTCCTTCCTGTACCCCGGTACCTTCGAAGACCCAGTGGCCTGCGTCGATCACGCGGTAAGGCGCGCTGGTCATGATCCCCGTCCGCGTGAAGGCGACGCCGAGCAGGTTGGCTTCCGATTCGTTGTAGATGTTGAAACGGCTTTCAATGCCCACCCCTGGCCGGTCGAGAGAATCGATGTTGCCGTTCATGACCTTCATGGTGTACTCGTCGACGAACACGACCTCGCAATTCAGGCCATTGCCGCCCAGATACATGAGCCTGCCACCTGATTCGAATACCCAGGCCTTGAGCCGGAAATACATGTCCTTCGACCAGTATTCCGGGTGGGTAGTGGTGATCAGCACCCGGTACCGGTCAAGGGGCAGCGTGCCGTCATGGAACTGCGTCTCCGCATATAGGTCGTAGCCGAATCCCTCCCGTTCCATCCAGGCCAGGTAACGCCACTCCGCGGGCGCGACGTGGCACGCCGCGCGACCCGCGATCATGTCCATCGCTTCGTCGTCCTCGGGAACGTGGTTTATCGGTTCCGGCCGGTCGAAGGAGAGCGGCGCATAGTCTTCCGCGCTGTACATCCGGTGCGAGGGATCGGTGTACCGCTTCAGGTCGTAGCGGGCGTTGACCGTGGGGGTCGGCGGAAACTCGTCGGCGTGGATGTAATTGCTACGGCCCCCGAAGTTGTTGTAGGCGTTCCAGTTGATGTTGGCGGCCAGTACGGCGACGTCGGCTGACGGCGCGGCCGGTGCGACGATCCAGGGGAAGGAAAAGAAACCGCCGTTCTCAGTGGAAGCGTGCAGGTAGTACAGGCCGGACCGTTCCGGCGCCTCGATGTATTGTTTGTGGGCGGGATTGGTATAGCCCTGGGTGTTCCACTTCACCCCGGACCGCGTGTAATCGCCATCGGGCGTGATCTGCATCGTGGCGCGGGGGCCGTGCTCGTCGTACCAGCCGATGTTCCGGATGTATTCCTTCTTCCATCCGTAGCGGTAGAGTTCCAACTGGTAGGCCTCCACGGCGTGCACGCGGAATTCCGATTTCTCCCCGGTACGGACCCACTTGGGCCACATGTAGCCCAGCAGGTCGTCCCGCAACAGCCGGAAATGGTAGGGTTGGTCTTCGCGCGGTGTCATGTACACGCTCTTGAATCCGAAATCCCTGCATGCCAGCGTGACCCTGTATTCCCGTCCGGGCGTTACGTCCGCGTAGACCGCCCCCGTAGCCCGCGAGCGCGCTTCGATGGATTCCCCGCCGGCTTCGAATTCGAGCAGGACTTCAGGAATGGCAACATATCGTTCGTCGCTGACGTACCCTACAAGCATTTTGGACCTCCGGCTGGCGGATGTTCTGGATCGGAATCTGGAAGCGAGGGGTTCCGCTGGATGAAACCGCGACCGTCGATTGAGATGAAACCGTGAATGGTCCGTGAGACGAAACCGCGTCCGGCCCGTGAGACGAACCAAGTCCGGAAGACAATGTACACCGTTCGGCCGCAGCGTCAACTGTGCCGCTCGCGGCATCCGGCGGGCGGATCGGCGGCCGCCGAATTACCTTTGACACGGAGTCGGGGCGAGTGGTACCTTGCCAGTCCGGGAATCGAGGATTTCATCAATTACGTTCTCAATACAAGAATGGCCTGAAAGTGTCGAAATTTGAAATCTACTTCAGATACTTTTGGCGCAAGGAAGTATCAGGATCTGTAATCGTGACAAAATTTGGAGTGTGTAAATGTCAGATAAACTGATCATTGTGAATAATGTCGAAGACGAAGATCCAGAAGTTGTAACTCGTGTCCCACTTGATACTGGAGTATCTGACGGGAGCATTTACGAAGAAAAGCTACAAAAGCTTCTTTTTTGTCATCCACAAGCTCTACCAATAACAGCCATCGATCCTGCATACGAAGGATTAGTTCCAATCTGTCGAGAGTTGAATACTAATGCTGGATACTTAGACGCGTTATACGCAAACCACTTAGGAAAACTTGTACTAGTTGAGTTCAAACTCTGGCGTAACCAGCAGGCACGGCGAGAGGTTATTGGCCAAATACTCGACTACACGAAGGAAGTAGCTTCGTGGGATTACGAAGATTTGCAACGTGAAGTATCTCTGAATACCGGCATGAATGGGAATGTTCTCTACGTAAAAGTGCGTAAAGAAAAATCAAACCTGAATGAAGCTGAATTCGTTGACAATGTCTCACGTCACCTGAAACGCGGGGAATTCCTACTATTGATAGTTGGCGATGGTATTCGGGAAGGTGTGGAAAACATAGTAGATTTCGTACAGCGCCACAGTGGATTACACTTCAACCTGGCACTAGTGGAAGCGGCCCTTTACCGCGATAAAGCCCACAATCTGTTTGTTCATCCTCGTGTACTTGCGCGTACTGAAATCGTACGACGTTTCGTAATTGAGAGTGATAATGGAGCTGTCGTACCTGCAGACCTGGACGAATCTAGTGATGATGATTATCAAGAATCACCATATGAAAAGGAAAACCTGCGATTTTGGAATGCAGTTTTGAAAGATTTCTCGTTTTCGGATTCAACCATAGATTCACTGACTGAGTTATGGCCCAAACCACCTAAAGATCCAACTCTATATTTACCAGTAAAGAATTCATCATTCAACGGTTGGGCATTGAGTTTTGTGGGTTATCTGTACCGACAAAACGGGGCAATCGGATGCTATCTTACAGTTCGTAAAAACCAGACTCGAGAAGTCAGGATCTTTGAAGAAATCAATGCCTCGTTTGAGGATCTTAAAAAAGTACTTGGTAATAACCTCGACCAGTGGTACAACACGGCCGATAGACCAAGAATTGGGTTTTATCTGGACTGTGATATGTCGTTTCTGTCACAAGAAGGGGAAACCCCGGATTTCGAGAACGCTGTTTCCTGGATGAGGGATCACTTGAATAGGCTTGTTAGCCATCTCCATCCCAAAATCCAGTTGATGCTCTCCAAAGATACGTAGTCTTGTTTCTATAGTTTATTCTTCCGTCGATTTAATTGCGTAGGAAATGGTTAGATATGCTAACAGCAAGGATCCTGGCATCGTGTCCGTCTGCCGCCTGAAAGACATTGCGCGCCTTGCCGAACCCGGCGACAACGTGGCCATCGTGTCCCGAAGGCTGGAGGCCGGCACGCGCGTTGCCAACGAAACCGGCAACTCCTTTTCCGTCGCCCATTCACTGCTGGAAGGGCATCGTTTCGCCATCCGGGCCATACCTGCCGGGGAGTACGTCCTGTCCTGGGGACAGCCTTTCGGACGGGCGACCCGGGACATCGCGCCGGGCGATTACATCTGCAACGGCGACATTCTCAACGCCCTCCGCGTACGGCAGGTAGATTTCGCCCTCCCGGATCAGCCGAACTTCGAAGACCGCGTGGTACCCTACGAGCTGGACGAATCCACCTTCACACCGGGCGAGCAGATTCCTGTCAGCGACAAGCCTCCGACCTTCGATGGATATGACAGAGGGAAGGCGCGGGGCGTCGGAACCCGGAACTTCATCGTCCTCCTGGGCATTACGTCGCAGACGGCAGGATTCGTGCGGCGGCTGGAATCCAGACTGAAGGAAAAGGTGGAACGGTATCCGAATATAGATGGCGTCGTGGCCGTGGCACATACCGAGGGCGGCGCCGGGGTGGACCCCAATAACCGGGAACTGGTGCTGCGGACGCTGGCGGGCTTCATGGTCCATCCCAATGTGGGTGCGGTCTACGCGGTGGACCGCGGAACAGAAATCGTGACGGACCGGATGCTGGAAAACTACATGCGGCTTAACGGCTATCCGCTGAACGAGGTGCTGCACCGTTTTGAAACGCTCAAAGGCGGATTTGACGAGGAACTTGAGCGTAGTGCGAGGTTCGTCACCGGCTGGTTCGAGACGGTTAACCGCGTCGCACGGATGCCGGCTTCCGCGTCCCATCTCAACATCGTGCTTCAGTGCGGTGGTTCGGATTCGTTTTCGGGCATATCGGGCAATCCGCTGGCCGCGCTCGTCGCACGGGAGATCATCCGCTTCGGAGGCAAGGCCAGTCTTGCCGAAACTGACGAGCTCATCGGCGGCGAACCCTATGTGCTGCAGAATGTCCGGGATATCGAGACGGCCCGCACGTTCCTCCACATGATCGAGCGTTTCCAGGAGCGAACGGCGTGGCATGGCCAGTCGGTGGATGCCAACCCCTCCGGGGGCAACAAGCTCAGGGGGATTTACAACATCGTGCTCAAATCCATCGGCGCGGCCCGGAAGCGCCACCCCGACGTACGACTCGACTACGCCATCGACTACGCGGTACCGATGAAGGAGCCGGGGTACTACTTCATGGACAGTCCCGGCAACGACCTGGAAGCTATCGCCGGCCAGGTAGCGTCCGGCGGCAATGTCATCTTCTTCATAACCGGCAACGGATCCATCACCAACTTTCCTTTTGTCCCTACGATCAAAATCGTGACGACTACGAAACGGTACGAAATGCTTTCGGGCGAAATGGACGTCAACGCCGGCGCCTACCTGGACGGCGAATCCATGGACGAACTGGGACGAAGGACTCTTGACCTGACATTGCGAACGGCCTCGGGCGAACTGACCCGCGGCGAAAAGGCGGGTCACAGCCAGACCCAGATCTGGCGCGACTGGCGCCAGACAGACGGGAGTCGGCTGCAGGTCCTCCGCGACAGGCCAGCGCCGATGGGAGAACCGCTGGCGGTCCGCTCGAACGAGGCGTCGACGCCTCCACCGCCTTTCGAACTGCCCATGTACGAAGTGAACGGAAACCTCGCCACAGACCGCGTCGGCCTGATTCTACCCACCAGCCTGTGCTCCGGACAGATCGCCCGGATGGCCGCGGAGCGGCTGAGTGCGAAAGGTGTTGGGTGCGGGGCCGGCATATCCCGATTCGTCACCCTGGTACACACCGAGGGGTGCGGCGTATCGGGCGGCGTGTCGGAGGAGATGTACATCCGCACCATGACCGGCTACCTGACCCACCCGATGACGGGGGCCGCCCTGCTTCTGGAGCATGGCTGCGAACGCACGCACAACGACTTCTATCGGCAGCAGTTGCTGGACCGCGGCATAGATCCAGCGGGATTCGGCTGGGCCAGCGTACAGCTCGATGGCGGTATCGAAAAGGCAATCGATCGCATCGAAACCTGGTTCGCCGAGACCCTGGAAGATTGCGATGGTCCTGTCGCGGGCAATACCGGTCTGTCCGATCTCAGGCTGGGTGTGTCCGCGGCCGATCCGCTCTCCGATGACCTTTCCGAAGCGCTTTCACGGCTGATCCTCGATGTCGTAAGCGAGGGTGGAACGGTCGTCGTGCCGGACAACTCGGCGTTGCTTGGTCATCCGTCCTTCGTGCGTCACCTGGCGGACGGACCGGCAAAGCCTACTTTGGCCTATGGCGAACCTTTTACCGTGCCCGGGCTGCACGTCATGGAGTCACAGACTACGCACTGGGTGGAGACCATGACCGGGCTGGGCGCTTCCGGCGTGGAGCTGGTCGTCGCTGGGGTCGGCAGCCATCCACTGCCCGGCCATCCCATGATTCCAGTACTCCTGGTCGGTGCGGAGGACCTGCCCGGACCTTTCCGCGAAGACGTGGACCACATCCTGGAAGGTGGACCGGAGGCACAGCGGAAAGACATCCTGGACCTGATCCGACGCACGGCCGCCAGTATTCATACGCCCCGGGCCGAGGCCCTCGGCAACACGGATTTCCAAATTACTCGCGGACTGCTCGGCGTCTCGGTGTGACGCGCGGTGGCCGCGGACTGCTCGGCGTTTCGGTGTGACGCGCGATGATCGCGGACTGCTCGGCAATTCGGTGTGGGGCGCGATGATCGCGGATTGCTCGGCGTCTCGGTGGGGCGCGAGTAATCTGTGCCATGCCTGGCCATTCGTTCTGACTCTTGTTGCACGATAAACCCGTAGATTTTGGAGACCGGCATGCCCCGTGAAGTGGTACGACCCGACAGGCTCGATCTCGATTCCCCGGGGCGCAGGGACTACTGGGTCGCCCTGGAACACGATTCGCTCTGGGCGGATCATCTCATCCCCTTAACGGTCCTGGTAGGGCCCGACGCCCGAGAAGGCCAGGGGCTCATGGCCAGCGGGTCCAATCACGGTAACGAATACGAAGGACCGGTCGCGATCAAGGGACTGCTTCAGGAGATCGAGCTGGAGGCGGTAAGGGGCCGGCTGATCCTCATCCCCGTGCTCAACCCCGGGGCGTTCCACGTGGGCCGGCGGGCAAGCGACGCAGATGACGGGGTTAACCTGAACCGGGCTTTCGTGGACGGCGCAGGGACGTCGCCGGCCCTCGCGGGCATCACGCACCGTATCGCCCGTTTCGTACGGGAATATCTATGGCCCCGTGTGCACGTCGTGACGGACATCCATTCCGGTGGCGCCGAACTCGACTTTGCACAGTGCTCGAGTTTTCACGAAGTGGATGATCCTGACCAGTCGGCCGTCATCGAAGACACGGCCCGCTGGTTCGGTACGCCCTTCATTATGGTGTACCAGAACGAGACCCCTGGGCTGATGGTCAGCGAGGCGGAAAGGCTGGGAAAGATCACGATCGGAACGGAACTGGGCTGGGGCGAATCGGTCAATCCCGACGGCGTGCGGTACGCGCGGCACGGCATACGCGCCGCGGCCATTCATCACGGCCAGCTTGTCGGGGATATCCGGCCCATCGCCCACCACGCCGACGGCACCCAGAAACTAACCGCGATTATCGACCGGGAATGTTACGTACCTGCGCCCTTTCCAGGACACTACGAACCACTGATGGCCTGCGGCGACCTCGTGAAAGCGGGACAGGTCGTGGGCAACCTGCACGATTTCTATCGCATGGACGACCCGCCCTGGCCGGTGCGCGCGGGCGTGGACGGCTATGTTCTGTCGCAGTCTTTCCGCCAGCCGGTCAGGCAGGGCAGCCACATTCTCGTCGTGGCGCAGGAAGTTCAGGCACGGTAGATTCCTTCGTAGTTGTCCCGGTTCGATCAGCAAACGGAAGCATTTTCGTTTTGAATAACACGGAGCCCCGCACGCAACCCTTCGAAGACCATCCCGACCGGCTGAAGTGGAACGCGCGATACCGGGAGCCGAAGCGCCTGGCGCCGCGAGAATCATGCCCGCTGTACGAACAGGCGGCCAAGCTGGGATATCCGGAAGGACCCGTATTGGAACTCGCGTGCGGCATGTCAGCCCAGGCACTGGCCCAGGTCGGGGCCGGACGCGAGGTGCTTGCCGTCGACATATCGAACGTGGCCCTGGACCGGCTTCGTACGGAGGCCGCGGAGCAGGGCCTTGGGACCCGGCTGACCTGTGTGGAAGCGGACCTGAATGCCTGGCGTCCGCCCGCTGATCGTAAATTCGCGCTCGTAATCTGCGTGATGTACTGGGAGCAGGCGGTCTTCGACTACGCCTGGCCCGTGGTCGCTGATGGCGGGCTCATCGCGTGGCAGGGCTTTACGCTCGACCATCTGCGCTACCGGGCTTCGCAGAATCCGGACTGGTGTATCAAAGAAGGTGAACCGGCCGACCGCCTGCCCGCCGGCCGATTCTCCGTGCTGCACGAAGAAGACATCGATGAAGGCCACCGCGTGATCCGGCGCATGGTGGCCAGACGGACCCAGACCTGACACCCGGCAGGGAGACGAGGATGAAAACGCACCGAATCGCCATACTGAGCCCCGGGGAGATGGGCCATTCCGTGGGGCGATGCCTCATTGCGGGCGGATTTGACGTGGCCACCTGTCTGGCGGGCCGGAGCGAAAGGACCCGTACGCTGACTGCGGCCGCGGGTATCCGGGACGTGCCGGACCTGGATGAACTGGTACGGGAATCCGATCTGATCCTCGCCATCCTGGTACCTGACCAGGCCCACGCGCTTGCCCTTCAGGTGGCGGACGTATTGAAGCGGACCGGATCCACGCCGGCCTACGCCGACTGCAACGCCATCTCGCCGGATTCGGTGAGAGAGATCGACATGGTCATCACCGGCGCTGGAGGGCGCTTCATAGACGCGGGCATCATCGGTGGGCCCCCGGGCGGCCGCGAAAAGACCCGTTTCTATGCTTCGGGTCCCCACGAAAAAGTCCTTTCCCGACTCGACGGTCACGGCATCCTCGTCCGGACGCTGGGCGGTGAGGTGGGCAGGGCGTCGGGTATAAAGATGTGCTACGCCTCGGTCACCAAGGGGACATCCGCCCTCCATGCCGCCGCGCTGACCGCGGCGGAGGTCATGGGTCTGGGTGAGGAACTGCTGGCGGAATTCTCCGAAAGCCAGTCACATCGGCTCAAGGCGATGGATGGTGTCCGTAGCCTATCGGCCAAGGCCTTTCGCTGGATCGGCGAAATGCAGGAGATCGCGGCTACCTACGACCAGGCCGGGGTATCGCCCGGTTTTCACGAAGGCGCGGAACACATTTTCCGCCTCATAGCCGAAAGTCCCATCGGCCACGAACGGCCCGAGACCGTGGACCGCAACCGCACCCTGGAAGAAACGGTGGCCATATTCGCGGATGAAGCGCGCCGTGACCGCAAAGAAAACCAGAAAGGATAATACCATCACATCGATCCAGACCATTGGTATTCCGGTCCGCAGCGTCAACTGGGTCCGCGTCTTCCCCACCATGGACGGTGAAGGCCGGGACTGCCTGGTTGCCGTTATGGGACAGCAGGCGGCGGGATTCACTGTCGTTAAAATCGACCCCGTCACCGGCGCGACGTCCCAGGCGACCTCGACCGATCCCACAGCCAATTTCCCCACAGGCGCCCTCCGCACCCGCGACGGCCGCGTCTACATTGGCGCGGCCTATGCCGGGCACCTGTATAGGTACGATCCGGCATCTGAGCAACTGGATGACCTCGGAGCCATTAATCTGCCAGACGACACCTTCCCCTGCAACATGGACGAGGACGACAACGGCGTAATCTGGATCGGTTGCTACGGATCGGCCGGCCTGACGAGCTACGATCCGGCGACCGGTGAGTTCGTCCGGCACGGACGGATGGACGAGACCGACATGTACTGTTATCCCTACGTCGGCGCCGGCGGCACGATCGCATGCTACATCAGGGTGACCCGCCCGCACGTGGTAGTCTACCATCCGGAGTCGGGCGTGCGCAGGACCGTGGGACCCGTAGTGGTCACGGAGGATGGCGGGTCTCTAACGCTGTACCGGGCTGCCGACGGTCAACTCTACATCCGGTCGACCGGGGGAGATTTCAAACTGGACGGTTTCGAAGCAGAGCCTGTGGATGACCTTCCCGCCCCGGCGCCGCCCCCGGCCCTGTCCGACGGTTCCACGGCTGACTTCGCGGACCGGGCGACGCAGATGTTTCACGAATTGGCCATTACCCATCCGGATTCAGGTACGACGCGTACGATTCCTGTTACCTACGAGTCCGCGGGCAGCGAGATCTTCCTGGTGCATCGCGGCCCCGACGACAAAATCTACGGCTCGAGCATTCTGCCCTTGCACCTGTTTCGTTTCGATCCTTCTTCGCAGGCCATGGACGACCTGGGCATGTGCACTACCGCGGCCGGCGAAGCCTATTCCATGGCCAACATGGACGGAAAGCTCTACATCTGCTCCTATCCCGGCGCCAATCTGTCCGTTTACGATCCATCCCGGCCCTATGACTTCGGCAATGAAGCCGACAGCAACCCCCGTGAACTCGGCCGAATGGACGAGATCTCCTATCGTCCACGCTCCATGGTCGCCGGTCCCCTGGGCCGTGTGTGGACGGCCTCCGTACCGGACTACGGCATGTGGGGCGGGCCGCTGTCCTGGTACGATCCGGCCACCGAGGAATTCGGATCCTATCGGGATATTGCCGGGGAAGCCAGTTGCTGGGCGCTGGCATGGCTGGAATCCTATGGTCTCCTGGCCGTCGGGACGACGATTCAGGGTGGTTCGGGAACGCAGCCCCGGGTAGACCAGGCATCGTTGTTCCTATGGGACTGCGCGGCGGAGGAAAAGGTGTGGGAAGGCCGGCTTCCAGTTGCGGTTACGTCGGTTAACGCACTGGCGGTCATTGATGGCGACCTGCTGTGCGGGACGGTCCATTCAGGAACGGAATCACTCATATTCGTTTTCGATCCGGCCGGCCGCAGGTTTGCCCATCTCGTTACGCTGCCCGGCGGGCGGGCTCTCGACGGCGGAGTTCAGGTCGGACCGGATGGCGGCGTTTACGGATTCACAACCGGCTGCTTCTACCGTTTCGATCCCGATGCCGGCGTAGTGACCACGGTTCACCAAGAACCGGCCGCCTTCCAGAATACCGGCCCGATGGACAGGGATGGAGTCTATTTCACGAAAAAGCACGAGTTGAAAAAACTGTGTTAAACATATAAAGAAAAGCAAATGCCGGAGCACAGTAGTTATGGCTCTAAATAATTGAAAATATGAAGTATAAGGTAAATCCTACGAGGCGGTACAATGACCTTGACAGATCCGGTCCGAACCCGGTAAATAGAATGAGTAATTTCTGAGATGGACTTAACGCCACGGGAACCCGAATAATGAAAGGCCCTTCAGAATGAAAACCTGGTCTGTTGCCTTAGCTGTCCTGGTATCGTCGTTCCTTGATCGGCCGGACGCCGTCGCGGCCATGGAGCCACCCCAGTCTTGGGAGATTCAGAAATCGGCAATTGTCGACCTGCCGCGCAACCATCCTGCAGCGTCCTACCTGCCGGACCTCGTCAAGCGCCTGGCGTCCACCCAGGGCGGCGGCCAGCCGGTATCCGAGGCGGAATTCCTGGCCTTGTTCGACCGCCCCGAAAGCCGTGAAGTCTACGCGTCGCAGTTGATCAAGGTAGCCACGCCCCGCAGTGTCGCGATTCAGAACAAGGCCCACGAGGATTTCTCTCGCGTGTTCCTGACTGAAAAGCGGGTGAAGCGCGGTGTTGATTTTCTCGAAGAAAAGAAGGACCTGCTGGACGCGGCGGAACAGAAGTACGGCGTTGCCCGGAAGGATATCGTGTCTATTCTGATGTGGGAATCGGGCCTGGGAGAGTTCACGGGCAACTACCGCGTGTTCAACGTCCTGATCGCCCAGTTGCTGTACATGGAAGAAGCGCAGCAGGCAGCGGTCCGCCGGATTACGGCGCGAGGCGAAGCCGATCCGCTGGCCTCCGCCGAGGTAGCAAAGAAGCAGGAAGAACGCTTTGCCAAGATACGTAGAAGGTGCGTAGGCAACCTGGTGGCGCTTCTCCGCCACAGCAAGGCGACGGGTGTCGACCCGCTGTCCCTCCACGGGTCATGGGCCGGCGCCATCGGATACCCGCAGTTCATGCCGGCCAGCATGCCTCATGCGGCCGACGGTGATGGAGACGGCACGATCAATCTCCATTCGTGGCCGGACGCCATCATGAGCGTCGCGAAATACCTCAATGAACGAGGTAAATACGGTGCAGCCGACGCCGCGCGACGAAAGGCCATCTTCAGTTACAACCCTATTGACTCCTACGTAAACGGTGTAATCAAGTACGCGGAAGCCGTCTGGGCGAGACGGTGACGTCGGTTCCTTACTCGGCCCCCTGATGGCTGTCTGCCGTCGGAAGCGTGGTGAGAAGCCAGCTGGTCTGGACGGTGAGAAAGTCGCGGTCGAGGTCCGGGGAGCGCATGTTCTACAGGGCGATGATCCGCCTGATGCGCTCGGCGGTTTCCCGCATGGCGACATCGTCGCCGCCGACTTCGCTCACCAGGGCGCCGTCGAATCCGATGCCGCGCAATTCGGCCATGACCGCCGGCCAGTCCGTGTCGCCGTCCATCAGCTGGACCCAGGCGCCTTCCCCGCGGCGGAAATCCTTCACGTGCACCTTGAATATCCGGCTTCCGAGTTCCCGGATCCACATGTCCGGATATCCGTAGAGGATCATGTTGGCTGTGTCCAGGTAGATCCCAACGGCGGACGACCCGACCTCGTCGACGAGTTGACGGGCTTCCCGGGGACTCAGCAAGAACTGGTTCCACACGTTCTCGATGCCGATACGGGTACCGTGGCGCTCCGCTGAGGGGGCGAGATCGCGGAGGGCGTCGCGGAAGTTGTCCCAGGTCGTGCTGTAGGAACTCTTCGGATCGAGTGCCCCGGGATGCAGGAGCAGGGCGTCCACACCAAGGATCTCGGCAATTTCAAAGCCCCGCTCGAGGATGGCGACCCGCTTCGCCCGTTCGGCCGCGGACGGCGATAACAGGGAACCGGCATCTTTCCTGATGGCGATCATGGAACACAGATCGAGTCCGTGTCTACGGCAGGCTTCGGCGACCGCGGCGATTTCCGATGTCGAAGCGTCTATGTTCGGCGATCCCTCATCGGAAAACACCAGTTCGATGGCCTCATAGCCCAGGTTACGGGTCCTGGAAAGATCCTCTTCAAGATCCTGGCGGCCGAGACAGAGTTGGGTTATGCCCGGTGTCATGGAAAACGGCTCCTCCCTATCCTTCACAATGCAGCGTATCATTAAAAATGAAGTTCACAGGCGTACCGGGGTAGGTTATATTAAAGGGAACAAAACGCAAGCGAATTGCTATAGAAACGAGAAGGATGACATCCAATCGAGGAGGAAGACTATGGTACGTGCATTAGCGCGGTGGTGCTTCGCCCTGGCGCTGGTCGGCCTGGTGGCGGAAACCGCCGACGCTCAACCCAGAAATCTGGCTCCGAGGGTAGGCCAGCCCGCGCCGGAGTACAGCCTGCAGGACGTCAACGGTGAGACGGTCAACTTCGCCGATTACAGGGGCAGCAAGAACCTCCTGGTGGTTGTCGACCGTGGCTGGATCGGCTACTGGTGACCCCTTTGCTTACGGCAACTGGGGCAGTTGCAATCCGACTACGAACGCATAGCTGAAACGGGCACGGAACTACTCTTCATCAATCCCGAAGATCTCGATCAGACCAGAGACTTCGTCGCCAAGTCGAAAGTCACCCGGGAAGCGCTTTCCTTCCCCGTACTTGCCGACCCGGACCGGGCCATACCCACGAAGTTCAAGATTCAAAAAGCTACCGACAAAGGAGAGGAAGTCATTCCCACCGCCTTCATCATCGACAAGGAAGGCGTCCTTCGGTTCAAGTATGTGGGTTCCGATCCCTTTGACCGGCCGTCAACCGATCACCTGGTAGAGATCCTGGGTATGATCGAGGAATGATCAGCCGAGTTCGACCTTGATTCGACCTTGAATTCAGGACTCGAGGTTCCTGATCTCGTCGGACACGAATTCAACCAGGATCTGGGATTCGATCCAAATTTCATAGAGAGGTCCGCCTAGCCTCGGCCGAAATCGGTGGTAGAGTTCATGTTTATCTGCCACTGCTTTCAAGTGGTCGAGGCTTTGCTCTGTTTCAAGCATAAAATGTGTTGAGTTGAAGTTCTGACCGACTTCGAGCAACCGGTATTCTGCGGCGTATTTGCCCGGTTGGAGCAAGTAACGGTCCGGTATCACCTCGATCAATTCGCCTGCCTGCTTGTCCCATACACACAACCACGCACCTTCCATGGTCTTGGAAGGGAAGGGGCTTGCGGTCCCGCCCGTAAGCTCCGCCAGGATCATGGCGACCTGTTCCGGATTTCTGGCTGTAATGGAGAGATGGTTGATCTTCATGTACTGACCCTAGTTAAGGATGAAGAGCAAATATAAAATACCTGGTGGTCGTGCCAGGCTATTCAATCAGACACACTCCGCGATGCTGTCTTCAATCTCCGCCAACTCTTCGAAAAGCGCTTCCGTGCGTTTCCAGTCCTCCTGCGTGGCATGATATTGCGCCAGGCCGTATGACTCGGCTTTCTTTACCATCCACTCCGCGGCTTCCGTCTGGCCCGCCGACTTCATGAAATCAGCCGCATCCAGGGTGCGTCGGGCGCCTATCGGAAGGACGAAATGGACCAGCATGCCAGCGAAACCTTGCGGCGGTTTACCCCGGATCACTTCTGCAGCCAGGCGGAAGGCCTTCGAACCGCCAAAAAAGACCGGACCGGAGGGGGCCGCATGTATCAGCTCCCGTGCGTATTCCAGGATATCCTTCAGCATGTCATCGGTCGACACCCGACGCTCTTCCCGAAAATCGCCGCGCAGGGTATATGCGCAAGTCGCGTAGCCGAGATTAGTGGCATTCCACGCGCGCATGAGGTCATCTACCGGCAGTACGGCGAAAGGATAGAACTGCGGGTCATGCACTTGCACCCGGTCGCCTTCGAGTTTCAGGACTACAATGAAATGGTCTCCCCCGCGCTTCATCTTGTGATTCGGATCATAGGGAAGGTAGCCCAGGTCCAGGGGACCAAGCAGCACGGGACCCTTCTTCAGGTTTTCCTTCAATGCATCGAGGGCAGATTCAGCATTGTCACCCTGCCACAAGGTACAGTTCCAGCCCAGGATGCTTAGGGCACGGGACAGCCCACTGTGTGGGTTTAGGTCGGCGTGACTTGGGAAGAACAGAGGCGTTTCAAACTTCAGGAAAAGGGTACCGAACGGCATGCCTGTCATGCATTCCAACAGGCCGGGCTCCGGGAGATCGACCATACCTGCCTGCTTCAGGCACATGTGAAGACTGTTGCTATAGCAGTAGTGGCTGCTCCCCGTGTACGCGGTGTACATTTAATCTCCTCTCGTAGTGGTTGCCCAGGACGTCGGCGGGACGAGATATGGGAACGCCATACTGGAACTCATTCTACAGATAAACTAATCATTTGTTTAGTATATGTCAAGGAATACGAGAGGGAAAACCGTTCAGATAGTCTCATAGGCCAATGCGGCACGGATCGGGGCTAGGGAGCGGAGAGGGAAGAGTGGAAACCTGATCGGGGCTGATCAATCATCTCCTGGTACAACCGAAGCATGTCCCAGTTCCACTAGCGCGGCACGGATCTTTCTAGCGGCCTGCTCGAGTGACTCTGGAACCGGGCTCAATTGCTGGCGATCATAGTCAAAGTCGTGGACGGAATTCACCGGTGACAGATGCACATGTACGTGGCGGACTTCCAATCCCCCGATCAGCATGCCCACTTTGGCCGGGTTGAACGCCTGCTGAATAGCCTTTCCCACCTCCTGCGAGACCGTCATGATCCGTCGCAGCAGCGCCGGTTCAAGATCAATCCAGTGATCGACCTCCAATCGCGGGACAACCAGCGTATGCCCAGTACTGTAGGGCGACTTGGAAAGGAACGCGACCACTTGGTCATCACGCCATACGAAGTAAGCGGGCAACTCCCCTCGGATAATCCTTGTGAAAACCGAATCCATGATCACATTCCTTTTACAGTAAGACTACCAACTCCTCACCCGTTTCAAGGCAGCCGGTCAGCCCTTTCAAGCTCGTTTCCGATCCTTACCACCGCTTCGTCGATCCGGCCCAGGTACTGCATCGCCGCCTCGTAGGTGGGCATGAGTACCCGTTCCTCGTCTATTTCTCCATCCAGGTACTGGTCGGCCATCCAAAGGTTAATGGAAAGTTCGTAGATACTTCGATTCGGTTCTCGAGGGAAAGCGCCATATCCCTCGTAGAAGGCGTCCGGCGTGGGACCGATCCGTTTCAACCGGAACAGATCGGTCCGAACAAGGTCCCAGACCGGGTCTCCTGACCAGGCGTATTCCCAGTCAAGCCATGCTGAACAGGTCCAATGGCCGGCTACCTCGTTAACAAGCACATTCCAGGGATGGGGGTCGTTGTGCAGCAGGACCACCGGAGATTCGTTCAGCAGGGGAACCGCCTGTTTCAATACGTTCTTCATCGACGGCAGGTCGAAATGCAATCCCACATCCCGCTTCAGTAGGTGATTCGCATGCTGTATAGCCTGATGGAAATGAAAGTCTCCCCAGGATCCTTCTTCAAAAGGCTGGACGCGCTCACCGACGATCACGCCCGAACAGCCATCAAGCAGCCGGATCGAATGAACATTCCGTAAAGCTGTTCCGGCAGCCCGCCAGGCTTGAGCCCGTTGTACTTCAGTCAGGGTATCTACAACATTTCCAAGAAGCAATCCTGGCATATACTCCATCAGCACGGCACAGTTACTTCCATCGTCGTGACTGGCAACGATGGACGGAACCGGTACATCGTATTTTAGAAGCAGATTGTGTAGATAAACCTCTTTATCGAGTCTTTGGAGATTATCACTTGAAGGGTAAGGCCAATCGTATTCGCGTAGGACGTAGCGCTTGCCGTCCTTCAGAGTAACCAATAGGGTCCGGTTGGTTACGCCATCGCCGATCGGTTCTACGCATCGAATGCCCCCGCGCTTAATACTGGCTTTGTGCAGTAGTTTGGTAAGAGATGCCGGGTGTTGAGACATAAACTTTTGCGGCTTCAGTTCGATCGCTCCAGTACAAGTACCTCGGTCTCCAATCGATTTCCTAAGCGATCTCTTTCCTTCTCCAGGTCGTAGTGTGTCTGTAGGTTCAGCCAGAAACGATCCGTAGTTCCGAAATAGCGTGCCAGCCGTAATGCCGTGTCAGCGGATATAGAGCGTTTGCCGTGAACGATTTCGTTTATACGGCGCGGTGGAACTGAAATGTCCACAGCGACACGATACTGACTCAGGCCTAATGGTTCCAGAAACTCTTCCTTGAGGATCTCACCGGGATGAATTGGGTGCATCAAGTCGGAAGGCATATCTGACTCCTAATGGTAATCGACAAGTTCGACTGTACGAAAATGGTCTTTGAACGATATCATCATGCTAATACAATAATAACGTTACGTGTTATTAACGTCAAACGTTAATGCCGAATGAAATCGTAATAACCTGAATGATATAGCGTGGAATCATGATCTCGACATCCCACGAAGCACGACTGATATGGCTTGACCCCCTTTAACCCCCATTTACCTTAAACCAGTCAAGAACCCGGGTTCTTTCTCGATCTGTTTGTCCACTGGTTCTGCATTGGTCCAGACTCCACCATAGCCCCGTAGTGTTTAACTGAGGGATTCTTACTATGCCCAACAACCACGACCTCCGTAACGACCTCCGTTTCGCAGCCGATGACTACCAGTCGGCCGACAACCGGGATTTTACCACGGACGCCATCCACGGCGGGTACCATGGCACGTCGTCTTCGGTGCCGATCTACCAGGGAAACACCAACTACCGCGAGGGTTACGAGGGGACGAACTCCTACGGCCGGGGATTGGACAAGGCGGGCGGTCCCACCAGCGGCGCGCTCGAAGAACAGGTGCGGATCCTCGAAGGCGCGGAGTGGGCGCAGGCGACCTCGTGCGGCATGTCGGCGGTCAGCCAGACCTTGTTCGGCCTGCTTAAAAGCGGCGACCGGGTGGTCTGTCACGAGACCGTTTATGCCGGGACCCACATGCTGTTCCAGGACGTGCTGCCGACGAAGTGGGGCGTGGAAGTCCAGATGGTAAACCTGTGCGAACTGAACGCACTCGAAACCGCGCTTAAAAAGCCGACCAGGATGGTCTATTTCGAACCGTACGCCCACTCCATGGAATTCATCGATCTAGCACGCGCCACGGACATGGCCCATGAAGCTGGAGCCCTGGTGGTGGTCGACAACACCTTTCTATCGCCCTACCTGCTGCGGCCTCTGCACTACGGCGCCGACGTGGTCCTCCACGCCATGACGAAGTACATGGCCGGGCACGGTGACGCCCTTGCCGGGATCGTCTCCGGCCGCGACGAAGAGATCAGGAAGCAGATACATTTTATGCGGATCCTCATGGGTGGCGTGCTGGCGCCCATGAACGCCTTCCTCGTACACCGGGGCCTCAAGACGCTGGCCTTCAGGATGGAGCGGCACTGCGGCAGCGGCCAGAAGGTGGCGGAGTACCTGGACCAGCACAAAAAGATCACCCGTGTCGACTACCTGGGCCTGACCTCACACCCGAATCACGAGGTCGCGACCGGATACCTGCACGGTTTTGGGGGAATGATGCGGTTCGTCTCCAAGCCCGGCGTCTCGCTCGACCGCTTTTTAGGCCGGCTAAAGATGTGCAAGCCGTGGTATAGTCTGGGCGATGTGGAGACGTTGATCCTGCCCTCGGGCGAGAGCGCGGATGGCGGTTTTAGAGCGCGCGTTTCGGTGGGCCTGGAAGACCCGGACGACATCATCGCCGATCTGGACCAGGCGTTGGAGAAAGCGTAGTAAAAGAACCATATGATCTTTTTAAAAACTCTATTTTATATGCTCTTTAGAGTTCCTGACTGGAAGTAAACCCATTTACTAAGAGAAGGATTGTTGAAATGACCCTAGACGGTTTTCTAACATTCTTAACTCTAGTACTAGCTGCATATACACTTGCCACGCATGTTGATAAACTACGTGCTAAGCTGGTCATTGTCCTTCAGATCCCACTAGCGTTAGTTTCGCTTTTCATAGTAGTTTATCTTGAGTTTTTCGAAGTTTTTGGGCAACCTTGCCCAGCTGTTCTAGGTAGTTTATGCACGTGGATTGTTTTCAAAGAATCCAGCCCACTTTCTCCCTCCGGTGTTGCCTTTTTCGTAGTCTTGTTTTGGATCATCTTTGCTATAGTAATACACTTGAGCATCCCGAGGCTATTCTCGTCCTTTTTGCTAGTAAGAATCGCTCGAATAGTAGATCGGTTATCGCTTGAAAAGCGGTATTCTGAATTGCTTGAATTCATCGAACCCTATTTACCAGTAATTGGGAAGGCATCACATCGAAAGCTGTTTTTACAACGACATCATGACAATTTGGGGGCCATGCAAGGAGATATTGCGGCATTAAGATACACGGTTTTGGATCAGGAATCACAATCTGCAGCAACACATCGAAGTGGTTTGTTTAAAGTGGGGCGACGATGGCTTGGTAAACTAGCGTTTATTGTACCTAGTCAGTACAGTGCTCAAGATTCTGCGGAAAACATCGCGCGCGTGTTTTTTCAGTCCGAAGAACTTCGGGTTTATATCGCAACAAATAGACCGTACTTTGCGATTCCGCTGATTTACCAGGACATATTTGGTAGTCGTCAGTTTTCTGAAAAATACTTAAGCCTGTTAATCGCTGACACAGGAAGCGTTCTATACCAAGAAATCCAATACAACCAGAACATTTCTTACCAACATGGCTATGAGTTTCCTGTAAGCAATCGTCTCTTGTATTTTCTCTTTTCGAATGCAAACATAGCGCTACAACTGGAAGTATGGCAACCGGTTGGGAAGCATATCCTACAGTTACTGAATCCAAACAAGTCTTCTGATTTTGTAGATTACTTACAGGGTACTGCGGTTGAATTCGATTATGAGTGTTGGGAGAATGGTGTGTTTGTCGGAGTTGTGTTTTTCGACCTTATGGTTAAAGCCGCAGCCTATCAGGGTGTTACATGGCATATGTGGCTTTATTACATGACGTCTGTTATCGATGCTTTGGAAGGTTCCTATGATTCGTCTGATCCATCTGTGGATACTACAGACGAATTCCCAACACGATCGGCTAGATTGGTTTATGTGGTATTAAGCACTTTATGTAGTTGGATTCATCTAGTTTCTGAATTACCAGATGACTCACACCATAGAAACCTACCAAAGCAAAACAACGGGGTAATTCTTGATTGGAATACTTGGTCACTTCCAAACGATAACATCCCTTTGTCTTCTGCAGTTGCACTTGGGACTTGTCTCGCCACAATCTTGGAATCTGAGCGATTTGAGTATAGGTTTATTGTTGAAATGTTCGAAGTTGTACTTAGAGAAGTCAGTCGTCTTAATGAAAGTGGTGATGAAGGATACATGAGGAGTTTTTTAATACACTCAATAATACACGGTGGCCAGAAACATCTCGATATAGACTATGGGAATCGTTTACGTGGTTTATTGAATGATGCGGATCGATTTATACTTTATGAAATAAAGGACTTTAAGACTTCACTTGACCAGATACATCCTACATCTATGCCCAATAGCTAAAAAGAAACTGCAGTTTTCTTACAGAAATGGCCAAATGGATCTATCGTGAAGTGTTAGATAGATGTGTGCCTTTCCAAACTAGCTATGTACGACCGGTCAGCGTAAGGCTTGCGTGTATGAATTGGGAATTGCAACGTAGAGAATGCTAGTCAGTTTATGCTTAAATTCGAATATATGAACTGTCATCTTTGCTATCATCCCCCTCAAACCACCTGCTCGACCTCTTGCTCGACGACCTCTTCCGGCTTGTCGGCGGGCGGCAGGCTGTATCGGAGGATGGCATAGCCCAACACCCCCGACAGTAGCGATCCCACGATGATCCCCAGCCGCTCGTCGAACATGGCGTGAATATCGGTTTCGCCGAAGGCCAGCGAACCGATGAACAGGCTCATGGTGAATCCGATCCCACACAGGGTACTTGCCCCATAGAGGCCAGCCCAGGACATCCCCCTCGGCAGCGCGGCCACTTTCATCTTGATGAACAGCCAACACAGTGCGAATATCCCGATCTGCTTGCCCAGGAACAGTCCGAGGGCGACCCCGACGGGTACGCCGTGAAGCGCCTGTTCGGCCGTAATGCCGCTCAACATGACACCGGAGTTGGCGAAAGCGAACACGGGAAGGATGACGAAGGCCACGACGGTGTGCAGATCGTGCTCCAGGATCTTGAGTGGCGAGACGTCGGGGTCGGTCCTGGAACGCATGGGGATGAACGCGGCCAGGATCACGCCCGCAAGCGTTGCGTGCACTCCGGATTTAAGCAAGGCGATCCAGAGGACTATGCCGACCATCATGTACGAACTGTGGGAGACCCAGTTCCTGTTGTTCAGGAAGACCAGCACGAGTACGCAACCCGCGGCCACTATCAGGGCGGTCATCGAAATTTCCGCCGTGTAGAATACCGCGATGATCAAGATCGCGCCGATGTCGTCCAGGATGGCCAGCGAGGTCAGGAAGACCTTGATCGAAATGGGCACGCGCGTACCCAACAAGGTCAATACGCCCAGGGTAAAGGCGATGTCCGTAGCGACCGGGACGGCCCAGCCCCGCCAGGCGGAGGGGTCGTCGCTGTTGATGAGGAGATAGATCAGCGCGGGGACCACCATACCGCCGACGGCGCCGATGCCGGGCAGGATGATGTTGCGCCGGTTCGACAGCTCGCCCTCGAGGAATTCCCGCTTCAATTCCAGTCCCACGAGGAAGAAGAAGATGGTCATCAGACCGTCGTTGATCCAGAGGAGCAGCGGTTTGTTGATATCCAGGGCGGCGATGCGGATCTCGATCTCTATCTCCAGCAATCGATGATAGAGCGGTTCGAGGAACGAGTTCGCGAACACCATGGCCAGGGCGGTCGCGAGCATCAGCAGAATGCCGCTGGCGGATTCCAGTCTCAAAAATGCGTTTATAAAAGGGATTTTCTGGTTCTGCATATGAATTTGGTACCCGTACCTCTCTCAGGCGGCGCCCGTCACCGGTCCAATCACTTTCTCCCCGTCAACGGCAGTTCCCGTTTTCTCCTTCAGGCAGTTCCCGTTCTCTCCTTCAAGCGGTGTTTACGACCTGCCCGACCATTTCCTCCACGTCGATCGACTCTCCTGTCTTCGAAGCTTCGATGGCGGCGAAGACCATGGCCACGCTCCGGATGTTGTGCTCCAGGCATGTATCGGGTGCGGGTCCCCCGTCGATCCAGTCGAGAAACTCGTTGATCTGCCATTGGTGTCCGTCGTATTCGGGAACGACGGGGCTGACGTCTTCGACGCACATACCCTTTCCGGGCGTATGTCTATACATGCGCGTGACCCCGTCGCTTCCAATGGCGACGGCACCCTCTTCGCATTCCGCCCGGTAGTACTCCCCGTGCCAGCTGTTCTGTTCGGCGGCGCCCAGGCACGACCCCTCGTAGGCCGCCTTCACCCCGTTGGTCATATCCATCACGTACATGGCGCAGCAATCCCCCTGGAAGGTGCTCCACGGCCGGTTCCACTCCCAACCGGCGATCGTCTTGCAGTCTCCCCCCGAAAGATTCCGCATCATGTCAAAGTGATGCACGGCGCCTTCCACGAGCAGGGTGTGCGGTATTTCGTAGCGGAAGGCGCCCCAGGCGCCGTATTCCCGGTAGTCCGCGGCAAATCGGCCCTGGATGTAGTTGATCCGTCCAAGCGCTCCGTCTCGCAATACCTGCCGCATCGTCAGCATGCGGCTGGAATAGCGGTAGTTTTGAATCACGTGCATCTTCAGGCCGGCATCCATTACCGCCCTGTATATATCTACGCATGCGGACCACGTGTCGGCAATCGGTTTTTCACTCAGGATGTCCAGCTTATGCTCCACCGCCAGCATCACGGCGTCCCGGTGAACGGCCGGGGGAATGACGATTGTGCAGTAGTCCGCGTCCACCTCCCCGAAAGCGCTCTCCATGTCCGTGTACCTGTGACTCCGGGGAAGCCCCAGGAAATCCCCCGCGTCGTGGAGAATATCCGCGTTGATATCCACCAGTGCGACGATCTCGTGCCGGTCCTTGAACCGCGGGTAGAAACTGCGAATCCAACCGCCGGCCATGCCGCCGGCGCCGATCATCAGGCATTTCTTCTTATTGGACACTTGGCACTCCATTCCCTTGTTGAAAAACGGCATTTGAAAAACGCTCTGCTATATGACCATCCGCTTCCATACACCCTGCCGGAACCGGTAAACGCAGGCAATGCCGAGGAGACAGATATAGATCGTCGCACTCAGCCAGGCCCCCCAGAAATCCAGACCCATCGTGAAGGCGAACAGGTAGGTCATTGGCAGGAAGATGACCCATGCACCTATGAAGGCGGCCACGGCGGACCACCGGGTGTCGCCGGCGCCGCGAAGAGCGCCGATGTATATGACGGCGAGGGCGTCGAAGGCCTGGAAGAGCGCCGCGAACAAGAGTCCCTGCCTTCCGTAGCGTATGACGGCCGGGTCGCCGTTAAAAAGTGAAACGAGCGGCTCGGGGAACAACAGGAAGCACAGGCCGATGAAAACCATGATGCCCATGGCCAGTTTCAAGGCGCTGTATGCGCTGCGCTCGGCCAGTTCGATGCGTTTCGCGCCGATATACTGGCCCACGAGCGTGGAAGCGGCCATGCCGATACCCAGGCCGATCATGTACGAGATGGACATCAGCTGGATGGCGATCTGGTTCGCGGCCAGCTGGGCATTTCCCAATCTGCCGATGAAGGCGGCGAATATCACGAAGCTGCCGATATCGAGGAACCGTTGCAGGCCGATCGGCGCGCCAACCTTTAAAAGCCGGACCTGGTCCAGCCACCGGGGCCGGGGAACGGTCCGGTTGGCGTAAGGATGCAGTCGTCTGGACAGGAACAGGACGAGGTAAATCCCTCCGCCCAGCATGCCGGCCAGCGCCGATCCGATGGCCGATCCCTGCACTTCGAGGCGGGGCAGGCCGAAATTGCCGTAGATCAGTCCGTAATTCAGGATGACGTTGATGATATTGATGGTTATGCCGATCTTCATCGGCGTTTTCGTATCGCCGATACCGCGGAAGAAGCTGGCGGCCGTCATGGCGACCATGAAGGCCGGGCCGTCGATCAGGCGCCACTGCAGGTAGGTGACACCCAGGCGTCGAACTTCTGCGGAAGGTCCCGCGATATCGAACAGAAGCGGTACGAAGGGGATGACGAGCAGGATCAATAAGCCGCTTGCCACGGCCATGTACAGCCCCTGCCAGGTCATGTACCCGCATTCCTTCCGGTTTCCGGCGCCGTAGCTCTGGGCGACGAAGGTATTCAACCCCATCGCCAGACCCAGGACCGGCAGGTAGAAGAGCCACGCGAGCATGGACCCGAGACCCACGGCGCCGATCTCAGCCACGCCGAGCTGGCCGACCATGTAAGTGTCGACCACGCCCAGAAGGGTCTCGGACATGTTGGCCAGGATGATCGGATAGGCCAGCAGCCAGACTCGGTTCACGCTTCCCGCGGACGGATGGATGGCGGGTACGGGATCCTGAAGTTCAGGTTTCGATGATTCGGATACGCTCATGTTCTTTCAGGGACTGTGGCGGAATCACATGGCGCATTGCGAGGGACGACGGCACGGCGGGTCACGTTCCTCGCGGTTACGCAGCTCACGTAAGGGTTCAGACACCATTCCAACTCACTATTCAGTCGAAACAGGCCATGCATATCCCGCAAGAAAGTGTTGAACTTCATATACATCGCACGCTCCAGCCGGGAAAGGTTACGCGTCGCCGACGATGGTCAGGCCGCCGTCGACCACGAGGCTGGCGCCGGTGATGAAGGACGCCTCGTCGGAGGCGAGAAACACCACGGCTGAGGCGATGTCTTCCGGCAGTCCCAGCCGTTTCATGGGAGGCCGGTCGATATAGGGCCGTTGAATCGCTTCGTCGAGACCGTCCCAGGCATGCGTCAGGATGGCGCCGGGCAGCACCGCGTTGCTTCGGATCTCGGGCCCGTAGTCCACGGCCACGGAGCGCGTGATCCCGATCACCCCGCCCTTGGCCGCGTCGTAGGCGGCGTAGTCCCGGAAACCAACCAGACTGTGCACAGACGCCGTGTTTACGATCGCGCCGCCGCCCGAATCTTTCATGACCGGAATGGCGTGCCTGCTGCCCAGGTAGATAGCCTTCAGGCAGACGTTCAGCGTCCGGTCCCAGTCGGCTTCCGGGAGGTCGCAGACCGGACCGGGCGCGTGCCAGTAGGCGTTGTTGTGCAGGATCTGCAGTCCGCCATAGGTGTCGACCGCGCACTGAATCATGCGTCGAACCTGATCGTCCCGCCCCACGTCTGCGACGCAGGCCGTGGCCGCCCAGCCTTCCAGGCGGATCGATTCGACCGTCTGTTCCAGTCCCACTTCGTTGATGTCCACGGCCACTACCCGGGCGCCTTCCCGCGCCATCATCTCCGCGGTGCCTCGTCCAATGCCCGATGCCGCGCCGGTTACGATCGCAGTCTTGTCTTCCAGTCTCATGGTTCTGCTCCGGTTACCTGGTCTTCCTTATACGAATTTTTAAGAAATGCCCGTCTTGCCGGCAGTTTACCGATCCCTGGTTACGTGTCAACGTGGCACCGTTCTCACCATGCGGTCTGGTCCGGCCTCCCCGGTCGCTCGGTCCGGCCTCCCCGGTCGTTTGGTCCGACCTCCCCGGTCGTTCGTCCGACCACCCCGGTCGTTCGTCCGACCACCCCGGTCGTTCGTCCGACCACCCCGGTCGTTCGTCCGACCACCCCGGTCGTTCGTCCGACCACCCCGGTCGTTCATCCCTCGGATACGGGCCGTTCCTGCGTACGGCTCCAGAGGTCTTCGAAACCTTCGGTGCCGTCTTCCCGCCAGTATTCCGTGCGTACGCCGGGCGTGTAGGCCTCCAGTTCCCACCCGTGGCGGATATTCCCAAAATGGACGCGGCGCCCATCCGGAAACACCGCCGTGCGGATAAACCGGGGCCTCGGGAAGTCGTACGGCTCGTCCCGGTCGTGGAATGGCCGCATCACGTCGTTTGGAACGAGGAAGCCGTGCATGGCCTCTTCGTCCACTTCCACGCCCAGACCCGGTCCGTCGGGCACGCGGTGGAAGCCGCCCACGACTTCGATGGGACTTTTGAGCAGGTGGTGGCGGTACAGGTTGATACAGGTGATGGCGGGCCAGGTGGCGTGGGTGAGCACGGCGCCGAGATGGGCGGCCCACGTGGTGGTAAGTCCGTTGCCGACCATCTGGAGCCAGAAGGGCATGTTGGCTTCCGCGCTGAGAATCCCCTGGTACATCACCCGCGAGGCGCCTCCACCGACGACGAAACCGTCACATACCGCTTCGCGGACCACCGTGGTGTAGGGCGGCGAGCCGAAATGCATGGCGATGGGACGGTTGATGACCTGCCGGAGCTGGCGGTTCCCCAGGATGTCGGTCTGCGGTATGGGCGTCTCGAACATGGCCACGATGTCGAATCGCTCCAGGCCGCGCATGACGGGCATGGCCGCCGCCGCGTTGTGCATGGAACCGTTGGCGTCGAGATCCACCCGGAAGTGGCGCGGCACGGATGCGTCGATCGCCTCCATCTGTTCGTTGATGTCATGCCAGGGCCGCTGTTTGAGCTTGATGGTGGTGTACCCGTTGTCTACAGCGTCCCGCGCCTGTCGGACCCAGTCGTCTGGAGGCCCTTCGTTGGACCACCAGGAAATGGGCACCCAGTCACGCACCTTGTTGCCCAGGAGCTTGTGGCAGGGCACCTCGAGCGCTTTGCCCACCACGTCGTACAGGGCCATCTGCAGCCCGGCGCCAATCGTATCGTCCTGCATGAAGTCCGCAGGGCTCTTTCCCATGACGCGTTCCACGCTCCGGTCGGTCACCCGCGCATGGATGTAATGGACGATGGTCTCGCCCCAGCCCACGAGCCCGGCGTCGGTTGAGACCTTGCACAGTTCGAAGACGGACCAGTTGTATACCGTTCGCTCGGCCATGGGCCGTTGACCCTGCGTGAAGGGCACGGTGACGGTGAATCTTTCCACGTTGGTGACTTTCAGGGACATGAAGGTCCTCCGCTCCTCTCGGCTACTCCGGTTTTTCAAGGTAGGCCGCCAGCAGGGCGACGCACCGGTTCAACCCGTTGCGGGGTATGATCTCGTATCCGTGGGTGTTCTCCGTGGGGATGCAGAGCAGGCCGGCCCGGGGCGTCTGGCCCACGGACTTCGCCATGGACGCGTCGGAGGCGTAGCTCTGCCAGTACGCGCACTGGGGGTCCATGCCCAGTTCCCGCCCGCATGCCAGCAGGCGGTCCGCGACGGACTTGTCGTAGAGTCCCCCGGCGTCGCCGTATACTACGACGGGGTCGTCGGAAAGGGCCACCCCGTATTCTTCGCAGGCCGGTCCTGAATCCACGGCCAGGGACACGTCGCCGGGCAGGGTCCGCGCGGCGTACGCGGCGCCGTGGCCGCCGATCTCCTCGCAGGTGGTCATCACCAGGTAGGCGTCGCCAGCGGGCCGGACGCCCTGGTCCCTCATACGCGCGGCCGCGCCGATGGCGATGGCGATGGCCGCCCGATTGTCCATGAAATACCCGCCGATGCAGTCTTCGACTTCCAGGAATGCTCGCCGTGACCGGGCGATGACCACGCGGGTGCCGGCGTGCACGCCCGCTTCCCGCAGCTGCGCCGGCGTCATGCGCGTGAACACGTACACGTGATTCCAATCCATGGCCACGTTGCCGCCCTTGATCTTGGTCTCCCAGATCCGGGCGGAATCGGCCGTTGTATGCTGCGGTCCGACAGAGAGCACGCCGGGAAGGATGCCGCTGTCCGCCAGGATCTCGACAGGTCCCTGCCCGTAGTTCGCCGGGTAGATGCCTCCGAGTGGATTGACCCGGAGGGTTCCGTCCTCGTTGACGCGCTTGACGACCAGGGCCAGTTCGTCCAGGTGCGCCATCACACGGATTACCGGGGCGTCCGCCTTTAGACCCTTCATCAGGCCGATGACGTTGCCGGCGGCGTCGACCCGGGTCTCGTCGCAAAGAGTTTGCAGTTCCCGTTCACAGACCGTCCGGACCTCGTCCTCCTGGCCTGAAGGTCCCCGGGCGTACACGAGTTCCTGGAGCAGAGATACGAGGCGGTCGTCAGTGGTCATGGATCGCTCCCTTGGGTGGCATGCGGCTGTTCCGTGCCGCGTCGTGGCAATAGGGATTCTATGGGTGAAATAGTACCTTCAGGACCGCGGTGAATCAAGGGTAAAGACTTGACAGCCGGTATGTTATGGTTAAACTCCAGATATTGTCGCCATAGTACCCGCAAGTACCGCCGTCATCGTGTCCGTAGGTGCTTCAGGAGCGAAAATGGTTCATGCCTCTCATCTGACTCTGGCGGGTATCGTCACGAAAACCACTGTAGTTCACACCGTGACGTACTTTGCCGCGGGTGCGCTGGCATTTGCGTTTTTCGACTACAGGGCGCTCTGGGACGAACCGGTCTTCAACGTCTACATGCGGCGTATGGACGATCCTTTGTTACTGGCCGGACCACTTTTTCAGCCCGTACGTGGGGTATTGTTCGGTGTCGTATTCTACCTGTTGCGCCTTGAGTATTTCGGTCGGGAATACGGCTGGCTGACCATGTGGGTGGTTTTGGTGGTGATCGGCATGTTGAGTACCTTTGGTCCGTCACCGGGTTCCATAGAAGGTCTGATCTATACAACGATCCCGTTAAGCGCTCAGTTCGGTGGCGGCAGTATCGAGACATTCGCCCAGGCGCTGACCCTGTCCGTGCTCGTATTCTACTGGGTTCGTCAACCCGGTAAAAGGTGGTTGACCTGGGTGTTGACGGCTGCATTCCTCCTCGTCCTGGTATTTTCAATCATGGGACTTTTTCAGTAACACTGACGGATATACACACTTTCACAGGAGTCATTATGTACCGGAATCTGTCGGCAATACTCGCGGGTGGCGCGTTGGTGACCATGTTGTCGGTCTGCATGGCGTGTGCGACTACAGAAGAGGAAACGGCAGCGCCTCCAGCCGAGTCCGAATCCGCGGCCGACGCTGAAACCGCACCCGCCTCCGAGTCCCTCACCACCACCCTCTCGCCAGACTCCGACCGGGCCGCCATCGTAGCTCACCTGTTGGAGGCCGAAGGGAAGAAGATCAATACCGAGGCCATGGCGGTAAATTTCCCCGATCTGGACCGCCAGACCGCCTACGACATCCAGGCGGACATCCTGGCCGAGAAGCTCAAGACCGAAGAACGGGTCGGCTGGAAGATCGGCTTTTCACGCATGCCCGAGGACCCGGCCACGCTGGACCCCATATACGGCCATATCATGGCGTCTAACGTGTTTGAGCCCGGAACGCCCGTGGAAGCGGCGTCCTTCGTAGCGGACTCGGCGGTCGTGGAAGGCGAATTCGCCTTCTGGATCGGCGAGGACCTGCCCGGTCCCGATCTTACCCGGGAGCAGGTCGGCAGTGCGGTCTCTGCGGTCGGTGGCGTGATCGAGCTGCTTTCCTCCTGGACCAGTGGCTCCGAGGAAAACCCGTCCACACGTGACCATGATGTCACAGGCAATGTCTTTCACGTAGGCATCATCCTGGGCGAGACGCGCGTGCCCCTCGCCGAGATGGATTTCACGAAGGAAACCGCGACCGTAGAGATCGACGGCGAGGAAAGGGCCTCTGCGCTGGCCACCATGAATATGGGCGTCGACCCCCTCGAAGCGCTGACCTGGCTGGCCAACGAGTTGACTACCTACAGCGACGAATATCTCCGGGCAGGAGACGTGGTAATCACCGGCACGGTCTTCCCGCCGCCCCGCGCGGGCGCCGGCAGCAAGTCCGTGATGAGCTACACGACGCTGGGCACGATCGAGGTGGAACTAAAATAAAAGACCGCTACGTTATCGTCGGCCTGGGCGAACTGCTGTGGGACTTGCTGCCGTCGGGTTCCCAACTCGGCGGCGCCCCGGCGAACTTCGCCTATTTCGCGTCACTCCTGGGCGAAGAGGGGATCGTCGCGAGCCGGGTCGGACAGGATGACCTCGGCAACGAAGCCGTGAACCGCATTACCGGCAAGGGGCTGTCCACCGCAGCGATTCAGCGGGACGACGCCCATCCCACCGGGACGGTCGGCGTAACTATTGGGGCGGACGGACAGCCGGATTTCACGATCAACGGCGTCGTCGCCTGGGAGCACATGGCGTGGACGCCCGAATGGTCCGCGCTGGCCGCGCGTTCGGACGCCGTATGCTTCGGGACGGTGTCCCGGCATGAAGCGGAATCGACCGCCGCCGTCACGGCGTTTCTCGACGCCCTGCGGCCCTCCGCCCTGCGGCTCTTCGACGTGAACCTCAGGCAGGACCGTTACTCTCCGGCCCTGCTGCACGATTCTTTCCAGCGTGCTCACGCAGTCAAGCTGAACGACGAAGAACTGCGCACCGTCTGTCCCCTGCTGGACCTCGGGGATGCCGGTCTCGAGTCCATGGCCCGGCGGTTGCTGAAGGCCTACGAACTGGATCTGGTCTGCGTCACCCGTGGCTCCGAAGGCAGCCTGCTGGTTACCTCGTCTGAGACCGTGGGCCACCCGGGTGTCCCGGCGGACGTAGTCGATACCATCGGAGCCGGAGACGCCTTCACCGCGGTTTTGGCAACTGGCCTCCTGCGTGGCGTGCCGCTTGCACGCGTCAGCGAAGCCGCCAACCGGCTCGGCGCCTGGGTGGCGTCGCGCACCGGTGCCATGCCGGATGCCGACGAGGCGGTGTGCTCCGCCGTCCGGGACATCCTGCGGGGAGATACGGTCTGAACTATTCAGGCAGGTAGAAGGTCTCTTCGGCCGGACGCAGGGGTCGGTTGAACCAGAGGGGACGGCGCAGGCCGCCCGGACCTGGCGCGGGCCGGGTCTGGTCCAGCCATGCGCGGTAGACTTCGAAGGACTTCTCCGTATCCACCATCACGTCCCCGTAGGCGTCCTCTTCGCGGGCCTTTTCCACTTTGACCTTCTGGTGCCAGCAGTGCATGCCGCTCACGGGATCTGGGTGCACGGGGAAGGTGATGTTCTGGTGCACGCCGCCGTCCCGCCAGAAGATGCGCGAGGAGTCGCGGTCTGCGCTTTCATAGGGTCTGATTCCGTCCATCACACGCATGCGCCACTTCCCGCCGTCCTCTTCCTGGATATCCACCAGGTTCACCGACCAGCGGTTTCCGTCCGCGTCCTGTTTGCGCCGCCAGCGCCCGAGATGGTGGGAGCAGGCGACGACTCCGGGTTTCATGGACTCGGTGACCCAGACGCGGTCGACGAAATGGCCGATTTCGGTGGTCACCCGGACCAGGTCGTCCGTGCCAATGCCCATCTTTTCGGCGTCCCGCCGGTGCATCCACACGGGATTGCGGTTGGAGATCTCGTTGAGCCACTTGGCGTTGCCGGACCGCGAGTGGATCAGTGTGGGCAGCCTGAAGGTGGGCACCAGCGGGTACTCGCCGTTCTCACGGTCGAGTTCGTCGGGATGCACGTGGCTCTTGATGTAGGTGGGTATGGCGTACTCCGGCCAGCCCCAGTCCACCATGGTCTGGGAATAGAACTCCTGCTTCAGAGACGGCGTGGGGAAGCCCGCCCGCGGCGCGCCGTCCACCATCACGCCCACGGTCTTGCCGCCTGCGACCAGGGCATTGGTCTCCGGATCGACCTTAGCGCCCGCGACGGCCTCGTCGTCCAGTGTCTTGAGATGTTTCGCGTAGGCCGTCTTCTCCACCTCGAAGGCGCCGTACTTTCGCATGTAATCCAGAGTTGAAAGATCCTCTTTCGCGGCGGCCTCGGGCAGTCCGTCCACGTTGTCGAAGATGTACCGGTAGTATTCGTCGATGGTGATTTTCTCACCCGGCCTGTACGGCGAGATGAAGTGGTCCCTGATCCCCAGGCTGCCGTCGGGATCGATGCGCCAGGACAGCTCGATCCAGAACTCGTCCTCTTCCCATACCTCGCCGGGGTTCGCCTCGTAGGTGAAATCCACCGGGTCGCCCATGCGACGCCGGGCCTCGCGCAGGACGGGCTGGCGGAAACCGATCCAGGTGCCCGAGTGGGTCTCGTAGCTGATAATGTCGTGGCGTTCGCTGGCGTGGCCCATGGGCAGTACGTAGTCGGCGAAAAAGGCGGTCTCGTTCCACGTAGGCGTCAGGGCCGCGTGCAGCCCGACCTTCTCCTCATCGCGGAGCGCTTCGACCCAGGTAAACCCGTCCGGGTACGTCCACACGGGATTGAACACCCGGGTGAAGTAGACAGCCAGCTTCCCCCGTCCTTCTTTCAGGAAATGGGGGAGGAGAAAACTCATCTCGTAGTGGGAGAGGGGGTATTCCTTCGGGAAATGCAGTTCGTTCCAAAACTTCTGATCCGGGGGATGGTCGAATACGTTGGGTTTGAACTTGTTCCACCCGCTCGGCGAGGTCCCACCCTCCGTGCCCACGCTGCCGGTGAGTACGTTCAGGAAGTGGAGGCAGCGGGCCACGGCCCAGCCGCCGGCGTTTCCGCTACCCGCGCTGCGCCAGTTGTGGGTGGCGAACCGCGATCCCGCCCGGCCGATCTCGCGGCCGATCTCGGCAATCTGGGCAGCCGGCACGCCGCTCTCCTGTTCGGCGAACTCGGGCGTGTACTCGCTGTAGACCGACTTGAGCGCTTCGATGAACCGATCGAAGGTGCGCGGTGCTTCCGGGTGTTCCTTCTCCAGGTAGGTCTGCCAGTTCACCCACGTCTTCATGAACTCCGCATCGTAAAGGCCGTCCTGCAGGATGACGTTGGCCATGGCCAGCAATACCGCGGCCTCGCTGCCGGGATAGGTGGGCAACCAGTGGTCGGCCATGCTGGCCGTATTGGACAGTCTCGGGTCCATGACGGCAAGCTTCGCGCCGTTCATCATGCCCTCGATGATCCGCTGTGCGTGGGGATTGAAGTAGTGCCCCGATTCCAGGTGAGCGCTGATCAGCAGGATAAACCGCGCATTGGCGTGGTCGGGCGACGGCCGGTCGAAGAAATGCCATAGGGCGTAGCCGAAGCGGGCGCCCGACGAGCAGATGTTGGTGTGGCTGTTGTGCCCGTCGACGCCCCAGGCCTTGAGCACGCGGTCGATGTAGCCTTCGGCCCCGGGCCGGCCCACGTGATAGGCGATTTCGTTGTTCGCGCCCTGTTGCAGCCGCTCCCGTATCCGGGCCGCGATGTCGTCCAGCACCGTATCCCAGGACACCTGCTCCCACTCCCCGCTTCCCCGGGCGCCGGACCGGCGCATGGGGTATAGTATGCGGTCCGTGTCACGGATCTGGTTTATGGTCGCTGGACCCTTGGCGCAATTGCGTCCCCGGCTGGCGGGATGGTAGGGGTTCCCCTCGAACTTGCGGACTTCCATCGTCTCCTTGTCGACGTAGCTGAGGAGTCCGCACCCGGCCTCGCAGTTGAAGCAGGCCGTCGGCACCACCATGTAGTGTTTGGCCTGTTGTTTCGGCCAGTCCTGCGCCTCGTACTCCACCCAGTCGTCCCACTGGTCAGGGGGCGGATAGTCCGTGAGCGCGCCGCCTTCGGTGAGACTGGGCAGATCCGGTCCGTCCTCTTCGTGCAGGTTGGGAATCAGGCCGACTTTCTCGGCCAGCGATTCGATCAGTCCCGGTTTATGGCGTATGGACATGTTGGTGATTCCTGTCTGCTGTGTCTTCCTTCATTGTGTCGTCGAGCCCGCGGCAGTGGAATGTCGTCGAACCCGGGGCAGTTTCCGGCCGTGCCGATTCCCGGAACGGGCCAGGCAGCGTTTATGTCAGCTCGGTGCTATGTCCTTCTTAACTCAGCGGTAAGTCCTACTCAACTCAGCGGTATGTCCTGCGGCGCCCTGACCCAGACGTACTCGGTCGCGTACAGGCCGATCAGCACGCCCACGCCGGCCGCGGCGAGCATCGTTTCGCCACCGGCCCAGGCCAGTACGACGGGCGCTATGTTGCCCAGGGCGATGCCCAGGATCCAGAAATACCCCCGGTACCGGCCGCGGACGATGGCCTGCACGGCTTTCCGCGCGTCGGCGGTCGGATGGGGGGTCAGCATTTCAGATGCGATTACGAGCAGGTTCAGGATGATGGCGACGATCAGCGTATTCCGGACGAAGGCGGTCCACGCTTCGCCCGACGCACTGAACAGAAGCGCGATAGCGAAAACCCCCGCGCCGGCGAGCACCGCGTGGAGCAGCATGTGCAGGACGAGCGTGGGGCTTTGCCAGAAATCCCGTCCTTTGGCCTGGGCGAATAGAAAGGCCGTATATACAGCCGTAAGGACCGCCAGTACGGCCGCGATCCAGCCGATGATTTCGGCAGCCCCGGTTCGGCCGGTCCACATTGCCACGGCCCACAGCGTGAGCGCCAGCCCGTAGAGGGTCAACGCGTAGCCTCCGAGCACGAGCCAGGATTTCCACTGAGGACGGAGCAGTACATAGAGAAATCGTCTGGGCTGGGTCAGATCGCTCACCAGGAGGATCGTCGTGGCCAGGAGAAAGGTCAGGGCGATGGTACTTCCGAACCAGGAAAGAAAAGGATCTATCGTCATGCCCAGGACCGAGGCCGCGAAGGGAAGGAGGAAAGCACCCGCCGAGATGGCCTTGGTCCAAACGTATGCGGCTACGTCGTTTCCCCACAGCACGCCCTTGTCCGGCGCGTCGTAGACCCTGCGCGCCGCGGCGCCTTTGCCGGATCTCTCATCTTTGTCGCTATCTTGTTCGCCGCGTACGCCGGCGCCATCTTGCCCGCCGCCAACCTGTCCGCCCTGGTTCTCCCCACCAAGCTGTCTGACCATGTCCTCCGGATTCGCGCGGGCGGTCCTTTCCTCGATGTATCTTGCGAAGTGGCCCACGCCGTCCGATTGTGAGCTCCACATGTAATTGTCGGACGTCGCGGTTTCCCCGGGCGTCAACGAGGCTTCGTCGCCGTCGATATAGTACAGGCGGGGTTTCGTGTCCTTTTCCACCTTGCGGACCGTCACCTGTTCCTTCGCGAGCAACTGGGCGATCTCCGTGGAATCATCGTCCATGTCGCCGGATATGATGGCGTGTTCAGGGCAGACGTTCACGCAGGCGGGTTCGAGGCCGATATCCACCCGATGGGCGCAGTAGTTGCACTTTGCCGCCGTATGGGTGTCCGGGTCGATGTAGAGCGCGTCGTACGGGCAGGCCTGCATGCAGCCCTTGCATCCGATGCATCTGCGTGGATCGAAATCCACGATGCCGTCTTTCCGCGTATACAGCGCCGTCACCGGGCAGATCTCCACGCAGGGGGCGTCCTCGCAGTGATTGCACCGCATGACCGAGAAATGCCTGGTCGTGTTCGGATAGGTCCCCTTCTCGATGTATTTCACCCAGGTCCGGTTGACGCCGAGGGGCACCTCGTGCTCGGCCTTGCACGCGACGGTGCAGGCGTGGCACCCGATACATTTCCTGTTGTCGATGATGAAACCGTATTGCATGAACGCTCCGGATTAAACGGGTCGGCGGAACAGTAGCAGTTGCGTTTCAGCCGGAAAGACTGCCGTACTGACCGCCGTAGAAGACCAGCGGGCGCCCTTCCCGGGCGCCTCCCGCTACAATCTCGCCGATGAAGATGTCGTGGTCCCCCCCCGGCAGTATATCCTTGACCCTGCAGTCGACATAGGCCAGTGCCTGCTCGAGAACGGGGGAGCCTGTGGTTTCGGTACGGTAATCGATGTCTGAGAAATCCTTCGGACCGTGTTTAGCGAATCGTACGGACCATGCTTCCTGTGCCTCTGTCAGTATGTTGACGGCGAAGCAGTTGCTTTCCTTGAGACAGCCGTTCATCTGGGCCTTGACGTCCACCGATACGAGGACGAGTGGAGGGTCAAGAGAAAGCGAAGCCACCGCGTTTGCGGTCATGCCCTGGGGTTTATTTTCATGCCAGGTGGTTACGACGGTCACGCCGGTCGCGAAATGCCCCATGATCCGCCGTTGATCCATGTGATCGAAAGCCATTATACCACGCTTGTCAGGGTGTATTCCGCGAACGGGAAACTGTCTCCAACTGTGATGATTCGTCCATTCAAAGTCAATATATTTAAAGATGGCTCCTGTGTTTCATTATCTTTGACATCCCAGGGCTACAGTTGAATCACCACGGAGGCGGTAACGGGTATCCACCGGGCACTTTCATCGAACACATCGAACGCATGGTTGTACCTGGCCTCCAGTGACAGCCTCACGTGGTCGCTGACCGTCAAGTTGACCCCGAGACCAAATACAAACATGAACGAGTTATCGCCCGAATTAAAGCGCGCGTCTTCACCCTCGTTAGAGCGTTCGCCATTACCCGTACCTCTGGCCCATCCCACGCCCCCGTGGCCATAGAATCCCACGGGATCCGCCACGCCCTGAATCAGCAGTCCCACGTTGCCGCCCGTCAGCTTTATGTCGGCATCTGGATTCACCCGCTCATTCGTATCTGGAAGCTCCTCCTCGTTAATTCCGAAACGACTGTGATGACCCTCAAGCAGCAGGAAGTAACCAACGTCGACAGGAATAGCCACGCCGACCAGAAATGAAGAGCCTGCAGCTTCTGTACCGTCCGACAGGTCGCCGACAGGCATGCCGGGTCCACCGCCTAACCGGGCATTTGCCTGACCTTCGGCCAACAGCGGCGAGAACAGCCACGCGATTGCTAGACATACGCCCCGCACCAGAAGCCTCCTTTCACAACGCGACTATGAACATACCGGTAAGTACGGCCAGGTTCTTTGCAATAGAAATAACATGGGTTCTCGATTTTGTGGGAATAAAATCGGCGCCGGCGGGGTCTAATCAGTAGGCAGCGGAATCGGACTTGACCGGAAAACGGTTATTCGAGGGAGACGGGATGAGGGAAGACGCCTTGAAAGACGCCGCATTGGTCGACGCCGCCCGCGACGGAAGCGAAGATGCCTTCCGGGAACTGGTGGAACGTCACAAGGACCGCGTGGCGTCCGTCGTCATCCGCATGCTCGGGAACACCGCCGATGCGGAGGACGTGGGGCAGGAGACCTTCATCCGTTTTTACCGCGGCCTCCGGGGGTTCCGCGGTCAGGCGTCGGTCGGCACCTACCTGACTCGCATCGCCGTCAACCTGGCGATTTCCGAACTCAGAAAACGTCGCCGCCGATCGATCATTGTACCCCTCGCCGTGCCAGGCAGGGACCGCAACGAACCGGAGGCGGATTATGCGGACCCCCGGGCCAGCGCCGAATACGACGACACGGCCGACCGGATTCAACAGGCGCTGCAGGAACTGAAACCGGAATTCCGTTCCGTTATCGTACTCCGGCTGATGGAAGGCTATTCCACGAAAGAAACCGCCGAGATCCTGGGGATTCCCGTCGGGACGGTCCTTTCCCGTCTGAGGCGGTCCCAGGAGAAGCTGAAACGATTACTTCTGTACTCCAACAGGGAGCTTGTCCATGAAACGGTCTGAGCTGGACCTGCTGTACCGGTCGCTCGATACGTCCCTGACGCCCGGTGAACGAAGCCGCCTGGACGCGGCGCTCCTGCGCGACCAGGGCCTTCGGGAAGAATACGAACGATTGATGCACCTGCGCGGTCTCGTCGAAGGCCAGGAGTCGCCGGCGTTCCAGGCGGGCTTCACCGACCGGGTCATGGAGCGTCTGGCGACGGAGTCCGCGGCCGGTCCGGTGTCGAATTCCACCGCCGAAGCAACGCATGATTTCCAGACTGCGTTGTCCCTCATGTTCCGTAGAATGGCGGTGGCCGCGTCCATCGCCGCTATGCTGCTGTTGACCTACAACCTGGCCACGACCGGAAACGTCTCCTTCACGGCTTCCTTCGGCCTGACCGAGGAACTGTACCCTGAAGACCTCTATGACGCGCGGATCGCACTGGAAACGGAGGGCGCATTATGAACATCCACTTGAAGACCGCGGCCATTCTGCTGGCCACGCTGATCATCGGCATGGTATGCGGTGCGTTGATCCTGGGCGCCTTCGCCCGGGACCGCCTGCAGCCGCCGCCCCAGATGACCCGGGAACGCTTCGTGGATCGCTGGGTCAGAATGGTGCGTCCGGACCAGGAGCAGATACGAAGGATCAGGGAAGTGGTGGGTGAACACGAACCGGGATTCCGGGAGAATTACATGCGTCACCGGCGCGAGATGCAGACCCTGGTCGATTCGTTGCATCGGGACCTGGAACCCATCCTCACCGAAAGGCAGCTGGAGCGGATAAAGAGTATCCGCCAGCGCCGCGAACGCGCCCGTGAGTTCCGCCGGGAAGGTGGTCCCGACTTGCGCCGGGAGCGCAACAGGCCGGGTGGACGTAACGGATCCGGCAGCCACGAGAACGATCGGACGGATGAGCACCGGAGAAACAACGGCGATTAAAACTTCGAGCCGCCGGAACGGGCTTGGGGATCGGCTGTGGATGCCGGGCCCGGTATAGGAGATGAGAAGAAAAGGCAATCGAAAGAAAAAGGGAATAAAACTCCGTCGATTCCAGTCTAATCATGTAGAGAAGCACGAAAACGGTCTCCGGAGATCGCGACCATTTCAGTCAGGGTGTATTTCGAAAGGAGCTACAGCATGAAAAAGATGATTACAGGAATCTTCGCAGGCACGCTGTCCGTGGCCGTTCTGGCCTGGGCTTTCGATGCTGCGGGAAAGATCAGTCATAATGAGGGCGGCGGCCATCACGAAGCCGCCACGGCGGGCGCGGAGCACGAGGCAGAATCCGAATTCGAGCTAATTGCCGAGTTCGCGGAATCAGGATCAGCGGGAGAGTTCGCCGACGCCCTGGACCACAATCTTGCCGATAACGACGCAGCACGTACCGGCAGGTCCCGCGGGAACGACCGGTCGCGCGGGAACGACCTGTCCCGCAGGGCATTGAACAATATCGAACTCACAGACGAGCAACAGGAACAGATCAGCACGCTGCGTTCAGCGTATGCACGGGACATGGTCCAGCTTCGCGCCGATTCGAGGCTCGCACGGATTGATCTGAACGAGTTGATGGGCGAGACCAGCCCGGACCTGGAAAAAGTGAAAGAGCTGGCCGCGGCCGTGTCCAGGGCGCAGGGCAGCGTGTTCGAGCGAGGCGCCGTCTTCCGCGCCGAGGTCAAGAACGTGCTGACACCGGAACAGCAGGAAGAGCTGCGCGAATCATTCCGCGACCGGCGCGACGGACGCCGGGATTCCGGGATGCGCGGACGCCGGGGAGGCCGTGAATCATTCCGCGACCGGCGTTAAGTGAAGTCCACCGTTAGAATGAAAGTCCACCGTTAGAATGAAAGTTCACCGTTCAATTGTTAGCTGACCGCTGGTTATTGGAGCGAGAACCCGCCGCGGAAGGATCCCCAGTCCGACCGCGGCATCTAATTGAAGGGAGTCATAGCATGAAATACCGTCTTCACCTTGCCGTAATCGGCCTGATGATGATTGCCTATATCGCCAACGACGCGGCCGCGCAGCGAGGCGGATTCGGCCGAATGGGCGGCCGGGGACAGAACAGTGCCATGTTGGAACAAATGCAAGCGATGAACACCTTCCGTGTCGATCAGATCTGGCACGTGCTTAGTATACGCATGGATACGACCGACGATCAGGTGCTGCAACTGCGCGCCATGGTCAAGGAAGCATCAACGCAGAAGGACGCGCTGCTGGAACAGGCCAGGAAGACCGAAGACTGGAAATGGCTGCGTGAACAACTGGAGGAAAACGAAAAGCAGTTCAAGACGAACCTGAAGGGTGTGCTTTCGCCGGACGCGATGAAGACGTTCGATAAACTGGTGGAGGAAGCATCGCAAATGGGGCGAGGCGGTTCTGGCAGATTCAGGCGGTGAGGCTTTGGACTTCCGGTGACATTAAGCGTTCTTCGGGACGTGGCAGGATGCCTACGTTCCTGGTGAATCCCACCGGATTATCTTAACCCGTCCACCGCGCCAGTTTCTCTTCATCCAGCTCGATGCCGAGTCCCGGCCCCTTGAAAGGCGAAAGCTCACCTCCTTCGAGGGTGAATGGGGTGGTGCACACGTCGTCCTGGAGCAGTCCGGGACCCACCAGGTCCGAGGGCACGTTGACGCTTGCCGACGAAACGGCGAGATGTACCGCCGCCGCCGTTCCGGGTCCCAATTCGATCGTGCTGCCCAGCAATGCGGGCATGCCCGCGGTCTCTGCGGCGTGGAGCAGTCGCTTGGCGCGGCGCAGCCCGCCGGCCTGGCAGGGAACGACGTTGACGATGTCCACGGCGCGACGCCGGATCAGGGCCGTCAGGAATACATCTCCGAGATCGGCGACATGCTCGATGATCGGTATGGGGGAACTGCCGCGGACACCTGCCAGCGCTTCGGCAATCCCGTCCGCTTCTGATTCGATTCGGGCGGGATCCTCCCGCGACATGGGTCTCGAGAGCGCGCGAATCGGCGTCTCGCACGCGTCGGCGCCGGCCTCCGCCATGTCGTGCAGCCTGGACAGGGCCTCGTCTTCTTCCCAGAAACCGCTGGCATCCACCTTGATGTACGCTCCGGCTCCCGCGATCCTCCGTGCCAGCCGGACCCTCTCCAGGTCGCGTTCGTGGTCCTCGCCCACCTTGAGCTTGAAGGCCTTCATGCCCGATCCCACCTGGTCTGCCATCTCCAGCTCGAGCGCCTGCAGCTCATCTTCGAGGGCGGCGTCGCCGCGCAGGTAGGCTACCCACGAGACAGCGGCGGCGTGCCGGCATCGTCCGCCCAGGAGCTCGTAAAGAGGAATGCCGTACGCCTTGCCGACCAGGTCGAGCAATGAACTTTCCAAACCGAAGAGAATCAACTGCCTGAGTTCCGGGTACAGGTCTCCGGGAAGCGCTTCCCCGGCCCGGTCATGCAGGTTGCGCCACGCGGCAGGGTCACCGCCTTCCAGCACGCTGGACACTATGTCCTGCAATGATCCGGGTGAAGGCGCGTCCATCCGCGGCGCGATATCGGAGACCTCGCCGATTCCGGTCAGGCCATCATGGGTCTTCAGTTCGATGATCTGGTAGGTAGACCGGCCGTGGTCGATGGTAGCCTTCAAGTGCTTGGGGTCCGCGCAATAAGTGTCATAGATCCTCGGGACGGCAACCTGCCGAACGCGGACCTCCGTGATGGGCATGCGTGTTCTTTCCTTTACAGGATCGGTGAACCGGTCTGCTATGTGGCGTCTTTGGTATTTAGCCTTGGTCTGAAACGCGATCCGATATGGTATGGCCGGCGGACTACCCGGTCAATGGTATCTTCGGTATCTTCATGCCCGAGCCACGCCGAAAATCGTACGCGGCGGACCGCAGACTGGCAAAACGGCTACACATTCGACCGGATCACCGGTTCCATAAAGGTTTGCAACTTGCCTGCAGGATGCGAAGTCCTTATCTTTAGGAAGCCAGAATCCGAACCATCCTATCGACTACAAAGGGGAAGTACCTCATGTCTCGAAAATTAAAACTGCTTATGATTGCCGGCTTGCTCGTGCTGACAGGCGGGTTTCTGCAGATCAGTCCGGGTGGCAACAGTCCCGGATTGACGGACCGTGTGCGGTCGATCGACGATGCCGTGCCACCCGTGGAAAGCGCGGATAACGCGGACCGAACGATACGGCAGATCACCGGACTGTTCAGCCCTGAAGAAGCCTACGCACGCCGCGGTTTCGGTGGATTCCGCAGTTCGCGGTCGCTTTGGAACCGCCGCAGTTCATTCGGCCGCCGCAGCATTTTCTCACGGAAAAGTACAACCACCGCCACGCGGCAGACACCCGCCCGCACAACGGGCCAGTCCGCCACGCCGGCACGAAGCACGTCCGCCCAGCGGTCCACGGCCACCGCGGCCAGGTCCACCCGGGCCGGCGGTGCGGTCTCGGGCGCTTCGACCGGACGGGCCACGGCCCGGTCATCGGTCATGGGCAGGCGGGTACAGAGCGAGACGGCCCGCAGGTCGCTGAACACCCACCAGTCGCGACAGTCCGGATTCGCCCGGTCGTCCAACTCGGCCGCAAACACGAGCACGTACCGGGACAACGGGATATACCAACGGGGCTCGCAGAACCGCACCTCCTACGACAATTACTATGCCGGCCGGGACAGCTACTACGGGGGCATGGGCTGGCGCACGCCGGGATACGCCTTCATGTCCTATCCCAGCTTTGGGATGTGGGACGCCCTGTTCATGTGGTCTATGCTGGACATGATGAGCAGCCGCCGTCACTACGCCATGGCCCACCATCACGCCAATGATCCGGGTTACAAGGAGTGGCGCGGCGAGGCCGAACGCCTGGCCGAGGACAACGCGGAACTGCGCGCGAAGCTGGATGAACTGGACAAGCAGGTCGCCACGCTGGAAGGCACGCCCAGAGATCCCGAATACCTGCCGCCAGGGGTGACCCCGGCGATCGCCCTGGCCGCCGAAGTCGTGGCCACCGCCGATCCGAACCAGCCGCGCATCACGGTGAACACCGGGGTGGAGAACGGCAACTACCATCGATTCGGCCAGATCCTGCAGTCTCACCTGCCTGATTTCGACGTGATGCTCCAGACGACGGCCGGTTCGGAAGAAAACCTGAACAACCTGGTCCAGAACCAGGCCGACGCGGTGCTCGTGCAAAGCGACATTCTGAACTCCTACCTGAGGAAGAACCCGGCTTCGGCGGAACAACTGGTCGGGCTGCAGTCCACCCTGTACACCGAGTACGTGCAGTTGATCGTCAATGAGGGCGGGGGCATCGCAAGCGTCTCGGACCTCCAGCCGAACACCCATATCGTGTACGTCGGTCCCCGCGGTTCTGGTACCCACAGGGCCTGGGAAGGATTCGTCCTCCAGGATCCCAGGTACGGGGAGTTCAACACGCGGTTCGCCAGCTACGATGAGGCCCTGAGCCAGGTGGCCGGGGATCCCAACTCGGTCATGTTGTTCGTCGCCGGGTTAAACTCCGAACTGCTGAAGGATGCGGACCGGCAATACGGTGGACAGCTGAGCATGGTCGCCGTGGACGAGCACTATTTCAGCACGGCCGTGGATCAGTTCGGCAACACGATCTACGAGGTGGCGTCGATCCCCCACGAGACCTACCCGGAACTTCAGGAGGGCTGGCTCTTCGGCTATCTCGACAGCAGCGTGGAGACGTTGACGGTGGACGCCATCCTGATCCTGTCGAAGCAATGGGTGGATACCTATGGCAGCAAGCCCATGACGCTCTTCGAAGACGCCCTCTGGCGGTCCATCGACGACATCAAGCCCATCGTGGGCGAGGAGTAGCGCAGGACCCGATGAGCTTCCACATTATTCGTTCCGTAGCGAAGAAACAGGCGAAAGAGGCGGCTGGTTTTTTTCGGAAGAAACCCACACGGGTTGACCAGGATCTTCCCCTCGGTGTCGCCATCGACCGGTTGGTCGACATCGACGGCGCCGGACTGTCCACCTTCATCGGCCTCGTCCAGTTCAACTTCCCATCCTTCCCCCTGGCCGTCGAAGCCATCGGCAAGATCGACCTGGGCGAAGGCGCCATGGCCTATCGCTGCTACCTTCAGGGCACCTCGGCCTTCCTCCAGGTGGTCGCGGAGCACGGGGAACCCGTGGAATGCCGCCTGTACGTGCTCGATCGGGACCTGTATCCCCATTCGGAGGAGATCTGGGCAACCTGGTTGAACGATGAGGATGGTATCATTGGATCTCCGGAAGTACTCCATGGCGACGGCGAGGAGCAGTCCTACCTCCGCGAATGGATGGATGGCGACGGGCAGACCGTGCCGGTGCAGGTCAGCGAGCGGATCATCCGGGATTCGTACGGAGAGCAGGTCTACGAGGAAACCCAGCAGGCCATGTCCTATTTCCGCGTGGCGAGTGGGGACCCCTACAACCCGGAGGATCCCGAGCGCGTGGACGAATTCCTGTTGATCAGCGCGGGCGACGGAGTTATAGAACTGTACCTGGGCGTGGAACTGATGCTTGAGGAAGTAAAGGTTATTTAAAGAGAAAGGATAGGACATGATCTGGAAATTTCTTTCCCGCGTCGGCAAGAAACAGGCCGGCAACGCCCTGGAGTCTTTTACCCAGGCAGTGGTGGCCTTCGATCCGGAAACCGCGTCCGAGGCACAGATTTCTCTCATGGAAGAGGAACTCGACAAGCTCGGGAAACGGGTCGGCAAGGCCGAGATGGACGTGAAGAAGGACCACGAAGAGACGCAGGCGCTGTTGACGCAGTACGACAGGTACCTGGCCGCTGCCGAACGGCTCGAAGGCCAGCTCGAAGGGGCGGAAGAGGGGCAGCGCGCCAAGCTGGAGGAGAGCCTGGACAAGCTGGTCTCTGAACTGGAGCGTCTGAACCCGGAGATCGAACGGGAGCGCCAGGAGGACCAGGAAGCGGAGGCTTTCGCGACGGAGCTTCGCCAGGCTTACGACGTGGCCGCGGAAAAACTGAAGCAGGCGCAGACCCAACTCAAGCAGGCCCAGCGGCGCATGGAGCAGGCAAGGATGAAGAAGGAGCGGGCCGTCGAACGCGCCGAAGGCGTGCGGCAGGCCGCGGGGCTGAGCAGCTCCCTGGGCGGACTGGACACGGCCCTGAACGCCATGGACAAGGAGACGGAGAAGGCTGAAACGACGTCCCGTGCGGCGGAACTCAAAATCGGCGCTTTCGGCAAGACCGAGATCTCCGACGATCCCAACATTGCCGCGGCCCTAGAAGCGGCCGAGAAACCCGCGCTGGCCGATTCCTCGACGCGGGACCGGCTGGCGGCCCTTCGATCGAAAAAGTCCTGAATCACTCGACGGTCCCACACCTATAAGGCTCACCCGAAGCGTTGGCGGACGGTGGGCCTTTGTTATTTGAGACACTTACGCTAAATTGGCCAAACCATCTCAGTATTTGTAGCATCAAAAACAAACCTATTGGAATAAGCCCATCACATTCGCCAAGGAGGCACGCCATGCCGGGATTCCTGTCCTCCGTGCTTGCGGCCGTACACCGTTTCGGACCCTACGTACTGGCCGTCAACATGATACTCTACTTCATCGAGCTCCAGTACACCCAGACGCGCAGCAGTCTGGACGCCGGCGCCTGGGCGGGGTTTATCTGGATCGAGCGGGTCATCGCGGGGTTCTTCACCCTGGAATATCTGCTGCGCATCAGGCTGTCGCCGCGCAAGGGCAGGTACCTGGTCAGTTCTCTGGGGGTGATCGACCTGATCAGCATCCTGCCCTTCTGGATCGGATTCTACCCCGGTCTGACCCAGGAGCAGCTTGGACTGGTCCGGGGCGCCCGGACACTACGGCTGCTCAAGATGTTCCGATACAGCCCAAAACTGGCGGAGTTCGCCCGGTCCATGTACCACAGTCGGATACGGATCATACCGATTTTCCTTATCACCATCATGTACCTGATGATCAGCTCGACCGTGATCTACGAGGTGGAACGCCGCGCCCAGCCTGAGGTCTTCAGTGTATACGGCGACAGCATCTGGTGGGCCGTGGTGACCTCCACGACCGTGGGATACGGCGACAAGTACCCGGTCACCCCCCTGGGACAGGGGGCCAGCGTGTTGATGATGATGGTGGGCATCGGTATCGTGGGCATGATTTTCGGCTTTTTCGCGGATAGCTTCCACGACTCGAGAGAACCACTTGAACCCGCGTTAATGGAGGCGTACTGCCGGGGCGTACATACAGAGGGATCGGAAGGCGTTACGGTACTGGCCCTGAGGGCAACCCACCGAAACAACCCGCAGTTCCTGATCTTCGCCGATACGGTGGACAGGTATATTGTATCAGCCAGGGAAGGTGACGACAGGGGATAACAGGGGAAAGCGGACGAAGGAGACAGATATCAGCGGAGCGCGTCGGTGACGGACGGACCGGCCTGGCTTGCCCTTGTCAATTCATGTTGGAGGTCCAGCCGAGCGATTGGGATGTCTCCTCGGGATCGGGTTCCGGCTCAAGCGTCCCGATAGATTCCTTGAGAGAGACCAGCCTCCTGAGCCTGCGCGAGTCCTTGGTCGTGAAACGGTCCGTAAACGCGTCAAAGATGGGTTGTTCCTGCCCCCCGTCGATCCGTGTCACGATCACGCTCAGGGAGAGGTTGTCCACGTCCTCCGGGGCTCGCTTCCAGACGGGTGAAAGCAGGGCGAAGTTCCATTCGGCCCGATCGCCAGGTCCCAGGTTCTTGCCCTCCGTACGCCGGATATTGTAGTTGAAATCGTCCTCAAGAAGCCACTTTCTCGGCTGCTGTTGCCATAGGGTGCCGCGGAAATACACCCTGGAGATGGTGTGATCCGTCCGGTTGTGGATGTTGATTTTCACGACGGACTGCCCGCGCTGCACGTAGTATTCGGGTCCTCTGACCCGTACGTCCTTCAGGTTCTCCATGGCGGAGTCCGTATTTTGCTTCTTCGCCTCGAGGGATTCGATCGCCTTGTCCACCCGGTCGGTCCACTCCGCGAAGATTTCCCCCACGTCCATGCCGTCCAGACGGCTCTGAATCCGGTTCCGGATGGCCTCGGAAGCGTTCAGCGAACTGATCACGTTGTCGCTATAGAGGTACTCGAACGCCTCTATCACTTCGTCGATTTTCTCCTGGTCTTCCTCGGGAAGCGCCGCCTTGATCGCGGCGATGGATGCGTCGAAGGTTTCGGCGTCCGTCCCGTCCACGGTGGGACCGGATTCGCAGGCCGTCGATACCAGTGCGAAGCTTGCAAAAAACAATATGAGACGGACCACAACCCCTCCCCTGCCGGATATCCTCTCGTATGCTTTGACTTTCATGTCGATACTAACTCGTTTTGCGGTGAATGTACACGATTTTACGTCCCAGGCTGCGGGTAGTTCCCGAGCCAGGCCGTCCGTCCTTACCCGTCGGACGCTCCCCCGCGTCCGACCAGCGCCGCCGCGGGTGGTGGACTGACTTCTTGTTTTCCCGATACGAAATTCCTGAGTTCTCCCCGGGAAAGGACCGAGGTAGCCGGTTTCTGCACGATGACCGTCGCCGCGTCGTTTGCGAGTTCCCCCGACTCCTCGAGGGGAAGCCCCAGCGCCGCGCCGATGGCCAGCCCCGCCCGCACGGTGTCGCCGCAACCGACCTTGTCCACGGGTTTGACGCGATGGCCCCGTACATGGAAGAAGCCGTCCGGCCCCACGCCGCAGAGTCCCTGCTCTCCCAGCGTGACGACTGTGTTCCGGCAACCCAGCGAAGCATGCAGCCGCCGGCAGTCGGAACCCAGCCGGTCCATGGAAAACCCGCCGATAAGCTCGGCGGCCTCGGCGGCGTTCGGGGCGATGATGTCCGCGCCGGCGAAGAACGCCCGGTTGCCCGGCTTGAAATCAACCACGACGGGGATTTCATTGAGGCGGCATTCGCGGATGATCTGACCGGTGTTCGCCGCGGTAAAGACCCCTTTGTCATAATCGCTGAGGATCACGACGTCGGTCTCCGGCAGTGCGCGAAGGACTTCCTTCGCCAGCGCGGCCGAGGTGCCGCCGTCGATCCGGTCGGCGCACTCGGTATCGCGCCGCAGCAGGTAGTCGTCGTCCAGGTACAGGCGGGCCTTGATCGTGGTGGGGCGGCGCTCGTCCCGGATCAGGCCGTGGCGTATTTCCAGATCGTCCGCGAGATCGCGGATCTTAAAGTAATGTTCGTCGTTGCCCGTCACGCCCACGAGGGTGGTCTGCACGTCCAGGGAAGCCAGGTTGGCCGCCACGTTGCCCGCGCCGCCGAGCACCTTGATCGTTTCCTGCGCCTTGTAGGCCCGCTTTCCCGCCTTCTCCGAATCGATGGGCTTGCTGTCCCCGGTTCGGCAGAACTCGTAAACGTCGAGCATGATGTCCCCGACGACGAGGGCGCGCAGTTCCGGGAAACGTTCGATGACCTCAAGCTCGCTGCCGGAGTGGCTGTCTGGTTTCCGATTCATGAGCTGCCTGGTTTCCGATTCATGAGCTGCCTGGTTTCCGATTTATGAGCTGCCCAGTTCGACGCCCTTCATCGAGGTGACTCGCGCGATGAGGTCGGCCTGTTCGTAGATGGCATAACCGGCGCGGCGGGCCGCCGCGTGGTCGTCCGGTCCTATGTAACCCCAGGAAGCCAGCATCAGTTCGAGAAGGGGTTCATCCCTGTTGAAATGGGCATCGAGCTCCTCCAGGTTGCCGATGGAGTCGTCGATGAATCCGTAGCGTTCCCGTTCGAAACGCGCCCGGATCGCGAGCAGATTCTCGATCTTGGTCGTTCCGTGATCGCCCGAGTACACGTTTCCGTCCCGGACGGCAAGGCCGAAGTGGTGACACAGGGTCACGGTGGCTTCCCGGTTTTTGTTGGTAAGGATCACGATCCCTTCGGCGCCCTGTCCTTTCAATACATCCCAGACCGGCTGGTACACCGTGTTGAGCGACGCCCACTGGACCGGATCTTGAGTGACTAACCGCTTTCGGCCTGCGAAGAAACTGCCCGTACGTTCCTTCAGGGGGACGTCCGACGCCTCGCGGATCGCCAGGTATTCCTCCGGTTCCAGCCGGTGGTCGCCGGGCAGGCCGGCATTGTCTATACACCAGGTCATCAGGTTGATCGCGTCACCGGCCGGTTGGACGTGGTACCGGTTGGTCACAAACAGCTCCGCCGCGTTGCCGGGCAGGTCGTCTGGAGAAGTAGCGAGACCGCCGGTGACCGTGTTGTAAGCCGTAATAGACATCTCTACGACGGAGTTCAGCAGTACCCCGTCGAAATCGAATAAGAGCATGGATCCGGTATCGGATGCATGAAGATCGCTCACGGCCGTTGCGCTCCCTGGGTTTCTAAGTAAAGGGCGTACAGGGACTGGCTGGCGGTCATGAACAGGCGGTTCTTCTTCACGCCGCCGAAGCAAAGGTTCGCGCAGGGTTCGGGAAGGTGGATCATGCCGAGCCTGTCGCCTTCCGGCGAAAAACAGATCACGCCGTTCGTTTCGGGTCCGCCCCAACCCGAAGCGGCCCAGAGGTTGCCGTCCACGTCCGTCCGAACGCCGTCGGACGAGGCCGGTTTCATGTCGGCGAACACCCGCGAATTCGTAACCCGGTCGCCATCGATATCCAGCACCCGGATGTGGGCGGGGCCGTCTGGATCGTGGGAGGCGCCTGTATCTACAACGTATAGACGTGATTCGTCGGGGGAGAAGCAAATGCCGTTGGGTCTCAGGAAGTCATCCGCGATGACCGTCGCATCGCCCGTGACCGGGTCCAGGCGATACACGCGGGTGGGCTGTTCGAATTCGGCCTTGTGTCCTTCGTAATTCATCAGGATGCCGTACCCCGGGTCGGTGAACCATATCGAACCATCGGAACGCACCACCACGTCGTTCGGCGCGTTGAGCCGCTTGCCGTCGAACCGATCGATCAGCACGGTAATCGTCCCGTCGTGTTCGGTGCGGGTCACCCGGCGGGAATCATGTTCGCAGGAGACCAGCCGGCCCTGACGGTCGCGCGTATTGCCGTTCGTGTTGTTGGACGGCAGCCGGAAGACGCTGACGTCGCTCGTCTCTTCGTCCCAGCGGAGCATCCGGTTGTTCGGGATGTCGCTCCACACCAGGCACCGGGCGTCGCCGATCCACACGGGTCCTTCCGACCACCGAGTACCGGTGAACAGCCGCTCGATCCCCGCCGTGTGAATCACGTAGGGTTTGAACCGGTCGTCGATGATCTCGACGTTCGGATCCGGATAGCTAACGAGTCCCCGGTCCCAGTCCCTGCCATGGTCGTCCATATCTGCTCCCTGATGAGGCGCGTCTTGATCCGATGATGCCCGTTCCGTCTCGATGCGGCCCGTCTCGCCCCGGCAGCCTCCAGGCCCCGGCAGCCTCCGGGCCGCGAGTTATTCAGCGGGCTCCCGCACGTCGATGTTCAGGCCTGGTCAACATGCCGATCCGGCCAATCCGGCCGGTTTCCCCGCAACCGCACAAGATATGCCGGAAAGGGCCGTCAGACAAGCAAGAATTGGCAAGAAGTCAAGTCCCGCGGGTGTCCCCGTAGAGATCGATGTGCACCCGGGGGCAGTACCGGAAGCCGCGCGACTTGCAGGCCTCGGCAACCCAGGCGCCCCTGCTGCTCAACTCCCCGGCGGTCCGCCCCTGGGGCATGAGCAGCACCCGGGTTCGGTCGACCCCTTCCAGCTCCAAAATCAGCGATTCGACTTCGTCCAGGTCGTCCTGGTGGTCGACCACGAATTTCAACTGGTAGGGATAGGCCGCCATGAACCTGCCCAGGACGGGGAGGTTGATTCTGAGCCGTTCGTGACTCCGGGCGAACTTACCGTCCTCCTCGGCCCACGGCGTGGAATTGGACAGCTTGGGACTGATGGAGGCCAGGTCACAGCGCAGGTCGCCAAACACGGTACCCGCGGTTTCGATGGTGACGTGGTATCCTCCGTCGCCGAGTCTTTTCGTAAGTTCAGGCAGGTCCTTCATGAGCAGCGGCTCGCCCCCGGTGATCACGGCGTGACGAGACGGAAAGTCACCGATTGCCGCCATGATCTCATCCACGGACCGCTCCTTTCCTTCGGGCGACCAGGAGGTGTAGGGTGTATCGCACCAGCGGCAGCGCAGGTTGCATCCGGAGGTGCGGATGAAAACGGACGGAACGCCGGTCAGCAGGCCCTCGCCCTGTATGGAATGGAAGATCTCGGAGATGAACATGGGCTTGAATTGTACACGGTTTGGGCGAGGATGCGGTTGGATGGACATGCGCACGGATTTTACAGGTTGCCGACAGGTGGTTGCCACCGGTCCATACGGTCGCGAGAAGGCGACACGCCGCCGTTCTTGACACCCCTGACAAACGGGAATATATAGAGCGTGGACTGTTTGTCAAAGAACCCGGAGGGACAGGGTCCTGCTTTGAGGTGTGTCTTGACGCGGCTGGGCCGGGACTCGCCCCGGGTCGCAGGTCGGAAGTAAATTGGAGGAGTCGGCTATATGGAAGGTCCACGTGGGCTGAAAGCGCCCGAGTACGAGTCGCTGTGCAAACTGGTCAACACCATTTTCCGCGGCGACGGCGCTGGCCGGATGGAGGAACAGTATCCCCTCCTGTTCGCGCCGGAGAACTTCGACCACCTCCTTGTCATGGTCGACGAAGGCAGGGTGGTCTCCCACGTGGGCGCGTTGACGCGGGACATCTCGGTGATGGGTAGCCGGATGACCGTCATGAGCATCGGCGCGGTGGCGACCTACGAGTCCCACCGGGGCCAGGGCCTGGCGACGCGGTTGATGGCGGCGGCGATCCGGAAGGCCAAAGATCAGGACGCAGTGCTCATGCCGATTTCGGGAGGACGAGGGCTGTACACCCGCCTCGGTGCGAAGCGGATCGGCCAGTATGCCGCGTATGCCGTACGACGGGGCGTTCTGTCCTCGGCACGGACGGACATCAGGCCGGCGAAGCCGTCGGATCTGACCGCCATGACGCGGCTATACGCGAAGGAATCCAGCCGGTACGTCCGGTCTACTGCCGATCTGAAGAAGGTGGTGGAAGCGGCGTGGATCTGTGACCGGGACGGGGAAACCTTGGTGATCCGCCAGGATGGGCGCGCGGTTGCCTATGCCGGCATCCAGAAACCCAGGGCCGGCCGTGAAGAAGAAGAAGCCGGACGCGCAAGAATCGTGGAGATCGCGGGTTCCAGGGCCGCCCTCGTCCGCGCGCTTCCTGCCCTCCTCGATCTATACGGCGCGGGTTCCCTCGAAATCGTGACGACGGGCGCCGACCTCGAACTGGCTTCCCTCCTTCGATCCCGTGGTATTACCCCGTCACCCCAGGGATTCACGGGTACCGTCCTCGTCCTGCAGCCTGAGCGGCTGCTGACCTTGTTCGCGGAATACATCGGCGATGTACTGGGACCGGGCGCGTTGGCCTGGGATGTTACGGAAGGATCGGTGGTTCTTCGATGTGGTGGCCAGGAACATACGATCGCATCGGGCGATCTGGGCACGCTGGTCTTCGGCGTGATGCCGCCCGATGAGGATCCGATCAAGGCGATTGCATCCGGACCGCTTCGGACCGCGCTGGAAAGCGTCTTTCCCCTCCAACTGCCCTGGTACGGATTTAATTTCGTCTGACGGTCCCGGCATTCAATCGCGCCGATCGACCAGCCCAAACCACTGTGTCTCCCTACCCGCCAGACGGCTTCGTCCGGTCTTCACCGGCGTCATTCCAGCAGCTTCATCCTGAGGTGGGAAGGCGCGTTCCGTGAGAAGTAGATCCGGTGCGTAGCCGCCTGGTAGTCCTCTTCCTTCGCCTCGTAGATACTTTGCACCCAGGTCTGGGGATTGCGGTCCACCATGGGGAACCACGTGCTCTGGACCTGGACCATCATGCGGTGTCCCGCCTTGAATGTGTGGGCCACGTCCTGCATGTCGAATTCGATATTCGTGACTTCCCCCGGCCTCATGGGCTCTGGGTAGGTGAAACTGTTCCGGTACCGCGCCCGCATGACCTCGCCCCGCACCATGAGCTGGAATCCGCCCATCTTCACGTTCATGGGGTTTTCTCCCACGTAGCTCGCCGTATCGGGGTACACGTCGATCAGCTTTACGATGAAATCCGCGTCCTCGCCTGTCGTGGTCACGTACAGGTTGGCGAACAGATCTCCCGTCACGGTTATGTCCTCCTGCAGCACATCCGACTCGAAAACGAGCACGTCCGAACGGGTTGAAGCGAACCGCTGGTCCTGGATGAGGTAGCGGTCGTCCCGGTTGATGACGATCTGGGACGTGTGGGGCACGGGTTTCGCTGGATCGCTGACGTATTCGGCGAAGTCGTCCACACCCGCCGGCCGGTCGAAGGACAGTCCGCCGCCGGGTGCAAGGTAGAGGTACGCGTCGCGCGCCTCCCTGGGCGGCCAGTGGTCGAAGGCGTGCCACCGGTTCGAACCCGTGACGAAGATGCTGGCCTCAGGCAGCTCCGGATCGGGACCGTCTTTGAGGTAGTGATTGAAGAAGGGCAGTTCGATGGTTTCCCGGTAATGCGCCGCCGTGGGCTGGTCGAAATAGATGTCCTGGTACCGCAGGCCGTCTCCCCGCGCCCACCCGCCGTGCCACCACGGCCCCATGACGAGGTGATTTACGGATCCGGGATTGTTGTCCTCCACGGCTGCATAGGTTTTCAGCGGACCGTACAAGTCCTGGGCGTCGAAGAAACCGCCGACCACGAGCACAGCCGGCCTGACGTCTCTAAGGTGGGGCAACGGCGTGCGGGCCTGCCAGAATTCGTCGTAATCGGGATGCTCCATCATGTCGTTCCAGATCTTGTTTTTCCCGTGGAGGTATTTCTCGTTGATGTTCGACAGGGGCCCGAGATCGAGGTACCATTGGTAGCCGTCCGGCGTGCCGTAGTCCCGAAAGCCCGATGCCCGCTGGGTCGTCGGCTCAGGGCGCGGGGCGCCGTAGAAGGACAGGAAACTGAAGGTGGCCTGCAGCTGGAAGGCGCCGTTGTGATGGCGGTCGTCGCCGATCCACCAGTCGGTAACGGGCGCCTGGGGCGATACGATCTTCACGGCGGGATGGGCGCCGATCAGGGCGTGGGTGGCGTAGAAACCCGGTGCCGATATGCCCCATACGCCCACGCGGCCGTTGTGGCCCGGCACGTTTCCCAGCAGCCAGGACACCGTATCATGGGTATCGGTGCTTTCGTCGATGTCGGCGTCCGATGCCTTGTCAGGGTCATGGGGTCGCACCGCTTCGAATTCGCCTTCCGACATCATACGGCCGCGCACGTCCTGGTATGCGATGATGTACCCTTCCCGGGCGAACAGCATGGACGGACCGATCCGTGATTTGTACGCCGCTCCGTAGGGCGCCACGCTGTAAGGCGTGCGTTGCAGCAGGATGGGATAGGTCCGCGAATCGTCCTTCGGCACGTAGATGGAGGTGAACAGTCTGGTACCGTCGCGCATGGGGACATAGCGCTCCAGCTTCTCATAGTTCTCTACTATGTACCGCGCGTCGGCGTTGGTTTGGCCGGAGACTACACCGGGGAGAAGGAAGAGGACCAGCAGGCCTACGAAGAAGACGGGGCATGCCATGGGTTTCATTGAAAAACTCCTGCGGAATAATGCAACGGTTTTCAGAAAGGGTTGTGCGGTGTTCGAATGGAACTGCGAATTCGGCTTGAACTTACTAGCCGGGTCTGATCTCAGAGCCGCGAACGCGTATGAGATCGTGACACCGCGGATGCGATCTTGACGTAAGACCGCGCTTGCGGTTCGAACCGGATACCAGGAATATGGATGGATTCCGCGGGAAGATCAAGGATGGCCATTGTCCGTCAACCGTTCATAGGCGTTCACGACCTCGATGAAGGCGTCGTGATCGCCGCCGTGATCCGGGTGGTGGACCTGGGCCAGTTCGCGATACCGCTTTTTGATGTCCTGGAGCGTCGCGTAAGGTTGCAGGCCCAGGAGAGAAAGCAGACCGGGGTCGTACGCATCGGCCATAGAAAGGCCATGCTCCTTGAAGTACTGGAAATACACCCGGTAGAAGAAGGCCTCGTAAACCGTCTTGATCTCGTCTTGATCCATTTTCACCAGCCGATTCAGCGGATAAGCGACCCGGGTGTCGTTCGCGGTCCGCGTGGAGAAGAAGGCGTCCCATACCAGCGACTGGTGGTCTTCACGAGGACGGGCCCTGAACCGGATGCGACACTCGGTCTGCTTGAGTTGGCGCAGTTTGCGCTTCAGTTGGGGGATATTCATGGCGCGGTCCGCTAATTCAACAGGCGCTATCTCAACATGGCCGGCAGGTCTTCCATCGATTCCGCCTGGGGCAGGGGATGGTCCCAGGGCCATGCCACTTCCTGCTGCAGGTACCAGGCCGCCTGTATAGCCTTCATGCCGACAGAGGCCGCCCCGCGCAGTTCGTCAAAGCCGCCATCTCCGACAAAGTACGCATCGGACGGCCGTATATCCATACGTGTACAGGCGAACTCATAGATCTTGCTGTCCGGTTTCATCAACCCGACTTTGCAGGAGAATACCACGTCGTCCACGTGATCCTGTAGCGGACAGGATTTCCACGCCAGCGCTTCCTCCGGCATGGCGTTGCTGATGACACCGATGCTTAGTCCCAGGGTCCTTACCTCGTTCAACATCTCGAAGACCTGGGGATCAACCGTAGACAATACGATTTGTTTCCTGCGCTCGTAATCCTGAGCCAACTCGGAAATTTCCCGGTCAGTCACCGGTGATCCGACTTCTTCCCGGATGTGTGAGAACATGGCGGTGAAATCCGGAAACCCGCCGGTCATAACGCGATCACCGAAGTCCACCCAATACCTTGAAAGCCGATCCTGCGTGGTTCGCAGTTTCACGTATATCGGGGTTCTTGTCCGGTATGCGCTTCTTGTTTTTTCGGTAATCAGGGTTTCGAACAGATCGAAAAAGACAGTCTTCATGTCCCCCCGAACTAGGTAATCCCGAATTCCTGGATGGACTGGACGGCGGACATGTCGTGCACGCCGCTGTCTTCAAGGGACACGTTGGACTGCAGTTCCAGGATGGCGTCCCGGTGCAGTGCCTCAATGTCGGCACAGCCCGCCGAGGCCATGCCGGATTTAAGCATCTGGACGACGATGGGCAGCTTGTCGTAGACCGACCCCGAGTGGGGCACCTGGCCGACTATGCCTTCCTCGAAGAAGGTACTTGCGAGCTGGGCGTAGCGCCGGTTGTTGAAGGCCTTCCGGCTGCCCTCCATCCAGTATTCCTTGACCAGGTCCCCGGCTGCGTTTCGGACGAGTTCGCCATGGCTCTCGGTAAACCGCGCCAGGAGGTTGCCCATCATGAGTGTGTCGGCGCCCAGGGACAGGGCGATGAGCATATCCGCCGGTCCCTGTATGCTCCCATCGCCCACGAGTGGAAGGTAGTCGCCCGTGGTCCGCGCCCATTCGTCCCGGGCCGCGGCGACTTCCTGGATGGCGGTAGCCTGTCCGCGACCGGTGGCCTTCACCATCTGCGTCGTGCAGCCGGACGCGATGCCCATGCCGATCTTCACGGCGTCCGCCCCGCTGCCGGCCAGGTAGTCGAAGCCGTCCCGCGTCACCACGTTCCCCGCGATTACGGGGATGTCATAATGGGACTTGATCCATTTCAGCGTCTCGCCCTGGTATTCCGTGTGGCCGTCGGAGGCGTCGATGACGATCACGTCTGCCTGGTGTTCGATCAGCGCCTCCACCCGTTCGCGGTCCTCCGGATGGGTCGATACGGCGGCGCCGACCACTAGGCGCTTTTGCGCGTCTTCCGTGGAGTGGGGATGGCGGATGTGCTTGTCGAGGTCCCGCTTGAACACGACCGATACCAGCGTCCCTTCGGAGGAAACCATGGGCAGGAACCCGCGGCCGTATTCGATCATTCGCGTGTTGGCGGTCTTCAGGTCGTCTTCCGCGGCACCGGTCTGCACGTCCGTCTTCATGCGGTCGCCCACGCGCATGTCCTGGTCGTACCGTTCGTCGAAGTCCTTGTCCGTGATCACGCCGACCAGCTTGCCGTGGAATACGCCGGTATCCGTCACGGGGAAGGTGTGATAACCGGTATCGTTCATGATCCCGATCACCTCACCAATGGACTGCTGCGGCGACAGCGTCACGATATCCGTCTGGAACCCGGCCTTGAACCGTTTCACCGCGTCGATCCTGGTGCACTGCTCTTCAACAGTCTGGCTCACGGCGAACACGCCCATGCCACCCAACTGGGCCATTGCGATGGCCAGTTCCACGCTGGTAACCGCCTGCATGGCCGCGCTGAGAAAGGGTGTGCGCAGCGTGACGTAGCCGTCTCCGTGCCGGCAAAGGCGCGTCTCCAGCGACACGAGCTGGGCATTTGCATCGGCCTGAGTAAGGCGCGGCAAAAGGCGGTATTCCTTAAGACTGTGAGAAACGGTAGAGGCTATGTGCGCCATGTATGTCCTCCGTGGGAAACCGTTTGAGGTTCCATTACCCCTATTGGATTCCCGGTACGGTTATCCAGGGTTGTGCTGATCCGGATTACGGGTCCTTCTTCGAGTCCACTTTCGAGTCCACTTTCGAGTCAACTTTCGAGTCAACCAATCGAGTCAGTCAATATACATCGTTCCGCCGATTTCGTCTTGACATAATATGCAGATTTATATATTAGTCAAATTAATAAAATCAATATGCATTATTGAGATAATATATAAATGAACCTGTCCTACGATCAAGCCGTCGCATTTCATGCCGTAGCCCGTCACGGCAGTTTTTCCCTGGCGGCAAAAGCCCTCTTCCGGTCCCAGTCGGCCGTGAGCATCCAGGTGGCCAAGCTCGAAGGCGAAATCGGCCAGCCACTGTTCCATCGGACGACCCGCCATCTCGCGCTCACCGAGGCAGGGAAGGTACTGCTTAAATACATGAGTGAGATGGAAGGACTGATGAAAGAGGCCGTTCAGGAACTGGAAGACCTGGATCGCCTCGAGGCCGGCCGTCTCGTGCTCTGCACGTCGGACACCACCGGATGCTACCGCCTGCCGGCCATACTCAAGTCCTTCCAGGACCGCTATCCCGGAATCGACATCGTCGTAAAGAATGCCACGTCATTGCGGACCATCCAGACAGTGGTCGACGGCGAGGTGGACCTCGGCGTGGTCACGCTGGCCTATCTGCCCCGGGAGATCGAGGCGATCCCGCTGTTCTCCCGCCATGACGTGCTGATCACGCCGCCAGGTCATCCGCTGGCGGACCGGCGGACCGTGCATCTCAAGGATATGGAGCAATATCCGCTGATCCTGCTCGACCAGCACTGCGCCTCCCGGAAGCTGATCGACGATTTGTGCGAGCAATCCAGGGTGCGGCTCGACGTGGCGATGGAACTGAGTTCGATCGAAGTAATCAAGCACTTCGTGCGCATCGAGGCGGGCCTGTCCATCGTTCCCTCCGTCGCCATCCAGGAAGAGCTGGAAAACGGCACGCTCGCGCAGGTGTCCATCAGCGACTTTCGAAACCGTCCGCGGCAGAAGATGGGCGCGATCTACCTAAAAGGGCGGTACCTGTCACGAGCGGCCCGGAGTTTCCTGGAAGTCCTGCAGACGTACTTCAGGCCGGGGAGGAAGATCACGGCGGAACGGGGCAAGCCGGCGGCTTGATTTGGTTCTGGAGGCCGTGGTCCGGCCGGCGTCGTTTTCGGGCACCGGAAGACGGGTCGATTCCGCGGCCTGGTCAGCCTTGGTGGCCCGTCCAACTACGCAGTCCGGTCAGGCTTGTAAGGGGGAACTGTCCAGGCAATCGCGCGTCTAACCATAATGACTGCATACAAGCATAAAGTTTGCCTTGAGGATTCTGCTGCGTAATGGAGTTAAATACACGCCCGGAGGTGAAACATGACTCTCCTCAGCATCCAACGAATCGCCGTTGTCGCCGTCACACTGTCCTTCGTCGTGATATCGGCCGTCGGCTGCGCTACGCACCGGCCCACGCTCGCAGAATCAAAGGACCTTGTGAACGTGACCGTCCTGCCGGCCGGACCAGACAACTGGTTGTACACGATTCAGACCAGACGAGCGGAGAACCTGACGAGCGTGGAGTTCATATCACCTGACCTCGAAGGCTGCAAGGTGCTGGCCCTGCCCGAGGAAGTCGAGATCGCCCACGATAAGACGCTGGAGGGTATACGGGTTTCCCTGGTTGGGACGATCTATGGCGGCCGCTATGACCAGTTCAGGAGTATCAGATTGGTGCTGGCCAGCGACATGCCCATGGAAACCGGGAAGATCAAAGTCCGCGTCACCGACTTCCGCGGAAACAAGACCCTGATTGAGCCCATAGCCGGTCCGGTTGCCAGGAGGATAGGCACGCCCCGATACGCCTGGCAACGCGCCTGGCGCTCTTACGAGATAATACCCCAGCATTTCGGTCGATTCCCCGACAACCTGGTGCGCTTCAGCTTTATAGGGAATTGATGTTCGCGGTCGATGCCGGGCCTGGGTCGTTTCCAAACCTACTTGACCGATTCAACTTTGTTCCAGTGCGCGCACGCCCGGCAGCGTTTTGCCTTCCAGTAACTCGAGCGATGCACCGCCCCCCGTAGAGACGTGGCTCACCCGGTCAGCGAGACGGAGGGTGTTCACAGCCGCCGCCGTATCCCCGCCTCCGATTGTGGACACGGCGCCTCGGCCGGTGGCGTCCGAGATGGCTTGGGCGACCGCCGCAGTCCCTTCCGAAAAATCCGCGATTTCGAAGACACCCATGGGGCCGTTCCAGAGGATGGTCCCTGCTTCGCCAATCATCTCAACGAACAGGCGACGTGTCTTCGGACCGATATCAAGCCCCATCAAGCCGTCCGGAATCTGTCCGACCCGCCTCGCTTCCCCGTTCGGATCAAGCGTTTCCGCGACGACATGATCCACGGGCAGCAGGATCGGCGTTCTCAGTCCGGCGGCCCTGTCCAGGATCTCACCAGCGAAGTCCAGATGACCTTTCTCCACGAGGCTGTTTCCAATCGCCTCGCCCCGGCTCGCGAGAAAGGTATAGGCCATACCGCCGCCGATGATCAGCGCGTCGGCGATTTCGATGAACCGGCGCGTTGCCCGGATCTTGTCCGAAACCTTGGCGCCGCCAAGCACGACGACCAGTTTCCCCTTGGGATATTCAATCGCACCCGCGAGATATTCCAGTTCCTTTTGCATGAGAAATCCGGCCGCGCGTACGGGTAGGATGCGCGCTACCCCTTCGGTGGACGCGTGGGCGCGGTGGGCCGTGCCGAAGGCGTCATTGACATAGACGTCGCCCAGGGCAGCCAGTTCTCGCGCAAAATCCGGATCGTTCCGGGTCTCCCCGTCGTTAAACCGGACATTCTCCAGTAGTAGACATTCTCCGTCCTTAAGCGCTTCCGACGCATTCCCGGCCGCTGGCCCGACCGTCTCCCCCACGTAGCCGACTGGGCGTCCCAGGTGTCTGGATAGCCTTTCTGCCACAGACCCCAACCGCAGGTTCTCTGTGACTCCCTTTGGCCGGCCGAGATGGGTCATCAGGACAGCCCTGCCGCCGTTGTCCAGGATGTGCTGCAGCGTGGGCAGCGACGCACGGATGCGCGTGTCGTCGGTGATTTCACCGTCTTCATCGAGTGGCACGTTGAAGTCCACCCGGACGAGGACGCGCCGGCCGCGCAGTTCAAGGTCGCTAAGGGAGAGGATGCTCATGGCTTGGATTAGTTACCGTTCAAGCGTTTCTTTTTCCCGGGCATTTTTTATTAGCGGATTCATTCCAGAAACTTCTGTCCAGCAAACGTGCCGTGAATGTGCCTGGTTTTTGTTGCATCCTTCGCGCAAAAACTACGAAAACAACCGTTCCAATCCAGAAATTGAACGCAAACATGAACCCGGGTTGCGTTTATAGCTATTCTGAATCGCATGAAAGTCTTAACGGGTCGTCTGAAGGCTCAAATGAGGCCAAGTGGTCGATTTTCTACTTTACTTACTTGATCGCACGGGTTATATACAGGGTTTCAACCGGAATTTTGGTGCAAGTACGGATAACGGACTTCCTCTCTTTTCCTCCTTCAAGTAACCGTGTCTGTTATTGCGAATCAACGTTATTCCAGTACTCCGGTTTGAATTGAGAAACTGGAAATCGCGTTCCCGTATTTGATTTTCGCAACCGAAAGGGTGCGATTCAAGGGCCATTTTTATATGAAAAAGCCCCAGGGGTTGTACGATCCGGCCTACGAGCACGATGCGTGCGGCGTGGGTATCGTCGCGAATCTGAACGGCGAGAAGTCCTACGCCATCATTCGCAACGCCATCCGGGTCCTGGTCAATTTAGAGCATCGCGGGGCCTGCGGATGCGATCCCCATACGGGTGACGGCGCGGGCCTGTTGTTCCAGCTTCCCCACACCTTTTTCAAAAGGCAGTGCAGGCTGGGCGGCATGTCCCTTCCCGATGCAGGCGACTATGCCGTCGGCATGGTTTTCCTTCCGCGTAAAGCCGAGCACCGTCGCTGGTGCGAGCGGGCGATCGAAAAGACGGTCTGGGAGGAAGATCAGGTTTTCCTGGGCTGGCGCGACGTGCCGGTGGATTTCACTCAGGCCGGTGAACTGGCCACGCAGGTATCGCCGCTTATCCGGCAGTTCTTCATCGGCCGGGGCGACCTGGCGGCGGACCAGGACCAGTTCGAGCGCAAGCTCTACGTGGTCCGGAAAGTCATCGAAAACGCCGTGGACGCGAAGCTCCCCGAGGACAACCGCGACGACTTCTACATCGCCAGCCTGTCGAGCAAGACCATCGTCTACAAGGGCCTGTTGCGGGCGGACCAACTGGATTCTTTCTACCGCGACCTCTCCGACGAATCGATCGTTACCTCCCTGGCGCTGGTTCATTCCAGGTACAGCACGAATACACTGGGCTCCTGGCGGCTGGCCCATCCCTACCGTCTGTTATGCCACAACGGCGAGATCAACACGATCCGCGGCAATCAGAACTGGATGCGCGCACGGGAAGCGCTCTTTGCGTCCCCGCTGTTCGGCGACGACATGAAAAAGCTGAGCCCGATTATCCGGGAAGGCGCCAGCGACACGGCCGGGTTCGACAACGCGGCGGAACTGCTGGTCGCCACGGGTCGGTCTCTGCCCCACGCATTGATGATGATGATTCCCGAGGCCTGGGAGAACCACGAGTCCATGTCGGAGGAGAAGAAGGCTTTCTATGCCTACCACGCCTGCCTCATGGAACCGTGGGACGGTCCGGCGCTGATCGCGGCGTGCGACGGCGACCGGATCTGCACCACGCTCGACCGCAACGGACTGCGGCCTTTCCGGTACGTGGTGACGAAGGATGGTTTCGTCGTGGGTGCCTCGGAAGCCGGTGTGCTGGAGATCCCGCCTGAACGCATCCTTACCCGCGGCCGGCTGCAGCCCGGACGCCTGTTCCTGATCGACACGATCCGTGGACGCATCATCACCGACGAGGAAATCAAGCACGAGATCAGTACGCACAGGCCCTACGGCGCATGGCTGTCGGAGCACATGGAGAATCTGGACGACTTGCCGGAACCCGATGACGTGCCGCAGTTGAACCTGGCAACGCTGGAGGAACAGCAGCGCGCCTTTGGTTACACCAGCGAGGAACTGAAGATCCTCATCGGCCCCATGGCCGCCACGGGCGCGGAGCCGATCGGATCCATGGGCAACGATGCTCCACTGGCCGTCCTGTCCAACAAGCCGCAACTGCTCTTCCACTATTTCAAGCAGCTTTTCGCCCAGGTGACCAACCCGCCCTTGGACGCCATCCGTGAGGAACTGGTCACGTCCGTGGATACATCCATCGGTCCGGAACAGGACCTTTTTGCCGAAACGCCCGAACACTGCCGCCAGCTACGCATCGCGCGGCCGGTGTTGTCCAACGGCGAACTCGCGCGCATACGCGGTCTTGACAGACCCGGCCTGAAAACAGAGATCCTGCCGGCCCTGTTCAAGCGGTCCGACGCGCCCGGCGCCCTGGAAACGGCCGTAGACGAGTTATGCCGCGAGGCGGGCCGGGCCATCCGGGACCGGGGCGCGACCCTGCTCATCCTCTCGGATCGGGGCGTGGGTCCGGACCAGGTCCAGATACCGAGTCTTATGGCCACTGCAGCCGTCCACCACTACCTCATCCGCGAAGGACTGCGGACCAGCGCGGCCATCGTCGTGGAATCGGGCGAACCGCGGGAGGTCATGCACTTCTGCCTGCTCATTGGCTACGGGGCCAACGCGATCAACCCCTACCTGACCCTCGAAACGGTGGAGTGGATGAACATCGACGGCCTGATCGACGCGCCGATCGACGGCAAAGAGGCGCAGGAGAACCTGCTCAAGGCCCTTTGCAAGGGCGTGTTGAAGACCATGTCCAAGATGGGCATTTCGACGATCAAGTCCTATCACGGCGCGCAGATATTCGAGGCCATCGGCCTGAAGCAGTCGGTGATCGACAAGTACTTCACCTGGACCGCGTCCCGCATCGAAGGCATCGGCCTGCCGGAAATCGAAGCGGAGTACCGGGAACACCATCATTACGGATATCCGGACCGCCCGGTGGCGGACAGTCAGACACTCGACGTGGGCGGCTACTACCAGTGGCGAAGCGACGGCGAGCACCACCTCTTCAACCCCCATACCATCGCGCTGCTGCAGTCTTCGACGCGCACGGGCGATTACGAACTCTTCCGGCAGTACACGGACCAGATCGACGAGCAAACGAAGCTGCTGGGCACGTTAAGGGGCCTTTTCGAGTACAAACAGGTCCAACCCCCGGTGCCGATCGAAGAGGTGGAACCGGCCTCGGAGATCGTCAAGCGGTTCTCCACCGGGGCCATGTCCTACGGCTCCATCAGCAAGGAAGCCCACGAGACCCTGGCCATTGCCATGAACCGCATCGGCGGACGAAGCAACTCGGGCGAGGGGGGCGAGGACCCGGACCGTTATTACCCGGACGAGAACGGCGACTGGCGGAACAGCGCCATCAAGCAGGTGGCCTCGGGCCGGTTCGGCGTGACGAGCAACTACCTGGTCAACGCAACGGACCTTCAAATCAAGATGGCCCAGGGCGCCAAGCCCGGCGAAGGCGGACAGCTGCCGGGCCACAAGGTCTTCGAAGAGATCGCGCGCGTGCGCAAGTCGACCCCGGGCGTGGGCCTCATCTCGCCGCCGCCCCATCACGACATCTATTCCATCGAGGACCTGGCGCAGCTGATCCACGACCTGAAGAGCGCCAACGACCGGGCCCGCATCCATGTCAAGCTCGTAGCCGAAGTGGGCGTGGGCACGGTCGCGGCCGGCGTATCCAAGGGCAAGGCCGACGTGGTCCTCATCAGCGGGTATGACGGCGGCACGGGCGCCTCGCCCGAATCGTCCATGAAGCACGCGGGCGTGCCCTGGGAACTGGGCGTGGCCGAGACGCAGCAGGTGCTGGTCCAGAACGACCTGCGGGGCCGCATCGTGGTGCAGACCGACGGCCAGTTGAAGACGGGCCGCGACGTGATCATCGCCTGCATGCTGGGCGCCGAGGAGTTCGGTTTCGCCACGGCCGCCCTGGTGGTCAGCGGATGCATCATGCTTCGCAAGTGCCATCTGAACACCTGCTCAGTCGGCGTGGCCACGCAGGACGAGGAGCTGCGCAAGCGCTTCACGGGCCAGCCGGAGCATGTCATCAACTTCATGATGTTCATCGCCGAGCAGATGCGGGAGCAGATGGCCCAGCTGGGTTTCCGGACGGTGAACGAGATGGTGGGGCGCACCGACTGTCTTGATACACGCATAGCCATCGACCACTGGAAGGCGAAAGGACTGGATTTCACCCGGATGCTCGAACCCGTCGACGCCCCGGACCGCGTCGCGCGCTACTGCTGTGAAAGTCAGGACCACGGCCTGGAAAAGAAGCTCGATCAGCGGCTCATCGAATTGTCGACGGAAGCCCTCGAGGACCGCCAGCGCGTGGTGCTGCGGCACGCGATCAACAACATCGACCGTACTACGGGCGCCATGCTCAGCGCCGAAGTGTCGCGCCGGCACGGCGAAGAGGGCCTGCCGGAGAATACGATACGCGTCAGACTGCACGGATCGGCAGGACAGAGTTTCGGCGCCTTCCTGGCCCCCGGCATCTCCTTCCTGCTGGAAGGCGAATCGAACGACTACACGGGCAAGGGACTGTCCGGCGGACTCCTGGCGATCTTCCCCCCGGAGAACGCGGGGTTCGTGCCCACCGAGAACGTGATAATCGGAAATGTGGCCCTCTACGGCGCCACCGGCGGCCAGGCTTTTTTCCGCGGACGCGCCGGCGAGCGCTTCGCCGTGCGGAACAGCGGCGCCGAGACCGTTGTAGAAGGCATCGGCGACCACGGTTGCGAGTACATGACCGGCGGACGCGTGGTCGTCATCGGACCGGTGGGGCGCAACTTCGCCGCGGGCATGAGCGGCGGCGTCGCCTACGTACTCGACGAGAAGGGCGTCTTCCCCGGACTGTGCAACCATGAGATGGTGGACCTCGAACCCCTCGTGGATGGCGAGGACATCGCCGAGGTACGCGGGTTGATCGAAACCCATGTTCGGCATACCGGAAGCGACCGCGGCGAGGACGTGCTGGCCCGCTGGTCCGAACTCCAGGGTGCTTTCGTCAAGGTCATGCCTGTCGACTATCGCCGCGCACTGGAGGAGATGGCCACCAGGGCGAAGGAAGAAGCGAAGACCAATGGCCATCCCGTGGAAGCCGCACGCGATGCGGTTCCCGTGGGCGTGAATGGCGGCAAGGGATAGCGCGCGAAGCGTAAACGGATTCTCGCAGGAACTCGATCGCGAATCAGAGAGTAGCTAAGATAGTTATGGGTAAAACCACAGGTTTCATGGAGTTTGCACGGGGTACGGCAGGTTACAGGGACCCCGTAGAACGCGTAGGAGACTGGGAAGAATTCGTCCTGCCCATGGCGGATGATTCGCTGCGGGAGCAGGGCGCGCGCTGCATGGATTGCGGCATCCCCTTCTGCCACACCGGGGCGCCTATGGGCAAGGGCCCTGGCGCATCGGGCTGCCCTCTGCACAACCTCATCCCCGACTGGAACGACCTGGTATACCGGAACCACTGGAAAGAAGCCCTCCAGCAGCTCCACAAGACCAACAATTTCCCCGAGTTCACCGGACGCGTCTGCCCCGCGCCCTGCGAGGGATCCTGCGTCCTGGGTATCAACGCCGACCCGGTGACCATCAAGACCATCGAGTGCGCCATCGTGGACCGGGGTTTCGAAGAAGGCTGGATCCAGCCAGAGCCGCCCCCGGAACGGACCGGCAGGAAGGTCGCCGTCATAGGTTCAGGTCCATCGGGCCTGGCCTGTGCCGCACAGCTCAACCGCGCTGGACACAGCGTGAAAGTCTACGAACGGTCCGACCGGCCCGGCGGCCTGCTGATGTATGGCATCCCGAACATGAAACTCGATAAGGAGAAGGTCGTCCAGCGCCGCCTCGACCAGATGACGGCCGAGGGCGTCGAGTTCGTAACGGGCGTGGAGATCGGCAAGGACATCCCCGCCGAAGACCTGAAGAACGAAAATGACGCGGTGGTCATCTGCACCGGGGCCACCAAGCCCAACGATTTCGTGCGGAACGCGCCGGGACGCGGACTGGACGGCGTCCATTTCGCCATGGAGTTCCTCCACGCCAACACGAAAAGCCTGCTGGATTCCGGACATGCGGACGGCAATTACATCTCGGCGAAGGACAAGCACACGATCGTCCTCGGCGGCGGCGATACGGGGACCGACTGCGTGGGCACGGCCATCCGCCACGGATGCAAGACGATCAGCCAGTTCGACGTCATCCCTAAACCGCCACCCGAGCGCGCACCGGGCAACCCCTGGCCCGAGTGGCCGGTAGTCTACAAGCTCGACTACGGCCAGGAAGAAGGCAAGGTCCTCTTCGGCGACGACCCGCGGCGTTACGACACCAGCACCGTTGAATTCATCGACGACGGGCATGGCAAAATCAAGGCCCTGCGCACCATCGATCTGGACTGGTCGGCACCCAGCAACGGGGCGCCCTTCAGCCCCAAGAAGGGCACGGAGCAGGAATGGCCCGCCGACCTGGTTCTGCTGGCTATGGGATTCTCGGGTCCCGAGGATACGGTGATCGAGCAGCTCGAAGTAGCGCGGGACGGCCGGTCAAACGCCCAGGCCGAGTTTGGGAAGTATGCCACCGACGTCGAGAACGTTTTCGCGGCCGGCGACGCCCGTCGCGGTCAGAGCCTGGTGGTCTGGGCCATCTACGAAGGCCGGGGCGCCGCCCGTGAGGTGGACCGCTACCTCATGGGGAGCACGGATTTGCCCTGAGACTGCGGGCGAATAATCAAAGTTAAATACGATATTTGTAGACTAACGTTGACTAATGACTACAGGTACTGATGACATCCACCACAGGTTGATTTCGAGGGAGGTTGAAATTGGCCAGGAAATCCTGGATGAACGTAGTCATGAAAGCCGCCGTGATAACGGGCTGTGTTGCTGTGTATGTATTCGTAGAGTCCGGCACACGGGATCAACTGTCGAGATTGGAAGACAAGATTGACCGGGTAGAGATTAAGTTGGAAGACAAGATTGACCGGGTAGAGACGAAGTTGGTAGACAAGATCGCCCGGGTAGAGACTAAAATTGACCGGGTAGAGACTAAGTTGGAAGACAAGATTGACCGGGTAGAGACGAAGATGGATAGGTTAGAGACTAAGATTGATGTGATAAGTGGATATTTTAAGTACGAATCCGATGTAAAAACGGAAGATAGTTCACCGTCTGGCATGAAGCAGTAAATCAGTACTGAAAATCCGAATATGAAAGACGCCCCGGTGACTACGAAAGTCTCCGAGGCGTTTTCATTTTCTGGCTGGGCTAAATACGCTGGGTATGATCTGCGAGGGTAATAACTGCGAGTTTGTTGTTATGCTGCGCCGCCTCCACCTCTACGCCGACTTCCGCGACCGCTCCTGCAAATCGTACAGCGACGCGACCTCGTCTTCATAACGCGGTATGGGGAAATCGGTCATGGTAAAACGGGCCTGTGACGCCCGTTCGCCGCGGACCAGCCGGCTGTGCGCTTCGACCTTGTCCGACATGACCCCGCAGTGGATGGGGAAGGCGTCGGCCGCGCGATAGCTGAGGATGAGCGTCTTACGCGGCCGGTCCGACGAGTTGATGGCCGACGCGTGAGGCGTCATGGCGCTCATGAAAATCGCCGTGCCCCCGGAGCCCTCCAGCAGCACGGCATCGGCATCGGCATCGTCCACTTCCTCCGTGACCTTGCCCCGAAAGAACCCCTCCGTACTGTGGCTCATCAGGGGAGCGGTGTGGCGCCGAGGAATGACCTTCAGGCAGCCGTTTTCCTCGTTCGTGTCGTCGAGGTAGAATAGAATGGACACCGAATCGCGGTTGGTCAGCGGGTAGTAGGACAGGTCCTGGTGCCACTCCACGACGGACCCGATGTTCTGCGGCTTCATGTTGATCTTGCTGTAGTGGAAGAGCAGGTTCGGTCCAAAAAGCTGTTCGACGCAGTCCAGCAACGCAGTAGACTCGGAGAAGTCCCTGTAGGGTTGATAGAAAGTACACGGTTCGTAGATGCGGCGCACAAGCGAGCCGTCCGGTGACTGATTCGGCTCCATTTCCATGCGCGAGGCGTCGTGGCTTGCCTTCGTGTTTCCTTTCGATACCCGATCTATTTCCGCCTGCAGCCTGGACAGGTCATCCCCGGAAATGAAATCGGGGTAGACGACGTATCCTTCGCGGTTGTAATGATCGATTTGTTCCGGGGTGAACATAGGGGTCTCCGGGGCGTTTCGAAGTGTCCTGACTGGTCAGTTATAGTGAGGAAAGTAGGCGGACAGGTACGGTGCGTCAAGGCCCAATAATCACGTTCAGTCCCTCGATCGCCGTACCAATATTCCGGGGCTGAACGTCCCAGAAAGGGGTCCTTGCGCGATAGCGGCGCCTGATCAATGTCCATACCACCACGCTTCCTGGCGCCAGCGCTTCGGGCGTGGGCCGGCTCGCACTCACCCTTTGACGATCAGGGCAACAACAACCATTCCGGCACATCCGGGATGCCCGCAATACGGCGCACCATCTGCCGCCGCGACATTGCCACGGCTGCGCGGCGCTCCTCTGTTACAGTCGCATCGATCTCCTTGGCAGCCCGCAGGCCCGACTGGAAGGCTCCCTGCATCCACCCCCGATAATCCGATGCGTGCTCGCCAGCGAAATGAATGGGCCCCTCGGGTGATGCCAATTCAGGGTGCTCCGAGAACAGGGGACGGCCACTTGCGAAGGCCGACCCGATCCAGGGCTGGTGCTCCCATGCGAAGTGGGTTCCGTGTTCCGCAACCTCGCGCGAGCCGGGGAACAGGCCATCAAAGCGATTGATGAAGTCGGACACGATGGCGCCGGGATCCATCGCCGCGACCGCGTTCGCCAGGCCTCCGAACAAGTAGGACATCAGAATACCCCGAGGTCCCCCCTGGTTCCAGGTGGGATGCCAGAACTCGTACCCCTCCTCAAATACCACTCCCCATCCGTTCAAGCCGCCGCTCTCCCAGCTTCGTTGCGCATACTGGACATAAACCCGAGTGACATCCACGTAGGAGGTGGCTTCGAAGGCCGCTCGTTTCGCTTCAGAGAGGACGGGGTCGAACACGATCTTGTCGATGACGGGAAGGGGAACCGTGCAGATGAGGTGTTTGCCCCTCAGTTTCTGCGCGTCGCCGATTCCGTAGGTGGCCACCACGCCGGTCTCATCCCGGACCACCCTTGACACCGGCGAGCCGGTCCGCACACGGTCTCCGAGCGCATCGGCGAAGGCTATAGGCAAGGCATCGGTTCCAACCGGAATCTTGAGCCACGCGTCCCGGCCCCCACGGAGGAAACTCTCCGGCGTCTCCCGGCGGCGGTTTTCCTGATCGGAGACGATGAGGTACTCACCCTCCTGCGTATAGAAGGGAGAAGTCTCGATGCCGAAGTGGTCGATGTAGCCAAGCGTTAGATCGTGGTCGGGCGGGATACGTGCCGGACCGGCTTCGGCGATGAGCCCGTCGTCGAAGGGCTCGCGCAGCGTTTGTGCCCGGCCCCCGATTTTGTTACTTGCTTCCACAACCCGGACATCGTGCCCCGCCCGGACCAACTCGTATGCGGCGACCAGCCCGGACAGACCTGCGCCCACCACGATCACGTCGACCGGATCTTCAGGTGGCGTCGGCTCGGGCGGCGTCGGCTCGGGCGGCGTCGGCTCGGGAGGGACAGGGTCGACCGGACCCGTGCCTTTGTCCGAGCAGCCGGTGCCCAGGATTAGAGCGACCAGGGCGCCGACACCTCGCACGAGAAAGTTCCGGCGGTTGACCGTTTTCTTTTTATTGTTGGCAGTCATCAGTATACGGTCTCCCGTTGGGGTAAGTTCATGATTGGGGACCGACCGGCGGCGGATGGAAGGTGTTTCCTACTCGGAGTGATCGCCGGAAGGAGGCCGTCCAGATCGTCGCCCAGGCCAGAGACCCGATCACGATGGCCGTGAGGATCGCGATTGAGCATCGCGATTGTGGCACTGATTGACTGGAATCGCGCGTTGGTGCTAAGCGCTGATTTTGGGCGTCATCGACCCCAATGCGCTTTGCCTGCTGATTATGGTACTATAGCGATTGCTTTACTCGATGTCTAATAGTAAAGTAAAATTGCGTCAGGGATGACTCATTCCGCCAACAGGCCAATCAATTTCCGATTCTGGTCATCGGGCGGATTTCGTAACCACTTCGAGCATAACGGTAATTACGTTATTGACCAATTTTGCTCAATGCCGTAAATGCGGACTTAGGCTTACGGTCTGACCTGCGTGCGTTTTGGCTGTCAAGGACCAATAATCTCACAGAGTCCTTCTACGATCCGATCCAGTTCCTCCGGGGCCGCAAGGCCCAGCCTACGGCCAATCCTGTCCGCTGAAAGAGTTCGGACCTGGCCGATTTTGACCCACGATTGCTTCGGTAGATCTTTCGAACTCAGAGAAAGTGTCAGAGGGAAACCCGCTCTTTGCGGCTGACTCGTTATCGCCATGGCAATCACCGTACCGGATCGATGATTAAAGACCTCATGACTCAATATGAGCATGGGACGCCGCCCCGCCTGTTCCTGGCCGCGAGTGGGCCCCAGGTCGGCCCAGCGAATATCACCCCTTAGTATTCGGGCCAATTATCCACATCCTCCACGAGTCCTTCTTCGGCCAACTCCTTTTCCATGACAGGATCCAGTTTCGTACACTCTCGTGCCAGTCGTCCCCGCTTGAGTCGATCCAGCTTTTCCTCAACTGCTTCCTCAATGACCTGGCTTCTGTTCTTGTAAGAATGTTGCATAACCAAATAGTCGAGTTGCTTGACAAATTCCTCGTCTAGTGTAATAGCAATCTTGGATTTCATATCGACCCTCCTGGGTATGATGATATATCATACTCATCACAACATCAAGCGTTTTGATTCGCTCGCTGAAGCACCAGGGTCGAAGATTGATGACCGTTGCTTCCTTTCTCTGCATAAGGGAAGATAGGAACGGTCATTGAGTTACTCAGCGAAACCGTTGTCGCTGCGTTCTTGAACGATTACCGGAGACCATTAAGAGAGAATTCGGGGCAGCCGATACGGTCTCGACATGTGGCAATAGACACTTTACATTCAGTATGATACGGAACTTCCGACATCGTGGTTAAAAGCGTTACTACGAGCGTGACGACCCCATCCTCATTCGTCCCGACCTGATCGAGGTAGAGCGGTGCGTACCGCGGTCAGTCTGATATCCTAAAGGCCTTCCCCCGATGCCATACGTTTCCAACGCCCGGATGTACGCCGTGAGCCCCGAAGCCGAGGCATCATGGAAAGAACTCATAGCCCATGTCGCGGAGGACGCCGGGACGTCGTTCGACTACGTCACGTATCCGGCCCCGCAGCCGCTTGAGGACCTCTGGCGCCGCAGCGACCTCGGTTGCGTGCAAATGTGCGGATACCCGATCGCACTCAACCTTGCCGACGTCGTGCCGCTGGCATCGCCGATCCCGGCCGCGTCCTGGGCAGGAGGCGAGGCTCGTTCCCGAACCGACCTGATCGTGCGCGACGACGCGCCTTATCGCAGCCTATCCGACACCTTTGGGGGTACCGTGGGCTGGACTGTCGCCCACTCGCAGTCGGGCTTCAATGCATTGCGCCATCATCTTCTGGCCTACCGCAGCGAGGACCGTCCGCATCTCTACGGCCGTTCCGTGGGCAATCTCGTCACCGCGAGGCGCGTTCTCGATAGCGTGGTGGACGGAAGCATCGACGTCGGGCCGTTGGACGCCTACTGGCACATGCTTGTCAGGAAGTACATGCCACGACTGACGGAGAGAGTCCGCGTGCTTGAATCAACCGGGACCGTGCCGATGCCGGCATTCGTCGCGGCGCCCGCGGTGCCCCGGCACACAGTCGATCGTCTGCGCGAAGCCTTCGCGGTAGCCCACACGCGGCCCTGGTTCTCCCCATTCAGGATGTCGCTCCTGATCGAGGGATTTGAGAAGGTGACGCGCGAGACGTTTCATCGTACTTTGGAATGGGCGCAGGCCGCCGAGGCGGTGGGTTACCTTGAGCCTGCGTGAAGCCACCGACCGAAGGCCGCCCATGTACGGTGGATGATCTACCTACTTTCCGATCCCGGCCACCGATCAACTTGTTGAGCCTAGCCGCCGATCAACCACGAGCGTCCCACCATGAGCTATGATTTCGATCTCGGAAGCTGGTCCCGCAGAATCTCGACGGAGTCGGACGCCGCTCAGCTTTGGTTCGATCGCGGCCTGAACTGGACCTACGGCTTCAATCACGAAGAAGCCGTTTCCTGCTTCCGATGCGCGACGGACGCGGACCCCTCCTGCGCCATGGCCTGGTGGGGGATCGCCTATGCGAACGGACCCCACTACAACCGCGCTTGGATCAGGTACACCGAAGCCGAAATCGCCCAGACCCTGCCGGTTTGCCATGAAGCGGTGACGAAAGCGATGTCGCTGGCCAGCGATGGGACGCTGGCCGAGCAGGCCCTCATCCAAGCGCTGGCGACGCGGTACCGGAATGGCGATGAGCGCGACACGGAAGTGCTGGACACCTGGCACTGGGACTATGCAGATGCGATGCGCGACACGTCCCAGGCGTTTGAGGATGACGCAGATATCGTCGCTCTCTATTTCGATGCGGCGATGAACTGCACGCCGCGCCAGCTTTGGAACCTGCAGACCGGACAGCCCAACCCGCGCGGCCACACGAGCGAGGTGTTGCCGGTGATGGACGCCTGGATGGAGCGGATCGAGCGAAACGGCCCGATCCATCCGGGCATCTGCCACCTGTACATCCATATGCTGGAAATGTCGCCTATGCCGGAACGCGGGCTCAAAGCGGCCGACCTGTTGCGCGGCCTACTGCCCGACGCCGGCCACCTGGAACACATGTCGGCGCACATATACGTGCTCTGCGGCGACTGGGCGCAATCGGTGGTTCAGAGCGAACGGGCGATCTACGCCGACGACAGGTACCTCGCCTATGCCGGAGACCAGAACTTCTACACCACTATGCGGTGTCATGATCTCCATCTCTATATGTACACGGCCATGTTTCTCGGTCAACTCGGCAAGGCCACCCATGCCGCCGACCGGATCCGCGCGATGGCTACGCCCGAGTTGATCGCCAGGAGCGCGCCTTTCATGGCCTCCATCCTCGACGGCTACAGCGCCATGAGCACACACGTCCTGGTTCGCTTCGGCCGCTGGCATGATCTGATCGCATCGCCCAGGCCGCGCGAGTCATCTCTTCGTCCGATCGAAACCGCCATGCATGCTTACGGACAGGGTGTGGCGCACGCGGCCCTTGGCCATATCGAAGAGGCGGAAGCCGCACGCGACGTGTTCGACAAAGCCGCGGCCGCCATTCCCGAGGACGCGATCTTCCTCAGCAACACGGTGCGCGACATGCTCCGAATCGGCGCGGCCATGCTCGACGGCGAGCTCGAATACCGAAAAGGGAACTATGATCGCGCATTCGCCAGCCTGCGCCTTGCCGTTTCGCGTGACGACGCGCTAAACTACACCGAGCCCTGGGCCTGGATGCATCCCCCCCGCCACGCCCTGGGCGCCCTCCTCGCCGAGCAGGGCATGTTCGAAGAGGCCGAAGCCGTGTTCCGCTCTGACCTCGGCTACGACGGAAGCCTGCCGCGCTGCTGCCAGCATCCCGACAACGTGTGGGCGCTCCAGGGGTTGGTCGAATGCGTCGAACACGCCGGAGAGGCCAACGAGCTTCGCTTGGTGCGACAGAGGCTTGAGTTCGCGAAGGCCCGCGCCGACATCCCCATTGAAACCTCCTGCTTTTGTCGGTAGGCGATGGTAATGGTGAGTGGGCTGAGCGTCCTGTACTGGGTCTCCCGTAGCCAAAACCTTGACGGTGTTGGTGACGGTGAATGTTGCTTCGAGGTGATCCAGCAACTTTTTGGACTTTGACACGTAAATAGTATACAGTTTTATCGTGTTTTAGATTGGTAGGAGGTCGACATGGAAAATATCACGTTCAGTGCGGACGAGAACCTGATTGAAGCCGCGCGTCGGCAAGCTGATTCGGAACATACGACATTGAACCAACAATTCCGACTATGGTTGGAGAACTACGTTCGTCGCGAACAACGGACCGCAGAAGCCATGCGTGACATTCGGGAGTTACAAGGCAGTATAACCACTGGCGGTCGTAAGTTTACCCGGAGCGAAATGAATGAGCGCTAATTTCTTCCCGGACGCTGACGTCTTTTTTACAAATTTGAGGACCAGATGATCACAGGCGCACAAGCTCGTCGAACCCATTCGAGAACTGAATAAACCCATTGGCCGCACGATATTAAAAGATAACCATGCGTATCTGGGACCTTCCCCCTGAAGTCCTCTGCCGCCAGCACCTCCTGGGCGAACATCGCGAGCTGCACGGGCTATGGAACGTACTGACGCTGGGAAAGTCCGGATACCGTGAGCACCCGGAGACGAAGCGATGGGTCGGCCGTCTCGCGGCGTTGTACAACCGACACGAAGCGCTGGTCGCGGAAATGCACCGGCGCGGATACAGGCACAACTCACCGCTGGATGATTCACTTGTCAATGGTCTGACGGAGCAGGATATCTTGATCGACAGCCTGGACGAGCAGTTTAGCTTGTTGACTGAGAGGCCCTGTCCGTGTCCGATGATCCCCTGGCCTTAGGATCGAACTCCGGGTTGAACTCCGCCTCGTTCCGGAAACTCGCTCATTCCCCGCTTCGATCGGATTCCTCGTCTCTACTTGAGGGTGTCTCCGACTACACCCGATCCTCGTTGTCCAACGCCCTCTGTACCGCATCGGCCATACCCCTGGGCCGAATTGGAAATGCTTCCATAGCCGATTTGTCGACCACAACGGTCTCGTTCCGCAGGCTTTCGACGAGCTTACGGCCGATCCGTGCATAGACGGGTGTGAACAGTCCGAGCCACAGGCTGGACAATTGTGGAGATAGGACGGGCACAGAGATCAGCAGGCGCTTCAAGCCGCGCTGCCGGGCGAATTCCGCCATGAGATCGCGGTAGGAGGCCCGATCCGGTCCACCGATCTCGAATACCTGGCTACGGCTGGAGGCGGTGTGGGCAACGTCGAGAACGGCGACCAGGTAGTCGAGTACGTCATCGATGGCGATGGGCTGGCACTTGGTGTGTACCCATTTCGGCGTCAACATGACCGGCAGTTTCTCGACCAGGGACCGGATCATTTCAAACGATAGACTACCGGAACCGATGATGATGGACGCCCTGAATTCGATCGTAGGCACGCCGGAGTTTCGAAGGATTTCCCCGACTTCCCGCCTGCTTGCCAGGTGGCCGGAAAGGTAACGTCCGGCGCCCAGGCCGCCAAGGTAGACGATGCGTTGCACGCCGGCCTCTAACGCGGCCTGCGCAAAGTTCGTTGCGGCCTTTCGATCTTCCAGGGCGAAGTCGCCGCCAGACGCCATCGAATGAACCAGATAGTAGGCCGTCGAAACCCCTCGCATGGCGTACGGTAGCGTTTCAGGCTGGAGGAGATCTACACCCACGATCTCGGTTTCCAGCGCGGCAACGGATGAAAGCGCTTCGGGGCGCCGAACGAGACATCGAACCTTTTGAGGCCCGTGTTCCAGGCGACGAAGCAACCGGCTCCCAATGTATCCCGTGGCTCCGGTCAGGAGGACGGTCTCTTGTGTAGCGGAATTAAACTCTTGGGATCTGGTCATGAAATCCACTTTTCCTGTACGCGATCTGAGGGTTTCCGCCTGAGAGCAGAACCGGTTTCGAGCCGGCCTTTTTCATTGCGCCCATTTCCGCTCCAATCTTTTTTGCGTCGACAGCGGATCAAGTTCCGTCAAGGAAACCAGAGAAATCAGCTGCGTCAAGCGGACTTCCCGGCCGCCGACATGGCTGCGTGACAGGTCGGAATCCGACTGGCTGTGGTTTTGCGTTGACACCGTAAGTAACGGGTGGGAAATTGCATGGGCGAACATGAGACTAACGTAGACTGGCTTGAAAAAGCGTGGGCGCGGTGGACGAGCTTGAACGGACGTGGGCTGACATGGGCTGACATAGGCTAACATGAAAAGACGACATGATATCTAAAGACACACGGCCATTGACAGGAAAGGCGGCATAATGGATTTCGGGTGGATCGTCATTGCGATGGGTGACCTCGCATGGCTTGCCGTGGCGTTCGTGCTGGGTCTGCTGTCCAGGTCCGCCGGGTTGCCACCCCTTGTGGGATTCCTCGCCGCCGGTTTCGTGCTCAACCTGATCGGCATCGCCAGCGGGGATATGCTCCAGAAGCTGTCGGACCTCGGGATCACGCTGCTGCTTTTCATCGTCGGCCTCAAGCTCAATCTGAGGACCTTCGCGCGGCCGCAGGTCTGGGCCGTCACCGGCCTGCACATGACGCTTGTCGTGCTAGCCCTCGGCACGGCCCTCGTTATCCTCGCCCTCCTGAACGCCCCTTCCTTTTCGGGCAATGGACTCTACCAGTCTTTGCTGATCGCCTTTGCACTCAGTTTTTCGAGTACGGTCTTCGTCGTGAAGGTCCTGGAGGACAAGGGGGAGACCGCCTCGCTGCATGGCCGTATCGCGGTCGGTATTCTCATCGTGCAGGACCTGGCCGCCGTGGCTTTTCTTACAATCTCGGGGGGCATGTGGCCGTCCCTATGGGCGTTGCTGGTCCTGCTCCTAATTCCTGCGCGGCCGTTGCTGCTCTTTGTTCTTCAGAAAGCCGGCCATGGTGAGCTCCTGGTGCTTTGCGGACTGCTCTTCGCACTGGGCGGCGCGGAAATCTTCGAGCTGGTCGGACTGAAGGGCGACCTGGGCGCACTCGCCCTGGGCGCACTGATCGCCAACAGTGCAAAGTCCAACGAAATGGCAAAGACCATGCTCGGGTTCAAGGACCTGTTCCTGCTTGCCTTCTTTCTGTCCATCGGGCTCTCCGGCCCGCTGACACTGGAAGCCGTACTCATCGGCGCGGCAGTCACGCCGCTGGTATTTCTGAAGTCGGCGTTGTTCTTCGGACTATTGGCAGCGTTTAAGCTTCGTGCCCGAACCTCGTTGCTCGCGACGCTGAACCTGACCAACTTCAGCGAATTCGGACTCATCGTCGCGACCGTCGGCGTGGCCAATGGCTGGATCGACGGCCTCTGGTTGATCGTCACCGCGATCGCCCTGGCGCTGTCCTGTGTCATCTCGGCGGGTCTCAACGTCGCCGCACACAGGATCTACGCTCGACACCGGGCTGTATGGGACCGTTTTCAGAAAGCAGAGCGTCTTGCCGATGACCAGCCTCTCGATACAGGTGGAGCGACGATCGCCATCATAGGCATGGGCCGCGTGGGCAGCGCGGCATACGACAATATGCATCAATTGTACGGCGATACCGTCGTCGGCGTGGATATCGATCCGGTAAGGGTGGAGAGGCAGCATTCGATGGACCGCCACGTACTGCTCGGTGATCCCACCGACACGGACTTCTGGAACCGCGTTCAGGCCGCCCATACCCTCGAACTGGTGATGCTGGCATTACCCAGTCTGGCCGCCAACCTCGCCGTCCTCGACCAGCTCAAGGCTTCCTCCTTCTACGGCCGGGTCGCCGCCACGGCAAGGTTTCCCGATGAGATCGAGGTACTCAAAAAGGCCGGCGCGTCGAGCGTGTACAACCTGTTCGCAGAGGCCGGCTCGGGGTTTGCCGCGCACGTGGCGGCACAGTCGCCGTCGAACGCGGACACGTAATGGACTTTAGGCGGCATATGGCGATCCGGATCCGGCCATAGGTCACAAAAAAATCATTTTAAAACAGTTTTAAATCACAACAATCCGTGCTATATTCTGACGGTCTGCATCGCTTTTTCTAGTCAGGTCGGCTTAGCGATGGTCACACCGCCTATTTAAAGGCGGAATCGTGTCCACATCGAGCGCCCGATTCGCCCGCGCAGCCAATCATAGACCAAACTTTAAAAGGTATTCTCATATGCATTTTCACCGTCATTGCGGTCGCAAATCGCTGTCATCTCCATCTGCCAGCAGGTTACGGGTCAAAAAGAACACCGGTCGATGGAATTCCACCCGTAGGAATGGGATCCGTCTCTTCTGCTTCCTCGCACTGTTTGCGCTGGCCTCCTGCGGCAAGGACGGTCCCACCAGGTCATCCGGTCCGGCTGCCGTTGTCGTGACTCCTGACACGGTTACGCTGACTGCGATCGGCCAGTCCCTGCAACTTGCCGTACAGGTGCAGGACGAGACCGGCGCGACGATTTCGGGACACGAGGTAGTCTGGTCGAGCCGGAATCCTTCGGTTGCATCCGTGACCAGTGGAGGACTCGTCACCGCGCTCAGTAACGGTACGGCTGATATTACCGCTACCGTGGGACAGAAACAGGGAAAGTCTACGGTTTCCGTATCCCAGTCGGCACGGACGATATTGGTTGAACCTCCGTCGGTAACGCTGACCGCGACCGGCGAGTCAGTAAGTCTTAAGGCCTCCGTTCTCGACGAAAACGGCCAGGTCATCGATGGCACGGCGGTGAAATGGGTAATCAGCGACGAGTCGGTGGCAACCGTGAGCAACGACGGCACGATTACGGCCCTGGGGAGCGGTACCGCGGTCGTTACCGTTTCCTCCGGCGAGGTTTCGGTCACCGTGCCCGTAACGGTGGCCATCGATAAAAGCGAACGTACCACGCTGGTCGATTTCTACCATGCGTTGGATGGTTCGAACTGGAATGAAAGCGAGAACTGGCTGAGTGAAGAACCCCTGACCGAATGGCACGGCGTGACGACCGACGCCAACGGACGGGTGATACGGCTTGAACTGCGGACGAACAACCTGTCGGGCGGGTTGCCCGGAAACCTCGTCAATCTGTCCCTGCTGAGGGAACTGGATTTGGCGCACAACCAGGTATCGGGCGCCATCCCAGTCGCACTTTCCCAGCTCGACGAGCTCAGGATCATTGATCTTGGCGCCAACGAAATCTCCGGAACCGTTCCAGATGAACTCGCTTCGCTTGCCTACCTGGAGGTGTTGAATCTCGGTAACAACAGCCTGTCGGAATCGATCCCCGGAGACCTTGGGCAATTGACCAGCCTGAAGCGGCTGGACCTGGCTGGCAATGATCTGACCGGTTCGATCCCGCCGGAACTGGGTCAACTCGCCAATCTCGAGTTCATGAGCCTGCAACGAAACGAACTTACCGGATCGATACCCGCCGAACTGGGGCAGTTGTATAATCTGGAAATAATGCACCTGTATACGAACAAGCTGACCGGTTCAATCCCGCCGGAGATGGGTAACCTGGAAAGCCTTGAATTTCTGAACCTGTGGCAGAACCAACTGTCAGGAGGGATCCCGGTTGAATTGGGTCAACTGGAAAACCTGGAACGTATGGATCTTGATGAGAATCAGCTGTCCGGACCGATTCCTGCCGAACTGGGTCAGTTCCACAATCTCGAGATTCTGTACCTCAACTCCAACAATCTTTCTGGCGAGATCCCGGCAGTCTTTGGTGATCAACCCAAGCTGCGCCTGCTGAGTCTCTATGGAAACCAGCTAACAGGACCGATACCTGTAGAACTGAGTCAACTCGCCAATCTCGAGTTTCTTTATCTCCATAACAACCAGTTGTCCGGGTCTATTCCTGCCGAATTCGGACGGCTCCAGGATCTCGAAGCGCTGTACCTTTTCGATAACGAATTATCCGGTCCCGTTCCACCTGAACTGGGAATACTCGACGACCTGGAGGTGATGTATCTCCATGACAATCAGTTCACAGGTACTGTACCCGAGACTTTCTCGGGTCTAAGCGATGTCACCGATTTTCTCTTTCACGAGAACGACGGCCTGTGCTTACCGAGCACCCCAGCTTTGCTAGCCTGGGTCGATGGCCTGGATGAATGGATGGGATCGCGGTGCGACGAAGCCGGCTTCGTCGAAGGTCTACTCATGGTGGGTGAAGGCAACGACCAGTTGTATAGACTGAATCCGAATACCGGGGAAGCCAAACCTGTGGGAGAGGCCGTTCGATTCGACGCCGACGAGTACCAGCCGTACGGACTGGCCGCGCATCACGGCGTTTTGTACATGACGGGAGGATGGAACGCGGCGCTGTATACGCTGGATCCGGAAACGGGCGTGGCCACGCAGGTCGGGGACGCCGTGGAATTCGGAGTCGGCGAATCGCAGCCCATGGGTCTGGCGTCCCACAACGGAACGCTGTACATGGCCGGCGGGACGAATACCAGACTTTACGCGCTGGATACCGTGACAGGGAAAGCTGCCCCGGTCGGTAATGCCGTGGAGTTCGGGGCCGGCGAAAACCATCCCTTCGGTCTTGCGTCCCACGGGGGCGATCTGTTCATGGTCGGTTACAACTCGGCCCGACTATACGTATTGAATCCTGCCACGGGAGCCGCCTCACCCGTTGGCGACGTGACTGACTTCGGTGTCGGAGAAGACCTGCCGACCGGGCTGACCTCACACAGAGGCGTGTTGTACATGACCGGCGGATGGACCGCTAAATTGTACACACTGAACGCGGAGACTGGGATTGCATCGCCGGTGGGGAGTGCAGATGAGGACGTCGATCAGTTCAGCGTCGGCGAAGACGCTCCGACGGGGCTGGCGTCGTTGGTGCGGGTAGCGGCAAGGAGGACCGTGCCGGTGGTGCCTGTGGTGAATCAGTACAAGGAGTGAGGTCGCGTTAAGAAGCGGCGAGCATCGTGGGAACAGTTATAGAGTGAGTGGGGCTTGGTAAGAAGATCAGGGTATTTCCTGATCGTCTGAGACTCTACAACTTGCGGAGAATGATTTACTCCTCGGGTTGGATTCGAACCAACAACCTAGTGGTTAACAGCCACCCGCTCTGCCATTGAGCTACCGAGGAAAATGGCGATTACAACAGCAACAAAATATAGAGCGCAGACGCCTACGTGTCAAGTTGTTTGTGGCTCATGATCCGTGTCCAGAATCGCGCGTAGCATCGCCTTATTGAACGTTCTCCGAGCCATCTCCGCAACAGGTCCTGCCAGTCTCAGATAGAACTTCTCATCCATGTCTACAAGCAATGTTCCGCCGGCTGACTCGACGGTCACCGGAGAGGTAACAATTCCCATACGCACCGCCGCACTTGCGGCCGCGCAGGCCGATGATCCGGATGAAGGCGTTTCGCCGGCGCCGCGTTCCCAGATCAGGATGCGGATCGAGTGGGGACCAGTGGGTTCGGCCAACTGGACGTTGGTTCTTTGCGGGAAGATCTGGTGGGTTTCAAGTACGGGACCCAGACGCAGTAAATCGTCGCTGCTCCACTGCTGGCCCCTGGAATGGAACACGACGCAGTGGGGATTACCAACGCTTACCCCGGTGAAAGTCAGCGCTTCGCCGGCGACACTGATCGGTTGCTCGATCAGTTCGTCGACTTCGAGTGTGCAGGGCAGCGCTTCAGGCTTGAAGGTCGCCCTGCCCATGTGCACAGTCGCTGCACACACCGCTCCGGCCGAATCAAGCTGCGTCTCGACGCGGACGATACCTCCAGGCGTTTCCACCGTGAACGACTTCTTTCGCGTCCGACCAGTGGCATGCAGGTAGCAGGCGAAAATACGTAGGCCATTACCTGAAGTTTCCGCCTCACTGCCGTCCGGATTCCAGATCCGCACGCCGAAGTCTGCCGAACCGGATTCTTCGAGGGTCAGGACGCCGTCGCTTCCGATGCCCTTTTTGCGATCACATATCCTGGCGATGCGGCCGGGCGTCAACGTGAAGGTCAGTTCCGCCGGGTCCAGCACGATGTATTCGTTGCCCAGTCCATGACCCTTGAAGTACCCGTTTTCCATGCAGATTCCGGATCAAAAACTGTACATCATGTTCAGACTGGCCCCGAACATCATGAGCTTGTCCGTCGAGACGTAGTATATGACATCGAATCCCCGTCCGACCGAAGATTCATGGCTGCGGAGCTGCGTCCACGGTTCCCCGTCGTCGAATTCGCTGAACTTGGCCCACCGGACCTTGGCCCCAATCCCCACTTTGTCGCTTAGCGCGTAATCCACACCTAAGACAGCCTGGTAGGCGGTCAGGAGATCATTGAGCTTGTGCCTGCCGATCGTCGTGGTGCCGGCGAGCCGCGCCTTCCTCACCGGATCCTCGAAGGTTGAGATCGCATCCGGATCGTCATTTCGCTTGAAGCGGCCGTAGTAATCCAGCGACGTGCTGGAAAACCCCACGCCAATCCCGAAGTAGGGCGTGTAGCGCGAGTTCGTCTGAAACTCGTAGTACACGTTGGCGAAGATGCTGTGCGATAGCAGGTCTTCCAACCCGCCGTCGATGGTCTCGAGTTCCTGCTGTTGTTTTTGCTGGGTCACCACGTCGATTACCTGTGACTCACCTTCTCCAGGTTCGTAGGTCGTGGTTCGGTAGAGATACTCCCCCTCAAACCGCAGATTGTTCCATACGTAACCCAGGGCAAGTACGCTCTGCACCCCGCTGCCCCGGCCGACTTCGTGGGTCCATCCCGTGATCGGCGGAACGCTCGCACATTCATCCGCACTCGTCTCGCCAAGTCCCGGATTGGAGAGCTTATCGCATCGGGTGCTCCAATCGTTGTCCCGGGCATCAAGGGTTAACCCCGGCGCCACCGCGATGCCCAGGTTGGACCGCAGGTACCAGCCGTCCTGGGCGGCTGCCAGTCCAGGGATGGTTATCATAGCCAGGCACAGGATGAGTAGCCCAGGTCGATGTTTCATGAGCTGGTCTCCTTTCAATTCGGCAGAGGCACCCTGTTTTAAAAGGTGCTCTTAAGAGTTGCTCTTCTGTTCGGTCACTAAGAATGGAAGATGCCAACACCACGCCGCAGGCGGCATGCCGACGCTGATCGTCACGCCCCGTCCGGCGCATCCAGGCCGTTTCCGGTCTCTGCGACCACGAGATCCACGACCGCCCGCAGGGCCTCCTCCTCCGAATCCCCTTCCAGTCGTCGAAGTCTGTAGTGGTCGATCTGCCGGTCCGATCCAGTGCCGTACCGGATGAGGTCCAGAATGTGGCGCAGTTCGTTTTCGCATCCGAGGGCCTTGGCGTCTTCGGACAGATTCTCGACCAGGGCTTCGGCGTACTCATCGATATCCTGACGGCCCGATCCCTCTGTGTCGCCCAGGAAAGCAACCACGCCGTAACGCTGGGCGAGCCAGCAGTTTTCCTTGATCAGTTCCGTCGGCGGTTCCGTCGGAAGCCGCCCTTCCATGTCCAGCCGAAGCAGGTATCGCACGAGACACGCATAGAGCGCCACGACGCACATGGCGTCGTCCACGGTCTGGCAGATGTCGCAGATGCGCAGTTCCAGGGTAGGGAAGGCCCGGGAAGGACGGATATCCCACCACAGCTCGCTGCTGTCCTGGATGAACTCCAACCTTTGGTATTCTTCGACCAGTTTCTCGAATTCCGCCCAGGAGTGAAGCGGCCCCGGCAGACCCGTGCGCGGCAAGCTGCCGAAGAGGGTCAGCCGATACGACTTGAAGCCGGTCTCCCGTCCGCTGTTGAAGGGAGAGGAAGCGGATAACGCGTGGAGCAGCGGCATATAACGACGCATCGCCGTCATGACCCGCACGCGGCTGTCGGGGTCGCCGAAACCCGCGTGGATGTGCATGCCGCCCACGAGCAGTTCCCTTACGGCCTGCTGGTAAGTCATGGCAAACTGTTCGTAGCGCTGATCGGCCGTTGGAACCTGCTGGTGCCAGGCCGCGAAGGGGTGGGTGGAAGCGGCCAGTACCGCGGCGCCATGTTTTGCCGCCGCGGCGATGACAAGGCGGCGGGTCTCTAGCAGGGAAGTATGGATTTCCGTCACGGAGGAGCAGACCCGAGTTGTAGTCTCGATCTGGGAGCGGAGGAACTCGGCCACGACCTTGTGGTCCCCGCGGTTCTTCTCACATTCCTGGAATATATGCGGGTCCGGATCCGGCAGCAGATCGCGCGTTTCCGGATCGATGAGGAAGAATTCTTCCTCGACGCCGAGGGTAATTGCGAGAGGGTCTGCGGTGCTGTCTATTGCCATGGTGCCTCCCGGGTTGGATTCAGGAAGATTTTACATGGCCACCACGGCAGAATCAACGCGTATCTTTTGGCTCTTAAACCGATACTGGTTAGATCATCCACGACGGTGTACTTCCTCTCGAGTGGCTACCCGTACTATGAGTATGGTGAGTTCTTCTACACCGACTTCGTACAACACACGGTAATCGCCCACTCGAATTCGCCGGATGCCGCGTAACTCACCTTTCAAAGGACTGCCTGAGTAAGGGTGGTCTTTTAGTTGATCGATCGCACGAATGACGCGGCCACGGTCGTTCGAAGCAATACGCGCCAGTTCTTTGGCCGCACTTTTCTTAATGTGAATCGAGTAACTCATTCCTGACCTTGTCCCAGTCGAGCACGGGATCAGAAGGATCGCGTAGACGTTCGATTGCTACGCTGAGGTCGTCGTAGTCCTCAAGATATCGCTCAAGCGCTTGACGTACAAGCGCGGCACGACTTCTTTTCAGTTCTGCCGCCGCCGCATCAAGTGCTTCGACGAGGCTGTCCGGAACCCTTGCTGTGATTTGACTCATGGCAGCACCTTGATTACAAGAGAAGTAGTTTAATGTCAATTGATTGCATAGGTATCAAAATACATCGGATTCTTGAGCATGTCAACGAAAGTCTCCTACACTGGTCGTACGCTCTATCAGGTTGACACTTCATGATTCATGAGCTAATTTGAGTAAACCCACCGGTAATGGGAGGTCGATTCATGATTGAGAAGAAAGTAGGAAAACGACCCCTGGACGATAAATCCGCCACGACGGACGATCTTGCCTACTGGTTGAGCAAAACGCCGGAAGAACGGATCGCCGCGGTCGAATACCTCCGAAACCAGCTCTATGGACATAAAGGCAGACCCCGACTTCAGTGCGTTGCTCGCGTTATTAAACGCTCATCACGTTGAGTACATGATCGTCGGAGGACATGCCCTGGCCTTTCACGGGGCGCCTCGATACACAGGGGATCTTGATGTCTATATCAAATCGGACGCTGTGAATGCCAAGCGCATGGCCATCGTTCTTGATGAATTCGGGTTTGGTGATCTGGGGCTGACCGCGGAAGATTTCTTAACAGCCGAATCGGTACTACAATTAGGTGTGCCTCCAGTACGACTGGATATCTTAAACTCACTGACGGGCGTTTCGTGGAGCGAAGCGAACAAAGGGCGAGTGCGCGGTACATACGGGGATATCCAAGTTCATTACATCGGACGCGATCAATTCATCAAGAACAAACGGGCGACAGGCAGGCAGAGAGATCTGGCGGACCTGGAGATGCTTGAAGGGGCGTGAAATGGTCCCGATTGACGTGAAGCACACCCAATAAAGGAATCAACCATGCGACGATTACTCTTCCTGCTACTTATTCCCTGTATTATGGCCGGGAAGACACACGCCCAGGTTTCACTGGAAATTGAAGGACATAGATCAGTCGCCCTGGAAGAATTGGACATTTTAGCTGACGGGACGGGATTTGGTGGTTCCGTGGCCGTTACCTATTCGCTCGAAAACTTGGAATCTCTCGATCTGGTTGCAAGAGCCGGATTCAATCACTATGGCTCCAAAGTGGAAGATGTCTTCGATGTGGACGGTAATTTGATCCCTATTGACTCGGCGTATCAGGGCATCCCGATATCCGGAGGCGTCCGTTTTTATTATGGCGAGTCCAGGAAGTACTATGTCGAGGGGCTGCTCGGTGTGGAAATCAAGCGGGGAGATATCGACGTCTTCGACTTAGAGGACGAAACAACCGCTATTGACCCTGTTGGGTCTATCGGGGGTGGGATATGGGTCACGCATCGATTTGGCGTTGTCGCATCATTTGGCGTGAGCAACGATCTGTGGAGGTATGCGAACCTGGGCGTTTCGTTTCGTCTCGGAGGGTGATTGGCCGCTGGAATTCTTGAGAAATAGACCACCAAACAGAAAACGCGGGACTCACATCGAGCCCCGCGTTTCTTTTGCTCCCCTTAGTTCACCACCTCGTAATCCGCGTCGATGGCGCCGTCTTCCTTCTTTTTCTTCTGCGCCTGCGGATCTCCTCCAGCCTGCCCATCCGCTCCCGGTGGCGGCCCCTGGGGTCCGCCCTGCGGACCGTCGGGACCCGGCTGGGCGCCGGCCTGTGCTCCGGCAGCCTGGGCGGCCTGCTCGGTCTGGGCCTGCTGGTAGAGGACTTCAGCGAGTTTCTGTGAAGCCTGGGTCAGCTTGTCCGTACCCGCCTTGATCGCTGCAGGATCACTGCCCTCGAGCGCCGTCTTCAACTCGGCCAACGCCGCGTCGATGGCGCCCTTATCCTCTTCGGAAAGCTTGTCGCCGTGTTCTTCCAGCGACTTCTCAGTTGAATACACGAGTTGGTCGGCCTGGTTGCGGGCCTCCACCTCCTCCTTCTTCTTCGAATCCTCATCGGCGTGGGCCTCGGCGTCCTTGACCATCTTGTCGATCTCGGACTCCGACAGGCCGCTGGATGCCTCGATGCGGATCTGCTGCTCCTTGCCCGTGCCCATGTCCTTGGCCGAGACGTTCAGGATGCCGTTCGCGTCGATGTCGAAAGTCACCTCGACCTGCGGCATGCCGCGGGGCGCCGGGGGGATGCCGTCCAGGTGGAACTTGCCCAGCGTCCGGTTGTAGAGGGCCATGTCGCGCTCGCCCTGGAGCACGTGCACCTCTACCGAGGGCTGGTTGTCCGCCGCGGTAGAGAAAACCTGGCTCTTCTTCGTGGGGATCGTCGTGTTCCGGTCGATGAGCCGCGTGAAGACGCCGCCGAGCGTCTCGATACCTAGAGACAGCGGCGTGACGTCGAGCAGGAGCACGTCCTTCACGTCGCCGGACAGCACCGCGCCCTGGATCGCCGCGCCGATGGCAACGACTTCATCCGGGTTCACACCCCGGTTGGGCTCCTTGCCGAACAGTTCCTTGACGACTTCCTGCACCTTGGGCATGCGCGTCGACCCGCCTACGAGCACCACCTCGTCGATTTCCGAGGCCGAGAGTCCCGCATCGGATATGGCCTGCCGGCACGGCGCCACCACCCGCTGGATGAGTGGATCCACGAGCTGCTCGAGCTGGGCCCGCGTCATGGTGCGGTTCAGGTGCTTGGGACCGGAGGCGTCCGCCGTGATGAAGGGCAGGGCCACTTCGGTCTGTCCAGCGGTGGACAACTCGCACTTGGCCTTCTCGGCCGCTTCCTTTAACCGCTGAAGGGCCATGGAGTCGTTGCGGAGGTCGATTCCCGCTTCCTTCTTGAATTCGTCCGCCAGGTAGTCCACGACCGCGTCGTCCAGGTCGTCGCCGCCCAGGTGGGTGTCCCCGTTGGTCGCCATGACCTCGAATACGCCGTCGCCGATCTCGAGGATCGAAATGTCGAAGGTGCCGCCGCCGAGATCGAATACGGCGATCTTCTCGTTGCTCTTCTTGTCGAGTCCGTAGGCCAGGGAAGCGGCCGTCGGCTCGTTGATGATGCGCTTGACTTCCAGGCCCGCGATACGTCCGGCGTCCTTGGTGGCCTGGCGTTGGCTGTCGTTGAAATACGCCGGCACCGTGATTACGGCTTCGGTCACGGACTCTCCCAGGTAGTCCTCGGCCGTCTGCTTCATCTTCTGCAGGACCGCCGCGGAGATCTCCGGTGGCGAATAGGACTTGTCGTCGATTTTAATGCTGACCTGCCCGTTCGCACCTTCCACCACGCTGTAGGGCATGCGCGTGCGTTCGTCGGGCACCTCTTCGAAGCGGCGACCCATAAACCGCTTGACGGAGTAAACCGTCGCTTCGGGATTCGTGACCGCCTGGCGCTTGGCCGTGGCACCAACGAGCCGCTCGCCGTCTTTTGAGAAGCCCACGACAGAGGAGGTGGTCCGGCTGCCTTCCACGTTGGGTACCACGGTCGGCTCGCCGCCCTCGACCACCGCCACACAGGAGTTGGTCGTGCCCAGGTCGATTCCAATGATCTTGCTCATGTGTTGTTGCTCCCAGAAGGTTATACCTCTTTAAACATGATGAGGCGAGCCTTGTCCGATCCCAAAAATGACCAGACCCGGTTTGCCCCATGGAAAACGGACACGCCCGTCCCTGCAAAGAGGCGGGCCATGTCCGATTCCTGGATGAGCGGGTTCGTCCCGCCCGTGATTCAGCGAAAGACTAGGCGACGGTGATCGGAATCTGCCTGGGCTGCGATGACTTCGACTTCCGCAGCGTGATCGTCATGACGCCGTCCTTGTACGTCGCGTCGATCGAATCGGTATCTACCGAGTCCGGCACGGGAAAAGCGTGCTCGAACTTGCCGTCTGATTGCCGCTCTGCGTCGCCATTGAGACCGAACGGACTCTTGCGCTCGCCGCTCACGGTCAGCACACCCTTGTCGAGGTTGATCGCCACGTCGTCCGATGCCACGCCCGGAAGGTCCACCGCGACCAGGAAGGCGTCCTCGGTCTCATGGGTGTCCACGCGAGGCGACAGGCGGTTCGAGAGATCGGACCTGAACGGGAATTGACGGAACATGCCGTCCAATTCGGTCTGCAGGCTATGCAGGTTCGGCAGCGGGAAAATGGTTGTCGCTCTCATGATGCTCCTCCTTTAGGTGTATACTGCAACACTTCGAAAACTCTTCGCCGTCTTTCGGAACCGAATGGCCTTCGCCGGCGTACACTAGTTAAGAATCGCGGACGAAGCGGCAGAATCGGTATCCGCAACATAGTAATTGCAAAGACCGTGCCAGTTTGAGTGTGTGCATCCGAAAGAATGTTAAACGAGAAGTGTAAGTCATTGATTGCAAAACGGTTAGATTATTAGAAAAGACTCGAGAAAAAATTGAATAATCCGACTACATTAGTAAGACCATTTAGGATATGCCAAATTGGCACATTATGCCAAATTGGCATAATGTGGCTGCCAACAATACACACGCAACTGTACTGGCAGGGAGGTGATTCGGAATGAAGTTGAACACGAGGATCCAAATCAGAGACGACCAGTCGCTCGACGTATACCTGAAAGAGATCGGCGATACGGAACTGCTGACACCAGCGGATGAGGAGGAACTGGCCCGCCGAATCCGTGATGGCGACGAGAATGCCCTCGAGGCCATGGTACACGCCAACCTGCGATTCGTCGTTGTGGTCGCCAAGCAATACCAGAACCAGGGTCTCTCCCTTTCCGATCTGATCAGCGAGGGGAATATCGGCCTGATGAAAGCCGCGCGCCGTTTCGATGAGACGAAGGGATTCAAGTTTATCTCCTACGCCGTGTGGTGGATTCGGCAGGCTATTCTCCATGCTCTGGCCGAACAGGCCCGGTTGATCCGATTGCCCGTCAACAAGATAGAGGAACTGCGCCGGATCGAGCGCACCATCAAGAAGCGGGAAGCTGAAAGCGCCCAGGCCGGAGACGATTCCGGCGCCGGTTTAGACGCGGAGCGGAGTTACGGCAAGGGCCGGCATCCCGCCCTGCCGGAATGGGCGAGCACGCCGCTATCCCTGGATGCGCCGATCGGCGACCAGGATGCCTACACGCTGATGGACCGGCTCCGGGATCAGGACAGCAAGATGCCGGACGAAGAATTGCAGGAAGAGCTCATGCGGAGCGAGGTCCGGCGTGCGGTTTCGACCCTGACCGATCGGGAGAGCGAAGTGTTGAATCTCTACTTCGGCCTGAATTCGGACCGGTCCTACACGTTGGAAGAGATCGGGGTTCGATTCGGCCTGACGCGGGAACGAATCCGCCAGATCAAGCAGAAGGCCATCAACAAGCTGCGCCACACCCGCCACGGCAGGCGCTTGGCCGCCTACGCGGATTGAAGGAGTGAGAGGTGTGTAAATCGGCTGGCCGCGAGGGATAAACCGGCCGGCGACATAGCGGCCGTACGACAAGTAAAAGCGGCGTCGCGTGAACTCTTGAACGGACTGAACAAATCCGTCTGCCATTGCCCCGGCGGGAGTTTACCGGCGCCGTCTTTTTATTTCTTCTTTTCCCGCTCCATGTACATGTCGAAATCCATCTTCTCGTACCATCCGCCTTCGACAAAACGCAGCATGGGAGCGAAGAGATCGGGGCCGTAGTAACCTCTGACGGGTATGAGAGGTCGGCCGTCCGATGACAGGAACCACGTGGTGGGATAGCTGTTGACCTGGAAAACCAGGGCCACCTGGTATTCCGTTACGGCCTGGCCTTCAATAATCAGCGTTTGGGAGGACTCCGCGTTCAGCTTCACCGGGATGAAGGACTTGCTCAGTTGCTTCAGGACGCCATCGTCACGATAGGTCTTCTCATTCATCCTTCTGCAATTAGGGCACCAGTCGGTGTAAAAGTTGACGATAATGAGCTTGCCGGAGTCTTTGGCCATTGTCAGGGCCTTATCGAGCCGTTGCCAGTCGGGTTCTGACGCTCTTTTCTCGCTGCCATCCCCGGCAGTGGCGTTCGGAACGCTAATCGTCGCGCTGACCGCGATCGCCAGGCAGCTGACTGCCGCGAGGAAGACCTTGAGCGTGCCGCTCGGTCGTCGGTCTGTGGGGCGTTTCGAAACCACGAATTCATTGTATTTTGCTTCAATGTACGGCATGAACGGAATCCCCGGGGGACTGGCCGGCTGATCGGTCTCACTTTAACCGATTACGTATTCTGCTCGACAGTGTGCTCTGCTCAAACGCGCGCTTTGCTCGACCGTGTGTTCCGCTCGATCGCGTGTAGATACAACGTGCTGCTTTGCTGTTCGGATTAACCTACCATTTTCAGGCCGAATGTCAAGCCGAAACCCCTCCTTCGGACCTAATAGATAGGCCTTGTCATCCCCCCATACTCCCCGTATTATAGGGATTCAACAACGATACCACCTCTACGGCATCGCTTCTGGAATCCGGCATTTCCAGGCGCGATTCGGGTTATGCGGAGCGTCATCCATGACGATGCTTGAATCAACCTACAGGCAGACCTTTAACCAATCGGCCACGCTGTACGAGCGTGCGCTCAAACGATTCCCCAACGGGGTGACCCACGACGGACGGTTCATGCGCCCCTTCCCGGTGTACATCGACCGGGCGCAGGGATCGCGCAAGTGGTCGGTAGAGGGCCGGGAGATCATTGACTACTGGATGGGGCACGGATCCCTGATCCTGGGCCACAGCCATCCCGTGATCGTTCAGGCGATCGCCGAGCAGGCGGCTAAGGGCACTCACTACGGCGCCTGCCACGAACTCGAGATCGAATGGGCGGACATGATCACACAACTGATGCCCTCCGCGGAGACGGTCCGTTTCGTTTCGTCCGGTACCGAGGCCACGCTCATGGCCATCCGGCTGGCGCGTACGTTCACGGGCCGGCGCAAGGTCATCAAGTTCCGGGGGCATTACCACGGCTGGCACGACCAGGTCCTGGACGGCGTGGGGCCGGGCCGCGACAAGCCCATGCCCGGCGTATTGCGGGAGGTGTTCGATACCGTCATCAGCCTGCCGGAGGTAAACCTGGACCGCGTGGCGGACATCCTGAAGCGGGATAACGACGTCGCCTGCCTCATCCTGGAACCGACCGGCGCCATGTTCGGCGGTGTCGAATTGTCCGATGACATCGTACCGGGGCTCCGGGATCTCACCGAACGGTACGGCGTCATTTTCATCATGGACGAAGTCGTGACGGGATTTCGGTGCGCGCCGGGTGGCGCACAGGAACACTATGGGGTCAGGCCGGACCTGAGCACGCTGGCCAAGATCGTGGCGGCCGGATTAAACGGCGGGGCCCTGGTCGGACGCGCGGACATCATGGAACTCCTGGAGCTTCGGGACGACCCTGAGTGGCAGACGGACCAGAAGATGCTGCACTACGGGACCTTCAACGCGAACCCGCTCTCTGCGGCCGCGGGTATCGCCATGCTCAAGCACATCGCCGACGGCCGCGACATCGCCGTCGCCAACGAACGGGCAGCGGAGCTTCGCGCCCGGATGTCGGAGGTGCTGGCAGCCAATGGCATGGACAACTGGCGGGTCTACGGTTCCTTCTCCGGATTCAAGATCCTTTCGGCGGGAACGGCCTCCGCGGACCGCCGGGGCGACGCGGATATGCTGCACGCCATACGGCAGGCGTTGCTCCTGAACGGCGTAGATTGCATGGGGGTCGACGGATTGACCTCGGCGGTCCATACCACCGGGGACGTGGAACGTACGGTGGAGGCTTTTGACGGGGCGGTTTCGATGCTCAAGCGGGACGGCATAATCGCTTGACAGCGGCGGGGCCCGCGCGTAGGTTGCGCCGGAGTTGACGGCGACATTTCCTACGGCAAACCCCTGTAGTGCACATTCGTGTTGTGCGCGAGGTGCGCGCGTAGATCACGTGGCCTGTATTCGAATCTGCTATCAGTTTCCAGAATCCGATTCCAACAATCGTTTCACAGCAAGGAGAGCATACATCATGGCGACTGAAAGAGCCGGTGCGGCAACCTTTCAAGGAAATGGCTTAACGCTGGTCGGTGACGAAGTGAAGGTGGGAGACGCTGCGCCGGACTTTTCCGTGCTGGGCGATGACCTTTCCGCCGTTACGCTGGCGAATTACGAGGGAAAAGTAAAGGTCATCTGCCTCGTGCCTTCCCTCGACACGCCGGTCTGCGATACCGAAATCCGGCGATTCAACCAGGAGGCCGCGGGTCTGGGTGACAACATCGAGGTGTTGGCGGTCAGCACGGACCTGCCCTTCGCCCAGAAGCGCTGGTGCGGCGATGCGGGTGCCGAAAACGTGACGGCGCTATCCGACCACCGCGACACTTCACTGGGCGTGGCCTACGGCGCCGTGATCAAGGAACTGCGCTTGTTGGCGCGGGCCGTCTTCGTGGTCGACGCCTCAAACACCGTGCGGCACGCGGAGTACGTGACGGAAATCACCGAGGAACCGGATTACGACGCCGCCCTGGCGGCTGCCCGATCCGCCGTCTGAGCGCGGACGGAACAGTAAGCGCGGACGAAACAGCCAGTCCTACCGGTCCGACCAGGTCGATCAGGCCAACCAGATCGATCGGTATCTGCGATCCATTCCTGAGAAGCGGCCGGGGCGACACGCCACCCCGGCCGCTTTTCTTGTTCCACAATTACAATCGAGGAACGAAATCATGGCCGAACTCACCTATCACGCACACGCCAGTTATTCGCTGACCGACGGCAACCATGATCTGCTGTTCGATCCCTTCATCACAGGCAATCCGTTGGCGACGATTTCAGCGGACGATCTGAACCCCGATTACATACTGCTGACTCATGGTCACTCCGACCATATCGGCGACGCCGTGCCCGTTGCCCTACGAAGCGGAGCGAAGATCATCGCCTCCTTCGAACTCGCCAACTACTGCGAGGCCCAGGGCGCCGATACCCACGATCTGGGGATCGGCGGATCGCACACCTTCCCCTTCGGAAGGGTAAAGTTGACGCAGGCGACGCACAGTTCGTCGGTGACATCGGACGACGGGACCATCGTTTACCTGGGCAATCCGGCCGGCATTATCGTCGATTTCGACGGGAAGACGATCTACAATACGGGGGACACGGGACTCTTCGGCGACATGGCCCTGATCGGACGGATGGAGAAACCGGACGTGGTGATCCTGCCCATCGGGGACAACTACACCATGGGAATCGACGACGCGGTGGAGGCCGTCCGGATGATCGGCGCGGGAACCGTGATCCCGGTCCACTACAACACTTTTCCGGTGATCGAGCAGGATCCCGCCGAGTTCGTCAAAAAGGTGGGCGACCTGGCACGCTGCGTCGTGCTGAAGCCGGGGGAATCGGTTAGTTTGTAGTCCGCGCGCGTGGTTCTTGCAGGTTGCCGCGCGATCGGAACCTGAGCGCGAAATTCAGGTAAGTTGTCGTACAGTCAGCGCCTGGCGGACGTATACCCCCTGGCCGCCAGATTGGAAACTAATCCAGTCTCCTGAGACGCACGGCCATCATGGGCGGGGTTTCCCGGAAGTTCGCCCAGGACAGTTCGCGATCGGCCTTAACGCTATCGTCGAATGCCCTTTCCTCGATTCCGTCCAGGACGAATCCCGCCTCAAAGCACGTGGTCAGCAGCACGGACAAGGGGCGGTGGAAATAGTATTGCGGCACGGGTTGTCTCACGATACCCAGGCCCTCGAAGGGCCGCGGCGTAAGATAACGCTCGATCTTGATCCCGAACCTTTTGATCATTTCCCCGTCACGGTCTTCCTGTTCTGCATAGCGTACCGCGTATGGCGCCTGGAAGCACGGGTGCGTCAGACTGCAGACGAAGACGCCGCCAGGCTTGAGGAGACCGTGGACAGCCTCGAACATCGGACCGATTACGGCCATGTCCATGATGGCCATGTTCGACACGGCCGCGTCGAAGGTATTCCTACCCAGTTCAACCAGCCGCTCGGAATCCGTCACATCGATCACCCGGTAATCTAAACTGCCCGCGTTACCGTTTTCCGGACCTCCTTTCGCACGTCCCTCCGTGCGCTTTCGAGCACGATCGATCATCTCCGCGCTGCCGTCGATCGCCGTGACCCGGGTGCCCAACCCCGCGAGATGCCGCGAGAAGTTTCCGTTCCCACACCCGATATCCAGCACGCTGTCACCGGGCTGCACGGCCAGCAGTCGTTCCATGGCCGGACGCACCAGCAAATTGTGGAACGTGTTGCTTTGCTCGCCCATGTAATCGTCCCAGAAGGCCGCATTCTGGTTCCATCGCTGCTGGGCCGCGCCGGCAAGTTCCGGCCAGTCTGATTTGGGCATGACTGCTCCTTTGTACAATCCCCGACAAGCCTGGTGCATGCAGGGACCATCATCTTATTGAACACGACTAACAATCTGGTCAGTGGAAAAAGTCCCGCTACTCGAATACCCGCATGGGGGGATCTTCCACCGGCAGCCCTTGTTCCGCCGCCCATGCCCGAAGGGGCACGTCGTCGCCTTCCCAGGGTTTGCAGAACAGTTGCGCCGTGATGGGATCCATGCTATCGAGCACTTCGTCCGGCGGTGTCGGATGCTGCTGGGCCCACCAGCGGTAGGTGTAGCTGATAAGCAGGACCTTGGTGGTGTCGCTGGTGAAGTTGACAGCTGGCGTGTGATAGGTGCTGGTGCTGAAGATGTAAGCATCGCCCGCCTCGAGCGCGGGTTCGATGAACCCCGGCGGGTCGAGGGCGCCCTCCTTGAACCGCAAGGCTTCGTTCAGCTTGTGGCTTCCGGGCACGAGCATGGTCACCCCGGCGTCGGGAGATGGGAAGTCCGTCAAACAGTACCCGACGCGAATAGCCACCGTCCCCCGGATCGGGTGGTCGGGCGTAAAGTTGTTCAAGTCGCGGTGCCAATTGCGGAAGGACCGGCCGTCGCCGTCAGGATAGAGCGGCTCGTCAGAAGCCGGCTGGGGATACTTGTAGATGAGGTGTCCCCGCATGAGGTGGATGTTGTAGGAAAGGAGCTGCACCACCAGGGATACCGTGCGGCTGTTGGTGGTGAGTTCGACCAGGGCGTCGTCCAGGGTGAGGTCGATGTACCGGTTGGCGTAATAGTTGTGGATCGGTCCTGCGGTCTCCATGAACCGGTCGCCGACCGCCGTCACCCGGTTGCGGAGATCGTCGTCGAGGGCGTCCTTGACGATCAGGAATCCGTTCTCCCGGAAGTGTTCCCGCTGCGCCGGAGCAAGGGGTGTGAAGTCCATTTTCTGCCTGGCTGAATCAGGGTTCGTAAAGGTAAATCGCGTGTCGAAACGTACCGCGAATATAGATATACCGAACGGGCCCGTCAATGACGGCGGTAACACGCGGACCGGCGTGGTTGACACCCGCGGCTTCCAGTTATATGTTGTTGCCTGTTTTCCAAACCTCCGGATGAAACGTCCTTCCTGCGAATACGCCCGAAGAACCAGGAGTCCCCATGCCTCAGCATGCCGTCCTATCGATCACCACGCCCATGCCGCCGCCGCCATGGGCCCTGCTCGAACGCGAGTTGATCCGGGCCAACAATGAACACACGCGGGCGTTCTACGACCGGTATTTCGACGAACGGGGCTACCTGCTGTGCGTCGAGCGCTGGGGCGCGCTGGACGGCCCCGACGACGCCATCGAGAACCTCACCAACGTGCCCGCTCTCTACCTGATCGGGGGATCGGACGACTTGGTCGCCATGTGCCAGAAGGCCCAGGAAGGTCATCTGCGCCAGTATACCGAGGCCAAGACGGAGGAGGTGGAATTCGCCCGCGAGGGCATGTACTACCGGGAGTTTCCCGTGATGTTCGACTGGGCCCACCACCAGGAAGGCAACGCGGTGACGGGGACCATCGGGTTGTGCGACCCCGGTGACGACCGCCATATCCAGCGGCTCCGCCGGTTCGCGGGATTCTTCATGGAAGGCGACGAACTGCCCGGTCAGATCGAAGTACCCAACTGGGATCCGGAGCACAGGCTCATCCGCAGCATGTTCAACGGCAGCCGGGGATCGCTCCTGCGCAAGACCACGCCCCTCGACTGGGCCGGCGACCGCATCGAGGACGGCCGCTTCATTCTGGCTCACGGGGAGCGGCACTACCAGGACATGCTGGACCACTACATAGGCTACGAAGACGTGGCCGGGGATCACCCGCTTAACCTGGCCGCCACCTGCATGGCTTTCAACGCTTACGTGCATACAAAGGATAAGAAGTACAAGGACTGGCTGCTCGAGTACACCGACGCCTGGGTGGAGCGGACCCGGGCGAACGGCGGGATCATCCCGTCGAACATCGGCCTGGACGGCACGATCGGAGGCACCGCAGGCGGACGCTGGTGGGGCGGCGTGTACGGCTGGGCCCACACAACGATCACGCCCCACTCCGGTGAACCCAAGAGCCGCCTCGGGATCGCCCGGTGCCTGGACGGATTCGGCAACGCGCTCATTCTCACGGGCGACCGGCGTTACCTGGAACCCTGGCGGACGACCCTTGACGGGGTGAACGCGAACAGCCGGATGGTCGATGGCGTGAAGATGTATCCCCGCATGCACAACGATGACGGATGGTACGAGTGGGAGAACGAACCCTACGACGACGGGGCCCTCGACATCTACTACTGGTCCATGGACGAGGCGGACCGCGGCCGCGTGACCTGTCCCTGGATTGATTTCCTCGAAGGAAACAACCCCGGCTACCCCGTCGAAGCGCTGCAACGGGACATCGGCGTGGTACGCCGGAAAGTGCAGGACATGTACGACGATCCCACCACGCCCGATACGCGGCTGTCGGACAACCCGAACGCCTTTCGTCCTGCCACGGTCGACGCACTGGTCGAACTGACCATGGGCGGAACGGTCCCGCGGGTGGGAAAGCCGTTACACACCCGCCTGCGCTACTACGACCCGCTCAGGGGCAGGCCGGGACTGCCTGCCGACGTAGGAGCCCTGGTGGAGGGATTGACCGCGGAGGAGACGAGCGTCATCCTCGTCAACCTCAACCAGCTCGAACCTCGGACTGTCGTGGTCCAGGGTGGAACGTACGGAGAACACCAGTGGACGACCGCCCGGGTCGGCGGCGGTGAGGAACACCCTGTGCACGGCCGGACCCTGACGGTGGATCTAGCGCCCGGGGCCGGCGCAAGTCTCACGCTGGGCACCTCGCGCTACGCCAATGACCCGACGGGCGATTTGCCGTACTAGTCCGCGACCCGGGCCCCGACGGGTGATTGTCCCTTCCAGCACCGCCCATATCCACAAAAAACCCACACGTTTTTAGTAATTTCCCTCAGTTTACACGGATTTAACCTCCGGGAAATATCCCTGTAACAGTCGGGCGCTATATTACTATCTCATTTTCGAATGGTCGTGTCTATTCCATCACAACAGGGAGGTTTTCCGTATGTCCCTTAGTGGCATATTACGTATTTCCGCGTCGCTGGCGCTTTGCGTTCCCGGCGTGGTCCTCGCGCAGGAAGAGGCGGCGGCTCCGGCGGCCGTGCTGAACACCGGGGATACCGCCTGGATGCTCGTCAGTTGCGCCCTGGTCCTGCTCATGCTGCCCGGCCTGGCCATGTTCTACGGAGGGCTCACGCGCACCCGGAACGTGCTGGGCACCATGATGCACAGCTTCGCGGCCATGGGCATCATGGGCGTGCAGTGGACGGTAATCGGATTTGCCCTGGCCTTCGGCGCGAGCTCGATCATACCGGGCGTACTCGGCTGGAGCTCCGACTACTTTCTGCTGGGAGGCGTCGATCCCGGGACCATCTGGGACGGGACGAATGTCCCCACGTACCTGTTCGCCATGTTCCAGGGCATGTTCGCCATCATCACCCCTGCACTGATCGCGGGAGCCATCGCCGAACGCGTGAAGTTCGGCGCCTACTGCCTGCTGATCCTGCTCTGGGGTTTCGTCGTGTACGAACCCCTGTGCTACATGGTCTGGAACGCGGATGGCATGCTCTTCAAGGATGGCGCCATTGACTTTGCGGGCGGTACGGTGGTACATATTTCATCGGGCGTGGCCGGCCTGGTGGCCGCGATGGTGCTTGGTCCCCGGATCGGTTATCCCTCCCGGGCCATGAAGCCAAACAACCTGACGATGACGCTCATCGGCGCTGGCCTGCTCTGGATCGGCTGGTTCGGCTTCAACGCCGGTTCCGCCGTGTCCGCCGGTGAAACAGCCGTGCAAGCATTGACGGTGACCCAAATCTCCGCGTCGGCCGGCGCCGTGGGCTGGATCGTTACGGAGCTTATTCATCACGGCAAGGCCTCGAGCTTGGGTATTGTTTCCGGTATTCTGGCCGGCCTGGTCGCCATCACGCCGGCCGCGGGCAGCGTAACCCCGGCCTGGGCCCTGGTATTCGGGTTCGGCGCGGCAGTGGTGTGTTTTCTGATGGTTCAGCTCAAGGGCAAGCTGGGATATGACGATACGCTCGACGTCTTCGCCATTCACGGCGTCGGCGGTATGTTCGGCGCCCTGCTGGTCGGGCTGGTCGCCACAGACGTCGGTGGTTGGTCCCAGTTCCTGATCCAGATCAAGGGCGTGGTCATCGCCGTCGCGCTATCGGCCGTTGGAACAGGCGTGCTTGTGTGGCTTATCGATCGTACGATCGGGCTCCGCGCTACGGAAGATGAGCAGCAGGTCGGCCTGGACCACTCCCAGCACGGAGAGGACGGTTATGGTCTGACGCACCTGTAGTCGACCAAGGAATCAGCGCGGTTCACGGGCAGAAAGATAGCTGCCCGATTCTACCCCAAGGACCATTACTTCAGGAGACGTCAGACGCATGAAACTAATCGTAGCCATCATAAGACCTGAAAAGCTCGACGACGTCCGCAATGCGCTCGTCGAGAAAGGCATCCCCGGCATGACCCTGTCCAGGGTGTCCGGGCATGGCCGTACCGCCCATCGCACAGGCCTGTACCGGGGACAGGAGGTCGATATTCCCCTGGCGGCCAAGATCCGCATGGAAATTGCGGTAACCAACGATCAGAAAGACGAGATCGTCGACGTGATTTGGAAGGCTGCCCAGTCGGAAGGCGACAGAACGGGAGACGGTAAGATTTTCGTTGTCCCCGTCGAAGAGACTGTTCGCATCAGCAGCGGGGAAAGAGACGAGGACGCTGTGTAAGGCGCGTGATGCTGGGCACGTGTAGTGGAGAGGTGTAGGGAAGTATGTATCAAGACCGCCGGTCCGGTGGCTTCATCGGGCCGGCGGTTTCCTAATAGTGGCTGGCAGTCTTCCGGTCGTTTTGCCGGTAATTATCCCTGGCTGTTTAATGGTAAGATGACATTTACCAGGGTCCAATTCAGTCCATTGCCTTCGAATACCACTTCAATCTCATCACCTTTCTCGTTCTTGGTCTGTATATGAAGCGAGAAGGATCTAAGCCCCCTGTCAATCACGAAGTCTTCTTGATTCAATATACCTGCCCCGAATGAACCAGACAAAGCGGCGAACGGGATATTGGCATCGTCGGGAACATCCACTTTGGTACCTAGTTGGGCAAAACCGGCCGGTGTAACGTAGACATCAATCAGTCTATCTACAATGGGCCACGTCAAAGCCATACCTGCGATAGCTTCCGGTTCACCTTGTTCAAAGGCCCATCTATCTGTCGCCGACTTGAGCTGATCCTTCAGATTCTCTCGCAAGACAGGGAAGTCTATCATCTCACCCAGAGCCTGCTCATCGGCATCAACGACCGCCGCTTTTAAACTCCGGACTGCGAAATAGGGGGATGTGAACCAGTATGCCCCGATGGCTATAATCGCGAGGACGCAAAGCACGTCGATCATTCTTCTTTTTTTCAGGAATCCAGGCATGGATACTACCTCCGTATGATTGCATGTAGTTGTTTAGCAAAAGGTCAAGGTTAGCACAGTATGCGATCTGCAGCGCCCGGTATATTGAATCGCTTTCGAAGACTGATTAACCTCCCGCGGACGGACGCAGGTCCCTGCGATGGAATAGCCAAAACGAGGTGCTGCCAAACACAATGATGTAAGCCAGGATGGGCAGGAAAGTAGACAGGAAGTCTCTCATGTAATTGTAAATCGCCGGGGGATCATCCAATGCCGGAAATTCCAGGCTCGTCATCCACAGCGGGGTATTGACGGAGATCAGAATCCGGGCCGCGTCCGGTCCCAGATATGAGCCAATAATCCACCTGAGAATCGACTCGCCTATGAAAAAAACCACTGAGATTACAATACCCGATGACGCCGAGGAGGTCAGTATCGCGAAGAACATCCCCAGGATGATGTAAGGCAGCATCATGTACATTGATTTAATCGCGTCCGCTCCCGCTCTTAACCACTGAACTACATCGGTCGTGATACCATTATCCGCCAAAGTGTACGAAATAACCAGGCCGCTGATACCCATAAACAGCATTACAACCAGGTGTCCAATGCCGACCACGGCCATTAGAGCAAGGATTTTCGCCGCCAGAAACCGTCCGCGGCTACACCCCTTTGCCAAGACCTGCCGTGCCGTCCCCCAGGTGTATTCGACCCCCATTGCCATGGCTGCCAGGATCATGACGAACACATACCCCATAGTCCCGAACATACCAAAGCCGAAAGACAGGCTGCCTGGCAGCGCCGCATTATTGAGGAAGATCTTACGAGCCGTATCGTACATGGCAAGAGTACCCGGGCATCGCTCCCTGAGCGATTCTATCTCTTGTAGTGCCTTATTCCGGTATTCATTCTGCATCCCCGTCAGCCTGGATTCAACCGCGCCGTCCTGGATGTCCAGGCAGGAAATGCCGATGGTGGTATATTCGCCCTCCTCGTCACCAGGTCCCGCCTGAACTTCTATCCGTCCAGGGTCTGCGTTGCTAAACTTTTGGTATTCAGTCAATAGCCTTAGCTGCGAGGACAATACGATGAACACCAGAAACACCCATGGCATCCATCGTCGCCGGAGCTTGATCACATCCCAACGCGCCAGGTTCAGGATTTGCCGGATCATGTTCAGTCCCCGTTTGCACCGCTCGTAATATTGAAGTAGTATTCCTCCAGCGACATCTGACTGGAAGTCATCTCCGCGATGTACACGGCCGACTTGCTGAGGACCTCGGAAATCTCCGTCGACCTCTTCGGCGGTGCCGACACCAGGATCGATTTCTCTTTCGACGTCACGTCAGTCACCCAGTCCAGCTTCGAGATCACTTCGATCGCCTTCGCGTTGTCGGTGGTACGAAGCAGGATCTTCTCCCCGGCCAGAGAGTGAACCAGGTCGTCGACTCTACCCTGGACTACGAGCCTGCCATGCGAAAGAATGGCCACGCTGTCGCACACCTGTTCGACCTCGTGCAGCAGATGGCTGGAGAGCAGCACGGTGCGTTCCCCGTCGCCAAGGCTGCGAATAAGTTCACGTACTTCGGCCATGCCGTCCGGGTCCATTCCGTTGGTCGGTTCGTCCAGGATTAGGAGTTCGGGATTGCCCAGGAGGACATAGGCCAGTCCCAGCCGCTGCTTCATACCGAGAGAGTAAGTACGAAAACGATCTTTTCCACGTTCGGCGAGTCCTACTTTATCCAGCAACATATCCAGTTCGACCGCATCGCTCTTGCCAGATACTTCCTGGAAGTAGGCGAGATTGTCACGACCCGAAAGGTGCGGATAGAAGGAGGGGAACTCCACGACGGCACCGGTCCGGGTGAGTGATTCCCTATGCGTTATGCGTCCTCCGAACAGGCTGAAACGTCCTGCGGACGGCCTCACGAGTCCGAGAAGCATACCCATGGTCGTCGTCTTGCCTGAACCGTTCGGACCCAGAAGCCCGAATACATGACCGCGCGGGATTTCCAGCGACAGGCCGTCCACGGCCACAATATCGCCGAATCGCTTGGTGAGTAGCTCGGTTTCTATGACAAGGTTATTGGTTGTCATCATAATATTCAGACTTTTAATTGTTTAGGAATGTTACATGATACACCGGGCGGGTATCTGAGATACGGGTACTATATGTTGTTTTTCTCGAGAAAAAGTCTCAGGAAGCTCGAACTTAAATCAGTAATTGTTCACTGTTGAACTGTCTGTTGCGGAGCGGTCGGTTATGTCTTGGAAAACCCATTCACTACCATCACGCAAAGTGACCTAAAGGGTTTCCGCCCGCCTCTTAAGTTCGTCGATCCCATTGATCATGGCCCGCAGGCGCGGACTCTCCGACTGAACGGCCCGCTCGTGGGGTTTCAGCGCGTCGGGACTGTACTGCATGATGGACGCAAGGTGGGCGTCGGTGGTGGGACGGGTCGCGTATTTGAGGGCGATGTAACGCCTGCGTCCGGCTTTACCGTACACGGCGTGATAGAGGCTCTGGTTGAAGATCACCGCGTCGCCCGGGTCCGTCTCCACGGCGTGACACGGCACTTCGCTTCCCCGGTTGCCGAAAAACGCAGGGTCCTCAAGCCCGTGCCGCTGCTGGAACGGCGTCAGTTCCTCGTGCAGAGGCGACCGGTGCGACCCGGGTATGACGCGAAAGGCTCCCGCGTCTTTACGCATCGGGTCCAGGTACATCATGATCTTTATGCGCAGGTAGCCGAGTTCCAGCGGTCCGGGCCGGTCTGCGTGCCAGTGGTGATAGGGCCGCCGGGTCATGGTGCCCTGCACACCTTCCGAACCCATCCAAATCATATCTTTTCCCAGTAGCTGCGTCATGGGCGTATAGAGGCGGGCATCTTCGATCAACTCGGCCGTCGAGTCATGCAGTTCGAGGAACGGCGCCATCGAAACATGCTCCTCCTCTGAGGGCGTGTGGCCCAGTTCGCCGGACCATATCTCGTCCGCGAGGCGGCCAAGCCGCTCGATCTCTTCGGTGTCGAAGACCTGTCTAAGCGCGAGAAACCCAAACACCCGAAAATGATGAATCTGGTCTTCCGTCAGCATGGCGGGATCCCTGTCGTGTGGCGGTTCAAAGCGGTCGTGCGATGTCGCAGGCGCGATGTCGCAAGAAGGTCTTGAATAAACGTCGTATCCTTAATAACATGGGTACATTGTGCACCGCAAGGCTAATCCTGAAATCGATAGACTGTACTTCAGATATCTAATTACAGGATGAATCGGCCATGGCCCTTTCCGAAGGCAATACCGTAAACGGCAAGAAAGACGGCTACTGGGTCTCTTATTTCGCCAACGGCAACAAACGCAGCGAGGGCAATTACCGGATGGGTGTAAAGGACGGTAATTGGATCCAGTATTTCAGCAACGGCAACAAGCAGAGCGAAGGTCTCTTCAAAAACGGACTGAACGAAGGATGGTACGTCTGTTACCACGAGAACGGAACCAGGAAGTGGGAAGGTGACTACGGTCCCCACGTGGGCAAATCCTACGACGGTAAGAAAGAGGGCCGCTGGCTGTGCTACTCGGAGAAAGACGGCGAGACCGTATGGCGGACCATCAACTATAAACACGGTTCGCGCACGCAACCCGACGAATATCCACTTGGCCCGTGCTCAGAGTGTGGACAGCCCATCCACGATCCGGACACGGACCGGTGTCCGGCGTGCGCGCGCTGAGCCCGGGTTCGCTGGTGCCCGATCGCCACCGGTCAATGGCACCTTTCTGTTCCGCCACATCAGGACGATTTCCTACTGAAGGGACCGCTTTCCCGTGAAAACCCGGATGACGCGTCGTACGTTCCTGCAGTCTTCGACCGCAGCGGGCCTGGGCCTGATGGCCAGATGCAGTCCGGCGCCTTCGCCCGGCGTCATCTTCAAGGGATGGGTGTACGAACCCGACCTGGTCCGGGAAAACCTCGACTACTTCGAGCAGCAGACTGGCATCACCGTGGACTACAACGCGGTGTCGGGCAACTACCACGACAAGATGGTGGCGTTGCACGTGGGCGGGGCGCCCATGGAATGCTGCTACGTCCGCGACGACGACTTCGCCGAGTGGGTCGAGGCGGGCTGGCTCCGTCCCTGCGACGACCTCCTGGCCGCGGATCCGGAAACTTCGGCGACGACCTCGGATCTCTTCTCCTACAACCTCTCTTCCATGACCTACGGCGGCGAGCGGTACGGGCTTCCCTACTACACCGACTTCAACATCTGGATCTACAACGAGCCCATGCTCGAGGCGGCGGGTTTCGACGCCCCTGCCCGCACACTGGACGAGCTGACCGAGCAGGCCATCAAGGTCCGGGAGGCGCGGGTCCGCACGCCGGCAGGGGACGTAATCGAGTATCCGATCATGCTGAACTTCCGGCAAAGCGTGCTCGGATTCCTCGACTGGTGGACACTGAACTATGCCAGCGAAGCGACGCTGTTCGACGATGACCTCAATCCCACGTTTCCCGACGACGAGGATCGCCGGGCCGAAACCATCCTGCAGTGGCTCACGGACGGGATTCAACGCCACCGCATCATCTCTCCTTCGTCGCTCACCGCGGGGCAGATGCGCGATCACGTCGCCAGCGGCAGGCAGGTCTACGGCATCCTCAACAAGTACGACCTGGAATACGTGAACAATCGGCGGAATTCGGCGGCCGCGGACGATGAGCTCAAGCGGCGAGGGTCCGACGCTCAGCACGCGAAGGTGTACCGGATGGCGCCGGTTCCGTCGATCTCGGCGGAACAGAACGGTACCCTGGGCTGGACGCGGATGTACTGCCTCACGTCGCGGTGTCGGGAAGACCGGATGCAGGACGCATGGGAATTGATGAAGTTCCTGGGCGCGAAGGACGCGGCAGGAGAATACTACACGGCCCGCCGCTGGTTCCGACTGCGGGGTCTCGGATTCGCCTACCGGTCGCTGCTGGACGATCCTGTGGTGATCGACCAGACCGAACAGTGGGGCGAAATCGAAAAGGTCCGGGAACAGGCTCGGTACGTCAGGCCGCGGGAGAACATCAAGGCGCCGTGGTTCCCTGACTTCAAGATCTACTACCAGCCGGAGATTCAGAAGGTTCTCCTGGGGCAGCAGTCCGCCCGCGACGGACTTGGCAAAATCGCGCAGCGCTGCCGCCAGTTGATCGCGGATTGGAGTTGAAGTCGCGAATATGACCGTACTGAATCCCTCCCATCTCATGTCGAGGACGCGTGACGCCCTGCCCCTGCTGCTGAACCTGCCCGCGGTTATCCTGCTTCTCGCCTTCATTGCCTATCCCATCGGCATCTCCTTCTGGATGAGCCTGCACCGGTACAACCTGCGCCGGCCGGACCAGGTGTACTTCCACGGCCTGGATAACTACGCGACCATCCTCGCAAGTTCCGAGTTCTGGAACGCCCTCTGGATCTCGCTTTACTTCACCTTCATGGCCGTACTGCTGGTCATCGTGATCGCTATGGCCATCGCCTTGCTGCTGCACGAGTCATTCCGTGGCCGCGGCGTGGTCCGGGCCTTACTGCTCATCCCCTGGGCCATACCAGGCGTGGTCAACGGGCTCATGTGGGTGGGCCTGCTCGGTGACTACGGCGCTTTCAATGCCATGCTCGCGGACTCCGTTGCCGTTGTCAACTACCTGTTCGGTTTAGACATTGTATATACTGGCATGGCCTCGCCTTTCGTGGCGCTCAACGCAGCCATCGGTGCCCACGTGTGGCGCAGCGTACCCTTCGCCTGCATCATCTTCCTGGCGGCCATCCAGGCCATACCGACGGAGCAGTACCGGGCTGCCCGGGTGGACGGCGCCACGTCGTGGAACCGCTTCCGTTTCATCACCCTGCCCTGGCTCTACCACGCCGTACTCGTCGTCGCCATCTTCGAGACCATGAACGGCTTCCGGGCCTTCGACCTGATCTACGCGCTCACCGGAGGCGGACCCGGCGACGCCACCCACGTGATCGCCTGGCAGACCTACAAGGAAGCCTTCGCCCGCCTCGATTTCGGCGGTGCCAACGCCTATTCGTACTTGATAACCGTGATCACCATGACCCTGGCCGTCATCTACATCCGGCTGCTCTACCGCCGCGGACTCGTACAGGGATAGGAGAAAACCATGTGGCGTCGCGCCTCGCTTTACATCTACGCCCTGGTGGCCGTGGTCTACCTGACCCTGCCCTTCGCCTGGGTGACCGCAGTCAGTTTCATGCCCGAACGGGAAGTGACGCAGCAGCGCTGGTGGCCGGAGGAGCCCACGATGGGGAACTACAACCTCTATTTCCAGGTGGACGGCCGGTCGGCGGACGTGGGTGCCGCCATCGCTCGCCAGTTTCCCCGGGCCATCGTCAACAGCCTGATCATCGGCACCGCGGTGATGCTCCTCAACCTGACCTGCGGATCCCTGGCAGCCTATGCCCTGGCGCGCCTGCCCTTCCGGGGCAACCTGCTGCTCCTGCTCTTCTACCTCGGATCCAGGAGCGTGCCCGGCGTGGCAATCATGATTCCCATGTACCTGCTGATGCGGAGTTACGGACTACTGGACACGCACCTGTCGGTGATCCTGTCCCACACGACATTTACCCTGCCGTTTACCATCTGGATACTGAAGGGATATTTCCAAACCGTGCCCCTGGACCTGGAACGGGCCGCGCGGGTCGACGGCTGTACGCCGCTGGGCGCTCTGGTAAGGGTCTTTCTGCCCGTCACCACGCCGGGGTTGGTGGCCGTGGGCATCTTCGCTTTTATCGCGTCCTGGGGTGAGTTCCTTTTCGCCCTGCTCTTCACCACCACCATCGCCTCCAGGCCGGTGACGGTGCTGGCGTCGGATTTCGCCCAGGAACTGCAGGTGCCCTTCACCGTCATCGCCGCGGGCGGCGTGCTGGTCATCCTCCTGCCCCTGGTCCTGTCCTTCTTATTCCAGCGGCTCATCATCCAGGGCATCGGCGGTTCGGTGACCGGTTAGGCGGGTTACACGTTGGCCGGGTGAACTGGCAACGGGACGAAATGGTAACCGATAGACCTGGTGGTCAGGAAGTCGGTTGATCGCGCAACATTGGAGGTATTTCATTGGCACGAGTCCGTTTGAAAAACCTTACGAAGCACTTCGGAGACGTGGTTGCGGTCGACAACGTTACTCTCGACATCGCCGACCGCGAGTTCCTGACGCTCCTGGGTCCTTCCGGCTGTGGCAAGACCACCCTGCTCAACATGATCGCCGGTTTGGAATCCCCTACGGCGGGCGAGGTGTGGTTCGACGACTGGAACGTAACGGCCGTGCCGCCCGAACGGCGGGACATCGCCATGGTGTTCCAGACCTACGCTCTGTATCCCCACATGAGCGTCTTCGACAATGTTGCTTTTGGACTGAAGATGCGCGGCGTGCCGACAGAGGACCGGAAGCGGCTCGTGCTGGAGGCGGCGAAGACCATGGAGATCGAGCTTCTACTGGACCGCAAGCCCCGTGCACTGAGCGGAGGCCAGCGGCAGCGGGTCGCCCTGGCGCGCGCCATCGTCCGCGATCCGGGCGTGTTCCTTCTCGACGAACCCCTGTCCAACCTGGACGCGCAACTGCGGGTGGTGATGCGCACGGAGTTGAAGCGGCTTCACGGCGACCTGGAAATGACCTTCGTCTACGTCACCCACGATCAGGCCGAGTCGCTCATCCTCTCCGACCGGATCGTGGTGATGAAGGATGGCGAAATCCAGCAGATCGGAACGCCCGAGTCCATCTACGACAACCCCGCCAATACCTTTGTGGCCGGATTTGTGGGGAGTCCGCCCATTAACCTGCTCAAAGGGGTGCTGCAGCAGCAGGAATCGGCCGCCGGCGCCTGGCGGGTGGTGGGCGATGGATTTGCGTGCAACGTCTCGCAGTCCATGGTCGAGCGAATAGAAGATCCACTAGGACGGGAGGTTTTCCTTGGCGCCCGCGCGGAGGATATCGGGATAGAAAGCGAGACCAATCCGGAGCCCGGAAACACACCGGTGGCCCGGGCGTCCGTCGTGGTCCGCGAGCCCATGGGCAGCGACCTCTACCTGACCGTGGATGTAGGCGGCAGCAACGTCAAGGTCCGCACCCGGCCGGACAGTCGGATGGACAGGGGGGACGGTCTGGATGTTTTTTTCGATTCTGAGAAGATCCACCTGTTTGATGGGCAGACCGGGGTATCCCTGATGCTCGATCGGTAATTCCCGGGCATTTTACTGAGCGTCCGCTACCACATTTACTTTGTTCCCGTACATGATTGCAAGGTAGAAAATGACCACCTCATCCCAACGCATATTGGTGGTACTGGCCTGGACCTGCGCAGCCTGCTGGCTACTCTATAGTCTGGCAGTCAGAAGCCAGCTGCCCGCTGACATGGCCATTCAATTCAGTTTGGATGATGAACCAAACCTGTGGCTGGGGCGGGACATGTTTGTTTTGTTCACCGTCCTGCTGATAGCCGCTGATGCCGTTGTTTTCCATCGCATGGTTCACCAGGTAGGGGACATCATCCCCGCTGCTATGAATTTCGTGTTTTTCTTCTTCTACGGGGGAATGATTGGTGTGTTCTGGGAGGTGCTGGAGTTTAATCTGAGTCATACACCGATCCGATGGATATGGATCGGGACATTCGCCATCGCGTCGGGCCTGATCGCACTGCTGGCCGATCTGGCGGGGAGGATTTCAAAATGAGATTCGGAGCGCCCTGGAGTACCTCCGTGAAATGGATCACTGGATTGACGGTCTCGTTCCTGGTTATCCTGGTGATTTTCGGGATATCCCGGCTGGAGGATGTGGGGTCCGGGTCCAGCATCCTGTTTTTCCTGGCCGCTGTCGTAATGCCTGCCTTGCTGCTTGTCGTATCGGCATGCTGGATGATCCGGGGCTATGTGGTAACGGACGATATGCTACTGGTACAACGCCTGGGCTGGCAGTCGAAAATGGACCTCAAGGAACTGGTGTCCGTGGAGGCGGATCCAGAGGCGATGGCACGTTCTCTTCGGACGTTGGGAGTCGGCGGGCTTTTCTGTTTCTGCGGGCGATTCCGGAATACGAAACTGGGTGCTTATCGCGCCTATGCGACAGACCCGAAGCGGTCCGTCGTCCTGAAGTTCCGGGATCAGACGGCTATAGTCTCCCCGGAAAGTCCGGATGACTTCGTAGACTTCGTTAAAGAGCGGGCTGGGTTGTAGTCCGCCGCGTGCTGAGCCCTATTCAACCGATCCTGAGTATTGTACTGGAATTGCGACCTTATCGTGATCGGCCCTACTTCTGCTCGTCCGGCGCATTCGGCTGTCTTGGATGCGACCCGCCCGCGTTCTTGGCCGTGTTGCCGCCATCCAGCGGCATCAGCGCCCCGGTGACCCAGCTTGAAGCGTCGGAGGCGAGGAAGATGGCGAGACCCTGGATGTCTTCCGATTTGCCCAGACGGCCGATGGGGATACCCCGCAGATAAGTGTCGCCCAGCTTGGCATCGGCGCCGATGCGGCGCTCCAGGTCCCTGTTCATGATCTGGGCGCACACGATGGCGTTGACGCGCACCCCCTTGCTGCTCCATTCGGTGCTCATCTCCCGAACCATCTGGGCCACGCCGCCCATGGCGATGCTGTAGGCCATGTGGCCGCGGCCGAGGGCCGATAGCCCGGCGATGGACACGATGTTGATGATGCTGCCCCGGCCGGCGTCGATCATGCGCTTAGCGCCTTCCTGGCAGCAGACATACCGCCCGACGACCAGGTTGTTCAGGGTCTGGATGAGTCCCGCTTCGGTGATCTCCAGGGGCGACCGGTGGGCGCCGCCCTCGCCGGCGATGTTGGCGAGTACGTCGATGCGTCCGTAGGTTTCGTCCAGCTTTGCGAACATCGCGCGGATCTGCGCGCCGTTGGAGACGTCGCACACGACCGGTTCGGCACGGCGGCCCAGGCGCGTGATCTCTTTTACCGTATCCTGCAGGCCTTCCTCGTTTATATCGGCCAGCATGAGATCCGCCCCCGCTTCGGCGAATCCGATGGACGCCGCCCGGCCCATGCCGCTGGCCGCGCCGGAGACCAGGGCGACGCGTCCGCTCAGGTCAAACAATGGATGAGACATTTTCTCTCCTTTGCGTTTAAGGCTGTTTCGGCATATATTATACGGGTCGCGGCACCTCTTTAGCCAGTCGAAATTACGCCAAACTTCTCGACGGGTTTTCCTATGCCTCCCTTAACTGTCGTATCCGACTACGAACCCAGTGGCGATCAGCCCAGCGCGATCGAGGAACTCGTCCAGGGCATACACCGGGGGGACAGGCACCAGTGCCTCCTTGGGATCACGGGCAGCGGGAAGACCTACACGATGGCGCAGGTCATCGCAAAGTTGCAGAAACCGACCCTGGTCATTTCGCCCAACAAGACCCTGGCCGCCCAGCTTTACGGCGAGTTCAGGGGGTTCTTCCCGAAGAATTCGGTCGAATACTTCATCAGCTATTACGACTACTATCAGCCGGAAGCGTACATGCCGGTGACGGATACCTATATCGAAAAGGATTCGTCCGTCAACGAGGACCTGGACAAGCTTCGCCTGAGGGCGACGAGCACGCTGCTGGAACGGCGGGACGTGGTGATCGTCGCGTCCGTGTCTTCCATCTACAGCCTGGGTTCGCCCGATGAGTGGAAGGAGTTCATTCTTCTCGTGGACCGGGGCGAGGTGTACGAGCGGGACAAGATCATGCGCAAGCTGATCGACATGCATTACAACCGGAACGATTACGATTTCGCGCGCGGCACGTTCCGCGTGCGGGGCGACACCCTCGACATCCTGCCCGCGGATCAGGAGAAGGGCATCCGCATCGAAATGTTCGGCGACGAGGTCGACCGCATTACCGAATTCGATCCCCTCACGGGAGAAGTCCTTGCCGAGCGGGACCGCATCGCCGTCTACCCGGCCCGCCACTTCGTCACCACGGCGCCGCGCCTGGAACATGCCATGAAGGCCATCGAGGCGGAGCTGGACGAGCGGCTTCGCGTGCTGTACGACGAGAACAAGCTTCTCGAGGCGCAACGGCTGGAACAGCGCACGCGCTTCGACCTGGAGATGATGCGGGAGATTGGGTTCTGCGCCGGCATCGAAAACTACTCCATGCACCTTTCCGGACGGTCCCCGGGCGAACGCCCCTTCTGCCTGTTCGACTTCTTTCCCAACGATTTTCTGCTGGTCATCGACGAGTCGCACGTCTCCCTGCCCCAGCTCCGGGCCATGTACAACGGCGACCGGTCGCGGAAGACCACCCTGGTCGAGCACGGTTTCCGCCTGCCGTCGGCGCTGGACAATCGTCCCCTGACCTTCGATGAATACGAGTCCATGATCAACCAGGTGATCTACGTGTCGGCGACGCCGGCCGACTACGAGCTGAGCCAGTGCCAGGGCGTCGTGGTCGAACAGATCATCCGGCCTACGGGGTTGATGGACCCGGAGATCCACGTCCAGCCCGTGGAGAACCAGATGGACGACCTGCTGGTCCGCATTCGCGAACGGGCCGAACGCCAGGAACGGGTGCTGGTTACGACGCTGACCAAGCGGATGGCCGAGGACTTGACCGATTATCTCAGGCAGTTGAGCGTCCGGGTGCGCTATCTCCATTCCACCATCGACTCGATAGAGCGCGTCGAGATCCTGCGCGACCTTCGGCTCGGGAAGTTCGACGTGCTCGTGGGCATCAACCTGCTCCGCGAGGGGCTCGACCTCCCCGAAGTCTCCCTTGTAGCCATCCTGGACGCGGACAAGGAGGGGTTCCTGCGGTCGGAGCGGTCGCTGATCCAGACGGCCGGACGGGCGGCGCGGAACGTGCGCGGCGAGGTGATCTTCTATGCCGACAACATCACTGATTCCATGCGCAGGGCCATGGATGAGACGAACCGCCGCCGTACGCTACAGAAAGAATACAACGAGTTGCACGGAATCGAACCCGAGACCGTGTACAAGTCCATTGAGGAGATCATCAAGACCACAGCCGTGGCCGATGTGAAATCGGTGGACGACGACATGCCGGTCCTCAGCACCATCGCGAAGATGGACCAGAGCACCGTCCTGGAAGAACTCAAGCACGCCATGTACGAGGCTGCCGCCAACCTGGAGTTCGAGAAGGCGGCCAAGCTGCGCGATGAAATCAACCGGCTGGAATCCCAACCCGTTAAATGAGACGGAACCTTTTCCGGCCGGATGGATCCCCGTCCCGCCGGTAACGAACCGACCTCCTTCCCATGCTCCTACCGCTCCAGGCTGAAAGCCCGTCATTCTCCCGGCCCGTTATCACCTACGCGCTGCTCGCCGCCAACGCGGCGGTCTTTCTATTCCAGTTTGTCCTGGGACCGGTGGGTGAGCAGATATTCATTTTCAAGACGGCGGCCATACCCTTTGAACTGACCCGTTTCGTCGACCGGGACGTCATTCCCATTCCGGGTACCTCCCTGCATTACCCCGACGCCCTGGTGCCCTTCCCCCTGACGCTGTTCACGGCCATGTTCGTTCACGGGGGTTTCATGCATCTCGCCGGCAACATGCTATACCTGTGGATCTTCGGCAACAGCGTGGAAAGCGCCATGGGTTCGGGCCGCTTCCTGCTCTTCTATATACTGACTGGCCTCTGCGCCACCCTGGTGCACGTGATCTCCGAGCCCGATTCCGCCATTCCCATGATCGGCGCCAGCGGCGCCATCGCGGGCGTCCTGGGCGCCTATTTCATCCTGTACCCTCGGGCCTACATCAAGACCTTCATCCTGCTGTTCATCTTCATCCAGATTATCCACGTGCCCGCAGTCATCATCCTTGGGATCTGGTTCCTGCGGCAGATTCTGGGCATCGGCAGCGACGGCGTGGCCTGGTACGCGCACATCGGCGGATTCCTCGTGGGCATGGCCCTCGTGCGGCGCTTCCTGAAGAACCTGCCCCGAACGATCCACATCAATCCGCGGGGTGAATGGTGAGCGGTCGTTCGCCGGAAACGCCTTATCTGGACATGTTCTGTATCAGCCGGGGAGAGGCCGTAGCCATCGTGGGCAGCGGCGGCAAGGCCACGCTGATGTACCGGCTGGCGGGCGAAGCCGTCGACCGGGGTTACGCCGTGATCACCACGTCCACGACCCATCTCCATCCCCCCACGTCGAAGCAGACCCGCGGGTTCTACGTGACCGGCGAGACGCCGGACTGGCCCGAGATCCTTCCCCGCGAACTGAAAACGCGCCGGCACTTGACGGTCCTCCGATCCCGGCCCAGGCCCGATAAGCTCAAGGGCCTGGAAACGGAGGAACTGGACACTTTGCGGAAGATCTGCGCGCCCGACCTGCTGCTGATGAAGGCCGACGGCGCCCGAGCGAGGTTGTTTAAGGCGCCGGGAGACCACGAGCCCGTGGTGCCGGCGGGGACGACCCGCGGCGTAGTCGTCGCCAGCCTGAAGTCCGTTGGCATCCTCCTGAACGACCGGCAGGTGCACCGCCCGGAGCGCGTAGCCAGGTTGACCGGGTTGGCACAGGGCGAACCCGTAACGCCGGAAGTGATCGCAGGGGTGGTCAGTCACCCCGACGCGTACCAGCGCGCCTTCCCGGAATCCGTTCCCCTATCCCTGTATCTTTCCTGTGCCGGTGACGAGGACGGCCGCGCGCTGGCCCGCCGTATCGTCGAGACCGTACGCGGTTCGGCATTTGAAGGGATCTACTGCGGGGAACTATTCCGGTCGAAGGCCGAGGTAGTCCGGCTTGCCTGATCCATACGGCGGGATCCCGGCGCCCCGTGGTTTCGTGGCACGATTCCACCGGACCTGTCGTCAAATCCGCGTTGACACCCTTTCCGCTTCGTGGTAATATCTAGCCACGCCTTGCGCTGGCGCTTGCACGTCAATACGCGGCGCCGTGGCTGGGCTCCTGAATCGGTATTGGCACGTTCGCGGGATGGGTTCATGACACACTTGAAATGGTCAACGATCGCACTGTGCGTGGCCGTCCTGGCGATGGGCTGCACCGGCGGCGATCCCGACAAACGGATCGTGACGGTCTATTCTCCCCACGGAAAACCGATCCTGCCCGAGTTCGAAAAACGCTTCGAGGCCGCGCATCCGGATGTCGACATCCGCTGGCTCGACATGGGTTCGCAGGACGTGCTCGACCGGGTACGCTCCGAACGGGCCAATCCCCAGGGAGACGTCTGGTGGGGCGCGCCGGCGACCAACTTCATCCAGGCAGCCGACGAGGGCCTGCTCAGTCCCTACCGGCCTACCTGGGCGGAAGCCGTGCTCCCTGAGTTCCGGGACGAGGAAGACCACTGGTACGGCACGGCGCAGCTGATTCCCGTAATCGCCTTCAACAATCTCGAGCTGACCAGTGAAACGGCGCCCCGGGACTGGGACGAACTCCTCGATCCGAAGTGGCGGGACCTGATCGTGATCCGTTACCCCCTGGCTTCGGGCACGATGCGGACGGTATACTCGGGGATGATCTGGCGCACGTACCGGGATTCCGGCCTGCCCGACGCGGGGTATGAATGGCTCACGCGGCTCGACGCCAACACGAAGGATTACGCCGCCGACCCGAACATGATGTTCCAGAAGCTCGCCCGGAAGGAAGGGCTGGTTTCCATCTGGCTCATGAGCGACATCATGCTGCAGGTGGACCGGTACGACTATCCCTTCGATTTCGTGGTGCCGGCCAGCGGCGCGCCGGTGCTGACCGACGGCATCGCGCTCATCGCCAACAGCAAGAATCCGAACGACGCCCGGCTGTTCTACGAATTCGTGACCAATGTCGACCACACGGTCGTGCAGGCCACCGAGTATTACCGGATCCCGACCCGCGGCGACATACCCAGGGAACTTCTCCCCTCGTGGATGGCCGATCTTTCCGTCGCTCCCTTCGACATCGACTGGAAGGTATTCTCCGAACAGTCAAGGACCTGGATGAAGTACTGGGACGACAACATCAAGGACCGGGGTTAAGTCCTTTCGCCTTCCGCAACGGTTCCCTAACGATATACGCCCATGGCCCAGGTCACCCTCGATCGCCTCACCAAGCATTTCGACGACACCCCGGTCGTCAAGGGCATCAGCCTGACCGTCGCCGACGGTGAGTTCTTCAGCCTGCTGGGACCGAGTGGCTGCGGGAAGACCACCATACTCCGCATGATCGCCGGGTTCATCTTCCCCACGTCCGGCGCGGTACACTTCGACGGCCAGGACGTCACCAGTCTACCCGCCCACCGGCGCAACACCGGGATGGTCTTCCAGAACTACGCCCTCTTCCCCCATATGACCGTTTTCGAGAACGTGGCCTTTGGTCTGCGCACCCGGAAGGTGGCCGGACCCGAGATAGCCGACCGTGTGGCGCGGGCGCTCGACCTGGTGGGGCTGACCGGGCTGGAAAGGCGTCCCGTACCCCAGTTGTCGGGCGGACAGCAGCAGCGGGTGGCCCTTGCCCGGGCCGTGGTCATCGAACCCGACCTGTTGCTGCTCGACGAACCCCTGTCCAACCTGGATACCAAGTTGCGTGAGGAGACGCGGGACCAGATCCGGGAGCTGCAGACGAAACTGGGCATCACGGCCGTTTACGTCACCCACGACCAGGAGGAAGCGCTGGCCGTTTCCGATCGGATCGCGGTGATGGAGGAGGGCGAGTGCCGGCAGCTGGACCGGCCGGAGGTGATTTATCGCAGGCCGGCCAACCGCTTCGTGGCCGCCTTCATGGGCAACATGAACCTGTGGGAGGGCGTGGTCTCGTCCGAAAGGGGCGGTACCGTATTCCGACATGAAAGCGGACTGACCGTCCCGCTGCCCGCGCCGGCCACGCCGGCCGATGAAGGTGCGCCGTCCTCGCCGTCCGCAGAGGCCGAATCGGCAGAAAGCGCCAAACACGCCGAAGGCGCCGTTCACCTGGCTCTGCATCCCCAGGCCGCACGGTTGACCGGCGATGACGCGGAAAGCACCATTGCTGGTATCGTTTCCACTCGGCGTTTCAAAGGCGCGACTGTCGAGTTCACCATCGATGCCGGGGGCGTGCCCATCCAGGTCGTCGAGAATGCGGTAGTTCCAATGGCATCAAGTCAGCCGGGCGATACGGTGCGCGTCCACATCCCTGGTGACCAGGCGGTCATCCTGGGGGACTGAACCGGATCATGACCCAGCCCGCCACCCTCCGCCAGCCCGGTGCCCTACTCACCGCCCTTCGCCAGCCCCGGACCTTCGTATTCATCCTGCTGGGATTCATCCTCCTCGGCTACGTCGTCTATCCCGCCGCACTTGTGCTCTGGGAGAGCCTGTTCCGCGAGGGACAGTTCGGCTTCGGCAATTACGGCGAGTTTTTCGATCCCGAATACCCCTCCTACATGGAGGGTCTCTTCAACAGTGTCATGGTCTCCGTGGGGAGCGTGCTGCTCTCGGCGCTGATCGGCGTGCCCCTGGCCCTCATCTTCACCCACTACGACTTTCCGGGCCGGTCCGTCTTCTCGGCGCTGGCCACGCTGCCTATCGTCCTGCCGCCCCTGGTGGGTGTGCTCGCATTCCTCTTTCTCTACAGCGAAAGCGGTATGGTCCCGCGACTCATCCAGGCGGCCCTTGGCCTGGAACGGCCGCCCTTCTCGCTGAACGGGGTGTGGGCCGTGCTGCTCGTGCACGGTTATACGATGTACGTCTTCTTCTACCTGTTCACTTCGGCCGCGCTGAGAGGCATCGATCCGGCGGTCATGGAGGCGGCCCGCAACCTGGGCGCGTCGTCCTGGTTCAGTTTCCGATCCGTCACCCTGCCCCTGCTGACGCCGGCGCTGGTGGGCGCCACGCTCCTGGTCTTCATGACGTCCATGAACTCCTTCAGCGCGCCGTTCATCTTCGCCGGGGGATTCCGTTTTCTCAGCCTCAACATCTACACGTCCAAACTGAACGGCGACATGGCCATGGCTGTCACGCAGACCGTGGTCCTCTCCGCTTTCTCCATCGCCTTTCTCTTCTGGATGCGCCACTACGAGGGGCGCCGGCAATACACCATGAGCACCAAGGGCACGGCTGTTCTTCGGCGCGAGATACGCGGGCGCTGGGCGCGCCTGCTCGCGGGTGGTGCCGGTATCGCCATGGTGATCGTGCTCCTGCTGCCCCATCTGACCATCCTCCTGCTTTCCTTCGTACAGGATGGTACGTGGACGCACCAGATTCTGCCCCAGGTATATACATCGGACAACTACGGCAGGCTTTTCCAGGATCCCACCTTCTGGGAACCGATCCGGAACAGTGTGAACATGGCGGTGATTTCCACGGCGGCCGACGTGGCCATAGGGGTCAGCGCGGCCTACCTGGTGGTGAAGGGCGCATTCCGGGGCCGCAAACTGCTCGACGCCCTCGTGATGGTGCCCTGGGCGCTGCCCGGCACCGTGGTGGCCATCAACCTGATCGTCGCCTTCAGCCAGGGCACGCCCTTCAGCTTCGGCCAGGTGCTCGTGGGCTCATTCTGGCTGTTGCCCATCGCCTATTTCGTCCGCCACCTGCCCATCGTGTTCCGGGCTTCAGCGGCGGCCTTCAGACAGCTGGACGACTCCCTGGAAGAAGCGGCGCGCAACCTCGGCGCGGGGTGGTTCTACGCCTTCCGCCGCGTCACCCTGCCGCTCATCGGACCCGGCGTGCTCGCCGGCACACTGCTTGCCTTTGTCACCGCCCTGGGCGAATTCGTGGCGTCCATCCTCCTGTACGTCTACGACAACCGTCCAATCGCCATGGAGATTCTGTCCCACCTGCGCCAGTTCAACATCGGCAGCGCCGCGGCCTACGCCGTCCTGCTCCTGCTGCTCGTGTCCGTCGTGCTACTGGGTTCCAACTACTTCTCCCGTGGCACGGCCCAGCGAAGCCTCTCATAGGCCCGCCGTGCAGACACGTCCCATGACCCATGACATCCGGAGTCTTACCTGACCCGTGCTCAAGCGTTCCGACTACTTCCTCTTTATCACAGCTTTCGCCATGGACTTCTGCACGGGCCTGGTTTCCTTCGCCGTGCCCCTGCGAGCCCTCGACATGGGCGCGTCGGTGGTGGAACTGGGGTTCATAGGCACCGCTGGCTCGCTCAGTTTCACCGTGGGCTGCACCTTCACAGGCAAACTGGCGGACCGGTTCGACCGTCGCCGGCTCCTGGCCATCGCCGCCGGCCTGACCGCGGCGGTTTTCTGCATGCTCTATTTCGCGGTAAACTACTGGATGCTGCTAGTCGGCGCCGCCCTGGGATGGGGATTGCTGGCCCTCTTCTGGCCTTCATTGCAGGCCATCCTGGCCGAGAACCGCAGTCGGGGGCAAATGGTGAAGACCCTTGGCACGTTCAACATGTTCTGGACCCTGGGGTTCATGCTGGGACCCGCGGCGGGAGGCTACCTCTACCTGGTGGGTCCCCGGGTGCCCTTTGCGACCGGTACCATCGGCATGGCCTTCCTCGCGCTGGCGATCATCCTGCCGTGGTTCAGATCGACCGCGGTCCGTGAAGAGGGGCCAGAGGAAGAACCCCACGCGCCCGTGGACATCGCGCGCTTCCGCTGGATCGCCTGGACGGCCAGTTTCACGGCCTTCTTCATGATCGGCATGCTCAACAACCAGTTTCCCAAACTTGCCGCCTCGCTGCTCATCCGGCCCGACACGCTCGGCATCCTCCTGGCCATTCCCAGGTTCATACAGATGTTGATCTTCCTGGTCGCGAAGTACACCACCTGGTGGCAGTTCCGGCTCAGGCCCCTTGTCATCCCCCAGATCACCGCCGCGGTCGGCATGATCGTCGTGGCGACGCAGGATTCACCCGTGGTACTGGCCGTTGCCTTCGGATCCGTTGGGTTGCTGGTCGGCGCCGCCTTTTCGGCGAGCCAGTTCTATTCTTTTTTCCAGGAAGAAAGAAAGGGAGAGAAGGGCGCCCGAAACGAAATGTTCATCGGGCTGGGCATGGTTTCGGGGCCTCTGATCGGCGGATATCTGGCCCAGATCATCGGCCTGCGCATGCCTTACGTGCTCTGCTGCAGTGTGCTGGTCATCGCCATGCTGGTCGAGTACCGGTGGTACCGGAAGCGGGGGTAAGTGAAGGTCGCGGCGTTGCTGGTCGAGTACCGATGGTACCGAAAGCACGCGTGCATGCCGCCCATCGTCACTCCGCCCATCGGTCCGTACCGCGTAGAAGGCCGTCCACCCACCCGGCTTATTCGGCCTCGGCGGTCTGTTTGACAACCTCCAGCGCCTTGGGCCAGGTTTCGTTGAAGTACTCCACGAAGTCATTGAACGTGTCCGTTACCACGGTCAGATGGGTGCTCCCGTCGGCGTCCCGCAGCGTGTAATTCTCGAAGGCCGGTGACCACGACTTCACCTCGTCGCTTTCCCTGTCCTCCACGCCCTTCCTGATGTACCCGATGTGCCGGATGGACATGTACTCGTGCGTGCGGTTCTCGTCGATCATGCTGACCATCCCGTCATCGCCCTCGACCAGGAACCGTATTTCGCTGCCCACGCTCCAGTCCCCAACGAAGTGGGATCCTTCGGCAAATTCGCGCGACCACTTCCGGAACGGTTCGTCGTCGAACAGGGCGTGCCACACCTGTTCCCTAGAAGCGTCGATGGTAATCGAAAAGGTGAGTTTCTCTGTGGCATTCGAATCGGTCATCGCGCTATCCTTTCATCACGTTTCGTCGTGCTTCGTCGTGCCTCTTCGTGATTCATCACGCATCGTCACACTCGGAAAATACCGATCTTAGCCCTGGTTCACCGCCGCCTGCTCGATGGCGTCCGGCAGACGATCTAGTGCGCGGTTCAGGCGTTCGACACATACCGCTTTTCCCAGCACGGCAACCAGGTGGAACAGGGACGGGCCGGCCATTTCACCGGTCAGCGCCACGCGGCAGGGATGGATGAACTGGGCCGCCTTCAGCCCGTGACGTTCCGACAGATCCCTGATGACGCCCTCCACTGCTTCGACGTCGAACACTTCGAGGACCGCGAACTCGTCTCGGAGCCAGACGATCCGTTCGGACACGGCATCCGGCTCTTTCGCCCAGTGCTTTCGTACGGCCTTTGAATTGTAGTCGAAGTCGTCCGTGAAGAAGAACCTTCCCTGGACCGCGAAGTCGGCCAACGTGCGGCATCGCTCCCTGAGCAGAGCGACGACTTCCATCGCGTAAGCGTGGCCTGCGGTCTTTCCTTTGGGCCGCCCATCAGTCTGTCCTTCGGGCTGTCCGCTGGTATTGCCGTCGACGGTCTGTCTTTCGGAATGACAGTCGGTCTTCTCGCTGCCGCTGGGCCGATCGCCAACGAGCCCTTCGCGCTTCAGGAATGGCTTCGCCAGGGTCCACAGTTCCTCGTTGGACAGTGCCATGATGTGCTGGCCGTTCAGCCACTCGAATTTGCGCAGGTCAAAGACGGTGTCCCGCTTGTGGACCTGGTCCAGGGAGAATCGCTCCATGAGTTCGGCGCGGGTGAAGAACTCCTGGTCGTCGCCTGTCTGCCACCCGAGCAGCGAGAGGAAGTTGACCACGGCGTCGGACAGGTAGCCGGCGTCGCGGTATTCGGAGACGGACGCGGCGCCGTGGCGCTTCGACAGCTTCTTCTTGTCTTCTCCCAAAATACTGGGTAAATGGGCGAATTCGGGCAACTCGGCGCCCAGGGCCTGGAACAGGTGGATGTGCTTGGTCGTATTGGTGACGTGGTCGATGCCCCGGATGACGTGGGACACCTCCATGTCCACGTCGTCGACCACTACGGCCAGGTGGTACAGGGGCGTGCCGTTGGACCGTACGATAACGAAATCGTCGATGGTCTCGTTCCCCACCTCGATCTCGCCAAGTATCCGGTCCCGGAATATGGTTTTGCCTTCGGGAATCTTGAGCCGGATGACCGGCTTGCGGCCTTCGGCCTCCAGCGCTTCCGCCTCCGCGGCGGTGATGTCCGCGTAGCGGCGGTCGTTTCGCCAGGACCGGCCCTCCGCCAGGGCTTCCTTTTTCTTCGCTTCCAGCTCTTCAGGGAGGTAGTAGCACCGGTAGGCCCTGCCGGTTTCGACCAGATGCCGGGCGCGGTCAACGTGCCGTTCAATACGGCGGGATTGGTAGACCACATCCTCGTCCCAGTCCATGCCCATCCACTCCAGCACCTCGTAAATGGCATCGACCCATTCCTGACGGGATCGGGCGGTGTCGGTATCTTCGATGCGCAGGAGAAAACGGCCCTTTTCCTTGCGGGCAAAGAGCCAGTTGAACAGGCCCGTGTGGGCGCTGCCGATGTGCAGCAGTCCGGTGGGGCTGGGGGCAAAGCGGACGCGTACGGACCGGGACATAGATCGTTACGTTGCCTGGGGTTCTGAACCGCCGGCGTCTCCCGTCGCGGTCGAAGTGTCGGAACCGGGTGTCGTCGCTTCAGTCGGAGCGGGCACAACTGACGGTAAGGCTTCGAAGGTCAGTTGCACGCCGCCGATCGCGCCCGCCAACAGGTTGTACAGCCAGGTAGCCAGCGAGACCACCAGGGCACCGACCACGGCGTACAGGATGGTGATTACGATCCAGGCTACGACCGCGATGAAGCCTGTGGCCCCTACGATATAGCCCATCTCATCGGGCATGCCTTCGGACATCCCCACCATGCCCATGAAACTCGCCATCATCGTGATCAGCACGGCGTAAAGCGCCCCAACAACGAACCCCACAACGCCGGCGATGAGAAAAGTAATCTTGCACGCGGACCACGGGTCGATTCGCTTCAACTGGTACTGCATGAATGGCGCTCCTGATGGAATCTCAAGAATAGGGCTCCCGATGGTAATTCAAAGTACAGGGCTCCCGATGGTATTCCTGGATGGGGCTTCCGATGCGGGCCGGAGCCCGGTGAATGCCGCTATTCGGCCGACCAGGAGCGGCTTTGATACTTCTGATATTCGGCCGACCAGGACCGGCTTTGATACTTCTGACGGAGAGGGAGGGATTCGAACCCTCGGTAGGTTTTTTGACCCACAATCGATTAGCAGTCGATCCGATTCAGCCACTCTCGCACCTCTCCGGAATGATCTCCAGAGCCGTTGGACGGTGGGGGTGGGATTCGAACCCACGGTACCCGCAAAGGTACAACGGTTTTCAAGACCGTCTCTTTCGGCCACTCAGACACCCCACCCTGGCAGGCAGGCAATATAGGCTCACGGATCGGCGGGTGTCAACGTAAAATGGCTGTCCGTAATGCCTTACCTTGCCTCCAGGACACGACCTGCTGCCGGGTATCAAGTTATAAGCTGTCCCGGCCAAGATTCAACGTCTGCAGTCCTCCCCCTGGAGCTCGCGTTTTCTGGATTAGGACGGGGAATGGATGGAAGTATACAATAACAAGTTATTCAGGACGTTGTTTTTTATAAGTAGCCAGGTGACTGTCGCCGGAGCCGAGCGTAAAGTGAAAAAACTTGCAAACTCGCATGATCTCCGGTGTGGTTACGAATTCAGACAGACTGGTTCCGGTAATCGAGGAAGAATTGACGCGCAGGGCAAATCTGAGGTAACTGCTTAAAAAGAATAATCTTACACGGACGCCAGGAATCCGTGGTTCGGCCGGAGCCTGCCAGGAGCCCCAAGATCCCGTCGCTCGGTGGAAGTCGAGCGAAGAACCCATTACACCCGTACCGACAGTCCGTCATGGAGTGCCGTGCGGTAGGCCTTGAGTGCGGGCACGAAGCCCATCACGAATCCGGCCGTCACCACGGCGGCCAGGTAGAGGAATTCGATTGAGCCGGGGGGCCGGATCGGAATGTAGAGCCCGACTTGCGCCTCGACAAACGACTGTCCGGCTGAGAGCAACATGTAAACCAGGGCGAGTCCGCCGATGGCTCCCGCCGCGGACAGGCACACCGACTCGAGCACCAGCAGTGAGACGATTCGGTTGGGTCCCGCCCCGACGGCGCGCAGGATCGCCATTTCCCGTCGGCGCTCGTTAAGCGACGTGTAGAGTGAGACCAGCATGCCCAGTAACCCTACCAACACGACGAAGATGGTCACCAGCCGGAGGCCGGTCTCGGCGTAACCCAGGCCCTGCCACATCTCGTTCAGGGCGACTCCGGGGATCACGGCCATCATGGGCTCGTTCTCGAAATCGTTGATCTGGCGCTGCAGTTGTAGCACGTCCCGGCGGCTGGTCATCCCCACGAAGAACGACGTCACCTGCCTGACTTCGACATCCTCGATCGAAAAATCCACCGCCTCGTCGTGCCCATCGTCCGCGGTGGCCTCATCCGCCTCATCGTGGACGTGTTCGTCGTCCGCAGTGGCCGTATCCGTCTCTTCGTCGTGCCCATCGTCCGCGGTGGCCGCATCCGCCTCTTCGTCGTGTCCATCGTCCGCGGTGGCCGCATCCGCCTCATCGTGGACGTGTCCATCGTCCGCGGTGGCCGCATCCGTCTCATCGTGGACGTGTTCGTCGTCCGACGCCGGAGGGGCACCGCCCTCCCAGTGGATGGCCTCCATGCCCTCGAGGGACACGTAGATCGCTCGGTCAACGGGGGTGAATGTCTTGGCGAGGACGCCCACGACCGTGAAGGGCATGTGGTCGTGGTTCAGGAAACCCACCTCACCGAGCCCGTGCGTCACCGCAATCTCGTCGCCCAACGCGTAATTCAACTCGGCTGCCACGTCCGCGCCCAGGGTTACATCGAATAGATCCACGTTCGCCCTTCCCTCCGCCAGCGCGATTTCCTGACCTCCGCGGTAGCGGTAGTGACGATGGAAGTCCTGGTTCGTGCCGATGACCCGGAATCCTCTGTGACTGTCCCCAAGACTGTATGGGATGGTCCAAGCGACCGCGGGATGCTCCGCCCACTGCCTGTAGGCCTCCCACGAAACATTCTCCGTGGGTGATCCCAAGCCGAAGACCGAATACAATAGCAACTGAATCGTGCCGCCCTTGGTACCGACGATCAGATCGGTCTGGCTGATGGTGTTTGAGAAACTCTCGCGCATGCCCATGCGCACGTTCTCGACGCCGATCATGAGGGCGACGCTGAGGGCGATGGAGCCTACCGTGAGCGAGGTGCTGAAGGCGCGGTTGCGGAGCGACTTGAGCGCGAGGTCCAGAATCACCATCAGCGCAACGCCTTGTTGATGTCGGGAAGCGAGATGGTGCGGGAGAACTTGCCCTCCAGCGTGCGGTCGTGGCTCACGAACACCAACGTTGCGCCGGCACGCTCGCATTCCTGGAAGAGCAGATCGAGGAAGGCCTCGCGGCGGTCGAAGTCCAGGGAGGAGGTCGGTTCATCGGCGACGATGAGCTCCGGGGCCCCGATGAGCGCACGGCAGGCCGCAACCCTTTGCTGCTGTCCCACCGAAAGTTCGGTCACCTGGTTATCCAGCAGGTTTCCGATCTGGAGGTGTTCGGCAAGCAGCGCGGCGGTCTCCTTCACACCCTTGCCGTCCAGCCGGGCCCGGCGCCCCGCGTGCATGCGAACAGGAAGGGCGATATTGTCGAGCACCGACAGGTAGGGGATGAGGTTGAACATCTGGAAGACATAGCCGATGTGCTCCGCCCGGAAGGCGTCCCGCCGTGCTCCCGACAGTGAGGCAAGGTCTTCGCCCAGCACCCTGATCTCGCCCTCAGTCGCTTCCAGGACCCCCGCCAGCACACCGAGTAGCGTCGTCTTGCCGCTGCCGCTGGGACCGAACAGGAACGCGCGTGTCCCCCGCTCGAGGGTCAACTCGGGGATGTCCAACACCCAGGGGCCGCCTCCGTAGCGGAAGCGCAGGCGTCGGACGTCGACTGTGAAACTCATCTATAGCTTATCCCCTCGAAGCGTAGATCCACGAAAAACGGCGGGTACCCGGCTCAGCGAGTGCGCGCGCAAAATTCACACAACTGTCCGCATCGCTGGTCAAACAGGTGTCTGCTCTGCAGATCACGTCGGTGTCCGCATCGCGGATCAGTACTCGTACGGATAGACCCGCTGGCCGGTGATGGTGAAGCCGACGGGGCCGTACACGCTCTTGGTCATCTCGATCTTGAGTACGCCCTCGACCCACACCGGGTTCCACCCGTCCAGAAACGCCCATTTGCCCTTCACCATCTCTATGTAGACGAGCTGGTTGGGCGGGGGCGGGGGCGTGTGGATGCAGGCGCCGACATAGGGAACGAGGAGGAATTCCTTCGCAGAGGACGCCCAGTCTTCAAGCGTTACCGTAAATCCGGGGACCTTTACGAATTTGCCATCGAGCGCCGCCAACTCCGCGCTTGGTTTGCCGGTACGGTAGTTGAGGCTGGACAGGAGGTTCCAGTCTACCTGGATGGGTTTGTTGGCTGATGCGCCCGTTGGTGCGTCGACCGGGGGCTCCGGGACGGCCTCCGAGAGTTCGCCCGAAACGCTAAGTGTAACCACGAGCAGCGTGGCGGCGATGGCGAAGAGAAATTTCCGGCTGGCGTCGATCATCGAAAAACTCCGGCTGTGAAGTTCACAATTCTATAGATATAGGTAAATGCGGTCTCTTTGGCAATAGAAAGTGATTACCCCGCAGTCATTTGATTCAATAGACCCTTTAAGGCTTCCGTCGCTTACCCTGCGCCTAACCTGCTTACGACAGGAGATACGGTGGCCGAAGCTCCGGGAAATCGCGTTAACTGCTTAAAAGGAACAAGTTTACACAGACGTCAAGAAACTGTACTTTTCAGGCTGAACCGATTGCGGAACAGGTTGGATAAATCAGTGCGTGCCGGACTTCATGGACTATCCGGATCATGAAAAAACGAATCTGTCATTGCCTTCTGATCCTGCTCCTGGTGACCGCTATCCCAGGTTGCGGCGACCCGACATCAAGCGTCATCAGTGACCTGCAGTTGCGCCTGGCTGCTCAGACTCCGATCCCGCACCACGTCAGATCGGTCGTGGTGGTCATGTCGGGCGTGTCCGTTCGTTCCACGGCAAACAGCGAGTTCGGAACCCCCGGCACCTTGACCCATACCGTCGACCTGTTCGAACTGGGGGGAAGCGATACGCGGGTCCTGGAAGTGTTCTCCCTGGTCGAGGGTAGATACGACGCCGCACGCCTCAACATCCACGAAGTCACGGTGACCCTGTTGAATGGCGTGCAGTTCAACGAAGTGTATACGGATCCGCAGGGCAGGGAGATGATCGCCGAAGCAAACACCTCGGTGGTCGTCGAGCGCGGCAGGAAGGCGGACGTCGTAATCGATTTCGACCTGATACGTTCGATCACATTTGAGGGCGATATCCAACGGGTCCACGACATTACCGGGATGAGGTTCTCGCCGGCAGGCCGCCTGGTCGACCTGGCGAGCTCCGGCCAGGTTTCAGGCAGCGTCAAGCACGACAACACCACGCCGGCGGTCCTCCGGGACGACGTGACGCTGAGTGGGTACCCCATAACCTTGTTTCAACCCGGCAGGACGGATTCGGTGACGGTCTATTCTGACGAAGGCGGACAGTACTCGGCCTACTTCATGCCCGCCGGATCCTACGCCCTGTACGGTCCACCCACTGAGGACACCGAGGCCTTCTCCGCGGAAAACGTCGTGGTGACTACCGCCAGTACGACGCGGCAGGACATCATCGCCAGGAAGCGCTGATGGGTAGTGTTATGCGATCTGGATTTAAACGCGCCGCGGTGTTTTGAATGACCTGGAAGGCAACGGTTGTACCGGGAAATGAGGCTTGACGGTCAGACGGGCGGCCTGCAAATTGATTTCCTGTTTTTCGATCAGACCTGCCGTTTTTAATACGAGGTATACCGATACTGCGGTGCCATGGCTCGCAGCCGTGCGGGAAGGGGAATTCGATGGCGTTTTACTTGTACCTGTCCATCACCGGCGAGGGCAAAATCGCCATCTACGAAATGGATCCCGAAAGCGGCGGTTTGGCCCACAAAGAAGATGTCGCCGCGGGGGCCGGCGTGATGCCCCAGGTCGTGGATACCGACCTTGAACACCTGTATGCCGGACTACGTGGCGAGCCGTCTGTGCAGACGTATAGCCTGGATCGAAATACAGGTAGCATATCGCTGCAGGGCACCACGCCCTTCGACTGGGACACGACGTACATGGCCCTGGACAACACCGGGCGTTTTCTCCTGTCCGCTTCCTATGGACTGGCCGTGGCGGGCGTTCACGCCATCGGGGACGACGGCATGGTCCAGGCGCCGCCCGTTGACCGGCAGGAGACGGCCCGATGCGCCCATTACATTCAGACCGACGCTTCGAACCGTTTCGCCTTCGTGCCCCATGTGGCCGAGTCGAACATGATCTACCAGTTCCGGTTCGACGAAAACACGGGCAGGCTGACGCCAAACGATCCGCCCAGGGTCGCCCAGCCCCCGGATACGGGTCCGCGTCATTACTGTCATCATCCCACGCTGAACGTGCTCTACGCCGACAATGAACAGGGAAGCAGCATGACGGCCTATCGGTTCGACCCGGACCGGGGAACGCTGGAGGCGCTGCAGACAGTATCGACGTTGCCATTGGATTTTACTGGTGAAAACACCTGTTCGCAGATCCACATCCATCCTTCGGGCCGGTTCGTTTACGCGAGCAACCGGGGTCACGACAGCATCGCCGGGTTCGCGATCGATCCGGTCTCCGGACTCCTGACCGCCATTGGCCAGGCGCCGACCGAAAAAATGCCGCGGGCCTTCAACCTGGATCCGCGGGGCCGGTTCCTCTACGCCGCGGGCCAGGAATCGGGCCGACTCGCCGCTTACAGTATTGATCAGGATACGGGCGCGCTCTCGCCGATCGGCGTGTATGACGTGGGACCGTCGCCGGCCTGGGTGATGATTGTGGACATGGACGGATGAGGCCGTTGCTGGCGGCCCGCCTGGACTGCCTTGCCCGACCGGTCCGGCGCATCGGGTGCTTTGGGCAGCCCGCCTGGTCCCGCCGCCACGCTGATGTTTCGACTCGGGTTTCTCGCGTCCCATCGCGGTTCAAACATGCAGGCGGTTGTCGACGCCTGCGCCAACGGGAGTAAGCCATGGCTACCACATTTGACCTCATCGTAACCGATGGCCTGGTGGTCAACCAGGAAGGCGTAACAGCCGCCACGATCGCCGTGCGGGACGGCCGCATCGCCGGTGTACTCGAGCCCGATGCCCGGCCCGACTCCTCCCGGCAGATCTCAGCGAAGGGATTGCACGTCCTGCCCGGCCTGATCGATCCCCACGTCCATCTCCGGTCGCCCGGCCACGAAGAGCGGGAGGACCCCGTCTCCGGTACGAGTGCCGCAGCCGCGGGCGGCATAACGACCCTGCTGGAAATGCCCATCTCGCCGGTTGCCGCCAGTTCCGCCGAGGGCGTACGCAAACGGGGCGAGGCCATCGGCGAAACTACGTTGATCGATTTCGGTCTCTACGGCGCCGCCGGACATCAGAACGTGGACCTGATCGCCGAGGTGGCCGACGCGGGTGCCGTGGCCTTCAAGACCTTCCTGACCGCGCCGCCGACCCACCGCGAGGGCGAGTTCTTCGGCCTCTGGTGCCTGGACTACTCGCTGCTGCGGGACGTGATGGCGGCCACGGCCGCCACGGGCCTGCGCCACAGCTTCCACTGCGAGAACTGGCCCATGATCGAGACGCTCATCGCCCGATTGTCCGCGGAGGGCCGCAACGATGGCCTGGCCCACGCCGAAAGCCGGCCGTCCATCGTGGAAGACACATCGGTCGCGATCATGATGAGCCTGGCCGCCGAGGCCGGCGGTCCGGTGGAGGTCGTACACCTGTCAAGTCCGCGTGCCGCACAGATGGTAAAGGAGGCCAAGGCCAGGGGGCTAGACGTCATCGCGGAGACCTGTCCCCAGTATCTCTTCCTGACCGACCAGGTCTTGTCCGTGCACCGCGGTTTCGCCAAGTGCAATCCCGCCCTGCGTCCCGCCGAAGAGGTCGAAGCGCTCTGGTCCTACCTGCATGACGGAACCCTGGAATTCGTCGGCAGCGACCATTCTCCCTTCCGGCCCGAGGAAAAGGAAGGGGACGACATCTTCGCCATTCCGCCCGGACTGCCCGGACTCGAATCCATGGCGCCCCTGATGCTGACCGCGGTCAATGACGGCCGCCTGCCCATTACCGACCTCGTCAGGCTGATGTCAACCCGCCAGGCCGAGATCTTCAGGCTCCCCGGGAAAGGGCGCATCTCGATCGGAAACGACGCCGATCTCACCTTCGTGGACATGGACGCGCGGTGGACCTTTGACCGGAACACCTGCTTCACCAAGGCAAGGGATGTCATGCGCATCGTGCATGGCATGCCCATGAAGGGCCGCGTCCAGCGTACCATGGTCCGCGGCGAGACGGTATACGAGGACGGCAAAATCACGGGTCGGCCAGGCCACGGCCGCTGGCTGAAACCCGGCTGATCGAAAGAACTGGCTCACGGCATCACGGAACCAGCTTCCTAACCTCAGTTTCAAATTTTGATTTTGAAAGGAATTCGCATGGCAGACCAAGACCCTAAGGGCGTGTATACCATCGCCCCAACCCCGTTCGAAGAGGACGGCAGCCTGGACACGGGCAGCCTGTCGACGCTGACCCATTTCCTGATCGATCTGGGTATCGACGGTATAACCATACTTGGCGTCATGGGTGAGACCAGCAAGCTGGTGGAATCCGAACGGGACCAGGTGATCGCCGGCGTGGTCGAGGCGGCGAATGGCCGCATCCCCATCTGCGTGGGAACCAGCCACACGGGAACGGACGGTTGCGTTGCGCTCAGCAGACGGGCGGAAGAACTGGGCGCCTCCTCGCTCATGGTGGCGCCGTCCAAGCTGGCCAAGGGCACGGACGAGGCATTGCTCGCCCACTACCTCAAGGTGGCCGACGCCGTGTCGTTGCCGATCGTGGTACAGGATCACCCCACCAGCAGCGGGGTCCTGATGAGCATCGACTTCATCGCGGCCATCGCCGACCGCTCCCCGCAGTGCCGGTTTCTCAAGCTGGAGGAGGAACCATCTCCGAGGAAGGCCAGCCAGGTGCTCGCGGCCAATCCGAACATGGAGATCTTCGGCGGCCTGGGCGGCGTCATGCTCCTCGAGGAACTGCGCCATGGATGCATGGGCACCATGACCGGCTTCGCCTACCCGGACATCCTGAAGGACATCCACACGAAGTACATGTCCGGCGACATCGACGGCGCTACCGAGACCTTTTACAGGTATTGCCCGTTGATCCGCTTCGAGGGCCAGCCCGGTATCGGGCTTTCCATCCGCAAGAACGTCTACCAGAGACGGGGCGCCATCAAGACCGCCCGGGCTCGCCAGCCCTTCGTTCCGCTGGACGACGGGACCCTGGCGGACCTGAACGACCTGTTGACGAGGCTGGGATTGGTTTAGCGCTCAATCCTGCCAATCGAGCAGGACGCCTAACGCGTCGCTCGGTTTCTCGTAAAGTAGCGCAAAAGCGTCGGCTGCCTGGCGCCAGGTAAAGCGGTGCGTGGTCATTCGATCGGTCCGGATCGCGCCCGAGGCGAGGAGTTCCATGGCGCGTCGGGACTGGCGGGCACCCGCTTGAGTCCGGAAGTAACCTCCCAGCAGTTTGCGTCCCTGAATCTTACCTGAAGGCAGAGAAAGAGGCTGGTCCTCGTACAGTCCGATCAGGTGGATCAGCCCGCCAATGGCGAGCATGTCGAGTCCCTGCTCAAACGCTGTAGGTCCAGCCGGACCGCCCACGGCGTAGATCACGATGTCGGCCCCTAATCCGTTGGTAAGGCGCTTCACGGCCTTGACGGGATCTTCCTCGCGGGCGTTGACTACCGTATCGGCACCAAACTCCGCTGCCAAGGCACACCGATTGGCCAGTGCGTCCACGGCCACCACCCTGCCGGCTCCATTCGCCTTGATGACCTGAAGGATCAGGTTGCCAACGAGACCCTGGCCGAGCACGACAACCGTGTCCTGGGGCTGAATATCCTCCACTTCCACCCAGGTAACCGCACCGGCCGTGAGCGGGTAGTAAGGCGCGCTGTCGAAGGAAAGGTCCGCCGGCATGGGCATGACGACAGTCTGGTCCCACGGAAAAACGAGCCGGGCAGGCCGGACGACGTACTGGGCGTGGGGCGCCAGCGCGACGACGCGGTCCCCGATTTCCAGGTGTTCGATGCCTTCCCCCAGGGCGTCCACCGTCCCCGCCATGGAATAGCCCATGATGTCCGGGCTAACCGCGTGTTCCCGCGTATAACGGCCACCCAGTTCCGAACCCCGGCTGATCAGGCTGCAGGCAGCCTTCACACGGATTTCTCCGGCACCCGGCTCGGGTATTGGCACCTCTTCGATCTCGATCCGGTGGAGGCCTTCGGGTTTGATGACGCGTTTCATGGTTGGCTGAGACAAGGTTGTTCCCCGGTGCCATGCAGTTCTCGAATGCTCTCATCTGAAGTAATGACACTATTGCTGTTTCCCGTCAAGGCCGGTCTTCCCCATCGAGCAGCGCCGCGGATTTTCGGAGGACTTCATCCATCGTCTCCGAGGGCAGCGCACAGATCCGTTCCATCGCACCGGATCGCCAGTCCACGCTTTCCAACTGATCGGACAGGATAACCCCGGGCACCGGCAGTCCGGGTGGAATCTTGACTTCGAAGGGATATCCCTTCTCTTCGCCAGTGACCGGGCAGAAAAGAGCCAGGCCGGTCCGACGATTGTAGGGTTCGGGAGATATGGTAACGGCGGGACGCCTCGAAGGCAGGTATGATCCCTCCCGCGCTCGGGAGTAGACCCACACCACCTCGCCCCGAACGGGTACGTAGGTCGTTGTACCCATTATGCTTCACCGGCACCGGGGCTTCCGATGCTAGTTCTTCCGTGCAGGTTATGTCTCGAGATGCCCGAAAGCAACTCGGGGAGTTTCAGATGAGTTCGTTCCAACGGTACAAGGGTCAATTCCTTGCCCCGGAGCACGAGTACAACGGGTGAATCGTCCTTGACGCCCATCTGGACCGTGACAGGTTTCGGGATGCGAAGTGCCAGGCTGTTGCCCCATTTCTTCACACGGGATTTCATTCGAGCCTCCTGTGTCTACAATGTAGATACTCCGCGTATGTACATCTCGCACTGGCTGTGTCCACCACGGTGTCATTACTCCATTAGTCGAGGTTTTAACAAGAAACTCGACTGAATAAGAAATGATTGACAAGAAACTCATTATGTGCATATATTTGCACAAAATTGCGTGGCTTAATGGAATCCAACACGACCAAAATCGAGCGACGATTAAAAAGGAAGGTTGGTACCTGTTCCGGCATGGGGCCAAGCATGACGTTTACCGCCATCCATGTAATCGAGGTGTAATTACGCTGCCGAGACACAGGAGAATATCGCCAGGTGTCGTACGAACCATTGCGAAGAAAGCAAACTGGCAGATCTAGTCCTTGATGTAGGAGGGTTCAGACATGCAGGTATTTAATGCTATCCGATATCCGGCATTGATAGATGGTGAAATGGGTGCCTATGGCGTATCCTTCCCGGATCTTCCAGGAATCGCCGCTATGGGCGACACCATCGACGAGGCATTGCTGAACGCTGAAGAAGCACTACGAGATTACGTAATTGAAACGGAAACTGATGGGGACAGGGTAATCCAACCAAGTAAACTGGAGCAGGTTAGTACAGAGCCGGGAGAGGCCCTGACGACAGTGCCGTTAATCCGTCAGTCCGGGCGTAGCGTGCGCATACATATGGCGATTGACGAAGGCGTGGCGGTGTTTATAGATAGCGAGGCAGACAGGCGGGGAATGACACGTACGGCCTACGTAGAGTGGATGGCACGGCGTATTGCGATGATGGGAGGGTAAGGGGCGTCCGCGTTCTGCGTGTCGTGAGCCTGGAAAGGACTTCATTCTCGAATTGAATGACTGAGATGTACCGGAGGGCTTCAGGTCATCGTCCCACGCAGCGTATACCGTCCCGGCTCCGGGACATAACCTAATTTCCGGTTGAGCGCCAGCATGGGGCCGTTCATCGAATCGTTGTGCGTACTGAGTGATCGCGCGCCTTGATTCCTGGCATAGCGAATCGCGGCCAGTTTCAGCGCCACCGCGACATGACGCTTTCGATACGCCCGGATCACCCCGGTGTGCACGTTGAAGGCCAGGCACGCATCGGGGTATAGCCGCACCGCACAGATCCCGACCCAGCGATCCCCATCGGCCGCAAGCAACTGGCCATCCGGCCGGTACCATTCCGAAACGTACACCCACTCGTTGAATTCCTCAAAGGAAAGCCCGGGTCCGATCCAGCCAGGCACGTCCTGGTCGGTTATCGCGTTGACTTCGTAGAGTTTCCTGCGAGCGTCCGGCGTGTCGCCGAAATCCGCAATTGAGCGCACACGTATACCCGCCTCGGCGACTCCGCCAAGCGTGCCCAGATAGGGTGATTCGTCGAAGGCTTCGAGGTCCAGGCTCGACTGAAACAGATGCCGGTCTTTTTCGAATCCGTGTCGCTCGGCGAATGCCAGCGAGATGGCGCAGTCGTCCCGGACCTCGCTCGTAATCGTACCGGCGTCGTGTTGCTCCAGAAATTGCATCAAGTCTATGTACAGCGCTGAGCCGATACCTCGTCCCCGCCACGCAGGCGCCACGCCCACCCAGGCATAGAACTGCCCTTCCGGATTCCAGGTTTCATGCACCGACACCGCGTAACCTGCAACGACGTCGTCACGGGTCACAGCCACCTGGCGATAGCTGATTCTGCCCGGCGCACCATGGGTCAGCCACTCGCGTACGGTATCTACTGAAACCGGATTCTGTTCGAAGGCGTTGACGACGGAAGCGATGCCCGATTCATCGGACGAGGGACGGGCGGGACGGAGGTGGAACATTTTGCGGGTTCAGTGTTTTTGGAATATCCGATAGGGGGGAATCTCAGCGAGTTGCTGGCAACAAAGCCATGGACTACAGTAATTCCGCATAGAGCGGAAACAAGAACTGTTTATATGATTGCCTTCACGGACGACCTTGAATCCCAGTTTGCTCAGAGTACGTTTAACTCGTTGACGAGGTGCGTCGACAGGAAAACCTGCCATCAGTCTACGAACTCCGCATCAGTGACGAAAGCGCGAAGAACGTCAGATTCTTCCTCAAATACCGTTGTTCCAAAGCTCTCGATATGGAATTCTATAGCAGATTTGACATCCGCTACCGCGTTGTCGTACGTATCACCCTGGCCAACAACTATTCCGGAGAGCCCTAATGGATACGCTACGTAACCATCCTGATGTTCTTCAACAATGATCTTGAATCGACGCATAGCAATCTCGATGAAAATGTTGGCACCACTATCTATATTTCTAACGAATACTGTACATATTGAAAACACGCAACATAAAAGACATCACAATACATTCAGGAACTCAAAATGCAGACCTTTCGAACCGATGATTTCTTTGTGGAGGCCTCAGGCTGAACATGCATCAGTGAGTACTTTAACCCGATCTATAGCAATAGTTGAATTCCCATCCCAGATCTAGTATAGAATACCCGAGGTCGACAATCCACCCTACACCAGCACGCCCGGCATAGGCTTGAACTGGCAGGCTTCGACGAAGATCTCGAAAAAGTCGGGGGTAGTCTCGAGCTCGATGTGCTCGATGTCCTTGACCTGCGTTTCCATTTCCTTGCGGCGCGAACGGGAGAGGAGGATCTCCCGGGCACCCTGGACGGCGGCGTTGCCGACCTTGAAGATGCGGTCTTCGGGCACGGGGGCCAGGAACCCGATGTCGATGGCGTTTCGCACGTCCACGTAGTTGGCGAAACCGCCCGCAAGGAAGAGCCGGTCCACGTCGCCCGGCGCGACGCCGAAGGCGCGGAGGACGATGTATTGGCCGCAGTAGTTGGCTGCCTTGGCCTGGGCCAGGTTGCTGGCGTCCTGCCGGGACAGGGTGATGCCGGATTCGGCTACGACGGGCACCTCGAATTGTTTCCGGTCGGGGAACACCCCCTTCGGGCTCATCATGCCGTGGCGGCGCAGTTCGGCGAGGAGATCGATCAGCCCGGAGCCGCAGATGCCCTGGGGCGCGGAGTCTCCGATGGTGCGCCAGTCGAACCGCCCGTCTTCCCACTTCAATGTTTCAATGGCGCCTTCGTAGCCTGGCATGCCGTACTTGATTCCGCCGCCCTCGAAGGCGGGACCGGCGGGGCACGAAGCCGTGACCATGCGTCCGTTGCCTGCCACGACCACCTCGGTATTGGTGCCCACGTCCACCAGCATGGATACGCCCGGCCGCGCAGCCAGGTCGACGGTGGCCAGGTCGGCCGTCACGTCGCCGCCCACGTGGCTGGCGATAATGGGCAGGCCGTAGACACGGGCCTTTGGATTGGCCCGCAGGCCGAGCCGCCGGGTGCCGATGGTCAGCGCCGTGGTATCTCGTTCGCCCGCGAGGTATTCGTTTTCGATCTGCGACTTGTAGGGTTTCTGGCCGATGCTCTGTACGTCGAGGCGGAAGAAGAGGTCGCGCATGGTGGAGTTGCCCGCCACGACGATCTCGTAGATCTCCTGCCGCGCGGTTTCCGTCCGCTCGCACCAGTCCATGATCTCGTGGTTGACGGCGTTGATGATGGCGTTCCAGAGTTCGTCCTCGAACCCGCCGTCGTATGAGATGCGGTGCATCACGTCGCTGCCGCCGAAGCGCTGGGGGTTCTCGAAGGAACAGACGTGGACGCTCCGGCCGGTCTCCAGGTCCACGAAATCCATGACCACCGTGGTCGTGCCCAGGTCGATCGCGAGCCCGTACACGTGTCCGCGGAACAGGTCGACCTGCTCGCCGTCGTAGAAGATGTCATCGCCCCGCCGGGTGACCAGGGGATCGAGCGGCGTTTCCTTTTCTTCGGTAACGGTCAGGATCTTGGGCGTTCGGCGGAGCGGAGCGAAGGCGATGTCCACATTGGGGTCGATCACGCGCGCCTGGCAGGCGAGCCGGTAGTTCTCGCGCAGGAAGGATTCCGGCTTGGACCTGGGCACGAGCCCTTCCATCCCTTGTTTGATTTCCACGATGCACTCGTGACATATGCCGTTGCGGAAACAGGAGGTGGGCACCTGGACGGCGAGGTCGTCGGCGTAATCGAAGATGGATTTGCCGATGACCGCGGGCCGGGTCGTCGTGCCGTCGGTTACCGTGCCGCCGGGTGGATCTGAGGACGTATCCATGGTCACATTCGGCGCGGCCCGTCCTGTACGATCTGCTTCATCCATGCTCGTAGCCACAACATCTTCTCGCACCGCAGACGGGCGTGCGTCCGGTTTTTGATCCGTCGTATGTACCTGCTCCGGTCTTTCGTGCGGGGCTTCCTCCGTCTCCCATGCGCCGCGGTAGTCGAGTTTGTCGTCCCCTCCGCACATGAGCAGGCCGCCGGCTTCCCTCGGTTTGCGCTGGTTACGGCACCCGAACCGGGCGGTACATTCGTCAAAACGGTTTTTGTATGGGCAGCGGTAGGTGGCCTGTTCTGTCGCGTGAGCCATCATGTCCTTGAAGATGGCCGTGATGCGGTCCAGGCGCTTCTGGTACGCCGCCTTGTCGATCTTTTTCATGGATTAATGTAGGGAAGGGATCCTGCTGCGGCCAGCCGCGCCAATCTGCCAGCCCGGCTGCTTTCCCGGCCGTGCCACTTAACCACCCGCGCCGAAACGGGATCGGACCGCCGGTCCGCCAGGCCGTGAGGTGCGATTAACTTACTCAGGCTTCCTGTTCCTGCTTGAGTTCCACGAGGAGGCGGTTGGCCAGTTCCACGCATCCAACCGCGTCTTCGGCGGTGCCGTCGGCGCCCATGTCATCGGCGAACTCCTGGGTGACCGACGCGCCGCCCACCATGATCTTTACGTCTTCACGCATGTCGTTATCGATGAAAGCGTCGATGGTCTTGCCCATGTTGGGCATGGTCGTGGTGAGCAGGGCCGACATGCCCACCAGGGGGGCTTCGTGTTCCTCCACGGCGTCCATGAACTCGTCCTCGGAGGTGTCTACACCGAGGTCATGGACCACGAACCCGGCGCCGCGCAGCATCATGATGCACAGGTTTTTACCGATGTCGTGAAGGTCGCCCTTGACCGTGCCCATGATGACCTTGCCGACCGGCTGGATGCCCGAGGCGGAGAGAATGGGTTCGATGTGGGCCATGCCGGCCTTCATGGCGCGGGCACAGGCCAGGACCTCCGGGACGAAGATGAAGTTCTCCCGGAACTTGATGCCCACGATGCTCATGCCGTTGATCAGGCCGTCGTCCATCACCTCCAGGGCCTCGATACCATCGTCCAGCGCCGCCCGGGTAAGCGTGTCGACCGTGCCGTTGTCCCCGTCGATGAGCGCCGCGGAGATCTCCTGCATGGCCGGCGTCGCCCGGGCGAAGGCATCGATGATCCGCGTCCGCTCGTTGGGTCTTTCGATGAACTCTTCTATTTCGTCTTTAAGAAAGTCGTTGGCTATATCGTTGAGTTCTGCCATGCGCTTCTTCCCGGTCCTCCCTGGTTCATGCCGATTTTGCCGCCTGCCGCGCGGTGAGTCGGACCGCACCGGCCGCTGCGGCTGATCCCGTTTTCAATGCGTGGCCTTTGCGCCTCGCGTACAGCTGACTCCTTTGCGCCTCAAGCCGCGTGTGTGCGGTGCCAGTCTTTCACGGCCTGGGGGATCGCCTTCAGGTTCTCGATGGACGCCTGGAGGGGTACCGCGCATTCCGGTCCCACCATGTGAATCCCGTGCTCCAGGTTTCTGCAAACTTCCCCGGTCACCTCTTCGGGACCCCGTGCGAAGAGCGTCTCGGGGTTGTTGATGTTGCCCACGAGGGATATCTGGCCGTCCACGGCCTCCATGGATTCCTGGGGCTTGTTTTTCGAATCGTAGTGAAAGGCTGCGAAGCCGGTCTCCGCGATGTAGCCCATGCGGTCCACGGTCCTTCCGCAGATGTGCATGATCAGCGGGATGGGGATCCGTTCGACGAGTTCGATGTGCAGGTCCCTCAGGAACCGCCGGTAATACTCGCCGCTCACCAGGTCGCCCGTGGCGTGGTCCGGCAGGGTCAGGGCGTCCGCCCCGGCCTCGATCTGCGCGATGCCGAACTCCACTGTGGCCTCCTTCATACGGTCGAGGGCGAGGTGGGTCTTCCCGGGGTCATCCAGGGACATGAGCAGGAAGGGCTCCACGCCGAAGCAGTGGTAACCCAGCGACCACGGCCCCATGGTCTTGCCGATGATGGCCACCTCGTCGCCGTATTCCTTTTTGAGCAGGCTGATGGCGTCGAGGACGCATTTCGTGTCCTGGTGCGTAAGGAAATCGGACGGGACGTTGATGTCGTCCACGTCTTCCCAGATAGGCTCGCGCATCTTAACCGTGGGCCAGTTGTCCTTTTGCTCCCACTGGATCTTGCAGCCCAGCGCGGAGGATTCCTGGATAATGGTGAAGACCGGCATGATGCTGTCGAAACCCAGCTCGGTGTACCCGGTGGCCGCCAGCCGGGCCATCAGTTCCGGGTCCCGGTTGGCATCCGGAAAGGGGGCGTCGACCAGGTCCATCAGCTCCACCGTGGCGACAGACGTCGGATTGCATACGGGCGTGCGATCCACGGGCTCCCGCCTGAGGGCGGCCAGCACCCGATCCCGGCCCTTCATCTCCCTGATGAGGTCGTCGCTCATGACTGCCTCCTTATCGATCGATCGAGCTTTCGACGATCGCGTGATCGCGTAGTCATCATTCGGGCTCTATGGTTACTACTAACCATCCTGCTGGCTGGGCGCCGCCAGGACGCCCCTACTCAGCACGGCCTCTTGCTCGCGCAGGACGGCCCGGACGTTCGGCGCGCGGACCAGCAATTGCCCGATCATCGCGTCGTGGACACGGGCGCAGGGAAAAACCACCTGGTCCAGCGTGCCGCTTACCTCGTCTATCTCGGCCAGCTTCATCAGACCACCGGCGATGAAGGAAATGCGACGCTCGCGGTCCTTGCCTTCCCCATGGGCCGTGACGCGATACACGCCGTCTCCCTCGCTCAGGACCTGGATTTGAAGGCCCGATTTCTTGTCGAGGATCTCCAGGGGCCGCGGTTCCGCGGGGCCGGCAGGGTCCAGCTTGCAGGCTTCGAGAAACACCCGCTTTACCCCCATGTGATGTTCATGGCCGCAGGGGAACCGAAGGCGTCCGCCGCTGGCCTGTTCCATCCCGCCCAGTACTCCCATGGCCTTTACCACAAAGGCGATACGGTCCTCGACGCCTTCCCGCCGGCTGTAGGTGTATACCTGGTAGACCGGCCCGGTATCGTCGTGCTGGCGGTAAAGACCGATGGATATGTCCCCGAAATGGGGATCCAGCGGAACCAGTTCGATGCGCCTGCCTATGTCGACTGTTTGACCCATATCTGCCGCCTCTTACGTTTTCGATGCTGCCCGGTCCTGCTCCTTGCCCGTCGCGTCCGACCATTGCTGTGGCTGGTTGCGGACGGACTTGATAACTGCCCGCCGCATTTGCTCCTTGCCCGTCGCGTCCGGTTTTATCCCTTGTCGAACCCGTCTTCGAGCCGCTTCAAAATGGCTTCCGCCACCGTATCGGGTTCTTTCTCTTCGCCGGTCCATTCCTGTTTTTCAGACCAGTGCCACTCGTCCAGGTAGGCGTCGGTACCAGTGAGTCCGTCCCGCATGGCCACCCGGTCGATTTCCTGCTGGAACCAGTCGGGCATCTGGCGTGAAAGTGGACGCCGTCCTCCGTAGACGCGCACCTGCGCCGGAATGTCACGCCAGTAAAGAACCTGGTACTTCGTCATGCCATCCTGTCCATCGCTTCGCGGAAGGCCCGGATGTGGGCGACGCCCGTGCCGCAGCAGCCGCCGATGAAGAAAGCGCCGGCCTCGAGGAGATTCGGTACGGAGGCCGCCATCTCTTCCGGGGTATTGTCGTAATAGGTCCGGTGCTGCTCATCGAGACGCGCCTTCCCGGCGTTCGGGTAGGCCATCATGCGTTTCGGTTCCTCTGCCCTGGCTTCCATGGCGCGTTTCAACTGGCCGATGCCGCTGATGGCGTAAGGCATGCCCGTGTGCTCGTCGCGCCGGGATTCCGCCCCGCAGTTCAGGCCGACGATCTGCACATGCTCGAGCAGGTCGCCACCGCCAGACTGCGCGCCGCCTGCCAGGATCTCCAGGAGATCGGCTGCCGAATGACCCCAGTCGGTCTTGTAAACGACCTCGCCCGTGGCGCGGTCCTTCGTATATTTGTACGTCTGGTTCACGGCGATGGGCAGGCCGAACTGCCTCAATACGTCGATGGCCAGGGCCGCCTCGTTGGCGGAGAACATGGTCTCGACACAGAAGAAATCCACCCCGCCTGCCGCCAGGACCGTTCCCACGCGCTCGTGGGCGTCCCGGGCGATGCTGTTGGCAATGCCGAACTCCGTGTCGCCGCTGTCGGCCTCGATGGCGCCCGGCAATGGTCCGATGGAACCGGCCAGGTACACCTCCCTGCCGCTTCGCTCGATGGCGGCTCGGGCGTGTTCCAAGGAAAGCCGGATCAGCTGCTCGGATTCCGAGGCGTCCTTCCCGGCCATTTCGAGATGGGGATAAGACGCCACGAACGTATTCGTTCCCACCACTTCCGCGCCTGCTTCAATATAATCGAAATGGATGTCTCTGACAATGTCGGGGTAAAGTTCGTTGGCCAGTGCGCTGTTGGCCAGTTCGATGCCCCGGACGAAGAGCTCGGTGCCGAAACCGCCGTCGTAAAGGAGGGGACGATCGTCGGCAATGCGTTCAAGAAATGACTTCATGCGGGTTGCTCCGGCAGGCCGGTTCGGTCGTCAGATGTGTCTCGGATCATCTCGGGTCGTCTCGGGTCGCGCCCCGGGCGCCACATCGCGCCTCGGTCGTCAGATGAGTCTCGGGTCGTACCCCGGGCGCCACAGTGCGCCTCGGTCGTCAGATGAGTCTCGGGTCGTACCCCGGGCGCCACATCGCGCCTCGGTCGTCAGATGAGTCTCGGGTCGTCTCGGATCGTCTCGGGTCGCGCCCCGGGCGCCACAGTGCGCCTGAAACGATACTGCCCGCGACTCCGGACCCTGAATGTATACTGCCCGCGACTCAGGGCGTCTCGAAGGATACCTGCTTTCGGGTTCGAAGTTCCATCGGCCGCAGCGAATGGTACACGAAATCGTTGACCGGCGTGGGCACGCCCGCTTCCCTGCCCATGCGGACCAGCGCGCCAGTCTGGGCTTCCAACTCGGAGAATCTACCTTCCATGATATCCCGCTGCATGGAGGCGGTGCCGCCGTATTCGACGCTGTCCAGAATGGCCAGGGTCCGGGCTACGATGTCGTCCGGCAGGCTGATGCCCACGGCGGTGGCCACGCGGTGGATCTCCTCCATGGCCGTCTCGAGGAGCCGCCGGGTGCCGGGCTGGCTGCGGACGATGCCAATCGGCGCGCGGGTCACGCCGCCGATCCCGCTCCACGAAGCGATGAGGATGTACTTGCGCCACATGGCGGCCTGAATATCCGGCGGCGTATCGACGATGAGTCCCCTGGCGCGATCGAATGCCAGGCGCAACCGGTCGACCCGTTCGCTGCTGCGGTTGTCCCATTCCCCGAAATTGACAAATGGTTCGTAGGCGACATGCCGGATGAGACCCGGTTCGGCGATGAACGAGACGATCCCGCAGACGCCGCCGAGTACGTGCCGCCAGCCGAACTCCGCGGCGAGTTGCTCCGGCGTCTCCACCCCGTTCTCCATGGGCAGGATACAGGTATCGGGTCCGAGCAAGGGCCGGAGACCGTCGAGGGCTTCGGGCACCTGCCAGCACTTGACGCAAAGCATGACGACGTCCACGTCGCCGGCTTCCCTTGGATCCCCGATGGCTTCGATGGAGGGCAGCGTGAAATCACCCTTCGTGCTTTCCACGCGGATGCCGTTCTGCCGCAGGGCTTCCAGATGCTCGCCGCGTGCGATGAATACGACTTCCTCTCCTGCCTCGGCAAGCCGTCCTCCATAGTAGCCGCCTACGCCTCCTGTACCGAATACCGCTATGCGCACTTGTGCCTCCGATGGTCCCCGGTTCCCGGGCGATGGTTCTACTTCCGGATCGTTCAACACCCAGTTTGATTCGACATCCTGATCGTTCGACGTGCGGATGTCACCGTGCGGGATCTCAGCGCCGTCGCGACCCCGGTCAGGTGCCGTCAAGCAAGCAGGCCAATATAATGGATTGAAGATCGGGAGAGCAACTGCTTTTCGAGGGGTTCGTCGGGAGGCCGAGGCCGGCGCGTCGCATGTTAAAAACGCCTCGAACGCACCGAGGGGACGTCACGCCCCGCCGCGCTCGAGGACGAAGGCTTCCATGGCGTAGTACTGGGGGAAACCCAGTTTGTCTAGACGCCGAGCCGTGTGGGTATTCCGGTCCTGCACCCGCTCCCAGAACTCCCTGTCGTCGTACGCACCGGGGAACATGGCGGTATCCTTCTGGGATTCGTGCCGGAATATGGCCTGGATCTTGCGTTGGAGATCTTCGTACGAGAGGGGAATGAACACGTCCGCCTCGTCCACTTCCCACTCCTGCCACGCGCCCCGGTAAAGCCACACGTCGGGGTCCGTCCTGTCGTAGACAGTGAGGGCCCGGTCGATGACTTCCTTGCATATGCGGTGGGTTCCGTGCGGGTCGGAGAGGTCGCCGGCGACGAAAACAACTTCCGGACGGACGTCGTTCAGGATATCGAGGACGATCCGCACGTCTTCATCGCCGATGGGATGCTTCTTCACCTGCCCGGTCTTGTAGAAGGGCAGGTCCAGGAACCGGGTCTTTTCCGGCGGGATGTTCAGCGTCGACGCCGCCGCGATGGCTTCGGACCGGCGGATGTTGGTCTTGATGATCTGGACTTCGGGGATATCCACCTGTCCGGGCAGTTTCGTCTCGATGAAGGAACTCACCGTATCCACGATTCCGTCGAACTTCGCGTGGGCGCATCCCAGGTCCCGGAAGGTCAGGCCGATGAAATCGATAAGCCGCTTCACGTCTTCGTCGAATACGGCGATGTTCCCGCTGGTCATGTAAGCGATGGTAATGTCGTTCCCGGCGCCGGACAACCGGTACAGCGTGCCGCCCATGGAGATGACGTCGTCGTCCGGATGAGGCGAGAAGCAGACGCAGCGCTTGTTGGTGAAAAAGTCCTCGCGGCCGTAGATCTTGGCGCGGACCGCGTCGAAGGTCTTCCGGTTGAGTTCGTCGACTGTCTGGACGGTATCCACCAGGGAGTAGAGGTCGTATGCGTTGTAGTCCCGGCGCTGCAGGTGCAATACGGGCTTCTCCGCCTGCTCGCAAAGCCAGAGCACGGCCCGTTGCGAAAGCTGGTCGGACCATTCCACCGCGTGGTTGTTCAGCCAGGGCCGCTTTACCCGGGTCAGTTCGCTGGACGCGGGCGGATCGATGAAGAACGTCGTGTTCGGATGGTTCTGAAGGTAACTGGCCGCCACGAGCGGACTGACCTCGCCCTCCACCGCCTTGCGGATGATGGGCGCCTTGTGCTCGCCCGTGGCCATGAGGATGATGCGTTCCGCGTCGAGGATGGTGCCGACGCCCATGGTCACCGCCTCGATGGGCACGTTGTCCTCGCCGAAGAAATCGGAAGCGGCGTCCTTGCGGGTACTCTCGTCCAGGCGGATCAACCGGGTGCGCGTGTTCGGCAGGGAACCGGGCTCGTTGAACCCGATATGGCCGGTGCGCCCGATGCCCAGGAGCTGGATGCCGATGCCGCCCACGGATCGGATACGTTCCTCGTACCATGCGCAGTGGTCCTCGATCTCCTCCGGCGCGAGGTCGCCCAACGGGATGTAGACCTGGTCTTCGGGTATGTTCACATGGTCGAAGAGATACTCCTGCATGTAGCGGTGGTAACTCTGGGTCGACTGCCGCGACATGGGGTAGTATTCGTCGAGGTTGAAGGTGACGATGTTCTCGAAACTGACGCCGCCGCGGTGCAGCGCGATCAGTTCCCCGTACACGTCGATGGGCGTGGATCCCGTACAAAGGCCCAGTACGGCCATCTTCCCCGCCTCGGCGCGCGCCTGGGCGTACCCGACGATCTCCCTGGCAACGGTCCGCGAAAGCGCCTTGTGATCAGGACAGATGGCGAGGTGTATATGTTCGGTGGCAGGATGCATGCTGGCGTTCCGGTTCAATGGTTCGATGGGCAGGACGGATATTCCTTGCAGTTTGCCGGTAGCCCGTACAAAAGCAAGCACTACCTGGCGCGCAGCGTGGCCTTCAACGCCCTGCGCGTTTCTCTCCCGAGGCCACGAATATCCCGATACGGGCGAATTCTTCACAACATAAAGACTGCACTTCGCATAGGGAGCCTATGCTTTCGACACTTACCTCTCCCAGTCCCGCTTCCAGATACCATGATCTGATATCGGATCGTTTGAAACCCAGCCAGCGGTCATGGTGCTCTTCGCGCAGAAACTCGAATTCATGCTCGTCCGCGTCCGTGATCACCAGTTTTCCTGCCGGTTTCAGGATTCTTGTCATTTCCCGGATGGCGACAGGCGGTGATTCAACGTGGTGGAGACACATATTGGCAAAGGCGTAGTCGACCGTTTCATCAGGAATCGGTATATCCTGGGCGTTCCCTACGCGATATTCGATCGATGACCATCGGGCGAACTTTTCCTTCATTTCATTCAGGATGACCTCTGACTGGTCGACCGCGATGATCTGAAGCCCTTCCTCGATCAGACCCTGCGAAATAAAGCCCGTACCGGCGCCGATGTCCGCGGCGATTTTGCCCTTCTCGACCGCTGCGGCCGCCAGGGCGCCCACCCTGACGTCCTCGGAATAATACCCCTCGCGCATTTCGTCCCAGTCCGGGGCGACGCGATCAAAGAATTCCTTGCTGCTCACCGGCATGCCCTCCTTCGCATATGCCTTCGCGCGGAATCGTAATATAATTGCATACGTTATTGCGCACGTTCAATATACATATATTATGAAATTACATACAAAAGTGTCAATTTCTTCACGCGGTAGCGCCCGATCATCCGTGTTGCAGCACTCAATCATCCGTGCGGCAGCGCTCGATCATCCGTAAGGCGGCGCTCTGTCATCCGTGCGGCAGCACTCGATCATCCGCGTAACTAACTCATTAAACAAGCGTTAATCAGTTATTTGGAATCTCCCATGAGACTCTGCCTGGATAGTTTCGTTCCGCCGCTCGACCGGATCACGAAGGGGACCGCGAGCTGGATCAGGGACCTTGGTTTCTCCGCGGTGGGCGTGGACCTGGAACGGTCCGTCGCCGTCGATAAGGACGCTGCCGGCAAGGTCCGAAAGATCCTGGACGGGGAAGGGATCGCCATCGGCCAGGTCTGGAGCGTGGGCACTCCGTTCGTGCGTCCGGATCCTGGTGAATCGGCGGCCCACTTGCAGATCCTGCGGGATCGCGTGCCCCTGGCCGCGGCCCTCGGTTGCCGGGTGTTACTCACGGAGGCCGGGGGCATGCACCCCGCGAACGCATGGTATCCCCATCTGGAGAATCACGGCGAGGAAGCGCTGGATCGTCTGGCCGTCGCGTTGAAGGAAATCGCGCCGTTCGCGGCCGATTTCGGCATATCCGTCGCGCCGGAGATGTCGCTCATGACGATCCTGTCCACCGTGGACCGCGCCGTAGCGCTTTTAGAGGAGATCGACCAACCCGGAGTCGGCATCAACTTCGATCCGGCCAACATCCTCGATCCCCTTTCGCTGTATGATTCGGGCGCTTTTATGGACGATGCCTTCGACCGCCTTGGAAGCCGAATCGTGAACGTCCACGCCAAGGACTCGGCGGCCCGGGAGGTACAGTCGATCGTACACCTCGAGGAACGGCCCGCCGGACAGGGCGTGCTGGACTACGGGCGCCTGTTGTGCCGCGCTTCGGCCTTGCCGGAATGGACGTGTGTGGTCGTGGAACACCTGACCGACTATGGACAGGTGGAGGAGGTCAGGCGGTTTCTGGTGGAATCCGCAGCGAAGGCGGGTGTGCGTTTTCAGTGAATCGCGTTGAATCGTTCCGGCCGGGCTTGTGGTTCCCCAGCTTGCGGACGCGGCCACCCTCGCACCAATGGCGGGCGCCGGATTCATTCATATCCTGCCGCGCTTTGCCCGGGTGGATTCTGGCACAGATGGCGCGTCACGCGCAGATTTACCGGACGGGATGACCTGTCACGCGCAGATTTCGTGATCCTTGCTCCAGCGGTTGAAGGACGGATTGGGCATGCCGGCGAGGGCGTCCCTGGCATCCAGCCACATCTGGTTCCACGCGACGGGATCGGTCAGGACCCACTCTGGATTGGTCCGGCTGCGGGCCACGAATCCCGGGAAGGCGCCCCGTCCGGAGGCCTGGCCGATCGGGTTGTACCTCAGGTCGTAGCTCCACCGGATCTCGTTGCTCTTGTTGGGCAGCGACGAGTGGCAGGTGTGCTTGTGCAGGAACAGGACGTCACCGGGCTTGGTCGGCATGGGAACGGCGGCGGACCGGTCCTTCACCTTCTCGGGAATTTCGAGGCCCCAGATGTCAGGGCAGTGGTGCAGCAGGCCGTCGCGGTGGCTTTCGGGAATGACGGTGAGGCATCCCTGTTCGATCGTCGCTTCCCTCAGCGAGAACCAGACCGTGAGCATGTGGGTGTCATCGGCCTCCTTCGTGACGACGCCGTTGTCCTGGTGCCACGGGGATATGCCGAGCTGAATGCGCCCAGTCGCCGGATTGATGGGCGTCAAGTGTTCAGGAAGCTTGATGCGTACATGCTGGACCGGGTTGGAGTAGATTTCGGGGCCGATGAAGGCCTCCACGGCGTCGAGCAGCCGCGGATCTGTCAGGACGTTGAACACCGCCGGACCGCACCAGAACGGCGTGTCTTCCTTGATGTTGCCCTGGGGCAGGGTGAAATCGAAACACTGGGCATGGACCTTGCCGCTTTCACCCCAGACTTTCGTGATGCGTTCGCCAAATGGCAGATCTTCGTATTTCGATTCGATTTTACCCGCCAGGAAAAGCTCTTCCGCCAACTGATCGAGCACGGTACCGTATTCCTCGATCACGGGATCGAGTACTTCCTCCTGATCCAGCAACCCCCTCACCATCAGGTATCCCTGGTCTTTGAAGAATGCCATCTGCTCATCGGTAATGGGTGACATGTCCACCTCCGTCATGCCCTGTCGCGCAGGCTTCGTGGCTTCTCCGCTTTCGGGCGGGTCAACATATAGACAAGAAATCTGCGTTCAAATGGTATATTCTGGATGGAAACCGGGTCCGGCGAAAGCCCTGGAAGACGTGGGATCTCCGTCGAACGGTCCGTCGCATCGCGTTCCATTGCGTTCGTCAGCATGGGAATCAGTAGTTTTTCGAACGTCTTCATTATAGCGACCGTTCGTTCGAGGCGCAAGGGTAAGATAGCCCGCGGAATTCATGGTCCGTCCCGCAGTATTGTTGACGGCGCACGTGTTTTCCCAGATCCGCCAGGACAGACTGAAAGGTGCCGTTGCCAGTGGCCGAAAAACAGCAATCCGGAGATCGCCGGGAAGACGCTCCCGAAGACCGGCAGGAGGTCTTTCGAAGGCTCTTCGATGCCTGGCATGCGCGCATCTACCAGACCTGCTACCGGCTCATGGAACATCCGCAGGAGGCGGAGGACATTACCCAGGAGGTTTTCGTCCGGGCCATGGAAGCATACGACCGGTTCAGAGGGGATGCCGACCCGGGCACCTGGCTCTACCGTATCGCGGTAAACCAGTGCCTGAACGTCCGGCGCCGGAAACGCCGGTTACAGTGGCTTGCCCTCGACTTCTGGAACGAAGGCGCCGATGAAGCGACGTCGCACGGTAACCGGAGCGTCGGCGCAGAGGAGGAACTTCAGCAGGCGGACAGGGAACGCATCGTCGGGAAGGCGATCGACGCGCTTCCTGAAAGACAGCGTACCGCCCTGATCCTCTCCCATTTCGAACGAATGTCATACAAGTCCATCGCCCAGGTAATGGAATGTTCGCCTTCCGCGGTGGAGTCCCTGCTGCACCGGGCCAAGACGAACCTCGGCAAGCGTCTGCGGCCGCTGCTGGGCGATCTTTAGACGTTCGCCCCGATTCTGCCGCTGGGCAATGCACAAAAAACGAATGGTTGAAGCGGATGGATTGTCTAAGCACATTAGGAAGGGACAGGACGGGTAGTGACCGAACAGGACGGGTAGTGGCACCGTCCCATTAACCCACACGACCATGACCAGGCGGGCTTCCATCGTGAATCATCGTCACCTCGAAGATCGAATCATCCTCTACATCGACGGAGAACTTCCGTCGGAAGAACGGGTACAGTGCGAGGCGCACCTGCGTACCTGCCCCCGATGCCGTGAACGGGTAGACGCGCTGCGGGAAACCTGGCATTCCGATAGCCTTCTGCACGTGACCGGACCTACCCTTCGGCTGCGTACGCGTTTCGAGGCGGCTCTTCGAGGCGAGGACTCCATCGAACCTGGTCCGACGGTCGGGACGCGGATCGCCTTGCTCGTCCGGCCGGCGTTGATGGCCGTCACGATGGCCGCCGGAATCGTGATCGGCGCCTATCTCGGCAGCGGCACCGAAGGAGAAGCTGCGCAAGTCGAACCGATGCCTTCGGAAACGGGTATACTGGCGTACTCTTTTGCCGATGATCTTCAGCAAATCTCGGCCGAGACGGTCGAGCTGGACTATCTGCTGCCGGACCTGGACGAAATCGGGGATTAATCCGGCAGATGAGCGAACACACCGGTACAAAAGCCGTTCAGTCTGACGGCAAATCGAGGAAAGAACCGGGCAGATGAAGAAGAAACTGATCATATGGGGCGTGGTCCTGCTGACCGTCATCAACCTGGCCTCTCTGGCCACCCGCGCCTATCACCGCTGGGGTGACGACGAACGGCGCGACCGGCAGGATCGGCGCGAGGGAAGGATGTCCATAACCGAACGGCTCGGTCTCACTGAAACACAGGCGGAACAGGTCAGGCAAATGCGTTCCGGACTCGGAGATCAACTGACGCCTTACCGGGAAGGTTACCGAGAAAAACGCGACCAGTTGTACGATCTGCTCATGGCGCCGGATACAGACCGCGGAGAGATCGACCGGATCAAGGCGCAGATGGATTCGCTCCAGGCGGAACGGGAGGCCATCGTATTCGATTTCATCGTGGCGCACAAAGAGGTGCTGACCCCGGAACAGCAGACGAAGTTCTTCACCATGATCAAGGAGCGATTCAGAAGCGGATACCGTCGAAGATAGCGGGGCTGGCCGAAGTGGCCGGCACCGTGCCATTCAATGGCGTGTCCGGATGGCCGGGTCCTTTTGAAGTAGCAGGGAAAGCCCTTTGGGCGGGCAGGTTGGCCGGAGAAATCAAGAGACCGGTGTGCACCGGGTCTAACATTTGAAGGAGCAGTTCATGTTCAAGCGGTTCGGGATAGGGAAACTGGCTTCCTGGTCGATGGTACTGGCGTTGGCGGGCACGCTCGCCTGCGGCGGCGACGAGGAGGCGGAGGAAAACGGAGATCAGGCTCAGCGCGGCGGCAGGCCCGGCATGGGCGCGATGGCGCGCACCGGCGCTTCCATACCGGTCGAAGTGAAAACCGTGGGCCGGGGAAATATCGCCGCGACGCTGCTGACCTACACTTCGCTGGAGGCGGAGCGGCACGTGGACGTGGTCTCCCGCACGCAAGGGCTCGTGGAAACCATCCTGGTCGAGGAGGGCGACCGCGTGGAGGAAGGGCAGCCACTTGCCCAGCTCGACACCGACACGCTGGAATTGACGCTCAAGGAACGGGAAGTGAACATGAACAGCCTGGAATCGAACTACAATCGGTCCCAGGAACTGCTGGATCGGGAACTGCTCAGCAGCCAGGAATTCGAACAGACGAAGTTCCAGTACGAGGCCGCACAGACCCAGTACGAGTCGGCGAAGCTTCAACTGGAATACGCTACGATTCGAAGTCCTTTCTCCGGCATAATCACGGAGCGGTTGATCGAGGTGGGAAACCTGGTGAACGCGAATGACGTGGTATTCCGGACGGCGGATCTCGATCCGCTACTTGCCCGCATATACGTGCCCGAAAAGGATATCGGACAGGTTCGGCCCGGTCAGTCCGTGCGCATTAATGTCGAGGGATCGGACCAGACCCACGCGGGCCGGGTCGCCCGGATCAGTCCCGTCGTGGATCCCCAGAGCGGAACGGTAAAGGTCACGGTGGAAATCAGGGATCGGCAAGGCACGCTGAGACCCGGCATGTTTACCACCGTCAACCTGGTGATCGCAAACCACGAAGAAGTGCTGCAGGTCGAGAAGAAGGCCCTGGTGGCCGAGGCGGAGGGATCCTACGCCTTTCTTTTCCAGGACGGCACGGCCGAAAAGCGGCTCCTTGAAATCGGCATCGCCGAAGGGGAATACGTCGAGGTGCTGTCCGGTCTGTCCGACGGTGATTCCATCATTACAGTGGGCCAGGAAGGACTCCGGAACGGCGCGCCTGTACGCATCGCTGGACAGACCCCGCCCGCCGCGGCAGGCATGGACGGTGGCATGGGCGGCGATCCATCGGGAATGGCCGGCAGGCCTGGTGCAATGGGCGGACGGTCCGGAGGAACGAATGGCGGAACAGGCGCCCGGCCGGCAGGTAGGGGCGGCTCGGGTGCGGAATCGACCGATGCGCCTGCAGCATCGACGGCGAACCCGGATGGCGGCCAGGGCAACGCGGAACGGCGTCCGGTGGCACAGGAAGGAATCGGCGGATCCGGCAGGACCGGTGCGGGCGGCGCGGGACAGGGTGACGGTGGCGGAACCGGGGGCATGCGCGGCGGCAACCGTATGATGAACATGGATCTCGCCCAGATGAAGGAGCGGATGTTCCGGAATCCCGAGATCAAGGCGGCCTACGACAAGCAGGTGGAAGAGGATCCGAGCTTCGCGGAGGACGAAGAGAGGCAGCGTGCTTTCATGATCGAGCAGTTCCGCAATATGCGAAAGATGGATGGAGGCGGACGTCCGCAGTAGCGAATTGACCGATCACCGAGCACAAAGAGTCAGACACGAACGCGAAATCAACATGCCCAGTCACGGGAGGTAGATTATGCGTTGGTTAGTATTGCTCCTTATTGCGTCTATATCGATCCCCGCCGCGGCACAGGAAGGACCGGAATACGAGAAACTGATCCAGCGGTCCCTGACCCTTGAAAGTCCCGGCGAGGACAAGCTTGAAGAGGTCGAGAAGCGGTTCCGGGCGGTCTGGCCGAAACTGCACACCCTGTGCGTTTGCGAACCGGCCGAAATAGGCGATGTGCTGGCCGATATCTGGGGCAAAGTGCGCGAGGCCGAACTGAAGGACGGGTTCCTCGATACGGTCGAGACGTTTCATCGTACGGTGGACTGTGTGCGCCGCGAGCTGGATTCGGCCGGCGCCTTCGCGCCATCGCTTACGATCTGCAAGCAGTATGCGGATCTTTACCTCGGGGCCCGCCGCGAGTCGGCGAACATGGATGAGGCGAGCAAGGCACTGGTCCAGATGATTCACGAACTGATCGGTGACGAGCATTAAATTTGCGACAATAACTCAAATTCCAAGGTGACACGGTAATCTATACATGAAAATCATCGGTTTTTCCATCGGCAGGCCCGTAACGATCATCATGTTGATGACGGCGATGCTGCTCTTCGGCTCCATCGCATTCTCACGGCTGCCCATCAACCTGCTCCCGGACATCACGTACCCGACCCTGACGGTGCGGACCGAATACATCGGCGCCGCACCGAACGAGATCGAGAACCTCGTTTCCGAACCCATCGAGGAAGCGGTGGGCGTGGTGACCGGCGTGGTGCGCGTCAGCTCCATATCGCGCCCGGAACGGTCCGACGTCATCCTGGAGTTCGAGTGGGGCACCAACATGGACTTCGCCAGCCTGAACGTGCGGGAGAAGATCGACCTGCTCAATTTGCCCCAGGCGGCCGAGAAGCCCATTCTGCTTCGCTTCGACCCGAGCCTCGACCCGATCCTGCGCATTGCCCTGTCAGGTAACGAGAGCCTTACCGCGCTTCGGATCATGGCGGAAGAGGAGATCAAGCGCGAGCTTGAAGCCCTCGAGGGCGTCGCCGCCGTCAAGATCAGCGGTGGACTGGAAGAAGAAATCCACGTAGAGCTGGACGAATCCAGGCTGGCCAGCCTCGGGATTCCCATCACCCAGGTGGCCACCCGGCTCGAGCAGGAAAACGTCAATATCGCGGGCGGTACCATCAAGGACGGCGAGACGGAATACCTGGTGCGAATCCTGAACGAGTTCCAGGCCGTGGACGAGATCGGCGATATCATCGTCGGCCAGGTCAACACCGTGCCCATCCTGCTTTCCGACGTAGCCTCGGTCTCAAAAAGCCACAAGGAACGCAAGCTCTCCGCGCGGATCGACGGCCGGGAAAGTATCGAGATCGCCATCTACAAGGAAGCCGGAACCAATACGATCCAGGTCGGGCGCGTGGTCAAGGACCGGCTGGACTCGGTGCGGGCGGACATGGAGGGACTCACCGCCGGGGTGAATCTGGAAGTCGTCTTCGACCAGTCGATTTTCATCCAGCAGTCGGTGGACGAAGTGCTCAAGACGGCCTTGTACGGCGGTATACTCGCCATCCTGGTCCTGTATCTCTTCCTACGTAGTTCGAGCAGTCTCATCATCGGCGTGTCCATCCCCATTTCGGTGGTCACCACGTTTTTCTTTCTCTATGTTTTCGACGTCTCGCTGAACATCATGTCCCTCGGCGGCCTGGCCCTGGGGGTCGGAATGCTGGTGGACAACTCCATCGTGGTGCTGGAGGGCATCGACCGGCACCGAAGACGAGGGGGAGATCAGCCCGTTGCGGAACGGGTTCGCCTCGGCGCATCGGAGGTCGGACAGGCCGTCGTGGCCGCAACGCTAACCACGGTGTGCGTCTTCGTGCCCATCGTCTTTGTGGAAGGCATCGCGGGTCAGTTGTTTCGGGACCTTGCGCTGGCCGTCACTTTCTCGCTCATCGTGGCCACCCTGGTGGCCGTCACCCTGATACCGGTGATATCGTCGATCCTGCACCGAGACCGGGAAGCGTCCATAAACGACGCGGACGATCAATCCGCGCAGGAACCGACTACGGCGCTGGGTAAGATCCGTACCATTTTCGGCGCGATCTGGAACGGGTTCTCCCAGGTACTGGGATATGTCGTAACCGGCGTGTTTTATCTCGTGCGATGGACGCTCTGGTCGGCATGGGCGATCGTGCGCACCGTACTCTGGCCCGCGGGCTGGGTTTTCGACCGGATCTTCCCCGTCATCCGCCGGGCCTACCCGCCCTTCCTCCGATGGGCCCTGGTCAACCGCGCGCTCACGCTTTTCGCAGGGACCGCCGTGCTGGCAGGTTCCCTCTATGTCGTTCCCACGATCGGTATCGAACTGATCCCGCAGATGAGCCAGGGCGAGTTCTTCGTCAATGTCAAGCTGCCCGTGGGTACGCCGCTGCCGGTAACCGAGGACGTGTTGATTCGCATGTCGGACATCGCCTCAGACTACCCGGAAGTGAGCACGGTGTACGTGCTGGCGGGAACCATGGGCCAGTCCGGCGGCAACGCCGGCGAGGAACGGGAGAACATCGGGCAGTTGCACATCCGGCTTGAACCCGGACTCCGCGGTGCGGTGGAAGAGGAAGTCATGAACCGCTTGCGGACCAGTTTCGAACCCATACCCGGCATCGAAGCGCCCGAGTTCGCCCGTCCCGCGCTCTTCAGCTTCAAGAATCCGGTGGAGGTGGAAGTCAGCGGATACAACCTTACCCGGCTGACGGAAGTTTCCGAAGACCTCGCGTCGGAGATGTCCCTGGTGCCCGGCCTGACCGACGTGAAGGCCAGCATGGAAGGCGGAAACCCCGAGGTGCAGATCCTCTTCGATAGAAGGAAGCTTGCCAACCTGGGCCTCAACCTGGGCACAGTCACCCAGATCGTTCAGAACAAGGTCCAGGGCAACGTGGCCACGGAGCTAACGAGGCGGGACCGGAAGATCGACATCCGTGTGTGGGCCGAGGACGAGACCCGGCTGAGCCTGGACGCCATACGGCGGCTGGTGGTAAACCCGGAAGGCGCGGTGTCCGTTCCGCTCTCGGCCGTGGCGGAAGTCCGTGTCGCCCAGGGCCCGAGCGAGATCAGGAGGGTCAACCAGCAACGGGTCGCCATCGTGTCCGCGGGTTTGTCGGGCCGTTCGCTCGGAGACGCGGCCGAAGACATTCAGGGGATCATAGACGGCTTCATGCTTCCTATCGATTTCGTCGTGGGGATAAAGGGGCAGAACGAGGAAATGCAGGTGGCTTTCACGAGCCTGCAGTTCGCCATTCTGCTCTCGATCTTTCTCGTCTATCTGGTCATGGCGTCGCAGTTCGAATCGCTGCTCCATCCCTTCGTGATTATGTTCACTTTTCCGTTCTCGATCATTGGCGTAGTAGCGACGCTGGTGCTCACGGGCCAGACGATCAGCGTGGTTGTGCTGATCGGAGTGATCATGCTGACCGGGATCGTGGTAAACAACGCTATCGTGCTGGTGGACTACATCAACCAGTTGCGCCGGAAGGGAACGGAACTGCAGGACGCCATTGTCGAGGCGGCGCAGACTCGGTTGTGGCCCATCATGATGACGACGGCAACCACCGTGCTCGGCTTGCTGCCCATGGCCATCGGCGTGGGTGAAGGCGCCGAGTTGCGTGCGCCCATGGCCATCACCGTGATCGGCGGCCTGATCGCCGGTACGGTGGTGACGCTGGTCCTCGTGCCGCTCATCTACATGACGATCGAGACGGCCGTGGCAAAGGTATACGAGCTATTCACAAGAACAACCGGGCAACCGGTGTCCCAGGAGGTGGCAGAGCTATGAGCATAGCCGAGTTTTCCGTAAACCGCCCGGTGACGACGATCATGATCATCGTCAGTGTCGTCACGCTGGGTATGATATCCTACACCAAGCTACCGTTGATGTTCCTGCCGGACATGTCCTTCCCGTCCCTGAACGTCAGCGTGCCCTACCCCTCCTCGTCGCCCGAGGAAGTGGAACGGCTGATTACGCGGCCGCTGGAGGACGCCTTCGGCACGCTGAGCAACATGAAGAGCATGGAGTCCAACTCCCGCGACGACAACGCGCGGGTGCGCATCGAGTTCGAGACCGGGACGGACATGAACATGGCGGCCATGGAGGTCCGGGACCGGATCGATCAGGTCCGGGGCGAACTGCCCGCCGACGTCGAACGCATCCGGATCCGGCGCTGGAACCCGAACGATATGCCCATCTACAATTTCAGCGTGGCGTGGAGCGGGGACCCCGCGGAGTTCTACAACATCGTCACCAAGGTGATCCAGCCGCAGATCCAGCGCGTGGATGGCGTGGCGAACGTGGAAATCAGCGGGATGGTCGAGAAGCAGTTGCTCGTGCACGTGGACAACGAGAAGCTGCAGTCCCACAACCTCGATCTGTTCAATCTCAGCCAGACCCTGGTGCAGAACAACGTCACCCTGACGGCCGGGACCGTCACCGAGGGCGGACGGAAGTATTCGGTCCGATCCGTAAACGAATACCGGGCGGCCGACGAGGTGGCGAACCTGCCCATACCCGGTACGTCCCTGTCGCTGCGCGACGTGGCGGAGGTGAGGTTCGACTACCCGGAAGACGACAGTTTCCAGCGTCTGAACGGGGTGGATGCAGTCACGATCCGGGTATACAAGACGTCCACGGCCAACATCGTGGACGTGGCCCAACGCACCCAGTCCGTGTTGGATGAACTCATGACGCAGCCCCGGTTCGCGGGCCTGGAAACCCGGGTATTCTTCGACCAGTCCCAGAGCATAACGGACCGGCTTTCTGACCTGAGGAACACGGGACTTCTGGGCGGCATGCTGGCCGTCATCGTGTTGTTTCTCTTCCTGCGCAACTTACGTAGCACGCTGATTATCAGCCTGGCCATACCGATATCGATCATCTGTACCTTCACCTTCATGTATCTGCTCCGACAGGGGGCGGGGTCCACGGTATCCATCAACCTGATCTCGCTCATGGGCCTGATGCTGGCGGTGGGCATGCTCGTGGACGCTGCCGTGGTGGTGCTTGAAAGCATCTACCGCCACCGGCAGGAATCCAACCTGCCGGCGCGGATAGCAGCCGTGGTGGGCACCCGCGAGGTAACCATGGCCATCATCGCGGCCACGGCGACGACCCTTTGCGTCTTCATGCCCCTCGTATTCCTGGGTGGCGGCAGCCGGTTCATGCTCTTCATGAAGGACTTCGTCGTCACATTCTGCATTGTCATGGTGGCGGCGGTCTTCATCGCGCTGACGCTCATTCCGCTGGTTTCCTCGAGGCTGTTCAACCGGCCACTGGGCAAGCCCTCGGCGTTCTTCGCGCGGATTTCCGGATATTACACGTCTGTCCTTGCCTGGAACCTGCGCCACCGGTTCGTAACCGTGATTGCCTTCGGTACGATCCTTTACGGTAGCTACTGGCTGTACCAGAACATCGAGACGGAGTTCCAGCCCAGGGCGCCTACGCGGGATATAGCGATAGCCGCGGATCTGCCGGGCAGCTACAGCATTGAGGACGTCAGGGAAGTCTTTACGGACGTCGAAACACTCCTGCTGGACCGCAAGGACGAATTCCACATCGAGTCCATTTCGTCCTACGGCAGCCTTCGCCGGGCAAATCTCCGCATCGTGCTGACTCCGCCCGAGGATCGGCAGGAGTCTGCCACCGAGCTTCAGACCAGGATCACCAGCTCGCTGCCCGAGATTGCCGGCGTGCGGTGGAGACCCGGCCGGATGCGCCGATATGGCGGCGGGCAGTCGGGCGTGGACGTGGAACTGCGCGGCGACAACATGTCGGTGCTTTCCAATATCGCCGATGATCTCCGTACCCGGATGGAGGTCATCCCAGGACTGAAGGACGTGGATACCAGCCTGGAGCGAGGCGACGAGGAGATCCAGGTGCAGGTCGACCGGGCCATGGCACAGACCTACGGCATTTCCCCGAGACAGGCGGCCCGTACCGTGCAGGCTGCGCTGAGCAGCCGGGCGAGGGGCAAATTCAAGGCCGACGACCGCGAGGTGGACATTCTGTTGCACCTCGAGGAAGAGGACCGTGCCAGCTTGCAGAAACTGCAGAACATGACTTTCGAACGGGCTGAAGGCGGGATGATTCCCATGGGGAACTTGGCCAGCTTTTCGCGGCAGAAGGGACCCGACGTCATCGAGCGGCATGACCGGGAATCTCAGGTGGAAGTGGGCGGCAACACGACGGGACCGGGCACGCGGCGCATCAACACCCAGGTGACCGAGATGATGGAGGGTATCGAACTGCCTCCAGGGTACACGTGGAGCATGGGGCGCAATTTCAACATGATGCGTGAATCGCAGGGCGAGTTCCTCTTCGCCATCCTGCTCTCTGTGGTGCTCATCTACCTGATCATGGCGGCAATTTCGGAGTCCTTCATCCAGCCCTTCACGATTCTGTTGTCGGTACTGTGCGGACTGGTTGGCGCTTTCATCGTTTTCTACCTGTCCGGCACGACGCTGAACACGAACTCATACCTGGGGATCATCGTTCTGTCGGGACTTGCGGTAAACAACGCTATCGTCCTCATCGATCACGTTAACCATTTGCGCAGAGAGGGGATGACGCGCACCGAGGCCCTCCTCCTGGGCGGCCGGCATCGGTTGCGGCCCATCCTGATGACGTCCCTGACCACCATCTTCGGCCTGTTGCCCATGGTGGCTCCGCTTCTCTTCCCCGAGTTCTTCGGTCCAGTGGAAGACCGCGGCGCCAACCAGTGGGGTCCGGTCAGCCTGGCCCTGGTTGGCGGCCTGACCACCTCGGGTATACTGACGCTCATCCTGCTGCCGACGGTCTATACGATATTCGAAGACCTGAGCAACTGGGTCACGTCGAGCGTCAAGCGAGCCTGGGCGTAGGTGTAAGCGTGAGTGGGGGCGTGGATGTGAGCGCGTGAGAGTGTGGGCGTGAGTGCGCGTGTGCTCAGACTTGTCCTGAACGTCAGCGCGAGACGAAAGATGCGCTGTTCAATACAGAAAAAAGCCCGGTCCTGGAGCGGTTTAATCCAGGGCCGGGCGTTTTTGTTTTTTATGTTACTTTCTAACAATGTCCTAACCAGGGTTCATGCGATCCTTGAGCAGCGCTACCACATCCTCGTGTCCTTCCTTCTCCGCCCAATATATCGGCTGCGCCCAGGGCGACTTGACTGGTGCGGCCGGATCGGCACCTTGATCTAACAGGAAACGCACCATTTCCACCTTCCCGGTGCGCGCGGCGGCAGCCAGAGGCGTACCTCCGTATTCCAACTCGACAGCCTCAATATCTGCCCCTAACTCCAAAAAAACGCGGGCCGCGTCGACATCTCCCTTTTCGGCACAACCGTGCAGAAAGGTGCGCCCAATCCAGTTTGCGCGGCACAGATCGAGGCCGTGGTCGGCCAGGGCGCGGATCGTATCGGGGTCTGACGGGTAGTTGCCGCCCCAGATGTCCGTCAGTCGAAAAAGATCGCTCACGTCGGGCGTAGTCTCCAGGAATACGCCGACGAGCGCAGGATTGTTCCGTCCCATCAACTCGTGCAGGAACTGTGGATGGGCGACGATGCCATCCCCTTTGCGAACGGCCCGTTCAAGTGCCGCGTCGTCCATGGCGAAGGGTGGTATCTCGGCGCCGAATTCGCGCAACAGGGCCTGTAACCGCTGTCCTTTTGTGCCATGATTGTACTCGACAATGGTCAAACAGGAGCCGGATGAGTCAACCTCGGCGTTGGGATCGGCACCTCGTTCAAGCAGCAGTCCGGCCGTCTCCAGGTGGTTGCCCGAGCACGCGCCGAATAGCGCGCCGCCACGGGGCGCGTTCTCTTCCGGCAGGTTGGGGTCTGCGCCCAGGTCCAACAGTCTTTCGACGATCCGGGTGTGGCCGTTGCCAGCTGCATAAGCAAGCGGACTGCGCCTTCCGGGATCGAGGGTGCGGGCCTGGATCGGATCGGACTCCAGCACCGCCTCGACCCGGTCTTCATCGCCAGCCGCACACGCGACGCTCAGGACGTAATCCACGCCGCAAGCGAGTAAGTGGCGGGTGACGACCCATGGGTCTTGCGGGGCTTCCGCGGGCAAGTCACGTGACCGGAACCAGTAGTCTCCGATGAGCGCGACCAGCAGCGGGGTCTTACCATCGGCGCGGCGGACTTCCAGGCCGGCACCCCGTGCGACGAAGAAGTCCACAAGGTCGTTCTGGCGCGTCACGGCCGCCCAGTGCAGGGGCCCGTTGCCCAATGCGTCGGAAGCGTGGATGAGCTCGGGATGATCTGCCAACATCTCCTCTACCTGTGCCCGGTCGCGGCCTTTGATCATCTCGGCCAACGGGATAAAGGCGGGATCGTACCCGAAGCGCTCCCGCATCGCCGCCTCCAGCAGGGCCTGTACTCCCCTGTAGCCGCGCTCCTCGGCGATGGCCAGCAACTTATCCCATGAATTGTAGGTATAGCGCGACTGTCCCGGATCGGCCCCGGCCTGCAACAGAAGCTGGACCACCTCCGCATGTCCCTCGCGCACTGCCATGTGGATGGGGAACTGGTACCAGTACTGGGCATTGACCAGCCTGGGGTCCCGGTCCAGCATCGCACTGACGCGTTCCAGGTCGCCGGCCCCGCTGGCGCAGAATAGCGCCCAGGCCTCGTAGCCGTCCACCGCTTCGATCCCATACTGGTAGCGGTCGGTCTTCATGTCTTCGGGCTGAAGCAATTGTGCGACCCGCTGCTTGAAGCGTTCGTCGCGCGAGGGCGCCTGCCCAGGCAATTCCCGTTCAGCCATTTTCAGCATCTCCTTTCTCAGACGTTTGCGGGCCGATCGCAGCCGGTTGTTGACCGTCGACGGCGACAAGCCCAGAAACGAGCCGACTTCCCGGTGGGAATATGTCGATATATAAAACAGCACCGTCGCCATTCTCTCTTCCTCGGGCAACCGCCCAATCGCTCCCATGACCATGGTTTTCTCTTCGCGCGCCTCTAGTTCCTCCTCGGGACCGCTAGCAACCAGCGACCCTGCCGTCTCTCGCACTTGTCCCACCGGTTGCCGTGAGCGAGATATGCGGCTACAGCGCATAAAGACAATCCGTTTGAACCATCCTGGAAATGCAGCCGGTTTCTGCAGACGCGGAAGTTCAGTCCAGGCATCAGCAAAGGACTCCTGTGCCGCGTCTTCAGCCAAGTGGAAATCGCCCAGCAATGCGGAGGCGTAGCCTACCGCCATATCCTGAAAACGGTGTACGATGCCTTCGTAGGCTGCGCGGTCGCCGGTCTGGGCACGGACGACAAGAGATGAAAGATCGGTATCGCTCATAGGCTTACCCATAAGCACCACCAGCATCACAAACCTGGTAAGTAAATGTAAAGCGGGCTGGAATTGACGGTCGGTTTCTTGACTATCGAGCGGCATGGATTGATTCAGGTGGAATCAAACGAACAAGCGTCACATCGCCGAGTGGAAGACCCGGTCGTAGATCTGGTGGACGCGGGCGGTGTGCCTCGCGTAGGCCGACAGCATCCTGTCCGGCGCGGCCTCCCTTTCTTCAGGAGTCGTCCAGGACAGGCCCATCATGCCGGCCAGGACGGTCTGGGCGCCGCGGTCCTGGGGAATCTCGTGGGTCTGGTGGCCCGAGGTCATCTGGATACGGTTTTCCAGGTCCCGGAGGAAGAGATAGGCGTCGTCCAGGTCGGATGCCTCGTCATCGGACAGGTACCCCTTTTCCGCCAGCGAGGCCAGCATCCTGCGGGTTCCGCGTTCCCAGGGCCAACTCTGGGATCCGCCGTAGACGAGTTGGAATCCCTGGGCGATGAACTCGATCTCCCGGATGCCCCCCTTACCCAGCTTGACGTGGTAATCGCCGCTGCCCCGTTCGATCAGCGCCTTCGCGATCCGTTCCCGCATGTGGTTGATATCTTCAAGGATCAGCGGCTGGTCGAGGGCGGGGTAGAACACGAAGGGCTGGATCGTTTCGAGGAACCGGCCGCCCACCTCCCTGCTTCCTGCCGAACACCGTGCCTTCAGGAGCGCCTGCCGCTGCCAGGCCTGTCCCTGGATCTCATAGTGCCAGCGGTAGCCCTCGATCGAGTTGGCGATATCGCCGGCCCGTCCCTCCGGACGCAGGCGCAGGTCGACGCGGAACACTTGCCCGTCCGGCGTGAGCCGTCCGATGAGGTCCGTTATGGCCCGGGCGAGTTTCGGATAGAATTCGTAGGTGGAAGTTCCGTCTTTTTCGGTGCGGCCGTCCGTGGCGTCGTAGACGTAAAGCAGGTCGATATCCGAACTGAAGTTCAGGTCCCTGCCGCCGAGCTTGCCCATGCCGATGACGGCGAATCCGCTCGGTTTCGATCCTTCGAGCATCGGCCGTCCGTGCCGCGCCTCCAGTTTCATGCCGCACACGTCGTGGGCGGCCTGCAGGCAAAGGTCGGCCACGTCCGTGAGCCGTTCCAGGACTGCCGGAGTTCCGGATTGCTTCATCAGGTCGCACACCGCGATGCGCAGGTAGGTCCGTTTCTTGAACGTGCGCAGGGGTTTCATGGCCTCGTCCGGCGATGACACACCCTGCAGCATCTCCGTCAGTTCAGCATCCAACTCTTCCGCGGATTGCAGTGCACGCCACGAATCGCCGGCAAAGGTGTCGAGCAGGAACCCCGCGTCCTGGATGAGCACGTTACTGAGGTACGGGCTGCACGAGAGGATCGTGAGCAGGGCGTCTCGGGATTCCGACGGGATGGCCAACAGGTCCAGCAGGGCCGGGACATGATCTTCACCGCACCGGGTAAAGAGCGTGTGCAGGCTGATGAGGGCCCGGTCGGGTTCCAGGGACGCAGCCGCCGCTTCGACCAGCGCAGGGAAGGGATTTCCCGGGCGCGCAAGCGGGGCCACGCGCCGGTCGATTTGCTCCAGGATTCGCCAGGCGTCGGCCGGGTCGCCGAATCCGGAGGACCGCAAATGGTCGGACACCGCGTCCGGCATAGTCGACGCAAGTGCGTCGCGATCGAAATCAATAGTCGTCATGGGCGTTGGCTGTTTGAATTCACGTGTGTGGTCTGCAGTGGTTCCTGAACGCGTAGCGTCGAAACTGGATGCACCGCGATGCGTGTGGACTTAATGCTCATCGTCCGATGGGCGAAGCCGAGCCGGACGTTGCCGGCGGGATGTGCCTTAAAATGATGCACCGCGACGTGCGTTATCGTAATTCACCGCGATCCGGCAGAAAAAGACCGCGCCTCCCCGCGTCGAAACGGAGGAGGCGCGCGTGCTGCGATGAAACGCTGATCTCATACGACCTAGATGTCGTAGTAGAGACCGAACTCCCACGGGTGCGGGCGCAGGCGGATCTGGTCCAACTCGTTCTCCCGCTTGTACTCGATATAGGTATCGATCAGGTCCGGCGTGAACACGTCTCCCTTGAGGAGGTAGTCGTGATCGTCCTCCAGGGCGTTCAGCGCCTCGCCCAGATCCTGCGGCGTGTGGGCCACTTCCGCGGCCTGCTCAGGCTCGAGATCGTAGAGATCGAGGTCGATTGGTTCCGGCGGCTCGATCCGGTTCTCGATACCGTCCAGGCCGGCCATCATCATGGCGGTGAAGGCCAGGTAGGGATTCGCGCCTGGATCGGGCGTACGGAACTCGATCCTTTTGGCCTTCTCGCTCTTCGAATACATGGGGATCCGCACGCAGGCGCTTCTGTTGCGCTGCGAATAGATCAGGTTGATGGGCGCTTCGTAACCCGGGACGAGCCTCCGGTAGGAGTTCGTCGTCGGCGCGGCGAAGGCCAGGACCGAGGAGCAGTGCTTGAGCAGACCGCCGATGTAATGGCGGGCCATGTCGCTCAGATCGGCGTACGTGCCGGCCTCGAAGAAGAGGTTCCGACCGTCTTTCCACAGGCTCTGGTGCACGTGCATGCCCGACCCGTTGTCCTCGAAAATGGGCTTTGGCATGAAGGTCACCGTCTTGCCGGCCTGCCGGGCGACGTTCTTGACGATGTACTTGTACATGAGCAGATCGTCAGACATGCGCAGCAAAGTGTTGAACCGAATATCGATCTCCGCCTGCCCCGCCGTACCCACCTCGTGGTGGTGGACTTCCGACTCGATGCCCATGCTCCGGAGCGTCAGCACCATGTTGGTGCGCAGGTCCTGGTGGGTATCCACCGGCGGCACCGGGAAGTAACCACGCTTGTAAGGTATCTTGTTGCCGAGGTTCGGTCCTTCGTTCCGTCCGGTGTTCCACCATCCCTCGCTGGAATCCACCCGATGGAAACTGGCGTTCGGCTTCTGGGCGAACCGCACGTCGTCGAAGATGTAGAACTCGGCTTCCGGTCCGAAGAAAGCCGTGTCGGCGATGCCCACGGACTGCATGTAGGCCTCGGCCTTCTGGGCGACGTACCGCGGGTCGCGCGTGTACATTTCCAGCGTCACCGGGTCCTTGACATTGCAGATCAGGATCAGCGTTTTCGCTTCCATGAAGGGATCGATCTTGGCCGACAGCGGATCGGGGATCAGGATCATGTCGCTCTTGTCGATGGTCTGGAATCCACGGACGCTCGAACCGTCGAATCCTACGCCTTCTTCGAAAGTCTCTTCTTCCAGCGTTTCGATGGGCGCCGAGAAGTGCTGCCACGTTCCTGGCACGTCGATGAACCGGAAGTCGACCATCTTCGCTCCATTTTCCTTTGCGTAAGAGATGACTTCATTAGGGGTCACGAGTATTGCTCCTCCCTGTTGGATATTCCATGAATCGTTGCCCGGGTAACCGGGCCGCCTGGTTACAGGAGTCCGGATCGCCACGGTAATTTACACATCCTCTTGCACGTATTCGCAGAAACAAACACAGAAATCTAATATACAACCTTATTGTTTCGCAAGTGTTTCTCTGAGGTTAAATCCTTGTTAAATCACAGATTTTGATTTAGTAGCTCTTGCAGGAAAGCCATCCTTGACCGTCCGGCGAGGTTCCCGCGCACCATGGGCGCGGCGGCGCTCCGGTCCCCGGAAAAAGGTATTGACTGGAAGCCCCTCCGCGCATATAATGAGGTATCTGTTTTGGGAGCCGGAGAACCGTTGGGACATGGTGTTTCCGGGCCATTCAAGTGCAGGACTTTTCCCGGCATTTCCGAACTGAAATCAGCGTTGTTCAGATTCTGCAAGGTTGCGGTACGGATGCCCGGTGCCGATCGATGCGGAACACGGAAGAACGCCATACGGGCTACCCGAAGGCCAGGCGATCCCCGATGGCCGTGTGGTATATTCTGGCGGCCTTCATAGGCGCGCTTGTGGGCATCGTTTTCCTGGTCGTGGCCTATCCCGAAGCGCTGAGCACGCTCGGCGGAGGACCGGCGGGCGGGAATGCTACCCGGGCCCTGACGTCCACGCCGGAAAACCGGGAACCGTCCGAATCGGCTGGGTCGATTGGGCGCAGTGGCGCTGCCGGAGCTCCCGGGGTGGGTGAAGACGCTTACGGCCGTGTAGGATCCGGCCGAATGCCGGCAGGTCTGATCGAAGCCAACGAATCGATCAGCACGTCACGACGCACGTCCATCGTGACCGCAGTGGAGCGGGCGGGTCCCGCAGTCGTGAGCATCGTTGCGATTTTCCAGATGCAGCGACGCGGATTCTCCCCCATGTCCGACGACCCCTTCTTCGGTCATTTCGTGGTGCCGCGTCTTTATACCCGCGAGGAGCCGAACACGGGGTCGGGCGTAATTATCGACGACGCGGGTTACATCGTCACCAATGCCCACGTGGTGCAACTGGGAGACTATACAGCGCGGCGAATCCAGGCTGTCCTGACCGACGGACGCAGCCTGGCTTGCACCCTGGTCGGCGTGGACGTCATGACGGATCTGGCCGTGCTCCACGTGGAAGGCGAAGACCTCCCCGTGGCGGCGCTGGGACGGTCGGACGACATCATGACCGGCGAGTGGGCCATTACCATCGGCAATCCGCTGGGCCTGGCCATCGAGGACGCACAGCCGGCCGTGGCTGTCGGGGTGGTCAGCGCCCTGGGACGAAACTTCCGCCGGCAGCAGGGATCCCGGACGGTCTACCGGGACATGATCCAGACCGACGCGACCATCAATCCGGGCAACAGCGGCGGTCCGCTGGTCAACGCCTTCGGCGAGGTCATCGGCATCAACACGTTCATCATCTCCGAAAGCGGCGGTTCGGAGGGCGTGGGTTTCGCCATACCCATCGAACGGGTTCGGCGCGTTGCGGACGAACTGATACAGTATGGCGGACCGAGACGTGGATGGACGGGGCTCTCGGTGATAGACATCACGGAATACGTGGCGCAGGAACTGGACATTGTCAACCGCCTGGGCGTGCTGGTGAATGAAATCGACCCGAACAGCCCGGCGGACCTGGCCGGCATCATGGTCATGGACGTCATACGGAAAATCAACGGGGAAGTGATCACCAGCTATCCCGACGCGCGGGAAGCCCTGTACGGCAGCCTGGTGGGCGATTCCATCGAGCTGGAAGTCGAGCGGGAGGGGCGCATGATACCCCTGGTCCTGCATATCGCCGAATTGTGATGCGTGGGGACGGAACGGCAGGTGCCGAGACCGCGGACATCCGGCCGGGAACCGGATAGCAAGGAAAAGGCATGGTACGCGACGGTTGGGTCATGGTCATACCACTGGCCGCACTCGCGGCGGGCAGTCTGGCGATCGGATATCTGGCCCCCGGAGCAATCTGGATCATACTGGCGTCTGTGTTCGGAGGCCTGGCCCTGTTCGTCGGTTTCTTCTTCCGGGATCCGGCCAGACGGGTTCCCCCGGGCGAAGGCCTGGTGATCTCCGGAGGCGACGGCAAGGTGGTAACGGTCGAGAAGATCGAAAACGACGCCTTCATCGGCGGACCGGCCACGCAGATCAGCGTGTTCCTGTCCATCGCAAACGTGCACGTCAACCGGATTCCCATCACTGGCGTAGTCAAATTGCGCCGGCGGATCGAAGGAAAATTCAAGCTCGCGTTCAAAGACGAGGCCTCGGGCGACAACGCCCAGATGGTCCTGGGCATCGAAGGAGACGAGGGCCGCGTCCTGATCAAGCAGATCGTCGGTTTCGTTGCCCGGCGGATCGTCTGCAACGTCAACGAGGGCGACGAGGTGCGTATCGGCGACCGTTTCGGCCTGATACGCTTCGGATCGAGAATAGACGTCATCGTACCGGCCGGGGCCGAAATCCGGGTTAAGAACGGGGACCGGGTCCGGGGCGGCGAAACGATACTGGGAGTACTGAAATGAAAACCTGGATGCGCGTCGCGTTACCGAACGTGTTCACGCTCGGCAGCATCTTCTGCGGGGTTTCCGCCATCTTCTACTGTATAGACGGGTTCAACGCCCTGACCGGCGACCCCGGACGCGCGCCCTGGCTCATCATGGCCGCCGCGCTACTGGATAGCATCGACGGCAAGGTCGCGCGCTTCAGCCAGGGGGCGACCCGGTTCGGCATCGAACTCGATTCCCTGGCGGACGTGGTATCCTTCGGCGTCGCGCCCATAGTACTCGTATATACCCTTAAGCCCTTCGGCGAAATCACCTGGGTGCTCTGCCTCCTTTTCCTGATGTGCGGCGCCATCCGGCTGGCCCGGTACAACGTGATGACCCTCCGCCGCGTGGAGCGGATCAACGAGGAGAAGGACAACTTCATGGGACTGCCAATACCCGTGGCGGCCATCGCCGTGGCGTCGTACGTCATCTTCTGTTGGGACCGATGGGAGGAACTGCACCTGGAAGGCCCGTTCATGGGATTCATGCTCGTGCTGTCCATCCTCATGATCAGCCCCCTGTCCTACCGCACCCTGCCGTCGCTCGCCTTCAAGAGCAAGTGGTCCATCCTTAAGCTGAGTGTCATCGCCGTGGCCCTGGTGGCCCTGGTCTGGGATCCGAAACTCACGATCTTCCCCATCGTGCTGCTGTATATACTTTCTGGCATCGCGGCCTGGGGCTTGCACATGGTCCGCCACGACGAAGACGTCGCGCTATCTGTGGAAGAATAAAAGGAGACTGCGGAAGTGGGATGGAAATACCCGACATGTCCGCACGCGCCAGACTTCCGGGAGGCCAGTTGACCGACGCACGCGCAGTAAACCAATTACCACCCGGGGAGACCCTTTAATGGCGCAATCTAAGAAGATCGCTAAACTGGCGCTTTATATCCTGGTGGGGGCCATCCTCGGCGGACTGCTCGGCGAACTGATCGGACTGCTGCTTGAGTATTTCATGCCCGGCAGCATGGTGGAAAAGTTCTTCCTGGAAGCGTTCATCTATACCTTCCCCCCGGCCACACTGCCCTTTGTGATATTCTCCATCACGTTCGGTTTCACGCTGAAAGTGAACGTCATTAGCATCCTCGGTATCGGTTTCGCCACCTATTACTATCGCTGGTACTAGTGCCCTGACGAAATGACGAATCCACTTTCCAGCCGCTCAACTCCCATCCGCAATCCAATACCTCCGACACACGATCCCCAGCCGCGTCGCGCCGGATTGCTAGCCCGGTTGTCGCTCCTTGTGTTAATGGTTGTGGTTTTAATCGCCCTTGACCCGGGCAGCACCGACGCGCAGGGCCAGGTCGATGTCTTGAGCCGTGCCGACGCGCAATCTGCCGAGTACACTTTTGACCGCCATTTCATCGACATCGGTCCGGCGTTGCGACAGACGGTGCTGACGGGATTCCTGCTGGGTGGCGACGTGGCGGATCTGGCGGTGGTGCAGATCGAAGAGGACGGCGCCCGTCGTGTGCAAGTTTTTGCTTTCGAAGAAGGTACCGGGATGGATGAAGGAATCCGGAATGGCGAACGACCGGAAGGAAACGTGAAGCGCTCGCCGCAGCGGACAGGCGGAACCTGGAAGATGCGGATGGATGCACGGCTGCGTCCCGGCGTGACCTTCGTCGACATTGCCCGTATTGGAGACCGCGATCGTCTGATCACCGGCGAACCGGGCCGGCTCAATGCGTGGGATCCGGATTCGGCGACTGAATACGAACTCGTGTCCGTTACGACCAGTTTTAAAACGCCCCACCAGGGTGAGGTGCCGCACGTGGACGTCACCCGGGACGTGAACGGCGATGGCCGGGTCGACCTGGTCGTGCCCGGCGCCGAAGGATTCAAGGTATTCGTGCAGACGGTAAGCGGCGCATTCGCCGATCCGGTGGTCACCGGTCCCCCCGCCGACCTGGACCCGATCCTGGGTGCCGACGGATACCGTTACGATCCCTGGAGCGTGAGCCGGATTCACGGATTCGATTACAACGGCGACGGCCGCGTCGACCTGGTGTCCTGGAACGGAGACCGCTTCGAAGCACATCTCCAGGGCGGCCAGGGATTTTTCGACCCCGATCCCTCGACCTTCACGGCCGATGTGCGTTTCGACTCCGATGATTTTACCGTACTGGCAACGGGAGCCATGACGGGCAGGGTGCTGCATTCCTTCACGGATATGAACAGGGACGGCATAGCGGACATGGTGATCTACAGCCTGGAGGGTGTACAGATTGACGATAAACGATCTGCTTACGAAGTGCACTTCGGAGCGCGCGGATCCAACGGCGGCGTTCGATTCGCATCCGGTGTTGACATTGCGATTCAGTCCGAAAGCAACATCCAACTCGCCATGGAACGTTTGGATTTTGGCGGAGACTGCGAACCTGGCTTGGTCGTCACCTCGATCGATAAAAAGTACCTCGAAAACAGTATCTTCAAACGGATCAAGGGCTTCATGGGAGACGACGTCTGGCTGAATCTCGCCTTCTACAGGATGGAAGCGGGAAGCGTCCCCGATCGGCCCAACGCAACACGGCGCATCCAGCTGGACGGCGCCCCGAGCCCGCGGGAACCGGGCTGGGTTCCCCTGGACATCGTGCTCATGGGTGGCAGGCATGCGCTCCGCAACGACCGCGATGATTACCGGCGTGCGTTCAACAAGAACCTGTTCATCGGGGACGTGACGGGAGACGGCCGCTTGGACCTACTGGTCGAGTGGACCCACCGAGAATTGCATGTTTTCGCCGGCGTGCCCGGGCCGGAACTGTTCGCCGCGCAGCCAAAGAAGGTGACGGTCGAATTGCCCAACGACGGGGAATACGCCTGGATGACGGACCTGAACAGGGACGGGCGCCAGGATATCGTCATGCACCACCCGTTCACGAAGCGGGACGCGCACGGAGCACCGATGGAACTGCCGGGCACCGAACCCCAACGCGTGACCCTGCTGATCGCGCGGTAAAGGTTTGGTCGTCCGCCGACGAGCGCAATACTTGGCTGGTTGCGCGTTCGTTGAATAGAATTGCTCGTTCGGCGAGTAGCAACTTTGGCATTGGTTTGGAAGCGTCGAGTAAGCACGGTCGATCTATGAAGCGGGAGTAACCATTGGAACACCTTAACGAAATGGCGGCTCATGAACTGGCGCCGCGGATCAAGTCCGGCGAAGTGACGGCGGAAGAGGCGGCCAGGGAAGTCCTGCGCCTCATCGATGAGAAGGACCCCGCTATAAACGCCTACCTCGCGGTCCAGCCCGAATCGGTGATCGAGGACGCAAGGGGCGTGGACCGGCGAGTCGCCGCCGGCGAACCCACCGGGCCGCTGGCCGGCGTACCCATCGCCATCAAGGACGCCATCTGCACGAAGGGTTTGGAAACCACCTGCGCCTCCAGGATCCTGGAAGGATTTGTACCGCCCTATGACGCCACGGTCATCGCCCGGCTGCGACAGGCGGATGCCGTGATCGTCGGCAAGACCAACATGGACCAGTTCGGCATGGGGTCTTCCAACGAGAACTCCGGCTTCGGCATCTGCCGGAATCCGCTGGACACCTCCCGCGTACCGGGCGGTTCAAGTGGCGGATCCGCCGCGGCCCTGGCGGCGGGCACGGCGGTCCTGGCCCTGGGCGAGGACACAGGCGGCTCGATACGCCAGCCCGCGGCCTTCTGCGGTGTCGTGGGACTCAAGCCCACCTACGGGCGGGTCTCCCGCTACGGTATCATCGCCTATGGATCGTCCTTCGATCAGGTCGGCCCCATGGCACGTAACGTGGAAGACTGCGCGGCGCTCCTGGGCGTCATCGCGGGTCACGACGCCATGGATACCACGTCGTCACCGGAAGCGGTGCCGGATTACACGGCAACCCTGAAGCAGGGCATAGAAGGCCTTCGCATCGGCGTGCCCGATGAATACCTGGCAGAGGGGCTGGACGCCACCGTGAAGGAAAGCGTCGGCCGCGCGATCGAACGCATGGAAGCGCTCGGCGCCCGCGTGGAGCGCGTCCACCTGCCGCACACCGAGTACGCCGTGGCCACGTACTACATCCTGGTAACGGCCGAAGCCTCCTCCAACCTGGCGCGTTATGACGGGGTGAAGTACGGGTACCGGGGTGAGGATGGTGGAGCGGAAAACAATGCAGAAGTTGGCGGGAATACCGGTGCGCCGGGAACTGGCGCAGCGACGCAAATCCCGGTTGAAGACCGCCTGGAGGCCATGTACGGCTCGGTCCGTAGCGAGGGATTCGGCCTCGAGGTGAAGCGCCGCATCATGCTCGGTACCTACGTCCTCAGCTCCGGATATTACGACGCCTACTATGATAAGGCCCAGCGCGTACGGACGCTCATCAAGGGAGACTTTGACCAGGCATTCGAAAAGGTCGATCTCATGGTGGCGCCTACTACGCCCACAACCGCGTTCCGGATCGGCGAGAAGATCGACGATCCCTTGCAGATGTATCTACAGGATATCTACACCGTGCCCATCAACCTCGCCGGCGTGCCGGCCATCTCCCTTCCTTGCGGCCAAGACGCCGACGGAATGCCCATAGGACTGCAGATCATCGGTCCCCACTTCGGGGAGGAGCGGATTCTACGCGCGGCGTATGCCTTCGAGGAGGCGACGCGGCCATGAACTACGAAGCCGTAATCGGGTTGGAAGTGCACGCCCAACTCCTGACGAACTCGAAGATCTTTTGCGGATGTTCCGTGGCATTCGGCGGCGAGCCCAACACCCGGGTCTGCCCCATCTGCCTCGGCATGCCCGGCGTCCTGCCCGTCCTGAACCGTCGTGCCGTGGAATACACCATTCGCATGGCGCTAGCCGTGGACGGTCAAGTGGCGGAGACCAGCGCCTTCGCACGCAAAAACTACTTCTATCCGGACCTGCCCAAGGGTTACCAGATCTCGCAGTACGACCGGGCGGGCGAGCCCATCTCTCTGTACGGCGGCGTCGAAATCGAGGGCGAAGACGGCCCCCGATTCGTCCGGCTTCGGCGGATCCACCTTGAGGAGGAAGCCGGCAAATCCATCCACAACGAGCCCGGCTACGATCCCGATCTGAGCTACATCGATTACAACCGGACAGGCGTGCCGCTCATGGAGATCGTCAGCGAACCCGATATCCGCAGCCCCCGCGAAGCCTCGGCCTACCTCGCCCGGTTGCGGCAGATTCTGCAGTACATCGGCGTCTGCGACGGCAACATGGAAGAAGGCAGCCTGCGATGCGACGCCAACATCTCCATCCGCAAACCCGGCGATCCCCTGGGCGAACTCGTCGAGATTAAAAACATGAACTCTATGCGTTCCATGGAGCGCGCGCTGGAGTTCGAGATCGAACGGCAGGCCGAAGTGCTTGACGACGGAGGACGGGTCGTGCGCCAGACTCGCCTGTGGAACGAGGAAGCACGGGAGACTTTTCCCATGCGGTCGAAAGAGGAAGCCCACGACTACCGGTACTTCCCCGATCCTGACCTCGTTACTGTCGAAATCGCTCGGACCTGGGTCGACGATATCGGCGAAGACCTGCCCGAACTCCCGGACGTGCGTATGCAGCGCTTCGTCGACGAATACGGACTACCGCCGGACATGGCGCGGCAACTGACGGAAAACCGGACACGGGCGGACTATTTCGAAGCCTGCGTCGGCCATGTAACCGGCGAAGGGTCCGGCGATACAGCCAGCCAGGCATCCGGCGATGCGCGGGCGGTCAGTAACTGGATGCTCAGCGAACTGCTTCGGGTTCAGCACGAAAGCCGCATGGACCAGGCAACCCTGCAAGAACGCATACCTCCCACTCACCTTGCCCAGCTTCTCGCACAGATCAAAGATGGTAAGATCAGCGGCAAGATTGGCAAGGACGTCCTCGACACCATGGCGGAAACCGGCCAAGCCCCGGCCGAGGTCATCGAGGAACAGGGACTCGTGCAGATCTCCGACACCGGAGAGCTCGAAGGGGTGGTCGACGGCATCCTCGCAGAACATCCCGACGACGTGGCCGAATACCGGGCCGGCAAGACCAAACTCCTGGGCTTCTTCATGGGTCAGGTCATGCGCGCGACCCAGGGCAAGGCGAATCCGAAGCTGGTGAACGAGTTGCTTAGGGAGAAGCTGGCGGGGAGCTAGGCAAGCAGGAAGCAGTCTGATAGGAAGCCAGGCTGGGGAGAAACAAGGCTGGACTAAAGCAGGTCTGGTAGGGGAAACCAGGTAGAATCTGAGCTGACGCAAAGAATACCAGAATGTATATTCAAACCATCGCAATATAACACCACTTCACATACGCATTTTCGTCAACAGCTACCTTGATGTAAAACAGGTGGCCTGTTGCAGTCGAATTTAGAACAACCAACCCTTGGAAAGGGCATGACTATATGAGATACCTGCTAATGTCGTTAGCCACCTGCGTTCTGGTTTTCACATACAACGCGCGGGCTCAGTCAAAAGTGGATCTTTCCCACCTTAAGAACGAAAAACCCGACGAGCTGTTTGTTGAATTTCATGAGGATACCCAATGCGGATGGAACCTCGAACCGATCGTGGATAGCGAGTTGGAAAAAGCGGGGATCAATCGCAAGAGATCGTGGGATTTCGATGAACTGGTGTTGTATGTCAACATATACTGCATCGAGAACGAGAATAGCGCGGGCGAGCTTCAGGGATACGTCTACGACATGAATATCGCGTTCGGTCACTTTGTACGATTCGAGTCGCACGCTGAAGGCGTTTTCGTCAGGATGCACATGGAGCCCGGCGACTACAGCACTTTCGGTGTCGTGACCAATGACGAAGCCGGTAGACAGAAAATGAGAGATTCACTTAGGGAGATCAAAGGCAGGGCGCTGGCGGATTATTGGAAGGCGAATGGAAAGTAGTGCGATTGACCATCACGGCACCTCAACATGCTCTATGGCCACAGATCATTGGAATCCGGCAGATCTGAGAATCGCGCAATCGGCCGGGCTTCGATATCTTCTTCGGCGAGCATAACGGGTTCCATTAGATAAACCACGATGCGTCGGCAATTCTGCCGCAATCAACCGGAGCCCGTTGCCTTCAGCAAGCCCTCGACGCGGCCGAGACGTCCGTTCATATCGTGCACTTCTGTCTGGACGGAAGTTATTTCTACCTTTAACTCGTCCTTCAATTCCTTCATATCTGCCTTCAATTCCCGCCTCATTTCGTCCCTGCCGGTTTTGGCCTGTTTCCAGAAGAAGATGAAGGCCGTCAGCAGTGTGCCTGGCGTGATGAGTAGCTGCGCGAGTTCCATTCTACTTGGTTCCTTTGATGAGATATCACCAGCATGCTCATACTACACAAGGTATGTATCATACCAGTCGGGGGAATAGCAATAATCTCGTAAACTATCCGTATAAATATCGATATTTTGCATGCACGCTAATGCGCTGATCTGCGTAGTTGCGGGGAATGTTGGGCAAACGGTTGGGTGATGTTCGGAGCAAGCGATCGGCTAGGTTGGTATTACGTATTTTGTATACCATGTTGTAAGATTTCATAGTTTTATGACGACATGGTTGTCAATTTTCACATTATAGGTTAACGATGATGATTTTTACCAGGGATACGGCTATTGAGTATTCCGACTGTCATTTTGTACACGATTGACGTATTCAATTCAGATCCACGTTCCTACGCCACAATTTCTTGATGCTTGATACATGGCTCTTTGATTTGATTCCTTCTGGCATTCTCCAGTAAATGTAGATTGCATTTCACCGTAGATACCTTATAGATAAAACTGACGACTCGGTCTGTGTAAGATTCATAACCATACCTCATACCTAGTCACAAACGAAATCCACACTTTAGTCATAGCCTAATTCGAAATGCTCTGGCTGGAACAAAAATGATAAGATGGATTTGTAATGGGTTGTATGGGACGCTGGCGATCATACTGATCTCACTATTCCCAGGTCGTGTCACAGCCCAAGCCCAACCCCTCACCGTAGTCAGCTACGGCGGCTCTTACGCCCGCGCCTGTGACAAAGGCTACCACGAACGATTCGAAGCGGAAACAGGCATTAACATCAACTTGGAGGACTTCACCGGGGGTTTGGCGCAAATCCGCGCCCAGGTGGAGATGGGAAATGTGTACTGGGATGTGGTTGATCTGAACATGCCCGATCTCGTCCGGGGTTGCGACGAAGGGTTGCTCGTTCCTATTAACGTCGTCGATCTGCCACCGGGTGCCGATGGTACGCCCGCGGCGGATGATTTCGTCGAGGGTACGGTCACGGAATGCGGCGTTACCAAGATCTTCTTTTCGAGGATGATCGCATACAACGACGAGCGGATTGGCGACGTGAAACCCGCCACTATAGCCGACTTCTTCGACCTGGAAAAGTTTCCGGGCAGGCGGGGTATGAAACGTACGCCCGTGGCCAATCTTGAGTTCGCGCTCATGGCGGACGGCGTGCCGCACGAAGAGGTGTATACCACGCTTGACACCGAGGAAGGTGTTCGCCGCGCGTTCCGCAAACTGGACACCATCAAGGAGCACATCGTCTGGTGGGAGACCGCTGCCTACCCCCCGCAGATGCTGGCCGATGGCGAGGTGACGATGACCACGGCAGCCAACGGCCGCATCTTCAATGCCCAGGTACTCGAGGGACAACCCTTCGTCATCCTCTGGGACAGCCAGATCCTGAATACGAGCGGCTATGGCATCGTCGAGGGCACGCGCAACCTCGAAGCCGCAATCCGTTTTCTCAAATTCGCTTCAACCGCCCGGTCAATGGCTGATCTTGGCCGGTACATCGCCTACAGTCCGACGCGCCGCTCCGCCATGCCGCTGATCTCTACCCATGCCGAGACGGGCGTGGACATGAAACCGCACATGCCCACGGCCCCGGAGAATGTGGTCCGCGCCCTGCATAACGACTGGGAATGGTGGAGCGACAACGGCGAAGAGATGAACGAGCGCTTCAGCACGTGGCTGGCAAGGTAACGAAATCGTTTTAATAGCAGGCGGTTAGCCAGGTTGGTTAGTTTGGTGAAATGTCCATTGCCTTGACTAGTTCGCGGAGAAGGACCCCATGCCCCTCGCAATGACACCCCAACAAGCCAAAGACTTTGACGATAAAGGCTTTGTCGTCCTCGACAAATTCTTTGACCAACCGGAACTTGACCGCCTACTCCGGGCCATCGACGAGGTTGGCGACCGGATTCGGTCGAAGACAGGCCTGGGATCCGATGAACCCTTTGCGGTGCGAAATGCCCTGGCGCATCACGAGGCCTTTCTCGACCTCATCGATCATCCGCGTATATTGCCTTTAGTGGTGGACTCAATCGGTTGGAATATCCAGATCCGGACCACGCACCTGGACGTTCGGCCTCCCTATCCGGAGGACCTGAAGGACCGCATTTCGGGTGTCGGCAAGGGCGAGGACCACGAGGCAGGATACCGCAATGTCGGGTGGCATCCCGACCTGGCGAGCGATGACCTGTTTATGGCGCCTTCTCTGGATGGACGCCTACCGTTCATGGAGGTCAAGGTCTTCTATGTGCTGTACGACATGACCGAATCCAACTGCGGCAACTTGTGGCTGGTGCCGGGCAGCCATCGACGCAGGCCCGTCGAATTGTTCGGGCGGGAAAATGGGGTCGATCCGGAAGGTGCGGTCGAACTCAAGCTGCCCATCGGTTCGGCGGTGTTGTGGCGTACAGCGGTATGGCACTGCGTCGGCCCGAACCTGTCGCGAAAGACGCGAAAGATCATGCACGTGGGATACCACTACCGCTGGCTTCGGCCCACCGACTTCGACGTGCAGGATCCCGCACTCATCGAAAGAAGCTCACCGATCCGGCGGCAGTTGCTGGGTGCCCTGTCTCCAGAAGGTGATCCGATGGGTCCGGATCCGGACTTTCATCCTGCCTCCCGGCACTGGCTTTCGGATAACCTGGACGATGTTCCTCTGAGAAAATGGGCGCAGGAGATGGAATCTGGTTGAACCACTTGGGTTAGCGTCCCACTTCGCAACTGACGCTTACTAATACGCCCCTATCTACCTGAACCACCCGCAAACCTACTTGTACGCCCCTTTGATCTGCCCTTACCTACCCACGAAGTGGCTAATACGCCCCCTTGATTCGCCCATACCATCCGCGCAACGGATCGCCCAAATCCTCCATGTAGCGATCCATCCGCCCCATCAGGTCCTGTCGCACGGTTTCATATTCCGGTTTACCGTATACGTTGTCGAGCTGGTAGGGGTCGCGCTGCAGATCGTAGAGCTCACCCGGATCGGCCGAATTGAAGGTGAACTGATGCTTCCGGGTACGGACCATGCGCTGGTTGGCGACGGTGAAATGGCGGTCGAACACGCAGTAGACTTCTTCCCGGCCGTTCGAAAAGGGTCGTCCCTCGATGGCTGGGAGGAAGGACTGGCCGTCGAGTTCGGCGGGTACTTCGAGCCCTGCGGCGTCGAGCGATGAGAGCATGATTTCGTGCAGGTAGACGAACTCGTCGCAGGCCGTGCCGGGCGCCTGGCAATCGGGATGGGCGATGACGAGGGGTATGCGGTAGATCTCATCGTACATGAACTCGCCCTTCTCGATCAGCTTGTGCGCGCCGAGGCAGTCTCCGTGATCGGCGGTATACACAATGATGGTGTCGTCGAGCACACCCAGTTTTTCCAGGTGAGCCACCACCCGCCCCACCATGTCGTCGATGAGCGTGCAGTGCCCGAAGTAGCGCGCGGCTATTTCCTGAAAACCCTCCCATCCATAGTCGCCGAGCCCCCAAAGCTTCTCGATTAATTGCTGCCTGTAGGGCTTATTCTCGAAAGTCTCGGCGTATCCCGGGTGTTCGGGAATGGCCTTCGGATCATACATTGAAAAGTAGGGCTCCGGGACCAGCGAAGGGCTGTGCGGCCCCCAGAAATTGGCCCACAGAAAGAAGGGCTCCTCTCCGGTGGCCACCTCGTCGAGGACGCGATTGGCCTCTTCGGCGACGAAATACTCGATGCACGACTCCACCGGCCCTTCGTGCAGGGCGAACATCTCCTGCCGTTGATTGGAGGGATTGGTGCCGACAAAGCGGTGCGAGACCGTGGGTGGCGGGTCATATCCATGTTCTTTCAGATAATCGGCATAATGATTGTGTCCGTGCAGACTGCCGCCAAACTGCAGGCCTGGCAGCAGGCGGCCTCCGGGGAATCCGTAGCCCATGAAATCCTTGCCGGTGAACCCATACCCGGACGGACCGGTCTCCTGGTCCACGTGCCACTTGCCGGCGTACCCGCAACGGTAACCTGCATCCGCCAGGTAGTGATTTACCCCGCGCACGCCTTCGTTCAGGCACAGACCGTTGGCAGAAACGCCGTGCTTGTGCGGATAGAGGCCTGTGTAGAAGGAAGCGCGGGCCGGTGAGCAGATCGCCGTCGGCGTGAATGCCCAGTCGAAGCGGACGCCGCGCGCGGCCAGGGCGTCGATGTGGGGCGTTCGGCACACGTCGTTCAGCCCGTAGCAACTCACCGTGTCGAGTCGCTGCTGATCGGACATCAGGACGACGATATTGGGTTGTTTGGGCAATGGGTGCTCCTCTCGAAGTTACGGTCCAACGCGCAACCTACCGTGATTCACGCAGTTCACCGTGATACACACAGTACATCGTGATTCACGCATCTCATCGCGATTCACGCATCTCATCGCAATTCAAGCAATGAACTTAAACTTGTTGTCCCGGTCAAGATTGCAAAACACATTACAGTAAAACCGTATAAACCGCCATCATGGAGATGACTATGGATTCTTCTGCATCATCCGCATCTTCTGCTTCATCCGGACATTCGGATTCTTCGGATTCTCAAGAATCGTCCCTCTCGTCCATCGCTTCTTACCTCGCGGCCCATTACGGCCTCGCCGAACCTATCGATGTGAATGAACTGGAGCCTGGAGCCAACAGGAACTACCTCGTTACGTCAAAGGGTCGGCGATACGTTTACAGGGTCTATACGGACCACGACTTCTACGTCCGTAATCCCGAGGCCTATCAGTACGAACTCGACCTGCTGGCATATCTGGGAGAGTACGAATTGGCCGTACCCGATCCGGTGGAAAGGTTGGACGGCCAGCGATTGAGTGTGATGGAGGATACTCCGCGCGCTGCCACAGACACCTCGGGCGGTGCCCGATGCGGTGCGCTCTTTCACTTCTTCGAGGGCGAAGAGCACGTTACCTGGCATCCCGAGGTGAACGAACCGGTCGTGATCTCCTGCGGTTCGGCTGTGGCTGAAATCCACCAGCGGGCGGATCAGTTTCCGAAACCTTATTGTCGTCACCATTTTGATCTGCAATACCTGCTGGACGGTCCGTTGCAAACGCTGGGATCCATTCTCAAAGAACGGCGCGGAGAGGACCTGTCGTTTTTCAAGGATTACGCCGATCACATGCGCCGTCAAATCAACGGGCTCGGCAAGGGCAAGGAGATATACGGTCTCATCCATGCCGACCTGCACGTCGGAAACATCCTGTACCATCCCGAGAACGGATACTGCATCCTGGACTTCGACCAGTGTGCGTTCGGCTGGCGGTCCTACGACGTGGCGACCTTCCTGTACAATATCATCGAGACGGTACCCGATCACTTGACCGACGAGATCTGGCGTTGTTTCCTGGAAGGCTACAACCGGGTGCGTCCATTGACGCAGCAGGAAATGGACTGCCTGCCGGTCTTCGCGAATGCGTGGACGCTATGGGATATCGGCGAGACGCTGGTACTGGCTACCCAGTGGGGCGGTCACAGGCCCGACCTGGTCGAAGGGGATCTGACTCAAGATGAGTATCTGGATGAAGCGGTTGGGTTGTTGAGGGGGATGGTGTAAGCCGTCGGCTGTCATGTTGCTTTCAACGACAATCCACAGATCTTAAATTCCGAATTTTGCCAAATCGATACATTTAAAGTTGCTGTCCATTTAAGGATTCTGTTGATTGATAGTGTCCTCCCGAACATCTATCTTCGCTTGATCTACTGAGCAGAGCCTGTCGACAAGATGACGAAATCACTACACCTTGCCTTGGCGATTCTGACTGCCTTCAGCACGCAGTCAGCCGCACAGGAGTCGCCGGATTTCGATGAGACACTTCAGGCGGCGCGCCAGGGCGATACAGAAGCTCAGGTTTTGCTCGGTGATATGTACTTCTTTGGCAATGGTGTAGAAGAGGACTATTCTGCGGCACTGGTGTGGTATCGTAAGGCTGCGGATCAGGATCACGCAAAAGCCCAGTTCATGCTTGGTGTTATGATTGACAGTGGTCATGGCGTTCCCCAAGACCCGGCAGAAGCGGTGAAGTGGTATCGCAGAGCCGCTGAGAAGGATAATGCAGCCGCGCAGTACAACCTGGGATACGCGTACCTGTATGGCGAAGGCGTTCAACGTGATCCTTCTGTGAGTTTCCGCTGGATGTTAAGGTCTGCAGAGCAGAATGACGCGGACGCACAATTCGGTATTGGGGTTTTCTATGCTAATGGCCTCGGCGTTGAGCAAGATGACTCAAAAGCCGTTGAGTGGTATCTTAAGGCTGCTACGCAGGATCATAACATGGCGCAGAATAACCTGGGCCTGATGTATGACAACGGGTTAGGCGTAGAGGAAGACGATACCGAGGCAGTCCGTTGGTACCGTAAAGCAGCTGTGCAAGGGAATGCGTCCGCCCAGTATAACATGGGATTGATGTACGAATTTGGTGGTACAGGAATTTCGAAAGATGATGCCGAGTCAGTTATATGGTATCGTATGGCCTCTGAGCAGAATCACTCGGATGCTCAGTTCAAACTCGGAGCGATATACGATTTGGGTACCGGAGTGCCGGAGGATGATGCGCAGGCAGTTTACTGGTACCGACTGGCGGCCGAGCAGGGACATTCAAGCTCACAATACAGCCTGGGATCCATGTACGACGAAGGACTGGGGGTACCGGAATCCGACGAAAAAGCGGTTAATTGGTACCGAAAATCCGCAGACCAGGGCAATGGGAATGCACAGTACAGTCTTGGGGTCATGTATGATAATGGTGAGGGAGTTCCAGAACAGAACGATGAGGCTGTTTTCTGGTATCGTAAGGCTGCCGAACAAGGGGACGCGGATGCCCAGAATGTTTTGGGAGTTATGTACAAGAATGGAGAGGGTGTTCCGAGAGACTTTAATGAGGCTGCAAAATGGGTTAGAAAAGCTGCAGACCAGGGAAACTATATCGCCCAATACAACTTAGGTGTCATGTACGAAGATGGATTGGGTGTTGAATTGGATAAATCGCTTGCTGCACAGTGGTTTCAACGCGCAGCAGAGCGGGATTACGTATTCGCCCAGTACAAAATGGGCATTTTGTATAGGTTGGGTGACGGGGTTGCACAAGATGATTCTGCGGCGCTGGCCTGGTTCAACAAGGCTGCAGTCCAAGGAGATCGGGATGCGCAGTTAAACATGGGTATCATGTATGAACAGGGTTACGGAGTACCGGTGAATTATGCCGACGCGATCAGGTGGTATAATTTGGCTGCGGAGCAGGACGAACCGTACGCCCAGAACAATATAGGATATATGCACGAAAACGGATTGGGCCTTCCTCAGGATTACACTGAAGCGGCACGGTGGTATGCAAGGTCGGCAGGCCAGGGACATCCGGGTGCCCAGTTCAACCTGGGACTTTTATACGATTTGGGTAACGGCGTTCCGGAGAACAATGATAAGGCCGCTTCGTGGTATCGCAAGGCAGCTGTACAGGGTGATGGGGATGCTCAGTTCAATCTCGGGGTCTTGTACGAGGATGGTGAGGGTGTGCAAAAGAATGAAGAGGAAGCACTTCTGTGGTACAGAATGGCCGCGGAACAGGGTATTGTGAATGCACAGATTAACATGGGATATCTTTATTTCAATGCAAAAGGGGTACCGGAGAACGAAATACTGGGCTATGCCTGGACTAAAGTCGCCGCAGTGCAGGGCGACAGTCTGGCCAATAGCAACATTGAAAGTTTCAGGATTTACATGTCCACCGAACAAATCGACCAGGCGGAAAAGCTCGCCGAGACGTATCACGACAGGATATACCAGGCTGAAATCGAATGACGGTCGCGTCCCGCGACGATAGGATAACGACAGACTGACGTTCGTCGAGCGTCGATCAGACGAAGCTCTGAACTACCAACCAAATGGGAGTTGGGATTTGGGTAAGCAATCTATTGTACGATCTCGGCGGTTGGCTGGATTCATGGTACTTGCTCTTGTCGTCTCGGTGTTTTTACCCGCACAGGTGGTTGGCCAGGAGGAAGCCAACCTTGAGGAAACTCGGCAAGCGGCGCTGGCAGGCGATGCCGAGGCGCAAAACTCGCTTGGTGACATGTACTATGACGGTGCCGGAGTGGATCAAGATTACGAGGAAGCGTTCAAGTGGTTTACGGAAGCTGCCGATCAGGGCCACGCGGATGCCCAGTACAATGTCGGATTCATGTATGCTGGGGGCAGAGGTGTAGCAAAGGATGAAACCGTGGCGGCGAGGTGGTACCTCAAGGCCGCCGAACAGGATCATGCTAGAGCCCAGTACCGTTTGGGTACCATGTACATGTCCGGAGTCGGTGTCGACGAGGATGCTTCCGTGGCATTTGGCTGGTTCGAAAAAGCCGCCGAACAGGGATATGAATATGCACAAGTCAGAATCGGATACATGTATAAGTACGGTACCGGAGTGGAGGCGGAAACCGCGAAGGCATTAACGTGGTTCACCCGGGCTGCTGAACAGGGATTTGATTCTGCCCAGTATTTTCTGGGCCTTTTTTACGATACCGGAGATGGCGTGCCGATAGACGATGTAAAGGCTGTTTACTGGTATCGTAAAGCCGCGGAACAGGATCATGATGCAGCTCAGATCAACCTGGGCATCATGTATGCGCAGGGCGAGGGCGTACCTGAGGACGCCGCGCAGGCCGCCTACTGGTATCGCAGAGCCGCCGAGCAGGGGAACGCCCAGGCCCAAACCTATCTGGCAGCGCGATATGCCTTCGGCGATGGTGTGCCGGAGGACTCAGATCAAGCGGCTTACTGGTACCTTAAGGCCGCGGAGCAGGATCATGCGGACGCCCAGTACTATCTTGCGGCCAGGTATGCCCGTGGTGATGGTGTGCCGGAGGACGCAACCAGGGCAGCTCACTGGTACCGCAAGGCGGCCGAGCAGGGCCATACGGAAGCCCAGTATAGTTTAGCGCTGATTTACGACAGAGGCAATGGCGTGCCCGAAGATAAAACTGAAGCACACCTCTGGTTTCGCAAAGCCGCGGAACAGGGTGACAAGTCAGCCCAGTATCTCTTAGGATTCATTTACGACAGAGGTAGAGGCGTACCCGAGGATAATGCCGAAGCTGTTCGATGGTATCGCCTGGCTGCTGATCAGGGTGTCGATGACGCGCAGGAGAGACTGGGGTATATGTACCACATGGGAGATGGCGTGGTGCAGAATTGGTTCGAAGCGTATCGATGGTATCGCATGGCCGCTGAGGCGGGGCACGTGGGCGCCCGGTACAATCTAGGCGTCATGTATGCCTTCGGTGAAGGCAGGCCGACAAACCATCCGGAAGCGTTACGGTGGTTTCGCGCGGCTGCAGACCAGGGTCATGAAATGGCACAGTTCAATCTCGGTCTGTATTACGACAAGGGCAGAGGAGTACCCGAAAACGACAGTGAGGCGGTAAACTGGTATCTGAAGGCCGCCGAACAGGGAAAAATAGAAGCCATGACGAATATGGGTATCATACACTTCAGCGGCGACAGCGCCATGCGGGATCTCGTGAAGGCCTATGCCTGGATCGGCCTCTCAGCGGAGCGTGGAGACAGCAAAGCGGTTCATAACCTGGAATTGGTTAGACAGAATATGACTGAAAGCATGCTGGAACAGGCTAAAGACCTTACAAACACTCTTCGCGAACGCATTCCTCAGGCAAAATAACATACCCGGTTACAGTTTTTAACCAGGATTGAACAATCCCTCATAATTCAATCAGATCCACTAAGTTTACCCCTCCCCTCCACCACCCGCTCAACCGCCTGTTCCCGAGTATCTGCCATCGCCGTCAAATGCCCCATCTTCCTCCCAGGCCGGGCTTCCTGCTTTCCGTACAGGTGCAACTTGACCTCCGGGATGGCCAAAGCGGCTGCCCAATCCGGCTCCCCGTTCTCCCACAGGTCTCCCAGCAGGTTGGCCATCGCCGCGGGCCGGGGCTGTTCGGTCGATCCCAGGGGCAGGCCGCACACGGCCCGAACCTGCTGTTCGAACTGACTCGTAGCGCAGGCGTCGAAGGTAAAGTGTCCCGAGTTGTGGACGCGAGGTGCGATTTCGTTGATGATGAGGTTCTCGTCGCGGTCGAGGAAGTATTCGACGCAGGCGACACCGACGACGTCGAGGGCCTTGAATACCTTCCTGGTTAGGTTAATGGCTGTGACGTTTACGGCACCAGACACGTCAGCCGGTGCGGTCGTGACGTCGAGTATGTGGTTGGTATGTTTGTTCTCAACAGTGCCGTAGTGCGCGAAGTCGCCGGTCAATCCTCTAGCGGCCACCACCGACATTTCCAGGTCGAAGTCGATGAACGCTTCAAGCACCGCTTCTTGCCCTGCCATGGATGTCCACGCACTGTCTACGTCGTCCGCCGAGGTGATCCTTACCTGCCCCTTGCCGTCGTAGCCGAATCCGGCCGTCTTGAGCACGGCAGGCGTGCCGATTTCCTCGACGGCCACTGCCAACTCGCCTCTGGATTTGACATGGCGAACCGGCGCGACCGGAAAACCATGATCAGCCAGAAAAGTCTTCTCTCTCAGGCGGTTCTGGGTCGTATGGAGCACGCTTCCTTTCGGCCGAACCGGCGCTATGGGTGACGCGGCGTCGACACAGGCAGCCGAGATGTTCTCGAATTCCAGGGTGATGACGTCCACGTCGCTGGCGAATCGCTTCACGGCCTCCACGTCGTCATAGGCTGCTACGATTTCGCGGTCGGCGACCTGGCCGGTGGGCGAGTCTATTTCGGGCGAGAGGGTGTGGACTCGGTAACCCATGCGCCGGGCGGCGATGGCGATCATGCGGCCGAGCTGGCCGCTGCCGAGAATGCCGATGGTCGAACCGGGGAGGATGGGATCATTTATTCCGCTCACGGAAGCTCATCCCCCAAGACTTTGCCAGTCTGGTCTTCACGGAACTTTCTCAGTTTCTCCCTGAGGTCCGATCGCGAGTTGGCCAGGATGGCCACGGCGAGCAGGCCCGCGTTGACTGCGCCGGACTGGCCGATGGCCAGGGTGCCCACGGGAATGCCGCGAGGCATCTGGACGATGGAGAGCAGGGAATCCATGCCCTTGAGCGCTTTGCTTTCCACGGGCACGCCGAGGACGGGTAGGAGGGTCTGGGCCGCCATCATGCCGGGCAGGTGGGCCGCGCCGCCGGCACCCGCGATGATGACTTCGAGTCCCCGACCCTCGGCTTCGGCCGCGTATTCGGCGAGCCAGAGGGGCGTGCGGTGGGCCGAGACGACCCGGCATTCGTGGGGCACGTCGAATTGATCGAGCACGTCCCTGACGTTCTGCATGGTGTCCCAGTCCGACTTACTGCCCATGACCACACCGACGAGGGGATTGGGAGAGGACTTGTTCTCATTCATGGATATACCTCTGCAATGACATGAGTATAGCCGTGGGTTATCTGTGCAACCTTATTTAATGTCGCCACGAACAGCAAGGCAATCGTTTCAAATCTCGCATGCGTTACCGTTGCATCCCAGTTTTCTTCGTCCCGCAATCGGGGCAGTTCTCATTGAAATACAGGCGTATACTCATCTCGTTTTTCCCTGGATCGGTCCCGGAATGCTCAGACCGCACTACGAAACGCCGCTCTGCGCCAGCATATGCTCGACGACCTTGGGTCCGTGCAACCGGCTGTTCTCGATAAAGATGTCGCTGCTCACGTTGCCGGCCGTGATGACGCCGATTATGTAGATACCGGGGACGTTGGATTCGAAGGTGTCGGGATCGTGCACCGGTACGTTGTTGTCGGGCTGGATCTCGACGCCCGTGCCGCTCAGAAAGGGCACGTCGGGACCGTGGCCGGTCATGCAGAATACGAAGTCGTTCGGGATCACGCGCTCCGATCCGGCCAAGTCCAGGACCACCTCGGCCTGCCTGATCTCCTTCAGCGTGGAATTCATGTGGGCCGTGATGGAACCTTCACTAATGCGGTTCTCCAGGTCGGGCAGAACCCAGTACTTGATGCCCCGGAACCCGCTGCGGCGGTAGGACATTGTGACGCGCGCTCCAGCGCGGTACAGGGTCAGGGCGGTCTCGACCGCCGAACTCTTGCCGCCCACGACGAGGACGTCCCGGTCGAAGTAGGGATGGCCCTCTTTGAAGTAGTGGAAGACCTTGGGCAGTTCCTCGCCGGGCACGCCGATCCGATTGGCGCTGTCGAAGGCGCCGGTGGCCAGGATGACTTTGCGTGTACGGTATAGCCTGTCGCCTTCCCGCTGCGAAACGGACCGGATCTCGAAATCGCCGTCCTCTCCGGAGATGCTTTTGACTTCTTCGTATGTGTTGACCTGGATCCCCTGGGACTCGACGAATTTGAGGTAGTAATTCAGCGCTTCTTCGCGGGTGGGTTTGAGCCCCTGGACGATCATGGGCACGTCGCCCAGCGAGATCAGTTCCGGGGTCGAATAGAAGATCAGTCCAGTCGGGAACTGGTAGATGGTGTGGACGATGCACTGTCGTTCCACGACCACGTAGTCCAACCCGGCCTGTTTGGCCGCGTAGGCCGCGGCGAGTCCCGCCGGTCCGGCTCCAATAATGACGGCGTCGTACAAGTTGCCTCCAATCTTATTCTTCCAATGTTTCCAGCTCTTCCGGTTTCTGTTATTCCGCTGATTCCCGCTCTTTCGAATAACTATTCTGTACGCGAGCGCATAAGGCCCAGACGCTTATTCTTCCAGTTCCATGGTGACGACCTCCCACTCCACGTAGAGGTCCTCCAGTTCCCGCCGGGCGCGCACATAGGCATTGCCGACCCGGGCGACCGTTTCGTGGTCGGTGAAAGTCCCTTCCTCGCCCAGGTCGCCTTCGAGACGGGCGATCTCCGCTTCTTTCTTCCGAATGGCCGCCTCCAGCGCATCGGCCATCATCCGCTGCTCCTTGCGTTCTTTCTTACGGGGATCGTATGTCGCTCCGGTCTTCTGGCGCGGCTTATCCTCCTTCGCCCTCTCCTTCTCCTTTGCCTCGGAACGTCGCTGCTCCTCCTTGAAGGCACGGTATTCCGAGTAGGTTCCCTGCCAGTGGCTCACGCCTTCTGCTTCGAAGACCAGGAGCGCGTTCACCGCCTGGTCGAGGAAGTACCTGTCGTGGGACGCCACCAGGAGCGTGCCGGGATAGTCGGCCAGGGCCTGTTCGAGGGCCTGCCTGGAGAGGATGTCGAGGTGATTGGTCGGCTCGTCGAGTACCAGGAAATTCGGTTCCCCGAGGATCAGCTTGGCCAGCGCCAATCGTCCCTGCTCGCCCCCACTCAGCATCTCGACCTGCTTGAAGACGTCGTCGCCGCTGAACAGGAACCTCCCGAGGAGGTTTCTTACCGTGCCCTCGTTCATGGAGGGCTTGGCGGACCAGAGTTCGTTCAGTACGGACCGCTCGCCGGTGAGGCTGGCCCGTTCCTGGTCGTAGTAGCCGATGTCCACGCCCGTACCCAGATGGATGGTCCCCGAAGAAGGCGTTTCCTGGCCGACGATCATCCGGAGCAGCGTCGTCTTTCCGACCCCGTTATACCCGATCAGTCCTACGCGGTCGCCGAGGTGCTGGGTGAAATGCAGTTCCGCGAACAAAGTCCGCATGCCGTAGCTCTTGGACACCCCGTCCAGGTGGAGCACGTCCCTCCCGCTTCGCTTCATCGCTCCGAAGTCAAGGGAAGCGGTGCGGTGCCGGGTTCGCGGTTTTTCGATGCGTTCCAGGCGCGCCAGATGGCTGCGACGGCCCTGGGCCTGCTTGGTCTTGACGCCCTCGATGGTCCGGCGGATGAACTCCTCACGTTCCTTGATGAAGGCCTGCTGCTGATCGTAACTCCGTTGCTGCGCCTTGAGCCGCTCGGACTTGACCGCCATGGCCCGGGTGTAGTTGCCGGGGTAGTTCTTCAGACCCAGGTCTTCGAGCTCTGCGATGCTGTTCACGGTCCGGTCGAGGAAGTAGCGGTCGTGTGACACGACCAGGATCGCCGAGGGATGGTCCGAGATGTATTCTTCCAGCCATTCGGTCGCGGCCACGTCCAGATGGCTTTCCGGCTCGTCCAGCAGCAACAGGTCCGCGTCTCCCAGAAGCAGCTTTCCCAGCCGCAGGCGCGTCTTCTGGCCCCCGCTCAGTACGTTGACCGGCAAAGGCAGGTCCTCCTCCTTGAATCCCAGACCGTGGAGCACGGTCCTCGCGCGGTGATGGTAGGTGTAACCGCCTGCCCGCTCGAACTCTTCCGTCAGCCGCCCATACAGTCCCAGCCGGCGCTCTGTTTCCTCCGCGTCGCCCTTCGCTTTCTCCAGCGCTGTTTCGGCCTCGCGAAGCTGCCGCTCCAGTTCGAGGATGCGCTCGAAGCTGCTCAGTGCCTCGTCCAGGACGGAATTGGTAGAGGTCAGGTGTGCGTCCTGGGTCAGGTAGCCGATGTTGATACCTCGCCGTCGGGAAATCTCGCCTTCGTCGGGGGACAGGTCGCCCGTAATCAGCTGCAGCATGGTCGTCTTCCCGGTTCCGTTGGACCCGATAAGGCCCACGTGATGACCGGAGTCGATGCCCCAGCTGATGTCCTTAAGGACACACAGGGCGCCGTAGTATTTCGCAACTTTATGAAGTGAAATGAGTGCCATGCTTACGATATTTCGGGCATATGGATAAGAGGTTGAATAAAAAAACCATGGAAGGCTGGTCAGCTTCCATGGTTTCGACGAGCAATAGGCACGCAGCTTGATATTTCTTAGTAGTATAGCCTGTACGGGTACGATTCGGGTACGGATCGGCTTGAAACGGTACGGTCCGGATACAGTCTGGATCGGACTCGTGCGGAACGGGATCGGACAAAGCAAATCCGAATGTTCCGGGTATGGCGATCCTGATCTTAGACTGCGGCGGGCTGTCCGGAGACTTCACCGTCGGCGTACCACTCCACGAAGTTGTAGACACCCTTGCGGATGATGCCACGTGGATTGCCGTGTATATCCACCCGGTCACTGCGCACAGTGACGATCTTTGAATGGGTATCGATCTCTTCGTCCGGCACGATCACCCGCGCCACGAAGTACTTCCCGTCCTGCTCGCAAACGCCGAATTCCATGTTCTTGCTGTTTAGATCCTGTACGCAGAATTCGATGGCTTCTCGCTTCTCGAATTCGCCCGTTACCTGGATGTATTCGCCTTCGATGGCTCCTAGCTGCTGCATACGAACACTCTCTTCCTGCCGCGTGCCAGTGGTTTCTGATGAAATCCAGGTCGCTTATTGAGTACGCACGCCTCGACTCAGCGACCCCGGAATACCGCGGGACGTTTCTCAAGAAACGCCGCGATGCCTTCCGCCTTGTCCTCTGTGGAGCTCACCGCTCCGAATTCACGGGCTTCCAACGCCAGCGCTTCGTCCAGCGTCTTGTCGAGCCCTTCGTTGACGCAGGTCTTGATGGATGCGAGGGCAATGTTTCCCTTGGCGGCCATACGACCGGCCAGTTCCCCAACCGTCTCCATCAATGCGTCCGGTGCCGTGACACGATTGACGAGCCCAAGTCGCTCGGCCTCCGCGGCATCGAACATATCGCCCGTCATCATCAACTCGAGCGCCCGTCCCCGGCCGATCAGCCGAGGCAACCGCTGCGTTCCACCCCAACCCGGAATCAGGCCGAGGTTGATCTCCGGCTGGCCGAACCGGGCTTTTTCGGAGGCGTAACGCATGTCGCACGCCATGGCCAACTCGCACCCGCCTCCAAGCGCCACCCCGTTCACGGCGGCGATGACCGGCAGCCTGAATCCTTCGATCCGCCGGAAGAGGCGATGCCAGCGATGGGTCATTTCCTCGGCGTCCGTACCCGACAGCCGATGCAGTTCCCGGATGTCGGCGCCGGCGGCGAAGGCCCGGTCGCCACTCCCCGTGAGTATCACCACGGAAGCGGCCGAATCGGATTCGATCCGGTCGAGCGCTTCACCGAGTTCCCGTCCGACCTGTGCGCTAAGTACGTTCAAGGGAGGATGGTTGATCGTGATCGTGACCACCCCGCCGTCCCGGTTGATGAGGATCTGCTCAAACGTCATGCAAGCGCCCTGTCGACGTGCCTTGGAGAACCCGTTTTCCCGGACAGGTTTCTGTTGAACATCGTCCGGTTTTCGTGTCAAGCACGAACGATTTAAGATAATGTATTTACGTCACTTCGTCAATAGCAAAGTTTAAAAATGTAACACGATCGTCACACAAACGCGGAGGAGAAAAGGCAGGAAAAACGTGGTCGCCGGCTAGACGGAAGTGTCGGGGTATCAGATGCTATTCTCGGTCGCGTGCGTCGACCGTCCACTGTTCGCGGCAGCGAGCGCCATCCTCGTCAGTTCGCGTCGTGTGTCGGTTGCGCGCGCAACGGCGGCAGTAGCATGTGAAATGCGTGGCTGTGCGTGCTATTCTCGGTCGCGTGCGTCGACCGACCACTGTTCGCGGCAGCGGCCGTCGCCGTCGATCACATACACCTGGCGGTGCAGGGCGGCGCAGGGGCACACGTGGGTGGGGAATACGTAGATTGGGTCGCCGACCGCAAGGTCCGAGGTGTCCGGACAGTCCATGACCCAGTGTTCCTCGTTGTGCTGGCCGGGTCTGGCTCCGGGAAGGTTCCAGGCGATGCCGCGTTGTCCGGCGGGGTCCGATGCGATGGCCTTGTTGCCCAGGTCGAGGGTCACCCGCGTCGCGGTGGGGATGCTGATGATGCGGCTGAGGAGTAGGGCCGCGGCTTCGAAGGGCAGGTCGGGGAAGCGCTGGCCGTACCCCCAGTCCCAGAATACGGAGGTGCCGGGCGAGGGCTCCACGTCTTCGGCGGGCGCATAGCACGGAAAGGAGATGGAACCGCCCATGACGCGCCGGGGCACGGGCAGTCCGCGGGATTCCAGCCGGGCCTGGAACGACCGCACCGCGTCCAGCGCGGCGTTGCAGGCCTGCCTGCGTTCCTCAATGTCTACCTGGTGGTTATGTCCGTCGTAGCCGTGGATCCCGCCCGGAGTGACGCCAGGCAGGCGGTCCAGCAGTGCGTAGAGTTCAAGCGCCTTCTGACCCGGCGCGATCCCGGTACGATGCAGGCCTACGTCGAAATCCAACAGGACGTCGATGGTGACGCCGGCACCGGACGCCGCAGCCGACAGCGCTTCGGCCGCACCGCGGTCGTCCACCATGGCGCGGAATGTCGTCCCGGGGAAACGGCCGGTGAGATCGACCAGCCGTCCGATGTTGGGCCCGACCATCTGGTAGGCGACGAAGACGTCCTCCACGCCCGTTTCAGCCAGCATCTTCGCCTCGAATACTGTGGCGCACTTGAACTTGGAAATCCCGGCCTCGCGCTGCATCTCGATGACGGTCCGCATCTTGTGCGTCTTCACGTGGGGGCGAAGGCGTTTGGGGCCACCGGCAATCGCCAGGGTCCGATCTATGTTCTCCCTGAGCCGTTCGCGGTAGACCAGCATGGACGGGCTGGGTATGTCATCGACGTTGGCTACGAGATATCGGGGGTCCATGGGTGCTCCTTGTGTCGGCTAGCGACTTCACGCCGCGGAGGTCGGACGCGAGTTACCGGATGTGTTCCTTATTGCAGTTTTCCCCGCGCCGCGATGTTCCAAACGGACTCGACGGTTCCGTTGCGCACGCCGTAGAAGCGATCGTGGAGGTTGATGGTCGTGCAGCAGTGGCTCGGAATGAGGTGGATCTTGTCGCCCGGCCGCAAGCCGCAGGACGCTCCGGGTAGTTCGATCTTGACGTGTTCCTCGGACTGGCGAAGGATGGATGCGCCTTCCACCCCCTGGACGGTCTGCAGTCCCATGTCGTTTGTCATGGTCTTAAGGCCGGCGTCGCCGACGGCGAGCTCGTCGCCGGGCCGGCTGACAATGGAGGCGTAGATGGTCAATGCGCAGTCGAACTCGGGGATGCGTTTCCGGTAGGTTCCGTCCATGAGGATGTAGGATCCCGCCTGTACCTCGTTCACCCCCGGGAATGTACCGGTGACCTTGTACGTCCCCGTGCCTCCTCCACTGACCAGGTCCACGGCCAGGCCCCGTTCGCGGATATAGTCGGCCGTCTGGGTCAGCAGGGTCATGGACTCCCGGCAACCGGCGTACCGTTCCTCGTCGTTCGGGTTGCCGATGATGTGGCCTTCGTAACCCATCACACCGCGGAATATGACGCCGGGATGACTGTCGATCGCCTGGGCGAGCTTCCACGCGGGTTCGCCGGGCGGCACGCCGCAGCGCTCCATGCCCACGTCGACCTCGATGATCATGTTAACCCGGGTGCCTGCGGCCACGGCCGCGTCGGAAATCTCCCGGACGTTTTCTTCATGGTCCGAGGCCACAATGATATCCGAATGTCGCGCCAGTGCGACCAGACGTTCGATCTTCACCCGTCCCACGACCTGGTTGGCCACGAGGATGTCCCGAATGCCGGCCGCGGCCATGACCTCGGCCTCGCCCAGCTTGGCGCAGGTGACTCCCCGGGCGCCGGCCTCGATCTGTTTGTGGGCCAGGACCGGCGTCTTGTGGGTCTTCGTGTGGGGCCGCAGCCAGGCGCCCTGGTCGGCGAAGAACTTCGCCATGCGGGCGATATTGCCTTCCATCAGGTCCAGGTCGATCACCAGGGCCGGAGTGTCGATGTCTTCGATCGGGCTGCCGGGGCGGGCCATGGGCGCGCTCCTCATAGATGGGATGTTAGCTGGTTAAGGTGTAGCCAAAGTATAGCCGGGCGAGTCGGTCGCGTACAGGCTAATCTGAACTTTGGATCGGTATGGATCGGACGATTCAGTGCGTGTAGTGCTTCGCGGCAATCCGGAATCCGCATACAGGTCTCTAAATCCTACCACGCCCGCGAATCCGGGACGGGCACGGATCGGCCGTTCCCGGCGATGGACTGCTGGCTGACGAGGCCGGGCAGGGTCATGTCCATGGCCTCGTGCAGGCCGATGGACGGTTTGCGGCGTCCTTCCGCGGCATCGATGAACTCCACGAGTTCGTGGTAGTCGCTCCCACCGTGTCCGGCGCCCTGCGCGGCCGCGGCCTTCATCTCCCCGGGCAGGAATTCCTCCTCCAGTTCGTGGAGGTCCATCCACGTGTTTTCGCCCATGCATCGGGACCGGAGCCAGATCCTGAAATCCTGGCCCGGACCGCGGGCCGATTCATAGCAACCGTCGGTTCCCTGGAGCTGGTAATTGGTCAGCGCGTGGGGACGGTCGGAGGTGAGGTCCATCCGGATCTTGGCCAGGCCGCCCTTCGCCATCTTGCAGAGCATGACACTGGTATCCTGGGCGTAGGGTCTGCCCTCCGCGTCGACGTGGTGGTGGCCGCTTCCGTGGCAGGTGACGTGCGCCACGCGGTCGTCGAACCACTGCAGGATGGGTCCCAGGCTGTGGGTCCCATAGGTGATGCCGTCGATGCCGGACTGCCAGTGGCGCCGCCAGACCTGCCTGGGCGGGAGTCCCCGGGCCGCGAGTCGGTGCTCGTCGTATCCCTTGAGTTCGTGGAGGTATTCTCCCTCGGCGTAGTATGGCGTCCCGAAATGCCCAGCCTTGACGAGTTCCTTGATCAGGACGTTCTCCCGGATGTAGGTGTAGTTTTCACCCATCATGTATACGCCGCCGGATGACTTTGCCGCCCGCACGATCTCCCGGCACTCCTCGACCGAGACCGCCGCGGGTACCTCGCTGAATACGTGAAGCCCCCGGTTGAGCGCGGCGATGGCCTGCGGTGCGTGAAGGGGCATGGGCGTGGCGATGATCACGCCGTCGAGGTCGGACTTCTCCAGCATTTCGTCGAAATCGGTGTACTGCTCCGAAGCGCCAAGCAGGTCGGCCGTCGCGGGCAGAGCGCCGGTGTCGATATCGCACACGGCATGGACGCGGACCTGTGGCAGGGCGTCGCAGGCTGCGCGAAAACTCCGGCCCCGTCCGCAGGCCCCTGCGATGCCCAGGTGGAAATGGTTATCCCGGGTATTCATGGTTTACCCGCCGCTTCCGGGTCACGGAATCCATCCATTTGTTTTTTCATTTTGCCGATCCCTTTTTGATCCTCTCCTTCGAACCATACTTTCGATCCATTTCTATTCCAATTACGCCAATCCCCTACGTTGATCGCTTCTGTAGATACCCGCTGTCAGTTCACCAGCGTGGCGATCCGCCGCATGCACACCGCCAGAAAGATCTCCTGCGCACCGGGCAGGTCGTGGTGGGCATCGCTGTCGATAAAGTGGTTCATTGTCATGATGATAAGGTACACCGACAGGGTGTCAACCGGGCTTTGTTCGACTACGGGGTGGCTGTCGCGAATGAGTGCCGCAAGCATGCGGGCCTGTTCCATCATGGCTTCCACGTCATTGCGCTCGTAGGCCTGGGTGAACAGCACGAACAGGCTTTCCACGCCCCGTCGCGTATCTTCAGGAACGGCCTTCGACTCCGTGAGCCGGGAGACGGTGCGTTTGATCATGGTTTCCAGTGCGCCGTAACGCTCGTTCTCCTCCATGGACAGCAGCTTGTAGAATCGGTCTCCCGCCCCGAGCGTATGGCAGATGTTGTTGAGAAGTTGCAGGCGCACCGCGGGAGAAGTAAACGACCCGAGCCGGTCGAAGGTCGGTTTGATGATGCGGTAATCTTCGCGGTGACTCAGGGCCTCGACGAGCGTAGGGAAGGTCAGTGGGTCGACGTTGTTCGAAAAGTGCCAGAACAACAGTTCCTGCACGTCGTCGCCCTCTATCTGCCCAAGGCCGGAAATGGCGCTGATCCGAACACGGGGATCTTCGTCTTCCAGGGCCTCCACCAGCGGGTCCACCGCCTTTGCATGCCTCAGCCGGCCGAGCGCCTCGGCTGCTTCGCTCCGAATGTCCGAGGAGGGACTTTCAAGCTCCCTGATCAGGGTGTCGACCGCCGTTTCCGATCCGGTCTCCCCCAGGGCCCGCGCCGCCTGCCGGCGTACCTTGGAGCTGGCGTCGGACAGGGCCTGGACCAGGTGGTCGGTTGCCATCGGGTTCCTTGAACGGCCCAGTCTGTAGGCCGCCCGTGCCCGCCGGTCCTCGGCCGTGGCCACGTTGAATACGATATAATTGAAGGTGTAACTCAGCAGGTTGCCGCGAAACATGTTCGAAAGGAGTTGCTGGGACGAAATGGAACGGGCGTCGCGCACCGCGCGGAGCAGGAACAGCGGTACGAAACGCATGATTCCGCTCAGGAAGAACAGGAGATTGATGTCCTGGATCAGGAACCCGCCCACGGTGAAGCGGACGCTCGTGAGCGATGCCACCAGGATGCCGCCAAGGAGGGGCCCGGCGGCGTAGAGCAGATTGATCGTCGTGGACCACGAAGCCATGTAGGCGACTCGCTCGTCCTGGTTCTCTTTAGGGAGCAGTGCGTACTGGAGGGGCGTGACGCCCAGGTTGATGCCGCCCATGATCAGCCCGGAGAGCAACATGGCGATGGCGACCATGGCGTGGTTACCGGGCTGGCACAGCCCCCAGAGGAAGGCGTTCAGCGCACCGGGGATGATGAGGATCTGGAGGACCGGCTTGCTTCCGAAACGATCGATGATCACGCTCCAGGCACGGTATCCCGCGATGGTAGCCAACGTGCCCAGGGCGCTCAGCAGGGAGATGGCAGTATAGCCGAATCCCAGGCGGTCGAGCATGAAAACGCTGAAAAGCGGTCCGGAGAGTCCCAGGGCGAACTGCCAGGATGAGTAGAACATGACCAGTCGGCGAAAGTTCGGGTCGCGAAAGGGCTGCAACAGATGACGCAGTGGATTTTGGGCTTCGGACTCGTCGACGCGGGACGGGTAGGGCGTACGTTTGAGAAACAGGGGCCCAGCGGCGCCGCAGAGGGTCCCCACGGCAAATACCACCACGAAGGCCAGGAGCTTCTCATCATCGGGAAACCAGTCCACGAAGCGGCCCGTCATTACGCCTACCACCGCACCCACGAGACTCTGGACGATGGTCTGCCGGCTCGTGAATCGAGCACGGATATTCTCCGGGACGGTGCCGGCGACCCAGCTCGAGTAGAATGGCGTGTAGATATATCCCGCAGTCAGCCCGGCGACCAGGAAGATGAGCAGCATCCGCTGGTGCAGCGATTCGACAAAGAGAAAGGGGATGGTGATCATGAGCCCCCGGAACAGCGCTTCCAGCACACCGTTCCAGACGACCCAGCTTTTTTTATTCTCGATGGTCTTGCTGAAGAGGGACGAGATGATCTGTACCGGGGCGAGGATCGAGGCGATCGCAGAGTAGAAGGCGATGTCCGAGGCGTCCGCTCCAAGGGATAGCACGAAACCCGCGAAGACGGCTGTATTCGTGCCGACCATCTGGCCCCAGGCGCCCCACAGTCCTCTCACGACGATAAATGATCGTAGCGATCGGTTGACTTCGCCCCGTGACAGCATGATGGGAAGCTCCGTTGGCCGTCCTTATTACTATGGGCCTCGACCGGTCCCGCGGTAAACTACGCGGTCCCGCGATAAACTGCGCAATCCCGCGATAAACTACGCGGTCCCGTGAATTTCGCCACAGAAAAGGAAGACCGTTGCCTGTAAGGTCAATGGAATTCGCGTGTTCCGGCGCCAATCTATCCGGTTCTGCTCGGACGGATTGAGCATACAGGTTTAAAACTCGAGATTAGTGGACAACATCCTACTAATACATATATCATCCGGATGATAAGGTGGATTGACAGCTGAACCATTACCTTGTATTTTAATTAGTAAATCCAGTGAGGACTTGAGCCGCACGTTTCGGCTCGGCCCGCATTTCTGCATCGGAACCTCTGAATAAAGTACGAGCACTGCTTGATGACGTCCGGATTCATTGTTACAATAAGCTAGATCCTCTACCTTACAGGTTGGACCCATGCGACGAGCCTCTTTCTTTCTCATACTTCCAATACTGGCCATCCTGGCCATGCCAGGCACGTCCATTGCAAGGGTTGACGCGGTCTTGGACGAAGGCCGGGAACTGGTCGCGGAAGCAGTCGAAGAGCGGCTGATCGCGCCCTGCTGCTGGCGGGCGCCGCTCAGTCAGCACTACTCCGGCACGGCGGAGAAAATGAAAGAGGATCTCCGTCAGATGCTCGTCGAAGGGAAGACGCAAGAGGATATCCTGGACCATTATAAGGCGATCTACGGGGAACGCATCCTCTCCTCCCCGCCCAATGCCGGATTCAACCGGATGGCCTACCTCTTTACGCCGCTCATGTTCCTGACCGGCGCCGGGGTCATCTTCTTTACGCTGCGCCGATGGCGTTCCGGACGAGTCAATCGCGCCGCCCCGGTTGCCGCGAGCGGGCCTACGACCGACCCTCGCCACCGTAACCGGATCGACGCCGAACTGAACGCCTACGACTGACCCTCGCCACCTGGACCGCGGGCGTATCGACGCCAGGTTCCCGTTCTATCGCGGTCAATTCGTCGCCAGGTCGGAGTTTTGCCGCTTCGCCCACGCCTTCCCCTCACCGTAACGCTCAAAGATATCTTCCAGCAGAACGCCCAGGGCCGGACTGAAGTACCGCCCTCGGCGCCACGCCACGCCGATATCGCGGCTGAACGCGACGCCCTCCACGGGGACCTCGTGGAGCGTGCCCGACGCAATCGATTCCTGGATCGTCAGTGACGGCAGGAAGGAAATGCCCACGCGGGCTTCCACAAGCTTTCGCATGGCTTCGGGACTTCGCATCTCCATGACGACGCGCGGAGAAACGCCCACCTCGGCGAAACGTTCGTCCACGATCCGTCGCGACACGGAATCTTCGTGGAACAGGATCAGCGGCTGCTCCGCGACCTCCGTCAGCGAGACCGACGTCAGTCCGGCGAAAGGATGGCCGCCGCCGACCACGAGCGGCATGGAGTCGTGGTAAATGGACATGGTCTCGATCCTCGGATGGGAATAGGGCAGCGTGATCAGTGCGAACTCCGAACGGTTGGCCAGCAGTTCCTCCACCAGGTACTGGGACGGCGAAACGTGGACGGACAGTTCCAGTTCCGGGTACCGCTGCACGTAGCGCTTCAGGATGTCGGTGAGCAGGTAGGTCACCGCGGCATCGGTGGCGCCGAAGGTGAATCCCTCGCCGGGCAGGACGTCTCCGCTGGCCAGGCGGTTTTCCGCTTCCTCGACGAGGTCCTGGATGCGAACGGCGTAGTTTACGAGCGCTCTCCCCTCCATGGTCAACGAAACGTGCCGGCTTCCGCGGTTGAACAGCTTCACGCCCAACGTGTCTTCCAGTTCCCGTACGCCGTTGCTTACCGTCGGCTGCGTGACGTGCATGTCCCGCGCCGCTTTCGAGAAACTCTCGCGCCGTGCGACCGCCAGGAAGTACTGAAGGTAATACAGGTTCATGGTGTTCACTCCTTTTGTATTCGCTCCTTACTTTTTCAGCACGTTGCTGGTTCGATCTCATGTCGATTGCTTTTCCTGGTTGCACGCCAGGACCAAGCCGTGACCGGCGCAGCGGGGCGTTCCGCCTAATTATAGATAATTTCTATAGATAATATAACAATTATTTATTTGAGTTATACTGAATTCTAGGTTTCTTATGTACCAGTGACCATAGATGTTTAATCTGTCTCATTTAACCGGAAGCGCGTGGCGCGGGCCCGGTGTCGGAAAGGAAAGCGGGGAATTCATGAGCAGCAAAGTAAGAGTCGCCATAGTCGGCGTGGGCAACTGTGCCTCATCTCTGGTGCAAGGTGTGGAATACTACCGGAACGCCGCAAAGGACGAGTTTATACCCGGTCTGATGCACGCCAGCCTGGGCGGTTATCACATCAACGACGTGGAGTTTTCGGCCGCCTTCGACGTAGGGGCTGAAAAGGTTGGCAAGGACCTGAGCGAAGCCATCTTCGCCCAACCCAACAACACGGTGAAGTTCGCCGACGTGCCGAACCTGGACGTGCCGGTGCAGCGGGGCATGACCCACGACGGACTCGGCAAATACCTGAGCGAGGTCATCGAGAAGGACGACGGCGACACCGTCGACGTGGTCGAGGTGCTCAAGGACACGAAGACTGACGTGGTGGTGAGCTACCTGCCCGTGGGCAGCGAGGAAGCCACCAAATGGTACGTGGAGCAGATCCTGCAGGCCGGATGCGGTTTCGTGAACTGCGTCCCGGTCTTCATCGCCAGCACGGGCCACTGGCCGGAGCGTTTCCGCAAGCACGGCCTGCCTATCATCGGCGACGACATCAAGTCCCAGGTGGGCGCCACCATCACCCACCGCGTGCTGACCCGCCTCTTCGCGGACCGCGGCGTCAAGGTCCTGCGCTCCTACCAGCTCAACTTCGGCGGTAACACCGACTTCTACAACATGCTGGAGCGGTCGCGGCTCGAGTCGAAGAAGATCAGCAAGACCAACGCGGTCACTTCCCAGCTCAGCTACGACATGGGCGAGGACAACATCCACGTGGGCCCCAGCGATCACGTGCCGTGGCTGGAAGACCGGAAGTGGTGCCACATCCGCATGGAAGGCGAGACCTTCGGCGGCGTGCCGCTGAACCTGGAGCTCAAGCTGGAAGTCTGGGATTCGCCCAACTCGGCCGGCGTGGTCATCGACGCGGTGCGCTGCTGCAAGCTGGCCCTGGACAACGGCCTCAGCGGACCCCAGCTCGGTCCCTCGTCCTACTTCATGAAGTCCCCGCCCGAGCAGTACGCCGACGACGTGTGCCACCGCCTGGTGGAGGAGTTCATCGAGGAATACGGCGAGAAGACCGGAACGCCCGCCGAAACGCCCGCGGAGACTCCCGTCGAGGCGCCGGTGGAAGAGCCGGTCCCCGCGAGCTAAGGGAGCATCCATGTCGAAACGGCTGCGCGTCGCCGCTATCTGCACCATCTATCACCCCGGCGCCCACGCGGACGTCATCGTCTCCAAGTTCCTGAAGGGCTGGTCGGTTGACGAGGGGTACATCGCTCCCGAAGTGGACGTCGTATCCCTCTATATCGACCATGTCCTCGAGAACGACATCGGCCTGAAACTGGCCGAGAAGTTCGGCGTGCCCGTCTACCCGAGCATCCGAAGGGCGCTGCACGCCGGCGGGGAAAGTCTCGGGGTGGACGCGGTGCTGCTCATTGGGGAGCACGGCGATTACCCGTGGAACGAACGGGACCGCCACATGTATCCGAGGCGGTTCTTCTTCGAGCAGATCGCCGGCGTTTTCGGCGAGAGCGGCCGCTCCGTACCCGTATTCAGCGACAAGCACCTGGCATACGATTACAGGGACGCGCAGTGGATGTGGAACCGGGCGGAGGAGTTGAAAATCCCCTTGATGGCCGGTTCCTCCCTGCCGCTCGCCTGGCGGAACCCGTGGCTTGAGCACGACCTGGAGACCGATATCGAGGAAGCGCTCACCGTGGGGTTCGGTGGGATCGAATCATACGGATATCACACCCTGGAGGCGCTGCAGTGTATGGTCGAGCGGCGCCGCGGGGGTGAGACGGGCGTGGCTTCGGTACAGTGCCTGGAAGGCGACGAGATGTGGCGGGCCTGCGACGAGGGGCAGTGGTCGCGTGACCTGATGGAAGCGGCCCTGGACGCCATACCAGGCAAGCCCGAGGGTTCGCCAACAGAGCACGCCAAGGAACCGGCGGCCTTCCTGGTGGAACGAAACGATGGCCTTCGCACGACGACCCTCATGCTCGGGGGCTATATTGAAACCTGGGCCTATGCCGCCCGGGTCGCCGGACAGGTGCAGGCTGCCTGCTTCAACCTGGTCCGGGAGGGGAATCACGCCCACTTCGGATATCTATGCCACAACATTCAGCAGTTCTTCCTGTCAGGCACCCCGCCTTACCCGCCCGAGCGGACCCTGTTGGTCACTGGCGTCATCGATGCCGTGATGAACAGCCGGTACGAAGGCCACAGGCGGATTGAAACGCCCTGGCTGGATGTCGCGTATACTTCTTACACGGAAATGCCCTACAGGCCGCTTTCCTCCCACCCGGAGGGCGGCAGTATCGATCCGGACGCGCTGGATATCACGGGAAGGGTGTGAGGGATTAAATGAACATCGAACCCCGACAGAAGCAGTTCGACTTCGACGGCCCCGAGGCCATCAACCCCAAGGTCCTGGAGACCTTCCCCTACGAATCAAAGGGCGATCCCCTCGATGTGGATATCGATACGGACGAGTTTACGGCGGTCTGCCCCTGGACGGGGCTTCCCGACTTCGGTGAGATCATCGTTTCCTACGTGCCGGACGAGAAGGTCCTCGAATTGCGGTCCTACAAGTACTACCTGCTCTCCTACCGGACCGTCGGGATGGTGCAGGAGCACGTCACGCGCCGAATCCTCGACGACCTCGTCGCCGCGGTGCGTCCTGTCCGCATGACGGTAAGCACCGACTACCGGATCCGGGGCGGCATCCACACGGTCTGCACGGCGGAATACGAGAAGGAGTAGGTCCTTCCCGGTGCTCAGCAGTGTTCGTTGAAAGCCATCATCAGACGCTGTGCCACGTCGAGTGCCGTCCGGCCCTCGATGTCATGGCGTTCGAGCATGAACGCCACCTTGCCGTCCTTCATCAGCGCGATCTGCGGCGATGACGGGAAAAAACCCTTGAAGTAATCCCGCGCCTTGCTTGTGGCCTCCAGGTCCATGCCCGCGAACACCGTGGTGATCCGGTCCGGCTTCTTCCGGTTCTGCAGGGCCATGGCGACGCCCGGCCGGGCATTTGCCGCCGCGCACCCGCAGACGGAATTGACCACGACCAGCGCGGTACCCTCATGCACCTCCAACAGGTCGTCCACTTCGCCGGCGGTCTTCAACTCTTCCACGCCCAGGTCCGTCAGTTCCCGGCGCATGGGTTCAACGAGTACAGGATCGTACATGCTTTGATGCCTCCTCGAAGGATGATGGTCGTCACGATCATTACGTGCAATGATCATGTATTATACCTATACATACCCCTACATACCACGATAGACTTCAAACAACTTTTAAATTTCGCGCGTCCAGGCTACCGCGCCGTCCAGGATATCACTAGTCCAGACTATGTCCGGACCGCCTGGGACGCCTCGAAGGCCGCCTCCAGGGTGCGGCAGGCCAGTGCGGCGGCGTCGAGGGGATCGTAATCCTCCCGCTGCTGCACCATCATGCTGACTTCCACGGTGATGTAATCGTCGTATCCCGCCGCGTTCATGGCGTCCAGGTATTCCACGTAGTCGAAATCGCCCTCGCCGGGGATCAGGAACTCGAAGTCCGGCGCCCGGCCTCGCTGATCCTTTACGTGGGTGTGTATGGTGTGGGGCGCCAGGGCCGCCACGCTTTCCGCGGTGGGTACGCCGGCCACGTCGAAATGGCTGATGTCGTAGTTGAGTTTCAGGTATTCGGAATCGATCTGATCGAGCAGCCAGAGGGTCCGCTCCACGTCGCACAGGCAGCAGCCGATGTGGGGCTCCATGGCGATGACCACGCCGTGGCGCCCGCCGAAGTCCACGAGATCTCCCACCTCGTTCAGCAGGCGGTCACGGACGTCCGGCCAGTCCTCCGGCCGGCCGCCGGGCGTGGTATCCAGGCAGGGCACGAGATGGTTCATGGTCAGGTCCGCGGCGAGTACCACGGTATCCTTGAGCCGCCTCATGTTGGCAGCGTGTTGGCGCACGTCGGGATCGAGGAGGCTGGTGTGCCCGGCGATGGCGGGCATCTCCACGCCGTGCCGCTCGAACAGGCCCCGGATCCGCCGCCGTTCTTTGGTGTCCAGCGTTCCCAGTTCCGTAGTATAGCCCGGGATGACGGTGATTTCGATACCGTCATATCCCAACCCCGCCAGATGGGGCACCGCTTCGTCCATTTCGACTGTGGGCATGCCCCACGTGGAATAGCCTAGTTTCATGATCGATCGTCCCGGTGACCGCCTGGAATGCCGGCCCTGCCGCACCTCAACCGCGCCTCCGCCGGCCCTGCCGCACCTCAACCTTGCCTCAGCCGGCTCTGCCGCGCCTCAGGCGGCCCTGCCGCACCTCAACCTTGTCTCAACGCAAATATCAGATACCCAGGCTGTCGTTGATTTCCTGCTGGTAGCCATTGGTGTCGTCCGCCATGATCTCGTCCATGGTGACCGCCCTGCCCGCCTGGCCCGATTCCATGATGCCGTAGGAGACGGCGACCGAACGCATGCCCATGTAGCCGTCGACCTCGGGCTGTCGGCCTTCGTCGATGGCTTGCGCGAAGTCGGCGTACTCGATGGCGATGATCTTGCGGTCCGTCTCGGGGAAGGGAAAATCGTAGTTCCAGAGTCGGTCTCCCCCGAAGAGAGCGGCCGTCGCCTCGTCCAGGCAGAAGTCCGGCACGAGTTCGAGCAGGCCTTCACCCTTCAGGATCTCGCCGTCGCGGACTATGGTCAGCGGCTGGCCTGAACGGTCCCCCGGCAGTTCCATGGAACCGGATGAACCGTAAATCCCCCGGTGCCAGAATCCCTTGCCGAATGTCGCGTGTTCTTCCAGGTACTGGCAGACGGCGCCGCTCTGGAAGGTCAGGGTCGCATAGGCCGCGTCCTCGGCCGTCACTTCGAATTCTGCCGGCATCTCGGCCTGCCAATGCTCGTACACGCCGGCCGGCGAATTGCCGGTCTCTTTCGCAGGGTCCTTGCCCGCCATCTGGTTGTACCGGATCTTTTCGTGCAGCCGCGTCTGGGCGTAGATGTCCGACACCGGCCCCATGAAATACTCCAGGATGTCGGCGAAGTGGACGCCCACGTCGAGGAGCAGGCCGCTCACGTTCTTCAGGTGCCGCCAAACGGTGATCATCATCTTGTTCTCGCCGCCCGCGGTGTTGTGCACCATGTAGCGTGGGGTGCCGATCACGCCCGCGTCCAACAGCGCCTTGCCCAGGCGGTTGACGGGATCGCGCCGGTAGTTCTCGGCCACTGATAGGATACGGCCGGCCCCGTCCGTGGCTTCGCGCATGAGGCGGCAGGCGCGCACCGTGAGCCCCATGGGTTTTTCGCTCATCACGTCCCATCCCCGCGACGCCGCATCGGCGCACACCGTGTGATGGTGGCGCGGGTCGGTGCAGATGTCGACGGCCTGCAGGTCTCCGGCGTCCACCTCGTCGAGACTGCCGACGACGGCGGGGCGTATGCCGAAGAGGTTTTCAACGTGACCCGCGAGGGATTCGGCGTTCTCCTTTTTGGGGTCGCAGGCGACTACGGGTTCGAATCGGCAAAGCCCGGTGCGGTGCAGTTCCGCCAGGCCGTAGAGGTGCCGGTGGCCCATGCCGCCGCAGCCCACCAATCCCAGTCTGATCTTTGACATGATCGCTCCAATGTGTCTTAGTATCCGGCTTAAGTTGAAACCTGAAGAACGACGTACATAAACGGGTAAATCAGAACGACTTATAATATGGAGCGGGCGACGCCCTGTCAAGGCTCCGGAGACGGCGGAATCGCGCCTGCCCGGTATATTCCCCGCTTGTCTGCGAGGGTCGTGTTCGTTATATTGAGATTGTTATCCGCAACCCGGCGAACCAGGCGCCCTACGTTGGCTATTCCGGCTCGCTGGCGATGCAGTTCGTTGATTGGTCCGTTCTCGAAGTCAAACGACATATCAGGAATAAGGAAAAAGGGAAATCATGCTAAGACTGATTATTGCCGTCGCCACCACGGCGGCGCTCACTGCCCTCACCTGGCGGAAACGCAGACTGATCCGGGCGATGGTGGAAGAACTGCTCGACAAGGGTATCGAACTGACCGTCAACAACAGGTTCTGGCCCTCGAATTCCGAGCGGGATACCGACATACCTATCGTCTACGTCACCGATGGGGGATCGAAGTACCACCGGTCCGACTGCCGCTTCCTGAACGGCAATACCAAGGCCATCGCCATCGACAAGGCGGTGGAGGAATACGCCCCGTGCGGAAGCTGCCAGCCTGACGAGTAGCCCCGCCGTTCCGTTGGTTCAGCGAACCGCAACCTCATTCCAGCGCCTGTACCAGATCGTCGATTAGATCCTCGGCAGCTTCCAGACCGGTGGACAGCCGGAGGAGGTTGGGCGCCGTAACCGATCCGGGTCCCTCGATGGACTGCCGGTGTTCGATCAGGCTTTCGACCCCACCCAGGCTCGTGGCGTTTCGCATCAGCCTGACCCGGCTTACGACCCGTAGCGCGTCTTCCCGCGTGCCCTTTATCCGCAAGGAAAGCATGCCGCCGTACCCATCCATCTGACGCGACGCGACGGCGTGTCCCGGATGTTCGGGCAGGCCGGGATAGTCGACGCCCTCGATCCCCGGATGACCGGCGAGCGCCGCGGCAATGGCCTCCGCGTTGGCGACGTGGCGCGCCATGCGGCAACCGAGGGAGCGCAGTCCGCGCAGGACCAGCCATGCGTTGAATGGCGAGAGCACTCCGCCTGTGATCGTCCGCACGCGCCGCGCCCGTTCGACCCGGTCTCCGTCTTCCCGAAACACGAGGGCGCCGCCCTGCACGTCGCTATGCCCGCCCAGGTACTTGGTCATGGAATGCATGGCGATATCGGCGCCGTGCTGAAGGGGCCGCTGAACCACCGGAGTGGCGAAGGTGTTGTCTACGGCAAGCAGGGCGCCGGCGCCGTGTGCGATATCGGCCACCGCGCCGATGTCGATGACGTCCATGGCCGGATTCGAAGGGGTCTCCGCCCAGAGCATCTCCGTATTGGGCCGCGTGGCGCGCCGGATCGCGTCGAGGTCGGTCATGTCCACTTCACTTACCTCGATGTTCCAGTTCGGCAGGAGTTCCTTCCCGATCGCGCGGGTAACGCTGTACACGTCTTTGTGCATCAGGACGTGGGCGCCCGGAGGGAGCACCTGCATGCAGCCCGTTACCGCCGCCATGCCCGACGCATAGACCAGCGATTTCCCGCCATCCTCGATGACCGCCAAAGCCTCCTCCAGCCGGTCCTGGGTCGGGTTGCCCATCCGGATATAGACATGGTCGTGCGTCGCTTCGCCCTCCGGCGTGTGTTCGAAGGTGGTCGAGAGGTGTATGGAAGGCGCGACGGCGCCCGAGTCGGGTTCCAGGCCGCCTCCCGCGTGGACCAGCAGCGTGTCTGGTTTCATGGTTTGCTCCTGTTTCTAGTTCTTCTTCCGGCTTGTTATGAAACCTGGCCGGATCGCGTTTATCCGCCGCAGCACGTCGTCGTGACGGACGAACGCGCCTGCTCGGAAGGGTCGCCGGATTCAAGGTCCGCGCAGCAGGCTTCTTCTTCCCTTCCACCCGGTTCATCCAGGTCCCTGTTCAGCACGTAGATCTCCCATTCGCGGCCTTCCGGATCCTGCACCCAGAACTTGTCCTGGTTGGCGTGACAACAGTCGACGTCCATCTCTTCCCTGGTCTCCAGTCCCGATCCCCTGATCCGCTGCAGATGCCGCAGGACCGTTTCGTGGTCCCGGACCTCGATGCCGAAATGGTTCGCCGCGTCGCCCGCGGCAGTCCCATCCGAATACAGGGCCAGGTTCAAAGGGGCGATGGAAGGAAGGAACTTTACGTACCTCGGCCTGGTCTTCACGGGCTCCTCGCCGAAGAACTTCTCATAGAACGCGACGCTCCGTTCCAGGTCGCGGACGGGAAACGACAGGTGGATCTTGGGGTAGTCTGACATGGATTTCTCCTTAAATAGGCTGGGTGTCGGCGGCCGCGCGCTTACGATAGCTCCGGTCGCGTCCGCATGGGTCCGTTTCTCAACAGCAGGCGGTAAGCAGGCGGACCAGGTCGCTTACCCGTTCGGGCCGCACACGGTAGTAGATGTACCGCTCTTCCCGCCGTGACGCCAGCAGATCGGCGCGGCGCAAGACGTCCAGGTGGTGGGACAGGGTCGCCCACGGCACGTCGATCGCTTCCTGCAAGTTGCCGACGGTATCTCCCGCTTCACCTTTCCTGACGAGGTGGTAGAAGATGGCCAGGCGAGTCTTGTGGCTCAGTGCCTTGAAGGCCGACGCGTGTTTCTGTTCGGCTTCGAGGTCCGTGGCGGCAAGTATCGTGTTGATTATTTCCATATTTCTAAAAATATAGATATTTCAATCCAGCGTCAATACATTTCGATCAGACCCTGGTTACCGCATCCGGTCCCCTCCCGGTCTCCGATCCGATCCCCGCTCGGTCCCGATCCCCGCCTTCGATCCCGGTCCTGATCCCGGTCCAGCCCCGGTCCCGCATTCGGTCCTACCTTCGGTTCAGGTCCAGATCCCGGCTCCCGATGGCCTTGTGCGGATTCCCTTTAAAATCCCCTCCTTTGTATCTTGACAGGGCACGTGGACCGGTTGCATTTTGGATGGGTATCCTACCCCTTTGCTAGATAGCGGAAAGGCTGTTGTATGAAACTCAAGCTCAGCCATGTCTTCGACGCGCCCGGCCCCCATCCCAACGGGCTGCAGGCCACGACCGAAGGCCTCTGGATTCTGGACCAGGGCGACAACCGGATCAGTTGTCACGATTACCGGGACGGCGGGACGCGCAGGATCTTCGACTCCGACTCCGACCGGGGCAGCGGGATAACCCACAGCGGCATCCACCTCTGGGTGTCGTCCACCTACAGCTGCGAGACGCTGAAGGTCGATCCCGACTCCGGAAGGACGCTGGAACGCCTCCCCACGCCGGGCGCGAAGGAGACCGGCGCGCACGGCCTGGAATGGCGCGACGGTGAACTGTGGATGTCGTCGCCTCCTGACGCCACGATATACCGCATGGATCCCGACAAGTGGACCGTGCTGCAGTCTTTCCCCGCGCCCGGAGACCGGCCCCACGGCATTGCATGGGAAAACGGCCGGCTCTGGTGCGTGGAGACCAATCACCGGGCGATATTTCTGTACGACCCCGATACGGGCGAACAGCTGGACCGGCTGGACGTGGAGGGCCCGGAACCGCACGGGTTCACGCTATGGCAGAACGAAGTCTGGATCGTGGACGCCACGACGGGCGGCGTTTTTCGCGGAACACGGTCATAAGCGCCACGACCTGAAAACCACAAGGAATCTGTCATGGAGAAGGCACGCATAGGATTCATAGGCACCGGGTGGTGGGCGACGGCCAATCACCTGCCTGTGCTCAGGAAACGGGCCGACGAGGCGGGAGACGTGGAACTGGCGGCCGTCTGCCGGCTTGGAAAGGACGAACTGCGCCAGGTCCAGGATGCTTTCGGCGTGCCCTACGGCACGGAAGACTACCGCAGGTTGCTGGACGATGTCGAGCTGGACGGCGTGGTGGTTTCCAGTCCCCATACGCTGCACTTCGAACACGCCAGCGCGGCGCTGGAACGCGGTCTGCACGTCATGGTAGAAAAACCCATGTGCACGAGGAGCGCCCATGCCAGGGAACTGGTCCGGCAGGCGGATGCGAAGGGGCTTCACCTGCTCGTTCCATACGGATGGCACCACAAGCCGTACATACAGGAGGCCAGGCGGCGTCTCGACGCCGGGGCCGTTGGGAAGATTGAATCCGTGCTCTGCCACATGGCCTCGCCCATCCGGGGCCTGCTCCAGGGCCTGGATTTCGACCACGAAGCCAACGGCGGCGGACTCTTCGCCCCCGACCCGGCCACGTGGGCCGATCCCGTGGTGGCCGAAGGCGGCTACGGCCACGCTCAGATGTCCCACAGCCTGGGCCTCATGTCCTGGCTCACGGGACTGGTGCCACGCGAGGTCTTCGCCATGATGGCCGAGGCGGCATCCAGGGTGGAGATGTACGACGCCTTGACGGTCCGCTTCGAGGACGGCGTGATCGGAGCGCTTTCGGGGTCGGGGGACATCCCGGAGGGACAGACGTTCCAGCTCGACATCCGAATCTTCGGTTCGGAGGGCATGTTGCTGCTCGACGTCGAGCGCGCCCGACTCGCGATCCACCGGCACGACGGACAGGACCATGTACACGACGTGGCCTCCGATGCCGGCGCCTACAGCTGCGAGGGGCCGCCGGAGAACTTCGCGGACCTTGTGCTCGGACGCGCCGTGGAGAACTACACGCCCGGTTACGCGGCCATGCGTTCCGTCATGATGCTCGACGCTGCTTACCGTTCGGCGAAGTCGGGTCGGGTCGAACCGGTGTGACCTCGCACTTCGTACCGAATTATCACGTAGTGCACGGAAAGATCCGTGATGCCATCGGGAGCCGGTAGCGCCGGGTCCGTGCCGCCCGTCGATCCGTGAATGGCAGTCGCGGTACCGCACCCTGGTACTTCTCAATCTGTTCCTCTGTTTCTTTAGCCGGGATGACCCATGGCTCAGAAAGACCTGCCGCGCGTAACCTTCGAGAAATACACCCTGCCGAATGGTTTGCAGGTCATCCTGCACGTGGACCGCAAGCTCCCCGTGGTGCACGTAAACCATTGGTTCCACGTGGGCTCCAAGGTGGAGCAGCCCGGCCGGACCGGGTTTGCCCACCTCTTCGAGCACCTGATGTTCGAAGGGTCGGAGCACGCGCCGGAAGGGTATTTCAAGTACATCGAACAGGCGGGGGGCAACCTGCGGGAGGGCGGCGTCAACGGTACCACGAGCAACGACCGGACCAACTACTTCGCGACCGTGCCCTCGGGCAATCTCGAATACGTGCTCTGGCTTGAATCGGACCGCATCGCCACGTTGGCGGACGCGCTCACACGGGAGAACTTCGAGAACCAGCGCGAGGTCGTGCGCAACGAGCGCCGGCAGACTACGGAGAACCAGCCCTACGGCCGCTGGTACGAACTGGTAAACGAGCACCTCTACCCCGCCGGGCATCCCTATTCCTGGCCCGTCATCGGCAGGCACGAGGACCTGGAAGCGGCCACGGTGGACGATGTGGCCGAGTTCTTCCGCACTTACTACACGCCGAACAACCTCTCGTTGGTCATCGCCGGTGACTTCGACGAAGCCTTAGCCAGGGACCGCGTGGACCACTTCTACGGCGGGCTCGAACCGGGTCCGCTCCTGGAGCGCCGGCGCCGCTGGGTGCCTTCCCTGCCCGAAGGAAAAATCGTGGAGGTCACGGACCGTGTGCCCCAGGCCCGCGTCCACATGATCTGGCCAGCGCCTGAACGGTTCGATCCGGACGAAACGGCACTCGACGCGGCCGCGGCCGTACTGGGAGACGGCCTGTCCTCCCGGCTCGAGAAGCTGCTGGTATACGACCTGAGGTTGTGCACGGAGGTCAGCGTATTCAACTACGCCAGGGAGATCTCCGGCCTGTTCGGCGTCATCGCGACCGTCCGCCCGGACCACGACGTCCTGGAGGTTGAAGGCCTGGTTGCCGGGCAGATCGAGAAACTGGCGGCCGGCGGTCCTTCCCGGGACGAGGTGGAGCGTGCGTGCACCGTGTGGGAATACCAGTACGTCTCGAGCCTGGAACGCATCGGCGGTTTCGGCGGCAAGGCGGACCGGCTGAACGAATCGAATATCTACAAAAACGACCCGGGCTATTTCCAGGTCGAACACGAACGGTTCCGGAACCTGACCGGGTCGAAGATCGCCGAAGCGGTCGAACGATGGCTCGTGTCCCGTCACGGCCTGACCCTCAGGTACCATCCCGATACGCTACCGCGGTCGGCTGACCCGGATCCGGCAACGACGGCCGGCGGCGCCCTCGACCGGTCGAGGGTTCCGGCGCTCGGGTCGGACACGCCCTTTCAGACGCCGGAGGTGCACGAGGACCGGCTGGACAACGACCTTGCAGTGTTGGTCGTCGAACAGCACGATCTGCCCAAGGTAGCCGTCTCACTGAATGTGAAGTCCGGGGGCGTGCATGATCCCCCCGACCGAAGCGGGATGGCCCAACTCATGCTGCAGATCATGGACAAGGGAACGCGAAGCCACGGTGCGCTGGACCTCGACGAGGCCCTGAGTCGACTGGGCACGGTCATCGGGAAGACCATGTACCTCGAATCGGCCCGGCTCGGGCTGGACGTGCTGACCGACAAGCTGCCGTCGGCCATGGCTCTTTTCTCAGACGTCGCGCGCAATCCCCAGTTCCCCGAAGAGGAACTGGAACGGGAACGGCACCGCCATCTGGATCACCTCGCGCAACAGGCCTCCCACCCCCAGTACCTCGCACAGCGGCTTTGTCCCGGACTCGTATTCGGCGGCGATCATCCCTATGGCCGGCCCGTGCAGGGCTATGCGTCCTCTGTAGCCGAAATGTCCAGGTACGAAATCGCCAGGTCCTATGAGGAAAACTGGCGGCCGGACCAGTCCGCCCTGGTGTTCGTGGGCGACATCACCCGTGACCAGGCGATGAAGCTGGCGGATCAGCGATTCGGTTCGTGGAAGGGCGACGTCCGTCCGGCAAAGGCCGTCCCGGATCCTACCCCAGGCCGCAAGACGAACCGGATCTGCCTGGTGGACCGTCCCGGCGCACCGCAGACGGTGGTCTGCCAGTTCATCGACGCGCCGAGCCGAGATACGCCCGATTACCACGCCCTGCGGCTCGTAGACGCGATCTGGGGCGGTGGATTCCAGTCCCGCCTCAACCTGAACCTGAGGGAAGAAAAGGGGTATACGTACGGCGTATCCACCTCGCTGGGTCTCCTTGGCGTCTCCGGGTACTGGAAAGCACAGACGTCTATCCAGGCGGACAAGACCGGCGAGGTCGTGCAGGAACTGATGGCTGAAATGGAGGGATTGGGCGGCCGGAGGCCGGTGAGTTGGGAGGAACTCGAGGAGGCGCGCACCGCGCGTATCCGCGGATACGCGCAGCGGTTCGAATCCCTGAGGCGCATCGCGGGCAGCATCGGCGGGTTGTGGAGCTCGGGACGGCCCATGACGGACCTGCGGGACGCGGTGGAGAACCTGCAGTCCGTCACGCTGGAGGAGGTACGGTCCGCCGCCAGCAAATACCTCGACGTGCGGCGCGCGGGCTACCTGCTCGTGGGAGACCGTTCCTCCATCGAGTCGCAGCTGGCCGACCGGGGCCTGGCGACGCCTGAAGTATTGGATCCGGAAGATCTGTAGCCCGTTGCAATGGGATTTCCGTCACTTTACCAGGTGCGGTCCGGTGTATATGACGACGCGGAGAAGGGAGCGGTGATACAAAACCATTCAAGCGCAGACGAATCTTCGGAGATAGCCTGAAAACGCAATCTATTCGTAAGTGATAGAAACCATGGTCTTAAAAAGTACCATGAAATGGGCAATAATATGAACGGTGGCCGATTAGAAAGAACTGGCGGTAACCAGGATTCCGGAAAACAGAAATCGGTCGCCCTTCAGATGTCGCCTGAGGACATGCTCGATCTTGCGAAGAAGGCTGCTGAAATCCTGGTGAAACGCATGGAAAACCTGCCGGAAGACCTCGCATGGGACGGGGACTTCCAGCAGCCGCTCGAGGTCAAACTCAAGGAGGAACCGCCCGAGGAGGGCCGCCCGGCGGATGAAGTCATAGATCAGGCCACGCGGGACATACTGCCAAATGCCGCGCGACTCGATCATCCACGGTCCTTTGCCTTCATTCCGTCTTCGCCCACCTGGCCCGGAATCCTGGCGGACTTCATGGCCGCGGGGTACAACTTCAACACCTGCAACTGGCTTTGCGCGAGCGGTCCGAGCGAGGTCGAACTGGTGGTGATCGACTGGATCCGGCGCTGGATCGGCTATCCGGACGACGCGGGTGGGCTGTTGACAAGCGGGGGCTCCGCCGCGATTCTCGATGCTTTCGTAGCAGCCCGTGAAGCGGCAGGAAACCCGGAGCGCGGTACCGTTTACATGAGCAACCAGAGTCACAAGGCACAGGTCCGCGCCGCCAGGATCATCGGGATCAGGGCCGAGTACATCAGACTTATTCCCACCGACCAGCACTTCCGTCTTGATATGGACGCGCTCGTACGCGCAGTGGCAGAAGACCGTGCCGCGGGGCTGGAGCCCATCATCATTTGCGCGAACGCGGGTGCGCCCAGTACCGGGGCAATAGACCCGCTCGAAGCCGTGGCGGATTTCTGTCAGGCGGAAGGGCTCTGGATGCATGCCGATGCCGCCTACGGCGGATTCGCCGTGGTATCGGAGAAGGGAAAAGCGCTGCTCCGCGGCATTGAGCGCGCGGATTCGATAAACCTGGACGCGCACAAGTGGTTCTTCCAGCCCTACGAAGCGGGTTGCTTGCTGTTGAAGGATGTCGGCAAGCTTGAGCACGTTTTCCAGGTCCACCAGGACGTGCTGCAGGATACGATCTGGGGCGCCAATCACCCGAGTTTTTCAGACCGCGGCCTGCAGCTCAGTCGCTCGGCCAGGGCACTCAAAATCTGGATGTCGGTACAGACGTTCGGAATGGCCGCCTTTCGAGACGCCGTGTCCAATGGCATGGAACTCGCCGCACGGGCCGAGGCCTATATAGACCAGAGTTCCGTGCTTGAATCGTTGAATCCTGCGTCGCTGGGGATCGTATGCTTCAGAGTGAATCCCGCAAATGAGGGATCGGACTCCAGTCTTGATGAAGACTACCTGGCTAAGCTCAACCAGCAGATGCTCGCCCGTGTATTCTGGGAAGACCGTGCCCTCATGTCCTCGACGACTTTGAGTGAGACGTTCTCTCTCAGGCTATGCATCATCAATCACAACACGACCTGGGTTGACGTGCGTGAGACGCTGGAAGCAATCGAACGGTTCGGGACCGAGGCCTTGGAGGAAGGGTGGGAATGAACTGCGAGCGTAGGCTCGGCAACAGGGATAGGCTATGGAAACCGGAGTAGGCTACGGAATCTGGAGCTGACCACGGATTCTGGAGTATTCAAGTCATGGCATATGCGTTACATTTAAAGTGATTCGTTTTGATCTGCACACCAGTAATTGGACTACGAAATGACCGACCATCCGTTCGACCAGAACATCGAGTCCGCCTGGACGATTCCCTCTTCCTGGTACACCGACCCGGACTTCCTGCGGCGGGAGTACAGGGAAGTCTTTGGGAAGACCTGGCAGCTCGTGGGACGGGCCGACCAGGTAGCCCGCATCGGGGATTACTTCACGGTGGACGTGGCCGGTGAACCCGTAGTCATCGCCCGCGGGGCCGACGACGTGGTCCGTGGATTCTTCAACGTGTGCAAGCACCGAGCAGGTCCCGTGGCCCTTGAGCAGGGGAACCGCCGGACCTTCGTGTGCTACTATCATGGCTGGACCTACAACCTGGACGGCTCGTTGCGCCACGCGCCCGAGTTCGAAGAGGTACAGGCCCTGGACCGCTGCGCCATGGCGCTCGAACCGGTACGCGTGAGCCAGTGGGGTCCGCTGCTGTTCGTCAACCTGGACGAGACTGCGCCGCCTCTGGAGGCTTTTCTGGGCGATATCGAAAAACGGGCCGCCGGTCACCGCATCGGCGAGATGCGGTGGGTCAAGCGCCGGGATTACGAGATGAACTGCAATTGGAAGGTGTACGTGGACAATTACCTGGAAGGCTATCACCTGCCGGTCGTGCATCCCGGCCTGTACCGGGAAATCGACTACGACGCCTACCGGGTGGAGCCGTTTCGGTACTATTCCATCCAGCACGCGCCGATACTCCCCAGGGAAAAGAAGGGCTACAAGGGACCGCGCCGGTACTTGCCGACGGAACAGGACCAGAACGACACGCAGTACTATTGGGTTTTCCCCACGCTCATGCTCAACATCTACCTGGGTCAGATGCAGACCAACCTGGTGGTTCCCCTGGGACACGAACGCTGCCTGACCATTTTCGAATGGTACCTGTCGCCCGATATGGAGCAGGACGTGGACAACCTGGTGGATTTCGGCGATGAGATCCAGGAAGAGGACATCTTCATCTGCGAGCACGTCCAGCGCGGATTACAGTCCGTGTCATACAACCAGGGCCGGTTTTCCGTGAAGCGGGAGAACGGCGTGCACCACTTCCATTCTCTGCTGAACGAATATATGAACGGCACGGAAGCGGGCTGAGCGCCTTCCCGCGGAGCGGGTACGCGAATGCCGGCCAACCGGTATGCACAGCACACCGGTCAACCGGCCTTCGAATCTGCCCGCGAAGGTCCTACCTTTTTTCGGCAATCGTCCGGCTCCGGCCAGGTTTTCCCACGTACCTGCCAACTGCGTTCCTACCTTGCATTTCGCCGGCGCAGCCACTCCACGGTCAACAGGAAAAGCACGGCGAAGACGATGAGGAAGACGGCCACGGCCAGGATGGCGGGGCTGATCTCCTCGCGGATACCCGACCACATCTGGCGCGGTATCGTGCGCTGCTCGATCCCGCCCATGAAGAGCACCACGACGACCTCGTCGAAGGAAGCGGCGAAAGCGAAGATCGCCCCGGAGACGACCCCCGGTGCGATGAGTGGGAGCTGGACGCGGTGGAAAATCCGTAATGGACCCGCGCCCATGCTGGCGGCCGCCCGCGAAAGGTTCGCGTCGTAACCGGCGAGCGTGGCGGTGACCGTGATCACGACGAAGGGCGTGCCCAGGGCGGCGTGGGCGAGGATCAACCCGATGTGGGTCTGCGCCAGGCCCAGGTTCGAGTAGAAGAAGAACATACCCGCCGCCGAGATGATCACGGGCGTTACCATGGGCGAGATCAGCAGCCCCGTGGCGAAACGGCGGCCCGGCATGGCCGGGCTCGATAGGCCCAGCGCGGCGAGCGTGCCGAGGGCCGTGGCGAGGACCGTGGCGGAGATTCCAATGACCAGGCTGTTGACCAGGGCCCGCGACCACTCCTCGTCCTCTACGATCTGCCGGTACCACCTAAGAGACCATGCGTCGGCTTCGAAGCGGAGCATGCCGTCGGTGAAGGTGAAATAGGGTTCGGCGTTGAAACTCAGCGGCACGATCACCAGGATCGGCGCGATCAGGAAGGCGAAGACGAGCGCGCAGAATCCGAGGTACGCGATATGCCAGAATCCATGTTCGGTCGTCGTCATCAGCCCAGCCTCATCCGTTCGATGCCCACGAGCCGGTCGTATAGCACGTACAACCCCGCCACGCACACCAGCAGGATGCCGCCCAGCGCCGCCGCGAGACTCCAGTTGAGAGACGACTGCATGTGGAAGGCGATCATGTTGGAGATAAGTTGTCCCGTGCTGCCGCCCACCAGGGCCGGCGTGATGTAATACCCGATGGCGAGGATGAATACGAGTAGGGAACCGGCGCCTACGCCGGGCAAAGTCTGGGGCCAGTACACGCGCCAGAACGACTGCCACGGGGTAGCGCCCAGCGACTCTGCCGCACTCGTCTGCACTCGTGGAATGGCGCTCATGACCGAGTAGAGCGGCAGCACCATGAAGGGAAGCAGCACGTGGGTCATGGCCACGAAGGTACCGGTCATGTTGTAGATCATGGCGATCCGGCCGTCGTCGCCGATGATGCCCAGGAATACGAGCATGTCATTGAGGACGCCCTGGTTCTGCAAGAGCACGATCCACGAAGTCGTGCGCACGAGCAAGGAGGTCCAGAAGGGCACGAGGACGAGGATCAGGAGCAGGTAGGCCCTTTTTGGCGGGGCGTGGGCGATCAGGCGGGCGACGGGGTAGCCGATGAGAAGGCAGAGGGCGGTCACCCCCAGGCTCACGAGCAGGGTCCGCCAGAAAAGGGTGAGGTAGATCCGCCGGTCTTCCGGCTGGGGGACGATGGACCCGCCGGAATCGCGCTGCAGATCGAGCGCGTTCAGGTAGTGGCGTGAAGTGTAACGTTCCCCGGCCTCGCGCAACGCGCGCCAGGTCCCGGTTTCTCCCCAGGCCGCGTGGATGTTCATCATGGCACCGGACCACGGACCTTCGTCGACGTTCCTCAGCCTCCGGGCGCTGCGCGTGAGCACGCTGCGCAATCCGCTCTGCACCCGGTTGAGCCGCGTGGCGACCTGGCCGAGTTTGCGGTCCTCCCGGGCTTTCAGCAGTTCACCTGCCAGTGCTTCATAGGCAGCTTCGCCGGGGAGACCCTGACCGTCCCAGGCGCGCAGTCTTTCAAGCGTCTCCGGGAGCGCGTCGGCGACCACCGGGTCGTAGACGCTGCGGACGAGCATGTTCGCCAGGGGCGCGAGGAAGGTCACCCCGATGAAGGCCATGAGCGGCAGCACCAGCAACGCAGCGCGCAGCCGGGGACCGGGCTTGAGGCGTCCGATCTGTTGCTCAGGATTCTCGCTCATCGAGAGAAGTTTCCGTATCCGTTACGTTCACCGTGCCAGCCACGTGCTGAAACGCTCGTTCATTTCTTCGCCGTTGTCGCTCCACCATTCCCAGTCGTTGTGCAGGGCGCGGGCCGCATTTTCGGGGCTGGTCGGCATGTGGGGACTCATATCGATGCCGGTTTCGGCGTGTGTCGAGATCAAGGGCATGGCGGAACGGCGCGTGGGACTGTAGGAGATATACCGGCCGACACCGGCCATGGCCCGCGCGGTATTGGCGAAACGGACGAACATCTTCGCGGCCTCCAGGTTCCTCGTGCCTTCAACAATGACGACACCCCCCGTATCAAGCAACTGGCCGTCCCATACAATGACGAAGGGCTGTCCTTCCAGGTTCTGGGCGTTGAAAATCCGTCCGTTGTACGCCGTAGTCATGACCACTTCGCCGTCGGCCAGCATCTGGGGCGGCTGCGCTCCCGCTTCCCACCAGACGATCTGGTCTTTGATGGTATCCAGCTTACGAAAAGCCCGGCCGACGCCCGCTTCCGTATCCAGCGTGGCGTAGACCTGGTCCAGCGGCACGCCGTCGGCCATCAGGGCGAACTCGAGATTGGCCAGCGGGGAGCGGCGCATGCCCCGCCTGCCCGGAAACTTCTCCAGGTCGAAGAAATCGGCGATGGTGGTGGGTTTCGTTGCTCCGATCCGCCCGTCGTTGTACACGACGACCGTCGAATAGTATATGTTGGTCGGACCGCATTCCGTGATCCCGTCTTCGGGCAGATCGTCCGCCGCCGGGGTTCCGTCGGCGCCGGGGGCCATTTCATCGATGTCGATCGGGGCGAGGAGACCCTCGTCGCAGCCTCGAACCATGTCGGGGAGTTCCATGTCGACGACGTCCCAGTACACGTTGCCCACGTCGACCTGGGCACGTATCTGCGCCAGGCCGCCATTATAATCTTCGATCTTAACGTCAATCCCGGTTTCCTGTTCGAAACGTTCGATATATCCGTTCACGCAGGCGCGGGTGTATGCGCCACCCCAGCTGACCAGCGTCAGCGATTGATCCTGCGCGGCGGCGCGTCCGCCAAGCAGCAGGACCAGTGCGGCCAGGCCAGGTACCAGGATACGGCGCATGGATGTCTTTCTCGTCATACCACTTCTCCTTCTGTTTCCGGGTCGAGCACCCGGCAGTCGGTCGGCGTCCAGCCGATGCGGATCCGATCGCCTGCCAGCAGGGCGCCGTGTCCGACGATATTGGGTATCTTGATGACGAAGTCCGACGTGCCGCACACCGAAACGTGTATTCGCAGGTAGTCGCCGAGGAACGTGATGTCTTCGATCAGGGCGTCCAGTTCGTTGGTGTACAGACCGGGTTCCGGGGTGACCGCCACACGCTCCGGGCGTATGGAAAGCGTAGTCGGGTCGCCGGCCTGGCAGGGCGCGATGCGGATCGCCCGGACGACCTCGCCGTCCACGTCCACTTCGCAGATCTCGCCGTCCACGTTCAGTACCTTGCCGTGCAGGCGGTTGTTCTCCCCTATGAATCGGGCCACGAAGGAACGCTGCGGCTCCTCGTAGAGCGTCTCGGGATCGGCCACCTGTTCGATTCTGCCGTCGCGGAGCACGGCGATGCGGTCCGACATGACCATGGCTTCCTGTTGGTCGTGGGTGACGTAAACGACCGTGACGCCCAGCGTCTTGTGGATCCGGCGGATCTCGTACTGCATCTCCTCGCGGAGCCGGCGGTCCAAAGCGCCGAGGGGTTCGTCCATGAGCACCAGTTCTGGATCGAATACCAGGGCGCGGGCAATGGCCACGCGCTGCTGCTGCCCCCCGGACAACTGACTGGGGCGCCGGTCTTCGTAACCTTCGAGGCGGACCAGTTGCAGGGCGCGTTCCACCCGGTCGCGGCACGCCTTGCGGTCCACGCCGCGGACCTCGAGTGGGAAGGCGAGATTGTCCCCTACCGTCATGTGGGGGAAGAGGGCGTAGTTCTGGAACACCATGCCGATACCGCGTTTGCGGGGCGGCAGATTCTGGATGGAGCGGCCGTTCACGCGGATTTCGCCGGAGGTAAGCGACTCGAAGCCGGCCAGCATCATGAGGCAGGTGGTCTTGCCCGAACCGGAAGGCCCCAGGAGGGTCAGGAACTCTCCCTTGCGGATGTCCAGGTCCACGCCGTCGACTACAGTGGACTTTCCGTCGTAGCTCTTGCTGACCTTGCGGTATTCGACATAGGGCCGATCGGACCCGTCCATCTGAGCGCGCTCCTGTAGAGGTGCCAACTGTTCGGATCTGCCCGACCATTCGGGCCGTTCGAACCGTTTAGACGCGAAAGCAAACCTTAACCCGCAGCAGCAGGCCTGTCAAACGTTTTCCTTTGAACGCAGGGACCTGGAATGTACCTTACGGAGGTTCAGGAGGACGGCACGCGGATGTATGCGCGGATAGCGAGTTCGACGTGCCGGAAACGCGTCGCTTCAGGGCACGCAGCGGCGCCGTCCTCGACCCTTCAACCGCAGCCGGCAACCGGCCAGGAGAAAGACTGCCCGACCCAATGGAACTTTACATCATCCGCCACGCGGAATCCGAGAACAACGCCCGGCCGCAGGAAGAACGCACCGATGATCCCACCCTGTCCGCGCTCGGATACCGTCAGGCGGAATACCTCGTGAACCGCATCCGCCACATCCGTCCGACCCGCATCTTCGTCAGTCCCTTCCTTCGCACCCTGGAAACCATCGCGCCGTATATACGCGAGACGGGCCAGTCCGTGGAAGCGTGGATCGACCTCCACGAACAGGGCGGGGTCCAGGCCGGTGCGGGCAATGCGGACTACGAGGGTAGACCCGGCATGAAACGGTCGGAGATCGAGCATGGTTTTCCGGGAGTCCGCCTCGATGACGGGTTCGACGAGGAGGGTTGGTGGAAGTGCCGGCCCTGGGAGGATTACGAATCGGCCCAGGCGCGTGCGGAGCGGGTCAACCGGAGGATCCACGAAGATTTCGGCCTTACCGGGGAACGTGTCGTCCTGGTTACGCACGGGGCGTTCATGCGCTTCCTTGTGGGTGTGATTCTGGATACCCCGGGTATGGGACAAGATCGAATCTACTGGTTCGCGAACACCTCCGTCACCCGTTTCATCATCACGCCAACCTATACCCAACTCGCCCTGATGAACTGCGCGCGCCACTTGCCCGAGGCATGGATTACCGGGGTGGACATCCACCCCTATCGGACAGGCGAGTTCACCGAAGGGGCCGACGAGCGGCGTCGTTGCGCCTGGACGCGGAAGGATCCGGTACTGGCCGCCTACCACGACGACGAGTACGGTTTCCCCCTGACCCGGGACGAGGATCTCTTGGAGCGGCTCGTGCTGGAGATAAACCAGGCGGGGCTGAGCTGGTTGACGGTGCTGAAGAAACGGAAGGCATTGCGGGAGGCCTTCGACGGGTTCGACGTGGACCGTGTGGCGGCCTATGACGACGAGGATCGCTCGCGACTGCTGGGGGACGCGGGCATCATCCGGAACCGGCTCAAGATCGACGCGGCCATCCACAACGCCCGGGTCATCCAGGAGATCAGGCGGGACCACGGTTCATTCGTGGCCTGGCTGAACGGCCAGACCTGCGTTTCGCTGGACGAATGGGTTGCTGTATTCAGGAAGACTTTCCGTTTCATGGGACCCGAGATCGTCGGCGAATTCCTCATGAGCACGGGTTATCTTCCCATCCGCCACGACCCCGAGTGCTTTCTCGCGGGGGAAGGGCACCGGGTGGGCTAGAAAACGGCCTGCGGCGGTCTGGCGCCTGCGACAGCCAGGGCCCGAACCGGCCACGAGCGACCGGCGCCCCGGGAGGGGAGGGCCATGGACCGGACCGTCAGTGCCCGGAGACTGGGCGTCCGTGAAACGATACCGTCCCTGATCAGCCTTCGCCTTCGTCGGCTTTGAGCAGGTTGCGCTCCTTGAGTTCCGACTCCAGTTCGTCGAGGCAGGACCTGAACGACTCCCATGCATCCGGAGAGACGGTGATGCCCTTCCTGCTGGGCAGGAAATCGCCGTCATTCTCGTAATAGATCCGGATATCGGCATATTCTTTGCCCCGGAAAGACGTGATCGTGAAGCGGAACTCTTCCTGGCTGTTTTTCTGGAAACTGGCTACGACCCGGCTGTCCTCTGCCATGTGTTTTCCTCACGGTGCGGGGGTTGTGCGTGGTGGAACACCATGAACGCAAACGGTTCGCCATGATAAGGCATGGATTCCCGTCCGTGTCAAGTAAATTTGGCCTTGTTTTCACGCCGTCCGGATCGTACCATAATGAACGCGCGCGGCATGCTGAATAAACGCCTCGCCCGTGGTATCTGACGGCCGGCCGGGCGTCCATGCCGATCGGCGGACGCGAGGCCGGCTGTAATTCGTTACGAGTCATAACTGCACTGGCGCAGGAGGTAGTTGATGGACTGGCGGGATGTATATGCGGACCGTATGGATCTCTTGGGCGATACCGCGGTCATTGAGCTTCTCAAGCTGGCGGAACGGCCAGACGTGCTTTCCTTTGCCGGCGGCCTGCCCGACGCTGCCACGTTTCCCATGGAAGCGATGAAGGAAGTCGCCGTCCAGGTCTTCGATACACACGGCAGCATGTCGCTGCAATACGGCCCCACGGCGGGGTACACGGCCCTCAGGGAGTGGATCGCCCATCGCATGGGCCCCGTCGAGGGCGTAACCGCCGGCGTGGACGACATCCTGGTCACCACGGGCGGGATCGAGGCGATGGACCTTATCGCCAAGACCCTGCTCAATCCTGGCGATATCGTCATCGTGGAAGCCCCCACCTACCTGACTGCTTTTTCGGTGTTCCGGTGTTATGACGTGGAATTCGTCGCGGTGGATATCGACGACGAGGGAATGCGCGTGGACCTCCTGGAAGAACGGCTGGGGGAACTGGAACGCCGGGGCAAGCGCGCCAAGCTGATCTACACCATGCCGACTTTTCAGAATCCGGGCGGCGTGACCATGCCCCTGGAAAGGCGCCGGAAGCTGGTCGGCCTGGCCGACAGGCACAACATCCCCATCCTGGAAGACCACGCCTACGCGGAACTCTACTTCGATCACCCGCCGCCTCCATCGCTCAAAGCGCTGAATCCCGACGGTGTATTGTTTGTCAGCACCTTCTCTAAAATCTTCGGGCCAGGTATCCGCCTCGGCTGGATTGCGGCGCCGCCGGCCGTGGTCAACCAGTTGTGCCAGGCGAAACTGGGCAGCGACCAGTGTTCCAGCACCCTCGGGCAGCGCATCGTCTACGAATACGGCCGCCAGGGATTGATGGACTCCCAGATCGTGCTGTCCAGGGCGCTCTACCAGGCCAAACGCAACGTCACCCTGGAAGCGCTCGCGGAACATGCCCCGCCCGGCATGACCTGGACCCGTCCGGACGGGGGATTCTACGTGTGGCTGACCGCGCCCGAGGGGATCGATTCCACCGCTATGCTGACCTGGGCCGTGGAAAACGAAAAGGTGGCCTACGTAGCCGGCCCTTCGTTCTATACCGACGGCCGGGGAGCGAACCAGTTCCGACTGTGCTACAGCTTCCTGGACCAGTCGCTCATCGGCGAGGGCATCTCCCGGGTGTGCCGCTCGGTCGCGCACCACGTCGAACGGCGCCACCGCGCCCGCATCGGGGCGTAGGCGTTGCATTGCCGTGCATGCCGTCGACCGATACATCCGCAAAGGGCAGATCTAGAGCAAACCGCAAAGGTCAAACGGGGAGCATACCATGTTCCGTCTAACCGAAGAACATGAAAGGCAATTCCGGGAAGACGGCTACCTGATGGTGGAAGGCCTCTACGACGAGGAGGAAATGGAACTCCTGCTCAGTGTCGGCCGTACCGACGGGGAGAAGGCCTCGCTCGTACGCGCAGCCGAGGATACCGAGGGCCGCGAAAGCAAGTTGTGGCTGACGTCGGACACGGACCGCGAGGATATCTACAACGCTATCTGCCACGGCCGGCGGATGGTCGACACGATGGAACGGCTCATGGGCGACGAGATCTACCTGTACCATTACAAGATGATGGTCAAGGAACCCCGCGTCGGCGGAGCCTGGGAGTGGCACCAGGACTACGGCTACTGGTACCACAACCAGGCGCTGTATCCCGACATGGCCAGTTGCTACATCGCGGTGGACCGGGCCCACAGGGCGAACGGGTGCCTCCAGGTCATCCGGGGTTCGCACCGCCTGGGAAGGATCGAGCACGGCCGGTACGGTACGCAGGTGGGGGCCGACCCGAAGCGGGTGGAACTCGCGCTGGAGCACCTGGACCACGTGTATTGCGAAATGTCGCCCGGGACCGCGCTGTTCTTCCACGCGAACGTGCTACACAGGTCGGATCCCAACGAGAGCGACGACCCGCGGTGGAGCCTCATCTGCTGCTACAACACCCGGCACAATCCCTGCCAGGACCGTCCGGGCCACCCGTCCTACCGGCCCCTTGAAAAGTGGGACGACGGCCGGGTCAGGGAAGTGGGGCGCAGGCAGTGGGCGGATCTCGCCGCCTCCGCTGAGCAGGCCGCCTCCGCCGAACCGGCCGCCGAGCGATCCGCCGGCTGACGCGTTTTGCCGCAATTTCTTGAGAATTGTGGTTGCGGACACTTTAAAATTGAAATATACATAAGAAAAGATGTATTCCGAACGTCCTGGAAAGCAGAACATTCCGATCCACCTCTACCAATTTGTGTGCCTTTTCTACCACTTGATCCGCGATGCGGGTTTCCACGTGAAAGGAACAAGATCATGAAACGACTTACATCATACCTGTTGGCCTGTATGGTCGGCGCGTTCGGTCTGTACGGCTGCGGCGGAGCCGAGACCGAAGAAACGGCCATGGAAGAGGCGGCAACCGAGGAGATGGCAGCGGACGTTGCCATGATCAACGTCGAAGTCTCCAGCATTAGCGAGGAATTCGCCAACATCAATACGAACGCCACGAGCGATCAGTTGACGGAAGCCGGTTTCGCCTCGGACGGCTGGATTTCGATAACCCATAACGAACAGACCCTCGTCATGCCGATGGTCGTGGATTATGGCGACGTGGCCGAAGGCGCCTGGCTCGCCCGGATGGACGAGGAGTCCGGCACGCTTCAGATCGCCATCAACGGCGGAAATGCCGCGACCGAAATCGGCGCCGCGGTGGGCGATATGTTGCACGTCATGGCCGCCGACGCCCCGGAAATGGATATGGGCGAGGGCGACATGGGTGAAGGTGAAGGCGACATGGGCGAAGGCGACATGGATGAAGGCGACATGGGCGAAGAGGAAATGGAAGACGGCGATTCGGACGCATCCATGGGCGGAGAGGAAGCCACCACGCAGCCCGCCCAATAGGATTCAAGGCGGCGGGTGCATAGCAACATGCCCACACGCCCCAACATACTCTGGTACTGCACGGATCAGCAGCGTTTCGACACCATCGGCGCGCTCGGTAATCCCCACGTGAGCACGCCGGCGCTTGACGGACTGGTGCAGGAAGGCGTCGCTTTCACGCGAGCGTACTGCCAGAGTCCGATCTGCACACCCAGCCGCTCGAGTTTCATGACCGGCATGTACCCCGGGCGGATTCACAACTGCCGCAACGGCAACGGATCCTTTGTGAATCCGCCTCCCCTGATCTCCAAATTGCTGGCAGACAGCGGATATGACTGCGGCCTGGCGGGCAAGTTTCACCTCCAGAGCGCGGGAAAGCGGACAGAACCCCGCATGGACGACGGCTACCGGTTCTGGCGCTTCAGCCACGCGCCGCGGGACGACTGGCCGGAAGGCCATGATTACGGCGACTGGGTACGCGAACGCGGCGGCGACCTCGACGCCCTGCGATTCAGCGAAGGCAGGGTGCCGCCCGAACTCCACCAGACGACCTGGGTTACCGAATGCGCCCTGGAGTTCATCAACCAGCCCCGAGACCCCGGTATGCCCTGGATGCTGACGCTCAATCCCTACAGTCCCCACGAACCGTTGATCCCACCCCGGGTCTACGCCGATCAGTTCGATCCGGCCGATATGCCCGGCCCCAATTTCCGCGACAGCGACCTGGCCCGGCAGGAGGAGTTGCGCGACGTATTCTTCCAGTCGGAGTCGAGGCATCCCGACGCCTTCGACGGTAAAAAGCAGCAGGCCCTCTACTACGCCATGATCCGGCAGGTAGACGACCAGTTCGCCCGAATCCTGCGCGAGCTCGAACGGACTGGACAACGGGACGACACCGTGATCATCTTCACCAGCGACCACGGCGAATGCCTGGGCGACCACGGCCTGCTTTGGAAAGGATGCCGGTTTTACGAAGGCCTGGTGCGGGTCCCGCTGATCTTCTCCCATCCCGGACGGATGCGTTCGGATCTCAGGAGCGAAGCGCTCGTCGAGTTGATCGACATGTCGGCAACGATGCTCGACCTGGCCGGCGTAGAGCAGCCGAAGGCCTTTCAAGGCCGGAGCCTGCTGCCCATCCTGCAGGGGGAGGCGGATCCGGGATTTCACAGGTCTTTCGTCCGTTCCGAGTACTACGACGCCGTATCCGCCGAGCCACTGAGCTATGCCACCATGTACCGGGACGAACGGTACAAGCTGGTGATGTACCATACCCACGACAAAGGCGAGCTCTTCGACCTCGAGAACGACCCCTGGGAATTCGAGAACCTGTGGCACGACGCCGACTATAAGGAAGTGAAGCACCGCCTGGTCGAGGCCGCTTTCAATGCTACCATGCTCCAGGACATCGACCTCGGCGGCGCATTGATCGCGGGAACCTGACGGGGATCGTGCTCTTTGGAGAGCATCTGATGATCGTTGACAGAAACCGGCTGGAGGACGCGGAGGAGCAGACGCTTGCGTCTTACGCCGAAAAAAGCGGAACGTTCCGGGGACGCTGTCATCCCGAGGAGGAAGCGCCGTGGCGTACGCCGTTTCAGCGGGACCGCGACCGCATCGTTCACTCGAAGGCCTTCCGGCGGCTGGAATACAAGACGCAGGTCTTCGTGTACCACGAGGGAGATCACTATCGCACGCGCCTGACCCACACCATGGAAACGGCCGGCGTGTCGGAAACGATCGCGCGGAACCTGGGGGCGAACCAGGACCTTGCCGCGGCCATTGCCCTGGCCCACGACCTGGGTCATCCTCCCTTTGGCCACTGCGGAGAAGAAGCCCTGAACGTTCTCATGCGGGATCACGGGGGATTCCAGCACAACCGGCAGAGCCTTCGGGTCATCGACCAGCTCGAATGGCGTTATCCCGCTTTCCCCGGACTGAACCTGACCTGGGAGACGCGGGAAGGCATCGCCAAGCACAACGCGCCGCACGGGTTCGACTTAAACGACTTCCAGCCCGGGCAGTACGCTTCCGTGGAAGCCCAGATCGCCAACCTCGCCGACGAGATCGCGTACAATTCCCACGACCTCGACGATGGCGTCAGCGCGGGCATACTCAGTCTCGATCAGCTGTCCGAACTGGACGTATGGGACGGTGCGATTCGCGAGGAAGTGGAAAAGGTTCGGAATTTGGATTCCACGCGGCAGCGGTACCAGATCATACGGGCGCTGATCAACCAGCAGATCATCGACGTCGTCCAGACGACGCATCGGAACCTGGAACGCCACGGCGTGAAGTCCCCGGACGAGGTTCGCCGGCTGGATTTCCCAGTGGTGGACTACAGCCCCGGCATGTCAGAGAAGAACAGTCAGCTCAGGTCGTTTTTGAAAGAGAACTTTTACAGGCACTACCGGCTCATCCGCATGTCACGCAAGGCGACCCGCTTCGTCGAAAGCCTTTTCAAAGAGTACATGGCCGATGCAAGGCAAATGCCGCCGACCGACCGGAAATACCCCGAAGACGAACCGCTAGAGCGCCGGGTCTGCGATTATATCGCGGGGATGACGGACCGCTACGCCCTGCGCGAATACGAGCGGCTTTTCGATCCCTACGAACGCGTCTGAGCAGTATTTAAGCCGTGTCCGAGCCGCGCGTGCTAATGCCCCTGCTGCCCGCGGAACGGGATCCGGACGGGTTCCGGAGGGGTTCCGGCAAGGTTCCGGACAGGAAACCGCCTTTCTGATTTCCCTTGATTTTCCCGGTGAAATTCCTATAATATACCCGGCGCCGACGGGAGAAGTTGTCCTGCGAAACGCCGGTTCGATGGGGGGTCGTTCAAGGGTAGGACACATGGCTCTGGACCATGGAATCGGGGTTCGAATCCCTGCCCCCCAGTTCACATTCTTGCCATGCCCGTAGAGGATTTTACGTCTTCGAAGCGATATAAAAGCCGGCCCGGATACTTGACTATGGCCGGTAAATGGGGTATTTTCGTCAAGAGCAACGCGGCGGTATCGTCTAGTGGTTAGGACGGGTGGTTCTCAGCCATCAAACCGGGGTTCGATTCCCCGTACCGCTATACGGTCAGTGTAGTAAGCACTCGCGGCTTTTTCCACCACATCCCCGAAACCCTCCGCAAACCAAGGGTTGTCGGGGTTTCTTTTTTCCCGGGGACTTGAGACGGTTTGGCCGGGAAGTGATTAAAGCGCGGATGACTTGGCGCCGGGAGATTGGCTGACGATGGGCGGAGCGGAATCAGATGCCGATTGAAGCGCTTCCTCGGTACCCCAGATCAGTTCAAGCGCCTGGACGACCTTTTCGAATTGATCCACTTCCCACTGATCGGAAAGCATCAGCGCTTTCGTCTTCAGGTGATCCCAGAACAACTCGGTCGCATCCCGACCCTTGGAAGTCAGTTCGCATATCACGACTCTTCGATCGTTCGGATCCGAATCCCGTTGAACCAGCTGCTTTTTCACCAGGCGATCCACTATCGTGGTCGTAGTGGAAAGGCCGCTGCCCAGGTAACTGGCTATCGCGCCCATCCTGAGCGGCCCCAAGTGCTCGATCAGAATCAACGTCTTGATCTGAGGCACGGTCATGTCCAGCCCCTGCCACTCATTCAGTCTTGCGATGTATGTCAAACGGCACAACTGTCTCACTACGGTCACGAAGCGATCTGAAAGATCTCTCAGGTTGTTTACCTGCACGATCACTCACCTAAGTTAAACAGGCCGGTGATACGAAGGAATCCGGGGATGCTATCCTCCGTTTATTGATTCCCTGATCGAGGCGTTGTTTACCATTTCGGTCGCCAATTCCCATCCTGTATTTCGTTTCTTGACTGCCCCCGACCAGCAATTTCCATTCGCAACAAATTCCGGAATAAACTACGCCGTAAACGATGCCAATGTCAAGCAGTATAGGGCAGTACGGGTTATTGAAACCTGTGCATTCGAAAAAGGAAAACCATACCGGATTTGGAGATTGGTCAGGTTAGAACGACGTATAAAAAGAAAAGTTATATATAAACAATATTATCTTAAAATGGATTAAATGGTCACTAGAGTATCACCATTCCTTGTTTTTGAAGCTAGTAAAGCCTGTAGAATCGCAAATCAGAGTATTTCATTGTTTTATTACTCTCCTTAAATTAAACTACTATTTAACGAAATAACAGTTATAACGTAATTTACTATTGACATTACTATACTTGTTCTTGATATTGTTGTCATAAACGTATATCTACCACTTAGCGTGTGTGCAATTTGTGCAGTTGTCAAACAATCCGATCGAGCTGGGTAACGTTCATGGGAGCCATGCGATGTAAACGAAGCCGCCTAGCTCATCGGTTCCAGGCACCTTGGAACGAATTCTCGTCCGCTTCAAGCAGGAAACACGGCCACTATAGGCGGCGTGCAGCCTGCCACCATTAAGCATCGGACGACGTAAGCATCGGACGACGGCCGTGCATATGCAGGTCAGGTAGCATCAAGCCCCGGGCCCCTGGGTGATACCGGGGCTTTTTGTTATAGGCAGACACCGGCGCCACGCACGTTTACTGCGCAGAACTGTAATCAGGCAAATGATGCCGATGTGACTGTAAGCAGTCGGTATTTCTCATCAAACTGGAAGCGAGGACCAAGGCGTGGAACAGCAGATGAAAAAGTACGAATACATGCGCGTGCTGGAGAAGAACCAGGAGGCGATCCTGGCACACGTACTCAAGATTGAACGCGAGATGAAAGACTTGAGGACTTTTGTTCGCGAACTGCTGCACGCAGTGGAAAAGATAGAGCGGCGAATCGGCAATGGGACAATCGGCAGATAACCTGCCTGTCATACCCGTACCGGATTTCGAGTCCATCGACCGGATACAGATTTCATCTACATGAACAGGTGGACACATGTCCGATTGGCACAGAAGTGAACTGGAACGCCGTTTTTTGGGAGTGGTGGAGCGTCTGGCCTTCCGGTTCCTGTCCCACCGCGAAGACGAACTGGAGCGCCGGGATGAGACGATCCTCCGGATCCGGGCCCTGTTTGCACTTGAGCGATTAGGCGCGCTACCCATGAGCGCCATTTCCAGGCACCTGGACTGTGCGCATTCGAGCACGAAATCCGCGATGTGCGGACTGGAACGCGGTCACATGGTGCGGAGCAGCATGGATCCCGCCGATCCCGATCTCTGGATGTATGATTTGAGCAGCAGGGGGCGGGCGGTGGCGGATCGATTCCGCAATCTCCTTGCGGAGCGCGGCATCGAGGCGGAGCGCGGCATCGAGGAATCAGACCAATGGGAGTTCGTGCAGTCGGACGAGGTGGACGCAGCCCTGAGGATGATTCAGTACTTCGGAAACGAGATCGGAAAGGTTGAGGTCAAGGCAGGAACATTGGAACGGAACGGGCACTGAAGACCAGCGTGGCGTGCAGGACCGAAAGCGCTACCCCTATCGGCAGCGAACCTCCGAATTCGATCACGATTCCTCGAACCAGGTCCTACTTCTCTCGGCTCAGCGCCTCCCTACGCCTTATCAGTTGTACTTGTATTTCATCATATACGGCTTTGGAAATAAAACCGCTTTTCAATAGTTCTTTCGTATTCCGGGCGTCGTAGTCTATTTCTTCTTCCTCGGTCTCCGGAATACCTTTTTCCGGATCGAAATCAGAAGTTCTATCTTTCATCTTTTAACCTTAATACCAGGACAACGGGGGACATTCTGTTTGAAATATCGCCCGTGGAAGAGGTCCGGTCCGCTGCGTTCGCCTGCACTCCGCGCGAGCCGACATCTGTTAAAATACTTATATGCATCTTAATATACGTCAACAGTCAATAAAAACCAGTATTAAAATGCTGTTCCATTCTCCCTGCGCGGAACCTTAGCCCGGCCTGAACTGCGCGGCCAGTTTCTCCGCCCAGGACCTGTTCGCGTCGATGGTGCGCCCCGCGTTGTGCGGCGTGTGCACGACGTTGAAGCGACCGAGCAGTGGATCGTCCAGGGACAGGGGTTCTTCGTTCCACACGTCCGCCGCCAGGCTCAGTTCGTCGGCCAGGACCCGCCGCCGGATCGCGTCCATGTCGCAGACCAGTGCCCGGGTTACCAGCACCACGAGGCAGCCGCGGGGTAGCGCGTCGACGTGTCCGGCCGTGACCACGCCGTGCGTTGATTCAGTGAGCGGCACCATGGGCGCGAACACCTCTGCGTCCGAGACCAATTGATCCAGGTGGTAGACCCGGCGCGAACCGGCACGGTGAAAGCCCGGTTCGGAGGCGTAGGGGTCCCAGGCAGCCACGTCGGCGCCCAGCATCGACGCGAAGCTCGCGAACCTGCTGGCGATGTTGCCGGCCCCCACGATCCGCATCCGTTTGCCGGCCAGTGTCCCGTTGGCAAAGGCCGGATCGTCGCCGAACTGCTGGCCCCTTTCCCCCGGGCGGCCCCGGCCGCCAGGCGGTTCGTAGTCCCAGGGCGCCTGGTCGTGGATAATCTGCCGATGCAACTGGGGAATCCGGCGCAATCCGCACAGCGTCAGCGCCAGGCCGAATTCCGCCACGGACTGCGACCAGAAACCCTCGCTCGGATGGTCGTAAACGGCGACGCCGGCCCCGGCCAGGTACGTGCCGCAATCCTCGTCCGGCCCCCGGCCGCAGGCTCCCTGAAAAGTCGCTTCACGCAGCGCGCCGAACCGTTTCAGACATGCGACGGTCACCGGCACACCGAGAGCGGCCAGCCGCTTCACCCGGCCCGCGTCCATCGCGACATCGCCGAGGGGACGCTCGTCCCCGTGGGTCAGGCGTATGAATTCCGCTTCGGGCCATAGGGTATGGAAGTGGCCGGCGGCAAAGGGCCAGACACCGTCGAAGTCGGGATGAACGGCAATAAGATCGCCCATGTTGCACATCCTCCGTTTGGTTGGAAAGTCTCCTCGTAGTTCATCATATTGTTGAGACGAGAGACTCGTACTCAGGTTTGATCTTGCATGATATATGCTCGTTCGCAATCGGGTGATTCCGCGCCTTAATTATGATTATGTATACGAACGGTCCGGATATCAACCCATACGCGGCCGTTCCACCGCGGCCGTTCCACCGCGGCCGTTTCATTGTGGTCGTTAAACCAAAAGCCTTGACACAACTACGGGATGGGACGTATCTAGATCGCAATGAGATCGCGGTCCAACCGGGGCGTATACGACCACGGTTCGATGCGGTTAGACTTCACTTCGGGTTCCGCCCATTCCCTTCGATTCGACTTGAAATGATGCGTGGCGCTTGCTTCCTTACGGGAAGATGGTTCGGCCTGATCCTTCTTCTCCCGCTGCTATCCGGATCTGTCTCCGCACAGTCCATAGAACAGATGCGATCCGATCACTTGCTGAAAGTAGACCTGCTCTACGTGGGCGCCCATCCCGACGATGAAAGCGGCGTAACGGCCACCTTTGCCCGCGAGGTCCTGGACGGCGGCGCAAAGGCGGGCATCGTGCTCATCACGCGGGGTGAGGGCGGCGGCAATGCCATCGGGCGGGAACTCGGTCCCTCGCTGGGCATACTGCGAGAGGCCGAGATACGCCGGTCTGCTGCCGAGTACGGGGTGGACCTGGTCTATTTCCTGGACAAGACCGATTTCTTCTACACACTGAGCGACAAGGCCACGTACGATGTCTGGGGCCATGAGGACACACTGGGCAGGATCGTGCGGCTTGTCCGCCTGCTCCGCCCGGACGTCATCGTGACCATGTGGCCCGGACCGGGCACTCACGGCCATCACCAGGCCGCGGCCCGGCTCGCGACGGAGGCCTTTTCCGCCGCTGCCGATCCCGGGCGTTTCCCGGAACAGATCGGCGATGAGTTCCTGCGGACCTGGCAGCCGGCTAAACTCTACTACAACACCCGTCGGGAGGGTTCGATTTCCATACCGTCGGGCGATATCTCACCGAGCCGGTTCCTGAGCTACGCGGAGATCAAGTCCCTGGCCCTGCGCAACTTCAGGTCGCAGGGCTTCGATCGGAGGGCGACGCTTCCTCCGGCCAGCGCCCGGGCGGAGTCGTTCCTGCTCGTGAAGACTCTTGTGCCGCCGTCGCCGGATGGTTTGAAGACCCTCCTGGGCGGCCTGGAGGGGCCGCGCGATCCCGGGATCGTCCTGGGGCCGCCGCCTTCGTCCGAGCCACTGACCATCGGTATGGTGCCCCGATCGGACATCGTCAGGTACCGCCGCTGGGCCGAGGAACACCAGGTGTCGTGGGTCGCGGGCCTGCTTCCGGCCGCGCTGTCCATCGGGTCAGGCATGACGGGCACCCTGGAGATAGAGGCAGCCAGCCGGACTCCCGAGGGCGCGGCGGGCCGGGTGAGGCTCGATCTTCCCGATGGGTGGACAGACGATCCCCTGGAGGCGGACTTTGAGGTTGCGGGCCAGGACCGGACGATGGTCCCATTCACCGTGGACGTGCCGGATCACGTGGCGCAGGGAAGCTACCCGGTGCGGCTGACGGCCGACACGTCGGGTCGGATCCTTGAAGAGGGGGGCATGATCGACGTGTTGCCTGTCCTGGATCTGGCGGTTGCCGAGGGTCCCATGCGGATCGACGGCGATCTCGCCGACTGGGAGGGGATCGGTACCCACGCCATTACGTCGGGCCACATATGGTCGGGATCCTTACCGGGCGGCGATGACGACTGCAGCGCGGTGTTCCGCGTCGCCTATGACCGGGCGAACCTTTACGTCGCCGTGGACGTGCGGGACGACGCGGTGGTCTGCAACATCGCCCCGGACGACGTCAAGGGCCACTGGCGATCGGACGCCGTGGAGATCTGCGTCGACCCGTCCGGGCGGAGCGACAACACGCTGACGGTGTTCAAGGCAGGCATCTTTCCAGGGACGACAGCGGGCCGCGAGCCCAGGGCGGCCCGGGACGCCGACGCCCGGCAGGGCGTTATCGAGAAGACGGCGCCGGGCATGCGGGTGGCGTCCAGGTTCACCGACTACGGATACGTGATCGAGACCGCCATCCCCTGGTCCGAAATGCCCGGTGGCGCCGCGCCGCCGGCGGGAGAGACCATCGGCTTCAACCTGGTGATCTACGACGGCGACGAGACCGATGCCGGTCCCGGGGCAAACATCGGCAAGGCCCGCCTGGCCTGGTCCTACCGTCCCTCCGCCCAGGCCCTGCCCTACTACTACGGCCGTGCCGTGATCCGGTAGGAAGGGAAGGGAAACGAATTGAATCGCGACGACGCGCTGACTTTGCTCCATGAGCATACGAAGACGGACAGCCTGCAGAAACACGCCCTGGGGGTGGAGGCCGCCATGCGGCACTACGCCAGGAAATACGGCGAGGACGAGGAGAAATGGGGCAACGTGGGCCTGTTGCACGATTTCGACTACGAAGCCACGCCCGATCCAAAGGACCATCCCATGCGCGGGGCAAAGATCCTGGAGGAAGAGGGTTACCCCGAGGACGTAATCTACGCCATCAAGTCCCATGCCACCTACCTCGGTCTCGAGCGGCGCAGTCTGATGGACAAGACGCTTTTCGCCGTGGACGAACTCGTTGGATTCATCACCGCCGTCGCGCTCGTTCGGCCTTCCGGAAGCGTGCACGAAGTGAAAGTGAAATCCGTGCGGAAGAAGATGAAGGCGGTCGCCTTCGCCCGCGCCGTTTCCCGCGAGGACATCGTCGAAGGAGCCGAGAGCCTGGGCCTCGATCTGGGCGAACACATCGCCAACGTCATCGAGGCCATGCAGGGCGAGGCGGACGCGTTGGGCCTCGCAGGGTCGTAGGGGCATACGACGCGTGCGCGGCGCCCCCCAAACCCGGTCGCGCCGCCCATACCCGGGTGGGCTGCCCCCAAACCCGTGCGCGCCGCCCCCCAAACCCGGTCGCACCGCCCCCCCCCAAACACGTTGACTTGCGGGTGGATCCGGTGTAGATTTCAGGGCCCGGACATCAACTCTTCTACCCTGAGACAACGCGGATTCACCGGTCATGGATGCTGGCAAGGAAACTCTGGAAACAGCCCGGAAGAAATGGGAAGAGAATAAGCTTAAGCCGGCGCTGGAGCGGCTGCCCGAACGCCGCGAACGGTTCGAGACCGGCTCCGGCATTCCCGTGAAGAGGCTGTACACGCCCGAGGACACCTCGGACATCGATCCGGATGCCGATATCGGATTGCCCGGCCAGTACCCCTTTACGCGGGGAATCCGCCCGACCATGTACCGAGGCCGGCTCTGGACGATGCGTCAGTACGCGGGATTCGGTTCGGCCGAAGAGACCAACGCCCGCTACCGGTACCTGCTCTCCCAGGGACAGACCGGACTTTCGGTGGCCTTCGACCTGCCCACCCAGATCGGCTACGATTCCGATCATCCCATGGTGGCCGGCGAGGTGGGACGCACGGGCGTGGCGATCTCCACCATCGACGACATGCGGACCCTGTTCGATGAAATCCCGCAGGAGTCCGTCAGCACTTCGCTCACCATCAACGCCACGGCCACGGTACTGGTGGCGCTCTACGCGGTTGTGGCGGAGGAGCGCGGTGTCCCGCTGGAGCGTCTCGCGGGCACAGTTCAGAACGACATCCTGAAAGAATACATAGCCCGGGGCACCTTCATCTACCCGCCGGGACCCTCACTGCGCCTAGCCACCGACCTGATCCGTTTCTGCGCGGGCAGCATGCCGAAGTGGAACCCCATCAGCATCAGCGGGTATCACATCCGTGAAGCGGGCGCTACCGCAGTGCAGGAGGTCGCCTTCACCCTCGCCAACGGGCTGGGATACGTTAAGGCGGTAATGGACGCCGGAGTCGACGTCGACGCGTTCGCCCCGCAGCTTTCTTTCTTCTTCAACGCCCACAACCAGTTCTTTGAAGAGGTGGCCAAGTTCCGCGCGGCACGGAGGCTCTGGGCCCGGCTCATGCGGGAACGGGTAGGGGCCAGAAATCCCCGGTCATGGCAGCTCAGGTTTCATACCCAGACCGGCGGATCAACGCTGACCGCGCAGCAACCGGAGAACAACGTCGTGCGGGTGGCGCTTCAGGCCCTGGCGGCGGTGTGCGGGGGCACGCAATCCCTCCATACCAACAGTCTCGACGAAGCGCTTGCCCTGCCGTCCGAATCGGCGGCGACGCTGGCGCTGAGGACACAGCAGGTCATCGCGCACGAGACCGGGGCGGCCGACACGGTCGACCCCTTTGCGGGATCCTACTTTGTGGAGAAACTGACCGGCGAAATCGAGAATGCGGCGACGGCATACCTGGAGCGTATAGACGAACTGGGAGGCGCCCTGGGCGCTATCGAAGCGGGCTACCCCCAGGAGGAAATCAGCCGCAGCGCCTATGCGTACCAGATGGCCATCGAACGGGAAGAACAGGTCATCGTCGGAGTGAACCGCTTCACGGACGCCGAGGAAGAGGGACCGGTGCCATTTCCCATCGACCCCGCCATCGAGGCCAGGCAGATCGAAAGGGTCCGGGCGTTCAAACAGACGCGGGACGGGCGCGGCGCGGCGCGAGCGCTCGACGCGCTGGAATCGGCGGCCGGTACCGGAGAAAATCTGATGCCGCTTATCATCGACGCCGTTCGTGAACGGGCAACCCTGGGAGAGATCTGCGATACGCTCCGCGGCGTCTTCGGCGAATACCGCAGACCCGAGCGTTTCTGAACATTCCACGTGGTCGCCCGAAGCGCAGCCCATGACGCCGGGCCGCTTGACGGCATCAGATACGCCCGCGACGCCGCTCCATCCGGCCGCTTGACGGCATCAGATACGCCCGCGACGCCGCCCCATCCGGCCGCTTGAAGGAGGTACGGAAGTCCATGTCGAGCGAACTACCGCGAAGATCCACACGGTCCGCACAGTCCGCACAGTCCGCACTGGCCGCACAGTCTGCGCGCATTGCACACATCGGGATCGCCGTGCGCGACCTTGAAGAGGCGCTCCGCCTCTACCACGAAGCCCTCGGGCTGCCATTGCACGGCCGCGAGACTGTGGAAAGCGACCGCGTCACCGTGGCCTTCCTCGACGCGGGCGACACCGAGGTGGAACTCCTGCAGGCGACGGACCCGGAGAGTCCGGTGGCCCGCTTCATCGAAAAGCGCGGGGAAGGCGTCCATCATATAGCACTTGAAGTCGACGACGTGGAGGAATCGCTGAAGAATCTGAGCGGCCGTGGATACCGTTTGATCGATGAAGAGCCGCGAATCGGGGCGGGCGGCGTCCGTGTCGCCTTCGTTCACCCCCGGAGCACGGGAGGCGTGTTGATCGAACTGTGTGAGAGAGGCGAAGACGGCCGGCCGTGACCGGGCCTGCGACTGCCGCGACCGAGCCTCCACAAGACGCGCCGTGCGGCGCGGCTTCTGCCGGGCATTGCCGGCGGTCCTGATTCTTCACGAAACCGTCATCTGACCGCGTCCTGATGATCACGCGTGGACCGTAACTTTTCCTTGACAACCAGGGTTTGCCGTTCTTATTTAGTTAGAATCGAAACTTCAGTGAACTATGGCCATTGGATTCCAGCATTCTCCGGCTTGTCCGAGTTGGATCGAAGTCGTTTCACCTGGGGCTGAACGAGGTGGGATTCGGCGATCGAACCATCCGGTGAAGCTTTGAAAAACCATGTCTGTTAGCGCCCGCACGGTGGATTCCGTCTCACCCGCGTATGATCCGTATTACGTCATTTCGGCAGTTTCTCGGCTACCTGGTCGCGTTGGCCATGTGCGTATCCGGGGTGCTGGTTCTGACCGGCCAACTCCTGCGGGTGTTCATTCAGACGGAACAGCTGAGACTGGTATTCGGCAGTGTACTCATTCTGTACGGCGTCTTTCGGTTCGTGTCCGCCTACTACGCGGAGAAGAAGGCCGAGGAGACCCGCTCGATCCTTGAGGATGATTCATGGCGAGGCACGGGGTCCAAATCCGACTAGCGTGCATGTGCGCGGCCCTTCTCTTTTTCATGACGGGCTGCGGTGAGCCGAACGAAACGGCTACCCGGGGTTACCTCAAGGTGTCCAGCGCGGAGGTAGCATTTCCGTACATTGAAAGTTCGGCCGTCAAGTACGAGCAGATCTATAACGAGTCCTTTATCGACGTAGGCAAGACGACCTCCCGCGAGGCACTGGTCGATCTCGCCGAGGGAAGAAGCCGGCTGGCGGTCATGTCCCGCGAGCCTAACGAATCCGAGGTCGAAGCACTTTCTGCCGGGGAGCCGGACTTCATAACCCGCACGGTCGCCCACGACGCGCTGGCGGTTATCCTCCACGGCGACAATCCCGTCGATGATCTGACCGTGGGGCAACTGAAGGACATTTACACGGGAAAGATCAGGAACTGGCGGGAAGTCGGTGGAGCGGACATGGCGATCCGCCCCCTGGTCCGTGACCGTAATTCGGGCACGTACGAGGTTTTCAAGGAAATGGTGCTCGACGGCGCGGAGTACGGCGCCAGCGTATATCCCTGCAGCACGATGGCCGCCCTGGCGGGTATCGTGGGAGCGTATCCGGGCACGATCGGGATTACTGGGCTTCTGATTACGACCGACGTCGAAACGATGGCGTATTACAAGACGATCCGGATCGCGGAAGAGGAAGGCGGACCTTATTTGCTGCCCACGCAGCACAAGCTCCTTGATGAACCGGACAAACAGGGCAAGAAGTTGTATCCGCTTCGGCGGCCCCTGGTACTGTGTTACTTCAAGAGGTCGTCGCTGGAAGTCAACCTGGTATCCGGATTCGTAACCTTTCTCACGGCGGTCAAGGGACAGCAGATCGCCATAGACCAGGGCGTCGTGCCGGCGACCATGCCGGTCCGAACGGTCAAACTGGACTAATGAGTCATTGCATACCGGGTAACTGCCGGTTTTGAATAGATTTGGATGTAATTGGATAAGGGCTCAAGCACGCATGCGCTCGAGCGTTCAGATTCATTAAGAGCACTTTACTGAATAACAAATTGCCGAAAGCAAACGGACAATGAGGCCCTGAAAACGAGACTTTCAGTGCATCGGGAGGAATCGAACATGTGGATCGCAGGTGAGAACCGCAGGAAAGACCGGGGTGCCTCGCTCGTACTTGGCTTGCTGCTGCTAGTCGGTCTGGCCGGCGCGCCGGCGGCCGTGAACGCGCAGAGTGTGGACGCCGCCCAGGCAGCCTACGACGGCGGGAATTACGACGAAGCCGTTACCATACTCCGGGACGTGCTCAGCAACGGAAAGAAGAACCACGAAGCCCATTACCTGCTCGGTATGGCGCTCAAACGGCAGGGACGCCTCGACGAAGCGCATTCCGAATTTCTGATCGCCGTCGACCAGCAGAAGAAGAATCACGACGCCCGCTTCGAATTGAGCTTGCAGGAGATCAGGAAGGGGCAGTTCGAGGAAGCGGAGAAGTCGATCAGGGAGGGGCTCAAGCGCACCAAGGAGAAAGACGCGAGATTTTTCTACGCCGACGGCCAGCTCGCCATCGCCCGGGAAGATCTCCAGAGCGCCATGGTACTCTTCACCCGCGCGCAGAGCATTGATCCGCAGAACTCGCTTTACGTGCGCGGGCTCGGTGACGTCTACGAGGCCCAGAACGTGTGGGGGCTGGCGATCACCAACTACCGTCAGGCCCTCGCCATGGAGCCCGATTCCCCCGACGCCGCCATGATCTACTACCGGATCGGCCAGTTGCATTTCAAGGCGCGGCAGTGGAACGAGTCCTACGACGGGTTCCGTAAAGCGACCGAACTCGATCCCACCCTGAAGGACGCCTGGTACCAGCAGGGCTATATCCAGTTCGTCGCAGAGCGCTATCCCCTCGTCGTCGAGCCGATCGAACAATACGTGGCACTGGACCAGACCAACGCCGAAGCCTATTTCATGCTGGCCGAGTCGTTCAACAAGACCCAGCGGATAAAGATGGCCGTACCCCACTACATGAAGACCGTCGAACTGGACCCGGGCAAGGTCAAGGCCTATCTGCCGATGGGCGACGGGTTGGTCGCCGAAGGCCGGTACATGGATGCGGTCAACGCCTACAGGGAAGCCCTGATGCAGAACGAGGGCAACGCGGCGCTGCATTTCAGCCTGGGCTGGGTACAGACGCAACCGGAAGTGGGCCAGTACGACGAAGGCATCGACAATCTGAAGAAATCCATAGAATTGGACGGGACGTCAGAGAAGCCCTACATCCAACTGGCGCTTGTCTTATTCGACCAGGAAAAGTTCGCCGATGCCATTCCGTATCTTGAAGAGGCCATCAGGGTCAATCCCACCGACCAGAATCCTTACGCGTACTACGGACGTTCGTTCATCAAGCAGGGCCAGTACGCGCAGGCCGTATCGGCCGTAAAAGCCGTGCTGGAACCGGCGTTGCAGGCGGCGGCGGACGAGCGCGAAAGGATCACACTGAGTAACGTATACTACAACCTCGGCAGGGAGCTTTACGTCGAATCCCGCGAGGTGGAGAGAGACCAGCGGCAGGCGATCTTTGCCGCTTCGCTGGATATGTACCGTGCCAAGGTCGCCCATGACAGCACGAACTATTCCGCCTATCTGAACATGGGCATCACGGGATTGGTGGCCAACGACGGCACGGTGGCCCGGGACGCGCTCCTCCAGTCCCTGAACCTGCGGGCCGAAGAAGGCGAGACGGATCCGACGACCATTCTCCAACCGTTGAAATACCTGGGAACGGCCTACCTCATCCTGGAGGATTTCGCCAACGCGCGCACGACGTTCCGCCGGGTGCTGGAGATCGATCCTACGGACCACGAGGCATACTACCGCCTGGGTTTCGACCGGGTGTTGAACAAGGATTACGCCGGCGCTATCGGCCGCCTGCGGAAAGCCGTTGAACTGAAACCGGACGAATCGTCCTATCATCTTCTTCTCGCCCAGGCCTATACGAATTCGCAACAGCTTGCGCCGGCGATCCGCCATTACCGGGAATGCCTGCGGCTGGACCCCAATAACGGCACGGCGCGGGAGCAGTTGAACAACGTGCGCGAGATCTACGAACAGCTGCAGGGAGGCTGAGGAACGATCGTTCGTCCGCGGGCAGGTCCGGCACGCGTGAACGGCGGGGAAGTTCCGGATTGCAAATTACATGATCCAGGCCTGTTTACAGGCGACACACAGGACACGGATGGAAAGGTGGTGGTGAAGGAAGGCGTTTGTCCCGCCGACTCGAACAGGACACTTTCAGGATGAGCAGTACCGGGTTTGTCCGGCAGGGATTATATCACGGTGAGATGATTGTCTTGGTTTTTAATTCACTATTCGTAACGCAACAAAGTTTAAGGAGAATTTGATATGCGGCCAGGCGCCTTTATCATGATCATCATCGTCCTTTGCTTTATTGTTTCATGGATCATTTTCGAGTACTTTCTGCCACAGTTCGTAAAGGACGGCGGACCCGTGGTCATCGGTCTCATGGTGCTCACCATGCTTGACATCACTTTCATCATAGAGCGTTCGCTGACGCTGAAAAAAGCGCGCGGCAAGCGGTCGCAGGTGGAGTTTCTCAAAGACGCCATGGGCGCGATCCGCAACAACGACGTCACCCGCGCGGTCAACCTGTGCAACTCGCAACAGGGTACCATGGCCAACGTGCTTCGCGCCGGTCTCGAGCGGTTCCAGACCATTGCCGACGAGAACCTGACGAGCGACAGACAGGTGCAGGAGATCAAGCGGGCTTTTGAAGAAGCCAACGCCCTCGAGACGCCGTTGCTCGAACGTAACCTGATCGCGTTGCAGACCATTGCCACAATCGCCACGCTGGTGGGGCTGCTCGGTACGACGATCGGTATGATCCGCGCCTTTGCCGCCATGGCTAATGAAGGTGCGCCGGACGCAATTCAGCTTGCTCTGGGTATATCGGAAGCGCTGATCAACACGGCGGGCGGGCTGGCCGCGGCCATCATGGGTATCGTAGCGTATAATTACTTCGTCAACAAGGTGGACATGTTCACCTACGCCGTCGACGAAGTGGCACAGGAAGTCCTGGCTATTCTTACTGGCCGGGCCTAATCGGGTTGCGTTAAGGAGTCTTTTATATGGCGCACGGAAAACATAAGCCGGTCATGATCGATATGACGCCGATGGTGGATATCGCCTTCCTGCTGCTCATCTTCTTCATGGCCACGACGCAGTTCAAGTCCCCGGAATCGATTCCCATCCAGCTTCCGGAGTCCCATTCGGCCATCAAGCTGCCCGAATCGGACGTCGTGATCCTGACCGTAGGACCGAAACCGGAAAACCGGTTGTTCTGGCGGCTGGAGCCACAGCCCGAAGTAGGGATCGAGCTGGCGGAAATGGAGAACGCACTGGTGGAGGCGCGCATAAGAAACCCCCGCCTGCGTATAGCCATCAAGGCGCACAAAGATGCCGAGTTCGGCGTAATCAGCGACATGATGGAGATCCTTCAGAAAACGAACAACACCCGGTTCAACCTGGTGACAAACTTCGAGGACGATACCAAGTCTTCGGACGACAGTCCGACCAGCTTGAGGCCGGTCAACCACGACCTGGTAAGGAGGTGATGACACATGGCAGCTGTCCAGGGCACTCAGAAAGCCAGCGACAGAAAGAAGGAAGGCGCTAAAAAGAAAAAGGGCCGCGATCAGATTTTCATCGACATGACGCCCATGGTGGACATCGCATTCCTCCTGCTCATCTTCTTCATGGTCACCACGGTATTCAGGGCGCCGCAGACCATGGAGCTCAACATTCCGCCCGACAAGGACGACAAGGTCGAGATCGCGGAATCGAACGTGCTGCTGATCTACATGCTGGACGACGACCGCATGTTCTGGCAGATCGGCCGGGACATGACGCCGGTGGAAATGGAACTGGCGGACGTCCAGGAATTCATCAAGGAGAAGGAGGTGGAGAACGCCGACACGCACGACGGCGAATCCAAGCTGGTGACCCTGGTGATGATTCAGCGCACGAGTCCCTACGAGCAGATGGTCAACGTCATGGACGAACTTCAGCTTGGCGCCATCGACCGGTTCAGTATCACGGTCCTGGAGCAGGATAAGTACGAGGAGGTGTTTGGCTCATGATCGGATCGCTGCTCAGCGTCGACCATTTCCCCCTGAAAAAAGAATCCCCCATCAAGTTCTTCTATCAGCGGAATGCCAAACGGGGCATCATAGCAGCCATTATCGTGCACATGCTTGCCCTGGGAACCTACTGGACCGTATGGTACATCCAGGAGTCTAACCGGGTCTACGCGACAAGGATCCTGGAATACGCCGACCTGGGACCGCCCCCGGCGCTGACCGACGCGCCGGAAATGCCGGAGGTACCGGTGGAGGCGCCTTCGAGGCCGGTCATCGGCATACCTGAACCCGTTGATGACGCCGAGGTGTCCGCCGAGATGACGATCGCCACCCAGACCGAGATGAGCCAAAGTATCGCTCCGGTGATCCAGGACATTGAGGAGGAGAACATCATCATCGAGGCGCCGGAGGAAGAGAACATCCGGATCGAGGACGAGGCGCTGCCTCCTCCCGATGCCTTCGTGGCTTTTGAGATCGAGCCAAAGCCCATCACGCCCATAACGCCCGAGTATCCGGAACTGGCTCGCAAAGCGGGCATCGAAGGCACCGTGTGGGTTAAGATCCTGATCGACAAAAGGGGAAACGTGCGAGACGCACAGATCATCAGAGGGATCGGCGCGGGATTGGACGAGGCGGCGGTCGAGGCTTTGAAGAATACGAAGTACACGCCTGCGATCCAGAACAACCAGCCGGTTGCCGTCTGGGTTGCGCAGCGGATCATATTCAACTTGCGCTGACAGGGTGAAACCGGTGCGACGCGGCCATGCGGGCCGCAAGGCCATACGAGCTGCGGCATGCTTCGCGCTTAATCCAAAAATGTACGCAGGTTAGAAACGGGGCGGGTTTTCAGACCCGCCCTCTGTGTGTTCAGCAAACTGGTTTTCAGCCGGCTGGTTTTCAGCCAGCTGGTTTAAAGGAGAAAGTTTCGGAATATGAACGAGTTGATGTATGGTGTGATCGGCGCGGGCCTGTTGGGATTGATTTACTCCATCTGGAGGACGTCCTGGATCAACAGGCAGGAAGAGGGAACGGATAAGATGAAAGCCATTGGCGCAAGCATTTCCGAGGGCGCCATGGCCTTTCTCAAGGCGGAGTACCGGGTGCTGGCGATTTTCGTCGTGATCGTTGCCGTGCTGCTGGCCGTGGCGAATATGGGCAAGGTCGAATCGAGTGCGCTCATCGCCCTGTCCTTCGTCACCGGCGCGCTCGCTTCGGGTCTGGCCGGATTCCTGGGCATGCGCGTGGCCATCCGGGCCAATACGCGGACGACCCACGCGGCGCGGACCGGCCTTGCCCGGGCGCTGCACGTGGCCTTTGCAGGCGGTTCGGTCATGGGGCTCAACGTCGTGGGCCTGGGCGTCCTGGGTCTCGGCGGCCTGTTCATCCTCTATACGGGCCTCTTCGGTATCGATGAGTCCGGGATCGGCCGGGTGCTGAACGTCATTTCCGGCTTCTCGCTGGGCGCTTCCTCGATCGCCCTCTTCGCCCGCGTGGGCGGTGGCATCTATACGAAGGCGGCCGATGTTGGCGCGGATCTGGTGGGCAAGGTCGAGGCGGGAATACCCGAGGACCATCCGCTGAATCCGGCCGCGATCGCCGACAACGTGGGCGACAATGTAGGCGACGTGGCGGGGATGGGCGCCGATCTCTTCGAATCCTACGTGGGCTCCATCGTCGGCTCCATGGTACTGGGCGCCGGCATCCTCGTGGCGGGCGTTTACGATCCGATCTTCATCACCCTGCCCCTGATTATCGCGGGCGCGGGCATCATCATCTCGATCCTCGGCACATTCATGGTCTCCGTCAAGGAGGGCGGCAATCCCCAGTCCGGCCTGAACAAGGGCGAATTCGGATCCTCCGCGATCATGGTCGCCGTAATGTACCTGCTCATCGACTACCTGCTGCCCGGCGACTTCACCCTGGGCGGCGAGACTTACACCAGCCTGGGGGTTTTCATTGCGGCTACAATCGGACTGTTGGCCGGACTCGGCATCGGTCTGATTACCGAACACTACACGGGTACCCACAAAGGCCCCGTCACCTCCATTGCGCGACAGTCCGTGACGGGTACGGCGACCAACATCATAGCCGGCCTGGGCATCGGCATGCAGTCCACGGCCATCCCCATCCTGATCATCGCCGCCGGCATCATGGGCGCCTATTACTTCGCCGGTCTTTACGGGATCGCCATGGCGGCCCTGGGCATGCTGTCCAACACGGGAATCCAGCTGGCGGTGGACGCCTATGGCCCAATTTCAGATAATGCGGGCGGCGTGGCCGAGATGGCCGAGCTACCCCCCGAAGTCCGGCAGCGCACCGACAAGCTAGACGCGGTGGGCAACACGACCGCGGCCATCGGCAAAGGATTCGCCATCGGCTCCGCGGCGCTTACAGCGCTTGCGTTGTTCGCGGCCTACATGGTACAGGTGGGCATCTCGAGCATCGATATCGCCAATCCCCGCGTGATGGCGGGACTCTTCGTGGGCGGCATGTTGCCCTTCCTCTTCTCCGCGCTCGCAATGAACGCCGTGGGACAGGCGGCCATGGCCATGATCGAAGAGGTCCGGCGCCAGTTCAATGCCATCCCGGAACTAAAGGCCGCGCTGTCGGTAATGAAGAAGAACGACGGGGTGGCGGAAGGGGATTGGACGAAGGAGGACCGAGACGTCTTCGAGGCGGCGAGTGGAAAACCCGAATACGCCCGCTGCGTGGAGATCTCTACCAAGGCGGCCATACGGCGCATGGTGCTTCCCGGCCTGCTGGCCGTGCTGACGCCCGTCGCCGTGGGTTTCATCTTCGGTCCGGAGACCCTGGGCGGCCTGCTGGCCGGCGTCACCGTGTGCGGCGTGCTCATGGCCATCTTCCAGGCTAATTCGGGCGGTGCCTGGGATAACGCGAAGAAGATGATCGAAGAGGGACTGACCATCGACGGCGTTCGGTACGGGAAGGGTTCGGAGGCCCACAAGGCCGCTGTCGTGGGAGACACCGTGGGCGATCCCTTCAAGGACACGTCCGGCCCCTCGCTGAACATATTGATCAAGCTGATGTCGGTGGTGTCTTTGGTCATCGCCCCGCTCATCGCGCTTTAGCCGACCATGACCTCCTTCTTTTCCTTCCTTGGCAGACGCGTTCTCTGGGCGCTGACGAATATCGGCGACTTCGGCATGATGATGGTCGAAGTCGTCCGGAACCTGCCGCGGATCAGGACGTACTGGGGGCTGATGGTCCACCAGATGTTCGAGATCGGCATCCATTCCATGCCGATCGTCCTGATCATCGCCTTCTTCGCCGGCCTCGTGACCGCCGTGCAGACCGGGTACCAATTCCAGGGGTACGTACCCGCCTACCTCGTGGGCAGCGTCGTCCTTTCATCGGTGGTCCTCGAACTCGCGCCTGTACTCGGCGCCCTGGTGCTGTCGGGACGGGTGGGCGCCACCATCGCGGCCGAACTCGGCACGATGCGGGTGACCGAGCAGATCGACGCCTACGAGGTGATGGCGATGAACCCCATCGTCTACCTGGCGATCCCCCGCATCATCGCCGGCATGTTCATGCTGCCGGTCCTCGTGGTGTTCGCCGACCTGATCGGGGTGCTGTCTGGCATGGTCGCGGCCATCGACCGGATGCAGGTGAGCATCCCCGATTTCGAACGGGGCATGCGGGAGTTCTTCCGGACCAAGGACGCATTCTTCGGGCTGTCCAAGGCCTTCTGCTTCGGGATAACAATCACCACCATCGCCTGCTACCAGGGTTTCAAGGTGAAACCGGGCTCAGGCGCGGAAGGTGTGGGCCAGGCGACCACCAATACCGTGGTGGTGTCGTGCATATTGATTCTGTGCCTGGACTATCTGCTGGCCAGGACGATCCTGTAAACCAGGAGGTTCGACGTGACGTACCAGAAAAACAGTCTGCTGCCCGACGAAGCGAAACTGGGCATGGTATTTCTCCTGGCGATCATCATATTCGTCTGGGGCCTGTTCTATCTGAAAGAATGGCGCGTAACGGGAGATACCTACCTGGTCGAGGTACGTTTGAGCAGCGCCGTAGGGGTGAAATCCACCGATCCGATCCTCGTAGGCGGCGTGCGCATCGGCAAAGTCGAGGCCGTGACGCTCGACGACCTGACACCCATCGTCACCCTGCGTATCGACGAGCCCTACGAGATCCCCGAGGATTCGCAGGTGGAAGTGATTTCGCGCAGCGTCATGGGCGAGAAATCCATCAACATCCGCAAGGGCGTCAGTACGACGATGATTCCGCCGGGGGGCACTATCGAGGGTACGTCCGCGCCGGGGATTTCCGACATGTTCACCCAGGTCGATTCCGTTACCGTGAACGTGCGCGACCTGCTGAAAAACGCCAACCTGCTCCTGGACCCCGGTCGGGATAAGTCGGTAATGAGCAGTCTTGCGGCTATGCACGACCTGACCGTCGAACTGCAGGAGACCATTAAACGCGAGAGCGCGCAGTTCAACCGGGTCCTGACGAACATGGACTCGCTGGTGGTCAACGCGAAGAACCTGAGCGAGACCGAACGGTCCAAGGTTTCGAACACCCTGGACAACCTGGAAAGCACTTCGGGCCAGTTGAAGACCCTGGTGAACGGCCTGCAGTCCACGAATACATCGCTGGATAACATTCTCGCCCGGATGGACCGGGGCGAGGGAACACTCGGCAAGCTGCTCCTGGATGAGACGCTGTACGACGACGTCGACCGCGTGTTCGTCAAGATGGACCGCCTGGTGACCAACCTGGACGAACTCGTCGTTGATCTGAAATCCAATCCCGGCAGGTATGTTAAGGTCGAGATCTTCTGATTCGACACCACGGAGCTTTGAAATACCATGGCCCGCAACAGCAGGAGCAACAACCCAATGCCCAACGTACTCTCGGAAGCGCTGGACGGCTATCTGACGGACCTGATGCCCGAAAGGGACGAGGTCCTCACCGAAATGGAAGAAAAGGCGAATGCGGAGCGGATACCTATCGTCGGCCCCCTGGTCGGCCGCGTGCTGCATCAGATGGCCGTGTTAAGCGGCGCGCGCCGCGTGTTCGAGATGGGTTCGGCCATTGGCTATTCAACCATCTGGCTCGCCCGGGCGGTGGGTCCGGAAGGCAGGATTTACTACTCCGACGGCAGCGAGCAGAACGCCAACCAGGCCCGAAGGTTCATCGAGCGCGCCGGCGTGGCGGACCGCGTCGTGATCCAGGTGGGCGACGCGCTGGAACTGCTGGAGCAGACCGAGGGCAGCTTCGACCTGATCTTCAACGACGTGGACAAGCACGACTATCCCCGCGTGTTCGACCTGGCGCTGCCGCGCATCCGCCGGGGTGGCCTGTTGATCACCGACAACGTGCTCTGGAGCGGACGCGTGACGCAGCCTTCCGACGACCGCTGGACCTCGGCCATCCAGGAATACAACAGGAAGGCCTATGGTACCGACGAGGTCTGGACGACGATTATCCCCTTGCGGGACGGGGTGGCCGTGAGTTTGAAGAGGTAAGATCCGCCGTGGGCATAACCGACAGCCCTTCCAAACTGGACATCATCTCGATCGGCGAGTGCATGATCGAGATGTTCTGCGAAGGGCCCCTCGCCAGCACAGATACCTACACCCGCACCTTCGCCGGCGACACCATGAACATGCTCGTGGCGGCCTCCCGCCTGGGCGCCAAGACCGGGTACGTCACGCACGTCGGCAACGACCCCTTCCAGGATTTCCTGACCGGGGCGTGGCGGTCGGAGGGCATCGACCTGCGTTGCGCTACCGCGCTGGACCGGCCCAACGGACTCTACTTCATCTCCATCCTTCCGGGTGGCGAACGGGAATTCACCTACTACCGGGCAGGCAGCGCCGCGAGCTTCCTCGAACCGTCCGACATCGATCCGGATTACATCGGAAGCGCGAAAGTCGTCTATGCCAGCGGAATCACCCAGGCCATATCGAAGAGCAGCCGGGCGGCCGTGCTGGAGGCCTTCCGCGTTTCGCGGGAAAGAAACGTCGCGACGGCCTTTGACACGAACCTGAGGCTCGGCCTGTGGTCCCTGGAGGAAGCCAGAGAGGCACTGGACGAGATCATCCCCTACGTGGATATCCTCCTGCCCAGCGCGCCGGAGGAGAGCGAAGCCCTATTCGGTACGAACGATGCCCGCGCGGTGATCGGTCAAGCTCGTGAAATGGGTGTGAAGATGGTCGCGGTGAAATGCGGCGCGGAAGGCGCCGTGCTCGGGCTGGACGACGAAATCCACGAACTCCGAGCCTACGTCCCTGAACACGTGTCTGATACGTCGGGGGCCGGGGACGTCTTCAACGGTGGGCTGCTGTACGGACTGACCCATGGCATGAGCGCCGTTGAATCCGCCCGTCTTGGCACCGTCATGGCCGGCCTCAAGGTTCGAGGCCGCGGGGCGACGTACTCCATACCCGCAAGAGAAGAGGCATTCGGCGTGTACGAGAGGTTACGCGGCCTGGCTGGCGCGGTGTGAGATTAAAACCCGTTCGAGATGATGAGTCCACACAATAGAAGACCAACGGCCAAACCCGATGTTAGTCTAGTTGGTTATGACCGGGAGGACGGGGGAAACACGTTTCATTGATTAAACCCGACTTGCCGAGTCGTATGTTTCATCATGGTTTCCTACGGCCAGAGGCCTTCCAACAGCTTTTCCATCTATATAAAGCAATTCATATACGAAACGGTATTTTCTGTTTAATCTTACCGAGAACAGATTAGGACCGATTTTTTTTAATCTGCGACCGGGTGTTAAACGGTGATTTCTGAATTGATCTAACAATCTTTGGAAATTTTGTTTTAAAGACGAGGGAAGTTTTTGGTGTTGCTCAAGGAAGGAATCATCTGGTTCTACGAATTCGGATGGAACGTCGAAGGGGTAATTCATGTTAATTTCGTTGTTTTAAAATTTGCTCAAACTCATCTCCACCTGAAAATGTATTTGTATGCCGAGGTGCAAGAAGCCCGTTATGGATCATAACCTCCCAGCGTAAATCCTGGAATTTACCAGCATAGTCTTTTAGTATTTTTGTTAATCTTTCAACGATATGCGGGAAATGAAAAGAGTCTGAGGGGATTTGGTTGAAATATAGATAGAGTTCAGAGCAAACCTTTTCGTACTCTTGCACACACCCGACTAACGGCTGCTCTGGATCGATTATTCCATCTTGCTTTAAGAATTCTATAAAATCATGAGAGATCTCATATGCGATTTCCAGTCTCTTGTTAAACGACCGAACGGTGTATTCAAGTTTTTTTGAAAGTAACGCTTCATTTTGAACATTACTGTATTGTCTTAAAAAGTAATCAGGAAACTCGTCGATTTTGCTTATGATATGATTGGCACTTTCAATTTCCTGTGTAGCCATCATACTGAGCCTCTACAATCACTACGATTATTACTCTTATTCATCAACGAGATTGGACTTACCCATTCCTCATAGCGAATTATGCCTACATGTCTTCAATTTGTCAACTCGTTTCACTTCTAATTTGGTCCGCTTGCTCGTCCAAGGCTTTCTCCGCCCGATTTGCCCTCCGCGTTGTCCGTATCCACAGCGACGTCTCCATCTCCGGCCTCGTTTCCCTCCTCGCCCTCGCCTGCCGGGATGCCGTCCGCTTTTTCTTGTTCGTCCGGTGCGTCGCCCGATTCCTCGCTCGCCGAGACATCCCCCGCGTCTACTGCGAGGTCGCCCGCTGTGCCTTCCTCGTCCGCAGTGACGTCGTTCTGCCGCATCTCGTCGATGAGATTATTCACCTTCGCGCGCAGGGCATCGGCTTGCCGTCCCAGTTCGTCCATTTCGTCGAGCAGCTTTTCGAATTCCGCGTCATCCGGCTCGGAACCGTTTGCCCGCCTGTCTTTGCCGGCCATGGCATACTCCAGTCAGGGCCGGGACGTTAAACCTGGCGCCGCGGCCGTGAGTCAACATGGGAAAACTAAACGTATGAGTACCTGTTGTCAACAGAAAGCGCCGTGGTACCGGGCGGACCGGCAATCACGGATTGACGAGGAACCACTGCGTTGTATATTGAAAATTCGTCGTTTCAAGAACCCGTAAATCCGTAAATACGGCAGGTGGTCATGGCTTCTCATCGCAGTCCGGCATCCGACTGGTACAAGACCGCCTTTCGTTACGACTACCTGCGGGTGTATCCCCATCGAAACGACGAAGAGGCGCACCGCCAGGTCGATTTCCTCGTCGACAACATGGACATACCTCCGTCGTGCGAAGTTCTGGACCTCGGTTGCGGCGACGGCCGTCACAGCCTCGAACTCGCCCGGCGCGGTTACCGGGTAACTGGACTTGACCTATCGGAAGAATTGCTTGAAAGGGCACGTCGCCGTACAGCGGAAGAAGGGCTGGACATCACTTTCATCCAGGGCGACATGCGCGATCCGCCCGGAGTCTCCGCCTTCGATCTCGTCGTGAATTTCTTCACCAGCTTCGGTTACTTCCAGGAGGACAGGGAGAACGCGCGTGTTTTGGATGCCATCACGCGGTCGTTGCGTCCCGGCGGCCGTTTCCTCATGGATTACCTGAACCGCGAATACGTCATCTCCACGTTTGTCCCGGCGGACAGCCGCACCGTGGAGGGCATGGAAGTCGAACAGAGGCGCTGGATCTCTGGGGATCCGTCCGAGACGGGTGGTCACGTGCGCATCAATAAGCAGGTGCGGATCAGAGAAGACGGCGCGGAACGAAGCTACGACGAATCCGTGCGGATGTATACACTGGACGAACTCGGCGAGATGATGGCCCGGGCCGGATTGGAAATCGTGCAGGCCTATGGCGATTTTGACGGAAGCCCGGTCAGCGCCGACCTGCCGCGGAATATCCTTGTCGGCCAGATCGGGCAGTCCGGAGAGGCCGGAGCGTTCGGAGAGACCAGGCAGCCGGGAGAGTCCAGGCTGGCCGGCGAATCGGGATCGTGCGCAGACGCCGCATTGCCGGACGAGAAAAAAGCCAAGCCATGTCCGTGATCACGCTCCTTACCGACTTCGGCCACCGCGACGCATTCGTGGGCACCATGAAGGGGGTCATCCTGTGCATATGCCCGGAGGCCCGGATCGTCGATCTGTCCCATGGAATCGCTGCCCAGCGGATCGAAGAAGGCGCCTTCATCCTGCGCACCGCCTATTCATACTTTCCGGACGGCACGGTGCACGTGGCCGTCGTCGATCCCGGCGTGGGCGGCGAGAGGCGGGCCCTGATCGTGGAAACACCCCGGTATCGCTTCGTCGGTCCGGACAACGGCGTCTTCGCCCACGTGTACGCCAGGGAGTCCGATCACCGTGTCGTTTCCGTGACAGAGACCGGGTACATGCTCCCAGGAATCAGCAATACGTTTCACGGGCGGGACGTCTTCGCCCCCGTGGCTGCTCATCTCGCACTTGGCACGCCAATCACCGCTTTCGGCCCCGAAATCGACGATTTCCACGGCGGGTCCATAACCGGCCCAACGGTTCGCGAAGGCGGGATCGTGGGTCACGTATTGCATATAGACCACTATGGCAATATAATAACGGATATCGAAGATAGCCTCTTCCTGGAGACGACCCGGGAGAAGCGGTTCAGGATCACGTTGTCTAACCTCACGCTGGACCGGGTCAGCGCATCCTACGACGAGGCTGCCGAAGGCGCGGCCATGGCGATCCTGGACAGCGCGGGACTGCTCGAAATCGCTGTCAACGGCGGCAACGCGGCCCAAATCCTGGGCGTGGCGCCCGGGGACCGTGTCGAAGTGGATGTGGCGCGGTGAACCGCATCTGATTCGAAGACGCGGATCCGGCCCGTATCAGACGAACCGGGAAACCGGAGCTTTTTCGACAACAGTTGCGCAAGGCATAACCCATAGGCATAACCCGCAGACCGGAGACCGAACATGGCCGACATGTATCAGCCCAATGAATCCTTTCGCGAAAAAGCGCATCTGAAGAGCCTGGAGGAGTACCGGCGGGAGTATGAACGGTCCGCCGCAGACCCCGAGGCTTTCTGGGCCGAGCAGGCGGAATCGTTCCACTGGTTCAGGAAATGGGACCGCATCAGGTCGTACAACTACGATATCAGGAAGGGACCCGTATCCATCAAATGGTTCGAAGGCGGCAGGACGAATATCGTGTACAACTGCATCGACCGCCATCTCGAGACGCGGGGCGACCAGACGGCCATCATCTGGGAAGGAAACGAACCGGGCGAGGACGCCCGGCTCACCTACCGTGAACTGCACGAGCAGGTCTGCAAGTTTGCCAACGTGCTTAGAAAGCGGGGCGTAGGGAAGGGCGACCGGGTATCCATCTACTTGCCCATGATCCCCGAATTGGCGGTCGCCATGCTGGCCTGCGCCCGCATCGGCGCGGTCCATTCCATCGTGTTCGGCGGGTTCTCGGCCGACTCGCTATCGGATCGCATCGTGGATTCGACCTGCAGGACCGTCATCACGACCAACGGGACCCATCGCGGCGACAAGCCGGTCTTCATGAAGCCGGTAGCCGACGAAGCCATGGCCTCGGCGGAGAAGGAGATGGGGGAGCCGGTCACCACCTGCATCGTGGTCGACCGGGTCAAGGACGATCCCGACTTTCAGTTTCCCATGCGGGAAGGCCGGGATTTCTGGTGGCATGAACAGATGGCCGATGCCGATGCAGACTGTCCCTGCGAGGAAATGGACGCGGAGGCCCCCCTGTTCATCCTTTACACCTCCGGGTCCACGGGCAAGCCGAAGGGCGTGCAGCACGCCGTCGGCGGGTACATGGTCTACACCGGGATCACCCACCGCTACGTGTTCGATTATCATGACGGCGACATCTACTTCTGCGGGGCGGACATCGGCTGGGTTACGGGGCATTCCTATATCATCTACGGTCCCCTGGGCAACGGGGCCACGACGATCATGTTCGAAGGCATTCCGACCTACCCTGCGCCGGATCGTTGCTGGGAGATCATCGAAAAGTACGGCGTCCACCAGTTCTACACGGCGCCGACCGCCATCCGAGCACTGGCCAGGGAGGGCGAGGTATGGCCCGCCCGGCATCCCATGCCCACCCTGAAGCTCCTGGGCACGGTGGGCGAGCCGATCAATCCCGAGGCCTGGCGATGGTACCACGTGAACGTGGGCAAGGAGCGATGCCCGATCGTGGACACCTGGTGGCAGACGGAGACCGGCGGGATCATGATCTCCCCGCTGCCGGGCGCCATACCCACCAAACCGGGTTCGGCGACCCTGCCCTTCTTCGGGGTGAAACCCGTGCTGCTCGACGGCGAGAGCGGCAGGGAACTGGAGGGCAACGGGATCATGGGCGTGCTGGCTATCAAGGAACCCTGGCCCGGGCAGATGCGCACAATATACGGGGACCACCAGCGGTTCGAGGACACCTATTTCCAACAGTACAAGGGGTATTACTTCACCGGGGACGGCTGCCGGCGGGACGAGGACGGTTACTACTGGATCACGGGGCGGGTGGACGACGTCATCAACGTGTCGGGCCACCGTATGGGTACCGCCGAGGTGGAAAGTGCCCTGGTGGCCCACGGATCGGTGGCCGAAGCGGCTGTCGTGGGGTTCCCTCACGAGATCAAGGGGCAGGGGATATATGCCTACGTGACGCTTAACGTGGGCGAGGAATACTCAGAAGACCTGCGCGGCGACCTGAAGAAACAGGTGCGCTCCATCATCGGTCCCATCGCCACGCCCGACGTGATCCACTGGGCTCCGGCCCTGCCGAAGACGCGCTCCGGAAAGATCATGCGCCGCATCCTGCGGAAGATCGCCACCAACGAACTGGACCAGATCGGCGATACGACGACGCTGGCGGACCCGGCCGTGGTGGACCAGCTGATCGAAAATCGGTAGGAAGGGCTTAAGCTCCGGCCGTCTCGGTTTCAGGTTACGGACCGTTCAGCTTCGGCCGCCGCAAGCCACGACCGTCTGGCCGGTCACGAAGCTGGAATCCTCCGAGAGCAGAAAACGGATCACCGAAGCCATCTCTCCGGGCAGGGCCATGCGGCCCATGGGGGTGGAGGCGATGAGCCGGTCGATCATACCCGGGTTGCCTGATCCGGCCAGGTCGGTATCGGTCAGCCCGGGGGCCACGCAGTTCACCCGGACGTTGTGGGGCGCGAAGGCTTCCGCGCAGTGCCGCGTCATGGAAATGACCGCCGCCTTGGTGGTGGCGTAGTGGATCATGTCTTTCTTCAGTATGATGCCGGCGAGCGAGGCCACGTTGACGATGCGTCCGAATCCACGGGCGATCATCTCGTCCTTCACCGCCCAGGTCGCCAGGAACACCCCGTCCACGTTCACCTCGAACATGCGTTTCCAGTCCGCGAAGGCGAGCTCCGCGTGGGACTGGTTTTTCGCGATACCCGCGTTGTTGACCAGAAGGTCGACGGGTCCCAGGCGCGATCGCACTTCCGTAGCCATGCGGTTCACATCGCCTTCGGATGATACGTCCGCCCTGACGATCATGCCTTCGGCGCCGGTTTCCTCCACCATGCCGAGGGCCGTTTTTGCCGCTTCCTCGTCGCGCGTGTAGTTGATCGCCACCCGGGCACCGTGTTTCGCCAGCATGACGCACGTGGATCGCCCGATTCCACGGGAACCGCCGGTTACCAGGGCGGTGCGCCCCGCGAACTCATCGGACTGCGTTGACTCGTCAGCCATCAGCCGTAGGCTCCTTTGCTGTGCCGACCCAGCATGCGCTGCAGGCGGGGCGAAGCTTCGGCCCACACGTGGCCGGGCATGCGGTAGTCGATGAAGGGATGGAATTTCTGGGAGACGAACCGCTTGCTGTACGTGACGCCGGCCATGAGCCGGGTACGGTCGGATGCGTTCGGCGCTCCACGGTGCCAGACCTGGTTATTGAACATGTAGGCGTCGCCCTTCCGGACGAGGAAGGAGTGGGGGCCCCTGCCTTCGAATTCCGGACGATCCTGTTCATGCGGAAGGTGCGGCTGGCGTCCCGCGAAATGGCTGCCGGGAACGACCTGGGTCGGACCGTATCGAACCGCTTCCACGTCGGTCAGCGGCGTGAAGACCTGCATGACGAAACAGGGCGGGGGCACGGCGGGGTCGTGACGCGGCACGCCATCGGGCAGCGGAAAATGGACCAGGTCGTCCAGGTGCCATCCCCCGGGACCGTCCTCGACGGCCTTGGGATTGGGCGGCGTGTACAGCGCGTTCTGGGACATGCAGTGACAGTCGTCGCCGAGTATTGCTTCCGCCAGGCTGGCGAAGGGTTCGCGGACGATCAGGTCGCGAAAGGCGTAGGAGTACTCGAACATGCGCATCAGGCTGTGCCCGCGGATCTGGTCCCGCGCCGGTTCGTGCATGCGGGGGTCGTCCCACTTGCGCTGCATATCGGAGCGCAGGGCTTCCAATTCCTCGTCTTCCAGCAACCTGCCGAAGGCGTAGTATCCATCACGCTGAAAGCAACGGAGGATACGTTCGGTTTCCTTGTCGGTGAACCGCTCTCCTTCTCGTATGGCGCTCAGGGGCATGAAAACTCCGGTCTTAATAACCATGTACGTGGATCGAGGACCCTGTTCGTGTTCATGGCGTCACCTCATTCGGGCTCACAGCCTGACCCGGACCATATATATGTTGGCTGGGTAGAGATAGTGTTTCTCACCTATCTCCACCTCGTGCTGCGAATAGTAGCTGATCAGCAGCGATCCGTCTTCCTGCTGGACGACTCCCGCATAGGAGGTGTCGCCCCCGGAAGGCAGATCCAGGACATGGACGATTCCGCCGCTCTCCACCCGCCAGATGCTCGTCCGCCTGTCGACAATGTGGTCGCGGACCGCCGGATCGCCTGGATCGTCCGGACCGCCTGGACCGCGCACGTGTTGTCGGCCGATCACGTATTCGGCACCGCCGACTTCCACAAGAAACGGTGACGGGATCACTTCACCGAAGTCCTGAAGACTCCAGTCTGTGTACGGGGGTCTTGCGGTGGCCAGGGTGAACCGATTCTCGTCGCCGCCCCGGATGGCTACGCGCATCGAGCCGTTAGCGGTGATCCGGAAGGTGGCCTCACTCCCGTTTTTCGTGACTACGGAAACAAGCTCCCAGTCCAGCCCGTCGGTAGACTGCACGAGGTGAAGCTCGGGCGGTTTCCGACTCCCTTCCGTAGATACGTTTCCATAGGCGAGCCCGTAGAACCGGTCATTTCCACGCCCAACACCCCACAACCAGAATCCGTCCCGGTAGACTTTGACGGGATCGGACCAGGTCTCCCCGTCCTGAGTGTAGACACCATGGGTCCGAATAACACGGACCACGTCGTTGCCGGTAAGTCCAGGGTCGGGACGGGTGACGCTTCCGGCGTAGACAAACAACCTGTCTTCGGTCGCGACCATGTGTGGATCCCGGTCGTCGCCCGGCGTGTTGACCGGTACGCCGGCTCGCGACCAGCCGGCCAGGTCGTCGCTGGCGATCACCACCGCCTTCCCCTCGGGGCTCACGTGGGAAAGGCCGTTGCGAAAACAAACGTAATACCGGCCCTTGAATTGCTGGAAATCCGTGAAGGCGTTGTGCCAGCCGTCACTGTAGATTCGTCGAACCCAATCGATCTCGGCCATGCTATAAGATAATCCCGGCTTCTACCTTGCACAAAACAAATGAAAGATGCCGGCCTCCACGTCGTTGCGCCGATGGCTGACGGCCCTGGGGAGTGCTTCCGACTGCTGCCCGTATGAAAGCGTCAACGAGCTCTTCGGGCAGGTCTCGCAGTCGCCTATCGACGCGTATTGGGGTGGTTTGTTCCTGGTAGAATGGTTGGTCCGTTCTCGTCCAAGTCAGGATTATACGACAAGCGAGTGTAGATTTTCAACAACGCAGTTATTGCTTTTCACCACAATGAAACGGTACTATAGTTCGATATTGAAAACAAATTAAGGAGAAAGGAGTCTTTTTTATAACCAGGTCAATACAATACATAAGGTCTAAACCCATTCGCAACAAGGCGAGACTATCCCAATATGGAGATACTATGTTACGGTTTATTTCTATCGCGTTCGTTGCCTTGTTATGTGTTTCCGAGGAAGTGCAAGCTCAGCAGAATGATGACATCGTGTACTTGAAGAATGGGAGTATCATTAAGGGGGTAATCGTTGAACAGATCCCTGGTGAATCCGTCAAACTGGAAACACGAGACGGGAACTTGTTTGTTTTTTCCATGGAAGAGATCGACAGGATCACCAAAGGGCCGATGGTAGCATTCAATCGTTACTCAGGGCAGCGAATTCGTGTGACTCATCAAAACAACCGGGTGACGGGAAGTGTCATTCGAGTCGACCCGGAAGGATTTGAACTTGACCGTGGTGGTGTGAGCGGTATCCAGCGATTTAACTACAATGAAGTTACGCGGCTTGAACGAAGTGCAGGAAAGCAAAGTAACATCGGAAAGGGATACCTCATTGGAGCGGGTTTGGGCACTGCGGCAGTATTTCTTACTTTTGCCGATGAAGACTGGGGAAAAGGTGACTGGATCGGTTATACAATCCTGGGCCAACTAGTCGGCGGGCTGCCCGGTGCAATGGCTGGCAGGGTATTTAAGTCAGAAACTTGGGAGAACCTGCCGGTTTCCCAATTCAGGGGGATATCGTACGTCCCATTCTTAGATTTTCGTTATGGTCAGGGTAATGCCCGAAGAGTTGTTTTGGGCGCCCAGGTGAGGTTTTAATCCGACGATACGCATTCTGAGGAGAGAAAAGAAAAAGCAAGGCGGCAGCCGGATTCGAACCGGCGATCGAGGATTTGCAGTCCCGTGCCTTAGCCACTTGGCTATGCCGCCACGTCCGAGGGCGGGAGACGGGGCTTGAACCCGCGACCCTCACCTTGGCAAGGTGATGCTCTACCGCTGAGCTACTCCCGCTGATACTGCGCGAACCATTCGAGGACAGTGCCTCGAATTTCACCGAAAATATCAGAGTCCAGCCGCTCTGTGTCAAGTTTTTTTTGATTCCCGCAGCCCGCCGGAACAGGCTCCCCGGACCCTCGTTTGCCAGGGCTGAGGCAGATGGCCCCGTTCATGCGGCGGTACATCGGTACTTGACCCTACGGGGCGTCGGGTATATGTTACAATTCATTAAAGCGAAGTGTAACAGCGACGTGCGAATCGGAATCCGGTCCGCGTTTTCCGGGAGATCTCAAGCCCCGCGGACTTTGACGATTGGCCTGGCCTCCGAATGCGACATGGACAGTATGACACTATTGCAGGAATTTGAAGACCTGGCGGAACGGATGTCGATCAGAGTCCGTTATGGCAAGCTGGATGGAGACGGCGGGCTGTGCCGTTACCGCGACAGGTACCATATCGTGATTAACAAGCGGCTGGACACGGACAGCCGGATCAATCTCCTCGGCCGCGCTTTCGCAGAATTTCCACTGGATAACGTGTTCCTTATCCCCGCGGTCCGGGATGCGATAGACCGCAACCGGACGGGGCCTGATCTTCCGCGCGGGAACTGATCCTCTTCGAAGCCTCCCCAGTCATCCCACACTAGCCCGATCGATTAACTGGTCCGCCTGGTCCGCTTGGTCCGCCTGGTCCGCCTGGTCCGCCCGGGCTACCTCTCCTGTGCCGCCCGTCCGGCCTGTCCCGGCGGTTCTGCCTGCGCCGGCGGATCCGTCGAACTGGTTTCTTCCGGTTCGTCACCGCCTGGCGGAATAATGTCCGGCCTTTCCCTGGGGTTCGTGCCACGGACGGTCACGGTCAGGGAGTGCTCCGGATCCCGGGACAACTGACCCGTGCGGATATCGACCCGGATTTTTTCGATGCCCAGTGGCATGGGGAAGGCCGGTAGCGTTTCCGCCGTTTCGTCTGATGCCATCTCCTCTACCGCATCCGGTCCGGTCTCGTTCCCGTTGCCGCCCCCAGGTTGGCCGTGCGTGGAATCCGCCGCCGCCAACCGTGCCCGGACCTCACGCTGCTCCTGCAGCACCGTGGCCTGTTTCATGAATCTGGCCCAGACGGGTATGGCGCCCGAAGCGCCAGTAATCTCTTCGTCCTCCTCGATCGACAGGAGGGGGCGGGCATCGTCGTATCCTACCCATACGGAAGTCGCGAGATCTTTCGTGAAACCGTTGAACCACACGTCCCTGGATTCGCTTGACGTCCCGGTCTTACCGCCACTCGGTTCGGTGAACCCGTACCGATAGCGTATGCTCGAGCCCGTACCGCCAAGAATGACCCCGCGCAGGAGGTCGAGCATCAGGTACGCTGCCTGTTCGCTGATCACGCGGCGCGATTCCGGTTCGGCTTCCTCGATCACCCTGCCCTCGGAATCCTCCACGCGGGTGATGATGTAAGGCTTGTGGTAGACCCCGCCTGTGGCAAATACGGAATAGGCGGAAGCCATCTCCAGCGGCGAGACTCCGTTTGTGCCCAGTGCCAGGGAAAGTATGGGCTGCAGCGTGCTGGTGATGCCCAGGCGGCGGGCGTACTCGATGACCTTCGATGGACCGACTTCGCTTACCAGTTTCGCGGAGACCACGTTGATCGAACGCATGAAGGCCCGCTTCAGGATGACGGGGCCTTCGTACTCCCGGGTGAAGTTCTGCGGTTCCCAGAGATCTCCCAGTTCGGTGGTATAGGCCACGGGTTCGTCCACGACGACCGTGTTGGCGGAATAACCCAGGTGGTCCAGCGCTGCCAGGTAGACGATCGGCTTGAAGCCGGACCCCGGTTGCCGGTTGCTTTCGACGGCACGGTTGAATTCGCTCACCGTGTAGTCCCGGCCCCCGGCCAGGGCCCGCACCGCACCGGTCCGCGGGTCGATGGCGACCAGCGCCGCTTCGAGGGCCCGCTTCTTCTCTTCCGCCGAAGCCATATCGTACGCCGGATCGCCGACCAGCGAGTCCACGTAAACCATCCGGTTGGTGATGACTTCCTCGGCAAGATCCTGCAGGTCGAGGTCCATGGCGACGTAGACCGTCAGTCCACCGTTGTAAACCAGGTTGCTGTCGAACCTTCGAAGAAGAAGTTCCTCGACGTAATCGAGGTAGTACGGCCCCCTGGCCGGACCGATGCTCGTTCCTTTGAGTTCCAACTCCTCCTCACGGGCCCGTGCGACCTCCTCCTCCGTGATGTACCCGTTTTCCATCATGCGCCGGAATACGGTCTCCCTGCGGCTGAGCGCCCGGTCCATGCGATAGTAGGGATTGTAATCGCTCGGCCGCTGGACCAGTCCGGCGAGCAGCGCGGATTCACCCAGCGTGAGCGCTCCGGCGCGCTTGCTGAAGAATCGCTGCGCGGCCTCTTCCACGCCATAGGCGTCAGCGCCGAAATACATGTTGTTGCAGTAGGCCGAGAGGATCTCGTCCTTGCTGAATCTCTCCTCTATCTGCATCGAAGCCAGGGCTTCCCTGATCTTGCGTATCCACATCTTCTCGCGGGTAAAGAAGAGGTGCCGTGCCAGTTGCTGGGTGATCGTGCTGGCGCCCTGGCCAAGGATCTGACCTTCCGTGAGATTGGTTATGAACGCCCGTACGATGCCGGGTTTGTCCACGCCACGGTGATTATAGAAATCGGCATCCTCTGTGGCGATGATCGCGTCCCGGAAATACGGCGCGATCTCCTCAAGGGCGACCCGGCGATGTCCGCCCAGGGTATGGACCAGACGGGGATTGCCTTCCCGGTCGTAGGCGTAGATCCTGGTCATCTGTCCGAAGATGTCGTTCAGGTCGTTCGGAAGGCGGGGAATGGACGGCACAGTGAAGTAGAACAACAATACGGCGGCCACAAGCGTGCCGGTCAGCAACGCGGCGGAAACCCCGTAAAACGTCCACCTGAAGAATCTGCTTGAACGCCCGCCCGGGCCTCCCCGACGTTCCTCCACCGTGCTTTGCAGGCCGCCGCCCACGGACCCTTGCATGCCGCCGCCCCCGGACCTGCGTAGGCGCATCCGCCGGAAGCTCCGTAACACTTTCACCAGGAATTCCCGGAAGCGATCCGACAGGAATCCGAACGGGCGTTTCGCGAGGAAAGTTCGGACGCGATGCCTCCAGGTTATGTTCACGAGTCTATCAAGCAGGTTTCGAAAGAAGTTCATCGTCGAATCCCGGTCCGTCCACGACAGACGGATCAAAGCGCTCCGAGCGCCACGTACAGTTCCACGAACAGGTCCGCGGATACCGGAATGGTGACCACGTCGATCCGGCCGTCTATCAACCGCTCGATCTGGATGATCCGCTGACCCTCCGATACCCCTACCCGCTGCGCGGTGGTTTCCAGGTCCCTGAAACGCAGCGGATTGATGATCTCGTCACGCATTTCCATGTCCAGGCTCCGCAGTGTCTCGAAAAACTCCTCGGGGCCGAACACGTGCTCAATGCCTTCGTGCATCTGTCCTTCGGACGCCGCGGCGTAGGCGTCAATGATATCGAATTGCTCGACAGATATCGGCATCCGGTGCAGGATGTAATTGTCGTCGTCCACCATGTAGGCCTCGCCCTTGCGGATCCACCCGGGCCGGATGACGACCGTGTGCGTCCAGTCTTCCAGGAAATCGGGGTCGGATTCCGAAGGCGACCGGGAGAGTAATGAAGCCCGCGCGGAAGACGTCAAATCAGCCCGCGCGGAAGACGTCAAGTCAGCCCCCGAAGAAGACGTCAAATCAGCCTGCGAGGCAGGCGGTACATGCGGCTGGCCGCTCGACATTGTGCCGGACTGCGCCGCGGGCGGATGACCGAACCCGGTGAACCATCGGGGGATTTCGAGGAACCGGTCCCGGGTCATAATCAGTTTGTGACCGCGTTCCAGCCGGACTACATCGGACGGCGAACCGGACCGGGTGTCCCGCCGTGCGGGTTCCTCCACCGCGTCCGACGCTACCTGGCTGCGCTCTTCGATCAGCCGGTTTGCGTGCTCCAGCGCCTGGGTGGTCCGGCTTTCCTGGTCGACAAACCGCTCCAGCCGTTCGCGGGAATCGTTGCGGGCGTCCATGTACGCGCCGATGAACCGTTCGATGACGTGCCAGCGTATTTCCACCAGCCCCGCGGCAATCAGCGCGACGGCCAGCAACGCGATGAGCGCTGCGTGGATCGGGTTCTTCATGACCTTACAACTTAGCCCTGGAGCCCTGTGAAGTCAAACGAAAAGACGGTGCGCCGGCGCGCGGGAGAATCCAAAAAACTGTTGACAGAACGGGCTTTGCGCGATAGAATCCGTCGACTGTCGAATGGGATATCCCTACCTACGGAATCTCCCCTCGAAACCAACCCTTTACGGACTCCCGGGAGCACATGGACTACACCGCTGCCACGACCATCGGTGCGCTGCGCGGCATGGGTTATCCGCAGCGAACTGTCAAGGACGAGATGCGGGACAACCTGTTGGCCAAACTCTCCAGCGGCGAGCAGGTCTTTCCCGGCATTGTAGGGTATGACAAGACCGTTGTCCCCGAGCTGGTCAACGCGATCCTGTCCCGGCACGACTTCATTCTCCTCGGCCTGCGCGGTCAGGCAAAGACCCGCATCCTAAGATCCCTGGTCTCGCTACTCGACGAATACATGCCGGTGATCGCGGGCTGCGAAATCAACAGTTCGCCCTTCGCGCCTGTCAGTCGGAGCGCGCGGGACCTAGTGACCGAGCACGGAGACGGCACGCCCATCGAATGGATCGGCCGGTCGCGGCGCTATGGCGAGAAACTCGCCACGCCGGACGTGACCATTTCCGATTTGATCGGCGACATCGACCCGATCAAGGCGGCCTCCCAGCGTCTTCACTACGCCCATGAGGGCGTGATCCATTTCGGCATTATCCCGCGGATGAACCGCGGCATTTTCGCCGTGAACGAATTGCCCGACCTGCAGCCCCGCATCCAGGTCGGCCTGCTGAATATCATGGAAGAAAAGGACATCCAGATCCGGGGATTTCCCGTACGGATCCCACTGGACGTGTTGATCGTCTTTTCGGCGAACCCGGAGGACTATACCAACCGGGGCACCATCATCACCCCGCTAAAGGACCGGATCGATTCGCAGATCCTCACCCATTACCCGGTCAACCGCGAATACGCCATGGCCATAACCGACCGCGAGGCCTGGACCGACCGGCCCGGCGGCGTACGCGTCGACATGCCGCACTTTCTGCGCGAAACGGTGGAAGAGATTGCATTCCAGGCCCGGGGCAGCGAGTTCATCGACCAGACTTCCGGCGTGAGCACGCGCATGACCATCGCCGCCATGGAGAACCTGGTCAGCCAGGTCGAAAAACGATGTGTATTGCAGGGCGAACGGTCCGTCGTGCCCCGCATGTGCGATCTATCCGCCGTGATACCCGCGATGACCGGCAAGCTCGAACTCGTGTACGAGGGCGAACAGGAGGGCGAGGTCAAAGTGGCCGAGGCGCTGATCGGACGGGCCGTGAAAGAAGTCTTCGAAAGCTACTTCCCCGCGGTTTACGGCGAGGACGACGAACGCGGCGCGTGCTACCAGGAAATCCTCGCCTGGTTCGAAGAGGGAAAAACAGTCGAGATTTCGGACACCATGGACGACAAATCTTATTACGGCGCGCTGAACGGTGTCGGCGGATTGCGGAAGCTGGCCGCCGCGCACGTCGGTACGCAAAGCCGGGCGGAACTCGCTCTTGTAATGGAGTTCCTGCTGGAGGGCCTTCACCAGCATTCCAGGATCAGCAAGAACGTCGCCGCCGGCCGGCGTTCCTACAGCGATATGATGGGCAGCCTGTTTGAACGCTGAGGGGTTTCCGTAAAGCGGTAATTTTATTGACAATACCCGGTGCGCACGTTATTTTTATCTGTTTGTTCCGGTATGTAGAAAGCCCATGCGGTGCAGGGGGAACTGCCCAGGAGTCAGTCATTGAAAAGCGTCACGATCACTCTTCCCGACGGCGGTCACATCGAATTGGATCCGGGTTCGACGGTCATGGACGCGGTGGAGCGCATCGGTCCCGGTCTGGGTAAGGCTGCGCTCGCGGCCAAGATCGACGGCGCCCAGGTCGACCTGGATCACCGGCTGGAAAGAGACGTTTCCCTGGAGGTGCTGACCTTCAGCAATCCCGAGGGCCGGGAGGTGTACTGGCACAGTACCACGCACCTGATGGCCCAGGCTACGAAGCAACTGTTCCCCGAAGCGCGGTTGACTATCGGTCCGCCGATCGAGGAGGGCTTCTATTACGACTTCGACACGCCGGAACCGTTCACGGCCGAGGATCTCGAGCGAATCGAAGGCCGCATGACCGAGCTGTCCCGGGCGGACATGCCCATCCGGCGGCGCGAACTCTCCCGCGAGGATGCGCGAACCCTTTTTACCGAACGGGGCGAGGCCTACAAGGTCGAGATGATCGACGACCTCGCCGCTGACGATGTGATCAGCATCTATGAGCAGGGGGATTTCATCGACCTGTGCCGGGGTCCGCACATCCCGTCGACCGGAAAGATCAAGGCTTTCAAGCTGCTCAACGTCGCGGCCGCGTACTGGCACGGCGACGAGAACAACCAGAGCCTCCAGCGGATATACGGCGTCTCCTATCCCCGGCGGAAAGACCTGGACGCGTACCTGGAAAGGCGCGCCGAGGCCGAGCGGCGGGACCACCGCAAACTGGGCAGGCAGCTCGGGTTGTTCATGTTTCATCCCCACGCGCCGGCGTCTCCATTCTTCTTCCCGAATGGCGCCCGGGTCTATAACTCCCTGACTGATTACGTCCGCGATCTGTACAGAAGGTACGGTTACGACGAAGTCATCACCCCGCTGATCTACGAAGCAGGGCTGTGGAAGACCTCCGGGCATTATGAGCATTTCTGGGACGAGATGTTCACCATCGATGCCGACGACCGGGAATACGCGCCGAAACCGATGAACTGTCCCAGCCACTGCCTCATGTACGCGGCGGGTCACCATTCCTACCGGGATCTGCCGATCCGATACGCGGATTTCGCCCGGCTGCACCGGCACGAACGATCCGGGGTGACGGCCGGCCTGATGCGGGTGCGCTCCTTTTCGCAGGACGACGCCCACATCTTCTGCCGTCCCGATCAGATCCGGGACGAAGTCGACGATTTCATCAAGATGTTGCGGGAGGCCTATACCACGCTTGGGTTCGAGGACACCAGCATTTACCTGTCCACCCGATCGGAAAAGCGCGCCGGTTCCGACGAATTGTGGGACCAGGCGGAGGAGACCCTGGCCTGCGTGCTGGACAGCCTGGGTGTCGACTACGAGGTGGCGCCGGGCGAGGCGGCTTTCTACGGACCGAAAGTGGATTTCTTCGTGAAAGACGCCCTGCAGCGCCCCTGGCAACTGGGCACTTGCCAGCTGGATTTCAACATGCCCGAACTGTTCGAACTGGAATACGTCACCGAATCCGGCAAACCCGCCCGTCCCGTCATGATCCACCGCGCCATACTCGGAAGCCTGGAACGGTTCCTCGGCGTGTACATAGAGCACTGTGCCGGCGCGTTCCCGACCTGGCTGGCGCCGGTCCAGGCGATCGTAATTGCCATATCTGAACACCAGGCCGAGTACGTCCGCCGGGTGGCAAGCAGGCTCGAGGACGCCGGGCTCCGGGTCGAAACGGACGTGAGAAACCAGAAGGTCGGGTACAAAATCCGCGAAGCGGAGACGAAGAAGATCCCCTTCATGGCCATTGCCGGCGCTCGCGAGGTGGAAGCAGGCGACGTATCCGTACGCCGCCATGGCTCGGGAGACCAGGGGAACATGTCGGTTGACGCCCTCATCGACGCGATGGAAGATGAAATCGCCCGGACCGTCCGGGCGGCGAACTGAATCGAAAGCACAAGGATCCGGGAGGACAGCCATTCAAAAGAGAACCGTCAGAGTCAACGGAATGATACGCGTGCCCCAGGTGCGGGTGATCAGCGCAGAGGGCGAGCAGGTAGGCATCATGGAAACCGGGGAGGCCCTACAGCTTGCGTCCGGCGCCGATCTCGACCTCGTGGAAGTATCGCCCGACGCCCGCCCGCCCGTTTGCAAGATCATGGACTTTGGCAAGTACAAGTACGAGCAGAGCAAGCGGGTTAAGGAATCGCGCAAGAAACAGCACGTGACGCAGCTGAAGGAAATCCGCTTCAAAACGCCCAAGATCAGTGAACACGACCTGGAGTATCGGGCCAACCAGGCCCGCGAATTTCTGCAGCACGGTAATAAGGTCAAGGTGTCAGTGCGGTTCTGGGGCCGTGAGATGACCCACATTGAATTGGGCCAGCGCAAGCTGGAGAACATGGCGAAAATGCTGGAGGACGTAAGCTCCATCGAACAGCGGCCCAGACTGGAAGGACGCAGCATGTCGCTGGTCCTCATACCCAGGTAAATTCCGGGAGTTGATCATGCCGAAAATCAAGACGTTGAAAGCGGCGGCGAAACGATTCAAGCGGGTCGCCTCCGGCAAGTTCAAACGCAGCCATTCCCACGCGACCCACCAGAAGTTGTCCAAATCCGGAAAGCGCAAGAGAGGTCTTCGCGGCACCGCCATGGTCAGCAAGGCCGACACGCCGCGCCTCAAGCGGATGATGCCGAACTAACCGGCGAGGGACGCCGAACCAGAGAAGGAACGAACCATGCCACGTGCAACCAACGCCGCCGCCTCGCACAGGCGGCGCAAGAAAACCATCAAGCTGGCCAGGGGATACTGGGGCCGGCGCAACCGGCTTTACAGGACGGCCCGCGAAGCCGTCAACCGGGGCCTGGCCTACGCGTACCGCGATCGTCGCCGGCGCAAGCGTGATTTCCGCCGGCTGTGGATCACCAGGATCAACGCGGCGGCAAGGCTCAACGGCCTTACGTACGGCCAACTCATACACGGTTTGAAGCTGGCCCAGATCGAAATCGACCGGAAACTCCTTGCCGAACTCGCCGTCAACGATCCCCCCGCCTTTACCGTGGTAGCGGACGCGGCCAAAGCGCAGAATTCCTGACGATTACCACGGAAGACCGCGGAACGGCCTGCCGTCCCGTCTGAAGATCCCGGGCGACGGAGATCGGGAATGTTCGCCGCCGGGTGTGGTGCGTCCAGGCTTGCCGCCGCGTCTTCCTTTCCGATGAAGGACCGTACCGGACCATCCATGCTACAGGAAGCAGAAGCCATAGAAACACGGGCGCTGGAAGAAATCGGACGCGCCGACGACCCGTCGGACCTGGAAGACATCCGTATCAGGTACATGGGGAAAAACGGCGACCTGACCCGCATCCTGCGGTCCGTGGGCAAGGCGGCCCCTGAAGACAGACCCCGAATCGGCCAGCGGGTAAACCAGGCCAAGCAAGCCATCGGCGAAGCGCTGGAGGCGCGCCGGGCGGCGTGCGAAACGGGACGGGAATCCGCGTCCGGCCCGCTGGACGTCACCCTGCCGGGACGGCGCCCGCCCCTGGGCAGCAAGCACCCACTGACCCTGATCCGGGAGGAAGTGTCCGAGATCTTCCGCGACATGGGCTTCTCGGTGGTGGATGGCCCCGAGGTGGAGTGGGACTACTACAACTTCGAAGCGCTGAACATCCCGCGGGATCACCCGGCCCGCGATATGCAGGATACCTTCTACCTGGGCAGCGACATCGTGCTCCGGACCCATACCTCGCCGGTGCAGGTCCGGGTCATGGAACAGCAGCAGCCCCCGGTGCGGGTAATCGTGCCGGGACGCACCTACCGTAACGAGAACCCCGACGCCACCCACGCCTTCACTTTCCATCAGTGCGAGGGCCTGTACGTGGACAAGGGGGTCACGATGGCCCAGCTCAAGGGCGACATGACCTATTTCGCCCAGCGCCTTTTCGGCGGGAAGGTCAAAGTGCGTTTCCTCCCCGATTTTTTCCCCTTCACCGAACCCAGCGTGCAGTATGACTTCTCCTGCGTCGCGTGCGGCGGCGGTGGCTGCAGGATCTGCAAGAACACGGGGTGGCTGGAGATCTCCGGCGCCGGCATGGTCGACCCGGCCGTGTTCGGATTCGTCGACTACGATCCGGAATTGTACACCGGCTACGCGTTTGGCATGGGACTTGACCGTCTCGCCATGTTCAAGTACGGGATCGAAAGCATCCACATGTTCCTGGAGAACGACCTGCGTCTGCTCGAACGGCCTTAAGGGCGGTTCATTCGGGAAGGAGCCGAACGTCCATGGTGATTAAAGTGCCTCTTTCTTGGCTGCGCGCTTACTGCGACATCCCGTGGTCCGTCGAAGAACTGGTGGAACGCCTGGTCATGACGGGTCTGGAGGTCGATGCCGTAGAGACGGTCGGAAGCGACTTCGAAGGGTTTGTCGCCGGCCGCGTGGAGCGCCTGGAGCGCCATCCCAACGCCGACCGGCTCTCCCTATGTACCGTGGACGTGGGCGGCGAGTCCCTGCAGATCATCTGCGGGGCGCCGAACGTGGCCGCCGGCCAGATGGTGCCGGTTGCCCGGGTCGGCGCGGCACTGCCGGACGGGATGGCGATCAGGAGGGCCAGGATCCGTGGGGTGGAGTCCTTCGGGATGATCTGCTCCGAGGCCGAACTGAACCTCTCCGACGACCACGACGGTATCATGGTGCTCGACGGTGCGACCGAACCGGGGCGGCCTCTGAAGGACGTCCTGGGCGGACCGGAAACGGTGCTGAGCATCGACGTGGGCACCAACCGGCCCGACTGCCTGTCCCTGGTCGGCCTGGCCAGGGAGATTACGGCCCTGTCGGGCGGCGAAACGCGCATTCCTTCGGGCGCCGCCGCGGATTCCGGCCCACCCGTCGAATCGCTCGCCGGCGTCCGTGTCGACGCGCCGGACGACTGTCCCAGGTTCGTGGGCCGCGTGATCACCGGCGTCCGGATCGGACCTTCGCCGGACTGGTTGAAGAGGCGGATTGAAGCCGCCGGCATCCGGTCCATCAGCAACGTAGTCGACGTGACGAACTACGTCATGCTCGAATTGGGACAACCGCTGCACGCCTACGACCTGGATCGGCTGGCCGGACAGGGTATCGTCGTCCGCCGCGCGCGGGCGGAGGAGGCCTTCACCACCCTTGACGGCGTTGAACGGACCCTTGGTCCCGACGTGTTAATGATCGCCGACCATGAGCGGAGCATCGGGGTCGGCGGCGTCATGGGCGGGCTGAATACCGAGATAACCGAAGATACCGAACGGGTATTTCTGGAAGGCGCCTGCTTCGACGCGGTCCGGGTGCGCCGGGGATCGAAGGCGCTGCAGCTGCAGACTGACGCATCCCGGCGGTTCGAGCGCGGCATGGACCCGGAACTGCAGGGAGAGGCCGTCGGCAGGGCCGCGGGCATGATTGCCGAGGTGGCCGGGGGTGTGGTGGCTGAAGGCATGATCGACGTGCGGACCCCGGCCGGGCCCGGACCGGAGATCCGGTTACGGCCGGACCGCGTGAACGGCTTGCTGGGAACCGGCCTGGACCTGGACGAGATCGCCACCTTCCTGCGCAGGCTCCGATTCGGCGTACGGCCAGCCGGAACCGACCTCGAGGTCAGCGTGCCGTCGTTCAGGAGGGATGTCCACCGCGAGGTGGATCTGATCGAGGAGGTCGCCCGGCTTTACGGCTACGACCGGATCGAACCGGCCGCTTCCGCGCCACCCCGCGAAGAGTCGGTGGAAGCCCGGGAAAGAGAGAAGGACCTCCGCGGCCGCCAGGACGTCCGGCGGCGACTGCGCGATACGATGACCGGGTTCGGCTTCACGGAAGTGATCACCCACAGTCTCCTGCATCCGGACCTGAACCGGCTCATAGACCCTTCCCGTCCCAGCGTGATGATCGACAACCCCCTGAGTCCCGAACTCTCCGCCATGCGCACGAGTCTCGCGGCCGTCGTGTTGAACGTCGTGCGTTGGAATGCCAATCGCAAAGTACGGGACATCCGGATATTCGAGGCAGGCCGGGTGTACTGGCCGAAAAACGGCGGTCTTCCCGACGAACCCGAACAACTTTGTTTCGCCGTTACGGGACAGCGTCACGACCCGCACTGGGACGGACCGCCGCAGGCCTTCGACTTCTTCGATTTGAAGGGGCTGGCGGAAGCTTTGCACGGACGGTTAGGGCTTGACAGGGTCGAGACCGTCCCGTATGATAATGACGACCCTCTGTTCGACGCGGACCGGACTGGCGAACTGCGTGCAGACGGGGTGCGGACCGGTCGATTCGGCGCGGTTTCGTACCAGGTTCTCGACCGGTACGAAATACGAGAGCCCGTGTGGATGGGGGTGATCGACTGCGGCGTACTCTTTGGCAAGGCGTCTGAACGAAGGAACTATCATGCGCCCGCCAAGTACCCTGCGGTCGAAAGAGACTTGGCTATTGTCGTGCCCGAAGAGGTTTCTCATAGGGACATACTGGAAGAAATCCGCGCGTGTAGCGGCGACCTCCTGGAAGCTGTAGAACTGTTCGACGTGTATCGTGGAGAGCAGATTGCGGCCCATTGTAAGAGCATGGCCTACGCAATGCGTTTCCGGTCGGGCGAGCGGACGCTGACGGATGCCGAAGTTACGAAACTGCAGGACAAGGTGCTGCGCCGGCTGGTGGGCCGGTACCGTGCGGAACTTCGCTCCTAGCGCCGTCGAGGCGCGCGGGATATCACGTTATCGGAGGGATTCATGCAAGAACAATCCATAGAGCTGTTGCTGGACCGGATTGAAACCATGATCGACCTGATTCAGCGGCTGAAGGACGAAAACGCAGAGCTCCGCGGCCAGAATCAGAACCTGGAGTCGCAGGTTCAGGAACTGCAGCGTGCACAGGAGCAGTCGGTTACCTCGAAGGATGAACTGGAAAAGGAAAACCAGACGCTGCGCGTCAAACAGGACGACATCAAGGCGCGCATAGACACCATGCTGTCGCGTCTCGACGTCATCGAATAAGATCAGTTCCATGGAGAAACTGGACTCGGAATTCGCGTTCGTACCGCGTGCGGTCAGGCGCCGGTTGCTCACTGGGATTAACCCACTATGGATGACGCAAAAGCCACGGTTCGAGTCAACATCTGCGGAACCGAATATCCGATACAGGCGGAGGAGGAACCCGAGTACATCCAGCGGATCGCCGCCTATGTCGACGAACGTATGCGCGAGGTACCCGTCAGCGTGACCATGCAGTCCCTCACCAGCGTGGCGGTCCTCACGGCGATCAGGATTGCCGACGAGTTGCACAAGGAACGTGAGAAACAGACGAAACAGGTCGTATCGGAATCCATGCAGAACGAACGGATCACGGAACTGATCCGGCGCATGGATGAATTGCTGGAGACCCTGATTCCTGAACAGGACGACGGGCAGGAAAACCACGACCGATCTTGTTGAGGAACGAACCATGTCCGGATTAAATACAATATTTGAAGAAGGTGGCTGCCACTATGCTTGTGACGATCAGTCTCTACGCCGGCACCGCCCTGATCATGTTTCTCTTCGGATGGTACATTCGAAAGCGTGTCGAAAAACGCAAGACGGACAGTATGGAGCGCTTGGCAGAGAGCATTCTCGCAGAGGCGGTGGAAGAAGCTGAAACGATAAAAAACACGGCCCGGATCGAAATGGAGGAGGAATCGTATCAGGCCAAGGCGAAATTCGAACGGGAGAGTAACACAACCCGCCAGGAATTCCAACGGGCCGAAAAACGGATCGCGATCCGGGAACAGAACATAGAACGCAAGGCCGATTACGTGGCCAAGCGGGAACAGGGCATACAGAAACAACTCCAGTCGATGCAGGAGCGGGAGGAGAAGCTTTCGGAAGAGGAAGAGCGGCTGGAACAGCTGATCAAGCGGCAGACTGAACAGCTTGAGCAGTCCGCCGGCATGACGACTGAAGAAGCGAGGCAGGCGCTACTCGGCAATATCCAGGCCCGGATACGCGCCGAAGCCGGCCAGCAGGCCCGCAGCATCATCGAAGAAGCCCGCCAGAACGCGGAGATCGAAGCCCGGGAAATCATTACGCACGCGATGCAGAAGTACACGCTGGATCACGTGACGGAAACGACGACGTCGGTCATATCCCTGCCCGATAATGAAATGAAGGGACGGATCATCGGGCGCGACGGACGCAATATCCAGGCTTTCGAAATGTCGACGGGGATCGATGTCATCGTCGATGACACCCCCAATGCCGTCGTCCTCTCCGGGTTCAATCCCATACGACGCGAAATCGCAAAGCTGTCCATGGAGAAGCTGATCGAGGATGGAAGAATCCATCCCGGATTCATCGAGCAGGTTGTTTCGAAGACCCAGGAGGAGATCAACGATCTGATCCAGGATACGGGTGAGCAGGTGCTCTTCGACCTGGGCGTTACCGGTGTCCGTCCCGAGTTGGCCATGCTGCTCGGGCAATTGAAATACCGCATGACCGGAGGACAGAACGCGCTGCATCACAGCCGCGAGGTGGCCGAACTGGCAGGCCTCATGGCGCAGGAGCTGGACCTGGACGTGACCCTGGCCCGGCGCTGCGGACTGCTGCACGACATCGGCAAGGCTGTGGACGGCGGTCCGGAAGGTGCGCATGGAGAACTGGGTAGATCGGTTGCCGAGAAGTACGGCGAAACGCCCGAAGTGCTGGGATGCATCTCCGTGACCCACGAGAACCTGGATGAGGCCAGCCCCATGGCCGTGGTGGTCAGAACCGCCGACGCCCTCTCCGTTTCAAGACCCGGCGCGCTGCGGGAACCGCTGCAGAAATACGTACGGCGGCTCCGGGAGATGGAACGGCTGGTGAATTCCTTCGAAGGCGTATCCAGTGCATTTGTCATGAAGGCGGGAAAAGAAGTCAGGGTCATGATCGATCACGAAGAAGTCGACGACCTCCGTGCGGTTCAGCTTGCCACGGAAATCGCCCGGAAAATCCAGGTCAGGATGGAATATCCCGGCCAGATCAAGGTGACGGTCATCCGTCAGACCCGCGCGGTCGAATTCGCACGGTAGCGGAGTCACCGATACAGGCAGGAGAGGGAGGCCAGGCTTGGGGACTGACGGCGATCGCAGTATCCTTACCGTTTCCGAACTGACCTCCGGGATCAAGACGCTGCTCGAAGAGGCGTTCCCCCTGGTGTCGGTGTCCGGTGAAATCTCCAACTACAAGCGGCACTCGTCCGGCCATGCCTACTTCTCGCTGAAGGACGAACGCAGCCAGTTGCGTTGCGTCATGTGGCGGACGGCCAACCGCAGGCTGACCTTCGAGCCCGAAGACGGCATGGAGGTCCTGGCCCGGGGCGTCCTCTCGGTCTACGAGGTGCAGGGGCAATACCAACTGATTGCCCGGGAACTGAAGCCCGTCGGCGCGGGCGCGCTGCAGGCGGCCTTCGAACGATTAAAGGCCCGGCTCGAGCAAGAGGGCCTTTTCCGGGAGGAACACAAAAAAGCGCTGCCGTCCTTCCCGGAGCGCGTGGGTGTAGTCACTTCCGGATCCGGCGCCGCGATCCGGGACATCATACAGGTCCTGCGCCGACGCGCGCCGTGGGTTTCGATCATCCTCCGTCCGACGCCCGTACAGGGTGACGGCGCCGCGGCGGAAATCGCGGCCGCCATCGAAGAGATGAACGACTACGGCGAAGTGGACGTGTTGATCGTCGGCCGCGGAGGCGGGTCGGTGGAGGACCTGTGGGCATTCAATGAAGAGGCGGTGGTCCGCGCGGTCTTCGGGTCCCGAATCCCTGTGGTTTCCGCGGTTGGACACGAAACGGACTATACCCTGGCCGACTTCGCGGCCGACCACCGGGCCCCCACCCCTTCGGGCGCGGCCGAAATCGTCGTTCGCGACATGCGGGAACTGAAGGACCGGTCGGATGCCGTATTACGGCGTCTCTGCGGGGGCATGACGGGGTACATCGACCGGTATCGCCAGCGCATCGCCACGGCAGTCTCCAGTTACGGACTCAGGCGGCCCGTCGACCAGGTCGGTCAGTACGCCCAGTACACCGATGAATTGACCCGCCGCCTGGCCGAACGGTGCTTCCACGTCCACGAAACCCGCGTCCAGCGGGTCGGCGGACTGGCCGGCCGGCTGCAGGCCCTCAGTCCCCTCTCGGTGCTGGAACGCGGATACGCGGTCTGCCAGCGAGCGTCCGACGGTCGCATCGTCCGCGGCGCGGATGAACTCAACGTCGACGACCGGGTGAAAGTGCGGCTGCGCAAGGGCGAGGCATTCTGCCGCGTCGAGCACCTTCGCGGCGGGGCGGAACAAGCAGCGGCGGCCCGCGGGAATCGGCGCAAGGAAGCCCCCGCAACTTTCGGACTGTTCGATGACCCGGATAACCAGGAACCCGTCTGACCGTTTGGATACCTAAAATGAACGAGCACGAAAAACCGACTTTCGAGGAAGCGCTTAAGCGCCTCGAGCAAATCGTTGAACGCATGGAACAGGGCGATCTTCCGCTGGATGAATCACTCGCTCTTTTCCAGGAGGGCATCGAACTTTCCCGGATCTGCACTCGCCAGCTGAATGCGGCGGACGAGCACGTGCGCAAGCTGGTCCGGGTGGAGAACGGCCGGTTCGTCATCGAACCCCTCGAGCCGGAACCGCCGGCCAGCCAGGGTGACGATCTGTCGTTTTAGATTCCGACGTCCCTTGGAGCGTTACCGCCGGTTCGGGTGTCCCGCTCGCGAGGGACCGTACCTCCGCGGTCCACATGCCGGCAACACCGCGAGAATTGCCGACGAACCGTCACAGCCTGGTGTTACATATGACCGAGACCCCGGGGAAGCAGGGCTTCCTCGAAGCGCTGGCCGTGCGTAAGGAATGGGTGCGAGAATACCTGGAACGGGACCGCCGGAAAGCACTCTTCGTACCGGCGGATATCCATGACGGGGTGTTCAGCTACCTGAGAGCATCCGGCAAAGTCCTCCGTCCCTGCGTGCTGTATTTCTCCTGCGGCGCTGTAGGCGGCGAGGAGCATGCCGCAACGCCCGCTGCGGTCGCCGTGGAACTTTTCCACACCTGGACCATCGTCCATGACGACATCATGGACCGGGACACGTTGCGGCGCGGCACGCCCACCGTCCACGAAGCGTTCCGAAGACGCGCGCTGGCCACGGAGGCTTTCGACGAGAGGGAAGCCGCCCACTACGGCATTTGCATCGGGATCATGACAGGCGAGGTGCAGCACGGGTGGGCCACCGCTCTCCTGTCCGAACTGTACGATGCGGACGCGGACAATGGAGCGATGGTAATCGAACTGATCCGTTACCTGGAAACGGATGTGCTCCTGGCCCTCGTGGGTGGGCAGGCGCTGGATATTCAGTATGCCAAGGCGCCCATGGACAGCCTGGACGAAGCGTCCGTTATCGATATGTTCTGGCGCAAGACCGGCGCGCTCTACGCGTTCGCGGGTGCCGCCGGCGCGATGATCGGCCTGAATACGCCGGACCGGACCCATCCCATGGTTCGGGCGATTTCATCCTTCACCGGCGAATGCGGCGTGGCCTTCCAGCTGCAGGACGACATCCTGGGTCTCACGGCCGACGAGGCCACCCTGGGCAAACCGGTGTGCTCCGACTTGAGGGAAGGGAAACGAACCCTGCTGCTCGTCCATACGTACCACAAGGCTTCGGCCGCCGAAAGGCGGTTCCTGCTCGACGTGGTTGGAAAACCGGGGGCGACCGAAGAGCAGATCGCGGAGGTGCGCGACCTCATCCTGGCCCATGGCGGCCTCGAACACGCCCGGTCGCTCATGGAGCGACGGGTGGCCGACGCCATTCGGAATCTCGATGACGTTCCCGGTTCCACTTACAAGGAATACCTGGTCAACTGGGCAGAATTCCTGATCGGAAGGTCCTTCTGATGCATCGCGTGGGCATCATCGCCAATCCGGCCCGCCCCGTGGTCAGCCACCTGATCCCCGAGCTTGTGCGGCTGCTCTCGTCACGGTCCGGAAAACCATCGCTCGCGGCCGGCCTTGCGGCCATGGTCAGAGATGAGACCGGCCGCCGGGCGTGCGTGATCGTCGATTCGGACGAACTCGCCGTGAAGGACGTCGACTGGGTCATCGCCATAGGCGGGGACGGTACGCTGCTCAAGACCGCCCGTCTGGTCGGCGCTTCCGGAACGCCCATTCTCGGCGTCAATTCCGGTAAGCTCGGTTTCATGATGCAGACGACGCCCGGCGAACTGGACGAAGCCATCGAACAGGTATTCGACGGGCAATACTCGCTGGACAAGCGGCTGGTCCTGCAAGGTCGGATCGGTAACGGAACCCCGGGGGACGCGGCGGCGGCCGGCGTGTTTTCGGCATTGAACGATATCGTGATCGACAAGGGATCAATATGCCGGGTCATCGAACTGGGCATCTACGTCAACGACGAATACGTCAACGACGTCATGGCGGACGGGCTCATCGTATCGACGCCGACCGGGTCCACGGCCTATTCGCTGGCGGCGGGCGGGCCGATTCTGGCGCCCGGTATGGAAGCGATCGTCGTATCGCCCATCTGTCCGCACACCCTGTCCAACCGGGCCATGGTGCTCGCGGCGCGGGACCGCGTACGGATCGAAGTCACGGCCGATCATCCTGATCTCCTGCTCACCGTGGACGGCCAGGAAAACGTGGTCATCCAGCCGGGCAGCACCGTCGAGCTTTACCGGGCGGACCACACCATACACCTGATCCGTTTTTCGGATCGGTCCTTTTACGACGTCCTGCGTACGAAACTGAAATGGGGAGAACGCTGAAGACCCCGGGAATCAGCGGGCCTTCCCGGCCGCGTCCGGCGGCACCCGGCCGCGCCTGGTCCCGTCCGGTTCTGCACGGTCCATCCGGCCCGTTCGGTCCCACCCGGTCTCGCCGTTCATTTTGCAGCCTATGCTCGCGAACTTGAGGGTCAGAAACTACGCGCTGCTGGACGAGGTGGACATCGAGTTCACCTCCGGACTGAACGTGCTCACGGGTGAAACCGGATCCGGCAAGTCCATCCTGATCGGCGCGCTGGGCCTCATTCTGGGCGACAGGGCCGCGTCCGAGTCCATACGCGGCGGCACACGGACCGCCATCGTCGAGGGGCTGTTCGAAGGGGAGCACGACGCGCAGTTGCAGGCCCTGCTGGTGGAAATCGGCGTGGACCCGGAAGAAGGCATGCTGATCATCCGACGGGAGGTGGCCCGCGACGGCCGCAACCGGTGCACGATAAACGGCAGCCTGGTCACCGTTTCCGTTCTCAGGAAACTGGGCGTCCTGCTGGTGGATCTGCACGGACAGCACGATCACCAGTCGCTGCTGAATCCGCGGACGCACCGGGACTTTCTGGACGGTTACGAGGACGTCCGAGCGCCGAAGCAACGGGTCGCCGAGGCCTACCACCTTTTCACCGAGCGGTCGGAAGCCCTGCGGCGGATGGAAGACAGTCTCGCCGCCACCCGGGAAAGGGAAGATCTCTACCGCTTTCAGCTGGAAGAGCTCGACCAGGCTGAATTGTCCCCGGGAGAAGACGAAGAACTCGAAAGGGAGCGGTCCGTCCTCGAGCACGCTGAACAGTTGGTCCAGATCGCATCCGACGCTTCCGAGGCGCTCTCTGAAGGGGAAGGCGCCCTGGTCGACGGATTGGTCCGGGTCATCCGTTCGCTGGAGGAAGCGGAGCGCATAGACCCCGCACTCGGCGAGGCCCTCGAGGGTATTCGGAGCGCGCGCTACCATCTAGACGACTGTGCCGACTTCCTTCGGCGCTACCGCGACCGCGTGGACTACAACCCGGCGCGCCTGGAAGAGGTATTGGACCGCCTTGACCTTCTCGGTCGGCTCAAACGCAAGTACGGCGCCACGATCGAGGAAGTCCTGGCCTACCGTGGCCGTATCGCCGGAGAACTGGAACAGATGGACACGGCCGGCGAGCATCGAAGCAGTTTGCGCTCGGAGGTGGAAGCGGCCCGCGAAGAACTGGCCGAACGGGCGAAAACCCTGTCGGACCGGCGTAAACAGGTGGCGAGCAGGCTGGAGAAAAGGGTGATTGCGGAACTGGCGGAACTGGGCATGGAGAAGACGGGATTCCGTGTCGGTATCGAATGGCGGGAAGCCGAAGAAGGTCCCTTGCGGATCGACGGGCGCGGCTACAGCGTCGACGCCCACGGGATAGATCGGATCGAATTCCTGATATCGCCCAATTCCGGCGAGGACCTGAAACCGTTGGCGAACATCGCGTCCGGCGGGGAGATCTCGCGCATCATGCTGGCGCTCAAGGTGATTCTGGCCGAATCGGACCGAATGCCGACGCTGGTATTCGACGAGTTGGACATCGGCATCGGTGGACGCATCGCCGAATCGGTCGGGCACCGGTTAAAGCTGCTGTCCCGGGACCACCAGGTGCTTTGCATCACCCATCTCCACCAGGTGGCCTGCTGGGGCCGTACGCATTTTACCGTGCACAAGCAGTCGGCTCGCGGCCGGTCGGTCACGCTGGTCGATCATCTGGACGAGGACGGCAGGATCCGGGAGATCGCGCGCATGCTGGCCGGGGAGACAGTGGACGCCATGGCCATCTCGCACGCACGCGAGATGCTTCGGCGCACGGCGGCCGTGTGAGCTCGCGAAGGACGGCGGCATGAGCCCGAATACCGGACGGAGCGGAAGGGCGCGAGGGTTCTGGTCGCCGCCAAACATCCTGTCCCTCTCACGCATAGCCGCTGTTCCGTTCATTTACTGGGGTTTCGCAGGGGATGCGCAGTTGGCTCTCTACGCGCTCATCGGCTGCGCCTTTCTGACGGACGCGGCCGATGGTTTCCTGGCGCGCCGCTTCCGCTGGGAAAGCAAATGGGGGCTTGTCCTCGACCCGCTGGCCGACAAGATCCTGGTCGGTAGCCTGTCGGTCTTCCTGGTGCTGTATCGGGACTTCCCACTGTGGGCGGCCGCGTTGATCATCGCCCGCGACCTGTCCATTCTGGGCGCGGGCGCGTATCTTTACTTCAGACCGGGCAACGTGGTCCTGCCGGCCGACCGGATCGGCAAATTGACCACGCTGGCCATGGGCAGCGCCCTCATTCTTTATGCCGTGGACTGGCAGCCCTACGGAGCGTGGGCGCTCTGGGCAGCCCTCTGCTGCGTCGCCGGGTCGGGCATCCATTACGTCCTTGGTTTCGCGCGGCTCATCCGGGAGCGTTCGTACACATGAATCGAGTCGCATCGAAATGGGCGGTCACCGGCTGGCATCACCTGTCGTTCGAGCGGCCGGAAGATTGGAGCATCGGCGCGGTAACGGGAGATCATTCATCGGGTTACCTGCGGCTCGACGATACGGAAATGCCGCGTTTCGAACTGAGGTGGGAGCGCACCCGGGGGCGGGAACCCGTCGACCAGGTTGTCTCGAGATATCTTAAGAACATCACGGGAAAGGCCGGAAAGAAGGGGCCTCCCGTGAAGGTCCGGCGGGACCTGGGGCTCATCAAGGCGGAGTCCGCGCTGGCGGACAGGACGGTGGAGGGGTTCCACTGGCGGACGGAAGGGCCGGATCCCTTGCAGGCCTATGGTTGCCTGTGGATGTGCGAAACCTGCGGGCGCACGGTCTTCGCCCAGGTCCTCGGGCGCGGGGGAGAATCCATGATGACCCGGGCCTCGAGGTTGCTGAATACCCTGGACGACCACGCGCGCGGCGACAACGCCACCTGGGCGGTTTACGGGCTGCACATAGAGCTCCCGTCCGACTACGCACTCGTGCAGCATTCCTTTCTGACGGGCCGTATCGAGTTGACTTTCCAGCTCGGTAGCGCCAGATTGGAACTGGTGAGGATGAGCCTCGCCGAAATGCATCTGGAGAACCGTACCTTCCCGGATTGGTTCCAGGCCACTTACGGAAACGAGATCGACCACTGGACTGACGGAGCCGGATCCTATCACGGCCATCCGTCCATCCGGGGAACGGGCGAAGGCGTGGATCCCGAGACGGTGCACACTCGCATGACCTGGCTGCCGTGGCGGCGGTCCCGAAAAAAACCATTGAGTTGTTGCAGCTGGCATTGTATCGATGGCAATAAGATATTCGTGTTGCGGCACCTGGACGAGAAGCTCCGGCCCGATTACCTGGACGGTATAGCTGGCACGGTGATTTGCCATTGATATCACGGGATGTGCGCATCCCTAGTTCATTGCCGGGATCTTTCCCACGGGTCATAACCATGCAGTTCTTTCGTAAGAAACAGTCCCCTTTGCCCCGCAGGGATTTGTTGCGCGCAAAGCCGGTACGCAACGAAAGACTGACCTGCGAAGAAAACTCCGACGGGGAAATCGTACTGGGGATCCCGAGGAGAAAGACCTGGTGGATCAACAGCATGTCCCGGTTTTTTTACGTACCGAGCCGGCGAACGGTTGTGTTGGACCGCATTGGGTCCTTCCTCTGGGGGCTCTGCGATGGGCAGAATACGGTGGACCACGTCATATCTACAATCCGGACCGAATACAAACTGGAACGCAAGGAAGCGGAAGTCTCCACGCTGACGTACCTGAAACAACTCACGGAGAAGGGCTTGATCGGACTGGCCGTGGCAAACAGAAAAGGAGATAGAAACGCATGACGACGGAATCGGCCGCGACGGCCGGAACGACGGAGAAACAAATATCACTGCCCTTGTCCAAGGCGATCGAGATCAGTTTCCGCAGCCTGAAGATAAGGTTCTGGCGGTCGCTTATCACGATCGGTGGGATCTTTTTCGGCATCGCCTTTCTCATGTCCATTCTGACTGGAGCATCCATCAATGAAGCGCTGGTGGATAGCGGTTCCCCCCAGGTCCGCGCACTGCTGGAACAGAAAGGTGCGGACGGCGATTCGGCGACTCAGCAGGTATGGCTCGTTTCCCTCTCGCTGCTGGTGTGCGTCGTCGGCATCACGAACGCCATGCTGATGTCGGTGACCGAAAGATACCGTGAGATCGGGACCATGAAATGCCTTGGGGCCCTGGACAAGTTCATCATTCAGCTGTTCGTGCTGGAGTCCACCTTCCAGGGACTGGTCGGATCGGTGGGCGGGGTCATACTGGGTTGCCTTTTCATGCTGATTTCGATGATGACCTCCTACGGATGGGACCCTCTGGTGCTCTTTCCCGTGGCGGATGTGGCGTGGAGTGGCCTGTATTCGTTGGGGGCCGGGCTGGGTCTCGCCATCATCGGAGCGCTGTACCCCGCGTACCGGGCATCCCAGATGCCTCCGGCCGACGCCATGCGCACGGAGGTCTGACACTCGGAACACACCCGGAATACCATGCAGGATCGTAAGCAGTTTGAAAGCAACCTGAAAGGGGCGGGAAATGACAGAAGAGCAGACCGCGGTAGTGGACGCGCAGTACACCGCAACACAGAATATCGTACGCACGCGGGGCGTAAAGCGTGTGTATGAAATGGGCAAGCTTTCGCTGGAAGCGCTCAAAGGCATCGATATGGAGGTGCAGCGCGGGGAGTACATCTCCATCATGGGTCCGTCCGGTTCGGGTAAGTCCACTCTGTTCAACATGATCGGCGCACTGGACAAGCCCACAGAGGGCAAGGTCTATATCGACGAGGTCGACGTCGCCCAGCTGGACGCCTATGAACTGGCCTGGCTGCGGTGCCGCAAGATCGGTTACATCTTCCAGACCTTTAACCTGATTCCGGTCATGACCGCCCTCGAAAACGTCACCCTGCCGATGATTTTCGCTGGCCTGGCGACGGACGAGGCGATCGACAAGGGCGTCGACCTGCTGTCGCTGGTGGGCCTCGGAGAACGGGTCCAGCACAAGCCGCTGGAACTGTCAGGCGGCCAGCAGCAGCGCGTTGCCGTGGCCCGCGCCCTGGCCAACGATCCGGCCATCGTCCTCGCGGACGAGCCCACGGGGAACCTGGATCGCAAGACGGGCCGGGAGATCATCGAATTGTTACGGGAACTGAACCAGGAAAAACAGGTCACGATCATTTCCGCTACCCACGATCTGAAGATGCTGGACGTCTCGGACCGTATCCTGTGGGTACAGGACGGAAGGATCACCAAGAACCAGCGCCGCGAGGAATTGGACCTGGATCTGGGCCAGATCGGCGCCGAGGAGGAATAGGCCGGCATCCCGGTAAACCGGCAGGTGCGTTCGGGCAGATGCGATTGAGGGGATATGTGGCAGTCGGGGCTACGGACGGCTTTGGTCCGACAGGTATGGCCGGGCAGGTGCGATCTGACAGGTGCGATCTGGGCTACGGACGGCTTTGGTCAGAGCACCTCAGGCGATGCCCGCCCCGCAGCACTTCTTGTACTTCTTGCCGCTCCCACATGGACAGGGTGCGTTGCGGCCGATCTTCTGTTCGGCCTTGACGGGCCGCGACCGGGATGAGCTCCCGTCCGAAGCCGCGTCGCGCCTTCCACCCCGCTGGACGGCGCCGCCCGTATCGGGATCTTCCGCGGCCATGCCGGCCATGGCCGGTGCTTCCTGGTGGATCGTCCGCATGTTGGTCGGGGTTTCCTGGCGCGGCATGCGGGACTCGGCAAGTTCGGCGTTGAAGACGGTCTTGACGATCTCCTCGTCCAGCCGGTCCCACAACTCCTCGAACATGGCGTAGGCTTCCTTCTTGTACTGGATCAGGGGATCGAGCTGGCCGTACGCGCGCAGGCCGATGCCCTCCCGCATCCGGTCTATTTCGTACAGGTGCTCCTGCCAGGCGTTGTCGATGACGTGCAGGGTGGCGAACCGCTCCAGGTCGCGCATCAGCTCGGGCGAAGGCGCCAGCGCCTTTTCTTTCCGCTCGTAGGATTCGAGCATCTTCTCGTTGACCAGTTCCACCAGCGATTCCACGTTCAGATCGGCCATTTCCTCTTCGGCCACGGCCACGGCGACGTGGAAGTTCCGGGCGAGGTCGCCGCTCAACCCGTCCAGGTCCCAGTCCTCGGGATACGTCTTGGGATCGGTGTATTCTTCCACCTTCCGTTCCGCCACCCCGCGGATCATTTCGATCACGTCGTTCCTGAGGTCTTTCCGCTCCAGGGCGTGCAGCCGGCGATCGTACACGGCTTCGCGCTGCTGGTTCATGACGTTGTCGTACTCGAGCACGTGCTTACGCATGTCGAAGTGCTGGGCCTCCACACGCTTCTGGGCCCGTTCGATGGACCGGGTCACCATGGAGTGCTCGATCACCTCCCCGTCCGGTATCTTCAGACGGTCCATGACCGAGGCGATGCGCTCGGAGCCGAAGAGCCGCATCAGGTCATCCTCCAGCGATAGGTAGAAACGCGAGGACCCCGGGTCACCCTGGCGTCCGGAGCGTCCGCGAAGCTGGCGGTCGATTCGCCGGGCTTCATGGCGTTCGGTCCCGACGATGTGCAGCCCGCCGGTATCCACCACACCCGTACCGAGCTTGATGTCGGTTCCCCGGCCCGCCATGTTCGTGGCGATGGTCACGGAGCCGGGTTGCCCGGCCTTCGCGATGATCTCGGCCTCCTGCTGGTGGAACTTGGCGTTCAGCACGTTGTGCTTTATCCCCCGCCGCTTCAGCATGCGGCTCAGCGTCTCCGATGCGTCGACGGAGGTCGTCCCGATCAGGATAGGACGGCGTTGCTCGTTCAGTTCTTCGATTTCGTCCAGGACCGCGTTATACTTTTCCCGACGGGTACGGAAGACGACATCCTGGTAGTCCGTTCGCTGCACCGGCTTGTTGGTCGGAATTTCCACCACGTCCATCTTGTAGATCGCGAAGAACTCGCTCGCTTCCGTGACGGCCGTTCCGGTCATCCCCGCCAGCTTCTCGTACATTCTGAAGTAATTCTGGATGGTGATGGAGGCGACGGTGCGCGTCTCCTGCTCGATCTTCACGCCTTCCTTGGCCTCGATAGCCTGGTGAAGGCCTTCGGCCAGTCTTCTTCCGTACATCAGACGGCCTGTGAACGTGTCGACCAGTACTACCTTCCCGTTCTCGATGACGTAATCGATGTCTTTCTCGTAGATCGCGTAGGCCTGGAGCAGCTGGTGCATGTTGTGGATGCGTTCGCTGCGCTCGGAGTAGAGTTTCTCCAGCTCGGTCTTCTTGTCGATTTTCTGCTGTTCGGTCAGGTCCGCGTCCGAATCGATTTCCACGATGCCTTCGCTGAGATCGGGTATGATGAAGAGTTCCTGTTCACCCGGAGACAGGAGCTCCCGGCCCTTCTCGTTGACCTCGGTGTGGCGGGTCTTTTCATCGACCGTGAAGAAAAGATCGTCGTCCAGTTGCGGCATGCGCTTTTCCCGGATATAATCCCCCTCCACCTGCTGGATGAGCTTCTTGATGCCGGGTTCCTGCTGCAGCTTCAGGAGTTTCTTGTTCTTCGGCATGCCACGCTGCGCCTGCAGCAGCCTGATTCCGGCGCTGTAGTCGTCTTCCTCGTTATCCAGCAGCGCTTCCGCCTCCGCGATGATCTTCGCCGCGAAGCGGGTCTGGGCGCGTATGAGCTTCTGCACGTCCGGCAGCGATTCGGCGTATTTCCCGCTGTTCGATTCGCTCACCTGGCCCGCGATGATGAGGGGTGTGCGCGCTTCGTCGATCAGGATGGAATCCACCTCGTCCACGATCGCGTAAGAGTGCCCGCGCTGCACGCGGTCCTCAATGCGCCATTTCATGTTGTCCCGGAGGTAGTCGAAACCGAACTCATTGGTGGTCCCGTAAGTCACGTCCGCCAGGTAGCCGGACTTCTTGCGGTCCATGTCGGGATCGTTGTTCTCGAGACATTCGACCGTGAGCCCCAGGAACTCGAAGACCGGTCCCATCCAGGCCCGGTCGCGATTGGCAAGGAACTCGTTGTGCGTCACCAGGTGGGCGCCGCGTCCGGTCAGACCGTTGAGATACATGGGAAAGAGGGCCACGAGCGTCTTGCCCTCTCCCGTCGCCATCTCGGCGATTTTGCCCTCGTGGAGCACGATCCCGCCAATGATCTGCACGTCGTAGGGCGTCATGTCCCACACCATCTCACCCTGGCCGGGGACGACCCACGACTTGCCGATCATGCGCCTGCAGGCTTCCTTAACCAGCCCAAAGGCTTCGGGCAGGATTTCGTCCAGCGTTTCGCCGTCCTCCCACCTGGACCGGAATTCGTGCGTCTTCTCGGGGAATTGGTCCTCGTCGAGCGTCCGGTATTCGTCGGCCCATTCATTGACGGCCTCGACGACCGGTTCCATCCGCTTGACGTCCCGGTCGTGCTTGGTCCCGAAAGAACTGGCGATCAGGTTCTTGATCCGGGTGAACATGGTCTCTGATCCTTCGTTCGGCGCCTTGGGGGCGCACTCGTTCCGGTTATATTCCAACCATGAAACTTAAGGACGTTACCGGTCTGGAACAACTCTTTTCTTGGCGCCGGAACGGCCGGGTTCAGGTCCCGTATCTCATGAAAAAACCCCGGCATGCGAAGGCGCACCGGGGTTGTTGTATGCAAAGCGCAACGCACGCTCAGTCGTCGTCCCGAAGGTAGGGACTGAGCTTTCCGCTGCGGGTCGCGTGGCGCAGGCGTTGCAGCGCCCGTTCCTTGATCTGGCGTATACGTTCCCGCGTCAGGCCGAAACGAATGCCGATTTCCTCGAGCGTGTGGGCTCTTTCCGACCCTACGCCGAAGTACAGGCGGATTACTTCCGACTCGCGGTCCGGAAGGGTGTCCAGTACCTTGCCGACGTCCGATTTCAGGAACTGCAGCATGGTGTTCTCGTCCGGCGCCGTCTGCATTTCATCGGGCAGGAGGTCGAGGAGGCTGCGGTCGTCGTCGTGATTGAAGGGAACGTCGAGGGATACGCAGTGACTGAATGAACTGAGGGCCTCGTTGATTTCCTCGACCGAGATATCCATTTCCTGGGCGATTTCATCGATTTCGGGTTTGCGGCCGAGTTCGTGCTGCAAATGCTTGGAGGTCTGCTTGATTCGGCGTAGTTCCTCGGAACGGTTGACGGGAACGCGTACGGTCCTCGACTGATTGGCTATGGACTGAATGATGGCCTGGCGTATCCACCAGACGGCATAGGAGATAAACTTGTATCCCCTGGTCTCGTCGAACTTCTTGGCGGCCCGCATCAGGCCCATGTTGCCTTCGTTGATCATGTCCAGCAGGGGCAGGCCGTAGTTCTGGTACTGCCGGGCCACGCTGACAACGAACCTGAGATTGGCCTTCACCAGCTTGTCCAGGGCATCCTGGTCGCCCTGCTTGATCAGGCGTGCCAGCCGTACTTCCTCATCGGCCGTAATCAGCGGATACTTGGACATCTCGGCCAGGTAGCGGTACAACGCCTGTTCGTATCTCGCCCCGTTGCCATAGGACTCTTTATAAGATGTGCCGATCTTGCCTCACCTCCCCTCCGCGCCATACGCAACACGCGTCATTTCCCCTCCGCCCGGTCTATGCGGATCCGGTTCCCGTTGCAAATCGATCCATAGTGGTATGAACGGTGAGCCAAACGATGCGTGCCATACAGGACCCTGTCGAGAATGTGCGAGCAGCAAAGACAACATCGTTCGGACAGATGGAAAGGACATTCCGGTGCGCGTTCTAAAAGACTGGAATTGCGTCGTTGCTGAGACAGCGGGAACCGGGTAGGAATATCATCTCGTCCAGCCGGAATCCAACATGCACGGGCCGACGACATGGCTCTGCCCGGGTATCTGTTCCCAGTGTAATCAAAATATACCGAAAAGCCCGTCGAGTCAAGTGTTTTCCCTTTAGGATTGACAGGGGAAGGCCCCGTGGATAAATTGGCACTCTCGAAATCGGACGTGGACCCTTTGACAGGAGATCCTTCTCCGCGAAGGAAACAGCGGATGGCGGCGGACTCGAAGACATGGCGCATTGCCGTCGTGAATAAGGCAGACGTGGTGGACGCGGTGGGCGAAGGTCTCCGCGGCGATATCCTCGACCTGGGCATCAACGGGATCGAGCGCGTTCGGCACGTCCGGCTATACGCGCTCCGCGGCGCGTTGTCAAGCGACGAACTGGACCGGATCACCACGGGACTGCTTGCCGACCCAGTCACACAGGACCATCTTGAAATGGCCGCCGAGGGCCTTCCTGCCGTCCCGGGAGAATGGGGCGTGGAAGTATGGTTCCGGCGGGGGGTAACCGACGCCGTGGGCGAAACGGCCCTGAAGGGCAGCCGCGACCTGGGCGTCGCGGGGATAGAATCGGTGGAAACGGGACGGGGGTATATCCTGGCGGGCCAGCTCGTCCGGTCGCAGATCGACACCATATGCCGGCGGTTGCTGGCCAACGACGTGATCGAAAGATACGCATGCTACGAAGGGGGCAAATGACCTTCGAGGCCGACGACAAGGTAGAGACTCTTCCCCTGCTGAAGGCGACCGACGATGAAATGATGCGGCTGAGCCGCGATGGCATGCTGGCCCTCAATCTGGAGGAGATGAGGTCGATCCGGCGCCATTTCAACGCGATCGGCCGCGACCCGACGGACGTCGAATTGGAGACGCTGGCCCAGACCTGGTCCGAGCACTGCAAGCACAAGGTCTTCAACGGGGTCATAGATTACGTCTCGGGCAGGAAGACTGAGCGCATCGACAACCTCTTCGCCCGCTCCATCAGGAAGGCGACCGAGGATATCCGCCGCGCCAAGGGCGCGCGCGACCAGTGCGTGTCCGTGTTCGTCGACAATGCGGGGATCATCGAGTTCGACGACGATTTTCATCTCGTTTTCAAGGTGGAGACACATAACCACCCTTCCGCGCTGGACCCTTACGGCGGCGCGAATACGGGTATCGGCGGGGTCATTCGCGATCCGCTCGGGACGGGCCTGGGCGGAAAGCCCATTTTCAATACGGACGTATTCTGCTTCGCGCCGCCCGACTTCCCCTACAGTGAACTGCCAGAAGGCGTATTGCATCCGAAGCGCGTCTTCAAGGGCGTCGTGGCCGGTGTCCGGGACTACGGCAACCGCATGGGCATACCGACCGTCAACGGGGCCATCCTGTTCGACGAGCGGTATCTGGGGAATCCCCTGGTTTACTGCGGCACGGCGGCCGTGATCCCGGTCGATCGGTGCGAGAAATCGGTCGAACCGGGGGATTTCATCGTCACCATCGGCGGAAGGACGGGCCGAGACGGGATCCACGGGGCAACGTTTTCGTCCGTCGAGCTGAACGAGTCCTCGGAATCCACCGCCACCCAGGCCGTACAAATCGGCAACCCCATCGAGGAGAAGAAGATCCTCGACGTCCTGGTGCAGGCACGGGACCGCAAGCTCTACCGGAACATCACCGACTGCGGCGCGGGCGGGTTCTCGTCGGCCATCGGTGAAATGGGACAGGCCACGGGCGCGGAAGTGCACCTGGAAAAGGCGCCCCTGAAATACGGCGGGTTGAAACCGTGGGAGATCTTTCTCTCGGAATCCCAGGAACGCATGATCCTGGCCGTCCCGCCCGAGCACATGGAAGCCCTGCGCGCGCTCTGCGCCGAAGAGGACGTGGAAGTCTCCGAGATCGGCAAATTCACCGGCGACGGGCGGTTGAGCGTCACACATAGGCCCGGTCCGGAGGCGGAGCGGTCCACCGTCGCAGACCTGGACATGGAATTCCTGCACGGGGGGGTGCCGCGCATCGTCCGGCAGGCCCGTTGGGACCCGTCCGCACATCCCGAACCATCTGAAACGGACCGTCCCGATCCCGCGACCAGCCTGACCCGTCTGCTGTCGTCCTGGAATGTGGCGAGCAAGGAATGGGTCGTCCGGCAATACGACCACGAGGTACAGGGCGGAAGCGTGCTCAAGCCCCTGCAGGGCGTCCGGAACGATGGACCAGGGGACGCGGCGGTCGTGCGTCCCGTGCTGACATCGGACAAGGGCGTCGCCGTGGCCAACGGCATCAATCCCTCCTATGCCGACATCGATCCGTACTGGATGGCGGCTTCCGCCATCGACGAAGCGCTCCGGCAGATCACCAGCGTCGGGGGCAGTATCGAACAAACCGTGCTGCTGGACAACTTCTGCTGGGGGAATCCGGACAAGCCGGACCGGCTCGCCGCGCTGGTCCGCGCGGCACGGGCCTGTTACGACTTCGCGGTCGCCTACGGCACGCCTTTCATCTCGGGGAAGGACAGCTTCTACAACGAATTCTCCGACGGCGAACGGACCATCGCCATACCGCCCACGCTGCTCATTTCGGCCATCTGCGTGATGGACGACGTGCGCCGGGCGGTGAGCATGGATGCCAAGGCGCCGGGAAACAGCGTCTACATCGTCGGGCGCACGCGCGATGAACTGGGCGGTTCCCGGTACTACCGCATGCTCGGATTCATCGGACGGAACGTGCCGACCGTGGACGCGGCCGCCGGGAGCGGGAACATGAGCCGGCTGCACGGGGCCATATCGCGGGGACTCGTGGCCTCCTGTCACGACTGCTCCGAGGGCGGCCTTGCCGTGGCCGCGGCGGAAATGGCCTTCGCGGGCGGATTCGGCATGTCCCTGGATCTCGATGCCGTCCCGCGGGACCCGGACGCGGACCGCGACGACACCGTCCTGTTCTCCGAATCGAACAGCCGCTTCGTGGTGGAGGTTCCCGTGGGCCGGGAGGCCGACTTCGAAGCACAGATGGAAGGAAGCCCCTTCGGACGCGCTGGGACCGTCAGCGGGGACGACCGTTTTCTCGTGCGCGGGCTGCGGGGCGCTGAAATCGTGTCGACGGACCTGACAACCCTGAAAGAAGCATGGCAACAACCCCTGAGATGGTGACGCAGCGCGGCCCGGTCGGTCCGAACGGTACGATCCGTCCGAACAGTACGAGCGTTTCGTATTACACAGACTTCCCAACCAGGGAGCATCCATGTCCACCGCCTCGGTCCTGATTCTGCGCGCAGCGGGAATCAACTGCGACGAGGAAACGGCCCACGCGTTCCGTCTCGCCGGCGCCGCGCGGGTGGATCCCGTGCACATCAATGCGTTCATCCAAGGACGCCGCAGCCTGTCAGAGTACGACGTGCTGGTCCTGTCCGGCGGCTTCTCCTATGGCGACGATCTCTCGGGCGGCAAGGTGCTCGCCAACGAGATGCAGTGCAAGTTGATGGACGACGTGGAATCGTTCATCGGGGAAGGAAAACTGATTCTTGGCATCTGCAATGGATTCCAGGTGCTGGTCAAGATGGGACTGCTGCCCCAGACGAAACCGGGCGGAAGACGGCAGGAAGCGACGGTATTCTACAACGACTCCGGGAAGTTCGAGTGCCGGTGGGTCCACCTGCGCAGGAACCCCGACAGCCCCTGCGTCTTTACCCGCGACATGCCGGAGACCATCTACATTCCGGTCGCGAACGGGGAAGGCAAGGTCATGCTGGCGTCCGAGGACGTGCGGGAGAGGCTGGGCTCGGGCGGTCACGTTGCGCTGCGGTATGTCAATCCGCCTTGGGTGGGCGGTGGAGCGGCCGAGTATCCCTGGAGTCCGAACGGTTCGATCGACGCCATCGCCGGGATCTGCGACGCCACTGGTCGGATTTTCGGCCTCATGCCACATCCGGAACGCTACACGCATCCGACCCACCATCCTCGGTGGACCCGGGAGGGATGCAAGGAACCCGACGGTCTGCATATCTTCCGTAACGCCGTGGAATATGCCCGAGGGATCCGGTAGGTTCCGAAGGGAGCGCGCGGATTGAGCTTCCCTCCGTTCAACCGAGCCATCGAACGCCGCATGCACGCGATCGGGGTCCTTCTGATCCCCGTCGCGCTCTTCGTTCTGCTCAGCCTCGCAACCCACGCGGAAACCGACTACCCCAACTCGAGCCGGAGCCCCGGTGAAGTAGCCAACCTGGGTGGACGCCCCGGCGCCCTGTTGTCCTACGGCGTGACGCTCGTCCTTGGATACGGGGGATTTGTACTGCCGTTAATCATCGGCCTGCTCGCCTGGAACCGCATCCAGGCCCGGCATTCCGGGATCGTGCTCGTCCAGGCCGGCTGGCTCCTCGCCCTCATGACCATTGGTACAGCGACAGGAAGCCTGATCCCCATATTCCCCGAGTATGTCCGGTTCAGGATCGGCGGTGTGCTGGGTTTCTATCTGGGCGGAGAGATGGCCGGCCTCCTGGGGGTGAGCTTGTCGTTGGCGCTGGGTGTCGTCGTCTTCCTGGCCGTCCTGGGTTTCATGCTGCGCTGGATCGCAAGAGACCGCACACGCCGCCCGGACGCGGCCGGACCTTGAATCCGGCCGGCCAAGGCCGCTGTCCTGCCCGTCCCAACCCGGAGAGCCGGCAATGAAGCGATGCGCAGCGTTACTGCTCGCCCTCATAGCGTGCCACGCCTACGGCAACCCACCGCAAGATCAGCAGCCGGCAAGGGGAACCGTCTCCGGCATAGAATCCAAGATATCCACCCGCCTTCGGAACGACCTCGCCACACGGCCGTCCGACGAGCGGCTGAAAGTATGGGTTTACCTGGCGGACAAGGGGCAAGTCCCGGGGGCGGGATACGACGCCGCGCTGGCGGCCGCTGAAGACCGCCTTTCAACCCGTGCCCGCCGGCGGCTGTCGACAAGAGGCGACCGGCTCGCGGGGTGGGAGGACATTCCCGTCCACGCGCCCTACTTGGAGCGCATAGAGGAGTTGGGAGGCAGGGTCCTCCAGGTGTCCCGCTGGTTTAACGCGGCGAGCGTGTCCATCCTGGCCGGGGACGTTGAGGATCTGGCAAGCCAGCAATTCGTGCTGAGCGTCGACGCGGTCGCCAGACTGGGTCGTCCGCGCCCCGTCCCACCAGAAATCACCGGCCAGGTTGAAACGGACGCCAGTCCCCGTGCGGTCCAGACTACCGGTCTCGATTACGGTCCTTCCTTCGTTCAGTTGAACCAGTTGCACGTACCGGAACTCCATGATCTGGGGCTTACTGGAAGCGGCGTGCTCGTAGCGCTCTTCGACACCGGATTCAACCTGGATCACGTGACTTTCGACAGTCTCAGAACCCGTGTGGACGCCCACCGCAACTTCCTTCGGGACGAAACCGGGTTCACCGAACTGGAGTCCTCCAGTCATGGTACGTCGGTACTCGGCACCATCGGCGGATACGCGCCGGGTCATCTGGTCGGTCCCGCTTTCGGCGCCCGCTACCTCCTCGCGAGCACGGAGGTCGTCGCCTTCGAGAACGAGATCGAAGAAGACTTCTGGGTGGCCGCCATGGAATGGGCCGACAGTCTGGGCGCTGACGTGATCAGCAGTTCACTCGGATACATCGACTGGTATTCCTATGAAGACATGGACGGCGAAACCGCCATGATCACCCGGGCGGCTTCCATGGCGTCGGACCGTGGCATCGTGGTCGTGAACAGCATGGGAAACGAGGGCGGCGCCCCCTATGAAAAGATGGTGGCGCCCGCCGACGCGGAAGGGGTGATTTCCGTTGGAGCTGTCGATGCCTCTGGCAGGCGTGCCGAGTTCTCCTCCATCGGCCCCACCTACGACGGCCGCATCAAGCCGGACGTTATGGCCATGGGGGAAGGCGTCTACACGGTGGATCCGTTCACCATGGACGGGTACATGCGCGTCGATGGCACCTCTTTCTCCGCGCCTCTTGTGGCAGGCGTAGCCGCGTTGCTGCTGGAAGCTTATCCGCATTGGACGCCGGACAAGGTGCGAAGGGTTCTCCGCCAGACGGCCGGACAGGCCGCATCGCCGGATACGCTCAACGGGTACGGCATCGTTCAGGCGGCCGACGCCCTGATGTCCGAGTCGAGGGGGACCGTGCGGTCGTTCACCGCCGAGAGCGGACCGAGCGGCGTGTACCTCTCCTGGACCGCGGGGTTGGAGATCAACCTGCTTTCCTACCGAATCGAACGAAGAGACTTCCCCAATGGATCGTATGAATTGCTGGACTCCGTGCCGGTGAACCGGTCTGGAGTCGATCGTCCCGCCTCGAATGCCTATTCCTACAATGATACGGCCGTAGTACCGGGCAGCGCCTACGAGTACCGTCTGCGGCCCATGGGCCGCCCGGGACGGACGCTGACGGCGGAACCCGCGACGTTGCGCGTCGATCACGTGCCAGGCCCGTCCGGCGGACCGGCTGCGGTCCTCTACCCGAATGCGCCGAATCCATTCGCCAACAGTACGGATATACGCTTCGAATTGACGGAGCCGGCCCGGGTAACCCTGACGATCTACGATTTGCTCGGAAGGCGCGTGCGGATTCTGACGGATCGGATGTACGGACCAGGCCGTTACGTCCGGACTTGGAACGGCATGGACGATGGTGGCCGCGCCTTGCCCAGCGGAGTGTATTTATACCATATGGCCGCCGGCGCCGTCGAGGACCGTGGCAAAATGCTCCTTCTGCGCGCGGGCGCGCCTTGACCGCATGCCCCGGCATGTGGTTTCGCGTCGTTTCGCAAGCGGTGGAACAGGAGCCGGAACGCCTTCGATAAAGAGGTTGACTTTGCAGCGGGAGTGTGGTTTTTTACCTGACAGCAATCAGTGTGGTATTCCGGTTGATGCAGAATTTTGCTAATCGCACCACTTTCGGTCTCTGCAAGGGGGTTGTCTTCATGGTCACCGTGACGGATATCGCCGCCGACAAGATTAAAACCATGATCGAGGATCAGGGCAGTCCGGATCTCGGGTTGCGCGTGATGATCGCCGGAGGAGGCTGTTCCGGTTTTCAGTACCGTCTCGCCTTCGACAAGCAGTCTACCGAGAACGACCAGATCATCGAGCAGAACGGCATCAGGGTTTACGTCGACAGCAAGAGCGCCATCTACCTGATGGGTGCGGAACTGGATTACGTAGAAGGTCTGATGGGCGCGGGATTCAAGGTCAGTAATCCGAATGCCAAGGGTACCTGCGGTTGCGGCGAGTCCTTTCACGTATAAGCCTGAAAGGCGAGTGAACGGAACCAGGCATCCAGTAACCGCGGATCGAACACCTTGGCTTCGGAATCCGAAAATCCCAGTGCGCCCCTGACCGGCATACGCCGTGTTATCGCCGTGGCCAGCGGCAAAGGCGGCGTGGGCAAGTCGACGGTAAGCGTCAATCTGGCCCTCGCTCTCGTGGAAACAGGCCAGGCGGTCGGTCTGCTCGACGCGGACGTGTATGGCCCGAACGTCCCCCAGATGATGGGCGTCTCCGGGTCCCTCGAGAAAGATCCTTCAGGCAGAATTCAACCTATTGTGAAGCATGGTATCCGGGTGGTCTCCGTCGGCTTCGTCGCGGGTCCGTCGGACGCCGTGATCTATCGGGGCCCCCTGGTCGGAAAGATGGTGAAGGGGTTTCTTGGCAACGTAGCCTGGGGCGAACTGGACAGTCTGGTGGTCGACCTGCCGCCCGGAACCGGCGACGCTTCGCTGACCCTGGCCCAGTCTGTTCAACTCACCGGTGCTGTTATCGTCACGACGCCCCAGCAGGTCGCGCTGTCGGACGTGCGCAAGTCTATCACCATGTTCGAGCGCTTGCGGGTTCCCGTGCTGGGTATTGTTGAAAACATGAGTTACTACGCGAATCCGGGAACGGGCGATCGGACCTATGTTTTCGGCCGGGGCGGGGGCAAGGCGCTGAGCGAAGAACTGGGCCTTCCTCTCCTGGGCGAAATCCCCCTGTCGCCGGCGGTTTGCGCGGCGGGAGACGCCGGCGAACCGATCTTCCTCGATCCGGTGGGTACTGTGGAGAAAGCGGCCTTCGACGGGATCAGGACGGCCGTGGAGGCCGAAATCGAGCGCCTGCCGGCGCCCGTCACCGTCCCGGAACGCTCCTGATGCTGTGGGTTCCCCGGCCGGTCTACGACGATATGGTCGCCCATGCCGTGGCTGAGTATCCCCGGGAGTGCTGCGGGTTCCTGACCGGGACGAACGAACCGGAATCCTGGCGGGTGCACCGGTGCACGAACATTCAAAACGAGTTGCACGCGAAAGATCCGGTGCAACATCCCAGGGACGCCCGGACCGCCTACGCGTTCAGCCGGACGGACATGGAGCGGCTGTTCTTTGGGAAGTTCGACCCGCCGGGCGCGCAGGTCCTGGCGTTCTATCATTCCCATCCGGACGCCCCGGCGTATTTCTCGGAGAAGGACCGGATGGAAGCCCTGACCGGCTGGATGGACCCGGAACCCGGCTATCTGGTACTTGCCGTCAAGCGAGACGCCGTAAGCGAAATCAGGATGTTCCGGTGGGTGGACGAAGAGACCGGTTTCGAGGAGTCGCCCGTTGAACGGGGCTGACGCTCAAGCGGGGAAAGGCCTATGAAAGAGGTATTCGACGAGGTCGTGGAAGTCCTGTCGCGGGGTGAAAAGGCGGCCCTTTCCACCATCGTATCGAGCAAGGGATCACTTCCGATGAGCAAGAAGGCGAAAATGCTCGTCAAGCGAGACGGTACGTTCACCGGAACGGTGGGTGGAGGATGCCTGGAAGCCGATGTCTGGGCCGAGGCCCGGGAGGTGATGGAGCTGGCTTCCCCCCGGCTTCAGCGTTTCATTCTGACGGAGAAGCACGCAGGTGACGAGGGTCTGAACTGCGGCGGCAATGTGGAGATATTCACGGAGCCGGTCAAGACGGGACCGATGCAGGAGGTCTTCGAAGCGATCCGCCGTCTTCACGAAACGCGGGGCATCGGACTGCTGGCCACGCTGGTATCGGGACCGGCCGGCACCGAAGGCGGCAAACTGCTCGTTACGGCCGGGGGCGAGACTGTCGGATCCCTGGGAGACCCCGTCCTGGACGACCGGATCAGGCTGGACACGGACATCGAAATCACCGAGAACCTGCTTCGGGTAGTAACGCTGGAACACGAAGGCGCGGAGACCCGGGTCTTCATAGAGTCCATATGGCCTGCGCCGCAGCTTTTCCTTTTCGGCGGGGGCCACGTCGCCAAAGCCATAGCCCGGTTGGCGGATACCGTGGGATTCCGCATCATCGTGGTAGACGATCGTCCGGCCTTCGCGAACCATGAACGGTTTCCCGAGGCCGACGAGGTGGTCGTGGACGCATTCGACGAGGTCGTCGGCAAGCTGCCCATAGACGGTTCATCCTACCTGGTCGCGGTCACCCGCGGTCACCAGTGGGACCAGCCCGTCATCGAGCAGGCGGTGTGGACCGACGCCGCGTACATCGGAATGATCGGTAGCCGGCGCAAGATCGCCCTGATGTGGAAGAATCTGGAAGAGAAAGGCGTGCCCCGGCACCTGCTGGAAAGGGTACATGCGCCGATCGGCATGGAAATAGGCGCCGATACGCCGGAGGAAATCGCGGTCAGCATCATGGCCGAATTGATCGAGTTTCGGCGGTCCGGCGGAAAGCCCGCCCACTTGCTCTCCACGGTGAAGGAATCGGCTGGAACCGGCGGCCTTCGCCGTTAAAGCGGCCGCACTGCAACAAGCGCCTCGCGACTCAGGCGGCCTTCTCTGAAACAGGCCCGCGACACAGGTGCCCCGCACTGCAACAAGCGCCGCGTGCTAACCGGTTTCCCCCAATTCGTCGCGGTGATTCCCAATCTTCGCGACCGCCCGGACGATGTCGTCCATGTCGTCCCGGCTGCCCAGCAACACAGACTGCGTGAACCAGACCGCCTCAGAGCTGCACGCCCTTTCCGTTACCGGCATATATAACGCATCGTAGTCGACGTCCGACAGCGCCGGACTCTGGTAGATACCATAGTTCCGGTTCCTGAACACCGGCTGTTTGTATAGCGGAATGGAATAGCCGGGACTGGCGGGGATCCCTTCGGCGCGCAGGGCCTCGATGAAACGTGTTTTCGAGATCCCTCCGAAGGCGTTCGCGCTGTACTTGAACATGTAGATGTGGCGCGCGTGCCGGTCGCACTTCGCGGGCCGGGACACCGGGACGATGCCGGGGACCGCTCCGAGGCGTTCGGTCAGGTAATCGCCGTTCGCGTGCCGCAGGTCGGTCTGGGTCTCCAGGTGCGCCATCTGGGCCAGGAGCACGGCGCCCTGTATCTCGGTCATCCGGTTGTTGCCGGCCATGCGGTAGTGGTTGTACCGGGGGCCCGGCGCGACGTGCCCGCAGTCCGCTAGGGACCGCGCCGCCTCCGCCAGATCGTCGTCGTCGGTGAGCATGATGCCCCCCTCGCCGGCGTTGAGGTTCTTGGAGGACTGGAAGCTGAAGGCACCGATCGCGCCGATGCCGCCCACGCTCCGTCCTCCCCAACGTGCGCCGTGGGCCTGGGCAGCGTCTTCGATCACAGCCAGGCCGTGTCGGCCGGCGATCTCGCCCAGCCGATCCATATCCGCTGGCAGACCCGCGAAATGCACCGCCATCACGGCCCGGGTCCGCGAGGTGACCGCCTGTTCGACCCGGTCGGGATCCAGATTGTAGGTATGTGGATCAATGTCGACGAACACGGGAACGGCGTTCGACATCACGATCGAACTGGCTGATGCAATAAACGTATAGGCCGATACGATGACTTCGTCGCCGGGTTCGATGCCGACCGCCTGCAGCGCGAGGCAGAGCGCCGTAGTTCCGTTGCTGACGGCGATGCCGTGGGCGGCCTGCTGAAAAGCTGCGAAGCGCTGTTCCAAGCTGCGCACCTGCTCGCCCTGGATGCTACCCCACCGGCCCGAGCGCACGGTTTCGGCGGCGGCCTGAGCGCTCTCGTCGAGGTTCATGGGCCAGGCGGGAAAGGGTTTTGTCCGTACCGGCGCCGCTCCGTTTATGGCCAGCTGGGGCATGTGATACTCCAGTGTGTCAGTCGAATGTGTCAGTCGAAGGTATCAGTCGAAGAGGGCTTCCACGAAGGCTGGGGCGTCGAAATCCTGCAGATCCTCGATGCTTTCACCCACGCCGATGAGTTTGACGGGAACGGCCAGTTGCTCGCCGATGGCGAACACGATGCCGCCTCGGGCGGTCCCGTCCAGCTTCGTAAGCGCGATGCCAGTCAGTCCGCCCAGGGCTTCGCTGAAGACGCGGGCCTGGGATAGCGCATTCTGTCCCGTCGTGCCGTCGAGAACGAGCAGCACCTCGTGGGGGGCGCCGTCCAGTTGCCTGCCGAGGGTACGCTTGATCTTCTTCAGTTCCTCCATCAGGTTGTCCTTGGTGTGCAACCTGCCCGCCGTGTCGATGATGAGGACGTCCGCATTCCGGGACAGGGCGGCCTGCATCGCGTCGAAGGCCACGGCCGACGGATCGGAACCGTGCTGGTGACGGATGAGGTCCGCCTCCGCCCGGCGCGCCCAGACTTCCAGCTGATCGATGGCCGCCGCGCGGAAAGTATCCGCCGCGGCCAGCAGAACCTTCTTCCCTTCCCGGACATAACGCGCCGCCATCTTCCCCGCGGTCGTCGTTTTGCCCGACCCGTTGACGCCCACGACCATGATGACATGGGGACTGCGGTCTGATTCAGCAGGTGCCGGATCGCTCAGGATACCCGCCATTTCCTCGCGGAGCAGCCTCATGAGGTCTTCGGGATTCCGGGTCCGGCTGTCGACCGCGCGGTCGCGCAGTCCGTCGATGATCCGCATGGTCGTTTCCATGCCCACGTCGGTCTGCAGCAGGATGGATTCGATTTCCTCCAGCAGGTCTTCGTCGATGCGGTCATACCGTCCCACGGCCTGGTCGATCCTTCGTACCAGTCCGTCCCGCGTTCTGGCCAAACCGTCTTTCAGTCTGCGTACGACGCCCTGCATGTCCCTGGTCTCCGCATGCTGTTCGATCCTTCAGACCGGATCATATACAAAAGCCGGGAGAGCAGGTAGCTACATTCCCGTCTCCAACTGACTATTATCGTATCACATAACAGCCACTAACGCAGTTTCGCGATTTAATGACCGTCTGTACTTATAAAGGAGATCAATGTTTCAGCTTGTTCTCTGCCATTTTGACGTATAACCATTCCACTATCGTTTTCATCCACAATGTCTTTAAGACGTGTCAAAGCCATTCTGATCGCAGGTTTTTTGGAACTGCTATTATTAAGTTTGAGTTGTTCTGCTAGGTCTCTCCTAAGAATCCTTCTAGGATAGGCTTTATACAGTAATAACATTGCTATTTTGTTTAAAGAAAGTCCAGGGTGGTTTACATACGTCCTGCCGTCGATAGTTTCGTAGATTGGGTTCTTTTTTGCTGTGATTTGATCAATCAATTCTTCGACCTTACCACTATCAGATACGTTCCTGCTAGCTAGACGTAACATTTCCGCAAGAATCCATGAAATAGTTGGTAATACTACACTTGCATCTGCTTTAGATGGGGTAAATTCGTCGGAGTCATGTCGAGCGCCACGATTACTGACTATATCAAAAAGAAACCGACAAGCTCGTGGTATAGTTAGTCTTACAGATCGATCAGTATCTGCATTAGTTTGCTCAAGAGAAACGATAGCCTTATCAACTTTAAACTTCGGACCTCCGGGTACTTCGCTCCCTGTAAATGAACATAGTACTTTCAATGATGCTTCCACGAATTTTCCAGCATTAGTCAGTGCAGAATCCCAGTTTCTACAGACAAAACCTTCAACTGCTTTTGTATAATGATTTAACACGGAATGGACATAATTTCGCTTAAAAGTCGAGACAAGTATAGTTTCTACATCTTTGACCATTAAATCCATTAAGAACTCCAGTAGACTCAGTTTTTAGTAGTAGATCTTACACGTTTTTTATCTTCTCTACCAGGCAATCGATCTATCAACTGTTTTCCTCGAGCAGAAAGTCGAAAACTGGATTCTTCAGCATCTTTAACATTTTCTATGTATCCATAATATGGATTACTTCTTGTATGCTTAATAACGCCACTCAGATTCTTAAGACCTTTAAGGTTTCCCGGGTTCTGATGTATGTAATCTAGCAACTCAACTCTAGTAACTGAATTTGATACAATCCCACCAGTTAAGTGATATACGATGCAGGCTACGATTTCATAATCGTTTTTTGGCTGTTTAACAGCTATAAGTTCCTCATAATCACCGTTTTCAACTACAGTTACTTGAGTCCGGTCTACAATAATGTTGTTTGAAGAATGTGCGTCCATCGATGGATCATTGTTACTTAATAGAAACTCCAATACAGTTTTAAAGGCAGTGGCCCGATATTCCTCACTAACCTTGCTTTCTTCCACAACATTTTCAGATTGTTTAACAATATCTACAAGGTTCATAGGTTCATCACTCCGTTTTAAGCCCATCCACAAAATCAATACCAGTATTTGTTATCGACCAGTAGATCTTTCCTTTTTCTTCCCTAACGCTGTCAATGAACCCTCTCTTAGCGCATAATCCCAGTTTAGCGGATACATTTGCTGGCACCTTTTCCCGCGCGTGCCTAAATCCATTTTTCAAGTCAGTGGAAGTTGTTTCGCCCATGCCTTCTGTCAACTCACGGTAGTAAAGGATGCATATAGTTCTTTCTACATCATTTCGTGGCTGTTTTCCTTTAATAAACTCACGCAATGTTTCCTTCTTTGGCTTAATTGGCACCGATGGTTTATCGTTGAATAACAGCTCCAGCTTCTCAACTCTTTGTTCAAGTTTAACGAAGCGTTGCATATTAACATAATCCTCATCTCTTCTCCTATCTGACCCTTCCATGATGTAATCCTCCCTGGATGATCGGTCAATGTGATATTTCCAACTATGACTGCACTAAATAAAATGATCCATAATCTTAAGTCAAGATCAAAATATCATCACCTGCATACAGAATAAATCAATTAACAACACTAATAGAATCTAATTACAATAATTTATACAGTTTATACTGTCATAATTTAAAGTTGATTATTTTTACCTAATATATCATTTTGAGACAATATCCACTTTTATTCGCCATAAATAGCCAAACTTAATTTAAACGATTGCAATCAAGTAGAAATAACAAGCTGGTAGGCATTGGTTGTTATTTTCGCCACCACAGGTAAAACCCCATACTGTCTTTAAAACGGCAAATCGATAACTCAGTCTGACGCGCAATATTACGCCATCTGGTATTATGGTACGGTGTAGAAGCTAGTGCTTAGGCCATTGAATCAAATGTAAGGATCTATAGAACAGTACCGATATAGCCAATACTTGGATATAGATCACATTGCCGCGGTACGAAGACAGAATAGTCGTTAGATTTTATATGGAGTGTTTATTGCGTCGTGGGGCTAGAAACGGAAAAACTGGAGGGTATGGTTACGGGGGTGTGTGGATGGACTGTTTGGAGTAGTCTGATGGAGTTTATATAAATTGATTACTAGACCTAAGTTATACATAGCCTCTCGCAAAGGCAGAACTCAAATGGGTTTTTAACTTAAATATAAAAATATCAATTGGTTACACCACAACTCCTAAGATACATCAATTACGATAGATTAGTATCTTTGGGTGTTATGTAAGTAGCCTATGGTCACGCATCTCAAAGCAAGAGGACAAAAAAAACACTACTGACACATAATTGCTACAGATGACCGTCGATCTTTTCGGCGAGTTGCTGCTTGGGGAGCGCGCCGATAATCCGGTCCACTTCGGCCCCGTCCTTGAATATCAACAGGCTCGGAATACTCCGGATACCGAAACGGGTGGCTGCTTCCCGGTTTTCGTCCACGTCGACCTTGACGATTTTCAAGCGTCCGTCATAGTCGCCCGCCAGCTCGACAAGCGTGGGGGCGACGGCCTTGCAGGGCCCGCACCATTCCGCCCAGAAATCGACCAGTACAGGCGTGCTGCTGTTGATTACTTCGGTCTCGAATTGGTCGTCTGTGATCGCTGTTGGATTTCCCACTTTCGCTGCTCCTTTCGCGGTAATGAGTTTAAAATGCTTCCAGCCAAATTCGGTACTTTACGGGCGATTTGTCAAGCATTTTCGCCGGGCGCATCGGCTGAAAGGATCAGGCGTATTCGTCCAGGCCGTAGTCCCGGATCTTGCGGTAGATTGACCGCTCGCTGATGCCGAGTTCCCGGGCGGCCCGGCCCCTGTGCCCGCCATTGCGCTCTAGCGCCCGCCGGATGGCCTCCCGCTCCCAGTCTTCCATCGAGCGCAGCCGGTCCAGTTCGTCATCGCTCGAAACCACCACGGCCGGCCGTTCCAAGCCAGGTCCAGCTTCCCCTGAGGGCGGTCCGTCGTCCTGCTCCGCTTCTCCCGGGGGCGGCAGTTGAAATCGATCGGGAAGCACATCGGGGCCTCGGCCGCCAATGGCCGCGGAGATCTTGGCGGGGAGCTCGTGGATGGCGGTCAGGATCTGCCAGAGGATCTTGTAGAACATCTCCCGGTCCATGTCATCCGGGTTCCGGTGCTGCGGGACGGGCAGGGCGCGGTTATCCATGGGCGGCGTGTAGATCGCATCCGGCAGGTCTTCCGCTTCGATCCTGGATTTGCCCGACGTGACCACGAGGGACTCGACCAGGTGCCGCAGTTCCCGGATGTTGCCCGGCCATTCGTAGTCCTTGAGGGTCGCCAGGGCTTCCTCCGTGAAAACGGGAGGTGACACGCCGTGCTTTTCCTGTGCCGCGTGGATGAAGTGGTGAATCAGCCTGGGAATGTCCTCGCGGCGTTCACGCAGCGCGGGCAAGTGGATGTTCACCGCGTTGAGCCGGTAGTATAGATCCTGACGAAACGTCCCGTCCCTGATGTCCTCCGCGAGATCCCGATTGGTCGAGGCGACCAGGCGGACGTCGGTCTTCACCGGTGTCGAGCCGCCGACCCGGATGAATTCCTGCTGCTCCAGGACGCGCAGCAGCTTCACCTGTGTGGAACGGGGCATATCGCCGATTTCGTCGAGAAGCAGCGTGCCGCCGTCGGCCTGTTCGAAGTATCCCTTACGCTGGCCCTTGGCGTCTGTAAACGCGCCTTTTTCGTGGCCGAACAGCTCGCTTTCCAACACGCCTTCGGCAATGGCGCCGCAGTTTATAGGAATGAAGGGCCCGTCCCGTCGATCGCTGTAGTGGTGTATCGCCCGGGCGAATCCCTCCTTGCCGGTGCCGCTTTCTCCGGTGAGCAGGACCTGGATTCCCGTGGGCGCCACCTGGAGCACCGATTCCATGGCAGCGATGAAGCGCTCGTCCCTGCCAACGAGCTGGAACCGCCGGTGAAACTCACGGCGCAGGTCCAGCATGCGCATCTTGGTCAACAGTTCCCCGGCATCGGCCGGTTTCTCGATATAGTCGCTGACGTCGAGCCGGCGGTACTGGCCGGGCGCCTTGCGCTGCCGCGTGGTGAGAACGATATCGATATCGGGGTATTTCCCCGAAATGGTGCGTATCAATCGTTCCGGATCGGCGTCGCTCAAGGCGAGATCGATGAGGACGGCATCCGGCGGGTCCTTCCTCATCGTGCTCAGCGCCTCGGCCGCGGCGCCGGTCTCCTGCACGTCGTACCCCCCATCCCGCAGGATGCGCGCCGCGTGGCGCCGGCTGTCTTCTTCGCCGTCGACGACAAGTATCGTCCGACCTTCCAATGCGGGACTCCTCGGCAAACACTATTCCAGGTGATAGGCCTTTATTTTCCGAAAGAGGGTGCGCTGGCCGATCTGCAGTACCCGCGCGGTCCGCGCCTTGTTCCGGCCGCATGCGGCCAGGGTCGCAGCGATCAGCCGCCGTTCGCTTTCCTTCATCGACATGCCCACCCTGATGTCCACCCCGTCTGCGTCCTCTCCACCCTCATCAGGACGGCCGGAACGGACGAGCAGAAACTCCACCGGGATGTCCTCCACGTCCAGGGCGGCCCCGTCGGCGAGCAAAACCATGGTTTCCAGACAGCGGCGCAGCGATCCGCCGTCCTCCGACCAGTCGATCGCGGAAAGTACGGCCAGGGCTCCGTCGGTGAGGCTTCGCACGGGCACATTGCGCTGTTCGGCGATTTTACCGGCCAGGTAGCGGATGAAGTCCGGCGAGATGTCGTCCCGGCGCTCCGGGTCGTCGTTCAACGGGACCGCTGGAGATTCCGACCGTGTATGCCGTATGAATTCCGGGACGTCCTCCACGGTCAGTGTTTTCCCGGTGCCCATGACGATCATGCCCTCGATGCAGTTCTCCAGTTGCCGCACGTTTCCCGGCCAGTGGTAGGTCGACAGCAGTTCCAGGGCCTGCGGGTCGATACGCTCGATAGGTTTGTTCTCCCGTTCGCTGAAGCGTCGAATGCAGTGATCGATCAGCAGGGGCAGGTCTTCTTTACGCTCTCGCAGGGGAGGGAGAGAGATGGTCACGACTCTCAGTCGGTAATAGAGGTCTTCCCGGAAGCGCCCGTTTTCGATTTCGGCTTCCAGGTCCCGGTTCGTCGCCGCGATGACCCGCGTGTCCGTCCTGAGCCAGTTCCCGTTGCCCACCCGCTGGAACTTGCGTTCCTGCAGGACCCTCAGCAGCTTCACCTGCGTGGACGGCGCAAGTTCACCCACCTCGTCGAGAAAAAGCGAGCCGCCGTCAGCCAGTTCAAACCGTCCCTTGTACGTCTTGACCGCATTCGTGAAAGCGCCTCTTTCGTGGCCGAACAGTTCGCTTTCGATCACCCCTTCCGAGAGGGCGTTGCAGAATACGGGCACAAAGGACTTGTTCCGGCGGGAACTGCCGTGGTGCAGGGCATGGGCCACCAGTTCCTTGCCAGTGCCGCTCTCACCGAAGATCAACACCGTGGACTGGGTATCGGCGATCTGCAGAATCTGCTCTCGTATGCGCTGCATGGACGCGGACCGTCCCACGATGTTCTCGAACCCATACCGGTTGTCCAACTGGTGCAGAAGTTTCCGGTTTTCCTGAACGATGCGCTGCCGGTCCAGGATCTTTTCGATCTCGGCCGCGAGCTTTTCAACGTACACGGGTGTTTCCAGTACGTCGTATGCTCCCTCCTTCATGGCGGCGACGGCCAGGCCCATGGAACCGGGTTCCGTCGTCAGGATTACGCCGACCTCCGGATTCCTGCCGAGTGCGACGCCCATCAGGCGCAGACCGTCTATGCCCGGTGCGTTGAGGTCCGATATGATGACATCCGGGGATTCCGCGGCAAGGACATTGAGCGCATGGTCGCTGCTCTCCACGGCGATCACCTGGTAACCGCGCTGAGTCAGGCCGTAGTGTTTTTCGTCCCGACCGCGGGAGGAACCTTCAACCAGCAGGATGACGGATTCTGTCGGACCGTTCATGGTATAAGGTGTGGATGGCAAGGGAAAGGTCGACGCGGCTTCAGGCCCGGACGCGGCTTCAGGCCCGGCCGCGGCTTCAGGCCCGGACACGGCTTCAGGCCCGGACACGGCTTCAGGCCCGGACACGGCTTCAGTGCCCTCTCGAAATTACGCCAACGCCGGGTCGCTGTCAATCGCAAACAGGCCTTCCAGGATCCTGGGAGAGACCCGATGCCGCGCTTAGGAAGGGTGTCATGGAAGGGGCTGCGCCGATACCTGGTAGGCGGGCATGACCCACATCTCGGGTATGACCACGTGGGCGGGCTGGCAAAGGACGAATACGACCGTATTCGCGATGTCATCGGGCGTGAGCATCAAGGTCAGACGCTTTTCCGATACGGGCTGGGGCCGGTTTTTCAGGATGGGTGTTTTCACTTCGCCCGGCAGGATGGCGCAGGCTCGGAGACCGAATTCTGCGGCTTCCAGGTTGATCGAATGGGTCAGCGAGACCATGCCGTGCTTGGACGCGCAGTAAGCGGCTCCTCCTAGGAGGGAAACCTGGCGTCCGGCCATGGACGCCACGTTGATTATGTTGCCTTCGCCGCGGGCCTTCATCTGTTCGTAAACCGCGCGAAAACAGTTAAACGCACCCGTCAGGTTGATGTCCACGACCAGGTCCCAGTCCTCCACCGCCATCTCGGTGGCGGTGCGAAGGGGCGTATTGACGCCGGCGTTGTTCACCAGGACCGACACGGGGCCCAGCCGTTCCTCCGCCGCGGCGACCGCTTCGCGGACCTGGTCCCTGTCGGTCACGTCCATGGGGGCCACGGCTGCGCGCCGTCCTGCGGCCTCCACCTGTCCGGCAACCTCTGCAAGCGGCTCGCGCCGCCTGCTGGAGAGTATCACGTCCGCCCCTTCCCGCGCCAGGGCCATCGCGATTCCACGTCCGATGCCGGTACCCGCGCCGGTGACCCAGGCCACCTGTCCCTCGAGTCTATGCATGACAAGCTCCGTTCTGTATGATTTGGAATGCCCATTGTGCCTGCCGGTCAGGTATCTCTTGTGCCTGCCTGCCGGCTTCTTTTGTACCTGCCGGCCAGGACTCCTTCGAATCTGCCAGTCAGGTCCATTGTGTTTCTGTCGATCAGGTCCCCGCCAGTTCGTCATGCACCGACCGGGTGTCGATTCCCAGTCCGCGGAGCAGGTCTTTCCTGATCTTGCACACCATGGTATATGCCGGATCGAAGACGTTGCCCATGTCGTACTCGACGCATTGACCGAGCAGCGTGTGGGCGGCCCGGGGGTCGAGGCCGTAGTCGGCCTGCAGCCACCGCAACATTTCGGTGGTCGCGTGCTGAACGCACTGGTCGAGGGGCCGGGCGTTGCCCGCCGTGAATAGGTACTCCGCATTTTCGCCGCGGGGCCAGGCGCTTCGCTTGCCCTTTAACACCCGGAAGGTGAACTGTACGTCGAAGGAGATCTCGACACCGGTGCCGACGATCTCGCCGTCTCCCTGCACGGCGTGGCCGTCGCCGATGTGAAACAGCGCACCGGACGCAAACACGGGGAAATAGGCGGTGACGCCTTCCACGAATCCCCTGTAGTCCATATTGCCGCCGTGGCTGGCGGAAGTGGCGGTTGAGATCGCCTGTCCCTTATCCGGTGCCACGCCGAAGCATCCCGTCATGGGCGCCATGGGCAGGGCCAGCCGGCCGAGTCGGGTGTCGTCCGGTTCGACCAGCGTGACGGTCCGATGGTCCGGGTCCACTTCCCAGCGGCACAAATCATCCCGGCTGTCGATTTCCCCCGCGGTCTCGCGCACATAATCGGGATCGAGCACATTAGGCGCCACGAGAGGCCGCGTCCAGCCGAATCGGCGGTTGGGCGTCAGCATGTCCAGGTGCACGGCGAGCGTGTCCCCGGGTTCGGCGCCGTCGACGTGAAAGGGTCCCGTCTGTGGGTTGCCGGGGGGCGTCACGGGCGTGTCGGTGCGGTCCTTTCCCCTGGCGTCGACCGTCGACGTGACGACGGTATCCCCGTCCTTCACGCGCAGGACGGGTTCATGGGTACCCATGTTGGTGTAATATCGGGTAGGTTCGAAATGGTGGACCATAGTCACTCCTGTATTTCATTTTTGAATAAGCACGGAGAGGGACTTGCTTACGCCGGTTAGAATAACCCGGCACGGCGCGAACGGTCAAGACGAATCCGGTGGTACCGGCGCCGGGCGAAGCGTTGCGCAGCGGAGTCGTTCCACGGTTTAGCGAGACCTCGAAAGTGTGCTATGCGTCACGGAACGGGACCGTTGGTCCTCATGGGATATCTCTTGACACGAACGCGGGTTCGGTCTATTAAGTACACTGGATTTCAAGTCTGTTTTCTGATCTCTTACCAGGTTCGCTTCGTCTCTCGCCAGGATCGCAAAGTATGCCCATCAGGCCCTATGAAGAAACCATTGTCGGCCTGACGCCGGCGGAAGACAAGGTCCATCACATCCTGCCCGAGTTCCAGCGGACCCAGGCGGGCTGTCCGCACGGCGTGGAGTTCTGGGTAGCGATACGCACGGTTTCGAGGGATGGCGAACCGCTGTTCCTCCAGTGGTGCATGTCGTGCCGCAGGGTGGAGGTACTCAGTCGGGAAGCATACGAATGGCGCGCGCGTCTGGAGGAGCTGCAGAGGGACGATGTCCTGGACCGCCCGGACCGCCCGGACTGGCGGGAACCGGACCTGGCGTAGACGGACCGCCCGGACCGCCCGGATTGGCGGGAACCGGACCTGGCGTAGACGGAATCGCCCGGACTGCCCGGACTGGCGGGAACCGGACCTGGCGTAGACGGAATCGCCCGGACTGTAAGTATCGATAGACCGGTAATCACGTATCAACCAATTGAAGGAGCGCGGGCATGGGCACGAAGAAGACGATGTGGGGTGAGGAACATTCGAAGTACATCTGGTTGGATGGGGAGCAGATCCCGTGGGACCAGGGTACGGTGCACGTCACGCAGGGTCACATTTTCGCTCACGCTATCTTCGAGGGAATTCGGGCCTACTGGAACGACGACCGCGAGAAACTCTTCGTCTTCCGATTCGAAGATCATCTGAAACGCCTGTACCGGTCGATCAAGCTGATGCGGATGGAAACGCCGTACACGCTGGAGGAAGTCTGGAACGGCTCCCTCGAGCTATGCCGGGTCCACGGTTACCGGGAGGACGTCTACATATTCCCGACCGTGTATTTCTCCCCCGACGTATATCTCAACAAGATGGCGGGTCCGGCCCACGTCTACGTCCACACCTTTCCCTACAGTTCCAACCTGCGCAGAAAAGACGGCGCCCGGTGTTCGGTAAGTTCCTGGACGCGTATTTCGGACAATACGCTCCCGGCCCGCATCAAGTGCTGGGCCAACTACCGCAACAGCGCCATCGCGTGGACGGACGCCACGCTCAAGGGTTTCGACGAAGCGATCATGCTAAACAACCGCGGCAAGGTCTGCGAGGCGCCGGGGGCCTGCCTGGTGATGATCCAGGACGGCGTCCTAATCACCCCGCCGGTCACGGCCGATATCCTGGTGAGCGTCACCCGGGATACGATTTTGAAGATCGGGCGTGACATCCTCGAGATGCCGGTCGTGGAAAGAGAAGTCGACCGTACGGAGCTTTATACGGCAGACGAGGTGTTTCTGTGCGGTACCGGCGCAGAGGTTACGCCGGTGGCTTCGATCGACAACTACGACATCGGGAACGGTTCCATCGGTCCGGCTACGCAGCAGTTCCGCGTTGCCTACAACGATCTCATCCGGGGGAACGACGACCGCTTTCCCGAATGGCGCACCGAGATACCCATCTAGCAAAACGGCTTACGGGTTCCCGTTTTCGGCGGTCGGCTTCGCCAGGCTGATCAGGTTGGCAAACAGTCTCACCGCTCCGGGAACGCCCGCGGGCAATTGGCGGAACCAGGCGTAACCTGTGTAGATATAGCGTCCCTTGCCGTAGCGGGCTTCGACGAGACCGCCGGCCCTGGGCGTCTCTCCCGGGTCCTGCGAAGCCATGAGCGGCTTGTAACGGGGATCCCATTCTCCCAGGAAATACAGGCCGCGTTCCTGCACCCATCCCTCGAAATCCACTTCAGTTATCCGGTTGGGCCAGTTAAAAACGGGATGATCCGGTACCAGGATGTTTACCGGCGCGTCTTCCCGTGTGACCCGGTCGTGGGGACGGTTTATCCGGAATGGATATGGGCCGTACTGGTTCCGGTTGAAGGCGTATTTGTTGTACTGGACGATATAGACGCCCCCGGCCTCCACGTAATCCAGCAGGCGCCGGTTTACGGCGACGAGATCCGGCCGGACTTCGTAGGCGCGGATCCCGGCGATGATCAGGTCGTAGGCCCCCAGATCCGTCGCTGAGAGATCCTCCCGGTTCAGCAGTCGCACCTGCACGCCCATCTGCTCCAGCACGATCGGCACCTGGTCGCCGGAGCCCATGATGTAGCCAACCTTCAGCCCTTCCGTCAGCCTGACCGGGGTGACCTGTACGGTGGACGCCGCCTGGCGGTACAGGTGCCTGGGTTCGGTATGGGGATAGGCTATTACATCGTATCCCTCTCGATACTCGTTCCCGCCGGCCCTTGCCACCGCCCGTACCTCGTGAGCGCCCTCCGGCGCGTCGCCGGCAGGGAGTATCCTGAAGTTGAACGTCGCGGTCTGTCCCTTCCCGGAGAACGACAAGGCCGATTCCCGGGGCGTGACTTCCCAGCCTTTGGGTACCTCGAGTGACAGCCCGCCGGAGACCCCGCCGTTTTCGTTGCTGATCACGGATACACTGAAGCGCAGAGAACTCTCCTGTCCGGCCCCGGCGACCACGATCCGAGGTTCCAGGGCGACCGTCAGCGCGGGAACCACCTTCAGTTCTCGCCGGATCTCACCGAAGGCCCGGTCGGCATAGCGGTACTGGGCAGGTTGGCGGATTTCGATCTCTACGCCGTCCACGAGCACATTTGCCCGTCCAGTCACGGGCTGCGGACGCCAGGGGAGCCCGATCAACACCGTGTCGTCAACCACGACCCGCCGGTCGTTCAGGGAGCGGCGATGCCAGTAGGGCCGGGTGAGACGGGCGTCGGGAGGAACGAAAACCCGCCAATCCCCCTTAAGGCTTTCATTGTAGCCGATGTCCGTCCCCGGTTCGGCCGAAACCGGACCGGATTCCGCGGTCCATCCATCCGGGACGTCCAGTCCGATGCGAGTGACCCGGACGGGCTTCGTGCTGCGGTTCAGCAACGCCAGGCTCACTCCGAGCGTATCGCCCGGAACCACCCGGTCGTCGCCGGTCAGCACTTCGAATGCCATGCCGAGGGCGAGGACCGCGACATCGGAGAAGTCCTGTTCCTTCCGATCGAGAAGAAACAGGAGGTCGTCTAGCACGCCGGCCGGTGGAGCACTCTCCACAAGATCTTCCCGAAGCGTCCTGATGGTCCGAAGGCCTTCCAGCACGGGATCCAGCAGGGCGAGCGGCTCCAGCGGACGGTACGCGTCCACGGCCTCGCGGGCCAGCGCGTCCAGGCGGCCGAGCCGACCGGTGAATCCAGGTACCTTTCCGGCATCCGGACCGGCCATGGCATAGAGCCTCATGAACGTCGTGTCGAGGCCATCGAACAGGTGGGCGTCTCCGTCCGCATCCGCCATGCCCGCGCGCGCCACCAGCTTGATCATGGAGGTCGCCGGGCCCTTGGGCTGCAGGGTCCCCATGTCCTGGGAGCGGTGCATGCTGCGGCCCGCCAGACCGAGTTCGCGGTACGATCGATCAAGCACGGGGCTGTAGGTTCCCACGTCGACTACGAGGGAATCGATGCTGTCGAAGGACGCCCGGGTGTTGTTGATATACAGCTTTCGCGCCTGCCAGGGACGCAATCCTTCCCGCAGTTGTACCGGGAATCGATCCGGGTCGGCCGCGGCGTGGAATGCTTCCCGTGTGATTCTCCCCGATGCCTGGTGATGGCCGTGGCCGTCGCGGGGCGAATCGGCGAAGACGGATACGATCACGTCGGGACGAAAACGGCGTATGACGCGCACCACGTCCGACAGGAGCATTTCATCCCCGTTCCAGTAGTCCAGGGTTTCCTCGGCGGACTTTGAGAACCCGAAATCGTATGCCCGGGTGAAAAACTGTTCCGCCCCGTCGAAACGGCGAGCGCTCAACAGTTCTTCTGACCGGATCACGCCGATGGCGTCGTACAGTTCGGGTCCGATCAGGTTCTGGCCACCTTCACCGCGATTGAGCGAAAGGTAGGCAGTTCGGGCATGCAGCCCGCGGCTGACATAGGCGACCAGGGCGCTGTTCTCGTCATCGGGATGGGCGCCGGTGTGCAGCATGCTGGCGACGACCGGCAGGCGGAGGACCGACTGCGCCAGCGTGGCCGTTCCCTTGCCGTCGGGCACGGGCCGGATGGGTCCGGCAGCGCCGCGGGTGGCAGAAACTGCGAGCAAAAGTAAGGCGATCGGGATACACAGAATCAGACGCGTTTGCATGGTCTGCCCCCGGTTAGTGGGTGCGTAGGCGCTCAGGTCAGTGGGTGCGTCGGTACCCCGGCCAGTGCACAGGCCGGGCACCCCTGTTAGTGGGTGCGCAGGCGCTCAGGTAGCGAAGGCCGACGCTACAGAGACACCCTGGCCGGCTGAGGAATTCAATCGGTTCAGTCTTCCGGAAGCGCCCGGCGGTACAGCCAGATAACGCCCGCCAGCACGAGGAACAGGCCGATGAACATCCAACCGAATCTGCGCCGGGTATCGACTTCGGTGCGTGCGGTATTCACTTCCTTTTGTATGCGCGGATAGACTTGTTCGAGCGAATCGACGACGGCGGTCATTTTATCGAGAACGAATACGTGAGAGGCCTGCTGGATGTATGCATCCCGCGCCAGGGACGCCTGGGCCAGGATCAGGTCGACCGGTACGCCCGCCGAACGGATCTCCTCCGCCGCCCGCCGGAATTCGTTAACGGGTTCAAGGCCCCGGTCGGTAAGGGCGATGAAGTCGTCCATGATTTCCTGTTCGTGACAGTCTTCGCAGTTGTCGGGTATGGATATCAGCGAGGCCCGTGGGAAGACGACTTCATGGTTCTCGTGACAGTCGACGCAGTTGGGCCAGAAGTCACCCTCCAGGCCATGAGGACTGGGCACGTAGTTTTCCATCTGGACCTGGTGGCACTCGCCGCACAGTTCATGAACGACATAGGGGTCGGGCAGGCCCACGAAATCTCTTTCGACGTCGTGCGCTTCGTCCTCCACCATTGAGGCGGGATTCCCGCCGTGGCAGTCCTGGCAGGCGATGTCCGCGGGGCGGTGCGCGCTCCGCTGCCATTCGGCCACAGGCAGGCTCATGTCCTCATCGTCCAGGTCGGCGTGACAACTGACGCAGGTGTTCGTCGTCACGGCCTGTTGCGCCGTTGCTGAACCGGCAGGCGTCCAGACGAGTAACAGCAGCAGGATGACGGCCGACCGCGCAGTGTATTCCGCCGTCCGGGCCGACAGGGCATTCCACGCGCCGGCACCGGGTCGATACCCGGCGTGAGTCAGCTCGCTCATTCGGTCCCCCCGTCGCCCGTGTCCGGTTCGGCCGCCGGTTCCTCGACCGTCGCGATGGCATGGGGCCAGCCATAGATATCGAAATGATACCTCGTGCCCATGATGGTCATTTCCGTTTCGGAGATCTTCCCGAGCAGCGCGAGAACGATGTTCAGTACGATGAACATGATGCCGAGAGAGGTGGCGACCGGGCGGCGGGACGGTCTGCGGGCGGGCGTCCTGTCCCAGAAGGGCAGGAGGCAGATGGCCAGGACGACCAGGCCGGATCCGATGATGCCGATGGTTTTCGGGAGGTATTTCAATGCCTGGTACGAGGAGAGAAAATACCATTCAGGCCTGACCCCGACGGGCGTGTTGAAGGGATCGGCCTTTTCGTGCAGCGGCAGGGGGTAGTAGATGATCATGAATATCATCGATGCAAGCACGAGCAATACCACGATGGCTTCTTTCATCACGTGCTGGGGGTAGAAAGGCTTGCCTCCGGCTTTCTTCAATTCTTCCGGCGTCTTCTCCGGCACGTCGGTGCCCTCCAGAGGCGAAATGCCCTTGTACCGGATGAGGACCAGGTGTACGGCTACCAGTCCGATGAATACCCAGGGCAGCAGAACCACGTGTGCCATGAAGAATCGGGTGAGCGTCACGTCGGAGATGATCTCGCCGCCCCGCATGAGGATCAGGAGATACTCCCCGATGACCGGGGTCGCGGCGGCAATCTCCGTACCCACGGTGGTGCCCCAGTAGGACAACTGGTCCCAGGGAAGGAGATAACCCGTAAAACCGAAGGCCAGGGTCACGCACAGCAGGGCGAATCCGAAGAGCCAGGTAAGCTCCCTGGGTTTCTTGTATCCACCGTAGAAGAAAACACGGACCGAGTGCAGCAGCAGGAAGGCGATCATGAAGTTGGCGCCGTAGGAATGCACCTGTCGCATGAGCCAGCCGAAGCGGACTTGCTCCATGATGTATCTGACGCTTTCGTAGGCCGTATCGGCGGAGGCCTCGTAATAGATCATCAGGAAGACGCCCGAGACGGCCTGGGACAGAAAGAAGGCGAGGGTGACCGTCCCGAAGGAAAAAAGCCAGTTGAGATGGCGGGGCACGGGCTTGGTCAACTGGCGGTGGCAGAAATCGATGACGATAGATATTTCCACGCGGTCGTCGAGCCAGTGGTACAACGCGTTGGACAGGCGTCTTATCATGGTGACAGGTTTGTGCTCCGCGTAGTAAGAACTTCCCGGGTACGGTTACGCCCCGATGATGATCTTGTCGTCGCTGACGGACAGTTCGACAGCGGTCAGGGGACCGGGAATCGGCCCGCCCTGGACGCTGCCGTCCGTGCCGAACTTACCGCCGTGACAGGGACAGATCAGGCTTTGCGTTCCGCCCTCCCACTTGACGACGCAACCCAGGTGGGGGCATACGGCGTTGTAGGCGATGTAACCATCGGACGTGTTGACCACGATGGTCGGCCGGCCCCGGTAGATCACTGTCCTGGACGTGCCTGGGGGAAGGGAGGCCTTGTCGATTTCGACCCGGTTGGCGCCCTCGGCTTCGGGGGGCGGTTCGATGTACCGGATGAGCGGATAGACAGCCATCAGAAAACCGACACCGCCCAGTGCGCCGAGGCATTTACGCAGGAATCGGCGGCGGCGAACAGGGTCGGGCCGCGTCTTGCCGGGCGACTTTCGTGGTTTCCCAGGGGGTACGTCGGTACCGGGTGGTTTCGGTGTGGAGGACATATACGATAACCCGTTCTGTCAAGGTTTCTGGTCATGGACAGATTAACGGGGGACGGCCGGATTGTCAACCTCTTTCGGGGGGTTCCAACGCGCGTACCTGTACGTCGGCTTGGCCGTACGCGCACGCCTTAAATCGGCTTGACACACCGAGAGAAAAAGGCGTACCTATTCAGGACCATGACCGCTTCATACTACAGGACGGTCCTGTCGCTCCTGGCCGCGGCAACCCTGTCGCATCTTCCCGGATGCGCCGCTTCTTCGCTCTCCGTCCGGTTTGACGTTTACCGGTCGCCCCTGCTTGGTCTCCCCGGCGGAGAAGGGACGATTGCCCTCCTGGGTTTCAACGGTACCGATCTGGCCCTCAACAATCTGGCCGGGTTCCTGTTCGCCCGTGCCCTCGTGTCGGATTCCACGCTGTCGGCCATTGAAATGAGACCGGTGCTTCGGACGCTGTCACGCCATCCGCACGACGCCGGACAGGTCTCCGATTCTCTCGCGCTGCTCGTCGGAAGGGAAATCAACGCCGACATCACACTCGTCGGCGATCTCGAAAGGACCTACACGGAAGAATACGGGGAGGTCAAAGTCTTTCGGGAGGAGGAGGCCATCGGGGTGGGACCGGGCCGAAGCGATGTCCGGTTTCTCAACAAGTCCTACATCCTGCCGCATATCGATCAGACGGCGGTCATGACGGTTACGCTCAGGGCCTACAAGGTCGGATCGAACGAACTGATCGGCCGTTATTCCATTACGGAATCCGAATCCTACCGCACGGTGCTGCCCGATCCCGTTGAATCGCCGCCGGAGGGGGCGGTCTCCGTCGAGATCGTCTCGCCGGTGCTGGCCGAGGTCCTGTCCAGGCGCATCGTGGACCGCCTGATGGCGGCCCTGGTCCCGGAACAGGTCCAGGTGACGCGGCGACTGGTTTTTGCAGGTGACCGCCGGGCAGTCTCGGCGGCAATAGAAGGGCACTGGTCCCGGGCGGTGGCGATCTGGGAAGGCGTCGTGGACGCGGACCCGAACGACGCGGCGGCCTGGAACAACCTGGCGGTCGCGTATGAACGGTCAGGCCGGCTGTCGGATGCCGCGGACGCCTACCGGAGCGCGCTCTCGTCCGATCCGGGCGACCGGACGATCCAGTTCAACATCCGGGCATTCGGGCCCTCCGCCGCCGGAGGGACAGCCCGGTGAGCCGGGAAAGACTCCCCACGTAGCGCTCTGTGCGTGTACAGCCGCGACTCCCCGCGTAACTCCCTGTCCGTGGGCAAACAGCCGCGACTCCCCGCGGCGCGCTAATCGATGTGGACCATCCGATTGCCCGCGGCCGATTCGTAGATGCCATCCAGGATCTGCATGATTTCGACGCCCTGCTCGCCCGTTGACATGGGCGTGCGGCCGGCCTGGATGCAGTCCACGAAATGGGCGATCTCGGCGGCGACGCATTCCGACCATTCCCGCGGAGCGTAGGCGGGCGTGATATTCACCTGCTCGCCGTGCAGGTCGGTATAGACGGTCAGGTCGTTCCCGGTGATCTCGGCGCCGCCCCGGGTACCCATCAGCTTGACGTACGATCCCTCGGAGGGCACGTGGGAGGCCCAGCTCGTCTCCGCGACGAGCGTGGCGTCGCCCTCGAACCGGATGAAGGCGGCACCGAGATCTTCCACGTCGAAAACGCCTTCCACCGAGTCGCTGAGCCGGGAATAGGTAGCGCCCACCACGGAAACGGGCCGGGGGTTGCCCATCAGCCAGCGCGTGAGATCGATCATGTGGACGCCGAGATCGATCAGTGGACCGCCGCCGGCCTGGGACTTGCGTGTAAACCAGGTCCCGGGTCCCGGAATGCCGCTCCGCCTCAACCAGCCGGTCCTGGCATAGTAGATCTCGCCCAGCACTTCCTGCTCGATGAGCTTCTTCAGGATCCGGGTCTCCGCGCGGAACCGGTTGTTCAGGGCGATCATCAGGTACCGGCCGTTGCGCCGGGCGGCGAAGGCCATGTCCCGCGCCTGACCCGCGTTCAGCGCCATGGGCTTTTCGCACAGTACGTGAGCGCCGGCGTCAAGCACGTCGATGGTCACGGGAGCGTGGAGAAAATTTGGGAGGCAGACGCTGACCAGATCGGGTCCCAGGGCGGCCAGGTCCCGGTAGTCGGTGAACGCGTGGGGCACGCCGTGCCGCAATGCGGTATCCTCGACCAACCCGGCATCGAGGTCGGCCAGTCCGATGACCTCGGTCCGCTCGTCCTTCAGATAGCCGGCGAGATGGGCCTGTCCCAGCCCCAGGCCGATCACGCCGACGGTCGTTTTTTCTTTCATTCGCCTTTCCCGGCAGGTCCGACTTCTATTGTCCGCCACGGTAGGCGATCAGGTCGATCTCGATGCCGGCGTTGAGGACGACACCCGACTGGATGGTAGAACGGGCAGGCGGATCGCCCGTGTAGTAGGATCGGTACACTTCATTCATGGCGGAAAAGTCCTCCAGGTCACCAAGAAACACCGTGGCCTTGACGACGTCATCCATCGTCAGCCCTGACTTGGCCAGAGCCGCTTGCAGGTTGTCCATGACCATCTTGGTTTCCGCCTGAATGCCTCCCGGGATGATGCGGCCCCGAACTGCCGCGATCTTACCAGAAAGGAACACGAAGTCTCCCGCCTCGATGGCCTCGCTGTAGTTCTGGCCGGGTGCGATGGCCTTGCGGCCCCGGTCGTCCTGCGATTGGGCGGGCAGCACGGCGTAACCCAGCGACATGGCGGCGACGACCAGCGCTGCGAAGCCGGCGAACAGCCATTTGGAAACCATGATGTTCAGTTCGAAACCTTCTTCTTTTCTACCGCCCCTGAATCGTATGGTCGGTATGGTCGAGCCCATGATAACCTCCCTGATTTTGGTTGACACAACATGCCTCAGGCAGTATCTTTATGTCCTATGATCGAATAAATCAAGTAGTATTGGGAAAAGGATGGATATGTCTATGTGCCCGATTGTCTTGAAGGTCCGACTTCAGTTGCCTCTTCGGACCCGGGGCACGGCAAAACCAGATTGAGACTAAGAAAAATGCACGATTAGCGTGCATTTTTTTTTGTCCGCCTTTTCATCTCCAGGGAGGGCTTTGGTCGCATGCAGGAAAGCTTGAGAGCGCTTTTGGAATTACAAGAAACGGATCGGGGCCTGCACGACCTTGAACAGTACAAGGTAGACATACCCAATAAGCTGGAGGATATGGAAACCGTCCAGTCCGAGGCGGAGACCAGGCTCGCAGACCAGGTAACGAAGGTCGCGGAAATCGAGAAAAACAGGCGTCAGCGCGAACAGGACCTGCAGATCGCGCAGGAACGGGTCCAAAAATACCAGGGCCAGCTCTACAGCGTAAAAACCAATAAGGAATACGACGCCCTTCAGACCGAGATCCAGGCTCAGAAGAACCTCATCTCCGAACTCGAAGACGCGATTCTGCAGTTGATCTCCGAGTCCGAGTCCGAGCAAGAGGCGCTGGAGACCATGCGCGGTGAAACCGAATCACTCGTCGAGCGCCTGAGCGAAGAGCGCAAGGCGCTCGAGTCCAGGCTTTCGGCAGTAGACGAAGACGTCGCCGTCAAAATGGACGAGCGCAAGAGAATGGCCATGCGCGTGGAGAACCCGGTCCTGAAGGTATACAACCGTATTCGGCGGAACCTGCATGGGATGACCGTCGTACCGGTGAAGAAAGGGGCCTGCTCCGGCTGTTTCCATATTATACCACTGCAAATCATGCTGCAGATCCGCCAGGGGCGGAGACTGGTGTCCTGTGAAAGCTGCGGCAGGATCCTGGTCGTGGAAGAAGGCCTGGAGCACTGAGATCCGCCCGGCCGCAACGCGCAACCCGGCCGCAACGCGCAACCCGGCCGCAACGCGCAACCCGGCCGCAACGCGCAACCCGGCCGCAACGCGCAGCCCGGCCACAACGCGCAGTCCGGCCGACGCGCGCAGCCCGACGCGCGATTCCGTAACCAACGGGGTTGAACCTGGCCGAGTAGTGTAGTATATTAACGGATGTAAAACGTCACAAGTCGTCCAGGCGATCGCGTTCGCCATCGCGCGGACGAGGAAAGTCCGAGCACCACAGGGCGGGATGCCTGCTAACGGCAGGGGGCAGTGATGCCACGGAAAGTGTCACAGAAAACACACGGCCGATCCCTTCGGGGAGGCAAAGGTGAAAAGGCGAGGTAAGAGCTCACCGCGGTCCGGGTAACCGGTCCGGCAGGACAAACCCCATCCGGTGCAAGACCGAATAGGAGAGGAGAGACGGCCCGTCTCGACCGCCGGGAAACCGGAGACTCTCGGGTTAGGTCGCACGAGGCGGCTGGCGACAGCCGTCCCAGATAGATGATCGCCACCTTCACCGCGAAGGTACAGAACTCGGCTTACGGTCGGCTTGGACGTTTTACGGTACCTTGGATTTTGCACGGCCTTTCCTCCATCTTCTGCGCACGATCACCCTCAACATACGAATGATTGCATGAACAGCCGCTGGGTCCTACACGACGAACATCCCCAGGTTCCCCAGATGATGGAGCAGATCAACGTACCGCGCGTGATCGCGCAGATTCTGCTCAACAGGGGCGTTTCGACCTTCGACGACGCAAGGTATTTCCTGAAGCCCACGCTGGACGATCTGCACAGTCCGTTCCTCATGGCGGACATGGATCTGGCCGTGGAACGGATCGCCGCCGCCATCGAAAGCAAGGAACACATCATGGTCTTCGGCGACTACGATGTGGACGGGACTACAGCTACCACGTTGCTGTACCTCACGATCAAGTTGCTGACGGAACGGATTTCCTCCTACATACCCAACCGGATGACCGATGGTTACGGACTGTCCATCGAAGGCCTGCAGGAAGCCAGAAGCCGCGGGGTAACGCTGATTCTTGCCGTCGACTGCGGGATAACGGCCAATGTGGAAGTGGACCAGGCCCGCGAAATGGGCATCGATGTCGTCATCATCGATCACCATGTTCCGGGCGATATTCTGCCGAACAGCGTCGCCATTCTGAATCCGAAGCGGGCAGACTGCGAATACCCGTTCAAGGAGCTTTGCGGCGTCGGACTGGCGTACAAGGTGGCGCAGGCGCTGGCCGAGCACGTGGGACTGCCGGAGAACGCGGTGTACACGCACATGGACCTCGTGGCCCTGGGCACGACGGCGGATATCGTCCCCCTGCGCGACGAGAACCGGGTGCTGACCAAGTACGGACTGGACATGATGCAGCAGACGGACAAGTCGGGTCTGCAGGCGCTGCTCGAAGTGGCGGGCCTGAGGGAGAAGGAACTGTCGACGGGACACATGCTCTTCATGCTCGCGCCCCGCATCAATGCCGCCGGCCGTATGGGCGACGCCACACGCGTGGTCGATCTGCTGATCACGGAAGACCAGCAGGAAGCGGCGCAACTGGCCGAAGAATTGGACGAGGAGAACCAGAGACGGCGCAAAGAGGATAAGCTCACGTTCGAAGCGGCCAGGGAAATCGTCGAGAATGACCCGTTCCTCCGGGAGGCAAAGGGTCTCGTTCTCGCTTCGGACTCCTGGCATCCCGGCATCATCGGCATTGTCGCTTCCCGCATGGTGGAAGCCTTCAACCGCCCGGTCGTGATGATCTCGACCAAGGGAGAGAACGGACGGGGCTCGGCGCGCACCGTGGGCGATTTCCACCTGTATAACGCCATCAAGGAATGCTCCGACCTGCTCATTCAATTCGGCGGCCATCACCACGCGGCGGGCCTTTCCATCGAAAAGGGCCGCATCGAGGCGTTCACGCAGAAGTTTCACGAGGTGGTCGCGGCGCGCGCGACACCGGCCGATTTCATACCCAGGCTCGAAATAGACGCGGAAATCGAACTCGACGAGATGACCCCGCGCATGGTCCAGCTGATGAAAATGCTTGGGCCTTTTGGACCGGCGAACCACCACCCCGTGCTCGTGTCGCGCGACCTGAGCGTCGTCGGAAAACCCAGGATCATTGGGAAGGGCAAAAATCACCTGAGATTCCGGGTAAAGCAGAATGGCCGCGTCATGGATGCGATCGGTTTCGGAATGGCGCACTTCGCCGATCAACTGAACGACAGCCGGGACCGCCTGGACCTGGCTTACAACCTCGAGGAAAACACCTTTCGGGGCGAGACCAGCCTCCAATTGAGAATAAAAGACATAAAACCCGGTACGGTTTAGCCTCCGAGCACGTTATGAAACTACTCGACCGTTTTCTTGACGGCGACCGGATTGCCCTGTCCCGCGTGATTACGCTGCTGGAAAACGACCGGAACCGGAGATCCGCGATATTGGACCGGCTGTATCCCCGTTCAGGAAATGCCCGTCGCATCGGTATTACGGGGCCGCCCGGCTCAGGCAAGAGTACCCTCACGGACCGCCTCACCAAACAGTTGAGAATCAGCGGACGCACGGTAGGCATCATCGCGGTGGATCCGACCAGCCCCTTTACCGGAGGAGCTTTACTCGGTGACCGGCTACGCATGCAGGGATCCTGGGACGACCCGCAGGTCTTCCTGCGCAGCCTGGCCGACCGAAGCCATACCGGCGGACTGTCGGAGGCGACTCCCCACGCGATGACGGCTCTTGACGCCTTCGGTAAAGATGTTATCATTGTGGAGACCGTGGGCGTAGGCCAGTCCACGCTCGACGTTTCCGACGTCAGCGATACCACCGTTGTCCTGCTCACGCCGGAGTCGGGCGACAGCATACAGGCCATGAAGGCCGGTCTGATGGAGATCGCCGACGTCCTGGTCGTCAATAAGGCCGACCGGGAAGGCGCTGACCGGTTCGCCGCGGAACTGAGGACGATCGTGGACCTGGGACGGTGGGAGGAAGGCTGGAAACCGCCCGTCCTCAGTGTCAGCGCGCGTGATAACACCGGTATGGACGGACTATACGAAAAACTCGACGCGCACGGAGACTACCTCGCCGGAGAAGGAAGGCTGCGGAGGCGCCGGATGCGCCAGGGCCGTTCGGCGATCGAAAAAGCGCTCGGTGAAATGTGGCGCGGCAGGCTGACGAAACTCCGGGACGCCGACTGCACCATGGACCGCCTGTCCGAACGCGTCGCCCGCAGGGAGATCCATCCCCTTGCGGCCGCCGGCGAGTTGATGGACGAACTTTCGGTCTGACGCGACGGTCTGAAGCGGCGGTTCCGCCCTCGCGGCTGGTGCCTGTCCCGCCGCCGCGGCTTCGGCTGCGCTGATTGAGAGAGCAAGGTCGATCATGACAGACAACATACGTGTTCTCGTAGCCAAACCGGGTCTCGACGGACATGATCGGGGCGCCAAGGTGGTGGCCGGCGCCTTGCGCGATGCCGGTATGGAAGTGATCTACACCGGGCTGCGCCAGACGCCGGAAATGATCGCGGAAGCGGCCGTACAGGAAGACGTGGACGTGGTCGCTCTGAGCATCCTTTCGGGCGCCCACATGACTATCTTCCCCCGCGTAATGGACCTGCTGCGGGAAAGAGGCGTCGACCACATGCTCCTCACCGGCGGAGGAATCATCCCGAAATCCGATGGGGATGAACTCGCGAAGCTGGGCGTGGGCAAACTGTTCGGCCCAGGTACGTCGACGCGGGACATCATCGCCTACATTAACGAGGAAGTGGCCCGCCGACGCGTGGCGGATGAGATTTAGCCCGCGCCGGTCACGGGGCGGACTGTCCCGGAGATCCGGTCGCGATGTACGAGTATAAAACCAGGAGGGGTACATGCGGAAGTCAGTATTCGCGGTGATCATTGCGGGAATCATGACAATGGTTTGGTTTGCCGGCGGTGAGGCCCAGGTGCGCAAGTCATCGGCGGACCTGGCGCTCATCAACGGCACGGTATACACGATGGACGGCAGCCGGCCCAAGGCGCAGGCCGTGGCGGTCATAGGAAACCGGATCGCCGTAGTGGGGGTCAATGAAGACGTGGAGCCGTTCATCGGACCCGATACCCGGGTGATCGATCTCGAAGGCCAGGCCATGGTACCCGGGTTGAAGGAAAGCCATGGCCACCTCATGGGCATAGGGGTCGCGAAAATGACGGTCGACCTGGTCGGTATTTCGGGTTACGACGAACTCATCGAACGGGTGCTGGCGGCGGCCGAGGGCATCGAGGAAGGGGAGTGGATCACCGGCCGGGGGTGGCACGAGGAGAAGTGGTCGGACCGCAGTTCGCTCACGGTCCGCGGGTTCATGACCCATCACAGGTTGAGCGAGGCCGTGCCCGATATTCCGGTCTTTCTGCGCAGGGCCGATGGCCATGCCGCATTCGCCAACGCCCGGACCATGGAATTGATGGGGATCGACCGGGACACGCAGTCTCCGGAAGGCGGAGACGTCATCAAGGATGCCGACGGCAACCCCACGGGCATACTGGTGGACAAAGCCATGGGCCTGGTCAACGTCCCTTCGTTTACCGACAACCAGCGGCGGCAGGCTCTTGAACTCGGCATCCAGGAATGCCTGGCCAACGGCATCACCATGTTCGACGACGCCGGGGTCGGCCTGGACGGCATTGAACTGTACAAGGAATACGCGGACCAGGGCAAGCTGGACATGCGGGTCTACGTGATGGCCTCGAATCTGCATACCATGCGCGCCCTTCAAAAACCATGGTCACACGCCGATGGGTTCCTGAGCGTCCGCGCCGTCAAGATGTACGGCGACGGGGCGCTCGGGTCTCGCGGCGCATGGCTGCTGGAACCTTACCATGACGACCCGGGCAATTCGGGATTTTATACCACGCCGCCCGACTCGATCTACGAGGCCGCGCGGTACGGCCTGGAGCACGGCTGGCAAGTCTGCACCCACGCCATCGGTGACCGCGGCAACCGCATGATGCTCGACATGTACGAGAAGGCGATGAAGGAATTCCCCCACGTGAAGGACCACAGGTTCCGCGACGAGCACACCCAGATCCTGGACGAGGCCGATATCCCCCGGTTCGCCAGGCTGGGCGTGATCGCGTCGATGCAGGGGATCCACGCGACCTCGGATCTACCCTGGGCGCCGGATCGTCTCGGCCACGCCCGCACGGAGGAAGGCGGCTATGTCTGGCAGAAGCTGCTCAAGGAAGGCGTGAAGATCATCAACGGGACCGACGCGCCGGTCGAAGACATCAGCCCCATCGCGTCCTTCTACGCCAGCGTGACCCGTGAGCGCCCGGACGGGACGCCCGAAGGCGGGATGTTCGGCGACCAGCGCATGTCGCGCCACGAAGCCCTGAGATCCTATACCCTGGACGCCGCGTTCGGCTCCTTTCACGAAGACCTGCTCGGATCCATAGAGCCGGGCAAACTCGCCGATTTCACCGTGCTGTCCAAAGACATCATGACCGTGCCCGAGAACCAGATCCTGGATACGGAAATCCTGTATACCATCGTGGACGGGAAAGTGCGGTACGAAAGAGGGCGGGCCGCGATGCCGTAAAGGAAGGTTGCTCGAAGGAAAACCAGCAGCGCAGGGAGCGGGGAGGGAACCCAAGGGGGCTTTCCCCGTTCTTTATATCAGTGCAGCTATTTCAGCAGATGTACACAGCCCCGTTACCGGTGGTAAAACTTGACGCAGGCCCATTTTCGGTGCATATTTCGGGGCTTGCGACCGCGGTGGTACGCATGGGTGATCCGCAAGGGGAGGAGACTTGACCGCGCATTTCAGTTTCTGCGTGTTGACCGGCCTGGTGGCGTTTCTGGGATACGGACCGCAAGATGCGCTTCATACGACCGAAACAGTCACGGGCAAGATGCGTCAGCATCTCGACGGCGTCAGGTCCCTGGAGGTCCGGTATTCCGTCTCGACGTATGCGGCTGTGCTCGACCAGCGAAACGAAACCGAGGGCAGACTTTATCTGGAGAGAGACGAGAACCGCCTGCGCCTGGAAGAAGCCGGTCAGACCATTGTATCCGACGGTGAGTCTCTATGGACCTACGTGCCCGGCAACCGGCAGGTGATCGTGTCGCCGGCGCGGGAAGACGCTTCGGGCGCGCGGCAAGGCCGGCCAGACGATTTTATTTTCAATTACTCGAACCGTTACCGGTATGAGCTGGAAGGCAGGGAACAGGTCGATGGCACGCCAAGCTTCCTGCTCAGGCTTACCGCCGTCGCTTCGGCCGAAGCCATTCCCGAGTTGCGCATATGGGTGGACGCGGAAACCTGGCTTACCAATAAAGTGAAGTACGCTGACGATATGGGATCCGAAACCACCCTGCGTTTCAAGGATTACCGGCTGAACGCGAAGCTCGATCCCGGGCTGTTCAGGATGACGACGCCCGACGACGTCGAATGGGTCGACCTGCGTTGAATGACGCCGGCTAGAAAATGGAGTAAGGACTTGCCCAATATCAGTCTCGCCAGCCTGGGCTGCTCGAAGAACCTGGTGGATTCCGAAGTCATGCTGGGCCAACTCACCCGGGCCGGCTACACCGTGGTGAACGACCACGGGGACGCGGACGTCATTGTCGTGAACACCTGCGCGTTTATCGGTCCCGCCAAGGAAGAGTCCATCGAAACCATACTGGACCTCGCGCGGTTCAAGGAAGACGGCCAGTGCACGTCCCTCGTAGTCACGGGTTGCATGGCGCAGCGGTACGCCCACGACGTGGTCGCCGGGATGCCCGAAGTGGATGCCGTCATCGGCGTGCATCAATATCCGCACATCGTCCAACTGCTGGACCGCCTGAATGACCGGCACGAGACCTTGCGGGAAATACGCAGGCAGCCGCTGCCCACCGACTTTTCCTATCCCAGGGTCATCACCACGCCCCGCCATTCGGTATACCTCAAGATCGCCGAGGGGTGCGACCGCAGATGCACGTTCTGCATCATCCCGGCCATACGGGGCAGCCAGCGTAGCCGCACCGTGGACTCCCTGGTGGAAGAGGCCCGGACGCTTGCGGACCAGGGCGCCGTCGAATTGAACCTGATCTCGCAGGACACCACCTGGTACGGCAAGGACCTGGCGGAACCGGCCAGGCTGGAAGACCTGCTTGCCGCGCTGAACACCGTGGAGGGCGTCCGCTGGATCCGCGCGCTGTACAACCATCCCGTGCGTTTCACCGACACGTTGATCGACGCCTTCGCCGACCTGGAACAGGTCTGCAACTACATCGATATGCCGCTGCAACACATTTCGGATCCCATGCTCGAGTGCATGAACCGCGAGACGACCTCGAAGGATACACGCGCGCTACTGAAACGGATCCGCGCCCGGATTCCGGAGGCGACGCTGCGAACCACCTTCATTGTGGGCTTTCCGGGAGAGACCGATGCGGACTTTGAATCGCTTTACGACTTCGTGGAAGAAACGCGATTCGACCGCATGGGCGTCTTCATGTATTCGAGGGAAGAGCATACGCCGGCAGCCAGGTACGACGGGCAGGTTCCCGATACCGTCAAGCAGGAGCGGTACAACCGGCTCATGGCGCTCCAGCGCGAGATTTCCCTCGACCGCAACCAGGCCTTCGTGGGGAAGACGATCGACGTACTGATCGACGAAGAGGCGGATGAAGGGAATTACACCGGGCGAACCGCCGCGGATGCGCCGGAGGTCGACAACGAGGTGCTGGTCTCCGGCGGCGACCTGGTGCCCGGAGACATTGTGTCCGTGGACATCACAGATGCCATGGAATACGACCTGGTCGGCGTGGTTTCGTCGGGAGTTCCCCAGCCCGGCGGCCAGGACCGGCAGACGTTTCCCGCGCTATTCGGAACACCGGCATGATCATTCCTCGCCTTCCACGCTACAGGATCCCGATTACGGGGATCTTCCTCGCCCTTTTCGTGCTTCCGTCGTGCAGCCCGCCCGATTTCGATCCGGACTGGACGGCGGAGGAACTATACGATTACGGGATGGAGCGATTGGAACAGGAAGACTGGCTGGATGCCATGGACGCATTCCGGGCCATCACCCTCAGTCATTCCGGCAACGACATCGTGGACGATGCCCTGTACCACCAGGGCCAGATGCACATCGAGCTGAAGGAATACCCGCTCGCTGTACTCGTGTTCCGCCGATTGATCAGTGATTTCCCCCAAAGCCCTTACAGCGATGAAAGCCAGTACCAGTTGGCCTATGCCACGTTTCTGCAGTCCAATCCGCCCCATCTCACGCAGGACAAGACCTTCGAAGCCATCCGCGAGCTCCAGTACTTTCTCGATGTGTATCCCGATAGCGAATGGACCATGCAGGTCCACGAATTGCTTCAGGAGTGTTTCGACAAGGTGGCCGAGAAGGATTATCGGATTGGCAACCTCTACTACAAGATGAAAGACTGGGAAGCGGCCCGTCTCTACTTTGGTGAACTGCTGGAAACGTATCCCATGAGCAACTGGGCCTCTCGGGCGCAATACGAAATCGCTGAAAGCTATGCGAGGGAAGAGAAATACAGCGAAGCCATCGAACAGTTCGAAATCTTCATCCAGAGTTATCCGACAAACGAACTGTCGGCGGAGGCCGGTAAGCGTCTTGTGGAATTGAGAACCGAATACGAGGCGCTTTCCGGTCCGCCTGGTCCGCCTGGTCCCTCTGACTCGCCTGGTCCGCCTGGTCCCTCTGACTCGCCTGGTCCGCCTGGTCCGCCCGTGGATTACGGGAATGCCCGGCCCGGCCCGGCTGCCACGGACGAGTCCTCGCAGGGCGAATCCAAGAGCGGCAACTCACCGTGAAAACCCATCGGCTTGGCGTTTACGGGGGAACGTTCGACCCGATACACACCGGCCATCTGGTCATTGCCCGGGGCGTTGTCGATCATTGCGCCCTCGACCGGCTCCTGTTCGTTCCGTCCGCCCGCCCTCCACACAAGCAGGGGCATGCCATCGCCCCCGCGGATGACCGGTATCTCATGGCGCAGTTGGCCGCACGGCAGGATCCCCGGCTCGAGGTTTCGGACCTGGAGATAAACCGACCCGGGCTGTCCTACACCGTGGACACGCTGGATGCGCTGCGGAGGATATACGGTGCGACGTGCGAAGTCTACCTCGTCATCGGGGCGGACAGTCTGCTCGAAATCGACACCTGGCATGCGCCGGAACGGTTATTCGAACTGGCAACGGTCGTGACGGTTCCCAGGCCCGGCAAAGACCTCGCCGGGGTGGATCCGCGCTGGAGGGACCACGTAGTCACCATCCAGCTCCCCGAGATCGATATCTCGTCTACGGACATTCGCCGTCGCGCGGGAATAGGACTTCCCATTTCCCACATGGTTCCAGGTGAAGTGGCGGATTACATCGAAGAACATAGACTCTACAGTGATCGTGCGGCGTGCGGGGAATAGGCGGCACAGGCGGCGCAGCGAGTTGAGATTCAGGAAAAGATCCGTTTCCAGAGCGCTTCTGCAGAATTGGTCAACTCATCCTCGGTCCCGTTGTTTTCCAGAACGAAATCCGCCCATCTCGCCTGTTTCGTGTCGGACACCTGGGCGGCGATGCGCTGCTCGGCCTCGTGCTCGGTCAGGCCGTTGCGAAGGACGATCCGATCTTTCCTGGCGTCGGCCGGCGCGGTCACCAGGATGACCCTGTCGGCAAGGTCGGTGGGACCGGTGTCGACCAGCAGAGGCGCGTCGACCACGACGACTCCGTCGTAGCCTTCGCTGCGCATTTCGGCGATCCGACGTCGAATTTCTGCGCGGATGGCGGGTCTGACCAGGCGGTTCAGTCTCTGCCTGGCCCGCTCGTCGCTGAAGACCAGGCGGCCGAGGGCCCGCCGGTCCACCTCCCCCTCCGCCGTCAGGGCACCCTCGCCGAAGGCATCCCGGATGCCTTCGCGCAGCCTCTCGGTTCGCAACTGATCGTGGCCGATGGCGTCGGCGTCCAGGATGCGGGCGCCGAGTCGCTCGAAAACCCGGGCTACCGTCGACTTACCCGATGCAATGCCGCCGGCTACTCCGATGACGATCAAGTCTCACCTATACCCCGACCGTACCGGCGCCGTTTGCCTGTTCGCCCGGAGTGGCCGCGGGTTCCAGCACTTCAGATTCGGCATCCTCGAGGCGCACGGAGACCATCTTGGACAGGCCGGGTTCTTCCATGGTTATGCCGTAGAGGTAATCGGCGGCTTCCATGGTCCGCTTGTTGTGGGTGACCACCAGGAACTGTGTGTTGCTGGTGAACTGGCGCAGGGCGCCGGCGAATCGTTTCACGTTTGCGTCGTCCAGCGGCGCGTCCACTTCGTCGAACACGCAGAAGGGACTGGGCTTCACGAGATAGATAGCGAAGAGCAGGGCGATGGCCGTGAGGGCCGTCTCGCCGCCGGATAGCAGGGCCAGGCTCTGCAGCCGCTTTCCTTCGGGCCGCGCCATGATTTCTATACCCGTTTCGAGGGGGTCCCCTTCTTCGAGCATTAGGTCTGCCTCACCGCCTTCAAAAAGCGCCTGGAACGTGGTCATGAAATTGGTCCGGACCTCTTCGAAGGTGGTCATGAATCGGGAACGGGCGGCCTTGTTCATCTTGACGATGGTCTTCTCCAGGTTGTCTTTGGCCTCAATGAGGTCATTCTGCTGCTGCTGGAGGAAGTCGAGCCGCTCCTTGCCCGCCCGGTACTCTTCCACCGCGGCCATGTTGATGGGACCCAGTTCGTCCACCTTGCGCTGGAGCCCCATCCGCAGGGTCTGTGCGGCGTCGGGCGTGTATTCGTCCAGTTCCTCGATCTGCGGCAGTTTGTCCATGCCCTCGGGATCGGTGCCGTGTTTCTCCATCAACTGCCGCCGGATCTCGTTGCTCTTCATGTACAGTTCGGCGTCTTCCAGTTCCGCCTGGTGTACCTGTTCCTGCACCTGGGTCAGCGCGTTCCGGTTCTCGCCGAGGTTCTGCTGTATCTGACGTTCTTCTTCCTGCAGGTTCTGGTGCTCTTCGAGAACGGCGTTGCGGTCCACCTCCCGTTTCCGCCTGGACGCATAGTGCGCCTCCAGCTGTTTCTCGTTTCTTTCCTGGGTCTTCTTCAGTTCCTTCGATTGGCTGCCGGCCTCCACCGCTTCGGTTTTTCGTTGCGCGAGGAGAGTGGCCAGCCGCTCGTTTTCCTGCGTAAGGAATTCGTCGGTGGTGCTCAGTTCGTTGCTCCGGCTTTCCATGGAGACGAGGGCGACCCTGGCGTCGTTGGCCGCATCGGCCAGGCGCTGGCGTTCCGCTTCCATCTCGTCCAGGGTATCCTGATTCCCCCGCTCTTCCTCTTCGGCCGCTGTCCGGTCGTGCGCGAGGGAGTCCAGCGCTTTTTTGCGTTCCTCGCGCTCCACGGCCGCGGCCTTCGCCTCCTCCGCCAGGGAATCCGCTTCCCGGGCGAGTTCTTCGTCCTGTTCCGCCATCCTGGCGCGCTCGAAATCCAGCTGCCGGTCCCGGGACTCCGTTTCCATCAACTTGCGCCGGGATTCGCCGAGTACCTGTTCGACGGAAGCCTGCCGATCCGTCAACGAGGCCAGTTCCGCCTCCAGTCCTTCCAATTCACCGGCGATCTTCTCGCGTTCCGCGCGGTTTTCTACCAGTTCCGCTTCGATCTCCGCGATCCGCTCCGCACGACTAAGCAGGTCCGATTCGCTCGTCTCGGACGATCCACCGGTCAGCAATCCGGCCGGATCCACGACTTCGCCCTCGGCAGTCAACAGTCTCCAGTCCTGGTCGGTATCGAACAACGGGGACAGGCGAAAGGCCGTTTCGACGTCCTTCACGAGCACGACCCGGGAGAGCAGGTGGGTCACCGCCGGATCCAGCGCCTTGTCGGAGGTGACCATCGTGCTCGCGCGGCCGATGATGCCGTCATCCTCGAACGGCAGGTCCGCGGGCACGGGGCGGGACTTCATTCGGTCCAGCAGAATGAAGGAAACCCGTCCGGCCTCCTGTTCCCGAATATAGCGGAGGCCCGCCTCGGCGTCTTCGGTGCGTCCGGCCACGACGTACTGAAGCATGTCGTCCAGGTAGGCCGCGATCACCTTTTCGTATGCCTTGTCGATCGTGATCCCATCCGCGAGCACGCCGCGGAGTCCTTCGATGTCCGCTCCGTTGGTCAACAGCGTCCGGACTCCCTGGCCGTATCCTTCGTACTGCCGGTGCATGCGATCGAGCAGTGCGTGTTCCTTTTCGGCCGTCGTTATGGTTGTTTCGAGGCTGGTCAACTCGTCACGGGCCGACTCGATGCATTCCCGCGCGTCCTGGGCGGACTCTGTCAGGTTCGTATTCAGCGCCGTGTTTTCTTCCACGACCTGCCTGACGCCGCGCAGTTCCTTTTGCGCGGATTCGAAGGCCGCCGTTTTCGATGCCAGTTCTTCGGCGAGTTTCTTTCGCGCGGTTGCCACATCGGCGTTTCTTTTGCGATGGGACGCTTCGCGGGCTTCGAGCGAACTGATTTCCGCCAGTTCGCCCGAGTGCTTCTGAATCAACGCCATGCTGCGGTTCCGCAGTGCCTGGGTCGACTCTTTCTGTGCGGCGATCCGGCCGGCATAGGTCCTGGACGCTTCGTCCCGTTCCGCGAACGCGGAGCGTGCCTGTTCCAGCGCCGTGTCCAGTGTCTTCCGGTCGTCGACGATCCGTGCCAGCTGGGACCGGATGCGTTCCTGCTCGGTCTCCGCCTGGTCCGCCTCCCCCGACGCGGAACTGGCCCGCTGCTCCAGGCCGGTCCGGCGTTCCTTGCTAACCAGGAGTTCCTCTTCCAGTGCCCTGATCTGGTCGTCGATCCGGTTCACCGCGTCCTGCCGGTTCTGCAGTATTTCTGCCTTTTCCAGTTGGACGGCCTTATTCTTCTCGACCTCGGCTTCGGCTGTACGTATGCGTGTCTGAATGGCTTCTTTCCGGTCCGCATACTCCTTTATCCGGGCACGGACGGGTTCGGTCTGTCCGCGTAGATCCTGGTACGCGTGACAAGCGACCACGATCTCCACGTCCTTCATCTGTTGCATCAGCCGGTCGTACCGTTCGTACTTGCGAACCTGCCGCCGCAGCGAACTCACGCTGCGTTCGACTTCATCCAGGAGGTCGGCTATACGTACCAGGTCGTGCTCGGTCCCTTCCAGCTTCCGCTGCGCCAGGCGCCGCCGGGTCTTGTACTTGTTGATGCCGGCAGCTTCCTCGATGAGCTGGCGCCGCTCCAATGGACTGCCGTTTACCACTGATTCCACCATGCCCTGCTCGATGATCGAGTAGGCGTGGGCGCCCATGCCCGTGTCCAGCAGGAGATTGGTGATGTCCTTGAGGCGGCAGGGCACCTTGTTGATCTGGTACTCGCTCGCGCCGGATCTGAAATAACGGCGCGTGATCGTGACTTCGCTGTATTCGACGGGCAGCTTCTGCTCGCTGTTGTCGATCGTCAGCGATACCTCCGCCATACCGAGCGGTTTCCGGGCGGCCGTCCCGTTGAAGATGATGTCTTCCATTCGGTCGCCCCGCAGCGAAGTCGCGCGGTGTTCCCCGAGCGCCCAGCGTATGGCGTCGACGATATTTGACTTCCCGCAGCCGTTCGGGCCGACCACGGCCGTGATGCCGTCGCTGAACTTCACCTTCAGCCGGGTGGAGAAGGACTTGAACCCGATCATTTCAAGATGGGAAAGACGCATCGGATACGGATCCTGATGGCGTAAAGTGCCTATTCGAAATACGGTAAAGTGTGATCGGATCGAAAATGGGTTTCAGGAGTCTATTAAGTGGATATATTAGTATATGTAGGGGTTTGTCAAGCGATTTATACACTATGTACGGCAGGCCTGGCCGGGCGGCAACCACTGTAAACACGGATCGTAAGGGATTTGGCGGGGCCGGAACGGGACCTGAACAGAACCTGAAATGGAGGGGTCGGCGGAACCTGCCGGCGACCGCAGGGTATCTGGTCCTCCTCCGATGGCAAACAGGGGTCGACACAGCGAGATGGCAAGATCAGCGGACAAACAGACCATCGTGGTCATCATTCCGGTCCTGAACGAAGAGGATTCGATCGGACTGGTCCTGGCACACATTCCGGAGGGGATGGCCACGGCCGTAATCGTCGTGGACAACGGTTCGACGGACCGGACCGGGGCAGTGGCCGCGGAGGGTGGCGCGGTCGTCGTGAAGGAACCCCGGCGCGGGTACGGGGCCGCCTGCCTGCGCGGCATGGCCGAGGCCGCCCGGTTCGATCCGGACGTCATCGTGTTCCTGGACGGCGATTACAGCGATTACCCAGAAGACTTGGCAGACCTGGTGCGCCCGGTCGTGGAAGCGGGTTACGACATGGTGATCGGGTCACGGATGCTGGGACACCGCGCGCCGGGCGCCATGCCGGTCCAGGCCGTGATAGGCAACGTCCTCGTTCCCAGGATCATCCGTTGGCTCTACGGACATCGATATACCGATCTGGGACCGTTCCGGGCCATACGCTACGACAGGCTGCTCGAGCTCGAAATGGCGGATCAAAACTTTGGCTGGACCGTCGAAATGCAGATCAAGGCAGCACAAAGGAAGTACCGCACCCTCGACGTCCCGGTGCGGTACCGGAAGCGGGTCGGGGTTTCCAAGATCACGGGAACGCTGTCCGGGGCGGTCCGGGCGGGAGTGAAGATACTCTGGGTGACTTTCAGGTATGCGTTTGGGCGTAGAAAACCGTCAAATCCTGAGCATGTCGTATAATGTAGGTAGTTTCTATTCTTACAAATACAACCAAGATGTATTCATATCGAAGCAAATTAAACTGCATTTGGAGGACTATAGCATGCGTGTAGTAAGACTTCGTATGGCAAACTTCCGCGGTATAAAACATGGTGAAATCCACTTTGGCGATAACGTTCTACTTGTAGGTGGTAACAATAGCGGGAAATCGACTGTATGCGAGGCACTTGACTTAGTACTCGGACCAGAAAGACTAAATCGCAGGCCAGTAGTTGACGAACACGATTTTCATCGAGACAGCTATCTCACTAATGACGGTGAGGCTGTTGTAATTGAGATCGAAGCAATACTTGTTGATCTTACAGACGAGGCAATTCGTCGGTTTGGCGAGAACCATCTGCGACATTGGAATGTAAAAGAACAATGTTATGCTGATGAAGGAGATGAAGGTCCGTTGGTAACGGATCGGCCTGAAGTTGTCTGGGCGCTACCTGTTGTGTTCTTTGGACGTTACGAATTAGAAAGAGACGATTTTGAAGGTGATTCGTTTTTTGCATACCCTGTCCCTGAAGTGATCGATGATGATGAGCAGGAAATTGAAGAACAGAATGTCCTGGGAAGTGGTCGGACACGCTTTACTTGGAGTCACAAGCGCTTCTGTGGGTTCTTGTTCTTACGGGCACTTCGTACTGGTTCCAGAGCACTAAGCCTCCAGAGGGGATCACTGCTCGATACGATAATCCGATTGGGTGGCACCGGTCTTAGTCAGATGTGGGGAGAAACATTATATCGTTTACGTAATCTTCAACCTGCAATTGGCGACATTCAACAACTTAATGAAATTCAATCTGAAGTTCGTGACAGGATCGCACGGTTTGTCCAACTTGCTGATGATAAAAACGCAACGGGCTTTTTTGCATCGGACCTTACACGAAACGACTTGAGAAATGTGGTAAAGTTCTTTTTAGCTTCGAAGGAAAGTGATCATTTAGTTCCATTCCAAAAACTTGGAACTGGCACAATAAACGTGCTTGTGTTCGCACTACTAACTTTTATTGCTGAATTAAAGGATAGGCATTCTGTTATTTTCGCGATGGAAGAACCAGAAATAGCGTTACCTCCTCATACACAACGTCGGGTTACGAAATTCGTGCTTCAGGAGATGGGACAAGCAATTGTAACCTCACACTCTCCTTATGTGATAGAGCAGTTCGAGCTAGCTGATATTGTTATACTTGAGCGTGAACAGACTATTCTAAAGGGAAATCCTGTTAATATCGGAGAAATCAAAGAGAAGACATACAAAACCAATAGAAGACAGTTTGCCGAAGCAGTCCTGAGTCGAGCAGTACTCGTAGTCGAAGGATCTACCGAAGCCTCGGTTTTCTCTGCAGCAGCAACTGTTATTGAGAATACGTCACCCACTCAAGACTATACTCATCCCGATCTCGCAGGTATAGTTTTATTCAATGCTGGAGGCTATGGGGACATACCGAGATATGGACCTGCTTTCGCAGCACTTGGGAAACCTGCCTTTGCAGTTTATGACAAGCCCAATAACGACACTTGGTCGGTAGACGATGTTCGAAATATGGAATCCTACGATGAGAGTTGGGAATCCCCCTTCTATTCAATTGAAGAACTCCTAGTGACCGAGTTATCAGTTGAAGTTCAAAGAAGCTTTCTCAATGAGGCAAGGCATCGATCGGATTACCCACAGGAACGGCAATACAGTCCGGAAATGTCCGACGACAATGTGAAAGATTTGTGTAAAAGAGTTCTAAAGGCTCGAAAAGGTGAAGCACATGGATATGCCGCAAACTTGATTGAGCACTGCAAAGAAAGAGAAATGCTACCGGATTTCATAAGAACAGTATTGGAAGCATTAAACTTGGTATTGGATCCTCCTGTTAAATCATCAGAAGAAGGTGCCGATTGTAATGGCGATAACCAACAGCCATCAGCGTCTGATAATGGCGATAATTCATGAATCTAGATTTAAAAGAAATCCACCAATCTATTATCAATCAAACAGGCCACATGCTCGTTAAGGGTGGCCCTGGATCTGGCAAGACAACTATTGCACTGTTGAAAGCCAAAGCTCGCTGTAAGGGACTTGAACCCGGTCAAGGTATACTGTTCTTAAGCTTCTCACGAGCAGCGATACGCCAGATACTAGGCAGGAGTCAGGACCTATTGAAGAATGAAGAACGTCGACTTATTCAGGTAAAGACTTACCATCTCTTTTGTCGTGAAATATTGCGAGGACATGGGCGGCTTTTGGGTGGATTCCCTACTCGTATTTTAACTCCCAAAGGTGAGCGATTGAAGAAGTCTTTTTTTGAAGGAGATTGGGAGGCTGAACAGGTTCGTCTTGCGCAAGTAGAAGGAATCTACTGTTTTGATCAATTTGCAAAGGGAGCTGCAATGATTGTCGCGGAAAGCGAAGCAGTAAGATCCATGTATGGCGATCGATTTCCGCTAATCATTGTTGATGAGTTTCAGGATACCGACGAAGACCAGTGGCGACTTATTAAATCATTGGCAAGTGTAACTGATGTAGTATGTCTAGCCGATCCGGAACAGTGCATATTTGACTATCGACCAACTGTAAGCTTCCAAAGGATAAACTCAGCTAGGGTTACACTTGGCTTCGCTGAGTTCGATCTTGGTAAGGTCAATCACAGAAGTCCACAAGCCGGAATCCTATCATTCGCAGACGCTGTCTTAAACAATGAAGAGCTACCCAAAACTAGCAATGTTAAGATAGTTCAATACTACTGGCCGAATGGATTTGACTCAGTTTTTCATGCAGCAGTTCACTTTACCATCGCTTTGTTACGTAAGAAGGGAATTCACAATCCGTGTGTCGCAGTCTTAACTAAAAGCAATCGGCATGTCGCGCAACTTTCAGCGATACTTCAAGATACTCATGTTTATAAAAAGCGTGAGATAAAACCAATACCTCACGATGTGGTATGGGATGCCAATCTATCGGCCTCCTCGGCTGAAATCGTAGGATCCATATTGGAGTGGCGAACTGAATTTGATGCAAGAACCGTCTCAGATACACTTGCCTGCCTTTCAAGGTATTTTCGCTTAAAAAACGCCGAGCAACATTCGAAAGTTGCTTCGAAACTAACTCGGCAATTCGCCGAGGCATCAGAGGCGGTAATAATGGGCCGCCTCCCGCGTATTCAGGCTGCAAGAAATATGGTAGAAATTGCATCCAACGGTATTGAATATCGCGGTGACCCAGTTTCCGATTGGCGTAGTGCAAGAGATATTCTAAGGGTACACAAAGTGATAAATGATGTATTCCGGTCAGCAAGTATGGTGCGTTTGTTTCAAGCTACAGATGTACTTTCTAAAGCACTATCGGAATTGTGGTTAGAGTCTGGAAGTTACATAGAAGCAACCGCTACAATACGGAAGGTATTAAATCATGAACTACTGCTTGCGCTGGAGCGTGACCCACAAGGATGCGTGCTTATGAATTTGCACAAGTGTAAGGGCAAAGAATTCGACGGCGTCGTTATAGTGGAAGGCAAGTTTGAATCACGTTTTTTTGACGAAAAGCGAGAACATCCTCCTTACAATCGTAGCCGTCGGCTTCTCAGAGTTGGGATTACCAGAGCTCGTAACTTGGTAACAATTGTCCGACCTCAGGGTGCTAATCAACTGACTCAACGATAAATAGGTTAACAAGGCTGACGTTTAAGAAACATTAGTACAATGGAAGGATCTTTGGTGAATGCATATCATCTCGAAGCCAGCATAATTTTGTTTAAATATGCCTTGGTCGAAGGAAGTAACTTAAGTGGAATAATATCATTGAGTTATATTTTCAATTGACTGTGGATTCTTTCTTCACCCATCCCCCGTCCCGATCGGCCGATTTTCATCCGTTATCCATTCGCTCCATGACCCCGGGTACAGCACGGCGTCACCCAGGCCCGCGTGAGCGATGGCGAGGAGATTGTGGCAGGCCGATACCCCTGAGCCACAGTAGTTTACGGCGCGCTCCACGGGGACGCCGGCGAGCAAATCCTCGAATCTCTGCCGCAGTTCCTCAGGCGCCCTAAAGCATCCGTCTTCTCCCAGATTCGCATCGAATGTCGCGCACCGTGCACCGGGAATGTGGCCGGCCACGGGGTCTATGGGCTCCGTCTCGCCTCGGAAACGCTCCGGAGTGCGGGCATCCAGGACCACCCAGGCTGCATCGTTCCGGTGCCGATCGACGCCGTTCGCGTCGGTAGCCAGGTGCGCGCGGACGCTGGGCACGAAGGTGCGCGGAGTCACTTCAGGTACATCCTGCGTAACCGGCAGTCCCGCGCCAGTCCAGGCCGGCCAACCGCCGTCCACTACGGCGACGGCGTCGTGGCCCAGCCAGCGTAGCATCCACCAGACCCTGGCGGCCACGGAACCTCCCGCGCCGTCATAGACCGCGACCTGCACGCTTTCGTCGATCCCCAATCGCGAGAAGACTGTAGCGGCCCGTTCCACGGACGGCAGCGGATGACGGCCCGTTTCACCGCGAATGATGGGACCGGACAGGTCATCGTCCAGGTGGGCGTACACGGCACCGGGCACGTGGCCTTCACCGTACTCCCGTGCGCCCTGACCCGCGTCGGCCAGGGAGAATCGGGCGTCGATCACGCACCAGTCTGGGTCCTGATAATGGCGGTGTAACGTATGGACATCGATCAGGGTACTATGCATGCACATTTCCCTCGATTCCGACGGTCTGCATTTTGCCGTTTCACCTAATTAGTCATCGCCCTCTTCGTTCTCGTATACGATCCGGATCGCCCTGATATTGGCGATTTTGAAGGCGTGCACGTCGCCCTCGGGCATGCGGTGCGACTCGACGAAGGGCGTGCCCCGGGTCCGCTCGATGCGAATGGGCTTGATCCGGTGCAGGAAGCTGCGGCTTCGGTTGCCCAGGTAGTATTCGATGACGGCACGGTGGTTGTTCTTCACCGCGATTTCCAGGAGTTCTTCCGTCTGCCCCGGAGACAGGTACTGCATGTTCGCGGCCTGCTCGATGTGCGGTGCGTTCAGGTCGGCGCCGCCCGATCCCCCGTGCAGTTGGAAACCGGGTAGGCAGTCCCCGAATCCGAGCACCGGCTTCTGTTCGGAAGAAGGCGGCGTACGCTGTTCACCGGTCACAGGTGGACCGATTCGATCTCGCTGGCCTGCCCGCGGACCGTTTCCTTCGACGGATCGGACTCTTTGGCCGGAGTTGGAAACCGAAGCTGCCCCCGTGGATCCGACGATCCCGGACTTCGGCATGTAACCCTGTTTCTGGAGCAGGTCCATCAGTTCTCTGTACCTCTTGCGCTCCACGATCAACGCGTCGGGCGCCACCTCGCCCTTTATGTACGGGGCGAGTTCACCGTGCGCCTTGATGTGGCTGGCGATTTCGGCGCTGGCGGTACGCAGGAGAAAAGCGTCCATGAAATACACCTGGCCGTATGCATCGCCCCACGACTGAATTGAGTACGCGACGTTCTGGGGCACGTCCTTGTCGGAATGTTCCTCCAGGAAACCGATGACCTGCTCGCCGGACATGTCCGAGTTGGCGGCCCGGTAGATGGTATTGCGCGTTACACTATAGGTCAGCGTGAGATCGACCTTTTCGAGGTCGGCAAACAGCTCGAGCTTTTCACGTATCGTCAGGTTCAGATCCCTGGGCGCGATGATCTCGAAAGTCGGCTGGACGATGAACTGCGCGCTCCATGCCTGTTCGTCCGGCCAGTCCTGCCCCCCGAACACGTGTCTTCCCGCCGGCGTGATTACCAGTCCGCCGACGGATCCGTTCTTGCCGTCATACTTACGCAGAAGGCCGATCCATTCGAGCTCGCGTAGCGCGGCAAGAATCTCCGCTCTCTCCTGTTCGCTGATGGAATCCGTGCGGACATCGGGCGAGGAACAGTTCAGCGCGCAGCGCATGATCTGGTCCAGGTCCACCTGCGCGAGTCCCACGCACAGCTGAAGGATGCCGGGCAGCGCGGTAACTGCGGGGGATCGGGCCCGTTCCCGTGCGTGCCAGAAGCACAACAGGTCCGCCAGTTTCTCGGATGTTGGCAGTTCCATCCAAGATTCGAAATCGAAGCCGGCACGGAGGCGTCCGTCCTCTTCGCGCGTCAATCCACGCCACTGCGCATATTCCATGACGAAGCGCATCTGTTCTGTAATGTCTTCCGCTGAATCCGGCATGCCGTTCGTCGCGGTTTCCTGTCGCTCCACCATGGCATCGAACGCCCGTTTATAGGGCAGGCCCCGGTCCGTGAGCCGCGCCGGATTGTGGCGCAGGCCATTCACGAGAGCGAAGACGTTCCTGACGGCGGTGAGATCCCGGCTTTCGTCGTCTTTCGATCCCGCCGCTTCCGTCGAAAAGACCCCTGCCAGCCGGTCCGTGAAGTTACGGATCAGCATGTCGCGGATATCTTCCGGCACGACGAAATCGACGGTGCGGTAAGCAGGTCGCCGTCCGATCACGAGCCCCCTGGCAAGCAATCCGTGCAGCTGTTCGGTCAACCCGCTGTTTTCGGGCTTTCTCGTGTCGTAGACGCGTCCCGAGGCTCCCGCCGAAAGGACGGCCAGCAGGACCTCCCGCGCTTCCTCAGTCAGATCGTCCACAATCTGGTCAATGAAACCCGGCTGGAAAGTCTGGTCCGTGATCTCCCGGATCAATCGGGCGCGGGAGATCATGCCAGGCTGTACGCCAAGGGTGTAGGCGATGGATTTCAGGTCGCCCATTGGCAGGGCGGCGAGGTATTCCTGTAGGATCAAAGGATTATTCCCATTCGATGGTGCCGGGTGGTTTCGAACTAAGGTCGTAGACCACGCGATTCACGCCCCTTACTTCGTTGATGATGCGGTTCGACACGTGCGCCAGGAAGTCGGTGGGCAGGCGGGCCCAGTCCGCCGTCATGAAATCGAGCGTGGTCACCGCGCGGAGGGCGATGACGCGCTCGTAGGTACGGGCATCGCCCATCACGCCGACGGTCTTGACCGGAAGCAGCACGGCCAGCGCCTGGGACACCTCGTCGTACAGGCCAGCCCTGCGTAGTTCGTCGATGAAAATCATGTCCGCGTCCTGCAGCATGGCCACCCGTTCCGGGGTCACTTCTCCCAGCACGCGGATGCCCAGGCCCGGTCCGGGGAAGGGATGCCGGTCGATGATCTCATCCGGCAGGCCAAGCTCCCGGCCCACGGTGCGCACCTCGTCCTTGAACAGGTTGCGGACCGGTTCAAGCAATTCCAGTTCCAGGTCGTCCGGCAATCCGCCCACGTTGTGGTGGGTCTTGATGACGCTTGCCGGACCCTTTACGGAGGCGCTTTCGATCACGTCGGGATAGAGCGTGCCCTGGGCCAGGATACGAACGCCGCGCAGCGAGGTCAATTCGCGCTCGAGCACCCGGATGAACTCGTCCCCGATGACCTTGCGTTTCTGTTCAGGATCCTCCACGCCTTTGAGCCGGCCGAGAAAACGGTCCGACGCGTCCACGAACCGGAAGCGGGCATTGATGGTCCGGCGGTAGGTCTCTTCGACCTGCCTGGCCTCGTCCTTCCGGAGCATGCCCGTATCCACGAAGACGCACGTAAGACGGTCCCCGACGGCCCGGCCGATGAGCGCTGCCACGACCGAGGAATCCACACCGCCGCTGGCGAAGCAGGCCACGCGCCGCTCGCCCACGGTCTCCCGGATGGAGGCGAGGGCCTCGTCGATGAAGGTCCGCGGCGTCCAGTTTCCCTCGCATCCGCATATGGCGAACAGGAAGTTCTCCAGGATCTCGCGGCCCTGAACCGTGTGCACCACTTCCGGGTGGAACTGCACCCCGTAGATCCGCCGATCGATCTGCTCGACGGCGGCGATATGGCCGTTGTCCGAACGGGCGATGACTTCGAAGTCCGGCGGGGGCGACTTGAGTTCGTCGCCGTGACTCATCCAGACCGTCATCCGTTCGGGCAGGGCGCGGAAGAGGGGCGTGTCGCCTATAGTCCGAATCTGCGCATTGCCGTATTCCCGGGTTCCGGCGTGGGCGACCTCGCCTTCGTGGTAATGCCCCATCAATTGAAGGCCGTAGCAAATCCCGAGGATCGGCCTGCCCACCTCGAAGATGCCCGGATCGGGATGAGGCGCGTCTTCCCCGTACACGCTCGCCGGACCGCCCGAAAGGATGATGCCGCTGACGTTGCGCGCCGACAATTCGGACGCCGGCGTATCGTAAGGCAACACCTCGCAGTAGACGTGGCTTTCCCGTATGCGCCGCGCAATAAGCTGCGTGTATTGCGCGCCGAAATCGAGGATGGCAATCCAGTTCGAGTCAGCCATTTAATGGATTACAGGGGTAAAAAACGCCGGTGTCGTGAAATAAAGGTACAGGTTGTACAATATAGCCCGTTCAACACCCTTCGTCCAGCATAGAAAGAATATGGTCAACTGCGTGCCCACCCGAAATCACCCGGAGTTCGATATCCAGGGCGACCAGGTGTTTTCTGATTGAGTGGTCAGTCGGGATGCGCACGGCGTCCTTTTCTGTCGTGACGATGCAGTCCACGCCGGTTTCCTCCGCCAGGGACAACGCCCGGTCCAGTTCGGACGAAGTGAACGGGTGGTGATCCGGGTACGACAGGATCCGCGTCGCGCTTCCCCCGGCATCGGCGACGGTTCGCGCGAAGGAGGCGGGGTTGGCGATCCCGCAGAAGACTAGGACGTGGCGGCCGGCCAGCCACTCCACCGGCAGCGTCGCACCACCGGATATACGTCTCAGGCCGGAGGGGACGTAGGCGGTTTCGATGATGGCCATGTGGGGAAACTTGCTTCTGATGCGTTCCGTGTCGGTATCCGCGGAACCGGCCTGGTCCGTCCGGGTCAACACCAGTACATGTGCCCGGCCGAGTGAGGAAACCGGTTCACGGAAGGGGCCGGCGGGGAGCAGGCGTCCCGGGCTTAACCGGCTTGAGGCGTCATGCACGACGATGTCCACCGCGCGGGCCGTTCTCCTGTGCTGGAATCCGTCGTCCAGCAGCAGCACGTTCGCGCCGTACCGATCTATGGCAAGCCGTCCCGCCGCGGTGCGACTCGGGCCGACGACGACCGGTACGTCGGGAAGCGCCGAGGCCAGAAAGGCCGGTTCGTCGCCCACCTCCTGCCAGGTGGCGCCGGGCGTAGCGGATCGTGTCGCGCGGGAATCTCTGCCGTAACCCCGGCTCAGCACGGCGGGACTGTAACCGGCGTCAACAAGCCTCCGGGCAAGATACCGCACGACAGGCGTCTTCCCCGCGCCGCCCGCGGTCAGTCCGCCCACGCTGATCACCGGGACCGGAAGCTGGTCGGAATTCAGCAGTCCCTTATCGTACAACCCGTTGCGTAACCTGACCACCATACCCAGCAGCAGGGACGGAGGAAGCAGCGCACCGCGTACGAGACGAATGGCCGGGGCGCGTTCGCCGGGATCCAGCAATCGTGTTATGAACGGCGTGCCGTGCGGGAGGCGCGACGGCACAGATCCGTGCAGATCAGGATCCAGGATCCATCGGTCGAGCAGGTCCAGGGTACGGTCCACGGCCATTGATTTTTCGCGCACGGCTCGTACGGCGGCCGCTCCGGTCTGCGCGCGCTCTTGCGGGTCTTCCAGTAATTCGAGCCACTTCCTTGCGAGTTCGTCGCCGTCGTGAACGACCATGCCTCCGCCGGTTCGTAGCAGGGCCGCGGCGCTTGCTCGTACGTTTTCGGTGTGGGGGCCGAACAGGACCGGTATGGCGCATGCCGCGGGCTCCAGCAGGTTGTGCCCGCCGAGTGGAACCAGCGTGGCGCCGACGAAGGCCATGTCCGCGGCGGCATACATGGACGCCAGTTCGCCCATGGTATCCAGGATGATGACGTTGAACTGTTCAGATTCCGGACCATCCGCGCCGCTCTGATCGCTCGCATCGCCTGCATGGTCCGCATCATCCGCGCCGCCCGGACCATCCGTATGGCCCGCGCCATCCATACGGCCCAGCCGCGTGCGATGGGCGAACCTGAGGTCCGCCTCCTTCAGCATCTGCTCGACCCGTGATATGCGGTTGAGATGCCGGGGCGCCCAAATCAGTTTGACCTCGGGATACCGTTCGTGTACGCGGGAGAAGGCTGCCAGCACGGCGCGTTCCTCTTCCACGGGCCGGGGGCAACCCGCCATGATCACCGGCACGGTCGCGGACAGGCCGAGCGAACGGCGCGCCGCTTCCCGCGAAGAACCGGCCTGTTTGGTGGCCAGGTCGAACTTGACGTTACCTGTCACACGTACCCGTTCCGGATCCGCGCCGAAGGCGATGAGCCGTTCACCGTCGAGTGCGTGCTGGACACCCACGGCGGCCAGTTGCCCCAGCATGCGCCTGAAGAGCGGCTTCACGAAACGGTTTCGCTTGAGACTGCGGTCCGACATGCGGCCGTTGACCAGTGCCACGGGGCAATCATGGGCGGCGGCCGTATTGAGCATAGCGGGCCAGAGTTCCCCCTCGAGCAGGATCAGTGCGCGGGGGCGTACCCGCCCGAATACACGATCGACGATGAACGGCGCGTCGAGGGGCGCCAGTCCGTAGAACCGCGCCTGGGGTACGTGCTTCCGGACATAGGCCAGGCCGGTTTCCGTCATCGTAGTGACCAGCACTGAAAAGCCCGAATGGCGTTTCACGAATGCGCCGATCACGGCCGACAGGCCAGTAGCTTCGCCCACGGACGCGCAGTGGAACCAGACGACCGGCCGATGCCCGCCGTCGGGGACGAGCGGCCGCTGGCTTAGCCGCTGGCGCATCCCTACGCGGTCCAGGATGGACAGGAAAACCAGGATCGGCGAGAGCAGCACGGTCAGCGCGGAAAACAAAAGGGTGTAGATAAAGGTCATGTCAGGTATCGGCTGGAATGATCAGGACGCAGCCAGGCTACGTCGCTCTCTTCGTCGGCGCTCAGGACGCCTCCAGGCTAAGTCGCGCGGTTTCCCGCGCATCAAGCAGGCGTCGCTGAAGTTCTGCCCGGAAGGGCTCAAGGCCTTCGACCGGTACGTCTCCGGGTACAGTCAGCGGCTCTTCGAAGGCGATCGCCGTGCGGGAAAACGGGCGTGGAACCATGAACCGGTCCCAGCTCGAGAGCACCCAAGGCTTGCACGACGCAACTGCGAAGGGCACGATGGGAAGGCCGGATCTCCCGGCGATGAACAGCGTTCCCGGTTTGACCTGGAGCCGGGGACCCCGTGGTCCATCCACGGTTACCCCCAGGTCGTCGCCGGCCGCGCCGGCCGCTGCCATGCGGAACAAGGCGCGCGTACCTCCCCGGGTGGAAGATCCGCGTATGGTCCCGTATCCCATGCGCTCGATGGCCCGGGCAATCAACTCGCCGTCCCGGTGCTGGCTGACCAGCACCTGAATCCCCTTACGGCGAAAGGCGTAAGTGGCCACCAGCAGCCCCTCGTGCCAGAAGGCGTATAATACCTTCCGCCCGCCTTCCCGGGCCCGTTCCAGGTATTCCTCTCCTATCAGGTGGATGGAAAGCGTCCGCCCCAGCAGGCATATGGCGCCGGCGCTCAGTTTACTCACCAGGGTATACGCGGGGCCTTCATTGCTCGTCATCCGCCGCCCCCTTCCCCTGCCGCCCGCTTTCCTCTTCATCCAATGGATCCTTGCTCTTTCCGCCCGCCAGTTCGAGGGCCAGATCGGCTACTCGCGACGAGGCGCCCGGCGTGCCCAGGCGGTCCTTTACCTCGCTCAATCTGTGCGTCATCTCCAACCGTTTCTTCGGATCCCTGAGCAACTCGAGTACCACGGGCGCGAGGGTATTCGGCTCGACCGCGTCCTGAAGGAATTCCGGTGCGATGCGCCGTCCCGCGACTACATTCACAAGACCGATGTCCGGAATGCTGACCAGGCGCCGGGCGATCCACCAGGACACCCGGGACATACGGTAGAGGACAAGCAGGGGCGTGCCGAAACAGGCAGACTCCAGGGTCGCCGTTCCGGACGTGACAAGCAACAGGTCGGCATGGCGCATGACTTCGTAGGTGCTGTTTTCCACCACGGGGATCTCTTTCGCATGTCCCTCGAAATGTCCTGCCAGTCCGGCACGCGCGACGGTGGGCGCCAGTCCGATGACACCCTGGGCCGCGGGCAGGTCCTGCTTCACTTTTTTAAGGGTACCGGCCATCGCGGGGAGCATACGTTCAACTTCCATGACCCGGCTGCCCGGCAACATCCCGATGATCGGCCGGTCCGGATCGAGGCCGGCCCCTTCGCAGAATCCGGCTTTGGACTGCCGGCTCTCGAGCGCTTCCAGCATGGGATGGCCGACGAAGACCACCTTCCCTCCGGCTTTCTCGTACAGATCCACTTCAAATGGAAAGACCACGGCCATGCAGTCGACGAGCCTGACGATGGAGTGAATACGCCTCGCCCTCCAGGCCCAGACCTGGGGACTGATGTAATACAGAACCGGTATCCCCCGCTTACGCGCCTTGCGGGCGAGCCGGAGATTGAAATCCGGATAGTCGATGAGGATCATCAGGTCGGGCCGCCTGGATTCGAGGAGACCGTCCATCCGCCGTAATGCCCTGCGAATGAAGGGCAAATGCCGGATGACCTCGGTGATTCCCATTACCGAGAACTTTTCGATATGGTAGATCAACGCGCAGCCGGCCCGTTGCATGCGGTCCCCACCGATTCCGAATATATCGATTCCGGGGCGTCTGGCCTTGAGCGCGGCCACAACACCCGCGCCATGCATTTCCCCCGACGCTTCACCGGCGATGATCATGACCCGCATCGGCCCCGACTCCTTCGCTTGTATCAGCCCGCCTGTCCGGAACGGCGTTTATTCGAATTCCAGATGGAAATGCCAAAAACGTATTCCTGTATCGGATTCGTCCCGTCTTGGATTTGTCCCCGTCGAAGAAACATGTGCGCTGTCCGCCTTGAGTGCGGCCTGTAATGAGCCTGGCCCGCCATGAGCGCTGCCGTCATTGCATGCCGGCCGTGCAGAATGATTACAGGGACGAGGAATCTAAAATCCAAAATACACTTTGAGGCCGCAACCTCTGAGTTTATTTTAGAGTCTTACTCATTAAGGAAGCCGTAAACGTAAAACAGGAGGTCGGAAAAAGCATGGCTGATTCCCCGTCAGGGCGCACCATGGTATTCGTTTCGTTAACCGGCGACGAGCAAATAAAGGCTTACGACCAGGACCGGGAGACGGGTTCCCTGACCCTACGGTCCACCAGCGACGCCCACGGTCCGTCCGGGGCGCTATGCCTGCATCCTGCGGGCAACCTCATGTACAACGCGCATGTGGAATCCACCACGCTTGCGGCCTATGGGCTGGATTCGCGTTCCGGTGAACTCTCCCTCATCAACAAGGTGGATACCGGCATCGACATACCTGCGCACCTCGTTACAGATCGGCGCGGCAAGTTCCTCCTGACGGTATACTACGGGGGCGGCGGCATCACCGTGCACCGACTGGGAGAAGACGGCGCGATCGGCGAACTCCTCCAGTACATCAACACCGGAGAGAAGGCCCATGCCGTTTACCTGACGGTCGAGGACCGGTTCGTGATCGTGCCCCATGTCTGTCCAACCAACAAGACCTGCCAGTTTCGATTCGACGCGGAAACGGGACGGCTGACGCCCAATGACCCCGCAGTGCTGAGCCCCCCGGACGACGAAACGGGACCGCGGCATATCTGTTTCAGGCCGGCTGGCGACGTGGCCTATATCGTCAATGAACAGGGAAATACGGTCACCGCACACCGCTTTGACGCCGAAAGCGGAACGCTTACGATTTTCGAGAACGTCTCCACACTGCCCGACGGTTACGAAGAGGGCGGATTCACCGCCCACGTCGAGGTGCACCGGAACGGAAAATGGGCTTACGCCTCCAACCGGGGGCACGACAGTATCGTGGGCTATGACGTGGCGGCCGACGGCGCGCTGAGCGCCTTCGGGCACGTTTCCGTTCCCGCCAGTCCGCGGTCCTTCAATATCGACCCCGACGGGCGGTATCTCTACTGTGCCGGCGAGGCGGCGGGCGTGATGACGGCGTACCGCGTGGACCCGTCAGACGGTAGCCTGCATCCGATCCGGGATTATACTGTAGGCGATAAGCCATTCTGGGTGATGGCGACGACGCTGGGTTGACCATATGAGCGACAAACAGAAAAACGGCGAAGAACCCAAGGGCCTGGTGGGGATGTTCACGGCTGAGCGTCAGCGTGAGCAGGACAACACCATGGACCGCAGGATCGAGCGGAAGCGCTTCACGCCGCGGCGGATCGCCATTTACGGCGCGGCGGCCCTGGTGATCGTCTTTGCCGCCTGGCAACTGCTCACGATCAACCCCTCCTCGCTGAACGTGGATGCCGAGAAGCTGACCCTGGCCCCGGTCACCCATGGTCCCTTCCTCGAGTACATCGTGGAGCAGGGCGAGGTGATGCCGCTCACGACGATCTATCTGGACGCCGTGGAAGGCGGCCGCGTGGAAGAGGTCTTCGTCGAAGAGGGCTCGAAGATCGAGGAGGGCACGCCCATCCTGCGCCTGTCCAACGCCAACCTGCAACTCAACGTCATGCAGCGCGAGGCCGAGCTTTTCCGCGAGGTGAACCGCCTCCGGGAGACGCGGGTGACCATGGAGCAGCGCAGACTTGCCATGCGTGCGGAACTGGTGCGATTGGAATTCGAGTTTCGCAAAGCCGAGCGGGAATACACGCGCCAGGACGAGATGTTCAAGGCGGACCTTGCCTCGCGCAAGGAATTCGACGAGGCCAAGGACAACCTGGAATACCTGACGCGCAGCCGGGACGTTACCGTCGAGACGCTGCGCCAGGATTCGCTTTACCAGACGATCCAGGTTCAGCAGCTGGAAGAATCGATCGACCGGTTGCGCCTGAACCTGGAACTCATCAAGCAGAACGAGGATAACCTGACGCTTCGCGCGCCGATCTCGGGGCTGCTCTCCTCGCTTATCGCCGAGGTGGGCGAGTCCAAGCCCCGCGGCGACCGGTTGGGTCAGATCGACGTGGAGGACGAGTTCAAGGTGCGTGCGGCCATCGACGAGCATTACATCGCCCGCATTCGTACAGGGCAGGCCGGTTCCTTCGATTTCGCCGGAGGAACCTACGATCTGGTGATCAGCCGGGTATATCCCGAGGTGATCGAGGGGCAGTTCGAGGCGGACATGGTGTTCCCCGAGGGCATGCCGGACGGCCTTCGCCGCGGCCAGACGCTGCAGGTGCGGGTCGCGCTGGGCGAGCTGGCCGACGCCATGCAGGTGCCCCGGGGCGGGTTCTACCAGACGACGGGCGGCCGGTGGATCTACGTGCTGGATCCCGCGGGCGAGTTCGCCGTGCGGCGGCAGATACGGCTCGGCAGGCAGAACAGCCAGTATTTCGAGGTCCTCGAAGGCCTCGAAGAGGGCGAGCAGGTCATCACCTCCATGTACGACAACTTCGGCGACATGGAAAGGCTGGTGTTGCAGTAGCAGCGGGTACGGACGCTTATAGCAGCGGGTACGGACGCTTATGGTAAGGTTTTCTCGACAGGACAGGGCGGCGCGCAGCGGCGCACCAAGCCTCGCGCCGGGTCCGCCCAGAGCCTCATTTCATTACGGGAGCGCAACATGATACGGACAGAGCATCTCCAGAAACTCTATGCGACCGAAGAGGTGGAGACGACGGCGTTGAACGACGTGAGCATGGCCGTGGACCAGGGCGAGTTCGTGGCGGTCATGGGACCCTCGGGCTGCGGCAAGTCCACCTTGCTCAACATCCTCGGCCTCCTCGACAATCCCACGGGCGGGGAATACCATTTCCTGGACCAGGAAGTGTCCGGCCACTCCGAGCGGCAAAGAGCCAATCTGCGCAAGAACAACATCGGCTTCGTGTTCCAGAGCTTCAACCTGATCGACGAACTGACCGTGTACGAGAACATCGAGCTTCCGCTGATCTACCTGGGCACGTCAAAGCAGGAGCGCAAGGAACGGGTGGATGCGGCGATGGAGCATATGCAGATCCCCCACCGGCGTAATCACTTCCCGCAGCAGCTTTCCGGCGGCCAGCAGCAGCGCGTGGCCGTGGCGCGGGCGGTCATCGGCAATCCCAAGCTGATCCTGGCGGATGAGCCGACGGGTAACCTGGACTCGGCCAACGGTTCGGAGGTCATGGAACTGCTCAACGGCCTCAACGAGGCGGGCACGACCATCATCATGGTGACCCACGACCAGGTTCTGGCCGATCACGCCCACCGGATCATCCGCCTCTTCGACGGACGCATCGTGACGGAGGCCGCGGCGTAGGAAGCTGGAACATGGATGCGGTGAGAAAGCGTCCTGGGGAATCGTTTCAAGGCGTTCGGTGAGTACGTACGCCGGGTGTTCGGTGAGGACGCACAGCCGGGACCTACCTCGTGGTCAGCCAGTCCCAGAAGCCGGTGGATTTCTGCTCAACGGCCGTATCCAGGACTTCATCCGATATGTACAGGGTCGGCATCAGGTTCAACATCTGGTTGCCCCGCCATGCCCTGTATCCCCACCTGTTCGTCTCAATCGCTGCACCTCGTACGTAGGGCCGCCACATTTCATTGATCAGGGTGTGCCACAGGAACACGCCGCCTACGTCACGGACGAGTATCTCCTCCGCTTCCTGGTATAGCTCGATCCGCCGGACCGGATCTCCCACCAGCACGTTTGCCCTGAGTACCAGTTCTTCGAACCGTTCATTGTACCAGGAATGGCGTCCATTCGACAGCCACAGCGTGAGCAGGTTGCTGGCGTCGACATAGTCGTAACGGTAGGGGATGAGCGCCAGCGTGAGTTCCTTGGCGTTCATCGTTTCCGTAAACACCTTCCTTTCCACGTTTCGTACGCCTACTTCGATGTTCAGGCTTTGTTTCAACATGGCCTGGACCGCCTCGGCGGCCGTGTTGATCACGATGGGTTCTCCCCGCAGCCACAAGTTCACGGCCGGGAATCCCTTTCCGTCCGGGAAACCCGCTTCCGCAAGGAGTCTGCGCGCGAGGTCCGGGTCGTATGCCTGGAAGGACGCCAGCGCTTCGGGGTTGGCCGCTGGGAACCCCGGTGGCGACATGGCGGAAGCCGGCAACGCAATGTCCCGCAGGGCGGATTTCATAAGCGAGGCCTGGTCGACGGCATGGCTGAAGGCCTGGCGTACCCTCAAATCGTTGAAGGGGGGATTGTGGGTATCCATCATCAGATAGAAAGTCTGGAAATCCACGTAGGTGTTCAGGTGATCCTTCAAATCAGGAATCGAATTGACCCGGTTTATCTCGGCCTGGTTGCTCAGCACGATGTAGTCGACTTCGCCCGCCTCGTAAGCGGCGAGGTAGGGCGGCTGCGCGGCGGCGTTGAAGAGCTGCGCCGTGATGCGTTCCAGGTAGGGCTTGTTGGGCCCCCGGTACGTCGGACTGGGCTCGAGGACGATGCGGTCGTTAATCGTCCATTCCTTGAGCCGGAACGGACCGTTGCCCATGTGGGTTTCGGGCCGGGTCGACCAGGCCGGACCGTACTTCTCGTACAGGTGGGTAGGGGTCACCCAACTGTAGTTCAGCAGTTCCGGCGTGTAAGGCGTCGGCTGGGTCGTGGTGAAAGCGATCGTATACCGGTCCAGGGCTTCGACGCCCAGGGAATCCAGGGGCATACGGCCGTCCACGACCTCGCCCCAGTTCTTGATGGGCCGGTAGTACCATTCGAAATCGAAACCGGTTTTCGGATCGGCCCAGCGTCGGAACGAAGACAAGTAGTCGTAGGCCGTGACGGGCCGGCCGTCGCCAAAAACCAGGTCCCGCTGCAGATGGAAAATCCATGTCTGGCCGTCTTCGGTCACTTCCCAGTGTGTCGCGGCGGCGGGAAGCAGGTTGAAATCCCGGTCGACCCGTGTCAACGGCTCGTTCGTCAGGGCGAAACCGAAGATCTTCTGGTAGGAGGAAGTGGCCCGGTCCATGAACCGGTTGTTTAACTCGAATGTGCGTAGATGCTGGTGTTCCGGCGGTGCGGCGTCCGCAGGTAGAGTGACGCCCACGGAGTTGACCTGGGCAGGCTGCCCCTGGCCGGATGGGCCGTCGGTGGTGAGGCCGAGCGCCGAGGCACCGATGCCGAGCGCTGATGCGCCCAGCATGGTGGCAAGGAGGATCGCCGCTGCGCCGAGCAGGATCGCCGTTGCGCGAGGCAGGGACGCTACCGCTTCGAGGATATTCCGGTTTCGTTTGTCAGGTTGCATTGGCATGAGTGTGGACCCATCAGACTGTTGCTGCGTGACGCTTCCGCTTTCATCGACCAGTCAGCCAACTCCACGGACCGCCGCGCTTCCGTGCCGTCGTTTCCCGGGTTACATCCTCTGTAATGTAAATCGTAGTCATCAGGTTCAGCATCTGGTTCCCGCGCCACGCCCTGTATCCCGATTCGTTCGGTTCGAGCGCGTCACCGCGGACGTATGGACGCCACATCTCGTTGACCAGGTCGTGCCAGAGGAAGACACCGCCCACGTCCCGGACCAGGATCTCTTCTGCTTCCTGGTAGAGTCGGGTGCGCCGTTCGGGATCTCCCACCAGGTGGTTGGCCCGTTCCACGAGTTCCTCGAACTGCTCGTTGCGCCAGGGGTGTCGGCCCCGGGACAGCCACAAGTTGAGCAGGTTGCTGGGGTCCAGGTAATCCCAACCATATGCAAGCATAGAAAATGGAATCTCTTTGGCGTTCAAGGCTTCCGTGTAGACTTTCCTTTCCACGTTCAGGACCTCGATCTCAATATTCAGATTCTGCTTAAGCATGGCCTGAATGGCCTCGGCGGCCACCTTTCTAAGGTAGGCTTCGCCTCGCAGCCACATGGCCATTGGGGGGAATCCCCTTCCATTGGGATATCCCGCTTCCGCGAGCAGACGGCGTGCCTTTTCCAGGTCGTATTGTTGTATGTGTCCCAGCGTTTCGGGACTGGCGGCCGGAAATCCCGACGGCATCATGGATACGGCCGAAACCGCGATGTCTTTCAGGGCGGATTTCATGATGGCCGGCTGGTCGATGGCGTGGCTGATGGCCTGGCGAACGCGCAGGTCGTCGAAAGGCGGAACCCGGGTATCCATGAAGAGATAGTACGTGGTGAAATTGGTGTAGGTATTCAGTTGGCTTCGCAGTACCGGGTCGGACCGGACCCGGTTGATCTCGGCCGGGTTGTTCAGCAGAACGTAGTCGACCTCGCCCGATTCGTATGAGGCGAGGAAGGGTGGCTGGGCCGCCGCGTTGTAAAGACGGGCGATTATCTTTTCCAGGTAAGGCGTGCTGGGCCCAGGATACGTAGGATTCGGCTCCAGGACAATCCGGTGGTTGATGGTCCACTCCTTGAGCCGGTAGGGGCCATACCCGATGTGGGTTTCGGGTTTGGTGGACCACGCTGCCCCGTACTTCTCGAACTGGTGTGTCGGCGTCACCCAGCTGTAGTTGAGCAGATGTGGCGCGAAGGGCGCCGGCCGGGTGGTGGTGAAGGCAATGGCGTGCCGGTCCAGCGCCTTGACGCCCAGCGAATCCAGGGGCATCTCCCGTGCGACGACGGCGCCCCAATTCCTGATCGACCGGTAATACCATTCGAAATCGAATCCGATGTCCGGATCCGCCCACCGCCGGAAAGTGTCCGCGTAGTCGTAAGCAGTAACGGGTTTGCCATCGCCGAACACCATGTCTTTTCTGAGGTGGAAAACCCAGGTGTGCCCGTCTTCGGTCACTTCCCAGTGGGTTGCGGCGGCGGGGATGAGTTTGAAGTTACGATCGACCCGGGTAAGTGGTTCGTTCGTCAGGGCGAACCCGAAGGACTTCTGGTAGGAAGAAGTGGCCCGGTCCATGTACCGGTTGTTCAGTTCGAAGGTATGCAGTTGCTGCAGAGCGGGTGGCGCGGCGTCAGGAGGCAGTGTCACGCCGACGGAATTGACGCGTTCAGAATCGGCGCGTTCAGACGTATTGGAGGGTATTTCCACGGCGAAAGCGACGGTGAGCGCTAGAAACGTAACTGGGAACATCAGGACGATCACAGGGCGCATGGCAACTCCGTCTAGCCGTCATTCCGGTTACGTACCTCAACGGGTTTCCCGTACAGCATGGAAAGGATCTCGGTAAACTGCAACGGGCTGACCCCCACGCCGTTTACGTTAACCGTCCAGTGCAGGTGCGCGGCGGTCACCCGGCCTGTGGATCCGGACAGCCCCAATAACTGTCCCTGGGTAACCACGTCACCGGTTTTCACGTACAGCCTGCTCATGTGAGAATACCCGGTGTGGATGCCCATGCCGTGTTCGATCAGGACATGGTTGCCTGAAAAGAACAGGTTCTGCGCCAGCTTGACCACGCCGGACTGCGCGGCGTATAGGGGCGTTCCTTCGTAGGCCCGCAGGTCGAGGCCGCCGTGAAAGCTTCGAAGCTGTCCATTGAATACCCTTCGGGTCCCATAGGGGCTGGTAATCGTTTTTTTCTCCACGGGATAACTGAACGTATCCGCCATCATGGCCGTATCCCGGACCGCTTCGTACGCCGAGGCGATTATCTTCCGTTCCCTCGCGATGCGGCGGAAGTCCTCCGCCGAAGGCGTAACCCGATTCTGCGGCACGCCGCGGATTTGCTCCGACCGGTAAGGACCGGCTACCACGCTGAAGGGCAGTTCCCGGTCGAAGATCCGGTCGCTTTCGGTCCACTCCACGTGCAGGGTATCCGGACCCGGCGCCGTGCCATAGGGAATGCCGATCAGGGTGAACAGGACACTGTCGACTTCGGTGGGATGAGGGTACAGGCGATGAATCCGGGTGCCCGTCGAAACGGTCAGGTCAGCCACGCGACCAGCTTCAACGCCGGGACCTTCAGGTATGCATTCCAGTAAAAGGGTGTGGCCATTCGCCACCCGCCCATCGGAGAGGTGGAACGAGAAAGCCTGATCTCCAAAATAGGCCCGCGGCGCGTGGAAGAAAGTCTCGCCCCCCAGGCAGATAGCGGTCAAAGCCAGGGTAAGAACAAGATTCATGGAATAGGGCGGGAATCCGGGTCGATCCGGGTTTTACACAGGGACTGGTCTCGGCGGTAACCCCAATCTGGAAGACACGACCGGTCCGGGCTATACCTAATCATTATACCCTATTGCGCGAATCCCAAAACTGTTTTTTGAACCGGTCGCGGATACTACGGCAGGCAACCTTCGTTACCGGGGATTCGAATCTGGGATGCCGTGGCTGACCAGGACTTCGAAATCACCGTCCGGCAGCACGCGCCGCGCGAACGGCTGAGAGCCGCCCTGGTCGGGCCAGTCTCGGAGGATGCCCCGGACCGTTCCGGTCGTCCGGTCTAACATGATCGCGGCGGCCGACCCTCCTCTTCGATCTACCGTCTTCACCCCGTCCGGGCCGGATAACGCGATCCGATGCAATCGATCGAGCCAGTCCTCCTGGACGGGAAGGACGAACGCGAAAACACTCCCGGCCCCGTCCGCGACTTCCACCGCGCCGAAGGACAGCGCGAACAGCGTGTTCCCTGCTCCGTCTTCACCGGTGATGCGATACGGACCGCCGGTCTCCGGCAGGGCGGGCGGGGCGTCGACCACGAAGGCAGGATGGAGGACGGTTTCCGTAAACTCGTTCACTTCGCCCCATAGCAGCAGGTTGGTCGCGGAAGCGGCGCGCGCTGCTGGAACGGGCGTTTCCTCGGACCGCCGGTAAATCAGCGCCTTGACGAAGTGGAAGTCACTGATCCCATTGGGGAGGCAGTAACTCATCAAGTCGAAGTTTTGCGGCGACACCAATGATTCCGACAGGACGTCGTAGCCCCATGCGCCGGTAGTCCCGTCGAAGTAGGGGTAGTCGGGGTCCACCCCGGCCGGGTCGCCGCACGGCGCGTGCCCCAGGTTCATGTTGTGTCCGAGTTCATGGGCAATGATGCGTCCGTTCAGCGCCGCCACACCGAAGTATCCCGGGATGGCGGCAACGCCCACCCGTTCTCCGGCAGGGAGGATACCCATATAATGTCCCCGGGCGCCGTCCAGGATGCGAACCACATAGACCTCAACCAGGATCGATATGGTGTTCTTCGCCTCGGATACCACCGAGGTCCAGACGGGCTCGCGCACGGTCAGATGGAAATCACCAACCGGCAACGTTTCCCGGGTCATCCTGAACAGTTCGTCATCGGACGACAGGCCCGAGGCGTAATCCGCGAGCGTCCGGTCCGGATTCGACGACCACAGAAACGGGACCAGGGTAAGATGGAGGGGCGGCACCTCCACCACCTCCAAAGCCAACCGTCCGGTAGACGGCAGGCGGCGACCGATGTCCAAAGCGGAATCCGGTATGCTGCCGGGATCGATTTCTATCACCATTTCCAGGCCCGGCCGAACGACTTCGGCCGGTATCGCGGCGTTGGATGAAGCCGCGAGTTGTCCTTCCTCCGGACTGTCCGGCAGTCTATCGTCTCCGCCCGATATCTCGGTCGTGTGCACTGGAAGGTCGTTCCGGTAGAATGTAGCGCGTACCGGCGGCCGTTTGGCGTCGGCCATGCCGCCGTTCGTTAAGAATACGCGCAGGAGCGCGGGCTTGCCGGCAACCAGCGGCACTGGATTTTCGAGGGACTGCACCGCCTGTGTGAGATACGCAGACATAATAAGCGGGACGGAATCGCCGCAGTCGGAAACGCGCCTTTCATCGATATCCCGCAACCAAGCCTGAGTCTCCACGTCCCGGGACGCGCAGAGGCGCGTACCGGCCAGGAGCAGGGAGGCCAGGTCGAGGTTGAGCAACGCGCGCGGCAACGTCCCCGACAGCGCGGCGTTACCGGAAAGACTCAGCGTGACGAGATTTGCGAGTCGTCCCAGTTCGGGCGGGACCGATCCCGTCAGCTGATTCGACGCCAGGCTCAGCGTGACGAGGTTTGCGAGTCGTCCCAGTTCGGGCGGAACGGGGCCCGTCAGGCCGTTGGTGGCGAGATTCAGTTCCTTGAGGTTTGCGAGTCGTCCCAGTTCGGGCGGAACGGGGCCCGTCAACTCGTTGGTGGAGAGTTCCAGATCCTCGAGGTTTGGGAGCCGTCCCAGTTCGGGTGGAACGGGGCCCGTAAAGCCGTTCCTGGCGAGATTCAGTTCCTTGAGGTTTGCGAGTCGTCCCAGTTCGGGTGGTACGGGGCCGTGTAACCGATTGAGTCTGAGGTCGAGGACGGAGAGGTTTGCCAATAATCCCAGTTCCGGCGGCACGCGGCCGGTCAACTCGTTGGAGGAGAGTGCCAGTCGCCCGAGGCTGCGGAGGTTCCCCAGTTCGGACGGAACGGGGCCGTGTAACCGGTTGAGTCGGAGGTCGAGGACGGATAGTCGGTCGAGTCGTCCCAGTTGGGGTGGAACGGACCCGGTCAATCCGTTGGCGGAGAGATCAAGGACGGAGAGGTCTGCCAGTCGGCCCAGTTCCGGTGGAATGGAGCCCGTCAGCAGGTTCACCGAAAGATCCAACGCAGAGAGTCGGTCGAGGCGCGCGAGTTCTGGCGGTATCTGCCCCGTCAGGCCGTTGCCGGCAAGACGCAACGCTTCCAGCCTGTCGATCAGCGCCAATTCCGGAGGCAGCCGCCCCCTCAGGTTATTGTACCTCAGGTCAATGGAGGTCACACGCCCTTCGGCGTCGGTCTCGACGCCGTACCAGTCTCGCAATGGCGCTTCGCCGAGCCAGTTGGCGGACTCCTTCCAGTACGCACCGCCCGTTTCGCCGTATAGCGCGGTCAACGCCACCCGGTCGGGGGCGATGTCGGCGGGACAGCCAGCGACCCGTATGTCCCCGATGGCGGCCAGCCAGGCCTGATAAGCGGGGTCCAGCGGCGCGCATAGATCCGTTCCGCCTAGTTTGAGGGCCGTTAGACTGAGACTGCCAAGCGACACGGGCAGCGGTCCCGTCAGCCCGGAGTTGTTGGACAGGTCCAAACCGCTCAGAGACCGGAGATCGCTCAGTCGGGTCGGCAGTGTTCCCCTCAGGTTGTTGTCTGCCAGATCCAAGCCCGTTACCTGGCCCTGGTCATTTGTCGCAACTCCGTGCCAGGCGCTCAGGGGCACGCCGGTGAGCCAATTGTCCCGTTCGGTCCAGTTTCCTCCGTCCGTCGCGTTGTACAACGCGATCAGCGCGCTCCGCTCCATGTCCTCGCAGTTGTCCACTTCAACGTCGTCTATCGCGCCGAGCCAGGCCTGGAAATCTGCGTCGAGCGGCGCGCACAGCGATGTTCCCGCGAGTCCCAGGAACTCGAGGTTGTCGAGATTGGTCATAGCCCGGGGCAATGGCCCGGGCGAGAAGTTGTTGCCGTTGGCGCCGAGTTCCCTGAGTCTGGTGAGTCGTCCGAATTCGGGGGGTATGCTTCCCGTCAAACGGTTGTAGGAAACCTCCAGCACCTCCAGTCTGGCGAGTCGTCCGATTCCGGGGGGTATGCTTCCTGTCAACTGATTGCGTGCGAGGGAAAGAGCTCGGAGCCTTGTCAGCCGGACCAGTTCCTCCGGGATCGCGCCCTTCAGGCCGTTCCCGTCGAGCAACAATTCGATCACCCTTCCTTCGGCATCGGTCGCCACCCCGTGCCACTCGGCCAGGGGCGAGTCGCTCGACCAGTTTGTGGCGAGCGTCCATCCCGGTCCGCCCGTTTCGTTGAACAGCGCGACCAGGGCGACGCGGTCCAGCGCATCCGGTCCGAAACCCGAGACCGTGACTTCCACGCTTGTCGATACGTCCCCTGAAGACACGGTGATCCGGGCGTTTCCGTTCGACCGCGCCTCGAGGACTCCCAGGGCGTTCACTGAGACGACGAAGGGATCGCTGCTTGTCCAGACGAGCAGCGCGTTCGCCACCAGGTTGCCTTTCCTGTCTTTCACCACTGCGTCGACCCGCAGAGCCCCGTCCGTCTTCGTCAGCGACACGCTGGCGGGCGCAACCTCGATGTTAGCGACCGCCTGCGATACCGTGACTGCGGCATTCGCTTGGAATTGCCCTGAAACGGCCGTGATGACTGCGGAACCGTTCTTCCGGGCCGTGACCAGGCCCTCGTCAGTCACGCTGGCCACTTCGGTGTTACCGCTGGTCCACGTCACGGCAGCGTCCGGTACCTCCCGATCGTTCCCGTCCCGGACCGACGCAGTGAGCTGCACGGTCGCGCCAATGGCGTCCAGCACGGCCTCGGCCGGCGATATCCTGATGCTGGCCGCCTGCGGCGGTCCCGTGGGGCTTTCCCTGCCGCACGACGGAAGGATAATGATCGAGAGGACGACGGGAACGACAAGAAACCTCAAGGCACAATTCCTTTGCGAAATGCGTCGAGGATGATGAGTGTTACGGTGTTTCCTGATATTCATTATACGTTGAAATCAGTCTGTCTGGAAACGAAACGTCTAAAAGCCCTGGATCAGGGCCCACGATCCTCGCCGCGCAGCCCGGAAACGCAATTGATAATGAACAGGTCGTAGTTAGGATCCGAGCTTCAATGAGGCCGGGGCCGAGCGGCCCCGGAAACACTGCCCGCCGACGCCTTACCAGGGTCCGGGGGGATCTCGCTTCAATGAGGCCGGGGCCGTGCGGCCCCGGAAACCCAGGACCTGAAGGACTGCAACCCGCTGGAGGGAGATTCGCTTCAATGAGGCCGGGGCTGCGCAGCCCGGAAATGCCCAGGGACCCTGCCGTGCTGTTGCTGGTGTTGGAGGCTTCAATGAGGCCGGGGCTGCGCAGCCCCGGAAATGGCTTTGGAGGAGCAGGCAAGGGCTATCCGCGACAAGGCGCTTCAATGAGGCCGGGGCTGCGCAGCCCCGGAAATACGTCCTCGATGGGGTGGAGCAACAGGTCTTTTTCAGAGCTTCAATGAGGCCGGGGCTGCGCAGCCCCGGAAATGTGGACGCGTAAGGCTGGATTCCTATGTCTGTCAACTTGGCTTCAATGAGGCCGGGGCTGCGCAGCCCCGGAAATACCTCGCCGAGGAGGTGGACGACAACGCCAACGATGAATCGCTTCAATGAGGCCGGGGCTGCGCAGCCCCGGAAATATCAGGATGCGACGATGAAGGAGGTTTCTGATTGCATCGCTTCAATGAGGCCGGGGCTGCGCAGCCCCGGAAATTAACCCGTCCAGTCGTTCACAGACTCAACAGGAGCTTCGCTTCAATGAGGCCGGGGCTGCGCAGCCCCGGAAATGGTTTCGCGTCTGCTCCTACCTCTTCCACGTGTTCCTGCTTCAATGAGGCCGGGGCTGCGCAGCCCCGGAAATGGAGGAAATAACGGTTAATCTCGAAATTGATCAATCACGCTTCAATGAGGCCGGGGCTGCGCAGCCCCGGAAATGACACGGGCCAATTTCAAGTACCGCGCGTTTTGCACAGGCTTCAATGAGGCCGGGGCTGCGCAGCCCCGGAAATATATTCATTCAGGTCATCGTCCTGGACAATACCCTTAGCTTCAATGAGGCCGGGGCTGCGCAGCCCCGGAAATGGTCGAGCGTCCGCTTGTGCTTGCGTTCGATTGCTTGGCTTCAATGAGGCCGGGGCTGCGCAGCCCCGGAAATCTGGGTGCCAGCGGTGCGACCCTGGCTGCCTTCCGTGGCTTCAATGAGGCCGGGGCTGCGCAGCCCCGGAAATCGTCACCTGTGTCTGGTCCTGTGACTTCGAGATGTGCATGCTTCAATGAGGCCGGGGCTGCGCAGCCCCGGAAATTTCTCCAGCACACGCAGGCAGCAGTCGACCACACTGATGGGCTTCAATGAGGCCGGGGCTGCGCAGCCCCGGAAATTTCTCCAGCACACGCAGGCAGCAGTCGACCACACTGATGGGCTTCAATGAGGCCGGGGCTGCGCAGCCCCGGAAATCCAGGGCCTATGTTTACGCTTGAAGGGTGTGTTTGATGCTTCAATGAGGCCGGGGCTGCGCAGCCCCGGAAATAGAGCGTCGTCACCGCGACACCGAGGACGAAACCGACGCTTCAATGAGGCCGGGGCTGCGCAGCCCCGGAAATCCGGTTCCAAGGTGGTGCTGACCACCGCCCACGTGTACGAGCTTCAATGAGGCCGGGGCTGCGCAGCCCCGGAAATAGTGGTACAAGATGGGATTCGCCAGCGAGGAGGCCTAGCTTCAATGAGGCCGGGGCTGCGCAGCCCCGGAAATGGCGCTCGCCCTGGGCACCAAGGCCATCATGGCTTCCAAGCTTCAATGAGGCCGGGGCTGCGCAGCCCCGGAAATCAACCGCACGAAACCGAGCCGGACCCGGAGGCCAACCGGCTTCAATGAGGCCGGGGCTGCGCAGCCCCGGAAATGCCGGTGGGGTCGTCCACGTTATCCGGGGAGATCTTCTCGCTTCAATGAGGCCGGGGCTGCGCAGCCCCGGAAATAACTTCTTCACCGACGGCCAGGGGAGCAACATCTTCCGGCTTCAATGAGGCCGGGGCTGCGCAGCCCCGGAAATAACTTCTTCACCGACGGCCAGGGGAGCAACATCTTCCGGCTTCAATGAGGCCGGGGCTGCGCAGCCCCGGAAATCTCGCGACGCTGCTGGGTATCTCGGAGCGTCAACTCATGCTTCAATGAGGCCGGGGCTGCGCAGCCCCGGAAATGGAGCGGTGCAGGCCGGACACTTCGCGGAAGGATCGGCTTCAATGAGGCCGGGGCTGCGCAGCCCCGGAAATAAGCAGCACCTCGTTATCGGCCGCATGGGTATTCTGGTGGCTTCAATGAGGCCGGGGCTGCGCAGCCCCGGAAATCACAGGTTGCCACCGAACACCGCCATCGCGACGACGGCTTCAATGAGGCCGGGGCTGCGCAGCCCCGGAAATCCCTATGGCCATTTACGGGGGTTTTATGATGACGGATGCTTCAATGAGGCCGGGGCTGCGCAGCCCCGGAAATCGTGCCGCAAATACCCAATCACCGCGCCGGCATATGGTGCTTCAATGAGGCCGGGGCTGCGCAGCCCCGGAAATCGAACGGACAACCTTCTATCCGGATCGATATGGCGGCGCTTCAATGAGGCCGGGGCTGCGCAGCCCCGGAAATAGTTCCTTAGCAACTCTTTGGCAGACTTAGGCTTGTCAGGCCTTTTGCGAGCACTGCTGCTAAAATCTCACGGACATTCAAATCGCCCTCCCCGAAATCAGTTACAATGCCTCGTAACTCCATGCAGAACAAACAAATACCAGGACGCGAGCGCTGCCCGGCATTTCCCTTCCACCGGAGCGTTCGCGGAGGACCCGGCAAAGGCACGGCTACACGACGGTGGCTTTTCGAGTCGGCGCTTCATATGCCTTGCCCAGGCTTTCTACCAATGGATCCACTTTGTCCGCGGGACCCATGTCCACGATCAGAATGTGGTCCTCCGACAGATCGATCGATTCCTCCAGACGAGCGGTCATTTCCGCGCGTCGCCGGGCCGTGAGCCTGCACTGGAAAATCGACAACTGCAACCAGTGCCCATAGCCTTTCATCAGCTTGTACACGCGCCGCCATCGCTTTGGCTCGGATATGTCGTAGGCGACGATGTAGAGACGTTCGTTGGCCATAGTCGCTACCGGGGAAGATAATGAGGGTAAGAGACGATCTCTCCCTGAAAATGCCGGGCGAGCAATCGGGACTGTACCTCGATAAGTCGCCGCATGGAAACGCGATAGCCGAAAAGCGGATGTGTGGTCTCCTGCTCCATGCGCCGCTCGAACGCGGCGATGAAGGACTTGCGACCAGCAGGCTTCAGCGAACAAGCAGCCCCGTTGAACACGAAATCGGCCAGCTTTACTTCGCCGTTGTTGATGGCTTGAATAACGCAGGAGTCGGCGACAATAGGTCTGAACGGTTCCATTAGATCGAGGGACAGCGCCGGGCGCCCGTGGCGCGTATGGTGGTAGAGGCCCATGTAGGGGTCGAGCCCCGTCGCCGAGATGGTCGTAGTGAATACCCGCGTCAACAAAGCGTAGGCCAGCGACAGGAGCGCGTTCACCGGATCCGTGGGAGGCCGCCGATTGCGCTTGGTGAAGGAGAACCCCGTCGCGCCGCCGTCCAGATCCTTAGCAAGCATGTGCTCGAAGCAGTTGAAATACACTGCGGCGGCCTCGCCTTCCAGGCCCAGCAGTTGGCTTTCGTCCGTGGCGCGGGAGATGCGGCGCACGACTCCCCTGAGCCGGACTAGGGCTTCATCCCTGATTTCCGCGTCCATATTGACGCGCCAGTTGCGACGCAACATCGTACGGGCGTTACGCGCCTTAGCCGCCACGAGATCGCGCGCGAAGGCAAGGCGAGCGCCTTTATCGAAGGCTACGCGGTATTGCGCTTCGCGAACGGCCACGTTTCCATGCCCTGTTCCTACTGTATGGCCGAGGAACCAGCCTCCCGTGGAAAACCACGATACCGGAATCTCCGCGTTCATCAGCGCGTGCAGAGCCGGTGTGGTCACCGAGACGGGGCCGAACAGAGCGACCTGGGAAACGTCGATTATGGGTACCTCTACGGATTCTTCCTTGATTTCCACCACCAAGCGCTCACCGCTCTTTCGCAGTCGCGCCCCCGGTTCCTGTACGTAGAGCGGCAGGGCCGGATCATCCGATGGGTTCAGCGGGCGTGGTGCAGTCCCTTTGCGGAACAGGTTGGTTTCGTCGGGCAGACAGATCCCCGCCAGGGCACAGCGGGGGCACTTCGGGCTGTTTTCCAGAGGCGGTGGCCGACGGCCATCAGCCGCGGCGACGCGCAATTCTCTGATTGCCGCCAGGGTCAGGGATCGAAGTTCATCGTCAAGCATCACCGGGACGCGCTCACGCGACCCGGCGTACCAGAGCATACCGCGCTCCACTCTGTAACCATTGTCCTCCAGGATCATGGCCTGCGTGCAGATCTGGACGCGTTCGGGCTCGTAGGCGCCAGTGGCGACATGGGGACGCTTGCCTTTCTTGAAATCCACGGGCGTGACGATTCCTTCTTCGGCTTCCACGACGTCTATCTTGGCGATTACGCCGAGACGATCCGACGAAAGCGTGACGGACCGGGCGCGGGCCATCTCATCATCCAGTTCTTCCGGTCCGGGCAGACGGCCGCCACCTTCGTCGACCCTTACGTGTGTACGCCGTCCCTCGGCGGTGTCTCCCGTCTCCGCCCACTCTCCTTCAACCCATTCCAGGTAGGCCAGTCGCGGGCAATAGACCCATTCGTTGACCATGCGCGCTGGGACCAATGGCGTATTCGCGTCGACTGGGGGCGGAGGTATTGGTAGCGTGAGTTGGTGGATGTGGTTCATGTGGTGAGTCGCTGAAGTATTCGCGGCTACTCGTTCTGCAAAATGTTCGTACGTTTTAGCTGTCGTGGGTCCAGGGATACGTCTCGACTTAAGGCTGTATGAACAACATCGAGATTATGTAAGAATCGATCGACAGTTATAGCTTCCTTGAAACAACTCTATAACAAACTCCAATGACTGAGGTGTCATTGTAAATGCTGCGTTTCATTGTTCCGATTTTGCGTCTAGGATTGGGCGTGCGAACATTCCAAGACCAAAATGGCAGGCATATCCAAGAGCTAAGGGTCCTGTAACTGGCTCGTTAAAACTCAGGCGCAGCAAGGCCCCTTGCGCGTCGGGTTGCTTCTCTCGTCCCCGTGAACGGAATCGATGAAAATGCACTGCTCTACGGAGAGTACCGTGAATCTCGATGTGGCGCAAGATTTCGACCTGTACAGGCTCAGTATGCGAACCAGATGTGACTCGTCTGCGCTTCCAAAGCCGATGTATCTCGCCTTCATACCCGGCCTTTTTTAAGTGACCAGACGCCAAAAAAGGTGTTACACTTTCCCATTCATCTGAACAGCTAAATAGCCTTGATGTGTCCGCAAAGTCCTCCGGGCGGCCAAAGCCCTCCAAGGCCAGTCGCCACTCTTGGCGACCGGTCTCTTTATCTCCTTCCTCTCCACCGGAATCGTCTCCACCGACCCACAAACGGGTCAGTCGATCCAGCTTCTCGCGCACTGAAACATCGAAACCTTCCTCTGCGTAAACCGTTATATGGTCAATCCAGCCATCGCCATCGGCGTCCTCGGGCAACCAAAACGCATGCGAATGCTGGCCGTTGCGTAATGGTCGGCCATCAGAACCCCGGCCTGATATCACCGACGGTGCTCTGGGTCTCTTGTCCTCCCAACCAAACTTGGAAAGCGCGGCAAGCCGCATGAGTTCACCGATCTTGACCGCATCCTCAATACGAGGTCGGGGACGGCCGGCCAAAAGAAAGCGCGCTACGGTGAATTGTCTGCGGTCATCAACTGTTGCACGAATCCGGGCACGGCGAGGAACAGGGGACAGAGGCGGACGTGTATAAACAATCTCACGTGAGGCTGGCGGTCGGTTCCAACGGTATTTTTGGTAATCGGCCGTATCGAGCATCAAGGCTTCGACCAGACGATCAGGAAGGGTCGGCCCGAACGCTTTGTTGCGTGCCCTTTCAAGGGCTCTGGGGGTAGGAGGTCTCTTGCCGGAAGCAGCGGTGCGGTCTCGCTCTGCATCGTCAACTTCCTCCAACAGGCGCGTACGCTCCACCATATAATCCTGAGCACTGAGCGGTGTGAGCACTCGCACTATCTCCCCGTGGGCGGTCCCATTTTGGCCCACAGGATGGCAGTTTGCCACATCTTGGTTCCAGTCGGTTATCGTTCCGCATTCAACCCAACTCTCGGCACGCCCCAGGTAGCCGAGCCCCTCTGCGAGATCAGCCGCCAAATCAAATAGTTCGACGTCCAATTCGAGTTCTGGCCAAGCCGCTACGATCTGTTCGTCTTTAGACAAGTGGGCAAAGGCGTCGAAGACGAGCGTCATTTTAGGTGTGGGCATGTAATGCCGGGTATGTGCGTGGATCACGCCTGGGGGCAAGTGATAGATCGGCGCATCCTGGGCTAGCGCGTCTACTAGACGGGCGAGTGTGTCCTCGGACCAGCGTACCCGGTCGCCTTTGCGCCAGTAGGTAGCGACGAGCGCACGAAGAATGCGCCAAGGCTCTGGCGGCCAAGCGACATCGGCTTCGTTGACATGGCGCCCCCACGGCGTTGCGTGATAGCGGCCCAAAGGAAAGGTGAAAGTAAGTGCAAACATTCGAGACCTATTTCTGATAAGTGACCGTGAGCATAGGTGGATCGTGAAACCTACCTTTCTGCGCGACGGCTTCGATCAGTTGGGGAAGCTCAACACACAGGGCGTCAAGCGACGGGAGAGAGAACGCTTCGGGGCGAGTAATTCGATGTTCTACCACTTCAAGATCGCAGGCCGTGCGTAAGCGCAACCCCTCTTTAAGGAATTTCTGGATTTTGAATAGGGCGAACGCGACTAGCAACTTTTCCACAGCCTCTCCCAGACCAAACGAGCGAATCTGGCGCAGATCCAAGTTGAAGTACGCGGCGATCTTTTTTGAAGTCCACTCGTCGCGGGAGAAGGGTACATTACCGAAACCTTTCGATGTATCCCCCGAAGGGTTCACCGAGTCGTTCTTAACGCCACCGCTTGTGGCAGGTTTGGCATCTGTCGCCTCAATGAAAGCGGACAAGACACGGGGCAAGCGTAAGCGGCCGCCAGCCAGCGTCTTCTTGGCTAAGAACAAGCCATGAAGTAGGGCGTTTGTGTCGAGTTCAAGCAACACTCGCGCAAGTTCACCAATATTAACACGACCTTCCTCCATGTTGGCTAGGCGATTCTGGAGGATGTTGATCACGGTCTTGTCCTTGCCTTCAAGAATGTATGGTGAATTCAGTCGATGAGCTTCAAGGATCGAGTTGGTTAACGGTTCATTATCTGCGTTCACAACCTTGACAAGCGGTAGGCCCTGCAAAGGTGCGACCCAGTCGTCAGCAACCTCGTCCCAGCAAACAGCTTCGAGGCGATTGGCCATGCTCTGAGCACTCTCGACGAGAACTATCTGTCCGGTCCCGTCCGGTGCCTCATAAGCAGCATGACCCAGATCGGGAAACCCAGTTGGCTGAAAGCGCGTTCCCTGCACGGGCTTAAGGGTCGCCTCCGTCAGCAGGCGGGCCTGATCGGCAAGACTGGAAAAATCAAGCGACATCTTCGTTCTCCTTTTCTGTGGGATAAGCCCGTTCCATAAGGGTTCTTAGACCATAGTCGTCTATAGGAATAAGCAGTGCAGCGGCGAGGCGACGGCCGAATTGTGCTTTTTGTGAAATCACGCGGCCAGCGAACGGACAAGCAATGCCCGAGGCGCGAGCGCGGGCAAATGCCATACGCATAGCTTCTTCGACTCGCCCGCTTCGCAAGCGCGAGATCAGGCCTTGAGGAATTGGAAGGACGCAGTCTGGTGATATCAGTCCCTTTTCCTTGAGCACCTTATCGGGCGCAAAAAGTGGTTTCAGTGCGGCATAAGCAAAAGGCACAACCGGATGGCGGTGGTATTCAGAAGAAAACCACAACGCCGACTCTGCCCAGACCAACCCTGCGAGCAACAGCGCACAATGCGCATCATCGAAGTCCCTGTTTAGAAACGCTGCAATATCCATCAGTCTTGCCGGTGTCGCCGCGTCCATTGGCGCGGCGATGGTTTCATCGATGAGCCTACGTTGGAGTACCGAGATCAAATTGGACTCAAGATCGGCCTCACTCCATACCACCCGGTTTTTCTTCCGAGCATCCCATTTGCGCCGTTTTTTGGGTATTGCTTCAGCGTCTAGCGGGGCGAAATGCGCGGCCAGCGCGATCCGTTTCTTTGTTGCATCGGCGTTGATCACGGTGTCGGCGTTTCTTGCTTCGCCTACAGACGATTCGGATTCTCTGGCAGAGCTTTCCCGTAGCGGATCTTGACTAGGCCGCCATCCCAGGCTCGCTAGCGCGGCCGCGACCCGGTACTCCGGCGTTCCATCGTCGGCCAGGCTTACCCACTTGTAGGACAAGCGCGGTGGAGGTGGGATTCTTTCGAAAGTCTCTCGGCTGTCTGCGAGCCATCCGACCAAACTGCCCAATGCACGGAGCGCAGCTTGTACCGTACTTGGTCTGACATGGGCATGGCTCATGTCAAAAAGCGCGTCTTCGAGTTGTTTTACCGCCCTTCGGGCACGGACTGGCGCTCCTTTCTCGCGGGCCAGTTGGCGAACCCGATTCAGCCATCCGCCGGCGTCGAGATCACTTATCAATTCTATTTCTTCTGAAGGATTCGACGCGACACCCAAAGTACCTAGAGGAGTAGCAAGATATGCCTTGCCCGACCGCATGACGAAGCCATATCGCGCGAAAGCACATATCCCACGGCTAGTCCCGAGACTTGCGGCAGCCCGTGCAAAATCCAAACCATCTCGTGCCGTTTTACCATTCAACACGGCGCGGCCTTCTTTCAGCAAACCTTCGAGTTCACGAGGGCCCGCGGGCCGGTCCCACAGAGGAGCCCAAAATTCCGCCCGTGCGTTGTTTTCATCGGAATCCCCGACCCCACCCCACCCCGCACCGGTTGGTCGCACAGTAAAGGGGAAACTCGCGTTCAAATCTGGCGAGCCTTGATGGCGGCGAGTCGCAGCTCCCGCGAACATCATGGTTCCTTCGAGTGCGAGAATGAAATCCCACGGATTGACGTTTGAACCTGCCTCGAAGCCGGTACTCCCGTTGGGACCCCCGGCAGAACCTGGGGCAAACTGTCCGATGGCTTCGTTGCCTAAGCCCCATGTCCCATTGTTAAAAAGGGAGTTCCGTAGCAACCGCGCCGTGTTCTCCATTGGGTTGCCGGTAGCAACGTCAAATGTGGACGCAAGACGTTGCATGAAGTTATTCGTGAAGTCGAGGCGTCCGTCGTTTCCTCCTGTTCCTAAAAGTTGAGGAAAACTGAGGCGGTCGCCCGAAAGAGCCAGTGCCGCGTCGAGCCAGTCAAGGGCGACGTCAGCTAGACAGCCGCGAAGTCCCGCTACGAAACTGGTCTTGTTCGTATCTTCTGGGCGAGCGGCTACTTTTACGTCTTTACTGAACATTACTTCCACTTGGATGATCTCACCAGTGGTGTAGATTTCGCTATTTTTCGGTCTAGAAGTGATCTTCTTGTCAGTTACTTTCAGTGCCTCCCCTTTACCACTGTCACCCAACGTAATCTTCTCTTTTCCAGATTTATCCGTGATCTTGGCGCGGTTCGGCCTCAGCGCATCTTCGCCAATGCTGATTTTGCCCGTGATGGTATCTTCGGCAGCAACTTGATACCTGAATCTCAACACGTTCTTGGAAACATTCCAGCAATTGGCCAGTCGAGTCTGGCTTCCGATGATTATCTTCAGTTGTGGGATAAAGCCCCATCTGTTGATCTCCCGAGACGCCGTTTGGACCGCACCGGCAAGCAGGGCGAATCGCATCGCGACATCGGTCCCTGTAAATGGCTCAAATCCGTCTTTATTGTCGCCGGGGTAGAATCCGCTTCCACCGTTCCACGGTGCTATAACAGGGCTGGGGACGTAATCTCGGAGGAAGAAACGCGTCAGTGCCCCGTAGTCTAAGCGAGTGTGCAAATGGAAGCATTCATTTTCCCACCAGCCACGCACTTCCGGGTCAGCGGCGATTCCGCTCACACTGCTCGTTGGACTTTCAATCAGCCGAAGTACACCGAGTGCTTTCAAATAGTTTGCAAGTGGTGCCGGCGAGCACCCGGCGAGGGCTATCTCGTTAGGCGCCATATTCATGACCTCGTTCTTCTTTTGCTGATGCCCGCCAGTCGGCGATACGTACAAGTGCCTCCAACCAAGCGAGCTGAAAAGGACCGTACTGGGAAAGCAAATTTCGCGTACGCTCGGTCCAACTTGCCCCAGTTTCCGGATGCTCGCCTAACTCCATCACGGATAGTGCGAGTGGCCCCCCTGTCCATGTTTCCCCATTGCCCAAACTAACCAACGGTATCTCGTCTCCCTCCCACACGCCGCGAGCAAAACGCCGTCCATCCTCCCCCATTACCCGACTTTCGGCTGGTAGGGGACGCAAGTTCAGGCGTACCTTGCCGTGATGGGCGGCTATCAGGTACGCAACAAGATCGGCCTTGCGTACCCAGCCTGCTTGTGTGAGAAATGCTAGTGCAGACGCAAGTTCGTGCCGGAAATATGCACGTCCTTTCGTGCGGTCGTACTTCGGAGCCTTGGCTAGCAACCCTTCTGGTGGTGGGTCGGCCTCCGTGTTACTTGCAACCATTCGCGCCTGAAACTCAGGGTGTGCTTTACCGAGGTCGTGCCAGTACGCTGCCTGGAGGATTGTGGCTTTCCAAGCTTCACAAACGTCGAGGCCATCGCATAGGTATCTGGCTTCAAAAGCCACGTGGTCCAGATGATCCGTCAGTTCCACGCACCTGCTCTGCTCGCTGTCGGAATCGCCGTCGTTCGACTCGTCTGCCGTCTGCTGTTCCTCTCCTAGCTTCACAGGCTCGACTGCTGTTTTTAGACCCTGATCAAACCCCGTGTCCGGTGCATAACCCCCAGCACTCGCATGAACCATCAACACCAAACCCGGCCACGGTTCCTCTCGGAACGCGGTCCAAGTCGGAACGCTACCCTTCCCATTAGCTCGTGCCTGCGGGTCTATGCGAAATACCCGCTGCCCTTCCTTCTTTCTGACATCCCTAAGCCAGTTACGCGCGCGCCCAATCGGAACCGCACAAAGCTCGTCCCGCATGGGTGCAGTCTGGTCCTCTGGTCCAGACTGCACGTCGAAATCGCGCCAGAAAACTCGAATATCGGTATCTTCAGCATCGCGGACGTAAGGAGCGATATCGACATCAAAGCCGGTCAAATCCGGATCGGTGTCGTATAGGTCCAGCATATCCCTGGATCGTATCACACCCCGATAGGCGCAGTCGTCTGATGCGGGCGGCACGAGATTAGAGGGCCGAGCGTCCTTTAACGCGGCAATCCGCTCGCGCCCGATTTTGAGTTCGTTAATCTCATACGGAGCCGCCAACGAATCACCGAGGTCGCCTCCGATGATATCTATCCAGCGGACCGTCCCGCCACCGGAATCGTTCAACTCACCGTAGCGATTTACCCGACCGAACCGCTGGGTAAGGGACGAAGGAGGCGCGAGTTCGGTGAGCAGGACCGCCGCTGATAGATCGATACCTGCTTCAATCGCCTGCGTCGCGACTACGATCAGTTTTTTTGTTTCCCCGGTTTGCGGCAACTTGTCCATCTGCCGGGTGCGATCTTTAGGCCGAAACCGCGAGTGGATGAGAGCAAGGCAAGCAGGCGCAACATCCATCTTCTGAAGTGCTTTATGCACGGCTTGGGCGCGGGCGACTGTATTGAGTACCACAAGCGTCGTATTGTTTTCTTGGTGCAGACTCCGGGTTTCCTTCGCCAACGCTGTCGCGTATGCGTTCAGATCGGCCTTCTTGGCACTCATCGGCGCGACGGACGACGGCTGAATTGGCTTACACGCGTTAATCAGTTTGAGGACTTGCGATGAATGTATATCGTCGGGGAAATCACATGGAACACGCCACACCGTAGGACGTTGCTGGAAATCAACCGTATGTAGCCAGTCCGGGTGAAGGGTCGCTGACACCCAGAGACTGCACGAAGGGATCTCCGTTCCGAACGTACGACGAAAACCTTCGAGTTGTGTAGAGGTCGCCAGGCCTGCTCCCATCAATTGCACTTCGTCAAAAACCCACTGCGCGTCGTTGTGCAACAAGGCGAAGTCCACTGGCCAGCGGAAGCGGCTCATGGCGTACCCCCGCATCAGGGCGCGGCTGATCAGCATATCTTGAGTTCCGATCAGGATGGCCGGTCGTTCAGGTGTTTCAAACCAGCGCGGCTCATCCATGCCGCCCATGAGGACATGGACTCCGGCTTCAGGGTCCGGAAGGCGTGATTTCCAGTCCGTATTTGCTTTGCCCAGTTCACGCAGCCATTCTCTGACATTCCGCTCGGTTTGCTCGACGAGCGTGCGCATAGGCAGGCAATAAACGAGGCGACGTGGAGTTGGAGATTCGACTACGGCGTGTTTCCAGGCCCAACCAAGCACCACCGCGGCGGTCTTGCCAAGGCCGGTCGGAGCAATGAGCGCGTCTGGCCAGGCCTGCTTTGCGAGAGCCTGTTGATAGGCGAAAGGACAAACGTCTTTACCGAACGCTGTGGAGAAAAACCGCTCGAAGGTCAGCATCCTTCTTCCTTACTACTGTCTTTCTCAGCGAGGACTTCTTCCGTAACTTCGGCCACTTCCTTCGCGGCTTGCCGCAGCAACTTGATTTCGTATGGCGTCAACATTCGAGGAGCAGGCGAGGTCCCTATTAACCGCTTGAGTTTGACTGTCGAAGGAGTGAGTCTGGTGTTTTCTTCTTTACTGACATTCATGATGATTACCCTTCACTCGGCCAGCAGGACACGTGGCCGCGAGGTCTTCTCAAGGATCAGGTGGAATGAACTATACGCTCGATCGCCCTGGCTAATTCGGGAATGTTGTGTTCGGGCGATACTCTACGGACCAGGCGTCTGACTTCATAACGGCTGCGCCTCGCGCAACACGTTTTCACGGAGGGCAGGATGAAGGCTTTTCTCCGTTAAGACTTCAACACGTCGTTGCAGGAGGTCCTGCACGTCCATCAACAGCGCTCCGAGTGCAAGACCTGTTTTGCCAGGCGACAGTGACACCAGTAGGTCGACATCGCCGGCGTCGTCGGCGTCGCCCCTCGCCATGGACCCGAATACGCGCACGTCGGCGACGCCATGGCGTTCGGCAAGGGCGAGGATTTCCGCGCGGTTCTGTTCGATTATAGCGTGCATAGCTACCTTATCCTTCGGTACGACCTGATCGATGCCGTGCGTTCAACAAAAGGAAAGACTTACGTAATTGGTCCCACCTTCCAACGCCACAGATCCGACCGGACCACAGCGGCAGGACTTACAACGGGAAGTAAGGAGAATGGGATGGCGGTGTCAAGGATTTGGGATGGGTACGGTAACGGCGACGGAATGAAGGACCAAATGTTCTGCAAAACTCCGTCATCCGTGCAGTCCGGCGGAGCCGAGACCCATTCGAAGCATTCCGGGTGAAGCGGTTTCGCGGCCCACCCAAAGCGTTCCAGACGAATCGGGTGAACAATCCTCCGACATAATGTAATCCATCGGCGAACCGATCGCTGTGCGCTTCAGCGAAATTACCGAATAGAATACCAAATGAATTACGACTATATTAACAAGGTGATCAACGGATTATCAGATCTGACTTGTGCAATCGAAAGAGATACCCACCGGAGGGATTTCAGTATGGGGACTACTTATGTCGACGTGACGATCCGAAATCCCGCCGATCCACGGCGTAGCTGGACCGGCAAGTTCGTTGTCGATACCGCCGCGTTCGACTCGCTCGTACCGAGGCAGCGTCTCGAAGCGATTGGACTCAAACCGAGGGGGAGTCGCGACTACGTACTCGCGGACGGGAAACAGCTCACGCTGGAAGCAACAGTCGCCGAGATCGAATTCGAGGGCGTGGTCGTTGGCGGGACCATTGCGTATGGCCCGGAAGGGACGGAACCGCTGCTTGGCGTTACGGCCCTGGAGTCCGGCGGATTCGAGATCGATCCTCGCAACGAAAGACTGAAGCGGCTTCCAGGCGTGATGATGAGGCGCAAACTGCCGAATCGCAAGGCTGCCTGATTACGCTCATCCCCGCTGGACGCCAACGAAATCGGATAGTCAGGTTGCCCGGGACTCGGCTTTCGTCTGTAGGCACCAGCAGGACTTTTATAGCAATTCGTTTCGAATCGTCCGGTCATCCCGTCCGTCCGACCCATCCGGTCATCCCCAGCGATACTCGGGCGGGTCGAAGACGAAACCGTGGAAAAAGCGTCGCTGCGCCGGGGTGAGGTTGTTCAGGAAGTCCCTGTCGTACCGCCACTGTTCCGCACAAGCCAGCATCCACGGGTGTTCGTACCCATAGTACAGGATTACCCGTTTGCCGCCGCGACGTGTGAACGGTCCGGCCGAATGCCATACCCCGTTGTGGAATAGCACGGCCGTGCCGGGACGCCCGCAGATCTGAACGGCGCCGGGCATGCCGTCCTCCGTGTCTGGCTCGACCACGGACTTATGGCTACCGGGAACGAGGTTCAGGTTGCCCTGGTTGGGTTCGGACATGTCGCTCAGGTAATACCCCACCTTGAACTGTAACAACGGTATGTGCGGCCGGAAGTTGCGGAATCCGGCCTGGATTCCGTCCGTATGCCAGCCCTGCCCGTGGTATTCCTCCTGCTCGATTTCATAGAAGGCATCAGTCGAATGCAGATGGGGCATCTCGTTGAACAGACCGTGCACGTAGGCCATCATCGGTTCGTAGTCGAGCATGTCCAGAAAGAGCGGATCTTCGGCCAGCAGGTGCATGACCCGCGCATTGGCTTTACCGAGCCTGTCGGCGAAGGCCGGTTCGTGCGTCCGTTTGAATTCGGGGTCGCGCCGGCGCGCTATCGTCCGCTCCAGCGCGGAATTGAGCGAATCGACAAGGGATTCCTGGAGGAAATCCTCCAACACCAGGTAGCCGTTGGTATCGAAAAGAAAACGTTCGGCGTCCGTGGGATGGTCAACTGTACATGTGCTGAGAGAATGCATCGGAGTGGATTCGTAACCTCATCGCACATCTGGGTGGTCCGGCAATCGTTGATTCAGAGGTTTTGCGCGAGTTCTTTTATGACAATCTTGAGGACGTTTTCCCGCCAGGGCCTGAACCTTCCGAGAAGTCGATCCTTGTCCTCGTTGTAGAAGAAAACGAAACCTTCCTCGGCGACCGGAATGAGGGTTGAATTTGATTGACGCTCGCCGTGCTCCTCGTCGGTATCGTCGTAATCTCTGAATTCCAGAAATGGCGCGCAGATAAGGCCACCGTTGAATGGTTTGCCGATTCCGTGTAGCGCGAATACCAACTGCCCTCGACGCGACCATCGCATGTTTAATGAAACCCATGATCGGTATTCGGACGTATTGGCGTAATAATCAATGTGTTCATTTGCAATCTTGACGATCTGCGCCCTGTAGAAATAATCCGTTTTCTCGTCGGATCTTCGCACGAATGTAGTTGCGCCGGACGCTACCTGATTTAGTGCTCCCGAAACTTCTTTTGCTATCGTATTCAAACGTTCTTCTAGATCATTTTCGATAGCGCTGGCCAAACCGAATACCTCCCTGTGTGCCTTGAGCCTCTCCGTTGCGATTCTGCGGGCTTCCCTGTCCAGCCCGTCCAAGACTACCTGCACGTCCTCTTCCAAACGTAGTTCTTCAGATATCTTGGTCGCCTTCAGGAACTGATCTCTTTGCAGTCCAGTGAACAGCATGACAAGCGGGTTCAGGTCGCCGAGGTCGGCGGCTTCGAGGGCTTCCAGGTATCTGCCCCTGTCGTCCCTCCTTATCACAAGCGGGAAAAGTCCTTCCTTTACGAGCACCAGTGAAGCGATCGCACGGACCACGCGTCCGTTTCCATCTTGAAAGGGATGGATCTGGGTGAAACGATGATGCAGCCAAGCGGCCTGTACCTCGGCAGACACGCCGCTTTCGACCTGCGCCTCATGCATCTCGAGCAACCGGTCCATCTCAGAACTAACCTGTTCCGGCGGGCAGTAGCTGTACGTCACGCCATCCCGGACGGGGTAGTTGGGCTGGGTTTTCCAGTCTCCCTTGAGGAGCGGGACTTCAACTGTTCTACCCAGACTGTCGAGCGCCTCGGTCGTGTGCTGGTTGCGCAGTAATGCCGCGTGTAGTTCTTTTATGTAAGACGTAGTGAGGGACCGGTCGTTCTTGACGAACGCGAATACGCCGTCCAGGGCTTCCTTCTGATCTCGCAAGAGTTGGATCACGTATTCTCGGGGCTTATTTGTCGTTCCGTAGCTGAGAATTTCGGATTGAAAACCCCGCTCGATGAGAGTCTGCGTGACGCCACGGTCGATTTCGTATAGATTCTCAAGAATACCGGTTTCTATTGCCCATTCCCGGCTCAACTTCTCGGTGAAGTCAGAAAGTTGGGCCTTGTCCTTCAACCGCTCCTGCTGCTCGGTCCAGCTCGCTTTTATTCCGGGGATCTCGGAAGAACTCAGTTCATTGGGATCTCCGTCAAGACCTTCAATGCCGGTACGGGGATTCCAGATTGGACGGATTTCGGTACTTTTCACTGAGACCACTCCGACGGTCAATGCGATTCTTAAGGATCGAAGAAGATCGCGTGAAGACGGGTATGGTTAATTGCTGAAAAATACCTCTGCAAGCATGATCCTGTCAACGCGTTTAGATGGACGATATCATGATCTACGACGGACACGCCTATTGCTTTCCCGCCCCGCGCGATATCGGCGGCTTCGACGACCATGCCGAATTCCGGCGTCATCTGCAGATGTTTATGGCCCAGGCACGCCAGCAACCCGTCTGGCGGCGTAAGGACCGCGCTCCGGCCGACGCCACGGGTCTCTACGACCCCGACCTTCCGTGGCGCTTCGATGGCCTGCGTGACGCGAACTTCCGCACCGGCAAACACGGCCTGGCCGAGTGGACGGTAGATGGCGAGGAATTTGTCAAGCAGGCCCTGCCGCCATGGACGGAGGATTTCTCCTTCTCCGCGGAGAATCTGGTGGCGGAAATGGACTACGCGGGCATCGACCGGGCGCTTCTGCATCGCACGCCGTACATGGGACTCGATGACGGCTACATCGCGGCATGCTGCAGGCGTTATCCGGAGCGGATCCAGGGACTGGCCCAGGTCCCCGAATGGTGGATGCCGGAGAGGACCGACGACGCCATTGCGAAACTCGAACGGGCGATCCGCGTTCACGGTCTTTCTGGCCTTCAGTTCGCTCCTTTCCATCGGCCGCTCTACGGCCTGTCGCCCGAATGGACCGGGCCGGATTTCGACCCGTTCTGGGCAGCGGTGGCCGAGCTGGACATACCGGTGTTCTTCACTCTCGGCGCGGTCGGATCGCCTTCCGCCTACATAGAAGAGTTACGTTCGTTGCGGGCCTGGATGGACCATTACCCCAAGGTCGAGGTGATCATGACCCACGGCTTCCCCTGGCGGTTGTTCGCCGGCCGCGACCGGTTTGACATTCCCGATGAAGTATACGAAGCCGTGCCGTCCGAGCACCCCCGTTTCCACATCCAGATCCTCTTTGCCGTGTTCCTGCAGTCGCACTGGGACTATCCCATGCCCCAGGTGCGGCCGGTCCTTGAAAAGATGGTCGAATGCTTCGGCGCCGACCGTATTCTGTGGGGGACGGACATCCCTATCGTGCTGCTGCACTGGACCTACCGCCAGAGCCTCGACTATGTGAGGCGCTACTGCCCGTTCCTCGACGAGGACGAGATGGCGGCGATACTGGGTGGGAACATGGAACGGATAATGGGGACGGGCAGGCTGGACAGGCAGGGATGAGGTGGACTCGCGCGGGATATCCCAGAGATCATACGGATCGGACCATGCGATCGATTGCCCTGGATAACTTCGGGAGGTCCTGTTCAACCACGCTCCAAACTGCATCGAGGTCAATCTCAAGATAACCGTGTACGAGCACGTTTCGAAATCCTGCAATGGCACGCCAGGGTATATCCGTCTCGGTTTCTTTAACAGCGTTACTCAGGCGTTGCGTTGACTCCGCAAGCAATTGCAGATTACGTACCACTGCGTCCTGAACCAGACGCGAGGCGTAGAACGATGAGCGCTTACAGCCGGTGTATTCACTAATACGGTCAATACACTCTCGGATGTGTTCCAGCAACACTCTATCGGACCGCGCGTCGGATTTCATAGCGACTGCGCCTCGTTCAGCACGTTATCCCGGAGAGCAGGATGAAGACTCTTCACGGTCACGACTTCCACACGCCGTTGCAGAAGGTCTTGCACGTCCATCAACAGGGCGCCAAGTGCGAGGCCTGTTTTACCAGAAGGCAGCGACACCAGTAGATCGACGTCGCTCGAGTCATCAGCATCTTCCCTTGCCATGGATCCGAACACGCGCACATTGGCGACGCCGTGGAGTTCGGCGAGGGCGAGGATCTCGGTGCGGTGTTGTTTGATGATCGAGTGCATAGCTACCAGTATCCCTGGGGGCACGACCAAAAACCGGGCTTACAACGGGAAGTAAGGAGTATCGGATGGTGGTGTCAAGGGTTTGGGGCGAAGGACTTTTAACGGAGATGAAATGTAGGGATGTTCAACAAGTGTTCGCCAACCTACATTTGCTCTCCGTCGAAGAAGAACTGAGGGCGTTGGGCAAGAATAAGGTCGAACAATTAGAGGTCAAGCTCGTGGAACCGTTAGCGAGGCCAGGCGTCCTCCATAGCGGGGACTATGACTCTTTTCTGACAGAAAGGAAAGACCATGCGATACCTGGTTATGGCGGTATGGATCTCCGTTTTACTCCTTGGTTGTGACGGCCGGGATCCTGTCGTTGGCGATGACAATAATGGCGAACAGCAGACCGAGGAAGGCGAACAGCAGACCGAGGAAGGCGAACAGCGAACCGAGGAAGGCGACCAACGGTCCGAGGAAGGCGACCGTGCGCAGCTAATGGAGATGCGACGGGAAATCGACACGCTCGTCGGCGAAGCTGAGGGCGTGTCGATTGCAGACTGTCGCTACGCGGGCCTGGGCTCCAAGCCCTGCGGCGGTCCCTGGGCGTACATCGTTTACTCCGTCTCGTCCACCGATTCGACGGCACTAGCTATTCGGCTGACAGCGTATGACGCCTTTGAAGCTGAGATGAATGAGCTGTATGGGTACGTTTCCGACTGCTCAATTCCCGCACCACCGGTTTTGGCGTTTAAGGATGGACGGTGCATCGCCGAGTGACGCCTTGCCCTCTAACGCGACGATCAACCCGGACATCACTGTTCAAACCTGCGATTGGTAGACCGCAAGGAACGGACACGGGTACCGGACAGGTTGGCCACGATTCAGTCTCTTTCCATGAGCTCTAACAACCTGGTCGTCGTGTTCCAGTTGCGGACCGTCATGCGCTGGTAGACGGGCATCGACGCGAGACGGCTGAGATAACTACGCGAGGCCTGGTCGATGCGTCTCGAGTAGTAGAGCACACCATTTCCTGCCCAGGATTCATCCACACCGGGCCTGGCGGGGATGCACTCCATGGCGGCAGTTGCCGTTAGGGGAGCCTTCAGGAAGAGGGTGTCGTAGCGGTACGTCTCCGGCCGTTCTCCAAATTCCGCCGGCGCCTCGGAAACCACTGCCCGCATCTGCTTTCGTGAGCGTAACACGACACTCGCTTCATAGTCAAACGCCGCGGCCAGCATCTCCTCGATCCGGTTTGTCAGGACGCTGAGCCCTGTTGAAGGCGAACGAAAGATCACATTCCCGCTTTGGATATAGGTGACGACGTCGCGGAAGCCTTCGGCCTCGAAGCAGTTCCTGAGATCCGCCATCTTGATCACGTTCTTTCCGCCCACATTTACTCCGCGCAGGAGGGCCAGGTAGGTTGTGTCCGAGTTCCTTTGTGTAGCCATGTTTTTCCTCTACTCTACCATAATTTTAATCCTGCAGTGATCGCTTGGCCCCCATTCTTCAGGGTGGTTCAAGGCGCACACCTTGACGGAATCGGCCATGCTTTCCGACACGAAGACGTAGTCCAGTTGATCGTATGCTGCCGCTGGGTTTTTTCTAAACGACTTGCAGTAGGTAGGCACGTTTTTGCTGTCTTGGGGCATGTTCTGCGGTCGAGGATCGGCCGAACAGCCATGGGGGTTTTGCGGACCGACGAAACACATGCCGATGGCGTCCATACGATTGAATACCGAGTCATACCTTCCTTTCCAGTAGCCGCTTTTATCTTCACCATAGCCTCGATTGATGGTGAGATCACCCGCTGCGATGATACGGTGTCCCCGCTGTTTGCCAATGAACAGGGACAGGTCGGAGATGACGCGGTGGACCGAGGCGTCAGTTACATTCCATGATGAACATCGAGGCTGCTCGTATTCGGCACAAATTGAAACTGCAGTAAACGACTCTCCCTTATTCGGACTGACGATAGCGGCTGAAATGCACCCTTGATGTGTGGTTGTAAAGTCGCCTTCTTGATCGATATCATTCAGAAGCATGGGTTTTAAAAAACGAACGCTCACCTTGCTGGAGAGGCTTACGATTGCACATCTAGAAGTACCATGAGTGAATGCTTCAGGATCCACCTGCAAACGATTCGATAGATCTTCAGGAGGTCTTCTGGCCTCCTGTAACAGTGCAATGTCCGCATCCGAGTTCGCTATTTCCCGCCAGCTATCACTTTCTTCAGACCCGCGATTAATGTTCCAGCATAATAGTTTGGTCAACTTGCACTACTCCCAGTATTAAGGGTTGCTTGAGCGAATTCCTATTGGGATGATAGTTAGACGAACAAGATTTGCAAGTGCATAGTTCATTCAATACCGTTCATTCAACCGCGTTTCAAACTACGTTTCATTTGACTCAACGAGGTCATCCGAGATAACTGATCAAGCCACCCACCGAAATCAATCCGGCACATCCTCCTGGCCGGGCATAGCCTGGCTCGCCGGGTTGAGCGGGGTGCTGTTTCTCATCCTGCTGTCCTCCTCGAGTTACGTCGCGTCTCTTCCTTTTATTCGAGCGCAGTGGGAACTGAACAATACCCAGGCGGGAATGATCTTCTCTTCGTACCTAGCTGGTTATGCCGTTTCGTCCCTGCTGCTCGTACCCTTCACCGACCGGTTCAATCCGTATCGGATCCTGATCATCGGCGTCGTGTTGACGGCGTGCAGCGGGTTCCTGTTTCCCATTCTGGCGGAGGGGTTGTGGACCGCCTGCTTGCTGCGATTCATCTACGGGGTCGGTCATGTATGTGTTTACATCACCGGTATACGTCTCGCGTCGTACAGGTTCGCCCGAAGGGGAAGGGCCACGGCCGTAAGTATTTTCGTGGGATCGGGTTATGCAGGTACGACGGTCTCATACGTGTTCATGGGCACGCTCCTGGATCGATTGGAAGGGTGGGAGCCAGCTTTTCTGATGACCACTTTGCCCGGTCTGGCAAGCATTTTTATAGCTGCGTTTCTGGCTTCAGGGCGGGGTGAACGGACGCCGCAGGAGAAGGATAGCCGCGGAATAGCCGGATGGCTGTCCCTGGCGCCATTGCGTGACCGTCGGATGATCCTGGTGATCATGGCCTACGCGCTGCACACGGCCGAACTCTTCGTGGCCCGACTGTGGCTTCCCCTGCTGCTCGGCGCAGCGCTCATGATGGGAGGTCTCGAACCGGACAACGCGGCATCGAGGGCCGCTACCCTGGCTGGTTTGATGTTCATGACTGGTATCTTCGCCGTGCTATTGGGTGGATGGACTTCGGACAGGATCGGTAGAATCAGGTCGGCGTTGTGGATATTCGCAGTCAGCGGCACATGTTCATTCCTGGCCGGTTGGCTGGTTGGATTGCCGTTTACATACCTCGTCGCCCTGGGTTTTCTTTACGGATTCTTTACGGCCGCCGATTCCGCCATCTACTCGACGACTGTCACGGAACTCGCTCCGAGAAACCTGGTTGGTTCTGCTCAGGCTCTGCAGTCCTTCATCGGATTTGTGGTGGGAACCGGCGCGCCTGTTCTGGCAGGATCGATACTCGACCATTCCGACGTGCAGTCGGCCTGGATTCTGGTATTCAGTTTCAACGGTGTGCTGGCCGCGGCGGGCATAGCGTGCCTGTTGATGCTTCAGCGTGTATCTGCCATGCGAGTCACCACCTAGATCGCCACATGACGCTGTTACGAAAGACGGATTGCCATTTCCGGCCAAACCCTTCTAATTTGACGCATCCGTGAAATAGGAACTTCCAATCTCCGTGACCGTCCCTTACATTATCTGCCTGTCGCACGATAGAATGCGTAAATTTGAAACGTAGATGAAGGATAATTGACCGGCGGTTGATGATGATAACTGCCCGTTTCTCCGCATATGAGATGATACCAGGACCAGACATGCGTCACAGACTTTCCTGCCGCCTGCGCCTCCTTTCTCCGATTACGTTGCTTCTTTCCCTAGCCGTCCTGGTTTCCTGCGGCAGTGAAGGTCCGACCACACCCGAACCCACGGACCTGCCCCGTGCCGCCAGGATAAGTATCGTATCCGGCGACGGGCAGCGCGCACTGGCCGGTTCGAGCTTGCGGGAACCGATCGTGGTCCAGGTGCACGATGAAGAAGAACGGCCCATGTCCGGCGCGCATGTCTTGTTCGCACCCAGCCACGGCTTCACGGAGCCCACAACCGCCGGAACCGGTACGGACGGCAAGACTTCCACGAACTGGACGCTCGGCCCGATTTCAGGCCCGCAAACGCTGGCTGTAAGCGCTTCCGGCGTTACCGTAAACGTCAGCGGCCAAGCGATCACGGTGGAAGACTCGCTCGAAGTTTTGTTTGCACCGCCCGAAGAGGCTGAATTGTCGGCGGTCCGCGCCGACTGGGCCACGCGGGACGTCTCGCCGGCCGGGGAGACGGTCGAGTTTGAAGAACCCTTTAGCATGGGGGGAAGTCCGACCACCCTGCGGATCGTCTCGCACCAGGTCGCCGGCGTGCGTCATTTCGGCGCTATCGTCGTGCCGAGCAGCGCGGGCACGAAACGTCTTCCCATACTGGTATTCGCCCATGGCGGCGACAACGGCGTGTCGGTGGAAAGCACGTTGCTCATATTGACCATCGCCCTCGGAGAGATGCGGGACGACTTCATCTACGTGATCCCGTCGTTCCGGGACGAACCGCTCGAATACGGGGGGCGGGCCTGGACATCGGAGGGTCCGGCCAGTCCGTGGGACCGCGACGCGGACGACGCGATGGCGCTGGTCAGTCTCGTCATGGAGTCCATACCGGAAGCCTCAACCGACCGGTATTTCGTCGTGGGCGCCAGCAGAGGCGGCGGCGTGGCGATGCTGATGGGGATAAGGGACGCGCGTATCGCGGGAGTCATCACGTTCTTCGGCCCGACGGATTTCCAGAATGAATGGGCGCGCGATATCGCCAGTCTCCTGGTGAGAGGCGTGACCGTCGACCTGCCCGGTGTCGAATACCTGCGCGCCAACTACTTAGTACCGTGGTGGGCAGGGGAAATTACGCTCCAGGACGCACGGCTGGCGCTCATCCGGCGATCCGCCGTCTTCTTTGCAGAGGATCTGCCCCCCTTGCAGGTTCACCACGGCGACATGGACGGGGTGGTTTCCGTCTCCCAGGCAGAATCCATGATACGGGCCATGGAGGAGATCGGGCGCGGAGCGCCGGAGTTCGAGGCCTTCATCTACCCGGGTGGAACGCATGATATCACGTCAATGCCGACCGCCATACCCCGTGCACTGGAGTTCTTGCGCCGAATCCTTGGCTCCTCATGAGGTGAACATGGAACTCCAGGTCGGTATCGTTGGCACCGGCGCGTTCGCGCAGGCTTTCATCCCCTTGTTCAAGGCGCATCCGCAGGTCGATCGGGTGGTATTGTGCGACCTGGACGATGAAAAACTGGCTCGTTCGGCCGCCCGATTCCAGATCGGGGACACCTGCCCCTCCCTCGAGGCCCTCTGTGAAACCGGCGTGGACGCCGTGTGCCTGTTTACCCAGAACTGGCTTCACGGGCCGCAGGCCGTCCAGGCTTTGGAGGCCGGGAAACACGTGTACTCGGCCGTGCCACCGGGGATCAGCGTGGCCGAGATCGAAAAACTGGTGGCCGCTGCCGGGGCCTCGGGCGCCGTCTACATGCTCGGTGAGACCAGCTACTATTATCCAGGCGTACTGTATTGCCGGGAGCAGTACGCGCGGGGCGCCTTCGGCCGCATCGTCTACGGCCAGGCGGAATATTACCATGACTGGGACCACGGCCTTTACGAAGTGGCGCGCTGGCGGGGCGGCAAGCACTGGCGGGAGACAGCCGGCATACCGCCCATGTACTACCCGACGCATTCCACGAGCCAGATCGTATCCGTCACCGGCGCCCGCATGACCCAGGTGTCCTGCCAGGGATTTGAAGACAAAGGCGAGGACGGGATTTACGGGGCCAACGACTGGAGCAATCCCTTCAGCAACCAGAGTGCGCTGTTCGGCATGTCCGATGGGAGTGTCTGCCGCATCAACGAATTCCGGCGCGTGGGTCATCCCGGCTGCGTGCGCATGGGCCTGCAGGGCACCGAAGGCGGCTTCGAACAGTCCGCCGCGGGCGCGGCCTGGCTCTGCAAGGACGGGGAGCGCATGGAGCACCTCGGCAACTTGCTCGCCTGCTCCGGCCAGCCCGTGCCGGGAAGCGATCCGATGCGCAAGGTGACCGCTTCCGACGGCACCCATCTGGGCGTCTCCAAGGTGCATCCCGTGGAACGGCTGCCGGAAGCTTTCGCCGGACTGCCCAACGGCCATGCGGGCAGCCACCAGTTCCTGGTCGACGATTTCGTGATGTCCTGCGTCAACGGTACGCTACCTCCGAACAACGCCTGGGACGCCGCCAGGTACATGCTTCCCGGGCTCGCAGCCCATGAATCCTCGCTCCGCGGAGGAGTCCTGCTCCCGGTACCGGATCTCGGCGATCCGCCGGGGGAAATCGGATTGCGTACCGGAACGTCGCAGGTTGCTCCGCATTAGCACTATGTTCGCCTTGGGACTGAACATCATCCTTTTCGTCTGACAAACAGGCATTCGGGCGGGTGCGTGCCATGCGCGCAGTCAAACCTGATCATCGCAATGCAACACGGAGTTCATGATGGAATCCCGGATTAAAAGGCATGCTGCCGGATCATTCAAGCCATATAACAATGAAGAACACCTGAATATCCTGTACCAGAACGTTCCAAAAGAGTATGCCTTCAGGGCGACGGATCCGGAGGAACTGTCGGCCTGGCAGGCCGCATTCCGTCCGAAACTGCGGGTTGCCCTCGGCCTGGACCACATGGCTTCGGATCTGGCGGGTTACGTGCCGAAGGCGGAGCGGCTCGAATCCACCGATCTGGGCAGTCACGTCAGGGAACGCTGGTATCTCTGGGTCGAACCGACGGTGCCATTGCCATTTTATCTCTTGTTGCCGAAGGGCGTGAAGCACAGGGACGAACGCGAGGACGGGACGGACCGCGACCGGAAGCTTCCACTGGTCCTCGTGCCCCACGGCCACAACCATCCGCGCATATACGTGGGTATTGCACGGGACGAAGCGGAAGAGGCGCACATGATGGAGGGTGAGCGCGATATTGCCCGGCAGGCGGCCGCGGAGGAAGGATACATCGTCATCGCGCCGACCGCGCGGGCCTTCGGGGAAACGCGCACCGCGGACGACATCCAGGCCGACAAAATGCACTCCTGCCGCGACCAGCTCGTCCACGATCTGCTGCTTGGGAGAACGCCCATCGGCGAACGCGTTTGGGACACGTCCCGCCTGATCGACTGGGCGATAGCGCATCTGCCGATAGATGCTGATCGTATAGCCATCACGGGCAACTCGGGTGGCGGTACGATATCGCTATTCGCCTCGGCCTGCGATACCCGGATCGCCCTTTCCATGCCCGGGTGTTATTTCTGTAGCTTCGTGGGAAGCATCGGGACGATCCACCACTGCGAATGCAACTACGTGCCCGGCATGCTGCGCATGGGTGAAATGTACGACGTGGCCGGCTTGATCGCCCCCCGCCCCTTCTGCGCCATCGCGGGACGGTACGACCGCATCTTCCCCATCGACGAGGTCCATGCCGCATTCGACCGGCTCAAGGCCGTCTACGCGGTCGCCGGCGCCGCTGAAAAATGCGAGTTGGCCGTTGGTGAAGGCGGGCACCGGTATTACAAGACACCGGCCTGGGATTTCGTGCGCCGGCATTTCGCCCTGCCGGCGTGAATCAGGGACGTTCGCGCGCCGAATCGGCATCCGGGCAAATCATGAGCGGGGCGTAACCCCACTAGCGGAATACACGCGGAAAACACTTGAAACACCCTGGTGTTACATTTAGTTTTCTCAGACACCGGGATAAGCAATGGCCGTCTGTCAAGGAGCACATCATGGAAAGCGCCACGGTTAAAATCGATCCGAGTGAAGAGATCGGGTTCATGCACGTCGACGAGACGGATTTCGGGTCCTTGACCACCGCCCAGCGCATCCATCACCTGGAAGTCGAGGGCTATGTGCTGCTCCCTGAAATGCTCGACGCCGATCACATCGCTAATCTTAAAGCCGAACTGTCCGATGTGCCCATGGAGTGCAAGGACTACAGCGACTGCCAGACCTATTGTCTCGAAGCCCAGTGGCAAAGTCCGGCCACGTGCGCATTGATCGGCCATCCGCCCATGGTCGAGTTTCTCGAGGCGCTGATGGGCCCCGACATCGTGTTTACGCGAGGCCTCTTCACGCGGACCCTCTCGGGGTCGCCGCCCATTTCCATGCATACGGACGGCCAGCCGTACGGCTCCTCCATTTTCAGTTACGAGGGCAGTTCACCGCGGCTGGTGCGCGTGCTGTACTATCTGGACGATCTGCCGCCGGAAAGGGCGCCGTTCCGTGTCTTACCGCGATCGCACCTGTCCTTCCACGCCCATGGCAACCCCTACGTACGCTACAAGTCCCATCCCCAGGAGGTGACCCTGTGCGCGAAAGCCGGATCGGCCCTGGTGATTCCCAAGGACGTTTTCCACGGTACCCATCCCAACCGCGATACGGTACCCCGGGAGCTAATCCAGTTCGGTTACCGGCCGGCCTGGTCGGGACCCGTACAGCCCATGGAGGAGTGGGACCCCCGGGACGTGGCCTCCGCGCCGGCGCAGGCCAGACCCTTCCTGCAGAGCCTGAACACCACGGGCCTGGAATGGCAGCAACCGCACAAGCCGAAGGGGATGAAGAGCGAAGCGCCTGGGATAAACCCCGACCGCTGGGGAGAATGAGTAAGCTCGGTCCTTTTTGCGCGGCAACACACGAATGGTACGGGGGGCGGACTCTCTCCGGGACAAGGTCATGGAAATGAAGTTTTCAGCCCTATGCAACGTCCGGCTCGTCCTGCTCGTTCGGCTCGTCCGGCGAATCGCGGTATTGACCCTGATGATAACGGCCGTAACCTCAACGGCCTCCGCCCAGACTGATTTCCAACTGAAGGTCGGAAAACTCAGAAACCCATTCGCGCAAAAAAACGTGACGTCCCTGGTGCTCGCCGTGCTGCAGGCGTCCCGTTGGAAGCTTGGAGACAGTTTCTACTTTATCAATTACACCGTCGACCAGGAGAGAGACGGATTCAACGACCGCGATTTCTACGGAGAGTGGTATCCGACGCTCAGTATCGGCAAACTGCAACAGTCCGGCGCCAGCCTGGGGCTCATTTCCGATCTGGCGATCATAGCTGGAGTCAATGTTGGCGGTGACGCGAAGATGCTCAAGTTTCTGCCCGGATTCAGGGCATCCTGGGATATCCCGGGATTCCTGTTCCTGAACACCGACCTCACCGCCTATATCGACCGGAGCTTCGGCGTGGATAAGGGCGGCGCGCCGAAGGAAGGCCACAGCTTCATGTTCGACGTAAACTGGGCCGCGCCTTTCGAAATGGGTAGTCAATCCTTCGCGATCATGGGTCATGCGGAGTATATCGGGAGCAGGTCCAATGAACTCGGGGGCCGGTACGACGGATCGATCCTTGCACAGCCTCAGTTCGTCTGGGATCTCGGCCGGGCCGTGGCCAACGAGCCCAACCAGCTAATGGTTGGACTGGAATACCAGTACTGGAGAAACAAAATCGGCACGGACGAGGACGAGAACACCGTTCAGTTCCTGGTGGTCTGGCGCCTCTAGGATCCCCTGTCATTCAGGTTTCATGGCCAATCCCCGGATCACGAGGCGGGCGTGTCCGGTAGCCCCGTGGTCACCGAAGCTCCCGCCAAACCTTTGGATAGCCTGATGAAAGCCGCCGTAATGGACGCCTTCGGAAAGTCGCTCGAGGTGCGGGAAGTCTCCGATCCCGTACCGTCGGCGGACGGTGTCGTGATCGAGGTGCGGGCCAACGGGATCTGCCGAAGCGACTGGCACGGATGGATGGGACACGACACGTCGATCCAGCTGCCCCACGTGCCGGGCCACGAATTCGCCGGCGTTGTTGTCGAAAAGGGCGGCCTGGTTCGGAACTGGCAGATCGGGGACCGGGTGACCGTCCCCTTTAGTAGCGGATGCGGCGTCTGTACGCAGTGCCTGGCCGGCAATCACCACATCTGTGATGATGAATACCAGCCTGGATTCTCCGGATGGGGAGCTTTCGCCCAATATGTGGCCATGCCGTACGCCGACGTGAATCTAGTGGGTTTGCCGGATGAGCTGGACTTCGTAGAAGCGGCGAGCCTGGGATGCCGGTTCATGACGGCTTTCCGCGGCGTGGTGGACCAGGGCCGGGTGACCGGAGGCGACTGCGTGGCCATCCACGGATGCGGTGGCGTGGGCCTGTCGGCGACGATGATCGCGGCGGCCCTGGGGGCCACGGTGATTGCCGTGGACATCGATGACGACCGTCTGCAACTGGCCAGCGATTTCGGCGCACGCATGACGGTTAATGCCAGGACGAATCCGGATGTAGTCAGGGAGATTCGGGAAATGACGGGCGGCGGCGCCCTGGTCTCGATCGATGCCCTTGGCAGCCAGGTTACCAGCCGAAACTCCATCCGGTGCCTTCGGAAACGCGGCCGTCACGTGCAGATCGGCCTTACTCTGGCGGACGAGGCCGACGTCTCGATCCCGATGAACGCCGTAATCGCGAAAGAACTCGAAATCGTGGGCAGCCACGGTATGCCGGCCCACCGGTACGCCGACCTGCTACGCATGATCACCTCCGGCGTGCTTCGGCCCGGAAAACTGGTCGGCAGGACGGTCGCCCTCGAAGAAGCCGGCGCGGAGCTGGAAGCCATGGGCCGTTTCAGCCAGACGGGCGTGACGGTCATCGACCGGTTCTGACGACAGTAAACCACTCCGGATGGCAATCGAGACGCCCTCCGACTCGCGAAAGGCATGAGCATGTCTGACCAGGCTGACCAGGCTGACCAGGCTGACCAGGACATCGTCGCCCTCGAACGGCAGATATACGAGCTCACCGCGAAGTTGAATGCGTTGCGGCGAGACAACGATCCGCGGCCGGTTCCCGATTACCGGTTCGCCACCCTGACCGGGGAAGTCTCCCTGCTCGACCTGTTCGCCGGCCGCGATCGCCTGCTGGCCATCCACAACATGGGACAGGGCTGCCGATACTGTACGCTCTGGGCGGACGGATTCAACGGCATGCTTGCCCATCTCGAGGACGCCATGTCCGTCGTGCTCCTTTCCGGCGATCCCCCAGCCTTGCAGCGTGATTTCGCAAATTCGAGAAACTGGCGCTTTCGCCTCGCTTCCCACGAAGGCGGCGACTACATCGTGGAGCAGACGGTGATGGAAGGCGTGGAGAACATGCCCGGCGCCGTGGTCTACGAACGTAAGGACGACCAGGTACTCCGGAAGAACAGCTGCGTATTCGGTCCCGGCGACCTGTACTGCTCGCACTGGAACCTGCTGGGGCTCGCGGGCCTGGGCGAAGCGGAATGGACCCCGCAGTACCGGTACTGGCGCCAGCCCGAGAAAATGGATGACGGCGGCGCCGATCTGCTCGAATAGCGCCTGGTCTCGAGCCAATGGGAGGCGCGGTGCTCGACAGTCCCGCAATCCGGTTGTTCCGACAAAACTGGTTTCTTCGTGAAGAACAGTTGCCGGACGTCACGCAAGCGGAAGGGCGCTTCATCGAAGCGGCTATCGGTCAGGCATCGGATCGTTGGGATGGACAGCCGGACCTGCCGATGATGGCGGAAATCCACGCGAAACATCCGGCCGTTCTCGATCGCATCGGTTCCAGCCTGCTTACCGTAGCCGTTGGCATGCGCGGCTGTGGAGAGGCGGTATCGTTTCTCCTCGATCGCGGAATTGTTTTAAGCATCGACACGACCTCCTACAACGTCCTGCACGAAGCGGCCTGGGCGGGTTCAGTGGACACCCTTGAAGCCGTTTTCGCCGCGGGTGCGGCGGACGCCACCCCGGTGTCCATCGCAAAGCCCCACACGGGCTGGCCCGCGAACCTTTCCCTCATGTACTGGGCCGCCTGGGGCGGGTTTCCTGAAGTCGCCGGACTCCTGATCGACAATGGTGCCTCCGTGCATCACGAACTGCCTATCACGGGCAACGGGGAGCGAGGTGAGACGGCCCTGCACGAGGCTGTGGCGCCTGGCAGGTGGGGTGGAGACGACGCACGCCGGAACGAAGGTAAGCGGGAAGTCGCCCGCTTGTTGATCGAGGACGGCGCGGTATACGACGCCTATGCGGCGGCGGGACTGAATGACGTAACCCGGGTCCTGGAACTTTTGTCCACAAATCCGGCGATGGCCAGGGAAATTGGCGTTTACGGGATGACCCCGCTGCACTGGGCGTGCCGGGCAGGTTCAGTTGAGTGCGCTAAGCTGCTGCTGGACCATGGCGCCGAGGTGGACGCCCGGAACAAGGCGCACCGAACGCCCTTGCACCTGGCGGCGGAAAGTGGCCGGTCGGATTCCGTGAAACTACTCACACAGGCCGGAGCGGACCTGGATGCCCAGGATCGAAAGGGCCGCACACCCCTACACAGGGCCACGTACGAAGGGCATGCCAAAGCCGCGGAGGTCCTGCTCGCCGAGGGCGCGGACGGGACCGTGCTGAACAAAAGCGGAAAAACCGCCTTAGAAATCGCCCGGCTCGGCGCTGCTTATCTCAAGAAACGCACCTGAGACCTCAAGAAACGCGCCTTAGGTCCGTCTACCTCGAGGTACAACGATGAACGTTTTGCTCAGGATGAATCTGATCGAACCCCTCGTCGATGAAATCCGCCGGGTTGACGAGAATGTACAGGTGGTACGCACGGATTCGGAAGAAGAAGCCGCGGAAGTCATGCCCGGCATCGAAGTAGTCTGCGGCGAGATTACGCGTGCCCTTTTCGCGCGTCGGGATAAGCTCGCGTGGATCCAGAGCTGGGGTGCCGGGGTGGACGGACTGCTCTATCCCGAACTGGTGGAGAGCGACGTAGTACTGTGTAGTGCGAAGGGCACGGTGGGTGTACATCTGGCCGACCACGGGATGGCGCTGTTGCTTGCATTAACCCGCGGTATACACACCGCGCTTCGAAACCAGGGCTGGGATAATATCCGTTGGCCCATTCGCGATGCCTCGTGGGAGCTGGTCGACCGGACGATGGGGATCGTGGGGCTGGGCGGCACCGGACGCGAACTGGCAAGGCGGGCGGCAGCTTTCGGCATGCGGGTCGTCGCCGTGGATCCGGAGGACGTCGAAGTGCCGTCCGAAGTTGAAGCCTGCTGGGGCATGGATCGGTTCCACGCGCTCCTGGAACAGTCCGATGTCGTGGCCATCTGCGCGCCGTTGACGGCGGAAACCGAGGGGCTGTTCGATCGGACGGCCTTCGCCCGCATGCGGCATCACGCGTTGTTGATCAACGTCACCAGGGGCAGGATAGTCGACGAGGCGGCTCTGCTGGATGCGCTCGAAGGGAACCAGATCGGCGGCGCAGGTCTGGACGTGGTACCACAGGAACCTTTACCCGAAGACCACCCGCTGTGGAAGATGGACAACGTGGTAATCACGCCCCATACGGCCGGAGGATCTCCCAATCGGGACGGACGGTGCGTGGCCCTGTTCTGCGAGAATCTGCGGCGTTACCGGGATGGGCTTCCGCTGGTGAGCGTCATCGACAAACGCAAGGGTTACTGATTCATAGTCGTTCCGAAGCGCGGCGCCGTCGTTCCGAAGCGCGGCGCTAACGGTCCGGATCGCAGCACGCCCTATCTCTGAGCATACCATCCCGGCCGCGGCCGGCCGCTCAGTGCCGGTGTTCCACGCCGTGGTTGTGCGCGGTGTGGTAATGGTGGGTGAGCAGATCCGCGCCGAAGTCGTTCGTCGGGTTGCGCCAGACCGTGTGCACGTGGTTGGCGTCGTTCTGGACGTTGTCGTATTCCACCAGGAATCGTCCGCCCTGCAGGCGGTAGTAATGGGGTTGCCGGGATTCCAGGCCGCCTGCCCATGCCAGGTGGACGTCGCCCACGCCGTTTCTACGCAGCAGATCGGACTCGATCTCGGCAACGGCGTCGGGCATGCGGTGAATGTACTCGCCTATGAGGGCCTCCAGTATCTCCCGCTGTCCGTCATTCATGCCCGCCCCGGAAAGGCCACGGGGCGTCTCCGTGTACCGCACCGAATCGTAAGGCACCTCCGTTCGGGCCAGCCGGTCCGGCTTCTCCCTGTTCTCCTGTATATACCTCTGATTCACCGTGACGATGTCCCCGGGCGGAACGGACGCGATCAGCGCGTTGTGCCGTTGGTCCTCGTCCAAGGCGCGTACCAGTTCCCGCGCCAGGTCTTCCACGTTGCCCAGGGGCCGGAGGTATCCTACCCCGTTGAGGGCCGCCGACGCAGGATTTGCCCCGAAGAAGAAGGGCGTAGGCGCGACGATCCGTCCCCCGGCGATCGTATAGTTGATGGAAACGTGGTGTCCCTCGAATTTCCATCCCCAGGGGTCACGGTCCGATGGCGTGCCGAATATGGACACGTAGTAGTCGGAAGGATCCCGCCAGTTGCCCGATGACCACCCCTCCCGGGCATCCAGCGTCGCTTCCAGGCCCATGATGGTCGTCGTAGTGGCATAACCCGTACCACTCAGCCCCGTGGCCACGAGTTGCAGTGCCCGGCGCCGTTGTCCCCGTTCCATTTCCCCAAGCGGAAGGCCTTTTCTCGCCAGGGGCACGTAGTCCCAGAAGGTGCGTGCGTCGTCGTCTTCGAAGGGGAAGAGCGCTTTCGTCCGCTGGTCCGTGGCCAGGACGGCCGTAAAATCGACGGCGGCTTCTCCCATCCGTTGAACCAGGCCCTGGATGTGCTCGCTGGTCAGTAAACCATGCTGGTCTTCGCTCATATCTGTCTCCGATCGGGGCGTAGACTCTTACGGATGCGAAATGCATCACTTCATTCAGATGCGGGATGCATTATTTCAGGTCCGGAAAACGAAGAAACCGCCTGGCCGTTCCGCCCATGACCGCCTCGTATTCGTGCGGCATGATATCGGGCGTGAGTTTTTCCACGAGGTCCACCAGTTTGTCGTATCCCGGTTCCTCGTAGATCCAGGGAAAGTCCGTCGCCCACATGAGCCGGTCAGCCCCGAAGGAATTGAGCGCCGCCCTGTGCCATCCCGCCAGGTCCTCATAGGGGTACGGTTTCTTGCTGAAGGCGTAGTGCCCGGACAGTTTCATGGTCACATTCTCGTAGGTACTCAGGCGGTGGGTGGTGTGAAACGCCGGGTTGTATGACGCAATGTCGATCTGCGGCCGGCCCCACTGGTCGTGGCGCCCCTTGCCTTCGCCGGGACAGATGCCCAGGTGGTTGAGTACGACACGGACCTGGGGAAAGGCGTCGACGAGATAGGCGATCAGGTGGGCGTCCGCGGCGCGTACGTACAGCCAGAGGACGAGGTCCTTCTCCGCCGCGTGTTTCCAGATCCGGTAGGTCAGGAAGGTGCGTACGTCCACGTCATCGAAGGGATCCCTGGGTCCGCCGACCAGTCCGAGCCGGAAGCCCACGATGCCCGTTCCGTCCGTCAGGCGGTCCATGTGCTCCTCTGGTGATGCGACGAGGTCTTCCGGGATGAGCCCGATGCCGAGGAAGCGGTCGGGGTAGGTCCTGAGGCAGTGGAGCACGTAGGCGTGATGTGCCGCCGTCGCGCCACCCATCTGAACGAGCATGGCCTGGCCGATATCGCTTGCGGCCATGTAGGTCATCAGCTTCTCGACCGATTCTTCCCGATCCGCCGGCGTGTTTCCGCCGGTTTCCCGCGGAAATTCGCGTGAAACTTTTGCGAATACGTGACCATGGGCATCGATGCGCGGCATGTTACCTCTCGACTCGAATCAGGATATTCCGAAGAGCCGGTGGCGTTCCGGCGTGTTCAGCGCGTGTGAGATGGAAGCGAACCGATTCTCGTTCTCGGCGACGCGGTCCGGAGTCCGTTTTTCGTAAATCAGGATAATCGACTTACGCGGCGTTTCGGTATGGTTCTCCATGGCCACGTGCCAGCCGTATGAATTGAACATGATCGCCGTGCCCGCCTTGCCTGCAAACCGTTTGTGGCCGGGCATGGCCGCAAGGTTCTTCACCCGGGGATAGGGCCCCGCGCCAGGCCGGTGACTGCCCGGTACGAAGGCGAATTCCCCCCCGCCGGGCTCTACGTCGTTCACGTAAACCTGCACCTTGATATGCAGCGGGTGGCTGGGAGGTACGTCGGGATGCCAGCCCGTGTAGCTTGTGGTCCAGACCGGCGCTGTCCGCACCTGTTCGCCGATGACGATGGCGTCGTCCCCCGCGAAGGCCTTTATATATCTGTAATACTTCGGCCGGTCGAGGATATCGATGAAGACGTCGTCCTTCTCCAGGGTATTCGGGATGTCGTAATAGGTCGCCGCGGCCTCACCCTTGGCAATGCGGCCGAGCCATTCCTCCTTGCAGGCCTCCGCCCAGTAGTCAAAGGCGTGCTGTAGACGGGCCAGCACATCTCCGCTGATCGCCTCTTCGAAGACAAGGTATCCAAGGTCCTCCCATTGCTTCCGTTCCGCCGGTGTGGGACCGGAGTCTCCTGTCATAAAACGAGTGTCCTTTCTTTCCGAAACAGGTGTCGCCAGGAGGTGTTCAGGGTATTGTCCCGAATCAACAGAATGGGCCCAGTCTTGTCAAGCGCTGAGCCCTCGCCCTTTCTATTTCGTCCTTGCTGTGAGGTTCAGCCTTGCCCTATCTTGTTCCCCTGTAAAACGTCCAGGAAAGGAGGCCCGGTTGAAGATCGATGCGGTGGAGACCCTTGCGATCCCCGATCTGAAGGTCATTCGTTTCGGCCGGTACACCGATGAGCGGGGTTACTTCACGGAATCCTACCGTCTTGGCGATCTCGTCCATCACCCGGAGACCAGTTTCCTCCGCGAGGTCCGGTTTCTACAGATCAACGAGAGTTTTTCCCGAGCCGGCGTGGTGCGAGGCCTCCATTTTCAGTGGAATCCCCATATGGGCAAACTGGTCAGGGCCGTCCGCGGACGCGTCGTGGACCTGGCGCTGGATATCCGGCTGGGGTCTCCCACTCTGGGCAGGATCGTCGCCCGGGACATCTCAGAGGATCCCGAAGCGGACCACGGAGATTGGATCTGGGTTCCGCCGGGATTCGCCCACGGGTTCTTCTGCACGACCGACTGCGTCCTGGAGTACCTGTGCGACGGGGAATACAGCCCCGGCAACCAGGCCGGTATCTCGCCGCTGGCCCCGGATTTGGACTGGTCCTTGTGCGACAGCGGGTTAAAGCGCGCTTTCGACAAGGTCACTGCCGGAAAGGCCATCATTTCCGGGAAGGACCGGGACGCGCGTTCTTTTAAGGGCTGGCTCGCGGACAAACGGTCGGCCCATTTCCAGTATTGAAGTGCTGGCTCGCGGACAAACGGTCCGCAAACTTTCAGTACTGATCATCCCCTCAAATCTGTTTCAGGGAGGAATCTAAATGACATTGGACCAACCGTCGCTCTGGTCGGACATCCGCGGACTCGTGTTCTTCGGCTGGGTCGTTGCGGCGACGCGCCTTCTGCTGGATTTCGTCGCGCCAGACCAGTCGATGTACCTCGGCGTTTACATTCTGATGCCCCTGGCGTACCTGTACTACGGCTGGAAAGGCCGGTGGGACCATCTGGCCTGGAGGCGGGTGGCGGGGTCGCTGCTCGTAGTGGCTTTCCTTGTCTGGTTCATTCCAAACCTGATTTCTTATTCGACGGCCTACTTTGTCGGTCTGGATCACGGACGGTTTTCGCCAGAGAATTCCGGGAGAAGAGAAAACTTCCAGGGTCCACTCATGATCATTCTAAACGGCGGCATGGTGGCGGGGGCCACATTCCTCGCCGGTTCGGTCTGGAGCATCACGCTGGGTACGTTGTTCACCTGGCTGCCCGGAGCTATGCGCAGGCGGCAGGCTCGAGCCCAGTGATCGATGCGCGGTCCTGGCGCTTCTTTAAAACCCGATTTCCCGCAGGTACTCCAGCGTCCGTTTCGCGATAGGAAAGGGTTTGTCGAACGGCGCGGGGTACATGTCCTGCTCCACGATGGCGTATCCGTCGTAATCGATGCGTTTCAGCAATTCAAGCAATGCCGGGAAGTCCACAACGCCCGCCGAAGGTTCGCAGAACATGTCCATGGCCACCGCCGCGGCAAAGGGGATGTTCTCTTCGTCCACTTTCCGTTGTTTCTCCGGATCCACGCTCTTGAGATGAAGGTAGGGGATTCGGTCGCGGTGTTTTTCGAGGAACGCGACCGGATCGCCCCCGCGATAGGCGTGGTGTCCCACGTCGAAACAAAGCGCCACCCGTCCGGGGTCGGTGTCCGCCAGGAAACGTTCGATCTGCTCCTCGTATTCCACGTGGGTCTCCGCGTGGGGGTGGAAAACGAGTTGCAGTCCGTATGCGTCCCGGGCGAGATCGGCTACGCGGTGGGTCGTGTCGACGAGACGCCGCCAGGCTTCGTCGTCCAGGGTCCTGGGCTCGATCAGTTCTCCCGTGAAGAGGTCCGAGTAAGTTCCGTCGATCAGGACCAGGTAGCCGGCGCCGGTGGCGGCCAGCAGTTCACCCGCACCCTCCACCTGCTGCTCCAGTTCGGTCCATCTGCCCGGATCTTCCAGGTTCCCCATGGCGAAAGCGCTGGTCACCTTCAGGCTGCGTCCGTCCAATTCCCCTTTCAGCCTGTCGACATCCGCGGGCAGGTAGCCGTAGGGCCCCAGTTCGATCCATTCATAGCCGGCTTCGGCCACCTCGTCCATGAAACGTTGCCACGGCGTCTGCCTCGGATCGTCCGGAAACCAGACGCCCCACGAGTCCGGCGCACTGCCGATGCGGATGTTCATGGGAATCTCCTTTAGTAATGAAACCGCTGGCTCTTGCGCCGTTCGGCCTCGTAACCCTCGCGCAGCTTCCGCGTCATGGGATCGTTGGTCGCCTCGGCGGACGCGATGTCCCACCAGACGTCTGAGGGCGGCAGGTAGCGGTGTTTCTCGGTCTCGCACACGATCACGCAGGCCCGCGTCTCCGATCGGGCCTCACGGAGGGCTTGTCGCAGCGCGTCCGGTGACTTGACGTGCCATGCCCGCGCGCCGAAACTCTCGGCATTGGCCGCGAAATCGATCTTCAGGTATGCCCCTTCCAGGCGGTCCGAATCGGTGTCTCGTCCCCGGAACTCGTTGCCGAACGACCGGCCCGCCCGGGCCATCTGCAGCGCACGGATGATCTGGTAACCGTGGTTCTCCGAGATGACGACGGTCACCTTGAGGCCTTCCTGCATGGCGGTCATCAGTTCGGTGGGGTTCATCAGGTAGGTCCCGTCGCCGATGTAGACGTAGACCTCGTCGTGTTTCCCGGCCATGCGGGTACCCAGGCCGGCCGGCAGTTCCCAGCCCATGCACGAGAAGCCGAACTCCAGATAGCAGGCCGCGCCGCCCGTCACGTCCCAGAGCCGGTGCAGGTCGCCCGGCGGGCTGCCCGCCGCGGCAATGACGCAATCACCGTCCATGGCTTCCTCGTTGAGCGTCCGGATGAGACGGGCCTGGCTCATGGCCTCTCCGGGAGGGTCGACGTATACTTCCTCCTGCAGGGACCGGCTGTGCGCATCCAGGCGGCGTCGAATTTCGGCCAGGTACGCCTCATCGGGACGGATACCGGCCTCTCCGGCGGCCTTGATCAACGCGTGCAGCGCTTCCCGGGCGTCGGCAGTCACCGGCAGAGCCCCTTGCTTGAAGGCGTCGTGTCCGGCCACGTTGATGCCGATGAATCGCACGTCGGGATGGGAAAAGGCCGACTGCGAGCCCGTGGAGAAATCGGTCAAACGCGTCCCCACGGCGATGACCAGGTCGGCCTCCGCGGCGACCCTCGCGCCCGCCGGCGTGCCGGTCACCCCGAACCCGCCGATTGCCCAGGGCGAGGATTCGCGCATGGCGCCCTTGCCGCCGAAGGTCTCTCCCACGGGAATGCCGCAGTTCCCGGCGAACTCCGCCAGGGCGTCCCATGCTTCCGAGTAGTGTACGCCGCCGCCCGCGATGATCATGGGCCGCTTCGCACCTTTGAGCATTTCGATTGCCTCCGCGATGCGTTCCGATGTCGGCGGCCTGCGCTCCACGCGCCAGGTGCGCTTTTCGAAGAGGTGGGCCGGATAGTCGTATGCGTGGGCCTGCACGTCCTGCGGCAGCGAGATCGTCACGGCGCCGGTATCGGCCGGATCGGTGAGTACGCGCATGGCTTCCGGTAGAGCGGTAAGCAGTTGTTCGGGCCGGTTGATCCGGTCGAAGAACCGGCTGACCGGTCGGAAGCAGTCGTTGACGCTGACTTCGGCGGACACCGGGTGCTCAAGCTGCTGCAGCACGGGGCCCTGGTACCGGGTGGCATAGTAGTCTGAAGGCAACAGGAGCACGGGCAGGCGGTTGATCGTGGCTGTTGCCGCGCCGGACAACATGTTGGTCGACCCCGGTCCGATGGAAGCCGTACACGCAATCGTGGCCATGCGGTGGTTCACCTTGGCATAGCCCGAAGCCGTGTGCACCATGGACTGCTCGTTGCAAGGCTGATGGTAGGTCAGATCCTGTCCGTACTCGAAAAGCGCCTGGCCCAGCCCCGCCACGTTCCCATGGCCGAAAATCCCAAAAATCGCAGGAATGAAACGACGCTCCGAGCCGTCCCGTTCACTGTACTGCACCGAGAGGAATTTGACCACCGCCTGCGCCGTGGTCAGACGGACTTTTTCGTGGGGATATGCCATGGTCTGCTCCTTCGTTTGAATATCTGATCCCGGTTGAATCGGGAGGAGGGCCGCGGCCTGTCTCGATCGATCAACGGCCGGTTCTGCCGATCAAGGTCGGAACTGTCGATCATAGGCCTGTCTCTATCGATCAACGGCCGAATCTACCGATCAAGGCAGGAACTGTCGATCGTTTCCCACCGGTCGGACGACCAGGAGCGTTCGATCGCGGAAAGCACCCGCGCGACGGCCAGCGCTTCGCTGAAACCCGGTTCACCCTGTCTGCCCGCCGCGATGGACTGCAGGAAGTGGAAGGTCTCGATCGCCTTTAGGTCGTCGTATCCCAGTCCCACGGCCGGCCCGGGGTTGAAGTGCGCATGCCCGGGATAGGCCGGACCGCTCTGAAGCGTTACAAAACCGTCGTGCAGGCCATCGACGGAATAGAGTTGAAGTTCGTTCATTCGTTCGAAATCCCACCGGACCGCGCCTTTTGTGCCGTGGATCTCGAAGGCCATCTGGCATTTCGTTCCCTGGATCACGCGGCAGACTTCGAAGGTTCCCCGCGCGCCGTTCTCGAATTCCACCAGCGCCCCGGCGTAGTCTTCGTTGGTCACCGGTTCCCGATTGCCTCCGGTCCCTACGGAAAAATGGGTGCCTTCGCCGGCTGGGGCGACGGGCCGGTCTTCGATGATCAGCGCCTGCTGGCCGACTACGCGTCTGATGGGTCCCGCGAGCATGTGGGCCATGTCGGCAACGTGGGACATGAGGTCGCCCAGGGCTCCGCTACCCGCATGTTCCCGTTGAAATCGCCACGACAGCACACCGTCCGGATGGCTCGCGTACCCCGCGAAGAACCGGCCGCGGTAATGGGTGATGTCCCCCAGCTTGCCGTCTGCGACGAGACTGCGCGTATGCTGCACGAGCGGCGCCCACCGGTAGTTGTATCCGACCCAGGTCAGCACGCCGGCATCGGCGGCCGCCCGGGCGATTTCGTCCGTTTCGCCGGGGGAACGGCCCACGGGCTTCTCGCAGAAGATATGCTTGCCCGCGGCGGCGGCGGCGCGGACCATTTCCAGGTGAAGTAAATTGGGCGCGGTGATGTTGACAACCGACACCTCGGGGTCGTCGATGACCTTGCGCCAGTCCGTTGTAGTACGCGTGAATCCCAGCATGTCCATGGCCTGCCCGCATCGGTTTGCCACATCGTCGGCGCATATGACCAGATCGGGAAGGAGTTCGCTTTCGTGGAATCGCTGCCGGACCTGGCGGTAGGCGCGGCCATGGACCATGCCCATCCAGCCCATTCCGATAATGCCGATTCCGATGTGCGGAGTCATGCCTTCTGTTCCGTTCTCCTGATGATGGCCGTGGTCAGCCCAGGGTTTGAATCAACTGGTTGACGCCCAGGTAAAGGAAGAGGACCAGCGCGAGGATCAGCATCGCGTTCAGCAACCATCCCGTCCTCAGCCTGCCGACCCAGTCCTTCCGGGAGTTCATGTAGAGCAGGGTCCCGGCCAGGAACGGCATGAACAGCGCGCCGACAACGGTGTATACGATGACCACGGCGACCGGCCTGTCGAAGAGCAGCAAGACCATGGTCGGAAAGGTCAGAAACAGCAGAAACCCCCGGTAGTAGGGCGAATCGGTGCGGACCATGTTCTCCCGGTCCTCGCTGGACGCGTTTTTGAACAACGACATGAAATCAGCGAAGAGATAGGGGATGCCCTGCCAGACGCCCAGGACCGACGTGATGACCGCGGCCCAGAATCCCAGGTAGAGGGACCACCTTCCGAAGGGTCCCATCGCCACTTCCAGCCGGTCGGCCATGCTCAGTACAATGTCCAGGCCCACGGCTTCGGGCTGGATCTGGGCGCCCAGGATCATAACCGCGATACCGAAGAAACCCGTCAGGATGTAAGCGCCTGCCAGGTCGATTCGGATGCCCTTCACCCATTCGCTTCCGGTTCGCCCGGCTTCGCGGATCCAGTATCCGTAGCACATGACGGACAGGCTTCCGCCTACACCGCCTAGGACGCTCAGTACCGCGACCACCGATCCGGATGGCGCGCTGGGTATCGCGATACCCCGAACGACGTCGCCCAGATCGGGACGCAGCGCCCAGGCGCTGATCAGGAAACTAACGAACATCAGGCCGATGAGCACTTTCATGACCTTCAGGAAAAACCCGAATCTACCTAACCAGACCATGAGGCACGCCGCCAGGGCGTGGATGACACCCCATTGGGCGACCGAAAGAGACGGAAAAACCGTGTGGCCGGCCAGGCCGGAAGCCGAAAGCAGTCCGCCTCCGACCAGGAAGGACCAGATGACCAGGTACAGCAGGAAGAAATACTGGACGGGCCTGCCGAGGCGTTCCACCCACCCTTCCAGCAGCGTGGTGCCGGTCGCCAATTGCCAGCGGCCGATCCCCTCGTTCAGGGCGAATTTGAGTACGGCGCCGTAGACGATGGCCCACAGGAGCACGGTGCCGAATTTCGCCCCGGCGTTGGTTGCCGAGATCATGTCGCCCGCGCCGACCCCGGTGGCCGCCACGGCGATGCCCGGGCCCATCAGCGCAAACATCTGGAAGAAGTTCAGTTTCAAGGTGATTTCCACATAGGAATCAGGTGGGTAAGCCCATTGGAATAAACCCGGAAGATGCTAAAGGGAATCAGGCCGGAATCAGGCCGATAGTCATGCCGGAATCAGGCCGGAAATCGCCGGCCTCTCAGATCCCGTCCTGCATCATTTCGTCCAGGTATCGCTTCCCGGACAGGATCGCGTTGAAGGGATCGGCGCCCGTGGCCAGCTCGATACTGATATATCCGTCGAATCCGCCGTCCCGCAGGATCCGGAGCGCCCGCCGGTAATCGATCATGCCCTCGCCGAGTGGCGCGTTGATGTGCTGTGCGCGGTCTTCTTCCTGGAAGTAGATCCGCTGTATGTTCTTGACGTGCCAGAAGTTGGTGTGCGGCGCCAGCATCCGGCACACGTCGTCCCAGCCGCCGTCGGGTGTCGCGTAGGCGAAGTAGAAATTGCCGAGGTCCGGATTCGCCTTGATCAGGGGATGGCCGACGAGATCGATGAGCCGCAGCATGCCCTCCGGGGTGTCCACGATGCTGTTCTGGTGCAGTTCCAGCGTCAGTTCGGTGCCTTCCGGTTCGGCCTCCCTGGCCAGCGCTTTCAACACCCCGGCGGCTTCCTCGTAGTCTTCGTCCCGCGCCCGCAGGCTGCTGCCCACCGGGTCGGACTGTCCCCGGAGATCCTGTTCGCGCACGCCAACTTCCCAGGGTTGCGGCGAAATGGACATGTTGACGAGCGGCGCGCCGGCGAGTTGGGCCGCTTTTACCGCCCTTCGCAGCAGTCCCCGGTTCGTCGCGCGGACCTCTTCCGGGGCCGGCCAGGTGATGATCTTGCGCAGAACGGTCAGTCCGCCGATTTCGAGACTATGCTCGCGCGCCTCCTCGCCGAGTTCGACCAGGACCTCGTCCGGGGCGTCGTAGAAGTTGAACCAGGTCTCACCCAGGTCGATCCCGTCGAATCCGTGACGGACGAGCCAGTCCCACACGGGTTTGCGCTCCTCGGCCAGGGGATAGCCTCGCTCCGCGGCTTCGGGTGAACGGTACGGACTGAGTGTCAGGGTACAGAAGACGATCTTCATGTAGTGTTTTTCCCCAGGTACGCGTTGACGATGTCCCGGCACAGGGCGTGGTCCTGCCGGGCGCCGTATCCGTCGGTGATGGGCTGTTTTCCGTTCACGACGCAATCATGAAAGTGGATCATTTCCAGTTTGAAGGCATTCTGCTTGTTTACGACGAGTTCCTTCTTCCAGGGCTGTTCGCCGTCCATGCCCTGCACCGTCACCGGAGTCGGCAGTCCCCGGTCGAATCCCGTGGGAAACCGGATGCTCACGCGGCGCTCCGCGCCAAAGACTTCCAGAGTCTCCCGAAAATCATGCAGGCCTGGCAGGCTCGTCCAGGTCGCCGAGCAGCGCGCGTCGTTCTCGTAGGCCAGCACGGTCGTTACGCTGGTTCCGTCCCGCCATACTTCCGCGCTGATCACGCGTTCCGGCGGCCCGAACATGCCGCGCAAACTGCTGATGTCGTGGATCATGCTTCCGGAAAGGGAGAAGAAGATGCGGCGGGCTGCTTCCGGGGCGTCGCCTATGGCATCCCGGACGGTCTGTTCCCGTCTCCGCGCCGTGTCCTCCATCAGGTCGCGCGGAACGTCGTCAAAGGCATACAGCTTAAATTCCTGGAGGTGCCGGTCGTTGCCGCAGTGGAGGTGGTTGGCCTGGATGAAGCGGATATCCGACATGGCGAGGACCTCGTTCCGCGCGAACTGGTATCCCGGGTCGTGCTGCTTCATGTACCCCACCATCAGGGTTTTGCCCGAAGCCTCGGCGGCACCGATGATCCGGTCCGCATCCTTGACCGTAAAGCACATGGGCTTCTCGATGAAGACGTGTTTTCCCGCATTCAGCGCGGCGACGGCCACTTCGGTCTTGGGGTCGGCGAAACACAGCAGCACGGTGTCGAGATCGAGTCCGAGGAGTTCCTCGTACCGGGTGACCCGGGCGCGTTGGGGTACGTGGTACATCCCGCCGATGAAGTCCACGAGCTTCGCGGACGCGTCGCAAAGCCCAGCCAGCTCGTACCGGTCCCGGAGCTCGGCGATATGGGGCAGATGCTGAATCTGGGCGATCGCACCGCAGCCGATCACGCCGATCCTGATACGGTCCATGGTCGTTCCTTCCCGGCAATCGATGCCTTGGAAACGATGAACAGATGGGGATGTCGATGAAATGTATACGCCCGGAGGGATTCGAACCCCCGACCTACTGATCCGAAGTCAGTTGCTCTATCCAGCTGAGCTACGGACGCACGGGGGAACCGGGAACCGGCGCAACCACTGCGCGGACTACGCTGAAAGCCCGGTTCCCATACCCCAGGCAGGATTCGAACCTGCGACCCTCGGATTAGAAGTCCGATGCTCTGTCCAACTGAGCTACTGGGGCGCACCATCCACAATATACGGGATCAGGGGTGGGAGTCAATACGAGATTGGAGCGGGTTCAGGCCGATTAATGGCAGTCTAAAACGAGATTTCATGATGTGCTTCCGACTGATGAAGTGTGGCGCTTTGAATAGAGAAACAAGTCGATCATTTCGAGATGGGAGCCCAAATGAAACGGATACTACCGCTGTTGTTACTGCTATTGACTCCAGGTACGGCCTGGAGCGCATTCGAACCAGTTTTTGCCGGTGCGAGGCCGGTCGGCATGGCGGGCGCTTTCGTAGCCGTCGCGGATGACGCCGAAGCGGCCTTCCTCAATCCGGGCGGTACGCCCCAGGTCGGCCGGTTCGCATTGACGAGCCACTACACGCGGCTATTCGGCATGAAAGAGCTGGCCCAGGTGGCCATCTCCGGTGTCGCACCTACCGTCCTGGGCCACATCGGCCTGTTCTACCACGGTCTCGGAAGCTCGTTGTACCGGGAGGGTGTGTTCGGCCTTTCCTACGGACGATCCATCAGCAGGAGATTCCATGCGGGACTTACGCTTCGCCGATTGAGCCTTGCAGTCAAAAACTACGAAGGCGCTTCCGCCGTCGCGTTGGACGCGGGTGTCCTCATAGATCTCCCGTATCAACTTCGTCTCGGCGCGATGGCCCATGCCGTCGCACTTCTCAAGGAGTCCGGCACGGCAACTGAGAATCCGCGTATCATCCAGGCGGGGCTGAGCAGGACGGGAGACCGCCTGACGGTTTCGTTCCAGTTCGACCACCACCCCCGCCACGGCTACACCACGAGGGTGGGGCAGGAGTTTCACCTGGCCGAGGTTGTAACGATCCGGGCGGGTCTGACGACCGATCCGTCACTGTTCTATGTTGGCCTGGGCCTGGAAAAGGGCCGCGTGAAAACGGATTACGCCCTGTCGTCTCACTCCCTGCTAGGCATCACGCACCGGTTTTCTGTCACCATGGAATTCGGCTGAAATGAGCCGGTTCATGTACCACGCATGGCGAATTCTGGTCTCCGTGTACCTAGCAATGATGATTTTCTCTCCTGAAGAACGGTCGGGGCAGGAACCAGACTACTCCATTGATGCACTGATCGACCGGGAAGCAGCAGACATCGATCCGGAGGACATCGCGCTGCTGGTCTCCTTGCGGCGCGACCCGCTCGATATCAACCGGGCCAGCCGGACCGAGCTGGAACAACTGCCGTGGATCACGCCGGCGCTCGCCGGAGCCGTCGTCACCTGGCGTGAAAAGCTCGGCCCCTTCACCAGCGTGGGGGAACTCGTTCGAATTCCAGGTTTCACGGAGGCTCTTGTATCCCGAATCAGTCCCTTTATTCGGGCGGACGGTGTCCGCACCTTTAAAACCGCGGGTCGCGGGCGCCTGTCGCGAAGCCGCACCGACCGTCCGGAAGCGACGGGAAACGGCATCCTCGGTCTGCAGGGGGACATTGAACTCGGACGGTCGTTCAGACTGGGCGGACGGGGGGAACGCCGGGATCGAGACGGTGAAACCCGGTGGCGGTCGGGATACCTGGAACTGGGTCAGGCGGATGCATCCCGCATGTTGATCCTGGGATACTACGAAGTGGATTTCGGCCAGGGACTGGTGTGGCGCAGTCATTCGATCCGGCCTTCGACGGCCAGTCTAAGTGCGTCCGTGAAACGCCGTGTCCGGGGACTGAGACCCGTAAGAACGACCTACGTATCCGGCGCCCGTCGTGGCGTGGCGCTGCGGATTGCCCGCCCAGGTTATAGCCTGACGGGGATCCTCTCACGGACCGCATCGGGAAAATGGGAACCTGGGGGCCGCCTGGACTGGAAGCGAAACAGTGGACTGATCGGTATCTCGGCCATTCACACGGAAGGTCGCGTACGTGCTGGCGTGGACCTGGACTTGCTCTTCGGCGGTACGAATCTGTTCGGTGAAATGGCCATCGACGATGAGGGATACCAGACCGTTCAGGGGGGCATGATCTGGAGCATGGAGCGCGTGGAAGGGGGACTGACTATCCACCGTCAGCCGAATGCCCGGTTCATCGAGAAGTCCGAACGGACGTGGCAGAGCCTGCTCCTGCGCTGGCGGCCGGACCGCCGGACCACGCTGCAACTGAGCGTTGAACCCCGGTTGACCAACTTGGAGTTGTACCGGCGCAGCACCTTCCGATTTCGCCGAAGAATGAACGGCGGCCTCGTACTCTCGGGCGTGTGGCGCCGTGAGATGGATGCGCATAGAATTGATGGATCGGTTCTGCTGGAATCCTGGCGAGGTCAGATGGCCTGGCGGCTGCCCGCCCGGGTCCAGTGGCGGGCCCGCTACGAGCGACGCGGCCAGTCCGGTTTGAATCCCGCGCACGATCTGCGATTGTACATGCGATACCGGTCCAGGGACCGTGTCAGCCTGTCCGCCCAGTGGGAATACACGTTGGCCGGGTTACCCGAGCCGGAGGAATCGACCTCCCTATTTCGATCCAACCGCCGCGATAGGTGGGTTATCCTGCTGTACGGACCGGTCGGATCGGGCGTTTCCACCGTGGTGCGTTATACGCGGACACGTCAGACCCGCTACGATCAACTCAAGGTTCCCCTCGTCGAAACACGATGGATTTTGCAGTTAAACGCCAGGTGGTGATTGTGGTAGAAAACTGAGGCTATGCCAGGTACAAGGGTGCTGTTTGGATGTTTATCGGGAATACCTTTGAATTCAGGGCGGCATTGGGTATCCTTTAAATCAGGCATTGCAGGTCATGACCGAATACCTCGAACTGCTTCTGGAGCTTGCGAAGTATTTTAGGTATGCCAAACATGTCAAGCGGTTGTGGGAAGCCTACAAGGAGACAAGGACAATGTCGGAAAGGGAAACAATAACCGATGATATAGAAGAAGAATTCAGACAGGTGATTTCAGAAATAAAGGACGCCGTGCACGAAGGAAAGAGCAGGTTGTTTCATGAAAGGACGACGCTGGACGATCTGTTCGTAACGGGCGAAGGCCCTCAAGGCAAAATCACCAATATACCGGAAAAGTTCAAAGATCACGTCATTGTGGCTTCCGACGGCAGTCGGACCTGGCTGGCCTGGAAACAAAACTGCTCTCCGTACTTTGACGACAAGCCATAGTGCTGCGATCTTCAGATGGACCGTTTGGAGATCTGGATGAAACTGGTCTGCTGGAATATCGGGCATCGCAGGGCGGCATGGAGATCCTTGCCTGATCTGGACGTAGATATTGTCCTGCTCCAGGAAGGCTATAAACCGCCAAAGGATGTGGCTGGCAGAATTGAAGTGGATCCTGCGCCATACTACAAAAAGGACCCACTTAGACCAGATAGTCGGGGCAAAGCACGATCCAGATGTGCTATAGTAAAAACATCCGACAGGGTTAAGGTGTGTTATCTGGATGATATACAGTCCAGTCATCCGGGATGCCTGTCCGCGGCCGTTGTGACCCCTCTTGAAGGCAAATTCCGGGACTGGCCGATTCATGTAGTGTCATTCTGTCCCCAGTATGAGGCATATCATCCATCATCGGGCCTTAAAAGCCGTGATCTAGTAGACACGTCGATCCATCGCATCATATCGGACATCTCGCTGCTTATAGGCAGGAAGAACAGTTTCAGGATGATCGCGGCTGGAGATACAACTGTGATGGATGGCGATGGAAGCAACGAATACTGGAAGACCCGCAAGAAAGCAGTATTCGACAGGATGTCATCAATTGGTCTGCCCATGATAGGCCCCCAGGGTCCCACATACTATCATACCAGTCAAAAACCTGCGACGGCCACCAGGCAGCTGGATTACGTGTTTGCTTCACGAAGCATGAAGAATTCCATCAGAACAACGGCACTGAACAAGCCGGAAGAATGGGGTCCCAGCGATCATTGCAGGATACTTATCGAAGTGTCATAATTATTGACGCTTGTATGCGGATTCCAGAACGCCTCCGGACCAATCCTCCCTCGCATCAAGGATTACACTTCCCAGTAGCTCACGTAGCAGTTTTGCTGCGACCTTAAGGTAATCCGCAGTTTTCGATTGATCTCACCCCGAAACGGTACTATCTTGACAGGAGCAGGTGAGAAGTTGGGAAGACGGTGCGAATCCGTCGCGGACCCGTCGCTGTGACCGGGGACGAAAACCGCATCAAGAGCCATAGTGCTCGAGCCACTGTTCCTCCGGGAATGGGAAGGCGCGGCGAGTAGATCGATCCGGAAGCCAGAAGACCGACCTGCCCATAGTTTTCATCGGGACTTCCGTGGACTGAAGTCGTCCGGTGTACATGGATAATCGTAAGTACGGCCGCCAGGCGTTTTTGTCCCGTAGTATATTCATTGGGGCGTAATCTGCAAGTGGCCGTATTCCGAGGATGACAAACGGCATCCCCGTATCTGACAACGTTCAGGTACGGGGATTTTTTATTTAAAGGAGATCGATCTGAATCAACGACCTGATGGACCCCAATGCGCGTCGTCAATTTGCAGGCACCGAACCATCTACCATATCGGGAGGCAAGATGAAACACATACCACATGCGATTAAAGCCGTGCTCTGTTTTTACCTGCTGTCCGCAGCGCCAGGATTTGCGCAGAATTCACCGGACCCGGAGGACCCGGTGGACCAGGAACCCAGATACATTCTGGATGCCGTTGTCGTAACCGCTGCGAAAATCGAAACACCCTTGCGGCAGGTGTCGAGCTCGATCGCCGTAATCACCGCCGACGATATCGAACGCAGCAGCCAGAACACGGTCGCCGGCGTGCTGCGCGACGTGGGCGGTTTGAGCATGGCACAGGCTGGCGGCACGGGTAATAACGCGTCTGTTTTTCTTCGCGGTGCCGAATCGTCCTACACCCTGTTTCTGATCGATGGAATCGAGGTCAACGATGCCATGTCTCCGGGTCGCGGCTACAGCCCGGCGCATCTGACCGTCGACCAGGTAGAACGTATCGAGGTGCTGTACGGGTCCCAGAGTACACTGTACGGGTCGGACGCCATCGCGGGGGTCGTGAACATCATTACGAAGCGCGGTGAGGGTAAGCCAAAGATCGGGGCATCCTTCGAGGGCGGCGCCCTGGGTACGTTTCGAAGCCGGGCGGGATTGAATGGCGGAACGGACAGTTACCAGTATGCGATCGACGGCTCCTTCCTGAACGCTCGGGGTATTTCAGCGAATGCCCTGGGGAACCAGGAAGAAGACGGCTATCGAAACACCACGGTGGGTGGACGCTTCGGGGCGACGCCCGCCGCGAATGCTTCGGTCGATCTCACGTTTCGTTTCACGGATGGCCGGGCCGATATCGATAATGGAGCCGGTCCCGATGGGGACGATCCCAATCGGGTAAACTCCTCCAGGCAACTGTTTGTCCGTCCCTCGGCCACCCTCGAATTGTGGTCGCAGCGATGGAAGCAGACCCTGGGATATAGCCTCGTCGATCACAGCAGGGAAGACGACAATCCGGTGGACGAGAACCAGGAAACGGCTTCGAACTCCACGTTCTACGCGCGGTTGCACAAAATAGACTGGCAGAACACGCTGATGCTGTCTGGCGGGAATACGCTCGTATTCGGCGCCGAAACCGAAACGGAACAGGGAGAATCAGAATCAAGGGGCCGATTCCCGAGCAAGTTCGATCGCCGATCCGCAAGGATGACCGGTGCTTATCTGCAGGAGTTGCTGCAGTATGGCAATACGCTGTTTGCAACCCTTGGCGTGCGAGCCGATCATCACAGCCGGTACGGTTCTAAAGTCACCTACAGCATCGCGCCAAACGCGTACTTCGAAGCGTCGGGAATCAGGATCAAAGGCGCCTACGGTACGGGTTACAAGGCGCCGTCACTGTTTCAACTGCATTCTTCCTTCGGTGATTCCACGCTCCAGGCCGGGACCAGCAAGAGCTGGGAAGCGGGGCTGGAGCAGTACCTGGCCGATCAGAAGCTGGTGGCCGGCGTGACCTATTTCGACAATACCTTCGACAATATGGTCGGGTGGGACAGCGAAACATCCAGTTACAAGAACGTGTTCAAGGCCACAAGCAAGGGGTTGGAGTTGACCGGACGGTATGTGGGAATCGCGGGAACTTCCCTGCGTGCCTACTATACTTTGACCGATTCGAAGGACCATGAGTCGGATGAGCAGTTATTGAGACGGCCGAGGCACAGCGGCGGGATCGTCCTTGATCAGCGAGTACGGCAGGGCGTAGATCTGAACCTGAGTTTCCGTTTTTCGGGGGAGCGAAGGGACAACGACTTCTCGACCTGGCCCGCCACACCGGTAACGCTGGATGGCTACGGGATCGTGAATGTGGCCGCCAATTGGAAGGTCACACCGAACATCCAGTTATTCGGAAGGATCGACAATCTGCTCAATGCGGAGTACGAGGAAATCCTGGGATACGGAACCGTGGGCATGACCGGCTACATCGGTGTCAGGTTAGGGAACAGCGGTTATTGATGACTGTTGGGAGCGAAGCCGAACGCCGTGTTACAGGCCGTCCTGATCAATCCCCAATTCGTCCATGATTTCCTGTATGGAGGACCAGACAGGCGGATCGATTTCAATACCCTGTTTCAGTTGCCGCTCCCGTTCGCTGCGGGCTCCATCGCCGGGCACACGGATCTCGTCGACTCCGGGTGCCTTGCGTGCGCCCTTGATGCTCTCAGCGAGCCGGTCCACTTCTGCGGATAAGGCGGACCTGGAACCAAACTTGTCGGGGTCGATGACGAGGATGAACAGGGCATTCTCGTCGAGGTCGTCCGGCGACCGGCCGCTGCAGCCCGCGCCGCTCAGGCCACCAGTCAGCACGTCGACCAGTATGCTCAGCGCGAACCCCTTGTGTCCCGCGATCAGGCTGCCCAGTGGCAGGAGTGCTGCCTGCCTGGGCGTTGAAAAGTAGGTTTCGGCATCCGTCGTGGTCCGTCCATCTCCGTCAATCAGCCAGCCGTCGGGTACCGCCTGGCCCCGGTTGCGCAGCATCTTGACCCGTCCCTCGGAAGAAACCCCCGTGGAGATATCGATGAGGATCGGGTCGCCGCCTTTCCGGGGAATACCGACGGCCATAGGGTTTGTGCTCATCAGGGGTGAGGTCGCGCCCCATGGCGCCACGCAGGGATTGCCGCCGGCGTCGTTGGCCATCAGCAGGGCGATGTAACCGTCTTTTGCCGGCTGTTCCACGTATCCGCCCAGCCGCGCGACATCATTGGCGTTCACGACGCTCACGCAACCGATACCCGTTGCCTCGGCCTTGCCCACCGCGCGCTTCATGGCCTCGGTGGCCGTCCAGGGCCCCATGCCCTTGTTGGCGTCCAGGTGCAGCGTGGAGACCGTTTCACCCAGGACGTCCAGCTTCGCGCCCGGGATCATATTGCCGACGCGAATGCCTTCCGTATACATGGTTATCCGCATCACGCCGTGGGAGTGGTACCCGGAAAGGGAGGCCTCCATGAGCCGCTCGACGACCACCTTTCTTTCGTCGCATTCCAGGCCCAGACGCGTGAAGACGAGGTCCATGATCCGCGTCACGCGATCCGGTTCCATGCGGATGGGACGTGGGGCCGATGCCGACTTGCTCTCCGATGCGGACATACGCGATGCATCCTCCATTTCTGCAGTCCTCGAACCGCTGTTATTAGCGCGCCCGCCCACTCGCAAGATACGTCGTGCACGGACCTTCCGGTACTATCCGTCCAGCGCACCCAGGTGCGCAAGTCCTTCTTCAATGTTCCGCTTCTGCTCGTCGGACGCTTCTTGCATTGGGGCGCGGGGGAATCGGCCGGGGCATCCCTGCAGCGTCTGGGCATACTTGGTACAGGCGGGCAGGTTCGTCCCATCCATGGCATTCCAGAGTCGCAGCAGTTTCTTGTGCATATCGAGCGCCCGCGCGTGATCTCCGGCCTGTACGGCGTCCCACACATCCACCGAGGCCCGGGGCGTCGCCGTCAGTATGGCCGCGATCGATCCGCGGGCGCCCAGGGCGTATGCCGAGTACATCAGGGCGTCGACGGCGCAGAACAGCAGGTGCTCCGGGTCGGCCATGAGCATCAGGTCGGCGAACAGCTTCAGATCTCCGGCGCTCTGCTTCACCCCGACGACTCCGGGCACTTCGTCCATGATCCGGCAGAGCAGTTCAGGCGAAAGGTAGCTCCAGGGCACCACGTTGTAGATGATGATGGGATGTTCCACTTCCTCGCCCATCACCCTGAAATGCTCCTGCATGGCATCATCGTCCGGGCGAAACAGGTAATGGACCGGGGTCACCTGCAACGCCGCCACGTCCAGGTCCGCGATGGCCTGCCCCCTACGGACGGCGTCGCGGGTGCTGTCGACGATGATTCCGGCGACGACCGGTACGCGCCCCGCCGCGGCGTCCAGGGCCGTGTCCACCAGACCCCGGAATTCGTCGACGTCCAACGTATGGCCTTCGCCCGTGCTGCCGCCCACCGCGATGCCGTGCGCACCCTGGTCGATCAGCCAGTCGACCTGTTCCTTCATGGCCCCGAGGTCCACGTCTCCGTCCCGCGAGAATGGTGTGGTTGCCGGGGGGATCACGCCCCGCAGGTCATTCAGCATGTCTTCCTCCTTCGATTGGTTGAGTTACCAGTTACGCCCGTTTGAAATTCGAGTCTTTTGCATAAACAGAATAGATACCAACGTCATCCTGCCGGTTCTGCGTCACGCCGGTACACCATGTGCAGTGCCATAATCGCAACGGCCGTACCGATGCCCCAGGTCGCGGGAGATACGCCTCCGGTTCCACTCCCGTCCGTGGCCAGATGTACGAGGGTCATCACGAGAACGGAACCGATGATCGTCGCCAGTGCGCCCGCGGCATTCGGCTTTCTGGAATACAGCCCCGCAATAAGGGGTACGAAGAGGGCCACGGACAGAATGCTGTAGAAAATGGTCAGTGCCGTGATGACGTCCGGCAGCACGGCCGCCAGGACGACGCCCGCGAGCCCCGCGACGACGGCCGTGATCCGGCTGACGGTCAGCATCCGTTGCTCGGAAGCGCCGGGTTCGATATAGGTCTGGTACAGGTCCCGGCTCAGAGAGGTCGTCAGCATGAAGAGCACGGCGTCCGCCGAACTGATCTCCGCGGAGAACACGGCCGCCAGGGTCAGTCCGCCGATCCAGAAGGGGAGGGCGTCCATCAGCAGGCGGGGCAGCGCCAGGTCCTGCGAGGGCAGGGCAGGGAAGGCGTGGTAGGCCGCCATGCCGAGCAGTGCGGGAATGAAGGCAAAGAGCATCAGGGCGACAGCATTCGTGCAGACACCACGCCGGACCGCCCTGGCGTCCCTTGCGCCGTAGATCTTCTGCAGAAGGCCCGGCGAAACGATAAAGGCGGGAACGAGGACGATGAAGTAGGCCCAGATACGGGACGGATCGTCTCCGAACCAGGTCGTGAATCCTTCCTTCGCCACGCCTTCGGCGGACAGGAGATCGCCCCCTGAGACGATCAGGAGAAAAGCAAGGACGAAACCGGAGATTTTCACCACCAGCTGGACCATGTTGACCCGGGCCGTGGACGTCAGGCCCCCGAAGGTGAAATACACGACCACCACGGCGCCGCCGGCCAGGCAGGCGACGTACTTCGGGATGCCCAGGACCAGGTTGAGGATCCAGGCAAGGGGAATGAACTGGCCGGCCAGGATCGCCAGGGAACCGAACCATAACAGTACCGCGATGAGACCCCGGACACTGCGGCTATACCGGTGCTCCAGAAAATCTCCGACCGTGTACAGGTCGTGGTCCTTTGCCACGCGCCACATGCGGGGCCCGACGGTCAATCCCAGGATGAGACTGCCGATCCCCGCCGATCCCACCCACCACCACGCGGACAGTCCGTGTGTATATCCTATGCCGGTGGCGCCAACTGTAGATCCTGCGCCCAGATTAGCGGCCAGTAGCGTGGAAAACAGCAGGACGGGAGAAAGCCGCCGGCCGGCCACGAAAAAGTCCTCGGCGCGGCGTACCGACCGCGACGTCCACCAGCCGATCACCATGAGGAAAATGGAATAGACGAGGAGGGCGGTTACATAGGGGGACATAACGCTTCAGTGTACGGGAACACTTCAGAGTACGGGAACGCTTCAGGGTACGGGAACGGGTACGTGTTCTTCCGTGGGTAATCGTTCGTAACGGGCGGTGCACCACGGCCATCGGACCCACGGTCAGCCATTGTTCAAGTCCGAATAGGAAGGATACCCGGGCAGCCCATCGGCTGTCACCACGGCGCGGATGATGGCCCGGGTGACGGCTTCCGCCGCAAGGATGGATACCAGAGACAGGTTTACGTCGCCCTCCCAGGTCCCGGTGGCCATGGCGAAAAGGGTGTCTCCATCCGCCTGGAGGTGGGATGGATTGATAGCGCGGGCCAGTCCGTCGTGCCCGACCTGGGCGATCCGGTTGGCCTGGGTCTTGGTCAGCCCGACATTGGTCACGATCACACCGATGGTCGTATTTCCCGGCGGCGTCTCCAACCTAAGAGACCCCGACTCACGGATCCGCCGGACTATCTGGACGAATCCGGACCCATCCGGCATCCTCGCGCCGGCGAGCACACTCCCCGTGTCCGGATCGTACACATCGCCCACGGCATTCACCGCAACGATGGCGCCGACCCTGAGCCCGTCAGGCATGGTGAAGCACGCATTGCCTATGCCACTTTTCATGGACGTGCGCGTGCCTGGTGCACCGATGGACATCTTACCCACCGTGGCACCCGCTCCCGCCCCGACACTGCCCTCGGCCACCGGACCGTGCGTTGCGGCTTCGCAGGCCTGGTAGCCGGCTTCTGCGTCGGGACGAATATGGGGTTTGCCACCGATGCCTAGATCGAAGAGGATCGCCGCGGGAACGATCGGCACCCGGGCAATGCGCACGTCGAAGCCGATGGATTTCTCTTCGAGATAACGCATCGCGCCCGTGGCCGTGTCCAGGCCATAGGCGCTGCCTCCGGACAGGACGACAGCGTGGACATGCTGCACCATGTTCACAGGATCCAGGAGATCGGTTTCCCGAGTGCCTGGCGCGCCTCCACGGACGTCCACTCCGCCCACGGCGCCGTCTTCAGCCAGGATTACCGTGCAGCCCGTGGGTCGCCGCGTATCGGTGAAGTGTCCGACTTTGATTCCGGCAACATCCGTGACGGACCCTGATGGCCCGTACGGATCGGCCGTCTGGCCGGTAGCGAATTCGGTCCGGTTACCGAATCCCGCCAAGATACCCGCGCTGGTCACTCCGGCGGATTTTTGTAGAAAGGATCGCCTATTCATATTATGCGGCAGCCTTTGAACCGTGGAGGTTGTCGATCGCCCGTTAGACCTGTTACGGTATGCAATTTCCGTCAGATTAAGATGAACATTCGCCAATCCGCAGTCAATTCAATTGTACCTGCTACCAGGTACGATGCCCGGTGTCCACTGCGAGGCGGCCGAATACGATCCCAGGTGACCACACTATGAGGCGGCCGGCAACGAACCCCTGAGCCCGATTTATGCGGCTGCCGAAGCATCCTGGCGGACAAAGTCCAGGCGGTCGCCCTCGCGGATGGCCCGGATCGCATCCCCTTCACGGAACCTGCCTTCGAGCAGTGCCATGGACAGCGGGTTCTCAACGAACTTGCGTATAACCCGCTTGAGGGGCCGCGCGCCGTACTGGGGCTCGTACCCCTCATCGGCTAGCAGCGATTCGGCCTCGGGCGCCAGTTCCAGCGTCAATCCGGCCTGTTTCGACAGGCGTTCCTGCAGTTCGCGAATCTGAATGCGGACAATCTCCCGGATGTGATCCCGGTCCAGGGGGTGGAAGATGATGATCTCCTCCAGTCGATTGATGAATTCGGGGCAGAAATGGGAACGCACCGCATTCATCACGTCCGTCCGCACCTGTTGGTCTCGGGACGCATCGTGACCGCCGATGAACTCCGTCCCGATGTTGGAAGTCATGATGATCACGGTGTTCCTGAAATCCACCGTGCGTCCCTGGCCGTCCGTGAGCCTTCCGTCGTCGAGGACCTGCAGCAGCATGTTGAACACGTCGGGATGTGCCTTCTCGATCTCGTCAAGCAGCACGATCTGGTAAGGCCTGCGACGCACCGCTTCGGTCAGCTGGCCGCCTTCCTCGTAACCCACGTAACCGGGTGGGGCGCCGACGAGCCGGGCGACGGAATGGCGCTCCATGTACTCGGACATGTCGACGCGCACCATCGCGTTCCTGTCGTCGAATAGAAACTCTCCCAGGGCCCGGGCCAGTTCGGTCTTGCCCACGCCGGTGGGTCCGAGGAACAGGAAGGACCCGATGGGCCTGTCGCCATCACCCAGACCGGCCCGGCTTCGTCTGACGGCGTTGGAAACGGCGGCGATGGCCTCATCCTGGCCTACCACCTGCCTGTGTAGCCGAGACTCCATCCGGACCAGCTTCTCGACCTCGCCTTCGACCAGGCGGTTGACCGGAATCCCGGTCCACTTGGAAACGACCTGGGCGATGTCCTCCTCGTCCACTTCCTCCTTGAGCATCCGGCGTTCCTGCTGTAACTCGGTAAGCGCCAGGTTTTTCTCTTCGAGCCGGCTGTCAAGCTCCCGTTGCTCACCGTACTGTATACGGGCCGCCCGTTCGTAGTCTCCGGCTCGCTGGGCCCGGTCGGCCTCGATTTTGAGCTGCTCGGTCTTTTCCTTGATCTCCTGGATTGTTTTTACCATCTCTTTCTCGGCGAGCCAGTGCGCCCGCAGGGCGTTACGCTGTTCTTCCAGGTCGGCCAGCCGGCTAACCAATGGCTTGAGCCGCTCTTCCGCGTCGTTTTCGTGTTTTACGGCTTCACGCTCGATTTCAAGCTGTCGGATCTGCTTCTCGAGGTCGTCCAGTTCGGCCGGCATGCTGTCGATTTCCATGCGCAGGTTCGCCGCGGCCTCGTCGATCAGGTCGATGGCCTTGTCGGGCATGAACCTGTCGCTGATGTAACGCTCCGCCAGGGTCGCCGCCGTGACCAGCGCGCTGTCCCGGATGCGCACCCCGTGATGGATCTCGTAGCGCTCCTTGAGTCCGCGCAGTATGGACACGGTGTCTTCAACGGAAGGTTCACCGACGAATACCGGTGCGAACCGCCTTTCGAGCGCGGCGTCTTTCTCGATATGTTTGCGGTATTCGTCCAGGGTCGTAGCGCCCACGCAGCGCAGCGTCCCCCGCGCCAGCGCCGGCTTGAGCATGTTGGAGGCGTCCACGGCGCCTTCCGCGGCCCCCGCGCCGACGATGGTGTGCAGTTCATCGATAAACAGGACGATGTCGCCCGCGGCCTCCTCCACCTCCTTCAGCACGGCCTTGAATCGTTCCTCGAATTCGCCGCGGAACTTGGCCCCGGCCAGCATGGCGCCCATATCGAGACTGATCACCTTGCGTCCCTTTAGGGATTCCGGCACGTCCTCGGCCACGACCTTCTGGGCCAGTCCCTCCACGATGGCCGTCTTTCCCACGCCGGGCTCGCCGATGAGCACAGGATTGTTCTTGGTCCGCCGGGACAGCACCTTGATCACCCTCCGGATCTCCTCGTCGCGTCCGATGACCGGGTCGAGCCGGCCTTCCCGGGCCTGTTCGGTCAGGTCCATGCTGAACTTTTCCAGGACCTGGTAGCCGGATTCCGGCGTCTGGCTGGTGACGCGCTGGTTTCCACGGACCGCTTGCATGGCTTTCAATATGCCGTCGCGGTGAGCGTCCGCATCCTTCATGGCGCGGCCGGTCTCCCCGCCGTCCTTCAACAGCGCGAGGAGCAGGTGCTCCACGCTGATGTATTCGTCTTTCAGTCCCTGCGCCTCCTTCAGCGCTTCGTCCAGTACACGCTGGAAAGCGTCGGATGCGTATAGTGACGCGCCGTCCCCGGTCACCCGGGGAAGTTTGGCCAGGACGGCTTCCAGTCCCTCCCGGACTCGAGCCGGATCCGTTCCCGACTTCTTCAGCAACGTGGCCGCCAGGCTTTCGTCTTGATCAAGCAGTGCCAGCGCCAGGTGGACGGGCTCCAATCGGTTGTGGTTTCGACCTCGTGCGATCTCCTGGGAGATCTGAAGCGCTTCCATCGATCTCTGGGTCAGTTTGTCTGTTCTCATGCCCTTTGCCTCCTCGCTCGTTTTCAATTTATCTGTATGTGTATGCGCTCAGTCCCAGCTCCAGTCCCTATCCCCACGCATTACACACCCTATAGATTGCAAAACGTGTGCCATGGAGTGTTATCCCCGCGTTTCCGGGGGTTTCGACATAACCGGAAGGCAGTTTCCGTTTGCTAGACCGGAATGAAAATAACCAGATATGCCATAATGGCAGAACTGCCAAAATGGCATGAATTGTATGGTGTAATATGGAAGGCCGACGAGAATCGTGTCGATTGGAGGAAATCTCTCAGCGTGGAGAATCAGGCCGGCTTGCGGAATCGAAATGGTAGAAACCAGCGCGGGACATGGCGGCAGTATGCGGTATATTCGTCACCCAGTGTGCGTCTAAGGACTGGCTCTTCGGCGATGATCAGGTACAGGGTCGTCCAGGTCCAATACAGCGCCGCGTAGACTAGCAACAAGAGCGATTCGAAGGCGAGGGACTCTCCGAACAGGATGACGACGACGCCGAGTTGCAGGGGATTGCGAGACCATCCGTGGATCCCTTCGGACCAGACCGGGCGAGGATCCTTCGCGCCACTATCCTCGAAGGTTTCGCTGGACGCGGCCACCATGGCGGTCATGCGAAGACGTTCGGCGAAGGCGCGGATATAGAGTGCCGCGCCCAGGAGGATGAACACCGATCCCGCAGCCGGATAACCGGAATCGAATCCCATCTCCTCCATGCCGGCGGCCTGGTACAGGATAAGCCAGGGCAAGGCGATCGTGAAAATGCCGTGGCGTACCGACGCCGCGATCAGGGAGCCCAGTATGATCCGGGTGCTGGACACGGCGCTACTTTACCTTGACGTAGCCGATGCCCCGGACATCGGGTTGGATGAGCCAGAAGACGACCAGAAACGCGCCGTCCGGAAGGACGGTCACCGCGGGTTCGCCGAAGGAATAGTCCTGCCACTCGTCATGTTCGCCGGAGGAGTCACTTTGCGTCCGCACCTCAGCCTTCCAGACGAGCTCATCCGCTTCGATACCGAAGTCATCGTCCGCGGGCCGGGCGACGGCGAGGCGGATTCCCGGTTCTCCGTGCTGGCGCTGGTTGTATGCCATCAGCGCACTTCCGTCCGCCAGGGCGGTCAGGGATATGGACTGGCCCATTGTGCCCGTGGAGCGGGTGGGCGTCCACGACAGGCCGCCGTTATGGGACAGGGCGTACGCGTTGGGATAGTCCGGCTTGCCGTGCGGCGCGATTTGCCAGCACGCGCCGAGGAGCCGGCCATCGGCCAGTTCCACAACCCAAGCCTCGGCGGCAGTAGATCCGGCGTCGTCGAAACGCAGCATCGATCCATGTTGCCAGGTAGCGCCCCGGTCCTCGCTACGCAGGTAAACCACCCGGTTACGGTCCACTTCCACGTCGGGATCAAAGGTGTTGTAAGGCGAATAGCAGCAGATCCACGATCCGTCGCGGGTCACGGTGAGCGCGCCGGGCGCTTCGGCCGAACCGGCGGCGGGCAGGTCGATGGGAACCGGGTCGGTCCAGGTTAGTCCCTGGTCCGCCGAGGACGCCCAGAACATGGCGTTCTGCTTGATGCCCTGGGTTTCGTCGAGCCAGAACGATTCGCCGGGGGAGTCGATGGGGATGCGAATGCCCGTGATGAAGCAGGTTCCGTCCGGCGCCTTGCTTATAGAACCGATGTGCGCGAAATCGTCGTGCAGATGGGGCCACATATAGGCGGGCTTAGTCCACGTTCGGCCGCCGTCGTCTGAATGGACGATGACCTGCTTGAAGTCATTCTGACCGAGCGCTTCCTGTACGGCGAAAGAACAGACCAGGTTGCTTTCCGCGGTGACCACGCAGCGGGAGCATGCCGCGACTGCGTCCGGCCCGGTGGTCGGCTGCCGGGCGATCATGCCTTGTTCCAGGATTTCGAATGCCATCGTACGCTCCTCATCAGGTTACCGGAAATCGACGCCTCATCGCACCGCGCCACCCCGTACTGAGTTTTTCGACGCCTCATCGCAACGCGCCACCCCGGACTGAGTTTGTCGACGCCTCGCCGCAACGCGCTACCCGGGCTCGGTTAATCGAACTCATAGATGAGCGGTGCGCCCGTGGCGCGATCGAGCCTGAGGACGACGGCGCCCGGCCCGGGTCCGTAGGACGCCTTGTACCGCGCCTTGATCGGATCGAGGATGAAATGGCAGTCTTCCGTGGGGTATGCCTCGCACGGGTCGCCGTCGGCGTCGTGGGCAATGGCGACTTCGAGCTGTACGGGATCCGATTCCAGGAAGCCGTCGGCGGCAACGAGCGTGAACCGGTGCGTTCTGCATCCGCCGCTATACGATACGGTAACTGTAAGCGTATCGCCGGCAACGGCAACGGCCCCCAGTTCAAAGTCATCCGAACCCCACTGCGCGGCGGATTCGACCCCACCCGGACTGAAGACGACGTTTCCCGCCTTATTGACGTCGGCGGGAGGATCCGGTGCAGGTGTTTTTGAGATGGGATTGTCATCGCCGTTCCCACAGGCCGCCGCCCAGGTGACGACGAGACCCAACAGAAGTGGAACGAGCCAGTTCAAATGCTATGAGCCTTTCCTTGTGCCACTCCGCGACGCATGTGGACCCGCCCGCTGACGGCGGCCTGCAGAATCAAGGGTCGGCGGCCTGCAGATTCATAGGTCGGTGCCTGTGGAATCCTACACCCGCCGGAATTTCTGAATGCGGTTATGCGCGAAGGGTACTTCGCACACGTAGATATCACCATGGGAGTCCACCCAGATCCCGTGGGGCGCGTCCACGAACAGCCCGGACTTCCCGTCCCGGTTGCCCCACTGCGACAGTACCTCGCCATCCAGGTTGAGTATGCTGACCCTGCCGGGCGCCTCGGCAAGGTACACCACGTTGTCTGGGTCGATATACAGGTCGTTGGCGGCCAGCAAATGGTCCCACGATTCGAGGAAGCCGCCGTTGGCGTCGAATACCTGTACCCGGGAGTTGCCGCGGTCCACGATCAGGACGCGGCCATCCTTGTCGACGCGGACGCAGTGGGGCGTGTCGAACTGTCCCGCCTCGTTGCCGTGGCCGCCCCATGTACAGAGCCGCTCTCCCGCCGTCGTAAAACGGTGCGCGTAACTCTGGCCGTAGCCGTCGGTCACGTAAAGGTCGTCATCCAGACCGAGCACCGCCCAGGTTGGCGCATTGAACGGCTGGCCGAGTTCACCCGGCCTGTCAGGCGTTCCGAGCATGGAGAGCATCTTCCCATCGAGGGTGAAGGCCATGACGGTATGCAGCTCGACGTCAGTCATGTAGATGATGTCGTCCTCGCTGATCCAGATGGAATGGGGCACCTTGAAGATATCCTGCCCCCAGTCGTACAGGAATCGCCCGTCGCGGTCGTAAACGACGACGGCCGGATCCGGTTCCCGGTCGATGACGTGGACGCGGTCCTGCGAATCCACGGCCATGGAGGATACCACCCCGAGGTCCCGGCCTGCGGCTCCGCCTCCCCAGCCTTCGACGAGCTCGTAGGTAAAGTCTCCCGATCCATATACCATGTTGAAATCTCCTCATCGGTGTGGCCGGTTGGATTAGCCTGGGTTGAGCATGGATCTGAACTGCGTGATCTGCTTTCCGGTAGCCGGCCGATCCGCCTACATGATACCCGCCCGGGCGGCGTGGTTGGTAAACCCGCTCGCGCCGCAGTCGCACATTGCGTGCGTAATGTCAGACTACGCCCGCCCGGGCGGCGAGCACGGGTTCCCAGCATCCGCCGGGCCGCTCTAGGCCGTCCACGTCGCGCAGCGGAGGAGCATGTTCGTTCCAACGCAGCAACGCCACGTCGCCGCAGGCGCCGGCGCGCAGGGTGCCGACCTCGCCCTTCAATCCCAGCACTTCCGCGGGACGGCTCGTCATACGTGGGAGCGCGTCGCGTTCCGACATCCCCGCGGCGATCAGCTTGGACATTGTTCTGGGCAGGTCGTGCTGCGGGCTGCTCCCCACGTGACGGCTGTACTGGTCGGTGGATATCGTATCCGGCAGGAATCCGTCCGCGATGGCCGCCTCGGCGACCGCGAAGCTGAATGACCGCATGCCGTGGCCGATATCGAAGATTACGCCCCGTTCGCGGGCGTCGCGCACGCTGGCCCGGATCCTGCCGTCCTTAACGACGCTCTCCGGAAAATCGTTGAAGCAGTAAGTCACCACGTCCCCGGCGCGCAGCAGGGGCAATTGGTCGTCGAGAGACCAGTCGCTGGAAAGGCGCGTACCGACCAGTAGGGGCTTACCCGATCGTTCGGAGGCTTCCAATGCCCGATTCATGATCTCCCTGGGCGGCGTGGGATTGCTGGGTCCCGTGTTCGCCGCGATACCCCATATATCCCCGCCCCCCGATTCGATGGCGGAAACGCAGGCGTCCATGTCCGCGGCGTCCAGGTCGGGAAAGCAGCCGTCCGGATGGGATTCACCATGAATCGATAAATTGATGGCGAGCAGTACCCGCGTCCTGCAGGCCCGGATCACACGTTCCCGGTACGCCGGCCAGTTTCCGGCGCCCGCGTCCCCCTGGGACATGACGGTCGTAACACCCCGGGAAAGAAAATGGACATCGGGATCCACGCCGTAACGCGAACCGCCCCGCGCGGGATGGGCGTGCAGGTCCACGAGTCCGGGCAACGCCAGGGCGTCGGGGAAGTCGTAAACCATGGCGGCGGTACCCTCGACCCCGGGGCCGGATGCCGCTATGCGCCCGTCTTTCACAGCCACGGCGCCCGGTCCGTCGAGACCGGTTTCCGCGCAGAACACGCGGCCGGCGCGTATGAGCAGGTCGTAGTCAGGTGCAGGCATGTAAGCTCCGGTTCAGACTGGTATTTCCGATTGTCGAGGTATCGGGTTTTGCCTGGGGAAAGTGCTGACTGATTATACCATGAGCGGGACGGGGGACCAATACAAAATGTCGTTTGAGCGCCGCACAACATGTTCTCTGGTGATTTAACACCACAGGCAGTCCGGCCGGGTCCGCCATGGGACAGCACACATCCATACATCCATACCTACAGCTGCCCCCTGGTCGCGTCGCGCATTTTCAACATGTCGTCGGACGACAGGCCGTCAAAACGACCGAAGGAGAAGTCCTCCGCATAATCAGGCAGTGCCGCGCCGGTGACCTGGGCGGCGATCAGTTCTCCCGCGGCCTGGGAACCCATCACACCGTAGCCGGAAAGCGCGCCTGCGATATATGCGCCTTCGACGGGCAGTGGTCCGATCAGCGGCCGGTTGTCCACCGTCTTGCAGTAGTACCCGCCGTCGACCTGCATAGCGTCGGCCGTTTCGAAATACGCGCGCATCCCCGGGATCATCCGGGCGAGTCCGCGCAGGATGATCACCGGGTAGGCCGGGTCGAACTCGAGCGGGAATTCAGCCTTCCTCGGCTTGATATCGTAAGTCCAGATGCCCAGAAAGGTCTGTTTACCGTCCCTGAACCGGGGACGGATGTGGAGCCCCCCGGGGAAGGGTTCGGTGAGGTAGCGCGTGGCAGGATCCGCAGAGCGTGTCTCACGCTCATCATTGTCCCAGACCAGCTCGATGGGGTCCGTCCAGATCAACATGGGCGCCTCGGGCGGAAGTACGCCGGCCCGGTCTTCCACGACGACCTTGCCGTGCAGTTCCATGAAGACCGGGATATCCAGTCCCAGCATCCGGCCGGCTTCAGGTACCAGTGGACCGGCCGCGAGGACGAATTTACCTGTTTCGAGGACCGATCCTGATTCCAGCGTCACGCCCCTGACCCGGTTGTTTACTGTCACGACCCGCGAAATCCTGTCCTGAACGAGCCTGCCGCCCCGGGATGCGATGCGGTCCAGCATCCACCGGCCGAGGGACGGTACATCCAGCCATCCGCAGCGGCGAACGTGCAGCATGGCGACTGCATCGTCCGTGATAAATGGAAACAGGGTATTCACCGCATCCTCATCCAGCAGCAGATCGGCGCCCGTCAGATCCGGTTCCAGGCCTTCCGGCCGTGACGGAACATACGATCCGGCGTCGCGGTGTACACGCAAGGCGCCTCCATCCAGGCTGGACACAGCGTCCGCTTCTTCTGTCAGTTCCTGAACGCGGTTCTCGTCACCTGTGAGGAAAACGTATCCCCTACGGTTCATTCGGATCGCATTATTGCTCTCCCGGGCGAGCTCCTCCATCAGGCCGATGCTCCGGTCCATAAACCGGAACATGGGGAGATCGGGCCACCAGTTTCGGTAGGCCTCGGTCCCGTAGGCGCTGGTCAGGGAGAGAGGCGGTCTTTCATCGACGAGTACGATGTCCCGCACGCCATGGCGCAGGGAGAGATGGTACGCAGCGGACACGCCTGCAATGCCCGCCCCGCAGATGACGACTTCCGCCTTATTGGACATGGTGATAACCGACTGAACGGGACAAGACGAGTAATGGCAGAATGAATAATGGCAGAACGAATGATGGCAAAGCGTGAGATGGCCGAACGCGGTGATTCAGATCGGTCCGTCCGTGGCATTGCAGTTCGGTATGGGCAATGCGCCGAGCCCGCTCATGCCTCGGCCACCGACGGGCGCTTTCTATACGTCTGTGTTGCCTGTTCGAAGGCGTGGGCGAGTTGCAGGACGCCGAACTCGTCCTCGTGCCGGCCGACGATCTGCAGTCCCACGGGGAGCCCCGACGAAGTGAATCCGCAGGGAACGGAAATGGCGGGCAGTCCCGTGACGGTGACGTAGTAGCACGACTTCATCCAGTCAATGTAGGTTTCCATCCGCACGCCGTCTATTTCCGTGGGATAGGGCGTATTCACGTCGAAAGGAGGAACCTGACTGACGGGGAAGACCATGAAATCGTGGCGCTCCATGAACCTGCGGACCCGGTGGTACAGGGTGGTCCTGTCCACTTCCGCGCGGGCGATCTGCGGACCTGAAAGGGCGAAGCCGGCCTCGAGATTCCAGATGACGGTGTCCTTGATCTGGTCGCGGTGCGTCTCGAGGAGATCGCCGTAACCCTGGATGAAGCTCCACGCCCGCAGCGTCTTGAATACCTCGTCGGCTTCGGTGAAATCGGGCTGACCAGGCTCGACGGTCATCCCGAGATCGTCGAATATCTGGCGCTTCGCTTCGATGGCCGAGGTGACCTCGGGATCCACGGGCAGCCCGCCGAAGTCCATGCTCCAGGCGACGGTCGCCCCCTTGAAATCGCGTTCCAGGGGCAGGGCGAATGCACGGCCCGGTTCGCGGATGGCAAGCGGTGCGCGAGGATCGGGACCCGCTATGGCGCTGAGCATGAGGGCGGCGTCCTCGACCGTTCGAGCCATAGGTCCCTGGACACTGAGCTTACCCCAGGCATTGATCGCCGGCCACCGCGGCACGCGGCCCGGCGCGGACCGCAGCCCCACCACGTTGCAGAAGCTGGCCGGGTTGCGCAGCGAGCCGCCCATGTCGCTCCCGTCAGCAATGGGCAGCATGCCGCAGGCGAGCGCCACCGCGGCGCCCCCGCTGCTTCCGCCGCAGGTCCGGGACGTGTCGTATGGATTGAGGGTCGCCCCGAAAACTGGATTGAAAGTCTGCGAACCGGCGCCGAATTCCGGCACGTTGGTCTTGCCGAAGGAAATCGCTCCGGCCTTTTTCAAACGCTCCACGATCAGTTCGTCTTGTCCCGGAATGAAATCCTGGAAGATTGGTGAACCGAAAGTCGTCCGGACTCCCTTGGTTGATACCAGGTCCTTGTGGGCGATGGGCAGGCCGAATAGCGGGCCCTGAGCTTCGTTGCGCGCAATGGCCTGGTCGGCTTTCCGAGCGCCATCCAGCGCCTGTTCCGGATGATAGGTGACGATGGCGTTCACGACGGGGTTCACCCGGTCGACCTGCGCGAGATGGGCTTCCATGACTTCGGTTACCGATACGTCCTTCTTACGTATCATTCGTACGAGATCGGTCGCCGGGGTGAAACACAGTTCGGATACGGGCATCGTGTGCCTTTCGATTTGGATTGCGGTTTGTTTATAACGCTACGGAGGGGGTGGAGCACGTCTTCGCCGGCGCGTCAGCACAAAATCTGCCGCAGCGCCTCGGCGAATATCCGGCTTTCCCGTTCGTTGCCGTACGAAACCCTGATCATGCCCTTCAGCTTCCATGAGGATTCGGCGTCGATGACGAGTATGCCGCGCTTCGCCAGGGCGTCGACAACGGCCGCGGCGTCTCCCACCCTGATGAGGACGAAGGCCGCCTCGCTGCGGACATACTCGAGTCCGAGTTCAGCGCACGCCGCGTAGTACAGTGCCTTGGAGGCACTCGCCGCGGCACGGGTCCGTGATACATGATCCGGATCGTCGAGGGCGGCAATGCCCGCGGTCATGACCATGGCGCTGGGTGTTCCGCCATGGAACGCGCGGACGCGCTTCATCATATGAGGTTGCGCCAGGCCGTAACCCAAACGGAATCCCGCCAGGCCGTACCCTTTAGAGAAGGTGCGTACCACGAAGACGTTCTCGAACTCCCGGACCAGGGCGGCGCCATCGGCGCATGCGCAATCCTCCACCAGATCCGCGTAGGCTTCGTCCACCAGGACGATCACCCGTTCCGGCAGGCCGGCGACAAAGCGTGACAGCTCGTCGTGGGTGAGGATCGTCCCCGTGGGATTGTTCGGGTTGGTGATGACGGCCATGCGGGTCCGTTCGTTGACGGCACCTTCCATGGCATCCAGGTCATAAACGTAATCCGCAGTCAAAGGCGTGCGCACGGCGCGGCCGCCACACTGCTCCGCGTACCGGGACATGAGTCCAAAGGAGGGGTCGGGCTCGATCACTTCGTCTCCCGCGGACAGGAAGGCGCGGGCGATGGCGTGCATCAGGTGTTCGGAGCCGTCGCCTACGCGGATCCACGCACCGTCCGAATCCACCCCGGGAAGGGCGAGATGCTCATCGTGGGGCACGCCGTGCAGTTCCGCCAGTTTGCGGAAGAGTGCGATCTGGTCAGCGTCTTCGTAGCGATTGATCCGGGCGCACCTTGCCTTCACCGCTTCGATGACGCCGGGCGAGGGCCCGATAGGATTCTCGTTACGACTCAGGCGGATGATGCCGGGAGGCAAGCCGATGCTCTGGTATTCTTCGTTATGCCTGCTCATGGCGGTCTACACATTCAATCCCGCGAATTAAGGGATCAGCCCCAGTTTTTAGAGACCCGTCTGACCAGCAATACGCCGACCAGGATCAATCCCACGATGATGCCGCGCGTCATCAGCAGGAAGGGCATGTCCTCCGGGTTGGCGTTGCGCAGCAGGAGCAAATCGAATCCCGCCTGGTAGGTCCAAACGACGAGCAGGATCGCAAGCGAAACGGGCGTGACGTACTTGATCATGTAGTAGAATATCCGTGGAATCTTGATTGCCGAACCTTCGTTGATCTCCTCCCATGCCTTGTCCATGCCGAAAATCCAGGCGAATATAATGATCTCGAGGAAGGAAAATACGACCAGTCCCACGGTCCCAATCCAGAAATCAAGCTCGTCGATGACGCCATGCTCGATGTTAAAGACGATGAAGTTTCCGAAGATGAAAAGGAAGGAGACTACGACCATGGCCGCCTTCTTACGCGGCCAGCCCATTTCGTCCTGGAGGAAGGCCATGGGCGGTTGCGTCAGCGCTACCGTCGATGTGATGCCGGCGAAAAAGAGCAGACCGAACCACAGCGTCCCGATGAACTGGCCCAGGGGCAGTTGCTGGAAGATCAGGGGCATGGACTGAAAGCCCAGGTCGAAGGATCCGCCGGTCGCGATGGCCTCGGTGGCGGTGACGCCGAAGAAGGCCACGGCTACGGGAATGGCGATGGAACTGCCCAGTACCACCTCGGCGAAGCCGTTGCTCATGGAGGTGGTCAATCCGGTCAGGGCGACGTCCTGCCGGGCGCGGACATAACTCGCGTAGCACTGCATGCTGCCGATGCCGATGCCCAGGGAGAAGAATATCTGACCCGCTGCCGCGAGCCATACGCTGCCTTCCGAAAGTCGGCTGAGATCCGGATTCCAGATCCAGGCGAAACCGGCCATGACGCTTTGGTCCGGCATGGACGGATCGGGCGTGCCCAGGGTAAGCACCCGCGCCACCAGCACGATCGCGAAGATCAGCAGCATGGGCATGGCAAACTTGGCCAGGGTTTCGATGCCCCGAACCACGCCACGGGTCAGCACCCAGAATACGATACCGAGATTGATAAGGAAGAAGACGTAGGCGGTGGCGACGCTGCTGAAGTAGGCACTTTCGGAGACGCCCTGGAAGCTGCTCAGGAATGCGCCCATCTCCGCCTGGGTGCTGATGCCGAAGTACTCGCCGGTCAGCGAGAAGAAGCTGTAGGCCAGGGTCCACGACTGTACGTAGGAATAGTAGAGCGCGAAGGCCACCGGCGCAGCGATGCCGAGGACGCCTATGTACTTTGCCGCCGGGTGTTTCCACAGGCGGTACAGGATACCCGGCGTGGTGCCGTGGCCATGCTTGCCTCCGAACCGGCCCACGCTCCATTCCACCCACATCATGGGGATGCCCACGACCAGGAACGCGACGAAATAGGGAATCATGAAGGCCCCGCCGCCATTTGCGGCCGCCTGGACAGGGAACCGCAGGAAATTCCCCAGGCCGATGGCGTTGCCCGCCATGGCCATGATCAGGCCCAGGCGGCTTTGCCAGACTTCCCTTCCGTGGTGTTCCGACATCGTTTTCTCCTTCCAGACTGTCAGTGGCTATTTCACTTTGCCCCGGCCGGCGACGGGCCAGACGACTTCCACCTGCTCGCCCCGTACGCCGTTGAGTTCGTCGTGCAGGTTCAGCGCCATTTCCTGGTGCAGGGGAATGACCGACAGGCGCTCTCCGACCTTGAAGCGATGCGCGCACCGGGATACGTCCACGTGGCCGTGTTCCACGGACATGCCGTAAATCTCCGCTTCGGGATGCTCGATGATATGGCCGTACGGTGTGGGCGGGTAGCTGGCGAAGGTCTTCATCCCGCCGTCGATGATGATTCGGTCCGGCGTAGGAGCGCTCACCACGGTGACGATCATGCGGCAGGCGCAGCGCTCGGCGTTGAGCATGCCGGAGTTCCCGATGCGGCTCATGCCCTCCCAGATGTAGGAACCGCTGCGGGTTTCGGTGCAGCCCATAGCCTTCGAATTCTCCTCGCCACCCGTGCCGCCCCCGCTGATGATCTCGATGGGGATGCCCTTCTCCGTGATCCGCTCGACGGTCTCACGCAAGAACCCTTTTGCTTCAATAGGACTGGGAAAGATCATGACGCCCTTGAATGCGAGACCGCGCAGGTCCATGATGCGTTCGGCCAGGTCCGCCGCCGCTTCGGGCGACTGGACGCCACAACGCTTCGTACCCGTATCCAGCTCGATGATTACGTTGACCCGGCATCCGTCCTGTAGCGCCCGGTCCGAAATGCCCTGTGCCGTGATGACGTCGTCGACGGCCACGGTGATCTCGGTACGTCTGGCTACACGGGTAAGGCGTTCCACCTTCCGGGGTCCCACGATGTTGTAAGGGACCAGGATGTTCTCGATGCCCGCCGCGGCCATGACTTCCGCCTCGCCTAGTTTCTGGCAGCAGATGCCGATCGCTCCGGCCCGGACCTGGCGGTGGGCGATTTCAGGGATCTTGTGACTTTTGGTATGGCATCGAAGGGCGATACCGAGATTGCGGCAGTGCTGCGCCATGGACGCGATATTCCGCTCCATCACGTCCAGGTCGGCCACGTAGGCCGGGGTGTCCAGTTCGTCGATGTGCATGGTGTCCCGAGTCTATTGTGCAGCTGTATCAGGCGCACGTCATTTATGTATATGCGGTATACACGTCGTCAATAACGCCATGATTTAATTCACGTCTTCTGCCGGCAAGACAGATTAACCGTCCGCGGGCTAGAGACTGCCCTTGGTGGACGGCACGCCCGATACCCGGTCATCCATGGCCACGGCCTGGCGCAGGGCCCTGGCCGACGCCTTGAAGACCGCTTCGACCTGGTGGTGCGCGTTTACGCCGGAGAGCAGGGCAATGTGCAGGGTGACCCGTCCGTGGTGGACGAGGGCCCCGAAGAACTCCCGCACCATTTCCGTGCTGAAATCGCCGACCGAAGACCGGGTGAAATCGGCGTCGAATTCCAGGTGCGCCCTGCCGCTTACGTCGAAGACGGCCCGGGCCAGTGCCTCGTCCAGTGGTGCGTAGGCATGGCCGAATCGCGCAATGCCGGATCCGTCGCCGATCGCCCTGGCAAGGGCCTGACCGAGGCAGATCCCCACGTCTTCCACCGTGTGATGATCGTCGATATGCAAATCGCCGGTACAGGCAAGATCGAGGTCGAACCCCGCGTGCTTCACGAAACTCCCCAGCATGTGGTCGAAGAAACCGATGCCGGTTTCTCCGGAAAGCTTGCCTTCGCCCTCGAGGTTGAGGGTCAGCTCGATACGGGTTTCCAGGGTTTCGCGCGTTTTCGTGGCGGTGCGAGGCACGGATACCTCATTACGTTGGCGTGTTGGCCGACTCTGCTCATGCGGTTCGTGTCAGTTTTGACCTGTAACAGTAGGTCCGAGGATCGGGATTGTCAAGAGGTTCCGGCGCACGTACCGGCGTGCGTACCGGCCCCCTGCGGACCTTCGCCGATTCCGATTGTTTTCTTCGTAAACTAACCTGCATCCACCCTGGTGGGAGGTGGGTAACCGATGACAATGAACCCATTCGCCGAACGGAACGACTCATGAAGAGAAAGCACGACATATCGCAACTATCGAGGTTTCTTCAGCGCAACCCGGCCTGGTCGCAAGTGATATGCGTCGTGGGGGTTGCCTTGTTGATTATCCTCGGTCCCATCTTCATGTACGGACTGCTGTTCCACGCCGGATCGGATTCGGTCCGCATGCTGTTCAGCGTACCCTGGTGGCCCGTCGTCCTCCTCGTAGCGCTCATCGCTCTGCTCAGCCTCCTACACGGGAACGCGGGTGTCACGGTACAAAGGCGATCCGTCAAGCAGCAGGACGCCGGGGCCACCGACGGTTCGGAGGATCCACCCGGATCGGCGTCGTCCCGACTGCCCGGCCCGCCCGGCCAGGACTCCGATACCATCCGTTGCACGATGCATGAACGGACCCTGAACAGCCTGAGCGGCGTGGATAAGAATCCGTAGCGCCGCCAACCTCTAGCTCGGACTAACCCCAATACCAGCGCGCGGCGATGGCAGCCATGACCACGGCCGTGGACTGGAAAGTCCGTCTCTCGCTGCGCAGGGCGGCTGCGAAATCGTAAGTCGCAGGTTCGCCCGCGGCGTACTCGGAGATTCGAGGCAGGAAGCGGGGAACCTCGGTCAGGTACGCTTCGTATTGCGCGCCGAAGGTTTTTCGCAGGCTTTCTTCCTCCAGCGATACGATGAGACCGTATTGCACACCGAAGGCGGCAAGGAAAACTCCGAGCATGTAGGGCATCCAGGCCCAAGCCATGATGCATAGGCCGAGACTCAGCACGAAGTTGCCGACGTATAGCGGATTGCGTACCCGTCCATAAGGACCGTTGGTGATGAGCGAAGGCGCGCCAACGTGTCGGGTACGGGTGGCTGAGCCGGCATAGCCGACCGCCCACAGGCGTATGGATTCCCCGAGTAGGACCAGCAGGCCGCCTCCTACGAAGGTCATCGGTCCGGGCTCGGCCATGACCAGCACGGCGGCGACGAGCGGGATGGGCGTATAGCTTCGTGCAGCGAAGACGAAGGCGCGTATATTCATGCTGAAGGTCTGTCCTCCTTCTGCTAATTCGTCCGGTCTGCCGGCGGGACCGGATCTCGTTGCAGAGATGAACGAGGATGCCTGCCGGCCAGTCCTGACCTCGTCGCCGCAACGTACGAGGATGCCTGCCTTACCGGCTGCTGATGTCGATCTGATCGACTACCGCCAGCGAAACGCGCAGGGCTTCCCGGCCGTCGAAGCCGGTCACCGGAGGCGGCGCCTCGCCACGCACCGCCGCGACGAAGGAGGCGAGTTCCGATTTCAACGGCTCGTTCCGCTTCTTCGAAGTCTTCTGCCGCGTGATATGCCGTGTTCGTCCATCACCGGTCTGGACGGGTATTTTCAAACCCCGCTTCCCGGCCTGACCGGGATCGTCTAACAATCGGTATATCTCACTTTCGCCCGCCAGAAAGTCCATCGAAACATAATGATCGCGCAGGAAGATACGCATTTTGCGCATCTTTTTCAGCGAGATGCGGCTGGCCGTGACGTTGGCCACGCATCCGTCGGCGAACCGCATGCGGGCGTTGGCGATGTCTACCTGGTTGGAAATCACGGCGACACCCGTGGCGTCCACCGACTCCAGGTCCGATTTGACGAGACGCAGGATGAGATCGATATCGTGGATCATCAGGTCGTGGACGACGGACACGTCCGTTCCCCTGGGGTCGAAGGAGGCCAGCCGGTGCGCTTCGATGAAACCTGGCGATATGTCCATGCCCTCGAGGGCGAGGAAGGCGCCGTTGAACCGTTCGATGTGTCCGACCTGAAGCACCAGGTCCCCGGTGTCCGCCAGTTCGATCAGCCGGTCGGCTTCCTCCACGGTGGCGGTGATCGGCTTCTCTACGAAGGTATGCATGCCCCGGGACAGGACGAATGACGCCACCTCGTAGTGCGCGGTGGTGGGTACGACCACGGTGACAGCGTCCGATTCCTCCGTGGCACGCGACAGGCTGTCGAGCGCATTCGTGCCGTAGCGACGCGCGACCTCCTCCGCGCGATCTTCCCGTATGTCGTACACGCCGGAAAGCTTCACGCCGGGCATTCCCGCCAGCACCCGGGCATGGGCTTCACCGAGCCGTCCGACACCGATTACGGCTATTCGCAAGGGGTCCAAGTGCAGATACTCCGTGCCATCCTGCCTGCTGTAGTCCCGACGATCCGGTGCGTGCCGCCGGACGGATTGGCATGGCCCTTTCGGCGGCGGATCGCCCCGGCCGGACGCCGGCAGGAATGTAGTTGTCGGCACGGCGAACAGTCAACCCCTTTGACTCCGGCATCCCCGGCGAACACCGCTTCTTTAAGTTGACAGTCTACCGTATTGCGTGTTGATTTCAGTCACTTAAAACGACGCATTTATCCCGCAGAGAAAACCTCCATGGTCCTGCTTCAGCGACTACACGCCGCATCGCCCATAGCCGGGTTCGGGCTCGCTTGCTGTTCCGCACTGTTCATCTTCCTCAGCATTCCCAAGGTAGACTGGTGGCCCCTGGCCTGGATCGCGTTCGTGCCGGTCATGATTGCCCTGCACGACGCCGGCCGGAACGGCGCCATGTCAAGGGTGGTTTTGATCGCCCTGGCATTCGCGTTTCTGTCAGGCGTCGCCAAGGTATACTGGATCATGGAAACCGTCATGAATTACGGCGGCCTGAACCTGGCGCTGGGTCTGGTCAGCATGGCGGGCGTGGCCCTCGTCGTCGCCCTGTATGCCCTCATTTTCGGTATATTCGCGGCGCGGGCCGACTGGAAGTCCCCCCTGTTCCCGTTGTCCGCGGCCGCCCTGTGGACGGCCCTGGAATACATTCAGACCTACCTTTTCACGGGATTTCCCTGGGAACTGCTGGGTTACTCTCAGCACCAGGTCCTTCCCGTCATACAGATCGCGAAATTCACGGGTGTCTACGGCGTCAGTTTCCTGGTCATGCTGCTGAATGCGACGCTGGCCATGGTATTCATTGCCCTTCGCGAGCGCACCACCTGGCGCGCTCTGGTGTTCGCCATGTCGCTGGCCTGGTTGGCCGTAATCGGCGCGACGGGATTCGGCTGGTGGTCGATCTCGCAGGCGCGGGGCGTGGAACGAATGACGCCCCCGGTCAAGGTGGCCGTCGTCCAGGGAAGCAAGGAACAGGGCATGAAGTGGTCGGAATCCATCATCCAGCAGACCGTGGACGTGTACCGGGACCTGACCCGGTCCGTGCTGCCCCAGGAGCCCGAGTTCATCGTGTTTCCCGAGACGGCGATGACCTTCTACCTGGAAAGCCCGGTCTATCAGCAGTTCAATGACCAGGTGCATGCGTTGACCGAGGAGGCCGGGGTGCCGATGCTTACCGGCGCGCTGGGATTCCGTTCGGGCGAAAGAGACATCTTAAACAGTGCCTTCCTGCTGCTGCCAGAACGTGGGATCGTCAGCTCCTACAGCAAGATGCACCTGGTGCCCTTCGGCGAATACCTGCCTATGCCGAGTCTGTTCTCCTTTCTTGCCGGGTTGACCGGCGCGATCGGCGATCTGACGCCCGGTGACGAACTGACCGTTATGCCCCTCAGCGGTCTCGATATGCATATCGGTACGGTCATCTGCTACGAATCCATCTTCCCGGACCTGGTCCGTAGATTCCCGCTGAACGGCGCCAACGTGCTCGTGGTCATGACCAATGACGCCTGGTTCGGGACTTCATCCGCGCCTGCCCAGCATTTTTCCATGGCGGTGCTGCGCGCCGTGGAAAACGGCATGCCCGTCATCCGAGCGGCGAACACCGGCATATCGGGGTTCATATCGTCCACCGGCGAGGTGTATGGTACCACGCCCATGATGGTAGCGACGACCACGGTCGCGGAAGTCCATCCCAACCGGAGTGGTCCCACGTTCTACACCCGGTACGGTGATGTCTTCGCCCTTTTCTGCTGCGTACTCGCCGTCGCCGCGGCTTACCTGGCGGGCGGCGGGACCGCAGTACTATTCAGAAGCAAATCGAAATGACTGCGTAGACGTTTCGTTCCCACCCAGCGAATCAACCCCGGGGATGGTACCGGGCGTACACATCCTTGAGGTATTTGCGGTCCACGTGGGTGTAGATCTGCGTCGTGGCGATGTCCACGTGACCCAGCATTTCCTGGACGGCGCGGAGATCGGCGCCGCCCTCCAGGAGATGGGTGGCGAAGGAATGGCGCATGGTATGGGGACTGACTTTCTTTTCGAAACCGGCGAGCTCCACGTAGGTATCCATGATCTTCCACAGGCCCATGCGGGACAGCCGGCCTCCCCGGGCGTTCAGGAAGAGCACCTCGCCGCTGTTCGATGAGGCCAGGGCGGGACGCACCTTGTGCAGGTAGTTCCTGATCAGGTTGATCGCCTGGCGGCCCACGGGTACCAGCCGCTCCTTGCCGCCCTTCCCAAAGATGCGCGCCAATCCCGATTCAAAGAGCAGATCGGGCCTCCTGAAATCCAGCAACTCGGACGCGCGCAGGCCGGTAGCATACATGAATTCGAGGATCGCCCGGTCGCGCAGTCCCAGCGACGTCGTATGGTCCGGCTGCTCGAGCAACTTCCCGATCTCCTCCCGGTTCAGGACGACGGGAAGGCGCCGGGGCTGCTTGGGCACCCTGACGTGTTCGGTCGGATCGGCCGTGGCCAGCCCTTCACCGATGAGGAATCGGTGGAAAATCCGGACCGCCGATACGTGCCGCGCGATGCTCGAAGGCGCGAGGCCGCGCCGGCGCAGGTATGCGATGAATCCCTGGACGTCCTGACGCGTCGCAACCGAGAAGGAAGCGATCCCCCGCCGGTCGAGGTGATCCTTGTAGGAAGTCAGGTCGCGGCGGTACGCCTCGTAGCTGTTCGGCGACAGCCCACGTTCGATGATCAGGTGGGTAAGGAAGTCGTTCAGTTCGTCCATGACGCGCGCCGGTCCTTCCTCGGACAAGGTCAGGAACAGTCGTTTACGCTTACGCGGCGGCGCACTTTGCTCTCGCCCGGCCCGCTATACACTTACGCGGCGGCGCATTCCGCTCTCGCCCGGTCCGCGTGCGCCTTCATGTACGCGATCGAGTAGGCGTAGCCGATCCGGCCGTCTCCCGCCATCTCGGGAATGTGATCAGGAATCATGACCCCGTAGAAGCCGGTTTCTTCCAGGACCCGCGCGGCCTGGTACATGTCGAAATATCCGTTATCGATGAAGGTCTCCACGAAATGAGGCAGCGGCTGGTCCACGTTGCGGTAGTGGACCTTGAAGACCTTGCCCTGTTCGCCGAAATGTCGCAGCGAATCTTCCACGCCCCTGCCCATCAGCGATCCGCCCTCTAGCCAGCAGCCGATACAGAAGCAGAGCCCCACGTTCGGGCTGTCGGCGATCTCCATGGCCCGGTAATAGCCGTCGAAACTGCTGAAAATACACCGCGGAATGCCGCCGAGTTCCGGCTGGGGAGGATCGTCCGGATGAATGCCGATCCGGACGCCGGCCTCTTCGGCGACGGGCGCGACTTCACCGACGAAATGGGCGAAATTGTCCCATATTTCGTCCTCGCTGTACACTCGTCCGTGGGTCAGCGGCATCCTGAACAACCGGCCGCCCCAGTGCCCCTCCTCGGCGCTGGCCAGGTCGAAACCCCGGGCCGGGGCGCCGCCGCGGGTGGTCTCCCGCTCCGTGCTCCAGATTCCGTTGCCCATGTGTGCGTACGTCGTATAGGGGATGCCCGCCCTGCCGAGGTCGCGAATGTATCTCTTGTACTGCTCCACTTTCGCGTCCCGGTTCGGCAGGTTGAGCACAATGGCATCCTGGTTGTGCACGTCGCTGTTGCCGAATCCGTAGATCTTGATGCCTGCTTCCTCGTAGATCTCCCTGCGGCTCATGAAATAGTCGTAGTTCGCGTGTTCACCGTCCGTCCACAGACAGACGTATTCTATGCCCAACTGCTGGGCGAACTCCAGGTCTTCCCGCGTCGGTTCGGGAGACATCTGACCCGCGATCTTGAGACCGGGTTCAATTTCCATCAACGCCATGGCAGGCTCCTTTTCTGGTATACGACCTATAGGACTGGTCAGGAGGTCGGGCTATACGTGACATGAGGTCGGCTGTACATGACATGAAGCCGGGCTCTGCGTGACCGGCGGCCAGGTTCTGTGTGACAGGCGGCCAGGCTCTGTGTGACCGGCACCGATTTGCCATTTTACGAAAGCGCATCGAAGTTCCGTGTCGTTTTCAGGCTTGTGGGGTATTATATTCGACATTCGTGATATTGTGCAACGATTTATCGATCCGGGACATAACCAGCCATGCGTATCTTGCTCCGAACTATTCTGATTCTGGTCCTTCCCACATCGACCCTGGTCAACGCGCAGGGCATTACAACCGCGACGCTCAACGGCAGGATTCTGGATGACAATGGTGCGCCGCTCCCTGACGCCACCGTGATCGCCCTGCATGAGCCCACGGGAGTCTCTTCAGGCGTGTTTTCCCGTGCCGACGGGCGGTACAACATTGCGGGACTCAGGACCGGCGGTCCGTACGAGATACGAGTCAGTTATATCGGATATCAAACCGCTGTCCGCCGGGATGTAACCCTGTCGATGGGGCAGAACCTGCGTGTGAACTTCGGGTTGCGCGAGGACGTCATCGAGACCGAGGCAGTCGTCGTCACAGCCCACAGGGACGAGGTGCTCAACGCATCGAACATCGGAACCGAGACCCACGTCACGGCCAACGAAATCGCCCGGCTGCCATCCATTGCCCGGAGCATACAGGACTATACCCGGCTGGCGCCTGAAGCGGCGTCGAAAGCCGGCGGGCAAAGTATCGCGGGTAAGAACAACCGCATGAACAACTTCCAGGTGGACGGCGCCGTGCTGAACGATGCCTTCGGGCTGTCGAACGAGGGTCTGCCCACAGGGCAGGTGAATGCCCAGCTGATCAGCCTCGATGCCATCGAAGAGTTTCAGGTCCAGGTGGCGCCCTTTGACGTCCGTTCGGGTGGATTCGCGGGCGGGCTCATCAACGCGGTAACGCGCAGTGGAACGAACCGGTTCCGCGGCTCCCTGTACTATTTCGGCCGGAACGAATCCCTGGTGGGGGACCTGGAAGGCGACAAATTCGGAGATTTTGCCGACTATCAGCTTGGTTTTCGGCTTGGTGGACCGTTGGTCACCAACCGGGTTTTCTTCTTCATCAACGGTGAACTGCGGCGGCGTGCAAGTCCTTCGAGCGTCGGTCCCGCGGATTCAGGCCAGCCCATCCGTTTCGGCGCCGGGTCGGCTGCCCTTCAGCAAATCGTGGACATCGCCCGCGACAATTACGGCTATGATGCCGGGGGATTCGATCCCTTTTCTCAGCGCACGCGTAATGAGAAATTCTTCGGGCGGCTTGACGTCAACCTGTCTTCCAGGCACCGGCTCACCCTGCGCCACAACTATGTAACCGGCGACCTGGACGACGGATTGCGCCGGGGTCGCACAATCTTTACACTGACCAGCAACCAGTTTACACGCGATAACGTCACCCAGTCCACGGTCGCGCAACTCAACAGCACTTTCTCCGGCAGCCTGGCCAATGAAGCTCGGTTGTCCTACAGCCGCGTGCGGGACAGCAGGTCGCCGCTGTCCGGCACCTTCCCCCAGGTACAGATCGACCTCGAAGAGGCAGGCGGAGCGTTCCTCGGCGAGGTCCGGCTTGGCGTGGAGCGGTTCTCCCAGGCCAACGCGCTGAACCAGGACACCTTCGAATTCACCAACGACCTTCACCTGTTCAGGGCGGATCATACCATAACGATCGGCACGCACAACGAGTTCATTTCTTTCGACAACCTGTTCATTCAGGACTACTACGGCGCCTACGAGTTCGACGGCATCGAGGCCTTTGAGCGTGGTGAGCCTACCCGCTACCTCCTTAGCCGATCTATGGTGCCCGGCGTCGAACAGCCCCGCGCCGCGTGGGACTACGTGCAGATGGGATTCTACGCGCAGGACAATTGGCGGATCAGTCCTCGGCTCAGCGTGAAATTCGGATTGCGGGCCGAAGTGCCGATCCTGCCGGACAAACCTCTGTCCAACGACCGATTCGCCCGCCAGTTCGCCGGACATCGGACGGACCGGACTCCGGGCGGCCGGATCCTCTGGTCGCCGCGCTTCGGGTTCAACTTCGACGCGGGAGGGGACCGCGGGACGCAGTTCCGCGGCGGCGGCGGGGTTTTCGCGGGGCTGCCGCCGGCCGTTTGGCTCTCCAACGCGTACAGCAACACGGGGGTGGATTTCACCCGCATCGATCTTGCATCCTTCCGGGACCAGGACGTTCCTGCGTTCGTGGCGGATCCTTTCGCGCAACCGCTTCCGCTGGATGGCCGTCTCGACGCGCCCGAGACCTCGGAGGTAAACGTCATCGACCCGGAATTTCGGCTGCCCCGGGTTTTTCGCGCCAACCTCGCCCTCGACCGCAGACTGCCCCTGGATCTGGTCGGAACCGTGGAACTCCTGCTTGCCCGTAACATCGACGAGGTCCGTTTCCGCAACCTCAACATCGGCGACAACGGCCGCCCGACGGGAAGGACTCCGGACGGCCGGTCCGACTACGCTGGGAAGACGGTCAGCGGCGATTTCACCAATGTCATACTCCTGGAGAACACGGACAAGGGGCGCCAGTTCAACCTGACACTGCGCCTACGCAAGAGAGGGAACGCGTCCTTTCTGCCCGGGCTCTTCGGAAGCGTCGCCTACGTGTTCCAGGACGCCGAGGACGTCAACAGCGGACGGTCCAGCCGCGCCATCTCCAACTGGCAGTACAACGAGACCGACGACCCCAACGGCGAGACGACCGCAACGTCCGATTTCGAAGTCCGTCACCGGGTCCTGGCCACCGGGTCATGGAAATACGAATTCGGACGGGGACTCGCCACGACGCTCTCCCTCTTTTACGAAGGCAGCGCGGGAGATCCCTACAGCTACATGTACGCCGACGACGTGAACGGCGACGGCATAAGGGGCAACGACCTCGCCTACATCCCGGCGAGCAGGAGCGACGTCAGCGCAATGGTAACCGACGACGAGTGGAGGGCGATCGACGCTTTTGTCGATTCCGATCCCGTTTTGCGCGCGGCCCGGGGCGCCATCGTCAAACGCAACGCGTCCCGCTCGCCGTGGCGAAACCGGTTGGACCTGCGCCTGATCCAGGAACTGCCCTCGATTCGGACCCACCACTTCGAATTGACGCTGGACGTGTTGAACCTGGCCAACCTGATCAACGGCGCCTGGGGTCAGAGCCGCTACGTGCTGTTCGACGCCGCAGGCCTGTTCAATTTCGACGGATACGACGAACAGGGCAGGCCGGACCTGGACCTCCGGGTCCGGGACGCCAACGAAGATGGGAAAATCGACCGTGAGGACGTGTTCCAGACTACCAACCTCTCATCCAGGTGGCAGGTCCAGATTGGGGTAAGGTATACGTTCTGAGATGGGTATGCAGGCAGGATTGAGATGGGCATGCAGGTCAAGCTGAGGTGGGCATCCAGGTCAAACTGAGGTGGGCATCCAGGTCGGGCCGCAGGGCAGCAATGGAATGGGAATCAGCACGGGAAATCTAGTTGAAAAGAAGATAGATCCAATAGTAGGGATTGAAGTTGACTGAACGCCGGGTCCGGTTATATTAGTTCGTCCATTTCCGGCAACAGTGTACTAAAACAGATTTCAGATTCGCAAACCGTCCGTAAACAGGAGGCTTACGTGAAACTGGCATACTACAACGACTATACCCTGGGCGTAATCGAGCATGACACGATCAAAGACGTTTCGGACGCCGTAGCGGGTATCGGCGCATCCAGCCCCCAGGCGCAGTTGGATGCGGTAATCAGCGGTTGGGATTCCTACGGCCCAAGCATCGCCGACGCCGCGCAGGGGCAGTCCGGTACGCCTCTGTCCTCGGTCAGTCTGAGGGCACCGGTCCCCCGTCCCGGCCAACTGCTCTGCCTGGCGGGGAACTACATCGAACCGGATCACCCGACCAAGGAAACCTTCAACGCATTTCTGAAATCCAACACCTCCGTCATGGGCCAGAACGCGGTAGTGGAACTGCCCGACACCGATGCTTCGGTCTTCCACTTCGAGCCCGAACTCGCCATCGTCATCGGCAAGCGCGCCAGCAAGCTCAGCGCGGACGAGGCCCTAGACCACATCTTCGGCTACACCCAGTTCATCGACGTCTCGGCCCGCGGACTGCCCGGCGGCTTCTTTCTGGGCAAGAGCTGGCACACCTTCGGTCCCATGGGGCCCGCGCTGGTCACGGCCGACGAGGTGGGCGACGCCAACGACCTGCCCGCGAAGATGTGGATCAACGACAACCTCAAGCACGATTTCTCCACCGGCGAAATGGCGCGGCACATCCCCGAACTCCTCGCCGAAGTGACGGCCGTTGTCACCCTCGAACCCGGCGACGTCGTCTCCACGGGCACGCACCACTACGCCCTCAGCCCGGTCCAGGACGGCGATCACCTGCACTTGAGCATCGACAAACTGGGTCCCGCGTTGACAATCTCCTGCGCGGATGACAAGAAGAGGACGTGGGAGCGGTAGGTAGCGAGTCTGAGATTTGAAGCCGGCTGATGTGATTGGATGGATTTAAGGATTACGGTGCGGCGATGGAGACAGAGGCAAATCTGTCCATCATCGGATTTTTACTTCGGGATGTCTGCTTCGAGTGTCGACCAGGGGTGGCAAAGGACTAGCCTGGTTAACCAGCCAGCCTCTCCTCCAAATCTTCCGGTGCATCGAAAACCCACTTCCTGCCTATCTTCTGCTTGCTGAAGAGTCCGCGCTCGTAAAGCTCCAGCAGATCCGTACGGGCTGTCTGACTTATGACCCTTTATCCCTGGCAACTCTTCGCGTGTAAGAAACTGGGGATAGGGTCTACCAGATCATAACTGAATTGGTTGCCGTTCTTGTCGACCAGAAAGTGATCAGGTCAGCGAAATCGGGAGGTGTCTTGGGTATTCTCATTGTAGATTTTCACGTGATACAAGGAATACCAGTTCCTCACTACCAATATAATACTAATTACTACTAAATTAGTGGAGGCGAAGGCAGTTTATTCGGCCTACTTCTTCTCTGTAAGGCGACCTGACAGGTACTTGTGGATGACGCTGGACAGCAGCGTCTGATAGGGTATCCCCTCTTCCCTGGCTCTCGCGTGCGCGAGATTGAAGTCGCGTTCGGTCACCCGGAGATTCACTCGCTTGGTCTTGTTGAACGTATTGCGAGCCGCCTGCCTGGCCAACTCGGCCTCGTGTTCGGCGTCAGCGGCGGAGCGTAACTCGTCCCGCTCGAATCGTTCGAGCACGTCGCGTTCTTCAGCGCTCAATTCCTTACTCACAATGTCCTCCTCCTGTAATCTCTCGTGGCCTTCCGGCTGGGAATGATCGGCTTCAGAAAGCGAGTGCCATCGCTCTGCGTCACGAAAGGCACGAGGTGTATGTACTGGTCGATTTCCACGGCGTAGATCAACTGTCCCGGGTAGTCATCCTTGTTTGGATGTTCAAGCACGTCCACCAAGCCGCCTTGCTCTATGGCAACGACAACGCGCTCAAACGAGATTTCCCGCTGCTCGATGAGCTGCCGATTCTTTTCGGTGCTCCAGTCGAAGTCGATGTCCATACGTCAATTATCACACAATGTGTGCATATTGTCAACATTATCTTGACATCCAGATTCAATTCTTCTGTCGGTAGCGTGTTACTACACCCTACAGAGGATACCGAGTCAATTGAATGAGCCCGGAGGACAGCCTATGCCGCCTCCACGATATGCCGGCACAGCCGCTGGGCCCGCGCAGACAGCCGATTATAGTGCTCCCTCGGCAAGGTTTTCTCCTCGACTGCGCGGTGCCACGGCGCATGGAATCCCACGCTTGTCATCGGCCGTTTCATGTCCGAGTTGTTCGCCGTGCCCCCGTGCCAGCAGCGCACGTCGCGGATGATGGCCGTGTTCGCCGGCGCGCACAGGTGGTTGGTGCGCATCCATTCCGGTTCCTCTTCGAGTGAAGGGATCGGCGCATGGGATCGATGGGTGCCGGGAATGAACCGGATGGCGCCGTTTTCCACGGTGAAATCCACCATGGTGAAGTTGATTACGATAAAGGGCGCCGGGACGTCCCGGAGGCTGACCCGCCCCTGGGGATCATTGAAAATGTCCTCTTTCCGATCGGAGTGCAGGTGCTGGATCTTCGCGCCAGGCAGGGAATAGTCGCCCCCGGCGCCGGTGCAGGTATAGTCGTCGCTACTCCAGATCGTATCTAATATCGGCAGTATTGTCGGCAAGTCGATCAGGATGCACCACTCCCAGTTGTGCAACTGACTTCCGAAAGATTGACGCGCGAACCCCCGGTTCATTTTTTCACGCCCGAATTCGGCTTCCTGCTCCTGCATAACACGTTCGGCGCCCGAGCGGTTCAGGGCGAACTGTTTCTCGTCCATGGGGTCGCTTACGCAGACGAATCCGTCCCGGTGGAAGATGGCGGCGGCGCGCTCGATATCAACCGCTTCGACTATCTCGGCCTTTAGCATGGTTATTCCCTTGATTGGGTAGCCAAGAAGGCGGTCCGGTTACATGGCCGTTTCTTCAGGCCAGACGATCAGCAATACTTCCTTCCCGGACGATTCACCCGGACTGAAACGCGTACTCGTTGCGTCGATTCCATCCCGGGTATTGTTCCTCCAGCGCCGCGAGGGTCTGTTCGGTGTAGTATGGGTGGCCGGCAGGTGGGAAGCGGAACAGTTCGCGTTCCCTGGCGGAAATGGATCCGATGAATTCCCGGAAGTGTTTATCCTTGCCGGCATCCGTGTAGTGCAGCACGCCCTCCCAGTAGTGGTCCGCTCGGCCGAATGCGAATTTCCATACGTATCGTTGCCCCTGGCTGCGCGCATAATCGCTGGCGGCATGCTGCGTATAGTTGTGAAAAACGCACACCGAACCCGCAGGCGCCACCATGGCTTCCGATTTGCTAAGGTCGAGATTGTCGTTATTTGCGATAAAAAGGGTCGGTGCCTGGTCGGCGGCAACATCTTCGAGATAGAACCAGAAATTCAGCTGTGCGTGGGTGTGGTCCGTTTCCGTCGGCGGCAGCAACGAATTGTTGCCGTTATCGATATGACTCTTGCCGCGATTACCCTTGAAGCCCGGATACCGGACGAGCGCCAGTCCCGGTCGATAGTGAATATGTTCCGTTTCAAGCCAGCGTTGCGCAAAGTGAATGGCTTCCGGATTGATGATGGCTTGGTTCAGGCACTGTTCCGAATAAGGGAAATAGCAGGCTTCCTTGCGGTCATCCGGCGAGTCATCTTCAATCTCCTCCCACGGAGGCAGCAGTCGCCGTACGGCAGCCGCCATCTCGGCGCACTGTGCTTCCGGCAGGAAACGGTGAATAACAACGTACCCTTTATTCACAAGCGCGTCGAAGTGGTAATCGGTTAGTTTGATAGACATGGTTCCGGATGTTTTTGCTGTGCTGTGCCGCAGGTTCTCCAGATTAGCCTCGCGAGATCCGATATCCCCTGTGATCAGGGTCGAAAAGCTCCGGGCGCAGTCGAGTGCCCAGGCCCGGTCCCCCCGGTGGCCGGGCAAAACCGTTCTCGATGACGATGTTGGGCTCGATGAGCAGATCGTAGAAGGTCCGGATATGGGCCCGGACGGACTCCTGGATGACGACGTTGGGTACGGAAGTGGCGACATGGATGCCCGCGAAGAGCGTCAAAGGACCGGTACAATCATGCATGGCTGCCGGGATGTTGTAGCCCTGGGCCATTTCGGCCAGGCGCCTGGTCTCGCTGATGCCGCCCACCCAGGTGGGATCCACCATCAGGTAGTCGGCCGCGTTTTTCTCCAGCACGTGCCGGTAGTCTTCCCGGCTGATGAACATCTCGCTGACGGCCAGGGGGACGCCCGCCTTGTCGCGGAAATCCCTGAGCGTGTCCACGTTGTCCAGGCGCATGACGTCTTCGAGCCACATCAGGTTCAGGTCCCGTACAGCCTCGGCGATACGTAATGCCGCGGGCAACTGGAAGAATCCGTGGCCGTCTAGGAGGATCTCGATCCGGTCGCCCACCCGTTTGCGCACCTCCTCCAGAGGCTTGACTCATGCCCGGACCGTAGACATGGGAAGGTAACTCGCTCCGTGGGCCCGGTACGCCCGGTCGAAGGTCCAGAACTTCATGCCCGTGTAGCCTTCCGCCACAAGTTCCTCGGCCAGGTCGCCCGCGGCGTTGTGTGCTGCCCAGTTGTCTTCCAAAGGCCCTGGTTTGCCGATGTCACCGTGGCCGGGCCAGCCCTGCTCCGAAGGCGCCCCGGGTGGACGTCGTCCATAGGTGGGACCGCCGCAACTGTTGTAGACTCGTACGGCTTCCCGCGCCTTTCCGCCCAGTAGTTGCCAGACAGGTAGTCCGCACACCTGGCCGAGGATATCCCAGAGGGCCAGGTCTACGGCGCTCAAGGCACGCATCTCCGCTCCGCGGGATCCGAAAGCACTCATGCGTTCATAGAAAAACCGCCAGTGGTGCTCGATAGAACATGGATCGCTGCCCAGCAGACGGCGGGCCATCCAGTCATGGATCACGGCGGCCACCGCGTGGGGGACGTAGTAGGTCTCCCCGTGGCCGACGGCGCCCGTGTCGGTGTGGATCCGAAGCAGGACCAACCCCGGCATGATATCATCGGGGATGAGGGTCTCCACGGCGGTGATCTTCAGGTCGGAACTTCGCGGGACGGAAGGGGGGTGCGGCGGGACGGCATCCAGGCCACCGGGTATTTCGGTCATCTCATATCTTTCGTCGTGGATGGTATACGCTCGAGTGCGTTTTTCGGTCGGCGCGTGAACGTATTCGCCGGTGCGAACCGACACCGACCGGTAATGCGGCGAGGCGCGCCACTGGTCGACTCGAGTAGACGAGCCGGTTCACACCGACCGATTGTCCGCCGAGTACGTACGATTCCCGTCGCCGCCCAGTTGCCACGCACCGCGGAAGAGGGACTGCCGCTTGGGTGGCATCTTATCGATAACCTCGTGGTCGAGATTGAGCCGGTGCCACTGCGCCCAGATCGAGTTGTAGCAGTTGAATACAGCGCATCGACGGTTGTCCGGATTGGTCCAATCGTTCGCAGCGTGGATGAGGCTTTCGGTGAAGACCAGCATCGACCCCGGCGGACAACTGTAATCCTCCATGGCGGCGTATAGACTTTCCTCCCAGGGCGATTCGCTGATGTTGGGCCGGTACCGGTCCGGTCCGCCGTAATTGAAATGAGCCTTGTGCGAACCGCTCAGAAAGGAGGTGCCGCCGTACCCCGCCCGGACTTCCTCCAACTCCCATACGACGCGCGTCAGTCCCGCGAAGATCTTGCCGCCCTGCACCTGGTAGCGCATGGCGTTGGCCTGCTGGGGAGGGCGCACGACATGGGGCAGCCCGGTGCCCTTAACAGTCGACTCCCAGCCGGGTTCCCGCACCATGAGGAAGGAGTTCTCGCAGCGGAATCCGTAATGGTCGTCCCCCACAAAGGGCGGCTCGGTGAGGATCTCGTTCAGAATGCCCACCACGGCCGGATGATCGAGCAGGTTGGCCAGCATGCCCTGATAGCCCTGTTGCAGGTCGCTGTTTTTACCCTGATAGTCCGGTTTTACCGCAGCGTACGCTTCGGCCTTCATTTCCTCGATCTCGGTCTCCGACAATACGGAGGGCACGAGGATCCAGCCCTTCAGGTCGAAGAAGAACTTCTGCTCCTCGGTCATGGGAACGGGGGCGGCGGCAGATGTGGAGTCGGCGTCAAATGCGGCGGCGGGCTCGACAGCTGAATCGGCACCGGTTTCGTTGCCCGGTTTGGTAATGGTCGACATGTTCCCTCCATTCCTCCAGATTTAGGGTCTGACTTAAGGCTTGTTGTGGCGGCGGTTGGGCGTTGCAGATGTGATGTCATCGCTCCGTGTTCCGTTCACCGCTCACCGCTCTATGTTCGTTTCATCGCTCCACTTTCGTTTCATCGCTCCGCGTTCCGTTCATCCTTTCAGCGTTTCGACATTCGCGCGCAGGAACGCCGTGTAGCCCGCTTCATCAAGTGACCCGCCTGCTAGTTCTATAACGGACTGAGCCGCGCACGCTTGAGTGGCGGTGAAGTGAAATCCGTTCAGCTCAAGAAACAGGATTCCGACTACAAAGCCGGTACGCTTGTTGCCATCTACAAATGGATGGTTGCGCACGATGCTCACTGTATAGGCCGTCGCCATTTCGATGAGATCTGGCGTATCCGAATACGCGTAGATTTGACGCGCTCGGGCCAGAGCTGATTGCAGCAAGCCTTTGTCGCGCACCCCCGCCGCACCACCGTGTAGCACAATAAGGCGCTCGTGCAACATCAGTGCATCGCGTGTTTCTATCCAGACCGGCTCCGTCACTTGGCCAGGACATGGAGTGTGTTGCGATAGCGGTCGATGATCTTTTCTGCCATCTCCATCTTTTCTGCAAAGTTGGGATCGTAGGGCGTCAACTTGTAGCTGCCGTCCGGTCCTTCGGTGAGGAACAGTGGCTCCCCATCCTTCGTGCGCAGCCGATTGACGACTTCCTTGGGCAGGACGACGCCGAGCGAGTTGCCGAATTTTCGGACTTTGAGTTCGACCATGAAATACCCCCTGTCGTTACTACTATTGTAATAACATCGAATCGGAGCGCAAGGAAAATGCCTGGCAAATGTGGGTTTTTGGAGTATTGACGGGCGAGACAGAAAAAGTAGATTCCACCGGCAAGGGTCGGGAGCAAGGCGCTATTCCTGGCGCTCATCAACAGCCCGCACTTCATCGGACCAGTCACGCCAGATATCCATGTTGGTGTGGTCCGTTACAAGCGGATCGGGAAGGGATTCCGGCGTTTTCATGAAACCGTAGATAGTTGCCTGGCGAATGATATCTGAGGAGGTATTCTGTCCGGCAATATGCAGGATCTTGGTGTGCCACAAGACCACCGTGCCGGCGGGACCGTGGCAATCAACGGGTCGGGTGTCGGCCTTGATGCGCTGGATGACGGGATCGTTATAACCGTCGGCCTTGCGTTCCGCCAGGTTGTCGTCCGTGTACTTTTCACCTTCGAGAAAGGTCTGCCACTGCTCGCGCCAGATTCGTCTGTGGCTGCCTGGCCACACCGTGAAGCCACCGGAATTGGCCGGCAGGTCGTCGACATAAGCGGTTACCTGAAACCGGACGCGTCCGTAGCAGACCCCGTCCGAATGGGCGCGGCGGTAATCCGGACCGGGAGACGGGCTGTTGGGCAGGGTGCAGTACAAACCGCGTGTCCCTTGTCCGGTCGACCACACCGGACCGGTCCTGGGCAGGCGCAGCGCTTCTTCCGTGGTGAAGGATCCCTTCTCAGGCCATTGCCCGGTCTCTTTGACTCCATGGCTGGCCAGACCGCTCACCGCTTCGTCGGACATGAAGCACGGTCCCGTCGTCATGCCGGACGCATCCGCTCCGGCGGGCCATACCACCGTGCCCTGACCAAGTAATTGCTCGGCGACCTGCCACAAGGGTCTGGGGGCCAGATCGAGCATGAGTGGCTCGGTGCCATTTCGGACATAGAAGCGGTGGCCTTCGGTGAAGAAATAGGGGTCCCCGCCGATCTCGGGCTGCTTCGCTTTAAGTTGGCCGCTTACTTCATCGTTGAACGGCGCCCAGGTGGAGGGATCGTCGCGCTTCATGACGGGATGGTGCGTTGCCACCGCGGCCCACATCGCGTCCCTGGCCTGGCGGCAGAGTTCGGGGTCTAGCGCGGCGGGAAGAACGAGGAAGCCGTCGCGCTTGAACCGGGCGATCTGGCTCGCGGTCAGGAGCGGGATTTGTTTCAGGCTTGGGTTGGCTGGCGTTGGTTGCACTTTGCTTTTCCGATCACTCTTTATCAGGCGGTAATGTTGATGTGCTGGTTGTTACAATAGGTCCATTGAGGAGTACGATCAAGCGGTGTTTTTCACGGATTCTGGTACATGGCATACGAACCAGTCTCAGCCTCCGTCATGTTCGCCGCGGTCTTCACCGCCTGTTCCGTGTTCGTCGCCCCCCGCCGCCTTCGCCTCTTTCACCGCCTTACGCGCTCCCGTCACCCTCGCCACCTTCACCGTGCTCGCCGTCCTCTCCACCACCTTCGCTGCTTTCACCGCGTCCACCATGCTCACCGCCGCCTTCACCGCCTTCACCGCCTTCACCGCCTTCACCATGCTCGCCTCCGCTACCGTCCCCCGTGTCTACCTCGGCATGGGGCGTCCAGCCGGTAAAAGGTTCTGCCGTTGCAGAAAGGGTAACTTCGGTCATCTCACCCGAAGTGAGATCGACAGGAGTCGTGGGGCCCAGTTCCGTGCCGTTGGACAGGTGCACTTCGACCCGGACGCGGCGAAGGGTTTCACCGGTGGTGTTCGACACCGTTCCGACGAAGGAATTGGTACCGGCGTCGTAGTTCAGGATAAGCCGGGCGCCTCTGCGTACCGTATCATAGGTCTCATCCAGGGCCAGCAACGCGCCGGATTCTTCGCCTTCGTCACTACCGCCCCCCTCGCCTTCGTTTTCTCCGCCATCCCCACCGTACTCACCTGATTCCCCGCCGGATTCCATCGCTTCGCCATCCCCGCCGTGCTCACCTGATTCCCCGCTGGAAGCCCTTTCTCCGCCACGCGACTCCGATGCTTCGCCGTTCTGCTGCGCATCGACAGCTACCATCCGTGCCGTATCGGACGTGGACTGGTTTTCACCCGCGTCATTTGAACACGCCAAGGCCGTGACCGAAACCAGGGCGAAGAGTACACTCAAAAAAGCAAACGCGGTTAAAGCCGATTCCGGGGCGTGATTCGCCGGCTGGGGATTCATACCGTTTGAACGTATATTGGATGTTGACAATTCGTCCTCCTTTACTGTTCCCTCGTCCAATGCCGCATCAATGTCGCGGTGATGCTGGGTATGGCGCTGTACATTCAACCCCCATCACCTCCGCCTTCACCACTTCCACCATGTTCGCCCCCGCTGCCTTCACCTGACTCGCTGGCGCCCTCACCTGACTCTCCGCCACTTCCATGCTCGCCGCCGCTTCCGCTGGAGGGACCCACTTCGGCGTGAGGGGTCCAGCCGTCGAACGATTCTCCCATGGCGGACAGTGTGACGGGCACCGACCCACCCGGGGCGAGGTCGACCGGCGTAGTGGGGCCCAGTTCCGTGCCGTTGGACAGGTGCACTTCGACACGGACCTGGACCAGGGTGGAATCGGTGGTATTCGACACAGTCCCGACGAAGGCGTCGGCGGTGGAATCGTAACGCAGGACGAGGCGAGCACCCTTCCGCACCGAATCAAAGGTCTGATCCTTTGTCAGCGCGTTGCCGGATTCTTCGCCACCCTCGCCACCAGAACCCTCGCCACCCTCGCCACCTTCACCATGTTCACCTGAACCTCCTTCACCGCCCTCACCTGATTCCCCGCCGTTCGTTCCGTGCTCTCCCATTTCCGGTTCCGTTGGCGACGATTCCGAACACGCGAGTAACGCGACCGAAATCCCGACGAAGAACACAACCAGAACGACAAACACTGCTGAAACAGGTACCGGAAAGGAACCTCCCCGGCGCGGATTCGTATAGTACGGATGGGCATTGCGGTCTGTCAATCCCTACCTCCAGTTCTTGTAACACCTACTGGTACACGCTTCTCATAAGCTGCACACCTTGATGCGCTTCTCATACGTTGCACACCTTGATGCGCTTCTCATACGTTGCACACCTTGATGCGCTTTTCGCAAGCAGAGACGCCGTTGTCGCGGCCCTCTCCTATCAACCGTCATTGCTCAGATCTCGCCTCGATGAGCCGATCCCGGATCATCGACTGGGCGCCGGCTGCACGGAACGTGCGGGGTTCCAGGTCGATCTCCTCCCCGGCGATCATTCGGATCAGCAAGTCCGCCACGCCGTTCACCGCCACGGGCGCGAGAGCTTCGCCCTTCTCCTTCGTTCCAAAACGGGCGGTGCTTTCCATTTCCATGTCGTCCGGGTGGACCCGGTGCGGGAAGAGGGCCATGGCCATGGAGGTCTCGTATTCGTCGGCGTGTCCGGGGAGTGCTTCGCGTTCCATGTACCGATACACGAAATCCGTGGGGTAGGTGTCCCAGTAGGAATTGAAGCGCACGTTGACGCCGAGTCGTCGCCGAAAGTCCTCTATCCGGTTCATCATCGGGACTACGTTGCCGCCGTGTCCATTCAGAATAAGGATGTTGGTTATCCCGCCCCGCTTCAGGGCATCGCACACATCGTAGACGTATTCGGTGAAGATCTCGGGACGGACCGTCAGCGTTCCTCTGTGTTCCATCCAGTGTTCCGATACGCCAATGGCGATGGGAGAAGCGACGACGACCTGGGGATACAACTCAAGGGCCGCGTGTTCAGCCATGTAAGCGACACTGGCCGTGTCGTGGATCATTTCAAGGTGTTCGAGGTGCTGTTCCGTAGCCGCCGTGGGCACGATGGCGGCCTTGATTGTACCGTCCTCGATCCCTTCGCGGAACTCCTTACGTGTCAGGTCTCCAATGAATACGCGCCTTCGTGACATTCGCGGCTCCTTGTTGATGTTGTGGTCTCTTCTTTCTGTCGTGGCTTGTTTACTGGTGTGGCTCTTGTTACAGCTACGATTGACTTAAACTGCAGTTCGCTCCCAGCCTGCTGATGATGGTGATCGTGTGCCGCGTACTGTCGGCTTCCCTGTCCATTGCTCCATTGAACGCGTGCCGTATCCTGTCGGTTCCCTACCAGTTATTCCATTCGGCTCACGCACCAGACAAGCTGTTACCGCTCCGACCCGCTGGACACGACTCACTTTCTGTCCGTTCTCGTTGCGCGCCATTTACGCTGAATCAAATCGTAGTGATGGGTGCAGGAAGCAGGTGGCAGGTTGTGTGAAGTGGTTGCGAGAGCCTGTGGTAGAAAGCGGGAACCTTGCGTCATGCCGGGTGGGAACTATTGCTACTCGACGCTGCTCATGACGCGCAGTCTGAGATCAACGCGGCTCATGACTCCGTAGCTTGCGCATACGTGTCCATTGATCAACGCGGCTCATGACTCCGCAGCTTGCGCATACGTGTCCATTGATCAACGCGGCTCATGACTCCGCAGCTTGCGCTTACGTGTCCATTGATCGACGCGGCTCATAACGACACGGCTCGAGACGACGTGCTTTGTGACCCAGACTTCATGCATCAGGTACGCGAGCGGTTGCGTGTGCGAATTTCCGTCAATCCCTCAACCCAGCGCCTGCTCGAGATCCTTGATAATGTCATCGGTGTCTTCGAGACCCACGGACATCCTTACGCGTTGCCCCTCCGGGTCGCCGGTGACGAGGGAGCCGACGTCGCCCAGGCTCACCCAGGGCTTGCACAGGCGCACGCGGTCGAGGAATCCGACGACGGTCTCCTCGGCGATTTCGAAACTCACCATCCCGCCATATCCGTTCCACTGGGACCGTGCGATTTCGTGTCCGGGCGTGGAGGGAAGACCGGGATAGTAGGTCCTTTTTACCCGGGGATGGGATTCCAGGAAGTCCGCCACGGCGCGGGCGTTCAGGTTGTGCCGGTCCATGCGGATGGAGAGGGTCTTTATCCCCCGGAGCAGGAGAAAGGCGTTCATAGGGCTCAAGATGCCGCCATAGGTGTTCCGGGATCGAAGGACCTGTTCACCCAGATCGGGATCGCGGGTCGTGATGATGCCGGCCAGGGCGTCTCCGTGACCGCAGAGATACTTGGTTGCACTGTGCAGCACGACGTCTGCCCCGTGGTCCATGGGACGGAAGAGATAGGGGGAGAGAAACGTATTATCGATTACGACCTTCGCGCCGGCCTGGTGGGCCTTTTGAATGACACCGGGCGCATCGATGATGTCCAGCGTGGGATTGGACAAGGGTTCGAAGTAAACCACGTCCGTGGGCTTCTCAAGGGCCGCGTCGAGCTGTTTCGGATCCCGCATGTCGATCAGTTCGGTATCGAAACCGAGCCGGGGCAGCTCTTCGGACATGAAATGCCGGGTCCAGACGTAGCCGGTTTGGTGACACACGATTCTGGAGCCCGCGCGAATGAGCGTCATCACGGCCTGGGTGACCGACGCCATGCCGCAGGCGGTCGCGATACTGCGTCCGCCGCCCTCGAGTGCGCACATCTTCTCCTCGAATGCCGTGAAAGTCGGATTGCTTCCCCGAAGATATGCACCGTCCACCGTGGTCGACTGGTAGATCGGCGTCGCCGACGAATTCCCCGCCTCGCCCTCGTGGATGGTGCGCGTTATGAACCCATGTTCATCGTTCATTTCAATTTCCTTTCCCTACAGCCGCCGCTCGATGGCCCGCACCATGCGGTCGATTTCCTCCCGGCTGTTATAAAAATGAGTGGAAATGCGGAAGACGGGCACGTCGTTGATGTGGAAGGCCACGGTCTCGATCTTTTCGTCGTCCCACAGTTCCTGCCGGATTTTCTGGAGATCGGCGCCTTCGATAGTGAAGGTCGTGATGAACCCGGACATCTCGGGGTCGCGCGGCGTCAGGAAGCGTACACCCCGGATGCGGCCTAGGCGTTCGCGCATGTAATTCACCAGGCCCCGACAATACGTCCGTATGTGATCCCATCCGATCTCCTGCTGGAAATCGAGCGCCGTTCCCAGCCCAATGAATGGCGTCTGGTCCCGGGTGCCCATCATGTCGAACCGGCTCGCGTTCGGATTGGGATGGGCGCTGGAACCCAGGATGAGCGGCTCGACCCGGTCATGGGCGTCGTCCGATACGAAGAGCATGCCCGTGCCTTTGGGGGACAGGGTCCACTTGTGGAGGCTGGACGCGTAGAAATGGGGATTCCATTCGTCCAGATGCAGGGGGACCATGCTCACGGCGTGAGCGCCGTCCACCACGACCCAGATGCCATGCTCACGGCCGATTTCCGTCAGTTCCTTCACTGGCGTCACCATGCCCGTCGACCAATACACGTGCCCGAAGACCAGGGCCGCCGTACGCTCGTTTATTCCACTTTTGAATACATCGATAATCTGCTGCTTGTCGGTGATCTCCATGGGCAGATGCACCCTGCGGACGGTCATGCCGTGCCGTTCGGCCACGTAGTCGAAGCAGGCGTTTACCGCGCCGTATTCCTGGTCCGTCATCAGGATTTCTCCGCCTACCTTCCAGGTCACGCCCTGGGCGAAGACGCTGAGCGCCATGGTGGTGTTCTGGACCAGCGCGATGCGCTCCGGCCGCGTGCCAACGTATTTCGCCAGCTTTTCTCTCGCTTCCTCGACAATAGGCCAGTATTGCTGCTGGTGCTTCAAAGGGTCGCTGTCGAAGGCCCGGATGGCCTCGGTCACGCGATCCACGACCGGCTTGGGTGACGGTCCGACGGAGCCGCCCTGGAGAAAGGCGATATCGGGTTCCAGGTAGAACTGGTCGCGGCGGATTCCTTTCCAGAATGCGTCGTCCGGTGGGGGGAGGTTGTCTGTCCGGACCGGGCTCGTAACATCGCTCATGCGGGTTCTCCCGTGGCTGGTTCAGTTAAAGGGCAAGCTTTCAGGACGGCCCGCGCTACCTTGCGGAACGCCCTGATAAAGTTGCACTACGGATTCGATCACGCTACAGGACGGCCCGCGCTACCTTGCGGAACGCCCGGATCACGTCGTCCACGTCTTCTTCGGTCAACTGTGCGGGCAACGGCAGGATGCGCGCCCGGTCCAGCAGATCGTCGCTGCGCGGCAGCATGCCGGCGCGGTATTCCATAGGGCTTTCGGAGTTGAATGGACAGGTCCAGGGGCATCCGGCCGTCGTCACCGGCGCCTTGTTCAGCAGGTTGGACATGTACCTGTACTGGTGAATGCCGCCGTGGGGCTCTCCAGCAGGGATGCCTTCCGCCCTGACGGCCGCGGTGAAACGGGCGGCCGCTTCCGCCGAATCATGAATCCAGGAGAAATAGGCCCCGCTGTCGCCTTCGGGATCGGCGATGCGGCGAAGCTGGATACCGGGCGTCCTGCCGAGCGTCTCGCGCAACCTGTCCTGATGGCGTCGCATGCCTTCCAGGATGCCGGGCAACTTCTCCAGTTGGACCAGGCCTACCGCGCCGCGGAGTTCGTCCATGCGGACGCCCATGCCAAAGGTCTCGAACGCCGAGTCCTCTCCGGTCGAAACCCCTTCGAGATCCCGTTCGAAACCCGTGTCGTGGAAGCAGACCGCCCGGCGGTAGACTTCATCGTCGTCCGTCGTAATCATCCCGCCTTCGCCGGTGGTGAAATTTTTGTTGTACTGCAGGCTGACGGCACCGGCCTTGCCCATGGATCCCACGGGCCGCCCTCCGATGCGCGCGCCCGCCGCCTGGGAGCAATCCTCGAGCACGGGGATCCCGTGCCGGTCCGCCACCTCCAGGATGGCGGGCATGTCGGCGGCCGTTCCGGCCATGTGGACGGCGATGATGACCCGGGTGCGGGGCGTGATGCGGCGTTCAATGTCACCGGGGTCGAGGTTCAGCGTTTCGTCGATGTCGGCGAGGACCGGCACGGCACGCAGATGCACGACCGCGTTGACGTCGGCGATCCACATGAAGGCCGGCATGATGACTTCCGTGCCCGGACCCACGTCGAGGGCGGCGAGGGCCACGGAGAGCGCTGTGCTTCCGCTGTGGGTTGCCAGGGCGAAGCGGGTGCCGACGTACCGGGCGTAGGCCGCTTCGAACCGGTCGACCTTGCCCAGGGACTCTATGCCGTAGTAACGGAAAGGAGAACGGGCCTCGATGACTTCGATGGCGGCCTGTTTTTCCTCTTCCCCGTAAACCGATCCACCGGGTATGAGCGGAGGCCACTGTTGCGTGCGGACCGGTGTTCCGCCGTCGATTGCCAGGGATTCCGCCATGGGCGTCCTGATTCAACGATCGAACTGAAATCGTATGCGTTCGGAAAGGTTGTAACGAGATGCAGGACTATAACACGGCGCCCTGCGCTATTCAAGCAGAAATTTGCGCCAATCGATGCCGAACCCGGTATGCGCCCCGGGTTGTACAGAGGTCAATTCGTCCTGCTCGTCAATCGGTCAGAGTATAGCAGATACAAGAGCCTGTGAATGTGGTCCAGGGGCAGAGGTCAGATGGTTCTGCTCGTCAATCGGCCCGCCACGTCCAGGAGTCGATCCTTCCACGCGACCTGATCAAGCCAGTCGCCGGGAATGCCGCTCAGGCCGTAGAGCGCTCCGGCGAGCTGCCCCGTCACCGCGGCGACCGTGTCGGCGTCATCAGCCAGGTTGGCCGCGAGCAGCACGGCGCCCCGGAAATCGGAGGTGCGGGCGACGGACCATAACGCGGCTTCCATGGTGTCTATCACATATCCGCTCGAACTGATCTTTCTCCGGGCAAGGCCGCGCCAGCTACCACCAAGAATCCGGGCGACGGCCGGTGCTCCATCGAAGGACCTCGGGGCGAGGACTTCCACCCGTGCTTTGCCCGCGATGGCGTCCGCAAGCAGTTCCGCGAAGGCCCGGCAGGCGTCCACCGCCTCCTCGGACCCGTGGGTGGTCCGGGACTGTTCTGCCGCCGTGGCGTCGAGCAAGGCGCGGTCGTCCCAGTAGCGCAGTGCGACCGGGGCGAGCCGCATCAGCGAACCGTTTCCCGCGGCGCGGGATTCGGTGGAACCAGCGATCGGATCGTCTGTCCGCACATAGCGTGAAAGCGCCGCGCTCGTGGTATTCCCGATGTCGAAGCAACTCCCGGTGCATGAGTATTCGCCTTTCTTCCACCATCGGACGAACCGGTCCATCAGGTCCCGGCAATCGAGCGTCCCGCATTCGGCGAGACTGTCGGCCAGGGCCAGCGCCATGGTGGTGTCGTCGGTCCATTCGCCGGCTGACAGATTGAACGGACCACCGCCTACCATATCGTCCACCCGCTCCTGCGCGTCGCGGCCCCGGAACTCGAGCGTCGTGCCGACCGCGTCCCCTACCGCGAGACCCAGGAAGGCGCCGATCGCGCGGTCCCGGATGCTTTCTTCTGTCGTGACGGGTCGAGTGGGCGCTGCCCGCGCGCATTGCTTTACGTGGCGTTCCTGGTCGCGCGTTTCGAGGGCGTTTTGCGAGCGTGCCGCTCGAACGCGCCGTATCGCTTCGTCCGGATTTTCGCCGAACTCAACGAGCAACCGCGCGGCGACCGTACCCGCGCGGCCCAGGCCGCCCTTACAATGGACGAGCACGTCGAATCCGAGTCGCAGGCGGTCCCGGATGGCCGCTCCCGCATGAACCCAGGCTTTTTCGAAGTCTGGTCCGGGTGGCTGCCCGTCCGGGATGGGCAGGTGCCACCACTCCATATGGCGGTCCGCAACCGCCCTTGAGATGTCCTGAACTTGCAGGTCCCGTATTTCCTCCTCGGTGATCAGGCTGACTACCGCCGTCGCGCCCCACTTTCTGATCCTTTCGAGGTCCAGGCACAGGTCGCGTTCCCAGTTCCCCGCAATTCCCCAGGGATACTTTTTGCCGGGACACAGGGTGACGCCGATCTGGCCGAAACCGTCCCTCGGACGTACTGCATCGACGCGGATTGGATGGCTTACGCTGGTCTTGACTATGGACATGAATCTATGGCCTTTCGATGAACATAGGGGTACCGACCGCTATTCCGGCACGCCCCCGATTCGTCGATGACTGCAATTGCCAACGTGAATACACAGGATTCCGGCGTCGATCCGCCGCGCGGACTGAAGGCGTGCCCGGTACCTCGACGTTAATCAGGAACTCCGTCGACATCAAGCGGTAATCTTGATTTCGATCTGGGTTGCAAACGTATCCATTTGCGGCGGCATCCGCGTTAGTTCCGAGGTGTCGCCCGCGCTTTATCCACGGCGGCATCCTGCACTTTCAGCGACTGCATCCGCGCGAGGTTTTCACTTGACAGTCTCCTGTCCTGTTCATATTTTTAGCGGCGTCAGGGGCTGTAGCTCAGCTGGGAGAGCGCATGAATGGCATTCATGAGGTCAGCGGTTCGATCCCGCTCAGCTCCACTACCCGATGGTGGCGACCTCATCCCGAATGTCAGTGCCTGTTGGACTGACCGAGGTTCCGGCCGACCCATCGGCCTGTAAAGATCCATCGAACGCAGTCGGATTTTCGTATACAGCGCTCACTATGCTCAGTACCATCTGCACGGTAAATCGCAGTATACCGGCCAGCCGTTTACGCACCCTGTGGCGGCTGACGATCTGCCTGGCTTTCCTGTGCCCGTCTCACGCCGTCCTCCATGCGGCCTCCCCCGCCGCCGTGGACTCGCCAACCGACGCTACTTCGATTTCAGCGTCGGTATTTTTGTATGCTCCTTTCCATTTACCCGATACTAGCGCGACTACGGCCTTTGAAGGAAATCAGGGAATCACCGCGGATTCCGACGCGAGGGAGCGCCATCCTGCAACCGATTCCGTCACGGCGGATGCGGGTTCGACGACGGACACTTACCTCGAAGAAAGGTCCGGCGCCGAAGGTTTTTCACTCCTCGCATCCTACGTGGATGGATTTGACCGCGTTCCAGCGGTTGAACCACCATGGCCCGATTTCGGCCGGTTCGACGTTCCCATAAGCTACGACGACCGGGTGAAAAGGGCGATTCAAGTCCTGCGGAACGATGCTTCCGGCATTTTCACAGGGTGGCTGAGCCGGACGAACCGGTACCGGGCCATGATCCAGTCGATTCTTTCCAGATCCGGTCTTCCGGACGACCTGGTCTACGTCGCCATGGTCGAAAGCGGCTTCGACCCCAGGGCGCGCTCCGGAGATGGCAGGGCGGGTTTGTGGCAACTTTCTCTGGAAGACGCGGACCGTTACGGCCTGGCCCGAAGCGACGAGGTCGACGAGCGTTACGATCCTGAGAAGTCCACGCGCGCGGCGGTGGCCAGGTTCAAGGATCTCTATCTGGAACTGGGCAGTTGGGATCTCGTAATGGCGGCGCACCATGCCGGATCCGAGCCGGTGCGAACAGCGCAAGGCCTGAGTCTCTGGAACATGAGACTGCCCGGCCGTTCGATTCACTTCGTTGCCTTCGTCATGGCGTCGGCCGTCATCGCAAAGACGCCGGAGGAATATGGATTCGATCCCCTGGGAGGCCTGCCGCTGATACACGAATCCGTTCCGGTGCAGCGGGCCATGGTATTGGAAGAAGTGGCCGAGGGCATGAAGATCCAGGTCGAGAAACTGCGTGAACTGAACCCGGAACTGCGCCGCTGGAAGGCTGTGCCGGGGTTCGACCTCAACGTTCCGCTGGGAACGAAGCGGTCCTACACCACGTGGGCCGGCATCGAACCGCCCGGACCGGATCCATCCGACATGGCGTTTTACAAAGTCCGGAGAGGAGACACCCTGGGGCGTATTTCCCGCCGTTTCGGAGTAAGTACGAGGGATATCGTCGTCGAAAACAGCATACGCCGTCCTAACCGGCTGCGGATCGGCCAGGTGCTCGCCATACCGCTATTCGGCTCGTCGATCCGTTCGTCGAATCGATCCATTTCAAATCGGCGGCCCAGGGACGTAGCACCGCCCGATCCAGCGACCCATCGAGCCATATCCTACCGGATCAGGCGGGGCGATACGCTGGCACGTATCGGAAGAAGATACAGCGTTTCCATGGCAAACCTGCAGGACTGGAACAAGCTGAACAATCCGGGTGATATCATTGCCGGCCGCAGCCTGACCATCTATGTCCCGCGGCCGCGCGGCGCCGCGGACGGAGGCGCTTCGTCCTCGACTCGAACGTCCGGTACGGGAGACGGAACGAATCGCGGCGCGGGCAGCGCATCGGCGCCCGGCACCATCATCTACACCGTAAAACCCGGCGACACCCTCTGGGAAATCGCGCGGGCCCACAACGTGACCGTGAGCGCACTGCGCAGGACGAACGGACTGGGCCGGCGCAGCGCCATACACCCCGGCGACCGGCTCCACATCGATCCGTCCGATTCCTAAAAGTCATTGACATACTTAAACTAACGTGATATTTTGATCACGGAATATCACGTCCAAAATGATCCTGGACTGTACTGGAATTTGTACGCGACGCGGGATTGCGGAGCATTGTAATGGCTCGAAAATCAGACTGGATTATCGGCGGAATGCTCGGCGGCGGGGTACTGGTTATCGCCATCGTCATGGTGCTGCTGATCGTCGGTCCCATGTTGAGCAGTGAAAAGTCCTTTTCCGGCATGGGCGATGGCCGGGTCGCACTGGTCGAAGTCAGGGGTCCGATCACCCGGTCCGACGACACGGTCAGCCAGATCATCAAGTATCGCGAGGACGATTCCGTGCGGGCCGTAGTGCTACGCGTCGAGAGTCCCGGCGGCGCCGTGGCCCCCACGCAGGAGATCTTCGATGAACTGCGGAAGACCCGTGAAGCGGGAAAGGTCATCGTGGCGTCCATGGGAAGCGTGGCTGCGTCGGGCGGTTACTATATTGCCTGCGCGGCGGATTCCATCATGGCCAATCCGGGTACGCTAACGGGCAGTATCGGCGTGATCATGGTGGTACCGCAAGCCGAAGGCCTGCTGGAAAAGGTGGGTATCGACTGGCAGGTCGTAAAGAGCGGAAGGCACAAGGATATCGGTTCGGTTGCCCGGGGCATGACGGATACGGAGGTTGGACTGCTCCAGTCGGTTGTGGACGATGTCTACGATCAGTTCGTCGAAGCGGTCACGCAATTCAGGCCGCTTTCGCGGGAAGAAGTCGTTGAACTGGCCGACGGGCGGATATACACGGGCAATCAGGCACTTCCCCTGCGGCTCGTGGACCGCCTGGGAACCTACCAGGACGCGATCGCCATGGCCGGCAGGATGGCCGGTCTTCCGGGCAAACCCAACGTGGTCCGGCAACGCCCCAAATCCTTTTTCGAATTGCTGATGGATAACATGGATTCGGTGACAAGTCTGTATTCACCGGGAATCGTCGAATACCGGTATCGCTGAACGGCAACACCAACGATCAAGGAGAATGGTATGACTAAGGCCGATATCGTGGCACGAATAGCGCAGTCCACGGGGATGACCAAGGTGGACACAGCTGAAGTGTTGAACGCGTTGCTGGATTCCATCTCGTCGGCACTAGGCAGGGGCGAGAAGATTGAACTGCGTGGATTCGGTATATTCAAGGTGAAGGAAAGGAAGGCGCGCGTCGCCCGCAATCCGAAGACCGGTACGGGGATCAGGATCCCGCCGTGCGTGGTGCCTGTTTTCAAACCGTCAGATCATCTTAAAAACCGTGTACAGAAGGAAAACTAACACAAAGGGAGACAGACGTGCCCAGTGGTAAGAAGCGTAAGCGGTCGAAGATCGCTACCCATAAGCGCAAGAAACGCTTGCGGGCCGACAGGCATAAGAAGAAGTAATCGGCGGCCTGATGGCGGCGAGTGTCCCCCTCGGGACGCTTCGCTCGCCTTGCATCGCCCTGCCCCGAAGTCCTACCTCGCCCCGGAAAAATCCTCGCCGATATATAAATCTGTGAAGATCACGGTTTTTCCGCCGAATCGGTTGGTTTTGAGTCCCCTGAGCCATGGCTTGAACAGGGAATTGGCCATGGGGTGGAAGACGAAAGCGGCTCCCGATTCCTCTACCAGGATGCGCTCTGCCCGGCGGAAGATCCCGGTCCGTTTATCCGGATCTATTTCCTGATCCGCGGCGTCCAGCAACGCCTCGAATTCCGTGTGCTCGAAATCGTGTCGGCTGCGCCCGCGGGTTCCGGGGCGCCAGATCATGTCCAGCATGTTCTTGGGATCGCGGTAATCCCCGAAGAAGGGCACCAGTCCAAGATCGATGTTCCAGTTGAACATGTAATTGGTGAAAACCGGGTAATCCGCGCTTCGGAACGTGATATCGACGCCCAGGTGCTCATTCAGCATGCCCTGGATCACTTCCGCGACCATCCTGATATCCGGCCTCGGCTGCCGGAGCCACATCTCCATCCTGGGGAATCCACGGCCGCCGGGATACCCCGCATCGGCCAGGAGTTCCCGCGCCTTTGACGGATCGAACTCCTGGAACTCCCTGTAGTCGCCGTGGGCGTCGAACGTGACCGGCAGCATGGAATAGGCGGGAACCGCGGCGCCGTGCAGCACTACGCGGCAGATCGTCTCGCGATCGATGGCCCGGGCGATGGCGCGCCGGACCCTGGCATCGCTGAAGGGCGGTTGCCGTGTATTAAAGAAGATGTACCACGTGCCGTCCGTCGGATTCGAGATCAGTTCCGCATGCAATCCGGGGTCGCGCTGCACGCGAATCAATTCGTTGGCCTGCACCTCGGCAAAACCCACCTCGTCGTTTTCATAAGGGAGCAGGTTGGCCGTAGACGGATGACGGAATACCCGGTTTATTTTTTCCACATAGCCCTTGATGGGACCGTCGTAGTGGGGATTGAGTTCGAAATCCATGTGGCTGCCATGTTTCCACTCCGTCAATCGATAGCTCGAGTTGGATACGCAATTCCCTTCCTCGGTCCATCTGGGACCATGCTTTTCCACCTGCCACCGGGGCACTGGCATGGAAGTGGGGACGGAAAGGATGAGGCCGAGGTAGGGCGCCGGGTGGGTGGTTTCGACCGTCAGCGTATGGTCGTCGATCGCCCTGACGCCCAGCATGGAGGGATCGGCGTTAGGGGTCTGGCTGTAGGTTTTTGCGCCCACGATGTCGCTGTAGAAGGCGGCGTATGGATTGGCCGTCTCGTAGGACAGGGAACGGCGGAAAGTGTAAACGAAATCGTGGGCCGTGACGGGCCTTCCGTCGCTCCACCGTCCCGTTTTCCGCAGGAAGAAGGTCCAGGTTTTTCCGTCGGGCGAGATCTCCCAGCGATCCGCCGCGGCCGGGATGAGGTCGCCGTTTTCGTCCTTCGCGACCAGGGTCTCGAAGAGGAACTCGTTCCACTGCCCCACGTAGAGATTGACGCTGACGTCCAGGCTTCGGGGCTCGTCGCGCATGAACCGGTAGGTCTGGAATTCGAGCGGCGCAGCATCGGGCGGCAACTGCTTGCCGATGGAGTTGAAGACCGGGGCGTCGCCCTGCGGGATCATCGGCAAGGTTCGGGCGACCAGCACGCCCGCGCATCCCAGGAAGGCAGCCGCAAGGATAGCCGGATACCACCGGCCGGAGATGGACGAACGGCGTAGGCCGGCGGCAGGAGACTTTTTCGGCAAAAAAATATGGCTTCCGGCGGCGTCCTTCGGGCCGGAGTCCTTGGACCGTCCGTCACGGCCCAGGTGTTTGGACTTCATGACGCGGAACCCCCTCCTGTTCTGTTTCCCACGGACCACTGTTCGCCGATCAGCTTCACGGCCATCCTGAGCGCTTCGCCCAGGTTGCCCGCGTCGGCTACGCCCCTGCCCGCGATATCAAATGCGGTGCCGTGGTCCACGGAAGTGCGGACGATAGGCAGGCCCAGCGTCACGTTGACCGCGCGGTCGAAGGCGATGGCCTTGACCGGAATGTGGCCCTGGTCGTGGTACATGCCGACGATCCCGTCGAAATCGCCCTTTCGAGCCCGCATGAACACGGTGTCGGGCGGCAATGGGCCGACAATTTGCCAACCACGGTTGACGGCTCTCTCGCGTGCCTTTTCGAGCGCAGGTTCGATGATCCGAATTTCCTCGTCTCCAAAGAGACCGCCCTCCCCCGCATGGGGATTCAGACCGCAGACGGCGATCCGGGGCGCGGTCACGCCCATGCCGACCAGCGCGTTGCCGACCAGGTCCACGGTGACGAGGATTTCCTCCTCGGAAAGACGGTCGATGGCGTCTCTCAGGGATACGTGGGTCGTCGCGTGGGAGACCAGGATCCCGTCGAAGGCCAGCGAAAGCCGGAATTTCGCCGATCCGGTGGCTTCGGCAAGCAATTCGGTGTGACCGGCGAAGGCATAGCCGGCAAGTCCCATGGCTTCCTTATTCATCGGCGCGGTGACCACGGCGTCGATTTCATCCTCCATCGCCATGCGGGCGGCCAGCTTGACGGATTCCACGGCTAGACGACCGGCTTCGGATTGTACTTGGCCTGGAGTAAGTTTATCGATTTCCACCTCCCAGGCGTTCATGACGTCCACCTTGCCATGGCGGTACCGGCCGTTTCCTGGACGGTCGACCCGGCGGATTCCGAGGCATGGACCGGTATCACGGCCATCGCAGCCGTTGGAGGAGCCCGTCCGTGCCAACGGGAGGACCCGGCGGATTACTTCATCATGCCCGATGACGAGCGGCCGGCACAGTTCGTAGACCCATTCCTGCGACAGGATCTTTACGATGACTTCCGGTCCCACGCCGTTCGGATCGCCCATGGTGATCCCGACAACCGGCCGATCATCCGCACCACTGCTGTTTTCGCCGGTACGGGCACGGACGCCGCCTGCCTGCGAGCCGCTGGAACGCGAATTGAGCCGTTCCATGGCCCGCACCAGCGTCCGCTCGTCGCCGAAGGATCCGGGCTTAATGACCAGACCCATTCCATCGTGGGGACCACCCGCGACAGCGGCCAGGCCAACGCCGGTATCCATCTCTTCGAGGACCCAGGCGCCATCCGCGTTCAGTTCGTGAAATACGCTGCAGGCGGTTTCCCCTCCCGTGAGTATGAGACCCTCCGGGCGAACGCTCGTTAACAGTCTGCGTGCGACTTCTCCCAGGTTCTCGATGACTGCAGACGCGGGATCGCGGCCGGCTGTTGCCGCCGACAACCTCTCAAGCCACGCCCGCCGCCCCCCGCGCCCGGGGCGAACAGGTGTTACGACGGCGTTCCGTCCATTCGCAAGGACCTCAGCGACGCGTGCTGCCAGTCGATCCACCTCGTCGTTCCGGGACCCTTCGTCCACAATCAACAGGGGATCGAAGGGGCAGGTCACCACCGAGTCCCGGCCGCTGACCTGCTCGACCTGGCGAGCGGTCGTGGCGTGCAGGCTGCAGGCGAAGACTAGGACAGGATGGCTTTTGGATTCCGGGGAAACGCTATCGAAGCGCGGCTTCAGGGTCGTTGACGACGCCCGCTGACCCCGTGCGGATGCGAACCTGTCGGCGAGCGCGGCGGCCATTCCACCTGAGCCGCAGAGCAGCGTAGTGGCCGTGGCGGCCGCTGGAGATCCACTCCTGGCCGACACCACGCTGTTTTCAAGGACCGCGTCCAGCAGCCCGTTCCAGCACGTTGGATCTGCCATGTCCACCACTATCCTGGTCCCCGGCACCGCCCTGAAACAGGCGACTGCTTCACGAATGGCCGTCGCGCCTTCCTGGACGGTCTTCAAGTCGACGAGGACGGTCTTCCTGCCGGAGCCGGTATGCAGTAGATCCGGAATGAAAGCATGTTGCGGTGGAATGTCGGGTCCCGCCATGTCCGCGCCGCTGACGGGCATGCCGCGGAGCAGTTGATAACCGCCCACCGTGGTCCTTCCGAGTTCCGGGAAAGCCGGTGCGCATACGGCCAGATTGAAGTCCATCATTTCGCTCACCAGGTCGATTTCGAGGCCGACATGCCCCCTCAGGGTCGAGTCGATCTTCTTGTAGATAATCGAACCGTTACGCACCCGTACCGCTTCGCAGGCCGCGCCGACTCGTTCCGCGGCTTCCGACTCGCTGCAGGAACGGGTGTTCGTGTTCAGCACAACCAGGTCGGCGGAATCGAATCGATCCAGGCGGTTCGGATCGGACAGTACGGCCACGGCGAAGTTGCGCTTCGCGAAGGGAACCGCCACGTCGTGAGCGCCGGCGAGGTCGTCGGCGAGCATATAAAGGGTTGTGGTCATTGCCATGCTATTGCAGTGGTCAGCCGTCGAGGCCTGCCCGCGCCTTGATCTCATCCCACGTGGGCTCGACGAGCGCTTCTCGACTGGAGAGTTCGGCCATGACCTCCGGCCACTTGGCGCCCGATCCGGTGACCAGGCAGACGACGGTCTCATCCGGGGCGAGTCGACCCGCCCGGGCCGCCTTGATCGCTCCAGCAACGGACGCCGCCGAGGAGGGTTCTACCAGGTACCCGCTGTGCGCGAGCAGGCGCACCGCCTCGATGATCTCGTCTTCGGTAACGTCGGTCGCGTCGCCACCTGAATCGTATATGGCCCGCAGCGCCGAGGGGCCGCCGGTGTCGTCGCGAATGGAAAGGGCGATGGAACTCGGATCCGGATGGACGATCACGTCCCTGCGTCTCTGCTGGAACGACTGTACGTAGGGATTGCATCCCGCCGGCTGGACACCGTGCATGACCGGATTCCGATCAGACAGATCGAGCAGGCGCATCTCGTTGAACCCCTTCCACGGACCGAAAAGCGCATCACCGGCGGCGATCGGACAGAACATACGGTCGGGAACGTGGCCACCGAGCTGTACGAAGATCTCGAACGCAATGGTCTTGTAGCCCTCGATACCGTAGGGCGTACCGGTGGGCATCGGCGTCATGGTCGTGGAGGGATAGTAGCCATGATCCCGGATCAGCGTGTCCAGGTACTTGAACCGGTTCTCCAGCACGAAGGCGTGACCACCGTACAGGGCGATCATGTCCCGCTGGAGCATGGATGATTCCGGGTGGCACAGGATGATGCATGAATCCATCTCCGCGGCAGCGGCATAGGCCGCGGCCGAAGCGCCGTGATTGCCCGTGGTGCTGGCCGTAATCCGGGAGAAGCCCAGGGACTTCGCCATGGAGACCGAGGAAGCGTGGAAGCGGTCCTTGAAGGCCCAGGTGGGATTGGTCGTTTCGTTCTTTATGAACAGATTCGACAACCCGGTCGCTTCGCAGACTTTCCTGGGCCGCACAAGGGCCGTGTTCCCCTCGCCAAGAGAAATCTGAACAGACGGATCCCGAATTGGAAGGAGGGCATCGAACCGCCAGATGCCGTGCCCCGCCCGGTTCCAGTTCTCCACGTTCAGTTCGGCGGCGATCGCCTGGTAGTCATAGGTCACGGTCAAGGCAGCCGCGCCGCGACCGAGGTCGACCGCGCCATGACCGGGGTCGTCAGTGCCGCGATCCGGGCCGTCAGCGCAAGCGGGACAACCGAAGAACATGGGTCCCAGTGGATACTGGGCATCGCAACGGGTACAGGTAAGGCCGAGAACGGACATGGCTTTCTTTCGATTTTGAACGGAAATATGGCGGATTCGTCATTGTGAATGGGGTTGGAAACGCCCATGCGATACCAGGATCGCTACCCGAAAATATACCTTCGACGCCGTTGGGTGTAAAGGACTACGCCGCGTGCCTGGCCAATCAAAACCGGCGTTCGTCCGGCCGTTTGTTTCGGTACGGTTATTCTTGACACCGAGGACGATTAAAGGATATGATCCCTGGACCGCGAACTCATTCCAGTCAATCGAACCATGCCCTGTCCACTCAGGACGCCACGCCATGTCTATGAATAAACTGCCACGCGGCCTCTGGCCGGTGATGCTCAACGCCTTTCACGAAGACGGATCCATCGACTGGCGGGGCGTGGATGCCCTGACCGACTGGTACATCGAAAGAGGATCGGCCGGACTCTTTGCCTGCTGTGGTTCAAGCGAGATGTTTCACCTGGACGATGACGAACGCCTGGAGGTGACCCGCCGCGTCGTACAGCGGGCCGGCGGACGGGTACCGGTGGTCGCGACTGGCACCTTCGGCGGTCCGGTCGACGGCCAGGCCGATTTCGTCCGGCGCATGGCCGGTACGGGCGTGGACGCGGTAGTCGTCATCGTTTGCCTGCTGGCCGGCCGGGACGAGAGCGAGGAAGTGCTTAAACGGAATATGGAGCGGTTGCTCGAACTGACCGACCCTGTCCCGCTGGGTCTCTACGAATGTCCAACGCCCTATCACCGGCTCATTTCGCCCGGTCTCTTCGGTCATTTCGGCAGCACAGACAGGTTCCTATATCACAAGGATACCGCCTGCAATATCGATATACTAAGGCGGAAGATCGACGCTGTAAGGTCTACGCGGCTCGGTGTCTACAACGCCCATTTCGAAACCGGTCTCGAGGGGCTGCGCCACGGCGCCGCGGGCATTTCGCCCGTTGCCGCCAACGTGTTTCCCGAACTGTTCTCCTGGCTGTGCGCGGAATATGACGGACAGCCGGAAACGGCGGAGGAGGTACAACGGATGATGACTGCCCTGGCGCCGGTCGTGAACAACAAGTACCTCGTGACCTGCAAGCGGTACCTGCAACGCGTCGGATTGCCCATCACCACGCGCTGCCGATCTACGGACGCCAGGTTGACAGCCTTTGACGAGGGACTGATCGACGGGCTGGCGACTTCCATCGAAAGGTTCTCCGGGGCGCTTGGCATCCGTCACGGGGTGACGGCTTAGGTCTTACGCTTCGGTTTCACATTCGATCCGAGCCACAGATAGTCGAACAGCAGGCCGGCTCTAAACCTCATCCAGCCGCTCGACATCCACATAGAACGCTCCCCTGGCATCTCCGGTCACGTCGACGAAGGAGGCTTCCAGGTTCGTCACACCCGTATGTGTGATTTCGAGGGTGAATTCGACGGCCGTATCGCCTTTACTCACTGTCATGCGGTGTGTTTGACCGAACAGGGACAGGCGTGCTTCGACGGGCTGAATGGCCAGCGCGCCCGCATCTTCAGGCGCATAGATAAGGCGGCGCGCCTCGTCCGGCGGTATCACGCCGTCGATCGCAAGCTCGCGTTCGGCGGGCCACCGGCGAAGATTGAACCGGTAGCGGGCCGGCCTTTCGATCTCGACGGCCCAGGTCCCGCTGCTCTCCTGTGCCCGGGCAATATGGGTCTGGTGCCAGGCCACGTCGCCAAGGACGTCCATGGCGCAGAGGCGGGTGGGATTCTCGGCGGGGCTTCCCAGTTCGATGGGGCAATACACATCGAGACCGGGTGATATCTCGTCCCACCAGGCGTCGTGATTACATCGCAGCCGGTCCACCACGTCGGGATGCTCCCGGGCGACATCACACCACTGTCCCGGATCGGCCTTGATATCGTACAGTTCCTTTCCCCGCACCAGCCGCCAACGTCGGGTCATGACCGCGCTGGTCCATTTCTCCGGAGGCACGGTATCCTGCCGGTACTGAAGAAAGTGCACCCGGTCGCCGGGCAGGCCCGACCGCTCACCACGAAGTAGCGGCGCCACACTGACCCCGTCGAAGTCCACATCGGGTTCGTCCAACCCGCACAACGCGACGAGTGTCGGCAGGATGTCTACGTGGAGGGTCATCTCGTCCACGTCACGTCCTCCCCCGAGACCGCCTCCAGGCCAGCGAAGGAAGAAGGGCACGCGATGACCGCCGTCGTAGTAGGAGCCCTTCTTGCCCCGCATCCCCGCGTTGTAACCTCGCACCGCGTGCTGGTTTTCATCGAGTTCACTGCCACCGGAGCTCCCGTTGTCGGTCATGAAGACCAGGATGGTGTTTTCTTCCAGACCCAGTTGTGCCAGCGTACGCCGCAGTCGGCCGAAATTCTCGTCGATGTTCGCGATCATTCCGCAGAACTCGGGTTCCGGTATATCTTGAATACCCTGGTACGGATGGGCGTATTCCTCGGACACGAGATAAGGGGTGTGCGGTGCGTTGGTTGCCAGATAAACGAAGAACGGCTCGTCCGCTCCGTCCGCTCCGTTCGGACTGTCCGCTCTGTCCGCTCCGTTCGGACTGGCCGGGGATGCTTCCTGGCGCTGCCTCTGCGCTGGCGACGAACCGGCGGACCGGCCGGCCGCGCACCCCTCGATGAAACGGATCGCCTCGTCGAACCACACGTCCGTGCAGTATCCGGCGTGTTCCACGGGCTCCCCGTTTTGGAAATAGGTGTCGTCGAAGTAATTGTTGCCCCAGAAATCGGGCGTCTGTCCCACGCCCCCGCCCTTGTGGGCCACCACGTGCCGGAATCCCCGGTCCTGGGGACGATAGGGATAGTTGTCGCCCAGGTGCCACTTTCCGAACATGGCGGTTCGGTACCCGGCCTCGCTGAAAACGTCCGCCATGGTCGTCTCGGACTTCCGTAGGATGGACCGTCCCCAGCAGGTCGCCCATGCGCCGTTTCGTACGGGTCGCCGTCCCGTCATCAAGGCTCCGCGCGTCGGCGTACACAGAGGCGAAACGTGGAAATCCGCAAGGCGGACCGCGTCGCGGTGAAATGCATCGATACTTGGCGTCCTCAACCAGGGGTGGCCCGTACAACCCAGGTCCCCGTATCCCTGGTCGTCAGTGATAACCAGTATGACGTTGGGTCTCTTGCCGTTCATCGCATCCACACTCCTTTGCTCACGTACCTCGCGGCCTACCCTGCCTCGCGGTCTCAAGTACCTCGCGGCCTTACCTGATTCGAAGGTCTCACCTACCTCGCGGTTTCACGTGCTCCGGCCGCCGGTCCGGTACCGATTCAGCGTGTCGAGCAAATCCTCGACCACACCGGGCTTTTTGCTAAACAGGTTTAACCGTTCTCCCGGATCGGAAACCATATCGTAGAGTTGCATCGGCGGCGCATCCCCGGGCACATCCGATTCTTTCAGGGTCCACCCACCCGAACCGCGGCATTCTACCAGCTTCCACCTGTCCTTCCGTATGGCGAATTCCCCGCTGATCGAGTGATGCACCGTCGCTTCACGGATCGTCTCTGCCTGTTCGCCCCGCAGATAGGGCAGGATATTGCAGCTGTCTTCGCCGGCGTCTACCGGCAGGTCCACTTCGCAGATCCCGGCAACGGTCGCAAGCAGATCCGTCAGACAAACCGTCTTTTCACATCGTGACCCTGGTTCGATCACGCCCGGCCACGACGCGATAAACGGGATGCGGTGACCGCCGTCCCAGGCATCTGACTTCTGACCCCGGAAAACGTAATTTCCAAGGTGATCATACTTTTCCTTCAACCCGATAGGCTCTGCGTGGCAGCCATTGTCACTCGTCACGATAATCAGCGTATTCTCCTCCAGGCCATTGCGCTTCACCGCCTCCAGGATTCGCCCGATACTCCAGTCGTGCTCCGTCACGTAATCTCCATACACGCCCGCCTGGCTCCGGCCGGCAAATCGGTCTCGCGAAAAATGAGGCGTATGGGGAGAAGGTGCGGGGAAGTAAAGAAAGAATGGCCGATCGCCATGTTCTTTCGCGTGCCGATGGATAAATCCCTCGGCCCGCATCGTCAGTTCCAGCAGGCAGGTCTCATGGGAAAACCCCGGCGCGCAGGCCCCTCCACGCCAAAAGGCCGGCCGAGGCGAGTCCGCTATCTCTTCGACCGAAAGCTCCACGACCTCCCCATCTTCGATATAGCAGTAGGGCTCCATATCGAGGGACGCCGGGATGATGTATGAATGGTCGAATCCCACCGTATGGGGACCATGGGACAAAGGAGCGGAGAAACGCACCGTCTCCTTATTTACCGTCTCCACTCCTCCGGAGGTCTGCCAGCCCAGTCCCAGGTGCCACTTGCCCACGCAGGCCGTCGTATATCCCTGGTCGCGAAGCAGCGTAGGGACCGTCATGCGTCCCTCCTCGATCAACGGTTCGGAATAGCCGTTCAAGACCCCGCGCTTCAGCCGCGATCGCCAGCAGTAACGTCCCGTCAGCACGCCGTATCGCGTGGGCGTGCATACCGCGGAATTGCTGTGGGCATCCGTAAACACCATCCCTTCGCCTGCGAGCCGATCGGTATGCAGCGTCGGGATTTTGGAATCGGGATTGAGACAGCTTACATCCCCGTATCCCCAGTCGTCCGCCAGCAGATAGATGATATTCGGCTTGCGTGTCACTCGAAGCCCTTTCACTACCGTCCGTGTTTTCTTCGCGGACACCGCTGAAGCTTGCGGGCTTTCATCGAGAAGGGGGTTGAAAGGATCCTGACGGATTTTCCAGTGCGATTGAAAGTGGTCCTGCAAGAAATGTCACAGTAGAAGCCACCACGGCCGTCGCTAGTGCAAAAACAGCCGTAGCCCGGTATGGACCATCGCCATGCCGTATTCATCGGCCGCTTCCGTCACGCCCTTATCCGCCGCCGACCCGCCGGTCTGCGCCACGAATTGCACGTTGCTCCGGCTGGCCCGGTCGATGTTGTCGCGAAAGGGTATGTAGGCGTCCGATGACAGGCAGATTCCGTCGAATCGGGCAAGGTATTCCCGGCGTTCTTCTGAAGAGATGGGTGCCGGACGTGCCGAAAGGCCGTCCAGCTTGTGGTTCTCCTCCGTGGTGGAAAGTTGGTCCCACAGGAGGTACTGGTCGACGAGGTTCGTCTTTTTCGTGCGTTTGAGTCCCTCGCGGAAGGGGAGATCCAGTGTCCGGGGATGCTGTTGCAGGAACCACTTGTCGGCCTTGTCGCAGGCCAGCCGGGTGCAGTGAATCCGGGATTGCTGGCCCGCGCCCATGCCGATCACCTGGCCGTCGTAGGCCACGCAGACGGAATTCGACTGCGTGTATTTGAGCGCGATCGTCGCCACGACGAGCGTGTCGAGGGCGGAATCCGGAATGTCCCGATTGCCGGTAACGATATTGGAAAAAGTATCCCGGTTGATGGCTGCATCGTTGCGGGGTTGTTCCAGTTGAAGACCGAACAGCGTTCTCTGCTCTATCTCGGGCGGCTCGTAGTCCGGATCGATCTCCAGCACGAGGTAGCCTCCGCCCTTCTTTGCACTGAGGATCTCCAACGCGTCCCTATCGTATCCCGGCGCGATGATCAGGTCGGACACTTCCCGCCTTAACAAGTTGGCCAGGGTCCGGTCCACCACCTCGCTCACGGCCGCGGCGTCCCCGAAGGAACACATGCGGTCGCCGCCTCGGGCACGGATATAGGCGGCAGCACCCGGTGAGTACGCCTTACCGGCCAGAAACTGGGACGAAAGATAGGTATCACTAAGTTCGCCGGCAATCGCCGCTCCGGCTGGACTCGCGTGTTTGAAGGATGCCGCACCCGGCACTCCGGTCGCCTGTTTCAATTCCCGTGCCAGTTGCCAGGCGCCCATGGCGTCGATGATATTGACATAGCCTGGTGTGCCGTTTAGCACGCGCAGCGGTGATGAGGGAGGCAGGGTCACCCGGGCGGGATGCTGATGGGGATTGAGTCCGTATTTCAGTGGCAGATCCATAATTCCAATGCCCTGTGTCCAGCTTTTAAGGGTTAAACTCATCAGGTTCAGGAGCGTGGACGCACCCACAAAAACATTAGAATAAGTTCATTCTGTGCAGGCAGGACAATCAATCTGCGATATCCCGCGCGCGGTCAATATAAACCGCATCGCCTTGGCTAGCAAACCCTCTTGCCCGACGTGGTAAAACAGAATCGGAGCAGGTGCACCGGAAGCTGTAATTAAGTTTGTCACCACAGGATTGAGCGATGCTGACCTGACGCGATCTATCGCCAACGGGTAAACCCTTGTTTCATGATTTCCGTCGAACCATATTGACGGAGCGCTTTGAATCCCAGGGTACGTAACGATTCAACTATCAAAGACTCCGACCGATCCTTCTTCTGAATTAAGGCTTCTACTATGTCTTCCTCGTCTTCCCCTGGCGGGCTGCTGCGCGTCCTCGGCCTGATCACGGGACTGGCCATCACCTTCGGCGGCATCGTCAGCCTCGGCATTCTCAGAGCGCCGGGTGAAGTGGCGGCCCAGCTGCCCGATCCGTGGTGGTACATGGCCACCTGGATAGCGGCGGGTGTGTTCGTGATATTCAGCACGGCTTCCGCCGCCGAGTTGGCCACAGCACTGCCGCGCGCCGGCGCCTACTACGTCTACGCACACCGGACCCTCGGACCCTTCGTCGGGTTCGTCAGCGGTTGGACCGACTGGTTGAACTGGTGCGGCGCGACAGCCATGACCATCATCGTGATCAACGAGTATCTACATCTCCTCAACGCAGGCATACCCCAGTTCAGCCTATCGCTTTGCCTGGGAATCGCGGTTTCTTTCGCCGTGATTCAGTGGAGGGGCGTGAAATGGGGAACCGGCGTGCACAACGTCGCCAGCATGATCAAGGCGGTCATCTTCGCCGTGCTCATCATCGCCTGCTTCCTGCTGACGGGTAGTGAAGGTTCGGAGGTCGAGGCGGCCGCTTCTCCGTCCATGCCCACGGGATGGACCGTGGTCGTTGCCTTCATCGTGGCGCTGAGAGGGGTGCTTTACGCGTATGATGGCTGGGTATTCACCGCTTACTTTTCGGAGGAGATGGAAGACCCCGGCAGGACGATTCCCCGGTCGATGTTCATGGGCGTCGGGATCGTCATCGCGGTGTATCTGCTCATCAACATAGCCGTTCTACGCATGCTGCCCATGTCGGAAATCGTGGGGGCCGAACTGGCCGTGGGCCGGGCCGTGGAAGCCGTTTTCGGGCCACTCGCGGAGACACTCATCACAGCCTTTGTGACCGGGTTCATGATCGTGGGGATCAACCTGGGGTACATGTTTGCGGCCCGTGTGATTTACGCCATGAGCACCGATGGACTCTTCTTTTGGCAGTGCCGCCGCGTTAACAAGGGCGGCACGCCTACAGTGGCGCTCCTGGCCAGCCTGGCGGCTACGATCATCTTCCTGCTGTTCAGCGGGAGTTTCGTGCGGCTGGTGGAGGCCCTGGCGTTCTTTACCGTGGTCAACTACGCCATCCTGTTCCTTTCCGTTTTTATCCTCAGACGAAAGGAACCGGACCTTCCCCGGCCTTATCGTGCCTGGGGATATCCGTGGACCACGGCACTGACACTCGCCGCCGCCCTGGCGTTTCTGGCAGGCAATATCATGGGCGGCACGGGAGTCAGCCTGACGGCGCTCGTCGTGGTCGTCCTGAGTTATCCCCTGTACCTGCTGTTTCGCAGGATCAATCGGGAGGCGGATCGGAAGGAAACGGGGTAGGAACCTCGAGGCGGATCGGAAGGTAACGGGGTAGGAACCTCGAGGCGGATCGGAAGGTAACGGGGTAGGAACCTCGAGGAAATCCTGGTCCGGAGAATGCACACCACCAATGGCGAGATTATCCCCGACCCTAAATCAGAACGCGCTCTTCGGTGTCGTCAGCGGACACCATCGCGTCGCGAGCATCGCCTCCCACAGGGACTCGTTACCCGCATTCCCCGCCATCCTGGCCGCGGCTGCCTGGGCGTAGTACCGGACATAGCGCCCTTCGTCTTCCACAGAACGCACCGCAAGGTCGTCGACCAGGCTTGCGTCCCGCAAAGGGTGCCTTGCCAGGGCGAAGGCGATGTTTCGCCGTACCCGTTCGTCTTCATCCGCGAGCGCGCTTCGAAGGACCGGGACGTCACCCGGGACGAAATCGCCCAGGACCGCCAGGGATTCAGACGCGTTTCGCCTCACCCATGCGTTTTCATCCTCGCCGAGGGAACGCAACAGCGCGGGCCGGGAGGTAGACGCCGGCAGGCCGATGTCGCCCAGCACGTCCGCGGCGGCGGCCCGGACCCACCACTTGTCGTCTTCCAACAGTTCCTCCAGTCGGCTGACCGCGGGGCGCCCCATAGCTGAAAGGGCATATGCGGACGTCAATTCCGATGGATTCCCTCCCGTGGGATTCGCCGGGTTTTTGGGCACGCTCGCCAGCGCATCCTCTACCTGGGTCGCGCACAGTCGTTCTACCAGAGGTTCTACCGCACTATCTCCTCGCCGCCCTAATTCGTATGCGGCCTGAAGCCGTGCTCCCTCGTCCGGGCCGTCCAGGGCGGACAGGTACCGGTCGATGGACGCGCCGTTGGGTTTAACACTGGCTGGCTCCAACCCTGACATCCAGTTCCACACGATCTCCGAAACCGCGGGATGGGCGTTACCGTTCGAAGGATTCCATTCTGCCTTCCGGCCTCCCCAGGAGGGTCCACCCGGTTCCCGCGTACGGGTAAACTGGAACTTCAGCATGTACCTTTTCTTGTCGCTGGCATTTGCCGTGGCCCGGTGCCAGGAATCGAAATTGACGATGGAGACCGTTCCCGCGGGGCCGGTCAGTCCCAATGCGGACTCGGTGGACCGGGCCGCATCGCAGTCTGAGATGCGATTGTAGTGCTGCCTGCCGGGCAGGATGCCCGTGGGTCCCATGTCCTCGCTCACGTCCTGGGGATAGTAGAAGGCCATGACCCAGCGACATCGCGCGTGCCGTACGTTGTGGTCGAAGACGTAATCGTCCTTGTGCCACTGCTGGCCGGGGCTACCCGGCTTGTTCAGGTGGCAGTATCTGTGGGGATGCATCAGGTAACCGGGTCCGAGCAGACTGGTCAACGCGCCCCGTACGGAGGGTTGATCGAAGACCCTCCGGATCTCGGGGATCCGGGGCAGAATATTGTTTCCCGGGTTGCCTTCTTCCTCGAGCACGGTCTCGATTTTTTCGTACAGGTCCCGGTGGAACTCCGCGGGAAGACCGGCATTCACCTGGACGTACCCGTCCGTGATGAAGCGGTGGATATCATCGACTGTGAGTAGATGGGCGTTGTGGGGAGTCATGACGGACCCTTCGGAATCAAATTCGGTATTCGGTTACCTATAAAGTAGTAACTTGATTTACCACGTCAAGATGGGTAAATTACGGGACGCCGAATGTAAGGCGCAGAACCGGTAAACTACCCGTAGTCAGGGGACCGGAAACAGGACACGAATATCCAGTAAAGTAATGTAAAAACCGTTCAGCAACGAAAAACCAGTTCAGGGGAATTGATGAAAGGCGAAAAATACGATCACGGAGCGGTAGAGGCGCGTTGGATCGAGCGCTGGGATTCGGAAGGGACCTACGAGGTCGACCTGGAAGCAGCCCGGAATCCCTACTACAACCTGATGATGTTCCCCTATCCCTCCGCCGAGGGCATGCACGTGGGCAACGTGTTCGCCTACACGGGAGCGGATATCCATGGCAGGTACATACGCGCCAGGGGATATGACGTGTTCGAACCCATGGGTTTCGACGCCTTCGGGATTCATTCCGAAAACTTCGCCCTCAAGATCAACACCCATCCCGGCCGGCTGATCCCGGACAACATCGTCAACTTCACTAACCAGTTCAAGCGCCTGGGTGCCATGTTCGACTGGCGTCACGAGGTGCAGACCACCGATCCGGACTACTACCGGTGGACCCAGTGGATATTCATTCAGCTATTCAAGGCCGGCCTGGCCTACCAGAAAGAAGCGCCTGTCACGTGGTGTCCATCCTGTAACACGGTGCTGGCGGCGGAACAGGCCGAGGGCGGAGCATGCGAACGATGCGGTGCATTGGTCGAACAACGAAACATGCGCCAGTGGTTCTTCCGGATTACGGCATACGCCAAACAACTCCTCGAGAACCTGGAGACGATCGACTGGTCCGAGACGACCAAGACCGCGCAGCGCAGGTGGATCGGCCGAAGCGAAGGGGCCGAGGTGGATTTCCGCCTGGCGGACCACGACGAGCAGCTCAGCGTATTCACCACGCGGCCGGACACGCTCTGGGGCGCCACCTATATGGTCCTCGCGCCGGAACACCCGCTGGTTGACGCCGTAACCACGGAAAAACAGCGTGTGGACGTCAAGGAATACGTCAGGGAGAGTGGTCGAAAGACGGCTATCGAACGCGAGGACGTCACCCGCGAAAAGACCGGTGTGTTCACGGGCGGCTACGCGGTCAACCCGGTGAACGACGCCAGAATACCGATCTGGATTTCCGATTACGTGCTGATGACGTACGGGACGGGCGCCATCATGGCCGTGCCGGCCCATGACAGCCGTGACTTCGAGTTCGCCAGGGCTTTCGATCTGCCGATCGTCCAGGTGATCAGCGGAACGGAAGACAGGACGAATGGACACGACGGCGCCACCGGCCTGGAGGAGGCCTATGCCGGCGAAGGGACCATGATCAACAGCGGGCCCTTCGACGGGACACACAGCACCGTGGGCGTGCGTACGGTCACCGACTGGCTGGAAGATAGCGGTATTGGCAGGCGCCAGGTCAACTACCGGCTGCGAGACTGGTGCATCAGCCGCCAGCGTTACTGGGGACCGCCCATTCCCATGATACACTGCGGCGACTGCGGCGTGGTGCCCGTTCCGGAAGACCAGTTACCCGTCGTACTGCCCCACGAGGAGGATTTCAAGCCGGACGGTACGGGCCGCAGTCCGCTTGCGCGCGATCCGTCCTTTTTGAATACCACCTGTCCCGAGTGCGGCGGCCCCGCGACCCGGGAAACCGACGTAAACGACAACTTCCTCGATTCGGCGTGGTACTTCTTCCGCTATCCCAGTACGGAACGGGAGGACGTGGTTTTCGACCCGGAGACCACCGAGCGATGGCTGCCCGTTGACATGTATATCGGGGGCAACGAGCACGCTGTGCTGCACCTCATGTACACCCGGTTCATCACCATGGCGCTGCATGACATCGGACTCATTTCCTTCTCCGAGCCTTTCAAGAAGTTCCGGGCCCACGGGACCATCATCCGGAACGGCGCGAAGATGAGCAAGTCCAAGGGCAACGTCATCAATCCCGACGAATACCTGGACGATTACGGGGCCGATACCTTCCGCACCTACCTCATGTTCCTGGGACCTTTCCAGGTGGGCGGCGATTTCCAGGACGCGGGCATCAACGGCGTGCGCAGGTTTTATGACCGTCTGTGGCGTTACGTCACAGGTACCGATTTCAGCGCAGCCCCGGTGGCAGACCCCGAACTGCTCGCGTTGCTGCACGGCAGGACCCGCGATGTCACAGAGGACATGAAGACGTTCCAGTACAACACGGCCATCGCGCGCCTCATGGAGCTGCTCAACGGCCTGCAGAACGCGCAGGTACATCATCGCGACGCCGTCTGCACGCTGCTCCAGTTGGCCGCGCCTTTCGCGCCGTTTATCACCCAGGAACTGTGGTCACGCATGGACCGCGAGGGCATGATCTGCGTCGCGCCCTGGCCGGAATTTGATCCGTCCCTGATCGTATCGGCCACGATCGAATACGTCATCCAGATCAACGGCCGGGTACGCGACAGGCTCGAATTGCCGCCCGGGAGGTCCCGCGAGGAAATCGAGCAGGCCGCCTTCGCCAGCGAACGCGTGCGTCATTGGACGGACGGCAAGGAATCGATCCGGAACATCTTCGTGCCGGACAAGCTGCTCAATATCGTGGTCAAGGGGTAGGTCCGTCCGGAGGGTGCGCTCACCAACGGCCGTACCCGCACCTTTACCATTCCTCGTAACTACGCCATGTCCCCACCTCGTGTATCCATCCTGATGCCTGTATACAATGCCGCCGGAACGCTTCCCGATGCATTGAAAAGCATCACCGGGCAGACGCTGGCCGATTTCGAGGTCATCGCGGTCGACGACGGTTCGGACGACGACAGCGGGATGATCCTGGAGGCCTGGCGGCGTGGGGACCGGAGAATCAAGCCGGTCAACGCCGGCCGCGTTGGGCTGGTCGAGGCCTTGAACCGCGGATTATCGGTATGCGAAGGAACGTATGTCGCCCGCATGGACGCCGATGACCGCATGCATCCAAGTCGACTTGCCAGGCAGGCGGAGTTGCTGGAATCCAGACCGGATATCAGCGTTGCCGGGTCGCTCGTGGAAACCTTCGCCGACGGGTCGGTTGGTGAGGGCATGAAGATCTACGAAGCCTGGTTGAACAGCCTTGTCGAGCCCGAAGACATCGCCCGCGAGATATACATAGAAAGCCCTGTCGCCCACCCGTCGGCCATGGTGCGCCGTGATGATTTCGTGAAGCTCGGAGGATACCGGGATCTCGGCTGGCCGGAGGATTACGACCTGTGGCTTCGCTGCCACGCAGCGGGCCTGCGGTTCGCCAAGGTACCGGAGGTCCTGTTATACTGGCGGGAGCACGACGGGCGGTTGACGAGAACGGACTCCAGGTACTCCGTGGAGAACTTCCTCCGCGTCAAGGCCCGGTTTCTCATCGACGGCCCTCTCGACGGCCGGGACGGTCTGATCGTGTGGGGCGCGGGCCAGACCGGCCGCAGGCTGTCGAAGCACCTTGTCCGCATGGGCCGCACGGTCGATGCCTTTGTCGATATTTCTCCCCGTAAGATCGGCGGCATACTGCGGGGAGCGCCGGTGATCGGTCCCGGTGGACTGATGGACGCCTGGTCCCGCCATAGTCGTCCAATGCTCGTCGTCGCCGTTTCCTCCAGGGGCGCGCGGAAGCTGATACGCCAGGCGCTCCAAGGCATGGGACTGGCCGAAGTGGACGACTACCTGTGCGCGGCGTAAATTGAGCAGTAGCCTGGCAAGTCCCGTCAACCGGCTCGATCCATTGCGCTTACGATTATATTGTCATGTTGCCTCCGGCGCATTAAATTGATTGAATTACAGGATCGAATTCCCGGTATATTACTATTACAGGCCGCGAAGGCTCATGGTTTGTTCTGCATTCCGGGAACTTCACCGCAGCCTGCACACTCAATCCATCAAGGAGTTTATCATGGCAGACAGGGCTGAAACTACGATGGAGGCCCCTTCCGGATTTTCGCGGCGAGGCTTCATCAAAGGCATTATGGCAGGCGCGGGCGCCGTTTCGCTGGGAAGTTACGAGGCGGTGGCGCAGATGATCTCCGGTCCCAATGCACGGCCCGTGCGTGGCTGGGGCGTACCCGAAGGACTCGTCCGACTGAGCGGCAACGAAATGCCAATCGGACCGTCGCCGCGGGCGGTGGAAGCCGTACTGGAAAACGTGTATTCGTTCAATCGATACAACCGGAACAGGGACATCTATGCCAGGATCGCCGAGCGGCACGGACTGCCCGTGGTGGAGTGGGCTCCCAATGCCTTCACGCCGGCCGGCGCCTGGGTCACCCTGGGCTGCGGATCGTCGGAAGTGCTTTATGCCGTCGCATCCGCCTATCTGCGAGACGGGGCCGAGGTGGTGGAGGCGACGCCCGGTTACGCCGGCGTCTTCCGTGTCGCGGAGCCGAACGGCGGTACGGTGAAGTGGGTTCCGCTGGCAAGCGGCTTCCAGCAGGACCTCGATGCGATGAAGTCCGCCATTACCGAGAACACCAGGGTGGTGGTCATAACGAATCCTGGCAACCCGACCGGCGTGCTCGTTCCCTCGGACGCCGTGAAGAAGTTCGTCCAGGAGGTTCCCTCGGACGTGATCGTATTCGTCGACGAGGCCTATATCGAGTTCTCGAAGAATCCCGCCGATCGGATTGGCGCTGCGCCGCTGATTCTGGACCACCCGAACGTGATCGTTGCCCGTACATTTTCCAAGATCATGGGCATGGCGGGGTTGGGTGTCGGCTACGGCCTGGCGCGTCCCGAGGTCATCGAAAAGCTGAACCAGAACAAGGGCGGCCGGCCCAGTATGTTGTCGACCAACGCCGCGGCTGCGGGAATGGAAGATCACGACTACCAGGACCGGGCGCGAAAGGTGACGTGGGACGGACAGGAGTACTTCTCCAGCCAGTTCGACGAGATGGGGATCGACTACGTCCCCAGCCAGTCCAGCTTCATGCTCATAAACGTGCACAAGGACGCGGACGAAGTCGTCCGCAAGCTTCGGGAAGAGTACAACGTGATGGTCGGCAACGGGAAGCGCCGCTGGGAAATGGACACCTGGCTCAGGGTGACGTCCGGCCTGCAGGAGGAGAACGAGGCCTTCATGGCGGCACTCAAGAAGGTGCTGGTAAGCAGCTGATCGTTCGCGGGACCGTATCGAGCATCTGATCAAAGGATGGCGTTATGTCGAATATGATAAAGGCGGTGAATCTGGGAGCATCCGGGTTCACGAGAAGGAAGTTTCTCAGGGGGCTTGCGATCGGGGCCGGTGCGGCTTCCCTGGGAAGTTACGAAGCCGTGGCCCAGATGGTGGCGGGCCCGCGTGCGCGGCCCGTCCGCGGTTGGGGTGTACCCGAGGGATTAGTCCGGCTGAGCAGCAACGAGAACCCGATCGGTCCGTCGCCCCGCGCCGTCGAGGCCATAATGCAGTACGTCTACAAGTTCAACCGGTACTACCGGGGCCGGGGTCTCTACGGCCAGATCGCGGAACGGCACGGACTGCCGGTCGTCATTCCTTCCAACAACTCCTCTGAAGGGCCGGAACCGTGGGTCACCCTCGGATGCGGATCGTCCGAGGTACTCTTTGCCATCGCGTCGGCCTACCTGCGTGACGGCGGACAGATGATCGAGGCCGCGCCCGGTTACGGCGGCGTGGTACGTACGGCCCGGAATTACGGCGCCAGTGCACGCCTGGTACGCACAACCCGGGATTTCCACCAGGACCTCGATGCCATGAAGGCGGCCGTCACCGAGAATACGCGAGTCGTGGTCGTAACCTCTCCGGGAAATCCGACAGGGATCATCGCGCCTTTCGAAGACCTCAAGAAGTTTGTGAGCGGGATACCCTCCGACGTCATGGTCTTCGTGGACGAGGCCTATATCGAGTTCGCCCGAAATCCCCAGGACCGCATCGGCGCGGCACCGCTGATCCTTGACCATGAAAACGTCATTGTGACCCGTACTTTTTCCAAGATCATGGGTATGGCCGGCCTGCGTATCGGCTACGGCCTGGCGCGGCCCCATGTTATCGAAAAGCTCGAGGACAACAAGGGCGGCCGGGTCAGTTCGCTCTCGGTGGTCGCCGCAGAGGCCTGTATAGAGGATGGAGATTACCAGGACCGTGCACGGAAGGCCGCATGGGACGGTCATGACTATCTCATGAGCCAGTTCGATGAGATGGGACTCGAGTACGTGCCCAGCCAGTCCAGTTTCATGCTCGTCAACGTACGCAAGGACGCGGACGAGGTTACCCGCAAACTATTCGAAGAGTACAACGTACTCGTCGGCAACGGCAAGCGGCGCTGGCGGATGAATAACTGGCTGCGAGTCACCTCCGGCCTGCAGGCGGAAAACGAGGCCTTCATCGCCGCACTCAAGAAGGTGCTGGTGAGCAGCTGAGAAGCAGAGCCAGGAGGCCGCGAAGCCTCTCGCACTGAACCGAAACTGAAGTGTGACAGTATTAAGGTAGGGAGCCGGTCCTTTTCAGGGCCGGCTTTCTGCTTTCAGGCTCTCGTCCCGGCGAAGGAGGCCGGCGAGTATTTCATCCGCCTTCTTCTTCACCCTGATCACAGAGCGGCGCTTGACCTGTTCGTAGCCGCGGATCTCGTCGGGCAGCCGCAGCAGTTCGGAGACTTCGGGGTAGTTCTCCGCGGTGAGTGAGTCGAAGGCCTGGGACAACAACGATTCATACCAGGTCACGAGTTCACGTTCCTCACGCCGGGCCGCGGTATATCCAAAGGGATCGAATCGGGTTCCCCGCAGCCGCTTGAAAGGTGCCATGATCCGAAGCATCGGCCTGAACCATGGCCCCAGCCGGAGTTTACGATCGAGTCCCCAGGCTCGCAACAGCGGCGGGTGAAGATGGTAAGACACCTTGACCGGACCGTCGAAACGGTCTGCGACGCCGGTTTCGGTCGGGTCCGTCAGCAGCCGGGCCACCTCGTACTCGTCCTTGTAGGCCATGAGCTTGTGCAGCATGAACACCGCGTGCGAAGTGAGCAGGTATCCGCGGTCCGATCCCCCTGTCCGTTTGTCGGCATCGAAGATCCGTTCAATCCTGTCGACGAACCGTTCGGCGAGTGTCGTGTCCTGGTATGCGATCAGTTCGGCCACGCGAGTCACCCATGACTTTCGGAAGGATTCCTCGGCAACGGGTATCCGGTCGATCAGCGCCTTGTAGATTCGTGACAGTTTGTGGCCGAGTTGGCGCTCGTAACGCTGAATCAGGGTGTCCGAATCGGGTTCTGGCACCGCCACGGCTTCGTCCAGCCGGGCCGGGTCGAGTACGGCCATGCGTCCCCATCGGAACGCCTGGAGATTGGCGTCGACCGCCTGTCCGTTCAAACGGATGGCGCGTTCGATACTCCCGCCCCGCAGGGGGATGTATCCGGCCTGGTAGGCTGCGCCCAGGAGAAACACGTTCGCCACGATGTGGTTGCCGAAGAGCTTCATCGCGTAGTCCTGCGCATCGATGTAGACATTGTTCTTCGACCGGGTATGGCGGTCGATAAGCGCTTCCATGGCCGGGACGTCAGCGCCGGGCACCTGGGGATCGTATACCATCTGTGCGGTCGGGACGCCGGAACGGCTTACCACGGCGACGGTTCTGTCCGAGGAGGCGACCTGCAGATTAAGGGGATTCACCGCACCGGCGATGTCCGCCGCCAGGTAGAGGTCGCACCGGCCGGCCGCGATGTAACTGGACGGAGGAATTTCCCTGTCCCCCAGCACGATGGGCGATTCCACCGGACCACCCTTCTGCGCCAGTCCGGTGCGGTTCATCTCACTCACCTTCTTCCCGTCAAAAAGTGCTGCGAAGGCGAGCAGGTGGGCCGCGGTCACGACACCGGTGCCCCCGATCCCAATGAGGTGTATGGCGTATTCGCCCGCTATGGCCGCTTTGCGTGCAGGCTCATCCAGGTCGGTTTCGCCGAGAACCGGGCATTCCTTTTTCACGGGCCTGCTGTCCCCGACCGGTTCGACTGAGATAAATGAGGGACAATCGCCCTTGAGGCAGGAGAGGTCCTGGTTGCACGCCGACTGGAGTATGGCGGTCTTGGGTCCGAACTCGGTCTGCCTGGGCTCGAGCGCAAGACACATGGACTGCTGACCGCAGTCTCCGCACCCTTCGCACACCCTTTCGTGGATGTAAACGTACCGGTCCGGGGCAAGGTCTTCACGCTTGCGGCGTCTGCGGTACTCCGTGGCGCATTCCTGGTCGTAGATCAGCACCTTTACGCCCGGCTTCCGGGAAAGGCTTTCCTGGGCGGACTGGAGCCGGTCCCGTGGTTCGAGCAGGAGACGCTGATCCGTATTCACCGCGGCCCGGGCGCGCTTGAGCGACACCCGCTCCGGGAATTTGCTGACGACCGTGACGTCTCTCACGCCCATGCCCAGGAGTATGAGCGTGAAATCGTCCAGCGTCGGCTGTCCCGTGATGCCCTGCCCGCCGGTCATGGCCACGACGTGGTTCCAGAGGATCTTGTAGGTGATGTTGGCTCCGTGGGATATGGAACTGAATAGCGTGATCAATCCACTGTGCAGCACGGTGCCGTCACCGATATTCTGAAACAGGTGTTCGTTCCCGTTGAAGGGGAACATCCCGTTGTAGATGGCGCCGCCCAGCCCCATGGTGGGGATGTACCGGACGCCTCTGCCGTCCGCCTCGATGTAAGCGTCCAGAGAGGAGCAGCCGATCTCGCCGCCAGCGACTTCCCCGGAAGGCGCCCGGGCCGATACGCTGTGCGGACAACCCGGACAGTAATGGGCGGTTCGGCGCAGGAAGGTGCCGGGATCCCTTTCCTCGATGGTTTTCAGTTCTTCCAGGCGGTCGTAAATGGGAGCCGTCGGGAAGATCCCCTGCAGTATCGGACCAAGGCGCAGGGTGAGCAGATCGGGATTCAGTTCTCCGTAGGCGGGCACGAGGTGCTGCCCGTCTGGTCCGCGTTTTCCGTATACGTTGGATACGCCGGTGCCTACGAGGGCCTGGGCTACCGCTTCTTCCACGAAGGGCCCTTTTTCCTCGACGACCAGCACGTTTTGGAATCCGTGGGCGAAATCCCGGATGGTCTGCCGGTTTACCGGGTAGATCACGCCCAGTTTCAGGATCGGTATACGGTCCTCGAGGCGCACCAGTCTTAGCGCCTGCTTGATATCCGCGTAACTCTTTCCAGTCGCTACAATACCGAGAGAACTGTCCGATTCCGAATTATCGACCGTGTCGATCCCGTTCAGCCGTGCGTACTCGCCGGCGATATCCAGGCGCACCGTGGCAAGCTCTTCTTCGAAGGGGACAGACTGGGTAGAAATGACCACCCGGTGAAAGTGTTTCTCGAAAAGGTGTCCGTCCGTGCCGACCTGGCCGACCGGGCCGACCGGGGGAAGCAGAACCGCAGGAAGGTCCGGATCGATATCCACCGTCTCCGCACCGTCGCAGATGGGGGTGACGAGTTTAAGTCCGCAGAGGACGCCGGCGTACCGGCTCAGTGCGAGTGCGTGATGTCCGTAGCTGACGACCTCGGAGACCGTCGAAGGGTAGAATACGGGTATGCGCGCGTCTCGTAGGGCCTGTTCGCTGCTGGCGGGGTAACCGGAGCTCTTCGCCATGTGATCGTCCCCGGCAAAGAGGACCACGCCGCTGTCCCTGCCCGTCCCCGCGATGTTGGCCAGGCTGAACTCGTCTAGGGCCCATTTTACGCCGTGGGCTTTACCGTACCAGAACCCGTCCACGCCGCCTTCGAACTGGCTGCCATGTACCGCCGCGGCCGCCGTTTTCTCGTTGACCGCCGCCTGGTGCACAAAAGGCGCCGCTTCATTTAGCAGGGATGCCTGCTGGCGAATTTCGAGGTCGAGCCCGCCCAGCGGCGATCCTTCGTAACCGGATATGAAACTGCTTCTTATGGGACCGCCGGAATTCAGGTCGCGCCGCTGCTTGTCCACGAGAAAACGGACGATGGCGTGTATGCCGGTGAGAAAGACCGTCCCCCGTTCTTCGAGGTATCTGTCCCGTAGCGATGGTTCTTGGAAGGAGTCGTTGGTCACGTAAGTGCCTGCCTGGTCCTGTGACGCCTGAAATCTGGGATCGCACGCGTATAAAACATGGCGATAGTATACCTGGCGGACATGGACGTGTCAACCTGCGAGGAGTTGAACCTGACGCCTTGTGAGCGCGGTGAAACGGATTGCCTTGGAACGGTCTCTTCTATAGTTTAACAGTGCAATCAGGGAATCGAAACATCCTTTCGGAAAGGCGTTAAGCCCAAATGTCGGAGTTTCTTGCCGCAATACCGTTTTACCCGGCCCTGTACGCTTCGAGCCGCGAGGATGAACAGATTGATATGCTCGTGCTCCATTACACGGACGGTCCGTCGCTGGATGAATGCGTCGCGATCTTCCGGGACCCGGATCGGCGTGTCAGCTGCCACTATATCGTAGGGCTCGACGGCACCCTTTTGCAGATGGTTCGGGACGAAGATTGCGCCTGGCACTGCGGGACGAGTTCCTGGCGGGGACGGGAAGGCTGCAATCGACGGTCACTCGGCATCGAGATCGTGAACTGGGGACGCCTGAAGAAGGAGAACGGAAGCTTCTTCTGCTGGCCCGAGGATTTCAGTACGCCCTATGGCGGACCGTCGCCCATCGCAGCGGAGGGAGACTGGTGGACGCCCTATCCGGCCGGTCAGGTCGAGCAAGTGGTCTCGCTTTCCGGCCACCTCGTCGAACGCTACAAGATCCCGTTGGACAACGTCGTACGTCACAGCGATATCGCGCCGGATCGAAAGATCGATCCCGGTCCGGCCTTTCCCTGGGTGGAATTCAAGGCCAGCATGGCCGGAGTGATTGCCGGCCGATGGTAGACGGATAATGCTCAATATCTGGAAACAACTGTCACAGATGAGATTTGATTAACTTGCCATCCTTCGCGGCACCGCATATGACACTTTCACAGCACCGCATAGGCACTTTCGCAGCACCGCATATGACACTTTCGCGGCACCGCATATGACAGACCGGGCCAATCCAACCAGAGGCGGACGTTCGATCAGTGCACTGGCACCCGCGGTGAACGCCACGGGCGTGATCCTGCACACCGGTCTGGGACGGGCCGTCATGTCCGAGCATGCGCGGCGGGCAGTGGCTGACATAATCGAAGGATTCTGTACGCTCGAGATTGATGCGGAGACGGGCAAGCGGGGTTCTCGGCACGACCTGGTTTCCGATCTGCTTTGCTCCCTCACCGGGGCCGAGTCCGCCATCGTCGTGAACAACAACGCCGCCGCGGTGATGCTGATCCTGCACGCGCTCGCCCTGGACGGGGAGGTCGTCATCTCCCGGGGCCAACTGGTGGAGATCGGCGGGTCCTTCCGCATGCCCGACGTCATGGCCGCGGGTGGGGTCGACCTGGTTGGCGTCGGTACGACAAATTACACGGTAGCGGAAGACTACCGGGCCGCCCTCACCGAAAAGACGGCGCTTATCATGGCGGTACACCGAAGCAACTTTGATATTGCCGGCCTCGATGTCTCCACACCACTCGAGGAACTGGCCAGGTTGGGTCGGGAAAGGGATATACCTGTCGTGTACGACCAGGGAAGCGGCGCCCTCGTCGGCCTTGAAGACCACGGCCTGGACATTGGATATACCGTCCCGGACGCGCTCGGCCGCGGAATCGACGTGGTTTGTTTCAGTGGCGACAAACTGCTGGGCGGATCCCAGGCCGGAATCATCGTCGGCCGGAGGGATTTGCTCGACAAGATGAAAAAGGATCCGCTGATGCGGGCCTTTCGCGCCGACAAGATGGTCTATGCCGCCCTTCAGGCTACGCTCGAGCTCTTTCATAATCCGGCTATGCTCGCGGATTCTCACCCCGTTACGGGCATGATCGCAGCGACGATGGAAGCGCTCGATTTAAAGGCGCGAAGACTCGCGGAATGCATCGCAGCCTGTTTCGGTTGCCGCGTCGAAGTGACCGTGGAGGAATCCCTCGCCGAAATCGGAGGCGGCGCCCTGCCGGTCCAGCAACTGCCTTCCCGCGCCGTCGCGCTGCGTCCCGACGGATGGACCAACCGGCAACTAGCCGCGGCGTTCAGACGACAATCGCCACCAGTGTTCGGCAGGTTGGCGGGGAACCGATTTCTGCTCGACGTACGTACACTGGAGGAAAGGGATTTCCCGGTGATCGAAGCTGTCGCCAAAGAGGTCGCGTCTTTGATGGAGAGCGATGCGAGAAGGGAAGCGGGAGGTGTAACCGATGAATGACCGGTTGAAGGGAAGAACCGTAGTCGTCACCGGCGGCGGCACCGGCATCGGTCTCGGTATTGCCCGCTGTTGTGCCGAAGCAGGGGCCGCGGTGATGATTGCGCAGCGTCGGGTCGAGATCGCCGAGCACGAGGCCGAGCGGTTCAGGAGTCAGGGCTTTTCCGTCCACGCGCAACGGTGCGACGTGCGCCGCCGCGAGGACATAGCGGCGCTGCTGGACCGGACGGAACACCTGCTGGGTCCGGTAGACGTGATGATCAACAATGCCGCGCTGACCGGAATGTCACTGGAGTTGCGGCCCTTCATGGAGGAGACGGACGAGCACTGGCGCAACGTCGTCGACATCAACCTTACCGGCGCGTTCATCGGGACGCAGGAGGCGGCCCGCCGGATGATTGACCGGGATGTGGGAGGCGCCATTATCAATATCTCGTCCGTGGCCCAGTTTGCGGCCCAGGAAGGCGCATCCGCCTACTGTGCCAGCAAGGCGGGCCTGGATGGGCTCACCAAGTCGGCCGCGATCGAACTGGCCCGTCACAGGATCCGGGTGAACAGTATTGCGCCGGGTGATATCCACACCGAGCAGAGCGATAATCCGAGAGAAGACGCCGTCAGTCGAGGCGCATCGGGGAAGTACTTTCGCCATACGCCCCTGGACCGCCGGGGCCGGCCCGAGGAAATCGGCCGCGTGGCCGTGTTCCTGGCCAGCGACGATGCAGGCTTCGTTACGGGAGCGACATGGTTGGTGGACGGGGGATTCCTGGGCTACTAGCTGTTAAATCGCGCAATCGAATGCTTTAATCTCACCGCCAGTTTCAAGCGAAAGCACTGTCTGCTCGCCGCCGGTTTCTGTCGAACGCGAAGTCGGCTTGCCGCCGGTTTTATGCGAGCCGAACAGGGTGGCGTCTCCCTGCGTCACTGCGCACGGCCAGGCAGAACCTTACCACCTTATCCCCTTCTGAACCGGCCCCGTGTGCTGATCGCGCCGCTTTTCGATCGGCCATTTGTGAATGTCGTCGATCAATTCGACGAGGCCCTCCACGGACGCGTTGAAGATGATCTCGCCTTTTTCCGCCGTCGCCGGCGTGGGGTCGCCGTGGACCCCGAGGCCCGTCCATCTTCCCCAGAAATCGTTGAAGCGCACGGTACCGGTGCTGTCCGATGAGCAGTACTTCCCCACCCGATCGTTATCCGGCGCGGCCTTGTCCATCTTAACGCGATCGGCGGCGAGGTGGAGGTACAATGAGGTCTCCAGTTCGTCTGCGTGTGCCATCACCTCTGATTCCTTCACCTCGTTGAAGGCGTCCACCAGGAAAGTGAAGTAATTGGCCGCGAAACAAAGCGACTCCGTGGCCAGCACCGTCTTCCGGGCGACCAGATCGATCATGGGGGCATTCGAACCATGTCCGTTAACGAGCAGGATCTTCTCGAAACCGTGGTAGGCGACGCTTTTGGTGATGTTCAGGCAGAAGGCGATGAACACTTCGGGTTCGATGTGGATCGTACCGGGAAAGTCTATGTGGTGCAGGTTGAGTCCGTAGGAGACCGTCGGCAGAACGAGTACGCGGTCGGGGATCCGCCGCCCCAGTTCGTGACAGACCGATTCGACGAGGAACGCGTCCGTGTCCAGCGGAAGGTGCTTGCCATGCTGCTCGGTTGAACCCGTGGGAAGGACCACCACCTTCTGCATGGCGATCGCCTCGTTCATATCCTCCCAGGTCAACCGGTTGTAACGGAATTCGTCGCGCACGTTCATTACTGTATCTCCTCATTTACCGTGCCGGGCCATCCGTATATCTGCATCGGACCTTGCTCACTTATCCTGCCGTGCCATCCGTCATTGTGCTCAGTGCCTCCTCGTGCTCATCTCCGAGTCTAGCTTCTGCCCGTCGCCGGAGTAACCTTCACTCATCCGGGATCTCCACGGGCGTCCGTCTTCCGACGCTGGGCGGCCTCAGCAGGTCGCGCTGGACATCGTCAGTTGCCAGGGCACGGGCGTCGTCCAGCCCGTCGGCCGAGGCCCAGGCGGAGTACCCGGGCGAATACTTATAGAGCAAGGAGCGCCGCCGCTGGTCGGAAGTCCACGTGGTGGTGCCGTGGACCAGCGCTTCGGTGAAGATGAGCATGTCGCCCGCCATGAAGGAGGGATTCACCACTAGGTGGGAATCCACCGGTGGCCGGAAATTCATGTTGGCCTTGTGACTTCCCGGGACGCAGATCAAGCCGCCGTCGCCAGGGTGGACGTCCTTGAGTGCGTACATGACCACGATGAGTCCATTGTACATCCTTCCATCGTGCCACTGGTACTGGTGTTCTCCGTGGTCGTGGCGCAGGCCGCCGTGAAGATTCGGTTTCACATGGCCCCGTTCGACGGACTGTCTGTCCATCTGCATACCGTACGCATGGTCCAGACGCATCCATTCACCGATCATCGTGCGGATGATCCGCAGCGTGCGTGGATGGGCCATGAGTTCCATGAATACCGGATCGAGTGTAAGGAACTGGAAGCCGTGGGCATCGTCGGCGAGGTGCCCGTCCAGGATTCCGTTCATGTGATCCACCTGGTCCCGGGACAGCATGTCCTTGTAGATGATGTATCCGTTGAGGTCGAATTCGAAGATTTCGGCTTCGGTCATGGGTTCCTCCGGAATGCCCCGCGTCGCGCAACATCGGGTGTTTTCAGTCGCGGGAAGCGTTCGAAGGAGCGGCCCCCGCCAGATGCTCTACGCCCTCACGCTTTCGGTATCTCAACGGGCGTCCGGCCCTCGATGCTGGGCGCCCTGAGCAGGTCGCGCTGCAGATCGTTGGCCGCCAGGGCCCGCAGCTTTTCCCAATTTTCCGGGATCGCCCACGTGGAATGTCCCGGGGAGTACTTGTATAGCAGGGATCGCCGCTTGTTCGACGAGGTCCACGTGTTCGTCCCATGGACCAGCGCTTCCGTGAAGATGAGCATATCGCCGGACCTGAAGGCAGGATTGACGACGATATGCGAATTCACCGCGGGTTTGAAGTCCATGTTGGCCTTGTGGCTTCCCGGTACGCAGATGAAGCCGCCGTCACCGGGGTTCACGTCTTCGAGAGCATACATGACGACGGTCAGGCCGTTGTACATCTTTCCATTGAACCACTGGTAATGGTGCTCGCCGTTGTCCTCCAGCGGTCCGCCGTGGAGGTTTGGTCTTGTATCGCCCCGTTCCTCGGAGAGCGTATCCATCTGGAGCCCGTAGGCATGGTCCAGGCGCATCCAGTCCCCGATCATCGTCCCGAGTATGTTCAGCGTCCGGGGCAGGGCCATGACTTCCATGAACATCGGGTCCAGGTGAAGAAATGGGAAATTGAAGGATTCTTCTGTAAGGTGTTCGTCGAGCACCCCGTTCATGTGGTCGACCTGGTCCCGGGTTAGAACGTTCCGGTACATGATATAGCCATTGAGGTCGAATTCGAAGATTTCGGCTTCGGTCATGGTTTCCTCTGATGTAAATACACCCTTATTCGCGGATGACTTGCGGTTTGAGGGTTTCCTTCCGGTCCCCGTCTCGGCTCTAATCCAGGAGGCTTTCCTCCTGCTCTATTGGCGCGCCCACGGCGCCGGGGGGCAGCCTATTCCGTTTCTCCCATAGCTTCCGTTCCCTGCGGTGTTTTTTCCGATATTGACTATCAGCCCATGCTTCCAGGGGTACGTCCGCGGTTTCGGGCCGCCAGTACCTGGAAGCCGGATGGGCCGGATCGCCGTCCTGGTAAACCACTCCGTCCTCCGTGGTGTTGGAACCCAGCAGCTGGCGCTGAACGGGTGTGCAACGGGCCAACAGGTCGGAGTCCTGGCGGTCGTAGTCCCCGGGTCGTGCCCAGCGGTGGTTGTAACCGTAGTAGAGGCACTTGCGGGTTCGCCCGGAGAGATTGGGGGCCAGGCAGTGCCAGAGCGCCGTGCGCCAGACCATGGCGGTACCCGGCCTGACACGCACTTCCACGATGTCCATCGGGTCGATCTGGTAATCCGGATCGTGGATCAGTTCCGGCGAAAGCTTGTGACTGCCCCGCACCACGCATATGGCGCCGCTGTTGTGCTCGGTGAGATCGGTGAGGTAGTACCCGACTTTCACTTCTAAAAAGGGAATCCGGCCGTTGGTAATGGGATAGCCGTAATTGGGTGCGTCCGAATGCCATGGGAAAAAGCTGCCCTTGGCCCCCAGTTCTCCACCCATGTGATCTTTCATGGGAGGACGGACGTCCACGTGGGAAGTGCGGATCTGTATGTTTACCCCCATGACGTCCACGACCAGCGACAGGATCTTCCGGTATTCGATCAACGCGAAAAGCTCCTCGTGGTGAATCAGGGCGTTGCGAATCTGGTAAGGCGCGTCGGGCGGGGTACCGTGGGTCCTGTGGAAATTGTCGTAGAGCGTGTCGACGACCTTGAGCAGCCGTTCGACGTGGCTCGGCGAGAGGGCATCCTCAATCAGGATAAAGCCGTCTTCGTCGAACCGGCTCTGTTGCGTTTCAGTAAGCGCGATGTAGGGGCTGGGCTCAAACGGTAACGGCGGACCCTGGGCAACGGGAATAGTCATGGATACGCTCCTTCAGATGCCCCGCTCCAAAGACGAACGTGGGCGTGGACCTCCTGGTGCTCTTCCGTTTTACTAACTCCATAGGCGATCGTGCGAACGCAGGTCATTCCACTCGTCTGTGGGTTCGAAGTATCCCGGATCCTTGTCGCTGATGTGCTCCCGAATCGCCTCTTCATTCAATTCGATTCCCAGACCGGGCGCTTCGGGCACCGCCATGAAACCGTCCTGTACCGCTGGATCCGGCAGGCCGGTTACCAGGTCGTCCCACCACGGCACGTCCACGTGGTGGTGTTCCAGGGCGATGAAGTTCTCGGTGGCCGCGGCACAGTGTACGCTGGCCATCTGGGCGACCGGCATGGCGGACATGTGCAGCGCCATGGAGATGCCGTGTTCCTGGGCCGAATCGCCGATCTTCTTGGTTTCCAGGATGCCGCCCGACGTGGCCAGGTCGGGATGACACACGGAGATGGCCCGGTTTTCGAAGAGGTCCATGAACCCATCTTTGAGGTAGATGTCCTCCCCCGTGCAGATCGGCGTGTCGCAGGCGTCCCGCAAGCGAATGTACTGCTCCGTGAACTGCCACGGGACCATATCCTCGTACCAGGCCAGGTTGTACCGGTCCAGCGCCTTGCCCAGGCGGATGCAATCCTCCACGCCGATGTGCCCGAAGTGGTCGACGGCGAGCGGGATTTCGTAACCGACTATGTCGCGGACACCCGCCACGTAATCCGACAATACGCCGATGCCTTTGTCCGTCAGCCGAATCCCCGTGAATGGATGCATGATGTGCAGCGTGTCCAGCATCCCTGCAGGGGCCGACAGGGTTCCGGGTATGGCCTTCAGCAGGCCGATACCCACGTCCATCTTCAGAAAGGTGAACCCCCGTTCCACGCGTTCCTTGAGGCGACGCCCCATCTCTTCTGCGTCCGGGGACGTGGTCGTATCGCAGTATATGCGCACCGAATCCCTGAATTTACCGCCTGCAAGTTGATAGGCGGGCACGCCGTAGACCTTGCCCGCCAGATCCATCAGGGCCATCTCGATAGCGCAGACACCGCCGGCCTGCCTGGCGTGGTGCCCGAACTGGCGGATCTTCCGGAATATCCTGTCGACTTCGCAGGGGTTCTCGCCCAGGATGCGCGACTTGAGGCCCAGGGCATAGGTCTTGCTCGCGCCGTCCCGCACCTCGCCCAGGCCGTGAATGTCCTGGTTGGTATCGAGCCTGATAATCGTTGACGCGCCGATCGTGACCGTGCGCATGTCGGTGATACGCAGTTCGCCGGGCCGGGAGGCGGTGTTGACGTTGGCCTCAACGCTCATGCCTGCTCCTCGGACCAGTGCTCCGGCGGTTTGACGGGGCCGTGATCCCACACGGTGGGGAAGTAATGGCCGGTCAGGAGTTCTCCGGGTTCCACGTCTACCCTTCGTTCCATGATATGCGTCCTGGTCGGTTCGTAACGCGTCCATCCGGGCATGTAGTGCACCGCGATGGCCGGCCGGCCGTATTCGGATGGATTGGGCGGACTGCCGTGCCACGTAAGGCAGTGGTGGAACATGCACTCGCCTTTCTTGACTTCACAGGGCACTATTTCGACATCTTCGTCATCCGGTAAGAGGGAAAGATCAGGATCCGGCGTGAAACCGTCTTCGTTCGTCCCAATCGTACCGCCCTTATGGGGTCCCCATTGGTGGCTGCGCGGCACCATACGCATGCAGCCGTTTTCGACAGTTGCATCGTCCAGAGCCACCCAGGCGCTAACCAGATCGGCTGGCTGGATGATCGGCCAGTACGGATGGTCCTGGTGCCAGTCCGTCGCCCCGCCTCGCCGCGGCGGTTTATACTGGATCTGGTCGTGCCACACCCGCAGTACGTCGGTCCCCATCAGTTCGCAGGCCATCCGGCATATCCCGGGGTGATAGAGATGGATCCGGAACCCGTCATCCGCCTGCCAGGTATTGACCACCTGGATCACCACGTCTCTTTCCGCCTCGAGCTCCTCGCCGCGCAGGTTACGAACCGCCTCGGCCCTCCCGCGGGACGTGCCCGCGATTACGGTCATCAGGCGGTCCCGCAATGCGTCGGCCTCATTATCGCTGTAAACGCGGCCCACGTTAAGGAAACCGACCTCTCTGAATCGGTCGATCTGCGCCTGGGAAAGGGACACCTTGCAACTCCTGGTCTGTAATAGGTTTTGAGCTAATGGATCATGGAAAGATTGGTGCGAACGTAGCGGAAACGGGACCGGATGTCAAGCGTCATATCCACCCGAATTCGCTTGACGATACCACGTCCGGCATTTACTTCCCGGTAACCCGAAACAGTCTCAGTCATTGCACACAGAGGAACCGTAAAATGTCGATTCACATGGCGCAATACGGCACCGGTCACGGGCATGCCGCCGGCAAACTTCAGTCCATGTTGACCAACCCAGACGTCGAGTGCGTCGGGGTGTTCGAGCCCAATGCGGAGAGGAGGGCCGCCCTGGAACACGTCGACGGTCCGTACGCCGACGTCCGCTGGTTCGAATGCGCGGAGGATATGCTCGGTGACCCGGCTGTCGTCGCCGTTGCATCGGAAGGCCGCAACGACGAAAGCCTGGCCCAGACCGAAGAGATCATCCGCGCCGGCAAACATGCCTGGTATGACAAGCCTGCCGGGGACGACTGGCCCGCCTGGCAGCGGGTGGCCGCTTTGGCGGAAAAGGCGAACCTGCAGGTGCAGATGGGGTACATGTTCCGGTATCACGACGGGTTCGTCAAAATTGCGGACTGGGCAAGGTCCGGCATGCTGGGCAACGTTTTTTCCATACGGGCGCACATGTCGACAAACGTTCCAGCCACTTCCAGAGAGGTAATCGGTACACACCAAGGCGGCATATTCTACGACCTGGCCGGCCACATGCTCGACCAGGTGGTCTGGATCCTCGGCCGTCCGTCAAAGGTAACCGCGTTCCTGAGAAACGAGACCGGGGAAGTCACCGCCTTCACCGATAACGGTCTGGGTGTATTCGAATACGATCACGCCATGGCCACCGTGGACATCGCCGCCATGGAACCTTCGCCGGCCGCGCGCCGTTTCGAGGTGTACGGCACAGAGGGAAGCGCCATACTCATCGAACCCTTCGAACCGGGCACGGAGATCCGGCTGGTCCTGACCGGCGACCGGGACGGATATTCAGCTGGAGAATCCCGGGTGCCCGTGGAGGGCCGAAGCCGCCAGGAGCTGTACGACCTCGAGCTGGAGTCGTTCCTGAAAACCATATCCGGGGATCAGCCGCCGGACCGTCCCCCGTCCCACGAACTGCTCGTGCAGGAGACCTTGCTCCGCGCGACACGGGGCCTGCCGTGAGCCGGCGGGAGAACCAGTACGATGTCATCGTGGTCGGCGGAGGGGTCGTCGGCGTCTCGTCTGCCTATGTCCTGGCCGGGCGCGGAAAACGCGTACTTCTGCTAGAAAGATACGCGCCCGCACACCAACACGGCAGTTCGCACGGCGACAGCCGGATGTTTCGTTTCGATTACGAAGAGAACGTGTACGTCGAAATGGCGTCGCGGGCGTTCCGGTTCTGGGAAGACCTCGCGAAACGCCTGGGCAGGCCGCTGTTCAGACAGACCGGGATCTGCAACCTGGCGCCAGCAGACGCGGAGGTACTGGGTATCCTTGAAACCCGGTTGCGGGAATGCGGACTACCCTACGAGCGGCTGGCCGGCGTTGCCTTTTCCCGCCGTTTCCCTCAATTGAACCTGCCACGGACAAGCGAAGCGATCCACCAGCCCGACAGCGCGGTACTTTTCGCGGACGTATTGGTTCGGAGTATGTGGGACTGCGTCCGGGAAGATGGCGTGGACGCCCTGACGGAAACGGAAGTCGCTGCGATTGATCCGCGCGAAGACCGTGTCGAGGTAACAGCGTCCGACGGGCGCTCCTGGTCGGCTGCCAGCCTGGTGCTGGCAGCGGGTGGATGGACGGGCCGGTGGCTTGACGCACTGGGGATCAAAGCCAAGTTGGTGATCACGCGCGAACTGCTGGCCTACTTTCCGCAGGCCGGGCCGGTCTCGCATGAGGCGGGTGCCATGCCCAACGTGATCGATTATCACACCGCCGATCCCTTTTACTGCGTGCCCCAGGTACAGGTGCCTGGGGTGAAAGCCGGCTGCCATAGAACCGGCCGTATCGTCGATGCCGATGACCCCGAAGACGTGGATCGCGTCAATCTCGCCGCGGTGCAGGCATTCGTCGGCCGAAGATGTCCCCACCTTTTCCGCAATCCCGTCACGGTGAAACACTGTCTCTACACCAATTCTGCGGACTACCACTTCATCCTGGATCGCCATCCCGATTACAGCCACGTAGTCGTAGCCGCGGGGTTTTCGGGGCACGGGTTCAAGTTCGGCCCGGTACTGGGCGAGATCCTGGCCGCCAAACTGTACGACGAAACGCCGCCAGTCGACACTAGCCTCTTCGCGCTCGCTCGATTCACCCGTCCAGGCGAACTGAAACCCCGTACGATAGCCTAGCCCTCATGGCGCCATCCAGGCGTGCTGAAACACGTATGGTTACTAGGTTTCTGCGAGGTAGTTTCAGTAGATACAATGTATATACAGCGTGGATGTCGCGGTATACTGTGCGGAGGTCGCGAACGCAGGGAGCAGTTGTCGAGAAATACGGAAGGGTTCCTGCGGATTACACGTATCGCTCGCCGTCCTTGAACACGCCGACGATCCGCCGGATCGCGCTGATATCCTGAAGCGGATCTCCGTCGACCGCCAGGATATCGGCGCTTTTACCGGGTTCCAGGGAGCCGATCCGGTTTTCCATGCCCAGCATTTCGGCCGCACGGCTCGTGGAGGCGATGATGGCGCCCATTGGTGAGAAGCCGCAGCACTGGACGGCGATGACGAGGCCTCCGGTGAAATCCTCGAATCGGGTGTCGATGACCCCCGCATCGCTGGATATGACCATGCGCACGCCTTCTTCCAGCGTACGCCGCTGCAAGGCGAACCGCTCGCCTAGTTCGCTGTTCAGCAGTTCTTCCACCTCTTCCGGCGAAGCCGTCCTCGGTCCGGTGATGGTGTGGCTGACGTAGAGTCCTTTCTTCCGAATCAGATCGACGGCATTTTCATCGTAGCGGTGTCCTTCTTCCTCTCCCATCCACGAACAGTGCTCGATGCTGTCGGTGCCGGCGATGGCACAGTTCAAAATGCCTTCGGTCCCGTGGGCGTGGGCGGCGACCTTCCTTCCGAGACGATGGGCGTCCCGGACGAGGGCCGACAACGTCTCCGCCGAATACTGGGCGCGACGGACGTTGCTGTCGGGGGTCAGACCTCCGCCGGTCGCGCACACCTTGACCCAGTCCACCCCCATGGTGACCACCGTGCGCACGGCCTTCAGCACCTCCTCCTTGCTGTCCGCGCTGATCCCCATGTAGTGAAGGTGTCCCGCCGTCGTGGTGATGGGCAGTCCGCAGGCGAGAATGCGCGGACCTTCGAGCTCACCCGCGTCGATGGCTCGCTTCAACGTCAGCGTTACGCCGAACACGTCGGCACAGTCCCGCACGGTCGTCACGCCGCCCCGCAGAGCGCGGCGGGCGTTGCCGGCGGCCTCGACCACCGACTCCACTGCGTTCTTGCGCGCCAGGGAGGTTACACAGTCCTCCTTCGCGTTCATGACGAGATGCACGTGGGTATCGATGAGACCGGGGAGGAGGGTGGCCGTACCCAGGTCGATGACTTCCGCGTCGCGGGGAATGGGAAGGCTATCGCGGGAACCGACGGCTTCTATCCGATTGCCGTCCAACAGGATCATCCCATTGGGAATCGGGATTTCACCCTTACCGTTAATGATCGAGCCGCCCTGGATGGCTTTTAACAAGAATCCCGCTCCCGGATTCCGATTTACGATTGGTCGTCCGCGGTGGGTACTACATCGTATGCGCCCATGCTGCTGTACTTTTCCAGCCGGGCTTCTAGGCGCTCCTCGACGGACTGTTCGCCCGCCTCGTGCAACGCCTTGAGGATGGATTTTCTGACATTGGCAATGGATGTTTCGTGGTCGCGGTGCGCGCCTCCGAAGGGCTCGGGGACGATTTCGTCGATGACGCCGAACTGTAGCAGGTCGGTGGCAGAAAGGCGGAGGGCTTCCGCGCAGTCCGCCTTGCGGGCCGCGGCCTTCTCCTGGTCTTTCCAGAGGATGGTGGAACAGGGTTCGGGGCTGATCACCGAATACCAGGCGTTCTCCATCATGATGACCCGGTCGCCCACGCCGATGCCCAGGGCGCCGCCGCTGGCGCCTTCGCCGATGACCATGACGATGATCGGTACACGTAGGCGTCCCATCTCATAAATGTTCCGTGCGATGGCTTCCGCCTGGCCCCGTTCCTCGGCACCCGCGCCGGGATAGGCTCCAGGGGTGTCGACGAGGGACAGGACCGGCATGTCGAACTTCTCGGCCAGCCTCATGATGCGCAGGGCCTTGCGGTATCCCTCGGGACCCGCCATGCCGAAATTGCGCATCACGTTTTCCTTGGTGTTCTTTCCCTTCTGGTGGCCCACGACGGCGATGGGCCGTCCGTCCATTTTCGCCAGTCCGGTGACCATGGCTTTGTCATCCCCGAAAGACCGGTCACCGTGCAGCTCGACGAAATCCGTCATCATCCCGTTTATATAATCGAGCGTGTGGGGGCGGTTCGGATGGCGGGCGATGAGCACGCGCTGCCACCGGGTTAGGTTGGCATAGGTCTTCTGCCGCTGACGGACCACTTCCTCTTCCAGGCGCTGGATCTCATCGGCCAGGGCATCGAGGTTTTCGGTCACCGCATAGTTTCTCATTTCCTCGATGCGTTTTTCGAGCTCGTAAATCGGCTTTTCGAATTCGAGTATCGGGCCGTTTTCTTCCATGGTATGCTCCGGGCTTTGCCGTCCGGGTTTCATAAACTGCAATCGCGGCGGACTCGTGTGCTGCAAGATCGTCTCGCCGCGTTTCCTCAAATAAAGACGAACCGATGCGACCTGTCAAGTGTGGGGGGCTGGTGGACGGATTCGGTCTGTCAACTTTCAAGTGCGGATGCCTGTAAAACCGTTTCCGGAGAGCCCTGCAATGTTCAGTTCGCCGGTCTCCCGTCAGCGGGGCAAACTCCTTGACCTTCCCAGGGCGAAAAGGTTAGTTGCCGTTACCTGCGATCCAGTCCCAGACTAACCGGCGACTTTATCCGCCGGGTGGAAGGATTTCTATCCATGACGACGTGCGAACCGACCCTCAGACCGGATCTTTCGTCGGAATACTCCCTGACCGCAGACCACGTACGCCAATACCGCGAGAACGGCCACGTCCATCTGGGTGGCGTTTGTTCAAGGGAAGAGATCGACGTGTACCGCGAAGTGTTGAAGTCGGTCACGGCCAATCGGTTTGCCGGGGCGAAAAAGATGAGCGACCGGCCGGAGGATGATTTCTCCCGCGTATTCATGCAGACCTTCAACCTGAGGGAAGCCGACGAGCGTGCGGCGCGGTTCATCCAGTCGCCCCGTTTCGGGAAGATCGCGGCCGACCTGATGGGCGTGGACGCGGTGCGCATCTACTACGACAAGGCGATGTTCAAGGAACCCGGTAGCTGGCTCACGCCATGGCACCAGGACGGTCCGCATTGGCCCCTTCATTCGGACAACGTGCTCACCATGTGGATACCCCTCGTGGACACCGCTATCGACATGGGGCCGCCGCGATTCGCCAGCGGTACCCACAGGTCAAGAGTCTTGGGCCCCAGGGGGATCCACCGCAAATCGGAATCCTACTTCGAAGGCCACATCCGCACTAGGCGGAACCCCGTGGTGGAAGAGGAGATTCCCGCTGGCGACGCCACCCTGCACAGCCACTGGGTCGTGCACGGCGCCCGGGCCAACACGTCGTGCCGCATCCGCGAAGCAATTGGGATCACGTTCTATGAGGACGGCCTCTGTATCGACGATTCGGCGTGCAGCGAGGAAAACCGGCCGGTCATCGATGCCAACCTGGGCAACAGGCGTCCGGGCCAGCGCGCCGACCATCCCCGAAACCAGGTCGTGTTCGCACGGTCATGAATCGTCGGGAGCCGCACACGAAAAACAGGTCGCGAGTGGAAATGTTCTGCCTATGGAGAGCAGCGGTGCGATGATTCAAGAAAGAGCACTGATTGAAAAGCTGCGCGTCAGGCGCGCCAGGTTGCTGGACCCCGCCGCCGGCGCGCTCACGGCGTCCGTTGCCGTCCTTCTGCGCGAGGCGGTTGGGGGAATGGAATTGCTCTTCCTGGTGCGTGCGCGGCGCGACGGCGATCCATGGTCCGGCCATATCGGTTTTCCCGGCGGGAAGATCGACGCTACCGATGTCGATCCCCGGCAAACCGCCATACGTGAAACGCGGGAGGAAACCGGTCTCGACCTTACCGGGGCGGACTACGTCTGCCGGCTCGACGACCAGGCTACACATCTCAGCAAGGTGCACGTCGCCGCTTTCGTGTTTTGTCTTACGCATGGGTTCGAGTTATCACTTAACCACGAGGTCCAGGACGCATTCTGGTTCCCGCTTGCTGGTCTAATGGATCAGAACCGGTACGTGACTACCCCAGTCGTGGGCGAATGGGGAGAACGGGAAGTATGCGCCATCGATCTCCTGGACGGTGAAGGGCCCGTGCTCTGGGGCCTCACGTATCGCTTTGCCGCCCAGGTTCTTGCCTGTGTCGGTCACCAGTTGCCGGGTGGATCAGAAGTACAGTTGCGTTAGGCCGTTGGTGTTGCCTCGTCATCCTTATTGCCATGTTACCTTATAGCCATGTTACCCTGAAAAAGTAGAGGTTTGAGTCTATGGAGCTCTCGTTGTCCGTACGCGTCGCCGAATCCGTTCTGAACAAGGAAGAAGCCAACCGATCCATGGAACACCTGGCCGACCTGGCGCTGGAGATCGGATACTCCGCCATGTGCATGCGGGCTTCCCAGGCCGGCATCAAGTCGCCGCTGGAACAGATCACAGCCGTACGGAAGATCCTCGATGATCGGGATCTCCCCGTTTCAATGGTTACGGGAGACATCCCCATTCCCGCAAATGACGAACACGCCCCGGACGCCTTGCGGAACATCACGCCCTACCTGGACCTGGCAGAATTGCTGGACGCCGACCTGATCCGGATCGGCATGAAGACGGAAGAAGATATCGCCTGGGTGCGGTGGGCTTCGGACGAGGCGGCCGAACGGGACATCCGGCTGGCCCACCAGTCTCATACCCGCAGCCTGTTTGAAACCGTGGAGGAGTCGGTTTCGGTGCTGAAACAGGTCGGTCGCGAGAATTTCGGCATCATCTACGAACCGGCGAACCTGGATCTGTGCGGCCAGGATTACGGTCCGGAAACCATAAAGCGTTTCGAGCCCTGGCTCTTCAACGTCTACCTGCAGAACCACCGCCTGAATCCCGATGGATCCATGACCCTGAACACCTGGGTACGAGGACCCGCGCCCCACGATCCGGTTCCACTCCAGGAAACGGGCGGGATCGATTTCCCCGTCATCATGCGGACGCTTGAGGAGTTGGAATACGACGGTTACGTCACCGTGCACCAGGCCTTTGCCGAGCTCATGGAACCCGAAGACGCCGCCCGCCAGAGCTACGAATATCTTTCATCCATCGCGGATTTCAGGTGAAGAACCTTCATGTCTCAGTGAGCTTTGTTCATCTTCCACTGTTTTTGGATCTTCCTTTATGCCCATAACACAGATTGAAATTAGCCTGAACTACAACAATAAATAAATGGTAAACTTGTAGGTTCAACCGAGTCATCTTCTCATGTGTCTTCATGACCTTTCTGACGTACCAAGATTCAACACTGTCAACGAGATTGTAATTGAAAGAATGACTATGTATATTTGAATCTAGATTTTGATACCTTCTGGCGGAGTGCATCGTATTCTAACTCAGTAGAAGATCTATGGACCTTCGAGAGTAAGCTTAAGGTGGTAGATCATGATCATGAATATCGAGGTAAGTGGCTACCGGCTCCTCAGCGATTTTAAGGCTGACCTTAAGCCTTTGACGGTGGTAATCGGTGCGAATGCTAGCGGCAAGAGTTCGCTGATCGATTGCCTAAGGTTAATAAGAGAATGTTGTGACTTTCCGATAGAAACTGCTCTTAGTTGGCATCGAGGCGCTCAATCTATGCTTACGGCGGGCAACAGCACTGATCGATTGAGTTGGAAGATTGATTTTTGTAGACCAAGGACTCCTCGATGGAATGATCTACCACTACAGAATGATAACCCACTAAAGTACGAAGTTGTTTTGAAAGTGAATGTGGATGGACAGATGCAACCTGAGTATGAAGTTCTCAGGAATCTGAATCCGTATACAGGCCATGATGAATCACTAAAGTTTCTGGAGGCAACACAGTATAGAAGGCAAGTATTTGACAGAGAAAAACACCGTTTGATTCCTTTTGATGTTGCGCAGCCCGAACCTTCTGCGGTGCAGGAATCCAGTTCGGCAGAAAAGAATCAGGAACGCGGAATAGCCGCACAACAAGAAATGGCTCTATTACTTTCCCAGATAAGGTTCTTTAATGAGTTTCCAATTCCCGCTGTCGCTAGGTTTTTGTTGGCAGGTATGGCATTTTACCCGGGCTTTGACGTCACCTGGTCTTCTGCGCTTAGATCAAAACCAGCGGATATAAAACGGGATACGATGTTGACGTCAGTGGGTGACAATTTGGGTACAGTGCTACACGAAATTCTGACACGATACGACTATCGTTCGACTGCAGAGGACTTACACGAATACCTGCGCGTGTCGTATCCCACATTCGAGGATATCCATTGCGAAACTACCTACGGAACTCCTCCGCAAGCTCTGGTCGGGATACGAGAAAAAGGAATCTCCCGTTCCATGTACCTGTGGGAACTCTCTGACGGTATGTTGCGGTTCCTGTGTCTGGCGACTGCGCTATTGAATCCAGTTCCTCCTCCACTGATAGCTATAGACGAACCGGAGTTGGGACTTCATCCCGGCCTGTTGCCGATAGTGGCGGAAATGATCAAGTCTGCTGCAGAGCGTGCACAGGTGCTCGTGACAACCCATAGCCCAGACCTGCTCGACTGCTTTGGTATATTGGTATAGATGATGTAGCCGTTATGACTCGCACGTTGGACGACTCGAAAGTCAGGTGGTATCGCCCCTCGAGTCGCAGCGCACTGATGCAAATGCTTGAAGACGTCTCCGGCGAAACCTTAGGCGACCTTCATAGATCTGGCGAACTGGAGGCAGGTGCGTGAAGGTGTGGGTCTACTTGGAAGGTAAGTCGGACTGTAAAGCGCTATCTGCGCTGTGGGGAGACTGGATATCAATACTTAGAGTAAATGGATGGGGTATACAGACGATTTCACTCGAAAACAAATCAAAGTTTTTCCGTAAAATTGGACCTAGAGGAGCCGAAAAGCTGTTGAATGATGAGAATGATCTTGTCGTAGGGTTACCCGATCTTTACCCCAATCGTTATTATGAGAATACAGAGTTTAGGCACAGAAACCTTCGAGAACTTAAAGACTTACAGAGAATGTTGGTGAAGAGGGAATTGCCTGCACGGGCTAGACCGAATGAGGTTCAAAGTTGTTTATCTCGATTTTACCCTAGTGCATTGAAACACGACTTGGAAATGTTGCTTCTCGCAACACCGAATCACCTGCAGTCGCAACTCAAGATGAGCACCAAACCTCAGGGTTGGCGACTACCTCCCGAAGAACAAAACCAAGACAATCCCCCCAAAAGGATTGTTGAGCAGTTGTTTCGTACCAAACTTAAACGATCCTACCGAGAAATATCGGACTGCCACACCATTCTAAACAAAGCAGACTTATCAGAAGTTTTGTTTGACGAGAGAGGTGGCGAACAGTGTCCATGCTTCCGCTGCATGATCGACTGGATTGTCGATAAAACTGGAGTTCTGGCATATTGAGTTTTCTGCATGGATGTGATCATATTAACCCCGCAATGCAGACCTGTCCCAATTTGTGTAGTGTAGAAAACAAACCTATACTCTGAGGGGGTTTTGCACGTTGTATAGATAGCACAGCTTTTTGGTTTCTATCCATCGTTGTGTTCAGGTTAGTCGGTTTATACCAGGTAGACCAGGATGTAGAGGATGGGCCAGATGAGGACGACGAAGAGCCAGAACATGTAGCCCAGTACGACGCCCATGTGTTTATCAGCGGTATAGACGCCGGTGGAGGACCGAACCCAGAGGTAGAGCAGGACGAGCACGGTGGCGAGTACGTGGACCGCGTGGAGTCCGATGATCGAATAGAACATGGCGCCGTACAGACTCGAGGTCATACTCAGCCCGAAGCGAATCAGCCGGATCCATTCGAAGCCCTGGACCGTGAGGAAGACCACGCCCAGTACGCACGTTATCATCAGCCACCGGGTCAGCTGGCGGGAGGCATTCCGCTTCACGGCCTGGTATGCCCGGTGCATGGTGTAGCCGCTTACCAGTAGAAACAGGGTGTTTATACCCGTGATCCCGATGGGTAGCCGGGGCTGGTCCGGTGGAGGCCATTCCGCTACGAGACCCGACCTCAGCCAGAACAGGATGAAGAGCAGCGTGATGAAGATGATCAGTTCGCTGGCGATGAAGAGGTACATGCCCAGGATTTCCATGGGCATGCCGGGCTGTGTATCAGGTTCGACAGGTTTTGTCGCGGGTTGACCGGCCTTTCGGGTCAAGGGTTATTCCTTTTTGGTTGGGGGAGCGTGTGGGAATCGAAAAACCTGATTGTAACTTTTAATATAAGCTACTTTCAGTCCCAGGTCCGTGAACTAATCGAGAGAGTAAAGGCCGAATTACCAGTGTGGGAGATTGTATATCTATGAATTACAACAGTTTAACAGAAATACAGAATGGGATATTGATAGGTATAATTGTCGCAGCAGTTTTGGCAACAAAAACATTTTTTTCCCGTCGATATAGACGCTCTCAACAGGCAAAACAAATTCGGGGTATCATAGTAACCCAAATTTCTAAGATATTGAATCCGGAATCATTTACCATAAGGTCTACGGAAGTCGGGGAAATCGGTAAACGCAGACCAATAAGTGGTAGTGAACTGGATGAAGCGCGATATAGAAGTTACCAACACATGTTGTTGCAACTTGATATCGCTTTATCTCATCATTCGTCCGAATTAAGCTTTGATATGAAAGAGTCTATTTACCACTTTCTTAAAACTAACCGACCATTTATAGAAGCATATATTAACAAAAAACAGAGTTGGCCGACGAAGGAAATCTACACAGAAGCGGTAATTGGTGTATTAAAGAAAATCGAATGGTTAAAGATACGTCCTGAGAATCATCCCCATTGACGTAATTCCTTAATCAGATAAGTCCACGGCAAATAAACTGCAGTTTGTAAATTGAATAGCCGGAAATCTGTTGGGTTTGGCGACCGGATATTGCACGACCCCCACGACAGAGGTATAACCACACTCGGTGTATTATATGCCTGCAGTTCTCCTTTATAAAATCAGGAACGATGATATTATGAAGTTAGATTACGTACTAATTGGTATGGGAAATACACTGGGGGGAGCGTGTGGGAATCGAACCCACCACGGACCTGTTTAGGGCCCGCCATCGGATTTGAAGTCCGTGAGGCGCACCAGCAACCCATACACTCCCCTGAATGATTGTACTTCAGCTTGCAGATATGTCGGAATAGCCAAATGGGTAACCTCTCCCAATCGCCCACTTCTTATCCGCGATCTTCCTCCTGGCCACCGTCCCCGTCCTGTCCACCGTCCCCGTCCTCGCCAGCCAGCCGATGCGTCCCCGATTCCCGGTTGGTCACGCCCAGGTCGCAGAAGTAGTCCAACAACGCGGTGGCGTCCGCGCGGGAGATACCCAGGTGGCCGCGGAACTCGGAAGCCCGGACCGTTCCATGGTTTTTCAGATAGTTCACCAGGCTTTCCCTGACCCCATCTAGCCCCTGGTGATGCATGATCTGGCGCTCCGCGAACTCGACGAAGATTCCAAGCTCTAGCGCGTAGGCCGCCATACTCCTAATCATATCTTGGCTTGACTTCAGATCAACCGGTAAATCCCCTGGGACGATTGATCGATCTTCCATAACCTGGGTGATTTCGTTCATCGAAAATACGGCCGGTGGATCGGCCTCGGCCAACTCCTCGAACGCCTCGAGAACGCGCTTCTCCTGACTCGTCAATGTAACGTCGTGCGTGGACAGGCGGATCGACCGACCGGACAGTACGATCCTGGATTCCTCGTCGAGATCCTTGAGCAGCGTATCGTAGACGGTATCGGGCGCTTCCCAGGATAGCTGTAGCTTCGGGGCGTCCTTGGGCAAGGTGTCCTTTAGTCGCTGGTCACGGTGCATCTTGTCGAGCGCAACGACCAGTTCGTCCTTCAAGGCGGCGTACCAGTGATTGTGCAGAAACCGCCGGTCCTGGAACCGTACGAGTACACCTTCTTCTTCCAAACGGGTCACGGACCGTTGCAACACGTCGCCGCTCAAGTTCGTGGATCGAACGAGGTCCTGCATGGATTTGAGCCGATGTTCACCGTAGGCGTGCCGCATGACCCGTTCTACCAGGACATCCGGCTCCGCGTCGGTCACCGCTTCCAGGTAGTCCAGGACGGTCTGGCGGAAACGGCGGTTCTTTTGAGGATACACTTCCAAGAATCGTCCGCCGCCGAGCAGCCGCATGGAAGAAAACCCGCGGATGATGAAGCGTTCGTTCCGTTCCGCCACGATGGGTCTCTCCAAGCGAAGCTGCACGAATCCCGTTTCGCCGGGGGCCAGTTCGTCCCTGTCGAGGAGGATCAATCTGCCGATCGTTTCGCTGGTACCCTTGTGCAGACGTACGCGCTGCCGATTCTTGAGGGGTTCTTCAAGAGATTCCAGGCACTGCAACTGTGCATCGGTCATTGATGTCGGAAGCAGGTATCCGGGTGTGCCGAGTTCATCGCCACGCTGTATGTCGCTCGTTTTGATATTCGAGACGTTCAGCGCTACCCGTTGTCCTTTCTCGGCACGATCGACCGAGTCATTGTGACTCTGCATGCCCCGGACCCTCAGCGGCGTCCCGGCAGGGAGCAGTTCGGTGTCCCCATCCGCTTCCAGGCTGCCCGAAAGGACGGTGCCGGCTATGACCGTTCCGAAGCCCTTCATGGAGAATACGCGGTCGACGGGCAATCGGAAGTAGCCCGCGTCGTCGTCGACCGCAATCCCGTTCAACTTCGCCTCGACGGTCTCCTTCAGCCTGTCGATCCCCGTGCCCTCGATCGAGGACACCCGGACGACAGGCGCGCTCTCCAGGAACGAGCCGGATACGAGCGAGTTCACATCTTCTTCGACGAGCATCAGCCATTCCTCGTCGACCAGGTCGCATTTCGTCAGGACGACGATGCCCTCGCCGACCCCCATGTATTTAACCGTACCGAGATGTTCCACCGTCTGTGGCATCACGCCCTCGTCGGCGGCCACGACGAAGAGCACGAGATGTATGCCGCTCACGCCCGCGACCATGGTCTTGAGGAACCGCTCGTGGCCCGGCACGTCCACGATGGGAACCTCCCGGCCATCGCTCATCTGCAAGAAGGTGAACCCAAGGTCGATCGTCATGCCCCGGTCCTTCTCTTCTTTGAGGCTGTCGGGATGAACACCTGTGAGTGCCTCGACCAGGGCGCTCTTGCCGTGGTCGACGTGACCTGCCGTGCCTATGGTGAGATGGGACATGATTGTACGGGATTTGCGGTTGCGAAAGTAGCTGCGCTGCGTTAGTCGGTTTTATCAGCTTGTAGCGCAGGCTGGTGGGATCTATTTGGACCGAACGACACGCACGCGGTTCGCCCGTCCATGTATTACGGACCGGTTCTCGATACTGGCGTGACTGCCGATGACCGCGTGGGAGATCGAGGCGCCGTCCCCGATGTCCGCACCCTCCATGATCACGCTGTGCTCTATGGCCGCGCCGTGTCCGATTCGGACGCCCGGACCGATACAGACGCCCGGTCCGATGCGGCAACGCTCGAGTTCGGCCGTGGCGTCGACACATGACGGTTGACGAAGCACGAGATTGGGTGATGAGAAGTTGTCATCCATGATCTCCGGCAAGGTGGTCTCCTCGCCAACCGATGCAAGAAGCCTTTCATTTGATTCCAGGAAAGCCTCGGGCGATCTTACGCCGTAAGGCCGATTGTCGAGGTCCAGAACCAGCACGGTTTCGCCGCGACGGGCGAGCTCCTCCAGCGCCGCGTCAAATAGATTGTCCGGTGTATCGTCACCGGCGTTTTCGCTAATCAGGGCATCGTAGACATGGGGCGTCATCAGATAGATTCCAGTGGACTCATGGGCATTGCCAGGTGTGCTCCCGGCGCTCCCGACGCTCCCGACATTTCGCCCCGCTCGGATCCCACGCGGATGGGTTTCGCTATACGACTGGATCAGGCTTTCGTAGACCTTCGATTCGAGCAGTATGGGGCCGGGGGTAACCAGAAATGGCGCGTTCTTCGTGAATTCCGCCAACTCCCGGACGCGCTCGTTATGGCTTTTTTCAATACAGCCCTGGCCATCCTGAGGGTCGCGGTACGTCAGGGACATGTCCCAGCGTGCGCCGTCGCCACACAGCGACGCGATCTCCCTGGTGTCCCGACCGGCCGAGATGAGCGTTTCCCGAATCCCGGTCCGCGCGTATTCTCCAAGCACCCTTTCGACTAACGGCGTGTTAGCCAGGGGAAGGAGCAGACAGGGGCCTGGATCCCAACCGACGGAACCGGCCTCGTCTTCCACGGTCAGAATGACACCTTTAACCGAACCGCTATCATCCATCCGTCGACGGCTCCCGGCGAGAGTCCAGGACCTGGTGGAACCCCATGCGAACAACCCTTTTCAGCCGGTGTGGAATCCCTTTCAAACACGCAACTAAACTAAGTTCGGACCGGACCTTCGTCAAGGCCATTGAAAGCGGTGGATACGGGGGATTTGCTTGACAGGAAACACAGTCCGGGCTTACTTACCGCGCGTTATCGTAAGTTCCTAACCGGCGAGAGGATCAGTCATGTCCCCAGCGAAAGGCCGCAGCGGCGAGATGTCCTTTCTGGAACATCTCGAAGAGCTTCGCCGGGCCATATTGAAATCCGTACTCGCCATTCTGGTCGGCATGGTCCTCTGCTTCACCTTCGCCGACTACATCATCAATTTCCTCCTCTCTCCGACCTTCCAGGAAAACCTGAAGACCGAGATCGAGATCCAGGCCATCCGGCCGGCCGGCATGTTTACGGCCAAGGTGAACATCTCTTTGCTGCTGGGCTTCGCCTTCGCACTGCCCTACGTGCTTTATAACTTGTGGATATTCGTATCACCCGGTCTGCTGGATAGAGAGAAGAAGTATGTCCCCATCGTTATCTTCTTCTGCTGCGTGCTTTTCCTCACCGGCGCAGCCTTCGCTTTCTATGTACTGATCCCGGTCATGGTCCGCTTCTTTGTTCAGCTGCATGTCCCCGACATAAAGCCCCAGTGGGATATCGGGTTCTATGTCGGACTTGTAAACAAGATGGTCCTGATCATGGGCATCGTGTTCCAGATGCCGGCGGTGGTTGCGTTTCTGACCTGGCTTCGCATCCTGAACGCCAGTGTGCTGAAGCGGGTGTGGCGTATCGCCCTGGTGGTCATATTTATAGCGGCCGCCGTAATCACGCCCACAGGAGATCCCTACACGCAGACCCTGGTAGCGATTCCCCTTGTAGTGCTGTATTTCATCAGCATGGGTATTGCCGCGCTGATCGGCAGGAGTAGAAAGAAAGCGGAAGAGGCTGAAGAAGAGGATGATGGCGACGATGACGGTGGTGGAGGCGACGATGGAGGGGACGAGGAACAACCCGCGCTGACTACGGACGAGCCCGACACACCGACGCTTCCGCGTGGGTCGTCTCCGGGTACCGGGCAACGGACCGGCCGCGACTACTGGCCTGACGATGACGAATTCATCTACGACTATGACGCGGAGATGGGGTACTCGGAGGAGCCGGATGCGGATGACGCGAAATCGGGCGAGAACGACGTAGGCGACGATGGCGAAGGGGGCACTGATTCGAACAGGCGTGAAAAGAGCGGAGGTGAGTCCAGCCAGGATAGGGAGCCTGATCAAAAGGATGATAAAGAGAATCGGGACGGATCCAAAATCGAATCCGACGAGAAACCGACATCAGAAGCAAAGGAATCCTCAGGCTCTGACTCCGTTAACGGCGAAGAAGAACCACCTTCGACACCAAAGGAAACAGACGACGACAGGAAAGACCGGCCTGAGTTTGGTTGAAATTTGTGGGATATACCCACAGGCGGATTATCTTATCGATGTGTAATTACAATACAAAGTAAACTCTATAGTAATTCCGCTTAATCTAGGAGACGGAATGAGTTCCCTGGATGACGTCCTGAACAAGGCCAACAGTGCGAGATTGATCCCGAACGTGGCAAGATCCAGCCAGGAGATGCGATTGGTATCCATTCTGCTGGCCGTTTTAGGGTCGGTGCGACCATTTACCGCAAACCTTCTGGAAAGTTGCGGTGTCAGAGTGGGGAAAATGTCCATAGTGGACAGTTTCACAGAAGTAAGTTTGCCAAATCCAAACGCCAAACAGAACGACAGACCGGATGGCCTGTTGATTCTGAGGAATCGTAGCAAAGTCCGTTGGTCAGCCCTTTTCGAGGCGAAAGTTGGCAATTCGGAGATTGATGGTGATCAGGTCTTGAGATATGGCAAGGCGGCGCAGAATTTCGGGCTCAATGCGGTAATCACTTTGTCGAATCAACTGGTTCCACTACCAACTCATATTCCATACTCTATTCCAAAGCCTTTAAGCAGGAAAATCGAATTCTACCACATTTCCTGGACAAGCATTCGCACTCAAGCCATGCTGACACTGAAGGACAGTGAAGACTTAAGTCCGGAACAGCGATTTATACTGGAAGAAATGGTGCGGTATTTCGAACATGTCAACTCCGGCGTCAAACGATTCGATAAGATGAATCGAGAATGGCAATCCCTGGTTTCGGGAATCAAACGAGGAGAAAGTTTTAAAAAAACATCACCGGAAGTAGAATACACAGTAGCGAGCTGGCACCAGGAAGAAAGAGACGTCTGCTTGATTCTGACTCGCCAGATTGGCAAACGGGTTGACATCCGCCTGCCACGTAAACATCGTAGTAACACGGCGCTACGTTTTCAGGAAGCTTGCGATGATCTTGTTGGCGCCTACGAACTGAGATCAGGTTTTGACATCCCCAATGCAGCCAGCGATTTGGAAGTAGCTGTAAATCTTCAAAGAAGAACAATCTCGTGTTCGATGAGACTGCAGGCTCCTGGTGACAGGAAGCGTTCTCGATCCAAGATAAACTGGCTTCTCCGGCAACTACCCGACACGAAGACAAGTGATATCTTTATTCGTACTTTCTGGTCCAGGCGGAATCTATCCACGCAGGCGGTACTAACCAAAGTACAAGCCGATCCGGCCTGCCTTGAAATCGACCAGCCAGACGTCAACTTGACTTATTTTGAAGTTGCTATAATCACTGATCCTGGAGGTCGTTTTTCAGGCAGGTCGACTTTTATAGACCAGCTGGAGAAAGCAATACCGGGCTTCTATGACAGGGTTGGACAAAATTTGCGCAAGTGGATTCCACCGCCTCCACCAATAGATAGTAGTGATGATACTGATCAGACCAAGGTGGATTCCCGACAGGTCGAAACAGATCCACACACTTGACGCAGTGGAATTCAACCCCAGCAAAGGTGATCGGCCGCTCACAGAAAGTGCGAAATCCTCAAGTACAGATACCTGCCCATGAAATCGTAGGTGGAGAAATCCGAAGTGCCCAGCAGCCCGTTGAATATCACCGCGGGAGGATGGTTGAGTACGTTGTTCACCCCCATCGTCAGTGCGGTGCCGCCTGCCCTCGTAAAAATCCTGTAGGTCCCCCGGAGACCAAGCACGCTGTTGGACTCCACGTCCCTGTAGGCCGGCGTTTCGACGACGTCTGAACGGTACAGCCCCTTGCAGTCGTTGTCTTCGCACTCCACGAAACCGCCGATGTATTCCCACGTGAGACCCGCCGAAGCGCGCCGCCACTTCAGGTCCATCGAGGCCGCATGGCGCCACCGGGGGAACACGCCCACGTCGTAGTATCCCCTGGCCTTGATTACTTCCGTGCCGCCGGCCGAGGGCAGGAACTGGTCGTACTCGATCAGCAGGTTGGAGTCCAGCCGCGCCGACAATATGCCCCATGAGGTGTTCGCGTTGTACGACGCCTCCATGTCTATTCCCGCGGTCTCGGTCTCGCCGACGTTGGAATTGGTCTGAACAATGTGGGAGATCAACTTCGTACCGGTATCCCGAACGATCTGGTCACAATGCGTAGGACTGTCCTGCGAGTAACAATTGCTCAGGATGACGCCCGCTGGGAGCGATCCGATCTCGTCCTCGATGCGATTCCGGTAGTAGTTCAGGTTGAGTCGGAGATCCGGCACGAACTCGGGGCGGAAGCTCATACCTGCCGTGATCATGCCCGCCTTTTCCGGATCGAGGTCCGTGGACCCGCCTTCCCGGGCACGAAGCTGGGCCCTGGAGTCCCTGAAACCGGACGGGATGCCCGCGGCGGCGCAGTTCCGCTGCTGCTGCGCAGTCAAAACACGCGGATTGCCTCCTTCGTCTATCCTACTGCATGGATCGCTCACCAGGGGAAACACGTCGTTAGCGCCGAGAAACATTTCGGCGATGTTGGGGGCCCGGAAGGCATTGGAATAGGTAGCGCGAAGGACCAGCCCACTTGGCAGCTCGACACTGGCCCCGGTTTCATAGGTCAGGCCGGAACCGAAGGTGTCGTAGTGAAACGCCCGCCCCGCCGCGGTCAGGTGGAATCCGACGCCATTCCGGTGGTAAACCGGCAGCCGGGTCTCGCCATACAACGCCTGTACCGCGAAGCTTCCCTCGGTCGCTTCGGATCGGAATCCGGTCGTGTTGCCCGAGGCCGTGACCGGATCGGGCGTATAGGCGCCGGACTCCCAGCGCGAGGAAACACCCGCGGCAACGGATAGCGGTCCGTGGGACAGATCCGCCAGGTCGCCCGCCAGGTTCCACTGCAGGATCTTCTGCTGCGTGTATCCCCGGGCCACGCCGGTGTACTGGATGTAGGCCAGCATCTCCGGCGTGATGGTCCCGGCGCCGTGCAGGATATCGAGCGGCACGCAGCTTCCCGTGCACTCCTCGTCCGGACCCAGGGCCTTCATGAGGTTGCTTCGGATGAACCTGCCCCGGTTGACCGTGGTTCCGTATGTGCGCCCGAAGGCAAAGAACCCGTTCGAGTCGAAGTTCGCCAGTCGACTCCTGAGTCCCAGTACAATTCGAAATGTGCTCAGGTCCTGTTTGAAGACGCGGTTGCCGGCCTCCACGAAACGCCGGCGGACATCCACGAAGTCCCGCCCGAACTCGTTGTACCGGTTGCCCGCCGACACCGTGGTGCCTTCCTCGATGGTGAAGAGCGGGGTCGGCGCGAGCTTCTGTTCGGACTGCCGGTTGGTATACACCACCTCGAAAAACGGACGCAGCCGGTCGCTTAACCGGTGGGTGCCGCTGAGGAACGTGGTGTATTTCTTTTGTGGCGTGAATATGTAATTCTCGGGCTGGTAGTTGTACAGGTCACCGGTGCCGTCCAGGGAGTTTCCCGCGTAGCTGAAGGGACGCCAGCCCGTGGATGAATCCAGATGAAAATCCCCGGCGCCGTCACCAGCGGCGGCGTTGATCACTTGCCACGAGGCATTGCCCGCCTCGCCCGACTGGTCGACGATATGGCCCTCAGGCGTCGCCGAGCTGCCGCTCGTAGTGAAGGTCCCGTCGTTCTTCGCCCAGTTGTAGTTCTTGTCGGATTCGCTGAAACCGCGCTCGTAGGTCCAGACCGGCCGTTGGTCATGGTATCCGGCGGAGAACAGGATATTGCCCCGGTCTCGCCTGAGGCCCGCGGTAAAGGCCAGGTCGATGGCCACGCCGTCACCGGCGCCCGATATGCCCTGGTAGGACTCGAACTCCACGCCGTCCAGGTCCGAACGCGTGATGACGTTGACCACACCGCCCACGGCGTCGGAACCGTAGACCGCGGAGGCTCCGTCTTTGAGCACCTCGATCCGTTCGATGACGGTGGATGGGAGGGAGTTGAGATCGACTGCTGCGTCCGCGCCGAGGCCGCCGGGTACGAACCTGCGGCCATTGACCAGGACCAGGGTCCGCTGGGCGCCCAGGCCGCGGAGGCTGATACGGGTAGCCCCGTCGCCGCTGTAGTTGGCCTGGGTATTGGTGGCGTTGGATTGGATCGTGAGCGACTGGAGGACGTCCCCCACGGAGGCGAGCCCCTTGGCCTGGATATCCTCGCGAGCCAGGATGACTACCGGGGCCGTAGAGCCTTCCGCCTCGCCCCGGATCCGGGACCCGGTCACCGTCAGTTCGTCAAAGACATAGTCGACCTGAACGGAATCCGGGTTGTCGGCGTCCTGGGCGAAGGTCCCGGTGTTGGTCGGTACGACGAATAAAACCGCCGCCAGCAGCAATGTTCGTCCGTTTGCCAAGACCGGGACCTGTCGGTTTACAGTTCGTGCAGACTACAAAAAGTGGGACAGACGGATGTACAGGTACCTGCCCAGAAAGTCGTACGTCGACGCGTCAGACGTGCCCAGGAACCCGTTGAAGATCACCGAGGGCGCCGTGTCGAACACGTTGTTGACACCGACCGTTATTATGGAGCCGCCTGCCCGTGAAAACAACCGGTAGGACCCCTGGATGCCGAAGAGGTGGTTCGCATCCACGTCCCGGACCGTCGGGGACGTTTCGACGTCGTCGCGGTACAGGCCCTTGCAGTCATCGTCTTCGCACTCCTGAAATCCACCGGTGTACTGCCAAGTCACACCCGCCGATGTGCGGCTCCACTTCAACCCGACGTTGGCGTTGTGCCGCCAGGTGGGGTACACACCCAGGTCGTAATACCCTCTGCCTTGGACCAGTTCGAAACCACCCGGTATGGGCAGGTACACGTCGTAGGCGAAGAGGTAATTGGATTCGAGCCGTGCCGAGAGCAGGCCGAGGGGCGTGTCTTCGAAGTAATTCAGTTCGAAGTCCAGCCCATTGGTTTCCGTCTCGCCGATGTTGGTGGCGGTCGAGAAGATGTTTCTGATCACTCCGCTCTGGTCACGCTGGACTTTGTCGCAGTCCGTCGGGCTGTCCTGGGAGTAGCAGTTGCTCAGGATCAGACCCGCGCCGAGTGCTCCAATTTCGTCCTCGATCTTTGTGGCGTAGTAACTGACTGCGACATCGAGGTTTTCCATGAACTCGGGCTGGTACACCACGCCGGCCGTGACCGTGTTGGCTCGTTCGGGATCGAGATCGGTGGAGCCACCGATCCGGGCCCTGAGCTGTGCCCTGGTGTCTTCAAAATCCGCAGGTACCCCCGCGGACGCGCAGTTGCTCCTCTGCTGCGAAGACAGGTTGCGCGGGTTGCCGGCCTCGTCCACGACGCTGCACGGATCGCTGACCAGCGGGAAGCTGTCGCTCTGTCCCAGGAACATCTCGGCGACGCTCGGTGCACGAAATGCCTTTGAGAAGGTCGAACGGAAGGCCAGGCCCCGTGGGAGTTCGAGCCGGGCGCCCGCCTCGTACGTGAAGTCCGTACCGAAGGTGTCGTAGTTGAAAAGACGGCCCGCGGCCGTAATGTCCAGGCCGCCCATCTCGTTCTGATACACAGGAATGCTGGTCTCGGCGTAAACTGCGCGGACCGAGTAGTCGCCCTCGGTCGCTTCTTCCTTGTTGCCCGTGGTGTTGCCCGTGGCGGTAATGGGATCGGGAATAGCGCCACCCGCTTCCCACCTGGACGATGCACCTACGGCCACGGCAAGGGGTCCCGCCGGCAATTCATACAGGTCACCGGTCAGGTTGTACTGCAGGATTCTCTGCTTCGTATAACCCCTGGCGATGCCGGTGTATTGAATGTACTTAAGCATATCCTCCGTGATTGTACCGGGCCCGTGCAGCAGGTCGAGGGGTACGCAGGGCGCCACACACTCCGAATCAGGTCCCAGCGCTTTCCTTACATTGCTCAGGATGAACCGGCCCTCGTTTATGTTGGTTCCGCTGGTGCGGCCATAGGAAAAGGCCAGGTCTCCGGTAAATCCTCTGAATTCGTGATCCAGTCCGAGGACGATCCGGTAAGTGTCGAGGTCCTGCAGGAAGTTGCGGTTGCTCGCTTCGACGAATCTCCGTCGGACGTCCAAGAAGTCGCGGCCATATTCGTTGTATTGGTTTTCCTCTGACACCGAGACATCATCTTCGAAGAAGATAAACAGAGGAGTCGGCGCTAGCTTCTGGTCCGATTGCCGGTTAGTGTACGACACCTCGAAAAACCCGCTCAGATTATCGTTGAAAAGGTAATTGCCACTTAGAAACGCGGAGTACCTTGTCTGCGGCGTGTACAGGTAGTTCGCCGGCTGGTAGTTGTACAGGTCGCCTGTCCCGTCCAGCGAGTTTCCCGAGAAGTTGAAGGGACGCCACCCACCGGATGGTGCGTTAAAGTAGACTCCAGCGTCTTCCCCGGCCCTGTCAACAATCGCCTGCCAGGCCGCGTTGCCCTCCTCACCCAAACGGTCGATAATGGTTCCTTCGGGCGTGGCCGAACTGCCGCTGGTGGTGAAGGTTCCGTCGTTCGCACCCCAGTCATAGCTCTTGTCCGCCGCGCTGAAATCGCGGTCGCCGGTCCAGACCGGTTTGCGGTTGTGGTACCCGGCGGAGAACAGGATACTCCCCCGGCCGCTTCGCAAGCCGGCGGTTATGCTCGCGTCGATCACGTCACCGTCGCCCGCGCCCGAAACGCCCTGGTAGTACTCGAACTCCACGCCTTCCAGGTCGGACCGCGTAATAACGTTTACGACACCTCCGATGGCATCGGAACCATACACGGCCGAGGCGCCGTCTTTAAGCACCTCGATTCGTTCGATCACGGACGCGGGTATGGAGTTCAGATCGACGGACGAGTTCGCCCCGGTGCCGCCCGGCACGAAACGGCGGCCGTTGACCAGTACTAATGTTCGGGTAGAGCCCAGTCCGCGAAGGCTGATCCGAGTGGATCCGTCTCCGCCGTTGTTGGCCTGGGTGTTGATGGCGTTGGATTGGACGGTCAGGGTCTGGAGCACGTCGCCGATGGACGCGAGCCCCAACTCCTGAATCTGTGTTTTAGCGAGGATTATAACGGGTGCGGTAGATTCTGCGGCTTCGCCCCTGATGCGGGAACCGGTAACGGTCACTTCTTCGGCGACGAAATCGATCTCTTCCATTTCCTGATCTTGCTGTGCGATGGCATCGGTCGAGACCAGAGCAAACAGCGCAAGCGCAATCCAGGAAATAAACCTACGGTGTATCATGGCAATTCTCCTTACTCGTGAATGGTGGATTCGATGTAACGCCTCCCCCCTCGTAGTGTGGGTAAATGGTGTGGTGAATAACCAGTAATTGCAATATGGCGACTAATGTTAAAGTTGCCAATACAAAATGTTGTTTTTTTTAAGTAATGAGCAGGATAGAGTGGGAGTTTCCAAATCTGCCTTTTACCGGGATTTATAAGGCTATACAGCGGAAGGTCTTACTGACTTCTTTCTGCCGTGCGTCGAAGAGGCGTTGTACCTTCGGAAAGCGTTCATTACCGCAGGAGCGAGACGCAAGGCGGAAGTCATGGTCGGAATCGCCATGAGGGCGAACAGGGCGTCGGCGAAACTGATCACCGCGTCAATCGAGGCGACGGAGGCGACCACGACGAAGATGACATAGGCCACGTTATAGTACTTTGCATACCGGGCGCCGATCAGAAAGCTCAGGCACTTGGCGCCGTAGTAGGAGTAGGTCAACAGCGTGGTAACGGCGAAGAAAAACACGCATACGGTCAGGATGTACGCACCATAACCGGGCATGGCGGCTTCGAACGCGCCGGCGGTGAGCGTTACTCCGTCGTCCGATGTGGTCCGCCATACTCCGGTCATCAGGATGACAAGGGCCGTGCAGGTACAAACGATCATCGTATCGATGACCGGCCCCACCATGGCGACGAGGCCTTCCCGAACCGGCTCGTCGGTCTTGGCGGCGCCGTGGGCCAGCGCTTCCGTGCCTATGCCGGCCTCGTTGGAAAACGCCGCGCGACGGACCCCGGTGACGATGGTCGTACCGACCAGGCCACCCGCCACCGCGGTCCCGGTGAATGCATCGGTAAGAATAAGAGACAGGTACCGGGGCACCTCGTCCAGGTTGTTCAGGATAATCCAAAGCGTCGAGACCATGTAGAGAACCACCATGGCGGGAACGGCGCGGGAAGCCACTTCCGCAATGCGGGTGATTCCGCCGAAAATCACTGCCGCTACCAGGACGGACAGAACCACACCCGCGATGAGATCGAATTGGAAGTGGCCATCTCCGGGAGACAAGTAGGACGAGAACACGACGTCCCGGAAAATCTGTATCAACTGGTTGGGTTGCAGGAGCGGGAGACATCCGATGACGCCGGCTACGGCGAAGAGGAAAGCCAGGGGTTTCCAGGCGCTCCCCAGGCCTTCCGAAATCACGTACATCGGACCGCCTTGTATGCGTCCCGCGGTGTCTCGCGCCCGGTACATGATGGCCAGCGAACAGGTAAAGAACTTGGTAGCCATGCCGACGAAGGCGCTGACCCACATCCAGAAAATCGCTCCGGGGCCTCCCGTGGAGATGGCGATGGCGACGCCTGAAATGTTTCCCATGCCAATCGTGGCGGAGAGGGCGCTGACGAGCGCTTTGAAGTGGGAAACGTCCCCTGGGTCGGCAGGATCATCGTACCTGCCGCGGACCAGGTCGAAGGCGTGTTTCACGTACCGGAACGGCGCGAAGCGGCTGTAAAGCAACAGCAGCGCCCCGCCGCCGATGATCAGATAGAATACGTATGACCACACCAGGTTGGAAAAGGCGACTACGTAGGGTTCTATGAAGGTCATGGCCAGGAATTACCGGCTTGTGCGGATTCAGGAGTCTACTCTTTACGGTCTCGGGTTAAGCCCCGTTTCCGCGTCCTGCCTGAAGCTGCGCACCATGTCGATGTAGTCTCGGGAGAATAGCTTGTCCGGGCGCCTGTCGTAGCTGAAGATCGCGATGATCCGGGGCCGTTTCGTCGGTCCGACCGGAGCAACCCGGTGCAGCGCGTACTTGCCGTTGAACAGCACGAGTGTGCCCGGCCGGATGTCAGTGCGGCGAGCGTGGCGCCGAGGCGCTTCGAAGACGGCGCGCACGTCGTCGTAGTGCTCGTCGTGGTCCTCCCGAAGGCCGGGTACGTATTCGAACTCCCCACCGGAATCGGGCTCCTGGATCAACAGCGTGATGTTCCCGTTGTTGGAATCGTAGTGCCACCCGTTGCTGTCGCCTTCCATGGCGATCTGCAGGGTCAGGGCAAGGTGGGGACAGGCGCACGTATACAGTGTATCGAATCCCAGTATCCTTCGCACGAATTCGGTCAGCGCCGGCCAGTGAAATACACTGCGTACGAGGCTGTCATTGGGTATCTGGTAGTTCAGGACCTGCCGGTACCTGTTTGTGTGCTCGACCGTCCTGGGATGGTCGGAGGGCCAGTTCCGGTCAACGTAGTCGTTCCCCTCGTAGCTTGTGCGTGGCCTGTCATAGTAATAGCCCAGCGGGATCAGGGCGCGGGTCTCCTTCACCATGCCGGCCAGCGCATGTGGCTTCACGAAACCCTCAAGCACGCAGATGGACTTCTCCTGCAGCTCGGATCGGCAGGACGCGAGGAACTCCGTACCGGAAGGACCGTCCAGGTTATCCATCGGGTACCGGCCGACGTCGACCAGGGCGGCGGGACGCACGGGTTTCATGGTCCTGATCCTCTCACGGGCACGGGCAAAACCGGTACGGTCCGCACGGGTTCTCATCCGATTCTTCGTATTTCCCAGAGTTCGACTACCATGTCGGCAGGATAGCCGATGGGATCGAAGTCGTCCGTCTCCCTGGCGTCGTAGCCTACCGCGCCGAACAGGTTCTCGATGGTTCGGGAAGAATGATGCTGCGCCTCGCCGATCGTGTGGTAAAGATAGACCGCAGACGGAAGAATCACGGGATAACCCATCTCGTACAACGCATAGGCCGGTTGATTCTGATGCAGGCAACGAATAACGTCATGGGCTTGCTGAGCAATCCGCGCGCCGCCATGCTCGATATCTACGTCGAAACGGAATGCGAAATGACTGCGGAGGTATCCCTGGTCGTGCAGGAAACGGCCAATGCGGTCGATGCCGCTGGACAGTTGGTCGAGCCGGTCCTGCCTGGCCAGGTCATCTGGCAGGTCCAGCGCGAGGTAGCACCTTAGGCGGTCGAAGAACAACTTCCCCACCCGTATGGTAAACAGGCGGCGTTCACGCTCCAGTGAGTAATCGTAGCGATCGGCATGCCTTTCGATCAGCTGGAAGGCCGACCGGTAAAACGCGTAGGAAAGCGCGTCGAATTCGCCGGACTGCAAAGTCGTTTCACCGTCGGGACGAACAAAGGACTCCAGCAATCCACGCCTGGCCGGCCTGCCGTACACCGTCCGTATATATGAATCGGCGTCTGCCTCGACGTCCGTAAACCCATCGTCGTGCGGGTCTAGCGCCTTCCATTCGCTGACAATGGCATCGGACATGAACGTGGTGAATTCGTTGCCTACCTGCCACCAGGCGGCATATTCGGGAAACGGCCTTTCGAGTACGACTTGTTCGAGCGTTTTATCGGTCATATGCGCTTAGGTTTCCTGTCCCCGGAACGCACCGAAGCGGAATGCCGTTCCCGGAACGCATCGGCTCGAACTACCGTTCCCGGAACGCATCGGTACGGACTACCCCTGTTTATTCAAGAAGGTTTCTACCTGGGGGAGCAGCATGGGATCTGCGGAGAGACGAATGTACTCGCGCATCGAATCCCGGGCCTTTTCGAACTCCCCCAACCGGTAGTATGCGATACCAAGACGGAAATGTCCGGCTGCAAGCTCCGGGGCGAGGCGGACGACTTCCCTGTAGCTTCGAATGCCCTGATGGTACCGGTGCAACTGGTCATTGACAAGACCAATATTGAAATGAGCGGTTGTAAAGCCCGGCCGCAACGCCAAGGCCCGGTCCAGTGCATTCAACACGCTTTCTCCTGCCTCGGTACGCGAACGCATCGCCTCCAGCGCTTCACGCGCGGCCGTTCTGTCCGGTTCCGCGGCAAATCGGACCGATTCTTCCCAGGACATCAGTGCCGAGCCGTAGTCGCCGCCGGATACCTGCGCGATAGCCAGGATGGCATTGGGCAGCGGATCGGAAGATTCCGGGTCCAGGGCTTCTGCGACTACTGATTCCACCGCGTCCCATTTCCCCTGGGCCAGCAACACGGCGCCGATGGCCATCCGCGCGGCGCTCCACCCGGGCCGCATCGCAAGGGCTTCTTCGAAGCGGGAAATCGCGGTGTCCAGGTCATGTGCGAAGGCGGCATCGACTCCGTCGCGGTAGGCCGATCTCGCTTCGCCGCCCACGGCGGAGGAATGGGCGGGAACGCGCCGGAGCGGCAGCCAGTCGTAGACCGTCCCGGTCGTGCGATCATGACCCGCCCACCCGGCCGCGAGTTCACGCCAGGTTTCTATCACATCGTCCAGGACGATGTTCCTGCTGTATGTAAGCGCGAGGTTATTGTAGGCTTCCGCAAAGCCGGCGTGAAGCGCTATGGCCTTTTCAATCTGTTCCCTGGCATCGTCATACCTCCCCTGCCTGAGATACACCATGCCAAGGTTGTTGTGGACCTCGGCGATGCCTACATCGGCCCGGATGACCTGCATGTACTCGTCGACCGCGTCATCCAGTCGCCCGGCCTCTGCATACAGCAGCCCGAGGTTGGTCCGGGCGTCATAGAATCGATCGTTGAGCGAGAGCGCCTTCCTATATGCCGCCATGGCGTCTTCGGTCCGGTCCACGTTGGCATACATGCTGCCCAGGTTGTTATAGGCCTCGGCGAATTCTGCGTCGGCATCTACCGCTTTTTCATAGGCATCGATCGCCGACGCATGGCGATTCTGCCTGGCGTGGATATTACCTATATACAGATGAGCGTCCGCAAGCCCCGGGTCTTCCTCCAGCGCCTTTTCGAAGGCCTGCATCGCCTCGAAGTATGCACCTTGCTCGTAATAGGACACGCCCATCACGTGGATATAGGGCAGCGGCCGGCTCGCTCGGCGCCCCTGCCTGGCGACGGGGGGCGGCGTTCCGCCCATTCTCTCGAGCCTGGCGCGATAGGCCGTGATGCTGCGCGTCTTCGACCGGTCCACGGCGCTCACGGTACTCCCTTCCAGGGCGCCTTCCAGCTGCCTGTCCACCGCGGGATTATCCTCAAAGAGTTCGAGTGCCTCTTCGTACCGTCCCGTCCTGGCGTAGATTAGGGCCACGTTATACCTGGCCACGGTGTGGGTGGAATCCCGCGCCAGCGTGCGTTGATAAGACGCTTCGGCCTCGTCCAGCCGTCCCAGCCGGAAATACACGTTGCCGGCCCCTGTCAGCAGTTCCGTGTCCTCGGGTCCGAACACCAGTGCCTCTTCGTAGGCCTCAAGCGCCCGGTCGTACCAGCCGACCATTTCACACGACCGCCCCAGGCCGAGCAGGGCATTCCGTAGCTGATGCCGGTTTTCGTCCGGCAGGTCCCGGGCGATATCGACGGCGGCGCCATAGGCCCTCGCAGCGCCTTCGTGATCATCCCTGCGCGTATAGATCGCACCCAGGTTGAGCCGCCAGTTGATCTCTTCGGGTGAAAGTACGACGGCCTGCAATACCTCCCGGACCGCATCATCGTATCTTTCCAGGTAGTAGTAGGCCACGCCGAGGTTCCCGAAGGCTTCAGAATCCGTCATGTCGATCGCCAATGCCCTGCGGTAGAAGGAGATGGCGCTTTCGTAGTCTCCGTTGCGCATTGACGCGTTGCCGGCTTCCATCACGCCTCCGATATCGGCGTCATGGGAAACGGGTCTCGGTGTGCTCGCGCAACCTGCGGCGGTCCACAGGAGTATAAGCGCGGCCATCCAGTTGCAGATTTCGAGCCGGCAGAACTTCATTTATATTCCTCGCTTCAACTGTTTTGCAGAGGCCTGGCGGTATGCATACCATTGTAATATACGGTATTTCAGCGTTTGTACTTCCATTTTTGCCCGGCAATGCCGATCTGCCCCGGAATCGCCTCGAAACTACTTTACTTTGATACGGTCCCGCGGTACTTTTTTTCCAAGAATCCTCACCTGACTCCGACTAATTCAATCAGTCAACCGGAAACCGCTTGACACTAAACACATGTTTGGCATATTGAGTAGGATATGCCAGGAGATTCTCACAAGACATCAACGAGGGGGAGACCGCGGATATGAAAGATATCGATCCGGGTAAGGAGAAGGCACTCAGCGGCGCCATAACGCAGATAGAGCGGCAGTTCGGCAAGGGTTCCATTATCAGGATGGGAGACGAAAACCCTCAACTGGCCGTAGAATCCATACCAACGGGATCCCTGACCCTCGATCTGGCGCTCGGTATAGGCGGCGTGCCGCGTGGACGCGTGGTGGAGATATACGGAAACGAGTCTTCCGGAAAAACGACGCTGGCCAAGCATATCGTGGCGGAAGCACAGAAACTGGGTGGGATGGCGGCCTTCATCGACGCGGAGCATGCGCTGGACATCCGCTACGCGCGGGCACTCGGCGTGGATATGGACAAACTGCTCATTCATCAGCCGGATACGGGCGAACAGGCCCTCGACGTCGCCGAGATACTCGTTCGCAGCGGTGGCGTGGACGTCATCGTCATCGACTCCGTCGCCGCGCTCGTTCCGAGGGCCGAGATAGAAGGCGAAATGGGTGATTCGCACGTCGGTCTGCAGGCCCGCCTGATGTCGCAGGCGCTGCGGAAATTGACCTCGGTGATCAACAGATCCGGAACCTGCCTGGTCTTCATCAACCAGATCCGCCAGAAAATCGGGGTAATGTACGGCAATCCGGAAACGACGACCGGCGGACTGGCCCTGAAGTTCTACTCCTCGATCCGGATCGAGGTACGCAGGATCGGGAACATCAAGGGAGAAGACGCTTCGGCGGGCATCCAGGTTCGGGGTACCGTAAAGAAGAACAAGCTGGCGGCTCCTTTTCGCGAGGCGCAATTCGACATAATCTACGGAGAAGGCATTTCCAAAGAAAGCGACCTGATCGAACTAGGCGTCAATAACGGCATCATTGATAAGAGCGGGACATGGTTCTCCTACGATGACGAACGGCTGGGGCAGGGCCGCGAAAACGTGCGGCAGTTGCTCCGGGAACGCCGGGAACTCGCCCAGGAGATAGAGCAGAAAGTGCGCGCGGTCTTTGCGCCGGCGAGTCAGGACGCCGCCACCGCGAACAATGGCGCCGAGGAGAAACCGGCGTCGAGGACCGCACCTTCGGCCAAGGGCCGGTAAGCGCCTGTGGTTTCAGGCATTCGGTAGATTTTTGGTGGATGGTCCGGACTGTGCGGACAGTTCGGACTGTGTGGCCGAGGCAGGTTGGGGACTTCCTTCTGATTCCTTCATGGTTTCGATGAGTCGGATGTGTGCCCTGGGAAAAGCGTACTGTTCGTAATCTTCGAATCGAATCCAACGGCATTCGTTGCCGTCCCGGTGACGCGCTTCCCCGCCATGATACGTACAATCGTATCCGTGTAACGTCATCTCGAAATGGGTAAATGCGTGCCTGACGGTCGCCAGGACTCGGCCGACACGGATTTCAATGCCCAGTTTACGTTTTAAGTCGTTACGCAGAAACTCTTCCATGGCTGCCTCATCCTCCGATTTCCCGCCCGGAAACTCCCACAGACCGCCCAACAGCCCATCCATTGGCCGTCGTACGATCAGGATTTTGTCTCCCCTGCGCACGATGCCAGCGGCAACATGATGGTGGGGACGTTGTTTGCGCGGCTGTTTGCGTGGCAGGACCGAAGGGTCCGGCAGTTCCCTGCGGGCAAGGCAGAAGCTACTTACGGGACAACCCCCGCAGTCCGGTTGCCGCGGTGTACACACAGTTGCTCCCAGTTCCATCATGGCCTGGTTGAAATCCCCGGCTCGCCCCGTTACGAGCAGTCTTTCGGCCAGCGCGGCCATCTGCTTCTTCGCAGCGGCGGCCGCGGGATCATCCGTAAGGTGGAACAGGCGGCTCAGCACGCGAACGACATTTCCGTCGACCACGGGGCAGTCTCTCCCGTAGGCGATACTCAATACAGCTGCGGCCGTATAGGGCCCGATGCCAGGCAGAACGGAGATCTGAGCCGGGTTGTCGGGTATCTTTCCTTCGTGCCGTTCGACGATCTGCCCGGCTGCTCGATGGAGGTTTCTCGCCCGGGCGTAGTACCCCATGCCTTCCCACGCCTTCAGGATTTCCTCGAGCGAAGCCATGCCCAGGGCTTCTACCGTGGGGAAACGTTTCATGAACCTGTCGTAATAGGGCCGGACCTGGTCTACGCGCGTCTGCTGGAGCATGATCTCCGAAATCCAGACCGCGTAGGGGTCGGGGGATCCGCGCCAGGGCATTTCCCGCTGGTGAGTCTCGTACCAGGCGAGCAGGGCGCTGCGAAACGCTTCGATCCGGCTGGAATCAAGTAGGGTATCGACGTTCGAAACCACGGTAGTATCTACGCTCCAAGCAGCGATATCCGGGAAGTGTGGAACGGCTTTGAAGGCGCGTGCACGCGCTACGTGCGCTGAACGTGCACGTTAAAGGAAGTGCTTGCCTCAGTGTCGTCTGGAAAGCCCGGTCTCGTTGTATTCTTCATGCGTAATCAGTGTCCTGTTGTAGGCATCCGTTTCACTCGGGTCGAACCGGTTGGGCGAAAAATTCCCGATATCGATTTCGGGACTTCCGTCCGCGACGCATCCCGCCAGCAACGCGCCTGCCGCCGGATTGTACGCGAATCCCCCGGAATGAAAGGCTACCCCCACATACAGTCCCGGAAAGCGCTCCACGGGGCCGAGTACCGGTTCACCGTCCCCGGAGAAGGACAGAAGCCCGGCCTTCTGGATTTCCCATTCGGTCCTGCCCGTCGAGGGCACGAGCGGAAGCAGGTTATCCCGCGCCGCGTCGCCGAGACCCGCCGGCGGAGTGATTGTCGACATCCTGAAGGACCGGTCGGGGACACGAAACTCCGGCGCCGCGGGGTTTTCGATTCCGGCCAGCAAACGCTGACCGTAGTGCGGCCGGATGTATCCGCCGTAGGGATTGGCGTTGACCGCCGGTATCCTGGCCGGGGATGGCAAGGGCGCCGTAACGTAACGCTGGTGGATGAAGGACTTCAAGGGCAGCTGAAGTCCGACACTTTCCAGCACCTTCAGGGTCCATACGTGCACGGTACTCACCACCGCATCCGCTTCTATGCGTTCGTCTTCTGCGACGACGCCGGCCATGCGTCCCGAGTCCATGATGAAGTCAGAGATCATGCAGCCCTCCCTGATCTCCACCCCCAGTTTCCGGCAGCCCTCAGCCAGGGCGGGTACATAGTGGTCCGGTTCGCTGTAGCCGCCCAGGGGATCGTAAAGCCCGATCGGCTCCCCGGTCAGAACCAGGTCCGGCCACGTCGCGGCCATTTCTGCCGAGTCCAGTATCTCGTATTTCACACCCAGGCGGTCATACAGGGGTAGCAGACGTTCCCTTTCCGGCCAACTGGAAGCGTCGAAGAGATTAAGGCAGCCTACGTCCTGGAACCGGTAACCATCCAGTTCATCGGACAGTTCCCTGAACCGGTCCAGGCTGATTTTGCGGGCCCGTATGCCGGTTTCCGACCACAGCAGCCCCGTGATTATACCCGCGGCGCGGCTACTGGCGCCGTCGCCGACGCGTCCCTTCTCGATGACCGTGATTCTGCCGTAGGACCTTCGGGCGAGATGGTACGCCGTGCTGAGCCCGGTCACACCCGCGCCTATGATGACGGCATGTCTCGACATGTGCTAGCCCTCCAACGCTTGCCCTATGGCCTTTCCCGTAATGGAGAAATGGGAGGCGTGCCAGGCGACCTTCCCATCCCTGAGGAGGAGCAATTGCGGCGATTCGTGCCTGACATCCAGGCGGGATTCGATCGCATTGGAGATGTCCCTGTGCTCAATAACCATTACTTGAGTGAACATTGGGGCCGGCGAGGATGCGTCTTCTTCCGCGAAATCGTTGTATTGATCCGCGGCCCGGGCGCTTACCGGGCAAACCGTACTGTGCTTATATACGAATACCGGCCGGTCAGACGACGACGTTACGGCCTTTTCCAGTTCTTCCATCGTGGTGAGTTGCACGATGTGATCCGACATCAAAGGGCCTCCTTCAAGGTCATGGTGTCAACTGGTGGTCACGGCAAGCCCGGAGTACACATTCCCGGCAACTTCGAAAATCTCCCCGGTTTCACGATACCCGCCCCGTGGCTGTTGCCGTCTTTCGCACCTGGGTCGCGCCCCGCCGGAATTCTCGGTCGCGCGGCAGCATCAGGGCCAGCACCACCGCGGCCAGTGGTACCAGTGCCAGCACTTCAAGGGTAGGCACCACGCCGATGCGGTCCGCGATACTGCCGAAGATGATCAGTGCGCCTCCCGCCGCGCCCCAGCTGAAGCCCATGGGAAAGGCGGAAGCCGTCCCCGCGCTGTCCGGAACGAGCTCCTGGGCCATGGCTACGGAGACGGAATTGGACGCCATGTTCATGAATCCTCCAAGGAACAGCCACAGGGGAAGCAGCGGTCCGGTATCATACAGTGAAACGAGCAGGAAGGGTGTGGACATCAGGATCGTAGACCAGATCACGCGGCCCCGTCCCAGCCTGTCCGACAGCCAGCCTCCGACGAATCCGCCGATCACCGCGCCGGCCTGGTAAACGAAGAGCAGGTCTCCCCCCTGCTGCAGGGTAAGTCCCCGGTCCTGTAGCAGCAACACGAAAAATGTGGCGAAGCCGACTCCCGAGATGGTCCGGATGATGCCCACCACGGTGAGATTGACCATGGGCCAGAGGTTCGGACGAAAGGAAGCGCCCACATCGGCCAGGCGGGTCACCCTGCGATCCTCGTTGCGAATGGGAATGACCCGGGCCATCGCCAGCACGGCGATCACCGTGGGCACGGACAGCCAGACGAGGCTTTCGAGTCCGAATCGTTCCACGATGCGGGGCACGACGAATGGGCTGGCCGCCAGCCCGGCGGTTCCGCCGACGATGAAGAGCGACACGCCGTATCCCCGCCTCGATCCGCTGACGTCACCGGCCATGGATACGCTCTGCGGGTGGAAGCTGGCGGTGCCGAATCCTCCCAGGATGATGAACAGCAGCAGCATCATGAAGGAGGGGGCCAGTCCCACGGCCGACATGAAGACGGCACAGAACAACGGTCCGAGGATGATGAAATACCGTTTCTCCATCCGGTCGCCGAGTACGCCCATCAGGGGCTGGACGAGGGAGGAGGTCATGGCCGGCAGGCCGGCGAGTATGCCCGCCTGCGTGAGCGAAAGCTGCAGCCGCGTCACGAGCGCGGGGAGAATGGGGGTTACCAGGGAGGAAAAGAGGTCCACCAGGAAATGAACTACGGTAAGCAGGACCAGCTTGGCGCGCTGTATATCCGACTTCATGGATTCAGCCTTGCGTGGAGCCCATACAGACGCTGCAGTTCCTCGATTGGGTCGGTGTGGTCGTCGACCCGGAGATCCGCGAGGTAGTCCGATGTACCACCGCAACCGCCACCTTCCCGCGCCACGAGCAGGGCGGCCGACTGCCGGCCCCTACGGTCTCCCCCGGCCGCCTGGCCCGCGGCAAGCACCGACAGCAGTGATTCGGCGAAACGCTCTTCACCAGGCGCTTCGAACGTTTCTGCCATGGCGTTGACCACCTCTTCTCCCGCCAGAATGTTACCCAGGCAGACGAAGCCCGGGCCGGTAACGTGTCCCGCCCACTCCTGGCAATCCTCCCCCGTAAAGGCCGCCGCCGTACCATCGAGATCCACCACGGCCACCTGGCGGGACTTCCGTCCGGGATCGGATTCGATCAGCCGTTCCAGGGTGTCGATGGCGCCCACGTCGGCTTCGAGCAGGTCGAGGCCCCTGGGGCCAAAGGAAGCGTTCGCCCAGGCCTGCGTGGCGATGGCGCCCGCATTGAATCTTGCCCAGGGCACCACGGATCCCACGGCGAGGTACTTCGACTGGGTCGCCACGCCGAGATCCCCCGTGTCGGGATCCAGGGCGACGATGGAAAAAGTGGAGAAACAGGGTGCGTGGTTCAACGATAGATGCTCCGTCAGCGGTCCAGGGCCACCCTGATCAGCTCGATCGGGTGGCGGACCGTCCTCCCCGTGCCGTCGGCGATCTGGTGCCGGCAGGAGGTCCCCGTCGCCGCGAATTCGGTCACTTCATCGGCGTTCCGGATGGCCGGGAAAAGCCGGTCTTCGCCGATTTTCATGGACAGGTCGTAGTGCTCCCGTTCGTAGCCGAAGCTGCCGGCCATGCCGCAACACCCGGTATTCAAGGTCGTTACCTCGTAACCGGGCACCAACTCCAGGGAAGCCACTGTGGGACCCGTACCGGCTATGGCCTTCTGCTGGCAATGCCCGTGCAGGCTGATTTTACCGTCGGTGGGTCTGACTGGGAGCGAAAGCCGTCCGGCCTCGTGTTCCCTGGCAAGGAACTCGTCGATCATGAACATGCCATCCGCTATCCTGGCGGCCCGCGGGTCGTCCACGAGGTCGGGGTAATCGTCGCGGAAGGTCATGACGCAGCTGGGTTCGCAGCCCACGATCGCCCAACCGCGGTCCACGTACCGTTCCAGCTGAGCGATGTTGTATTCCGCGGCCGCCCGGGCCTGGCGCAGCATCCCTTTCGATATCAAGGGCCTGCCGCAGCAGGCGCGGGGTTCGGCAAGCACCACTGTGTAGCCGGAGCTTTCCAGCACCTCCACCGCCGCGATGCCTATATGGGGTTCGCTGTAGTTTATGAAGGTGTCGGGGAAAAAGACGACGGTCGGTCGGTCGCGGCCAACGCTGTTCGTCGGACTTCGTTGATAGAACCACTGTTCGAACGTCTCCTCGGCGAATTCAGGCAGGGACCTTCGCTTGTCCACGCCGATAGTCCGTTCCAGGATCCTCTTGTGCCAGGGATGGTTCAGGACCCGGTTGCTCAGCGGAGCGAAGGCGGAACCAAGCCGGTTGAGCGTCTCGATGCGGCCGAACAGTCGGTTGCGCAGGGGCAGGCCGTGTTTCTCGTAATAGTGGGCAAGGAACTCGTACTTCATCTTGGCCATGTCGACGTTGGAGGGACACTCCCCTTTGCAGCCCTTGCACTCAAGGCATAGATCGAGGGCTTCGTATACCCGCCGGCTCGTGAAGCCTTCATCGTCCAGCTTGCCGGAGAGGGCGGCCCGGAGCACGTTCGCACGGCCCCTGGTGCTGTGTTCCTCGTCGAGCGTGGCGATATAGGACGGGCACATGGTGCCCACCAGTTTCTTGCGACACGCGCCGACCCCGTTGCAGAGTTCGATGGACCGCGAGAAGCCGCCGTCGCCGGAGAAATCGAAATAAGTGTTGATCTCCTCCGCCTGGTAAGCCGGTCCGAATCTAAGGTTGTCCGTCATCTTCTGGTTCGCGATGATCTTGCCTGGATTCATTATGCCGTTCGGGTCGAATACGGCCTTGACCTCTTTGAAGGCCTCGTAGAGCCGCGGGCCGAACACCTTCTCGTTCCACTCGCTCCGCACGAGTCCGTCGCCGTGCTCGGAACTGACCGCGCCGCCATAGGCAATGACCAGGTCGCGTATCTCTTCGGCGATGGACCGCATTTTGGCGATCTCTCCGGCCTCCTTGAGGTTGATGAGCGGCCGGATGTGAATCGTACCCACGCTAGCGTGGGCGTAGTAGGACGCCACCGTGTCGTGTTTGTGGACGATATCGCGAAAGTCGCGGATGTAGTCCGGCAGCTTCTCCGGCGAGACGGCCGTGTCCTCCACAAAAGTGGCCGGCTTGGTATCCCCCTTCATGCCCATCAGCAACCCAAGCCCGGCCTTTCGGATTCCCCATGCGTTCGACTGGGCGGAGGCGGTTGTGGCCCGGACACAGGCATAGCCCAGGTTTTTCTCGCGGAGCAGGACTTCGAGGGCATCCAGGCGGTCCGACACCTCATCGGCCGTTTCACCGTAGTATTCGACCATGAGGATGGCTTCCGGATCGCCTTCAATGAAGTCGCGCTGATTAGCGGCCGCGGGAGAAGCCTTGGCCAGGTCCAATATGGTCCTGTCGGTGAGTTCAACTGCCGAGGGATCGGTCTTCAGGATCTCGACCGTCGCCTCCATGGATTCGATCAGGTCCGAGAAATGGCAGATGCCCAGTCCGGTATGGGCCGGCAGCGGAACCAGGTTGACCCGCGCCTCGGTCACGGCGACCAGGGTGCCTTCGGACCCGACGATCATCTTGCAGGGATCGAAGGGACCGTCTCCGAGAAATTCGTCCAGGTTGTAACCGCCCACCCGACGCATGATCCGGGGGTAACGGGCCTCGATCTCGTCCCGGTGCTCGTGGGCGATACGGCGGATTTCACGATAGATCTTCCCCTGCATGCCGCCCTCGGCGGACTTCTCGCCGTACTCGCGGTCACCGACCGGCTTGAAGACCGTCTGCGTACCGTCGCTCAGGACCACGTCGAGTTCCAGGACGTGGTCTATCGTCTTACCGTAGATGATGGAATGGGACCCGCAGGAGTTGTTGCCGATCATGCCGCCGACGTTCGCCCGGTTGCTCGGAGAGACGTCAGGGGCGAATAGCAGTCCGAGAGGTTTCAGGTGGGCGTTGAGCTCGTCGAGTACCACGCCGGGCTGGATCCGCGCCCATCGCGCTTCGACGTCGACCTCGAGAATCCGGTTCATGTGGCGCGAGAAGTCGATCTGGATGCTGCGTCCCACGGCCTGGCCGCCCAGGCTGGTGCCTCCGCCGCGGGGCGTGACGGGAATGCCCCGTTCGTACGCGAAACGGAGGATGCGGGAGACCTGATCCGCGTGGGCGGGATAGGCGACGCCCAGGGGTTCGATTTCGTAAATGCTGGCGTCTGTGCTGTACAGGACCCTGGCCGTTTCGTCGAACCTAAACGTGCAGTCGATCTCTTTCCCGATCTGTTCCCGCCAGGATGTGTCCATGTACCTTGCCTTTACGATATACCGGGCCTATGCCTGGTAGTTTCTGATTCCGAAATGCAGGCGGGTTACACCGTCAACGTGACCACGTCCCTGCGCGCTACATCCTTGATTTCAGTATACGAGGCAAGGGCCATCAATTCATTGGTTTCCGGCGACAACCGGGTTTTCAGGGTATCCGTCGTCCACGGTCCCCCGCCGTTGTACTGCGGTGCGTACCTGAGCACGAGCACGATACGCCTCCGGTCGGTCGGCTTCCACCTGAGCGTGCCATGTGTGAGCAGTTCGGAAATGATCACCGCGTCTCCCGCCCGGGGCGTGACGTTGATCGTGCCGGGCGGCGCGTCATCTCCCAGGTCACCCCCGTTGAAGATCGCATCGGGCCGGTCGAAATTGCACTTGTGGGACCCGGGCACGACGACGAGTCCGCCGTCGCCGGGATTTACATCGGTGAGATAGGTGAAAATGACGAAGTCATCACAGTAGATGCGGCCGTCCCGGCATTCGTAGCGCGTGCTCTGCCATCCATAGGATTCCCGCGCGCAGTGGAGCGACCCAGCGTCTACGACGCCGCCCGCCTGGTTCACGAGCATTGAACCTCGGACGAAGCGGGGCTTTCCAGATGTAAACTCCTTCACGATGGGCCAGTAACTCGGCTGGAAGATCAGCCGCTCCAGCGACTTGTCGAAAGCGAACCCGTTATCGTAAATGCGACCGTCCCTGCTTCCGAAGTCCAGCGGGAGATCTTCAGGAGGTGTTTGGATATACCGCTCCGCGGCGGCGCGGGCCTCGGAGAGATCCGATTCGCCGAGCGCGCCTTCCAGGTGTAGATAGCCGGTCAGGTCGAACAGGTATCTCTGCGCTTCGGTCATCATATCCGGCTCCAGCCTTTTTCAGGTCCTTAACCGACGAGTAACAGGCGCAGGTCCATTACATTCGTATGCGTTGGTCCTGTAATGACGAGATCGCCCAGCGGCTCAAAAAAGTGATAGGCGTCGTTGTTGTCCAGGCTTGCATCGGCGTCCAGCCCCTTTTCGGCGGCCCGTGCCATCGTCCGGCCATCCGCCACCGCACCGGCGGCGTCGGTTGGACCGTCCGTACCGTCCGTGCCTGCGCTGAACACGACGGTTCTTTCCAGTCCTTCGATTCCGGAAACGGCGGCCAGCACGAATTCCTGGTTTCGTCCGCCCTTTCCGTCTCCTTTAAGCGTTACCGTGGTCTCGCCACCGGAAATCACGCATGCCGGACTCCGGACAGGATCCCCATGGCGTTCGATTTCGCGGGCCATGGCCGCGTAGACACGAGCGATCTCGCGGGTCTCTCCATCGATCGAACTGGACAGCACGAGCGGACTATAGCCCCTTTTACTTGCCTCGGTCCGGGCGGATTCGAGCGCCTGTCGATTGTTGGCGATCAGTACGGTATGCGTTCGATCGAAGACCCGGTCTCCAGGGTCCGGAGTTTCAGGTTCGGTTCCTTTCACCCCCGCATTTAAGTGGCTTAGCACCGAATCGGGAAGTTCATCCTCCAGGCCATATCTATTCAGAATCGACATGCAATCGGAATAGGTGCTCGCGTCCGGTACCGTGGGGCCCGACGCGATGATGTCGAGCGGATCTCCGATGACGTCCGAAAGCACCAGGCTCACCAATCGCGCGGGCGATGCCAGTCTGGCCAACTGTCCACCCTTTACCTGCGAGATATGCTTGCGAACCGTGTTGGTCTCGTTGATCGTCGCACCGCATTGCAGCAGCAGGCCCGTGACCGCCTGTTTTTCCTCCAGCGTCACCCCTTCGGCCGGCAACGGCAGGAGCGCGGATCCCCCACCAGAAAGCAGACAGAATACAAGATCCTCTTCGTCGAGTTGCTCCAGGAGTCCGACGATCGTTTTCGTACCGGCCACCCCGGCCGCGTCGGGTATGGGATGTCCCGCTTCGACCAATTCCACGCGACGCAGAGGCGATGTATGGCCGTATTTGACGTTGACGACGCCCCCGGTAAGCCGGTCTCCGAGAATCGATTCCATGGCGCCGGCCATCACGGAACCCGCTTTGCCGGCGCCGACGACGTATACGTGGTCGAACCAGTCCAGGTCGCAGGAAATGCCGCCGACTTCCAGGCGGTTCCCCTTTCGCACGACATGACGCCGGATCGCCTCCGCTGGATCTACGGCCTCTAGCGCTGCGTCGAATATGCATCTGACATCGTTACGAAGGGCAGCTGTGGACATGTCCATAATTCGTGGAAAGCGCTGCAGACTTCGGATCATGCAAAACGGGCGCACCGCCAACCGGCCGGCACGCCCATTCGACAGGTCTATCGTAAAGTTGCCCTATGACCGATCCAATTCCTTTGTCGGCGGAGGCTTTCGAGGAGGCGGTTCCTTTTCGTCGATGTCGATTGCGCGTTGGATTTCAGTATTCGCATTGTTTACGACCCGCTTGAATTCCCGCACACCTTTACCCAGTCCCCTCGCAAGAGAAGGAATCCGGTCCGCACCGAACAGGAGCAGTACGATCAGGAAGATCACCATCAGTTCCTGCATGCCGATATCGCCGATCATGTCGCTGCGCTCCTGGGATGATAATACGATGATCCGTCTGTTCGAACAGGCCGGGTATCGGGGTCCCTCCCCGAAAGGAAAGCGGGATGCAGAAAATGTACAGGACGGGCCGTTACCGGGCAAGCGAATAATGCGGAGAAGCCTTGCGCAGGGACCGCGCCGTCCAGTCGGACAGTTTGCGCATGACGGAAAGTTCCGCGCCGTCCGGTCGCACAGTTCGCGCTTGACGCAAGGGACCGCGCCGGCCAGTTTAAACCGATTGGGATAGCGGGACGAAGGCGGGCACAACGGACAAAACGGATCGGAGTGAACGAATGGAAAGGTCCCTGGTAAACCCGGGTAGGCTGTTCTGGACTGGGCAGCACTGGATCAACTACGTGCGTCCTCCCGGCGCAGACGAAAACAGCGGCATGGTCAGCCTCTGGCATTCGCACTACAGTTCGGCCGGTGAAGGAAACGTGGCCTTCGTCCTGATCGGAGGTGGATCACCGTACCGGGGGATCTGCACCGACAACCCGGAGATGGCGGCGTTCATTCAGGAATGGATGAGCGGCCGGGGCGGCATGTACGACATGGAATTGGAAATCAGGCAGGCAACCTTCACACGGAGCGGGAACGTACTCGACGCGCCAGCCTGGACGATCGACTCGGGCAATGACCAGGTGATTGCCCGCTGGAGCGACCTGCAGTCCCCTGAACTGCTCGAAGCGCCGTCGCCGAAACTCAGGGAAGGATGGGACGTTTTCTCCGTCCTGTTCTTCGCCCATTCCGCGCAGGTCATGTTAAACGGGCATCTGATTGCCGGTGATCCCTACGAAGTCGATATCTGGAAGCCCAGCCTGGGCGGAGAGCGCAGCTCCTGCGTATTCGCGTTATCCGAGACCTTCATTCGAGCGGACGGCCAGGACGGGTAAGCGCCCAGCCGGCCAGTGCGGCGATGACCAGCATCAGGGCCAGGAGTCCCGCCACCCCATAGAGCGCGCCGTCCGGCGACGTGGACATCACATCGAATTCCCACAGCGTTCCGCCTCGTTCCACCAGCCAATGCCAAGCCGTATGCCCCACGAGTACTGAGAGAATGATGGCGCCGACCGGCCTGGCCCTTCCGGTCCCCTCACCCGGGATGTACCTGTAGAGTACCCTCAGTATAGGAACGCAGACCAGGATCACCAGCAGCTGGCCGAGTTCGACGCCCACGTTGAACGCCAGCAGCGAGGTCAAAAGGTGGGTCCCGCCGAAGGGCAGCATGTCCCGGAGCGCGGAGGCGAAACCGAAGCCGTGTACGAGTCCGAATCCGAACACGGCCATCCAGCGCCGGCGCAGTCCGGGCGCGACGATGTTCTCCAGCGCCATGTACACGATAGAGGCCGCGATCACCGTTTCAACGAGCGGGACGAACCAGAGGGCGGCGGGCGTCAGACCCAGCGTGGCAGAGATCAGCGTTATCGAGTGCGCGATCGTGAAGGCGGTGACGAGGATCACGAGTACGCGCAGCCTTTGAAAGGGGATAACCAGGCACAGCAGGAACAGGAGGTGGTCCATGCCGTCGAGGATGTGGGTGAAACCCTGCCACACGAAGCGAAACGCGGCCTGGTGCCACCGGGGATCGAGCATGATACGGCCGGGATTCCCTGTGAACTGGTAGATACGTTCGCCACCGGCGGCGGGCAGGAAGCGCAGTACCGTCGAGACCCGCATCCCCAGTCTTTCCAGGCCGGGCAGGATTGAAAACTCCGACCGGTCCGATGTGATCCGGTATTCGAACAGCACATCCAGCATTACCTGTTGCCAATAGACCTGTGTGCCTTCAGGAAGCGGCGGTCCAAGGGTGGAGGCCAGTGCGGATTCGTACGTTCGGAAGGATGGGTCGGAAGGGAGAGAGGCCCTGACGGCCGCGAGTTCGGGCAAGGAGAGGCGCGAGCCGTTTTCGTAAATCGACACCTCCTGCCCGATCCAGAGCATGGCCGCGTTGTTCAGGGATTCGTCGGCCCGGGCGAGATCCAGGTAGCCGGGACCGGACAGGGGAAACGTCACGTCGAGCATGGCTTCGAGCGGTACGCGCACGAGCATCCTGAGACGCTGGCCTTCCGGCTTGACGAAAGCTCGAACAGTTATGTCACTGGGGATGTCATGGCCGTATGCACCGGTTAACGATACGGCGGCCGCGATTCCGGTGAAGGCAAGATACAGCAGGACGCGGACGGCAACCGGGCTGGTCGCCGTCCTGCGTCCCTGGAGAGGGGAAACCCCGTCGGCCCTTCCTACCGGGATGCGGCAGGCCATATGACGCCCTGGTCTTTTTGCTCGACAGGGCCCTCACCCATGTAGGTGAACTTCTGGACGCGCTTGCCTTCGTAGGTCTCGGTGGTGTAGATATTGCCCTTCGAATCGGTCGCGATGCTGTGCGTACCGAAGAACTGGCCGGGCTGACGGCCGCCGGCTCCAAATGTGGTCAGAACTTCCATCGTCTCCCGGAGCAACACGTATACCTTCATATTCTGTCCGTCGGCCACGTAGACGTACTTTTGTTCGGAATCCTTTGAGAAGGCAACGTCCCAGGTAGACCCGGCGCCCAGCGTGTTGACGGAGAGGACTTTCTCCTGCACGAAGGTTCCATCCGTCCGGAATACCTGGATACGGTTGTTCGGGCGGTCGCAGACGTAGACGAGACCGTCGTTTGAAGGATCGGCGGCGTGGACTGGATTGCGGAACTGCTGGGCAGGCGGAGCTTCCGGATCATACCGCCCGATATCGGCATCGTCCGGCTCGTTGCCGTAAGCGCCCCAATACCTCTTCAGGGTTCCTGTCTCGATGTCGAGCACCGCGACCCGCTTGTTCAGGTAGCCGTCCGCTACGTAGGCCTCGTTCGCGCTGGCGTCGAAGGAAATCTTGGCCACCCGCCCGAAATTCCCGGGATCCATGCTGTTGCCGGACCATGACGGGTCCGCCTCGTCAAACGATTCGGCCCGTCGTGCGCCCGGGGAACCGAACTGCTTCAGGAAGGTGCCGTCCTGTGCGAAGACCAGGATATGGGCGTCGTCACCCCCGTTGCCCCCTATCCACAGATTGCCCATCGGGTCTACGGTTATGCCGTGATTCGATCCGGGCCAGTCGTATCCTTCACCCGGTCCACCCCAGTGGTTCAATAGATCGCCTTCGGGACTGAATTGGAGTACGGGCGGAGCGGGAATGCAGCATTCGGCCACGGGTGGATCCTGCGCGGCGCCCAGTTCCGTATTCGGATTACCGTTGCCCCGGTGTATGATCCAGATGTTGTCGTTGGAGTCGACGGTCACGCCGATGGCGGAACCTAGGATCCAGTGGTTGGGAAGCGGCTTCGGCCACATGGGATCCACCTCGAATACCGGCGCCATCACGGCGTCGGAGGCGGTCTCTTCGGCCACTTCATCGGTCTGCTCAGCCACTTCCATGTTTGCGCACGCGACGGTCAGTGTGAGAAACAACGCTACAACCGTTGTTCCGATAAGCCATTTCATATCATGCCTCCCATGATTCCGTTGAATTGGCGCTGATACCGAACATGTGTATCAGCCAAGTTGACGTTTTCAGATTTCGGTCTAGATTTGATGATCCAGCCGAATTGAATGCCGTACAGAGTAGGTTGGCCGGTAATACTGCCAGCTTTGTTGGGGATATAGTCGTACGATTAACTGCATAGTACTGTTCGCAAGCTTTTAACGTCAAGTAATTGTTTGGGGAACGGTCTGGAACCTGAGAAACTTGACCGGGATTAAAGACCCCAATTGGGTGGAGTTTACCCGGTTTAGTGGACATGTAACTTCTTTTGTTGAAAGGAGCGTGCCCTGCCCGAATTACATGGCCCCTGTCTGGCAGCCTTCCGCCAGCAGATGGTCGACCTCGTACGTTCCGGCCGCAGCCTGAGAAGCGTTGGCCCATACCCAACCACCTGCGAAGCGAACTGGTCACAGACGCCCTCGGCATGACCCTTTTGGAATGCACAGACCCCACGCGGTGATCCACCACAGCGGCCAGGGATTGCAATACACCCAGATGGCCATTGGCAATCAATGCAGGCAGGCCGCGGTCAGACCCTCGATGGGTTCGGTCGGCGACTGCTACGACAATACCCTGTGCGAGGGCTTCTTCACCAGCCTGGAATGCGGACTGCTCGATCGCAAGTGCTTTGGAACCAGGGCCGACGCCAGACTCGCCCAGTTCCAGTGCATCGCGGGCTTCTACAACACCCGGAGAAGGCACTCTTCCCTTGGGGATACCTCTCACCTATATACTTCGAAAGGAGGTTCAAGATAACTGCCTGAATCCCAAATGGTAAACCATCCACGAAAACGGGGTAACATCAGTATAGTGATATTGCTACCTCCCAATTCACATACGAAGAGAACGGGTAAAGAAGCCTGAATACACCGGCACGTGGATCGGCCATGCAAACCACGCTGATCGACGTTCAGACGCTGCACCGCCATCACCGGGATCCGGACTGGCGCGTGATCGACGCGCGGTTCTCAATGGTCGACGCGGTGCGCGTCTTTCGATGAGAATCTCGGGGAAGACGGATGCTTTCGGGCGCCTGAGGAACTGAGGCAGAGATACGAGGGTTTGCTCGCAGGTATCCCCGTGGAGCGCGCCATAAACTACTGCGGTTCAGGGGTCTCGGCCTGCCACAACCTGCTCGCCATTGCCCACGCGGGCCTGGGTGACGCCGTGCTCTATCCGGGGTCCTGGAGCGAGTGGATCACCGACGAAGACCGGGTTCTTTGTCATGTGGTCCGATCTACCATCAGTGTTAGGCTACACACCACCGGCCGCGTTCGAGCAAATGATGTTACGACTTAATACTGTGGCTTGAAGGGTCGCCCCGTTTGTAATTGTCTTACTGTTATAGGCCCATCTCGATCTATAATGAACTTGCCTTCAACAACAAAGGCACGTTTATCTATAGTTCGTAACAAGATCTGATCGCCGTAGGATACCTGGTCGGTTTCAAACACAACGGTAGCGCTTTCGCCTTCCAATCCACGGTAGGCTATCGTTTCTCCGTTTCTATCAAGAAGTTGAGCCTGGTGCAGCATATCGGGGTCGCTCACATCGAAAACCAGGCGGATAGTCTCGGATGAAGCATCAGAAATCGACCTTAGACTTATTTCACCCTCATTGTCATTCCCCGTGGTTGGTTCGCCGGTGAAGAATGGATGTACCGACATCCATTCGGCGGCACAATACGAAGTAATCATCCAGTCATCTTGATATGAGGACTCGACACGCACTTCGTCTCTGAGCAGGTCATGGGTTAGACCAAAGGAATGTCCGATTTCGTGGGATGCAACTGATGGGTTGAAACAACTCCACCCGCGATCCTCCAACCAGTAGTCGTTTGGTCCGGGTATTAAAAACGCGCCGCCCTCAGGAAGATCACCATACCCTTGCCCGCAATAACCATCTACAGTTGCATCGATAGCATCCAATACGACCCAGTAAATATTCGATTCTAAATCGAATATCTGTTCCAATTCGGTATGTATAACCTTAAAAAATGTTTCGCTGGAATAGTATTCGCCATCGTATTGGCCCTTCACATGATATACCCTGGCCGTGCCATCCGCATTTTGCTCGTGCTGAAAGGTTCTATCGCCGAAGCCATGAAATTCAAATATCTCCGCATAAGTCAATTTGACGATGTTGACCAACGAATCTATCTTGGCATCTATGTTCGGGTATCCAGTATGATTTGCAGGAACAAAATAAACAATCCTCACGTCCAGACGCTCTCCGACAGGAGGCGGCATTTCCGGTTCTTCCGGTTCTTCCGGTTCCACTGGTCCCTCTGGCCCTGGACAGCTAGAAATATCGCCTCTTATGTTTTCTATCCCGTCTAACCATGACTGGAATTGGGCGGTAGGAGGAATACATACTTGAGTGTAGTGCAAACTCAGGGATTCCATGTTGGAAAGAGAGGTGATTGTTACCGGTAATGGCCCCGAAAGATTGGGATTGAAGGCCATGTTCAAGAACCTAAGCATGCTAAGCTGTCCGATTTCGGGCGGAATGGATCCAGTCAACTGGTTGCCATTCAGCCGCAGGAATTTCAGATGCTGTAGTTGTCCGATTAAGGGGGGTATGGATCCAGACAACTGGTTAAAATCAAGATTTAGGTCAGTAAGGTTTCGCAACTGTCCGATTTCGGGCGGGATGTTGCCGGTCAGTTGATTAGCGCCTAGCCATAGAGTTGTCAGTTTTTGAAGTTGCCCTATTTCAGTGGGGATAGGACCGCTCAACTGGTTGCCGCCGAGCCACAGGAATTTTAGTTCCAGCAATTGCACTATATTAGGGGGGATTGGACCGCTCAACTGGTTGCCGGCGAGAGTAAGACCTGTCAGTTTTTGAAGTTGCCCTATTTCAGTGGGGATAGGGCCGCTCAACTCGTTGTCGCCGAGATTAAGATCTGTCAGGTTCTGTAACTGTCCGATTTCGGGCGGGATGTTGCCGGTCAAACTATTGCCGTAGAGCGCCAGTACTGTCAGTTTTTGAAGTTTGCCTATTTCAGGTGGGATGATGCCGTGGAGATTGTTCTCCCCCAAATTCAGATACTGAACCTCTCCAAGTGTGGTAGTTCCTATGCCATGCCATGAGTCTAGAGGCGCATCGCTCAGCCAGTTCGTGTTGTTGGTCCAATTCGGTCCATCCGTACTATGATACAGTGCGGCAAGGGCTTCTCGGTCGCGTCGTGTATCAAGGATCGTCACAGTCAAGGTTGCCGTCTGCGAGGCGTTGCCTGATCTGGCGGTGACAGTTGCCATGCCGTTGCCGATGGCGGTAACGAGTCCTGCAGCGCTTACGGTGGCCACTTCCTCATCGCTGCTCTGCCAGGTGACGACGGCATCATCTACTGGTTGCCGGTTCTGATCTAGAACGGTGGCGGTGAGTTGCACGGTCTCGCCGATCGACATGAGCGTCGCCATCTCAGGCTCTATCACGATACTTGCTACCGACTGCATTACCGTAACAGTGATGCCTGCTGAGGCGCTGCCTGACCGTGCCGTGATCCGTGTGCCGCCACTCTTGACGGCCGTCACCAACCCCTGTTCGTTGACCGTTGCTACGGACGCATCGCTGCTCGTCCAGGTCACGACAGCACCGGCTACCGGCTTGTCATTACGATCCAGTACATTCGCCGTCAGCTGGACGGTCTGACCGATGGCTGTTAGCGTCGTCATAGCCGATTCGATAACGATACTACCGGCTGTCTGTAACACAGTGACATTCGCATTTGCAGAGATATTACCTGATCGGGCTGTGATCCGTGCCGTGCCGTTCTTTACCGCAGTTACCAACCCCTGGACGGTGACGGTAGCCACGCCGTTGTCGCTGCTGGTCCATGTCACGGCTGCGCCACTAATTGGCGCGTTGTTCTGATCCAGGACTCTTGCGTTGAGTTGAATAGTCTGGCCAACCGAGTTCAACGTGGCAGAAGGCGGAGTGATGTCAATGCGGGTGGCTACGGGCACTACTGGCGGCGGTGGATCTGGCGGCTTCGGTCTGGTGGGGCTGTCCTTGCCGCAGGTGGTCAGAGTGAACAATACAAGACATATGAACACGGGTATGGCACGAATGTAAATCAAGGGCATGGTTTCCTTGCCTCTTGTTGATTGTTGCAGGCTCATCTGTCAGTTTACGTTAAATCGTACCGCACCCTTGACTGGGAGACAGAGTTAAGCTTCCTACCGATCGAGGAGGCGCTTCATGACTCTGAAACGCCGTCTGTTCACCCGTGAGTTCAAGCTCCAAGTCCTTTAGGAAGCCGATTCGGGTAAATCTATCATTCAGTCAGCCGCGGAACACTAGGTTCATCCCAAGCGGATTCACAGGTGGCGCCACCAATTACGCCCTCAGTAGACGGTCTCGTGGTCACCCGGATTCGCAGGACGCTCTCGATCGGTCGATCCAGCTACTACCTCGGTCTCTGAGGCCGTATGGATCCGGCCCTTGAACTGCGGGACATGATACACAAGCTCTCCCTTACCTGGTCTTCCTAAGGCTACCGTTCTTTGACTAGGACACTCAGACGCCTTTTCTACCTGTTGAAACCATAAGCGCGTCCTGCGCCTCATGTACGAAGACAACCGGATTGCCCTGCGACTCAAGGTCTTCGTAACGACCACCGACTCGAACCCTGATCGTGCCTTCTACGCCAATTGGTTCCGGAACTGAACACAATCGGAGTCAATCAACTCTGGGGGACCGAAATCACCTACATCCGCCTGGCCGGCGAATGGATCTATCTGGCCGTGGTCCTTGACGCCTGCAGCAGAAAATGCATCGGCTGGGCTTTGAATCGAACCCTCGATGCAGGTCTTGCCCTTCATGCCTTGGACAGCGCCCTGGCATCCAGATCGGTACCAAAGGGCTTGGTACATCACTCCGACCGGGACGTGTAGTACGCCTCCAAAGCCTATGTCGAAACCCACAAAAAGGCCGGTATTAGAATCAGCATGAGCCGGCGCGATAACCCCTATGACAACGCCAAAGCAGAGCGCTTCATCAGGACGCTCAAATACGAGGAGGGCTATCTCTACGAGTACGAATCCCTCGAAGAAGCCCGATCACGCATCGGTTACTTCATCTACAAGCTCTACAATCGTAAACGCTTGCACCCCGCCTTAAGCTACACGCCTTCGGTCGAGTTCGAGCAAATGAAACCACCTGTTTAAACCTGTAGCTTAACTACTTGTCCCATTTTGGAGTGCACTACAGCTTATCAACCTCCATTTGCATTGGAATTTCGTTCATTGATAAACTTCATCCTCAAGAAGACTCAAAGCATGTGACAATCTTCTCAGCAGGGATTACAATGGTCACGTTCCCGAAAGTCTGGCGTTCTCGAAATCCAGTTCTGTTCACATCGACTGAGTGTTTTGCTGTCGATACTGAGTTTAGAACAAACAATCGGAAAAGCGGACAACAAGGCTTCGTCGCGCGAACTCCCGCTTCCCTTGCCTTCGCCGGTCTGGGAGTCAAGACGAACAGAACCATCGCACGAACAGATAACGACTCGACCCCGCTATCGTTGTTGCACGGTAAGGATCCGCCCAAAACCAGAAAGCCGCAATGCAACTTATTAACCGATACAATTCACCGACCACGATTGTTACTCCGTTCCAGCCAGGTTACCGACAGCGGTGTTTCGCACACAGATTTGGTTGACACCATATGAAGAGGAAACCATTGAGATGAAGCGTACCTGGTGAAACCATTCAATCAGCAGAATGAATGGTCCAACTGCTACTGCCACTGTTTCGGGTTGCATGGAAGTTCCAAAGTACGCCGTTGATCGTGGTACCCCTTGCATCTATACCGCTTCCCGCGGAGAAAAAGGCAATGCGCCCTCTGCCTTCGGAACTAACGGAAAAGTCGTAGCCATTGTAAACGCAACTCTCACCCGGATTCACGACCAACCCGGCTACGCAGGCTCCGTCGCCGGCCGGCGGTGGCGGCGGTGGCGGCGGTGGCGGCGGTGGTGGTGGCGGCTCCGGCGGTGGTGGTGGCGGCTCCGTGGTACCACCGCCTTCCGGTCCTGCCGGCCCTGTCGGCCCCTGCGGTCCTGCCGGCCCCTGCGGTCCTGCCGGCCCTGCCGGCCCTGCCGGTCCAGGATCACCACTGTCACCCTTCGGTCCCAGCGACCCGGTATCGCCCTTTACACCCTGTGGACCGGCTGATCCAGCCGGTCCAGCCGGTCCAGCCGGTCCTACCTTGCCCTCGCAGGCTGTGAAAACCAGCATGGCAACGATAAATAGGACGGATCTCATGGTTCATTCCTTTCGTGTGGATAATTGGTTGAAAAAACTCGGGACAATTCCGGATTGTAATTCCTAGGGCGCGATAGTCTCACCAATCCAGCCGGCCGGAAATGGCTCGTAAGATCCTTCCGGTACCGTAACGCGCGCGGCGACGGCCGGCGCTCCGCCAACCTGGTCGATCATTTGCCAAAGAGCCTCCACGTGTATGCCGAATTGGTGCGACGTTTCAATCGTGACGAGTTCCTCTCCGAACTCGATTTCTTTATCAAGACCGGCGAAATTGATGCCTACGATGTAACCGTTGTGATCGAAGACGGGGCTCCCGCGTGTCCCGCCTTCTGTAAGGAAATTGTAGTGCAGCAACATCCCCGTATTGGTTCCGTCAAAGCTCTCGTTCAGGAAGGGCCGCAGCGCAGACAGCGTGCCTTCTTTGAACGTCAGCAATACGAGCTCGAGGGTTTAATGTCCCAGCCCGCCTGGATATCCCAATATTCCCTGCGGCTGGCCTATGCGCAGGTCCTGGCTGAATTCACGCGGCAAGAGCTCGGGCAGTGGTCCAGTAACATTCTCCTCCAGGCGGAGCAGGGCGACGTCGGGGCTGTCATGGGGATACTGCTCAGCATCATAGTCTTCGTGGATGATAGCGCCGTTCCAGTAGATAAATCCCGGACCTTGCCCTTCATCCACAAACCGCTCTCCTGCTCGCGCCACGAATGTTCGCACTTCGCCAATCTTATTCTGCGCTTCCTCCATAGCACGCTTTACGACGTGGGCGTTGGTCCACATCTTGTCGTCGTAGTAGGCTGCAAAAGCCGTGCCGATAATGGTCCAGTAACTCTCAGTCTAGACACCGACCACATAGACCGCGTCGTAGAGGTTCCCCTCCTCGATCACGTCTGCCCAATTCAGCGGCGCGCCAGTCCCCTGTGGACCCTGTGAGCCCTGTGGGTCGGTCGGCCCGGCTATTCCCTGCGGCCCTTGCTCGCCCCGCGTGCCCTGCGGCCCTACCGGTCCCTCTGAACATTGAAGGCTCTATGGACCTTGTTCCCCCCCGGGGCCAATCGGTCCCTGGTCACCCGCACAACCGATCACCAACGACAGCGCATGCACGACTAGAACACGATTCATGTTCTCACCTTAGCGAAAGTTTGACTGCTGCTTCAGCAACGTATTCGTGTACTGGCAAAAACTCGCATGTGAATGTGAGAGCACTTGACCAGGGTTCTCAACGAATCTCTTCCGAGTTTTTTCTGATCCAGGTATCGAAAACAGCAGGTCCATAGCCGGCATAGCTGTTCCTGGTTATCTCAAACACGATTGCCGGGATCTTCCTTCGTGCCAGACCAAGGTGGGTACTTAGAGCTTTTGAGGTCCCATCATACATCACGAAGTGTACGTGGGGGAACTTCAGGAATGGAACTTCAGCAGGTACGACGTTGGAAGCATTGACAATGCGATCCAAGTCTGTCAGGGTGTGGTTATCATCACTCATTAAGACTATGGCGTACAGCAATGCGGGATCCTTTCGCATGCTTAATTCACCAACAAAATCGGGTCGATCTCAAGGGAGGGCGGAAAACTGTCAATAGTATAACTGACCAAAATGTGTATTACACGGCATTTATTCCTGGTTTTTCTGACATGGTAATGATATTTTGGTTAATGATTGTGATTTTACGCTGAACATTCATGAATAGGTGTTTTTAAGTGACACGATCCCGGTCAACCCAGCCTATTTGAATCATGCGAAATCGACCAATCTGACTGATAGTCCGTAGTTGCAAAAACCCTGAGGGGAAACATGTCCAAAATCGAAGAGTTGCAAGCGGAGATACAATCGCTCAAGGAGCGATTCTTAGGTCTAAGTCAGGCAAGTGTGCGTATCAGCGAAAGCCTTGATATCAAAACCGTCTTGCACGAGGTCGTGGAAAACGCATGCTTGTTGACCAATGCGGAATACGGCGCAATCTGTACAATGGATGCAACGGGCAGCCTGCAGGATTTTGTCACATATGGCGTGAGCCCCGAAGAATACAGGCGGCTGACAGATCTACCTTTTGGGTACGATCTGTGGGAGTTTTTTCGACAGGTCCAACGTCCACTAAGGCTCAAGGAACTAGCGACTCACCTTGCCTCGTTAGGGTTCCCGGCGGACCCTGTACTGGCTGGTTGTTACCTGGGCATGCCCATGCGGCATCAAGGCGTGCATGTTGGCATATTCAGTCTCGTTGGAAAAGTGTCCGATCAGGGGTTTACGGGTGAGGATGAAGGGATGCTGTCGCTGTTCGCTTCGCAGGCCGGGGCGGCGATCGCAAACGCCCGCAGGCACGGCGATGAGCGACGGGTCAGGGCCGACCTGGAAGCCCTGATAGACACGTCTCCGGTTGGTGTAGTGGTAATTGACGCCCAAAGTGGCAAGTTGGTATCCCTTAACCAGGAGACGCGACGCATTGTCGGCAATCTCATGACACCGGGAAACACCGCCGAGGATTTGTTGGACGTGATGAGTGCGCGGCGAACCGACGGGCGTGCGATTGCCCTGGAGAAGTCCGCATTGGTTGAGGCGTTGAACGAGGCCACACCGGTTCGCGCCGAAGAGATCGTACTTGAGGTTCCGGACGGCCGGAAGGTCACGATACTGGTCAACGCAACGCCTATACGTTCACCGCAGGAAGAAGTCGAGTCCTTGGTTGTTACCTTACAGGATATGACGCCGATAGAAGAACTTGAAAGAATGCGGGCCGAGTTTTTAAGCTTGGTGAGTCACGAGCTCAGGGCTCCCTTGACTTCTGTAAAGGGCTGTGCCGCCACCGTGCTAGAGACCCCGTCGGTGCTGGACCCGGCCGAGACCCGGCAGCTTTTCCGCATAATCAACGACCAGGCCGATCACATGAGACAGTTGATCAGCGACCTGCTGGACGCGGCTCATATCGAGACGGGATCGCTGTCGGTATCCCCCGAGTACTCGGATCTGGCTGCCATTGTGGACCAGGCTCGGAATATGTTTCTCAGTAGTGAGAGCCGTATCCAGATCAGTATTGACCTGCCTACTGATCTGCCTCGGGTGCGGGTGGACCGGCAGCGCATAGTTCAGGTCCTGATCAACCTGTTGTCCAACGCTACCCGCCACGCGCCAGAATCGTCAGTCATACAGGTACTTGCGCAACGCGAGGGGTTGTTCGTAGCGGTTTCGGTAGTCGATGAAGGGCGAGGGATTCCCGCAGAGCGTCTGCCGCACATTTTTAGCAAGTTTGCCCGAAGCGGACGGGAAGATCGCGGACGCGGGGTTGGGGAGGGCCTCGGACTGGCCATCTGCAAGGGACTTGTCGAGGCGCATGGCGGCCGTATCTGGGTCGAGAGCGAAGGTAACGGTCTAGGCACACGTTTTACATTTACGATACCTGTGGCGGATGAAGCGCCGGCCATGATCGAATTGCCCTCCTTCATGAGGCAAAGACTCCCGGACACGGGAAATCGGCAGAAGCCGCTGGTCCTTGTGGTGGATGACGACCCACAGGTGTTGGAACAGATACGGGGTATACTCGAGGACGCGAGTTTCGAGGCGCTGGTGACCGGCAATCCCAATGACGTACCCGGTCTGATTAAATCACGTCAACCGGATCTGGTACTACTGGATTTGCTGCTCCCGGATGCGGACGGTATCGAACTGATGCAAAGCGTGCCGGCCATGGCTGATCAGCCGGTTATCTTCCTGTCCGCGTATGGCAGAGACGAGACAATTGCCAAAGCTCTGGAGATCGGAGCAGCCGATTATGTGGTCAAGCCGTATTCGCCTACGGAACTGGTGGCCAGAATCCAGTCGGCGCTTCGCAGGCATGCCGGTCCACCCGAGCCCTACCGGGTGATTGATCTCGTCATCGACTTCGAGCAACGACGGGTGACCCTGGCGGACGAACCTTTGAAACTGACCGCAACCGAATACGATTTACTACGCGTGCTTGCGACCAACGCCGGCCGCGTCGTGACTTACGACTATTTGTTGCGCAACGTATGGCGGTCCGGAAGTTCCGAAGACAACCGGGTTGTGCATGCTTTCGTGAAGAAACTCCGCTCCAAACTGGGTGATGATGCGGGAAGCCCGACGTACATCTCTAACGAGCCTCGGGTCGGTTACCGACTGGCCGGTCCCGATCTTGCGTAATAGTTCGATCACATGGAAGAACGATGCGGACTTAGCGCCCATACCTACCTTATTCTATAATTGATCCTCTGACACAGCGCTCCTATTGTATTTCCCTGCCGATCGCTATAGATTGAAATTGTAGCGTTCGCAGTATGACCACGTAGAATCTGGCAATGGAGTTTGCGGGATGGGTTCGATAAAGCCCCGGGACATGACGGTCAACCGAAGGATACTCGAAATGGAGTACGCCGTGCGGGGACCGATTCCCAGTCGGGCAGCCGAACTGAAGCAACAAGGCAGACGCATCATTCCGTGCAACCTCGGCAATCCCCAGGCGCTTGGGCAGCAGCCCGTCTCCTTCTACCGGGAGGTGCTGAGCCTGGTCGAACACCCCATTCGAATCGAGCGTGAACGGCGACTTAAAACACTGTTCAACGGTGCTGACCTGCACGGACTGGAAAGGGACGACTTCCACTCCGATTACGTGCTCGAACTCAGCGAAAACTACCTGTCGCAGTTGGAAACCGGCATGGGCGCCTACTCGGACAGCAGCGGACCGCGGTTCATCCGGGAAGCCGTGGCGGGATTTATCGACCGGAGAGACGGAGCGGTCAGTGGCTCTGTTCCCCGTTCCGATCCGGAACAGATATTCATCACCAACGGCGCCAGCGAAGCGGTGCGTTACGTCATCGACCTGTTGATTGACGACGAATCCGACGGCGTCATGATTCCCATACCTCAGTATCCGCTGTATTCCGCCGCCATCAAGCGTTGCGGCGGCACGCAGGTCGACTATTTCCTCGACGAGGAATCGGGCTGGGCCATGGACCGGAATCTGCTGGATTCGTCTTTGGAAGGCGCGCGGAAGCGCGGCGTGACCGTCAAGGCCATGGTGGTCATCAATCCGGGAAACCCGACGGGCGCCGTACTGGACGAAGAGACCGTCAGGGAGGTCATCGCTTTCGCAGGGGACAACGACCTGGCCATCATCGCCGACGAGGTCTACCAGGAAAACGTCTACGACGCGGACGCGGGATTCGTATCCTTCGCCCGGGTGCTGGGCCGGGGCGACGTACCGCTCTTCAGCGTCCACAGCACCTCGAAGGGATTCTACGGCGAGTGCGGCCACCGGGGCGGATACCTCGAGATCAGAAACGCTCCGCGCATTCGGAACACCGATCTGTCATTCACGGACCTCGTGCTTAAACAGGCTTCGGTGAATATCTGCTCGAACACGGTCGGGCAGTTGATGATGTACCTGCTGGTCAATCCCCCGCCGGAGAACACGGCGCCCTACCGCCGTTTCACGCATGAGCGGCGGAAGATCCTCGAAGACCTCCACGACAAGGCGGTCATGATAAGGGCGGGATTCGATCATATGGACGGCGTTTCCTGTTTCGGGCGGACCGGGGCGATGTACCTGTTCCCCCGGCTGGACGGACTGCCGGACGGAACGGACGATTTCGATTATTGTATGGGACTTCTGGATCGGACCGGGCTGGTCACGGTCAACGGGGCAGGATTCGGACAGCAACCGGGCACCAGTCACCTGAGGATCGCGTTCCTGCCGCCCAGGGAAGTAATCGAGGAAGTCCTTCCGAAGTGGATCGAGTTCCACAACGCGTATGTGAATTGACGAGCGCCCGCAAACTGGTAAATTAGCGTAGACCAGCGTGGAGCCTCGCCCGCGACGGATTCCGGCACCCGGTTCACATCAAACGAATTTCACCCGATGCTCACAGACAAAGAAAAGTGGCTGTTCGACTTGCATGGTTACCTGGTTCTCCGCCGGGTTGTTCCCCAGGAGGATCTGGAACACATGATCGCCCGGTGCGACGCGTGGCACGGCATGGACGAAGACGAACTGCCGCCGCCGCTCTGTTCCTATGAGGATCCCAGGAAAAAATCGACGGCCGCGCGGGCCATTCTCCACGCCGAGTACGCCGACCCGGTTTTCGACCGGTTGGTCCTTAACCTGCCGATCATGCGCGTCGTGCTCGCACTGACCCGGCAGCGACCCCAGCACCTCCTGTCCGCACTCACCGTGAATCTGCCGGACAGCGACGAGATCACGCTGCACAACGGTGTCTCCGGGGCGTGGAGAAACCCGGCCAACGATTACCAGGCGGCGGATGGCGAAGTGTTCGCCACCTTCATCAACGCGGCCATTTCCCTCGTGGACGTTCCCGACGGGGCCGGATTCGTCTGCATACCGGGTAGCCACAAGACCTATTTCGAACGGCCGGAGCACATTAACATCCGCTCCGGTCCGCCTGCAGTGGTCAATGTTCCCGTCAACGCCGGGGACGCCGTCATTTTCACCGAAGCGCTTTGTCACGGCGCGCTCCCCTGGCCCCTGCACGATCCGCCGCGTCGCACGATGTTCCAGCGGTACTGCACGTCCTACGCGTCCTGGACACCCGGTGCCGGTCCCATAGCGGAATACGAGGATCAGTTGTCGGAAGGGGTCTGCGAAATGAAACGCCAGGGAGGATTCCAGGGGCCAAAGAAAGTCGTTGAACGCCTGTTGGACGAAATGAAGGCATGGGATGAAGCGGGCAAACCGGCAGGATGGGAGAAACGGTTGCAGTCGAAAGGGAATCCAGCATGAGAATCACCGACCTGAAATGCGCCGTGATCGGCCAGAACCCCGTGGTACGGATCACCACGGACGAGGGGATCCACGGGCTTGGACAGATAGAGAACTCCAAGCACTACCTGAAACCCCATGTCCTCTTCTATCGGGATTTCATCATCGGCCAGGATCCCACGGACGTAAACAGAGTCATCGCGAGTATACGACGGCTGGGCAGTTTCAAGCCGTGGGGCAGCTCGGTAAGCGCAATCGAGATGGCCCTGTGGGACATCGCCGGCAAGGCGGCGGGCCTGCCGGTGTACAAGTTGCTCGGCGGCAAGATGCGGGACCGGGTCCGGGTCTACAACGGGGCCGTACGGTTTCCCATGAAGGGATCAACCGTGGATGACTACGCCGAGGACATGGCCAGGATGAAGGCGGCGCCTGAAGGATTCACCATCATCAAACAGGGCATCAGTTTCCATAGCCAGATGCCGTCCCAGGTCCCCGACTTCTTCTACGGCGACCTGCAGCGTCACGGATTTCACGGCAATCGCGGCCCGCTCACCGAAAAGGGCCTGAAGCACCTGGTGGCCTGCATCGAGGCTATGAAAGCGGTCCTCGGCGACGAAGTGGGACTGGCGCTCGATTGCGGGCCGGGCATGCTTGTTCCAGACGCCATGCGCCTCGCAAAAGCCGTGGAACATCTGCATATAATGTGGCTGGAAGACATGATCACCGGAGACTATACGCCCTATGTCCTGGCCGACCTGTACCGGGAGGTGAATTCGAAGACGTCCACGCCCATCCACACGGGGGAACAGATCTATCTCAGGGAAAACTTCGTCGACCTCATCGAGAAACGCGCCGTGGACGTGGTGGGTCCCGATCCCGCCGACGTGGGCGGGATCGCCGAGCTCAAGTGGATCGCCGAATACGCTGATCTCCACGGCGTGCTAATGGCGCCCCACGGCGTCATCGACGGCCTGATCGGCCTGGCGGCGCTGGTGCACGCATCGGCCGCCATGCCGCCCAACTACATCGCCTTCGAATATCCCGTCGGCAACCCCGCCTGGTGGTACGACATCGTGGAGGGCCTGCCGGACCCGATCGTGAAGGACGGTTACATCGATGTGTGGGACAGACCCGGCCTGGGGGTCGACCTGGTACCGGACAAGACGCTGCCCTACCTGAAGGAGGACGACCAGGGATTCTTCGACTAATACACCGGATTGCCGGAGCGGCACATGTACGTGAGTCACATTAAAGTCAGAAACTGGCGAAATTTCCCGCGGATCGACGCCGATCTGAGAGAAAGACAGTTCGTCGTCGGACCCAACGCGTCCGGGAAGTCCAACCTGATGGACGTATTCCGGTTCCTCCGGGATATCGCCAAGATCGAGGGCGGCGGACTGCAGAAGGCGGTCGCGGACCGGGGCGGAATGACCAAGATCCGGAATCTCGCCGCGCGCAGGGATCCCGATATCGCCATCGAGGTCCGATTTTCCGATCCGGCAGACGGGCATGAGACCTGGCGCTACGAACTCGGGCTCAAGCAGCAGGCCCGGGGGAACCGGCATACGCTGATCACGCTCGAACGGGTGATCAGGGACGAGGCCGTCATTCTCGAAAGGCCGAACGAGGACGACCGGGAAGACATCGTGCGGCTTACCCAGACCTACCTCGAACAGATCACCGCCAACCGTGATTTCCGGGACATAGCCCGGTTCTTTCAAGCCATCACCTACCATCACCTGGTACCGTCGCTTCTACGCCACACGGATCTGATCGGTGGTCAAACACTCGAAGGCGATCCATACGGCCAGGATTTCCTGGACAGAATCGCACGGGAGCATGACCGGACCCGCAAGGCCCGCCTGTCCCGGATCGAGGAGGTGCTCAAGTTGGCCGTGCCTCGGCTCGAACAACTCGAATTCGTACGAGACCGGGAGACCGGACGTCCCCATCTCCAGGCGCTATACGCCCACTGGCGGCCTCGGGCGGGTATACAGCGGGAAGACCAGTTTTCCGACGGAACGCTGCGCCTTATCGGCATGTTGTGGGCACTCCTCGAAGGGGATTCACTGCTGTTGCTGGAGGAACCCGAGCTCTGTCTCCATTCGGGCATCGTCAACCGACTCGCCGTATTGATTCTCCGCATGCAGCGGAACGCCGGCAGGCAGGTGTTGATCAGCACGCACAGCGCGGCCCTGCTATCCGACCCCGGTATCGAACGGGAGGAAGTCCTGCTGTTGAAACCCGTCCACGAAGGTTCGGATGCGGAGATGGCTGAAGACGTGAGGGACGCCTTGTTGCTCCTGGAACGCGATATCGCACCGGACCGGGCACCTTCGGAGAGAACCCTCGACATCAGCCCCGATCAATTGAGCCTTTTCAAATGACAGGACCGGTTAACGAACGCCCCATGCACGCCAGGCTGAGCCCGGATCAGAACTTTTCTCGGCATATCGACGGTAACCGCTACCCTGGGCGGGGCCTGATCATCGGCCGTACGGCCGAAGACGATGCCTGGCTCGTAGTCTACTGGATCATGGGCCGGAGCGAGCGCAGCCGTAACCGTCGGTTCATCGTCGACGGGGCCGAACTTCGGACCATGCCGGCCGATCCATCCAGGCTGGACAATCCCGATCTGATCATCTATCCGGCCATGCTCGAGCTGCCGGGTCTTTATATCGTCGCCAACGGCGACCAGTCTCTGACGATCCGAGATGCATTGACCAGGGGCGGCACCTTCGACGCCGCCCTGGCCACGAGGGAACGGGAGCCGGACGCGCCGAACTACACGCCCCGTATCAGCGGCATGCTGGACCTGACCGGGACGCCCGCCGTTTCCTTGAGCGTGCTCAGAGCAAATCCCGTCGATCCCGCCCACACCGACCGCGCGACCTACGCTCCGACGCCACCTCCGGCAGGACTGGGACTGTGCCTGACGACCTACATGGGCGACGGCGATCCGTTGCCGGGGTTTACGGGCGATCCCCTGGTCATGCCCTTGCGAGGCGGAGCGGAAGAGGTCATGGGGACGTACTGGAACGCCCTTGACAGGGAAAACAGGATCGCCATAGCCGTGAAGCGCGTGGCGCGTGGCGGCGGCAGCGAACTGATGGTCATCAACCGGTTTTGATCCTTTGAGATCAGAGGGACGCAAGATGCGGACATCAACCGCCATTTTCGGGTTCTCACTGGCCGCTTTCCTGCTCGCGGGATGCGGTGATACATCCCCTTCCCGCGACGTATGGGTGGAAGCCCTGTCCGAGAAGAACACCGGCCTGGCCTATCTTTACCGGAATGATCCGGAAGGCGCGGCAGGTTCCTTCCAGACGCTGGTCCGGCTGGTGCCCCGAGAACCCCTCGGTCACGCGAACATGGCCATTGCGCTGCTGAAACTGCAGGATTTAGAGAACGCCGAAGCGGCCATAGACCGGGCCTCGGATCTCGCCCCGCAGGATGGGGAAGTCCTTTCCATCCGGTCCGATATCGCGGCTGCGAGGGGAGACCGCGAACGCGCCCTTGACATGCTTGCGCACGCGGTCGGACACAACGAGTCCAACGTGGTGCTCAGGTACAAGTATCTAACTGAAATGAGAAGGCAGCGGGGACCGGCCCACCGGGATGAAGATGCACTGGACGAGTTGCGGGCGATGCTCGCGTACGAACCGGACAACCTGGCCTTACTCGTCGAGCTGAACCAGACCCTGGTCCGTATGGGCAGGATCGTCGAGGCCGTCGAAGGGTATGATCGGATGGCCTCGTTGCTCGTCCCCCTTTCGGACGATGTACGGACCTGGCTCGACAGGACACTTGACGCGCTGAAACGTAGGGACGCTGACGAAGCCGAATTCAACGCGGGGATCCTGGGCAACCTGCTCGTCGTGGATCCGTCCTACCGCCGGTCTCGGGATCGACTGGGAGATCCAACGCAGCAGTCGCCACCGCTCTACAATTTCCGTTCGGCACCGCCCGGCCTCGCCGTCATGGACGCGGACTCCCTCGTCGACATGCGGTTCGTGGACGCGGGTGACGCGTTGATCGGGGCATCGCTTCAAGCGCCGGGGACGTGGACAGACCTGGCGCTGCCGGACGTGGACGGGGACGGCCGCCCGGATCTGGTGCTGGCGGGTACAGGTGCGCTGGTCGTGCTGCGCAACCGAGTAGAAGGTTGGGAATCGGTTTCGATCCCCTGGGCCAGGGGAGGGGAGGATGCGGATATCGGGCCGGCAACGGGCGACTTCAGGCTGGCAACGGGCGACTTCGACAACGACGGCGACGCCGACCTGTTCGCCGCCGGATCGGGGCAGTCGCGGGTGTTTCATAATGCAGGAGACGGAACCTACGTCCTCGCGCAGTCCTTTGAATGGACCGGATCGACTTCACCGGTATCCGTTGCGCGAGTGGATTTCGACCACGACGGCGACCTGGACATCCTGGTGTCCGACATGAGGACGCTCCGGTTCTACCGTCATACGGAGGACGGACTGTTTGAAGAAGCCACGGCCTCCACGGGTTTCGAAGAGGCGGCAGGCGGCGTTCCCGCCGGGGCGGCAGAAGGCGATTTTCTCCCTTCGGCCGGTCAGGCGCTCGCCTGGGGAGACTTCGACCGGGACGGAGCCGTGGACGTGGTCGCGCTGTTTGAAGATGAATCGCACCGGCTCTACCGAAACGTACGGCAGGGCAGGTGGTTGGACTGGACGGACCGGTTCGGCGACATCGGGTGGGGCAAGGCGCATATGGTCGCGGCCGCCGATTTCAACAACGACGGCGCGCTGGATCTGTTCATGGCGGGATCCGGAATCGATGGATGCAGGTTGTTCTGGAATGAAGGCGGCGTACGGTTCGCCGGGCAGGACACACCCGCGATACTGGGCGGAGCCTGCGAAGGCCTTGATCCCGCCGTTGTTCGGCCTGTCGACTTCGACAACGACGGGTTCATCGACCTGGTCCTTGCCGGGACGTCGGTCCCGGAACGCTCCGGACTCCGGCTGGTCAGAAACCTGGGGAACGGCCGGTTCGAGGAACAGGCGGCCTTGTTGCCGGAACTGCCCGGCAACGTCGAAGCCGTAGAAAAGAGCGACCTGGACGGCGACGGCGATCTCGATCTCGTGCTGCTGTCCGAAGGCCGGATCATCGCGCTCCGCAATGACGGCGGCAATGCGAACGGGTGGCTCAACATACGGCTCGCCGCGGCGTTGGAAGGAAGCGGGAAGAACAATTTCTACGGCATTGGATCCACCATCGAAGTCAACGCCGGCGCACATTATCAGGCATTGCTGGTCGACGGGCCCATTTCCCACGCAGGTCTCGGCAGCCGCGAAAAGGCGGACGTTATCCGGGTCATCTGGAGCAACGGCGTACCCCAGAACCGGATCGATCCGGAGTCCCGCATGCTGATCGTAGAACCCCAGCGGCTTAAGGGCTCCTGTCCGTCGCTGTACACTTGGAACGGCGCGCGGTACGAGTTCGTCACGCACTTGATGACACGCAGTGCAATCGGCGCCCTGACGGAAACCGGCGCACCGGCCTATCCGGATGCGGCCAACGACTACGTGAAGATCCGGGGTGACCAACTGCGGGAGCGGGACGGAAAGTTCGAAGTCCGTGTCGTAGAAGAGTTATGGGACGCGGTGTACATGGATAAAATGGAATTGCTGGTCGTCGATCACCCGGCGGAGACAGACATCTACGTAGATGAAAAGTACCTCCCGCCGCCCTATCCGGGACTGGAGATCCACACCGTGACCGACCCGCGCCCGCCCTTGGCCGCCCGAGACCACAATGGAAACGACATCCTGCCCCGTCTCGCGGCACGGGACAGCCTGTACGTGGGTGACTTCGAACTCGGGGAATTCCAGGGCGTTCCCGAGACGCATTCGATCACGCTGGATTTGGGAGATCTGAGCGGGGCCGAACGGATCCACCTGTACCTTTGCGGCTGGATCATGCCCGTGGAGCCCAGCTCCAACCTGGCCCTGTCCCAGCGAAATAACACCGCCGTGATACCGCCGTACCTGGAAACGCCGGACCGCGCAGGGCAATGGCGTACCGTTATTCCATACACCGGTTTTCCTTCGGGGGAACACAAGACCATATTCGTCGATCTGACGGGCCATTTCCCCGCCGATGACTACCGCGTCAGGCTCACCACCAACCTGGAGTTGTACTGGAGCGAGGCCTTTTTCACCGTGGACGAGCCGGAACGGGTCGAAAGAACGATCACCCGGTTGCAACCGTTGTCCGCCGATCTTCACTACCGCGGCTACTCACGGGAATACCGGACGGCGCCCCTCGGTCCTTTCGTCAGAGACTACCAGACGCTGAGCGCCGAACCGCAGTGGCTGCCGTTCGAGGGATACAGGACGCGGTACGGTGATGTCACGGCCCTGTTGCGGAAATCGGACAGCCGTTACGTCGTCTACAGTTCGGGAGAGGAAATCGCAGTGACCTTCGAAGCGAATGACCTTCCCGAACCACCGCCGGGCTGGAAAAGGGACTTCGTTCTGCATACCGATGGGTGGCTCAAGGAAGGCGACCTGAACACGGCGACAGCGGCGACGATCGAACCCCTGCCCTTCCGCGGCATGGACCGATACCCTTACGGTCTCGAAGCCCATTACCCGAACAGTGTTGATCATCAGAAATACCGGGACACCTACAATACGCGGTGGGTCTCTCAGGAGGGTTTCAGAGAAGCCATGCGCCTGCACGGCTCCGGCCGCTGATCCGTTACCGGGCCGCCGGGCCGCTTCCCCGACAACCATGCTGCTTGCGGTTGATGGATCGGCTTCGATCTGCCAACCCGCATTCGGGCTGTATCAGGGATTCGGCACCAGCGAAACCTTGATCAAATCCCCCGGGTCGTCCACCAGCTTCGTGAAAATACCCGGCCCCTCCTCCAGGTCCCGTGCGACGACCATGGACGCAACGTCGATCCTGCCCGTGGAAATCAGTTCCAGTGAATAGGCGAAGTCCAGACTTGTGTAGGCGTAGGAGCCGCGGACGACGAGTTCCCGGTTGACCATGGCTACGCCGTCGATGCTCATGGGCGCCTCGGCCCCCAGGCCCAGCAGCACGGCTTCGCCGCCCTGCCGCAGCATCCGCACGGCCTGTTCCTGCGTCGCGGTGTGCCCCACGGCTTCGACCGACAGATCCACCCCTTGTCCATCCGTCATTTCGATCACCGCTTCCACGGGATCTTCCGCGCGCACGTCGATGACGTGGGTAGCGCCCAACCTGGAGGCCAGCTCCAGGCGGGAAGGCACCATGTCCGTCACCGCGATGCGGGTCGCCCCGATATGCCGGGCCACCTGAAGGGCCAGAAGCCCCTGTGTCCCCGCGCCGATGACGGCCACGCTCCGGATGAATCCATGGAGGCTCCGGTCGAAGATGTGCAGCGCATTCGAGAGGGATTCGACCATGCTGCCTTCGAGATCGCCCACGTGGTCCGGCAGCTTGAAGCACGATTCCGCCGGAACGGAGACGTAGCCGGCGAAGGCGCCCGGATGCTCGATGCCGATGACCGTTCTGCGGGGACAGATACTGGTGCGTCCCCGAAGGCATTCCTCGCACCGGCCGCAGGACAGGATCGGGTTGATCGTGACCCGGTCTCCTACTGACAGCCCCTCCGCGCCCCGATCCGGGGCCACGACCTCACCGGTGAATTCGTGACCCATCACCAGGGGCGGTACGCGCTTTGCGCTCTTTCCCAGAAAGCCGTGCAGGTCCGAACCGCAGATGCTCGCCGCGCCTACCTTCAGCACGACGTGACCAGGCGAAACCCGGGGTTCTTCAACCTCCTGCATTTCCATCTTGCGCGTTCCCAGATACATCAGTGCCCTCATGCCACGCTCCTCTGTACGTTAATTGGGTTTGGGACAATCTAAAGTCGATCAATAATCGTCGGTCGATAATAGTCGGCCAGTAATAGTCGGTCAGTAATTGTCGGTCAGTAATCGTCGGTCAGTAATCCCTGAACATGATCACGGGATCGATTGTGCGCGCGTCGGCAAAAAGCATGGCCAGGCGGTCCAACCCCAAGGCGATACCGCCCGACGGGGGTATTCCGTATTCGAGGGCCGCCAACAGCGCCTCGTCCACGTTGCCGTCGTAACGTTCCCGCCCATCCCGGGATCGCTTAATCTCCAGGTCAGCCTCGAATCTGGCACGTTGTTCCTCCGGATCGTTCAACTCCGTGAAGGCATTGGCCAGTTCCAGTCCGCCCATGTAGAGTTCAAAGCGTTCCACGTACCTGGCGTTGCCGGGAACGCACCGCGCAAGCGACGGCAACCGGGCGGGATATTCCGTCAGAAAGACCGGCCTGCCGGCGGGCAGGGCAGGTTCCACCGCCGAAAGAAAGACGCGATGGAATAGGTCGTCCCAGTCATCGTCGCCCCGCACCTCGAACTTCCTGCTTCGGGCCATGGAAGCGAAGGCGTCCACCGAATCGCAATCATCCAGATCGATACCCGTCCTGTCCAGGAAGATGTCCCGCAACCGGTATCGCGGCCAGGGGGTGTGGAGGTCGATCTCGGTCCCCTGGTAGGTCAGTTTGCCGGAGTGACCGAGCATCTCGGCCAGTGAAGTCACGTAGTCCTCGGTGGTGTCCATGACCGTATTGTAATCTGCATAGGCCTCGTACCACTCCAAACCGGTGAATTCGGGATGGTGGGTGTCGAAACGTTCCCCGTTTCGGTAAAACCGGCAAATCTGATAGATCCGTTCGCATCCAGCCGCCAGTAGGCGTTTCATGTAATGTTCGGGCGAAGTCTGCAGATAGAAAGGACGGGCTCCGCCTTCGCCGTCCACGTATTCCGTTCGAAAGGAACGCAGCGCCGGTGTCAGGTCCGGTACTGTCATGAAGGCGGGGGTGTCTACGGCGACAAAACCGCGAGACTCGAAGAAGGAACGGGTTCCGGCCATGAGACGCTCCCGGATGCGCACGGCATCGGCCGCTGCCGGTTCAGGCGCTTCACGCAGGCAGGGCGCCAGGAGCCTCAGTGCGGAAACGGTATGTACGCCGTTCTTCCACGTACCTGCACATTCCACGAGGTCGCCCTTGGAAAGCACTGGAAGGACGTGGGTGAGGGCCGGTTCGTCCAGGGCGAGGTCGACCGTGCCCGTCCAGTCTTTCAGCACGCCGCTCCGGGCCTGCGGATCCAGCTGGACCAGCCTGCCGGAAATCACGCATTGACTCAGTACAGCGCCGGATTCCCGGACCTGCCGCACCGTGTGCGACCTGTTGGCCCGGGCGGGATACGGTTCCATACCATTTGTGTGCAGACGTTCGATACGCGACATGACCGGTTCTCGATGCGACGGATTCTGGCGAACTCGTGGTAAACGTTAACGGTCGATACGGACAAAAGCAAGCATCAGTTTGCCCTTGATTTGTGCGGCTTGAATCTATATCATGGATGGAGCAGAATCTGAATTCAGCACCCTGTCGAAAACTGCCGCGTCTCCGGCCGAACTACATGCCTGCAACGATCACCGCCGACCCGTTTCAATGACCCCAATCCGCCTTTGTTTAACATGCCTCTTCCTGCCGGTCTTCCTGATGGCCGCCGCGTGTGGAACTACGCCCGCGCCTGGAGCCGGTAACCCGGAAACCGATCCGCTCCTGTCCCGTATCCGGTTGCCCGAAGGCTTCAGGATCGCCGTTTACGCCCAGGGCGTTCAAAATGCGCGGGCGATGGCCATGGGACCCGGCGGCACCCTCTTCGTCGGTTCCCGCCGCGCAGGGAACGTCTACGCCGTTCGGGACCGGGACGGGGACTTCGCCGCCGACGAGGTGATCGTCCTGGACCGCGGGCTCAGGATGCCGAGCGGCGTCGCGTTCCGTGACGGAGCGCTCTACGTCGCCGAGGTCAGCCGGGTTCTAAGGTACGACGACATCGAAAACCGCCTGGAAGATCCACCGGAACCCGTCGTGGTCAACGGGGGTTTTCCGTCCGACCGTCATCACGGGTGGAAGTTCATCCGCTTCGGCCCCGACGGCAAGCTGTACGTTCCCGTGGGCGCACCGTGCAACGTCTGCGAGCGCTCTGATCCGCGTTATGCGACCATCATGCGCATGAACCCGGACGGATCGGACCTGGAAGTCTATGTGAGCGGCGTGCGAAATACCGTGGGCTTCGACTGGCATCCGGCGACCGGCGAACTCTGGTTTACCGACAATGGGCGGGACCTCATGGGGAACGAAATTCCGGCGGACGAGTTGAACCGCGTGACCGAATCAGGTCAGCATTTCGGCTTCCCCTATCACCACGGCATCGGCGTTCCGGATCCCGAATTCGGCGGCAAACGTCCACTTGATTCCATGGTGGCGCCCGCGCAGGAACTCGGCCCGCACGTCGCGGCGGTGGGTATGCGTTTCTACACCGGCGGCATGTTCCCGTCCGAGTATCGACACCAGGTGTTTATTGCAGAGCACGGATCCTGGAACCGGGACAGCAAGATCGGGTACCGGATCACCCTCGTGCGCCTGGATGGCAACGAGGCCGTGGGGTACGAAGACTTCGCCGCGGGCTGGCTCGAGGACGAGGAGGTATACGGGCGTCCGGCCGACGTGGAGGTCATGCCGGACGGATCCCTGCTCGTATCAGACGATTACGCCGGAATGATTTACCGGATCACTCACGACAACTGAGCCACAGGGACGCGCGTGCTACATGGCCGATAAAATCAAGGTGCTCCCCGGGAAGCTGGCGAACATGATCGCCGCGGGCGAGGTGATCGAGCGGCCGGCCTCGGTCGTAAAGGAGCTGTTAGAGAACGCCATCGACGCCGACGGCCAGCGTGTTTCCGTGGAGGTCAGGTCGGGCGGGAAGCAACTCATTCGCGTAATGGACAACGGTAGGGGCATGTCCCGCGAGGACGCGGTGCTGGCCTTCGAGCGTCATGCGACCAGCAAAATCGACAGTGAAGACGATCTTTATCGCATCGGAACTTTCGGCTTCCGCGGCGAAGCGCTGGCCAGCATCGCCTCCGTGGCCAGGGTGGACCTGACGTCCCGAGCGGAAGAGGAGACGGCGGGGACCCGGGTTCGCATCGACGGGGGGGCGCCTCCGCGGGTAACCGACGCCGGACGGGCCCGGGGCACGACGGTCGCCGTGTCGCAGTTGTTCTACAACGTACCCGTCCGCCGGAAGTTCCTGCGGACGACGGCTACGGAGACGCGCCATATTGTCTCCGTGGTATCCACGACGGCGATGGCCTATCCCGATATCGCTTTCACGCTGACGGTAGACGGACGGGATACCCTTTCCCTGCCCGCCGTGTCCAACGCCTATACCCGCGCGCAGGCCGTCATGGGCAACACGCTCATGAACCAGATGATACCGGTCACTTTCGAAGACGAACTCGTCAAGATACACGGGTTCATCAGTCGACCGGACGCCGCCAGGGTTTCCCGTACCCACCAGTATCTGTTCATCAACCTCAGGCCGGTGTCCAGTCGCGCCTTGAACCACGCCGTGTACGAAGGGTACGGTTCCATCCTTCCCCGGGACCGGTATCCCGTATCCATCATTTTCCTGAACATCGACCTCGACCAGGTGGACGTCAATGTACATCCCGCGAAGCGCGAGGTCCGGTTCTCCGACGAATCCAGGGTATATGAGCGGCTGTTGCGGGCCATTCGGCTGGCGCTTCAGAACTCGGACGTGGTTCCTGTTTTCGAGACGGATACGCCGGACGTTTCCGAGATGACGCCGGCCGCGGCGCCCGGTAGCGCGACCGCGCCGGATCCGGGATCGGCCGTGAATCGAAGGACCCAGATCGACCTGTTCGGCGCCACAAACCGCGACGGGAACCATTCGGGCGAGTGGACCTATACCCCGGCGGCGGCGGAGCAAGGGGAGCGTGACGAAGAGGGGCAGGGAGCGGTCAGGGAGAGTAACGATGGCGAAACGGTATCGCTCTGGCAGTTGCACAACGCCTATATCCTGGCCCAGGTTAAAGACGGATTCATGCTGATCGACCAGCACGCCGCCCACGAGCGAGTGCTGTTCGAACGGGCTCTGAATACGATGGCCCATGAATCCGCCCCCTCCCAGCAATTGCTGTTCCCGGTGACCCTGGATCTCATGGTTCCCCAGATCGCGCTCGTCCAGGAACACTTCGATCATTTCGGCAAGTTGGGATTCAGTTTGAAACTGTTCGGCGAGCAGACCGTGGTCGTCGACGCCGTACCCTGTATGGCCAGCAACCAGGGCGTGGATACGCTGTTTCACAGAATGATTGAGAACCTGCAGGAACAACCGGAGAAGGCCCTGAAGGCGGAAGAACGAATCGCCCTTACCTTCTCCTCCCATGCCGGAATCCGTAAGGGCGACGCGCTGTCCCAGCAGGAAATGAACGGGCTCGTCAACGACCTGTTCGCCACGGAAATGCCCTACGTGACGCCCGGCGGACGGCCCATTGTGGTACGCATGCCGCTCGAGGAGATCGATCGCAGATTCAAAAAACCGCAGTAGGCCGCAACCCGCCTCCCCGAACTTGACACGGCACCACCCACTCGGTACTTTGGTTTTGTCCGAAAGGCAGATACCGTGTTCCGGGACGGGGATGATCCCGGTGAGATTCAGGCCGGGCGCGGGCTATTCGCGCGCAGGCCACATGGAGCGTCTTACATGGGCGAATGTGAGCACGGCGAGGCTGGAAGCGGCGTGACGCTGGAACTGTCGATTCCAAGCAATCCCGATCTGACGGCGGAGGTAGATCGCCGCATAGAGGACCTGACGGTCCGGACCGGCTTCGACAAGGGATCGCGCGGCGACATCATGATCGCCGTGAACGAAGCGGTAAAGAACGCGATTCTTCATGGAAACCAGTGCGACGAGTCCAAGCAGGTCATTATCACCTGCAATTGCAGTTCGGCGGTGTTCCGGATCCACATCTGCGACTGCGGACGGGGTTTCGATCCCGACACCCTTCCTGACCCGCGAAACCCGGACAACCTGCTCAAGGAAAATGGCCGAGGCATCCTGATGATCAAGGCCCTCATGGACGAAGTAGAGTTCGATATCACGGAAAACGGCACCAGCGTGACCTTAATCAAGTACGGACACTGAGGAGATTCCATGGAGATCGTCGAACTTCGCAGCGACACCATGACCAGGCCGACTCCATCCATGCGTCGCGCCATGGCGAACGCCGAAGTCGGCGACGACTGTTTCGGTGAGGATCCCTCGGTCAATCGGCTGGAAGAGGCCATGGCCGCCCTGCTCGGTAAGGAGGCCGGCCTGTTCGTTACCAGCGGAACGCAGGGCAACCAGGTGGCGGTCCGGTCGCAGACCCGTCACGGCAATGACATCATTGCGGAAAAGTACAGCCACGTGTTCAACGCGGAAGCCGGCGCCCTCGGCGCGCTGTCAGGGGTGCAGGTCCGGCTGCTGACGGGTGAACGGGGCGTTTTCACGCCGGCGCAGATGGAGGAAGTGATACAGCGGGGCGACAACGTGCATTACGGCAGGACCGCGCTGGTCGCCGTGGAGAACACCCACAACAAGTCCGCGGGTTATCCCTGGCCCGTGGATGCCCTTTCCAGGGTCAGCGCGTGCGCGCGGTCAAACAACTTGTGTATCCACATGGACGGCGCGAGGCTGTTCAACGCCTGCGTGGCGAAGGGTCTCACGGCCCAGACCTATACCCAGCACGTCGACACGGTTTCCGTATGCCTTTCAAAGGGCCTGGGCGCCCCGGTCGGCAGCGTCCTGGCGGGGGACCGGGCTACGATAGACACGGCCAGGTACTACCGCAAGATGCTGGGCGGCGGCTTGCGGCAAGCGGGCGTCCTTGCGGCGGCCGGTCTCTATGCCATGGAGCACAATATCTCCCGGCTCGCGGAGGATCACGCCCACGCCCATCGGCTGGCGGAAGCGCTCGCCGATCTTGATACCGTCGAGGTCGACCTAGACGAGATACACAGCAACATGATCTTCTTCAGCCTGCGGGATGGTCTTGATCCCTTCGAGGCCGTCGAGCGTCTGTCGGAAGAAGGCGTCCGGATGCTGGCCATGAAGCCGGGCGTCATCCGCGCCGTAACCCATCTGGACGTGAGCGGCGAACAGATCGACCGGGCCATCGACGTATGCCGGAAAGTGCTGAATCACGTTTCCTGAGCAGCCATGGCCGATATCCTACAACTACACCCCGAACACCCCCAGAAACGGCATGTCGACCGGGTCGTCGAAGCACTGCACCGGGGCGGCGTAATCGTCTATCCGACCGACACGGTCTATGGACTGGGTTGCGATATATTCAACCGCAAGGCCATCAACCGGATCTACCAGATCAAGCAGGCTCCCGCCGGGAAGCCGCTCAGTTTCGTTTGTTCGGATTTAAGTGATCTCGCCCGGTATGCGAAGAACATTTCCAATGCGGCCTACCGCATGATGAAACGCCTTCTCCCCGGGCCTTATACCTTCATTCTGGAAGCTTCGCGAGACGTGCCGAAGTTCATGATCGGCAAGCGGCGGACGGTAGGAATCCGGGTGCCGGACAACCGCATATGCCTCGAGATCGTACAGGCCCTAGGACGACCCGTGCTGAGTACCAGCATCGCGTCGGCGGCGGACGGTTTCGCGATAAACGACATCGAATCCATAGCGTCCCGGTACGGCAAGGCCGTGGATGTTATCGTGGACGGCGGCGCAGGTGTTTCGGAGCCGTCCACAGTAGTCGATCTGACGGGCGACGAGCCCGACATCCTGCGAGCCGGTGCGGCCGCGGCCGATCTGTACTGAACTGGCCCCGCCAGACCAAATTGCCCGGACCGCGTCCTGCGAGCCGGTGCGGCCGCGGCCGATCTGTACTGAACTGGCCCCGCCAGACCAAATTGCCCGGACCGCGTCCCGCGCTGGACTGAACGAGCAGGTCATTCCATAGACGAATCAGAATGAGTAGGTCATCTCGAAGGCGAAATTGACCATCGCCTTCTCCGCATCGCCGGTTTCCGGGTTCCCGAAGATCTCATCGTCCGAGAAATCCCGCCGTAGTTCCATCAGGAAGCCCAGGCCGTCGGCCAGCGCGAACGTCGGAGCGATGGTAAGGGCCTGGCGTGTTTCTTTCAGATTGAACTTCGGTCCGGTACTTCCGGTTTGCAGGCTGGGGAAATTGGACTCGACCTCTCTGGTGAAATAGTCGTACCGTCCCGTAATTCCTACGACGTCGTTGAAATCGAAGTGGGCCATCACCATGTAGCCGTTCCAGCTGGAATCTTGTTCGAGGACCTCGTCCAGGTCCGTACGTCCGTTGTTGTACTCGCCGCCGATGATCAGGTCTGGGCGCGGCGTCAGGGTCAGGTCGATGTCGTAAACCGTCAGGTTGCCCGTGAAGCCCGACTCGTCGCCGCGCATGGCCGAAAAGCCGATACCGCCCTTCTCCTCGTGGCTATAACCGAGTCTGCCGCCGATCATCTTATCGGTATTCCCATCCACGTTCTGGTCCCACCCGTTCGACAAGTGGACCACCACGTCGACACCGCCGCCCAGGTCCATGGACAGCATGGCGCCGGTCAGGTTGGTCGGAAGTCCCATGTCGAAGACCAGCGCGTGGGAGTACTGGTACATGTCCGGGGCGTCAAGGAGTTCGAACCCGATGGGCGCGTTGAATTTGCCGAAAGTAAGAGTCGGATAGTTCCCCTTCCCGCGGCCCAGGCCGAGATCCAGGGTCACGTACCCCTGCTCCGCGTCCAGGGTAAAGCCGCCCTCTCCGTCGCTCACCCATTCCAGGTCGGCCCTCAGCGTCCCGATTCCCCCCAGGTTTTTCGACAGGTCGATCTCCACCTGATCGAGGCCGAAGGTATTTGCATCATCCAGGTTACTGTAGGTATAACTGGCGTCTACGAACCCTGAGATTTCGACAAGGTTCGACAGGCCTTCGCCTCCACCGGTCTCCCCGCCGTCCCCCTTATTCTCCTGTGCGATTGCCGGCATGGCCGACAGGAGCAGGACCGGTAGCAAAGTGGTGATCCGTTGAAGCCAAAAGGTACCCATTTTCGCGCCTCCATAAAGTGAAGTGATGGAAAAGGAACCCCCTCGATGCTAAAGACTGATCGATATAATAGGGCGAAATAGCATGCTGTCAACTGAACATTAAAGGTTAACGATGCGTTCTATACTGTCGCGCTCTCCGGCGACGAGCAATACATCATCCTCCTGGATCACATAATCGGGCGTAGGAACGAAATGGGCCTGGCCGGCACGGTGCTCCCGTTTCCTGATGAGCAGGATCTGTACCCCCTGCCGGCTGCGGATCTGCAGGCTCCGGATACTGCGGCCCGTGAACCGACCGGGCGCATTGATTTCGACCATCGCGTAATCTACCCCCAGTCGAACGACCTGTCCTCCGGTCAGCGTATTCACCATGCTGCCGAATTCACCGGCCAGGTCCCTTCTGGCGGTCTCGCGGTTGTACGCGTCCATGACATGCTCCCTGCTGATCACGCCGACGAGGCGGTCCGTGCCCGGTTCCACTACGGGGAAGGCGTTGACTTGATGCCGGCCGAACAGCAGCATGACCCGGTCCAGGGTGTCTGTGTCCGTAACCGTCGGCAGGTCGAACTGGGCGATGTCATGGGCCACGATGACCCCCTCGAGGTCCTCGCCGTATGCGACGAGGCTGCGGATGCGATCGAATGTGACCGCTCCCCTGTACCGCCCTTCGCCGTCGGTGATGTAGAACTCGGTAAAGGAACTCTCAGCCAGGCGCGACATCAGGTCCTCAAGCGGGGCCTCGGGCGGTATCGTTTCGAAAAACGGAACGCGGACCTCCGAGACGGTAAGCGACCTCAGTATGTTCGTTTCCTGACCCTTTTCCAGGTCGATGTTCCTTCTCAACAGGCGCAGAGAATACACCGAGGGCTTCAGCAGATAGGCGGATAACGCCGTACTTATGATGATTGAGATCATTAGCGGCAGAATGAGCGTGTAGTCGCCGGTCATTTCAAAAATCATGAGAATCGCTGTGAGCGGCGTACGGATGGTCGACGAGACCAGGGCCCCCATTGCCACAAGTGCATAGGCGCCGTGGGCTTCGCTCATGCCGGGGAAGAGCAGATTCACCAGCACGCCGAAAGCGCCCCCCAGCATGCAGCCCACGAACATGGACGGGGCGATTACGCCGCCCGATGCGCCCGACCCCAGCGTGAAGGAAGTAGCCGCGATTTTCATGAAAACGAGGATGACCAGGAGCTTCCATTCCAGATCAGAAAAAAGCGCACGGTCCATGGTTTCATAACCCACGCCGAGGATCTGTGGATACAGGAGGGCAATGAGGCCGACGAGCAGGCCGCCTGTCATGGGTTTCAGGTATTCGGGGATCGGTATTTTCCGGTACAGGTCTTCCACGCCGTAAAGCGCCCGGACGAAAAACGTTCCCACGATGGCTGCCAATATGCCCAGCACGGCGTAGAACGCGAGTTCCAGCGGATGATTCAGGCTGTGGGGTGGAACGATGATCGCGGGCTGGTTGCCGAGGTAGTGACGGGATATGGCCGTGGCCACCACGGATGAGATCACGATGGGACTGAACCGGCTGAAGGAGAAGTTTCCCAGGATCACTTCCAGGGAGAAAAGCGCTCCGGCGATGGGCGTGTTGAAGGTAGCGGCTATACCGGCCGCCGCGCCGCAGCCCACGAAGGTACGCATGCGGTGCATGTTCACCCTCGTCAGTTGCCCGAAAGTGGATCCGAGCGCCGCGCCGATCTGGGCGATGGGTCCTTCCCGTCCCACCGAAAGACCGGTACCGATACTGATGGCCGTGGCCATCGAGGTCTCAACCGCGACGCGGGGTCGGACACGGCCGCCGCGGAGCGCTACGGCTTCCATGACATCGGGCAGTCCGCGTGCTTCGCGTGTACTGAAATAGATGAGAACGCCCACGATCAGCCCGCCGGCCGCGGGGACGCCCACGATCAGCAGGGTATCGGCCGACGAGACACTGGGTATACCGCCCCCCCAGGCGAGGAATTCTATGGTATCGATCAGCCAGCGGAAGGCAATGGCGCCAACGCTTCCGAGTACCCCGATGATCGCCGCGGCGCTGATCATGAAGACCTGGTCGGTCGTCCGCATGCGTTCGATATTGGCGTGCAGGCGCTGCCTGAAGCGACGCGCCATTACGCGCCAGAGACGAAACACCCTCAACCGCGACAGATTCATGGGACTCCCGGTTCACCTTCATCTTGTCAACTACCGCAAAACGCAGTATCATACATACTACCTGGCGAGAACGGCCAAGTCAATCCGTGCCAGGGAACAAATCGTAAACGAATTACCAGGAAATGAGCCGTAAATGAGCGAGGATTTCAGCATTCCATTGCCCGATACGTCCGACTGGGGCGAGCCAGACCGGGGAATCAGGGTGAAACCCGCGGATGGCCGCGGCATCCTGATGCGGGACTGCCAGGTCGGCAGGGCGGGCGAAGTGCCGGACGTTGCGCCCCAAGGCCAGGGACTGGCGCAGCGCGGATCGGTGGTCGACCCCGGAACGCCGGATTTCGAGTTTACCATTCGAGAGAAGAAGCTGGTATGGGCCGATAACATCGCGGAACTGTACGAACAGGGCAAGGCGGGGCAGTGGGACGCGACGACCGATATCCCCTGGCACGAGCTACCCGAGTTGCCGGACGATCTGGAGCAGGCGGTCTGCCAGGTCATGACCTTCCTGATACAGAACGAATACCTGGCCATGTACATGCCGGCCAAGTTCATGAACAGGATCGATCCCCAGTATTCCGAGGTCGTCCTTTTCCTCGCCACGCAGGTCATGGACGAGGCCAGGCACGCGGAGGTTTTCACCAAGCGGGCACTCGCAAACGGCGGCGGACTGCAGTACGTCTCGGCCGCGACGGAATGGTCCCTGCGCAGCCTGCTGGCCCAGGACGACTATTCCAACGGATCCTTCCTGATGCACGTCCTGGGCGAGGGGACATTCATGGAACTGCTGATGTTCCTGGAGCAGGTCGCGCCGGATCCGGTCACCGCGCGGACCTTCAAACTCGCGCGCCAGGACGAGGGCCGGCACGTCGGGTACGGGATCTCCCATTTCGCCTACCACATCGAACAGGACCCATCGATAAAGGATGACCTGATGCGGGCTGCCGAGGAACGCACCCTGTTCCTCCAGCAGGCGTCGGGTTCCAGTCCCTTCGTGCTCAAGGCCATGATGACGCTGGCCGGCGGTGGATCGCACCCGGAGCAACTGGCCCGGGGGCGGGACGCGGTAGTGGGACTATACGAAGAGATGCACCGGAAGCGCATTCGCGAGCTCGTGGCCATCGGCTTCGACCGGGCGGACGCCGAACGCATATCGGAACTGCACGGAAGCGGCGTGCGTAACTTCATGTAATTCACTGCCCCAGGCAGTGTCTATCAGGCGGACCAGCTTCTCATGGGCGTTGTGCACAAACATCGGGGGCAGAACGGAGCGAACGACTGGGCGGGCGTGGAGATGGTCCCCTACACCGGGGGCGGCGCGGTCGGCGGGTCGGTGCGGGTGGTCATCGGTCCCGAAGACGGAGCGAACAATTTCTCCGTGCGCTATTTCGAAATCGAGCCGGGCGGGCAGTCCTCCTTCGACCGCCACGACCACGACCACGGCATCTACATACTTCGGGGCAGGGCGAAAGTGCTCATCGGCTGGGACGTGCACGACGTGTCCCCGGGCGACGTGGTGTATATCGCGCCGAACGAACAGCACCAGTTCGAGAGTGTCGGAAAGGATCCCCTCGGGTTCCTGTGTGTCGTACCCCCCAAGGACTCCCCACCGGAATCCACGAAAGACTGACCTGCCGGTCAGCCATCCTGTGCCGTACTGTTTTTCATCCCGTTTGACATCAGGTGCAACTGCGTGTTCACGTATCCCGGCCGCACTTCCTCGAAATGGGGCCCCATGACCCGGTGCAGGTCGCCCAGGGCGTGGAAGGGTACGGTAGGAATGGCATGGTGTTCGGCGTGATACGCGTTGTTCCAGTTCAGCCACCGGATCAGCGGAATGGTCAGCACGGTGCGGGTGTTGAGCAGGATATGGCGCACGCGGGGGCAGCCCGTGTGTTCGGACATGCGTATGAGGCGCATGACGGGTTCGCCCACGAGGCGAGGGGCCAGCCAGTACAGGACTACGGCCGCCGTATCGATCCAGATAGATACGGCCGCCAGCGCCCCGTATGCCAGGACCATGCTCCAGGCTTCCATCACCACGTTGCCCCGTTCCCGCCGGGGCAGGAACTTGCGTTCGGCCGCGTTGAACCTCCAGAACAGCATCCTTACCAGGGTCGTCAGGTTGCTGTAGAAGTATGGAATGCCCGTCGCATACCAGAAATAGCCGCCCAGGCGTTCCGCCATGGGGATCATTTCGGGATCGTCTCCGGTGATCTGCGTGTGGGAATGGTGGGCCAGGTGCTCGTAACGGAAATACGCGGGAATGAGAAACAGCCCCGTGCCGGTTATCCATCCGACGGTCCGGTTCATCGCCGCGCTTCGAAAGGCCGTGCCGTGGGAGCATTCGTGGAAAGGCGCGAACCAGTGCACCACAATAGCGCCATGAATGAGCAGGGCCGGAACCGACCACCACATACCCATGGCAAGCGACACCAGGTATCCAGTGAGCAAAGTGGCCGCCAGATGCCCGGCGAGGAAGATGAAGCCCGGCAGGTTGCGGCGCCGCAGGAGCTCGCTCAGCCGGTCCGGCGTCACGAATTCGGTGGGTTTTATTGGAGGTTGCTTCGCTTCAGGTTCAGGGGCGGACATGGGTCGAGAGCGGTTTGATCGGGTGGATCGGGTGGATCTGGTGAAACAGGCGGACGGAAATGGAATAACTGCATGGTCCGGGCACGGCCAGTATGTTACGCCCGGCTATCCCGGTCGAGCCGCGCGGTCGTCGATCTCCACGATACCCCGTTCGAGATCGAAGCGGCGCGTTTTCTGATTTTCCACGTCGCCCACGGTCACGCGGACGAAGAAGGCGCCGTCGGGATAGTCGATGGAGTGGATGTCCCCCTCGGCGAAGGCGGTCGCCTCCCCGGCGCCGACTGTGTATTCCCGGGCCATCTTGAGACTGGCCGGACCCTCCGACCCTCCATCGTCCAGCCGGTTCCAGCGCCGCATCAGGGTGTGCCCCGTAAAATTGCCGTAAATCACGCTGCACGGACCGTGATCGTGGGGCGGGGAAGTACCGCCTTTGCGTCCGCCGTGAACGATGACGTAAATGTCCGTCTCGGGATCTTGGCCGATCACCGTATGGCCCTTGTATTCGTCCATGTTGACATAGGTTTCCAGCAGGTCGGGCTGACCGAGCAGGCGCTCGGTGTTCTTCCTGATCGATTCCAGTCCGTCCCTGACCCCGTGTTCTCGCACGATTCGCCGTGCGTCGCCCAGAAAATCATCGACAGTATAACTTTTCATCGATGGCCTCCCTGATGCCAGGATACCGTTTCGTCCACAAGAAAGTAGAGAATTTCACTTGCAAATTTCGACAAAATGCTATATTATAGTCATCTTGGATTCAATATACGCTCAAAAACACGATTTGTCCATAAATACTCAATGTCCTGTAACGCTCAGTTATCCAACGGAGGAACGAGGATGACACGCATCAAGAAACTGAATTGCCTTGCCGTCTTCATGGTTCTGGCCGCGCTGGTCGCAGCGCCTGCGATACAAGCCCAGACGGTCGCGGATGCGAAGACGAAAGTGGATGCCATGCCGGACGATCCCCCCCGTCATTACAATCTCGGCATCGCCTATTTCAAGGCAGGACAGTATACGAATGCTATCGGCGCTTTCCAGAAAGCCGTTGAATTGAAGGCGGATTACAAGGAAGCGCACTACAACCTCGGCCTTTCCCAGCAGAAGGCGGGCCAGACCTCCAACGCGATCAAGTCGTTCAAGCAGGCGACGCAGATCGATGCCGCATATGCGGACGCACACGGCGCATTGGGCAGCGCTTATCAGAAAATCAAGAATAGCAGCAGCGCGATCAGTTCCTACAGGGCCGCGATCCGCATCAACGGCAAGAAGGCGAACTGGCACTACAACCTGGGTATCCTGTACCAGACCCGCGAGGACTATCCGAACGCGATCAAGTCCTATGAGAGCTACCTGAAACTGGCGCCTCGAGCCCGTAACGCCGCGTCGCTGCGCAACATCGTCGCTCAGATGAAGGACGCGATCCGGTAATCGACGTTGGGAACGACACGGTTACGACGTTCAGACAATTTGTAGAAACCCAAAAGCCTCCGCGTGAATGTATCGCCGCGGAGGCTTTTTTTGCATGTACTAACGTAGTGTCGTTGTGTCGCGGTCTCCCCACGCGGTTATTTTACCGGGAGATGTAGACCCTCGTATAGTCCATTGCGCCGACCGTGCCGTCCGGGTTTTCCGTAATCCCTTTCACCCAGGGTTTCCTGAGTTCAAGGTTCACCGGGTGGAACAGAAAGGAACCGGCGTAGTCGGAAACCATGATTTCCTCCGCCTCCGCGTAAAGCGCGCGTCGCTTCTCCCTATCCAGTTCAGAGGCCGCCCGTTCCACCATCCGGTCGAATTCGGCGTTGGTCCAGTCCGACCTGCCGTAGCCCTGCGGCTGCGAGTGCCAGATCATGTCGAGCATGTTGCGCGGGTCGAGGTAATCGGCGTAGAACACGATCAGCCCCAGGTTCATGCGCCAGTTGTACATGTTGTTCATATACATGGTGCGGTCTGCGGCACGTATGGTGACATCGACCCCGATGTTCTCCTTCAACATGGCCATGATTGCCTCGCTGATCCGCTTGATGGTGGGATTGGGCGCCCGAAGCCACATTTCCTGTCGGGGGAATCCCCTCCCGCGGGGATAGCCGGCCTCCCGAATCAGCTCCCTGCCCTTTGCCGGGTCATAGGACTGGTAGTCCTTCATGGCCGGTCCGTTGTATTCGGCGAATTCGGGCGGAATCATGGAATAGGCGGGTACGGCCGTTCCACCCAGCAGGATATTTGTGATGACCTCCCGGTCGATCGCCCGGGTGAAGGCTTCCCGGACCCGTACGTCGTCGAAGGGCGGCTGGCGCGTGCGGTAGAAGAGATACCATGATGCCCTCGCGGCCACCTTGACCAGGTCCGGCGCGAGTTCGGGATCGGCCATGATGCGGGGCATGTCGGTCACGTCGACGAGTTCACGGTCCACTTCGTTGTTCTCGTAGGCGAGGACCGTGGCCACCGCCGCGTTGCGGAAGGGATGGATGACCTTCTCCAGGTAGGGCTTGTGGGGACCGTTGTACATGGGGTCCGGGACCAGGGTCATGTGGCTGCCCGTGATCCACTCCGACAGTTTGAACCCTGAATTCGAGACGATGTTCTCCAGCCGGGTCCACTTGCGATCGTATTTTTCCACCTGCCACGGGGGCACGGGCAGCGCGTTCCCGTAGGATACGATGTATGGCAGGTAGGGGGCCGATTTCTCCGTCTCGATGACAAGGGTGAGATCGTCGGCCGCTCGGACGCCCAGTTGGGTCAGGTCCTTGATTTCACCGCGGTTGATGGCGCGTCCGTTTTTGAAATCGTGGTAGAAGAACCCGTAGGGATTGGCCTCCTGCGGGTCCAGCATGCGGCGAAATGAGTATACAAAGTCATGGGCCGTGACGGGACGGCCGTCGCTCCATCTCGCGCCTTCCCGGAGATGGAAGGTCCACGTTTTGCCGTCCGGCGAAGATTCGTAACGGTCGGCGGCAGCGGGTTCCGGATTCCAGTTCGGATCGCGCCGGAGCAGAGGTTCGAAGGGGATGATGGTGTCTTCGGTGTCATAATCGTTTATGGCGGAGTCGAGCGTGCGGGGTTCCGGGCTCATGAACCTGAAGACCTGCTGATCACGCGGCGAGGCGTCCGGGGGCAGGGGACGGGCGGCCGACTCCTCGGATCTGCCGCCCTGCGCCGAAATCAACAGGGGGATCAGGTAGAAGCCGGCCATTGCGCCGATTACGATGACAGCCCACTTGAATGATTGAGACATGGTTCCGTTCCTGTATGGGTGGTTCGAATGGACAAAGACCGGCCGGCGAATCCCGGCCAAGGACGTCAGTTTTCTTCCAGGGCCTCGGCCAAAGTCTCGGCCAGGGCCGCAACAAGGCCATCGATATGCGATTCGTCCATGGCCGCCGAAAGACAGTTCATGGCCAGGCCGTTCGACAGATAGTAACCGCGGTTGAGCAGGCCGAGAAAAACCGCGGATACGGGACGCTTATCCGCCGCGGCGGCGGCCCGATAGACCCTGACCGGGCCCTCCGTGAAGTAAATACTGAAGGTGGAACCTGATGCGACAGCTGTTGCCACAGTTCCGGTCCGTTCGAATACATTCCGGAAACCGTCCATCAGGCGCTCGGTCAGTTGGTCCAGACGGTCATAAACGTCGGGAGTCAGCACTTCAAGCATGGCAAGACCGGCGGCCATGGCCACCGGATGCCCGCTGAAAGATCCGCTTTGCGACAGCCTCGGTCTGCCCAGGGTCGGATCCAGCACATCCATCAGGTCCTTCCGACCGCCGAAGGCGCCCACGGGAAAGCCGCCGCCCACGATCTTGCCATAGGCGGTCAGGTCGGGCAGAATGCCGCACTGCGCCTGGACGCCGCCCGGCGATGCGCGAAAACCCACGATTTCATCGAAGATGAGCAGAACGCCGTGCCTGCGCGTGATTTCCCGCACCGCTCGGATGAATGCGGGTCGCTGGGGAATGACACCGGTCCGGGGATCGAAAATCACGGCCGCCAGTTCGTCCCGGTGTTCCTCGATGAGGGTCTCCACGGCGGCTTCGTCATCCTGGGGGAGGATAATGACGTTCTCGGTGGTGTTGGGCGGCATGCCACCTGCACCCCGCACCGGTACCGGCCGCTCCCGGGGACCGGCCTTCGCCGGGTCTGGTGCGACGCTGATTTCGACGGCGTCGTGACTGCCGTGGTACCCGCCCTCGAACTTGGCGATGAGGTGCCGTCCCGTGTATTCCCGAGCCAGCCGGATGGCGTGCAGCGTGGCTTCGGTCCCCGAATTGCAGAATCGGACCTTGTCCAGGGATTCGACCCGCCGGCACAGTTCCTCGGCGAGGGCCGTTTCACTTCCCATGGGTGCGGCTACGGCGATGCCCCGTTCGATCTGCCGTTCCACCGCCCGGATTATGGCCGGATGGTTGTGTCCAAGGATCTGGGTGGTATGGTGGTTGGCGAAGTCCACGTACCGGTTCCCGTCCACGTCAATCAGATAGCATCCCTCGGCCCGTTCGATGGTGACGGGATAAGGGGCGTAGAAGTATGCGCCCTTTGCGACGCCGGGCATGACTTCACGGGAGCGTTTGAACGCTTCGTAGGAACCCGGCGTCCGTTCCCGGTAAATGGCCTCCTGCGAGGTTGCCGCCGTCGTGGTCATAAATCAATCGATCCTTTCAGATTGCCCATGCAGATAATCGGCGGTTCGATTTAATGTCGATAAATGCCGCGCCGGATACGCGCTTAATGTCGTACCAGATACGCGCTTGATGCCGCGCCGGATACGCGCATAATGCCGCGCCGGATGTCGCTTAATGTCGCGCGGTGCGCGCTCAGACCTGGTAGGCTTCCCAGAGTGCCTTGTAATAGCCCATCAGCCGTTCGGGTTCGGGGCTGTGCGCGATTTCCGCGAGCGTGTAACCTTCGTAACCGTCGGCCTTGAGCAGCCTGAACAGTTCCCGCCAGGGATACTCGGCGCGGTAGATTTCGGTGATATGCACCAGGCCGATCTTGTGACTCAGCAGCCGGTAGTTGCTCTCGATCGATCCTTCCACCACTTCGCCGAAATTGGAATTCCAGCAGATATACGCATTGGGATGGTCCGCATGATCCATAATGGCGCGCATCCGGCGCGGCTCCTGGGTGTCCTTCCCGTGTACCTCGACCCGGATTTGCACGCCGAGACCGCCGGCCGCTTCCGCGCACTGCCCGATGGCCATTCCGATCTGTTCGAGAGTCGCTTCTTCCGGTATGCCCGCTTCCGTCTGCAGACCGTTAGGCCGCACCTTGATACCTGGACAGCCCAGGTCGGCCGCCAGTCTGGCATACTCCACAGTTCCTTTAATATTCGCCTGGACCTCGTCGGGATCGACCGAGTGGTACTCAAAGGCCGTTCCGAGTCCCACGAGATCCACGCCGCCGTCCTCGAACAGCCGCCTGACCTCGCCGCGTTCACCTGGACTGAGCGATGCTTCCACGCCGTGGGCGTGGGTCGTGCGGAGTTCGACTCCGGTGAAACCCGTTCGGCCGCACATGTCGATGATGGTCGGCACATCCCAGTCTTTGCCGATCTGGTAGGTTACGAACCCGAGCTTCATGCCATCTCCCTATACAATCCTGGGGACCGCAACTTAGTGGACTTCATTTGTGCGGACGTCATTCGTGCGGACGTCAACTTTGGAGGCGCCGGACTCTGGCCGGGATGTCGTCCCCGTGAATCTCGGAAGACAGTATACCCAGGCCGCGGTCCTCCAGGGGCAGATGGATCTTCCGCCCGCCGCCGCGGTGCGATTCGCGGAGGGCGACGGCCACTTCCAGCGCCTCGCGCCCGTCAACCCCGGAACACTTGGGCTGATGACCGTTTTCGATAGCCGAAACCAGGTCCGCCACGATCGTCAGTCCCATCCCGGGGTAATGGGCGGGCCAGGGGAAGGGCATGCGGGCCGGCACGCCCCGCCCGCGCGGCCCTCCCGGGTGCAGTTTGATCAGTTCGGCGTCCTGGCCGTTGGCGATCGAGCGGAAGCGGCCCTTCGTGCCCAGTACGTCGATTTCCCAGTTCGCGATCCCGCAGGGCATGCCCCGGACATAGGCCCTGACTCCGTTCTCGAAGGCCAGGTATCCGTTGCCCATCAGATCCTTTTCGCCCTCCGCAGCCTCGTCGGATTCCATCTCGCCGTACACCCATTCCACCCTTCCGCCCGCCATGTACCGGACGATATCGATCAGGTGGCTGCCGTTGTGGGAAAGTCCGCACTGGCCGTAGCCCGTCACCTGGACGATGTCGCCGAGTTCGTCTTCCTCGATCATGGTCCGCGCCTGGGAGAAGAATGGATGCCAGCGCCGGGCGCAGTTTAAGGCCAGGGCTACGCCGTGGTCATCGCAGGTTTTCACCATGGCGTCCGCCTCGGCCAGGGTCAGGGCAATGGGCTTTTCGGCCCAGATCGCCTTCACGCCTGCCCGGGCGGCGTCCTCCACGATCTGCGACCGGATCCGGGCGGTGGTACAGACGCTGAGCAGATCGGGTTTTTCCTTTTCGAGCAAATCTCGGTAGTCGGTGTACAGGTGGCCGTCTTCGATGCCCCAGCGCACCCCGAAGATGGAACGCTGTTCGTCGTGGGGATCCGCTCCCGCGACCAGGTCCACATCCGGCGCGGCGTAATAGGAAGGTGCGTGGCAGTAAGGCAGGAAAATGGACCCGCCCTGATCGATCTCGTCGTCGAAGGTGCTCCCCATGCGGCCGAGACCGATTACGGCGGCGCGGTATCTACTGGACATTTCTCCTCCGGGTCATCCGGGAGAGACCGGATGGTTTCTCGTCCTGAACGGTGTATTTCCTGCGAGATTGTCGCGTGGGCGTTTGGATTTCCTGTACCGGTAAATTATGACGGCAAGGGACGCGGGACAAGAAACAAATACAACACTGTTTAACTAGCCGCGGCCTGCACGATCGGCCCAGAATCGTCCCCAGGATTCCAGGTAGTCGGAACTGCTCCAGGCCTTGTCCATCCCCACCCCAGATATCACTTCGATTCCGAGTTCCGTACACACCCCCCACTCGGGGATATTGGACATGTCGGTCCGGTCTCCACCCTTGGTGAACACGTGGGGCCGGATCATCCTCAGGGCCTCGCATACCGTGTCGTCGTCTTCCACCTCAAAGGGAATGACAAAATCCACGGCTCGAATACCGGAGACGACCTGGCAGCGGGCCGTGATATCCATGAAGGGCTTGCCCTTTTTAAGGCGAAGAAAACCGTCGCCGTTGACGATCACGACCAGGGTATCGCCATAGGCGGATGATTCCAACAGGCAGGAGACGTGCCCGGGATGGAGCGGATCATATCCGCCGGAAGTGGCGACGATGGTACCCAGGCCGGATCTCAAGTCCGCAAACGCCTTCAGGTCTACTATGCGGGCTGCATTTCGTGTGTTTCGGGGCATGATCCGGGAATCATCTATGGTTGTGACTGGGGGCTGGATAACGGGTCAGAAGTCCAGCGTCTGCTTGACGTGCTGTCCGTTGAACACCAGGCTCATCTTCTGACCGTTGGCGTTGACGTGCACGAGATTGACCTGGTCTTCAAAAGTTTCAAGGAGCAGGGTGTTCGTCATGGTCATCGTGTTTAAGAGCGGGATATTCTCAACCTCCAGATAACACCAGATTGCGTCCGTATCCACTTCCTTTCCAAGAAAGACGGCGCTGACGCGTTGGTCGTTAATTTCGATTTCGACGTGGCGCGCGAGATAACGGCCGATGTAAAGATCGGCTTTCTCGGCTTCGCGCTCCGTCCCCAGGCGCAGCCGGTCCGTTCCCATCGCCTCGAGGGCCTGTTCCAGGTCGTCCGTAAAGATGCGAAAAGCCAGCTCCAGCGCGTCGGAATCGGGGTTGTGATCGACCTGGCAGACGCTGATGTAGAACGGGTGGGCCGATATTCGCACCGCAACCGCGTCCGATGCTACGCACACCAGTAGGAGGCCTGCGAAGGTAAGCCAGAAGCCCTGCGATTTCATGGTTTCTTCCGAGAACGGTTCCCGCGGTTCTTCCGCGAAAGAGCCGGGCCGTGCCGGACCGGCGGTCGATTCAGGGTACATCCGCGGATTGTCCCTGTCAATATCCGATGAATAGCCCGAAAATGCCACGAGTCCCGCTTCACCGACTTCTGTGCGACTTTGTATCCTCAAGTAAGGGCACAGGCGACCCATCCGGTTGTATGCGATTTAGTCACATTAAATACTATAAAAATCACTTTTTGATCATAAAATATCAGCTTGGAAGCCGATGTTTATATTTTCAAGTTGGTTTTCAGTTGGAAAATCAAATATAGATCATATTTTCAATTTGAAACCATGACACTCGCTATTGTCGATTGTTCGTGCTACATTGGTCGGGGTAGTTTGCTCAATTCAGTGGCCGATTTTTAGGGCTTCGAGTTAGATCCCAACCCCCGGTGAATCGTATAACACTCACCGAATTATAGCGCGAGCGTACAACACTGGCAGGTACCATAGGCATTGGGTCAAATGGTGCCCCTAACTTCTTCAGAAAGGGTGTGTATATTGTACTTGCGTGCATTCCAGTCTATCCTACTGATTACAATGTTGTTCGCGATTGCGTCCTGTTCGGAAAGTAACCCCATCGTTCAGACAACTGGTGAACCAACCCAAAGAGTAGTCGCAACGGCCCAGCACAACAAGTTGGCCCTGTTGTCACTCAATCACGGTTTCAACGATTTGGGGCGATATGTGGTGAAGGGCAGAATAAAAAGCCTGCTGTACGACGAGACAATAAGGGAGACCATCACGATCAGGGTATCTATTTGAACCACAAGCGAAGTATTGATAGACGAAACGGAGAGCTCACCGTTAACATCTCCGATCCATTCTTGAAGACACGTATAGCCGAGCCTACTCGGCAGGAGGCATGATATGCGGATTCTACTTATGATGACCGTCCTGGTGGCGCTAGCCTGCGGAGATGACGATAATCCGATGGCCCCGACTCCCACACCGGAACCGGACCCGGACCCTGCAGAGAAGCTGATCGGCACGTGGAAATATACGGGAAACGATTTCGATACCAAACTGGCCGCCAACCTGCGGGAGTACCTGATCGGGGAGGGCCTGACTGCGAGCCAGGCCGACATGGTGGTATCTGACATGCTTGGAGAATCCAACGTGACGTTCGCCCTTACCCTTGATTTCAGGTCTGACGGAACGGTGATTGTCGACGGCGAACAGCCTGACCGATACCAGGTGTCTGGGAATCGAATAACCGTCACGACTTCAGATGGTGAGACTTTTTCCGTGGGATACACCGTTACGGATACTACGCTTTCCCTGCAATTTGCAGTAGCCTCGCTACTGGCAACCGTGGGTCTTGATGCGGAGGACGAAGAGGAAGCGGAACTGTTGAGGATCATGCTGAAGGACATAGAGGTCATGATCATGTATTTTTCGAGGTAAGTAGCTTTTAGTTCAGCAGGCCACCGCAAACCTGGCGCTTTCCTTGAAATCCATGGGGACTGCGTCGCTCACCAGCACTTAGAATTTTCGCCGCCCGCCCGTGTTGGAACGGCACCGCCCACCCGTGTTGGCCTTGTGCCGCCCTGCACGCAACACACGTCGCCTCGTATGATCCTTTACACGGGGCCGCCCGCGTCATATATTCCAAAATTCGAATCGTACAGCATTGACCGCTGACCACTACTAAAGAAAACCAGGAGACCGATCCATGGCTAAGCGCCTATTTTACTTTATATGCGCGTTGACCGTCGCGTGCGCTACCACCACCGCTACCGCCCAGAAGGGTCCCGAGACGATCAACCGAAGCAAGTTCCGCCAGATCAAGCAGGAAGCCCCGACGCCGAACGTATACCGGACCGCATCCGGCGCGCCGGGCCATCAGTACTGGCAGAACGAGGCAGACTACGAGATGCGGATCGAGCTGGACGACGAGACGCAGCGGCTGCATGGCACCGAGACCATCACCTACCACAACAACTCGCCCGACGAACTGGCCTACCTCTGGGTGCAACTCGACCAGAACGTGCGCGCCCGGGATTCGGACACGCGGAAGATCGCGGGCAGCCGGGTTTCGGGGCGGATGAGTTTTGCCCAGTTGCAGCGCCTGCTGAACGACTTCGACGGCGGCTTCAAGATCGAGTGGGTGCGGGATCGGCGGGACAATCCGCTGTCCCACACCATCAACAAGACGATGATGCGGGTGGATATCCCCGAGCCGCTTCAGCCCGGCAAGTCCTACACCTTCAAGGTCAAGTGGTGGTACAACATCAACGACCGGATGAAGATCGGCGGTCGCTCGGGCTACGAGTACTTCGAGGAAGATGACAATTACCTGTACGCCATCGCCCAGTTCTTTCCCCGCATGGCGGTTTACAACGAGGTGGAGGGCTGGCAGCACAAGCAGTTCCTCGGCCGTGGTGAATTCACACTGCCCTTTGGTGACTACAAGGTCAGCATAACCGCACCGGCCGACCATATCGTAACGGCCACGGGCGTACTTCAGAATCCGAAGGACGTGCTTACGGCCGAGCAGCAGTCCCGGTTTGAACGGTCGCGGACCGCCGCCGAGCCCGTCATGATCGTCACCGAGGCGGAAGCGGTCGAGGCGGAAAAGGGACGGGCCACGGAGAAGAAGACCTGGGTCTTCCACGGGGACAACGTCCGGGACTTCGCATTCGCCAGTTCGCGCAAGTTCATCTGGGACGCCATGGAGGTCCAGTCAGGTCTGCAGAAGGTGATGGCCATGTCCTTCTATCCCAAGGAAGGCAACCCCCTTTGGGAGCGCTATTCCACCAAGGTGGTGGCCCATACGATAGACGTCTATTCGAAATATACCTTTTACTATCCCTATCCCACGGCCATCTCCGTGCACACGAACCGCATCGGCATGGAATACCCGATGATCTGCTTCAACGGCGGCCGGCCGGAAAAGGACGGCACCTACAGCGAACGGACCAAGTACGGCATGATCAGCGTGATCATTCACGAAGTCGGGCACAACTATTTCCCCATGATCGTCAATTCGGACGAACGGCAGTGGACGTGGATGGACGAGGGACTGAACACCTTTCTCCAGTACCTGGCCGAACAGGAATGGGATACCGAGTATCCATCCCGCCGCGGCGCGGCCCACCGGATCGTGGATTACATGAAGGGTGACGTGGCGCGGATCTCGCCCATCATGACGAATTCGGAATCCGTATTTCAACTCGGCCCCAATGCATACGGTAAACCCGCCACCGCGCTGAACATCCTCCGGGAAACGGTCATGGGGCGGGAGCTATTCGACCATGCCTTCCGCAGCTATTCCCAGCGCTGGATGTTCAAGCATCCTTCGCCCGAAGATTTCTTCCGCAGCATGGAAGACGCGTCCGCCGTGGACCTGGACTGGTACTGGCGCGGCTGGTTTTACAGCACGGACCACGTGGATCTCGGATTGGGCGAGGTGAAGTGGTTCCAGATCAACACGCGGGATCCGGAAGTGGAGAAAGAGATCGCCAGGGCGAACAGAGGGGAAGAAAACCGGGGCATCAGCTACACGCGCAACCAGGGCGATATTCCGAATCCCATGGTCCGGCAGGATTCGACCCTGGTCGATTTCTATAACAGGTACGATCCCTTCGAAGTATCGATCCTCGACCAGGAAGAGTATGAAAACTACGTGAAGAACCTGGATGCCGAGGACCTGGCCCTGCTCGAAAGCGGCAAGCACTTCTACGAACTGACCTTCGAGAATGTAGGCGGCCTGGTCATGCCGGTGATCCTGGAGTTTGAATTCGAGGACGGTACCAGGGAGGTACAGCGGATCCCCGCGGAGATCTGGCGGCTACGCGACGACCGCGTAACCAAGGTGTTCGCCATGGATCAGCCGGTGGAAAGGATCACCCTCGATCCCTTCCTGGAGACCGCGGACACGGACCTGAGCAACAACGTGTGGCCACCGCAGTCTAAGCCCACGCGCTTCCAGCTGTTCAAGCAGCGCCGCCAGGCGCCGGAGAACCCTATGCAGCGTCAGAATAGGGCGGAGGAAAAGGAAAAGGAAGCGCAGGATACGAAGACGGAAACGCGGTAGGTCCGCGTTTCCCTAAAGTTTGAGCCAGCAGAGGCCTTCGCCGCTGCGGTAGTAGACGGCCACGGCCCTGCCGTAGACCGAGTCCTCCGCGATGAATCCGAAGGCCCGTCCGTCCTTGCTGTTCCCCCTGGCGTCTCCTATGGCCAGGAGAAACCCAGGGGGAATGATCTCCGGACCGTAGTCCTCCCCCCCGCTGTAGCTCAGGTTCAGGCGGACCCGGCGTTCGCCGTAGAACTCCTCCCGCATATCCGTAACGGATCCCATCGGAGCGCCGTTGATGGAAACCTGGCCGCTGCGGATGGAAACGGTGTCGCCTCCCACGGCGACGATCCGTTTCACCAGGCGGATGTCTTCCACGGGTGAATCGAACACCACCACCTCACCGCGTTCCACTCCGCGCCCCTCGGTGAGTTTCCATCCCGTGAAAGGAACGCGGAAACCAAAGGTGTACTTGGCCACGAAGATCCGGTCGCCCGGCAGTAGCGTGTATTCCATGGAACCGGACGGAACGGTATAGTGATCGGCCAGGGTCGACCGGGCCGCCAGCAAAACCAGCGCGATGAGTCCGAAAGAAATGGCTTCCCTGCCGATGGTCTTCAACTTGGCGTGCATCTGTGCCTCTCAAACCCGCTTGAAGAAGTAGTTGGCCGTACCGTTTTCGCCGAACAGGATATCAAGCAGCATGATTTCGTCTTCGGCGAGTGGTTCCTCCGACGCGCTGGTGATCATTTGCAGCATCTGGGCCTTGGAAAGCGTCAGCGTCAGATCGTCGCCATCCACGCGATAGCTTCCCAGGAAAAAAACGGTCTCGTCCTGTTTCACAAGCAGCGTCGAACCGTTGGCCGACCAGGTCCCCGAGGCGCCGTCACCGTCCAGGAAGGTGGCGTCCGCGGCGAGGTTAACCGTCGCAATCGGCGAGTTCTTGAGATCCTCCGTCATCTCCCTGAAGAACTCGGCGAGTAAGAGTTCCACGGTAGCCGCATCGAGGCCGGCTTCGTTGATCAGGTAGTCCTTGAGATTCTCCGCAAGGGTCTGCACGATATCCGTGCTCTCGAATCGCCACGAACCGACCAGGTCCAGATCGATGACTCTTACCTCGCCAGGCGGTCCAGGCGGTCCAGGCGGTCCTTCCGGCCCCTGTAGTCCAGTACTTCCGTCCGTGCCCACCGGTCCCTGTGATCCGGCAGCGCCTTGCGGTCCAGCCGGACCCTGAGCTCCTGCCGGTCCAGTCGGTCCAACCGGTCCCTCGCAGGCCAGTGTGAACAGCGACGGCACCAGGGCCATCAGGCCGATGGACACCGCAGCGTGTAGACTCTTTCGGTTGAACATAACGGTACCTCTCCGATTGGTTAACTGACGCGCCCCGTCGAGATGTTTCAGTCTCTCGACGACAGAAAGAACTGCAGGACGTACCAGAACAACAGCGCCACGGAGGCGAAGAGTTGAAGCGCCGCGCCCACGTGCCGGTCTTCGGGATAGTGATGCAGGACGTTCGACGTGTCGTAGAGGATCGCGCCGCCCGCCAGTACGATCATGGCCACGGTGAAGATCGTTCCCAGATGAAATCCGAATAGCACGCTGGCTACGATCAGCACGAGGGCGCAGATGAACCCCCACCGCAGCAGCCCGCCGAGGAAGGAAAAGTCCTTGCGGGTATGAAAGGCCACGATCGTCAGCCCGAGAAACCCGATGAGCGTAACCGTGGCGGCGCTGTTGATCACGCCGGGCGCCATGGAATCCGCAAGGTAGAGCAGCGGCGTGAAGATAATGGCTTCGCCCACGACGAACAGCCCCAACGCGCCGTATTGACCCCCCTTGGTCTGCGCATTGTGCGCGAGATGGGTCGCAATCCAGCTCAGGATCATGAAACCGCCCAGTACGATGAGCCAGGACCCGCTGAGCAGCACGCGGGCGATCGACTCCGCCATGCCGGTCTGAAACAGGTAGATCTCAATCAGGGCGAATGCCAGGATCGCCCCGAGAAGATGGGTGTAGGTTCGCGTGATAAACGCCCCTCTCGCGTCGACGCCCAGTTGCGAGACGGGTATGCCACGCTGGACCGTGTAGGCCGCCGTCCTGTTCATTGTTTCACGCTCCTTCTCTCGGGTTTATCAAATGTTATTCGATGGGCTCAGGGCCTGCGCCGCCCTGTCGTGGGCCTGCGCCGTAGGACCGAGGGCTCCCGCGAAGGCCGCTTCCCGTTCACGCGGTCCGGCTACGATTCACCGAGCAGGTCCTCGAGGTCCTGCAGCACGTTCCCGTCGGATCGCACCAAGGCCAGAATGGCGTTGTGAGGTACGATTATGTAAGTTTTCTCCTGGTAATTGATCTCGATGGACTCCTTGCGCAGGTAGAAAGCGAAATCTCCGGTCTCGGCCTGCAGGGGCAGGTAACGCACTGATTCGGCCGGTTTCGTAACCGGGTCTCCCTCGGTGTAATCGGGATTGGGCATCAGGTGCCCCGGTCCCACGCGGACAACCCTTCCGGTTCCCACCTTTTCCTTTTCCGTAACCGTGGCGGGCAGGTAAAGTCCCGAATGGGTGAGCTGCTCGCCGTCGTGCTGCTCCACCAGTACGCGGTCGCCAACAATGATTAATTCGCTCATATTCCTTCGCATTTGGTTAGGTACGCGTGATTGTCGAATCCCGGCGCTTCGGCAAGTAGTTCAGTTGCTCTGTGGACCTTGCAAGTAGCGCAGTTGCCCGAGAGATGACCATGAAAACTTAGAACACGAACGCGTCCGGCCGATCAGCAGCCGGCGGCTCGCCAGATCCTGGATCAGGGTACGATCCCGAAGCGCTCCCGCAACACCTGCTGAAACTCCGCTTCATCCGCAAAATCCCGTTCCTGGCGCCTGGCGTCTCCCGAATTGTCGCTGGCGGTGGCCCGTGACGAAAACCCCTCCGTCACGATCAGGCGCCGGTCGCTCAGCGTAATACGCCCCGTCTTCGTGGCAAGCGAACACATGCGCTGCTGCGTAAAATGAGACTCCGTCGAGTTCTGATGATAATCGCAACCGGGCTTGAAGTCCGCCAGCTGACATGGCCGCAGCCGAAAGCGATACTCGGGTTTCCAGTCACCTGCCGGCGTGCGGCTTGAATGCCGGCCCTCGCAGCCGTCGTGTTGCACACGCCAGATGCCCTCCGCGCGCGTCTGTGGCACCGCATCGTCAAGTAACAGCGGCTCGCGGAATCCGTCGCCAAAGCCCACGTCCACCAGCCAGCGTTCCTTCAGTGCGACCAGCAGCGTCAGGTGGTCCCAGGGGAGGCCGTCGTCCCAGCCTTTCGCGCCCACGCGCGCCTCCAGCAGGTCGACCGCAAAGCCGAGTTCGCGCAGTACCGCTGCAAACAGGCCATTATGCTCATAACAGAATCCGCCGCGGCGCTGCGTCACGAGCTTCTCGAATAGACGCCTTTCCTCCAGCACAATCGGGCGGCCCCAATGGATGTCAAGGTTCTCGAAGGGCACGGCCAGCATATGTGCATAGTGCAGGCGGCGCAGCGTTGCCGCCGTCGGCGGCAATGGTCCGTCGACGCCGATGCGCGCGCTGTAGGCTGCGATATCAATGTCCAACAAGGTTCCCCGGGTATTTCGTGGTGCAGTGAACTCTAACATAACAGTGCACCGTGTGCTCCGGGCACTCACCTCCTAAACCCGTGTTAATATACGACGATTCGCCTTGTACTGGCAACCAAAATCCGGTCATTTCAACGGTGGTTGCCGCTGCCTGGAAACGCGTGGATCGAATACGGGGCGGGGCGCCGGATCCGTTACTCCAAGCATCCCGTAAGCGGCTGTACTACAGGATCGCACCAGCCTTCTTTAACCCTTCGATGCGGTCCTCGGTATAGCCCAGGACTTCCGCGAGCACAAACTGACGGTCCTGGTCGAATCCCGGCGGGGCGTTCAGGCATTCCGGCGGCGAAACGGCGTCACTTTCAAAGGCGATCGAGCGCAGCCCGTTGATCGAGGTGCCGTCCGATTGCCTCCCGCGCAGTCGCAACGGCGCCACGGACTCCCGCGCAAGCACTTCGTCCAGCGGCCGGACCGCGCCGGCCGGCACCTTCCGGGACTGCAGGGCAGCCAGCAGGGAGGTCCTCTCCTGCCGGCCTATCCGATCCTCCAGCAGCCGGTTCAGCGCGCCGCGATGAACCACTCGCTGAGGGTTCGTCCTGAACCGCTCGTCTTCTGCCGCTTCGGGTACACCCAGGACATCACACAACGCCCGGAACTGGCTGTCCGTGCCTACGGCCAGCACGACGGACTCGCCGTTACGGGTCTCGTATATGGTACCATAGGGAGCGATATTCGGGTGGTCCGATCCCGCGCGGCCCGGCACGGTTCCGGCCACCAGGAAGTTTGCCGCCTGGTTCGCGAGCGAGGCGACGCCGGCGTGGAACAGCGACACGGTATTGTATGACCCCCGCCCGGACTGCATCCGCTCGATGAGTGCGATGAGCAGGGCTTCTTTCAGTTGGTGGGCCAGGAGCAGGTCGATCAGGGCCACTGGCATTTTCACCGGACCACTCTCATCGGTGCCATTCATACCGGTGAAGCCGGTCTCCGCCTGCAATACGGCATCGAACCCAGGCCGCTCGTCCTCGTGGCCGAAGGCTGTGATATCGGCGTAGATGAGCCGGTCGTTGAGCCGGCGCAAGGTGGGATAATCGAGCCTGAATTTCCTGGCGTCGCCCGGTTTGAAACTCTGCAGGAACACGTCGGCGCGCACCAGCAGGTCGCAGAGGACGGCGAATCCTTCCGGTATCGAATAATCAATCCCGATGGATCGCTTTCCCCAGTTCACCGACGAGAAGTAGGCGGATACGTCCCCATCCCGCCGTTCCGTCGGCAGTTTCCAGTGGCGGGTCGTGTCGCCGCCGGTCTTCGGGTTCTCCGCCTTGATTACCGTCGCGCCGAGTTCCGCGAAGAACATGCCCACGGCGGGACCGGCCAGGACGTTCGCGGCCTCGATGACGACCAGATCTTTGAAGATGGCATCAGTGGAGGACATGGCGGGAGGTGCCGATCAGCCGGTCAGGATATCGAAGAGCCCCATGCATACCGCTCTGCTCCTGCCGTCTTCGTCCATATTGGATCGCCAGGTGGATATGGAGAGGGCGGCAATTTCGCAATGCTCCGCAAGGTGGCGGAAGACTTTTTCGAGGTCGCCTGACGTTGGTCCGCCCGGCGCCGGGTACCCCATGGCCGGCGCTTCCGCCGGGTCGAGGAGATCCGTGTCGAAATGGATGTAGACCGGCCGGTCCGGCAGGCCGCAGTCGAGCAGGTCCAGTGGGTCGGGCAGGTGCCTCAAGCGGGAACCATCGACCAGTTTTCGTTCACCGGGGTCCAGGTCTCTCCCGTCCGACATGATGACGTCCGCGTCGGGAATCGGATCCATGCGCACATTTTCGACCATCGTCTGTTCCCCCAGGCCGACCATCATGGCCAGCGGCATGCCGCCCAGGAAACCGCTCGGGGTGGTCTCCCAGGTGTTGAAGTCGCCGTGGGCGTCGAGCCAGAGGAATATCGGGTGGATGCCGGCGCGCTGGAGCCCGGCCATGACCGGAATGGTCGCGCAGCAGTCCCCCGCGACGCTGACAGGCCGCCTGCCGGCCTCGGCGGCTTCGGCCACCCGGTCGGCGAGCGGACGATGCACGCACAGGGTCCGGGACATCTCGTCGTCGCCGTGCAGAGCGGGCGCGTTCACGACCCAGTCGTCCTGTGCAAGCTCAAGGAGCGCAGGGTCGTGCCGGTCCAGGAAGTACGGTGTGAGGATGAACCTGTTTTCCATGGTATCCATTTGCGGTATCCATCTGTCCTCAGGTGAAGTCGAGCCAGCGGTCCCGTTCCTCGGGCATCCAGCAGGTTTCGGTGACGGTGTCCAAGTCGAAGAACTGGTAGGGATCCACCTTCTTGTATTCCGCATAGGGTCCCGACCAGTCCTTGCGCCGCGCCTTGTATGCGAGGAATCCTTCGTGGGATACGTACTCGAATACCATGACATATCGCCCGGTGGCACGGGCCGTATCGCGCGTCACTTCGCGGTAGTACCGGGCTGACCGCCATTCGGGGAACAGTTCGTCCTTGTGGGCTTCGACGAAGGCGAACCAGGTCCGGATCATTTCATCGTGGTCGACCTTCCGGCCAGGCTTAGGAACCCAGGTTTCCACTTCGTAGAATGACATGGTCCGTCCGTTCCGGCTTAGCGCCGGGAAACACCCGGCATGTTAAAGGGAACAGGGGCAGCAGGATTCGAACCCGCGACCTACGGTTTTGGAGACCGCCGCTCTACCAGCTGAGCTATACCCCTACGATAACCACGCGGTACCGCTTCGCATAAAATACAATTGGACGGCCTGATTGGCAACTACAAATCAGACTTCCCGTACATGCGCCAACCGGTCCAATATTCCTTGCCGAAAGTGGCCTGCCGGTCTATGATGGCCTATCATGAACGCCTTTCAAAAAACGGCCGTGGCGACGCTGGCAGCCACGATTCTGCTGATATCCGTCGGCAGCCTGGTGCGGATCACCGGGGCCGGCCTGGGCTGTCCCGACTGGCCAAGGTGCTGGGGTTCCTGGCTGCCGCCGTCGAGCGTCGAGGACCTGGACCGGGATTATCTACTGGATAAGGGCTACGACATCGCCGCGTTCAATCCCGTCAAAATGTGGATCGAATACGCGAACCGGCTCGTGGGCGTGGTGATCGGAATACTCGTGTTCGTCACCTTCCTGCGTTCGTTACGATATCGAAGCACACAGCCCGCGGTCTGCTACGGCGCCGGCCTGTGTTTCGTGCTGGTCGGCTTCCAGGGCTGGCTGGGTGGGCAGGTGGTCAGATCCGGTCTCCAGCCCGGGATCATTACCCTGCACATGTTCCTCGCCGTAATCCTGCTGTGCGCCCTGCTCTACGTGACCTTTCAGTCCACAGGACCCCGGTTCCGCGTCAATATGGCGCCCGAAGCCCGCGCTGTCCTCCTGCGGCTGGCGTATGCACTCCTGGCGGTCACGACGATCCAACTGCTCCTTGGCACGCAGGTCCGTGAGGGCATCGATCCCTTCATCAAAGACGACGGCGGCCTCCCCCGCGGCGAATGGCTGGCCCGGGTGGGATTCGTGGATCACGTACACCGGCTGTCTTCCTGGCTAGTCCTGCTTGCCGGCGTCCTGGTATACCGATTCGTCGTGCGGCACGCACACGGAAGCCGGCTGGTTCCGGTCGCCCGCCTCATCCTGGCCGGCATCATGTTGCAAATCCTGATCGGCATCACCCTTGCTTACGGAGATCTGCCGCGACCCGCGCAAGTAATGCACCTCACCCTGGCCACCCTGCTGGTCTGTGGAGAATGCAGCCTGATACTCATGGCAAGATTGGCGGGCCGATAGGTGAGCGTTTCTTCTTTTCACATGCCGGGCGTCCGATTATGTTGGTCATATTTCTCCGTGAAATCGCGTAACGGACAACAGCCAGCTTAAATGACCAGGCCCGGCATTCCCGCCATGGGGACGACCGGCCGCCACGTGCCTGCGCGTGTATTGTGTGCGTGTGTAATGAGGTAGATGAACGAATGGATAAAATGACCGCGATATTGAAACGAATCAGGAAGCGTTTCAAAAACGGAAAACTTGATATCAAGGACATTGACCGGGCCCTGGCTCAGGCACAGGGGCAGTTAAAGGTGCGGGAGCAACCGCAGGCACAGAAGCAGGCGCAGGCGCAGAAGCAACCGCAGGCACAGAAGCAGACGCAACCGCAGCTGCAGCCGCAGGAGTCTTCGACCGGGTCTAAACAGAGTCTGCTCTACTTGCACGCACCCTCGACCAACCCCCACTCGGCCGTGGTCGGTATCAGCATCTACGAAGATGGAGCGGACTCCGACGGCCTCGACGAAAACGGCGATTTCAGGTACCGGTCGATCAAGGAAGCGCTGGACGACGGATGGCGCATCATCAAGTTTCCGGAGGCATCCCTGGCCATGAACGAACAGGACAACTACGGCCTGGGATACGAGTTCGTCCTGGAAAGGTGGAGATAGGCATGGCAAAGGTGCCCTACGGCAAGAAAATGGATTGCGCTGCGACCATGACGGACCGCGAAGTGGTCGATTTCTGCCGCAACGGCTTCCTGATGCTGCCGGAAGTCGTTCCTAAAGAGATCAACGAACAGGTCGTCGATTATCTGGAACGCAGTGACAGCACTTACGAACCCACGCCAATCGTGGGCGAGTCGTTCTTCGTAGACGGCGTGCTCATGAACCCGGAGGCGGCTGGCGCCGTCCGGTCGCTCCTGGGGCGCGATTTCACGCTGCCGCTCATCATCAGCAATCACCGGGGGCCGCTGCCATATGACAAGCCGCAGAACTGGCACCGGGATGGCGGTACGATCTATACCCCGGCGCTGGAGTATCTTCAGGTATTCTATTATCCGGAGGAATGCACCGGGGACATGGGGCCGACCGTCGTGCTGCCCGGTTCGCACTTCATGCGCAACAAGGCGCCCATGATGGCCCACCTGGGTTCCATCCGCGGCACGGTTTCTACGGCCGCCCCGGCGGGGACGATCTTCCTTACGGTCTACGGCATCTGGCACCGCCGGTCGCGAGCCACCTCGGGCCCCCGGGGCAGGAGCGCCTATCGCAACCTGCTCAAATACAACTACTGGCGGACCACGCCGCCCGTGCGGGACTGGGTAAAACAGGACGATATCGATTTCAATACGATCGACTTCAATCCCCCGGCCGGCGTATTCGAACAGTTCCAGGGCGCGCTCGCCGCCGCACAGATGTTCACCTGGCTATGCGGTGCGGAGGACGAGTACGTAAAGCGGGGCGGGCAGAACTGGCCGATCGCCCTCACCGTGCGGGACGGGGTGAATCAGGCGGGGACGCCGAAGTCGCTGGCGAACTCATAGGAAATGCCCGGCAGAACAGGAAGGAAACGAGACAGGCCATGAAAATCACCGATATCGCGATTACACACATCAATCCCAGGTTGGCCGACCGCAACGAGGGCCGTAAGGTCCTGTTCAATGGAATCGATACGCAGACGGTATTCAAGGTGACCGCGGACAACGGCGTGGTGGGTTACGGCGAAAGCCGGGGACATGTGACGATGGACATCAGGGAAGTGGACCGGTTGACCGGCAGCCATCCCTTCGACCACATAAACGCCAAACTACCGGTAGCGCTCATGGGCGCCCTGTACGATCTCATGGGGAAACACCTCGAAATACCGGCCTACAAGCTCATGGGTCAGAAGGTTCGCGACCGGGTGCCGGTCGCGGCGTGGACACGCTCGACATCTCCCGAAGACCTGGCCGCCGAGGTCGTGCGCGCGGCGGACGAGGGGTACATGGCGTTCAAGATGCACACATGCGCGTTCTTCGATGTCTACGAGCACAACCGCGCGGTGGAGGAGGTCGCGCCTCCCGGATTCAAGATGCACTACGATTTCAACCACAACCGGTCGGGCGCCGACGTGGCGAGAATAGTCGAACACCTGGAGAAGTCTCCTGTCGTCGGCGTGATCGAAGATCCCCTGGTCTGGCGCGACGTGGACGGATGGCGCCGCCTGCGGGAAAAGACGACGATCCCCCTGCTCATGCACGTACCGCAACTCGGCGGCGGACCGGAGATCACGCTCGGATGCGCCGACGCCTACATGGTCGGCGAGCACGGTATCGGCATGAGTCTGAAACGGGGCTTCGCCTGTGCCGAGGCGAATGTGTCCACCGTGATCCAGCTGACCGGGGGGACGCTTAGCAAAGCCATGGCGCTCCACCTCGGCGCGGTGATCCCCAATGTGATGCACACGGTCAACCTGGACGACCAGTACGGCGAGGACGTCACCGGCGGCCGGATCGAGGTGGCTGACGGAAGCTCACCGGTGCCGGAAGGACCCGGACTGGGTGTGGAAGTGGACGAGGCGGAACTGGTGCGTATCGCGGGGAACCCGAAGACCGAGATTCCACGTCATATCGGAAAGTTGATGCTACCGAGCGGCAACGTATACCATACCATTGGCTATCCTTCGGTCAGCCGCCTGACCGGGTTTCCCGAGGGCAATATTCGCGGCGTAAGGCTGGAGATCTGGGAAGAGGACGGCAGCGCGCCGTGGCAGGAGACCTACGACTGGATTGAACGGCACGGACCATTCATGCGCAAGGAGTCGGAATGAACGAAACACCTCGTATACTCGTCACCGGATCGGCCGGCGTCATCGGCTCGATCATCGTTAACGGACTTAAGGATAGATATCCCCTCCGCGGTTTCGACCGGGTGCCGACCACGGGACTGGAAGACGAAGTCGTGGGCGACATCACCGACATGGACGCGGTCATGCAGGCCACGGAAGGCATGGACGCAGTGATCCACCTGGCCGGCAACCCATCGGGCGGCGCGTCGTGGGACGAAATCCTGCATGCCAACTTCATCGGTACCTACACGCTTTTCGAAGCGGCGAGCCGCAACGGTGTGCGCCGGGTTGCTTTCGCGAGCCGCGCGGGCCTCCTGGCGCCGTATCCGCAGGACGTCTTCCGCACGATCGACATGACTCCGAGGCCGGAAAGCTACTATTCCATCAGCAAGGTTTTCGGGGAAAGCCTGGGTTACATGTACGCGGTGCGGTCCGACATGGAGGTCGTGTGCGTGCGCATAGGCAATTTCCAGAAACAGCGGGACCTGCCGGGACATCCCCATCACCTGAGTCACGGCGACGCGGTCCGGGTGTTCGAACGGGCGGTCATCCACCCCGGCATTCGATTCGAGGTCGTATTCGGCGTGTCCGACAGTACCGGGCGGATGTACGACCTGGACCACGGCCGACGAGCGATCGACTATCATCCCCAGGACAAATCGATCGTCGATCCGGAGTCGTGAGCCTACTGGTCCATGAATTCTGTCGCAACGCGTTGACCGGTTGGAACAACAGGCGCGTCACGTTGAACTGCTGGAATAACAGGCGCGGCACGTTGAACGGTTGGAACCACAGGCCCGGCAGAGACTGTACCGTCGAGCGGAGAGGTCCTGCTAGAGGGCCGTCCAGCCGCCGTCGACCATCAACGAGACGCCGGTGACGTACCTGGATGCGTCGGAGGCCAGGAAGACTACGGCACCTTTGAGATCCTCGTTGTTCAGCATGCGTCCGAGGGGAACGCGGCGCTCGTACCGGCGCACAAAGGGACCGGGCTGTTCGTTGAAGTAACCGCCCGGACAGATGCAGTTGGCCCGAACGCCCTGTTTCCCGAAGTAGGTTGCGATGTACCGGGTGAAATTGATCATGCCGCCCTTGACGAAGGTGTAGTCGGGAGGCTGCTTCATCCCGGTTTCTTCATAGAGGCCCGGGTCGTTGGCCACGACACCGTAGATACTGGAAACGTTGATTACACTGCCGCCGCCCCGCTTGGCCATGACCGGAACGAAGGCCTTGCACAGCGCGAAAAGGCCTACCATGTTTCCCTGAGCGCTTGCCGCCCAGTAGTCGGGGGTCTGTTCGTCGAACCCGCCGCCGCGTCCGACCACCGCGCTGTTGACGAGTATATCCACGCGGTCGAATCGGTCCATTACCCGTTGTTTCAGACTGCCGATCGATTCGGTGTTCGTGATGTCGAGCTCTTCGGGATGCGCATCGTATCCCCGTTCGTTCAATCCGGCAACGAACCGGTGGTTGTTCTCCATGTTCCTGGAGGCGACGACCACGGTCGCGCCCGCTTCGGCCAGGGCCTCGGAGATGCTGCTGCCAAACTGCGGTCCCGCGCCGCCCGTTACCACGGCGATGCGGCCTTTTAAACCAAAGCTGTCGAGTACACCCATGCGGTGGCTCCTGTCATAAGTAAGTTGAAACCGGAGAATCGATGCCGACGTGAGGGATACGGAAGCTGGACCGCACCGCAGCGCAGCGCACCTGAAACCAGGTCCCTGATACAGCAAATATCCGGTACCGCAGGACCGAATTTAGTATATACTTCGGGTATGAGCACGACAAAACCTTTGTGCCCATAGGGTCCATCCGGGGATTTGCCGGCTGGGGCAGGAGTTCAGCGCATATTCGCGTATTCGATTCGTGAGAGGACATGCCAATGATCTGGGGATCGGGTGATTACTGTTACGAGAAAGTGCCCGGATGGGGTTCCGAACGGACGCTGGGTATCGCCACGGCCGTGGCCGTTGATTCACGGGACCGGGTCTATGTTGTCGACCGGGAGCCGAATCCCGCCGTGGTGGTCTACGACCGGGACGGCCGCCTGTTGGACGAATGGGGTCACGACATTTTGTCCCTGCCCCACGAGATCTGGATCGACGGGGAGGACAGGATTTTCATTCCGGACTGCAGAGACCATACCGTCCGGGTATTTTCAACCGACGGCACCTTGCTGCAGACACTGGGCGTGCCAAACCAGACCGGAGAACCGGGCAAACCGTTCAATATGCCGACGCGCGTGGTGAAAGGACCGTCCGGCGACCTGTACGTCGCCGATGGATACGGGCAGTGCTACGTGCACCGGATGACGCCCTCGGGAGACCTGGTCCACACCTGGGGCGGTCAAGGCAGCGCGCCCGGCCGGTTCACCTTACCCCATAACATTTTTCCCGCGTCCGACGGACGCCTTCTCGTGGCCGACCGGGAGACCAACAACCGGATTCAGGTCTTCGACTCCGAGGGCAGCTTTCTCGCGGAATGGCCCGGGCGTCCCGCGCCCTGCGGCCTGTTCGTGGATGACGAGGATACGGTCTTCCTGGGCGAGGGCGGCGGGGTCACCATCATGAACATGGACGGAAGGCTCATCGCCCAGTGGGTCGTCCGGGGCGGACCCGTCGATCGCGCCCATGGCGCCCACAGCGTCTGGGTCGACCGCTACGGCGATATCTACGTGGGCGAAGTGGGCGTGGAGAACCTCGTGCACAAGTACGTTCGCGTGTAGCGGATACGGTTTTTCCCGGGTACTACTTTTTGAGTACATTTATGGTTTCTCCCGATTCCGCCCTCCGGTTTCCCCGATGGATCTGGGCAGTGTACGCAGTCCTGTTCGCCCTCTCGATTCCATGGTATATCCCGAAAATCGACCCGATGCCGGTTTGGTTCGGCCTGCCGTACTGGGTCGTGATCTGCCTCGGCGTCTGCCTGGCTATCGCGTGCTTCACGGCTTACGTGATCCACAGATTCTGGCGGGAGGACGGTTAGCTCATGGCGGACCAGCCCTACGGACCCGGCGCACTCCTGTTCCTGGTCGCGTACCTCGTCTTCATGATTGTCCTCGGATACGTGGCCCGGTCCCGTCGGCGGGACAACTCCATGTCGTCCTTCTACCTGGCGGGCAAGAACTTGGGCGCGCTGGTCCTCTTCTTCACACTTTACGCCACGCAGTACAGCGGCAATACGCTCATCGGCTATCCTGGCGAGGCCTACCGGCTGGGCTTCGCGTGGATCATGAGCATCGGATTCATGATGGCCATCGTGGTGGCCTATCTGCTCTTCGCGCCGCCGCTCTATAACGCCTCCCGCCAGTGGAACTTCGTGACGCCGGGCGACTGGATCACCCATCGATTCGGATCGAAAGGACTGACACTCTTCGCTGGCGTCCTTTTCGTGGTCGCCATCTCCAACTACCTGCTCGCCCAGCTCCTCGCCGTGGGGCACATCGTCTCAGGTCTATCGGGCGGAACCATACCGTTCTGGGCTGGGGTCGTGGTTCTGGGCGTCATCATCCTGGTCTACGAGACTATCGGCGGCATGCAGGCCGTGGCCTGGACCGACTGCATCCAGGGACTGTTGCTCTTCGCGGGTCTGCTCGGCATGCTGGCGGCCGTGGTGCCGGGCAGCGATCGCCTGGGGGAAGCGACGGCATGGATCATCGCCAACCAGCCTGAGAAAGCCGCGCTCCCGGAGGGAGACACGATCCGCACATGGATCAGCACGGTCCTGCTGGTGGGTTTCGCCGCCGCCGTATATCCCCAGGCCATTCAGCGAATCTTCGCGGCGCGGAGCACCCGCAGCCTGAAACGGTCGTTTACCTTCATGGCCTTCATGCCCCTGGTCACCATCTCGGCGGTCGTGCTCGTGGGGATCCTGGCCATCCCGCAGTTGGCGGGCCTGCAAGGCATAGACACCGACCAGGTCATGCCCCGCCTGCTCCGGGTATGGGCGGCGGAATCCATCTGGCTGTACGTCATGACCGTGCTCGTCCTCACCGGCATCGTCGCGGCCATCATGTCGACGGCCGATTCAGTCCTGCTCAGCCTCTCCTCCCTGCTCGTCAAGGATGTGCTGGGCAGGTTCCGGATAGGGTCGTTACCGGAGGAACGTCTTACCGCGTGGGGCAAGCGCATATCCTGGGCGATCATGGCCATCCTGGTGCTCATCGCTCTGTCCCCGGATCTCACGCTCTGGGGACTCATAGAGCTCAAAATGGAGGTGCTGATCCAGACGGCGCCGCTGTTCGTGCTGGGGGTGCTCTGGCCGCGATTCAATGCGACGGGCGCGGCCGTCGGCATGGCCGCGGGCACGTTGCTGGCAGGAGGGTTGACCCTCGCGGGCCTGGGCAAGGTCTGGGGATGGCACGCCGGCGTGCTGGGCCTGGCGCTGAACGTGATCGTGGGGGTGGTAGTGAGCCGTGTGGGTAAGGATCGGAAAGGAAAAAAAAGTTCCGGTACAGTCTCAACTGACAAAAACATCACTATATTATACTGAAATGCTTGATTGCTAAATCTCGTTAAGACATGACGGAGTTATATTGGTTTCTTCTTCGCCACGTCCGATCTGGGACTTAGATTAAGTTTGTAGTGCACCCCAAAATGGGACATGTAGTTAAGCTACAGTGTTAGCGCTTGTCAGCTTCTGCTCGAAACAACAACGTGAATTTCGACGATCGTTCAAGTCTTAAGCCCATTTAACAGAAACCATTACGACATGATCCCCTTCACAGCCCCCTCGATCCTTTCCAATGCCTCCGCAAGGATCGACCGGGGGCAGGCGATGTTGATCCGCTCGAAGCCCTCGCCCTCGCGGCCGAAGATGTACCCCTCGTCGAGGAAAACGCGGGCCTCCTCCATCATGAGGCGCTGGAGGGCGTCCTTGTCCAGGCCCAGGCTCGTGAAGTCCACCCAGACGAGATAGGTACCCTCGGTTTCGATGACGGGTATGCCGGGCAGGCGCTCGCGGAAGAAGGAGTCGAGAAACCGGAAATTCCCTTCCAGGTAGGCGAGGAGTTGGTCCAGCCATTCCTCCCCGTGGTCATAGGCGGCTTGGACGGCCGCGATGCCGAAAGGATTGAGGGTGAATAGGCCGGCGTTGCGGACGGTGGACTGAAAGGTCTCCCTGAGTCCCGGATCGGGAATCATCATGTTCGAAGCCTGCAGGGCGGCGAGATTGAAGGTCTTGCTGGGCGAGGTGCAGATAATCGACCGTTCCTCGTATTCCTCGCCGAGTGTAGCATAGGCCGTGAAGGTCCGGTCTCCGAGGATCAGGTCGCAGTGGATTTCATCGGAAACGACCAGCACGTCGTTATCCATGCAGATCCGGCCGAAGCGCCGCAGCTCATCCGCGGACCAGACCCGGCCGACGGGATTGTGCGGGCTGCACAGAATGGCCAGTTTAACGTCCGGATCGGCACACTTGACCGCCAAGTCGTCAAAGTCCATGTAATACCGGCCGTCCCGGTAGGTCAGTGGATTCAACGCCGGGACCGTCTGAAGATTCTCGATGGCGTTGAAGAATGGGTAGTACACCGGGGGTTGGACCAGCACCTTGTCACCCGGGTTCGTGTAGGCCGAAACCAGCATGTGCAGGGCGGGTACGATACCAGGCGTAAAACATATGGTGTCGGGATCGACGGTCCAGCCATGACGCCGCTTCATCCACCGAACCACGGAGTCATAATAGGACGGCGGCGGGAAGGCGTACCCGTAAACGCCCAAGCGGGCGATATCAGTCACCGCGTCGACCACCGGCTGCGGGCACGGAAAGTCCATATCCGCGACCCATAGCGGCAGTACGGGTTTTTCGTGCCTGCCTGAATCGGTCTCGTCCCAGGGGACAACGGCCCCGTCCCGTTTCACATAGTCCCACTTGTAGGAATTGGTGCCGTTGCGATTGATGATCCGGTCGAAATCATAGTTCATGGGGAGGCATTCTCCATCAATACGGGGATATGGGGAGGCACTGGAACAAGTGCGGACGGCGACGTATTTTAACCGGTCCCGGTGCCGGTGTCAATTTGCATTTAACGGTTGCCAACCATGTGCGGATCCTGTACCATCTTGACTTGGCGGCTTCCCATTGAAGCTGCCGCCCTGTACGCCCTGATACCTCGAAGAATCAGACGCGATCGGCGAGGCTTTATCGCCTGTCACGGGCACATCGGACCGGCGCCGGTCCTCGCCCATTACGCATGAGCATGATCACAAAACTACAAAGCCTGCCTCCCGGTGAGATTACCATCATTGCGGGTGTGGGCCAGCGGGCGGGAATCCCTGCGCGGGAAGCTGACGCCGGGTGGCCCATGGGTGTGGTGCGTCGGCCCGACGGCGACCTGATCGTGATCGACTACCAGTGGCATCGCATCTGGCGGATTGATCTCGATGGCACGCTGCACGCCTTTGCCGGGGACGGCATCGCGGGCGATTCGGGCGACGGCGGTCCGGCCGCCGAAGCGCGGTTCCGCCACCCCCATGATCTATGCCAGGACCGCCATGGCAACCTCTATCTGTCGGATCTGGGCAACTTCACCATCCGGCGAATCGATTACGAGACCGGCATCATCACACGCGTTGCCGGTAACGGGCGGATAGGCCGGGGCGGCGACGGCGGTCCGGCCCTGGAAGCCGAATTGGACTGTACCTGCGGCGTGGCCGTGGACCCCGATGGAACCGTGTACCTGTCAAGCGAGTGGACCAACAACATCCGTCGCATAGACGCGCAGACCGGGATCGTCGATACGGTATTCGGCCATCATGCCCGGCACTATCCATCCGAACGGGGTGACAGCCGGCCATACTCGGGCAGGGGGCTGAGCCTGGGAGGATACCACGGCGACGGTGGTCCGGCGAAGGACGCCGGATTCAACCACCCGGAACATCTTGCCTTCGACTCAGTGGGCGATCTATATGTGTGCGACAATTCCAACGACCGGGTACGCAGGATCGACATGCGGTCCGGGATCATCGACACGGTCCTGGGCAATGGACAGCGCGCCTCCAACGGGGACGGCGGTCCGGCCGCGGAGGCGAGCACGCTCATGCCGGACGCGATCTGCCTGGATGTCCACGACAACCTCTACGTCGGCGAGAAGTACGGCTTCCGGGTCCGCAAGGTGGAGCGGGAGACCGGACTCGTCCGCACACTCGTCGGGACCGGCGAGCCGGGTTTCGGCGAAGAAGGGCTGCCTGGCGTCATCACCCGGTGCAACTCCGTGGAAGCGGGGATCTGCGCCGATCCGGACGGCACGGTTTTCTGGGGCGACTGCTCCGGCCGGCTCAGAAGGTGCGACGGCGGTACCGGGATCGTTACAACCGTCCTTGGCGGCACCAGCGTACACGACGGCGAGAACGCCAGGGCCGGGTTTCTCAACGGCCCGGGCGGCCTGTCGGTCGGCCCCGGTGGCACGATCCATATCGCCGACGTGTGGAATCAGCGAATCCGGTCCATCGACCCGGACACCGGGATCTTTCGAACCATTGCCGGTACCGGTGCGCGGGCCTACGGCGGCGACGGCGGTGCGGCCGTCGACGCCCACCTTGGCAATCCCCACGACGTGTCGGTGGATCGCGCCGGCCGCGTGATCATCGCCGATACGCGGCACGGCCACGTGCGTAGGATCGATCGAGACGGCGTTATCCGCAACGTCGCCGGCGCGGCCTTTCAGTGGGACAAGGGAGACGGCGGTCCGGCCCTGAGCGCGTGCCTGATGCACGTCCTCGCCGTGACCCACGGTCCCGATGACGACATATACATCGGCGATGCCGGTTGCGGGCGCATCAGGCGAGTAGACGCACGAACGGGTATCATCACCACGGTCGCGGGCATCGGGTTGCAGGGGTATTCAGGCGACGGCGGTCCGGCGACCCGTGCGCGGGTCGGCTCACCTACGGCCATTAGAGTAGATGGTTCCGGCCACCTCTACTTCGCGGACGACCGATATCATGTCATCAGGCGGGTGGACGCAGATACGGGGGTTATTTCTACTTTGGCCGGAACCGGAGAAGCCGGATTTTCTCCGGACGGTACAAAGGCTACCAGCGCTGCGATATCTGTTCCCCGAGGCCTGGCCTTGGACAAACAAGGACGTGTATACTTTTCCGACTCGGGCAACAACCGCGTGCGGCGCTTTCCCGGAAACGGCCTGATTGAGACCGTCGCCGGCAGCGGGGATTATGGCGACACCGACCGGTCGGTGCCAGCACTGGATGCGCCGTTGAACGAGCCCCATGGCCTGTGTTTCTTCGGCGAAGACGTGCTGCTCGTCAGCGACCACTACAACAACCGGTTGAAGGCGGTCCGGATCGGAGACTGAGCAGGCATTGAAGTAGGAGTGCCAGTAGTTGCGCATGCGAGATAGGTATTCCGGTAGTTGCGTATACGAGATTAGCATTGAAGTAGGCAATCCGTGATTGGGACGGGATGTTGCGATCGATTTAAAATCAGACAGGAGCACGGATGAAGATCACCGAAATAAAAACTGCTGACGTCCCGGTTAAATCAGGGAATACCACCTACCGGTACCATTACGTTCGCGTATACACGGACGAGGGGGTATACGGCACGGGGGAAGCCAGTCACGTCGACGGCGGCTGGCGGGAGTCGACCCGGCACATGGCGAAGATGATTATCGGCATGGACCCGAGGGACGTGGATGCCTGTTTCGAGTACATCCGTCGAAGGTACATCTTCATGGGCGGTGCGGGCGGCGCTTCGATCTCCGCGCTCACAGGCATCGAGGTTGCCCTGTGGGACCTGGCGGGGAAGGCCCAGGGCGTCCCCGTCTACCGGCTTCTGGGCGGCAAGTTCCGTGACCGGGTTCGTCTATACGTGGACAGTGCCCACGCCGACTACAACGAACGTGCCGCGGAGGTGCGGGAACAGGGTTTCACGGCGATCAAGTTCGATCTGGACGACGCGGATAACCCACACAAGCTGGATCCGTGGAACTGGTCGGTGACGCCCGATGAACTCAAGTCCCTGGTGGATGAAGCGTATGCGATCCGCGAGGGCATCGGACCGTCTCTTGATCTTGCCATCGACTTGCATGGCAGGTATGACGCCAGCGCGGGGATGAAAATGGCCCAGGAACTCGAACCGCTGAATCTCCTGTGGCTTGAAGAGCCGGTTCCCCCCGAGAACATCGACGCCCTGGCCAAGATCACGCAGGCCACGGGGACGCCCATCTGCGTCGGCGAAAACCTCTATCTTCGCCATGGCTTCCGCGACCTGCTGCAGCAGCAGGCCGCCGATATCATCATGCCGGACATCTCGAAATGCGGCGGCCTGTCGGAATGCCGAAAGATCGCCAACATGGCCGAGATGTATTACGTGCCATTCGCTCCGCACAACAACTCCAGCGCGTTGAGCACGGTCGGGGACGCCCACGTCTGCGCGAGTGTCCCGAACTTCCTGGCACTGGAATACCACCGTTTCGACGATCCTACATGGAAAGACGTGCTAGCGACGGACGAGTCGGTGATCCAGGACGGACACGTGGTGATGACGGAAGCACCGGGTCTGGGCGTTGAATTGAACGAGGAGTTTCTTGCTTCGCAGATGGATGATGGGGATATTTTGTGGCAGTGAGCCAACTGCCTGGTTATTCGAGACTACTGTGTCAGGACGGCAATAGCCACTCATGGTGAGGAGGCAACATGCACTGGTATATCGATGTATTGAGGAAGTACACGGTTTTCAGCGGAAGGGCGCGAAGGAAGGAATTCTGGATGTTTTTTCTTTTCTCCGCACTCATTACCATATTCCTCGCCGTGATCGACGAGTTTATGGGGTGGAAATTCGAATTGAGCGGAGACAACCTAGGATTCCTCAGTACCCTTTATTATATCGCCGTCATCATTCCCTATCTCGCTGTGATCTTTAGACGCCTGCACGACACCGACCGCAGCGGATGGTGGTTTCTGATCGCATTTATTCCGATTGTCGGTGTCATAATACTCCTGGTGTTTTTGATCCTGGATGGAACCAAGGGTGAAAACCGGTTCGGACCGGACCCCAAGACGGCTACGGCCCGGTGGTAAGAGGCCGGCGAAACCAGTGGAGGTGGACCTGTTCCGTTGTTCGAGTCAAGATCTCGACTGAACGATGCTGTCCCGGACCTGGCGCATGAGTTCGCCGTTTTTTGCCCGGGCCGCATCCATGATCAGGAACAAGTCGATTATAGTCCAGATGAACAACCCGCCGAGTGTCAGTAGTTTTGCGATGCCCAGGCCTATGTCACCTATGTAGAAACGGTCTAAACCGATCGTACCACCCATAATGCTGAGAACGAGGGCAACATTAGGGTCTTTTCGACGGGTCCCGTACTGCACATCGAATTGCAGTCGTTCATCGTTTGACAGTTCCTTTTTCGCCAGATTCGCTTCCTGGATCTCCATTGCGTTGGACATTTCATGATCTCCCGTGGTTTTATCCCCATGTTCGCGACATAGCGGAATACATATCCGATAGATGGAATGCTCAAGGTGTAAGTGGACCTTAAATAAGTCAAGTTTTTGCTTCTCCTGTATTGGACAGGTATGACCGGCAAAAAATCACGTGCACATAGGCCGATCCTCTCATGCAGATTCTGCCGGAAATTGCAGAACCTGATTCAGCAGAATCCGCGATCTTGCAGGTAGTTCTCACGGCACTCCACGAAAGGACAGACTATGATAAGAGTGGGTTCAATTGGCGTCGGCGGCATGGGCACGCACCAGGCCCGGACATTCGATCAGGTCGATGGTTGCCACCTGGTCGCCTGCGCAGATCCGTCCCCTGAAATGCGTGCGCGATTTGAAGACAACTTTCCAGGCACCGAGGGATTCGATTCGGCCGAAGCGCTCGTCAACAGCGGTAAGGTCGACGCGGTTGTCGTTGCGGTACCCACCGGCCTTCACTGTGCCGCGGCCTTGATCGCGCTCAACGCAGGCATACCGGTACTGGTGGAAAAACCCATGGCCAGAACGGTGGACGAGTGCCAGCGTATGATCGAGACTGCGGAACGGAAGGACACCGTGCTAATGGTCGCCCATTGCCGGCGATTCGACTCCTACTGGAAGTCCTGGGGCGCCTGCGTCGCATCAGGGGACCTGGGGTCGCCCATCCTCTGGCGTAACGCCATGGCCGGATTCGGTCCCGGAAGCTGGTACATGGACCACGACCTCGGAGGCGGTCCGCTCATGGACGGCGCCGTCCACAACTACGATTTCGCAAATTTCCTTTTCGGAGATCCCGAGAGCGTCCTTTCCAGTTCGATAGATATGGACCCCGAATCATCCGCCCAGGACACCTGTTCCGCCATCGTCCGCTACAAGAACGGAAACCAGTTGCTCATGTCATGGAGCTGGGCGGCCCGGGGCAATGGATTGCACGACATTATCGGACCGAAAGGTTTTGTTCAGTTCGGTACAGGTGACCTGCCAGATCCGGAAGACGATGAGCCTCACCAGTACTGCTGTTTCACGAACCGCGAAGGCGAGCAGACGCTGATCAAGTCGAAAGCGGAGCCCGACATGTACGCCTGCCAGGCGGCGCATTTCCTATCGTGCGTGCGTGGCGATGTCACGTGCCTTTCGCCGGGCACGGAGGCGATCAAGGCCATTGCCGTGGCGGACACCATCCTGCAGGCCGGTCCCGCGGGCGAGGCACGGGAGGTTGTCTGGACGTGACGGCCCGGCAACCGGCCACGTGAAACATTGCGTGTATTCTAAAGACGTTCACGGCCGGTAGAGCACGTATTCACCCCATACAAAAGGAACTCACCATGAATAGAATCGTGTGCTTTCTTACGAAAAACCTCGGTATGACCGACCTCGGTCTGCTCATCATCCGCATTGTGATCGGTTTCAGCATGGCGGCGTTTCACGGTTGGGGAAAGATATCCAATCCCGAGCGCTGGGCCGCCATCGGCGGCAACATGGAACTGGTCGGCATCAGCTTTCTTCCGGCATTCTGGGGCTTCATGGCCGGATTCGCGGAATTCGTCTGCTCGATACTCGTGATATTCGGTGTATTCTTCCGGCCCGCGACGACGCTGCTCACGCTGACCATGCTTCTGGCCATGCTGCGTCACCTGTCGCTGCCTGCCGACGATCCAGGTTCAGGTCTCAACGGCGCGTCGCACGCGATGGAACTTTGCGCCATATACATCGCCCTTTGGTTTACCGGTCCGGGCAAGTACAGCCTGATGCCGGGGACAATGAAAGATCGGGCCTAGCCGTCTTTGCGGAATCGTACGTTGACACGGGAATCTATGAGCCATCCTGTTGAGATCGGTGTGATTTCGGATACCCACGGCCTGTTGCGGCCAGCGGCCGTGGCCGCGCTGGATGGCGTCGAACGGATCATACACGGCGGGGACGTGGGTAGCGAGGATATACTGGACGCCATGGCGGAGATCGCCCCGGTAACGGTCGTCCGGGGTAATACGGACTATCAGCCCTGGGCAGCGCGGTTGCCGGTGACCGAACTGGTGGAAGTCGAAGGGCGATCGATCTACGTCGTCCACGATATCGAAGATCTGAACCTCGACCCCGCGGCCGCGGGCATAGGCGTGGTCGTCTACGGCCATTCCCACCGTCCGGAGTGGGAACAGCGCGGAGACGGGGTCTGGTATCTCAATCCAGGCAGCGCGGGGCCCCGCCGATTCAGCCTGCCCGTCTCGGTTGCCCGCTTGCAAGTATCTACAAAGTATATACGCGGTGAGATCAAGTACCTGGAAGTGTAGTGCGGGAGAGAGACCGTGGCTGCGGAAGTACAGGAGATCGTGGCTGCGGTAGTTCAGGAGTCGTAGCTACGGAAGTACAGGTGAGGTGGCTGGGGCTGGGCAGGCAAGGAAAACGCCGGGTCGAAGGGGATCGATTCCGTGTCTCAGTACGCGGCCACGGTCATGGCTTCGAAGCGATCCATGTCCCACTCGGCGCCCCAGCCCGGCCCGTCGGGCGGGACGATGTGGCCGTCCGCGATGAGCGGTTTGTTAACCATGCCCCAGATGCTGGCCGTGTCTACGAAGCCATTGGCGCCGGTCTCGTAGAACCCTGTGTTGTCGATGCAACATCCGAGATGTGCGTGGACGATTCCGAAGAGTCCCCCTTCGGCGTTCAGCTCGATATTCGTGTCGTACATCTCCGCAAAATGGGCCATCTTGAGCACCTGGGTGGTCCCGAAACGGGCATTGGCGCGCAACAGGTCGGTCGCCCCCGAAATCAGCCGCTGCGTGGAAATCCCCAGGTCGCCCATCAGCGTTTCGTTCCCCATCACCGGTATGGTCAATTCCCTACACAGTTCCTGATACTGGTGCTCTTTGTGTTCGTGCATCGGTTCTTCCAGCCAGATGAAATCCAATTCCTCCAAGACCCTGCCCACCTCGATCGCTTCCTTCAGCGTATACGAACAGACCGGGTCGTTTAACAGCAGATAATCGGGTCCGACGATCCGGCGGACTTCCCTGAATATCGGGATATCCGCCTTTCCGCCCTTGTAGGTGTGAAACTTGTAGGCGTTGACCCCGTATTCCTTGCCTTGCTGAATCATCCGCAGGTAGGTCTCGATGTCGGAATCTCCCCCGGTCAGGTAAACCGGGAACCGGTCGCGTACCCGGCCGATCAGGTCGTAGACCGGCAGGCCGGCCTTCTTGCCGGCGATGTCCCAGAGACAGTTGTCGAAGTCACCGAACCACCCTGGTTTCTGGTACAGCCAGCGCGTTCCCTTGTGGAGCAACTGGAACAGCGCTTCCCGGTGCAGGGGATTCTTGCCCAGTACCTGTGTCTTCAGGATCTCCACCTGCTCACGGCCCATCGTGGTCGTGCACACACCGGATATACCTTCGTCGGTCTCGACCCGGATGAAGTGCTGACGCAGGTTTCCGCCTTTGGGATGGGATTCGCTGCCATGGGTATACTGCGTGCGCCTCAGGCCCGGGACCTGCTTCAACACATGGTAGTACTGCGGCTGGTCCGGATCTTCCAGCACAAACAGTATTATGCCGGTGATTTTCACGTAGATTCCCGGGGTGTGGGAGAGGCCGTCGGAAGTTCGACGACGAACTGGTAATCGGGTTCGACTTCCTGGCGGTCCATGATCTCGATAATCTGTTTCCAGGTCGCGTAGAGTCCACGGGTGCAGAGAGGCATCTCGTGCTTGATGAGTCTGTGCAGGCGTCCAAGCCTGTAGCAGGGCACCGCGGCGTACATGTGGTGCTCGGTATGGTAGTTCATGTGCCAGTACAGGAACTGCAGGATGGGGTTGATATAGAACGTCCTGCAGCAAAGGCGGTAATCGGGCACTTCGTCCTGCAGCCCAACGTGCTGCGTGGCGTTGCAAAGGAACTGCAACCACGCACCGAACATCCGCGGAAAGGTGATGACCAGCGGGACCACCCACAGGCCCGAGACCAGCGCTCCGCCCGCAACAAGAACGTGACCCGTGAACATGAAACGTTCCCAATTGGTAAAGGCCCTGCGCCGCTCCGGATCGCTTTCGGGAAAGAGTTCCCGGGACCAGCGGTCGTCCGGGATTTTCCCGGCGAAGGCCGCGAGCTTGCCTTTAACCAGGTCGTAGGGATACCGGTAGTTGATGATCGACCATTTCCACATGTTCCGCATGTCGAACTTCTGGGGCAGGATCACTTCCTGGTCGTCGGGATGGTGAAGCGTGTACTTGTGGTGCTCGGTGTGGCTCGCCCAGAAGTGATGGTGGTTGTGCCAGCCCAGGAAAGAATAGACGCGAAGGAAGAAGCGGTTTAGCCACCGCGTCCGGAAGACGGAATCATGGACCAGTTCATGGAAGCCGTTGACCAGGAAATGCCAGAAGTGTCCGTTGATGAACACCAGCAGGAGGGTGATGTACCACGGCCAGTTCAAAGAAGAGTAGATGGCGACACCCGCCCCCGCGGCGAGGACGGCGAGATAGCCCAGGGTCTGGACGAATCCGAGGAAATCGCTTCGTTTGTTGAGACTGGCCAGCTGCTCCCGGGTCACGCGGCAGCGGTACCACTTTACCCGGTTCTTCGGGAGCGGTGCGTTGTACTCGGGCCCCTCGGTCAGTACTTCCTCGTCGGACAACGCGGTGTGGTCCGGACCTACGATTTCGTGGGAATCACCCGATCCGCTTGCTTCTTTAGCAGAATTGCTCACGATTCCATCCTGCCTGGATGATGTCGTTGGGAACACAGGTAAAGTCGATGGGAACACGAATAAAGTAAGGTGGATCTCCAAAGACCGTCAAGGGCAAACGCGCTTCAGAAATTGGTCGAACAGCTCCGCCGGATCGCCTACGTCCCCGGTTCTCCCTTGAGAAAGTGGTCGAACCATTCCACCATCCATTCGAAGTACTCAAACCTGAAGACGTGGTTGCCGTCGGGCTGGTACACGCGGAAACGATCGTCTGCGCCGGCCTCTTGGTATGCCGGCGCCACTATGCTTATGAGTTCGTCGACACCGCACTTCGGCATGTCCTCGTCCGATGTGGGCGCCACCATCATGAAGGGACGCGGCGCGATGCAGTTCGCTACGATTTCGGGATGGTCGAAGTAGCGAAGCATGTGGGGCACGTAGAAGTAGGCGCTGTGCCGGTACAGGTCGCCGCCCCGTATGACGCTCTCCATTTGGCCCACGCCGCCGCAGATGGGCACGCCCGTCGCCAGCCACGGGGCGCAGGCCATGGCGTACCACGTTGCGTTGCCCCCCAGGGACATGCCGGTCATCCCCACCTTGTTTTTTCCTATCCGGTCCTGGACTTCGAGCACCCGGACGCCCCTGAGCGCTTCCTCCACCAGGAGACCCATCTGCGAAATGCCGTAGGCCAGCAGGTGTTTGAGTTCGATGTACCAGGAGACCTCGTTCGTGTCCCGGCCGTGGCAACCCTTGGGCGAGATGGCCAGGGTGACGTATCCCCTTCGCGCCAGTTCCCGTGCCCAGCCATATAGCGGCGGATCATTCGGATCGTCCTTGTAGTACCGTTCGAGGGCCATGCGCTCCGCCGATCCGCCCGTACCCGGGACGCAGACGACGCCCGGGAGGTGTTTCGCCGGGTTGTCCAGGGGCTCGATCAGTATGGCCGGTACCGTCTCCCCGTGGGAATTGGCGTATGACAGATTCGTGAGACGGATATCGTCTTCCACCCGGGAATCACCCAAGGTGCAATCGACCTGCACGGGGATCTCTGCCATGCCGAAGAGTTCCAGCAGCTTTTCGCGGATCTTTTCGGGCGGGATCAATTCGGGATACCGGGGACGTAGCCCCTTGCGGTTATAACTGGTCTCGAACGGCTTTTCCATTTTTTACCTCACCGGCCGGGCAAAAGGGCGGCTTACCCTACACGGCATAGGGCGGAAACTCGTGGGTGTGGCTTTGCGCGACTTCGTTGCTCAGTTTCCCGTCGCGCATGAAGTCCTTCTCCCGGCCCTGCGCCACAATCAGGTGCTGTAACCGGTCCCGAAGGACCCGTGCTCTGGGATGATCATCGCCATAGAGGTTCCGGCACTCGAGCGGATCGTCCTGGAGATCGTAGTACTCGAACTGCCCCGTCCGGTAGTGCCAGATGAACTTCTCCCGGTGGTCGACTAGATAGTGTCCGAACTCGAGATGTTCCGCGTGCTGATGCTCCCGGTCCAGTCGGTGCGTATCGCCCCGCACGAGCGGCATGAGCGAACGGCCGTCCATGCAGCCGGGCGCGGGCAGGCCGCACACGTCCAGCAGCGTGGGCATCAGGTCGGCCAGTCCCACGGTCGTTTCGGGATATTGGACGCCGGCTGGGAAATCCAGCTGCGCGGGGAAATTCAGGACGAAGGGCACGCGGATCGAACCCTCGTAACCGTAGGACTTGGCCCAGTAATGGTGATCGCCCAGCATGTCGCCATGGTCACCGACGAAGGCGAAGACGAGATTGCGCAGCTGGAGCATGCGCCACATGTGATACGTGAACCGCGTGATCTGTGTGTCTACGTGATCGATGCAACCGTAGTATCCCGCCCGGGCCCGCCGGACGTCTTTAGTTGAGCGTGGGAGATACTCGGCTTCCGGGAAGGGGCCGTGGGCCTTGACGAAGGGTGTGCGTCCGCTCACGTAGCGGGACGGATCGCCAATGACCGGATCGGGCAGGTCGGGGTCGCCGGCATATCGCTCGTAGAAGAAAGCCGGCGGATCCCAGGGCGGATGGGGCTTGCTGAAGGACACGAACAGGAAGAAGGGCGTGTCCCGGCCGTGGTCCCGGACGTGCTCGTCCATCACGCGTATGGCCTGGGTGGCCGTCCAGGTCGTCACGTGAAATTCCTCGGGAAATACGCAGGGACGGGCCGTGTACCCATTGTTGGTCACGCCCGCGTTGAACAGGCCGAAGTCGTCCCAGCCCTGTTCAGCAAGCCAGTCCAGGTAATCGTCGCGGTATCCGGGTGAAAGGTACCGGCCTTCCTCGTGGGCGACGATGCGGTCGAAGCCGTAGGGTGCGTCCTGCGGATAGACATGCCTTTTCCCGATGCAGTAGGTTTTGTAGCCGTTTCGCTGGAATACCCGGCAGAGCGTGTCCGGTTCGTCCCACGCCTCCATGTCGTTGAAACCGACCATGCCATGGGTGACCGGCCACTGCCCGCTGAAGAGCGTCCGGCGGGCGCCCACGCAGGAGGGAACCTCGGAGACCGCGCGGGGGAAGTAATGTCCGGTATGGGCGAGGGCGTCGATCCCGGGCGTGTGGACCACGGGGTGGCCCGCAATGCCCAGGGAGTCGCCGCGAAGCTGGTCGGCGCAGATGAGGACGACGTTAGGTCGGGCGTTACGTTTCATGCATTCCTTACCGTCTTACATTCCCTGTTTTCGCGTTTAACATTCCCTGTTTTAGCCGGACGTGATACCTCCGGTCCCATCGCCTGACCGGTAAAGGCTCCGTCGCCAGGACTGTGGAGCATTCAGGCGGACGGCGCCTAGGACGGAAGGACTCTCTGTCCCAGGACGATGTGGTGGAACAGGGGCCTGGTGCGTTCAGGCAGCGCGTCATACTGCTCCGGAGTCAGCGGCACGACATCATCAGGCCTGAAGCCCCGGTCGGCCGCATCGCGTTCGAAGTCCGATAGACCGGGAATAAGCGGGTTGAGGTTGAACCACCACGCCGCGTAACGGGCGATGATGGCCATGCGGGTCTCTTCGCTGTTGTTGTGTCCGTTTATATGCCAGGTCCGGCTGTCGAAGAGCAACACGCTTCCCGGTTCGCCTACGGCCTGGATTTCCGATGGATGGGTCGTTCCCGGCACCAGGCTGCTGTCTCCCGTCGGATTGTTGCCCGCCTTGTGGCTTCCAGGCACCAGTACGGTACCGCCGTTCTCCCTGGTGAAGGGCGTGAGCATCCATAGGCTGGTCAGCAGCAGCGGGGAGTCCGGATACGGCGCCGGGATGCGATAGTCGTAGCCCTGTCCGAAGGGCCAGTCGGAGTGAAGGCCTCCGCCTGGGTCGTCTGTCCGGGGATAACCGGGGTGGAGTATTACGCCCGTCGTCATGGAAATGCGCACGTGCTTGCCGAAAAACGCTTCGTTGATGCCCATGATCCGGTCGTCGGACAGGTAGGGGGCGATCGCCTGGTCGTATGCGATGATTCCTCGAACGCAGTGGCGGCCATTCGCCAGGTCATCGGGCCGTCCGTCCGCCGTGGCGATCAAACTGTCGCGGACCTTTACCACTTCGTCAGGAGGTATTACGCCGTCCACAACGCACCACCCCTCGATCCTGATCCGCTTGACGAGATCTTCGACGGTTGACATGCCCGTTCCTTCCGCTTAACGTGAATCCAGAGCGTGGTTTCAGAAGTTGGAGTACGATGCAGGATCGATAGTCAAAACCCACGTCTTTGTAAAGGCCAATCTCACCGAGGCCGGCACCTTCAGTCGACCCCTTCAGGAGTTGATATGGTTTCTTACCGTCCCCTGGGCCGTACAGGATTGAACGTATCGACGCTCAGCATGGGATCCGGCGGGTACAATCGGCTGGGTCAGACCAGCGATCCTCCGCTCACCGAATCAGAGATGCACCGGCTCGTTCACGGGGTCCTGGACCTGGGCATTAACCTTTTCGATACGTCTCCGGGCTACCTTGAAGCCGAGGCAATACTCGGGCGGGCCTTTCAAGGCATTCCGCGCGACCGATACTACATTGCCACCAGGGTCGTACTCTCGCAGTTCGACGAAGAACGGGGGCCGGTCCTGATGACCCCGGAGCATATTACGGATTCCATCGAGACCAGTCTGCGCCGTCTGGGAGTAGACGCGATCGACGTGGCGTTGATCGCCGCGACCGAGAACGCCGATTTCGACTATATGATCAACGAGCAGTTCCCCGTTCTGGAACGTTTGTGCCAGCAAGGTAAAATCCGTTTCCTCGGATCCAGCGAGACCGCGTTGTCCGACGGCGCCCATGCCTGGTTGCGGGCGGCGTTGCCAACCGGGAAACTGGACGTCATCATGATCGCCTACAGCATGCTCAACCAGTCCGCGCGTCATACGGTCTTCCCCTACTGCAGGGAGCACGACGTGGGCGTAATGAACATCTTCTCGGTGCGTAACATCTTCAAAGATCCGTCGCGTCTCAAGGAGACGATTGAAGAACTGCAGCGCCAGGAGTTTTTGGATGAATCCATCGATCCCAGTGCGCCGTACGACTTCCTGCTCGAGGATCCGGAAATCGATACGCTGGTCGAAGCGGCCTATCGATTTGTCGTATATACGGAGGGCGTCACGACCGCCGTGTGCAGCGCGGTTACCCTGGACAAGATCGAGCAGAACATCCACAGCATCGCCAGGGGGGCTCTCCCCGAGATGCACTTGAAACGCATTCGACAACTGTTCGGACACATCAGCGAAGCCGTCGGGAACTAAATCCAACGCCGTCTGGCAGGGGTCCAGGTCGGCAGCGGCCGCTGACTAACGCCAGCCCTTCCCGCTTCCTTCCAGCCAGCGCGCCCTGTTCCTGTGGGCGGCGATGTATTGATAGTCGTATTCCGAGGCGTTCATGAGTAACGTGCGGACATCCGTGATTTTCATGGCCGCATCAGGAGGATGTTTCGTCTTTCAGCTTTCGTTCGACGCTTTCCATCTTCTCTACCATGGTCTGCGCACGGTCGGTTCGCGTACCCAGGCGGATGGTCGTGGAAATCCTCGGCACGCCCATTTCGTGCACGGTCGCATGGCATTGCTTCACGGCCTCGAAAACCGCATCCCACTCGCCTTCGATATTGGTCCCGTAAGCATGCATGAAGGTCTTGAGCCCCGCCTTTCTCAGCACCCTTTCACAGGCCGTAACGTACGCTGAGACCGATACACCGACCCCAATGGGCACCACGCACAGATCAACGATTACCTTCATGGTGTGCCTCCCTGTTTTCACCGCACCCGCGGTCCCAGGATCTCTGCGAGCCGTGCGGCCACCAGGGCATCCTCGCCGGATTCCATCATATAGGGCATGACGGACAGGCCGCGTCCCCCGCCCATTTCGATCCGGGGGTCTCCTTCAGACAACATGCGGGCGACTTCGTCCGGTTCGATGCCTATTTTCGATGTATCCCAGTCCAAATGCAAAACCGGAGCCACGTTGGACCGGCCCGGTTGCCTGATCGTCGTTCGTATGGATGGAAGCGGGGCAACCGCATCAATAATGGTCTGAAGATATCCTTCCCATGCCTTCCATTCCGCTTCGTGATCTCTCGCCACCCACTGTTCCACGGCCGCGAGGAGTCCCATGATCTCCTCCTTGCCAGCCTTCATCGGGCGCGCGATGGAGTGGTGCGGCGCGCCGTTTGCGAACGCGGCCCACAGCAGTTCGCGCCGTCCCAGCACCAACCCCGAGGCCTGCGGGCCCCTGAGGCACTTGCCGCCGCTGTATGCAACGGCGTCCACGCCGTCCGCCAGGTATGGATTAGGTACATCCGGGCGTTCGGCGGCCGCGTCCACAAGAACGGGAACACCGTGATCATGGGCGATATGGACGATATCGGCCACGGTCATGGCGCCGTCGCCCGCCCGGTCGCCGAATATAGCGACCATGGCCGTCTGCTCGTTGAAGGCGGACCTGAATTTCTCTGGATCGTCTTCGGTCTCCACGAGAGAGATCCCTACCATGCGAATGGCGTGATCGTATACGTGACGGTGGGTCTTGAGCGTGACGACTTCGTTCTTCATTCCCGTGGTGTCCGGCAGCCTGGCGATTCGGTCCAGGTCGGTTCCCGCCACGCACGCGGCGGTCACCTGACAAAGCGCGGCGGCACATCCGTTGGTCACGAGCCCGAACTCCGTTTTCATAATTTCGCCGATACGCCGGCCCACGCCGGCCATCAATTCTTCGATATGCACGTACTTCCCGGAAGCATCGGCCATGGCCCGCCTGACTTCAGGCAGCATGACCGATCCGCTGTACATGGTCAGCGTACCCTTGCAGTTGATGAGGGGCCGAACGCCAACCCCGGCGTAAGTCGGGTAATCCTGGACAGGCATGGTGAGTTCCTCGCAAAGGTCCCGGTTAGACCGGCATAGCCGCGTTCCGCCGTCTGGCGAGTAGGTATGCCGTAATCCTGATCGCAAATGGGTTCAGGACAATCTATCCCCTGAACCCGACATGTGTCTAACAGATTATGTTACACAAGTGGTAATTCCTTGCAATAGCCGGGTATTGATGTAATATCCTTCATTCTTTGGAGTTTATATGAAATGCCGAACAGTCGGCCGGAGTGGCGGAACTTCTGTAGAAGGGGTGAACATGGCGAGGTTAACGACGATACTTGCATTTGCATTCGTCCTGGTAGCCTGCAAGGGCGATCAGGGTCCCCTGGGTCCACGGGGCGATCAGGGCGTCCAGGGAGCCCAGGGCGTCCAGGGAACCCAGGGTGTTCAAGGCGTCCAAGGCGTCCAGGGCGTCCAGGGAGCCCAGGGAGATAAGGGCGATCAGGGCGTCCCCGGCGAGACGCTCAACTGGGCGGATGTCATCGAGAGCGGCAATCTGCAGGATGCCATCTACATTGTCGGTGTGTTGACCGACGAAGGAGCCTTTTCGGGCGGGACCGCTTTCAGCGCGTATTTCACCGACAAGCTCTGGACCAATGCCCACGTGGTCGAGGGTGTCTTGGAATTCATCAATGATCCGGAAATCGTGGAACTGAACCCGATCCCGTTCGTCACCCGTACGGGCACCCTGATTGGCGGCGATGAAACGTACTTGTGGGCGCCTTACGTATTTCACCCCGAATACGATGGTTCCGTCATGTCTGCGGATATCGCTTTGATCAGGATCAATGGCGAAATCTCCCACGCTACCCCTTCGTTTCTGCCGAGAGAATACACCGATGACCTGCGTGCAGGGCAACCCGTTGGAACCCTCGGCTTTCCGAGATTGCCTCGGATCTTCGACGCTATTCTTCCGGTCGCCAGTTTCAAGGATGGTACGATCAGTGCGCTTCGGCCGTTCTATAATCCGTCCTTTCTGGATTTCCCAATAAACACCGGGGACCTGGTCCACTATAACCTCGCCACCCGTGGTGGAACGAGCGGGAGCCCGGTCTTCGATCACGCGGGTAACATCATCGCGATAAACCACGCGGGGATCAATCAGATCATCCCTTTTCCCGACGACGAGGAGGAAGAGGGTGAGGGAGAAGGCGAAGGTGAGGGAGAAGGTGAAGGTGAAGGCGAAGAAGAAGAGGAAGAGGAAGAAGAAGAGTTCCTGGCGTCCATAGATACACTCGACAATTTCGGCGTAAACATATCGGCGGCTTGGGAATTGCTGGACTATCTGGCCAGCTTGGATGCTACCGTTTCTGTCGATGGACTGAACGACACCGAAAGCACAGGAGTTGACGCGCAGTCTTATCCACATGCTGAATACCAGGCCTTCCCGAAGAACTGGAACGGTGAAATTTCGCTTCCATAATCCGGTATACAGGGATGAATTGAGGTCTTTGGGTGTCGCTAAGAGCGGCTGTGCTGACGGAGGCGTTACTTGCGGTTGCATGCCAGGGAGAATGGGGTGAAACAGGTGCCTAAGGCGAGCAGGCGGAAAGCAGATCAACCTGGTACGGCGGGAATTCCGGGTTACAACTGGCACCTGATGGATTATACCAGTCCTTTCCCTTCGATTGGAACGGTGAGACAGTCATACCCTGACCCTTAACGTAACCGGGTCGGGCCGGGTGCCTGGCCGTTCGTGGTGCCTGACCTTGTCTTCCCGGGATGAACGTTCTCCCTTCAAGACCGGATTATTGTTATACCCGATGAACCGAACGCTTCCCATTGTACTGCAGGGCTTCATCTGCGTTTTTGTCGTTCTGGCGCTCCAATCGCCCGGTACGACGACGGGTTTGATTCTGAAGGGTTTCGCCGGGTTGTGCGTCCTCGTACTGCTCAAGGTCGCTTACAACAAGATGGTGCTTCCCGGCACGCTGCTGGGTACGTTCTTCTGCGGTCTGGCCTGGTGGTACGCCCCTGGTTGGCCCATGTACCTCTTCATTGCGCTGTTCCTGGGAAACCTGTTCGTCACCTGCAAGACGGCGGAAGCGTTCTATGGACGGCATGGTTGACGAAGGTACAGAATAGGCATGACAGCCCCGCGAAGGATTCGTATACTCGTTCGGTCTAGCAATCAGTAAGGAAGTCGGCCACGAAGAATCAGCCACGATGAATCGGCACGAAGAATCGGCACGAAGGAACAGTATGATCTGGAAGATGAGTGTTGATTAAAACGGGAGGGATTTCCATGAAGCGGATCTTTAATTTTGCGGTCGCGGCTGCAGCCACTTTCCTGGCATATGGCGCGGCGGAGGCACAACGGAACTGGGACGAGGTCGTCGTCGAAGCCCATCCCGTTGTCGGCAACATCTACATGCTGACGGGCAGCGGAGGCAACATCGGTGTGTCGGTCGGTGACGACGGCATACTGATCGTCGACGACCAGTATGCGCCGCTGGCCGATAAGATCAAGTCGGCCCTTCAGGGTCTGCACGCGGGGCCCCTCAAGTTCGTCCTGAACACCCATTTTCACGGCGATCACGTTGGTGGCAATCCGATCTTCGGCCTGGAGGCGACCATAATCGCTCATACCAACGTCCGAAAAAGGGTCTCCATGCCAGTGCAACGGGGTGACCAGACTATACCTGCGATGGTGGAGGACGGCTGGCCCGTCATCACCTTCGACGAAGAGGTGTCGGTCCATTTCAACGGGGAAGAGATCAAGCTGGTGCACATTCCCGAAGGGCACACGGATACCGACAGTTACGTTTATTTCACGGGTTCGGACGTGGTGCACATGGGAGATACTTTCTTCAACGGGCGCTTCCCTTATGTTGACCTGGGTAGTGGCGGTACGGTAGGCGGACTGATCGAAAACATCGCCCACGTGCTGTCGGTGATCGGACCGGACACCCACGTCATCCCGGGACACGGCGACCTGGGAGACCGGGCGGCCCTGCAGTCCTACCACGATATGCTCGTCGCGACCACGGATGCCGTCCGTGCAATGATGGCGGAGGGAAAGACGCTCGACGAGATCAAGGCGGCGGGTCTGCCGGATGAATGGACCGGATACGCAAGTGATTTCGTCCCGGAGGCACGTTGGATCGAGACGATCTATAACAGTTACAGTACGATGGAATAACGCACGACACACCGGCCGGCCCGGATCCTGCGAAGGATTTACGGGCGATACACCGGCCGGTCCGGACCCTGTCGACCGGCCGCGCTCGTTGGACACGGTGGAGAAGAAGGGTATCAAGGGAAGTGTTCCATGCAAATCATCGATGCGCATCAGCATCTCTGGGATACGGCCGAACTGAGTTATCCCTGGCTTGAAGGATTCGACGCCCTGCGTCAGCGATACGGACCGGAAGACTATCGGGCCGCATTCGAGGGCATCGACATCATCAGATCCGTCCATATTGAAGCGGATCCCGCGCCTGGCGCGGAAGTGGCCGAGGTCGATCGGCTCGTGCGTATAGCCGCCGGGGACGGCATGATCGGCGCTATAGTCGCCACGGCGCCTTTGGAATCTGAGGACCGCGAGAAGACCCTGGAGCGGCTTGCTGCGGAATATCCCATGGTGGTCGGTGTCCGGCGTATGGCGTGGCACCACGAAGATCCCGAATTTTACACCTGGCCGTCCCTGATCGAAGGCGTCAGGACACTGCCAGGGTACGGATACACCTTCGAACTGTGTGCCAACGTCACGCAACTCGACGCCGCGGTGACCCTGGTTCGAGCGACACCCGATGTCACCCACGCCATCAATCACTGCGGGGGCCCGGATATCGCGGGGGATGGATTCGCGCCCTGGGCAGCCTTCATGGACCAATTGGCGGAGTTTCCCAATACGGTCTGCAAGATCTCGGGGCTGGTCACACGAGCGAAGGAAAACTGGACTGGCGACGACCTGAGGCCCTACATCGATCACCTGATCGAAATCTTCGGTTTCGACCGGGTGATGTACGGCAGCGACTGGCCGGTCTGCACGCTCGCGGCATCGTACCGGGCGTGGTTCGACACGCTCGTGGACGCGGTGAAGGGCATTACCGACGAAGAACGAAGCAAGTTGTTTCACGACAACGCCAAAGCCTTTTACCGCTTGGGGTGAATCTAGACGGTGGATGACAGGAGCCTTGCGGAATGTCTGTGGTGACGGAGCCTGGTACCGGAACCGAACTGCTGCAACCAAAAGTCAGGGAACGGGAGTGGGTTCGCGTCCCCGGCTTCAGCGGCGGGCGGACGGGTAACAATGGCCGCAACACCGGAAACGGCGGCGGTGACGGGGAGGGAGGCGGTGGTGACGGACCAACCGGCTCACCCTCCATCGAACCGACCGGCATTGGAGCCGACGTGCTGGGCATGCTGGTGTTTATCGCCAGCGAAGCCGTTCTCTTCCTGACCCTGACCGTAACATTCGCCTTGGCGCGGGCATCCTACCCTGAGTGGCCCCCGGCGGACCAGCCCAGGCTCCCTTTGACAGTGTCTGTCATCAATACCCTGGTCCTGCTGGGCAGCGGCGCCGCCATGGCCGGCGCGTTGCGATTCATACGACGCGGGCGAGTGCGGTCGACCGGCCGTATGTTGACCGCGGCCACATTGCTTGGCATCCTGTTCCTCGTGGTACAGGGGGTGGAATGGGTACGATTGATCGAATTCGGCCTGACCGTCACGGAAAACCTGTACGGCGCCGTCTTTTACGTTTTGATCGGCACCCACGCTTTGCACGCGTTCATCGCCGTTCTCGGGCTGCTCTACCTGGTGCGTGGATTCAGCCGGGGAGCGTACACCCGGGAAGATCATGACGGCCTGGTCATGGGCGGCATGTTCTGGGGCTTCGTCGTGCTCGTCTGGCCGGGTATTTTCGTATTCGTCTACTTGTTGTGATCCTGACCCTTACGCGGGGACTAAACAGCCGATTCGCCGATGGGTTTCAAGTCGAAATGAACACGCCAGGTCATTCCTGTTCAGCAACGATCATCCCTTTGTCGGGCCAGGTATACGCCACCGACCATAGATGTTCACGGAAAACGGTGCAATCATGACCTCCTCTTACGGTTCCGCAGTCCGGCGCACGGCGGAAGCGCTGAGCGCCCAGGGCAAGGACGCCAACCAGATCGCTAAGATCGTGTGCGACCGGGACCCCGATGGATACAACTACGGTATCGGCATCGTAGTGGACGGGCAGGGCCGGGCCTGGCCGACCTCCGAAACGCTGTTGAAACATGCCAGGGTTGAAATCGGCAACAGCCTGCTCGGAGAATACATGAGCACGGCTTCCCTCGCCGCTCCGTTGAAGGAGGCCGTGTTGCGATGGCAACGCATCCCCCAGGTATACTGGGATCGCTTCTCGCTGTTGATCCCCTCGGACGCGGGCACCGGTGCGGTGAAAACGGCCGTCGAGATGGCCTTGCAACTGTTCCCGGAACTTCGGGCGATCGGCGTGGAAGAACTGTCCTGGCCCGCGTACAAGGCCATCGCCCGGATGAGCAGGATCTCGTGCCGCGAGTTTCCCATCGGCGAGGTAATGGATGGACCGGACCTGCTGCGGGTCTATCAGGCGGGTCCGATGAACACCACCGGCCGCGTTCAGTCCCGGGAGATCATGGAAGGGCGGGCCGCTGCCGCTAAAGGACACCCCGTCCTGCTGGACCGGGCCTACTCGGGTTTCGAATATGCCCGTGTGCTCGATACCCGCGGCTACGACGCGATCATGACCATGAGTTACAACGACCAGATCCGGCCCTTCATCGAGCACGACGTGCCCTTCTGGGTGTCCGTTAGCCCAACCAAAGCCTTCGGCACCTTCGCGCTCCGCCCGTGCGGGATGCTACTGGCGCACATGCCCGACGAGTACCGGCCGGAGGAAGTGGACGCCCTCGCCAATACGGTGACGCGCGCCCGGGGTTCGTCATTCGAACATCCCGTTACGCGGGCCTTTGTATCGGCATTGGTCCATGACCTGGAAGCCCTGGAACTTGAACACGCCGACATTCTGCGGCGCGTTGCCTCGGCGGAGCACACGTGGAAGGAAAGATCCGCCGGAACAATGCTCGCCGAGTTGTTTACGGACCGCTATGCCGGCCTGTTCCGCAATCCACGCGTCGGAGAGGAGGCCCAGGAGGCGATCTACGGCGCCCACCTCTATCCGGTGTTTACGCCGGGACGCTGCCGCCTCAACATCACCGGCCTTCCGGATGACGGGGATGTCGCCCGGGAGCATGTTGCGGTTTTCGCCAGGTACTGCCGGGGATAGTCCATTGCCTTTTCCCCGATTAATCTTGAATCAAACCGCTTGAGGATGTAATTTCTACGATCTGTACAATCGACAGAACCCGCTCACCCGCAAGCCCCGGTTTCAGCAGCATCCGATCAGAAAGGACATCCTTGCATGGCACAGGTCAGCATCGTCAGACACAATCCCATCGCCATTTTTTCCAATCCCACAGAAGTACTCGTCAAGGACGACCACAACCAGGTCTTCCGCCTGATCGAGCCGAGTGGCAACGTGGGCACGCAGTATCCGAATGACATCGGTTCCGAGTGGTTCGGCACCATAGAGAACCTGAACAAGAACCTGGTGACCTGCGGCGTGAGCTGGTCGGACGTCTACAAGACAGACGTTCTGTGGACCACGCCCTCGAGCGACCGGGACGCCTGTGACCGGATGAAGGACGACTACAACGCCATTTACGCACCGATGATAGACGCTGTGACCGGCGGTCCGCTCCGGTCCAACCGCATGGCGCGTTTCACCCACCCGGAGGGCTTCCCGGATCCCGTAGCGCTGTTCGAGGTCCAGATCAAGGCCGTCCGCGGCGAGAACGTAACCATTGGAGACGGCGTGATCGACTATGGATACTGGCGGGACCATCAGCCGAGCGGGGCGTCGGTCATGCACACCCGCAACGGCGAGGTCGTTGCATCCCTGGGGTCCGACCTGGCGGAGGAAACGGCCTTCGTGCTGGACGAGCACTACGAGAAGCCCCTTGCCGAGGCCGGCGTCGATTTCAGGAAGCAGACGGTCTGGATGGAAATCCTTGTGGCTGTTGATGATGCGCCCGAAAAAACCTGGGAGAGAATAGAGACGGTAAGGCGGGTCTTCGAGGAATACTACGGCGACGACCGGCCGGCCGGGCTGATCTACCCGGTCTCCCGGATCCCGAACCTGGACGGCATCGTCGAACCCCAGCCCCGCGTGGTCTCAGGCGACGTGAACATCACGCGCTCCGGGGTACTGGAGGATGGTTTTAGCACGTGGAACTCGATCCGGTACGGCGGCGTATCCGAAGTCATGTCCAGCGCCGTGGGCGGCGACGATGCGGCCCGTCAGCTATCCACGCTGGATGCGCGCATCAGGGAGGCGGGCGGAAACGGGCTTAAAGAGGACGGCATATTCAACAACGCCTACGTGGTCGCCGGCGACGATTCCGAAGCGAACAGAGCCTGGATACAGGATTTCAACGCGTCGTTCAGCGCGTGGTACGAAGGCACGGCGCCCGCGGGCCGCACCGCCCAGTTCATCGGCGGCGTTCAACAGGCGAACTACCGGTCAGGCATTTCGAACCGTGCCATTTTCGCCGGATAACGAGGAAATGGACAGGTTCGGGACAGCGGCACAGCCCCGGTCAATACCTGCGAGGTGCGTGTGAATCCAGGCCTCCTTCTGTGCATTCTCCTGCTCATTATTCCGGTCCTTCAATTCGCACAAGACGATTCCGCCCATCCAGGACCTGCCACGCAGCCTGTCAATGCGGTCGGCAAGACCATGCCTTTGGATGCGGCGCCCCTCGCGCGGCAGGTTTTCTCCTTTCACCTGCCCGAGCCCACCACGCTCGATATCGGGATCGCCGTCTACGAGGCCACCGGTGCGGTGTTTTCCTTCGAAGGCCTTACCCGGCTTGACCACAATAACGAGTTGCTGCCGGCTGCGGCCGATCGATGGGAGCCATCTCCCGACGGAACGCGCTGGACTTTCCATCTGCGCAGGGGCGCGAAGTGGAGCGACGGCAGACCCGTCACCGCGCACGATTTCGAATATGCCTTCAAGCGGATGGTCGATCCGGCCAGCGCGAACAGAAACGCGTCCTTTTACTACGAGATAGAAGGGGCTAAAGCCTTCAACCAGGGATTGACCCGGAACGCGGATTCCGTCGGCGTGAAGGCCATCGATGACCACACGCTGGTAATTCGTACCACGCTGCCCTGTCCCTATCTCCCCTATATCGCCTCTTTTCCCACCTCCGTACCGGTGCCCCGCTGGCAGGTGGAGAAATACGGGCAGGGTTGGTCCGAGGCCGGCCGGTTCGTGACCAACTCCACCTTCAAGCTGGATTCGTGGGATCACGGATCCCGATTCGAATTCGTGCTGGATCCCAACTACAACGGTCCACATAAAGGGTACGTGGAACGGATCGTCGGCAAGTTCCTGGATACCCGAATGATGGCCGGCGGCACGCTGTCCTACGAAAACGACGAGATCGACATGCAGGACGTAACCCCCATCGATCTTCCCCGCGTCAAGAGTCATCCGAGGCTTTCGGGGGAACTGGACGTCAGCAAGGATTTCATGACCCATTTCCTCTTCTTCAACGCGGACTATGCACCTTTTGGCAATCTGAAGGTGCGCCAGGCGATCAGTCACGCGATCGACCGGCAGGTTATCTGCAGGGTGCTTCTTCAGGACCTGGGCGAGCCCGCCTATTCCATGCTTCCGCCTGGATTTCCCGGCTACGCCGGCGGCAAGTACAGGGACATCCAGCGATTCGATCCGGACCTGGCCAGACTGCGCCTGCGGGAGGCGGGTTACCCGGAAGGACGCGGGTTCCCCCGGATCGAGATGTGGATCAACAACATGGCCAGGCAGCAGGTCGGCCAGGCCATTCAGGAGATGCTCAAGACCCACCTGGGCATCGACATGTCTATACGTGTCGTCGAGAACATCTCCTACCGGACCGCCCAGTACCAGCGAAAGATCCCCTTCAGCCTGATTCAGTATCACTACGACTACCCGGATCCCAACAACATGCTCGCCATGGTCTGGCGGTCCCAGCCGGCCGGATACAGCCGCCACCCTTGGATAAACGCTGCATTCGACCGCCTCGTGGACGAAGCGGCTTCGGAGATGGACGAGGTCAGGCGATTTCAACTCTACGACGAGGCACAGCGGATCCTTTCCGAGGATGCTGGCGCCGTATTTCTGTATTACGGCAAGAAGGCTTCACTGCGTAAACCCTGGCTCAAGGGCATCAAGCGGGACCGTGACGGCGAATACCCCTTCTGGGGCAACAACACGGGCTATTTCGATATCTATATCGGAGACGGCGGGCGGTAGTGGCACAGGCCCTGCCGCCGAGACCATTTCGGTTTGACAATACCCGAGGTGTGGGTACATTCAGGGAGATGCGTCGGGTCCAGGGATCCAGGGGGTGGACGGGTCGCACCCGGCCCGGTCCGATTCTTCGTCACCATCACGAAATTCGGTATCGTTCGGGAAGCACCATACGCGGTCACACCCGTCTGCCGCCCGGATTTATCGTACCAGTTGACAGAGATTTGCCAAATCGGTTGACAGAAAGGACATTCGATGAAAGCGGGACAGGTGGTCGCTCAGGAACGCATCGAAATCGTGGAAGCGGAACGGCCGGACCTCGCGCTGGAACGCACCAATCCGGACGCGCTCAAGGACATGGTGCTCGTGCGAACCGTAAACGCCGCCATTTGCGGTAGCGACCATCCGTTGTTTACGGGCCCGGCAAACTATCCCGCGACCCCGGGCGTATCCCTGCATGAGAGTATAGGCGTCATCGAGAAATCGTGGGCGCGTGGATGCCGGGAAGGCGACCTCGTCCTGGCCCTGCCTTCCGGCTCGAGCGCCATGGCCGAGTATTTCCTTGGATTCGGCGCGTCCGTGACCCCCCTGCCGGAAGGTGTGGCCCAGGAGCAGTCGCTTATGGCCCAGCCCCTGGGTACCGTGATATATTGCCTGCGTAAACTGGGCCACTGGTTCAACGCGGAGGTCGCAATAGTCGGCCAGGGTCCCATGGGTCTGCTCTTCACGGCCATGATGCGGAACCTCGGCGCGGCACTGATCATCGGTATAGACCAGCACGACAACCGGCTTGCCGCCGCGAAGGAGATGGGGGCGACCCACACCGTGAACACGGCGAGTACCGATCCGGTGGAGGCCGTGAACGAGATCACCGATGGGCGTATGGCAGACGCGGTGATCGAAGTCGTGGGCATAGAGGAGACCTTCAACCTGTGCGTCCAACTGGCCAGGCAGGATGCCCGGTTCATCAACTTCGGCGTGCCCAAGACATCGCGGTACACGGTCGATATGATGGAACTTTTTCGAAAGAACCTGCAACTGACGACTTCCGTGGGACCGGATATACATATCGACTTTGCCAGCGCCATGCGCATGATTGGCGAGGGCCGCGTCGACGTTTCGCCAATGATCTCTCATAAACTGCCCTTCGCCAGGGTCCAGGAAGGCTTCGAAATGGCCACGAAACGCAAGGGAGAATGTATCAAGATCGTGGTGGATTTCGAGGAAAAGGGCCTGGGAAGGTAGTCCAGCGGAAGTTCACCGGACTGTGAGTGGACAATTCATGGCGCACTGGAAGCGCTTGGAGGTACGACGAAATGCGTAAGATTATGGGTACAGCGGCAAAGGCCGTTGCGGTTTGTTTATTCGCCATGCAGTTCGCCTGCGGCGGCGGCGAAACGACGGAAGATCCCTGGAACAAGGTTCAGGCGATCCTGTCTGAATCGAGGGATATCGTCGTGCTGGACGGAACGGAGAAGGCGGAGCTGAAATACGCAGGGACGGACGAACCGGAGTTCGGCGACTGGATGGTACGCCACGCACTGTCCGATCCCGAAAACTTCAATCCTTACACGTCGAGCGACCAGGGCGCCACGCAGGTTCACACCTACGTCTTCGAATCCCTGCTGGAGCCGGACTACGATCCGCCCTACACCCAGCGTGGATATATCGCGGTCGACTATCCGACCGTATCGGAAGACAAGCTCACCTATACCTTCCGTCTGCGCGAGAACGTCCATTTTGCGGACGGCGTTCACCTGACGGCGGATGACGTGCTCTTCAGCATCAAGACCATCCTGACCCCGACCGTGCGGGCGCCTCACCTCCGTAACTATTATGCGTCGATCGTCAACGTCAGGAAGCTGGGCGATTACGAGATCAGTTTCGAATGCAGGGAACCCTACATCCTGAACGATCTCTTCCTCGGCAGCTTCGATATCCTTCCGCGTCACTTCTATGATCCGGACGGCCTGCTGGATCCGGTGCCGATCGGGACCCTCATCGACGGAAGCTGGGAAGCGGGTGAACACGCGGACCGGGTACGGCAATTCGGCGAACGGTTCAACCAGGACTTCAACCGGCGCATGCTTGGTTCGGGGCCCTACGGCGTGGCGGACTGGGAGAATGACGTGCTCACCGGACAGCGGGTGGTACTCAGTCGTAACGAGAACTACTGGGGCCGGGAAGTGGACGGGCTCCCCCCCGCCGGAAACGTGGACAAGGTAGTCTTCAAGATTATAAACAACCAGGACGCCGCCTTCATCGAACTGACCAACGGCAACCTCGATCTCCACGGGATGAAGCCCCTCGAGTTCAAGGAGAAGAGCTGGTCCCCCGGCTTCACAGACCGATTCATGAAGGGCATTCAGTACGCGGGCGGCTACACGTATATCGGGTGGAACAACGACCATCCCATATTCCGGGACCGGCGGGTCAGACAGGCGATGACCCATCTTACAGATCGCGAATCCATGGTGCGCAACCTGCTTTTTGGACTCGCGGAGCCGGTCGAAAGTCCTATTCACAAGTTCCGGCCCGAATACAATCACGACCTGCAAGCCTACGCTTTCGACCCGGACCTGGCCCTGTCTCTCCTGAACGAGGCAGGATGGTCGGATTCGGACAAAGACGGGATTCTCGACAAGGAGATCGACGGCGAAAGGATTCCCTTCCGTTTCGAGTTCCTCGTCAATTCGGGAAACCAGCTCAGGAAGGACATCGCGCTGACGCTTCAGAGCGCCCTGGAAGACCTCGGCATCGATTGCCAGGTCCGCGAATTGGACTGGTCCATATTCCTTGAAAGGGTGAAGGACAAGGATTTCGCTGCCGTGACGCTCGGTTGGAGCGGCGGAACGGGTCTGCGTTTCCCGCCGGATGCCTACCAGATCTGGCATTCGTCGCAGATCGAAGGGAATGGATCGAACTTCGTCAGTTTCAGGAACGAGGAATCCGATGGGATCCTCGAAGTCTACCGGACGGATTTCGACATGGACCGGCGGATTGAATTATATCGGCGTTTCCAGGAGATCCTCCACGAGGAACAACCCTATACCTTTCTATGGAAATCGCGCGTCGTCAGTGCGTACAGCCGGCGCTTTCATGGCGTAAACTGGTATCCGGCCGGCGCCGTGAACCAGGAATGGTGGGTAGAGCCCACCGACCGGATGTATCAGTAATCGCACGTTCCAGCACCTGTCCGCACCCGTGATGACGCGCAACCGACCATGATCCAGACCAGGATCATAGGCACCTATGCTCGGTTACATCCTTCAACGCTCACTGCTCATGGTCCCCACGCTAGTCGGGATCACGGTGATATCCTTCTTCATTATGCACCTCGCCCCTGGCGATCCCGTGGACCTGTTCCTCGGCGGCGTGGCCGGCGGCGAGGGACTCGCTTCCGACCGCCAGCAGGATATCGAGAAGACACGGCAGGAACTGCGCAGGCAACTGGGCCTGGACCAGCCTGTCCACGTACAGTACTTCAACTGGGTCACTTCGCTTTTCCTGAAAGTCGAATCCATCAGCGCCTTCGACCGAAGCGCAATGCGGGCGGACGGGTTGCTGGAACGGCTCGAGGCGTCGGAACGCCGGGCGCTGGCTGGACTGGACAGAGCGGACCAGAAAGAACGGTTCCTTGTTCTTGTGCGGGATTTGGCGCCAGCGGAGTCAAGCGAGTTGGAGCAATCTTCTTTCTGGGAAGGTAGGACCTTCAGCGCCGAGGGCAACTACACCTACAGGGGCGCGGGTATCGAACTCGCAAAACTCGCTGGATACCGTTTCGTCACGCTGGATTTCGGCCGTTCCTTCAAGGACAACCAGCCCGTCATCGGCCGGATCATGGAGCGGCTGCCCGTCACCCTCGAGATCAACATCATTGCCATCATCATCGCTTACCTGGTCGGCCTGCCCCTCGGTGTCTGGCTCGCGGTCAAGCAAAATACCCTCACGGACAGGGCACTGACGACCGGTACTTTCGTCCTCTGGTCCATGCCCTCTTTCTGGGTGGGCATGCTGCTGATCATATTCCTATGCAACCGGGAGTTCTTCTACTGGTTTCCGGCATCGGGCATACAGTCGCTCGAAGCCTCCGGCGACTGGAGTACCTGGCGAATCCTCACGGATCACATGTACCACATGTTTCTGCCCGTGCTGGCCTCTGCCTATATCAGTTTCGCGACGATTTCGCGATTCATGCGGACAAGCATGCTGGAGAACCTGCGTCAGGACTACGTGCGGACCGCCCGGGCAAAGGGACTTTCGGAAAAAGTCGTCATCCTGCGCCACGTGTACCGCAATTCCCTGATACCGATCGTGACCACGTCCGCCGGGTTGCTACCGGCCTTGATCGCGGGGTCCGTGTTCATCGAAACGATATTCACCATACCCGGTATGGGACTGCTCGGATTCGAGTCGGTGCTGAACAGGGACTATCCCATGGTCATGGCGATTTTCACCATCGGCTCCCTGCTTTCGCTCCTGGGCATCCTGGTGGCGGACATACTGCTCAAAGTAGTCGATCCAAGAATCACTTTCGACCAGTTGCAGGGTTAGGAGATAGGCAGTGGGATCGAATCCGGACACCAGAAATGAAAAAACGGCGGAGAACGGCATGCCCTTCGATGCGGTGATGAATGAAGGCGGCGAGAGCTTCTGGCGGTTGACGCGCAAGGAGTTCCGCAAGAACCGTCCGGCGCTGTACAGTCTCTATGTCCTTGCTGTCATGGCCATAGTCGCGCTTTCTGCCGACCTGGTCGCCGGCAACAAGCCGTATTATATGGTGTACGAGGGAGAAACCTACTTCCCTGCGTTTCGCCAGTACGCGGTGTATACCGGGCTGATGGACTGGCCGGAGGAGTTGCGGACGCGGAAGAACTTCAAGCGGTACGCCTACAGCGACGCGGTGTTTCCCATCATCCCCTACGCGCCGGACGAGATCCAGCTCGGCGAACGCTACGAACGGCCGGGAGGCGCCCATCTCTTTGGCACGGACCGTCTTGGCCGTGACGTGCTGTCCGGACTTATTCACGGCACGCGGTACTCGCTGACCATCGGGCTGGTTTCGGTGGGCATTTCCCTGCTCATCGGCGTGGGACTCGGCGCGCTGGCGGGATTCCTCGGCGGATGGACGGATCTGTTTCTGTCCCGGGTGTTCGAACTCTGGGCGGCGATACCTCCCTTCTTCCTGATTATCACCGCGGCGGCCTTCTTCCCGCCGAGTCTCTTCTGGATCATGATCATCATCGGATTCACGGGATGGGTGGGTATCGCCCGGCTGACCCGGTCCCAGTTCCTCCAGATCCGGGCCTTCGACTACATCGCGGCCGCACGGGCCCTGGGCTGTTCGAACATGCGCATCATGGCGGTACACGTCCTGCCCAACGCCATCGCGCCCGTGCTGATTCCCGCGGCGTTCGGCGTGGCCGGCGCCATCCTGGCCGAATCGGGATTGAGCTTCCTGGGCATCGGCGTACCCGCCGAGGCCATCACATGGGGCTCGCTGCTGGCCGGCGCAAGAAGCAATGTCGCGGCCTGGTGGCTGGTGATCGTGCCCGGATTCGCCATTTTCATCACGGTAACCCTGTACAACCTGTTGGGAGACGGACTGCGCGACGCCCTCGACCCGAGGCAGCGCGAAGCCGCATAGGAGTAGCATGCCGAATACAATCCTGCGCGTCTGCGACCTGAAGACTTACTTCGACACCGAGAGCGGCGTGGTACGGGCCGTCGACGGCGTCAGTTTCGAGGTTGAGACCGGCAAGACGCTGGGTATCGTGGGAGAGTCCGGATGTGGCAAAAGCATGACCGCTTATTCAATCCTGGGCTTGATCCCGCAACCTCCCGGCCGCATCGCCGGTGGCGAGGTGTTTTTCGAGGACAGGGACCTGCTGCAACTCACGTCACGCCAGATCCGGGACATTCGGGGCAACGACATCGCCATGATCTTCCAGGAACCGATGACCTCCCTCAACCCGGTATTCACTGTCGGCGAACAGATCGCCGAAGCTATCCGCCTTCACCGGGGCGCGGACCGGAAGGAGGCCTGGCGGCGGGCGGTAGAGCTGTTGGACCTGGTCGACATCCCACTGCCGGAAGAACGGGCCGGAAGCTATCCCCATGAACTCAGCGGTGGCATGCGCCAGCGCGCGATGATCGCCATGGCCATCTCCTGCGATCCCAAGCTGTTGATCGCCGACGAACCGACGACGGCATTGGACGTAACGATTCAGGCACAGATTCTCGATGTGCTGCGCCGTCTGCAGGAAGAACTGGGCATGGGACTGATGCTGATTACCCATGACCTGGGCATCGTGGCCGAGATGGCGCACGAGGTACTGGTCATGTACGCGGGCCAGGTCGTGGAACAGGCCGACGTCAAAACGTTATTCGGCAGTCCCCGCCATCCCTACACCCGCGGGTTGCTCGCGTCCGTGCCGACCATGAGTTCGAGTACCGAGGAACTTTTGACCATCGAGGGCACGGTACCCGACCCCGTGCGCTTTCCTGCCGGATGCCGATTCGCGCCGCGCTGCGATTTCGCGGCGGAAGTCTGCGATCGGCCGCAGGCGTTGCTGGATGTGGAAGGCCACCACGTGGTCCGCTGCGGCGAATGGCAGCGGGTTTCGCAGAAGGATATGGCCTGACCGAGTGGGAAAAGTGACCGAGTGGGGAAAATGACGGAGTGTGGAAATGACGGAATCGACTGAATTGTTGTTAGAGGTACAGGGTCTGAAGAAACACTTCCCCGTAGGAGGCGGACTGCTGCGGCGTCGCCGGACGGTGATCAAGGCCGTAGACGGCGTAGATCTTTCGCTTCAGCGAGGCGAAACGCTGGGCCTGGTGGGTGAAAGCGGGTGCGGCAAGACCACGATAGGGCGGGCAATCATGCGCCTGATCGATCCGTCCGCGGGAACCGCCACCTTCCATACCGCACTCGAGGACGGTCAGGAACGAAGGCCGCACGAAGTTTTCTCCATGAAGAAGGGCGATCTCCGGCGGCTCCGCCGCCAGATGCAGATCGTATTCCAGGATCCCTACGGCTCCCTCAACCCCCGCATGACCGTGGGTTCCCTGCTCCGGGAACCGCTTACCGTTCATGGATTGAGTACGCGGGGAGAAGCGGGAGACCGCGTGGCCGACCTGCTCGAAACGGTGGGCCTGAATCCCGCGCACGTACGCCGGTATCCCCATGAGTTCAGCGGCGGCCAGCGACAACGCATCGGCATTGCCCGTGCCCTGGCCGTCCAGCCTGAACTGATCATTGCCGACGAGCCGGTCTCGGCGCTGGACGTATCGATCCAGGCACAGATCATCAACCTGCTCAAGGTGCTGCAGGAACGGTTCCGACTGAGCTATCTTTTCATTTCCCACGACCTTCGCGTGGTGCGGCATATCAGCGACCGGGTGGCCGTCATGTATCTCGGCAAAATCGTGGAAACGGCCACAAGAGATCAGCTCTACGCGAAGCCGCTTCACCCTTACACCACGGCCCTGCTCTCGGCCGTGCCCCTGCCCGACCCTACGCTGGAACGCGACCGGACCATCCTCAAGGGCGACGTGCCCAACCCGGCCGACCTTCCCCCGGGGTGTCCCTTCCATCCCCGGTGCCCCCTGGCGGAAGCCCGATGCAAGACCGAAGTCCCCGCGCTGGAAGACAAGGGTAATGGCCACAGGGCGGCGTGCCACCTGGTCTGACGATCTGATTTGATGGTCTGGTCGTCTGGTCAGGTGCCAGATTGGTCACGCGCCAGGTTGGTCAGGTGCCAGGCTGGTCCCGCGGATCGCGCATCTCTTCACGCAGCACCCCCATCTCTTCCTGGAAATATGCTTCCATGGACCGTTTCCTGTCCTCCGGCAGAAAGCTGTAGCGCACCCCGTTCAGCAGGATCTCGTCGATGGTTTCCCTGGAAAATCCCCAGGGGTCGGCCAGTAGCGCCAGTTCCTCGGTCAGTGTGGTATTGAACAGCGGAGGATCGTCCGAATTGGCGGTGACGATTACCCCCGCTTCGTGGAGTGCTTTCATGGGATGGGAAGCTGCATCGGGATAGAGACCAAGGCAAATGTTGCTCGTGGGGCTTATTTCGAGCGGAATGCGATGTTCCGCCAGGTAGGAAACCAGCTTTGGATCCTCGATGGCCCGGACGCCGTGGCCGATGCGTTCGGCGCCCAGGTCTTCAATCGCGCTCCAGATGCTCTCGGGGCCAACGTGCTCTCCCGCGTGAGGCGCGCTGCGCAGGCCGGCTGTCCTGGCCCGGTCGAACCACGGCTCGAACGGTCCGGGAGGGTAGCCTTCCTCCATGCCGCCCAGGCCCAGGGCGATCACCCCGTCATCCATCCCCTCGATGGCGACATCGGTCGTGTAATCGAATCGCCCCCGCTCGGGATAGTCGTTGCGCACCAGGTCGAACACCCAGTTGATCTCGACGCCGAAAGAGGCTTTCACCCGGCGGCGACCTTCCGTTAGTCCCGTGAACCACACATCCTGGTCGACCCCATTGATCCATAGGTGGGTGCTCGGCGAAAAGGTGACCTCCGCGTACCGGATGTTCTGCCGCGCCATGTCGGCGCCGAATTCGTACACGATCAGCTCGAAGTCCTCGACGGTTCGCAGGCAGCGTGTTATCGCGACATACACCTCGATGAAATGATGGAAGTCCCTGAACCGGTACCAGTTACGCAATCCTTCCTCGGTATCTGCCGGCAGGTCGACCCGGTGGCGTCTCGCCAGCATCAGGAAGGTGGAAGGCTGGATGGAACCTTCCAGGTGCACATGCAGCTCCGCCTTGGGCGCCGCGGCAATGTATTCGTAGAGGGACATGACAGGTACCGGTTATTGGTCTTCGTTACACACCCTGGTTCAAAGAAAGGGAAAACCTGACCGGGGGACAACCTCAATGCACATTTGCCATGACAATCTTCCCGCCCGTCGCTATAATGTGGGGTCAGAAAACCTGAAAATCGAGCGTGTCAGAAAAGGAGCATGAAGTGGAGTTATCTGTCGTCAGCGGCGGCGTGTTCAAACTGGACGGCGGGAGCATGTTCGGGATCGTTCCGAAACCGCTCTGGGAGAAGATCTGTCCCCCCGACGAGAAAAACCGGATCACCAACGACACCAACTGCCTCCTCATCAGGAAGGACGGCCGGCTTATCCTGGTAGACACGGGCTACGGCGACAAGATGACCGACCGTGACCGGGGCATCTACGGGATGTCGGGTACGACCGTCTTGGGGTCTTTGTCGGCCTGGGGCGTATGCCCGGAAGACATCGATCTCGTCATCCTGAGCCACCTCCATTTCGACCATGCGGGCGGCGCGACTCGAACGGACGAGGAGGGCCGGGTCGTTCCTGCGTTTCCCAACGCGCAGTACGTAGTTCAGAGGGGCGAATGGGAGGACGCGCTGAACGATTACGGTACCATGAAGACTACCTATCGCACCGAGAACTACCAGCCCCTCATGGAAGCTGGCGTGCTGACCCTGGTGGAAGGCGATGCGGAGATCGAGGAGGGGATCCGGGTGGAGGTGACCGGCGGCCATACCCGGTACCATCAACTGGTGAAGGTGGAATCCGGCGACACCAGGGCGGTATATTCAGGTGACATCCTGCCCATGACGACCCACCTGCGTGCCCCGTACAACATGGCCTACGACCTGTTCCCATACGACACCATGACAGCCAAGATGCGCCTCCTCCGGCAGGCGGCCGACGAGGGCTGGATTATCGTCCTGGATCATGATGCCAGCGTCTCATCGGGCAGGATTTCGTGCGAGGGAGAGGACCGGTTTGGGTTCGAACCGGTGGCGTTCAGTCATTAGTGGACGTGATGCGGTTCGTTCTGCGGGCCGAGTCCCGGCTGATCCGGGCCGGCTAAGTTCCGCCTGGCCGGCGGGGCCGCGTCCCGGCCGACCTGCCGAGTCCCGGCCGATCCAGGCCGCCTGACAGCAGGCCGTATATGGCCTGTGCGCAATGCCTCGCCATCTATACCGTACCCGCCCCGAACACCTGCGTGCGCCACATGACCCGGCGCTGTCGGTCGTCGAACGGCGTGCGGCGGTGCATGGTGCAACGGTTGTCCCACATGACCAGGTCGCCTACTTGCCAAATGTGCTTCCAAACGAATCGCGAGTGAGTAGCGTGGGCGATCAATTCGTCCAGCAGGGCCTGGCCGACCTCCCGTTCCATACCGGTGATACGATAGGTCAGGTGAGGGCTGACGTAGATCACTTCGCGGCCCGTTTCCGGATGGGTTCGGACGACCGGATGCGTGGTAGGTTCGGGCGTATTCAGCGCGTCGATAGGATGGCGATGGACTGCGCTCAGACCGTTGATACGGGTCTGCATGTCGGGGTCCAGCGCCTCGTAGGCCGCGTATCCGTTGGCCCACATCGTTTCGCCCCCTTCGTCGGGGATCTCCAGCGCGTACAGCAGCGAAACAGTCCCCGGCTCAGGCAGGTAGGACAAATCGGAATGGAAAGGAATCCCTTCACTGCCGAGCGCACCGATGGGCTTGCCGTCCTCGGTCACGTTTGAGATGACGAAGATCTCCTCGATCGGCCGATCCGGCTGCGGCCTTACATGGGGAACCGGGTTGCCGAAATACCGGGTGAACCGGACCAAATCCGCCTGACTGATCTCCTGGCCTCGAAAGAACAGCACGCAGTGATCGAGGAATGCCGCACGAAGCCTGCCAACGGTATACTCGTCCAATTCGCGGCGCAGATCCAAGCCTATAACTTCCGCGCCTAGCGCGCGTCCGGTCGGTATGACTTCGAAAGTACTCATTATTCCCCGAAATCGCTGATCTACATTCAAAATCGATTGCGGCTGCGTGACTTTCCAGGTTTCCACGCAGCTACACATCCGTCAAACATTCGTCGCGTTCGGTTCGTCCCAGAATGCCTCAAGTTCCACGCCCAGGCCGTCCACCGTCCGGTTGCACCAGGCGAAGAAACCCGTGATCTGGTTGATCTCCAGGATCGCCTTGTCTCCGAAACCCGCCTGCCTCAACTGCTCGATATCCGATTCGGAAGTGGAAGCGGGCGCCAGGGTGAGTTTCCGGACGTAGTCCAGCATGGCGCGGTCGCCGTCGTCCAGGTTCGCTTCGCGGTAGTCTCTCTTGATCGCATCCACCAGTTCCCTGTCGTCGATCTCTCTGAGGAGCCCCTCCCCATGATGGCGGATTCAGTACTCGCACTCGTTCAGAACCGAGACGGTCGTCGCGATCATCTCCCGCTGCCCCAGCGTGAGGTCGCAGTCCCCGTGCATGAGGCCCTTGTAGAAGGTCATAAGCGCTCTCAGCGCCTGCACGTTCAGGCTGTGGACCTTGATGATGTTGTCCACGCCTCCCCAGGATCGCATCGATCCTTGGTATATTCTTTCCAGTTGACCTTCCGCTTCCGATTCGTCAATGGTGCGTATCCACGCCATGGCCGTCTCCTGTGGGTTGACTACAGTCCGAAGTGACGCCGCATCCGGGTTACGGCGGCCTTTTCGTCTTTGCTGAGCGATTCCAGTTCGTACTCCTCTTCGGTGATCTGATCCCGGTATTCGTCGATGGGCAGTCCGCCTTTGCCGCTTTCGTTGAAATAGGCGCTGAACTGATAGCGCTGGAAGATGTTCATCCTGGGATAGTCCTGGGTCCAGGCCGCGGCATCGTGCAACAAGTGGGTCGAGAAAATGAGGACGTCGCCCGCGTCCATGGGCACGGTGATCGATACGGGCAGATAGTCGCCGACTTTCAGTGCGTCCGGCGTGCCGAAGGCCGACTTGTGGCTGCCCGGCACCAGGCTGAACCCGGTGCCCGCCGGTACATCCGCCAGCGCGATCCACGTGGCCAGGTGGCTGCAGTAGATCTCCCCGCCCGCCGCCTGGTAATCGTTGTGGGGATTCCTGAAGCCCGGGGGGAACTTGAAGCCGCTGTCATCCCTGTGATAGGCCTGAACGTCCGCGTCGCCCGGCGCGGCGCGGTCCATTTTCGTGAAGTTGCAGTGAAACAGCCGTGGCATGCCCATGGTCAGTCCCGCGACCACGCGGATGATCTCCGGATCGGCGTTCAGTTCCTGGAACAGCCTGTGCCCGTACTGGATGTGGTCCAGGTGTGTCTTGTAGGGCTCCTGTCGATGCCTTAAAACCGGCGCGGGGATCTCGTATTCGTCGGCGGACAGCCAGTGATCGACCACCTCCAGGATACGGCCCAGGCGCTCCGGCGCGATCACGCCGCGCAGGTGAAGGTATCCCTGAAGGTCGAAATGCCACTTTTCGTTATCGGTCAACAGATGTGCGTAAGGCGACGCCATAAACGGTCTTCTCAGAAATTTGCCGGCGCAGGTTACATCTGCGCCAGGTTCGCGACGAGGTTGTACGTAAACCAGCCATCACCGGTTATGAAAGTCTGCGGCGTCGCGGTCATGGCGTCACGCTGCACGCTGATCCCGTCTTCCAGCGGTTCGAACGAGATGATCTTGTCGAACCGGATCCTGAATCGCTTATGCTCGCCGACGAAGTAGAGATGCTTGCTGGTCATGCCGAGGAGGCCGGAATCCACGTGGACCTGCTCCATGGTCTCGACCCGGCGCCCCTTGAACGCTCCCGTACGGTAATAGACGCCTTTCGCGACGCGGAAGCTCACCCCGCTGGAACCGCCGACATATTCGGTGCGTTTCTTGTGCTCGTGGTATTTGACGCCCTCGAACACCCAGGCGAGTTGTTCCGTCTTTTGCAGATTGAAGGGCAGGGGACCAGAGGTGGCGAACTGGTCCGGGAAGTTGCCCTCCAGCAGTTCCCGGATTACCTTTCCTTTCCTCATTCTGCTCAGGGCGCCATTCCGGTCCACCACCTCGTCGGAGAGCCCGAAGTGGCGCTTCAACTCCGCGAGCAGCCGTTCTTCTTCCTCCGATATCACGTGGTCTTCGAAGGCGACATCCACGGCGCTTTCCCAACCTCTGACCACGAGATCGCGCAGCATGAAGTTGTCCACGAAACACCCCGCGGCGATTTCTCCGACCTGCGTCTCCAGCCGGGCCAGATCACGTTCCGGTGTGCCGATTTCGCTGACCAGCGCGACGATTTCTCTTTTGCCGGATTCGTGGCGATCCCTGCACGCGCTGTGCTGTTTCCTGAGAAATCCGGCTGGCTGGTTACAGAATACGCATTGGCCCATCTGAACCTATCGTCCTTCTGTCGTCCTGTCGTCGTTGGACGTGGCGTAGTTTCGAAGCATCCGGGGCGTCGACCCGGCGGGCATCATAAACGCCGGCCGATTCATCGGCTTTGACGGGAGGTCAGCGGCCCATCCAGCCGCCGTCTACAGTCAGGATCGTCCCATTGACGTAGTTGGACGCGTCCGAGCACAGGTATACCACGGCGCCCTTCAGGTCTTCCGGCGTGCCCCAGCGGCCCGCAGGGATCCGTTCGGAAATGGACCGGGACCGCTCCGGGTCGGTCTGCAGGGCCGACGTGAGGTCCGTTGCGATATAACCGGGCGCGATGGCGTTGACGTTGACACCCTTCGAGGCCCATTCGTTGGACAATGCCATGGCCAGTTGGCCGATCGCCCCCTTGGAGGCCGCGTAACTGGGCACGGTGATGCCGCCCTGGAAGGAAAGCACGGAAGCGGTAAACACGATCTTGCCTTTGCCGCGGGCTACCATGTCCCGGCCGATTTCCCGGCTGAGAATGAACGGCGCATGCAGGTTCACATTCATGACCGTGTCCCAGTACTCGTCGGAATGCTCCGCGGCCGGCGCCCTCAGCGTGAGGCCGGCGTTGTTGACGAGGATGTCGATGGCCGGAAAATCGCGCTTGACCTTGCGAATGAAATCATACAGCGCGTCCCGGTCGTTGAGGTCCGCGCTATACCCGGTAAACTTCCGGCCAAGGGCCGTGACCGCTCCTTCTATTTCGCTTCCGGACGGCTCCATCGACGCGCTCACGCCCACGATATCCGCGCCGGCTTCGGCCAGCCCCTCTGCAAGTCCCCTTCCGATCCCTCTGCGACAGCCGGTTACGAGAGCGGTTCTGCCATCCAGTCTGAATGCATCCGATATGGACATAGGTGTTTCCTTGAACGAGGATCCGGTGCCAAACTACACGTCCAGTGGGCCGACGGGTTTCGACACGCCCAAAGGGTCAATAAACAAGTGGATTTAAGCCTGAACAAGTAGTCGTTCGCAGGAGTTTTTGTCAATTGAGATTTCATGCCCTGTGGGCGGTGCCTGGGTGTGCTGGGGGCGGCAGAGGTCATATGTGTATCGGGGCGAGGGTCCAGGCCTGCAGTGACCTTAATCTGGCCGCGCCACCGCGTGCAAACAGGCTGATGCCTGTGCTGTCGGCCCGCGTCGGATAGATGCGCTGAGTAATGCATTGCCTTCGGTTGGCAAAGACCTCGAGGATCGAACGGTCGAGGAAGATGCGCAGCGTCAGTGGTTCACCCGGCGCCAACTCGAACGGCCCTTCCTGGGCGGTGACATACCGCTCGCGCTCCGAAAGATGCGGCTGGTGTCGGCGGTATCGCGTGTAACGTATTTCGCGGTCGAGCGACGACCGGCCGACTTCGACCCGAAGCACGGCGGCATCTGAGTTAAATGAGACCGCGGTTTCCTCCTCGCCCCCAGGGGAGCGCCGCACTTTCAGCCCTACTTCCCGCGCTTTCAACGGATCAATCTCAACGGCCAATTCCAGGCAGTCGCCGCCGATTCCCTCGACCGCCGTTTCGGAATCGGCGGCCACGTCCATGGATTCAAGCCGGTGGGCATCCATCCGCAACACTTCCAGCTCCGGGACTGGATCGATTTGCAGCCGGCCGCCAGAATCCAGCGACAACATCCGTGGAACAGTCATTACGCCTGACCATCCCGAGGCGCGCTCACGCTCGTTTCCGCGCAGTTCGCGGACCCAGTCGAAGAAGATGCGCCTGCCGGTTGCGTCGAGCAGGGTCCGCGGTCCGCCGAGATGACCCCCCTCCCAGCTCATGCGCCCGTGTATCTCGGGATAAAACCGTTCGTCCCGGACCTGGCCGATGTAATACTGGCTTCCCTGCAGATGGCTGCAGAAGAGCAGCATGTGACGGTCACCGAGCGGGAAGAAATCCGGCACGGCGCAGTCTTCGCCCCCTTCGGTCCACTCCCGCCGCGACCGATAGAACAAATCCACGTACTCCCATGTGCGCAGGTCAGGTGACTTGAAAAGGTATGCCGCGTCCCCCTGGTCTTGCGGGTCGCTCTTGTTGACGGCGGCGTAATACTGGTCGTCTGCCAGCCACCCGCAGGGGTCGTGGATGGTGTAACGGCCGAAGTCGGCACTCCCTTCGGCGGGTTGGGGAATGACTGGATTGTCCGGGTCTTTCGTCCACTCGATCAGCAGGTCGTCGTTGCTGCGGGCAATGCAGAGGCCATCGGGGTTGCCATAGTAGATCAGGACCGGAACACCTTCACGGCTGACCAGTGCGCCCCCGCTGTAGCAGCCCTTCCGGTCCGGTCCATCCGCATCCGGGGTCAACGCCACCGGATGGTGGACCCAGTGCACGAGATCGGCGCTGGAGGCATGGCCCCACTGGATGAGATGCCAGTACGCGCCGTGCGGATTATACTGGTAGAAGATGTGGTACCTCCCCTTCCAGAACAGGGCTCCGTTGATATCGTTCATCCACGCCGCTGGTGGCGTGAAGTGGTAGGCGGGGCGGTGCGGGTCGCGGGCGAATGCGGCGGCAAGGTCGCCAGCCTCCCGGATTCGCGCTTCCATCCGTTCAATTGGATTGTCGGCTGTCATGGGTGCGCTCGCAGGTTGGCTGCCCGGTATTCAAGGCAGCGGGCAGACAAGTGATTGAAGTTACTTTTTTTAAGGTGAGTCCGGACTGGCTAAACGGATTCCCTTCAGCACCCATTCGCTGAATCAGCGAAGTTGTGCTTGCCATATGTCAGACGATGGGGCGTAATTTACACAGATTGAACCGGTAAATTCAAGGCGCAGTCTTCATTAGTCTGGTTACGATCTCGAGCAGACAGGCGATGTCGCCTGATCGCCTGATGAATCGCAGACATTCGGAAGTTTGGTGGCTTCAACCCGTCGAAAGTCGAGGCAGCATGGTCATAGACGCCCCCCGATACATGATACGTTCGCTCAACTCGAACCAGACTTACTGGGAACAGGGCGTGTTCCCGGAATGGACCGCCCTGAACTGCTACCGGCACTTTCCGGACGGCGGAGCCGGGACCGGTGTCGAGCCCCACTACCACGACAACGACGAAATCTGGCTGTTCACAACGGGCTACGGGGAGGTCCGGCTGGACGGCGTCCGATACGAAATCACGCCCAATACCCTGGTCTATACGCCCATGGGGTGCGTGCACCAGTTCCAGATGTTCACGCCCTACGAGAACAACGCCATCGTGACGCGGCTGGAAAGAGCACAGCGACCGCTTCACCTGACCGTAGAAGAATATGGCCCGCCCGAGCCAACCGTGCCCGGATTCGTCGTTCCCGGCAACATGAATACCGGCCCCATTTCAGATCCCGGTCCGAGGTGTCCCATCTCCGAATGGCGGTTGCAGGGATACGATGAGTTGAATAACCTTGGAGATACCGCAACGGACCGGCAAGAGCACTGGATGGTACTGAACGGGGTCGTGCGACTAGCACTGGATGGACGGGACTTTTCGCTCGAACCGGGGGATATCGCGCTGCTCAGGGCGGGCGTTGCCCGCCGTTTATCGGTGGAGGACCGGCACGCCAGGGCCGTGGTCGTTCGGGAGCATCCAGGTAACGCGGCCTAGCCGTCGCCAACCGCCTGGTGGATCTCGTCGAGCCATACGACCATTTCGGCCGTGATGTCGTTGTGCGGTCCGGTCAGCCCCATCTCCGGCCAGGCCCATGCGCCGTTTGCCAACTGGGCCTGGACCAGGTTGTTTCCTACCCTGACCGCCATGTCGCGGTACTTTACTTCCCCCGTGAGCGTGTAGAGCATCGCGCCAGCCCAACCGACCTTGCCCGCGCGCAGCAACTTGAAGTGATAGTCCCCCACGTTTTCGCAGAACCGCATGTACTCCCTCGCGAGATCCAGCCATTCCTCCTCGCCCGTGGCCATGTAGAGGCGGCACAGGAAGCCAGCCGCGATGCCTGGGTGGTAGAAGGATTGGTCGCGCGACTCGTCCCGAGTCAGCACGTACCTGAAATCGTCGCCGTCCAGCACCTCGGTGATCAGTCCGCGGTCGCGGCTGTAGACCGTCCACAACGCACTGGGGTAATCGGGCTGATCCTCCATCAGGCGACGCATCCAGCGGCCGATGCCCCTGGCCACGTCCAGCTTTCCGGTGTAAACGGCGCACCAGCCTATGCCGCTCACGACCCACAGGTCCTGCTCGGTCGTATCGTCGCGCGCCATCGGGTGGGAGTAGAAACCGCCGCTGGCCGGGTCGCGGAATCCGAGGAGGAAGTCCATGCCGCGCCGGGCGAGGTCGAAAGCGCCCATGCGGTGGGCCGCCTTGATCACCCAGGCATTGTGGTAGGTGTAATAGTAACTGTTGCGTTCGCTGGCGGGTCTTGGACCGAAATCACCGTTCGGCAGGAAGCCGTTGTGCCTGATCCAGTTTAGCTGTCGATTCGCGGCATGGGACAGTCCACACACGAGAAACGCGGCCGGCGCCTTGTAGTATTCGGTTACGCCGAGAACGGGATTGCCGAAACTGCCGTCCGCGTGTACCTGGCGAAGCAGGTATTTGGCACCGCGGTCTCTCGCTTTCCTGAATTCGGTCATACGGGATTCGTAAGCCATGAATCAAAGGTATCTGAAACTGAATGAATTAGTCCCACTTGGCGGAACGTAAACCGTCTTTCAGCCAATCGTAAGCCTGATCAGTTGCTGGACGTCTGCCGAAAATACTGACAACCATAGACGTACATATTGTGATAGCATTTGGATTGACTTTAAGTACAGTTGACTCTAATTCTGCTAACGGAATTGAACCGAGAAAGATATCCACACTTGACGACACATGTCCCCGAATCGGTTCAAAATAGAACGTTACGGATGGTTCACTTCTCAAGTCGGAAGTTTTTCCTTCAGGCACGTATAAGTAACCAACAAGACGTACTGGATTTAGTGAAAATAACTCGAATCTGTTGGACATAGTGATAAACCATTTGGATACGATTTCCTGATACATTTCTAAAGATGCACTTAAGACGCGTTGAAGCCTTTTGCGAAGCCTCTCAGGAGAATACAGTTCCCACACCCACTTACTACTAGACAAAGCCTGATCAGGCCCAGGCCACGGTGCTCGGAGTGGCCTGTTTTTGTCAATGAGTCCTTGTAGGTACGTTGCTGCTAACACTACGGTCTCTGGACTAAATTGTCGAAGCATGGTCGAAGGTCTTTTCTGGATCCATCGGAGCACGTCATTCATTTCATCACTAGAGACTTGGGGTTCTAACTGCGAATGTCGGTTCAATGCCGAGGATGCTAATTCCCAAGCTGATTCATGCAAGAAGAAGGTATTTCGAATAGGAAAACCGTAACAATTTAGTAGTTTTTCCAAACGCTCCCTCAACTGGTGCTTGACATCCAGCCAAGCCCACGCAGGTGAGTCTATCCTTGTTCGCGAGAAAATGTGGGGCCAATCAGAAATCGCCAAATCATCTTCCGAAGAAACCCCGACTACGTTTTCTATGTCAGATGATCCCTCATACCAACTCGTCTTGTAATAGCCTTCGTTCAATTTGGCTACACCGAGCGGTTTTACTTCTCCTTGTTCATTCACAGGAGCAATTAGCCCACTTAGAGGGCCTATGCCTTTGGCAAATGCCGTCATTGCCCTTCGAATATGTTTCCCGAACGTGTCGGCAGATAGATCAGAATCAGGACTACTATACCACAGATGGCCGAATGCACTGTCGAGAATGACTGACGCTACAGATGGGTTATTGACGACAATGGGTTCTACTATGTCATCAATCTGATTAGTGGCGAGTTCAACTGCAGTGGTTAATACATCTTCCCACTTATCGAGTCGTCCCGCATCAAGTGATAATTCTACGATATCTACTTCTTTTTGACATATGGCATCAAATGCGAACCATTGCCGCAAGATAGGCAAGGCAAAATCCAGACGTTCAGATTCCTCATATACCAAATGTGTATTTAAGAGTCTGTTTCTATCGGATATTGGTATAGTAAGATCCGTCAGTTTCACATCGGCATGGCCGTCTGTCAGTTTTACAGCCAAAGACCTCAGCATCTTTTCTATCGACTGATTGCTTTCAGTGCCAGCGTTCTCGACAGCTTCGCGTACCATCCGGTCGAGTAACTTAGCCATAGAAATTGGAACTTGATCTTCATTAGATTCGAGATACTTGGCAAGCAGGATCGCGAAAAGAGGGCGTTGAACGGATCGACGTAAAGCATGAGGCATTATCCAAAGAAGCTGGGAACGAATTGAATCCGACACGAGTTCTACCACAGTTTCAACTTCCTCTAACGACATCTCCCTTACATGTGTAGTAGCAACACAGTCTCGGCTCCACGGCTGAGGACGACTAACGAGTAGAACCCTCGTCTTGGGCCACGATAACGTGAGAGCAAGCGCTTCTTCATACAGTCGGCGTGAATCGGAATTGGGAAGATCGTCAATTTGATCAATTACTATGGAGGCGCCAATTGAAGTGACGTCACCTAACTCAGGATTGAGTTGTTTGATGTAAGAATCCAAACCATTTCTAACATGACGTGCAGTTATGTAGAAAGGTACAGGAGCCAACGGAGATCTAGATTGATCAAGGACCTCCTGATACACTTTTTCAGCCGTGAATGACTTTCCGGATCCCAGCGTCCCAACAAGTAAACTCACCTCGCCTTCTTTCGGTAACTCAGGCGATGCTAAGACAGGAAGATCGGAAACCTTCTTAAACATACGATTTGCTTGATTTCGTGAAAGGCCGGATGCCATGAATCTGGACAAAGACCTTGCTCGAGAGTCGCGGTTTAGTCGTTCCAATGTGCCGATTCGTTGCCAACTATGATCATTTCTAATCGCCCGAGCAAATTCGTCCTGTATCGTATAGTCAAGTGCTTCCTCAAATGTTTCGATATTTCGATCGTCCAGTTTACACCACTTTGGACCTTTGTTTGAACTGATAGTCTCAATTATCTCCTCAGTACCAGCATTTCTAGTGTTAGCAGGTAGTAGAAAAACCAACAGGCGTTTTTGATGAATGATTGCTTCATTTACCTCCCGCTTCACAGGATTCGATGTTTTTTCACCACCTATCCATATTACGAAATCCGCATTTCTTACGTGTCGTAAATAGGACTCGTCTAATGATTCAGAACTCGCGGGGGTGTATTCGAAAACCCAAGACGTGAGGAACCTGGAATTGATCAGGGATTCTGCTGTATCTCGATATGGTTGAAGGTCATCATCCATCACACTACTTACAAACATTGCGAGCGGTTTTTCAGCAGGTCTGATTTTAGATGAACTCATATTACCATCGCAATTCATGATCAATTAGAATGCGGTGCTATATGGAAGCCAACTGCATTTTGGGGTTTGAGTACTATCGTAAAACTATTCAATTGGGTCGCGTACTTTTCCCACCATGCACGGTCGGCTCACTGCACCACTGCCGGCGAAGCACCGCGAGAGGATCGAGAATTGATTCAGGCAGTCCAATGAGGCCAATGAGCACGGCCTCATCCAGCGCCTGTCGGCTCGCGTCCCGATACGCCTCGTTTCCTGGCAACAGTGGGCGTTTCTCAAACTCTTTGAAGATCAGATCTACCTGCTTGTGCTGCGCGTCTGTCAGCGTACGCGCATCCAGCGTGAGCAGTTCGGGCAACCTGCTGATGGTAAGGTTGGCTCGTCCTGCTTGCTGAACGGTACCTGCCCACCAGAACAGTATCAGTCCCAGCGTTGTGTTAGCCCACAGCGCGGTAACAGTCTCATTCCTACGGCTGTCCATCTGGAAATTGGGCCATGCTCTTCCTCCCAGTGTTTCGGTTGGAGTAAGGCACGCGGCGAGGCATTGTGAGTTGAGGCGAAAGTCGAGACTGAAGTGGAGCCTGGTCGCCGTTCTCCAGGCATCGTGCGCGCCGTCTTCACAGTCTTCGCGAATTATTCCTGCACTGTCAGGCTGAACCACGATGCAACGTTCGCGGTCAGTGGCATGTCCCCAGAGAACCGGAAAGGTCGGTTCGTCTGTCGTATGTACGATATCGAACGGACCGCGAAAATACCGTTTTGATTCCTGTTGATCTTGAACGGATTTTCTTTCAATCCCATTGATATCTCGGTGAACCAAGCCCCGTTTTCCCAACTCGCCCAGCATCGTTGTTGGAACCGAATACGCTTGAGCCATTCGAGGCAATTTCAGTTTGCTATCTTGCAGGTTTCTCACGGTATCTACGAGTTCAGCATTTATCACTGACGCGCAGTGGCCCTCGTCCCAGGTACCTCGTGTGAGAATACCGTAACGGGCGTTTCCAATGGCGATTCGCGAGGTGCCCTGCTGGATCGCGTCACGAATCGCCGATGCGATCCCTGTTGCCTCGGTTCCCGATGCCGGCGGCTTTCGCAGCGCGAATAGGTAACCGTATCGACTGTCTCTTCAGTTTTCGTGTGCTCTGGACTGTCTGGTACGGTTCTGCGTCGTGCGATCAACAACACCTCTCCCATTCCGGTATCGGCCGAGAATGATACCGCACTGTCTCGAACTACGGATGCTAGGCTGACGACCACTGCGCTCTCATACTTTGCCTGCAGTAGGTCGCGGCTTGCCTTCCACGCGTTGCCTTGAAGAAGGCTGAGTGGCATCACGAGCGCAAGCAAGCCGCCGGGACGGATCTTGGCGTCAGCGAGGTCAAGGAAATTGGACGCGAGTCCGGCGTTTCCGTGACCGGCGGGATCGTCAATTTCCCTCCGGATATCTCTCAGAAGTTGGGACATGGCTGCCTGCTCTGCCTCATTATTTCCCATGCCGGCAAAAGAAGGTACAGGGACATCGGTCGCTTCGTGGTTGGTCGGGCGAGTAAAGGGCGGATTCATGATAACCACGTCCATCGAGTGGTGCTGAAGCAGGAATGTGTCCGTCAATCTACCTGCTTCTCTAATGACGTCCTGCGTGCTTTCTGTACCGCTTTGTACCATGATCCCCGTGTTCTCGAATAGTCCGGTACCGTGCTGCGCTCGTATCAGGTCAAGCGCGCCCAGCGCGAAGGTAATGGCCCCTACGTCGTCCTCCTGCTGGCCGTAGGGCAAGAGATGGACACGGGTCTGCTCGAAAGGGGTTGTTGGATGGGTACTGGACAACATCGAAGTGGTCAGATGGGTAGCCGCCGGCATGATATCGGCCGCGAAGATAGAAGTCTCCATCATGCTCTTGTGAATCGCCTCATCGTTGCCGCCAGCACGTCGATGGCGACCCAGCATTGCCTGATAGAGCGCCGTGATCAACGTACCCGTACCGCATGCAAAGTCTGCGGTGCGAAGCTTCGTCACCTCATCAGGATCGCTCCACTCAACGTCTATCATCTCAACTGCCAACTCCGCGAGCAACGTCGCCGACGTGGGCAAGGTGTAAAACGTCGCGAGGAACTTCCTGTCGCTGATCATCCGCTGGAACATTCGCCCATAGATGTCGTGTGACTGGGTGATGCCGTGTGCTTCTAACTCGCTCGACACATTCGACAACTTTTCCAGCAAACGAGCGGAGATGCCATCCGGAATCGGACTGAGGACCTCGCTCGCAATGTGGAATATGGGCCAGTAGTTTATTCGAAGGATGCGCTTCCATTCTCGCAGGACCGCCGACTTTGGGATGACTCCGTTCCGGCGTAGATCGTCGATCGTCTTTACGTGAAAGACCCCGGCGAGCATGCTCTGAAAAGTGAGCGCATTTGCGATGATGGCCATAGCCATTCGGGAAGTCTGCACGCCGTCTTCTTGCAGGAGCGTTTTCGCAATGCGGGAACTTACGTTTGGTCTGTCCTTAGTGGCTTCGCGCAACTGGACGGCAGTTTCGCTTATCCCATCTTCCAGAATGTCCAGGCTTTGGGCGACGATCCGTTCTGAAATCGACGCGGTTTCGATCAGGAGCGCGAGATCGTTGATCGCGCCTGTGATCCAACCATCCGCAGGCCAGCGCAAAGGATCCTCGGCATTGTCCGTTTCGCTGAAGAGGCAGAATTCGTAGGTCGCCACCGCCGTACGGGTGTCGAGATCGTGCTGAGGGACCGTTTTTAAGTAATCAGGTACTCGGACGGCGACACACTGCTCAATAGCCACGCCTGAATCACTGAGTTCTCGACCGATGCGATCATTGGCTTCCGTCTCAACCGTACGGGCTGGAACGTACTCGGTCTCGACGACAACCACCGAACCGCGCGGATTCCGCAGTATTACGTCAGGTCTACCGCCACCCTTTAGCGTTTGGTGTTGTTCTGCGGCAAGCGTGTCCCGCCAGCGAGGATTCTTCGACCGGAGGACACGTGCCAGTGCTTCGTTGAAGGATGGCTCGCTATTGACTGGCATAGCAATTACCGTAAATGGAGGGGCCTGTTAAAATCGGATGTCTGCAAATGCGTAGTTTAGAGTTTTCTTCCAAGGACGACATTCTGAAAGCATTTTACAGCAGAAGCCTTACAGCTTCCCGAAGATCATCGACACCCCCAGGCTCAACCACTTCCAGTCGTCCTTGGACACGTTGTACTGCGCCTGCAGGCTGAAACGGCCGATCAGCAGCCCGACCCCCGGCGACACGATGAGTTCTCTTTCAGTGACGAAGCCCTCTTCCGAATTCGTGGCTGCGTCGCCTTTCTGCCGCGTTCTCTTGTACACCACGCCGGCAGAGCCCTGCACGAAGAGTCGTTCCAGAGGGTAGAATCGCAGCCCGGTGGTCACCGGTATGCTGGAGTAATTGCCTTCGATCCGGTCGACTATTTCGTCCAGATTCCGGTCTACCAGGTCCTCCACTTCGGTGCGGGAGGCGAACGCTTCGCTACCGTATGTGATGTAGCCGCCCGAGCAGACGAACTGGACTCGATAACTCAACCAGTAAGTCAGGGCGGCATGGGCGCCGTAACCATAGTCTTCTTCGACCAGTTTGGCAAGACCCGACGTGGGGCGGGCTATTTCGCCGCCCAGGTTGAAATTGAACTGGCCGGACGCCGGCAATGCAAATACACTGACGGTTGTCGCGAAGACCAGCGCGCGGAAAGCCTGTATCATATGACATGTCACCGATCGGGCGTTCCGCTTCTCAGGCGGGGCGCCCATCCATGGGTATATACCGGGCTTCGGTCGGCCCCGTGTACTCTCCCACGGGACGGATGATCCGGTTATCGGCGTACTGTTCGAGGAGATGGGCGGTCCAACCGGTGATGCGGCCGCAGGCGAAAACGGGCGTGAACAACCGAGCCGGAATGCCCATGGTGGTGTATACCGAACCGGAATAGAAGTCCACGTTGCAGGCAATGCCCTTCACTTCCATCATCGTTTTCTCGATCACACGGGACATTTCAAACCACTTCAGGTCGCCCGCACTCCTGCCCAGGTCCTTGGAAAGTCGTCGCAGGTGCGTCGCCCGGGGATCTTCCGTCTTGTAGACACGGTGACCGAAACCGGGGATTTTTTCTCTCGCGGCCAGTTTCTCTCTGACGTAATCCTCGGCACGGGAGATCTCCCGGATCTCGTAAAGCATATCCATCACGTCCTTGTTGGCGCCTCCGTGCAGTGGGCCCTTGAGCGTGCCGATGGCCGACGTGACCGCAGAATGCATGTCCGAAAGCGTGGCCGCGGTTACCCGGGCGGAGAAGGTGGACGCGTTCAACTCATGGTCGGCGTGCAGTATCATGGCGACGTCAAAGGCCCTCGCATGCTCGGGTTCCGGTTCCGCACCGCTCAGCATGTAAAGGAAATTCGCCGCGTGGCCGAGACCGGGATTCGGATCCACAGGAGGTTCGTCGTTCGAGATCCGGTGCCAGGCCGTGGTTATGGATGCGAGTTGGGCGGTCAGGCGGACGGCTTTGCGCAGGTTCGCTTCGCGGGAATGGTTCGCCACGTCCGGGTCGTACGCGGCAAGGAACGAGACCGCGGAACGGAGCACGTCCATGGGCGCCGTGTCCCGCGGAATCGCCCGCAGCAGTTCCATGACTTCGAAAGGCAGGGTTCTACCGGTTAGAAGCTGCTCTTCGAGTTCCGCCAACCGGCCTGGACCGGGCAGGATGCCGTGCCACAGCAGGTAGGCGGTTTCCTCGAAACTCGAATGGGTGGCCAGGTCGTGAATGTCGTGGCCCCGGTAGAGCATTCTGCCCTGCTGGCCATCGATAAAACAGATGGCCGACTGTGCGGCTACGACGCCTTCCAGGCCTTGATTGACCATTCCGATTCTTCCCCGCGTGATACTGTTTTATGCCGTGGACAGAATAGAGATACGACCCTGTAGTGTCAAGGTGTTTTTGGCACGGCCTCTGAAGCCGGGATCGATTTCCGAGTCGGATTTTATTTGTCGTTTCATCCCCCGGTATTTATCTTATGCATCTTCGATTTTCAAGGTCATTTCCGCGGAGCGGTTCGATGGCGACACCACTGGATTCCGACACGATCACCCATGGTATACGTGTCCAGGTTTATCCTGGCTACCTTCCCGACCATTCCGATCCCGGGCGGGACCAGTATGTGTTCGCGTACCGTATCGTCATCACCAATGGCAGCGAGCAGTGGGTGAAACTGATCAACCGTCACTGGGTCATCATCAATGCCGACGGAAAACGCAGCGAAATCAGAGGCCCGGGCGTTGTGGGGTTGCAGCCCGAGTTCGAACCGGGGGAAAGCCACGAATACCAGAGCCTTTGCCCCCTGGACACGGAGTGGGGCACCATGGAAGGCGAATATGAAATGCAGGATGCGGACGGCCGGAATTTCGAAGTGGAGATCGGGCGGTTCTATCTCGCGATGACCTCGGACGAAAAGGTGGAATCGGGGTAGACTTGCCGTCCCGGCGGATCGTGACGAACCGGGTTATAGGTGGTGGTGCGGCGCGGTGCGGGTTACAGCGTGTAACGTAAGACAGCTCAAGGATACCGGAGCGGAAAAATGGCAAAAAAGTTGACCGCGCAGGCGGACGATTTCTCAGCCTGGTACAATGAAGTGATCGCGAAAGCCGAACTGGCCGACAACGCGCCGACCCGCGGCTGCATGGTCATCCGGCCATACGGATTCGCACTTTGGGAAAACATGGTGGCGGAACTGGACCGGATGTTCAAGGACACCGGTCACGTGAACGCCTATTTCCCTCTGTTGATCCCCGACAGTTTCTTCCAGAAAGAAGCCGAACACGTGGAGGGGTTTTCTCCCGAATGCGCCGTGGTTACGCACGGCGGGGGCAAGAAGCTCGAAGAAAACCTCATGGTCCGCCCGACTTCAGAGACCATCATAGCGGACATGTACGCCAGGTGGATCCAGTCCTATCGCGACCTGCCCCTGCTCATCAACCAGTGGGCCAACGTCTTCCGGTGGGAACTCCGTCCCAGGGCCTTCCTGCGCACGACGGAATTCCTCTGGCAGGAAGGACACACGGCACACGCCACGGCGGAAGAGGCAGAAGAGGAAACCCTGCGCATCCTGGACATATACCGCACCTTCGCCGAAGACTACATGGCGATTCCGGTGCTATACGGTCCGAAAACAGACGCCGAGAAATTCCCAGGCGCGCTGCAGACCTACGCCATCGAAGGCATGATGAAGGATGGCAAGGCCCTTCAGATGGGCACGTCGCACAACCTGGGGCAGAACTTCTCCCGCGCCTTCAATATCGATTTTCAGACGCGGGACGGTTCGCGAGAGTACGTGTACCAGACGAGTTGGGGGATGAGCACCCGGACCGTCGGCGCGATCATCATGGCCCATGGCGACGACAGGGGGCTGGTGCTGCCGCCCCGCCTGGCGCCTCACCAGGTCGTGGTCATTCCCATCGCGAAATCCGACGAGGAGCAGGCCGTCGTCCGGGAAGCCGTCGACCGGCTGCTCGAAACGCTGGAAGGCGTGCGGGTGAAGGTCGACGACCGCGAGCAGTTCGGCCTGGGCTGGAAGTTCACCGAGTGGGAAACGAAGGGCGTTCCGCTGCGCGTGGAACTCGGTCCGCGTGATATCGCGTCCGGCCAGGCCGTAGTCGTACGCAGGGACACGGGCGAGAAGGAGTTTGTACCCCTCGAGTCTCTGGGAGGCCGGGTCGGAGACTTGCTGCAGACGGTGCAGCGGGACATGTTCCAGCGCGCCCTGACTTTCCGCGAATCACGTTCCCAGGAGATCCAGGAACGCGATTCATTTGTGACAGCCGCGAACGGCGACGGCGGATTCATCCATGCCCACTGGTGCGGCGATCCGGCTTGCGAAGCCGCGATTAAAGAGGAGACCCGGAACACGATCCGGTGCGTCCCCATGCACTGGGATGCCGTTACGGGTGCCTGCGCGTATTGCGGTGGTCCTTCGGAGCGCATGGTCGCCTACGCCCAGGCCTACTGATTACGCCCAGGCCTACTGATCCCGTTACCTAACCTTCGTACATCCCCAGCACTTCCATCGCGGCGTTTCGTCCGTTGATGGCGATTACGCTGCCCCCCGGATGGGTGCACGCCCCACAGAGATAGACCCCGGGCATAGGGGTTCGGGGCTCGAGCCGTCTTTCCCACATGTAGGCAGGAAGTATCTCGCCCTGGAAGATATGGCCTCCGGTCAGCCCCACCTTCTTCTCGATGTCCGGCGGACCCATGACGTCCATGTACAGTACGGCGTCGGGAATGTTGCTGCAGAAGCGACCGAGCGAGTCCAGCGCCAGCCTGCCCACTTCGTCCCGCCGGGTATCCCAGTCGCCCACCGCGAATTCGTAAGGAACGAACTGGGCGAATATGCTCATGGTTTGACGGCCGGGTGGCGCCACGCTGCCGTCGTGGGCGGTGTGAAAGTACAGTTCTTCCCATAGGCGCGGGGGCAGCCGACCCTCCCCCGCCAAAGCGTGATTCGCATGCCACTGTTGCGCAGTCAAGGGGATATTTACCTGCCCGCGGTGATGATCTTCGTCCGTGCCAGGCCTGCTGGTAAAGTCCGGCAACTCGCTCAGGCCCAAGTTGATCTTGACGGTCGCACCGGTCTGGGGTATGGATTCCACACGGGCCTTCCAGGTCACATCGGCCTGGTCTCCCAGAAGGCACGACGTCACCCTGGGATCGGCGTTCGACACGACGGCGGGCGCGCGGAGGCGTTCGCCGCCCTCCAATTCCACCCCCTCACCCGGCAGAATGCGGCCGACGGGCACGCCCGCGGCAACCACGGCCCCCGCGTCCCGGGCAATGTCGCACAATATAAACGACACCATGCCCATGCCGCCTTCCACGTACCCCCACATGCCAGGCATGCCTCCCATGGTTCCCGTGGAGTGAAAAACGTGTACCGATGCGGTTCCTGGTTCGAAGGGGCTGGCGTTCGTCCCGATCACACCCTGGCCGATCAACGCCATGCGCAGCCTTTCGTCTTCGAGGTACCGCTCGACGTACTCGACCATGGACCATTCAAAGAGCAGATCGATCGCTTCCCGGTCACCTCGAAGACGCGTTTCGATCTGCTCCCGGGTCGGCGCGCGCCCGATCCATATATCGTCTTTTCCAGGCGGACGCAGGGCCTCGCGTATGCGTTTCATCGGCGCGTACATGGCTTCGAAGCCTTCCACGTCGCGTGGCGAAAGGCGGCGGATCTCTTCCCGGCAGCGTTCGTCGTCCTCCCACAATTGGACGCTCGATCCATCCTCGAAGGGGACGAACATGCCCGCCGCCGCCGGCGTCCAGCGATAGCCATACCGGGCGAGTTCAAGTTCGTCGATCACCAGCGGGTGCAGCAGGCCTGCGAGGTAGGCGCAGGGTGACATGCGGTATCCCGGCCAGGTTTCCTCGAGCGTGCAGGCGCCTCCCACACGTTCGCGCGCTTCCAGGACCAGCACCCGCTTGCCCGCGCGGGCCAGGTAGGCCGCGCAGGTCAGGCCGTTGTGACCGGCGCCCACCACGATCACGTCCCACGTGCGATTCGCGAGCGACGATACCGACTCCGGCAGGCCGATGCGGCCCAGCGCGTCGCGGCAGGATGCACCGGATAGACCGTCCGAAGCGAGTGGACTTTGTCTCGGATGCTCAGTCATGCTGATCCCTTCTGTGATACCGATCCCATCCATCACCCGTTCCAGGTAAATCGATTCAGCGCGTCCCTGTTCAGTTCCAATCCCAGGCCCGGCGCATCGGATAGCGTGATGTATCCGTCCTCGGGACGGGGTTGTCCGGTGAGAATCTGCGTTTCCGGATCCAGGTTGTGGTCCGGGAAATACTCGATCATGGGCATGTTCATGTTGGCCATGGCGAGGTGGAAGTTGGCCATCCACCCGCCGTGCGCGATGACCGGGATATCGTTCGCCGCGGCAAGATGGACTATTTTCTGTACCTCCGTTATGCCCGCGCAACGGTCCGTGTCGGGCTGCCAGATGTCGGCGCAACCCATCTCGAGCCACCGTGCGAAGGCGTGCTTGCCGAACTCGTTTTCTCCTCCCGATATCGGCATGGACACGGCCTGCCGTACCTTCACGTAACCGGGCCAGTCGTGGGGATGGACCGGTTCTTCCACCCAGGCGAGGTCGAATTCCTCTACCATGCGGATCATCCTGATCGCGTAATCGGCAGTGAAGGAACGGCAGCAGTCCACCATCTGTTCGACGTCCGCCCCGATTGTTTCGCGAAGTGCCTCGACTACGCGCCGGTTCTTGCGCATGCCTTCCACGCCGTCGTCCTGATTGAATCCGAACCGTTGTTTCACGGCCGTAAAGCCCTGTTCAACGTACATCGACGCCTCTTCCCTCAGGAGTCCCAGGTCCGGGTCGCCCCGGTCGCTGGCGTATACGTACAGCCGGCTCGCGTAAGCGCGCAGGCGGTCTTTCGTCTTCCCTCCGAGCAGGTTGTATACCGGCTGGTTCAGATACCGCCCCTTCAGGTCCCAAAGGGCTGTATCGACGGCGCTGATGGCGCTGCTGGTAATCCCTTCCCGCGCCTGGGATATGCAGTACCGGTGCATTTTTTCCCACAGCCAGTCCGTGCGCATGGGGTCCTCTCCGATCAGCAGGGGAGCGAGGACATTTTCCAGGACGGAATATACGCCGGGCAGGCCATAGCCCTTCTGCGAGACGCCGGTCACGCCCTCGTCCGTTTCGATTTCGATGACGAGCGATCCGGGGCCGTCTGGCTGCTTCGGCCTGGTTTCCGGCGGTGCGTCGTATTTGAGGTCGGGGTAATGGTAGATCGGATTGATGGAATGGATGACGAAAGGGCGTGATTCCGGACCGGGTGTCTTGACCGGCGTGATTCGGATACGGGTGATCTTCATGGTGAATCCTGCACGGAGGCCTGCCTAGATGAGGTTCGGCAACAGCGGGTGGTCCCGGTTTTCCAGCGGCAGGGCGATTCGGCTTCCCGTCAGGTGGGCGGCGTAGACGCCGTGTATCATTTCCAGTGCCCAGCGCCCGTCATAACCGCTGTTTACCGGCCTGCGTCCATCCCGTACCGCCTCGAACACGTCGCGGACGATGGCGACATTGGCCGCCGCCTGGAGCGCGCCCATGGAGGGCTGCGCAGAAGGCGCGAGTTCGAGAGTTTCCGCGGTGACGTCGCGAATGGCCGCGCCTTCATCCGGATGCCAGACCGGGGATTCATAAATCCGGATCTGCTGGGAGGACTCGTGGACGGTCATGATGCCCTCCGACCCGAAAACCCACATGCCGTACCGTTGAGGATGGCTCGATTGGTTGCGGCGCGTTTCGAAAGTGGCCGTCACACCGTGCCCGAAACCGTACATCGCGTGGATGGCGTCTCCCGCGATCAGTCCCAGTTCTTCCGGACCCTCCCCGGCGTCCTCCAGGGTCGCGGAACGGCCGCCGTCCACGGTTACCGCCGCCTGCACCCAGGCGGGGTTTCTGCCCAGGAGAAACCGGAGCATGTCGAAAAGGTGGGTACCCAGCACCATGAGGTCCTCCCCGCCACCGCGATGGTCCTCCTTGCCATTCATCCGTACGTGGAGAATGTCTCCGATTGCGCCTTCGGCGAGTAATTGCCGGGCACGCCACGCGGCCGCGTGCATGCGGCCCTGGTGGGCGATGCCCATCACCACACCCGCCTTCTCGCAGGCTTCTATCATGGCGTCAGCTTCGGACAGCGTTCGGGCGATGGGCTTTTCGAGGAAGATGCTCGCGCCCGCTTCCGCGACGGCCAGGGTCATTGCGGCGTGTTGGTCGAGCCATCGGGGACAGATGCTGACGATGTCGAACCACTCGTTTCGCAGCATCTCCCTGTAGTCGGTGTACAGGTTCTGCACGCCCAGCCGACGGCCCGCGTCCCGCAGGCCATCCGGATCGTCGTCGGCCACGGCGATGATGTCTACGTGTTCCATGCCGAGGTAGACCGTATCCAGGCCATGGCCGTAATTACCCTTGCCGGTGCGCCCGATAACCCCTGCCCTGTATCGTCTGTCCATCGTTTTCCTTTCCGGTAGCTTCTCGCGATGGATCGCTCACGGAACTTGAATCAGCCAGCCCGCAAGGTTCAGGATCAGCAGTGTGCCCAATATGGCATAATCGCGCCAGAGGAAGGGAAAAGAAAGGAATTCCGTTCTCTTGCCCCGCATCCCGAAGCCCCTTGATTCGAGCGCCATGGACAGCAGGTCGGTATCCCGGATCGCATAGACGAAAATCGGCACCAGCAGCGGCACGTACTTGCGGGCCCGCTGCAGTACGTTTCCGCTCTTGAGATCGAGTCCCCTTGCCTGCTGGGCCTGGACGACCGTGCCTATACGGGTAAAAAACAGGGGGACGAGCCGAAATGCAAGAGACAGCGCGAAACTCACGGCGAAAGGCAGCCCGATGGACCTTAAGCCGTAGGCGAACTCCTCCACTTTCGTGCAGGATACGAAGATCATGCCGGAGACGAGCATGGCCTCGAGTCGCAGCCCCATGGCGAACCCGAACCGGATGGACTCCACGGAGAGGGTAAACGGACCAAAGGCCCAGAACGGTTCTCCGACGCGTCTGAACAGCGACCAGGAGACGACGCTGAATACCAGCACGGTGATCATGAGCGGAAGAATCCGCCGGAGGTTTCTGAACGCACCGGACGCCCATGCCAGAAACAGCACACCGGACAGGATAGCCAACTGGTACCAGGGCGACTGGAACGCCACCGTGAGGATCAGCAACAGCGCCAGGCCCACGATTTTGGTCGAGGGATGGAGCCGGTGCAACAGGGTATCCGAAGGTATGTACAGTACCATATGCGGTCCGATTGATCCAGAACGGCGATCCGAACGATCCGCCGTGGTTCGACAGCCGTTCCGACTGGCCTGCCGCAGTCCTTTTCGGTCAGCGCTTAACCATCCGGGCGCTCGAGGCAGTCCGCGATCTCCCTGGCGGAGCGTGCCACGAGTCCGAATTCATACCCGAGGCGCACGGCCTCGGGCGCTTCCAGGTAAAGCGATTCGAGCAGTTCGGGATTTCTGAAACACGACCGGACGTCTCCATCCTGGACGACGCGGCCGCCCGACATGATGACGCAGCGGTCGGCATACTCGGCGACGACCCACATGGAATGGGTGATGATGACCACGGTCCTGCCGGATTCATTGAGCCGCCGTATCAGGTTAAGAATGGCGTCCTGCCCGTGGTAGTCCAGCCCGGTCGTCGGTTCATCCAGGACCAGGATCTCGGGATCCGTGACCAGCACCGAAGCCACGGCAAGTTGCTGCCGTTCACCCCGGGTCAGGTTGAAAGGGTCTTCGAGATCGCGGCCGGACAGGCCGGTTTCTGCCAGGGCCGTGTCCACCTTCACCCTGACCGTCTCTTCCGAAAATCCGTAGTTACGAGCGCCAAAGGCGACTTCATCCCGCACGGTGTTGGCGAAAATCTGGTGATCGGGATTCTGGAATACGTAGCCCACGCGGCGTCCCAGCTCGGGCAAGGTCCAATCGGTGGTGGATTTGCCCAGGACCACGACCTCGCCGGCCGTAGGACCGTGGAGTCCGTTGAGATGTTTGGCGAGCGTCGTCTTACCGCAACCGTTCTGTCCGACCAGCGCAACGAATTCACCCGCCCTGATTTCCAATGATACGCCGTCCACGGCCGGCGGTGATTCCCCGTATTTGAAAACAAGGTTCTCGATTTGAACGACCGGCTCGCCCGTTACTCGTTGCCGAGCGCGATTCAGGCTCTCCTGGGCGTCGTCCTTGACGCGCCACCCGGCCGTATTGATACGGGATACTGCGTCCGGGATGGTCAAAGCATCGGTTTCAAGGCCCAGCATGGACAGGAGCACGGTGGTCTGGAGCGGACGGACGCCATGCCGTTCCACGCGCCGGGGATCAGCCAGGATCTCGCCGGGCGGTCCCTCGAGGACGACGCGCCCTTCGTGCATCAGCAGGATCCTGTCCGCGCTCAGGACGTGCTCGGTCTCGTGCTCGACCAGTATGATCCCCTCGATTTCATTCCGCAGAACCTGGGCAAGCCGGAAGATGTCTCTTTTGCCCACCGGATCCAGGTCGGTCGTCGGTTCATCCATAACGACCAGCGCTGGGCTGCCCGCGAGAACCGACGCGATGGCCAGCCGCTGTTTCTCGCCGCCCGACAGGCTGGAGGGATCCCGTTGTTCGAAGCCCGCCAGACCCACCCGGCGCAGGGCCTGTTCGACGCGGGTCCGCATCCGGTCGCGGTTCACGGCGAAGTTCTCGAGGACGAAAGCCGTTTCCAGCTCCACGTTGGTGGAGAACAGCTGCGCCTCGAAGTCCTGGAAGACCAGGCCGACTATCCGGGCCAGTTCGTAGACCTGGGGATGGCCGGACTCCGGTCCGCCGGCTACCTGCAGGCTGCCGTCTAGCCTGCCTTTTATGAAGGACGGGATAAGTCCGTTGAGGCATCGGCACAGGGTGGATTTGCCCGCGCCGGTCTCGCCGACGATGACGGAAAACTCGCCGCGTCGATGAACGTAGCTGATCTGGTCGAGCGCCGGTTTCGAGGCGCCGCGGTAGGTGAACGCGAGGTCGCTGAGCGAGAGGATCGGCTGATTCAATGGACTTGATGCATGGAGGGTTTTACTCTCTCCGGCAGTGGATGGAGACCGCGGGGATGTTAGCGGTTGCGCATGCATTTGTCAATACCCGTCTGTCCTTGTCATTCAGACCCGTTTCTCCGACGGCGCTGGCGGTAATACAAGCCCCTGGTGTACGCCATTTGAAACTTGACCCTTTTAAGAATGTAACATAATGTAATATATAGGAATCTGACATACGTTCCCTGATTTCCACGAGACCCGTTCTCCACCGGATGATGGGATTCAAAGGGACGGGGCAGGTGAATACGGCACCGATCCTGGAGTTGTATCATGGGACGATTAATACCGTTGTTTGCTTTCCTTTTCCTCTCGGCATGTTCCCTTGCTCCGAACCGGAATCTACCGGTGCTCGAATCGGTGCCGGAAACACCCGGCGCATTTACTGCCAGCGAGGATTCCGGCGTATACCGACCCCTGGAGTGGTGGAAGTCATTCGAAGATCCGGTCCTCGACCGGGTAATCGAAGAAGTGCTTTCTTCTAATTTCGACCTGGCCGGAGCGGTCGCCAGAGTTCATCAGGCCAGGATGCGGAAAGGCATAGCCGGGTCGGCGGTGTTTCCGTTGCTGCGGCCGACGGTGAACGTGAGCGAATCCGACGGTCCGACGAATGCCGGCATAGGAGCGCAACTGGAAGAGGTCGGTCTGGATCCTGACGTACTCGGCGCGGCCGGAGTGGATATCCCGGACAGGCTCGGACTGACGACCTATGCCCTGAGCGTTGAATTCGCCTACGAGCTGGATTTCTGGGGCCGCAACCGCAACGACACGCGCGCCGCGGCTGCCGAGTTGGTGGCTACGGAGGCGGACTATCTGAGTGCAAACCTGGGCGTGCTGGCGGAGACCGTACGGACCTACCTGGAAATCGTGAATCTGCGCCAGCAGCAGCGGTTCGCCTTTGAAATCGTGGCGATCCTGGAACAACAGGAATCACTGGCCGGGTCCCGGTATGAAAGCGGGTTAGCCGACCTGGTCGGCCTGCACGCCGCCCGTCGAAGTCTGCGTGAGGCCCAGGCGGAATTGCCGCGGATCGAAGCCCTGCGGGCGGACGCCGAGGGTCGGCTGTGGATACTCATGGGTGGCTTCCGGGCCGACCTGGCGCACTTGCTCTCCGATGCGCCCGCTCCATCTCCCGTACTCGATCCCGTTCCCGCCGGCATTCCTGCCGATCTCATGGTCCAACGTCCCGACGTCCTTGCGGCCATGCAGCGCGTGGAGGCGGCACGGTTCTCGGTGGGCGCGCGACGGGCGGACCTGCTTCCGAGGCTGTCTCTGCAGGGCGCGATCGGACTTCAGAGCACGGATTCAAGCGAATGGTTCGATCCGGATCAATGGTTCCGAAACCTCACTGCGAATCTGCTCGGTCCCGTTTTCCAGGGCTCCCGGATTCGAAGCAACATCGCGCTGGCAGAGGCCAGGTTGAACGAGGCCGCGGCCGCATACGGCCGTGCCGTGGTAACCGCGGTTAACGAGGTTGAAATTGCCCTGACGGCATTGGAAGCCAGCCGCAGGCGCCACGCGCTGCTGGTTTCCCTCACCGAAGAAACTCGGGCTCAATCCGCGTTACTGGAGCGAAAATACCTGTATGGTGTGGGGGAATACGAAGCGTTCCTGGCAGCTGAACAGTCCCGGTTGGCCACGCAATCGATACACTCGGCAGCATTGCGCGATCTGGGCTACGCACGTCTGGCACTCCATCGCGCGCTGGGCGGTACCTGGACCGCAGCCGACCGGGAGGGCCTCCTTCAGCATCAGCAAGGTCGGCGCTCTTCCTCTCGCCTTCCAACGGAGTGAATTCGCATGTCCCGTCTTACCAGTCTTCTAGTCACAGTAGGCGTTCTCGGAGTCTCCGTGGCATTGGCCGCCCTGTTGATTTCACTGGCCCCCGAACCGACACGTACGGAACAGCCTCCCCAGACTCCGTTCGTGCAGACCGGCCCGGTCGCCACCGGGTCTGGCCCCGTACCGGTATTTGGATCCGGTACCGTCCGGCCAGACGCGGAAGTAGATATCGTTCCTCAGGTCGGCGGCAAAGTCGTCTGGGTTGAACAGGGATTCCAGAGCGGTGGACGGATAACCGCAGGCCAAACGCTATTCCGGCTGGAAGACATCGATTACCGGCACCGGGTGCGTGAAGCGGAGGCCAACGTCGCCGCCAGCCGGGTGGCGTTCCTCAAAGAGCAGGAACGGGCTTCGATTGCCCGCGCGCAGCACGCGCTTTATTCCTCCCGTCAGGAGGACGTATCATCGCCAAACGGCGCGAACCCGCTTGCCCTTAGAGAACCGCAACTGAAAGCGGCCCAGGCCGCACTGGATCGCGACGAAGCCAGGCTTGCCGACGCCAATCTCGCCCTGGGGAGAACCGAAGTTACGGCGCCATTCGACGGATACGTGCAGGAAGAAACCGTGGACGTGGGGCGGATCGTCGCCGCCGGTCAATCCGTCGCGAGGGTTTTCGCCTCAGATGCGGTGGAAATCGTGGTGCCTCTGTCCGATTCCGATGCAGCGCTGATTCCGGGGTTGTGGTCGCTTTCGGCGGGTGACGGGAACCGGAGAGTCGCTGCGCAGGTCGTCGCCCGATTCGGTGAAGGATCCTATGCCTGGAGAGGTTATGTGGACCGCGGCGAGACGTCCCTTGACCGGCAAACGCGTACCATCGACATCATTGTGCGCGTACCGGATCCGTTTCGAGCGGGACGCCCCACGGACGGCACGATTCCTATCGGCGGCAGTAGTCCTCCCCTGCTGGTAGGCAAATACGTCGAAGTGAAAATAGACGGCCTTGAACGGGATGATTACTTCCTGGTTCCGCGAGCGGCGCTGCAGTCCGGCAACGAGGTCTGGATCGTGCGGGACGGCGGCGTGGTGCATATCGTTCCGGTACAGGTACTGCAACGAACCGGCGACGTAGCCTATGTGACGGGTGACCTCGAAAGCGGTCAGGCCGTTGTCACCGGCGGGATCCGGTTCACCACCGAAGGCATGCGCGTCCAGACGGAAGTCGGCCAGACCCCATGAGTATGGACAACGGAAATCATAACGAACCTTCCGGTCCGATCGCTTACATGACGGGCAACAGCGTGGCCGCCAATCTGTTGATGATGGCCATCGTCGCCGCAGGGCTGATTTCGCTGTCCGGCATCGATCGGGAAGCGTGGCCCACTACTCCCTTCTACCATATCGAAGTGTCGATGGCCTATCCCGGCGCCACGCCGGAGGAGGTCGAGGAGTCGATCGTCGTCAAGATCGAGGACCAGGTCAGCGGGTTGGATGACGTGAAGGCGGTCAAGTCTGTAGCGGCCCCGGGTATAGCATCCGTGCGGATTCAAATGGATTTCGGTACGGACATGGTCCAGGCGCTCAACGATATCGAGTCCGCGGTCAATCGCATCCAGTCTTTCCCGGCCGGTGCCGATCGTCCCAGTTTCCGTGAGATGGACAACCGTATGAGCATGATACGGTTCATCGTCTACGGCGACGTGTCCGAACGCTCGCTGAAGGAAACGGCATATCAGATCGAGGATGGACTCACGGCGCTTCCGTCCGTGTCCCAGGTCGAGGTCAGTGGTGTTCGGAAATACGAGATCTCCATCGAGGTGCCGCTTCATCGGCTGAGAGCCCTTGGACTGACACTCGCCGATGTCGCCAATACCATTCGTCGCAGTTCCCTGAACCTTTCTGCCGGCAGTATCGATACCCGGGAATCCCAGGTGCGGGTTCGTACCCTCGGCCAGAACTACGACCAGCAGGATTTCGAAGAGATCATCCTGCTTAGCAGAAGTGACGGCACTGCCTTGCGCCTTGGCGATATCGCCAGGGTTCGCGATGGTTTTCAGGAATCCGACCTGATTGTTCGGCATCAGAACCATCCCGCTGTATTCGTCGAGGTGTACCGAGCCAACGGCGAACAAGTGATGGACGTCGCCACGACTGTCCGGGAACATATGGCAAACGAGGTGATCCCGGCTCTGCCGAACGGTGTGCACATCACCATGTGGAATGACGAATCCCAAGCCTATGAGGAACGTGCCGATATTCTCGTCAAGAATGGCATCCTGGGTCTGTTGCTGGTGTTGATCGCACTCAGCCTGTTTCTGGAAATCCGGCTTGCATTGTGGGTCGCCGTCGGCCTCGCCGTTTCGGGTATAGGCACATTGGCCGTCATGATGGTACTCGACGTAGCTATTAACACCATCAGCCTGTTCTCTTTCGTCCTCGCCATAGGGATTGTCGTCGATGACGCCATCGTCGTAGCCGAGCACATTCAATATGAACGCAGTCGGGGAACGCCCGGTGTCGTGGCTGCGATACGCGGAGTACGACGGATAAAAGTGCCGTTGACCTTCGCGGTCCTTACTTCGGTGGTGGCTTTCGTCCCGCTGCTGTTCATACCCGGAGGCGTCGGTGACGTATGGCGGGCACTGCCGATCATCCTTATCGCCATACTGTTTGTTTCCCTGATCGAATCACTGCTGGTACTACCCAACCACCTGTCCCGTTTGCACGGTCCGGAATGGACGCCGACAAGTGCTTTCGACCGGTTCTTCGCGCGGATCCAGGGACGTGTGAACGAGTCGCTGAACCGGTTCGTGCAGGGTCCCCTGGACCGAGCGTTACGGTTCGCGACGGATCAGCCCGCGGTCACGCTGGGGGGGGCCGTTGGAATACTCGTACTTAGTATCTCGCTGGTACCGGCGGGGATCGTACCTACCACGTTGGCTGCTGACGTGGAGGGGGATTTTGCGACGGTCATCCTGGAGATGCCCGACGGGACGACCGCTCCAAGGACATACGAGGTGGCACAGGAACTGGAGGCCGCAGGTTACCGGGTCGTCGATCGGCTTTCGCGCGGCCGCCCCGAGGATGCGCCACCACTGCTGACCGGCGTAATGGTGACCGTCGGACAGGGCTCGAGGCTCGAGGGTGGGCTTAATCCAGCCCCCACCCTTAATCCTCAGGCCAACATTGCAACCATCGAGTTCAAACTCCTGAGCGCGGAGCAAAGGCAGATCACTACCGGAGAGGTTGTGCAGGCATGGCGAGAGGAAGTGGGTGTGCTGCCCTACGTGCGCGGTGTCACCTTCAGCGGAGAGGTCTTCGACCTGGGCAACCCGGTCGAGGCCGTGCTGTCGCATCCGGATCCGGTGCGACTCGCCCGGATTGCGGACTCGGTGGTCGATGGTCTCCGTGGAGTGACAGGCGTCTACGATGTCCGTTCGGATCACACCCCGGGTATCCCGGAAATACAGCTTGAACTCCGGCCGGAAGCGCGGACTTTGGGTCTCACGCTGGAAGCGTTGGCCGGACAGACGCGCGCCGCGTTTTTCGGTGCGGATGCCGTCCGGGTGCAGCGCGGCCGTGAAGAGGTTCGGGTCTACGTGCGCCTGCCCGCCGATGAACGAAGTTCCATCACCGATATCGAAAGGTACCTGATCCGTACGCCGGCCGGTGCCGAGGTCCCGATCGTCAGTGTGGCCGCGCTGAACACGGGCGTGTCGCCGCCGGCCATTCGGCGGAAGGATGGTCAGCGTGTCGTCACGGTCACTGCGGACGTGGATGCCGCGGTGATCTCCGGTGACCAGGCCAATAGCATCCTGGCGGATTCAATCCTCGCGGAATTGACCGCCGTGTACCCGGACCTGACCTACACGTTCGGAGGTGAGCAACAACAACAACTCGATTCCCTGGATGCACTGTATCGCGGATTTGCGATCGCTCTGATCATGATCTTCGTGCTGCTCGCCATCCCCTTACGATCCTATACCAAACCGTTCATCATCATGGCGGTGATCCCGTTCGGGTTCATCGGAGTGATCCTTGGTCACTGGGCCCTTGGAGTAGCCCTGAGCGCAATCTCCTTCATGGGTATATTCGGCCTGAGCGGCGTGGTTGTGAACGATTCACTGGTCATGATCGTTTTCATCGATCAGAAACTCAGGGAAGGCGCTCCGGCGCGAACTGCGATCATAGAGGGCGCAAAGGGACGTTTTCGTCCGATTATGCTTACTTCTCTGACTACGTTTCTCGGCTTCACCCCCTTGATTCTGGAACGCGCTATTCATGCTCAGTTCCTGGTTCCCTTTGCCGCATCGCTTGGTTGCGGTATCCTCGTCGTCACGGCCATACTCATGATGGTCGTTCCCGCTCTTTCTACCATTCATCTGCGTCTGATGAAGGGAGGCCACTAATGGCTGATACTGCAAAGGACGTGAAGCCCCAATCACTTACTTTGACCCAGGAACTCATCCTGATGCTCCTCAATGAGGAGACTGGCTACTTCCACCAGGTGCCTGGCTGGGATTTGAACTGCGCCGTAATCGGTGCCGCACTTGCGGAGCTTTCAATCAGATCTCGCATCGACACGGACCCGGGGTCTCTGTTCGTCCTCGACCAGACACCAACGGGCAATTCCACCATCGATTTCATTCTGGAAGAAATCGTAAATGAGCCAAATCAGCACAATACACAGTACTGGATCGAACGGCTGGCCCCCCGAGCGGAGACCATTATAGATTCGGTTCTGGATCGCCTGGTAGAAATGAAGATCCTGGAACACCACGATGGCGAGTTCTGGACGCTGGCCCGTACTGACTGGAAGATGGAATTGAACAACGATGTCGATTCGAGTACTGCAAGTCAGTTCATCAGAACGCGGATCAGCCGGGCGATCTTCATGAACGAGATCCCCGACCCGAGAGACGTTATCGTAATTTGCCTCGTCAATACGTGCGATGTGTTTCGATTCATGTTCCAACTCGATGACGAGACGGAGCAACGCATCGAGTTGATCTGCAAGATGGACGTGATCGGCCGGTCCATCGCCGAAGCAGTCTCCCACAAACTCGCCGGCCCGACGCTTCGACGTCCCGGTTTTACAAAGAAGATTCCGAGGGTACCGTTACGCAAGCTGATGATGCAACCGCATGTTCGAGACGGCAACCTCCACGCGCTCTTTGCGGACCTTGCGCAGGACTACGGTCCGGTGTTTGAGATCCGCCCTCCTTTCACCCGGCCCATGGTCTTCCTGGTCGGACCCGAGGCAAACCGCTGGGTGCATAAGCACGGGCGCATGTACCTGAGTGCCAAGGACTATTTCAGAGACTTCGAGAAAGTCTACGGCGCTTCCGGCCTCTTGCCTTCCCTGGACGGCGCCGACCATTTCCGCCTGCGCAAGTCTTTGTCTCCAGCGTATTCACGCGGGAGACTTGCGGGGCAGCTGGACAAGCTCTACCATCATGCCTGGAAATACATGGCAAGCTTGAATGTCGGCGATTCCTATTCTGCTACGTCCATGTGCCGGCAGATGATAAACGCCCAACTCTCGCCCCTGTTTATCGGCATCGACACGCAGGACCTGATGGACGATCTGATGCAGTACAAGGAACGGGCGCTCAGCGTGCATATCGCCAGGATGCTGCCCGAGTTCACGCTGAACACCCCGGGCATGAAACGCCGGGCGAAATCCCTTGATACACTGATGAAAAGAGTCGAGGAGGGCCACACCCCCGCCCAACGGGCCGGAAAACCGCGGGACCTGGTGGACGATTACCTTAGCCTGCACGCGAGCGACCCGCAATTCCTCCCGGAGGCCAACCTGCGGTTTGCCTTTTCTGCGGCGTTGATCGCCAGCGTGTACCTTGGTGACACGTTCAGTCTGGTAGTCTATGCCATGGCGTCGCAGCCTGCACTCTACGAGAAAATCCGAAATGAAGCCGATGACGTATTCGGGAACGGCGTTCCGGACATCGAGGCCTTCACTCCATCCGCGATTGACGTCACGCACCGCTTCCTCATGGAGTGTATGCGCATGTACCCGATCGTTCCCATGTCTGTTCGACACGTGATGAATACGTGTGTGTTTGAGGGATACGAACTGCCCATGAGGGAACGGATCCACATCGCGCCGACCGCCTCGCATTACATGAGTGACATCTTCCCCGACCCGCACTCCTTCGACATCGACCGCTACTTGCCGTCGCGCAATGAGCATCGCAGCCCCGGGTACGCTCCGTACGGGCTGGGCACGCACATGTGTCTCGGCACCCGTTGGATGGAACTGCAATTGGCTGTCAACGTGCTGATGCTGGCGCACTACTTCAAGATCGATGTGTCGCCTGCAAACTATAAGCTGCGGTTCAATCCGTTTCCGTCTATGAAACCGACCAAGAAGCTGCAGTTCGTCATCTCCGAGCAAAGACACGAACTGCAAGTCTGAAGCCTTGTAGACGAAAAACCAGGGGAATACCACGAAATGGCGATGGGCAAACTATCCAGAGAACTGAAAGATGCGAGCCGGGGATCGGACGTCAAGAGTCGCGCGCAGCGCCTTGAAGGCTGGACCGCCCGGGCAGCCCGGGCGGTCCCGGGGGCCGATGGCGCGTATGAGTACGACCACACAGAAACAGTGAAAGAGTACTATGATCTTTGCAGCGGGTTAATGGTGTGGGGTTGGAGCGAATCCCTCCACTTCGCGCCACTAAAGCCCGATGAAAGCCTGGAGGAATCCATAATCCGGCATCAGCGGTTGATGATCTCGAAGCTGGAGTTGGAGCAGGGTATGACGGTGGCCGACGTTGGTTGTGGAATCGGCGGTCCGATGCGTCGCGTCGTCCGGGAGGCCGGCGTCCGGGTTGTCGGAATCAACATCAACGAACTCCAATTGGATAAGGCAAAGCGGTTGAACGCTGAAGCGGGACTCGGCCACATGGTCGATTACGAGACGTGTAGCTTCATGGATATGGGCGGCATTGAGGACGAGACGTTTGACCGAGCCTATGCCATCGAGTCAACGTGCCACGCGCCAGACAAGGAACGCGCTTTCGCGGAGATCTTCCGCGTACTCAAACCAGGAGCCCTGTTTTGGGGTCAGGAAATGTGTCTGACCGAGAAATTCGATCCGAAAGACAACCGGCACCGGGCCATTGAGCAGGACCTCATGCGCGGCATTGCGCTGAACGACATTGCGACGTTCAGGGAAGTGAATCACGGGCTTGAAGCGGCGGGATTCCACGTCATCGAAGGGATGGACCGAGACGTCCGGAATGAACCCTCCACGCCTTGGTATCGGCCAATGGAGAGTCGGCATGGGACTTTGGGGAACGCACTGAACAGGCTCCCTTGGGGTCGCAAGGCCGTGATCGCAGGATCGAAGATGGCCGAAGCGCTAAGTCTGATTCCGAAGGGGTATTCGGAAGTGGTCCGACTCCTGGATCGAACTGCTGACGCTTATGTCGAGGGCGGCAGGTCGGGTATCTTCACGCCGCTGTACTGTTTCCTGGCTCGTAAACCTCTTTAGACCCCGTTGACCTAGTCGAATCGGTCCATAGCCGATGCCGTCGGGCAGCACCGCGTTTGTCCATATGGTGTGGATTCGCATGACTGATCGCTGAAAGACACTAAAGCGTCGAGCCGAGATGCGAGTACCCGTCCGCTGAATAGAACTGGGGATATCAGATGACCCTTACCCAGTTTTACCGTTTCGCAGTCGTTGCGGGATTCGCGGCAGTTGTCCGTTTCGTGGCAGTTGCGGGATTCGTGATTATTGCGGCCAGCCTGGCCGACCCGGCTGGCGCGAACGCGCAGTCGATCGATGAAGCAAGGACCGATTTCGAGGAAGGCCGTTTTCTCGAGGCGGCGGATCTCGCGTCAGCCGTCGGTACATCCGAAGGCTACGCCCTTGCGGCGCAATCGCTCGCGGTGTACGGCCACCATGTGGCGACTGAGGAGGACCGGAACGGTATTTTGGAACGCGCGATAGAGTACGGGGAAGAAGCAGTGCGCATCGATTCGACCAATTCCGAAGCATATTTCCAATCCGCGCACGCTGTTGGCCGATATGCACAGAGTATCGGTAAACTAACTGCATTTCGCCGAGGTCTGGCGGGCAGGGCACGCGATTTGCTCGAGACCGCGCTCACCATCTCCCCCGACTTCGCAGAGGCGCATATGGCCTTAGGGGGCTGGCACGCCGACATCGCACGTGCCGGGCGCGTTGCACGGTTCTTGTACAAGGGGAATCGGAAAAACGCCGTCATCCATTACGAGCGGGCTCTGGAGCTAGCTCCGGACTCGAAGGTCGTGCTGTTTGAATATGCGCTCAGGCTTCCATATCTTGATCGCGAGGACGGCCGGGCGCGGGCCACGAAAATGCTGTCGAAGGCGGCCGAACTACCGACACGGGACGCCTACGAGGAGTTCATCCAGCAGGGGGTGCTGGAGACTCTGGCTGAGCTGGAGGACGGCGGATAGCTTATAGAGCGGCAGATATCAGCAGGCTTGAGCGGTCTCCTCCAGGACCGGACCACCTTCTACCTGTCTCCGATAAGGGTCGCATTGGTCAGGCTTTCGGTTGTTCAGGATAGAACTGCAGGCAATAGCGCCGGTAAAGGCCAATGGGCCCATCGGCCTTGCACAGCCGGGGCGGCGTGCGAAACTGCTTTCGTTCCCAGATCACCACGTCCTGCAGTACGTCCCGTTTTTGCTGTGAAAGCATGATTTGCTTCATCAAGCGGTTGCGCAACGCCATGGGGAGGAACCCCAGGCCCGAGATGAAACGCCGGGGTCTGCGGATTCCCTGCAATTGGCCCGCCAGTACGAGATCGATCAGGCTGCCATCGATCGGCGTGGGCAGTACCCACAGTCTCAAGTGCATATCGATCGTTTTTTCGTGGACTTCGACATAGGAGTATCCCAGACCGTGGATATGGGCGACGGCCGATACTTCATAGGTGAGGTCCTTCAAGCCCATAATGCTGCGGACGCGCTTGAAGTTGAAACAGCTCCTCAGGTAGGCTCCGTCCACCGTCACCGGGCCGACCGGGTCCACATTGTCATAGCCGTGTACGTAGCGCAGGTGTCCGATATCCACGGAGTTCTCCGCCGTTTCCTGTGGATGGCTGCGAAAACGCAGGGTTCTGAATCCCAGTTCGCCCCACTCGTTACCGGTCGGAGGATCGTCCGGCAGGTGCCAGTGCGCGGGACGGCCGTCGATTCCGTACCACGCGAAGACCAGGCCGGAGATCTCACGGGTTTCATACACGGTCAGTTTCGCGGCTTTCGGCGCCGGGGCGTTGGGCGTCGCGACGCATTGACCCGTCGCATCGAACTCGAACCCGTGGAACGGACAGACCAGGCGGCCACCGTGAATCTTGCCGCCGACCTGCGGTCCCAGGTCGGAACCCAGGTGCGGACAAACCGCGTCGGCCACGCAGATACGGCCTTCCTCGTCACACCATGCGACGATGTTCTCCCCCATCCACATCTTCTCGATCAGTTTTTCCCGCAACAGGGTTTCGCGCGTGGTTACCAGGTACCAGCCTTCCGGGAAGGGGGGTAGGCCACCCGGAGCGTGCCCGGTACGGTGTACGGTATCTGCGTCGGCCATGGGGGTTGCGATCGTTTCGGAGGTATGCAAATCCAGTCCTTCCGTGATCCTCCTCGGCGCCGGTGAATTCGTCCGGGTATCGAAGGGCCGCAGGGGTCAAGAAACGCTATAGTGTTCCACACTGTAAGTATGATAACTACAAGGCATTAACGCGACAAGCAGGATTTGGCCCGAACAGGTGTAGCGGGGAATGCGGCGGCGCAGATACGCGCGGGATTTCCGTCGTTCGGTGCATGTTGACTGGACAGTAGAAGCCCTGTCACCCGGTGCGGTTTTCAACCTCTCGCCTTCCGGAAACGCCAGCCGTGCAGAATTCTTCCGTAATAATTGAACATGCGCCTGGCCAGGGGGTCTTTGAAGGGATATTCAGCGCCGATCTGCGAGGCCGCGGCGAGTCCCGTTACAAAGCAGGTTTCCTGGCTGTTCATCAGGGTATGGGCACCGCAGTGCCAGGTCCGCCGTCTGCCCTGGATGAAACGGAACAGATGGATGAGCCAGGCGACATGGCGCACATCATGCACGATGTGCTGGAACCACCACTTCTTGACGATCTTCCGTTCGTCGATGGGCGTGACCGGGTTATAGGTCACCAGGCAGGGTTTGTCGGACCGGTTGGCCCATGGCTGCTGGTTGTGCATGATGTAGGTTATTTCATAGTTGTCCGGCCTGGCCCCGTACTGTTCAATATGATTGCTCCGCGTCTCCAGCGGTTTCACTTCGTTCTCCGGCAGGACGGAGGCGTCCGAATGCACGACCGTGTGGTTGTGGAGTTCGCTTTCATAACGGATCGACGACAGAATGTACCGCTCCAGAAACGTGGGCCGGTCGAGCAGCATCAGCGTCTGGTTCGCGTTGCAGGCGAAGATCACCTCGTCGAACGTCTCCTCTACTCCGTCCGGATCCTCGATCACGACACAGTTCGGCCGTCGGTACACTTTTCGTACGGGCCGGCCGAGGTATATCCTGTCCCGGAAACCGGCTGAAAGGTGCTCGTAGATACGACGCGTGCCCTGGTCCCACGTCTGCATGGGCGTCGCAGATTCGATATCGAAGAACTCCAGGTACCGCGCAAAAAGCGACGCGGGCATATCGAACACGTTCGTCGCCATCAGGAAATTGACGAACATGGGCTTCAGGATCTTGAACCTGAAGTCCCCTGAAAAACCGCCCAGGTTGAGCACGGTCCCCATGCTGACGTAATTTAAGGGATTGAGCGCGTTGACGAGCCTCGACCGGGAATGGGTCAGCCAGCCGAGCCGGTGAAGACGCTTCAGGAGCCGTTGAAACCGGACAATCTCCGGTTGCAGCTGCCTTCTGATGGCGGAGTCGAAATCGTGGGCGTATACCTGCCCATGGTATTTCACGCTGTAGTTGAACCGGGTATCGAGCAGTTCGATGCCGAACTTCCGCATCAACAACAGGATGTGGTGATAGACCGATGGGATCAGTGCGGTGACGGAAATGTCGAAGGGAATGGAACCGCCGTCATCCTGCGGCATGTCGGCGGTGATTGCGTTTCCGCCCACCTGCTCCCGGGCTTCGTAAATACGGAAATCGAACCGGTCTGGATGTTGATTCAACGCCCACGCTGCGCCCAGCCCGGATATCCCACCGCCGATAATGGCTATACGTTTTGGTATGGTTCCATTAACCATGGCCGTCCCGTGCCGTCCCGCCTAAACGACGGTTTCATCGAGGTCCATACTTTCAGTTTCGAACCGTCCGTCTGGTTACTGATCCTTCCCCCATCTGTAGTGTCCGCTCGCCCGTTCCGGGCCAATGAGCTCGTTTCGCACATCCTCTTCCACTTTCTCCCGGACCCGTTCGGCCGGGTCTCCCCAGCCACCGCCGCCGGGGGTTTCGATCCGCAGGACGTCGTCCCTGTAAAGCTCGGTATGGGCCTTGGTAGGGATCTCCCTGACCTGCCCTTCGTTGTCGATCACGTAACAGTGGGCGCCCGACGCATTGCCGCCGCCTTCGAGCCCCCAGGGCGTGAACTTCCGGCGGTCTGAACCCAGGGTGATGATGGTGCGTTCACCCAGGCACTTCAGCTCCCGCATCATCCCGCAGCCTCCGCGCTGGCGGCCGGGCCCCTCCGTATCCGGGATCAGGCCGTACCGCTCGACCCGCAGCGGGTAGGTACGTTCCATGATTTCGACCGGCGCGTTCCGTGTGTTGGTGAGGTGCGTGTGCACGCCGTCCTCTCCGTCGATGTCGAACATGGCGCCCTGCCCACCGGCGTAGGTTTCCACGTAGTTGTAGTACTCCCCGGAAGCAGGATCGATTCCGCCGATATTTACCAGGTTCATCTCCCCGCTGCAGGCCGCGCATACGCGGTCGGGCGCGGCCTGGTACAGCGCGCCCATCAGCACGTCCACGACCCGCTGGTCCGTCAGGATGTTGGCGTTCCCGATGGCCGCCGGATAGGTAGCCTGCAGGATGGATCCCTCGGGGGCGAAGATGTCCAGGGGCCGGTACGCCCCGGCACACGCGGGCAGGTCCGGATCGATCACCGCCTTGCACACGTAGCTTATGCAGGAAGCGGCCGCCGGCAGCCGCGCGTTCAGCGGACCCAGAACCTGGTCGCTGCAACCCGAAAAGTCCGCGCGCAGTTCGTCGCCCGAGACGGTCAGGGCGACCGCGATCTTCACTGGCGTATCGGTGACGCCGTCGTCGTCCAGGTAGTCCTCGAAGGTGTACTCGCCGTCGGGCAGGGTCCCTATCCCCGCCCGCATCCGTCGTTCCGCGTAGTCCTGGATCTCGTCCATGTAGTGGATTACTTCTTCGGGCGACTCCCTGGACATGAGTTCGCTTACCCTCTGCTGGCCGATCTGTGCGCAGGCGTACTGGGCCATCAGGTCGCCCCGCACCTCGTACTGCGTCCGCACGTTCTGGTTGATCAACTTGTAGATATCTTCGTCAAGCTGTCCGCCCTTGAAAATGGGGAGCGGGGGGATCTGCAGGCCCTCCTGGTAGATTTCCGTCACGCCGAAGGGCATGCTGCCCGGTGCGAACCCGCCCATGTCCACGTGATGGGCGGTGGATGCCGCCAGTGCGACCGCGCGGTTTTCATAGAATATGGCGGATACCAGGGAAACATCCGGCAGATGGCCCGGTCCTTCGGGATACGGCAGGTTCGTGATGTAGACGTCTCCAGGCTTCATGGCCGACACGGGATAGACTTCCAGGATGGACTTCACCACGCCTGGCATCACGCCCAGGTGTAAGGGGACGCCCGACTCGGCCTGGGCCAGGATCTCCCCCGTGGGCTGCACGATGGCCGCGGAACAGTCGCGCCGGTCCTTGATATTGGTGGAGTAACTGGTGCGGATCAGCGCGGCGCACATTTCCTCCGCGATGCCGGTCCACCGGTTGCGCATCAGTTCCAGGGTGATGGGGTCGGTCTTCATGGGTTTTCCAGTCCGGCAATGACGATCTGATCCCAGGCATCGATTCCTGCGTGCTCACCGGGCCAGATCAGTGTCGTGGAATCAAGCTGTTCGATGATGGCCGGTCCGTCGATCTGTTGGCCGCTGCGCAGTGCGGTACGGTCAAACACGGCTGTTTCGATCCAGTTGCCTGAAAGATACACGGGCCGCATGGTAGGTGGTTTGGGTCGATCCGGCACGGCTCGTTCGGCGGTATCACGCCGGCTGCCCGAAATCACCAGTTCCGCAGACACCCACAGGTTGACGAGTTGAACCCGTTGATCACGCCGCGCGAATCCGTACTGGCGCTCGTGCTCGAGGTGAAAGGCCGATTCGAGCAAGGCGAGGTCGGCGGCGCCCTCGGGCAGGTCGATGGGAATATCGTACCCCTGACCTGCGTATCGCAGGCCCGCGCGCCGGCTGATGACCGGATGGCCTGTAGCCGACGAAGTAGACAGATCCCCTTCCGCCTGTACGGTCAGTTCTTCCAGCATCTTCTCGAATTCCGAAGCCCCGAGTCGATCCAGCAGTTCTACGTGGGTCTGGATCCGGTCCGAACGCAGGTTCGAAAAAACGAGGCCCTCGGCCGAAGCGACCCCGGGCGCGAGCGGTACCACCACGTCGCGTATGCCCAGTTCCCGGGCAAGAGCGGTACCATGGAGCGGTCCTGCGCCGCCGAAGGGAACCAGCGTAAAGAGGCGGGGATCGTACCCCCGTTCCACGGTGAGCTTCCGGATGGCCGCCGTCATGGAGGCGTTGATCACCCGGATGATCCCTTCGGCGGCCTCCTCCACCGTGCATTGCAGACTGGCCGCGATTTTCTCGTCGATCACCCGACGCGCGGTTTCGGAATCCAGCGACAGCGCGCCGCCCAGCAGACTGTCCGTGGAGAGCCGGCCCAGCACCAGGTTCGCGTCTGTCACGGTGGGTTCGGAACCGCCGGCGCCGTAGCAGGCGGGACCCGGCTCCGCCCCTGCCGATTGCGGGCCCACCCTCAGGGCGCCGCCCGAATCGATCCATGCGATGCTGCCACCGCCTGCGCCAATCGTATGGATGTCCATCATGGGGGCTTTGAGGGCCAGGCCGTCGATCTCCGCGTTCTTCGCGAAAGCTATGTTGCGTTCATATATCATCGCCACGTCGAAACTTGTTCCCCCCATGTCGGCGGTGATGACGTTTGGCCGGTCGAGCCGCCTTCCGATTTCCTCGCCGGCCACGACACCCCCGGCCGGACCTGAAAGAATCGTATGCACGCAGTGATCCGCTGCGTCCCGGGCCGAGGTGACCCCGCCATTGGATTTCATGACATACAGCGGCGCCTCGATGGATGCCTTGGAAAGGGCATCGTCCACCTTCTTCAGGTAGTTCGTCATGATGGGCTGCACGTAGGCGTTCATGACGCAAGTACTGAACCGTTCGTATTCGCCTTCTTCACGACTCATGTCGGAGGAGAGGCAGACTGTGGTTTCGGGCAGTGCCCGCCGCAGCACTTCGCCTGCCGATTGTTCGTGACCGGGATCGATGTGACTGTGGAGAAACCCGACGCCGACGGCTTCGATGCCTTCCTCCCTGAGTGCCGCCACGAGGCTGCCAAGTCGATCTTGGTCTATCGGCGCCGCTTCCGACCCGTCGTGCAGGGTCCGTTCGGGCAGCTCATATCGCAGTGAGCGGGGTACGAGGGCCGGGGTCCGGCGGATGCGCATGTTGTACAGGTGGGGGCGGTCCTGCCGCTGGATGTGGAGCACGTCCCGGAACCCTTCGGTGGTGATGAAGGCGGTATGGGCCCCCTTCCGCTGAAGGATCGTATTGGTGGCCACCGTGGTACCGTGAATCAGAAACAGGATTTCGGCAGTGCCGACGCCGGCCCGGTCGACGAGCCCTTTGACACCTTCCACCAGTGCCCGGCTCGGATCGGCGGGCGTACTCGGCACCTTGTGAAAGACCAGCCGGCCCGTGTCGGGGTCGGACAATACAAGGTCTGTAAACGTGCCGCCCGTGTCGATGGCGATGCGAACGCTCATGGGAAGTTACCGCTCGTGGAAGGCTATACGGTGTTCTCGTCCAGCGGGAAATCTATGCGTACGTTGCCGTGCTTCTGTGATGCGAGAAACCCCAGGATGATCTCCAGGGTATTCCGGGCGGCGCGGGGAGGTGAAATGGTCTCACCTCCGTGTTCCATGACGTGGACGAGGTCCCGGATAGCCGCGACGGAGTAGTAATGGGTCGGACCCTTGGGAGCGACAGTCTGGATACCTTTACCCGTGTCGAGCTCGTAATAGTCCTCGTGAACGAACATCCATCCGTCGGTACCGTCCAGCTGGTAACCTCCACGGCATTCCATTCCCTTGGAACCGTTGTAAAATGCACGCACGCCGTTCTTGAAATGGATGAAACCGGAGCAGCCCGGCTCCAGGTCCGCGTTCCTTCCGCCATCGCCCTGGTAGGGCCAGTAGTCCTCGTAGCCTTCGTCGAGTTCGGCGAAAACCCACGCGGGTTCCGATCCCGCGAGGTAGCAGGCCATGTCGATCATGTGGGTGCCGTTGCGGAAAAGAATGGCCCGGGGGCCGCCGAAATTCAGCGTGATGCGTTTCAGCTCGCCGATCGCGCCTTCGTCGAGCAGCTTCCTGACTTCCCGGTATACCGCTCCCCAGCGGCGGGTGTGGTTGATGTTCATGGGCACGTTCCGGCTTTCCACCGCGGCGATCATGCGGTCGGCATCCGCAAGTGAGGTCGCAATCGGTTTCTCGCAATAGATGCCCCGAACGCCCGCCGCGACTCCGTCCACGACGATGTCCGCGTGGCGGTGGTCCGATGTTACTACGCTCAGTATATCCGGTTTGCAGGCTTCAAGCATCTCCCTGTAGTCCGCGAATCCCCGCAATCCCGGGAAGGTACCCGACCAATCATCCATGGTTTCCTGCAGGAGGTCTTCTTTCAGGTCACATACACCGACCACCTCCGTAAACGGCAGGAGGGCATAGGCCGGTACGTGCCGGTTAGGCATTTCTTGGCCCATTCCGTGGTCGCCGTCGACCGGGGGCTGCCCCGCCCCGATGCCGCTCAGGCCCACCACGCAAGCCTTGTAGGTCCGTTCGTCAGCCATGGCTGTCCTTTCTGTAGTTTGGTACTGCTTCTAGGTTGGCGCTATGCTCGTAACTGTGTATCGTGCCGCGCGTAACGGTCATGCGTGTGGATCCGGTCATAGGTGGGATTCCGGTCATGCATGCGGATCCGGTCATGGGTGGGATTCCGTTCGAACAGCCGGTCATGACGCGTCTTTCCAGCGTTCGATCTGTGCTTCATCCAGGGTGACTCCGAGACCGGGTCCTTCGGGTACGCTCGCATGGACGGGGCCGAGTTCCAGCGGCGTCTCGATCATATCGCCTTCGTGGTACAGCGGACCGAGCAGGTCGCCGGGATAGGTCTCACTGTCGATGGGTTCCACGCTGGCCGCCACGTGGAGCATGGCCGCCGTGGCGATCCCCAACTCGAGATTGCTGCCCATGTGACAGCGCAGTCCCGCCGCGCTGGCCACGTGCGAGATGCCCAGCGTCTGTCCGATCCCTCCGTTCTTGCCCGGATATACGCTGATGATGTCCGCCGATCGGCGCAGTGCGGTCTGCATGGCGTCGTGCGGGGTGAAGACGCTCTCGTCGGCCATGATGGGGATGGTCGTGCCCGTTCTGATCAGGGCCGCTTCATCGTCGAACTGCGGTGCCATGGGCTGCTCTGCGAACAGGATGTCCAATGGCTCGAGGAGATGCAACATGCGTCGCGCAACGGCCGGCGGCCACCCGCAATTCGCGTCGATGCTCATACGGATGTCGGGGCCGGCCAGCGCGCGGACCGCGCGGACGCGTTCGAGATCCTCCCCGGGATCCAGCCCGACTTTGACCTTGAGACACTGCACACCCCACTGCAGGAATTTCTCCGCCAGGGCAACCGAAGTCGGCACGTCAAAGGCGCCGACCACCATCTTCATTGGAATCTCTTGCCGGACCTTTCCGCCCAGCAATTGATAGAGAGGCTTCCCCGCATGCTTGCCCGCCAGGTCCCAAAGGGCCATCTCCACGCCCGCCTTGGTGAAGGGGTTCAGCTTGACGACCTCGTCCATGACTCCGCAAAGCCGGTTCACGTCAGCCGGATCCTCCCCCTTCAGCGCGGGATCCACCAGATCCCGGATCGCAGCTGTACAGGACGCGGACGTTTCTCCGCTCCAGCGCGGCGCGACCGTGGCTTCGCCCAACCCGGTCAGCCCCTCGTCCGTATGCACCCTGAGTATGACGTAAGGGGAGACGATATGTTCGCCGTGAGCGGTTTTCGTGGTCATGCCCTGCTTGAGTGGCACTTCGACAGGAATGGTTTCAATGCGGGTTATCTTCATGTTCTGCTCCGTTTCCGGCGGTTCAAGCATCCGTCATGCGGATGAGGTTTTCTACTGTGCATTCATCTGAGCCAGTCGTCCCGGTGTTCTGCGACGAACGCGTCGTCGTTCAGATGGGGATAAGCGCGGTAAACCCGGTCTATCTCCTCGTACTGGCCGGGCGAAAGGGTCTCTTCGGGATTTAAGCACCAGTTGCCTTCGAGCAGTCCCTGCCTGCGCAGCACCTCGTGAATCCCGGGGATGCACCCGGCAAAACCATGGGCAGGATCGAAGAATGCCGCGTTGCAGTCCGTGACCTCGATCGATCGGGTCAGCAGGTTCTGGGGTACCGCCTCGCAGGATGTCGAGACGGCCTGACACGCCCGCAGCAACTCCACAGCTCCCCGGGTCCATACAGCCCAGTGACCAAGCAGCCCGCCCCTGAACCGTACCGACCGGCGCGCGTCTCCGCACTGGAATGCGTGCTCCGTCAGGAGATCCATCACGATGTTGTCGTCGTTTCCGGTGTAGAGCGCGATCTCCTCGTGCCTGCCGGATTCCGCCAGTGCCCTGAGCACGTCGAGCGTGTGATACCGGTTGAACGCCGCGATCTTTATGGCCACGACCCCTTCCAGTTCCACGAATCGCCGCCAGAAACGGAAGGGGAGCACCAGGCCGCCGACAGACGGCTGCAGGTAGAACCCCATGACGGGTATGGCGTCGGCCACGGCCCGGCAGTGCGCGATAAGTTCGTCGTCCGTGGCGCCGCCCATGGCGGTCAGGCTGAGCAGGCCGGCATGGTAGCCAAGGGATCTTGCCGTTTCCGCCTCGCCGGTCGCCTGCGCCGTCCGTCCACAGATCCCGGCGATCCGGATGAAATCCGCCGGTGCTTCCCGGTCCATGATCTCCGCGGTAAGCCCCAGCACCGGATCGTAGAGTCCGTACGTCGGATCCCGGATCTCGAACTGGGTCGTATGAACGCCCACGGCAAGGCCACCGGCACCGGCAGCGAGGTAGTACCGCGTGAGCGCACGCTGGCGGCGCTCGTCCAGCATTCTGTCTGCCGTGACTGCCAGGGGATGGGCCGGGATAACCACGCCCTGTTTCAAAGCAGCCCGGACTGCCGGGGGCATAACGTCATGCATGAGTAATCTCCGGAAACGTACGTTTTCAATTCATCCCGCGGCCGAGCATCCGCGGCCAGGCGTCCGCGGCCGAGTATCCATATGGTATGGGGAATCGGATCCCATATTCGCTTCCCTGGTTAAACGGCACTCACGCTCAGAAACGTCCGGAGCGCGATTCGTAGCCGGTCGGTTTATCCAGGCTTCGGCCACCAGTGCGGAGCCAGTGGGCAACCCAGTCCGCGATCCTTTCCACCGGTATCTCAGGCTTGCCCAGCTTGTCGAAAAGTCTGCGGGCGTCGCCAAGCAGCGCCGTTTCGCTCTCGTGGCCCGTAAACTGCGGCTTTCTTTCGAGTCGACGGCCAAGCATCTCGGACACCGACCGAACGGAGAGGATGTCCGGTCCCGTCAGGTTCAGGATCGTGGCGGGACTGCTGCAGAACGGGAACATGCGGGCAAGGTAGCTGTTCGCGTCCCCCTGCCAGATCTGGTTTACATGACCCATGGCCAGGTCGATCGGCACGTCTTCGTGGATTTTCCGGCCCAGGTCGTGCATGATGCCGTAGCGCAGCTCCGTGGCGTAAAACAGTCGCACGATAAGCAGCGGAGTGCCTTGCTCGACGCTAAGGTGCTCCGCAATGCGTTCACCACCCAGTCGGGACTGGGCGTATTCACCCACCGGCCCGATTTCGGCTTCCTCGTCGGAACCGCCTGCCATGACCGGCGAATAGGCGTATACGTTGCCGGAACTGACGTAGACTACACGGGATTCGGCATACCGCTGCATGATACGGCCGGGAAGCCATGTGTTCATCGCCCACGTCATGGGCGAGTTTCCCGTGGCGCCGAACTTGAATCCCGCTAGTAAGAGGACGTACGGCGCATCCGGGAGACGGCCCAGGTCTTGCTCGCTTAGCAGGTCCGCCTGGATGGTCTCCACGCCCGCTTCCTCGAGGGATGTCCTGACCTTCGCGTCGCTGAACCGCGATATCCCGATCACGCGCCGCGCGCCGGCCCTAACGAGGAGTTCCGCGAGTGTCGGCCCCATCTTACCGCCGGCCCCCAGGATCAACACATCCCCATCCAGTGCCGATACCGCCTGGACTACCGGCCGTGATGGGGTCGTCATCTGGTCGATCAGCGCTTCTTCGCTCGTGATCACGTCAGGCATAGGCGGTCCTGTCGGGTGGCGCGGCAAAGTAGTCGTTTTGCGCGAAATACCTGAACATTCCGAAGCCTGATTCCACGTCCGATTCCGTCCAGACCAGGTCGGTCTCACAGTAGGAGACGGATCCGTGGCCCGGAGGCGTATACTCGGGACGGGACAGGAAGTCGGTCCTCGGCCAGACGCTTCTGTTCCGGAAACACGCCCCTTTAGTCAGATTGTTGCGAATGAAGTCTTTTATATGGGAGAAAGTCCGCTGGTACCGCGTACCGACACCCCATGCCACGTAAGGCTCCAGTCCGCCTCCCAGTTCCTGAATCTCCTCGATGGACAGCGGTTGCCCGTTACGGAACAGGATCGCGTCGCAGTTCGGGTCGACCATCACCCATTTCCGGTGTTCCTCGAACCAGACTTCCGCCACGAAATGACCGTCATATCCGTTGGGCGTGCCCGTCAGCGCTGCGCAGCGCGCCGGGATGCCGAGTGACTGGCAGGCACTGACGAAGGCCACCGCGTAATGTACGCACATGGCGATGGGACGCTCGTCGTTGTGACCGCGCTGGCTGCCGCCCCAGGCGAGTATGGTCTCCGCGTCCCACGGCGCGTAAACCGTCGCGCGACGGGACCCGGAATGTTCCCAGCTCGAAGCCAGCCAGGAAGACAGTTCCCGTACCTGGGTGAGCCGATCCGTGGCGTTAACGGCACGGCGCGGGAGCAGCTCGTGGAGCGACCGTGTCCTAGGATGAATGGGGGACTCCCACACCATATCCGGAGGCGGATCGTCTTGGCCTTCCATCAGGCGAATGCGTACGCAGTAGTTGCCCTGCACCGCGTTCAGATATCCCATCCGGTCGGAGCGCCAGACCGTACCCCCATCGTCGGAAAGGAAACTGCTGGATGAGGCGCCCCCGGGTTCCAGCGCGAGCGACCAACCCGTCATCGCACTGTCCTCGGCCCATAACGCCACCACGTTCTCTCCTTCGCGCAGGTCGCCGGCTTTTACGACCCCTTCATACCATCTGTAATGCAGATCCGCACCAGCGTGGATTGCAGCCTGACGGATCCCGTTGATGGACAGGTTCAGCGGGTTGTCGCCGGTCCGATGGGGCCGGGCAAGCACGTACAGGTTCGCGTCCGAACCGGTGGCCGGCAGGTTCAGGATGACGCGGGCACGCCGGAACCTCGTAAGTTCCTCGCACAGCGCCGGTATGACACGGCCGGATTCGTTGTGATAAAGTCTGCTCATTGACTTACCAAGTAACAGTCTTCGGTATGTTGCGTCAAGATCGGACGGACGTTATATTGCGGCTTACGCATCACGCAACCTGTTCGGCCGCAGACCACGATTTGTAACCCGATTTCGCGTGGGGGGACGTTTACCGATGAAGAGAGCCGTAATCCTCGGAAAGAACCACGGAGGCACCGTCGAGGCCGACGAACCGAAACCAAAGGAAGACTGGGTTCCGATCAAGATACACGCGGCGCCGCTCTGCACCGAGTACAAGGGTTTCGCGGCCGGCCACAGGGCGGATTTTCTCGGTCACGAAGCGGCGGGCGAGGTGGTCGAAGTCGCGCAGCCCGGTCTTGTCAGGGCAGGAGACCGGGTCGCGGTCATGCCGCAGTATCCGTGCGGCGGATGCGCGCTGTGTCGTTCCGGAGACTACATACATTGTGAAAACGTCGTGGATTTCGCAGCGTTCACGGGAAGCGACGAAGGCAAGGCGACCCTGGCCCAGTACATGCTCAAACAGGACTGGCTTTTAACGCCAATCCCCGAAGGCATGTCCTATGAGCATGGGGCCATGGCCTGCTGCGGACTGGGACCGACCTACGGCGCACTGGACCGTCTTCGGTTGAGGGGCGGTGAAACCGTCCTTATAACCGGAATGGGACCGGTAGGCCTGGGCGGCGTGATCTGCGCAAGTCACATGGGCGCCGAGGTCATCGCCGTGGAATCCCATCCTTACCGGAAGGCGAAGGCAAGGGAATTGGGTGCCGCGCACGTCATCTGTCCACGGGACGAACACGCGGCGGAACGCATACGCGAGCTGACCGGCGGCACCGGCGTCGACAAGGCCGTGGACTGTTCAGGTTCTCCGACCGCGCACAGATTCTGCATCGATGCACTTCGCAGGAGAGGGAGCCTCGCCTTCGTCGGTGAGAGCGGTGCGGACACCCGGCTGGTCGTAAGCGACGACATGATTCGCAAGGGCATCGATCTGAAAGGTTCCTGGCATTACAACATGAAGGGTGCCCACGATATCATGGGCATCATTGATCGAAACAGGAAGAAAGTGGATCGACTCATTACGCACGTATTTTCCATAGACGAAATACAGCGCGCATGGGAGACGCAGGTATCCGGTGAATGTGGGAAAGTCGTCATCCGGCCATGGACCTGACGGCCGGCCGGGTACGGTACGGGTCCCGCATTACCGAGGTAGGTCTCGCATTACCTGGAAGGGTCCCGCATTACCTGGACCGGTCTCGCATTGCCTAGCATTTCGAACAGGCGAGGCAAATATCAATATGATGAAAAGCGCAATCATCGGGGTCAGCGGCGGGAGGGCTCGTGGACTGGCCGAGGCCTACCGGCACGTAAGCCGCGGAAGCCTGGCCGCCGTGTCGAGCCGTCAGCGGGATAAGCTCGATGCCTTCGGATCGGCGTTCGATGTGTCCGCGAGGTACACAGACTACCGCGAGATGTTCGAGCGGGAGAAACCGGACCTGGTCCATGTTAACACGCCGCCCTCGGTACGCATGGAGATCTTCGAAGCGGCGGAGTCGGCGGGGATACCGGCCGTGCTGGTCGAGAAACCCGTTGCCATCCAGGGAGAGGATTTCCTGGCGATGCAGGCCTTCGCGCGGTCTGCCAGGGTCAAAATAGCCGTCAATCACCAGTTGCACTTTCACCCTCGACGGAGCCTGTTTCAGCGGAAGGTGCGGGAAGGCGCAATCGGGAATCTACGCTTCATTGAGGCCAGTGCGGGGATGAACCTGGCCTACCAGGGGACGCACGCGCTGCAGGCCGTAGGTGCTTTCAACACCGGCGCGACGCCGGTCGATGTCTTCGGACAGGTATCGGGCCCGGAAGGACTGGCCGAAACCTCCAGGCACCACTACGCGCCGGACCATTGCACCGGAGTCATCAACTACGACAACGGCGTGAGCGCCCTGCTGCGCTGCGGCGCCGTCGCGCCTCGCGTTATCGCCGCCGGAGCGGTAAACGTCCACAAGCGTATTGCGGTGTACGGGGACAAGGGGTACGTGCATTGGACCATGCACGGTTGGGAATCCAGGATAGACAACAAATACGAAAGCGGGGAACATGTCTACGCCGAGGAAGACATCCGCGGCCAGGCGGCGATGACCGAAGCCATGATCGACTGGATCGAAGACGACTCGGCCGTCCACCCGTTGAACATCGATTCGGCGCTGTCCGACTTCAGCGTGATCCTGGGGATTTACGAAAGCGCGTTGCGCCGGGCGGTCGTTACGCTGCCCTTTGCGCCGGCCCGTGACCTGGTGGGGAAACTCCGTGGCGCGCTCTCTTAATCCTTGTCATTAGCGCGCTTAATTAACCCTTGTCATTCACCTGCATGTACATGAAGGGCGGGATGGTCAGGGCCACCACGTCGTCGCCGCCGGTAACTTCGCGGGCCTGACCCAGTGCGTGCTCCAGGTCCGGCGCCCAGGAAACGCCCAGCCTCTTGGCGGCGAAGTCTGTTTTCGGGCCGGCCAGGATCACCCTGGACAGGTATTTAAGCGGGTAAGTCGCCCAGTACCACACGGTGAAGGGATGGAAGCCGTGGTGGGCGAAGCGGTGCCGGTAACAGTCGATCATGTGGGGATCCCGGGCGAACTTCTCCTGGAAAGCCGATTGCATCTCGAAGGGATCCTGGGTCTCGGGCAGCACCTCGTTCCAGAACTTCTCGTAGGCGACGTGGTACTCGGGATGGAAGTACTCGAAGACCGGGTTCATGATGATAACCACGCCTCCCGGCTTCACGAAGGGCTTGTTGTAGAACCAGTTGAATACGTATCCGAGGACGTCGCTCAGGACCAGGACCGGGTTGATCCGCGCACCGACCGAGTAGGGACTGAGGTCGGGCAGGCCGAATACGAGTGTGTCGTGCTGGTGGTCGGTCGTCACCAGCAACTGGTCCTTCAGCGTCTGCAGCGTCGGTTCGTGGACGGCGTCGATTGAGCCGGCATTGATCTCGACGGGAAGATAGGCGCTCTGAATGCCCTTGAATACCTGGAATCGCACCGATTCGGGCAACAGTTTCATGGACGCCGGCGTCGTGGCCTTCAGCACGCGCTCGAACAGGTTGCAACGCTCCGCCGGTTTGCTGAGATAGCGCATCAGCGGGGGATAGGACGCGTTGTTCATGGCGGCCTCGAGGACCATGACGCGGGTGTGTTTCAGTATGACGCGGCTAATGCGCTCGATTGAACCGTGCATTTCGGAACCTTCGGGCTGCATGACGTGGGGCTTCTCAGAGGTCATCTGGGGCGCGTGGTGCGGCGCGATGCTGTTGTACGTTCCCAGACCCACGGCCACGGATTTGTGTCCCCCGTTCAGGGGAATCTGAATGGAGTCCACGTAGATCACCAGGTCGCTTTCGATGACCTTGCGGCTGGTCTCCACCGGTTCTCCCTCTTCGGTCGTACCCAGCACGACGATGTCGTCGGGGTCCTCGGCGTCGAAATTGACCAGTTGATGGGGGTGGAAGGTTTTCATGATGCGCTTGCCTAGCATGGCGGCCAATTCGTAGTCCTTCATCTTGCGATGCAGCGCGACCGCACACATAAGCTCGATGTTTTCCAGCTTCACCCCGTAGCTGTCGAGCATATCCAGCAGAGCCTCGATGGCGAGCTGGCGGATATCGGGCGGCGCGGTAGCTGGAAAGGGCTGGCAATTGTCGTCGAAAGCGATGAGGATCCTGCTCTTCTCGTCGACCAGTTCCTCCAGGGGCGGCATGTCCAGGGGAGATTCGAAGGCCGCCCTGACCCGGTTCGGTATATCCTTGTTCGGTATTCCAGGGAGCGGTGGCGGAGGGAAGAAGACCGACGCTTCTTCGGGCAGTTCCGCGTGGATGATGTTGTTACCGGAATAGGTCAGGTATTTCATCGCGAACCACTTTCGGGATGGCCACTTGATGCACAAGGGGACAGGATCGAAAGACTTCAGGTTATCTGCCAGGATCGAAAGACTTCAGGTAAACTGCCCGGTCCGACGGCAGGTTCAATTATAATAGACGTGGTCTTCCACGGTATCAACAGTTTAATCGCAACGTGGAACCGAGTTGATGTATGCGCAGGAACGATGCTGGTTTTCGACCCTCATCCACACATTCCAGGAGCACAATATGACGATATTCAATCGAAGCCTGTCCCGCAGGGGGTTCCTGAAATCCGGAATGGCCGCGACGGCCGCCGCGAGCCTTGCCTCTAGTCCCGCCAGAACGCATGCGGTTCAGACGAACCAGGAAACCGGTACCAGCAGTGATCCCTTCCGCGCGCTCAGAGACGCACCAACGCCGCTGATCATGGACGCGTTGATCCGGCTGGGGCATGACCGGGAGCGGCTGGCCATGTCCCGAAGCGTGCGACCAATGATCCCCGCCAGGGGTACGATCGCCGGGCCGGCCGTGACGACGAAGTACGAGGAGAGCGACACCCCGACCACGCGGGACGACATTCGTTCATTCGTCTTTCGCCCGGTGGACGAAGCGGAGCCCGGATCGATCTGGGTGACGGCGAGTGGTACCAGCGAGGTGCTCAGCATGTTCGGAGACGTGATCGTGCTGGCCTGTCGTCAGAAGGGGATGGCGGGCCTGGTGACCGATGGCGGCTGCCGGGATATCGAGGGCATGGAGGAAATCGGCCTGCCTGTTTACGCGGGGGGAATCTGCCTCTATGGTCCCGGTTCGGTGATCCGCCCCGTCGCCGCCAACGTGCCGATAGTCTGCGGAGGAATCGAAGTCGCCCCCGGTGACGTTATCGCCGCGGACGTGAACGGCGTGATGGCCTTTCCCAGTGAGTCGTTGGAGGACGTCATTCGCGTGATCGGGGAGTTGCGCGAAAAAGAGAACTTTTCACGACGCGCCTTGGAGGAGGGGCAACCGCTGGAGACGGCCTATCGGTTCTAGCTGCACGAAGGCGGATTCGTCAGAATCTCCGTGTAATTCATAGCGGAGACTGATTTCCTGAACCCATGTGGTATGGGACGTATAGAAGACAGCCGGCATTACCCGCTCATCGTTCTTTTCCCTGCATCTTGCTGTCAGTATCCGTAAACGATGCTCCGGCTTCCCGTTCGCTGCGAAGCCGTCCGGCCAGCAAGTACCGGTAAAGGTCATGTACCAGTTGCTGTTCGTTCTGCTCCAGCCGGCCAAGAACCGCGGGCGATAGCAACATCGTTTGACAGTGTACATTGGCCACTACGCGGTGTGCTTTCTGACCCGGCGCGCCATTCGGCCAGATCGCGTCACCCGGCCCGCATTGGAACAGGCGGGTCGCCCTGGTATCGTAACCGGATACGCGGCCCGAAAGGATCAGTTGCAGATGGTCCGTGGGAGCACCCGGCCCGGCCAGGACCTCGCCTGCTTCGTACTTGCTTGGGTTCAGCCACCCTTGCAGTGATTCCGTCAGGCTCTCGAAATCGATTTGTCGATCGAGGTAGTGTTCCAGTTCTTCCGCGGAATGTTTCAGCAGCGATTCTCGCCGTTCTTCGGTCCCTCCGGACTCGGTGTTCCACGTTTCGATCAGGATATCCTCGCAACGTTCGAGACCGCGGTCCGCGTCGGGTTCCCACAGCAATTCGCCATACACCGAAGCCGGCAGGCTGCGTTCGAACCGGTCTTTCAGTCCCTCGGACAACGCGCTGAGCACGACACGTACGCTGGACGCTTTCGCCGCTTGCAGAAACCTTCCCATGGCGTTCACGGCCGAGAAGTCGAGGCCTGAAACGGCCGCGAAATCCAGCATGATGCACACCGGTCTCGAATCGCCGCTTAACCTGTTCTTGAATTCATCTGAGAGCGCGTAGGCGCTGCCGAAGAAAATGTAACCACGCAGCTTGTATACCTGTATCCGCTCACCTTCTCTGCGCAGTATAGCCCGGTCGGGTATGGATCTCGATTTTATGCTCTCTCGTTCCTGCGCGGTGAATCTTGATTCGATGGGGTCAACCCTGCTGAGCCGCACGGCGAAGAAAACCAGCGTGGCCAGCATACCGACGGCTACGCCCTCGATCAATCCGAGCGACGTGACAACCGCAAACATCGCCAGAACAATTCCATACTCCATCCGCGGAAGCCTTCTTCGGCTTCTCACAAGCCCTTCGTCCAGCATGCCCAGGCCGGCGAAGACCAGGATTCCGCCCACGAGCGCCGCGGGTACGATCTCCAGCATGCCGTCGCCCAGTACAAGGGCCACGCCGATAACGAGTGCAGCGACCACCCCGGTCATCCGGGTTGTCGCACCGAACAACTTGCTTCGAAGCGACGCGGGAACGACAAGCGTCGCCACGGTCCCCCCGCCCAGTCCCGCAAGCACGCTTGCCAGTCCCGTCACCCTGAACTCCTGGTCCCAGTTCAGTTCCTGGTTCGTCGCCATTTCGAGTCCGGCGATATTCATGATGATGCTTATAAACGCCACCAGCATCAGCGCCAGCATGTTGGGGATCTGCGAGGTCAGCGAAGCCCAGTTGACATTGGACAGATCGGCAGGCCCTAACGCCGGCCACAGGCTGCCTTCCGCCGTGCTCGTAAGTAGCAATCCCGCGGTCCGTGCCTCTTCTCCCGAAATGCCGAGGTTGTTGAGTGCGAAATGATATGCACCTACAGCCAGTAACACACCCATGGGAAGGATAAGTGGGTTGCGCCAGGTCTTCATGGAGAGGTAGAGCAAGACGCCAAAGACTACTCCCGGCACCCACTTCCATAAAACGGAGGGTTCGAACAGAGCGGGCATTGCCAGCCAATCCGGGTCTGCGCCCATCAGGGACAGGGCCGCCAGGCACACGGCCCCGCCAATTCCGGCCACGAATCCCCCGGCCACGGGATACGGTATAAAGCGCAACAGGTTGGCGAGCCGGAACCGGCCGACCGCGAGACAGCACACGCCCGTGGTCGCCGCACAGAATATCAGGGCGACGGATGCGGTCGCGAACAGCGCGTGACCCTCGGCGTCCAGGGAGGAGCCGATCACGGCCATGCCGATGACCAGCGCGGGCGACAGCCCCGCGATAGCCCCGCGGAAACCACCCAAAAGAGCGATGACCAGACACGCCGCGAAGTTCCCGAACAGCACCAGGCCCACGCCCTGTGAAGCGTAGGGCGCCAGGGCCCCCGAGAAAATGAAGCTGCCGAAGGCAACCTGGGCAACCAGAAGTCCCAGACCCGAAGTAAGTCCGGCTGAGAGCGCGGGAATGACCGATTTGGATGTTGGATTCAATGTGAAGAGTTCCGAAAACTGCTATGGTAATCGTGGCCTCTTCAGGCAGACCGATGCCGGGATCGTGTCTCGTTCCCAAAATACTGGAATTTAGATTGAGGGTCAAACGAATGCGCGATTACAAACGATAACAGTAGGGGTTTGCAGGCTCAATTCAGCGTCCTGGCGTCGCGGCTGGGAGAGAATAAATGGAAAGTATTGGACGCGGACCATATTACTTGGGTATCATAGCTCCTGCTATCCTCTCGAGATGGTAACGCGGAGTGAAGGGCGCAGGCTGGATTGTCCGGGAACGTGATGCGGCATCGAAGACTAGTTCGAGATTGCCCGGGAACGAATGATGACTTTCTTGCAGTTGATCTGTCGCGCGGTCTGCCTGATGTGGCTCATGGCCGCCGTCACCCCGGAACGGACCCACGCCCAGGGCGCCGAGTTCGGTTTTCACGGCGGACAGGCCACGGAAAAATACGAGAGAGGCGGGGGCGGCAGTGTAATCGTTAGCCTGCCGACCGGAATCAGAACTGTTCACGTCGGTGCGAGAGCGACCTATCACCTTGCGAAAACCGGGGACGACGGAGAGAAATCCCTGCTGTTATACGGGGTGGACGCGGGCGTGACGCTGGTATCGTCTCCCATTCTGGTGCGCGCGATGATCGGAGTGGGACGGGCGCAGGATTCCGAGAAGTCGATGAACCTGGAGGATGATACCAGGACGGATATCACCAGGACGACGAATACCTTTTACGCGCAGCCGGGCGTTTTTGTCGGGACCTCGCTCGGTATTGCGTTCGTGGGGATCGAGGGAAGATACATCAACCTGGACAAGGGCGTGAGCACGACCGCGGTCTACGCCATGGTGGGCTTCAAGGTAGGCCGGTGAATCCTCCGATCGAATAAAACCTTATTTCAATAAATTCAATAAGATAACTAGAATTAACCACCCGAACCTAATAGCCTTTACAATGGATCAACCATGCAGCTGATCGCTTCCTGCCGAAACGAAATCGACGCCTTGCACCAGTGTTTCGAATCCTGGTTCAACGGTCGTGTCCCCAGGACCACCGAAGCGTTCGAACGAATGGGGACCGTGCTCGCTAGAGCCTTTGTGATCGTCATGCCGCATGGCGGAAAGGTGGAGCGGGAACCCCTGCTGAAAGTCCTGTACGAAGCCCACACCGGCCGGCCGGGTATACGCATCTGGATCGAGAACGTCCGCATACTGGCAGAAGATCACGAACTCGTTATAGCGGAGTACGAAGAATGGCAGGAAGAAGGCGGAGAAACCACTTCCAGGCACAGCACCGTGATATTCCGACGCAATGATGCAATGCCGAACGGACTGGAATGGCTGCGCGTGCACGAAACCTGGTTCAAGGAGGCGACCGCTTGATCCCTGCCGGCTAAACGCCCCGGTAATCTGTATGGAATGGAAAGGCAGTCCGTATCAGAACCGCGTGGATTCGAACGACTCGTAGGGCGGCTCTACGTTGAACGTATCCGCGATCTCCTCCAGCCTCACGCGGTGTTCGTCGCTCAACGGCACCCCCGTCTCATCATTTTCCTTTTCCCACCGCCACTCCATCCCACCAGGCAGTTCCGCCGATGGCATGCCAGGGAACGGCCTCATGTTCCTCGCCTTCGATACGAAATCGTCCAGTGATCGCTCAAACTCGTCCAGATCCATGAAGTGATCGATCTTCATGGCCAGCAGGAAAGCGCCCTGGTTGGATTCCCATTTCGTCCGGGGAGGTTGGAATTCAGGCCTCCAGATGCCGGCCAGGATGCCCCCGAGCGCCTGCAAGGCGACCGCGAGACCCAGGCTCTTGGCGAACAAGGCATAGAATTCCTGGAACAGTTCGTCCTTGTATCCCATGAAAACCGCGGCCATGTCGAGCACCAGGGGAGGCTGGCTCCGCGTCGGGAAGGCCAGGCTCATGGGCGAACCGCCGCTTGCGGACATGATCACGCTGTCAGGATCGAGCGCGACGCGGTGGGTGGACAGTGCCCATCCCACGCACCCATGTTCCAGGGCCATGCGGGAGTAGTTCCCTGCCGCGCCGAAATGATAATGGTTCCGCGTGGTGGCCGCGCCAAGGCCATGGGCCAGGGCTTTTTCGATGGCGGTTTCCATACCCCGGTGGGACGGTCCGTATCCCATGCCGCCGTCTCCGTCCAGGACCACGACGGTGTCCGATTCGCGAACCGCGGTGACGTTTGGGCGTGGATTCACCTCGCCGTCACGAAGCTTCGGCAAATACCCGAGCGCCTGCTGTGTGCCGTGGCTGTACACACAGCGTTTGTCGGCCGTGGCAAGGATCCTGGCCATCAACCCGGCTTCACCGCGTCTCATGCCGGCCGCGGCGAAAAGTTCCGCGATAAATGCAGAATGGGTTTCGTAAGGCACCCTGATACCATGGTCCGGCGGGGTGTTACGCATGGGAATGGAGGACATGCCACAGACCGCCTTTCTTCGGGAGTTGTTCTATCAGACTGCCACCGGGTCGCGGATCTGTTCCCCGGCCGTTTCGATAATGCGCCGGCTTCACCGAGGTCGATTCGGGCGCTCGGTTTGCCTACTCGGTCACGGCCGCTCCCGAATGGGCCGGGCCTCGAAATATCGCGTTGAGGAACAGGATGTTCAGACCGTCCATGTACGCCCTGAAGTTCGGGTCGGCCGTAAACCCGATGGCCAGGCCGCGGCCGTGTCGTTCTTCCATGAGCAAAGGCTTGTAGGCCAACTGTTTCGTGCTGCCTTCCCACGCGAACCCACTGGCGAGTACTTCGTCGGGACCCAGAAAGACGGCCACGTTATTTCCTTCGTCCAGCTTGAGCGGAGTAAAGATCGAGCTGCCGCTGACCAGGGCGTTCACGGTGCTGTCCCTGCCGGCGGCCAACCAGTGGTCGGGATCGAGCCCGGCCTTGAGGAGGACGCCCTGCGTGGCCGGCGGCGCGGAGTCATCGGACTTCAACGCCCTCAGGTATTCTTCTTCCGTACGGAATATCCTGCCGGCAGCATCTCCGTCACCGGTATCGCCGTCGCCTTCGCCGTCCTCTTTGGCCTGGTCCTCTCTGGCCGTCGAAAGAAGTCCGGTCATACCACCCGCGAGGAAGGCCGTGGCGCCGCTGCCCAGGCCAACCACCGTGCCGCCGGTACGGACCCAGTCCCTTATCCGCCTGGTTCCCCGTTCGCCGAGTACGTCCTCATAAGTGGCGCCGAACCCGGGATCGGGCAGCAGCAGTACATCGAAGTCCCTCAGGTCGGCAGTGGCAATCTGGCGCGTCCGGATAGGCGTCACCGGGTACCCGATCTGGCGTTCCACGACGAAACGGGTGGCGCCGGCGTTGTAGGCCCGGGTCGGCCTGTCCCACGCCAGGGCGATGCGGGGCTTGCGCATATACACGACGTTGTTGCTGCCGAAATTAGGCCCTTCATCCACCCACCCGGTATCGGTCGCGATGACTTCCGCTCCGGATGAGACGGCGATCTCCGCCAACGTTTCGTGCATGTGATCCGGGTTGTCCTTGACCTTGAAGATCAGCGTGCCGGTCGGGTAGCGCCGGTCCCCCTGCGCGAACGCCAGGTCGGTACTGAATGCGCGGAGTCCCGCCCTCAGCGAAGCGGCCAGCAGCCGACCCGCGGCCTGGGTGCCCCAGGGAACCAGATAGGCTACTTCCGCGCGGCCTCCCGTGATCGATCCCGGCGGAACCAGGGCGGGATCGACCATGGTGAGATTTCCCTCGACCTGGCGGTCCACGGCCACGGTTTCGACGTTGTACATCAGCGGAAAGGACCACGCGGTCACGTCGTATATCTGGTCGCCTAAGCCCTTGCTCCTGCGCCGCTCCTGTTCCGCGATAAAGTCCTCGCTCATCGGTACGTGCGTATCCATGAGCGTGCGAATCAGGCGCTTGGCGGGCTGGGCGAGAGATATGACGTAACTGCCCGCGGGATAGTTCTTCCCTCCCGCCCGGAAGTCCGAACCGGCCTGCTGGACCTCCACGCCGTGATAAGCCATGAGCCAGGCCAGCTTGTCCACTCCCGAGGTGTTGCCGGCCAACCTGCGCGGCAGGATGTAGGACCGGATATCTTCGCTGCGGCCTTCTTCAATCGCCGACTGCCGGTAGGCATAGAAGTCCGCCAGTAGCTGCTCCCGGTTGCTCGCCGCCGTTTCGCTGGTGGCGATGGAAGCGACGAAGTGATGCCGCACCGTGTCCCGGAAATGCATGACCGACTCGTCGCTTCTTCGGACGACGAGTCCCCGGGCCGACGCCTGTTCATACGTCATGGCCACGCTGCCGTAGTAGGACGGCCAACTCGCGCCGTAACCCGGATAGAAGGCGTCGAACACTTCCCTCGTGAAGTACGAGAATCCGAAATGGTCGAACCACTTCGCGTTGTTTTTTCCGAAGAGCTGGAGACTCTCCCGCTGGTCCCTGGCCAGGTGCGGATTGTAGGGAATGGCCTCTGGCGCGAAGTAATAGGTGGCATTGGATCCCATTTCGTGGAGGTCGACGAAGACCGGCGGGAAATACTCCTGCAGAACCTTCACCCTCCCCAGGGTCTCGGGATGGTTCAACGAAATCCAGTCGCGGTTCAGGTCGAAGTAGTAATGGTTGGTCCGCCCCCCGGGCCAGGGTTCGTTGTGCTCGGCCGCAAGCGGACTGGCATTCGGCTCCAGTCCTTCGGCGATCTCGAAATTATGGACGAACCGGTCCCGCCCATCGGGATTCTGGACCGGATCGATCATCACGATCGTCTCTTTGAGGATCCGGTCGACGACAGGGTCGTTCCGGGCCGCCAGCAGGTGGTAGGCCGTGAGCAGCGCCGCATCCGAAGGGGAGATCTCGTTTCCGTGCACGCTGTAGCTGAGATTCACAATTACCGGCATGGAGGCAATCAGGCTGTCGGCGCTGGCGCGGGACGTTATTCTCGGGTCCGCCAGCCGTTCCATGCCTTCGCCGATGGCCGCCAGTGCGCCGATGTGTTCCGCCGATCCCACGAAAGCATAGACGAGTCTGCGCCTTTCCCAGGACTGTGCGTATTCGAGAATATGCACCTGGTCGGGCATCGCCGACTCGAGCGCTTCCAGGTATTTCATCAGGCCCGCGTGGGGCGTGATGCGGTCACCGATCCGGTAGCCCAGGATCTCCTCCGCGGTGGGTACCGAAGCATCGTATTCGGTGCCGGGCCAATACTCGAAGTCCTGCGCTTTTGAAACGCCGGAGATCGTTCCGCAGAGAAGAATCAGGCATAACAGTGGCAGGACGGTAAACCGGTTCATCGATGTACCTCCTCACACGGGGCCGGTGAGGCCTTCGCGTTTCGGGTCGTAGGTGTGGATCAGCGGGTTCTGGTCTCCATCTTCAAGCGGATCGCCAATTTGAATGGTATTCAGGATCCGCTTGGGAAGGACATTGGGTATGCCGTTGAAACGGCTGTGGTCGGGCATGTAGGCGCAGGTAAAGGCCCTTCGCGGATAGGGCGTCATATTTGCATTGGCGGCGTGCACGATCAGTCCGTTGTGAAAGGAACAGCCCCCCGCCGGCATGACGACGGGCACGGGTTCCATCGCGCCGAGATCGGGATAAGCTTCGAACATGGCGCCCACGTGATTCCCCGCCGCCGGGTAATCGTCGCGCCGTTTCTTTTGGGAACCGGGCATGAAAAACATGCAGCCGTTCTGGATGGTTACCTCGTCGAGGGCGACCCAGATCGTGATGGAGTGGTCTGACACGAAGGACCACTTGGTATTGTCCTGATGCCAGGTGGTGGGATTCGCCCACGGCAGCTTGATCAGGGCCTGGTCGTGCCAGATCCGTATTCCTTCGACGCCTTCCAGGTCGGCCGCCATTCTGCCCAGCCTACTGTCCAGCATCAGCGTGCGAACGCCGGCATGATCCATCCACAGGTTGATCCGCTGCCGGAATACGGCTTCATCCCCCGCCGTTACCTTCCTGTCCAGGTGGTAGGATCCCTCCGGCAGCCGGTTCTCGTCCCGCAACGCCACCGCTTCCTCCACTGCCGACCGCCAGGTCTCCAGTTCGGATTCATTCAGGAAATCCTCTATGATCAGAAAGCCGTTTTCCCTGTAAGACGCGATCTGCTCGGTCGTTAACTGATGGTTCATGTGGGTTCCTTCTTTATGCTGACCAGACCAGCGGGAACTGGTCGCAGGCCATGGGATCTCCCGGGGCCAGACCTCCCGTCACCTTAGGAGAAATCTCCCAGGGCCTGTCGGTAAACCGGGTGTCGTCACCGAGCCAGCGCGTGGCCAGGACGCGCCGCGCATCGGAGAGGGACTGGTTGCCGGCCGCGCCGTGCAGCGTGCACATGTGAAAGGCGATGACGTCGCCGGGTTCCATGTCCCACGCGAGGATATCGTAGTCTTCCAGGTGTTCGTCGATGGGCGGCACGTCCTCGAAGGGCCGGTCACCGAGCATCGGCTTCGCCGAGGCGTCCGCGAGGGCGTAATTGGTCTCGCTGGCGAACTTGCGGGGGACGAACCAGCGGTCCCAGTTGTGGGAACCCCTGATGAACTGTACGCAGGACGCTTTCGAAACCGGGTCCAGTGGCATCCAGAGGGATACGTTCTGCCGGCCGTTCACCGGGTAATAGGGCTGGTCGTGGTGCCAGGGCGTCCGCTTGAGCGTGCCGGGCCACTTGATCAGCAGATGCTCGTGATAGAATACTGAGCTCCCCGATGCCATCAGCTGCGCCGTCATGGCCCCCGCGGGTGACGCGTACACGAAGTCGCCGTATTCGGGAATCCGCTGCCAGTTGCAGTAGTCGTCGAAGAACCCGCCCCTGTCTTCCTCGCCCGCTTTCAGAACGCCCGCATAGTCGCTGGGCTCTGCCACGTTGCGTGACACGCCGGCTTCCACGACGGACACCCAGTGCGGATCGAAGGCCTTTCTGATGCACACCGCGCCGTCTTCCCGGTATTGTCGTACGATGTCTTCGGTAACGATCCCTTCCACGTTCAAGGTCCGTTCACTCCTTCCGAGCATATCAAGTTCCGTGCGCTCCTTCCGGGTAATCGATTCTAATGCCGGGCGATGTACATTTTCGTATGCATGATGCCGATCCAGGAGAACATCGTGTATCCGAACTTGTTGACTTCGAGCCCTTTGAGATAGGGTTTGCGCAGATCCACCGTCATGTTATGGTACAGAAATGCGCCGCCGGCGTCTTCCGCCAGGATCCGTTCCGCTTCCTGGTACATGCTCATGCGCTTGTTGTGATCCAACTCGTCCGCCGCCGCGTCGATCAGCTGGTCGAAACCCTCGTTACGCCAGTCCTGCCGCCCGAATCCCCTCGGCTGCGAACGCCATACCATACCGAGCAGGTTGTTCGGATCGGGATAGTCCGCATTGAATCCTCCAAGCCCCATGGGGATGTTCCACTTGTACATGTTGTCCCGGTACACCTTGTCCTCCGAACCTCTCATCCGCATACGCATCCCCAGGGTATTTCCAAGCATCGCCTGCACGGCCTGGGCGGTGTAACTGATCTGGGGATTGGTCTTGCCTATCCAGAAATCGATGACCGGAAACCCCTTTCCATCGGGATAGCCCGCTTCGGCAAGCAGGGCCTTGGCGCGTTCGGTGTCGTAAGCCTGGATTGCCTGTATGGACGAATCCGCGCTGCCTGGGAATCTGGGAGGCAACATGGAGTATGCGGGTACGCCCGTATTTCGCAGCACGACGGTGCACAAGGCCTCGCGGTCGATGGCGTGGCTGATCGCCCGCCGCACCCGTACATCGTCGAATGGCGGCTCGCGGGTCTTGAAAAAAAGATACCACGTTTCCGGAAAGGCGTAGTATACAAGCTCGGATTTCAGGGTTGGATGGTTCTCAATAAACGGCAGGTCGGTCAACAGGACCCTGAGATAGTCGATTTCGTCGTTCTCGTACGGCGGGGTACCCGGGTGTCCCGTGGTGAATATCTGGACGATTTTCTCGAGATACCCCTTATGGGGACCGGTATAGTAGGGATTGAGGGTCAGCGTGGCCTGCCTGCCCTTTTGCCATTCAGATAGGGTGTAGCTCGCATTGGAAACCAGGTTCCCGGCTTCGCTCCAAAGTACCCCGTGTTTTTCCACCTGCCACCGGGGTACCGGTCCCGATCCGGTGAAAGCCACAATAAAGGGCAGATAGGGACAGGGCTTCTCCGTTTCGATCTCCAGCGTGAGGTCGTCCAGGGCACGCACGCCCACGGTTGATGGATCGGTAACACTGCCCTGGTTGAACGGGCGGGCGCCCTTGATTTCGTAGTAGAAGAAGGCGTAGGGACTTGCCACGGCCGGATCGAGGAACCGCTTGTAGGTGTATTCGTAGTCGTGTGCCGTGACCCTGCGTCCATCACTCCATCTCCCATCGGGACGGAGTTTGAACGTCCAGCGAAGCCCGTCCGCCGACTGCTCCCACGAGGAAGCCGCCGCGCCGACCAGCTCCAGGTTCTTGTCGAGCATGACCAGGCGCTCGAACAGCGTAAGCGCTCCCTGGCCCTCGTAAATGTTGATACTGACGTCGAAGGTCAGAGGCTCGACCAGCGTGTAGCGGAACACCTGCTGGTCCAGGGGCGCCGCGTCCGGCGGCATCGGTTTTCCAATGGAATTGACCACTGGGACGGCGCCGGTCAGCGTACCGGCCGGCAGGAATCCGAGCAGGAACCCGAGCAGACATGTCGAGACGGCGGCTATACGGCCGCGCGCGGATAAGGCCGGAAAGCGCGAACACGCAACCCGGATCGATCGTGTCCATTCCTTCATGGGATTACCTGAAGATGTTGTGTACATGATGGGACCGGCGCTGTCGCGCGATCCCGGAAGGTAAAGACTATACTGATCCGCCGTTGTCGTGTCAACAGCGAGGTGTCTGCCGCCGCTTCGCGCAGGGGAGCGGTCGCCGGTCTCAAGACCTCATGCAGTTTCCCAAGGCGTATACCTGGACAACGTGCGGCTGACGGACAACGCGAGTACGAGCTTGACCAGGTCGAAGGGGATGAAGGGAAGCAGTCCCATGGCAATGGCGCCGCGCCACGAGGTCTCCACGCCCGCGTACAGATTGAAATAGGCATGGAGGTACAACAGGCCGCATCCCCAGATGGCCGCCTGCCCGATCAGCATGCCCGCGGCGAGATGCGTTACGCTGTTCCTGGAAAAACGCTCCAGGTATTTTCCGGTCAGAAACGCGGCCAGCACGAATCCTGCGATGTAGCCGAAAGTCGGCGAAATCACGACTCCGGGGCCGCTCATGCCGCCGGCGAATACCGGGATGCCCGCCAGGCCGAGACAAACGTAGACGATCTGGCTTCCGGCGCCCCAGCGGCTGCCGAGCACCGCGCCGGAGAGCAGGACGAAGCAGGTCTGCATGGTGATCGGCACCGGGCCAATGGGCAGGATTACGTAGGCGCTCACCGCGGTCAGCGCCGCCATCAGGGAGGCCGTGGCCAGTCGCGTGTTCCTGGTCAAATTGTCCTTTCTGCAGTCCCAGTCGAATCACATATGGTCTGCGGTTTCAAAGGGCTGCTTTGCCTTGCGACCCCATGCAGGTTCATATACATTGACCGGCGACTGTGTCAACGACGTTTTTTCAAATCTGAAGGAGAGTCACGATGAGAGTGGGGATTCGCACTACGGGCCGATTGAACGAAATGCCATTTGAGTCGGTCTGCGCGTGGATGGCCGAAAAGGGGTTCGATACGATCGACATTTCCCGGATCGACGGGGACAAGGTCCGGACCGCCGAAACACACGGCGTGGCCATCGGCCAGGTAGACCTGGTCGCCGGCACGGAACTGTTGAGTGAAGACGCCGGACAGCGGGAACATGCGCTGGGCGAGTCCAGGGATTCCATACAGCGCGCGGTGGACCATGGCGTGACCAATATGTTCTATGTGGCGCCGGCACCCGGGGACCCCGCCCAGGGACGCGATGCGACTTTCGAACAGTGGAAGCGCACCATGCCCGATATCGCGGATTTTGCCGAATCCAGAGGGGCGACCATCGCCTTAGAGGGCTGGCCCGGTGGATCTACCCACCATGAGCGGATCGGCGCGACGCCCGAGATGCTGCGTGCCATGTTCGAGGCCTGCCCATCGCCCGCCTTCGGGATCAACTACGATCCCTCGCACCTGATCAGGCTGGGTGTGGACCCGATGCGCTTCCTGAATGAATTCGGCCACCGGGCACACCATGTCCACGCCAAGGACACCATGTTCGACGAGGAAGCGCTCTATCTTTACGGTAGAATCAAACCTTCCTTCGAATCACGGGTCGCTTTCGGCGAAGGCTACTGGCGGTATTGTATACCCGGCGAGGGCCTGGCCGACTGGGCGCAAATCATGAAACGGCTCGAGGATTTCGGGTACGACGGCATACTCAGCATCGAGCATGAGGACGGCCGGTATTATAGCTCGTGGGATCTGGAAGAGGAGGGTTTCGTCCGCGCGCGGGCCCACCTGAAACGGTTCATGCTCTAACAGTCGGGCGACGGATCGCCGGGCCGTGCGCGCTTCAGCCGGACACTTCGTCGAGCACCTTCTCCACGTGGCCGTCCACCTTCACGTTGCGGTAGATCCTGCAAATACGGCCTTCCCCGTCGATGACGAAGGTCGACCGCTCGATCCCCATGTACTTCCGGCCGTAGTTCGTCTTTTCCTTGTACACGCCGTAAGCCGTGGAGACGGAGGTGTCCGGGTCGCTCAGCAGCGGGAAAGGCAGGTCGAATTTCGCGCTGAATTTCTCGTGGGAAGGGATGCTGTCGCAACTGACGCCGTAGATCAGGACATCCTGATTCTGAAACGTGGAGTAGTGGTCTCTGAAGGCACAGGACTCCCGGGTGCATCCGGGCGTGTCGTCCTTCGGATAGAAGTACAGGACTACCGTTTTTCCCCTTAAATCCGCGAGCGAAACGCTTCCGCCCTTGTCCGCCTCCATCGTGAAATCGGGTGCTGGATCGCCTGCCTGAAGCATGTAATGTTCCTCTCTGTTGGTCCGGGTCTGATGAAGACCGGCAATTTGGGAGTGGGTCGAGCGTTCCGGTCAGGACTTTACGTATGCGCCGCGGTGTATAGCCCGGCCCTCCGCGGCGTACTTCGTCTCGAAATTGGTCAGATCGCTGCCCAGTTCCCTGACGCGCTCGGGAATCTCCGCCAGGCGCACCAAACGGTCCGACATGTCGAGCAGTACCCGAATCTCCTCGTAGTATTCTACGTAGTCCGTGGCGAAATCGAGGGTGCCGCCCATGGGCAGCGTGCGTACGACCTCATCCAGAAACCCGGGGTTGAACAGTCGGCGTTTCCGGTGCCGTTTCTTCGGCCACGGATCCGGAAAGTAGACGTGGTAGGCCGATACCGCTTCATCGGGTATGAATCTCTCCACGAAATACACGGCGTCATCCCGCAGCAGGCGGACGTTGGCCAGTTCCCGCCGGACCACCCGTTCCTTCATCATGCGAAAATACCGCAGGGCTCGCTCGATGCCGATGTAGTTGATGTCCGGATTGACGATGGCGGAATTGATGAGGAAGCGGCCCTTGCCGCAACCGATCTCGATTTCCACCGGCTTGCCATTGCGGAACAACCGGTCCCACCGGGCCTGCTCCTCGTTCTCGCGAATGCGGAATTCCACGTCGCCGGCGATGGCCGGGGCTGGGCGCGGTTCGGAGGGAAGCGTCATCTGGTCCCTGGCTGGTCGATGGAAGTCGGGCGTGGGCACCTGGACAATTCACTGGGCAAATTAGAAGACCGACCGTGCCCTGTCAAGCGTTACGCCGTACCCAGAATTGGTTTGATTTAGCGGCGGTTACTGCATATCATAACCAGCAACCGCTGATGGCATCCACACAGGCGATTCCAGTTGCACCCCGAGGACTATCGTGCTCGATTACCACATGCACGTGGAGAACTACTACCCATTCGGCCGAACGCCAGATACCCGGCCGGAGGGTACCGATCCGATGGAGACCATGCGCCTGTTCGCGGCCTCTGCAGCGGCTCGAGGAGTAGAGGAAATCGTCATAACGGAGCATGTTTACCACTTTACGCAGGCGAAGGAAATCGTCGACAGGCCGTGGTCCGACGAAAAGTGTTTCTATGATATGGACGAATACTTGGACCTGCTGCAGTCGGCGCGGCGTGAGGGGCTGCCCATCAAGACCGGCATCGAGATGGACTACATCGAGGGTCGGGAACCGGTAATCGAACGAATCGTCCAGGATTACCCCTGGGATTTCGTACTGGGCTCCGTCCACTGGATCGGGGACTGGGGATTCGACCTGGCGTCCATGGCGGACGAGTGGGACCGGCGGTCGGTGGACGAGGTCTATCGGGATTACTTCCGTTTGCTGGGGCAGGCCGTGCAGACTGGATGCTTCGATTCCATGTCCCACCCGGATCTGATCAAGGTGATGGGGCATATGGCCGAGGGCGATGTCACGGACCTGTACGAAGGTTTCGCCGAGCAGGTGAGCGGCCAGGCGGGCCTCTGCGTTGAGATCAGCTCGGCGGGCCTGCGGAAACCCGTTGGCCGTCTCTATCCGGAAAGGCCCCTGCTGGAGGCCTGTGCCCGTCGCGGAATCTCCATCACGACGGCTTCCGATGCCCACGTCGTGGAAGACATCGGCAGGGATTTCGACCAGGTCCGGGACCTGGCCGGGTCCTGTGGTTACCGGGAAGCCATGTCATTCGACCACAGGCGCGCCACGCCGGTGCCCATCGAATAGACGCTCACACCAGGAAGGAACCGTTCACATGGCCGAGGCCGTCGTCAAACCGCGCATCCGCGGGTTCATCTGTACCACGGCGCATCCCGCGGGATGCGCTTCGAACGTCAATGCCCAGATCCAGGTCGCCGAGGCCGCCCGAAAGGACGGCGCCGGATCGCTCCGCGTACTGGTGATCGGCGCGTCGACCGGATACGGACTGGCGGCGCGGATCGCGGCGGGCGCCATGTACGGCGCGGGCTCTGTAGGCGTTTTCTTCGAACGGGAAAGCAACGGCGCGAAGAGCGGTACGCCGGGGTTCTATAATACCGCGGCTTACCACAGATACGCGATGGAAAACGGACTGATCTCGGCCAATGTCAATGGCGATGCCTATTCGCACGAAATAAAACGGAAGACCCTTGAGCTCGTCGCGTCTCGACTCGGCGAGGTAGACATGGTCATTTACAGCCTGGCCTCGCCGAAGCGCACGGACCCGGATACCGGCGAGATTTACCAATCCGTTCTCAACCCCATCGGGGAGACCTACGTGGGAAAGACCATCGACCTGAACCGCGAGGTCATCAACGAGGTCACCGTGGAACCGGCGACGGACGAAGGCATTCGAGGGACGGTGGGCGTCATGGGCGGCGACGATCTGTGCCTGTGGAGCGAAGCGCTGCTGGAAGCCGGGTTGCTGGCTGAAGGCGCCCGTATTGTTCCATTCTCGTACATCGGCCCTGCCCTCACCTGGCCCATTTACCGGAGCGGAACCATTGGCCGCGCGAAGGAGCATCTGGAGCGGACTACGAAGGCGATCGAAGGCCGGCTGCGGTCCACTGTCGGCGGTAGGGCCATGGTGTCGGTGAACAAGGCCGTGATTACCCAGGCCTCGGCCGCGATCCCGGTCGTTCCCTTGTACATCAGCCTGCTTTACCGAATCATGCGGGAACGTGGCGTGCACGAGGATCCGATCCAGCAGATGGTGCGGCTGTTCAGCGATCACGTCGGACCCGGCGGGACGCCGTCTGTCGACGGGGAGGACCGGATCCGACTCGATGACCTGGAGCTCGAAGCGTCCGTACAGCGGGAGATAGATACGGTCTGGCCGACGATCACGACGGAGAACTTCCGCGCCCTGACCGATTACGATGCGTACAAGCGGGGTTTTCGGCAGTTGTTCGGCTTCGAAGTAGACGGCGTGGATTACGACGAACCGGTCGAACTGGAAGCTGAGATCTAGCGGTCGGCAGCGGTCGGCGCAATGACGTCAAGGCGCCGGGCTTCAGAGGGCGGATCTACATGCGCCAGACGGGTTCCTGCCCGATCCACTGGTCGCCTTCCCTGGCAACCGACCTGTACGAACTCACGATGGCGGCCGGTTATTTCGCGAACGATCGCCGGGAAAGGGCCACATTCGAGTTATTCGTCAGGGACCTGCCGGCGCGGCGTTCCTATCTCGTCGCGGCCGGCCTGCGGCAGGCGGTCGACTATCTGCAAGCGCTCCGGTTTTCGTCCGACGATATCGACCATTTGAAGACGTTGCAGCCGTTCAGGAACATTCCCGGCACGTTCTTCGATTTCCTGGCTGCGTTTCGTTTTAAGGGAGATCTCTGGGCCGTTCCCGAAGGGACGGTGGTTTTTGCCGGGGAACCCCTGGTCCGTGTTACGGCGCCGATTATCGAGGCCCAGATCGTAGAGACTTTTCTGCTGGCTACGATAAACCACCAGACCCTGGTGGCGACGAAAGCGGCGCGAATCGTCGAGGCCGCTGCGGGCAGGGGGGTGGTGGAATTCGGAAGCCGGCGGGCCCACGGCCCCGAAGCGGGACTCCTTTCGGCGCGCGCCGCGGTCATCGGGGGGTGCATAGGGACGTCCAATGTGGAAGCGGGACGTCAGTACGGGATCGCAGCGTACGGGACCGCGGCTCACTCGTGGATCATGACTTTTGAGAGCGAAATGGAGGCTTTCCGTGCCTATCATCGCGTGTTCCCAGACACCACGACCCTGTTGCTGGACACCTACGACCCGCTCGAAGCCGCCAGGCTGGCCGTCCGGATCGGTCCTGCGCTGAAGGGCGTGCGTCTCGACAGCGGAGACCTGGCCTATCAGGCCGGGCGGGTGCGAAGCATACTGGACGAGGCCGGATTGAAGGAAACGAGGATCATGCTCAGCGGCGACCTGAATGAATACAGGATTGCGTCGCTGGTCGAACGCGGGGTGCCCGTGGACCTCTTCGGCGTCGGCAATGAACTCGTCAATTCGCCGGACGCGCCGTCCCTGACCGGAGTCTACAAGCTTACCGCCCTGGAATCGCCTTCCGGCACGAGGCCGGTGTTCAAACTGAGCGAGGGAAAGCAGACCCGGCCGTACGCCAAGCAGGTATGGCGGCGGCGTGACAGGCATGGGAAGTTCGTGGAGGATCGCGTAACACGGGACGACGAGCCGGCCGGGTCCCCGGAATGGGAACCCCTGCTCGAATGTGTAATGCGTAGCGGAGGGCTTACCGGTCCGCTTCCGGACCTGACCTCGGCCGGCAAAACGGCGTCATCCCAGCTTGACAACCTCCCCGACCGGTACAAACGGCTGGAAGGCGCGGCGGCCTATCCCGTCCGATTCAGTTCTTATCTGTCGCCAAGTCGATAAAGGAGGATCCGTGCGTTACAAGCGAGTATTGGTCAAACTCAGTGGAGGCGCGCTTTCGGGGGAAAGTCCATGGGGATTCGATCCTTCAGCCATCGAGAACATCGCCAGCGAGGTCATGAAGCTGCACGCCGCGGGGGTCGAAGTAGGGATCGTGGCCGGAGGAGGCAACATCTTCAAGGGCGAACTTGGCCAGGACTGGGGTATCGAACGCGCGGAAGCAGACAATATCGGTATGATCGCAACCGTGATCAACAGCATGATGCTGCGCGGCGCGCTGACCTCCCGGGGGGCGGGCGACGTCCGGGTCATGACGGCCATTCCGATCAATACAGTGGCCGAACCCTACATCCGGCTCCGGGCCGTCCGTCACCTGGAGCATGGCCGTATCGTCCTCCTCGCCGCAGGCACCGGGAATCCATACGTGACCACGGACTATCCGTCTGTGCTGCGCGCCCTGGAGCTCAGGGCGGAAGTGCTGCTTTCGGCCAAAAACGGCACCGACGGGATCTACACGAGCGATCCCAAAGAAAACGCGGACGCCCGAAGATTCCAGGTCATCAGCTACGATTCGGTCATACAGCATGATCTCAGGGTGATGGATCAGACGGCCGTGCTGCTGGCCCGGGACAACAAACTGCCGATTCACGTCTTTGATTTCAATTCTCCTGGCGCAATGGAACGGATATGCCGGGGAGAAGACCTCGGCACCCTCATCACAAGGGGGGCTGACCAGTTCGCCTGACCTCAACCATGCCTTCACCATGATATCCATTCGCTACCTGAAATCAGGGCTGATCGTTTGTGCCCTCCTGTGGTGCGAACCGGCCTTCTGGAGCGACGCGACGTCCGCGAATCGTTCTGGGGAACAGGCCGCATATCGCACAGGAGAACAGGCCTCAGACCGTCCTGCGGCACAGGAACAACCCTTTGCGCTGGAGAACTTCTACAAGGGTGTGTCCTGGGTGGGCGGGCGCTGGGAGATGCCGGAACACGCCCTGCCCGGGGCGCGCGAAATGGGCATCGAATGGCTGTCGCTTACGCCTTTCGGATGGATGGAGAACCACACCACGCCGTCCGTTCGGATGAACCGGCGCGGACGGTTCTGGGGTGAGACCGACCAGGGGCTTCGGGCTACGGCCAGGAAGGCCCGGGAACTGGGATTCCGATTGATGCTCAAGCCCCACCTCTGGCTGACCAGGCCCGTGGATGACGGCTGGATAGGGACGATCGACTTCGATACGGAGGCGGAATGGCGGCAGTGGGAAGCGGATTACCGGACTTTCATCCTGCACTATGCCGAACTGGCACAGGAGGAAGACGTGGCAATCCTGTGCATCGCCACCGAACTGTCCAATCCGGTGCGGTCCCGTCCACAGTTCTGGAAATCGCTGATCCGGGACATCAGGGCGGTCTACACCGGGAGACTCACCTACGCGGCGAACTGGTACCGGGATTACGAGGTGATCGAGTTGTGGCCCCACCTCGATTACATCGGGGTCAACGCCTATTTCCCCCTGACCGACAGCAATGGACCGAGCGTCACCGAAATCATCTCGGGATGGAAGCCCCACATAGAAAGCATCGGCCGACTGTCCGAAGAGCACGGCAAACCGGTTCTATTCACCGAAGTAGGCTACAAGAATGCACCCGGGTCCACCATTCGGCCCTGGGAATGGCCGCCGAGGCGTCGCCGGAGCGGCGATCAGCAACCGGAAACCCACCGCGTTGACCCGGACGAACAGGTCAACGCATACGAGGCCCTGTTCAGGTCCGTCGGGCGGTTGCCCTGGTTCCGTGGGCTGTTCATTTGGAAATGGTACCCCAATGCGAGCCGGATTACCTCGGACAGGATAGAATTCAGCCCCCAGAACAAGGAAGCGGAACGGGTATTGAAGCGATGGTTCGCAGATCCTTAGAATGTCCCGCAAAGAGGAATGCGGCGCGGGCTATCCTCATGATACCGCAATTTTCTTACAGAATTGGATGGATACATGCCGAAACACTTTCGTTACCGTTCACTCGACGACCTGCAACAGGATATCGACCGCCTTGGCTTGAACGACGATATCCCTCTGACCGAGGACCTGGATCCCCTCTGGCGGCCCGTTCGGTTCGGCAAGAGGACCATCGGAAACTCCATGGCCGTGCACCCCATGGAAGGTTGTGATGGGCACCTGGATGGCTCGCCGGATGAACTGGTCTTCCGGCGATGGCGCCTGTTCGGTGAGGGCGGAGCCAAGCTTATATGGGGCGAGGCCACGGCCGTGGCGGAAGAAGCCCGGGCGAATACCCGGCAGCTCTGGCTGCACGATGGCAACGCCGCGTCTTTCGAGTCGCTGCTCGCACAGACCCGCAAGGCGCACAGGGCAGTCCACGGCCGTGATGACGACCTGGTCGTCGGCCTGCAGCTGACCCACTCGGGCCGTTACAGTTACCGAAAACCGCTGATCGCCTTCCACGATCCCTCCGCCGATCCGGTCACCCTCGTCGATAAAAAGCGCAAGATCCCGGTCACTCCGGACTACCCGGTGCTGACCGATTCCGAACTCGGCCGGGTGGAGGATGCCCTCGTTGATACCGCGGTCCTGGCCTGGAAACTGGGTTACGACTTTGTTGATATCAAGCAGTGCCATCGCTACCTGCTCTCCGAATTGCTGGCCGCACGGCTGCGGGAAGGCGACTACGGCGGAAATCTCGAGAACAGGACGCGGCTGGTCAGGAACGTGATCGCACGCATCCGGGAGGAAACGAAAGACGAATTGCTGCTGGCCAGCCGGATGAATATCTACGACGGCATTCCCTATACTACCGACGCCGAAACCGGCACGGGCACGCCCCGTTCGCCATATCCCGTCCCCTTTCTATCCGGATTCGGCGTGGACGTGGACGATCCGCTGCGGGGGGACCTGTCGGAACCTATCGCCGCGATCGGACTGCTCAGGGAAGCCGGTATACAGATGATAAACGCCACCATGGGAAGCCCCTATTACAATCCCCATGTGGGCCGGCCCGCCGAGAGATCGCCGGTGGACGGCTACGATGCCCCGGAACATCCGCTCTTCGGCGTCGCTCGGCACTTCCGCGCGGTTGCCGCGCTCTGCCGGGCGCATCCGGGACTCAATATCGTGGGGACCGGGTACAGCTGGCTTCAGAAATACATGGTCAACGCGGGTGCGGCGAATATCCGGGATAATCGGGCGACCATCATGGGATCCGGTAGAGGCGCGCTGGCCTATCCCGATTTCGCGAAGGACGTGGCTGAGCACGGCGAGATGATCCGTAAGAAGAGTTGTATCACCGTAAGTTACTGCACGGCCCTGATGCGCGGTAAGCACAACGAACTCGGCCAGTTCGCCGTAGGATGCGTTCCCCGCGACAAGATCTACGCAGACATCTACAAGGAGATGCTGGATACGGCGCCTGAACCATAAGGTCAGTGATTTCCCGGCCGGCCGGGACCGCCAGACCGTTACGCTCAGGGCGGCCAGCATCGGCCTCTTCCTGTCGGGTGTAATCGGGTTCGGCACGCAGTACATGGCCGATCGCGGCGGATACGACTTCATGCTGTTCGCCCACCTGCCCTCCGGCTTTCTGCTTCCGTTTCTCGCACTCGTACTGCTTCCCAACCTCATCTGCCGGGCCTGCTGCCCGGGACGGGCGTTGACCCGCACCGAACTCCTCACGGTTTTCGCCATGGGCTGGGCGGCGTCCATGATGCCCGACCTTGGCGTCTCCCGGTACATGGTCTCCGCCATTGCGGCGCCTGCCTACTTCGCCTCGCCGGAGAACCGGTGGGATGAACTCATCCTGCCCCATCTGCCTCACTGGGTCTACCTGAGCGACTATGAATCGGCGCGGAGGTTCTACGAAGGGATTCAGCCGGGACAGCAGATCCCCTGGTCGGTCTGGCTGACCCCCGTCTTCTGGTGGCTGTGCCTCTTCGCCGCACTTCTGCTGATCGGCGCCTGTATCGTGGTGATCTTCCGCAGGCAGTGGATGGAGTACGAACGCCTGAGATTCCCCATGGCGGAAGCGGCCCTGCGGCTCATCGGGGAATCCGGCGGGGATCAGAACCGGGATCGACCAGGATTCCCGCGAAACCGCCTCTTCCTGGCGGGGCTCCTGCTGGCTTTTTCCGCCATGGCCTGGAACTGTGCGGCCTACTGGGGCGCCCTGCCCATGCTGCCCGTTCATCCGGGGGCGCTGGTCACCCTTGAAATCGCACCCTACTTCCCCGGAATCCCGCTGTACTTGAATCTCTACGCGCTTTCCTTCGCCTTCTTCGCGCCCGCGGAGATCCTCTTCAGCCTCTGGTTTTTCCAGCTGTTCGGCGTGCTGGAGCAGGGACTGCTGAGCCGGCTGGGCATGTTCTCGACGAGCGGCAGCGTGGTCCAGGGCGGATTGACCGGCATGCAATTCATGGGCGGCGTGGTCGTCTTTGCGGCCTGGCTGGTCTGGACCGCGAGGCGGCACCTGGCTACGGTGTGGCGCGCGGCATGGCGGCCCGTCCGGGACGAGGACGAAGCGCGGGAACTGTTCTCCTACCGGTGGGCGCTGGCCGGACTGGCCGGTGGATCGGTTTTCGCCGTTCTGTGGCTTTACAGCGCCGGACTCTCCATACCCGTGGGTGTGCTGTTTCTCGTCGTCATGTTCACTTTCTACCTGGTGCTGGCCAGGGTGGTCGCCGAATCAGGACTTGTCATGGCGGAACTCACCGTAAAACCCAATTACTTCACGGTCGGGATGATCGGAACGGCGTCCCTTTCCATGCGGGACATCAACGTGCTGGGCATGGCTAACGGGTTCGCGCGGAACTGGCGGACATTCACGATGGTCGGATTCTCCCACATCGCTTGGTTGAAGACCAGCATGGAAGACCGGGGTCGTGGCCTGATCGGCTGTATATGCCTGGCGATAGGCGTAAGCGCCGTCCTGTCGGTCGTATCCCTGGTCCATTCAGCCCATATGGCAGGCGCCAACAACCTGTATACCCAGCCCGGCGGCCTGGGCACGTTCTTCTTCGGACGCACCATCGTCTGGGCGACGAATGCATCTCAGATCGGGGCCCTTGAAACCCTGTTCCTGCTGTCAGGCATGCTGATCAACGGCCTGGTCATCGCGGGCCGGGTCTTTTTCACCTGGTGGCCCTTACATCCGGTCGGCATGGCCATCGGCGACGTGGGCGGCGTGGTGAGGAACGCGTTTCTGCCGATTTTCCTCGCGTGGCTGCTGCAGATTGTCTTGATTCGTATCGGCGGCGTGCGGATGTATCGTGCCGCGCAGCCGTTCTTCACGGGAGTGATCGTCGGGTTTCTCATGGGCGTCGCCCTTTCGCTGGTGGTCGACGCGGTGTTTTTCCCCGGAACGCCCCACAGGACGGAGTGGTATTGATGTATGCGTCGTGTTCGCGTCTACTAAGTAAATACGGGAGGGTGGATGAGCGAGTTGGTTTCAGCCGGCGTATCTGAAGTCGATGTAACCCCTGATTACCCGGTGCGGTTGAGCGGTTACGGCGCGCGGCGGAATGAAACGGCGAAGATCAAGTCGACGCTGTATGCCCGTGCACTGGCCATCGGCGCGGAGCGGCCGGTTCTGCTGCTGGTCCTGGAGAATTGCGGCGTGACCGAATCCATGACGGAGTCCGTCGCGAGGGAACTGGGCAGGCAGGCGGGGGTTGACCGGGAACGCATCGTTCTGTGCTACACACACACCCACAACGCACCCATGCTGTCCGGCGCTGCCCCCATGCTGTTCGGTACGGATATCCCGGCCGAGCACCAGCGGCAAATCGACCGCTATACAGCTGATGTGAAGGAACGCCTGGTGGAAGCCGGGCTGCGTGCGTTGTCGGAACGTAGGCCGGCCAGGTTGACCTACGGCGAGGGACACGTCGGGTTCGCGGTGAATCGACGCGCGCAGATTGGACCCGTGGATCACGTGATGCCCATGTTACGGGTCGATGATCCGGACGGCGGCCTGCGCGCGGTCTGGGTCAGCTATGCCTGTCACTGTACGACATTCGGTCCCGCGGACAACTTCATGTGCGGCGACTGGGCGGGATTCGCGGCTGAGCGTATCAGTCGAAGGCACCCGGGCGCCGTCGCCCTGGTCACCATCGGGTGCGCCGGTAATGCGAATCCCTTTCCGCGCACGGGCTTATCACATTCCCGCCGTCACGGAGAGGATATCGCGTTAGAAGTGGATCGGCTGCTGGGGATACCCGCCCGGCCCCTTCCCGACGGGATCAGATGCCGCCTGGTCCACGCCTCGCTGCCATATGACTCCTTGCCTTCACGCGAGGACTGGCTGGCCACGGCGGAGGAAGAGGGTGCGGCGGGCTATCATGCCCGGCAGTGGATCGCGCGGATGGACCGAGGCGTGGAAGTCCCCGCGGCACTCAGTTACCCGGTCCAGGGCTGGTCATTCGGTGATGAACTCTCCATCGTCTTCCTGGCCGGGGAGGTGGTCGCGGACTATGCCGCCAGGCTGCGACGTATGTACAATCCGGCGAAGATCTGGATCGGCGCTTACGCGAATGACTTCCCCGGCTACATACCGTCCCGAAGGATATGGAAGGAGGGTGGGTACGAAGGCGGTGACGCCACGGTATACTTCGGATTGCCCAACCGCTTCACGGATGAAGTGGAAGAGCAAGTGATCGAGGGGGTGCAGCGGGTTATCCCCGAAACCTTCAGACGGCCCCGGTCCAGGTGAATCCGGGAACGGATACGCCGCAACCGTCCGGTATCCCGCGCTAACCCCCGGATACGCCGCGGCCGGCCGGAACCCCGCGCTTCCCGGAAACGCCGCGGCCGTCCGGTATCCCGCATCTCCCGGTCGAGCCGCGGCCGCCGGTTGAGTTCCCGCACTTCCCGGTAGCAGATAGCACCTAGATTCCCTTGGGCGCCCGCGCTACCGAGGCCTCCCGCCTGGCCAGTTCCGAATGTCTCTTCTCGAAGGCGGCGCTTTGGTCGTCTTCGATCACCTCGAGATGCACCCCCGATTCAAATCCCGGCAGGTTCCCTTTGTAGAATTCCGGCTGGTAGATGCTCTCGTCGGTAAACTCCCAGACACGCTGTTTTCCGGCCAAGCCGGGCCAGACCACGCGGAGGATGCGCTTCCTGCTCCGGTACAGCTGGACCGCCGTGGGCTCGTCGTCATCGACGGCGTAGGTCTCGATGGCCTTCTCGTCGACCTCCACCCCCAGGCCGGGCTTGTCGGGTACCGCCATGTACCCGTCCACCACCTCGATCCGTTCGGTCAACAGGTCGGTTTTCCATAGTTCATTGCAGGTGATGTAGGGCAGTTGGGCGTGCGACAGCACCGATCCGATATGGGCGGCAAAAGTCGTGGTCATCCCGGCGCCTACCATCTGAAGCCAGAAGGGCTTGTTCAACGCGGCCGCCATGGTCCCCTGCCGTATGGTCCCCGAGGCGCCGCCGCCGATCACGAATCCGTCGCTGACCTCCGCCTGCCACACGTCGTCGCCGAAGTGTTCGACGATGGGCTTCTGGATTCGTTCGCGGAGCATCTGCGCACCCTTGAGATCTTTCCTCAGGTAGAAGGGGCTTTCGTACATCCCCACGTTGACTCGCTGGTCGAGTTGCGACAGGATCTGTTCCGCTTTCGCCTGGGTGAGGAGAAACCCGTTGAAATCCACGTCGAACCGGTAATCGGCTGGGACGACCTTGCTCACCGCGTCGATCTGGGCGATGATGTCGCGCCAGGGCCGGGCCTTCATCTTGAAGGATGTGTAGCCGCGTCTGAGGGACTCTTCCGCCTCCTTGACCCAGTCTTCGGGCGCCATGTCGATGTCCCACCACGAAAGGGGACAGCGGTCCCTCAGCTTGTTGCCCAGCAGGGCGTGAACGGGGACGCCCGCGTCTTTTCCGCACAGGTCGAAGGCGGCGATCTGCGGTCCGAACCCGATATCGTCGTCCCACATGATGGTCCACGGATCCTTGCCGATCAGTCCGGCGGTATCCGAAGCGCCGTGCCCGTCGGTGATGCTGACCAGGCCGTTGTCGGTCTCCAGCCGGTATACCCACACGCGCTCGTTATGGGTGTTGGCCCGGGCCATGGCGTGATCGACGTGTGGCGCGTAAAAGGGCACGTTGAGTGCGGTTCGTTCGGCGTGCGTGATCTTCATGGGAACCTCCTTCGTTGGTATGGGACTGGACAGGCGTGAAATGTATATATCTAAGGCCGGTTCTCAAAAAGGCAATCCATTTCTGGCCACGCGACTTAAACACTTGCCTTGCCCCTTTTTTGCGATCTGTATATAATCAATCCAGGACCATTTCCAATCGCATCCCAGGCAACCCCAGAGGAAAACTTGATACTCGAAAATCGGGTCGCTATCGTCACGGGCGGCAGTTCCGGTATAGGTCGGGGTATATCCATCGAACTGGCCAGGGAGGGGGCCCGCGTCGTAGTCTGCGACCTCGTCGAAAGGCCCAGGCCGGGCAAGTACCACGATCAGGACGTGACGACGCCTACCGTGGAAGCATTGCGCGCGATGGGCTCAGAGGCGCACTTCGTACAGACCGACGTGTCGGACGAAGCGGCGGTCGGCCGCCTGGTAGGGCGGACGCTGGAGACCTTCGGCGGCCTGGACATTTTGGTCAACAACGCGGGTATTTTCGAACCAGGGGACAGCCAGACGACCCCTGTAGACACCTGGGACCGCATCATGGGCATCAACCTGCGGGCCCTGTTCCTGACCACGCGCGCCGCCGTGCCCCACCTGAAGGAATCCCGCGCGGGGAGGATAATCAACATCGCTTCCGTGCACGCCTTTCACGGCGGAGGCGGACCGGCGTACGCGCCGGCCAAGGCCGGGGTCGTGAATCTCACCCGGGATACCGCGGTGGAGCTGGCGTCCCACGGCGTAACGGCCAATACAATTTGTCCTGGCTATATCGAAACGCCCATCCAGGATTACCTGACCCAGGCGCAAGTCGACGAAGCGCTCGAAAAGACGCCCCTTCCCAGGCTGGGGCTGCCGAAGGATATCGGCCGGGCCTGCGTGTTTTTCGCGTCGGACGATGCCGAATGGATCACCGGCACGGCCCTGCCCGTGGACGGCGGCTGGCTGGCGCCGATCTGGTAGGGAATCTTGTCAATCGCCGCACCGGATTGGAAGTTGCCGCAAGGCAGAACATCCATGGATAAACTATTCGCGATAACCGGAGGCGTCTCGGCGCTCCTGGGCGTGATCGCGGGAGCCTTTGGCGCCCACGGGCTGCGAGACCGGGTGTCTCCCGAAATGCTGGAGATCTTCGAGACCGCCGTGCGGTACCAGATGTATCACGCCTTCGGCCTGCTCTTCACGGCCTGGGCGGTTTCGCGCTGGCCTGATGCGATACCCTCGTCGGCGGGTTGGGCGTTCATCGCGGGCACGGTGCTGTTTTCAGGCAGCCTTTACGTGCTGAGCCTCGCGGGCGTCCGGTGGCTCGGTGCGGTGACCCCACTGGGCGGCGTGGCGTTCGTCATCGGTTGGATTCTACTCGTCTACGGCATTTACCGGGCCTGAAACGGAACACACGAATATGCGCGTAGTAACCGGAATCATAGCACACGAGACCAGCACGTTCACGACCGTGGAAACCACCCGGATGAATTACCGGGAACGGTACGGCGGCCTGCGCGGAAGCGAAATCCTCACGGCGTTCCGAGGCACGAACAAACCCACGGGCGGATTCATCGAAGGCGCCGAAGTACACGGATTCGAGTTGATCCCCACGATCGTGGCAGAACCCCATCCGAGCGGCCCCACGCCCCGTGCGCTCTTCGATGAAATCATCGACGAGATGCTGGACGGTTTCAGGGACGCGCAGTCTTTCGACGGTGTATTGCTCGAACTGCACGGCGCCATGGTGGCCGAGGGAATCGACGATGGCGAAGGATACATCCTCTCCGCCGTGCGGGACCTCGTGGGGGATCTGCCCATCGTCGGCCAGCTGGACATTCACTCCAACATGACCCCGCTGATGATCGAAAAGGCCGACGTGTTGATCGGCCGGGAGTCCTACCCGGAGGTGGACATGGCGCCACGGGGACGGGAATGCGCGGACGTGCTCGTCCGGATCCTGCGCGAGGGACTCCGGCCCACCATGGCCCTGCACCGGATACCCATGACCTGGGGTATGAACCAGGTTACGGCCCATGCCCCGATGAAGGAGGCGATCGACTACCTCCATGAAATCGAATCGCGGCCCGGTGTAGTCTGCGGATCGATCGCCACCTGTTTCCCGCTCGCCGACATACCCCACATGGGCGCGTCGGTGTACATCGTGACGGACAACGACCAGGATTTGGCACAGCGTTATGCAGACGAACTGGGTGGATACCTCTACGACCGGCGCGCCGACTGGCATTACCATATGCCGTCTACAAAGGAAACCCTGGACCGCGTCCATGCAGAAGGCCTGTTTCCCGTCGTCCTGGCGGATCGGAATGACAACACCGGAGGCGGTTCTCCGGGCGACGGCACCGCCATGCTGCGGACGTTCATCCAGGCCGGTCTCGAGGATGCGTGCGTCCTGTACATCGTTGATCCGGAGGCCGTGGAACAATGCATGGACGCCGGGGTAGGCGCCACGATCACGCTGGACGTCGGGGGAAAGTCATCGCCGTTGCAGGGCGAACCAGTAACCATGACGGCAGAAGTTCTGGCTCTGTCCGACGGCAGGTTCCGATACCACGGCCCCATGCTCGCGGGCCTGGAAGGTACGATGGGCCCATCCGCCCACATTCGGCAGGAAGGCGTCCACGTCATCCTCGTGAACGATCGCGAGCAGCCTTTCGACACGGCTTTTTCCGAATCCCTGGGCCTGGATCCCCGGGAAATGCGCTACATCGGCGTCAAGTCCTCCGCCCACTTCAGAGCCGGATTCGAACCGTGGGCGGGCGCAATTCACGTGGTCACTGAGCCGGGCGTACATGACATGGGTACTTTGACCTACCATCGGCTGGGCAGGAAACTGTATCCGCTGGATTCCGGGCGGGACTGATCCACCGATCCTGCCGGACCGGTGTCGATGCTTCGCGGCCGGGACCCTGAAGAGCCTGAAAATGAGCATACCGTCAGACAAAATCGATACGTCCTCGATCTGGTTCGACCACCAGACGCTGATCCGAAACGTGGATGTCCTGCTCACTGTGTACGACCAGTCGGCGCAAGGCGTACTGGACCTGGCGAATTCGGAAGGGTACTTCGAAGGGGTCGATCCCAATCTCCTGAAGTGGCCGCCCTCCCGGTCGCCGGAAGGGCCCATTGGACTGGAAGGCCTGGGTTACCGCGCGAAGCTGATCGGGGCGATTTACGAGGGGGTTCCCCGGCTTCGGGACCAGCGGATGGGCGAAGCCTACGACCAGTTCAGGCGGGTCGCCCCCGATTACTACCAGGCCGTGCAGCTCTACGCCCGCATAAGGGAACAGTTCCTGCGGACGGGACAGGGAGCGACAGCCCAGTTTCTCGAACTTTACCAGACCATCTATGTCGAGGAACTCAGGGCGAGTAACGTTTTTACTCCGGACGAAGGCGAGGCCGCCCTGGCCGGGGCCAGGCTGTCCCGCGTGCCCCTGGCCCACGCCCAGCCCGTCGCCGAGAAACTCAAGGACATCGTTCCGGAGGACGACCCCCTCTGGCAGGCGACGTACGAATGCACGCTCAAGGGCAAGGAAACCCGCTCAACGCTGAGGGAGATATTTCACAACACGGCCCAGAATACGCTCGAATATCTGGCCGCCGGAGAACTGCTCGCCGTTCGCTTCAATACGTATACCAACTTCGCCTGGTTCGGTTGCGCGGTGTGGAAGATCATCAGCGACGCCGAACTGCTGGCCGAGTTCTGCCGCCGGCACGTACCGAGCAAGTACCTCCAGCGCAAGATCGACGGCATACAGGAGGATATCCTGCTCGGTCAGGCCATGATGGTGGAGTTCTTCCAGGCGCACCAGGAGAATCCCGCGCAACTCAAGCCGACGGGGTACTGGTACGGTCACCACTATACGAGCCTGACGCGGGACATGATAGACCTGTCCAACGGCCTCATGGAGAAATGTAACCTGGTCATCCACAGGATCAACCAGCACATGAAGAACGGAGAGGATGAGGCGAAAATCCCCGACGAACTCTCCTCCATGCTGGAGCCCATGGAGGTGCCGCAGCTGCTGGACCGAAGCGCCACGGGCCATTTCCTGGAGTATCCCCATGTGGGAAGGAACGCCAGGTATTCTCCGATTCAGCGCGCCACGAGGCTGGTCCGGTGGATCGGGGCATCCTGGCGGTATGTCCGCACCAAACTCGAGATCGAAGAGGAGGGGCTGGATGAGGAGGAAAAACTCGAGGCGGCGTGGCAGAACAGCCTGGCCTGGTCCGAGAAGACGCTGAAGATCTTCGGGATCACGGTCAAGGTGCACGTCGATCCGATGGTCGGCGAACTGGCCCGTGTGCTCAAGTTGCACGAGGGTCGTTACAAAGTCCTTTTCTTTCCCACCCACCAGAGCGTCTTCGATCATCCGGTCATGTACAAAGTGCTACAATCCCGCGTCCTGCTGGACGCCCTCGGCTGGGAGGACTCGCGTCCCTGCACCATCCTGTCTAGGTCGGGCCTGACCGAGTACGTAACGCTGCGCCTGGGGTCATGGAGCACGACGCTGTTCGGCGTGAACGCCGCTGAATTCGACCGACTGCTCGAAGAAATCGACGGCTACGTGGTCCTGCCCCGCGCGGGGGATACCAACAACGCGACCCAGCGTTTCGCCGGACTGCTGGAAAAACGACCGGGCATCATCTATGCCGCGGGTACGACGGCGGCTTTCGACATCCAGTCCATCCCCCTGCAACACGGCCTGTTCAGCAAGATCCCGCCCGACGTCGTGCTCATTCCCATGGCTTTCCGGGGGATACATTCCATCTGGCCCAAGTGTCCGAGGCGAAACATCAAGATAAACCCCGGACTCGTCGAGGTCGTCGTGGCGCCGCCCATGATGGGAGAAACCACGCTGTTCCCGAGGCGCCGGTCCCTCAGGCCCCAGATTGAACCGGCGGCGCTGTTTCAGGCCGTGCAAATCGTTCACCTGCTGAATCCGAATCATCGGCCGTAGCCGCTGCTGATTCCGAACACAAACCCAACAGGCCGGATCATGATGAAACCGTCAAGAATCCTCAGCTGCATGCTGCTGGCCGTCACGCTGGCGTGGACCGATGCGACGGGGGCCGCGACCCGGGTCGACGTCATCAAGCTGACAGGCCCGATCGGTCCGGTCAGCGTCCAGCACGTGTCCGCCGCAATAGAAAGAGCCGAAGACGACCGTTCGGAGTGCCTGGTGATCATGCTCGATACGCCCGGCGGCCTCCTCGAGTCCACGCAGTTGATCATCAAGGACATGCTCGCGTCGAATGTGCCGGTCGTGGTCTACGTGGCGCCCAGCGGTGCGGGCGCCGGATCGGCGGGCGTGTTCATCACCATGAGCGCCCACGTCGCGGCCATGGCGCCGGGAACGAGCATTGGGGCGGCCAGTCCGGTTGGCATTGGCGGCGCGGTGGCGGACTCGACCATGCAGGAAAAGATAGAGAACTTTTCCGTGAGTTACATCCGTTCCATCGCCGACAAGCACGGACGGAACGCGGACTGGGCGGAACAGGCCGTAAGGAAGAGCGTGGCCCTGACCGACCGGGAAGCGGTAGAGCAGAACGTCGTGGAACTCAACGTCGCCACGCTGGATTCCCTGCTCGTTCAGATCGACGGAACCGTCGTGGAAGTGAGGGAAGGCAGCCGGGTATTGCGTACGAAGGACGCCGAGGTACAGATCAGGGAAATGAACTGGAACCACCGGGTGCTGAACGTGCTCTCCAATCCCAACATCGCCTACCTCCTGATGATGCTCGGATTCTACGGGCTCATCTACGAGTTCATCAATCCCGGCGCCATATTCCCCGGCGTCGTGGGCGGCATGTGCGTCATCATAGGGCTCTTCGCCCTGCAGACGCTGCCCATCAACTACGCCGGGCTGCTGCTGCTCCTGCTGGGACTCGGGCTTTTCGTGACGGAACTGTTTCTCGTCAGCGGCGGTCTGCTGACCCTGGGCGGCGCCGTCGCCTTCACGATCGGTTCGATGATGCTCATCGATTCGCCCTATCCCTACCTGCGCATATCCCTGTACGCCATCATCCCGGCTGTGATCGCGACCGGGGCCTTCGTGTTGTTTGCCGTGGGCTACGCGCTGAAGGCCCAGAAGCGGCCCACGACCACCGGCAGCCAGGGGCTGATCGGCGAAACGGGACGCGCGCGCACGGCCGTGGACGCCCGGAGCGGCAAGGTGTTCGTCCACGGCGAGTACTGGTTTGCGACGAGCGATGCGCCTATCGAACCCGATACGCCGATTCGGGTCTTGAAGGTCAACGGTCTGCGATTGCAGGTAGAAAGCCTGGATTCAAGCGCGGACGCAACGAAACAAGGGGAGGACTCCCATGGGGTTTGACGGATTTTCGCTCTCGACGATCGTAATCGTCCTGTTCCTCATCATCCTGTTCACGAACGCGGTCAAGATTCTGCGCGAGTACGAGCGGGGCGTGATCTTCCGGCTGGGCCGCCTTTCCAAGGCCCTGATCGGTAAAAACGGACCGGGCATCGTGATCCTGATCCCCGGGGTCGACAAGATGGAGAAGGTGAGTCTGCGTACCGTGACCAAGGACGTGCCTGCCCAGGACGTGATCACCCGGGACAACGTGTCCATCAAGGTCAACGCGGTGATCTACTTCCGTGTCATTGACCCGGAGAGGGCAATCACCGAGGTGGAGGATTTCCTGCAGGCGACCCATCAACTGGCCCAGACTTCGCTGCGAAGCGTACTCGGGCAAGTGGAACTAGACGACCTCCTTTCCAACCGGGACAAGATCAACGAGGACCTGCAGGTACTGCTGGACCAGCAGACCGAACCGTGGGGCATCAAGGTCTCCATGGTCGTCATAAAGAACGTCGACCTGCCCCTCGAGATGCAGCGGGCCATGGCCAAGCAGGCGGAAGCGGAACGGGAACGCCGGGCCAAGGTCATCAACGCCCTGGGCGAGCAGCAGGCCGCGGAGAAACTGGCGGAAGCCGCCCATGTCATGGGCACCCATCCCGTAGCCATTCAGTTGCGTTACTTGCAGACCCTGTCGGTCGTGGCGGCGGAGAATAACTCCACCACGCTGTTCCCCGTCCCCATCGATCTGTTCAAGCCCTTCGTGGACGCATTGAAACCAGCGGTTGCCGGCGGCACGCCGGAGACAGATAGCGATACACCGGAGGGCCGCGGTCAGGAGGCAGGATAGCATACGAGATTCCCCGGCGGGATTTCGACTAAATCGGTCAACGTACAATGGTTCGCCGACCAGGACAGAGGGAACATACGATGACCGATTTGCAGGGAATTACCCCGATCAAGGAATGGCCCGAAGACGAGAAACCCAGAGAGCGGTTGCTTAAGTACGGAATCCATACCCTTTCGGACACCGAACTGATCGCGCTGTTGCTGCGCACCGGGAACGGTACCGGGGGGAAGGACGTCATTGACATATCCCGGGACCTGCTGCAGCATTTCGGGGGACTGCGCCACCTCGCCACCCGGGAATTGAGCGAGTTGTGCCAGGTGTCGGGGGTAGGGCCCGTCAAAGCCGCCCAGATCGCCTCCGCCATCGAAATCGGCCGCCGGCTCGAAGCGCAGGACATGGACAAGAAGACCTTCGTCTCAAGTACCGACGTGGCGCGCTACTTCATGCCGAGACTCAGGGATCTGCGAAAAGAGATCTTCATGGTCCTGATGCTCGACGCGCGCAACTGCCTGATCCGTGGCGTGACCGTATCGGTGGGCAGTCTTACGGCAAGCATCGTCCATCCCCGCGAGGTGTTCAAGCCCGCCATCCTCGATTCGGCCGCGTCCGTGATATTCGTACACAACCATCCCAGCGGCGATCCCACCCCGAGCCAGGACGACCTCAAGATCACGGCCCAACTCGTGGACGCGGGCCAGATGATCGACATCAAGGTGCTGGATCACATCATCATAGGCCGAAAATCCTTTACCAGCCTCGCCGGCAAGGGTTTAATATAGCGGCGGAAGGGCGGGACAGCATCGGGCCGGCAACGCGTCGCTACGAGCAGTATGTGCGCGCTGCAGGGTTCAATAACGGTGGAACAGCGGAGCGGCGGCAAGTGGAGTAGACCGTGGAATCTGCTAGAAAAGAAAGCATCAGGATAGGCTTCGTCGGCGCGGGATTCATGGGACAGTTGGTCCACCTGCCCAACTTCACGGAAATGGCCGGTTGCGAGGTCGTCGCCCTGGCCGACCGGAGGTCCGGGCTGGCGCGGCGGGTGGCAGACCGTTTCGGCATTCCGACGACCTGCGTGTCCCACGAGGAGATCTGCGCCGATCCTACGATCGACGCCGTAGTTCAGATCACATCGGACGATGCCCACGCACCCGTTTCCATCGACGCATTGAACGCGGGCAAGCACGTTTACGTCGAGAAACCCATGGCGACCAACCTGTCCGATGCGCGCCGCATGGTCGAGGCCGCCGAACGCAACGGCCGGCAATTGCAGATCGGGTACATGAAACGCTTCGATACCGGCGTGGAGATGGCCCGTTCGATCATCGACGAGCTGCGTTCAACCGGAGAACTTGGGGCGATTACCCATGCGAGGGGCCATTGCTTTGCGGGTGACTGGGTCTGCAACGCCGGGACGGCGATAACAACGGACGAGACCTATCCTGAAATCGAATCCCGGCCACCGGAGTGGCTGGAACAGGAACGAATCGGGGATATCTACAGCACAAACAACCTGTATTGCCACAACATCAACCTGATGCGCTTCCTGCTGGGCGAGGTCCGGGAACTGAGATTCGCGACGCTAGACGGTCCGACGAAACTGATGGTTTTCGCCATGGATGGATTTGACGCGGTGTTGGAACTTGGACGGTTGTCGGCGAATTTCTGGGACGAGAGCGTCAAGGTGTATTTCGAGGACGGGTGGGTGGAGATCAGCACGCCGCCCCCGCTGCTCAAGAACGTGCCGGCCCGGGTCTCTGTCTACAGGGCGGGCGACATTCAGCAGCATGCCCAGCCGCAAGCGCCGCGGGACTGGGCGTTTCGAAGGGCAAACGCCCACTTTGTGTCGTGTATACGGTCCGGTGCTCCGGTCCGTTCCTCCGGAGCGGATTCGATCCGCGACCAGGAACTGCTGGAAGAAGCTTTCAGAAGGTTCTAAGCGCATTCCGGCGTTGGTCCCGTCGCATTTCGGGGATACCGGAAGTTCTCGGGGATCGCCCGGAGCGGAGGCCCGGACCGACTTTGCCGCGGTGCCCGGCGCGGAGGCTCGGTCCGACTTTGCCGCGGTGCCCGGCGCGGAGGCTCGGTCCGACTTTGCCGCGGTGCCCGGCGCGGACGACCGAAGCGGAGGCCCGGACCGGCCGTGCGCGATACCTGATTTAGGAGCCGCGGTCCCCGGTACATGAAAAACCGGAGAAAAAACAAGGAGTACATTCGCAGATGATGGAACCTTCCGAAATAAAGAACGAACTGGAAGCATGCCGAAATCAACTGGCCTATCTCTGGAGGGGCCTTTGACATAGAAAATCGACAGGCGGAGACGGCCAGGCTCGAAGGCGTCACGGGCGAGCCGGACTTCTGGAACAACCAGGCCAGGGCCCAGACGATCAGCAGGCAGATCAGCGACCACAAGAAGATCGTCGATGGGTGGACCGAAATGGACAGCCAGGCCGAAGACCTGGAAACCCTGTTCGAAATGGCCGCCGAGGAAGACGACCGGGACGCTTTCGACGAGATCGAAGACGGGGTCCGGTCGCTGCGGCGACTCCTGGAAACGGCGATGCTGCAAAGTATGCTGTCGGCCCCGGACGATACGAAGAACGCCATCGTTTCCATACACCCCGGGGCGGGGGGAACGGAGTCCCAGGACTGGGCCGAGATGCTCATGCGAATGTACCTCCGCTGGATGGAATCCCGGGATTATTCCTTTGATACACTGGACCTGCAACCGGGGGAGGAAGCAGGCATAAAGAGCGTTTCCATCGAAGTCTCGGGAGAATACGCCTACGGGTACCTCAAGGCGGAAGCCGGGGTCCACCGCCTCGTGCGCATCTCCCCCTTCGACTCGAACCACAGGCGGCATACCTCCTTCGCCTCGGTTTCCGTTTTGCCGGAAATCGACGATCCGGGCGATATCGATCTCAACGAGGCGGACCTGGAGATCGACGTCTACCGGGCAAGCGGCGCCGGGGGCCAGCACGTGAACAAGACTTCCTCGGCCGTACGCGTTACGCACAGGCCGTCAGGCATTGTCGTTCAATGCCAGTCGGAGCGATCCCAGCACCGCAACCGGGAAAGCGCCATGAAGGTGCTGATGTCCCGCCTGTACCAGCAGCGGCAGGAGGCGATCCGGGAAAAAAGGGAGCGCCTCGAAGGCGACAAGAAGGAGATCGCGTGGGGCAGCCAGATTCGTTCCTACGTGTTCCACCCTTATACCATGGTGAAAGATCATCGAACCGGTACTGAAATCGGAAACATCCAGTCCGTGATGAATGGCGGCATCGATACGTTCATCGAGGCTTACCTGCGTCATGGAGATCCCGTGAAAAGCACGTAAACCACTCCCCGAGACCACCATCCCGCACCCTGTCCGGGAAGTCCTTTTTGGTTGACAGGATGCGCCGGCCCGCCTATATTCCGGTACCCGTCCGACCGCTATGCCGACGGCGCTTCGATCTGACCGCTCACCGCCCATTCAGGGAATTACCACCCATCTTAAAGTCCTTCGGAGCAAACGGGTGAACAGCCCGATCGAATTCAACCGGCAAAGGTACAGCAAGCTCGAAGAGATCCGCGCTCGCGGCATCGATCCGTACCCCGTCCGCTACGACGTATCCCATCCAGCCCAGTCCATTCTTGATCAGGCGGAAGACCTGGTCGAATCCGCCGAGCGCGTCTCCGTTGCGGGCCGTATCACGTCCAAGCGGGGTCATGGCAAATCCGGATTCGCCCACCTGCTCGACCGCACCGGCCGGATCCAGATCTACGTCCGCCTCGACCGCATCGGATCAGATGTATACGAGATCTTCGACGAGTTGATCGAGGTAGGGGACTATCTGGGTGTAAAAGGCGCAGTCTTCACCACACGAACCGGTGAGACCACCGTCATGGTGGACGAGATGGAACTGCTGTCCAAGTCCCTGCGCGCCCTGCCTGAAAAGTGGCACGGCCTGCGGGATATCGAAACCAGGTACCGGCAACGCTATGTCGATCTGGTCATCAATCCGGACGTCAAGGAGGTCTTTCTCAAGCGCTCGCGGCTCATTCGGTCCGTTCAGCGGTTCATGGACGGAGAAGGTTTCGTCGAAGTCGAAACACCGATACTCCAGCCCCTGTACGGAGGCGCGTTGGCAAGGCCCTTCAAGACCCACCACCAGGCCCTCGACATGCCGCTGTTCATGCGCATTGCCGACGAGCTTTACCTGAAGCGGTTGATCGTCGGCGGCATGGAGCGCGTGTACGAAATCGGGCATGATTTCCGCAATGAAGGGATCGACCGCACGCACAATCCCGAGTTCACCATGCTGGAGTTCTATATCGCCTATGTCGATTACCGGTTCATCATGGATCTTGTGGAGCGCCTCTTCACAAGTGTCTTCCAGGATGTTAACGGAACGCTGAACCACACGTACCAGGGCCGGTCCATCGACATGACCCCCCCCTGGCCTCGGATCTCCATGCTCGACGCCATTCGCGAGTATGGCGATGTCGACGTCACCAGGATGCCGACCGCAGAGCTCGCGGCGGTTTGCGGTGAACGGGGCCTCGATGTGGACCCCGAACTGGGCAGAGGTAAGATGATTGACGGACTCTTCGAATACTTCGTGCAGGACCGTTTGCTGAATCCGACCTTCATTACGGATTATCCCGTGGAGATTTCCCCCCTGGCCAAACGGCATCCGGACAATCCGGAACTCACCGAGCGATTCGAACTGTTTATCTGCGGGAGTGAGTTCGCCAACGCATTCTCCGAGTTGAACGACCCGATGGACCAGCGCCGGCGGTTCGAGGAGCAGGTTGAAATGCAACGCAAGGGCGATGGGGAAGCCCACGCCATGGACGAGGACTTCCTCCGGGCAATGGAGTACGGCATGCCGCCCACCGGGGGATGCGGAATCGGAATAGACCGGTTGGCCATGCTTATTACGGACTCCGCGAACATCAAGGACGTCCTGCTCTTTCCCCATATGCGCAAGGAATCGTTCGACGGCGATCCCGGCGGCCTGGACGGCCCGGACAGCCCGGGCGGAACCGGGGCCGAAATGGAAAATGGTTCCGGTGAAGCGGACAGCCCGGACAGCCCGGACGGAACCGGGGCCGAACTGGAAAATGGTTCCGGTGAAGCGGACGGCCTGTCGGACCGGGCGTCCGGAATATAGGATGCCGAATGGTGCTGCGTAAACGATGGTCGTACGAATGGTTCATCGCCCTTAGATATCTGCGCTCCAAGCGGCAGAACCGATTTGTCTCTCTCATAACCTACATTTCCGTGAGCGGCGTCCTGGTAGGGGTAGCCGCCCTCGTCATCGTTCTTTCCCTGTTTAACGGCTTCGAAAGCGAAGTGCGGGAACGCATCATCGGTGAGCGTGCGCATATCAACGTTTATTCACTGCTCGGCGATGGTTCCATTTCCGGACACGAGGCGTTGATAGACGTCATCCTGTCGGTGGACGAAGTGGTCTCCGCCGCGCCTTACGTGCTGGAGAAAGCCGTTTGCGCACCGGTTCCCGCGACGCGCAACGCGGCGGCCGGCGTCATAGTGCACGGGCTGGACATAGCGTCGGGCCGCCTGGCCACGAACCTCGAGGAAAACATCGTCTTCGGGGCCGTGGATCTGACGACCGCGCCCGGTCCCGGCGGCCCTTCGGAAAAACCACTTCCCGGGATCGTACTGGGAAAGGGTCTGGCGGATCAACTGGGGATCATTGTCGGTGAAAAGGTTGCCCTGGGCAATATCCAGGGCTTTTCCCTTACCTCCGCGCTCACGCCGTACATCCGGCCGTACAGGGTCACGGGCATCTCGGAGACCGGGTTCTACGAGTACGACGCATCCTCGGCATATGTGTCCCTGGACGAGACCCAGAAGCTGTTCAAACTCGGTAACGACATCAACGGCATCGCCGTCAGGATTGCCGACCGTAATCAGGCCCGGCGAATCGCCGAAGAGATCGAAGTCGCCCTGAACCGCTATGCGGAAGAGTCCGTTGAATCACCTGTTGCGTCAGCCCCGTCAGTAGCGTATTTTACGGTAGACTGGATGCAGCGGCACAAAGGCCTGTTCCGGTGGATGACCCTCGAGAAATGGGGCTCTTTCGCCGTGCTCAACCTGATCATCCTGGTGGCCGCTTTCAATATCGCCAGCACCCTGATCATGGTCGTGCTGGAGAAGACCCGGGACATCGGGATTCTGAAGTCCATGGGGGCGACTGCCGCCAGCATTACCAGGGTGTTCATTATTCAGGGTTCTGTGGTCGGCGTCTTCGGCACCTTGCTCGGTTGTGCGATCGGCTATGTGTTGTGCTGGGCACAGCAAACGTTCGAGTTCATCGCACTGCCTCCCGACATCTACCTGATCGATGCGTTGCCCGTGCGGGTCGACCCGCTTGATTTCGTCAGCGTTGCCCTGGGATCCATGCTGATCTGCGTGCTTGCCGCCGTTTACCCGGCCAGGAAAGCCGCCGGCCTGGTTCCGGTCGAAGCGATCAGGCACGAGTAACGAAACTGCCCTGAGGCACAGGGAAAGGCTGGTAGCTGCAGTATGGCCTGCGATTCGCCCATTCCGGATGACAGCCGGACCGACGAAGTGCTGAGTGCGCGGAACCTGACCAGGGAATTCCTTTCAGGCGACGGCCGGCTCGAAATCCTGAAAGGCATCGACTTCGAAATCCACCACGGGCAAATCGTGGCGATACACGGCGCATCGGGCGCGGGAAAAAGCACCTTGCTGCATATCCTGGGGACGCTGGACCGGCCTACTTCCGGACAGGTATTCATCGGCGAAACCAATGCCTTTGACCTCCCGGAGGACAGACTGGCCGGTTTCCGTAACCGGACCGTGGGTTTCGTTTTCCAGGCCCACCACCTGCTCCCCGAATTCTCTGCGCTGGAAAACGTGATGATGCCCCTGCTTGTGGGGAGATATGACTGGGACACGGCCCGTGAAAGAGCCAAAGGGCTGCTCGTGGAGGTGGGTCTGGGAAAGCGTCTCGGCCACAAGCCTTTAGCGCTGTCCGGCGGAGAACAGCAGCGGGTCGCCGTGGCCCGGGCGCTGGTGGCCCGGCCTCACGTCGTGCTGGCGGACGAACCGTCCGGCAACCTGGACCGCGGGAACGGGGAGGCGCTGCTCAACCTGATGTGGGAAATGTCCCACAGGCACGGCCAGGCATTCGTCGTCGTCACGCACGACGAATCCGTGGGCCGGCGCGCGGACCGTGCCTACGTGCTGGAAGACGGCCTGTTGAACGCAGTGGCGGCCTAGGATCGGCGATGAGAACCACATCCTGCCCACAATGCGGCATGTCCGCGGCGGAATTCGGCGAATCGGGACAGTTGGGATGCGCCGCATGCTACCGTGTTTTCAAGGAGACGCTGGTTCCGCTTTTCAAGCAGATTCACGGCAATGAGTTCCATCGGGGCAAGATCCCCGTTTCCGATCCGTCCCGGCAGCAAGCGCGGAGGGAACTGATCGACCTCAGGCGTGCATTGAAGAAGGCCGTCGGCCAGGAAGCTTACGAACAGGCGGCGAAGTTACGGGACCGCATAAATGAACTCGAGCGCGGTTCGGAACGGCGCCACGTGGTGCATGGATAACGAAATGGAGAACCTGTATACCGATCTGTTGGTCGACCTGCCGCAATGGTGCGTGCACGATGGCGAAACGGCGGAACTGGTGATCAGCAGCCGCGCCCGGCTGGCGCGAAACCTGACCACCCTGCCTTTCGTTCATCGTACTATCAAGAACGAGCGCTTCCGCGTGATCGAACAGGTGGAGAAAGCCGTCCAATGCAGCGACAATGTGGCGCGGCCGGTGTACCTCTCGCTACTGGATACGTCTGAACTGGACCGCAGGGTACTGGTCGAGAGACGGCTGATCAGTCCGGCCCTGGCGGACGGAACGCGGCCTGCCGGCGTGTTCATCGGCCCCGGCGAAACCTTCAGTCTCATGGTGAATGAGGAGGACCACCTCCGTCTCCAGACAATAAAAGGCGGGCTGCAGGTATGCGCCGCCTGGCAGGAAGCGGATAAAATCGATACCGAACTGAGCAAAACACTTGATTTTGCCTTCTCAGATGAGTTTGGTTACTTAACGTCCTGTCCGAGTAACACCGGTACCGGAATGCGCCTTTCGGTATTGATCCATCTGCCGGGTTTGACCCTGGCGGATCAGATGGATCCCCTGGGACGCGCCATGGAGGAAATCGGATTCACGGTGCGCGGTTTATATGGCGAGGGCACCGGAAGATCCGGCAACATGTACCAGGTATCCAACCAGTGCACACTGGGGCACACCGAGCAGGAGATCGTCGAAAGACTCGATCGCGTCACGCGCCGGCTGGCCGTGTACGAGGAGAGGGCCTGCGACGCACTGGCAAGCCGGGCGAAACGCCAGACGGAGGATAGGGTGGCCCGGGCATACGGCCTGTTGAAGCATGCCCGGTTGCTTGGAGAGATGGAAGCGATGGATGCGCTGTCCATGCTTCGGATGGGTGCGTACCTGCGGATCTTCAAGGGCATGGAATCCAGTGCTTTCAATCAACTGATGATCGCGGTGCAGCCCGCGCATATCCGGATGACCTCGGGACGTGAATTGACGGATGAGGAACTGGAAGAACGACGCGCGGAACTGGTAAGGGAACACTTGAGGTTCTGAGAGTGAATACGCAAACAGCCGCCGGGATTTCGTTGTCCGGCACTCGAAGGGAGGGATGCCGAGGTGCCACAGGGAAATAACAAGTTCACGGAACGGTTCAAACGGGTGATGCACATAGCCCGGGAAGAAGCCGCCAGGCTCCAGCATGACTACATCGCCACGGAACACCTGCTGCTGGCCTTTATCAGGGATGGCGAAGGGACCGCGGCCGCCATGCTGCGCAATATGGGCATCGATCTCGAAGACCTCCGTCAGTCCATCGAGGAAGCCACTGTATCCCAGTCGAGCGCGCTCACGATCGGCCAGGTCCCCTTTACGCCGAGAGCGAAACAGGCCCTGGAGATCGCCGCGCACGAAGCCAACAACATGAAATCGAAATACGTGGGGACCGAGCACCTGTTGCTCGCGCTGGTACGGGACAAGCAGGGCATTGCGTCCCAGATCCTTTCGACCTACGACGTGACGTTCGAGAAAATCAAGGAAGAGATCCAGAATATCCAGAACGACCGTTCGGTTACCAAGAAGGACGCGCAACGCAGCCGGACGCCCTTCCTCGATCATTTCGGGCGCGACCTGACCGAAATGGCGCGTGAAAGCAAGCTCGATCCGGTCATCGGGCGCGACAAGGAAATCGAACGGGTCACCCAGATCCTCAGCCGGCGGAAGAAGAACAACCCGGCGCTGATCGGCGAGCCCGGCGTGGGCAAGACCGCAATCGCCGAAGGGCTCGCGCAGCGCATCGTGCAGCGCAGCGTTCCCCAGATCCTGGAGAACAAGCGCGTCGTGACGCTGGACATGGCCTCGATTGTGGCCGGGACCAAGTACCGGGGCCAGTTCGAGGACCGGCTGAAATCTCTCATGGCCGAAATCACCAAGTCGGACGAGGTGATTATTTTCATCGACGAACTGCATTCCATCGTCGGCGCGGGCGGCGCCGAGGGCAGCCTCGACGCCGCCAATATCTTCAAGCCGGCGCTCGCACGGGGCGAACTGCAGTGCATCGGCGCCACGACGCTCGACGAGTACCGCAAGCACATCGAAAAGGACGGAGCGCTCGAACGCCGGTTCCAGAAGGTAATCGTGGACCAGCCGAGCATCGAGGAAACCATCGACATGCTCAAAGGGCTGCGCAGCCGATTCGAAGAATACCACCACGTCAAGTACACGGACGATGCCCTCGAGTTCGCGGTAAAGCAGTCCGACCGGTACATCAAGGACCGTTTCCTCCCGGACAAGGCCATCGACATCATCGACGAAGCCGGTTCCAAGGCGCAGCTGTCCAAGATGACGGTTCCGGAAGAAATCCGCGAGATCGAGGAGCAGCTTCAGGCCATACAGGGCAAGAAAGTGGAAGCCGCCCAGCAGCAGGAGTTCGAACGCGCGGCCGCCTTGCGTGACCGTCAGGAGGAGTTGCAGCGCGAGTATGACGAGGCGTTTATGGCCTGGCGCGAACGGGTTTCCGATGAAGTCGTGATCGTCAACGAGAACGACATGGCGCAGATCATCGCCAGCATGACGGGCATTCCGGTTTTCCGGCTCGAAGAGCAGGAATCCAGGAGCCTGCTGCGCATGGAGGACGAGCTTAAGAAACGGGTCATCGGCCAGGACATGGCCATCCGTGTGCTGAGCAAGGCCATCCGGCGGTCGCGCTCCGGACTGAAGAACCCCAATCGGCCCATCGGATCGTTTCTATTTCTCGGACCCACCGGCGTGGGCAAGACGGAACTGGCCAAGGTGCTGGCGTCCTTCCTCTTTCAGGACGGCGACGCCCTCGTCTTCATCGACATGTCCGAGTACATGGAGAAGTTCAATGTCTCTCGCCTGATCGGCGCCCCTCCGGGTTACGTCGGATTCAACGAAGGCGGGCACCTGTCGGAGAAGGTGCGGCGCAAGCCCTATTCCGTCATTCTGCTGGACGAGGTCGAAAAGGCGCACCCGGACGTGTTCAATATCCTCCTTCAGATCCTGGACGAGGGCACGCTGACCGACAGCAACGGCCGCCGGGTGGACTTCCGCAACACCATCATCATCATGACCTCCAATCTTGGGACCCGCGACATCAACAAGGCCGGGGGCCTGGGTTTCCAGCAGGATGGATCGAAGGTCGACTACGGAAAGATGGAAGCCACGGTGAAGGAAGAGGTGAAGAAGCTGTTCAATCCGGAATTCCTGAACCGGCTCGATGAATCACTGGTTTTTCGCCAGTTGAATCCATCCGATATCTCCCGCATTATCGATCTGCAGCTCAAGGAGATCAACGAAAGGATGACCGAAAGGGGAATCCGCATCTCATTGACGCAGAATGCGCGGGAACTGCTGGCCGAGAAGGGGTATGACCCGGTCTACAACGCACGGTTCATGAACCAGACCATACAGCGTATGCTCGAGGACCCGCTTGCGGAGGAACTGTTGAAGGGCACGTTCGGCGACGGCGATGAAATCAGGGTAGGCAAAAAGGGAGAAAACCTGACGTTCTACAAAGCCGAGACTTCTGATTCCGCCAAAGCGCCCGTACTCTCCGAATCGGAAGCCTGAAACGCGGGCCAACTGGCCGGACACCTCCGGTTTTAGCGCCGGTGGCGGGAACCCGGCGGCGGGAAGCGCGTTGAATCGACAGCCGGTTTCTTTGCGCGGCGTTCACGCCGACAGGCTGTTTCCGCCGCTCGACTACCCGCATGAACGGGAAATTTTTATCAGTGTCTCCAAAGCCATTCATGTACGTTAAATCCTTCCTGGTCCTGGTCCTGACGGGCGGGATTCTTGCCTCCGCATCCGTGCACCCCCCGAAAGTATACGGACAACAGCAGCAACCTTTGATCGCCGAGGTGCTGATCGAGGGACACGCCAACGTCGATGAACCCCTCATCCGGTCGATGACCGCGCTGAAAGCGGGGAACCTGTACAATCCCCGCGATGGTGCGACCACGATCAAACAACTGTACCGGCTGGGCCTTTTCGAGGACATTCGCATCTATGCCAGCAGGGGCGCAACGGGTTTGATCCTGACGGTAAACGTCAAGGAGTACCCGCTGCTGGACCGCCTGGAGTTCGAGGGCAACGATAAGATTAAGGACGACGAACTCGAACGCATATCCGGCATCTTCCAGGGCCAGGCCCTGTCTCCCTTCCGAAGAAAAAGCGTCCTGGACAACATTACCCAGGCCTACTACGAAAAAGGATACCTGCTCGCCACGCTGAATCCGCGCGTCCTCGTGGAAAGAAACAACGCGATCTTGCGTGTTGAAGTCGATGAAGGCGAAAAGGTGAAGCTGGGCGAGATCTTTATCGAAAACAATGTGTCCGTCCCGGAAAAGCAGTTGCAGGAGGCGTTTCGCAAGAAATCGGACATGGAGGAAGAGCATTTCTGGAAAGAGGGCGACCTGCGCCGGGAACGCCTGCTGGACCAATTCGAGAAAATCGTCCAGGAATACCGCAAGCACGGATTCAGAGACGCGGAAGTCGTGGAGGATACGCTCTGGTTCAGTGCGGACAAAAAGCGAATGTACCTCAAGGTGGGGATCAACGAAGGAAAACGGTATTACCTTGGGGACGTCGCATTCGAGGGGAACACGAAGTTTACCAATGAACAACTGACCAGTCTCATCAAGATCGACGCGGGTAAACCGTTCAATGAAGAAGAATACCAGGAAAGCGTGTCGACCATATACGAGGCGTACGGCGAACTCGGCTATCTGTACGCCACCCCCATCGCCCGGGAATCGGCGGCCAATGACTCCACGATTGACCTGAACTTCGCGGTCAACGAAGGGGAACCGGCCAAGGTTCATCGTATCGACATCGTGGGAAACACCAAGACGAAGGACAAAGTCATACGGCGGGAACTGTTGATCAAGCCCGGCCAGTTCTTTCGCCGTTCGGTGCTGCTCAGAAGCCAGCGGGACGTGTTCCAGTTGAATTACTTCCAGGACGTCCAGCCCGCTTTGCAACCCCTTCCGGACGGAAACGTGGACGTCACCTTCACCGTCCTGGAGAAGCCGACGGGGACGGCAAACGCCGGCGCCGGCTACAGCGGGTTCGACGGGCTCGTGGGTACGATATCCATGATCGTTCCGAACTTCCTGGGCAACGGCCAGAACCTGAATTTCAACTGGGAATTCGGCGCCAGGCGCAATTCCATTTCGACGAGTTTCGTCGAGCCCTGGCTGTTCGATACGCCGACCAGCGCCGGCATCGACGTCTTCCGAACGAACAGGCAGTGGTTCCGGGAATTCAATATCATTCAGAAGGGATTCGGGCTGTCCGTCGGGCGCCGCTTCCGTGGCACGTACTGGCGCATTAACGGAGCCTATCGGTTTTTCGACCTGGCGTACACCGGTTTCAGCGAGCGCTACTACGCGTCGGCCCTGGAGGACTCCTCCCTGGCGGAAACACAAATCTCGGCCATCAACTCTAATATCCGCCAGCGGGAATCCTACGAATCCAACAGCGGCCTGACCAGCCAGGTTACCTTCACCGTTACGCGCGACAGCCGCGATTTCCCCCAGTTTGCCACGAGCGGCATGCGTCAAACGTACCGCAGCGATGTAGCCGGTGTTGGAGGCGACGTGAAATTCCTCAAGCAGACCTTGGAATCGGATTTCTACTTACCCCTGTTCAAGGGCACGTCCATATCTCTCAGGGGGAGGTATGCCCTGGCCGTGAACCCATTCAACGACCGGGAGGTCCCGTTTTTCGAGAGGTTCTTTCCGGGAGGGGTCAGTTTCGATGGCATGATCCGCGGGTACGGCAATAACTCCGTCGGTCCCTATACCGAACTGGGCGATGGAACCAGCAACCGGGACGGAGGACGGGCGATGAGCATCTTCACCCTGGAGTACCAGGTTCCGATCATCGATCAGCTCAGGTCACAACAGCCGGTATATGCCGTGGCGTTCATCGAGGCCGGTAATTCATGGGCGAAGCTTTCGGACGCCACGCCAACGCTGGGCAATATGAAGAAATCGGTGGGGCTCGGTATCCGCGTAATCATGCCTTTGGTGGGACTGCTGGGCTTCGACGTCGGTTACGGATTCGACAAACCGTCGGACCCGATCCAGGCCCTTCAGAAAAAGCGAAGCGGCTGGAATACGCATTTTCAGCTTGGACAGATGTTCTGATCCGTTCGCCCAGTTTACCGGAGCGATCCGGCCTTCGAGGAGGAAATTCATGGTTTCAATGAAAGGAATGATTCGCGCTGCGGCCATTCTCGCCGTCGCTATGCTGCTGCCGGCTATGGCCCAGGGCCAGGAACTGAAAATCGGCTATCTCGATATGGAGCGTCTGCGCCAGTCGTACCAGGGGTTCAGGGATGCCGAAGAAGCCTACCAGAAGGTAGCGATGGACATGCAGGAACAGGTGCAGAGCAGGCAGCAGGAAGTTGAAATGCTCAAGCAGCAGTACGAAGCCCGCAAGACCATGCTGACCGCGGCCAGGCGGCAGCAGGACGAGCAGAATATCCAGCAGAAGGAACAGGAACTCATGCAGTTCGCTCAGACTTCGCAAATGCAACTCGCACAACAGGAAATGGAATTGACCCGGCCTTTGCAGGAGTCCATTTTCAATGTGGTGCAGACCCTGGCCAAGGCGGAAAACTATACGTATATCTTCGATGCCGGGTCGCTTATTTACGTGGATCCGCTGAGAGCGCAGGACCTTACCGGACAGGTCCTGGAAGAACTGCAAAAGGAAGCCAATTAACCACTGATGCGACAGAAGCTGGCAGATATCGCGACGCAGGTCCAGGGCGAGCTCATCGGTGACGGATCGTGCATCATCGAAAGCGTGGCGCCGCTTGACGAGGCCGGCAAGGGTTCAATCTCCGTACTGATCAACGCACGGCAAAGCCGGCGTCTTGAGTCGACGGAGGCTACGGCGGTCATCGTCTCCCGTGAAATCGATCGCGCTCCGGTCCCGATCATACGCGTGGCGTCTCCCGAGGTCGCCCTGGCTACCTTGCTGACGACCTATTTCGTCGGACATCGTCCCGCGGAAGGCGGGATTCACCCGACGGCCAGCATCCATCCTTCGGCGGACGTCGATGACGAGGCGGACATCGGCCCCCATGCGTCGATAGGTCCGCACACCACGGTGGGCAAACGGGCCTGTATCGGCACGAATGTGGCGATCGGCGCCCGATGCAGGATCGGCGAAGGCACGTGGATATTCGCCAACGCGACACTTTACGACCTGGTTTCACTGGGCAATGGTGTTATCGTCCACGGCGGCGTCGTAATCGGGAGTGATGGCTTCGGCTATTTCCAGGGCGATAAAGGAGCGATCAAGATTCCGCAGGTCGGCGGCGTTGAAATCGGTGACGACGTGGAGATCGGAGCGAATTCGACGATCGACCGAGCGACAATGGGCATGACCCGCATCGGCCGCGGCACCAAGATCGACAACCTGGTTCAGATCGGCCATAACGTCGTGATCGGCGATCACGTCACGATATGCGCCCAGGTGGGTATCGCGGGAAGCACGGTGGTTGAATCGGGGACCCTCATCGGTGGGCAGGCCGGACTCTCGGATCACATCCATGTCGGCGCCGGCTCCAGGATCGGCGGCCAGGCCGGTGTGACCAAGTCCATCCCCTCCGGATCGACCGTGTCGGGCTATCCCGCCCGTCCGCACAACCAGGCCAGGAGAATAGAGGCGGCCATCAAGCGTCTGCCGGACCTGCTGCAACAGATCCAGACCCTGGAGACGCGGGTCAAGGCGCTCGAAAGCCCGGGGCGGGGAGAACGGAACCCACAGGAAACTGGAAAGTAGCGGCACATGCTTAAAAATCAACGTACCATTGGATCCACCAGATCCGTTGAGGGAATAGGCTTGCATACCGGCGGGCAGGCGACGCTGACTTTCAGGCCGGGTACCGTTAACGACGGGATCCGGTTTATACGCGTCGACCATCCCGACCGGTTGGAAATCCCTGCGGATATCGACTACGTGGTCGATACCACCAGGGGGACGAACCTGGCACGGGACGGGGTACGGATACACACCGTGGAACACGTCCTGGCCGCCGTCGCGGGCCTGGGACTGGACAACATCCGGATCGAGCTGGACGGCGATGAGCCACCGATTTGCGACGGCAGCGCCATTCCTTTCGTGAACGCGTTGATCGAAGCCGGAATCGTCGAACAAGACGCGCCCAGGGAATACCTGGAACTGGAAAATCCCGTGCTCTATTCGGAGCGGGAAAACGGCCTGTTGAAGGAACTCGTCGTCATGCCTTCCGATGATTTCCATCTCACTTACATGGTCGACTACCAGAAATCAAATCTCGCCAGCCAGCACACCGTGCTCTATTCCCTGGAAGACGAGTTCGTAACCGAATTCGCGCCGGCACGGACCTGGACCTTCCTCAGTGACATCAAGGCCCTGCGTGAAAAGGGGCTGATCAAGGGCGGCAGCCTGGAAAGCGCGGTGGTCATCGCGGACATGGACCTGTCCGAGGAGGAACTGGATGAGTTGAAGGATCTGTTCGGCGTGGAGGACAGGGTGGTCATCGGCGAGAACGGAATTGTGGGCACCCGGCCGCTGCGCTTCGACAACGAACCGTGCCGGCACAAGGCGCTCGACTTGATCGGCGACCTGGCCCTGCTCGGAGCGCCGCTCAGGGCTCAGGTGTTCGGAGCGCGGTCCTCCCACTCCGCCAACGTCGAGCTCGTGCGAAGGATTCGCGATGCGGGCGTTAAGAGGAAACCGGAAAAAGGGAATATGGATTCACCGGCGCCGGCACCCGAAGCGGTCCTCGAAATCGAGGACATCCTGCGCATTCTCCCCCATCGATATCCCTTTCTGCTCATCGACCGGGTAATCCAGATGGAACCGGGGAAACGCGTGGTAGCGCTCAAGAACGTGACTATCAACGAGCCCTTTTTCGCGGGCCACTTCCCTGGCCATCCCGTCATGCCGGGCGTCCTGATCGTTGAGGCCATGGCACAGGCCGGAGGTCTGCTACTGCTCAATACGATTGAAGAACCGAAGAGCAAAATGGCGTATTTCATGGGCATCGATCATGCCAGGTTTCGAAGACTGGTAAAACCCGGCGACCAGATCCGCTTCGAATTGGAACTGAAACGAATGCGCATGCACGCCTGCAAGATGGAAGGGAAGGCATACGTGAACGATGAACTCGTCGCCGAAGCGACCCTGATGGCAATGGTTACGGACCGGGCAGACCGGGCAGAACAGGGAGACCGGACAGACCAGGCAGACCAGGCAGACCAGGCAGTCCAGGCAGACCAGGCAGTCCAGGAGACGCCGCAGTGACGGACATAACCACCGAAACCAAGGTCCATCCGACAGCCATCGTCCATCCTGACGCGGAGTTGGGTTCCGGGTGCAGCATCGGTCCGTATACGATCGTGGAACCCAATGTGATCATCGGAGCGGGTACGCAGATCGCATCCGGCGCGCTGATCGGCGCCCATACGCGCATCGGCGCGGAGTGCAGGATCTATCACGGAGCCGTGGTGGGGTCCATACCCCAGGATCAGAAATTCATTGGTGAACAGTCCATACTGGAAATCGGCGACCGGACTTCGATCCGCGAATTCACCACGCTGAACCGCGGGACCAGCGCCCTGGGGAAGACGGTGATCGGAAGCGATACCCTGGTCATGGCCTACGTGCACGTCGCCCACGACTGCGTGATCGGCAACCGCGTGATTCTCGCCAACGGGACGCAATTGGGAGGCCACGTGGAAATCGAAGATTTCGCCATAACCGGCGGACTCGTCGCGGTACACCAGTTCGTCCGAATTGGCCGCAACGCTTTCATCAGCGGGGGCGGCATGGTTACCAAGGACATCTGTCCGTACATCAAGTACGCCCACGACCCGCTGAAACCTGTATCACTCAACACCATCGGTCTGAAACGCAGCGGGTTCTCCGATGAGGCCATCCGCACGCTCAAAGAGGTCTATCGTCTGCTCCACCGGTCTTCGCTCAATGTTTCTCAGGCGGTTCAAGCGGTTGTGGATGAAGTGGAACGGACCGTAGAAGTCGAGTACCTGCTCGCATTCATTCGGGAAAGCGCCGAGCGTAGCAAGCGGCACGGTCGTGGCCTGACTTCCTGACTAAACATGGCAACTCGCCGGGAACCTTACTGCTGATCCCTTTTCTTACACCATCCCCAATGTAAAAAAGAAAGGAACTGTCCTATGCCGTCCGTCTCGACGGGGGCGCGTAGCTTGCGCGTCGCGTCACCCATGTCGCCTCCATCCTGGGCCTTGCTCGAATTGAACCTGATCAAACAGCAGGAAGAGGCCGTGGAAGCGTTCTACGACCAATACTTCGACGAACGCGGGTACCTGCAGTGCGTCCCTCGCTGGGGCGGTGACGACGGACCGGACGACGCGGCGGAAAACTTCGCGAACTGGCCGGAGCTCTATGCGATTGGCGCTTCGGAACGCGTATACGAATTGTATAAGAAGGCCTGGGACGGTCACCTGCTGCAGTATACGGAGGCGAAGACCACCGAGGTCGAATTCGCCCGGGACGGCATGTATTTCAGGGAATTCCCCACGATGTTCGACTGGATGCACAACGGTGAGGGCTTCACCGCCTTTTTTCTCCAGGGACTGTGCGATCCGCAGGACAAGAAGTTCATCGACCGTACGCGTCGCTTCTGCGGGTTCTACATGGGCAACGATCCCATCGCGGACAACTACATCCCCGAGCACCGCGTGATCAAGAGCATGTTCAACGGCAGCCGGGGTCCGATGTTGCGCAAGGCAACGGGGCTCGACTGGGCCGGCGATTCCATTGAGGTCGAGGGCCGTTTCAGGCTGGGGCACGGAGAACGGAACTACGAAGAGATGGTCGCTCATTTCAAGGACTACAACGACGTGGCCGGCGACCATCCGTTGAACATGGGCGTGACCACGATGACGCTGAACGCCTACATGATCGACGGAGACGAGACCTACGGCGAGTGGACGAAGAACTACCTGGACGCCTGGGTGGAACGGACCGAGAAGAACAACGGCATCATACCCACGAATATCGGGCTGGACGGGAGCATCGGCGGGGAGTGCGGCGGAAGATGGTACGGCGGGGCGTACGGGTGGGGATTCTCGACCATAGTGCCCCAGACCGGGGAAATAGCGCACCGTCCCTACTTCCTGATCCGCGTCCACTGGAGTTTCGGCAACGGGCTGCTGCTGACGGGCGATCAGAAATACGTGGACACCTGGCGCGGCGTCATCGACGGGGTCAACGCCCACAGCAAGGTCGAGAACGGCCAGACGCTCTATCCCCGCATGCACGGCGACGACGGCTGGTACGACTACCAGCCCGAACCCTTCTCTGGTGGCGCGGAGCATGTCTACTACTGGTCCATGGACCGCCGCGACCTGGAACGGCTGCCCATGGAAGGCTGGATCGCTTACCTGGAAGGGCAGAACCCGGACTATCCGGAAGAAGCCCTGCAGGAGGACATCTCGTCGGTTCGATCGAAAATGGAGCGGTTGCGAAACGACCTTACCTCGCCGGATACCCGCCTTTCGGACGACATGAACGGCACGAATCCCGCCGAGGTGGACGCCCTGATCCGGCTCATGCTCGGTGGCATACCCACGGAGCACTTCGGCCATCCCCTGCACTGCCGTTTCCGGTATTTCGATCCCGTCAGGGTGCGCCCCGGCATGCCCGAGGACGTGGCCGCACTCGTGGAGGAACTCCATGACGACAGCGCCGTGGTTACGCTGGTGAATACCAACCAGGTGTCCCCCCGGACCGTGACCGTCCAGGGCGGCGCTTACGGTGAACACCAGATCCTGGAAGTCAGTGATGAAAACGGGTCTACCGTGGTCGACGGCGCCAGCTTTTCGGTGACCCTCGAACCCGGGTGCGGCAGCAGGCTGCGCGTGGCCATGGATCGCTACGCCAACCGGCCGTCCTTCGCTTTTCCCTGGGAAAGGTAGGCGCACCGTATGCAAAGAAGCGTGATTTGGGCGCTGAAGGCCATGTCGGTCACGGCACTCGGTCTGGGTCTCCACGTGTTGACGGGAAACGCGGTTGCCCAACAGGATAGCGTGACCGCGCTCGTGGAAAAGCACCGGGCGGAAGCCATCCGCAAGCGCGAGCATATCCACCAGAACCCGGAACTGGGCAATCGGGAATTCAAGACTGCGGAACTGGTCGCGGAGCATCTCACCGCACTGGGCATCGAGATTCAGACCGGTGTCGCCCATACGGGCGTGGTCGGTGTGTTGAAAGGCGGACGGCCCGGTCCGGTGGTAGCCATCCGGGCGGACATGGACGCCCTGCCGGTGACGGAGGAGACGGTGCTACCCTTCAAATCGACCGTGCGGACGTCCTATCTCGGGAAGGAAGTGGGCGTCATGCACGCCTGCGGCCACGACGTGCATACCGCCGTTCAACTGGGCGTGGCTTCCGTGCTGGCCGATATGAAGGCCGACCTGCCGGGCACGGTCAAATTCATATTCCAGCCGGCAGAGGAAGGGCCTCCCCCGGGCGAAGAGGGTGGAGCGGACCTGATGGTGCGGGAGAAAGTCCTCGAAGACCCCGCGCCCGAGGCTATCTTCGGCCTCCACGCACTGCCTTCCCTCGAGGTGGGCACGGTCGGTTATACCATTGGTCCGGCCATGGCCGCCGTGGACCATTTCTATATCAAGGTACGGGGCAAACAGGCTCATGGCGCCCGTCCCGAAGAGGGCATCGATCCCATCGTTATGGCGTCCGAAATCGTACTCGCCCTGCAGACGATCCGGTCCCGCACCCTGTCGCCGCTGGAACCCAGCGTGGTCACCGTGGGTATCTTCCGCGGCGGAGAACGCTTCAACATCATACCGCGGGAAGTCCACCTGGAGGGAACGGTGCGCACCTACAATCCCGATGTCCGGGACCGGGTGGAAAGCCGGATGAATACCATCCTGGAAGGCATTACCGGGGCCTATGGCGGTGCCTTCGAACTGAACTACGACCGCGGCACGCCTTCCGTGATCAACAACCCCGAACTGTCCCGCGAAATGGCCGGTTACCTGGCCGGAGCGCCCGGCGTAGACCAGGTGCTGGAGCTGCCCCCGACGATGGGCGGCGAGGATTTCGCCTATTTCTCCAACGTTATTCCAGGTTTCTTCTATCGGCTCGGCGTCACCAGGCCCGGCCAGCCCTCCGGCGGCCTGCATACCCCGACCATGACGGCGGACAGCGAATCGGTCACGGTGGGCATGCGCGCGATGACCCACCTGGTGCTGGAGTTTTTGAACGCAAGAGCACTACAGCCCAACCAGTAGCCGCGCGCCAAAACGACTACGTGCGGCTAAACGACTCGTGTCACAAACACTACGTACGGCTAAACGACCCGCGCCCCAACGACTACGTGCGGCTAAACGACTCGCCAGGTTCCGCGAAGCCTGCCAGGTAATGTCAACCTTTTTTGCCTGGCCCGTGTCGTTGTTCACCGGCGCCCGGGGTTGTTCACCGGTCCTGTGATGACCGGGACGCCTGTCGATAAGCCAGCGTTCGGTCCAGGGCCGTTATGCGTGTCGCTCCTTCGATACGCACGCTCGCGTCATCGGTGATGTAGTACTTGTCTATTTCGTCGAATGCACTCGACCCGGCGAGATTCCTGATCAGCGTTTCCCCGATATCGACCACCGTGTGGAGCGAAAGCCCGCGCGCCTGGTATTCCCTGCGCCATCCCTCCCAGTTCGAGGCGTCTTTCCGGACCAGTGGATCCGAAGAGATCAGATGATCCGACCGAAACAGGTGGGACCATCCCAGGTGATCGATCACCCGCTCGATGCGCGCAACGCTGTGGCTGGACAGGATGCCGAGGGCGAACCCCCCCGATGCAATGGTCTCCAGGTGATCCCCTGCGAACCGCCCCGTCGCCCGGATTTCGTTCCGGTCGATCTGCTCGTACATGGTTTCTTTCGCGTCCAGATTAGCCAGGGTCCGTAAACCCATGACCACGAGTGGTCTCATTGTCATAATCCTTCCGCCAGATCCCGTTCCGCCAATTCCTGTTGCGTGGATCTTCAGTAAACCCGCTTCAGGACGAATGCGCCAGCGCTCACTTGGTTTTCGCTGTCCGCCTCAGGTTACCGAGTATGGAACCGACGACGACCAGCACGGCGCCGGATACGCTGAGGAAGTTGAGGTTTTCCGGCTGGAGCAGGCCGGGTACGAGCGGAGCGGCTATCATCATGTCGACGACGGTAACCAGGGGCGCGGCCGACAGGACCATGCTGACTCTGAAGACCTCGAGGTGTTTCAGGGACTCCACCAGGGTTACGAATGCCACGAGGGAAATCACCGCCGATACGTTCAGCAGGATCATCTGAGAGGAGTCCTGCGCCAGCAGCGAGTCGAACCGAACGAAGGGTAGGATCAGGATTGATCCGGCCGAGTAGATCAGGAACAGGATGACGGAAGTGGGCAGGACCTGTAGCAGTTGCTTCTGGGTCAGCGTGTACGTGGAGAGCGCGAGCGCCGCGACGGTTACCCAGAGAATGCCCGGGATCATGGCGCTGTCCCCGGACAGAAGTTCCGACAACTGCTCGTTGAAGAACAGGACGATGCCGCCCGTGAGCAGCATGAGTCCGAATACCTGTATACGCGTCATCCGCTCTTTGAACAGCAGCATGGCGCCCAGCAGGAGGAACAGCAGCGAGATCTGGTTGACTACCTGGGCGGCGCTGGGCGAGATGTACTGCAGGCTCTGGGGATAGAATACGTACGCGCAACTGAAGCCCATAACCGCCGCGAGGAAGACCAGCAAATAACCGCCCCGCAGCTGACGGATCAGGGGAAAATGACCTTGCCGTTGCACGATCAGCGCCATCAGCACGGCCGCGACGACGAAACGGTACCAGGTCATCGTGAACGCGTCCAGGCTGATCAGCATGATTTTCAGGACGATGGGCAGCCCGCCCCACACGAAAATCGTGAACAGGCTCAGGACAAGCCCCAGGCCCCAGCGGCCGCTGGTAACGTGCCGGTTCATGCAACACCCGGGAGGATAAAGGGAAGGAAACTGCCGATACGCTGGCCAACGCTCCGGTCAGGTCCGGCCGTCAATGACCCTTCGGGAAGTACCGGTACGGGAGGACAGCCGCGCGGGTTTATTCGTACACCTCCACTTCCGGCGTGAAGGTCATAGCGGGGTCGAGGGGATAGATCGGCCGGGGGACGAACCGGTGGCCGAGCGTGGGAATGTTCGGACTCGCGGCGCCGGGGGAATCGATGGTTATGGTACGCTCCGCCCAGTCGTCGTACCACTCATCCGGCGTGTGGGGCAGTTTCTTGACGACGACGTCGAAGTTTTTCGGGTCCTGCCCGAAGGCGGGATACATCCAACGGTCGCACAGCAGGGGGCCGGAAGCCGCGAGAAAGATCGTGATATTTCGGCATTTCAGCACAGCGACCGGTGTATCGTCCCGCCGGCCCAGTACCTCCACCGTCGCGGTAACCGCCACGGGGGTGAAGCGTGGGTCAAGCGTACCGCCGAGGGGAACAGTAATCGTCTGGCCGACACCCGCTTCCATGGCCCGCTCTACGGCGGGGTCGTCACGGATGGGGAACAGTACGCTCCCCCTGTAGTCGCTTTCGAGGAACCCCTTCAGCATGGTATTGCTGGTGCCCGGCGCGCCGGAACTGGTGGCGTCGGCGGCGTCGGCGAACACAACCGTTCCCGCGGCATTCGCCGCGATCCGGATGCCTTCTTCCACGCTGTGCAGCACGCACTGCATGTGAGACCGCATGTTCCAGAAGCTCCGGCCGATATGCAACGCTTCACGTTCCGCCAGGTCCCGGTTCCCGTCCGTAATCACGACGACGCGAGAACCCTGCTCCGGACAGTCCGTCGGCGGATGTCCGAGCATGATGCCTCCGGCGAGGACGTCATTACGCTCTTCCAGGCGCTCCAGGTACCGGATGAACGTGCCGTGGACCCCGGAGGCGGTCTTGAGTTCGTCGCCACGAACCATGGTGGGCGTGTACACGGTTCCTATAACCGGCCGCGCTCCGTCGAGTATACGCAGCAGTACCCCGGCGGCCCTGGCGCCCGTCTCGTACCAGTCGATGTGTGGATAGGTATGCAGGATGCTGCACCCATCCATGTGGGACAGCATGCGCCGGGTGATCGTGCCGTGCATGTCGAAGGAGGCGACCACGGGCACGTGAGGCCCTACAATACGCCGTACTTCCTGCAGAACGAACCCCTCCGGGTCTTTTTCGACTTCCGCGGCCATTGCGCCGTGGAGATTCAGGTACACCCCGTCGGTCCCGGATCTCTCCCGGGCTATTGCGTCAAGCAATTCCGACGTGGTACGCTCGAAACACGCCTGCGTTATCGTGCCCCCCGCCCCCATCGCGGCGCTGTAGGTAGGCACGATTTCCATGCCTGGCCGGGCGGCGAGTGTATCTACGGCACCCCCGACCACGCCGCTCGGTTCCTCCAGCATCTCTTCGCCCCGCGAGATACCGAAATCTTCGTAGACCGTATCGTTGGGATGGAAATCGTTGGTTTCCTGGAAAAAGGTGCCGATCAGGATCCTGGGCATGGCGCTCCGGTGGAATTCCACCTGAAAACTTCGGCGAACTGTAATTTACGCGTACGTCCGCATCGCATTCACTTCACCATCATCGCGTCTTCGTATTGTGCTCAATATCTCGACGTGTGTTCTTCCACCTTGGTGATCGTCTCGATGACCGCCGGCCTGCCTTCGAGATTGGCCTCGACGGCCCGCCGGATGGCCGGAGCGATTTGTTCCGGTTCTGTCACTTTCTCGGCATAGGCGCCCAGGCCGGCGCCCACTGCGGCGTAGTCACCGCCCAACCGGTTGCTGCCCCACCGCTCCGAAGCGTAGGCCATGTGGTGATCGTAATGGGTCATGACCCCGTTGTTTAGTACCACAGTAATTATGGGGATCTCCGACCGCACGGCGGTCTCCACGTCCAGTCCCGACATGCCGAATGCCGCGTCGCCCATGATGTTGACGACCTGCTTCTCCGGGTCGGCGATCTTTGCGCCGATCGCCAGTCCGAGTCCGTATCCCAACTGCGTGGAAGCGCCCCAGCCGATGTAGCTTCTCGGCGTCACCGTTTCCCAGAAAGGCGCGAGCTGCTCCCTGGGATAACCGGAGTCGTGGGTAATGATTGTGTGTCTGCCATCCACCACCCCGGCGATCTCACGAAATACGCGGTAAGGACTCAATGGGACCTCGTCCGATTGGAATTGCGGTTCCCATTCGGCCAGCCAGATCTTCTTAAGCCGGGCGATTTCCACGATGTCGCCGCGCTCGTCGGTTCGGGGACGGCCTCCGAGTTGGCGTTTTGCTTCCTCGACCATCTGCCGCAGCACGACACCCGCATCCCCCACAGCCCCGTAGTCGATGCGGTGCTCCCTGTTGATATCCCCATGGCCGATGACACACTGTGCGAGCGCCGCGTCCGCCGGCACCTCCGACTTGAACCCGGAGGTCATGCTCGTACCGATGCCGAAGAAGAAATCTGTTTTCTTGAGGTATTCCGCCACCATCAGGGAGTGGGAGGCGGCGCCGGTGCCCAGGGACAGGGGGTGGGTTTCCGGGAACGCGCTCTTGCCGGCCAGCGTGGTCATGACCGGGGTCTTGGTCCATTCCGCGAATTCAATCAACGTTTCCGTAGCCTCGGCGTACAGCACGCCCTGGCCGGCGCTGATTACCGGACAGTCCGACTTGAGCAGCGCAGACACGAGATCTCGCACGTCCTCGGGAGCGGCGCCGCTCTTGAAAGGTTTCACAGGGGTATAGTCAAAGGCCTCGTCCGGTATCTCCTCCTCTCCCACGTCCCCGGGGATTTCCAACATGACCGGTCCCGGCTTGCCCTGTTTCAGCAGGCTGTATGCCCGTCCCATCATCTCCGGTATACGTGCGGCCGAGTTGATGTTCGATACCCACTTGGTGATGCCGCGGTAGTTCTCCATAGATTCGAAGGCCAGACCGGCGCCCGTGCGGGATCGCGGTGGACCGCCGGGCAACAGGAGGATGGGCACCGAATCCGCGTAGGCCTGGGCGACGCCGCCAAAGGCGTTCTCCGCGCCCGGGCCCATCTGCATCATGAATACTCCTATGGTATTCCCGTTCCGGATCCGGCTGAATCCATCGGCGATATTCACACCCGCCCGTTCCTGGCGGCAAAGAATGGGACGCATGCCCTCGATCGCACAGGCATCGATGAGCGGGTGATGCGGAAAACAGCTGAACCAGTCCAGCCCCTCGGCTTTCAGGATCTTCGCAATAGCTTCGTTTCCAGTCATTTGGCTTCCTTCACTCTCCTTCGCGCCGCGGGGTCGACAGCGTCTGTCCGTCGTCGTCGATCATCGGCCGTTGATAGACATAGGGCGGTTCGAGCACGGCGCGCTGGGCGTCCGTAAGCTCTCTCGTCCACTCCGGCAGGCCGGTTTCGTATACGCCGCCGGTGTAATGCATGTACTTGGGGGTATACCGGTAGAACAGAGAGCGACGTTCGCCTTCGCCCCTCCAGGGCAGCGTCCCGTGGGTCGTCGCCTCGTTGAAGATGACCAGGTCGCCCGCTTTCATGGACACGTGGCGGACGATCTCCTGGTGGGCTTCGTAACGGGAAATGTCGCCGGGCAGGGTGAAATTCGCCTTGTGGCTGCCCGGGATGACGCACAGCCCGCCGTCGCCAGGGTTCACGTCGTTCAGCTGGTACTGGCAGTTGATCAATCCGCAACGCATGGCGCCGTTCTGGTAGTGGTAGAACCGGGAACCGTTGAACTCGGCCAGTCCGTAACCGTGGAGGTTCAGGCCCTCGGTCCCCACGCTCGATGTGTAGATGAACGGATCGTGGTCCAGCTTCCACCCCCGGCCCAGCAGCGTGTTCAGGTACGGTATGATCTTCGGATTGGCAAGCACTTCGCGAAAGGGCAGGCACCAGGGCCGATCCCACGTCAGCATGCCGTCGTAGAGACCGCGGTACTGCTTGCCCTTCAGCGCCTCGCTCGTCTGGGTGACCACGTCTTCCTTACGTTTGTCGTGATTGGCGTCCAGCGCCGCGTTCAGGGCATCGACCTGTTCGGGCGCAAGGGCATTGCGCACCACGATAAACCCCTGCAGATCGAAGAGGTACTGCTCATGGGGCGCCATGGTGGCGAAGGATTCGGATGTCGGGTTCATACCGGTCTGCACTTTCGCATGTAGCAAGTAGTCGGCGGGGTAGTCGGAAGTAGGCCCGGACACGCGTTTAGATCCCGTGCAGCCGGAGAACGGGGCCTTCCCGTGCCGGTTGGATTCAGATGCCTTCCCTGCGGGGACGCGCGATCGATTCGCCGTCGTCCTCGATCAGGGGGCGGTTGTAGATGTACGGTGGTTCCAGCACGGCCCGCTGGGCATCGGTGAGCTCATGCGTCCATTCGGGCATGCGCGTTTCGTAGACTCCGCCATCGTAGTGCATGTATTTCGGGATGTACCGGTGGAGCACGCAGCGGCGCTCGCCCACTCCCTTCCACGGCAAGGCACCGTGCGTCGTCGCCTCGTTGAAGATGACCAGGTCGCCGGCCTTGACGGCGATATGATGGAAGATCTCCTGGTGGTCCTCGTAATTGCGGACGTATCCCGGCATGGGAAAATTGGCCTTGTGACTGCCGGGAATCACGGTGAGCCCGCCATCTCCCGGATTCACGTCGGTCAGGTAGAACTGGCAGACGATCAGGCCGCTGCGCATCCGGCCGTCGTCGTACGTGTAATAGGTCGAACCGGCGAACGTACCCGTGCTGTTGCCATGGAAGGGCGTACCCTGGGCGCCCGGTTTCGAAGTGAGCACGTCGATATTGTGATCCAGTTTCCAGCCTCGTCCCATCATGGTGTTGAGATAGGGGATCAGCTTCGGGTGGGCGAGGAGTTCGCGGAAGGGCTGGCACCAGGGCCGGTCCCAGGTCAGCATGCCCTCGTAGTGGATGTATTGCGAATATGGTCCGGCCAGTGGCGTGCCGTCCAGCGCGCCGCCCGGTCCGTGTTCGGCGGTCCGGTCCGGATTGGCGTCCAGGGCATCGTTCAGTGCCCGGACCTCATCGGTGGAAAGCAGGTCGCGCACCACGAGGAACCCCTGGAGATCGTAGAGATACTTCTCGCGTTCGCTCATCATGACGAACGCTTCAGGGTCGCCGAACATGGCCATGGCGGTCTCCAGGCGCATTGCGTAATAAACCGGGTATCCAGTCGCCTCAAAACGGAAACAGCCCATTCCGGCGTTGCTGGATGAGTAGATATCTTGTTTAGGAATATAGAAAACGGAGGGACTTAGTCAAAGACTACGTATACGACAGATGAAGAATCGTATGATTGCGGACGTTCTGTCTGACAGGAGCAGGATGGAAGGTAAACTGGCGCACGACGAACGAACCGCAGGAGAGGTTTACACGGACCGCCTGGACAGCCCGGACCGCGCGTACTACCCGGACCGCCCGCTTAAATCAGCCGACGTCCGATGAAATCAGCCGGCGTCCGACGTTCTGAGCAGACCTTCGACACGTCCGAGGCGACCATTCATGTCGTGCATTTCCGTACGGATGGCGGCCACTTCCGTCCGCAGGGGGGAGATTTCCTCCCTCATCTCGGCCTTCATTTCGTCGCGGACCGCGGCGACTTCCCGGCGAAAGGCCATGATTTCCTCCTTCAATTCCTCTTTAAATTCCCCGATATCCGTATTGAGTTCCCGCCGGAGTTCGTCCCTTCCGGTCTTTGCCTGATTCCAGAAGAAGATGAAGGCCGTCAATAGCGTGGCCGGCGTTAACAACAGGTGGGCGAGTTCCATAATCGAGGACCCTCAACCATACATACCTGCGCCGCGGCGAAACCGGAAGTGAAGTGCATGTTGAAATGTATAGTCGGAGAAACCGGGATAATCTCGTAAACAATCATTGTTTTACGTGATTATGGGCGTGCGAGGTCGTACAGCATACTTACATAATCTTTGGCCATACGGATCATATCCTGCAACGGTCCGGGGGAGCACTTCGCGCGCGCGTTGTGGCCTCCCCCGGACTCAATCCCTCTAGTACTTCACCGTGCAGCCGTACGCCCGGGTCATCCCGACCGGCACATCATTGCCGGCAAAAATCGCGTCGAAGGCCATCACGACGTAATTGTCGGCCTTGGGGATATCCGCGACGTTCGCCGAGTTGATGCTGTCGATGGCGCCCATGTAGACCAGCGTGCCTTCGGGGTTGATGATGTACATGTGTGGCGTATGGGTGGCGCCGTACTTTCTGCCGACCTCGCCATTGCCATCGAGCAGGTAGGCATCCACGGTCGACGCGTGCTTCTTCAGGCGCGTGTGGATTTCATCGTTCGAGAACTGGCCCTGCTTGCCCTCGGCGGACGAGTTGATGGCCAGCCAGACCACGCCCTGCTCGCGGTACTTGTCCTGCAGACTCTGCATATTCTTGGCGTTGTAGTGCTTGGCCACGAAGGGACAGTCGTAGTTGATCCACTCCAGGACTATGTACTTGCCGCTGTAATCCGAAAGCGCCACGTTGTTGCCGTTGGTGTCCATCAGCGTGAAATCCGGCGCCGGGTTGCCCACCTGGGCTTCCCCTGCGGCCATCGGCGTACCGTAGTTGCCGAGTAAATAGGCGGCGGCAACGGCCACCACGGCTATCGGTATCAGGATCTTCTTCATGGATTTCCTCCTTGGCTTTGGATAGAGAATCTACAACTGCGTTAAAAAAGTCGATTGAATTTCGCTGTCAATCGATCATGCCGACAGTCCGTCCGCTCGCGGCACTACCTGTTTCGGCCTGCTTCAGGGCGTCCAGCACCAGACCGGGCGTGAGCAGTTCCGGTAGAATTGCCGGTTCGGAATCGGGTCCGCCCGAGTACAGCACGTACAGCGGGACGCTGTTGCGTCCGAATTCGGCGAGTGCCCGCGTGATCTCGGGGTCCCGTGACGTCCAGTCGGCCTGGACAGTCGCCACACCCAGCGTCTCGAACCGTTCCACCACGCGGCTGTCATTCAGTGCTACGCGCTTGTTCACCTGGCAACTAAGGCACCAGGCAGCGGTGAAGTCCACGAACACCGGTTTGCCCGTTGCACGCAGATCCTGTACAAGTTGCCGGGAGAAGGGTTGCCACTCCAGCCCCGCGCTGTTCACCGGCGTCATCGCGGCCCGCTCGGCCTTGGCCGGGGCGGGTACCTGGCTCAATACCGCCGCGAGGCTCGCGAAAACGATTACCGTTGCGACGGACCTGGCCGCGATCCGGGTCCTGCTTCCGGCGGAGATCCCTCCCCAGCGGCCGAGTATCCAGCTTCCCAGGCTCACCATCACCAGCAGGACCATCACGAGGGCGACGAGGTTTGGGTCCGTCTGAAGGTTCAGCACCCAGAGCAGCCAGACCACGGTGGCCATCATCAGGAATCCCATGAACTGCTTGAACGACTCCATCCAGGCGCCAGGTTTTGGTACATATTTCAGCAGGGCGGGCACGGAAGACAGGGTCAGGTAGGGCAGGGCCATGCCCAGGCCCAGGAATCCGAAGATCGCCAGCGATTGCGCCGCCGATTGCGTCAATGCGTATCCCAGGGCCACGCCCATGAAAGGCGCGGTGCACGGCGTGGCCACGACCGTGGCCAGGACGCCGCTCATGAAGGAGCCACCGAGTCCGCTGCCCGAATCAGCCCTGCCGCCAAGGCCGACAAGGGACGTACCGATTTCGAAGACGCCGAATAGACTGAGGCCGAACACGAATATGATGACCGACAGGATGACGAGAAAGGCCGGCGACTGAAGCTGGAATCCCCAGCCCAATTGTTCTCCCCCGGCACGCAGGGCAATCAGCACCGCCGCCAGCGCGAGAAAGGAAATCAGGACGCCCGCGGTAAATACCAATCCGTGCCGCCGGGCCTTGGCAGGATCGTCGCCCGCCTGGTGTATGAATCCGAGGACCTTGATGGACAGCACGGGGAGCACGCAGGGCATCAGGTTGAGAATCAGGCCGCCGATGAGGGCGAAAAGCAGGGCCTGCCACAGGCCGGCAACCAGATCGCCGGAGACCGGCGCAAGGGCGCCCGCCGTTTCACCCGCAACCGCCGGTCCGATGGCGGCGACCGCCGCCGGAAGCTCATCCGCGTAGACTGCGGCAACGGCCAGGGCACGCTCCGATCCGGCGCCGCGCCATCCTTCCGCGGATACCAGCACGCCCGTGATTTCATCGGGCCTGCCAGTGTAGAAGCCCGACCGGCGCATAGTCAACAGGTACCCGGTTTCGGTCTTCTCCAGTCTCTGGGGCGATACGTAGTCGATCAGGTCTTCGTTGTACGGATAGAATTCGACGCGGGTAAGCGATCCGCGGTACCACTCGGGCGTGGACGCGTGCAACGCCACGGTGGAATCGGATATGACGGCCTCGACCTGCCACCCCGGTACCGGGACCGCAAGCTGCTCCCGGGTGCGGGTAAACAGATCCGTCCATCTTTCGTCGGCCTGAGGCGCCTCATCGGTTACGGGGAGCGTTACCTGGTATCCCGATTCTCCCGGTAGGCAGATATCCGCGCAGACCAGCCAGGAGGCGAAGGCCCCAATGTCGGCCGTGCCGCCGGTCTCCAGATCCGCCGGGGGTGTGATCTCCACGAGCAGCAGCGTCTCGCCCTCGTACCCGTAGCTGGCCAGGATGTCGAGCACAATCTTCTGGGGATAGGGCCAGTTGATCTCTCCAGCCTGGAAACCATCGGGAAGCGCCCAGTCAATCTCGGTAGGAAGACCCGAATCGGCCGGGTTGCGCCAATACGTATGCCAGTGCTCGTCCATCTTCATCCGCAGGCCGGCCCAGAAAGGCTGCCCGGGCTTGATGGACGTCGTCTCCACGACCAGTTCCGTTTCCATGTAATCGGTGCGAACCGCCTGTCCCTGGACGGACCGGGTCGCAAGGCCGAATGCGCACATAGTTATGAGCAACAGAATGGATTTTAGAATCGGTTTCATGATTTTCATGATAGGGTCTATGTCCTTCGGCGGTGTGTCCCGTTGCCACTTGACCGTTACTTCCTTACAGAAATTCCGGCCGGCCGGATCGAACCGGATACCCCTAAGCGCCGGCATACTTTTACAATTTCAATATGGGCGTCCCGGCCCTTTTCTGTCAAGGCGCAATCGAGGCCGCGCGGGGCTGTCCAGCCGCGGTCACACGCCGAACCCGCCCGCGGTCACACGCCGAACCAGTAGTTGAACTTGACGATGAAGATGTTCTCCGATTCCCCGCCGAACAGGTTGCCGAAGTCTCTGCCGATGTCAAGCGTCCCGTTTTCGTCCCTTTCGCTGCGGGTCTGCTGCCAGACGAGGAATACCCGGGAACCGGGCCGGTATTCCCAGCGCAGCACGATGTTCATGCGCAGAGACTGGATGTTGAAGTCCCGGTCCGAGAAATTGATATCGGGCATACCGTCCCCGTTGAAGTCCAGGTAACGGTAACCGTCGACCGGATCGATGAAGGACCGCGTACCCTCGTCCAGCACGTCGAAATCGAAACTGTTGCCACGGAGCAATTGCTTGTAGTTGAGGTAATCGCCCGAGGACAGCAGGGGCTGGGCGTACAGCTGCAGGGTCAAATCGGGCGAAAAGGCCACGTTCAAACGGGTTTCGAGGGAAAAGGACCGCCTCTGCAGGTCCGAAAACACGTACCGGCTGCCGTAGGTGGGCTCGAAGGCCAGGGCGTCGGTCTGCGTAACGTACTGGGCGGCGTTGCGCTCCCAGCTGAAATTTGGCGCAAGTTCCAGTTCCCAGTTGGGAGACGGACGAATCGTGGCTTCGATTTCCGTTTCAAACTCGTGGCCACCCCGCTGGAATCGCTCGTAGTCGAATTCCGTCTCCAGGGAGATCCGTTTCCTCCGGTCCGACCTGATGCCGAGATCGAAGGAATAGGATCCGGGATCCTCCATCACCGGACCGCCCCGGGTCCGCGTATCGCTGAACTGGGTGGGGCTGTAACTGGAGCCGAGAAAGACCTCCCAGTAGTTGTTGAGTTCGAAATTGCCCCCCGCGAAGAAACGTCCGTTCTTATAGTTGTTCCGCCAGGACGACCAGGACCACGGGTCGTCGAGGGCCTCGTGCCGGAAGTTGTAGAACGTGAAGAAACGGAACTCATAGTTGCGGAAGAACCGTCCCGGCGTGATGTTCTGGTATTCGATCCGCGCGCCGCCGTCGAGGCGTTCGTTCGATCGGGAGAATCCCAGGTCGTTGACTTCGAACCCGGGCGAAATCTGGGCGAACCAGACCGCTCCGGACCAGTTCTGCGAGTCTCGCCTGGCGAACTGCAACCGCCAATTGTACCCGTTCATGGACGTGGCGGTTGAATCCACGGCGAAACGCGTGGCGTCCGGACGCTGGAAGTAGTGGTTGCTGGCCCGCTGCAGCCGGGTCAGCGCTTCCGTGCTTCCCTGGACGCGGCTACCCGCCAGGTACCCGTAGACTGCCCAGTCTCTCTCTCTCGCTCCCCCCCAGTTGTGTTCGAAGTCCACTCCTCCGGTAAAGGCCCCCGATGTGAGATAATCGAAGGCGCCGTCATCGGGCAGGGCCCGGTGCATTAGCGAGCCCACTGCCCCGAACTGGCTGGCGCCGTTCCTGAAATCCCGGCGGATCCGGAAGACACTGAATCCCGCCCGGGGTTCCACCGTGAACTCCTCTGTTCGCCTGTCAACCAGGGAATAGGCCTTCCCCGTTTCCCTTCCCGTAACCGCGGCCAGGGCACCGATGGAAACGCCACCCTGCGATCGGCCGGTGATCTTGGCGGCGCCGAGAATGCTAGTCTCCGTGGGAATATCGGAGAAATCCGCGTCGTCCGGCGTGCCGCCCCGGGGTTGCCGCCCGATCCGTCGGCTGTAATACAGTTCGTCCCGGCCCGACAGGCCGAATTCGAAAACCTGGGCATCCTCGACGAAAAAGGGGCGTTGTTCCCGGAAAAACGTTTCAAAGGCCGAGAGATTTACGACGGCCGGATCTACTTCCACCTGCCCGAAGTCGGGATTGATCGTCATGTCGAGGTGGTAGGACGAACCGAGGCCGTACCGTACGTCAAGGCCCGCCCGTGCATTGTAATCGGATCCGTCGAAGAAGGGATTCCCCTGTTCGGCCTGCGCGGTCCGGGCGCTGCCGAGGGTATAGGGCCTGACCTCCAGGCGGCGGGCGTCCGACGGCAAGACCAGTCCGTTCAGCCTGCCCAGGACGCTCACCCTCCCATACCGCAGCCGGGACTGGAGAGCGAAGTCGATGACCTCGTTCGTGGCAAGGCACCGCCGCATGAAGTTCACGCCCCAGGACTGGGCGCCGTCCGTCGTCTCGTATCGCATCTGGGAAAGGGGAATCCGCATCTCGGCGGCCCAGCCCAGTTCGTCGATCACCACGCCCGATTCCCATACGGCGTCCCACGCATCGTCCTGCCGCACGTCGTCATACAGGTACGCGTCCCGCTGCGCCCCTGCAGCACTGACGCGGAACTGATACCCGGTAAGCCTGTCGTTGTTCGGATCGATGGAAACGGAGAACAGGTCGAAAGCGCCGCGCTCGTCTCGCCGGACGAGTTGCCGGCCGATATGCTCCGGATGATCGTCGAACATCCGCGCGCCGATGTAGATGGCGTCGGCGTCGTAGAGCACCCGTACTTCGGTGGCCTTGTCGGGATTGGCCCCTTCGACCGGCTCCCGCTGGACGAACTGTGTAGCCGGAATGGCCGCCGTCCAGGCCGCTTCATCCAGCCTTCCGTCGATCTCGATGTGCCCGGTGCGCTCCGCCGCCTCCATTGCGGGCAGGGCGGGTTCGTCACTTTCGGACTGGGCCGTCACGGTATCAAATGTCAACGTGGATATGGAAATCACGGTGAGAACGGAAAAGGCGAGGGGTTTCAGACGCATGAAAACCTATGTTCTTTCCTGGCTTGGGCAAATTGGAACGAAGGGAGTTCGACGTACTGCCATTCAGTCAGGACCGGCGTCAGGTAGACGCCTGGCCGGCGCGACGGGCCCCCGTTTCCCCGCCGTTGATCGTCGGGAATCTTCATATATTACAACCGAACACCTGAAATACTTTAAAATTCCGGCAGACACGCGTCGCGGAGCGCTAGCGCGTCCAGGTAATCACGAGGGCCGGAGGCAGGTTCTTGAGGACAACTGATTCAACCCGGTAACAGGAGAAGAACGGCGCCATCCGCCGTCTGAACTGAATCGACGCTGGAAGGTAGTAGGCGTGTATATACTGGAACATGCGGAAAACAGTACCGGGTTTCATAAGCCGGTCGAGATTCGCGATGATTTCGTCAATGACCTGGACCGGCATGGTCGAGATCGGCAGCCCGGAGATCACGGCCCTGACCGGAGGGGTTCCCGTGTTCGCGTGCAGCTGGAAGGCCTTCGCTACAGTGTTCTGTTCAAATCGAAGACCGGGATATCGTTTCCGCAGCAGGTCGACGAACCGCGGCTCGATTTCGATGCCCAGGTATCCGCCGTCATGGGGCAAAATGTGGCGGATCTGGTCCGTGATAGCGCCCGTACCGGGCCCCAGCTCCACGACGGACTCGTCGTCACCGATCGTCAGCCCTTTCGCCATCGCCCGGGCGAGCGTCCGCGAACTCGGCGCCACGGCACACACGCTCGTCGGGCTTTTTAGCATGACTCGGATGAATAGTGCTAGCGGATGTTTGGAAAGACGGGACATGTATGGAATGGATATAACGGCAGTCCAGAGTAGGCGCGATTACGCGGGGATTCCCGGAAAACAGTTCGCAATATAAGGTTGCAGGCTACGCGAGGCAATATCAATCGGCTATCGCGATTTGCGATCGTCCTACGCGTCTTCAGGAACCTTTTTCCGGAAGGGCAACAGGCCAGGATAGGGCGTTCGATATCGATACAGCAGATAGATCGCGAACACAAAAACGGGGATGTTCAACAGGAGCAGTTCCGGGGGCCAATTTTCGACTTCGGTACCAGAACGGTAGAGCAGGAAGGCGAAGGCGTTGTTGCCGGCGTGGAGTAGTATGCACGGAAGGATCGAACCCGTGAGCACGGCCACGGCGGTCAGCACCATACCCAGGTAGGCCGTGGGGATGATCCGGAAAAGGGCCTGGTGAAACAGTCCGAAAATCAGGCCGACCACCAGGATGAGCGCCAGCGGCCTGAGCCGGCGGTGAAGCCCGTGAAGCAACAGTCCCCGGAAGGCCATTTCCTCCACGATCCCGGGCGTGAGGGCCAGCATGAGCAGGATCTGCCACATCGGGAAGTCTTCGGGAATGAGTTGGCTGGCGAATTTCTCCAGCATTTCTTCCGGGAAGGGCAGGAATACGCTGGACAGTCCTACAATGAAGATACCGGTCAACAAGGTCGAAGGCACCAGGAGGAGTACCGCCAGCCAGACCTGCGGACGCACCGGACGGAGCGCCAGGGCCTGCCGCCAGTCGAGCCGGTGTAAACGGATCATGAGCAAAGAACCGCCGAAAAAGATGACGAACATATTGAAGGCCCACTGTCCCTCCAGACGCGTCAACGCCTCGACGTTCGCCGGCGCGATGATAATCAGCGCCCACATGCCGACAAACCACAGGAGCACCCTCCTGGGAAACAGCGCGGCGCCTCCCTCCAGATCCGCCGCGTCCGTGTCCTGCGCGGTGATGAGCCTTTCCATGCCCAGCATGCGCGACGACAACCTGAGCATCATGAAGGCTGCTGCGAGCATGGCCGCACAGGTTACCAGGAGCATGGGGATATCGTAATGGCCGACCATGATCTCACGTACGGCCACGCTGACGTTCGCTACGGGAACGACGGCGATCAGCGAGCGGAGGGAAACACCCGGCAACAGGCCCGCCGCCGTCAGGATCATGAGTCCGAAGAAAACAGGCAGGAGGTACAGCTGCGTCTCCCGGTAAGTCTTCGCATAGGCCGACACCAGGAGGAGCAGGGACGAAACCACGACGGCCACGGGGACGTAAAGGGCAAGCAATACCAGCACGGCGCCGGGTGACACGTCGATTTCCAGGTCCGCGGAGAATTCGATGAATCCGAGGGCAAGATAGACGAAAAGGTTTCCGGCCTGGGCCAGGGTGATGAAGAGCGCGACCGACAGGATCGTCAACTGCTTCGCGGTAATGATTTCGAACCGGCTGACTGAAGTGGTCAGGAGGGTTTCCAGGGAGCCGCGTTCCTTTTCCCCCGCGACACTGTCCATGGCCGCCACCGAAGCGCCGGTTAGGGTCAGGAATACGAGAAAAAGCGGCAGGATACGTCCGAAATAGAATCCTGCTGCCTGTTCCGGCGTCGCCACGTCCACCCTCGAAAGCTCTATGGCCTCCTCCGGATCCGCCGCGAAACCCCGCCTGCGCAGCTCATCGGTACGGTCCTGTTTCCTGGCGTCCACCAGGCGATCCACCAGCAGGCCGCTGCCCGTCCTGGATTCGTCCCGGTTGGCGCGAAAGTAGACCGTGACCACGGGCACGCCCGGATACCGCTCGTCCGCCACGGTCACGTCGGCGATATCTTCACCCGCCCGGTCGATTTCCGCGTCCGCGCGCATCGCCGAGTCTGTTCCCGCAACAGCCAGATCGAGCAAATCGGCCTCCGCGCCGGTCTGGGTTACCAGGTAGAAATCCAGGTCGCCGGCGGATAGGCTCGAATCGGGTTCGGCCACCTCCACCTCGACGAATGAGGCCGGTTGCCGGCCTTCCTCCGCGTCCTTTTCCGCGAGACGCGCTCCCCTTCCTATGAGTGCCCGTACCGAGTCGGCATAGGCGCCGGTCACGGCATAGCGATACGTCGTTGCGTCCAGTTGCTCACTGCGCCATTCGCTCATGAATTTGAAGCCGAAGAGTATCAGCGGCAAAACGACGAGCGGCAGGAGAATACTCAGCACCACGGTCCGCCGGTCCCGCAAGAGCATGCGCATTTCGTGTTTTACCAGCAGTCCGATCGTCGCGCGGTTCATGAGACCTCTGTGATGCAGGAGACGAAAACGTCTTCCAGGTAATGGGCCCCGGTCCGTTCACGAAGCGATTCCAGGGTGCCGCAGGCCAGGATCCGGCCCTCGTGGATGATGGCAATCCGGTCGCACAGTTTCTCGGCTTCGCTCATGATATGGGTAGAGAACAGGATGGTCTTCCCCTGCGCTTTCAACTCGGCCAATATGCCCTGCATTTCCAGGGCATTGAGCACGTCCAGGCCGACGGTGGGTTCGTCGAAGACCAGGATCGGCGGATCGTGGGCCACGGTCCGTGCGATCGCCACTTTCTGCTTCATGCCGCTGGAGAGTTTGTCTATGCGGGTGCGGGCATATTCTCCGATTCCGAATCGTTCGATCAGCTCATCGACCCGGGCAGGGGTCCCGGAGGCGGGGTACCCGTTGATCCGTGCAAAAAACTCGATGGTTTCCCTGGCGGAAAGCCTTGGATACAATGCGGTCGTGGCCGAATAGAACCCCAGGCGTCGGCGTACCTCCACGGGTTCCTCCGCCACGTCGTATCCCATGATCTTCGCGGTGCCGGCGGTGGGCTTGAGGATCGTGGTCAGCATGCGCAGGGTAGTGGTCTTGCCGGCGCCGTTAGCCCCGAGGAGCCCGAATATCTCGCCGGGGCGGCAGTCAAAGCCGATCTGCCTTACTGCGTGTACGGGACCGCGGGATTCATCGTAGTAGGTCTTGGTCAGGTCCTTCACGAACACGGGTTCGGCCACGGTTGTTGTTCCTCTCAGGAGGTACGGCGCAGGAGGCGGTGTTTCAGGAAACCGGTGAGGCCGCCTTCATAACTGCCGGTCATGATGTCTTCGTAGCGGGTGATCGCCGAAGCGAGCCGCAAAACGATCCAGATGTACAGGCCTTCCATAAGCAGGGTCAGGCCGATCTGGGGCCATTGATAGACTCCGCCTATGGCTTCCCGGAACACCAGGCAGACATTGATGATGGGCACGCAGGCCAGCCACGTCGTGAGTTCCAGGCCGGGAAACTGCATGAAGACCGCGGGTACCAGGATCATGACGGTGACGAAGGGACCTGCCAGGGACTGGGCGTCTTTGAAAGTTCGGGCGAAACTGGCCACAATCATGAGCAGCGCCGATACGAACAGGGCAAGCAGTACCGTTACGACGACGATCAGGGGTACGGACGCCCACGGGATCGTAAAGGCCACGCTTTCGAGACGGTCTCCCAGGAGCGGCGCCATGAGGGTCCGCATGGAAAGGCTCATGGCCGCGAAATTCAGCAAGCCGGCCGTTGTGGAGAGGGCGGCCACGTACAGGTACTTGCCCGCGAGGACGTTCACGCGATCCGTCGCCGCCGTCAGCGTGGTCTCCCAGGTGGACCGTTCCCTTTCTCCTGCCGTCGCGTCCAGCGCGGGATACATACCGCCGACGATCACCATGATGATGACCAGCACGGGAACCGCCATGCCGAGGATGAATCTTCCCATGTCCCGTTCGGAGGATATGTTCTCCCGTTCGATCCAGATCATCTGGTATTCCGGGCCGGACAGTCCCCGGTTCCTCCCAGCTGCTTCCAAATAGGCCGTTCGGTGCCGGGTGACCAGATCCTCGACCCGACTCGTGGCGATCCGGCTCCGGTCCTTGGAGGAATCACCGGTAAACCGAACCTCGAAGTCATCCGCGTAGCCACCGTCCCGGGGGGCGAGTTCAACCAGGAGATCCAGCCGTCCGTCGCGAATCGCGTCACGCGGTGTATCCACGGTGGTGATTGTAACGCGATCCGCCGCTTTGATTTTTTGAACGAGCGCCCCGCCCGCTTCGGTGTCGCCGGCGATCATTACCCGGGCCGTGAAGTTCTCCGTCTGACCGATGACGAAGGACAGTCCCGTGTAGACCATCCACAGGAGGATAGGATACATGAACAAAGGAACCAGCACGACGTTGATGACGATGGAACGTTCCCGCAGGGCGCCGCGGAGTTCACGAAGGAAGACAAGCCGTATATCTGGAAAACGGATCAAAGGAAATACCGGTATAAGACGATGGGGCCGGGTTGGGTGATGAGGACGGATTGGGTGGCCATGCCGCCAGAAAGGGCCTCGGCGGCCTGAGTCTGCGCGGCCGAAGTCTGCGCGGCCGGATTGCTACTGAAAAACACGGCTGGTCCAGTCATTGGCGTCACGTACTACCTCATCGGGACACTGGCGGCTGCGGGCAAGATGGCCCCGCGTACTGCGCAGCGTGGACTGCCTTGCGTCCTGATAGCGCCAGTCCATGCTCCACCTTACCTGGTCGGTGCGATTGGGCAGACCCTGGTGGTAGAGCATGTTGTGGAAGAGGACGATGTCGCCCGGATCGAGTTCGATGGACACGGCCTGGTCCACGTAGGGCGCCAGGTCCTCCTGCGATATCTCGAGGTAGAATTCGCGGTCTTCGTGCCGGGCCATGCCGATTCGGTGAGTGCCGGGGATGAATTGCATGCAGCCGTTGTCCTCGCGGGCGGGGACCAGCGGCGACCATACGTTGATCATGCGCAGGGCATCGACCGTCTCCGCGCTGTGGTCCCCGTCTCGGTGGACCTTGTAGGTATACCCGCCGTCCTGGTGCCAGAGGACGAGCGTGGGGGCGTGGTCGGGCAGCTTGGGACGGATGGAATAGTTGGGATAAAGACGAAGTTCCTCGCCCATCAGGGATTCCACGATATCGAGCAGGGGCGGGTAGAAAAACACGTCGTACATACCCGCCAGGTGGAGTTCCTTACGAAATATGTGGGGCGCTTCGTCCGGGGCATCCTCACAGAGCCGGGCCAGGCGCGTTTCAAACGATGCCTCGGCATGATCCCGGGAGACCGTGCCCGACGACATAAGCCGTTTCGCGAACCGTTCGACGAGCTCGGCCGCGGCGTCCCGGGCCGCCGCTACGACCGTGTCGGGATAGAATCCCTTCAGAATCACAAATCCCGTAGTCTCGTATCGGTCCAGGTCCGTGTTCGTTTCCACCGCCACTTCAATGTCTCCGGATCAAATACGCGACCGCTGATTTGCCGGTTCGCCGGTCCGCCGGTCCGCCGGTCCGCCGGTCCGCCGGTCCGCCACCCATGACAGCTACCCCGTGCTTGGCCACGCGTGTACATTAACACCCGTACAAGTATACCTGCACACGTTTCGATCTCTTCAATCTTCCTCGCGTCGCCGTCGTTTCTTCCGTCTGTGCACTTCCTCCCGAAGAATATACTCGATCTGCGCGTTCACGCTACGCAATTCATCCTTCGCCCAGGCATTGAGGTCATTCCAGAGCTCGGTGTTGATTCGCAACAGCAGGGATTTCTTCTTATCCGGCACGATAACAGGTTACCTGGATTCTCGCGTCAATTTCCTCAAACGCTGCGCGCCGCCTCCGAGCATCCGGGCATGAGATGGGGGATCCGGCGCGCGTTTGAGGCCCTCGGGCTTCCACCGTTGAAAGAACAGTCGATCCCGTCAGTACAGCGAACCGGTATTGACGATAGGCTGCGTGGACGATTCGCTGCAGAGCACCGTGAGAAGATTGCTCACCATGGCCGCCTTGCGTTCTTCATCCAGATCGACCACTTGCTGTTCCTTGAGTCTTTCAAGGGCCATTTCCACCATGCCCACCGCGCCGTCCACAATCTTCTGACGGGCGGCGATGATGGCATCGGCCTGCTGCCGCTGCAGCATCACCTGCGCGATTTCCGGGGCATAAGCCAGGTGGTTGATCCGTGCCTCAGTGACCGAAACTCCGGCCGCGCCGACCCGTTCCTGTATTTCGTTGCCGAGCGCTTCGGAAACTTCTTCGATGGATGACCTCAGGCTGGCGGTCTCCCCCTCGGTCAGATCGTACGGGTAGCTGGTGGCCAGATGGCGGATTGCCGATTCGGACTGAACCTGGATGTATTCGATAAAATCGTCCACCTCGAAACTCGCCTGGGCGGTATCTTCCACGCGCCAGACCACGACGGCCGAGATTTCGATCGGGTTGCCGTTTTTGTCGTTCACCTTCAATCGCTCACTGTCGAAATTTCTGGCTCGAAGGGAGATCTTCTTTTTGCCGTTGAGGGGATTCACCCACCAGAATCCCTGTTCCCTTACCGTTCCGGTGTACTTGCCGAACAGCGTTAGCACACTGGCTTCGTTCGGTTCCAGCGTGAAGAATCCCTTGAAGCAAAATCCCAATGCGACGAGCGCCGGTATGAAGAAAAACACCAGCAGAAGAATGTCTCTGACGCTCATTTCCTGCTCCAGAACTGGTGGGTTGAACGTAATGACCAAATCCATAGCAACCATCGTCAAAGGAAACAGGACGATCAGCCAGGCCAACGCTCTCCAGCCGTTGAATTTCAACGGTATTCGTTCCGTTATCATTACTTCCCCTCCTTGAAACACTGGTAAGATGGGTAACAAAATAATATCATTATGATATCATACGGGATAACGGAGCGCCAGTCAAGCATATATTACCAAATAAAAAAGGCGCCCCGGTTGAGGCGCCTTTTATCGTATTGCAACGGCCCTTCTCGACCGCAATCAGTCCTGGGGCTGCTTCACGTAACGCAGGTAGGGCTTCACGCGACGGATGTCGGAGTAGGTCTGGTCCGCTTCTTCGTCGGTCACTGCCGGCACGATGATGCAGTCTTCCCCACTGGTCCAGTTCACCGGCGTGGCCAGCTTGTGATTGGCCGTCAACTGCAGGGAATCCACAACCCGCAGGATCTCGTCGAAGTTCCGGCCGGTGGACGCGGGGTAGGTCAGCATCAGCTTGATCTTCTTGTCCGGCCCGATGACGAATACCGACCGCACGGTCATCTTGTCGTTCGCGTTCGGGTGGATCATATCATACAGCTGGGCGACTTCCTGGTCGGGGTCCGCGATCAGCGGATAGCTTACGTTCGCGTTCTGCGTCTCGTTGATGTCGCCGATCCAGCCACGATGGGAATCGAGGGGATCCACGCTGATGGCCAGGACCTTGACATTGCGTTTGGCGAACTCGTGCGCGATGTTGGCCATGTAACCCAGTTCCGTGGTACAGACCGGCGTATAATCCGCGGGATGGGAAAAGAGAATGCCCCAGTTGTCACCGAGCCATTCGTGAAAACGAATCGTTCCCTCGGTGGTTTCGGCTGTGAAATCCGGGGCTTCGTCCATTAAACGTAACGCCATGACATTCCTCCTGCAAATGGCTTGCTGTAGGGATAGTTGCGGTTTGCGATCAGTAGCCTGATCCTCCGTGCTGTTCCCGATAATATATATATCTGAATCAACAAAGTAAAGAATAATATCAACGGGTGCACCAGATCAGCCCGCGCCGGACGATTTCCCGCGCTTCCGGCACGTGGAAATCGGCGGCGACGTGACCCAGCGTGCAGTGGAATACCTTGCCTTTTCCCCACGGTCTCTTCCATGCGGCGGGCATGACGGTTCCCTCGATCCACGCGTCGTGTTCCCCGCTGAAGGTCGTGGTCGCAAGCACCTGGTTGCCCGGATCGACGTGCATGTAATACTGCTCCGAGCGCATGGCGAAGTCGTTCAACCCGGCCGTGATGGGATCCTCGTGATCGATGATGTTGACTTCGTAGTCGATGATACCGCCGGGGTGGGACACCCACTGCCCTCCCACCATGTACTGGTAGTTCGTGTTGTTGCGGAAGGCGTCCGCCTGGCCGCCGTGCCATCCCCCGAACCCGGCGCCGGCGGCGACCGTATCCAGGAGCGCTTTCTCCTGCGCGCCGGTGATCGTGCTCATGGTCACGGTCTGTACGATGAGATCGTACGTGGGCATGGCTTCGGCGTCCAGGTAGGCGTCAAGCGAGTCGTGCTGCGCGATTTCGTATCCTTCCGCCTCGAGCAGCGGGACGAAGATGTCCTGGGACTGCCTGGGTTCGTGTCCTTCCCAGCCACCCCAGACGAACAGGGCCTTCGGCATGTGCTTTCTCCTATGGTTGCATGTCGATCTTTAGATAATGTGGCCGATTGAAAACCGATTGGTCCGCGAAGATACCGCGTTTTAGCGTTCGTATCCCTCACTCGTCCCGCGCGCGTCCCTCAACGCGTCCCTCATGCGGGGCTTACGCTTTCCGCGCGCGTCCCTCACGCGGGCTTTCCCACCTGCTTGGGTTCATCCCCGGCGCGCCGGCCGACATCCCCTCGGGTTTGTTGCCAACACCGAACTCGTAAGATCGCATGCTCGGGTCGCCCAGGAAGGGACGGACGGAATCGGGCATCCGTTCCAGGTCAGCCGGGTCCCGCGGCGCAACGTCCACGATCGGACCGGCCCAGGCCGGTCGGTAAGCCACCGCAAGCATGGCGCGCGAGCGGTTTCCCCTGTTGGGCAGGGTGCCGTGAAACGTCCGGTGGTTGAGAAACAGCGCCGAACCCGCGGTGCACGGTACGACGACCTCTTCGGGATGCCCGTCGTACCTTTTGTACGGATGGGCGTCCGCGTGCATGCAGAGATGGGACCTTGGAACCACCCGGAAAGGTGATACGTCCATCGTCAGGTCGTCGAGATAGTAGAGTACCCGCACGGTGATGGGACAACTCCCTTCGTAACCGAATATCTTGGATCCGTAGGGCTGACCGTCGGTATGTAGACTGATGCCAGGGGTGCCGGGCTCGGACCGGTCGTAGGTATAGTGAATAAAAACGAGTCGGTCGCCGAACAACGCTTCCAGGAATGCGACAGTGGGTTCGTAGGCGATGAGTTCGGCCAGTTTCCGGCTGCTCAGGTGGGGATCCCTGCAGCCCCGTTGCTTTTCGCTGTAGTCCCGTCCGACCGTTTCGAGTTTTCTGCATTCCGCTTTCAGTTCCGCCAGATAGCCGGGCGGGATCCAGTCCGGTATGATCAGATAGCCCTCCTCTTCGATCATCCGGATACGCTCGCCCCGGGTCAACGCGCGCCAGTCCCGGTCGTCCACGTTGATCTCATCTGCCTTCTGCGATTGCATCATCCCTCCTTTCGCCGGTGATGCAGGCGCCGCGGGTGGCGGGCGTTCTCCCACTGATCATGCGCGCGGGGCGTTACAATACGACGCGAACGGCTTCCATGGCCCGGACCGCCTTCGCGCGGGCCGATTCGATGTTGGGTCCACGGGCGACGGATACGCCGAGACGCCGGTGACCAGAAACTTCGGGCTTGCCGAATAGGTACAGGCCCGTGTCAGGCTGGGAGACAGCGGCGCCGAGATTGTCGAATTTCATCCGGTTGGACTCGCCTTCCACGACGAGCGCCGCCGAGGCGGAAGGACCATGCTGTCGGATCCCGGGGATCGGGAGTCCCAGCACTGCCCGCGCGTGCAGGGCAAATTCGGAAAGATCCTGCGAAATGAGCGTTACCATGCCGGTATCGTGGGGTCGGGGCGACACCTCGCTGAAAACCACGTCGTCGCCCTTGACGAACAGTTCTACGCCGAAGACGCCGTACCCGCCCAGAGCTTCGGTTATCTTCTCCGCGGTCCGCCTGGCGCGTTCCCACGCCCTTTCGCTCATGGGCTGGGGCTGCCAGGAGTACCTGTAATCGCCGTCGATCTGCTGGTGCCCGATGGGCTGGCAGAAACCCGTGCCTCCCGCGTGGCGAACGGTCAGCAGCGTGATTTCGTAGTCGAATTCGACGAACCCCTCGACGATCACCTTGCCTGCGCCGCCGCGGGTCTCGTCGTGCGCCCTCCGCCAGGCGCCGGACACTTCCGATCTTTCTCTGACCGTACTCTGTCCCTTACCGGAGGAACTCATGACCGGTTTGATCACGCAGGGAAGCCCGATTTCTCTCACCGCCCGATCGTATTCATTGCTGGTCCCGGCGAAGCGATAGGGCGACGTGGGAAGGCCGAGCTGCTCCGCGGCGAGCCTGCGTATCCCCTCCCGGTTCATCGTAAGGTGTACGGCCCGCGCGGTGGGAACGACGTTGAAGCCTTCCGATTCCAGGTCCACCAGGGCGTCTGTGGCAATGGCTTCTATTTCGGGTACGATATAATCCGGTTTTTCTTTCTCGATCACCGCGCGCAGGGCGGATGGGTCCAGCATATCCACGACATGGGAGCGGTGGGCTACCTGCATGGCCGGCGCGTTGGGGTAGCGGTCCACCGCGATCACTTCGACGCCGAGGCGTTGAAACTCGATGGCTACTTCCTTGCCCAGCTCGCCCGAACCGCACATCAGAACCCGGGTCGCCGAAGGGGATAACGGCGTTCCTATCGCGCTCATCGGACGGTCCTTCCGGTGTATTTTCTGATTCCCACATTCGCGGGCGCCGAGGTCAGACCTCGTTCACCGCCGCCGTCAGTTGCTGCACTGCGTCCTTACCGTCGGCGAAAAGCATCAGGCAGTTGTCCGCGGCGAACAGCGGGTTGGGTATTCCGGCGAAGCCCGGGCTCAGGCTACGCTTGATGACCACGACGGTCCGCGACTTGTCGACGTTCAGGATCGGCATACCCGTCAGCGGGGTGTCCGCCGCGTCGCGGGCGAGGGGATTGACCACGTCGTTGGCGCCGATGACGATGGTAACGTCGGTCTGTTCGAACCCCGTATTGGCCTCGTCCATCTCCTTCAGGCGGTCGTAGGGGACGTCCGCTTCGGCCAGGAGCACGTTCATATGCCCGGGCATGCGCCCTGCGACCGGATGGATGGCGAATTCGACCTCGATCCCGTCGGCTTCCAGCAGATTGGCCAGGTCACGCACGGCGTGCTGCGCCTGGGCCACCGCCATCCCGTAGCCGGGGACGATTACAACGCGCCGGGCGCTGTCGAGCACCATGGCTACCTCTTCGGCCGTGGTGGATTTGACTTTACCCTCGTAGAGGTCGTCAGCGGGTTCTGTCTCGCCTTCTCCCGAATCTCCGCCGACCCCTGCGAACATCACGTTGGCCAGCGATCGGTTCATGGCCTTGCACATGATGCTCGTAAGGATGAAACCGGAGGCGCCCACAAGAGAGCCGGATATGATCAGCACGTTGTTCGACAGTACGAAGCCGGTAGCCGCGGCGGCCATGCCCGAATACGAGTTGAGCAGGGCGATGACCACGGGCATGTCCGCGCCTCCGATGGGCACCACAAGGAGAATGCCGAGGACGGACGCGATGCCTACCATGATCCAGAAGTACTGGGTGTTCTCCGGCTGCAGGATGCTGAGGACGCCCGCGGCCAGTCCGGCGAGCAGGAAGAGACCCTTGAGTACGTGGTCCCCGGTGAATCTCACCGCTTTTTCGGATACAAGACCCTGCAGCTTCCCGAAGGCCACCAGGCTGCCCCAGAACGTTACGCCGCCGATCAGGCCGGACGCCATGGTCGCGATGCCGAACTGCAAGGTTACGGCTCCGGCGGATGCCAGCGAAGCCTCGACATAGGCCGCTCCGGCCACGAGGACCGATGCTCCGCCGCCGAATCCGTTGCACAGGCCGACGAACTGCGGCATGGCGGTCATCGGTACTTTCAACGCCCAGATGGCGCCGATCGCGCCGCCGAGCACGATGCCGGCGACGATGAATTCGAACCGTATGATCTGCTGGTCGATCAGCGTGACCACGATCGCGATGAACATGCCCAGGGCGCTCAGCCGGTTGCCCCGGACCGCGGTGCGGGGATGAGAAAGCCCCTTAAGCCCCAGAACGAACAGGGACGCCGCGACGAGATAGGCCAAGCGGACGAGATCGTCGGACATCCGCCTACTCCTTTCCCTTGAACATGTCCAGCATGCGGTTGGTAACGAGGTAGCCGCCGACCACGTTGATGGTCGCGAAGACCACCGCGGCGAAGCCGAGGACGGTTGTCAGCGTGCTGTACTGTGCCCCGGCCGACAGGATGGCGCCAATGATCGTGATGCCCGATATGGCGTTCGAGCCCGACATGAGCGGCGTATGCAATATGGGCGGCACCTTGGTTATGACTTCGAATCCGACGAATACCGCCAGGACGAATATAGTCAGAATGGCAATGGTTTCACCCATGGGAACTCCTCGCTTCGTTCGATGGTGCTCCGCTCGTCACCCGGCTTCGATCGCAGTCGCTCCGCCCGTCACCCGGCTTCGGTAAGCAGGGCGCTCACCTGCTCGTTGACGATCTCGCCGTCGCGGGTTACCGTTGCGCCTTGCACGATGTCGTCGTCGATGCCCACGTCAAGCGTACCGTCGTTTATCATCAGCTTAAGGAAATTCACGATGTTGTTGGAATACATCTGGCTGGCATGAAAGGGCACGGTTGAAGGAAGATTCACCTCGCCCACGAGCGTCACGCCGTGCTTGACGACGGTCCTGCCGGGTTCGGTGATTTCGCAGTTTCCCCCCCGCTCCGCAGCGAGATCGATCACGACCGAGCCGGGCCGCATGCTTTTAATCATGTCTTCTGTAACCAGCACGGGCGCTGGCTTGCCGGGTACGGCGGCCGTGGTGATCACGACGTCGTTTTCAGATACGACGCGGGCCATCATCTCGCGTTGTTTTGCATAGAACTGCTCGTCCATGGCCTGGGCGTACCCACCCGATCCTTCCGAATCGGCCGTATCCAGTTCCAGCTCCACGAACCGGGCCCCGACGCTCTGGACCTGCTCCTTGACGGCGGGACGCACGTCGTAGGCCTGGATCACGGCGCCCAGCCGCTTGCACGTGGCGATGGCCTGCAGCCCGGCCACACCGACGCCGACCACGAAAATGTGGGCGGGCGTTATGGTCCCGGCCGCGGTCATCATCATGGGGAAAAGTCTGGGCAGGTATTCGGCCGCTACCAGCGCGGCCTTGTACCCCCCGATGTTGGCCTGGGAAGAAAGGGCGTCCATGCTTTGCGCACGGGATGTCCGCGGTATGAATTCCATGGCGCAGGCGGTCACCCGCCGGTTGGAGAGCGCCTTGATCTCCGCCGGGGCCGACAACGGTTCCAGGAAACTGATCAGCACCTGTCCCTCGCGCAATCGCTCCACGTCCGCCATGCCTGAGTCGGGATTCGCGCCGCCGCCTCTTACCTGCACGATCACGTCGGACTCGTCGAATACGGATCCGCGCTCCTGCACGACTGTGGCGCCGGCTTCTTCGTATTCTGCGTCCGAGATGCCCGCCTCCCGGCCCGCGCCCGCGGAGACCCGGACGGCGCATCCCGCCTTCACCAGGTTGGAAACCCCGGCCGGAACGATGGATACGCGCCGCTCGCCCGGACTGGTTTCAGTAGGGACGCCGATGGTCATTTAGTGCTCCGACTGGATGCTTGCTCGGTAATCGAGGACGCCTGGAGGCAACGGCCCGTCGTCTTGTCCGGCCCCGCCCATGAAGCGCTGCTTAATTGGCGACTGCCGGATCCTGGCCGGCCGAGTTCTATATATAAAGATTCCCGTGAGACGCGTCAACTCTCAGATTGGCGTAGACGACCGCCACTGGAAAATAAACCATACGGTCCACGCGCATATTGTCAGGCTCCCGTTCTTGCGTTATTTTGAATCACGAGGATACGTGGTCCTGGTTTGGTTTTCCACCTGCTGAACTAGCCATCGGATCGAAGCATGCTGAAGGATCGCTTCCTAAAGAACAGGTTACGATGAACAGACCGGCAGTGGGTCGCCACCCGCAGCCACAAACGAGAAACCGGTCTTATGCCGCGTTACGCACTGATGCTGCTGCAATTGCTCCTTGTTGCGCCCTGCCATGCGCAGCAGGCCCTATCCCCCAGGGTGCGGATGGCAATGGAATCGGTATCCATCGAACGGATATGGTCCCATACGGAGTACCTGGGCAATGATCGGTTGATGGGAAGGGCCGTGGGCACCGCGGGTGCTGATACCGCGGCGCAATACCTTGCAGACCAACTGCGGCACCTGAAAATCAGGCCAGGTGCGGAAGACGGATCATACCTGCAACGTGTACCGCTACATGGCAGCCACGCGCTTTCAGGTAGCCTGTTACAGGTCATTGTCGCTGACACGGTCTATCAACTCGAATTGGTCCAGGACTATCTCCTGTACGACACTGGGGACTATACCATCATACCCCAGCCGGTGCCTATCGTGTTCGTCGGCTATGGTATCATCGCGCCGGAATACGACTACGACGATTACCAGGACCTCCAGGTAGAGGGAGCGGTCGTGGTTTTTCTATCGGGCGAACCCTACTCGGAAGTGACAGACTATTTCAAGGGGGTACGACCGACCGTCCATTCCATTCCCGGGATGAAGCAGCGCCAGGCCCTGTCCAGGGGCGCGGTGGGCAGCATCATGATTCCTTCATACCGGGAACATGGTGGACGTACGTGGAGCGAATGGCGGGATATGTTCGCCTTCGAGCATGTCACGCTGCTTTACGGTGAGCCCGCGAACCTGACCATGCTGGTGAACCCGGCCCGGGCCTCCGTTTTTTTTGAAGGAGCCTCCTACAGTCTGGGTGACGTGTATGAAATGGACCTGAATTACGAAATGCGCAGTTTTCCGCTCGAAACGCAGCTACGCTTCGTGGGAAGATTCCGGGAGCGCGAGTTCTTCTCGTCCAATGTCATTGGCGTCCTGCCGGGCAGCGATCCGATACTTCGGAACGAGTACGTGATCGTCTCGGCCCATTACGACCACCTGGGAGTCGGCCCTCCAGTCTTGGCGGATTCCATATACAACGGCGTGGTCGATAACGCGTTGGGGTGTTCCGGTGTGCTGGAGATAGCCCGCGGGATCGCGGCCATGCCCGAGCCGCCGAGGAGGTCTCTGGTCTTTCTTTTCGTAACGGGAGAAGAGAAGGGCATGCTCGGCAGCCGATTCTACCTGGACCACCCGGCCGTACCGCTGCATCGGACGATGGCGGCGGTTAACGTGGATGGACTCGCCATCGTCGACACCTTCAGGGATATCATTGGGGTCGGCGCCGAACTGTCCACCCTGGGAGAACTGCTGCAAACAGTCGCCGGTGAACTGGACATGACGGTCTCGCAGATTCCCCTGATGTTCCAGGGTCTGGACCCCTTCGCTCTGTCTGACCAGTTCGCTTTTGCCCAGGCAGGCATTCCTGCGATACTGCTCATGGAAGGGATACAGTTCAAGAACCTTTCGAGCGAGGCGGGCATCGAGATCTTCGTTAATTGGGGCCGGCTCCGGTACCACACGCCCTTCGACGATCTCGAACAGCCGTTCAACCGCGCCGCAGTCCGGCAGCACGTCCAGGTGCTGCTCGCCTACGTCGGCGCCCTGGCCGATACCTTTCGGCCTGTGCAATGGGTTTCGCAGTCACGGTACAACGTGGCGCGGCTGCGGTCCATCATCGAAAGCCGGTAGATGCCGGCGCGGATTGAGAAATGAAGCGACTCATTGGGATAGCGGGCCTGTTTCTTTTATCGTGCGGTATCGCGGCGCCGCCCGTGATGGATGGACCCGTACGATTCAAAATCACCGGGTCGACCACGATGAACCGGTTGGTGCAGCAGTGGGCGTTCGCATACATGGACGCCCACCCCGGGGTGTTCATCGAAACCGAAAGCGGAAGCAGCCGTTTTGGCATCGAGTCGTTGATCTCCGGGAAAACCGATATTGGGGCAGCCTCGCGGACCATGCTTGCCGATGAAGTCAAGCGGTTGCTGGAGAAGCGCGGTTCGCTCGGCATGAGCATTCTGACAGCACGGGACGCGCTGAGCATATATGTCCATCGCGAGAATACCGTTCGCGATCTCTCCATCGACCAGGTCAGGGCGATTTTCTCGGGAAAGATCGATAACTGGCGCCAGGTTAATGGACCGCAAGCACCTATCCTCGTGGTAAACCGTCCCCCGAACTCGGGCACGCGCGTGTATTTCGACCAATTCGTGCTTCAGGAGTTGGATTTTACTCCGCAAGCGCGGATCGTGCCCACTTCCAGGGCCGTGGTCGAGACCGTGGCGCGCTGGCCCAACGCGATCGGATACGGAGGGATCCGATCTGGCGAGGGGACTGTGCCCTGCAGCATCAACGGTGTGTTTCCCACGGCCGCCACCGTGCGGGACGGCACCTATCCTCTGAACAGGTACCTGTATTTCTACATCGCCCATTCGCCGCGTGGCGCCATCAAGTCCTTCGTCGATTGGATACTGAGCGACGAGGGTCAGGCCGTCGTCGAACGGGCGGGTTACGTTCCACTCTGGGAACCCGGCAGCTAAGGAGTCGTGATGAACGATGTCGAACGCTACGAATTCGACCGACAGGGCTATATCGTGATCGAGGACATGCTGGATTCCGATACCGTGTCCTCGCTTGCGTCCGCCGTGGACGAACTGGAAGTCCATGCTTTGCGGCACCTCGATGAACCGCCCCGAAAGGCCAGCCCGTGGGGACCGGACTATCACCGCAATCCCGAACTGGGATACCACGCCGATGGATCGAATGAAGAAGGAAGAACCATTATCATAGAGGATTTCTGGAATGCCGACGAGCGATTCGACGTACTGGTGAACGACCCGCGCACGATGGCGTATATCGGCGGGATCGTCCAGGGCAGGGCCACGATTAACAACTCGGAGATCCGGATACGCTACCGCGGCAACCAGTCGGGCTCCCACGGCGGCATGCGTCCGGAGAATCAGAAGTACCGATACGCGTTCAACGCGGGCGGAATCGACTGCATGATGGTGCGCATGATCTACTTCATTCACGATGTTTCCCGGGACCAGGGCGCTTTTTCCGTTGTCCCCGGCACCCACAAGACGAACCTTCCCTGCCCCCATGGCGGCAATCCGGACGAGGAACCCGGCATGATCGCCCTGGAAGTCAAGGCCGGCGACGCCATTCTGTTCACGGAAAACCTGAGGCACGGCGGCATTACCAACCGGTCCGTCCAGGTCCGGAAGACCATCCACGTAGGATACGGTCCCTACTGGATGCTTTCGCAGAATCAGGCCACCATGGACGAAGCGCAGTACATAACCGAATCGACTTTCAAGCGCTGGGACGACGACCAGCGCGCGCTGTTCAAACCCTGGCACCGGACGCGCGGCTGATGCGCCGCGACGACGTACTTACATTGTGAAAGGAAGGAAGGCATGACCGTCATCCGTTCCGTAGAACAGTCCATGAGCATGTACAGACGGGCCGAGCAATTGATCCCTGGCTGGACGCAACTGATCAGCAGGCGGGCCAGCCAGTTCGCAAACGGGGTGAGCCCCGTGTACGCGGAACGGGCCAAGGGCGCGCGGTTCACAGACGTGGACGGCAACGAGTACCTGGACATGATGAACGCCGTCAGCGCCATCATCCTGGGCCATGCCGATGACGTTGTGGACCAGGCGGTGAAGGAACAGATCGACCGGGGCAGCATCTACACGCTGAACAGCGCGCTCGAAATCGAACTCGCCGAGGAACTCGTCGATACCATCCCCAGCGCCGAGATGGTGCGGTACGCCAAGGCGGGCGGCGAGACCTGCGCCCTGGCGGTGCGTATCGTGCGGGGTACGACCGGGAAGGACATTATCCTCTTCTGCGGATACCATGGCTGGCACGACTGGTACCAGTCCGCCAACTACCTCGTCGATCCCGAAAGCGGCGAATATCCCTTCGCGGGCATCGAGCCCATCGGCGTGCCGCGCGTACTGGCGGGGACGGCCATACCCTTCACGTACGGTGACCTGGACATGCTCTCGGACCTGCTCAAGCAGTACGACGGACAGGTCGCGGCGGTCATGATGGAACCCGCGCGGTCCGAGCTTCCGCCTCCCGGATACCTGGAATCCGTGAAGCGGCTGGCCCATGAACACGACGCGCTGCTGGTGTTCGACGAGGTGTCCTGCGGATGGCGCTTTCGCATCGGGGGATTTCAGGAGTATACCGGGGTGACGCCCGACGTGACGACCCTGGCCAAAGCCATGTCGAACGGATACGCCATGGGCGCCGTCGTGGGATCCCGCGAAGCCATGGCGCCGGCCGCTTCGATGTTCGTTTCCAGTTCCTACTGGAGCGACAACGTGGGTCTGGCCGCCGCGCTGACCACGATTCGCGAGTTGAAACGACGGGATTCAGAAACCTTCTTCGAATCCATGGGTACATTGGTCAAAGCCACGATAAACGACGCCCTGGCGAGCGCGGGGCTTCCGGGCGCCTGCGTGGGCCTGTCCTACAATCCCGGCCTTTCCTTCGACCTGCCCGATCCAGAACTACTGCCCGTCGTCTCCACGCTATTCGTCCAGGAGATGTCGCGGCGGGGCGTTTTCACCCCGACCTCGTTCCGGGTAACCATGGCCCACACGGAGGAAGACATCCGGCAGCTCGGCGAAGCCGCGTCGGAGGTCTTCGGCCTCATCAAGTCGGGCCTGGACCGTGGCAACCTGGCGGAATTGCTGGAATGCGATCTGAAGAAAGAACCCTTCAGAAGGCTGGTAAGATGATATGGGCGGTCTCGTCGTGTAATCGGTCGTAATCTGCAAGGGATACCTGTCATTGAAGTATGATCCGGGTACATTCAGAGGTGATTTTACCGGCGGACTCACCTCCGCCGTGGTGTCATTGCCTTTCGCACTGGCCTTTGGCGTTGCGTCCGGCATGGGTGCGGCCGCGGGCATGTACGGCGCGATCGCGGTAGGTTTCTTTGCTTCAGTGTTCGGCGGCACGCGGACGGTGGTTTCCGGTCCTGCGCCATCCGTCACGATCGCGATGGCGTTAATCGTCACCAGCCAGGTGAGCACGCTCTCGGAGGCGCTGATCGTTGTCATGCTCGCCGGAGCGATCCAGGTGCTGCTGGGTATTTCCAATTTGGGCCGATACATCGCCTACACCCCCCATGTGGTTGTATCCGGATTCATGTCCGGTATCGGCATCATCATCATCCTCATGCAGGCCCTTCCGTTTCTCGGCACGCCTGTCGCCCCTGGGGGCGCACTTGCCGCGATCCGATCCCTTCCCGATGCATTGAACAGCACGAACTTCAGCGCAGTAGCCATCGCCGTGGTCACCCTTGTCCTGGCGGTTTTCTGGCCTCGGCAGCTGAGCCGGTACGTGCCCGCGCCCTTGCTGGCTTTGCTGGCCGGCACGATGGTGGGCGTATTCTGGCTGAGTGACGTGCCGGTTATTGGAGAGATACCGGCCGGACTGCCCGCGCTACAGTTCCAGTTGCCTTCCTGGTCGTTTCTGCTGTATGCGGTCCAACCCGCGCTGATTATCGCCCTTTTGGGCTCCGTGGACAGTCTGCTCGCCTGCCTCATCGCGGATTCGCTCACGGGATCAAGCCATAATCCTGACCGGGAACTGGTGGGTCAGGGTATAGGCAACATGGCGGCAGGGCTGTTTGGCGGTCTTCCTGGATCAGGTGCCACCGTCAGTACCGTGGCGAATATCCGTTCGGGAGGACAGACTCCGGTCTCAGGCGTTCTGCGCGCCGTGTTCCTGCTGTTGATTCTACTCGGGTTGGGCAGGTTTGTCGAGCCGGTTCCCCATGCCGTCCTGGCCGGTATCCTCATTGTGGTCGGATGGAACATCATCGACTGGCGGGTACTCGCCCGGATTCATCGTCTCCAGCGGGAACATCTGCTGGTGATGGCGCTCACGCTGGGCCTCACGGTTTTCATCGATCTGATCACGGCAGTGGCCATCGGGCTGATCGCCGCCGGGATGGTCCACGCCCGGCAGCTGGAACACCTGGAGCTCGACAACGTGGTCTCAGTGCCCCTGTTGGACCGCGAGTTTTTCTCCACCGAAGGAATCCAGGCCGGTGTGGAACCCCATACAGCTCGGGTGGGTCTGGTCTCTCTCAGGGGTAGCTTTACCATCGCTTCATCAAGGAAACTGGTCATGGCCATTGGTGAAGACATCAAGGAACACCAGGTGGTCATCTTCGATTTTTCTGACACCCAGTATGTGGACGACAGTGCGGCCCTTGTGATTCAACGGCTGTTTGAGGTCGCCGAAGAACAGAAAACCGGTACGATCGTGATGGGACTCTCGGGCGCAGCATCTAAAACACTGAAGTCCTTCGACATCGTAAGGAGCATCCCCGATTGGCGCCTGGTCGGAAGCATGGAGGAAGCCCGGAAGACGGCGATTGCGATGCTGCGGGACCAGGGGACTGCTTGAATGGCATCCGGCGAGCTGGAACACGATGCTGCGGGACCGGGGGACGGATTGAATGTCATCCGGAGAACGGGAACACGACGCATGAATCCCGCGGGCGGCGTCGGTCAACAAGAGTCGCCCTGCTCCATCTCCGAACAGGAGTCGTGCTCCTTCAACTGCTAGCGAAAGTCGCCCTTCTCCATCTGCTAACGGGAGCCGTTCTCCTCCATCTCCAGTACCCGCTCCGCTGCCTGTTCACCCGAACGCACGCAATCGGGCAGGCCCACGCCGCCATAGGCATTGCCTGCCAACGCAAGTCCGGGATACCGATCGAGCAGTGATTCGATCCGCTCAACGCGCCGGCTATGGCCGACGAGGTACTGGGGCATGGCGTCCGGGTACCGGGCAAGCGCGGTGTGAAGAGGAGCGGCTTCGATGCCCATGAGGTCTTTCAGCTCCGCCCGGACGATCCGGTTCAGCTCCCCGTCATCGAAACCGAGCATGTGCCGCTGCCGGGCGCCGCCGATGAAAGCGCGCAACAGCACGTGGTCCTCCGGCGCCCGGTTCGGGAACTTAACGCTGCTGAAGGTGCAGGCGATGATATCCCGTTCCTCTACCGCGGGAACCACAAACCCGAAGCAGTCCATGGGATGGGGCACATCCGAACGCCGGTACACGAGGTTCAGGACGGCCGTCGACGCGTGGGGGATGGCCGACAGTTCATCATGAAGGCCCGTTTCGATGCCGCGAAGCAGATCCGCGGCCTTTCGGGCAGGCAGGGCAAGAATGACCGCATCCGCATCGATATGCTGTCCGTCGCCGCATGCCAGACGCCAGAGGTCCCCTTCGCGGCTCAGGCTCACGACGTCGGAATGCGTGCGCATCGTTTCTTCCGGAAGGCTTTCCATCAACGCCTGCACGATGGTTTTCATGCCATGGTCGAAGGTGACCAGTTCACCGTAGCGCGCGCCGCTGCCGGCCGTGGGACCGCCTCCGCGCCGGGCGGCCGCGCGCCGCTGTGCGACCATGGCCCGTATGACACTGCGGTATCGGGTTTCCATCTCGAGGAACCGCGGGATGGTGGCCTTCAGGCTGAGCCTATCGGGGTCTCCCGCATAGATGCCCCCGATGAGCGGTTGTACGACGCGCTCGAGCACCTCTCCGCCGAAACGCCGGCGGACGAACGCGCCCAGACTCTCGTCTCCGGTTGCACGCGAACGTGGCAGTACCAGGTCCAAAGCGCACCGGATCTTGCCCGTCCACGAAAAAAGCGAAGTGGTCACCATGGGCCAGAGGCGGGTAGGCGCCATCATCAGGAACCCGTCGGGCAACGGGTGCAGCTTGCCGCGATGGACGACGTGGGACCTGCGATGGGTGGTTGCAGTGGCGATGATCCGATCAGCCACGCCCAATCGCTCAGCCAGTTGCGTCAACCAGGGCTTGGACGAAAGAAAGGAATCCGGACCCAGTTCGACCAGACATCCGCCGAGCTCGATCGTGCGTATCGTGCCACCGAATCGGTCCGTCCGCTCCAGCAGCGTCACTTCCAGGTCGTGACGTTTCGTTTCCGCCAGCCGGTGCGCGGCGCTCAACCCGGCTATGCCCCCGCCGACCACGACGACTTTCATCGAGCGATTCCCAATTCATGCACGGCGTCCACGAGCGCGATGACGTGGTCTTCCGGTGTGCCGGGCAGTATGCCGTGACCCAGGTTGAAGACATGTCCGGGACGTCCCCCGGCCTTGTGCAGGACGGTCGCCGCATGCTGGCGGATTACATCGGGGGACGAAAAGAGGACCATGGGATCCAGGTTTCCCTGGACCGCCACCTCGTGTTCAAGGTCCTGCCATGCTTCGGACAGGTCCACGCGCCAATCCAGCCCGATGACCTCACCACCCGCCTCCCGCATCAAATCGAGCAGAGAACCGGTGCAGACCCCGAAATGTATGGAAGGAACGCCGGGGCGCAGATTGGAGAAGACGTACCCGGTATGGGGAAGGACGAATGTCCTGTAATCATCGGGCGAAAGGCAGCCTGCCCAGCTGTCGAATAACTGTACGGCATGAACGCCCGCCTCGATCTGTTCGTTGAGGTAGGCCGTGACGGTTCTCGCCAGTTTCGCCATCAAGGCATGCCAGGCCCTCGGTTCGGAATACATGAAGGTCTTGACGCGCCTGAAGTCCCGCGAACTCTGCCCCTCGATGGCATAGGCGGCCAGGGTGAATGGAGCGCCGGAAAAACCGATGAGCGGGATATGGGGTGGAAGCGCCGGCAATGCCATGCGGATGGCCTCGTAAACGAAATGCTGGGATTCCGGTCCTTCCTCCTCGAGTTGATCCACGGCCCGGTCCGACCGAATCGGATTGCGAATGACGGGTCCCTGTCCCTTGACGTATTCCAGGTGGAAGCCCATCGGTTGCAGCAGCGGGAGGATGTCTGCGAATAGGATGGCGGCGTCCACCCCCAGGCGTTCTACGGCCATCAACGTGATCTCGGCGGTGAGTTCCGGGGTCTTGCACATGTCCAGGAAATCCAGGTCGGATTTCAGTTCCCGATAGGCCCGCTGGTATCGGCCCGCCTGACGCAGCAGCCATACGGGCGTATATTCCGTCGGTTCCCGGCGGCACGCCCGGAGGAAGGCAGACTCGCCCCGGGTTCCGTAGGGATCGCTTTCGAAATGCCACCGCATGTCGATGCGTTGCCAGTGCGAGGTGTCCACCCCACTGTCCACGGCGGTGCGTTTCTTGTTGACCAGGTATGCGGCGAGGCGCGCCATGCCCGACACGAGTGCTTCTCCGCCGGTCCCGTCAGGTTCGAAATCGACGGAAAGATGGTGGTTTCTCCAGATTTTCGTGCACGCGGGTCCCGCCGAACCCACGGCAATTTGCCTGACTGCATCCAGCAGGGGCTCGACGCGCCCTGTTGCGGACGCGCGACCGAACAACGCACGGACATGTTCAGGTTCTGTCAGTAACAGTACGGCGATGTCGTCCCGTGCCAGGTTTTCAAGAAAGGAATCCAGGCTCTCCGTGTCGTCCGCCCTGGATACCACAGGTTTGCCACCGCGCGCGGCAATGGCGTCGCTCAGAGACTCATCGAGCGTCGCGACCTGCAATCCATTATAGTCCATGTCCATCCTTTCTCATGATGACCAGATCTATCATACAGACGATACAGACACGGTGCAATACAATAAGTTGGCGTGAATTCCACCTCGCGGGCGTTACTAATCAGGGGTTGCGGGTCGGTCGCGAAAGGAGTAAATTGCGCGGGACGGCGCGCTGTCGAGCCGTGAGATCATGAAACTGACCGTATTCAAGGAGTATACATGACCGGGTCATATCGGGTCGGCATCATAGGCAGCGGGGGCATGGGCGGTTCTCATGCGCGCCACTGGACGCAGAAGACGCACACCGAGGTGGTCGCGGTCGCTGACGTCAACGAGCGAAGCGCCCGTAAACTGGCCGGCGAATTCGGCGCGAAGTCCTACACGGATTACGAGCACATGCTGGAGAGCGAGGCGTGTGACATCGTCAGCGTCACCACATGGCAGAACGTCCGGGCCGAGATCACCGTGACGGCGGCGGAGTCGGGCGTGGTAGGAATCCTGGGCGAAAAGCCCATGGCGTCCAGTCTGGGCGAGGCCGACCGCATGCTGGAAGCCTGCGCGGAACACGGTGTCAAGCTGGCAATCGGTCACCAGCGCCGGTTCACCCCGCAGAACGTGGAAGCGCGACGCCTCGTGCTGGAAGGCGCGATCGGAACGCCCACGGCCATGCTGCGCAGGGACGCCCACGGCCTGCTCAACAGGGGTACCCACGAACTCGATGAAATGATGTATGTGCTGGGCGACCCCAGACCGATCTGGGTGATCGGCCAGGTGACGCGCAAGACGGACCGGTGGGAGCGTCGGGTGCGGTGCGAGGACCGGTGCGCGGCGATCATCGCCTTCGAGGGTGGGATAAGGGGAACCTACGAAAGCGATCTGCCCGAACCGGGCCTTCAGGGCGACGTCATTTACGGGACGGAGGGGATTTTGAAGCGCGGTCCGGAGGGCAGCCTACTGTTGTTGAACCGGCATTCCAGCGACTGGCAGTCCATCCAGCCACCGCCGGTGGAGGCCGACCAGTACGACGAGTTCATATCCTGGCTGGACGGCCGCATCGATGCGCACCGCAACGAGGGCGGAACGGCCCGCCTGACCATGGAACTCATGATGGCGATCTACGAGTCGGCGCGAATCCGCGACGCGGTCGAATTGCCGCTCCGGACGGGAGACAATCCACTGGACATCATGGTAGAGGAGGGGACACTTCCCGTGGAGATACACGGACGCTACGACATACGCGCGCCGTTTCCCGAACAGTCGAACTGATTCATGCTCTACCTTGTAGCCACGCCGATCGGCCATCTTGACGACATCACGCTCAGGGCGCTGGAGATCCTGCGCGGCGTGGATATCGTTCTCAGCGAAGATACGCGCAGGACCGGACGCCTGCTCAAGCATTTCGGGATCAACGCCCGGCAGATGGCCTATCACGAACACAACGAACAACGGGCCGTAACCAGGGCGCTTTCGCTCCTTGAAAAGGGCCGGGAACTTGCCCTGGTCACGGATGCGGGCACGCCCGGAATCGCCGATCCTGGTTACCGTCTGGTACGGGCTGCGGTACAGGCCGAAATCCCCGTGAGCATGGCTCCGGGACCGAGCGCGTTGATTATGGCGCTGGTCCTGTCGGGCCTGCCCGTGCATCGCTTCGCCTTCTGCGGATTTCCTCCCCGAAAACCCGGAGCCCGGCGACGCTATCTCGAAGTGGACGTGGAACGGGAAGATACGCTGATCTATTTCGAGAGTCCCCACCGGGTACCCGCGCTCATCGCCGCCGCCCTGGAGGTATTCGGAGACCGCAGGGCGGTTCTGGCGAACGAACTGACGAAGCTTCACGAGAAAATCGACCGGCATTCACTGTCCCGGCTGCTGGAGGAGACCCGCGACCGGCGGCTCAGGGGAGAATTCATCCTGTTGATCGAGGGCCGATCGGGCGGGTAGACGGATCCGGCGGGTAGCCTATCCGCCCGGAATGGCCGGTACTCCGGCCTATCCGCCTTGAAAGGCCGTGCCGGTCTGTCCGTCGGCAATCCTCCGCACCGTGCCCGGGTCCCTGCGATCACTGCGACGACCGCCGATCCTCCGGCCGGTTCAGCCGTTTCAACGCCTCGTCATAGTCCTCCGGCCGGTTGATGTTGAAGAACATATCCGCATCATGGATCCCCGCGTCTTCCAAAGCGACGCGAAGGACGCGAACCTCGTTGAAAAACCCGGTAATCCTGTACTTCCCTGCCTGGATCCGGTTGTCGATCGCCGGGACGCAGGTGTTCCGGTAAACCGCACACAGCGGTTCCTCGCGGCCGTCTTGTACGGGGACGATCACGTCGTACCCTGGCGACCTTTCGACCATGTACTCCAGCAGTGCCGGCCTGATGAAGGGCATGTCGCACGCGACACACAGGCACAGTGGAGTTTCAGCCGTTTTGAGCGCGGTGTAGATGCCGCCGATAGGACCACATCGGGGTACCAGGTCCTTCCGGGAATCCAGGTTCAGAAAGGCGTATTCTTCCGGCGTATTTGTGATCAGTGCCATCCGGTCCGTCACTGCGCCCACCCTCTTGCACAGCCGGAGGATCAACCGTTCTCCATCAAACCTGCTCAGCGCCTTGTTGGAACCGAATCGGCTGCTCATTCCTCCCGCGAGGATGACGCCCGTAACCTCATCTCTATCGGTCATTTATCCAGTGCTCCCCAACCAGGTTTCAGGGTGGGTGAATCCACCTGTTCGTACCATGAAGTCACCCAGGTTCCGGTCCGTCCCCACCGCTTGACACCCCTGGCCGCCGGCCGTATATTTAAAGTGTCGGGACGAGGATTTCGCTCGGCCCGATACCCCGGGATCTAATCCCCTCGAAGGTACCGGCCGTTTTTGGAAGAGAAAACAAATATGTGGTTTTGGTCTCATAAGCTCAAGCTCCTCCTGGCGAAGAAGGACTACGAAACCATTGTGCGCCTTTGCTTCGAGCGCCTGGAGCAACACCAGACCGACTACTGGACCCTGCGGGGCCTTGGCCTTGGGCTCATGTATACCGGCCGCACGAGTGAGGCCTTCGAGTGGCTCAGCAAGTGTGCCAGGGAGTATCCGAAGAAAGTTGCGGTACAGTATGATATCGGCCTGATCTACATGAAGCAGGAATGCTACAGCGAAGCCCGCGGATACATGCTGAACGCCCTCGAAGGCGGGTATCGCACCGATGTCCTTTTTCAGGATCTTGGTAGAATCTACTGCTATCTCGGCGAATTCGAAAAAGCGACCAACTGCTTCCGGGAAGTCATCCGCAGATCACCTCGGAACGGCGACGCATACAAACTCCTGGGCATGGTGTACAAACGGCGCACGATGTACGATGAAGCCGTCGTCTCATACCGGGAAGCGTTACGCTGGGATGGTGATGTTTCGGAAGTCCATATGAGTCTCGCGGAAATCTACGTCCGTCAGGAGAAATGGGACTTCGCGATCGGTGAGTACCAGAAGGCCCTCGAACTCGACGCTACCAATTTCGCGGCCCACTACGCACTGGGATCCATTTTCGAGATCATGGGGGAAAACGCCCGGGCGATCGACGAATTGCTCAAGGCCCATCGTATCGACGGGGACGACGAACGAATCCACAAGAAACTGGAACGGCTACTGATCAGTTGATCCCCGCGCCGATCCCCTACCCACCTCAACGCCGTCCCGCGACGCGACGATCATCCTACGGTCCCGTAAACGAGATCGGCACCGGCATGCAGGTCTGAATAAAGACCAGGACCGCGAGCCAGCCCAGCCACTTGCTGTGCCTGGGAAGCGGCGCGGCATCGTCGATCGGCGCGGGGTGCCTGAAGCCGCTGAACCTGCCCATGAGCAGCAGCAGCGCCCCGAAAACCCACCAACCCGGCGAATACATACCTAGCACCGCCAGTGCCAGGAAACTCGCGATCGTAAGGTTCCGCTGGAGACGCCTGCTCCGGACCGCGCCACCCGTGAACGCGTACAGAATATGGCCGCCGTCCAATTGTCCCACCGGCAGCAGGTTGAGCATGGTCACCAGGCAGCCGAACCATGCCGCAAGGCCAACGGAATCAAGGTAAATGGTATAGTTCTCGGGCAGCGGGCCGTGTATCAGGTATGCGAGCGCCTGAAACACCAGGGGTTCGCCAAGGTAAAGGCCCTCTCCCTCGCCGGGGACGAGATCCACCCTGGCTCCGACGAGACTGTAGGCCATGATCGGGACGGCCACGATGAAACCGGCGATAGGTCCGGCGGCGCCGATGTCCATCAGCGCTTGCCTGTTCGGGTAAGGCGCCTTCGTGACGATGACGGCGCCGAAGGTGCCCGGATTCGGCGTGATGAAGACGAAGGGCGAGGGGATGAAATGGGGGAGGGAGGTATGGACGCCATACCACCTGGCGTAGAGATAGTGGCCCATCTCGTGGGCCATGAGTATACCGAGTACCGACAGGGAAAAGGGCAGGCCGTCCAGGAGAAGCGACGGGACGCTCAACAGGGTGAAAAGCACCACCAGCGGCGGCACGGCGGGGTGCTCCATGATCGTACCGGAAACAAGGGTGGTAAGGAAGGTACAGGCGAAAAGGATGGCAGGGCGTCGCCAATGCGTTCTCTGCTGTCCCGCATCGATACGTAACGGGGTATCAGAGAGCGCGTCCTTCGGGGAAGGCGGCACCGGATCTGAACCTGATTGCTCCATTTTATCCATCGATCGCGATTCCGCCCTGCCGTCGCGGTGTCTCCTATTGGCCGTCAGCTTCTTCTGACGGGGCCGCCTGTCCGGACTGCTCGGACTGTGCGGACTGTCCGGATTGGAAGAGAAACCGCTTGATCTTGCGTGTCGAGGTCTTGGAGAACTCCTCCCTGCGGATCTCCACTTCCCGGACCCGCTTGTAGTCCGCAAGGTTTCCGCACCGGTCCCGCACTTCCTTGTTTATGAGCGTGTTCAGGGTTTCGTCGTCGTTCGGCGTGCCTTCCTCTTCCAGGTACTCGAAATCGGGGACAACGACCGCCCGTACGTATTCTTCCCCTGTGTCCGGGACTTCGGCGCCGAAGACGAGCACCTCGGCGATATAGGGACTGAGGACGAGTTCCCCCTCGATTTCTTCGGGATAGATGTTCTTGCCTGCCCGGGTAACGATCACGTTCTTCAGGCGCCCCGCAATGTGCAGGTGTCCTTCCTCGTCGATCCATCCCGAATCGCCGGTGTACAGCGCTCCGTCCTTGAGCACCTCCGCCGTGGCCTCCGGGTTGTTGTAATAGCCCAGCATCACGTTGTCTCCCCGGACGATGAGTTCACCCACGCCCGTTTCGTCCGGGTCCACGACTTCCACTTCCACGCCGTTTAGGGGCGGTCCGACGGAATCGGGTTTGGGTGGTTGCTCCACGCGATGTACCGAAACGACCGGCGAGGTTTCCGTGAGTCCGTAACCCTGCAGGATGCGAAGGCCCAGGCGATCGAATCCCGTGGCCACTTCAGGCGGAAGCGCGGCGGCGCCGGACACGAAGAACCGGATGGTCCCGAGTCCGCCCTTGTCGCGCAGGCTTCTGAACAGGGCCGTCCCCATGCGCTTGTTGAACTTCTCGCCCAGTTTCACCGCGCCCATCAAAAGATTGAACACCGTCCGCGTGACGGCGGGCTGTGAGCCTACCTTGCGCATGATTCCCTGGAACATCTTCTCGTAAAGCAGCGGGACCGCCAGCATGATGGTCGCCTTGGAGTCCTTCATCGTATCGACGATGTCCCGTGACTTGAGGCTGCCCACGTAGGAAACCATGGCGCCGTTGTATATCGGCGCGAGGAACCCGGCGGTGCATTCGAAAGTGTGGTGAAGGGGGAGTACCGAAACGAAGCTGTCGTCGGATGAAATGGAGATGACCTGGCTGGCGGCCACCACGTTGGACATGATATTCCGGTGGGAAAGCATCACGCCCTTGGGCTGTCCGGTAGTGCCCGAGGTATAGATCAGAACGGCCAGATCGTCCGGGCTGACCGGGTTGTCCGGCGCAGGAGCACCTGTCTCGCTGGCCATGACTTCTTCAAGACTCAGCACGTGCTTCAGCTCGGGCAGCGAGCCCGCAATGGAATGGAACTCATCGCGGAAGGCGTCCGACACGACGATCGCCCGGGTCCCGGAATCCTCGAGAATCCGCTGGTATTCACCGGGTTTCAACAGGCGGTCGATGGGAACGGCCGTCATCCCGTGTCCCACGATGGCCAGGTAGGTGACGCCCCACTCGGGCTGGTTGTCCGCCAGCAGCGCGACCCGGTCGCCGGGCTGCAACCCGAGGGAGGACAGCAGTCCGGCGAGCGCGTCGGCACGTCGAGCCGCTTCTCCTCCAGTGAATTCAACGTATTCTCCGTCGCGCTTAATCCGAAGGACGACGTTCTCCGCGAACTTCTCGCCCAATTGATCCTTCAGTGCTTTTATGGTAAGTACAGTATCGGACATGATCCGTTCTCCCGCTGAGTGAGCCCGCGTATGGATAGCCGCGGGTTCTGGAATGAACTCGGATTCAGCACCGGTTCGCCGCGATTTCTTGCACGGCGCTAACGACTTGCTCCATCTCATCATAACTGTTGTGCATGGCGCAGGAAATGCGGGCGCCGTGATATCCGCCTTCGTGCAGGCCGCGGCTGTGTATACGGTACCGTTCCCTGAGCGGCGTACCCACGTCGGAGGAGGTCATGCCGGCGATGGAGAAGGAAACCATGGATGCGGACAGCCCGCGGCTCATGGGTGTCCACACACGGACGCCGGGTATATCGGAAAGACGGGTCTTGAGCCACTTCGCCATGGCCGCGCCGCGGTCCTCGATCAGACTGGTACCGATGGCGTTGTGGAAATCCACGGCCAAGGCGAACCCCACGAACGGCGCGTAGCTCTGGCTCGCGTTGTTCTCGAAACGCCTCGCCGTCAGCCGGCCGCCTCCGGAGTAGTAACCCAGCGTGATCGTGTCCTGTGCCGCCTCATCCACGTACAACAGGCCCGTACCTTTGGGCGTAAAAAGCCATTTGTGCGTGCTGCTTACGTAGAAATCACCGCCTAGGTCCTTCACGTCGACCGCGATCATGCCCACAGACTGGGCGCCGTCGACGACCGTAATAAGCCCCCGCTTGCGGGCCATCGCGCAGATCTTCTTGACGGGCAGGCGCCAGGCCGTGGTGCAGGTGACATGGCAGAAACTGAGCACGCGGGTTTCCGGCCGAATGGCTTCTTCGATCAGCCCCACGATCTCGTCTTCGTCTTCAGGCGGATCGTATAGGTCGAGTTTCCGGATCGGGTTTCCGAAGAGGGCGTGCCGATGCTGCCAGCAGGACCAGCCGCCGTAATGCTCGTGCGTCGTGGTCAGGATCTCGTCTTCCGGTTTCAGGTCGAGTCCGAGGGCGATGATGTTCATGCTCTCGGTCGAATTCCGCGTAATGGCGACCTCGCTGGGATCCGCGTTGATCAGCGCGGCCAGCTTCCCGTGGGCTTCGTGGGGAGCGGGATAGGCGACGCCCCCGGTATCCCCATCCTGAACCTCCGCCTCCTTCAGGGTGGCGATCTGGGCCTGCAGGACCATGTGGGGCAGGATGCCTATCGTCCCGTTATTGGTGTATCGTATCGAACCATTGTACGGAAACTGGGCCCGCACGGCGCGCCAGTATTCCTCGTTGTCCACCTCGGCCGGACCGGTGCTACCGAGCGTCTTTTTCAATTCGTCTATGGTGTCCGCCATCCCGATGGCTCGATTGTTTTTAACTGCTGCTTTTTTACTTCCTTCAGCTTGCTTTTTTCTGGCAGCTTGCTTTTTTCTGGCCATTCCAATACTCCGTCGATTGAGAGGATATTCGGAGCGGAAAGCGTGGAACGAACGACCGCCGTGGAAATGCGCGCGCCATCCGAATCCTGTTGCCATACCTTAAGAGGAAACGGGTCAAATATAGCCGGACAGCGAAACGGTCGCAAGCGGTTTCTGACCGGTTCTCCACGATGGTAATCGCTTGACCGGGATGGGGTGAAAGTCTATATTCACCCGTTCATTCACAGGCTGTTTTACATTTAACAGGAGCGTTTCGTGGCCGGGATGCGAATCACCGGTGACCAGGCCATCGCCTACGGCGCACTGCAGTCGGGTGTCGCGGTGGCGACAAGCTATCCTGGTTCGCCGAGCAGCAGCACCATCGAGTTCCTGCGCGGCTTCGTGGACAGTCACGGTCTGCACGTTGAATGGTCCGCCAACGAAAAGGTCGCCTTTGAGACGGCGGTCGGCGCGTCCATCGGAGGGGTGCCGGCCCTGATGGGGTGCAAGGGCGTCGGGTTCAACGTCGCACTCGACGCCGTCATGGTGGCCAACCTGACGGACGTGGGCGCGGGGCTGGTCATCCTGCTCGGGGACGATCCGGGCGCATGGGCCTCCCAGAACGACCAGGATACCCGTCCGATCGCCTGGGGTAGCGAACTGCCCATGCTGGAACCGGCGACACCCTCGGAAGGGATCGCAATGACGCGGGAGGCGTTCCGGCTTTCCCGCGAAACGCAGATGCCCTTCATCGTGCGGATCACGAAATCCTTCGGCACGATGGAAGAAGAACTGGAACGACCAGAGATTCCTCGTACGACTTACGTGCGGCCCCATGCCTTCGAACGGCATCCCATGCGGTGGATTTCGGTTCCCGGAAACGCCGTCCGATTGCACAGGCGTCTGCACGACCGGCTCGAATCGATCGCGCGGCATTTCGAACGGGCGGATTTCAACACCGTAACCGGCACGGGAAAGACCGGCATAATCGCCGCGGGCGTAATTCACACCAAGTTGATGGACGTGCTTCATGGGGCGGACACTTCCGGTCTGTCCATCCTCAAGCTGTCCACCCTGTGGCCGCTGCCCGCCGACCAGATCACCGGATTTCTACGTTCGACGGAGAAAACCCTGGTACTGGAAGAGAACGAGCCCTTTCTGGAAACGTTGATCAAGTCGGTTGCCTATGATGCGAAGATATCGACGCCGGTCAGCGGCAAGCACGACCGGGCCGTGCCGCGGGAAGGGGAGTTGTTCCGCTGGCAGATCGCGGAGTCCCTGGCCGGTTTCGTCCCCGGTTATAAACCCGACCGAGACTTCTCGCCGGAAGACGAACAGAAGTACCTGCCCAGCGAGGCCGGACTGCCGTCGAACTGCCCCTATACACCGGTTTTCGAAATCCTGCGCGATTTGAGTGCGCGATACGGCATGTCGCCGGTGTACGTGGTCGATCCCGGTTGCGCGATCAAGATCAATACGCCGCCCTTCGAGATGCTCGACGTGAAGTATTCCATGGGTTCGAGCATCGGAATCGCATCGGGTCTCGTTCTGTCCGGCGTGACCGACCCGGTGATTGCCGTCGTCGGGGATTCCGACTTCTTCCACCTGAGCGCAAACGCGCTGTTCAATGTGGTCCACCAGGGGTCGGATCTGCTCATCCTCATACTGGACAACGCCACGACGGCCCTGTCCGGGTTCCAGGGTACACCCAACCTGGGCGGAACCGAACTGGGCCACGAGACGACGGCGCTTAGTATAGACGATATCGTGGGAGCCTGTCCGGTCTCGCTGAACGAAACCGTCGATCCGTGGGACGAAGTCCGGACACGAGACGTGATCGGCAAGGGCCTGCGCCAGGCAGGTATCCGCGTGATCATCGCCCGGAGTCCCTGTCCCTACATCGAGGCGGGGTTCTGCCCGGGATACAGCGCCGCGGGCGCCGAGACCGCCGTTTTCGCGTCGAATCCGTGACCATCGGCAGGTGCAGGAAATGGACGGACGGCCGTCGTGCACACCGCGTCCCTGCCGTGCCGCTGCTCTGCCGCGTCCCTGCCGCACCAATGCCCCGGACGGGTCTACCTGCCCCCGCGCAATTTATCCTTGCGGAAACCGAATACGAGGTGTTTAATGATGGCACATTCAAAAGGCCGGTTTTCGCTTCAGCAGCGTACAGACGAAGGGGACGTGTAATGAACGAACGCAGGATTAACGGAGTACCGGTTATCGAACTCGTTGGCAGCTTCCTGGGCGATCCCGAAGTGACCGCCTTCCACGATCGTGTAAGGGCGTTGAAGTCCGAAGGTACGACCGGAGCCGTAGTAGATCTCGGCAGGTTGAACCTCATCAGCAGTTCCGGTGTCGGCGCGCTCGTAGGCAGCGCCAAGACCCTCCGCGAGGCCGGAGGCGACCTGAGGCTGGCCAACCTGAGCGAACGCACGCACAACGTGCTCGTCGTCGTAACCCGACTGGATGCCGTATTCAATATTTTCGACTCGACGGAGGACGCCGCGGCAAGTTTCTGATCGGACCGCTTTCGAATCGATCCCGGCTTCGCATCAATCGGCGGCAGTCACCAACCTGCTCCTTCCCGCAGAACCGGAACGGCCTCTATTGAACCTGGACCGCATCCGCCAGGAATTTCCTGTTGTCCACCACTGTACCTACCTGAACCACGCTGCGGTCGGCACGTTGCCCGGCCGCGCCTTCGAGGCCGTGCGAGCCTATGCAGCGGATTTCAGCGAGTACGCCGCCTCCAACTACCGCGACTGGGAATCGGCTATCGAGACCGCCCGGTCCCGGTCGGCCAGGCTGATCAACGCCGATCCCAGTCAGATCGCATTTGTCAAGAATACCACGGAAGGGCTCTGTTTTGCCGCCAACGGCATCGACTGGCGCAGGGGCGACAACGTGGTCCTGAACGACCTCGAATTTCCATCCAACGTATATCCGTGGCTTAATCTCTCGCGAGACGGAGTGGAAACGCGGATGGTCAAGTCCGTGGACGGCCGTCTCACGGTGGATGCGATCTCGGACAGGATCGATTCCAGGACGCGCGCAGTCTCCATCAGCCACGTCGAGTACGGTAACGGATTCCGCAACGACATTGCTGCGATCGGCGCTCTATGCCGGGAAAAGGGCGTCTGTTTCGTCGTCGACGCCATACAATCCCTCGGTCAGACTCCGGTTGACGTGGATGCGATGAATATCGACATCCTCACGGCCGATGGACACAAATGGCTTCTGAGTCCCGAAGGGATCGGCATCTTCTACTGCGCGCCACACATGACCGAGCAGTTGAGGCTCTACGAGGTGGGTTGGAATTCGGTGGCTAATGCGGGCAACTACGACGTCTACGATCCGACCCCGGCGCCGACGGCGCGCCGCTTCGAATGCGGATCCCACAACACGCTGGGCATACACGCGCTGGGGGCTTCGCTGGAACTGCTGCTGGAGGTGGGTATCGACGTTGTACAGGAGAGGCTGCGCCAGTTGACCGACCGACTGGCCGAAGCCCTGTGCGACTCGGGCTTCCGCGTCCTGAGTCCACGGGGCGAGTCCGAATGGTCGGGTATCGTGACCTTCGACAGCCCGGTCCACGAGACCGAAGACCTGCATCGAACGTTGCGAAGCCACCAGATTATCGGCGCCCGCCGCGGGGGTGGCATTCGCATTTCACCGCACTTCTACAACACGGAAGAAGAGGTGCTGCGCGTCCCAGATGTCCTGCCGGGGCATTGATCTCAAACCTGTAGATGCCTGTGTCCCCGCCGTTTCAACCGTCGACCGCCGCCGTTTCAACCGTCGACCGCCGCCGTTTCAACCGCCGACCGCCGCCGTTTCAACCGCCGACCGCCGCCGATTCCCACGCGCCTTCGAAAGCCCACTGACGCTGCAGATCGATGGATTCATGCCCCTTGAAGGACAGGGCAAGTTCATCCAGCCGTCCGCCGTTCACGCAGATGCGTTCCAGATCGCCCACGCCCAGGCCGATTGCGTCCCCGTAGAATACCGTTCCCACCTCCAATGGTTCGAATCCCATGGCCTTTGAAATGACGGCGTCCACGGCGATGGTGTCCTCCCCGGCCGCCGCCAGGCCCAGCGGCACGGTGTCAGTTCCCCCTGGACCGTTACCCTGTATGCCGACCGTACCGTCCACCACGCTGTAGTGGGGGTAGAGGTGGCGGGCGAGGCGGATCAGGTTCCTGCTGAGCGCCCGGGCTTCCGGAGGATGGCGCCGGTCGTGGTGGGTCGTATAGCCATGGACCTTGATTCGGTCTTTCTTCAATATCGTACCCATGATGAGATTCTTCAGCGCCAGGGTAACCATGGCGCCGTCATGGGTCTTGGCCACGGCGACCGAGATAACGCAGGGACAGTCCAGCACGGTACGCGGCATCCTGACCGTAGTCCAGGTGCCGTCGACCATGTACACCCGGGTATTTCGCCACCTGGTCTCCTGGTTCAGGTCCACCAGTTCGATGGGGATGTCGTATTCGTCCGGGATGTCGGTGTATCCCATGTGACGGAAGCACTCTCCCGGCACGGATTCATTGCCGCCCTCTGCGATCAGTACCCGGCGCGGTTTCTCCGGCAGGGTCATGATGACGTCCAGCACGCCGCGGACCGCGTCCGGGTGGGTGCATACCACCGGGTTGGTGCCGGAGAGGAAATTAGGCTTGAGCATGACCTCTTCCCCCATGAGGGAGGCCAATTGCGGGGCGGAGCGTTCCACCGCCACGCGCACGTTCTCGCGGCGGTTGCTTCCCGTGCCGATGCCGACCGTTGTTGCCGATGCCATGATCATCTCCTTCCTTGACGCGGATAAAAACGCAATTCCGGTACGTACGGGATCAGGCCGCGAACATGGGCCATCCCGTAAAACTCCATGAGTCCTCGTTGTTCCTCTTCTCCCAGGTCGTAAACCAGGTTATCGCTGAGGTACGACGCGTAGTACGAAGTCGGATGTGAGCGGTCCCTCGCGTGAACTTCGGCGATCTCGTCGAAGGCGGACATCCCCTGGTTCTTCGACGCGATCAGCAGTTCGACCTCGCCGGGCGTGAGACCACCATCCTTCCCCGCCCAGAAGGCGTACACAAAAGGCAACCCGGTCAGTTCCCGCCATGCCTGCCCCAGGTCCAGACGGGGTTCGGGCCGGTTCGTATTCTCCAGGGCAGGATCGCCGATGACCAGGGCCGCGTCCGCCCGTTCAAGCATCGCAGATACGTCCGGCGGGTGGTCGACCGATTCGATTTCCAGGCCGTACCGCTCATACAGGACGATATGGACCAGGGCCGCGGCTGTCCGGGAACTCACATCCATCGCGACCTTTCGGATGCCCCGGACCGGCACCCTGTGGAACAGTAGAATGCTGGCGACTGGACCGTTGGATGCGATGGATACCTCGGGAACGATTGAGTAAGGTACCGCACTGCGTGCGTATTCGATGCTGGGAATGACGCCCGCCGAGGCTTCGCCCGTCCTCACCTGCCTGGCGCATACGGAGGGGATATCATAGAGGATTTCGAATCCGTGATCCCGGCCTCCGCGTTCCAGGCCATAGGTCAAGGGCCTGGTATTCAGAAAACTCACGGCGTTAAGACGGGTTTTAGAGACCATGCTTCAATCGTCCGCCGGTTGCTCCGTCAACGCCTTCCGGCGGTGATTACAGCCTGTTCATCCAGGTGGTCGCGGTATTGGCGAATCCGCCAGGTTGGGCGGGACGAGCGGGTTGGGCCCGGGCGTACGTTCGCCTATACTGCGGATTCATGATTTGCGGGAGTGCCGTTTTCTACGAATTCATACCGCGTGTTGCGCCGGCGCGGAATAAACCCCGCGTCGCCGATCAGCCGCTCGATCTCCGGGGTGGGCATCACGAAACTCGTGCCGCCGGCGCTGATGACGTTTTCTTCCATCATGGTGCTGCCGAAATCGTTCACGCCGTAACCGAGAGCGATCTGCGCGATCTTCGGTCCCTGCGTTACGTAGGAAGCCTGGATGTTCTCTATGTTGTCCAACATAAGCCTGGCAATGGCTACTGTCCGCAGGTAATCGTATCCCGTAGCCTTTCGCGTATCGGGCAGTTCGGTGCCTTCGGGTTGGAAGCTCCAGGCGATAAATGCCGTGAAGTAACCGTCGTGGCGTGCGAGCGACTCGTCCTGTACTTCGCGAACACGGAGGAGGTGATTCAATCGGTGCTCGACGGTTTCCACCGATCCGAACATCATGGTCGCCGTCGATTTCATGCCCAGCCGATGGGTCAGGCTGTGTACGTCCAACCACTCCTGAACCGTTTCCTTACGGAAGGCGATGGCGTCGCGGACTTCGGTGTCTAGGATTTCGGCGCCGGCGCCCGGGAGGGACTTCAATCCAGCCGCGCGCAGACGGACCAGCGCTTCTTCGACCGAGATCCGGGAGATATGGGCGAGGTAAACGATTTCCGCTACGGAAAGCGAATGGAGATAGGCCGCGGGATAGCGACGGGTGATTTCCGAGAAGAGGGTTTCATAATAGTCGATCTTCAGCCTGGGATTGAGTCCGCCCTGCATGAGGATCTCGCAGGACTCCCCCGCGTCACCCCCGACGTCGATCAGTTCCTCGACCTTGGCGAAAATCTCCTCGTCTGGGAGCGTGTATCCTTCGCCATCGCCCGGCGGGCGGTAGAAAGCGCAAAACTTGCACCGCACCCAGCACACGTTGGTGTAATTGATGTTACGGCCGATATTGTATGTCACTACCGGTTCGGGGTGCTTCCGTCGACGCACGTGGTCGGCCAACATGCCCAGTTCTGTAACGTTCGGGTGCCGGAACAGACGGCGTCCGTCGTTGGCGCTCAGGCGGGCGCCGGCCAGGACCTTTTCTGCGATATCTGCAATCATGAAGTCATCCTGCGCTCGTGATGCATGGAGTCATCCTGCGCTCGCGAGGGCGTCGGCCGTGGCACCGCCGACCGGATCCAGATAGGCCGGCCGAATCGATTCCGGCCGGTCCACGACGTTGTAGAGCGCGTCGCGCTCGACGGGCTGCCGGCCCGACTCGCTGATCATGTCGAGCATCTGGGGATGGGTCAGGGCCTGCACACGGTCGGTAACGGGATCGCGGGTGATTTCGTACTCCAGGACGCTGCCGTCCATGTCGTCCGCGCCGTACCACAGTCCCACCTGAGTTACCGCGGGGGTGTTCATGATCCAGAACGACTTGATATGGGGCACGTTGTCCAGCATGAGCCGTGCGACCGCGATCTCCCGAAGGTCCATCTGACCCGTCGGTCCGGGCAGGTGTTCGATAGCCGTGCGCTCCGGGTGCCACGAAAGGGGAATGAAGGCCAGGAACCCGTTCGTTTCATCCTGCAATTCCCGAAGTTTCATGAGGTGATAGACCTTTTCCTCCGTCTGCTCCACGTGGCCGTACAGCATGGTCGCGTTGGAGGGCAGACCCACCTCGTGTGCTACGCGCGCGGTTTCCAGCCATTTATCGGAGTCCGATTTGGCCTGGAACAATTCCTCGTGCACCCTTTCGCTGAAAACCTCGGCGCCGCCTCCAGGCAGCGCGTCCACCCCGGCCTCTTTCAGGTCCGCCAGGGTCTCGTCCATGGGTTTTTTGGCGATTCTACGGATCTGCTCAAGCTCGATCATGGTGAAGGCCTTGAGCGACACGCCAGGCCGCATTTCCTTGATCGCCCGGACGATATCCAGGTAATAGGCGTAGGGCAACCTGGGGTTCACTCCGCCGACCATGTGGATCTCGGAGATCGGCATGTCCGAGTAGGTCTCCATCCGCGTCCTGATGTCGTCGGGCGAAAGCACGTATCCTTCCGGATCTTTAGGCAGGGCGTAAAAGGAACAGAAGAGGCAGCTTTTGTTGCAGATGTTGGTGTAGTTCAGGTGCTGGTTACGCACGAAGTAGACCCGTTCGCCGTGCATGCGCTCGCGAACGAGATTAGCCAGGTAGCCGACGGCCGGCAGGTTACCGTGCCGGTACAGCCTTCTCCCGTCATCGGCAGAAAGCCGCTCGCCCGCCACGACTTTCCCGTGTATGTCCTCAAGGCCTGCTTCGGCGATCAGTGCTTCAAACATCCGATTCTCCCTGAATCAAAGATCCAGCTTCGGCCATAGCGCATCGATGCGCCGGTCGACCTCGTCGGGCATGCGCAGGATTTCCGGCCATCCCCGGTCGAACCCTTCGTCCGGCCATTTCTCGGTGGCGTCGATGCCCAGCTTGCCACTTACATCCGCGGTCTGCGCGGCGAAATCCAGGACGTCACAAGGTCCCTCGCTGATCAACAGATCCCGTTTCGGATCGATGGATACCCCGACCCGCCAGGCGACCTCCCTCATATTATGCACGTCCACGTCCTTGTCCACAACGATAATCACCTTGGTGAACATCATCTGGCCCAGGCCCCAGAGGGCATGCATCACCTTCCGGGCGTGGCCCGGATAGCGTTTGTCGATAGATACGATGGCCAGGTTGTGAAAAATGCCTTCGATGGGCAGGTCGATGTCCACGATCTCCGGTAGCGTGGTCTTGAGGAGCGGCAGGAAAATGCGTTCGGTGGCCTTCCCGAGCCAACCGTCTTCCTGCGGAGGCGGCCCGACGATGATCGTGGGATAGATGGGTTCTTTTCTTCGCGTGATGGCCGTAAGGTGAAATACCGGGTATTCGTCGGTCAGCGAGTAATAACCCTGGTGATCGCCGAAGGGACCCTCGACACGCCGTTCGCGGGGCTCGGCGTAGCCTTCCAGCACGATCTGGGCGTTGGCCGGCACCTCCAGGTCCACCGTCCGGCACTTTACTAGCTCCACCGGCCGCCTGCGGAGAAACCCGGCCAGCATGTATTCGTCGATCTCGTCGGGCAGGGGCGCCGTCGCGGCGTACATGGTCTCCGGATCGGGGCCGAGGACGACGGCGACTTCCAGCCGCTTACCGGCCTGTTCCGCGACGTGGTAGTGGTGGGCCCCACCCTTGTGACGCTGCCAGTGCAGTCCCAGCGTCTTGTCGTCGAAGACCTGCAGCCGGTACATACCCACGTTGCGCGTCCCCTTTTCGGGATGCTTCGTAATGACCTGGGGGAAGGTGATGTACTTCCCGCCGTCGCCGGGCCAGCATTTGATGACCGGAAGGGTTTCGAAGGACGCTGTGTCCGTCTCCACTACCTCCTGGCAGGGGCCGTTGCGGACGGTCCGCGTCTGGGTGTCCTTCAACCGGGCAAGCCGGGGCAGCATCTGCAGCTTTCCCGCGAGCGAGGCCGGCATCCGGGGATTGATCAGTTCGGCGATCTCGGCCGCGATGTCGTCGAGGTCTTCCGCGCCCAGCGCCAGTTCCATGCGGCGCTTCGACCCGAAGGTATTGATCAGCACGGGAATACCAGCATGGCCCTTGACGTTGGTGAACAACAACGCGGGACCGTTCCGTTTGACCACGCGGTCCGCGATGGCGCTGATCTCCAGGTCGGGATCGATTTCGACGGTGATTTCCTTTAACTCGCCTTCGTCCCGGAGCAGGTCGACGAACGATTGTAAATCTCTGTGGGCCATTGGGCTACTGCTTACCTGGATTCTGGGTTGACACGACGTTCAGTGCCTTCTCGCGACGGTTTTTCCACGGTCTAAAATAGCCTTAACGTAACGCCGCGTCAATTCAATACTCGTGGGTCGACGCAGCGGGCCGGTCGCCGTTCCACGCCGGCTAGAGCGCCCTTCCCTGCGTGATCGAAACCTGTATTTCCGCGTCATGCGCGGAATGCGATCCGGCGGGCAACCCCACCGTCTCCCGCCCACGCGAAAAAAACAGGTTGCATACCAGGGTCCGATGTAATAGGATTAGTGCTGCTTTCTAGGCACCACCTTCGATTCACGCCAGGGTCATACATGCCCAACATCTACGAGCAGATCGGCATACGTCCGATCATCAACGCATCGGGACCCACGACACGACTAAGCGGCGGTATCATGGATCCCGAAGTGGCGGACGCCATGCGCGAGGCATCGCAGTACTGCGTCGACATCGCCGAACTCCAGGCCCGGGCGAGCGGGATCATCGCGAAGATCACCGGAGCCGAAGCAGGATACGTTACGTCCGGCGCGGCCGCGGGTCTCCTTCTAGGTACGGCGGCATGCGTCACCGGACCGGATCCCGGCAAGATGAACCGGCTGCCGGACACCGAAGGCATGAAGAACGAAGTCATCATATCCCGCAGCCAGCGTAACTTCTACGACCACGCGATCCGTTCCGTCGGCGTAAAGCTCGTCGAGGTGGGGATTGCGGACCGGTACAGCGGGGCCGGCGTGCGGGACACCGAAGCCTGGGAGATCGCCGATGCCGTCACGGATCGAACGGCGGCCATATGCTATGTCGCCCATCCCCGCTCCCTGCCGCCCCTGGAGGAAGTCGTCGAAGTCGCCCACGCTCGCGGCGTTCCGGTAATCGTCGATGCCGCGGGACAATTGCCTCCAAGGTCGAACCTGCAGACTTTCATTGCCCAGGGGGCCGATCTCGTGGCCTTCAGCGGCGGCAAGGCGATCGGCGGTCCCCAGGGTTCGGGCATCCTCTGCGGCCGCCGGGACCTCATCATGTGCGTAGCGCTTCAGCACCTTGACATGGACGTACTTAAGCAGCAGTGGAATCCACCCGAATCCCTCATCGACAAGTCGATTCTGCCCGGGGCGCCTCACCACGGAATCGGGAGGCCCTGCAAGGTAGGGAAGGAACAGATCGTCGGCCTGTTGACCGCTCTTGGGCGTTTTGCCGGAGTGGAGCTTGAAGAACGCGCCGCGGCGTGGCGGGATCGCATGGATGAACTCGTGGCCGCCGCCGGGGATATTCCGGGATGCCGGTTCGCGATAGATACCGAAAGCAGGCCCAGCGAGGTACCGATGACAGAGTTGAAACTGGACGAATCCGCATTGGGCAAAACCGCCCTGGACGTGATCCTTGAACTGCAACAGGGCAGTCCCCCCATCCAGGCCAATTCCGCAAGGATTTCGGAAGGGATCGTGCTTTTCGGACCGGTCTGCCTGAAGCCCGGTGAACCGGAACGGGTAGCCCTGCGTCTGAGGACGATCCTGGGCGGCCGATCGACAAGCGAGGCCACTGAACATCATGAGTGAAGACACGCATATCACCACGCATATCACGCAGATATCCAATGAACTGGGCATCCGGCCCGAGCAGGTGGAAGCCGTAGCGCGGCTGCTGGATGAAGAAGCCACGGTACCCTTTATCGCGCGCTATCGCAAAGAGCGAACGGGGTCGCTTGACGAAGTGGCCGTCACGGCGATCCGAGACCGGATCGTCCAACTCCGCGAACTCGAAAAGCGCAGGACTTCGATCCTTGCCTCCCTGAAAGACCGCTCCCTGCTCACCGACGAGCTGGAATCGAAAGTACGCGCCGCGGAAACTCTGACCGCGCTGGAAGATATCTACCTTCCATTTCGTCCGAAGCGTCGCACAAGGGCCACGGCGGCCCGGGAGAAGGGCCTGGAACCCCTGGCGGAGCGCATATTCGGGCAGGAGGACGTGGACCTGGAAGCGGAAGCCGCGGCATTCGTCGATCCGGAAAAGGAAGTCGCCACCGCGGAAGATGCCCTGTCCGGCGCTCGCGACATCATCGCCGAATGGATTAACGAAGATCCGACGGCGAGGTCTACTTTGCGCCGGCTGTTCCACGAAAAGGCGGTAATCCGGTCTACAGTGGTAGCGGAAAAGGAATCATCGGGGATCAAGTTCCGGGATTATTTCGATTGGTCCGAGCCGGCTGTGAAAGCGCCTTCGCACCGCGTGCTCGCCATTCGGCGCGGTGAGAAAGAGGACGTGTTGCGCTTGACCATCGCCCCGCCGGAAGGAGAGGCGATCGCGGGTCTCGAGAAACAGTTCGTCAAGGGTGAAGGCCCCGCGTCCGAGCAGGTACGCCTGGCCGTCTCCGACAGTTACCGCCGCCTGCTTTCGCTGTCTCTCGAAACGGAATTGAGGTCCCATGTCCGCCAGAAGGCCGAAGAAGAGGCGACCCTCGTATTTGCGCGGAACCTGCGGGAACTGCTGATGGCGCCTCCCATGGGCCGCCGCCGCATCATGGCGATCGACCCGGGTTTCCGCACGGGTTGCAAGATCGTCTGCCTGGACGAACAGGGTAAACTGCTGGACAGAGCGAGCATCTTTCCCCACTCGGGGGAGAAGAAGAAGGAAAGGGCGGCGCGGATCTTACGGTCCCTGCACGAGCAGTACGAGTTCGATGCCATCGCCGTCGGCAACGGGACGGCCGGACGGGAGACGACCCAGTTCCTTCGTACGGTCGAGTTTGCCGGAGATCCGTCCATCGTGCTCGTGAACGAAAGCGGCGCTTCGGTCTATTCGGCGTCGGCCGTGGCACGGGAGGAATTCCCCAGGTTGGATGTCACCGTACGCGGAGCGATTTCGATCGGTCGGCGGCTTATGGATCCCCTTGCCGAACTGGTTAAGATCGATCCTAAATCGATAGGCGTCGGGCAATACCAGCACGACGTCGACCAGGGGTCTCTGAAGAAGAGTCTGGACGACGTGGTGATGAGTTGCGTGAACAACGTGGGTGTCGAAGTGAATACGGCCAGCGCCCAGCTCCTGTCCTACGTGTCCGGCATCGGACCCGCACTGGCGAAGCACATCGTTGCCCACCGCGAGTCGGCGGGACCTTTCTCAGCGAGGACGGATCTGCAGCAGGTTCCGAACCTGGGCCCCCGGGCCTTCGAACAGGCCGCGGGCTTCCTGAGAATAGGAAACGGCGAGAACCCCCTGGATGCCAGTGCCGTCCATCCTGAAAGCTACGGTATCGTGGACCGGATGGCCAGCGACCAGAAGTGCGGGGTGAAGGATCTCATGGACGATGCTGAGTTACGGAGCCGAATCGCGCTCGATTCCTACGTCAACGACACCGTGGGACTGCCTACCCTCGAGGACATCATGGTGGAACTGGCACGGCCGGGGCGCGACCCGCGCGACGCGTTCAAGCCGGTTGAATACACCGAAGGGATCCATACCATCGATGAAGTCAAGGAAGGGATGCGGCTCAACGGTGTCGTCACCAACGTCACGAACTTCGGCGCCTTCGTGGATGTCGGGGTCCACCTCGATGGGCTCGTGCATATCAGCCAGCTCGTGGACCGGTATGTCAAGCATGCGGGCGAAGCGGTCAAGGTGGGGCAGCAGGTAGAGGTGCGTGTGCTCGGTGTAGACCAGGAGAGAAACCGGATTTCGCTGTCCATGCGGGAAGAGCAGGGTCAGCAGAACGGGAAGCCGGATCGCCGAAGAAGGCGGAGGCCGGCGAAGAACATGCAGGCAGCACAGGCCGTCGGCGGCAAAACGGATAAGTCCGAACAACCGGTCGCGGCGAGCGAGCCGGAGGCGTCTGCAAAGGTGGATTCACAGAAGAAACGACGGAACAGGAAGCCCCGAAACAAAGCGGCCGGTCCCGCCGGCGCCCCGGCCCGGGAAAGAGTCCTTACGGTCGATCACCTCCGCAAGCTGAACCGGAAATTGTAGCTGCACGACCGTGTATCCGACACGGCCCGTAAACCATCCGCAGCCCTTATCGACCCGCCGATCCTGCCAGACGCGTAAGATCCTCACTGGTCAGACCATCCAACTGCACGACCTTGTCGCGTGTCCGTCGTCCCCTGACAATGCGGATGCTGGACCGGGGGATTTTCAGCCGATCCGCCAGCAACTCCAGCAATGCGGCGTTGGCCTTACCGTCCTCCGGCACGGCCGTGACCCGGACGGAAAGGCTGCTGTCGTCGTTCCGCGCCACTTCGTTACGTCCTGCCCTGGGATATACGCGAACGGGAAGACGCATATCAACTTCCCCCGCTGATCGCAGGCAGGAAGTGTATCTCGCTGTTTTCGTTCACCTTGTCGATCAGGATGCGGCGGGCGTTCCGGCCGTCTATCATGACGGCGATGTTGGGTTTGATGCGTTGCGTACCTTCCTCCAGCAGGCGTTGCTTAAATCCGGGGTAGGCCGCCTCCAGGTTGGCGATGATCTGCCGCATATCGGCCCCTTCAATCTGGATGACCTCCATGCCGCCGGTCAGATCGCGCATGAGGGACGGGATGTAGATGGTCGCCATGGGTTTTCTTTCCGCAGTTCCGAAATCGTCGGATAATTGAGGGTCTACCAAAAGACCGGGCTTCATTTACCGTCAATGCGAAAGGGCGGGAAGATGACTCTCCCGCCCTTTCATATTTCACATCTGAAACGCTTTCCTTCACCCTGCTCCCAGCACTTACCCGCCGTTCTCCGCTACGGCCTTCTGTACCCGGGGCGGGGACATGGGCAGGTCACGCAGCCTTACGCCCGTCGCGTCGTAGATCGCGTTGGAGAGAGCGGCCGGAGGCGGTACGATCGGCACTTCACCGACGCCCCGCACGCCGTAGGGATGGGACTCGTTGGGCACTTCCACGATGATCGTCTCGATCATGGGCAGGTCGAGCGTCGTGGGCATACGGTAATCCAGGAAACTGGCGTTGGTCATGGAGCCTTCGTCGTTGTAGATGTACTCCTCGTTGAGACCCCAGCCGATGCCTTGCACCACGCCGCCCTGCATCTGGCCTTCCACGTAGCTTGGGTGAATGGCCGTTCCGGCGTCCTGGACCGCGGTATAGCGGAGTATGTCCACCTTGCCCGTTTCCCTGTCGACTTCCACGTCGACGACGTGGGTGGCGAAGGCGCCGCCGCCGCTGCCGTCGGGATTCGTGCTGACCTGGGCGACCACGGGACCGCCGGCGTCGCCGGCCTGGCTGGCAACCTCCTTGAAGGTGCCCCGCTTTTCCGCGTCGTCCTTGTAGGAGAAGACCCCGTCGGCGAAGTCGATGGCGTCGGCAGGCACGTCCCAGAGCTTCGACGCCCTCTCCTTGATTTCGCGTATGAGGGCCAGGCCCGTGGCGTGGGCGGCGTAGCCCGTTCCGAAGGTGGTGCGGCTGCCGCCGGTCACGTCGGTGTAGCCGATCGAGTCCGTATCCACCACGTAGGGCTTGATGTCGGTTGCTTCAAGACCGATGGTCTCGGCCAGCTGCATGGCGATGGATGCCCGTGACCCGCCGATATCGGTAGAACCCTCGAGCATGTTGATGGTGCCGTCGGGATTGATGCTTACCGAGATGGCCGACCTTCCGCCGTTGAAGTTGAACCAGTAACCGGATGCTACGCCCCGTCCGCGTACCTTGCCGTTCGCCGTCTTCTCGAGCGTGGATTGGTAGTGTTCGCTGTTGAGCGCGGCTTGGGTGGTCTCGATGCAGCCGATGCGCGGATGCACGGGACCGTCGGCCCGGCGACCACCTTCCTTCGCGCCGTTCTTCACCCGGAACTCGAGTGGGTCCATGCCGATTTTCTCGCATATTTCGTCCACGACCGTTTCGGACGCATAGGCCGCATTGGTGGCCCCGGGCGCGCGGTAGGCGTTCGTCTTGGGCTTGTTTACGCACACGTCGTACCCGTCGATCTGCACATTGGGTATGTCGTAGGGCGTGAATATGCAGCCCGCGCCCGCGCCGACCGGTGAGCCGGGATAGGCACCGGCCTCGTAGGCCATGTACGCCGTGGCGGCCGTAAGCCGTCCGTCGCTGGTGGCGCCCATCTTGACCTTCAGGTAGGAACCCGGCGTCGGGCCCGTTGCTTCGAATACCTCGTCGCGGGTCATCGTCATCTTTACGGGATGCCCCGTCTTCTTCGAAAGCAGCGCGGCGACCGGGTCCAGGTAAACTGAAATCTTGCCTCCGAATCCGCCGCCGATCTCCAGGGGTACGATCTTGACCTTCGAAACGGGCATCTGGAGGATCTCGGCCAGTTGATCCCGTACGGCAAAAGCGCCCTGCGTACTCGTCCAGACGGTGAGCTGGCCTTCTTCGTTCCAGAGCGCCGTGGCGTTATGAGACTCGATATAGCCCTGGTGGACGGTCTGCGTCGTGAATTCGCGCTCGATCACCACGTCGGCTTCGGCAAAACCGTCGTCCGGCTCGCCCATCTTGTGCTGGAAGTGGTTGGCGATATTGCTGACCTTGTCCGTTTCCTCGCCCATGGACGTGGTCTTCATGTCCTCGTGCAAGATCGGGGCGCCGTCTTCCATGGCCTCCAGTACGCCCGTCACGTGGGGCAGCAGTTCGTATTCCACGTCGATCAGTTCCACCGCTTCCTGGGCGACGTGCAGGTTGATTGCCGCGACGCCGGCGACGGCATGGCCCTTGTAAAGCACCTTGCCATAGGCCAGCACGTTATTGCTGGAATCGCGCAGGTTGACGATCGCTTCGCCCAGATCGGCGATCTTGTCGGCGATCTGAGGAAGGTCGTGGGCTGTGACTACCGCCCGGACCCCAGGATGGGCCTCCGCCCGGCTCGTGTCGATATGCTTGATCCGCGCATGCGGGTGGGGACTGCGCTTTATTGCGCCATAAAGCAGGCCCGTCAGCTGTATATCGGCGCCGTAGATCGCCCGGCCGGTAACCTTATCCACCCCGTCATGGCGTATTGGACGGGTGCCGATGACTTTATGTCCGTTTTGTGACACGTTTCTTACCTCCGTTTAGTCATTCCAATTTGGCCATTTCCGGCCGCGTTCCCTGAGCAGACGCGCGCCGATCGTTACGGGTCAGGCGACGGGTCAGGCGCCGTTCCTGGCGTCCAGGACCGCGCGGACGATTTTGTCGTATCCGGTGCAGCGGCAGAGATTGCCGGCCAGCCAGTAGCGAACCTCGTCCTCGGAGGGGTTCGGATTACGGTCCAGCAGGGCCTTGGCGGAAACGATGAACCCGGGCGTGCATATGCCGCACTGCAGCGCCGCGTGTTCCAGGAACTTCTGCTGCAACGGATGCAGGTTAGCGGCCGACCCGACCCCTTCGATGGTCGTTAACTCGCAACCGTCGGCTTCTACGCCCAGCACGCAGCAGGAATTGACCAGCCTGCCGTCCATGATCACGTTGCAGGCGCCGCAATTGCCGTTGTTGCACCCTTCCTTCGCGCCGGTGAGATCCAGCTCGTCGCGCAGTACTTCGAGCAGGCTGTTGCGCGGTTCACAAAGAAAATCGACGGATTCTCCGTTTATGTTCGTCTGTACGTGTACTTTTTTCGACATCGACGGCTACTCCTTGGCTCGTTGTACCGCGCCCTGCAGAACCCGGCGCGTCAATACGCTGGTCAGATGTTTTCGGTATTCCGCGGTACCCCGCATGTCGCTGATGGGCCGGGCCGCGTCGCGGGCTATATCGGCAGCCCGTTGGATCGACTCGTCGGACACGGGCTGTCCGGCCAGGGCCGCTCCGGCTTCACTTACAAATAACGGCGTCGGGGCCACGGCGCCTATGGCGATGCGTGCGGAGACGAAGGAAGAACCGTCGCCACTGAGAACCACCGACGCGCCGACGCCCACCACGGCGATATCCATTTCGTTGCGGGGGATGAACCTCCGGTAGAACGCACCGGAATTCGGCGCGGGCGCGGGGAAACGGAGCGACACCAGGAACTCGCCGTCCGCCAGCACGGTGCGGCCGGGCGCCGTACAGAAGTCTTCCACCGCCACGTTCCGGGTTCCGGCGGGACCGGCGATTTCCGCCTCGCCGCCCAGGACAATCATGGGGGGAATCGTATCGCCCGCCGGGGATGCGTTGCACAGGTTCCCACCCAGGCTGGCCCTGCCCTGGATCCCCGTGCCTCCTACCAGTTTCGCCGCGTCCATGAGTCCCGGATAGGCCGCTGCGATTTCCGCGTCTCCGTAGATCCGGTAACAGGGCACGGCCGCTCCGATCGTGAGACCGGTCGCGACGTTGTAGGACAACGCGTTCAGTTCGGCGATTTTCTTGACGTCCACCACTAGGTCGGTACGCCGCCGGTTCTCCCGAAGCTGAACGATCAGGTCCGTTCCGCCCGCGAGCACACAGGCGTTTTCCCCGTGATCGCTGAGCATTACCACCGCATCGGCCACGCTTTCCGGCGTGGCATAGTCGAATGCGTGCAAGACACACTCCTTTGCTGTTGACCTTAACTGATAACTGCGTGATCATTCTGAAAATCAGGTACAGGATATGCGCGAGTTCAATCCGCGCATATACAAAAATACGATCTACATAATTAGGCTGTGTCAAATACGGTGTCAAGTGGGAAAGAAAACCACTTCCCGAATTGCTGAGGCGCACCGGAATCTACGGCAATTCGCCCAGTTTGAGCCGCCCCTCCAGATCGTCCACGAACTGCCGCGCGACCCTGCCCGAACGGCCGCTGGCGCGCTGCACCCACCGGAGGGACTCCCGCCGCAGCAGGTCCCCGTCGATATGGATTCCGCGTTGATCGACGAGATGGCGAACGATTTCGAAATAGGTGTCCTGGGTGATCCGATAGAATCCGATGGAGAGGCCGAAACGGTCGCTCAACGAAACCTTCTCCTCCACGGTCTCCTGTGGATGGATTTCGTCGTCGTCCAGACTGAATCGCGGCGTGTTGTCGGCGAACTTCTCCGACATCAGGTGTCTGCGGTTGGACGTGGCGTAGACGAGCACGTTGTCGGGACGGGCGGAAAGACTGCCTTCGAGGAGCGCTTTGAGCTCGAGGTAGACGGATTCGTCATCCAAAAAGGACAGGTCGTCGCAGAACAGGACGAAACGCTCGGGGCGGTCCCACAGGATCTCAACGATCTCGGGCAGATCCGTCAGATCCTGCTTGCGGACTTCGATCATGCGCAGTCCCTCGCCGGCGAAACGGGCCAGCAGTCCCTTTACCACCGAGGACTTGCCGGTTCCGCGTTCTCCCCAGATCAGCGTGTTGTTCGCGGGCATTCCCCGGACGAACTGGCGGGTATTCCGGACAAGGATCCCGATCTCGCGGTCGAGGCCGAAGAGATCGCCCAGGTCCGCCAGGTCGGGGTGTACGATCGGTTCGAGGAATCCCTTTCCGCCCTTTTTCCGCCATTGGAATGCGACCGAATCGGCATAGACGTCGCCGGACTCGCTGCCCGACCCTCCGGTATAAGCGGAGAGGAGCGATTCGATGCGGTCCATCAGCCGTTCGAGTCGTGGCAGGAGATCGGTCAGGTTTCTTACGGGATGATCGGGCATGGTTACGTTTCCGGTCCGCTTCCGTGTTCCTTCATGGGTCCAGGGTGTAAGGCGCCAGTTCTAGCGGAAGGGGCGCCGGCCTGGTACAGGTGCTTTCCAGGTTAATATGCCGTCCCGACTCCGATGATTCCTCGATGGACAGCATGACGTCAAGCACGTGAAAGGTCAGTTCGCCGCTGGCCCGGTGCGGGCGTCCCGAGCGCAGGGCATAGACCATGTCCGCCACGCCCAACCCGCGGCTTTGTTCCTCGTAACCGTGGCTCAGGGGCATTTCCGTCCAGGTTTCGGCTCCGGCGCGGCGCAGTTTCACGGGTCCGCCGAACGAATTGGGATCGGGTACGCTCAGGGATCCCTCCGTACCGTATATCTCGATGCGGGGCAGTTCATGGTGCCACACGTCGAAACTGGTCACGATCGTCCCGATGGGTCCGCTTTCGAATTCGATCACGCCCGCCAGGTGCGTGGGCACTTCGACCTCTATTTTCTCTCCGTACAAAGGTTCGCTCGTTATCGTGCGCTCGGAACGGGTGATGCGTGTGGCGCCCGTAAGCCGGGCGACCGGTCCCAGCAGATTGACCAGCGCCGTGACGTAGTACGGACCCATGTCCAGCATGGGACCGGCGCCGGGCTTGTAGAAGAAACCGGGGTCGGGATGCCACCTCTCGTGTCCCGGACTCAGCATAAAGGCCGTGGCGGCCACCGGTTCGCCGATCCAACCGTCGTCGATGAGCTTTCGGCAGGTCTGAATGCCGGCCCCCATGAAGGTGTCCGGCGCTCCGCCCACCAGTTTTCCCGATCTCCGTGCGAGATCGAGCAAGGCCCGCCCATCCTCTTTCCGGATCGCCATGGGTTTTTCTGTATAAACCGATTTTCCGTGCTCCAAAGCAGCCCGGGCGATTCCGGCATGTGCGGCGGGTATGGTAAGGTTGATGACGATCTCTATGGCGGGATCGTTTAGCAGGGCCTCGGCCGTGCGGGCTTCCACGCCCTCGAATTCGGCGGCCCTGGCCCGCGACCGTTCCGGGACCATGTCGGCACATGCGACCACGTCGAAAGCCTCGAACTTACGCCCCGCCTCGAAGTACACACTACTGATGTTGCCGCATCCGATGATACCCGCTCTGAACGCTGACATGGGATTTCGTTTCTCCATTGCAATAAAGGATACCGGAAAACGCGCACGGATTGCCCGGCGTCGCTTTAATTCGTTACGAAACGGGCGTCGCCTTCGTGGAGCGTATTCACCACCCGGCGACGCGAATCCCGCCGGATAAACCCCATCACTTCTAACCCGACGGGCCGCGCACGTCAAGCGAAATATGCCGTTGGACGGACCTGTAATCGCTTGACGTCCCCGTGGAGCTTGCCTATTATCTCAAGCGTTCCCCGACCGGCGTGCCGGCCCTGATCTAAAATCGTCCGGATCGCTGATGGAACGCCCAGGGGCATTGCGCGATTTCGTGGTCAACCCGCCGGAGAAAACCTTGATCAAGCAGATCCTTTCTTACGGTTTGCTCTTGAGCGCGTTGATCGCCGGGTGCGCCGAAAACAATGTCGGTCCCGGCAATATCGCCCGCCCCCTCGTCGGAATCTACGATCTTGAAAGCCGCACGGTCAACTTTGCCCCGCAGACCGATTCCGAAAGCGTGCTGGAACAAACCGTGCTGGTTCCTCCCCAGGTACGGGGCCTGCTCCGCCTCAGTGTCAACGGCCGATATGGCCAGGTCGATACGACCGCTGTATCGGATTCCACGGTCGTCCGTATCCAGAACGGACGGTGGAGCGTTCTGGACAGTTTCTTCTACTTCATAACCGATGATAACCAGCAGTTCGAGGACCGCTTCACTTTCGACGGTCTGAGGCTGGTTCGCACCTCCATGGTAATCCGACACTCCTCGGGAAGACAGTTCAACGTTGAGGACGTCTGGCTGAAGCAGGCCCCCGGCGAAACCTCACCGGATCCATAACGCCTCCGAAAGAACCAGGGCATGACCCTAGTTAAGGACGACCTGCCAACCTCCGCCTTTTCCGACCATCCCCAGGTCTACGAGGAAGGATTCAACGTAAAGACGGTCATTGGGATCGTCTTTCTCGGGCTGTTCATGATCCCCGGTTCGATCTACCTGAACCTGATCGCCGGACAGAGCCTGGGGCCCGCGGCGGAGTGGACCACGATCATCCTGTTTATCGAGGTCGCGCGCCGGTCCTTCACCAAGCTCAGCCGCCAGGAAATTTACATGCTGTACTACGTGGCGGCCAGCCTCACCGCCGGCGTGGGCCTGGCCCTTTCAGGGGGCCCCTTTGCCCAGCTGATCTGGTACCAGTACTTCGTCCAGTCCCCCGGAGCCCGGGCTTTCGGCATCGACGAACAGATTCCCTCGTGGATCTCTCCCGGTGGAGACTCCGAAGCCATCGTGCTCCGCACGCTGCTGCACGGGGAATGGCTCGTGCCGATACTGCTCGTCGCCGTGCTCCACATCTTCAACCGGGCGAGCGCCTTTACGCTGGGTTACGGATTATTCCGCGTTACGGCCGACGTGGAACGCCTTCCCTTTCCCCTGGCTCCTATCCAGGCGGAAGGCGCCACGGCCCTGGCGGAGAGTTCGGCGGGACAGGAATCATGGCGCTGGCGCGCATTCAGCATCGGGGCCATGCTGGGACTCGTATTCGGGGCGTTCTATATCGGCATACCGGCAGTCACGGGCGCGCTGCTGGCCGAACCGATCACACTGATTCCCATTCCCTTTGCAGACCTGACGCGCAATACCGAGAACATTCTGCCGGCCGCGGCCATGGCGGTCGAGCTGGGACTGGGACCAGTGCTGACGGGGTTTGTCCTGCCATTCTGGATCGTGGTCGGTTCCGCCATCGGGGCTTTGCTTACCGTGGTCCTCAACCCGCTGCTCTACGATCTGAATATACTGCGTACGTGGTCGCCGGGCATGGACGCCATCCAGACCACGCTGGTCAACGATATCGATTTCTGGATGAGCGTACGCATCGGCACGGGCTTAGCCGTCGCGCTGATCGGCGGGTGGAGCATTTTGGCCGGGCTCAGGAAAAGGAAGAGCGGAAAAGGGCGCGAAGAGTCGAAGGGCGGATCTGCAAGCGGGAACGCCACGCCGACCGGCAGGGGGGATTTTCCCTTCTCCCTGATTCTAGGCGCTTTTCTGCTTCTGACAGTTGGGTACGTCGTACTGAGCTGGCGCCTGGTGCCCGGGTTCCCCATCCTCTTTTTCGTGTTCTACGGGTTCGTTTACACGCCAATCAGTTCGTACGCGAGCGCCCGCCTGCGCGCGATCACGGGCGCCGACCTGCAGTTCCCCCTCATTAAGGAAGCCACGTTTATCCTCAGCGGCTACAAGGGGGTGGACATCTGGTTCGCGCCCATTCCGATTTTCAACTACGGGGGGCAGGCCCAGGCCTTTAGAGAAGTCGAGCTCACCGGAACACGGTTCACGAGCGTGCTGAAGGCCGAGCTGGTCATGATCCCCGTTTTGCTGGTCTGCAGTCTCCTGTTCTGGCACTTCGTCTGGGGGCTCGCGCCTATTCCGTCTCAGGCCTATCCCTACGCGCAGAAGTTCTGGCAGCAGCAGGCCACGATGCAGGCGCTGTGGTATTCCAGCACGGCCGGGTCGGGATTCGAGTCCAGCTACCTGATCGAAGCGCTGAAAATCCCCTACATGATAGGCGGCGCAGCTTTCGGCGTATTGGCCTACGCCGTCCTGGCAGCCTTCAATCTACCTGTCATGCTTATTTTCGGTATGATCGCCAGCGTGGGAACGGTGCCCCACGCCTTCATTCCCCAGTTTTTCGGCGCACTGCTGGGCAGGTTCTACATGGAAAGGAAGTTCGGCAGGCAAAGATGGATGCGGTACACGCCCGTGCTCGCGGCCGGATATGCCTGTGGCACGGGATTGGTCGGCATGGCCACGGTAGCCGTCGCGCTGATTTCGAAGACCGTAGCGCCTCTGGTCTACTGATCGCCGTCTTTTCTGGTATACTTCTTCAGTTCCTCGATGACGTCCGGCATGATATCCAGCAGCTTGCCCATGGGACTGCTGGGCGAATTCATATGCAGCAGTTGCGCGCGATCCTGTTGGATGACCAGAAACGCGACCGGTTCGACCGATACACCGCCCCCCGCCCCCCTCTTCTGATCGGCCTCGCCGCCAAACCCCCCGGCACCGAACCCCAGGGACAGCCTGGAAACCGGAACCACATAGGAATCCCCGATATGTAGGGGTTTGCCCACGTGAACCTCCGTGTCGGCGATCTGCCGCAATTCCTCCAGCATGGTATGGATCATCTCGTTGACGGGCATGGCGGTCTCCTGTTTTCCTGGCTCTTAAGGGTCGACTCAATATAAGCCCGCCGCCGGTCCATGCACATGGATTTTTAGCGCCGGCCTGAGCATAAATCCAATCGCGTGATCAATGCGGACCGGTGACGGAATCGAAAATAATCGCTTGACGACTAACCGTATGTTGTGTATATTTCTCGGTCATATTCCCTCAGGAGCGCAATATCGTCTGCTTGAAGCTCAGGAGTTCATCCTCATGAAAGCGCTAACGGCCAAGCAGCAGAACGTATACGAGTATATACGCAAAAATGTCGGCCGGATAGGGTATCCACCCAGTGTCAGGGAGATCGCACAGCATTTCGGAATTAGTACCCGCGCGGCGTACGATCACCTTCGGGCGATCGAGAAAAAAGGCCATATCCGGCGCGACCCCATGAAGCCCCGTGCGATAGAAATCGTGGGTTCAAGGGATACCGGGGCACCGGGCGCAGAAGACGTAGTTCGGGTTCCCCTCCTCGGCCGCGTAGCCGCGGGACTGCCGATTCTTGCCGAAGAGAACATCGAAGAGTACATGACTTTTCCAGTCGGCATGGTGAAGCAGGACGGCAATGTATTTGCCCTGGAGGTACATGGGGACAGCATGATTCAAGACGGCATCATGGACGGCGATTACGTCCTGGTCCGCGAGCAGCCCGTGGCCGAGACGGGTGAAACGGTCGTCGCGATGCTGGACGACGAGGCCACGGTCAAGAGATTCTATCGCCGCAACAACCGCTTCGAGCTCGTGCCCGCCCATCCGACCATGGAACCCATAATTGCCGATGAGGTGTCCATCGTGGGGAAGGTGGTCGGGGTGTACCGCAAAATGGATTGAATCCAGGGCTTTCGGCGGTACTGGCCGCGAGGCGGCTTTCAGGGAATGCCCCAGTTGCCTGGATTGAGCAGGAACGGGTCGTCCAGCGACATGTCGTCCAGCTTCAAGCGCAACTCCACGCTCAGCCCCAGGCCATCCGACGTGGAAACGGCTTCTTCCAGGTATTTCATCCTGTCGACGCCCACGATGATGGTGGAGATGTCCGGGATGGAAAGCACGAAGCGAAGGGCCAGTTCAGGCAGACTGTAAGGGGTCGCTGACTGGATTTCGACCAGCCGGTCGATGTGCTCGCTGAGGGGCTTCAGCTTTTCCGGCATGAACCTGATTTTCTCGGTCAAGGCGCCTTTCAGCAGTGCGGATCGCACGATGACCCCCACGCCGCGCCTGCGTGCCTCGGGAATGACGCGTTTCAGGTTACGCCGGTCCAGGATGTTGCACGCGATCTGAAGCGTGTCCCACCGGCCGTCCTCGATGGCTGCCAGCGCGGCCTCTTTGCTGTAGGACGAATAACCTAAGTAGCGCACCTTGCCCGCCTTTCGGGCCTTCTCGAGCTCATCCATCACCTCGCCGTCCCTGATCATCCGCTGTTCCAGCTCAATGCTGTCCCGGCCATGTATCTGGAGCAGGTCGATGTGGCCCGTCTGGAGCCTGGACAGGCTCTGGTCTATCGACTCGGAGATGCTCCGTCTCGATCCGGGGTAATCGAGTCCTTCATCGAGCCGGTGCATGCACTTGGTGGCGAGCACGTATTCGGACCGTCGGTCTTTGAGCGCCCGGCCGATGATCTCCTCGCTGTTGCCGTACTGGGCCGCGGTGTCGATGAAGTTCACGCCCGAATCGATTGCCCGGTTCAGCAGGTTCCTGGCAACGGTCTCCGCTGGTACGCTGGATTCGCCGTCTTCCTTCAGCCCGTACTCCATACCCAGTTCTACTGTTCCGAGGGAAACTTCGGAAACGCTTAAGCCGGTCCGGCCCAGAATTCTGTACTGCACGGCCTGATCTCCTTTGATGTAGCGTTGTGTGGACTTGTGCCGATCCGGTATACACCGATCCCCGGTCACGCAGACGCGCCATTACATTTTCAATTTGGTGGCCAGCTCACGTTTACTTTAGTGGCCAGCTCACGCAGCACCTCGACTGCGAAGAGCACGTCCTCCCGCCGGCAATCGAACTGTCCGATCTGGAAGCGGATGACGAACCGTCCCTCGTGAACTGTGTGCGTCAAATAGATCCGACCGTCATCGTTGACGGCGCGAAGCAGGCGTTCGGTGGCGTCGTCGGCATGCACACCATCAGGAGCATACTGGAACGTGAAGAGTGCCAAATGGCGTTCCGTCGCCAGGCGAAATCCGTCCAGCGATGCGATAGCGTCCGCGGCCTCCCCTGCCCAGGCGATATGGTTCCGGATACGGTTGCGGAGGTCCTCCAGACCGTGGGCACGGAGCAGAAACCATAGCTTCAGGGCGCGGAAGCGCCGCCCCAGAGGGATCGTCCATTCGCTGTAATTGGTTATATCGCGCTGGTCCAGGGTTTCGAGATAATCCGGTCGGATTCCCAGCGTATGTACCTGCGGTTCGGGGTCTGCAAGAAACTGGATCGAGCAGTCGAACTGTGCGCCAAGCCACTTGTGCGGATTGAAGACGATGCTGTCTGCGCCTTCGACGCCCGTCCACAATGCCCGCAGTTCGGGACAGATCATCGCGGAACCGGCCCACGCCGCATCCACATGGACGTAGAGCCCCGTATGCCCGTGATACTTCGATTGTCTTGCGCACGTGGTCAGAGGCGCCGATCGACGTGCCTCCGACGCAGAGGATGACACCGGCCGGCCGGAAGCCCGCCGCGAGGTCCGCTTCGATTGAACGGCCAAGGGCATCAGGGTCGAGTGCCCAGGAACCATCTGTCGGGATTTTGACGAGATGCTGTTGGCCGATACCGGTGATCCGGATCGCCTTGTCGATCGACGAATGGCCCTCCGGCGAGGCGTAGATTCGGAGCTGATGCTCTCCCGCCAATCCGGTGTCGTTCCCACGCCAGTCGAGTGCGCGCTCTCGCATGGTCAGTACGGCGCAGATATTCGCCGAGGTGCCCGACTCCTGGATAACCCCGCGAAACCCCTCCGGCAGACCGAGTGCCTGTCGCATCCAGTCGACCATGCGGGTCTCGATCTCCGTAGCCGCGGGCGAGGTCTGCCAGAGCATGCATTGGGCCGCCATGACGGCCGTCAAGTGTTCGGCGATCATCGAAGCCGGCGCGGCGTTGGCGCTGAAGTACGCGAAAAAACGGCGGTGTTGCCAGTGGGTCATACCGTCCGGCACGATGCGCTCGAAATCGTCGAAGATCGTCTCCATGTCCACCGGCTCTTCCGGTGGCATAACCGGCAGCATCGCGGCGATTTCGCCCGGTTCGGTCTGCGCCCGGACGGGACGGTCTTCGAGCGTAGCCAGGTAACTGGCGCCCCATTGGGCCGCGCGTTCGGCCCATTGCAGGTAGTCTTCTCGTCTCATTGGCAGATGGTCACAGGTTGTGCGCTACTTTCCGGGAAATGCAGCCTGGCATCGTGTTTAACAGTGGGTGTCAGGACGCCATCATGCCTACGTGGTCCGCGACGCACCGGCCCAGGACTTCAAGATCATAACCGCCCTCCAGCAGGGATACGAGGCGGCCCCCGCAGGCGTCGTCCACGAAGTCCATCAGGATGCGCGACATGGTCTGGAATCCCGCGTCGGTGACCAGGGTACCGGACAGCGGGTCGTCCACGTGGGCGTCGAATCCCGCCGATAGAATGAGGAGATCCGGTTGGTAGGACTTCATGGCCGGGATGACCTGCCCGCGCAGCACGTCGACGAAAACCGCGTCGCCGGACCCCGCGGCAACCGGGACGTTCATCGTGTACCCCGTCCCTTCTCCCCTGCCCTTTTCCCACATAGCACCGGTAAAGGGATAGAGCGGTGACTGGTGAACGCTGATATAGTACACGGACGGGTCGTCCTCGAAAATCTCCTGGGTCCCGTTACCGTGGTGGACATCCCAGTCCAGGATGACCACCCGTTCCACCCCGAAGCGGGACTGGGCGTAACGGGCCGCGACGGCGGCGTTGTTGTAGATGCAGAAGCCCATCCCCCGGTCGGATTCGGCATGATGCCCGGGAGGACGGATGGCACAGAATGCCCGGTCCGCTTCCCTGGACAGTACCGCGTCGACGGCTCGTATTGCCGCGCCGGCAGCCATTCGGGCCACGGTCTCGGATGCGGAAGAAAGGGTCGTGTCCCCGGTGGGCAGAATCCGGTACCCTTCCGCGCACCACGCCGCTACCGCGTCGACATACGACGCATCGTGGACGGCCTTGATCCGGGCTTCATCGGCTGCGGACGGCGACAGGCGCACCAGGCCGGTCCGGTTCGTGCCGGGGGATTCGTCGCCGGATTCGTTGCTGGATTCGTCGCCGGACACGCCGAGGTGGGAAAGAACGGACGTAATGCGCTCCGGCCGTTCGGGATGGAAGGAGCCTGTGTCGTGCAGCAGGAGATCGGGATGGCTGATCAATGCGGTGGGCATGGTGTGGAGATACAGGCGGCCGCGGTCTTAAGGGACCGCCGGCCGATGCCTTCAGTTGCTGTCCCCGTTTTTTGAGAGCTTCTCGAAATAGTCATTCACGAGGTCCCTGTATCCCGGGGGTACATCCTCTTCCCTGGCCAGGTAGAGACGCTCCTTGCGGCGCATATCCCGTACCTCCGCGCGCAGCCCGTCGTAGAAATCACCGAGACTGCGGGCCAGGTTGAGATGGAGTTCGTTCCATTGGCCCCGGTCGATCTTCCACGGTTCATTGCCGAGGGCGAGCGCTCGGTCCAGGTCGTTCTGCAACTGCCGCGTTTCTCCGGACATCTGCGGAACCTGACCCGAAAGATCCCGCAGACGCTGCAACTGACGCTGGTAATCCCGGGAAATCTGGTCCAGGGTCTCGGAATTGGGAATGCCGCGGTTCAATCTGAATAGCTGCCGTTGGAGGTTCTGCCATTCGGACATGGCATCCCGAGCGCTTTCCTGCGTACGGGACAGATGATCCATGTCCCGGGTAATCAGCTTGTCCCGCGCGGTACGGACCTGTTCCGCCAGCCGGTCCATTGCTTCGGAGATTTCCGACTCCCTGAGGGCGGACTGGTCCAGGGTGTCCCGTCTCAAAAGGCGCTTCGATTGCTCGATCTGTTCTTTCAACCGCTCGTCATCGATCATCTCGCTGGCCCGATCCGCGGCTGCCGCCGTCCCGGCCTGCGCACGGGACGAACTCCGGGCGAGGTGGTCCAGGTCGCTCTCTAGCCGTTCGAGATCGGAACGGATTTCGTCCTTTGCCGCTTCGACCCCCCTCAACCGTTCGCGCACAAACCGGTCCAGGCGCCGCGTATCCGACTCCAGGTCCAGGCCGCCGCGCCGCGATTCGATCGCGTCCAAACGGTTGATGATGCCCTCGAAGCCGTTATCCTTCTCCTCTTTCAACGCGTTGACGTTCCGTTCGAGTTGTTCCTGCCGGACAGCCAGCTGATCCGCCTGTCTAGCCGCTTCCCTCGCCAGCCGCTCCAGCGACTCCCCCTGCGCACGCTTCAGTTGTCTGGACGCGTCGGCCAGATGCTGTGCGGTCTGAGCGCCGTCTTCCGCTGCTGGCCGCAGCTGGTTCCTGCGCAGTTGCTCGATCGTTTCGCCCATCGACTCGGAACTGTCACGCAGATCCTGGTTCGCTTGCTCCAGCATGGGACCGGGGGAGCCCGATCGCGGGTCCCGATTGGCCGGATCGGTCCGGTTCCCGGAGAGCGATCGCGCGATTTCCTCCGTCTCTTCCCTGAGCTCACGCTGCGTCCTGGTCAGGCGGTCCAATTCCCTGCGGCGTTCGGCTTCCTGGCGATCTTCCACCTCCGTCAGCTCCCGGAGCTGGTTATTCAGTTGTTGTTGGCGCCGGGCCAGGTCCTGGACACGTTGATGGTGCTCTTCGATGCTCCGCTCCCTCTGGCGATCCAGGGCCGGCTGATCGGGTACCTCGTACCTGTTCCTTTCATCCTCCAGCTCGAGTTCGGAGGTGTCGGAGAAGTCCAGCGGAGCCCTGCCCGCCATGCCGCGTGCCCTGTTCACAGTAAAATCCCGCATCAGCGCATCGAGCCTCGTGAGGTACATAAGCGCTAAACGCTCGTGGACCAGGGCATCGTCGACCGAACCGGACCGCAGTGCTTCGGAGGCGGCCGACATCGGTTCCAGCGCCAGCTCCAGCATTTCGACCATTTCCATGGACTCGCTCGAAATCCCGACCGTGAACCGCATGAACGCGAGCGCTTCATCCGCCTGGCTCCTAAGTGCGTCCTGGACCTCGGCGATCGCTTCGAGGTCTTCCGCTACCTCCGTCCCGGGGACTGACGCGAGCGTTCTCTTTACGCGCCACGTGGCCGAGATGATCTCCTTCTGCTTGCGAGAAAGCTGTCTCGTCTGCATCACGTCGTTCCCGGCACCTCCTCCTCCGCCACCGCTTCCGCCCTCGCCCTGCCGGTAGGACGCATCGAAAGGCGTGATTTCGATAAAGTAAATGTCCGTCGCGGACGTGCCGCCCTCGCTCCGGCGATCACCCGCCTCCGCGTAATAGGCGACGAAATCGCCCGGCTGGACCGAAAGATTCTCCAGGTAGACCACATGTTCCCCTTCCCAGACCGTGCCGCTCGATTCGTCCTGCAGCGCACCCAGGTCCACCAGGACTTCCTCGCCGCCGTTCACCGCGTAATTGAGAGAGAAGGTCGATAGGCCGAAATCATCCACGGCCTCGGCGCGAATGGTCACCTCATCGACAGGGGATACCCGTGTATCCCGCTTCGGTTCGAGGATGGTCACCCGGGGCGCCCGGTCCTGCAGCGCCCGGACGTAGTATTCCACCGGGTCGTCATTTGCGAAGTCGTCCGAGTCCACCAGGTGTATGGAATAGGAGAGATCCTCTCGCACGACGAATGATCCCTCGAGGTCTGACCCGGTAACCGCGAGTTCCAACGCGCGACCGTTGCTGAAGCGCATCTCGGCGGAACGCACCGCCTTGCTCGCAGTGATGCGCAGGGCGACCCGCGTGTCCACCGGCGCCGTAATGTCCCCGCGGTCTTCCTCGACCTTCGCGGCCAGCTCCGTGTATGCCGGGAAGACATACCGGGCGTCGATCCGTTCGACATAGGGCGGATCGATCGCTGCAATGTGGAATTCTTTCGACCGGGTTCCGGTCACGGCGACGTAATACAGGGCGTCCTCGCTGATGCCGTGGATGCGGTTCGAGAAGGTCCGTTCGCCATCCGTCTCGTATAGATCCAGCGTCGACCAGTTTTCGTCATTTCCGAATCGGACGAACAGGTTCGGGTCCGGGGTCAGACCGCTGCCCAGTACGGCGGTAACGTCCAGGCTTTCCCCTCGCCTGACCCGCGTGTCGCCGGGCTCTACCCTGATGCCTCCGGGAACGGCCGGTTCCGCATGGGTCCACGACACCAGGCGAAGGGCGGAACGGCCGAAAAACCCGGGTTCCAGGAAGACAAGGCCGGCAAGGACGAGGGCGGCTCCGACAGCGGCCGCCTGGAGGGTAAAGTAGCGCTTCCGGTCTACGATCTTTTTGAAGTCGATCTGCTCGGTGTAGTCGGCGACGTGCGCCATAAGTTGGTCCATGAGGACCTTCTGCGGTCTTCGAAGATGACCATGGCCGTATTCCACGGCGCTGACTAAGGCGTCGTTCAAGGCGGGATGCCGTTCTTCGATGTAACGGGCGACCTGCAGGTCCGTAGGCGTTCGGCGAAGCGGAACGAGCAGGAACCGGTATGCGAGCCAACCGAGGGCTCCCGTGGCGCCGGCCAGGAACAGGATGCGGGCGAATACTCCGGGGTCAAACAAATGCAGGGCCGCCACGCCGCAAATGAATAGCATCACTCCGGCGATCGCGAGCACCGAGACGCCTCGGAAGACAAACATGAGACGCCAGCGGCGAAGGACGCTGCGCAGGCAGGATTGCAGGATGGAACGTTCAGATGTCATGGGTCACCTGTGCGTTCGATTTGCCAGGAAAGTTTCTCCGAGGACCAGTGCGATCAGCGTGAATCCGAGAAACCACCAGAGTCGCTGGCGGCGCTCCACTTCGGAGTCCAGGGCCAGCCTGGCCAGCGTCTCCGTTTCCCGCGACTCCGGGCTCCGGGCCACGGGATTGATCAGCGCAGACGCGAAGGATTCCACGTCCAACCTCGTAAAGTCGGATTCACGGGTGTCGAGGTTGACCGCGAACGCGTGTTGGGCTCCTTCCGACTGTACCTGGTACAACCCCGGTCTCTCCGTCCGCGTAAACAGCTTCGTTCCCGACTGCGACGCTTCCGCCGGGATCCGCTCGCCGGATGGAACTTCAACGTGCCGTGCATCTTCCGGCAGTCTGACCGCCTCCCCCGTCAGCCGGTACAAATCGGTCCCGCGTCCGTGCATGGACCCGCGGGAAGCCAGGTAGTCGATACTCTCGTATAGAAAAGGTACGAATACCTCGCGTATGGGAAAGTCGGTCCACGAAAGATCGAAGGTAGTCAGGACCAGGAACGTGCGGCCGTTTCCCAGGGACTTCTCCGCTACCGCGGCGCTGCCGTCGTCGAACCGTGCCGGAACCGACGACGAGGAGTCTGGATCGAACCGAGCCGTCCTGTAAAACCGTACCGTGCCGAAATCACCATGCCGGGGACCGGAGAAGGGTTGAAAGACCGGGTGCTGGTAGTTCACGCCGGTCAACAGCCGGTACCGGTCGCGTGGGGCGTCGGGGGATGACAAAGACTCGATGCGTCCAGGCAGCAGTTCGCCGAAAGACGAATGGAATATATCGGGAGAAACGGCGGAATTCAAGGCGATAATCAAGCTTCCGCCCGAACGTACATAGTCGGTCAGCCTGGTCTTCGCGCTACGTGGCAGGACGGAAAGGTTGGACGAAATGACCACGTCGTATTGCGCGGGATCGACTTCGGGCATCGCACGGGGGGATCGTACATCTACCACGACCGGCGGATCCTGGCGCAGCGACAGGGCCTGGGACAGGTAGTATGCGGCTTCCGACAGCCGGTTCGGGCGCCTGCGCTCCTCCAGGCAGAGAACACGCACGGGAGAAGGCGCATTCACGGTGAAGTAAAACCGGTTGTCCACCGGAAGCTCGTCATCTCCCAGGATCACCTCGCCCGTATTCGTTGCCGGTTCAAAAGTGTGCCTGAAGTTCTCCAACCGGCCTGAGTGCGGAGCAATATCGACCAGCCGCTTCTCGACTGCGTTCCCGTTGACCCGAAGCGTGAGTTCGTCCCGGACAGGCGCCTGCCCGTAGTTCCGGACCCGGACGACCACGTCGAGCGTCCGGTTCTCGCCCGAGAGCGCGGCCGGTATTTCCACCCCGGTGACGGCCGTATTGCCATCCTGCTCGTCCCCGACGTCGATCAGCCTGAGCTGAACGCCCGGACTGAGTTTCCATCCGGCCGACCGCGGATTCCAGCCGGACTGCTGAAAATCGGACACCAGGTAGAGGGTGCGTTTGTCGAAGTCCGCCCCGCTCAGTTGATCGTCGGCGGCGCGCAGCGCTTCAACGTAGTCCGTTCCTTCGAAAGTCGAATTGATCCCGGTGTCCAACAGGGCGGGCAATCCGGAATGGTCCGGCCCGAGTTCCCGCACGACCCTGGCCTGAACGGCGAAGGTCAGCAGGGCGACCTGGTCGCCGGTTTGCAACGTGTTCACGACTTCCGCGGCCCTGCGCCTGGCCAGGGCGAGGCGATTCCCGTATCCCATGCTGTAGGAAGTATCGACCAGTATCGCCACGGCTTCAGGCTGGGTGCCCGTAAAGAAGGATTCGTTCTGATCCCGGACGAAGGGCCGTGCGAATATCACGGCCAGGAGCGCGCAGGCCGCCATGCGAAGCAGCAGCAGCAGCAGTCGCCGGATTTTCTGCTGGCGAACGACGGCCCGCTGGGTCGAGACGAGGAAACGGACCATGCTGAAGACATGGATCCCGGCCCGCTGTCTTCTGACCAGATGCAGGATCAGCGGTATCGCCGCGCCCAGGGCCGCAAAGAGAAAAGTAACGTTGAGGAAGGCCAGATCCATGACGTAACCCGATGCGGGAGCTTACCCTATTGCTTCACCGTGCGCCTGCTCAGATAGGAGAACAGCGCGTAATCCAGCGGTCTTTCGGTTTCCATGCGCTCGTAGTCGACCTTGATCTTCGCGCAACCGGTCCTGATCGACTCCATGAACGTCTGAACGGCATCCATATAGTCTTCGCGAATGGCCGAAGGCGTGACCGTGATTCGCTCGCCGGTCTCTGGATCGTCGAATCTTGCCGTCTCCGTGAAGGAGAAGTCGAGTTCTTCCCGGTCGACGATATGGAACACCAGCACCTCGTGTCCCTTGAAACGGAAGTGCATCAGGGCATTCATCATTTCATCGACGTCATCGATCAGATCGGAAATCAGGATGACCAGTCCCCGCCTGGATATCGATTCGGCAAGTTCATGCAGGGGTTTGCCGATATCGGTCCCTTCGGAGGCGCGCAGTCCATCGAGCATGGTGTGAATGGCCGGCAGCTGGGTGTTCTTCGAACTGGGCGGAAGATAATCCCGGACGGCCTGGTCGAAGGTGACGAGGCCCACGCCGTCTCCCTGCCGCATGATCAGATGCGCCAGGGACGCCGCCAGGTACGAACCGTATTCGAGCTTGTCCAATCCGCCTGACGGCCCGGACTGCCCTGACCGCCCGGACTGCCCGGAGCGATAACCCATGGACGCGCTGCAATCGAGCAATAGCACGCACTGCAGGTTGGTTTCGTCCTCGTATTCCTTGACATAGTACCGGTCCGACCGCGCCACGGTTTTCCAATCCACGTGCCGGACGTCGTCGCCCGGCGTATACTGCCTGTATTCCACGAACTCAACGCCGAAACCCCGGTATGGGCTCTTGTGGAGACCAGACACGAATCCTTCGACCACGATGCGGGCGCGCATCTCCATCGAGGACAGGCGGGAAAGGGTATTCGGATCCAAAAACCGCGGGATTTCAGCCATGGCAGTGCCGTTGCGCTTGAGTGCTTGATTACATGCCGGACTGCGGCGCCGGAACGGTGCCGAGCAGCCGATCTACGATGTGTTCGGGCGTTATCTTCTCCGCCTCTGCGTAGAAATTCGTCAGGATGCGATGGCGCAGGACCGGATGGGCGAGTGATCGGATGTCGTCGCAGGAAACGTGTCCCCGGCCGTCGAGCAGCGCCCTGGCCTTGGCGCCCAGGATCAGGTACTGGGAGGCGCGCAGGCCGGCCCCCCACGAAACCCAGTTTTCGACGAAATCCGGCGCTTCCCCTCTGGAGGGTCTGCTCGAGGATGCCAGGCGTACGGCGTACCGCGCAACCTGCTCGGAGACAAGGACTTCCCTGACAAGCCGCTGGTACTCCCCGACTACCTTGCCCGACAGTACGGTGTCGACTGAGGCCGTTTCGGCGGAGGTCGTCGAGCGGGCTACCGCCACCTCGTCGTCTTCCTTCAGATAGTCGATGTGGATGTTGAACATGAACCGGTCGAGCTGGGCCTCGGGCAGGGGATAGGTACCTTCCAGTTCGATGGGGTTCTGGGTGGCGAGGACGAAGAAGGGTTCATCCAGCTGGAAAGTCGTGCCGCCCGCGGTCACGCGGTGCTCCTGCATGGCCTCGAGCAGGGCGGCCTGGGTCTTGGGCGGTGTGCGGTTGATTTCATCGGCCAGCACGATATTGCCGAATATCGGGCCCTTGATGAAATTCAGCCGACGTTGGCCGGTGGCCTTGTCCTCCTCCAGGATCTCGGTACCGGTGATGTCTGCGGGCATGAGATCGGGCGTGAACTGGATTCGCCGGAATTCCAGGTCCAATACCTGTGCGAAGGTCTTGATGAGCAGCGTCTTTGCGAGCCCGGGCATGCCGGTCACGAGGCAGTGGCCTCCCGCGAACAGGGCGATCAGCACCTGCTCCAGGACCTCTTCCTGGCCGGTGATTACCTTGCGCACTTCGGCCAGGATCTTCTCCCGTCCTTCCCGGAAGGCTTCGATGCGTACTTGCCCCGGTCCTTCCTCCGCGGCGGGTCGCGTGGCGTCGGTCGTTGTCATCGGCCAGGGTCCTTTCCCCGTATTCCGGCTCAGCCGGACGCGTCGTTGGATCTGAAATACTCGATGGTCTTCCCCATCCCCTCATCCAGAGTCACGCGGGCTTCCCAGTCCAGGATCTCCCGGGCCCTTGTCGTATCCGGCCGCCTAAGCTGTGGATCGTCCTGGGGAAGCGGCCGGAAGACGATCTCGCTGTCTGAATCGCATAGCCGGAGGATGGTGCGCGCGAGTTCAAGTATGGTAATTTCGTTTTCGTTTCCGATGTTTACCGGTCCGTGCTCGCCGGAATGCATGAGCCGCACGATGCCTTCCATGAGATCCTCGTAATAGCAGAAACTACGGGTCTGCCGCCCCTCTCCGAAGATAGTCAGCGGTTCGCCCCTGAGCGCCTTGGTGATGAAAGAAGGCGCGACCCGTCCATCCGCAGGCCTCATTCGCGGACCGTAAGTGTTGAAGATCCTGACGATCCGCGTGTCGATGCCGTGCTTTCGGTGGTAGGCCATGGTCAGCGCCTCCGCGAAGCGCTTGGCCTCGTCGTAGACGCCCCGCACTCCGATCGGGTTGACGTTGCCCCAGTAGCTTTCCGGCTGCGGGTTGACCTGCGGGTCGCCGTAAACCTCGGAGGTGGATGCCAGGAAGAACCCCGCGCCCTTCGCCCTGGCCAGACCGAGCGCGTTGTGCGTGCCCAGAGCGCCTACTTTCAGGATCTGGATCGGCACACGCTCGAAATCCACCGGACTGGCGGGACTGGCGAAGTGCATGATGAAGTCCACGTCGCCGTCGATGTCCAGGTACTCGGATACGTCCTGCCGGATGTAGGAGAACCCGTCGCGGTCCATGTTGTGGGCGATATTTACGGTCCGGCCCGTAATCAGATTGTCGACGGCGACTACCTGGTGGCCGTCGGACAGCAAACGGTCGCATAGATGGGATCCCAGGAATCCCGCACCGCCGGTAACGACAACGCGCAAAAGCAGTTCCTTTCCGGGCCGTGCAAGGCCATTGTTATTAACGGGATGAAGGGGTAAATACGGCGATTTGGTATCAGGTGTCAAGCGCTCTTTTGAAAGGGATATACCAGTTGACAGTACCCGAAGAGCCTCCTATTATTTTTCACAGGAACCTACCGAATCGAAACGCTGATCATCCGAACCAGAACCCATCTGAACCAACACCGCGTAACCTCAGGAGATGGCTATGTTCGCAGACTTGCGGGACCAGGCGACGAAGCGCAGTGGCGATGACCTTGTGCGTCATCTCGGAAGCCATACGCTGGAACTGAAGATCACCGCCGGCGTCTGGTTCTTCTCGCCGTCACAGATCCGGTTTCACGAAGCCTACATGGATCCTTATTCCATCGAAGAGCGCCTAGCCATTGCCGGCGAACTGGCGGAATTCGGGCTGTGCGGGATCGAGGCCCACTATCCCAACGAGATCAACGAAGACAACGCCCATCTTTACCAGCAACTGGAGAAGGATACAGGCGTGCGGCTGGTTACAGTGATTCCCAATCTCTTCTGGGACGCCCGGTTCGAATTCGGTTCTCTGTCCTCTCCCGTGCCCGAAGCGCGCCGCGCCGCCATAGACCGGGTGATCGAGACGCTGCGGATGAACCGGGAACTGGACACGGACTTCATGGTCGTGTGGCCTGGAGGCGACGGCTACGAACTGAATTTCGGGACCGATTTCTTTGCCATGTGGGACCTCTTCGAATCGGGACTTGCCGAGGCGCTGGACGCCGTGCCGGGGGTTCGAACGGCCATCGAACCGAAGCCTTACGAGCCCCGGGGCAATAACATCTACCGGAACACGACGGACGGCATACTCATGGCCCAGAACGTGGACGAGCGGCTCCAGGCCCCCCAAAATCGAGCGCTTCTTGATGAGGGTCACGCCATCGTGGGCTTGAATCCCGAACTCGGCCACGTCCTCATGGGGTTCGAGGATTTCCCCTATGCCCTGAGCCGCATTCTTCGCCAGGGAAGGCTGGCCCACACGCACTGGAACAGCCAGCCCCTGGGAAATTACGACCAGGACCTGCAGGTCGGCATCGTTTCACCGGAGCAGATCTTCGCCGGCATGTACGCGCTGAAGATGTATGGCTACAGCGGTTACATGGGCATCGACATCTTTCCGGAACGCATCCCCATCCGGCAGGCCCTGATCAATTCCATCGACCGCATGAAGGCCATCGCTGAAATGACGGAACAGGTGGACCATGAACTGGTCGTCGCCTGCATGGAGCGTCCCGATCTCAACCGGGGCGTCATCGAAGCCCACCTGACCCGGCTTTTCCATCCTTCCTCGACCGGATTGAGCGCCATGCCAGCGTATAGAAAAAGCTAGAAAGGGATATATGCGAGACACCATCCGGGTCGCCGGCGTGCAGATGGATCTGAAACTCGCCGAGACCGAACAGAACCTGATCAAGGTATTCGACGCGATGCAGTCTGCCTCACGGGAAGGCGCCGACCTGGCCGTGTTTCCCGAGTGCGCGCTGACCGGCTACTGCTTTTACGACCTGGACGAAGCCCGGGCGTCCGCCCAGCCCGTTCCCGGTCCTTTCACCGAACGCATCGAACGGCGGTGCAGCGAACTGGACATCCACGTCATCGTCGGCCTGTTGGAGGCCGATGGATCGAGTATCTACAATACGGCGGTCCTCATCGCTCCCAACGGGTTGATCGGACACTACCGCAAGATCCACCTCCCCTTTCTCGGAATCGACCGGTTCCTGTCCCCCGGTGACCGCCCCTTCCGCGTGTACGATTCGGAAGTCGGCCGAATCGGCCTGAATATCTGTTACGACGCGGCGTTCCCCGAAAGCGCCCGGGTGATGATGCTACGCGACGCGGAGCTGATCGCCCTGCCCACCAACTGGCCGGTAGGCGCCGACTGCAACACCGAATTCGTGGTGAATACCCGCGCCTTCGAGAATCGTATCAATTACGTCGCCGTGAACCGGGTCGGAAGAGAACGGGGCACCAACTTCATCGGACAGAGCAAAATCGTCGATTATACCGGGCGGACGCTGGCGGAAGGGGACCGGTCCACCGAAGAGATCATCTTTGCCGACGTGGACCTGGCCGGCGCACGGGAAAAGCACATCGTGAACGTGGCCAAGGCCTATGAGCTCGACCGCCTGGAGGACCGCAGAGTGGAGTTCTACGGGGCCATTGTCGAGGGAGAAAAACCTTGACACGACAGCCCGCGAAACCATAGCTTACGCGGGGTATATGGCCTGTGGTATACGAGGTCGCCGTGTATGAGGAGGGCAGGTGCTGCCTTGCTGGGTTGTTCGGGCCGGCACGATGGATTACGGCGTGGCGCTTTCTCTTCAGCGACAACTGCTCGCGGCGCGTCGTTCCGGCCTGATCGACAATGTGCTCCTGATTCTCGAACATCCCCCCACGTACACGATCGGACGTAGGCTGAGGGCAGGCGATCACCTGCTCTACGGGGAAGAATCGCTCCAGGCCCACGGCATCCAGGTCTACGAAACGGACCGCGGAGGAGACATTACCTGCCACGGTCCCGGCCAACTGGTGGGCTACACCATCTTCGATATCGCGGCGTGGTACCAGGACGTCTACCGGTTCCTGCGCGATCTCGAAAGGGTGATCATTGGACTGCTGGGAGATTTCGGTATCGCGGCCCGCCGCCTGGAGGGGATTACCGGAGTCTGGGTAGAAAACAGTAAAGTCGCAGCCCTGGGTATTCGGGTCAGCTGGTGGATTGCCATGCACGGGTTTTCCGTGAACGTCCATCCCGATCTGTCCCTGTATGAAGGGATCGTCCCTTGCGGCATCGCCGACCGCGAGGTCAGCTCGATGGAGCGGATACTCGGCCGGCCGGTTACGATGGAGGATGTCGAAAACAGCCTCCTCCGAAACCTGGGCGACGTTTTTGGTATGGCTTTTGAAGAGATGAGCCTGCCTGAATTGAAACAAAGAATATGAACAAAATACGCCATTTCGCACCCAGGAGGCGCCATGAACGTTGAGACCGCCCCCGCCCTGTCCGATCCCGACCTTAACGAGTCCGGCCTCGACGATCTCGGCCTCGGTCGGGACGACTATCGAATACTGTTTCTTACCATGCGCCTGCAGCGGGAATTCGAGGAGCGCATTTACCGGCTCTTCCGGCAGGGCCGGCTCGTGGGCGCGGCCTACGCGGGCGCGGGACACGAGGCGATTGCCGCGGGCAGCGCCCACGCACTGGGCGATGCGGACGTCCTGGTCCCCATGCACCGGGTGATCGGCGCCCATTTTCTTCGCGGCCATACCGCCCGGGACATGATGTGCCAGTACCTCGGCCGGGCCAATGGACCGTCGGCGGGTAAAGACGGCAACATGCACTGCGGGAACTGGGATCACCACATCGTCGGGATGATCAGTCATCTCGGCGCGAACATTCCCGTGACCGCGGGCGTCGCGCTGGCCAGCAAGATCCGCGGCGACGGCGCGGTCTCCCTCACCTACATCGGCGAGGGCGGCTCTAGTATCGGCGACTTTCACGAAGGACTCAACTTCGCGGCCGTACACAGGTTGCCCATGGTGCTGATCGTGGAGAACAACAAGTTCGCCTACTCCACCCCGACCCGGTACGAGTACGCCTGCGAGCACATCGTGGACCGCGCGCAGGGTTACGGCATCGCGGGTTCGCTGGTGGACGGCACGGACGTGCGCGCCATGTACAAGGCGACGCGGACCGCCGTGGAGCTCGCCCGGGAGGGCGGCGGTCCGACGCTCATCGAGGCCCGTTGTACCCGGTTGCTGGGTCACGCCCAGCACGACGACGCTTTTTATGTTCCCAAGGATATTATTGAGGACGGTTGGAACAACGATCCGGTCACGAAAACTGAAAACCTCCTGTTGGAACGGCAGTACTTTACCCGCGAAGAGCTCGACGGGATCAAGGAAGAAGTCAAGGGCATCGTCGATGACGCGGTCGATTACGCGGAACAAAGCCCCCTTCCCGAACCCGAAGAAGCGCTCGACGGGGTCTACGCGGACTGATGTCCCCAATCGGAACCAGACTATGCCGCCCGTAACCTACCTGGAAGCCATATCGGCCGGACTCCGAGAAGAGATGGAACGGGATGAGAGCGTCTTCTGCCTGGGCGAGGACATCGGCGTCTACGGCGGGGCGTTCAAGATCACGAAGGGATTCCTGGACGATTTCGGGGAAAACCGGGTGATCGACGCTCCCGTGGCGGAATCGGTCATCATCGGCGCGGCCATGGGCGCGGCGATCATGGGCATGCGGCCGGTGGCTGAAATGCAGTTCGCCGATTTCATTACCTGCGGTTTCAATCAACTGGTCAACAACGCGGCCAAGGCGCACTACCGCTGGGGCGCCGCCGTGCCCCTCGTGGTGCGGTGCCCTTCCGGCGCCATCGGCAACGCCGGCCCCTTCCACTCCCAGAATCCCGAGGCCTGGTTCTGCAAGGTCCCCGGTCTCAAGGTCGTGGCGCCGGCAACGACCTACGACGCGAAGGGCCTGCTCAAGTCGTCAATCCGGGACAACAACCCGGTGCTGTATTTTGAACACAAGGGCCTGTACCGTTTTCCCCGGATCCGGGAAGAGATCCCTGAAGACGATTACACCGTACCCATCGGTGAGGCGGCGATCCGGCGGGAGGGCATCGATGCGACGATCGTCACCTACGGCAAGATGGTCTTTCACAGCCTGGACGCCGCCGAGACCCTGGCCGGCGAGGGGATAGAGACTGAGGTGATCGACCTGCGGTCCCTGCTGCCGTATGACAAGCAGGCGATCCTCGAATCCGTTCGGAAGACGAACCGGCTACTGATCGTACATGAGGACACGCTGACCGGCGGTTTCGGCGGTGAAATCGCCGCCGTCGTGGCCGAAGAGGCCTTCGAGCATCTCGACGCGCCCGTCCGCAGGCTGGCGGCCATCGACACGCCCGTACCCTTCAGTCCGCCGCTGGAGCACTATTTCCTGCCGAACACGGAGAAAGTAACCGCGGCCCTACGGGATCTCCTGGCCTACTGATTGCCTGTCGATCGTAAAGCACCAAGAGGATGTGCAACGTGAACATCACCATGCCGAGACTGGGCGAAAGCGTCGAGGAAGGAACGGTCATCCGCTGGTTGAAGAAGGTGGGCGATCCGATCGAGCGCGACGAGTCCGTGGTTGAGATCACCACCGACAAGATCGACACGGACATACCCGCCATCGCGGGCGGCGTGTTGAGCGAGATTCGCGTGGACGAAGGGACGACGGTGGCCATTGGAGAAATCATCGGCGTCATCGACACGGGGGACGAAGAAGACGTCGATTCCAGCGCGGCCGATTCGGAGGAGCAGCCGGACGGTGCCGGGGAAGCGCCGGAGACGATCGATGCGGATGAATTGACGCCGGCCGCGGAGGCCGTTGACGGGGGGCCGCTGAGGCGAAGGCGGGCCGAACGGTTCTACTCTCCCCTCGTATTGCGCATCGCCCGGGAAGAACGCATCGACATGGCTATGCTGGAATCCCTGGAAGGAACCGGCAAGGGTGGCCGGGTAACCCGGGACGATCTGCTTACCTACCTGGAACGGCGCGCGTCCCGGATTCCTGAACCGGCGGCGGAGCAGGACGAGGATTCCGAGTTCGTTTCTGTATCCCGGCCGGCAGGCACCGAAGAAGCCCGCGTCGTGAATATGGACACCCTGCGCAAGACCATCGCAAAGCACATGGTCCTCAGCAAGCAGGTGTCCCCCCACGTGACCTCCGTCTCGGAAGTCGACATGACGCACGTCGTCCGGTACCGCGAAGAGGCCAGGGAACGGTTCCAACAGAAAACCGGCATCAAGCTGACGCTGACCCCCTTCTTCATCACCGCCATCGTCGACGCGTTACGCGCCAACCCCATGCTGAACGCCACCATGGACGACGACCGGGTCCTCCAGTGGAAGCACGTAAACCTGGGGCTGGCGGTGGGCCTGGAAAAGGGGGTCGTGGTGCCGGTAATCCGCCACGCGGACGAGATGGATTTCTCGGAGATTGCCCAGGCGGCTCACGACCTGGCCAAGCGTGCCCATGACCGCAAGTTGTCTCCTGACGACCTGAAGGGCAGTACGTTCACTCTGACGAACCCGGGCATGTGGGACACCCTTTTTGGCACGCCGATCATCAACCAGCCCGAGGCGGGCATCCTCGCCACGGGGAGCGTCAAGAAGCAGGTTGTCGTGCAGGCGGATGACTCCCTGGCCATCCGTTCCATGATGTTTCTGAGCCTGTCCTTCGACCACCGCTTCATCGACGGTCTCAACGCCGCCCGGTTCATCCGGGACATCACGCGCAACCTGGAGACTTTCGACACTGACCGGGTCGGAGTCTGACCTTGTAACGGATCCGTCCCTCCCGCTCGCAAGAGTGAATCCAGGCGAGTCCGGCAGCTCAGGACGGGTGAAGGCTCGTTCTGGCGAGTCCGGCTGGGCCGCATGGAGCGGAAATGCCCCTTAAACCCGGTTCCCTGCATATCGGCACGATGGGCTGGACCTACCGGGACTGGTCCGGAACCTTCTACGCCCGAGACGCCGACCGCAAAGACCTCCTGCGGTACTATGCCCGTGTTTTCGACGCCCTCGAAATAGACAGTACATTCCATTTCATCCCCAAACCGGAAGTGGTTGTCGGCTGGCGCGACCGCACACCGGCTGGCTTCCATTTCACGGCCAAGATGCCGGGCGCGATCACCCACGAACGGGGGCTGGTGGAAACGGAGGAACTTCTTGATTCCTTCCTGGCCAGCATGGCGCTCCTGGGCGACCGCCTGGGTTGCCTGCTGGTTCAACTTCCACCTGCTTTTCAGTGTAATCCGCAAACCTTCAACCGCGTGGAGACATTTCTAGGCCTGTTGTCTGCCAGGGACTTCCGGTTCGCCTTCGAATTCCGGAACCCATCCTGGGTCAAGGCTGAGGTATTCGATCTCCTCAGGACGCACGGCATGGCGTGGACCATGCAGGACTATCCCAAAGTCATGCCGATCGTGCCCGAGATCACCGCCGACTTCACCTATATCCGCTGGATGGGGGACACGGAGGACCCGCGAATCCGCCACTACAGGAGAATCCGTCGTCGACCGCACCCAGGATCTCATCAAGTGGGCCGAGCGGCTGAAGAGGGACATCCTTCCCAGGGTGGACACGCTCTACGGGTTTTTCAACAACTACTATTCGGGACATTCGCCCACCGACTGCAACCGGATGAAGCGGCTGCTCGGACTGGACACCGTAGTCCCCGATTTCGAACGGCAGTTGAGTCTGTTCTGAGATGTACGGGAATCGGCCGGCGCCGGTCCAGAGCCGGAAGAGCGCTAGTCGAGCGCCGGGAAGTCTTCCTGATCTCGGAGGGTATAGGACAGCAGGGCCAGGTCATGCAGGCTGCCCTCGATGTCGCGGACCTGGTCGGGCAGGAGGGCGCGCTGCACGAAACCGACCAGTTGCAGCAGCAGGATCGCGCCACGTTGGGCATCCACCATGCATTCGGCATTGAGCTGCTCGATGGAACCGGTGTGAAGGGCGACGGAGATCACCTCGTTTACCATCTCGACCGCCAGGCCCTGGCGGCGGTATTCGGGGTGAACGACCAGGCGCAGTTTCCCGATATGGCTCTTCCAGCCGCGGCGCTCGCGATGCAGCGAAACCTCGGCAACGATTTCACCGTCCACGATCGCCACGATCGGTATGACAATGTCCCAGTCAATTGAACTGCACCAGCCCTCGATGATGCTTTTGTCCCGTATATCGTCCTTCAGGAAGATCCGATCCTTGCGCGGAATCGACTGAAAAAACACATAGAGCGCTTCCACGTCGTTCGACTCCAGCGGGCGGATCGTAACCTTCGCGCCGTTTTTCAGCTTTTCTGTCTTCGGATATTCCTGGGCGAGGATTTCATCCAGCATGGAGTTCTCCCTTCCGCTACGTGCCCTCGGATTGTCTAAAACAGTCATTGTGCGTGCGCTAACTTACGCCAGTTACTCCAGTATACAACCGTAGCCAAAGTAGGAAACCCCGGCGGCCGTGTCAAGGACGGACTCGTCGCAATTCATTGTTTCGCGAACGGATCGGGGAGGCTGTCCGGAGGGTGTGCGGGGCCGTGGAAATCCGTGCGTATACCAGCCAAAAACCGCTTGACATCCCCGCCCCCTCGGCGTAGCCTTAGAACAGATAAATGCCACGAAAGGAATTCCCGAATTTTCGGGCCGCAATTCGTTGAGCGGGACCGCCCGCGTAGCGACCTTCATTCTTGTGCTGTCATACCGATCTGCAGGTATACGGCCCGTGGCCGGAGAGGAGCCTACCCATGAAGCTTACATTCACCGATCTCAACGATATGATTAGTGAGTTGAAGGACAAAAGCGTTCAGTCGATTCGAGTGAATGAAGTGATTCGTGATGTACAGGTGATGATCCCGGATGAGTATCCCATGCCGATCAAAACCTTTTCGGTCTATGTTACCGCCAATATCGATGGAGAATGGAACGAGGATCTCGTGGCAGAATACGTGGAGCACGTCGGCTGCGTCGACGAGCTTGCCGGGGAGGAGGTCCTGTCGGACCTGCACCGGCGCACGGGAGACAAGGTTGAGATCCTTCGCGAATTGCTGGCGGGCGAGTTCCTGACCGTAGGATCGGGCCGGTTCGAAGAATGAGTGGCGTTGCATCGCACGACGGTCCGGTGGGCCTGATTCCGGTCCGAATCGAACCTGAATTTCCCAATAAAATGATGAGGAGATCTACTTGAGCACCGATACCGTCGGGTTCGGCGTGATTGGACTTGGTATGGGCAACGTGCGCGCCCGTTGCATTCATGAGACGGACGGCGCCAGGCTCGTGGCGGTGGCCGAACTGGACGAAGAAAGAGGTCGGAAGGCGGCTTCAGACTATGGCGTCGACTGGTACGAGGACTACAGGCGCCTGCTCGATCGCGACGACATCGACGTCATCAACGTCATGACCCCGAGCGGTACGCACGCCGATTTCGCCCTGGAGGCCGCGCAGGCCGGCAAGCACGTGATTACCACGAAGCCGATCGATGTGAACCTGGAACGTGCGGACCGTATGATCGAGGCCTGCCGGGACGCCGGCGTAATCCTCTCCATAGACTTCGAAGCGCGGTACATGGCCGATAACGTCCGGGTCAAGCGGGCCGTGGACGAGGGCCGTCTCGGCAGAATGATCCTGGGCGAGGTCCGGCTCAAGTGGTTCCGGAACGACGATTACTACAAGGGCTGGCACGGGACCTGGAAACTGGACGGCGGCGGCTCGCTGATCAACCAGTCCGTCCACCAGATCGATCTGCTGGTCTGGTACATGGGGCCGATCGAAAGCGTCCAGGGACAGATCGGGGTGTTCAACCACGACATCGAGTCCGAGGACCTCGGCATGGCCATGATCCGCTTTAAGAGCGGAGCCGTCGGAACCATCCTTGGGACGACGACCTGTCCGGTTACCATCCCGGCCGGCGTGGAACTGCATGGCACCGATGGATTGGTCATCACTGCCGGCAACAAGCTGGCTACCTGGCACATACCGGACGAATCCATCGACGATCCCTTTTCCTACGACGGGCCCGCAAACGTGATCGAGGATATGATCCGGCTGGTCCGCCACGGCGGTACGCCCCGCATAACGGGCGAGGAGGCCAAGAAGTCTCTCGCGCTGATCCTCGCCATCTACGAATCATCGAGGACGGGACGGTCCGTGTCCCTGTAATCCGGAAGAACCCAGCATGCCCAGCGCATTCGAGGTATTGAAAGAACGGGGATTCGTCTCGCAGGTCACGAACGAAGAGGCCGTGGCCAGGGCTTTCGACGAAGGACCCGTCACCTGCTATATCGGTTTCGATCCTACGGGGAAAAGCCTGCACATCGGCAACCTGGTACAGATTATGATGCTGGCCCACGTGCAGCGCGGTGGACACAGACCCATCGCCCTCGTGGGTGGCGGTACGGCGATGATTCCCGACCCGAGCGGCAAGGACGCCCTCCGTCCTCAACTCACGACCGGCGCCATCGATCAGAACATCACCCGGATCAAGAAGCAACTAAGCAGCTACCTCGACTTTGACGGCGGCCGGGCGTTGATGGTGAATAACGCCGACTGGCTGCGCAGATTGAACTACATCACGTTTCTGCGGGAGATCGGCGAGCATTTCAGCGTGAACCGCATGCTGACGGCCGAAGCCTACAAGACCCGCATGGAAACGGGACTGACCTTCCTGGAATTCAATTACCAGATCCTCCAGGCCTACGACTTCCTCATGCTGTTCCGCGAGTACGGCTGCACGATGCAGTTCGGGGGCGACGACCAGTGGGGGAACATCGTGGCCGGCGTGGACCTGATCCGGCGCAAAGAGCGGGAGGCTGCCCAGGCGGTTACCACGCCCCTGTTGACCCTTTCGGACGGCAAGAAGATGGGGAAGACGGCCGAAGGTGCCGTGTGGCTCGATCCCGGTATGACCTCGCCCTACGACTTCTACCAGTTCTGGATCAACGTGGACGACCGGGACGTGGAAGGACTCCTGGGCCATTTTACCTTCCTGCCCATGGATCAGGTGCGGGAACTCGGCGGCCTGAAGGGCGAGAAGATCCGCCATGCCAAGTCCGTCCTGGCCTTCGAAGCGACGAAGACCACCCACGGCGAGGAAGCGGCGGTCCAGGCGGAGCGCGGCGCAAGGAACGTATTCGGCGGCGCACAGGCAGGGGGAGAGGATGTACCCACCGTGGAGATCGGCCGGGGACGGCTGGAAGCCGGCATCAACGTGGTCGATCTGTTCGTGGAAGCCGAGTTGGGCAGGAGCAAGAGTGAAGTGCGCAGGCTGATCGAGCAGGGCGGCGCGTCCGTCAACGGCGAGCGGGTGGCAGCAATCGACCGTATGCTCGGGACTGGTGATCTCGACGAGGAAGGCGTCCTGCTACTGAGAGCCGGCAAGAAGCGATTTCAGCGCGTCAAGACCGGATGAGACCCGGTGCGGGCCGCCTCGAACGCGAGACCGCGACAGGGAGTACGCCTCCAGACCACACCCTTTACCCCGTTACCATTCCCGCCTCGTGCGGGTTTTCTTATGTTCAAGAACCTGAATCCAGCCATGATTGGCATACGCGCTTCCCTTTCCGAAACGCAGGGAATGGCGGTGCGGTACGGCTTCGACGGCGTCGATCTGGACATGCCGGGTGTGGCCGAACTGGTCCGGCGTTCCTCGCTCGAGGAGGTAAAGGAACGCTTCGATGGGGCTGGCCAGCGACCCGGGAACTGGGGATTGCCGATCGAATGGCACGGCGCGCGGAGCAAGTGGACGGAAGAACTGTCCGCGCTACGGACTTACGCCTCCATGGCAAGGGAGATCGGCGCCTTTCGGACGACCACCGTGGTGATGCCGTATTCGGATGAACGGGATTTCGACTCGAACTACGCCTTCCATGTCGAACGGCTGAAACCCGTGGCCGAGATCCTCGGGGAGCACGATTGCCGGTTCGGGCTGGAATTTATCGGCCCAGCAACGCTGCGCAGGAACAGGAAGCACGAGTTCATATGCACCATGGACGGCATGTTGGCGCTATGCCGGGACCTGGGGCCGAATGTGGGGCTTCTGCTGGACCTGTGGCACTGGTATACGTCTCACGGGACCTGGGAAGACCTGGCGAAACTGGGCAATCACGACGTGGTCAACGTACATGTCAACGACGCGCCGGCCGGGATCCCCATCGACGAGCAGATCGACCACGAACGGTGCCTGCCCGGCGAGACCGGCGTCCTCGACATATCCCGGTTCCTCGGGGTGCTGCGCGACATGGCGTATGATGGACCGGTCACGGCGGAACCCTTCAGCGCTCGGGTGAACGCCCTGCCCCCGCAGGATGCCCTGAGGGTGACTTCGGAAGCCATGCACCGGGCATGGACCTCCGCGGGGATCGCATAGTTCTCCCACGCAACCCGGCTGCCGGCCACTGTATTGATCAACTTTGACATCGAAGAAAGGACGGGCATGGACGCATCTCCTGAACGCGTCTCGGTCCACGGCGGCCACAGCGGGCAGTTCTGCTGTCACGCCGAAGACTCGCTGGATGCCATTATCCAGGCGTACATAGCCCATGGATACACCTGGGTGGGCATTACCGAACACATGCCGCCGGAGCGGGATGAACAGAGCTACCCCGATGAGCTTGCCGCCGGGTTGAACGCCGCCGATCAACAGGCGAGGTTTAACGACTACATGTCGGTCTGCCGCAGTCTCAGGGACAAGTATGCTTCGGAAATCAGGATCCTGGTGGCTTTCGAAACGGAGGCGTACAGCGGGTACGAGCACTGGGTGCCCGAGGCGAGGAAGAAGTTCGAGCCCGACTACATCGTGGGCTCCGTCCATCATGTCAACGACGAGTTGTTCGATGGTTCGCCGGAATGGTACCGGGCCGCCGCCGAAGTTGCAGGGGGCGTGGACGAGTTGTACTGCGCCTATTTCGACCGGCAGTACGAAGTGATCGCGACACTCTCGCCCGAGGTTATAGGCCACTTCGACCTGGTTCGCATCTTCGACCCCGATTACAGGACGCGCCTCGTCAAACCCTTCGTGTGGGACCGGGTCGTACGCAACCTGGAAGCGATCCGGGATCTCGGGTCAATCATGGACTTCAACCTGGCCGCACTTAAAAAAGGCCAGTCCGAACCCTACATTTCCGGACCGGTACTCGAGCAGGCCTTGAAAATGGGTATCGCCGTGGTGCCCGGAGACGACTCGCACGGCGTAGGCAACATAGACCAGTTCCGGAATGAAGGCGTTCGTATCCTGGAAAAAGCGGGATGCGACCTGAATTGGAAGTGTCCCGGCTGAGGGGCGCTATGAGTTGTCCGGAGTTAACCCCGCGAACGGGATCAGGCCGCCTGCCCCGTCCCGTCCAGCCGATTGCAACGCCCGGCAGTACGGCAGATGCTTTCCACCGATCTCCCGGTCCTGATCCGGCTATTCCCGATCTCCCGGTCCTGATCCGGCAATTCTCGACGTACACGGCAGCCCCGGCTAGTACCTTCTCTCCCAGGGGCCGACCGGCACCTCGATCACCGTGGGGGTGTCCGCCGATACGGCTTCGCTGACTGCCGCTTCCAACTGCGCGGCGTCCTCCGCGAGCACGCCACTTGCCCCATAGGCTTCGGCCAGTTTGACGAAATCGGGATTGTGGAGTTCGGTGCCGATGACATGGCCATCGAATTCCTCTACCTGGGCCCGCCATACGTTGCCGTAGGCGTTGTCGTTGAAGACGATGGTCACGACGTTTACGCCGTATTTCACGGCCGTGGCGAGTTCCTGGAGGTTGTATAGGATGCCCCCGTCGCCGGAAACTACGACGACCGCGCGGTCGGGCCGCCCGATCTTGAGACCGATGCCCACGGGAAACACGCTGCCCAGCGTGCCGTGATGCGAGGAAGTCTGGTATCCACGGGGCGAATAGGAGTGGTAGTAATTCCGGCTGTAATACCCCATCTGGTTCATCCCGCCCACGAGGATCCCGTCGTCCGGGATGGCCGCCCGCATGGCGTCCATGAAAGCGCCCTGGGGCTGGAGCTGTTCCCCGGGACCGAACCGGTGGGTATTGACCGCCTGGATGTCCTCGGTGACGTTGGCCCTGGGATCGCACAGGCCCGACAGGCTATGGTACAGGACCTCCATGCTCATCGTGGCGTCACCCTGGATACCGAGCGTATGGGCACCGTCCCGGCCGATTTCGTCGGGATCGTCATCGATCCGGATCACCGTCTGCGCACCCAGGCGTCCGCTCATGTCGGTCGCCGTGCCCACGGCCAGGATCACGTCGCATTCGTCCACGCGGTCTTTAAGCGGCTTGAAGCGCGCCTCGAACATCCCAAGCGAAAGGGGATGCCGCGCCGAAAGGATGCCCTTGCCGCTGCGGCTGCTGACGACCGGACTGCCCAGGTGTTCCGCGATCTTCCTGACCAGCGGCGCGCCTTCGGACGCTCCGGCGCCGACCCAGATCAGCGGCCGTTTCGATTCCGCAAGCAGCCTGGCCGCGCGATCCAATTGTCCCGAATCGCCCGCCGCGGGTGAATGGGTCTCGGCTTCCGGAAAGTCCACCGCCGCTTCGGCCCGGAATACATTGGGGCCTATCTCGAGGATGACCGGGCGCTTACGCGGCGTGTTCAGGTGCCTGAATGCTTCCCGCACCAGGCCGGGGATGTCCGCCGGGGTGTCGGCCCGCCCCGCCCATTTCGAATAGGCTCCATACTCTCCCAGGCTGTCGTGACTGGAACGGCCGGGTACGGACACGCCGTGATGGTCTCCCGTGATGAGCAGAACGGGCGACGACTGCGCAAAGGCGGTGGCCAGTCCGGCCGTCGTGTTAAAGAACCCGGGCCCTTCAACCGCGATACCCACGCCCGGCTTGCCGCTCACGCGCGCGTATCCGTCGGCCATGTAGCTGATCGCCTGTTCGTTGCGTGTCGTGATGTACCGCATGCCTTCCTGCCTGTAGATCGCGTCGATGGCTTCATACTGACCGGCGCCCGGAAGGCCGAAAACGACTTCCACGCCATGTGAATGCAGCGACCTGACCAGTGCTTCGCCGCCGTTCATACTGGGCATCTGAAACTCCTCTACTCCTGAATCTGATGGCTATTCATGAATCACCTGCCTGCGGAACCAGAGCAGGTAAACAGGCACTCCGAGGAGCAGTACGATGATCCCCGGAAGCGCTTCGCTGAAACTGAAAAGAACCGTCGATGCGATGTATCCGAGGGATACGACGATAAAGAACAGCGGCGTGACGGGATAGCCCCACACCTTGAAAGGCCGGGGCTCGTCGGGATACTTGCGGCGCAGGATGAACACGGCGATTACGGTCAGCACGTAGAAAACGAACAGCACGTACATCACGGCCAGGACGATTTCCATGAAGTTCCCGACGAGGCTCCAGACCATTCCAAGGACGGTCAAAGTCGTTATCGATCTCGAAGGCGTGCGGAACCTGGGATGGACGCGGGTGAACCAGCTGAAGAACAGGCGCTCGCGAGCCATGCCATAGGCGATACGCGGCATGTAGATGATGTTGGCATTGAGCGTTCCGAAGGTGGCCACGATGACCGCAAGCGAGGTAAGCGACCCGCCCACCGGACCGATCAGCCTTTCCGCAACCTCGGCCGCAATCTGGTTCGACAGGGCGATTTCGTCGATATTCATGACGTAAAGGTACGCCCAGTTGACCGCCAGGTAGACCAGCATGCACAGGCTCAGGCCGATGATGATGGCCAGTGGAAGTACCCGACGCGGATCCTTCACCTCGCCCGCGACGTTGTTGGTATTGTACCAGCCGTTATACGAGAACAGGATGCCGACCATGGCCGTACCCAGCGCGCCGAAGAGGCTCATTTCCCTGCCTGTGGCCGACGGCGTAGAGAAATTCTCCGCGGATCCACCGACAATCATGGCCAGGCACACCAGTGCGAGTAGTGCCGCGACCTTGGCGAAGGTGGAAAGGTTGGAAATGATGCCGCCGAAACGCACGCCTACACAGTTTATGGCGCACAGCAGCCCCAGGACGGCGAAAATGGCCAGGTGCTGCGTCGAGACCATGAGCGGTCCGGCCTGAATAAGGACGTTCTCGAGCGAGATTTCCGGGATGAAGTAACCGACGTACGAAGTGCAGATCATGGAGACGGCGGCCAGGGCGCCGGGACAGATCACGGCGGTCTCCGTCCAACCATAAAGGAAGGGTACGAAAGGCGGGTAGGACTCGCGCAGGTACACGATGATCCCGCCCGTGCGGGGCATCATTGCGCCCAGTTCGGCGAAACACAGGGCGCCTGAGAAGCAGAGCAGGCCGCCGATCACCCAGACGAGGAGGAACAGCGACGGTGATCCCAGCACGGCCGCGATGCCCGCAGGCGCGCCGAATATACCAGATCCGATGATGCCGCCGACGATGATCGTCGTGGCCGCTACCAGACCGAGATCCCGAGACAGTTCGGTCTCGAGCTGGAATCGACTTCCGACGCGCTCCGGTACTTGTTCAGCCATGCTGTTCCTCCGTTGCCACCATGCACTGGAATTTCGGTGTATTAGAAGAAGAGAAGCGTCTTAATACAAACCGGCCGCGAGTACATCGTCAAGGACAATATACCCCGTGCACATCCACTTTGACAGGACCTCGAGAAAACTGTATATTCAGCCCGGTTTTGACATGGACCGGGGAGGAAGATCGATCCCCGGGACTCCTCGGCTTCCGACTCCTTCACTGAAAACGGCCGGACTCGAAATGCACTTCATCGTCGCCATTGTAGGCATGACCGGATCGGGCAAGTCGACGGCCGCCGAATGCCTGGTAGACCGGGGCTGGCGCCATATCCGTTTCGGCCAGGTGACGATAGACCGGCTCAGGGAAGAAGGCCGTGAAGTGAATCCGGAGAACGAAAAGGAGATGCGGGAACGCTTGCGACGCGACCACGGGATGGGCGCATTCGCGACGCTTTCGCTGCCCGCCATCGAAGAAGGCCTGAAACAAGGCCACGTGGTGATCGACGGACTCTATTCCTGGTCGGAGCACAAGATCCTGAAAGAAGCCTACGGCGACCGGGTCCACGTGGTGGCCGTCGCCTCCGCGCCGAAGATCCGTTACGCCCGCCTCGAAAACCGCGTGCACGACGCACGGACCGACCCCCATTTCCGCATGCGGCCTCTCACGGCGAACGAGGCGCGGATGCGGGACCACGCCGAGATCGAAAACATCGAGAAGGGCGGTCCCATCGCCATGGCGGATTTCACCGTCGTGAACGAATCGGCCTCGCAGGACATGATCGACGCGGTCCTGGCCTACGCAGACCGCGTCACTTCACCGTAACCCCGCTTGCCCGGTCAAGTAAGCCGCAATTCAGTTAAAAACAAAACTTCCGCGTGCAGTTTCCCGGCTCCTGGTCATTTACCGCCTAGAGCGGCAGGGCTATGGCCTTGCCTTCCGCCATGCTGCGGGTCACTGCCTCGGTGAATTCCATGTACTTGACGCCTACGTCGAAAGGCGTGTGGGAAACCTTTTCGAGGCCGCGGATGGCATTGACGAATTCCTCTTCCACACGCCATTCCGCGTGGTCTTCGGGACGTATTTCAATCTCGGCCAGGGCGTCGTCTCCACGTTGCGCCCCGTAGATTTTCCCGTCGCCCATGCGGATCGTTCCTTCGCTGCCATAGATCGTGGCGTCGCTTTCGTCGGCGAGTCCCTGGACCGTTGAAATCTTGACATAGGCCGACGCGCCGCAAATCAAGTCCATCACGATGTCTATATGCTCCGGCACCTTAACGGCGCGCATTACGCCCGTTTCGGCATCACGGCGCATTTTCGTGAAGGTCTTGCCCTGGGCATACACCGACAGCGGATCCCCTACCCAGCGTCGCATGGCCTCGTACCAGATGCCCATGGTCATGATGTTCATTCCGCTGAAATCGACGTTCTGCCGCCAGTGCATGGGGCCGTCGCGGTCGATGAAGTCGCTGCCGGAGGAGCGGAGTTCCACGCTGAGTATGTCGCCCACGTAGCCTTCCGCGATCAGGCGCTGGATGGTCTTGTCGGCCCAGAGCGTCATGGGGGAAGGCACGATCTGGGCGACGAGATCCGGGTTGCTCTGCGCGGCGTCGTGCATGAGCTGGGCCTCTTCGAGATTCATGGCCATGCGCGCCTCGGTCAGGATGTGCTTGCCGTTTGCCAGGGCCGCCAAGGTGGTGGCGCAGTGGAGGTAGGGCCAGGTGCCGACGACAATGGCATCGGTATCGTCGGCCTCGATCAGTTCGGTCCACGTCTCGTAGACGGTCGGTATGCCGAACTGCGCGGCCACGCGTTCCGAGGATGCGCGACTGCGGTTGCAGACGCTGACGATCTCCACCCCTTCGATCGCCTGGAGTTTCGGTATATGCATGGCCACGGTATTGGTGCCTGCGCCGACCACGCCTACCCGGATGGTTTCCATTTGTTTCCCCTTTGGTATGCTGGATGATGAAAGGATCTTTGCCGGTTACGTGCTGATACCGTCTATTTTCGATGTGTACTGATGATATCCGACAGGTTCCGCGCCATCTCTTCGAACCCACCGGGGGCCGGGTGCACGAGATCCACCGTAAGACCGTTGATTGACCGAAGCATGGCATCTCCCGGAACGTGCACCAGCTTCGGCCGGTCCAGTTGCCGGACCCGCTCCGCCACGATGGACCGGAAAGTCTCGCACTTTTCGACGCCCGTAAAATCATATCGGCACGGGAAGATGTCAATGCAGAAGATCCAGTCATCGGGATGGGCGTCAGCAATTGTCGTTACGAAGTACTCCACGCGCCGATGAAACTCGTCCACTTCGAAGGACTGGACTACGTTGATGCCCATCTCGAGCGTCGCGACGTGCCAATCCTCTCGCCCGGCGATGTAATCCGCCATGCCCGCTTCCATGTGGGCGCCTCCGCCGAAGCCCAGGTTGAACAGGTCGGTGCCGAGCAGTTCGGCGGTGCGGGCGGGGTACGTGCCCGTGGGCCGCACGGCCGTGCTGCCGTGGGTGATCGACGAACCGTAGGCGAGGTAGCGGGTGTCCGGCGACTGCTCAGGTCCCGGTAGCGATGTCTCGCCCTCGATGGAGATCAGCCGGACGGCGGGACGCCACGGCAGGACTACGCGGGTAAGGCCGGTGTCGAAGCGCGCGTTGGACGGAGTTACCTTGCGCATATCCGGCTCGGACTCCGGACGTTCCACGACAATCCGCGTCGGCGTTGCGTCGACGATGTGCAGGGCGCTGAAGAAATCGCCCTGGTATACTTCCGCAAGTGTCGGACCTTCGGGGCTTTGGAGCGTGATGACCGCCCGTGACCCCTCCAGGTTGAATCGGATTTCGCACCCCGTTGCCTGCAGCGCGTTGTTTTTCGCCGATTCGTTTAAAGTCACGCGCAGGTCATTCGGTACGCGGCAACAGATGCTGCCCTGTCCTCCGGGATCGTCCAGCAATTCGTGTACGTTGTGCAGTTCAGCTTGGCCGAGAATCACGCAAACCTCCAGGTCGAGGGTGGTCGATCAGAATCAGAAGGATACGTCAGATGTCCTATATGCCCAGCAGCCGGGCCGCGTTCTCACCCAGCGCCATGCGTTTCGCCTCGTTTGAGATCCGGGCAGTGATGATCTTTCCGATCTGCGGCCTTGGATCCATCAGGGGCATGTCCGATCCGTACAGCACGCGGTCGGCTCCGCCCTTTTCCACCAGTTCTTCGATCACGCCGGGCGTCCGGTAGGTCGAACAGGTCTCCAGGTAGACATTCGGGAATTTCTGCGCGGCGGCGATGGCTTCCGCGCGTGCTTCAGGCACGTTGCCGCAGTGCGCGGAAACGAAATTCACCCGTGGGTAGGCCGGCGCGAGGTCTTCAAAGTAACGGGGACGGCTGTTGATGAAATGGTCTGTATGGAAGATGATGGCCAGGCCCCGGTCCTGGGCGAATTCATAGATCGGATGCCATGGTTCCTCGTTGAAGGGCCAGGGCGTATAGGGCGGGTAGAGCTTGATGGCCGGAAACCCGAGCTTGTCGATCGCCCTTTCCAGTTCGGGCACCATGCGGTCGGGCATGGTAGGGGAAACGTATGCGAAGCCCACGAAGCGGTCCGGGTTCCGGGCGACGAATTGCGCGGTCAGATCGTTGCCCGTCGTGCCGTCCGGATGGAATATGTGGAACAGGCACGCAATATCGATTCCGACGGCATCCATGGCACCCAGGATGAGTTCCGGGTCGTCCACCATGCCGTAACGTTCCCATCTGCCCACGTGCCCGTGGTAATCGATCACCCTCGTGCCGTCTATCATGACCCCTCCGTGAGTCCGAGCAGCCGCTCGACGTTTCCGGCGCAGATCCGGGCGAGATCATCCTCGCTGATGCGCGTGTGATGCAGATAGAACAGGATTGGACCCATGGCGTACCTTGGATACCAGGACCCGTATACGAATCGATCCGCACCGAAACGATCCACGAGCGCCTCCACTTCTCCGATGGGTTCGTAGCGGCTGAGTTCCAGCATGGTATTGGAATTTGCTTCCAGCAGCCCCCGTACGACCAGCGCGTGGGTGTAATGCGCACCGATGAGCACCGTGCACAGGTCCGGATAAGCCTTCAGCGTCGTGACCAGGTGATCCGCTTCCACGTCCATCAACGGGATCCAGAGCGGAATCCTCTCGCTCGAGAGTAAGGACAGCAGGTCGTCGTAACCCCATGGGAGAAACGGAAGGCCGGCGGATTGGCAATCGTGCAGGCGGGCGGATTTCACCCGGCCCCGTCGGTGTAGTTCGGCGATCTGCCGCATGGATGTTTCCACCGGGGCGACCGACCATTGAGGGATGAGCCTTTCATCCGCGTCGAGCCAGTCCTCCAGGTGCATGTTGCCGTCGGTCGGACTTATCTGTTCTCCCTGGGCGTGATAGATCACGGCGCGCCGGACGCCGTGAAAATCCATTTCGCCGAGTAGATGCGCGGGACTTTGGCAGGGCGATGGTCCGGTATGGTGATTGCCCACGCATACATTCGCGTCGATGACGGGTACGCGGGGCGAGAAGGTCAGTGAGGACATGGGGATAGGGTTCCGTGAGATGCTGGCGCCAGGATTGGAGGACATGCGGACCGGGTTCCGTGTGATGCTGGCGTCAGGAATGGACGAGGTCGAGATTGCCTCATGATGAGCGGGTTTCCATTGAAGAACGCTGCAGTAGTTACGACGGCCCGTCACTCATCCCGAGCCGGATGCCGAAGTCGTGCTCGAGTTTCTCCCACATATCGGGTGGAATGGTTTCCGTGGCGGCCTCGTAAGCATCGTACACGTGCCGGATAGAAGCCGGGCCGAACATGACCACGCTGTCCACCGGCGCAGCCAGACAGAATTGGATGGCCAGGTGACGAATGTTGACGCCGTGCTCACGGCACCAGGTCCAGATCCCGTGCGCCCTCGGCTCGGATCCGGGATGCATGCCCCGCTCCCGCTCGGGATCGGGTTCCGATCCGGTCAGCAGTCCCATGCCCTGCACACTGGCCAGGATTACTCCGGTTTCGTGCTTTCTGGCCGATGGAAAGATGGTTGCGGCGGCAGACTGGTTGACCAGGGTGTAGTCCAGGAAGGTCAGGGAGACGTCGCAAATGCCTTCGTCGATCAGCCGGACGTGCCAGTCATGGGACCGGGCGCCGAGCCCGATGTTCCTCACCACGCCCTGCGCTTTCAATTGGCGCAGCACGTCGAATACCGCACCTTCGTGCAGCAATTCATCCACATCGGTCGGATCGTGTACGAGAACGGAGTCGAGATAGTCTGTCTTAAGGTCCCGCAGGCTGCGGTCCAGGCTCCACCTGGCGCCGTCCCCCGAGAAATCCTTTTTTCGATCGGGATGGGTGCCGATCTTGGCCTGGAGGTAGTAGGAGGAACGGGGTACGCCGGAGAGCGCCTCTCCCCACTTTTCCTCGTGGTGGCCCGGATAGGTATCGAAATAGTTGATGCCCAGCGACAGGGCGGTCTGGATGGCTTCGACTGCCTCGGGGCTCTCGTGCAGAAAGGCGGCTCCCATGGCCAATGCCGCCGGACGCATGCCGGTTCGCCCGAACGATCGGGCGGGTAGGTTGTTCACGTACGCTTTCGTTTACCGTCTGTCCGCATCAGGGGAATCCTCGTCCTCATCCCCCGCTTCGTCCTCCACGGCGGTTTCATCTTCGGCTTCGACATCGAACTCCGCGTCATCGTCTTCCAGGTCGAAATCTTCCTCTTCCTCGTCCCCTGATGAATCGTCTGTCCCGTCTTCTTCCTCTGCTTCGATCGAGGCGTTCTCCGCGTCTTCCTGATCCTCGCCAGTATCTGCCAGGTCGTTTACTTCCGCGTCATCGTCGTCCGGGTCAGTATCTTCTTCCAGGTTATCGTCTTCTACCGCGTCATCGCCTATTTCGGCGTCATCGTAGTCTTCCGCGTCTTCCTGATCCTCGCCGGTATCGGTCAGATCCTCGACTTCCGCGTCATCGTCTACTTCGGCGTCATCGTCTATTTCGGCGACTCCAGCGTCGTCGACGTCACCGTCTTCTTCCTGATCCTCGCCGATATCGGTCAGATCCTGGACTTCCGCGTCATCGTCATCTACCGCGTCAGAATCTTCTTCGGCATCATCATCTTCTACCGAGTCAGCTTCATCGGCTGCAGCTTCGATTTCGCCGGAGTCGTCATCTTCCTCCGCGTCATCTTCCTCCGCGTCTCCTGCATCCTCGTCCCCCGCATCCTCGTCTGCTTCATCGGCTGCAGCTTCGATTTCGCCGGAGTCGTCATCTTCCTCCGCGTCTCCTGCATCCTCGTCCCCCGCATCCTCGTCCCCCGCATCCTCGTCAGTTTCATCGGCTGCAGCTTCGATTTCGCCGGAGTCGTCATCTTCCAATTCGACTGCAGCCTCGGCCTCGTCCACATCCTCTTCGGTCGCGTCGGAAGTCACCGATTCCTCGATTTCTTCTTCGGTTTCCACAGCGTCGGCTTCATCCCAATCGACATCCGTCAATACCGTAGCGGCGGCGGCTTCCGCCTCGCCGGCTTGCACGGCCGTTTCATCGGAGTCCTCGTCCTGGTCGGATTCATCCGGCACCTCGATTTCTCCTACTTCGACCGCGAACGTGACGTATTCGAACCATCCTTCGCCCTGGTTTATGAATCTGTGTGCTTCGCCTGGAAGTACGTGGACCGCGGAGCCTTCCGTGACCAACTGCTGGTTATCGTCCAGCTCTTCGATGGTCCCATATCCGCTGATCACGTAGTGGACCAGCTCAATCCCGTCCAGCTCTTGCCAGTCGGTCTCCCGGCGTCCTTGGACGGCGTAGCGGGTCACGCTATGGACGCGTTGGAGAACGCCGCCTTCGCCGGCCGGGGCCTCCTCTTCGCGCAGCAACAGGGGCCAGGATACGGTCCCGTCTCCCAGCACCACCGGATGGACGTCGCGCCAGTCCCGGACCGCGGACGTGCCCTCCCGGATTTCGTCCAGCGGGCAACTGACGATAAGATGCTCCATCCAGCCATCTCCGTCGTTGAAGGCCTGGTGAGGCACGTTTACGGGCATGTAGACGGCCGTACCGTCCCGGACATCCACCTTGTCGTCGCCGATGGTGAGCTGGCCGCGCCCCCGTAGTATGAAGTACAACTGCTCGATACTGTCGTGACTGTGGTGGTCCGAATGCTGGTGGCCTTGCAGCCCGTGCTTGACGAAGCTGTTGATCCCATGCAGCCGGTTTACGTCCGGCGGAGACGTTTCGTCTTTGTCATGGGACTGGTACAGCGTCCAGACCAACGCGCTGATATGCCCGACGTAAGGTGCCTGGTCGCGCCAGTTTCTCACGCGGATGCTCATGATATCTCCTTTAGGATTCGGTTACTTCTCCCCGTTATGGGATTCGTGTACTGCACCCTGTTGTATCAAGCGGTCGATTTCACCGTCGTCGTACCCGGACTGCGAGAGTACCTGCCGTGTATTTTCGCCCAGGACAGGAGGCGGGAGCGGTGCTTCGGCCTCCGGCGCATCTGTTCGGTATGGCGCTTTGACCTGACGGCTCGCCGACTGATCGGAAGCTTCGAGACTGTAAAACGGATTCCGGTACTGTATATAAGGATCGTCCGTCAGCTCGTCAAGGTTGTAAATGGGGGCACAGGGCACATCGGCTTCCCGCAGCCTTCGGTCCCATTCGTGGCAGGAATCCGTGGCGAAAACGGCCTGGAGTTTTCCCTGTATCGCGGCCGCCCTGTTCAACCGTTTTCCCGAGGACCAGTCCCGCCAGTCTTCCAGTCCCAGGACATCGCAGAGGCGGGTCCAGAAATGATCCTCGTGGACGATCCCGAGGCTGATGTGCCGGCCGTCCGAAGTCTCGAATACACCATAGTGCGGGATATCTCCGAGAAACTGCTGTCGCGCCGCGTTAGGTTCCTGCGCGGCAGTGGCGATATCCAGGGCCATCCAGGACAGGATGCAGTCGGTCATGGACAGATCGATAAAGCGACCCTCTCCCGTGGCCGTCCGGTGCATCAGCGCGGCGGAAACGGCCAGCGCGGCGTACAGGCCAGAGGACAGGTCCGAAATCAGAACGGGAGGGACCGCGGGCGGATCGCCGCGTCCCAGCAGACCACCGATCGCGAGATAGTTGATGTCATGACCGGCGCGGTTCCGGTAGGGGCCTTCTTGGCCAAACCCCGAAATGGAGCAATACACGATGGCGGGATTGAGGTGTTTTACCGAGGGGTAGTCCACGCCGAGCCGTCCGGCCACGCCAGGCCGGAATCCCTCCAGCACGACGTCCGCCCGTCTGACCAGGCGGCGCATGACCTCCCCGCCCGCTTCCTTTTTTAAATCGATCACGATATTCCGCTTGCCGCGGTTGACACTGGCGAAAGCCGGGGGAAAACGGCGCAGGGGATCTCCGCCGGGCGGCTCCACCTTGATCACACTGGCGCCGAGATCTGCGAGCAGCATGGCGCAGTAGGGACCCGGCAACTGCGTGGTCAGCTCCAGGACGAGGTGGTCGGTCAGCGCGGGTATCATGGATGCTCGGAGGCGTCGTGCACCGCGATGGCCAGCCCGTCGCGCCACGCGTCGAGCTGCTCCAGATCGTAGCCTTCATCGCCGTGCCGGTGTGTTGTTCCGCTGGCTGATGTTCCCCGGTCGTACACGACGATACAGGGGTCGGTTTCCCGGGTCTCAACCGCCTTGAACCCGGCCGGAGCGAGGGAGACGCGGCGGTCGTAGTCCACCCAGCCCTCGCGCTCCCAGCCGACGGAGAACCAGTGGGCGATCCCGGTACAGCCATCCATGATGCGGCCGACCTGGTCAGCAAGCGAGGCCGACGCGATTACGAGCGTCGATCGGGACTGAATGATCTGATCCTTTAGTAACCGCGCATCGGATGCGTCCTGCCCCAGCGCGGCCACGGCGCCGGCCCGCATGCATCCAACTATCGACTCCCACCAGGCCATGCAGGGAGGAAGCAGGATGAATACCCGATGGCCCGGGCGCACACCGTGACGGTGAAGCACGTGGGCGACCTTTTCGGAACGTATTTTCAGATCCAGGAAGGTGACGTCCGTCGCCACGGCGCCGGCTTTTTGCCATTGCAGGGCGACCCTGCCGGGATCCTTCGCATACCGGTCAACGACATCCACGGCGAAATTTGAAACCGCTGCGGTCATGGCAGGCAACTTCCCGTCCTTACGATCGACATGAATGCCAGGGTGCCGGTCAGTCCATCAGCAATACGGTGCCGGGGCCCGGTCAGTCCATCAGCAGGCCGCCGTTGACGTCCAGGATCTCGCCGGTGATGTGCCGCGACCTGTCCGATGCCAGAAACAGCGCCGCCTCGGCCACGTCCCGGGGTTCACCCTTCCCTCCCAGGGGGATTGCTTCGACGAACGATGGATCGTGATTGGCGGTCAAGGCGGTATCGATTATTCCGGGCGCGATGGCGTTGACCCGTACCCCGAACGGCGCCAGTTCCCGGGCCAGCGACTTGGTCAGGCACTCGATTCCGGCCTTGGATACCGAGTAGGGCGCGCCGGACACCACACCGCCGGTCTTCCCCGCCACCGAGGCCAGGTTGATCACGGCCCCGGACCGCTGCGCTTTCATCGCGGGCAAAAGGGCCTTTGCGAGCAGAAACGGTCCCTTGAGGTTTACTGCCATAACACGGTCCCATTCTGCCTCCGTGCACAGTTCCACTGACCTGAACAGGGCGAGTCCCGCGTTGTTCACGAGTATGTCAACGCGGCCGTAGTCCTTGACGGCCCCGTCGACCAGGGCGTCGATCTCCGCCCCGACGGAGACGTCCGTCCGGACGGCTCTTGCGGGGTAGCCCTTCTCATTCAATTGGCGAGCCGTCTCCCCTGCACGGTCTGCATCGATATCCACGACGACGACGGTAGCGCCTTCTTCCGCGAAGATTCCGCATATGGCCCGGCCGATTCCCTGTCCGCCGCCGGTGACGATGGCCGTGCGGTCTCTTAAGATCATGCGAGCACCCTTTCCTCGAACAGCCTGATGAAAGCTTGAACGTCCAACGCGGTGCAGACCCTCGCGTTCGGTTCGCCCCATCGCGCTGAACGGAGGTCCGACACCGTCATCCCCGATGTGAGATCACCGGCGGTTTCCACGTCCACCCGGGCCGGCACCTTCGTAACGAGGTCTTCCCGGATGGCGACGGCCACGGCAAGTGGGTCGTGAAGAAAGCAGCCGTTGACTCCCCGGTTGCGCCGGTGAAACGCGACGTACCGGGCGGTGCAGTCCCGCACGAAGGTCGCCCTGGCGCTTCCCTCGCCGGCGTATCGGCCTATCGTACCGGCGTCCAGGAAGGCCTGCCTGGTCACGTCGAGCGGGACGAAGACCAGGGGGATCCCGGAATCGCAAACGATCTGCGCGGCATGGGGGTCGGCGTGGATATTGAATTCCGCCACCGGTGAAACATTCCCACCGGTCTCGAAAGCGCCGCCCATGATGATGATCTCCCGGAGTCCGCGCATGCGTTCCGGATCCTTCATGATGGCTCGCGCGACGTTGGTAAGCGGACCGACGGCGACCAGGGTCAGTTCATCCGGGTGCCGGTCCGCGCTTTCGAGGATCAGGTCGACGGCGTGGATGGGACTTTCCAGTTGCACCGGATCCGGATAGACGCGTGTGCCTTCCGAATCCACCAGCCGGGTCACCTCGCCCAGTCCGTCGTCTCCGTGTATGTCCCCCGCAAAGGACAGTTCACGGACCAGCGGTCTGGCCTCGCCACGGGCTACAACCGGCTTTTGCCCGGCATCGAGGACGTCCAGCGTGATGAGTATGTTCCGCATGCAGTGGTCGAGGGGCGTGTTTCCGCAGACGCCCGTGATCGCGTCGATACCGAGTTCGGGGGACCGCATGGCCAACAGAATGGCCAGGGCGTCGTCGACTCCCGTATCGGTGTCCAGGATGACGCGTCCGGGCATGCGGGCTCCATGGTGAATGGATTCAGGGTGGTTACCGGTCAGCGGGTTCACGCAGAATGGGGTAGTACTCCGCGCCCGAGAGGACATCGTCCATCAGCGCCCATGCAACCAGACCGTCGTCGGACCGGGGTTCCAACAGGTAGAATACCAGTCTGCCCAGTTGCTGATCCACCGGTACGACCAGCGTGCCGGCTTCCAGCGTCCGGACCACCGGCTCGTACGCGCCCGTCAGCGTCCGCTCGTGTCTGCCCTGGAAGGGGCGCTCGGCGGCCTGCGACGATGCTATCCTGAATCGCTCCAGCGCCAGTTCGCGTGGACTGGAGAGTTCCTCGAACCAGATGCCGTGGGCCGTGAGCCGTTCGATTACGATTGTCATGGAGGGGGGAACGAAATACGTCCTGGGCGCACGCTCCGTCTCTACAGCGGAGAATTGTCCATATTCGTACATCGAAGTCGGATTCCTGGCTTCCTTTCTGAGGTACATGACTTCGCCGGTGTAGGGGTTTCGCGTCTCCTCGACTTCACCTAACAGGATTTCGACCGGGTCCCCGGACCGGGCAAAGTCGGAACGTACGGCCATGTCCTGTCCCACGACCGGTTCCAGGTCCACGGATTCGAGGGTTTCGCGTATCGAAGACGCGTTCCGGTGGGCGTAGTGTAGATTCTCCCGCACGAAGGCCAGGGTGGCCAGGATGCGTTCTTCGAAGGTTGCGTAGGAATAGGCTTCGCTCAGAATGGCTATACGGTTTCGAAGTCCCACATAATTGTTGTTGAACCGTGGTCGGTGATCGAAGGTGTACCATCCGGGGGCGCGGTTCGATCCTTCTCTGGGTACATTTCCGTAATAGTAGAATTCCCATCCATAGGCTTCCCTGACGGCGCTGCGCACTTCAGGCAGCCAACGCCCACGAAGCATTTCGAAGATCGGACCTGCGGTGTTGGGGTTCAGCGGCGGCGAGTAGGTAAGGTGGTAACCATGAACGGTTCCGTTCGTGGTGTGGAGGTCGATAAGCACGTGGGGATCGTATTCGTTCATGAGCCAGACGAGGGATCGCGCCTCGGGGGAGTCCAGTTTCATGTGGTCGCGGTTGAGGTCGAACCCCTGGGCATTGGGCCGCTGTCCCATGCCCCCCACGGGTCCGTGTTGGCGCGGACGGTTGTACAAACTGATCCGCTCGTTGCCGTCGGCGTTGTAAATGGGTGCCATGAGCAACACCAGCGAATCGGCCCAGTCGGTGTACGCTCCGGAGGCCAGTTCCCGGATAAGCATGAGCAGGGCTTCCTTGCCGCAGACCTCACCTGCGTGGATGTTCGCCTGTATGAATACTCTCGTTTTCCCGGTAAGGGCGATTTCCGCCGCGGATGCGTCCCAGACGTCGCCGTAGACAAGCAGGGGCAGCGCCCTGCCTTCGGTCGTGTAACCGAATTCGGTCAGATGAAGCCGGTCGGAGGCGAGTACCGTGGCCCGTAGGAAGGACATTACCTCCTCGTACCTGGTCGTCTCTTCGAAATCGGATAATTCGGCGCGGGTTTGAAGATCGGAGACATCGTAGTCCTGGGCGGTGACGGGACACGCGGCCGCCAGGACGAAGGCAAGGGTCATGAAGAATCGGTACATGAGGCGGAATCCTGCTCGCGGACGAGCGGAAGTGCGTTCACAAGCTACGAAAATCACTGGCAGCATTTCGCTTCCGAAGCGGCAGTGGATCAGTGCAACTGGAAGAATTCCACTACTTCGCCACTCGGGCCTTTGAAGAACGCGACGGTTACATCCAGCCCGCCGAGATTGACGTCTTTCGGCTCGACCGTCACTTCATATCCATGGGAACGGACATGTTCGATGGCTGTGCGCGCATCCGTCGTGGCCAGTGCGATATGTGTAACCGGATCGTTGGGCGACGTGCTTCCCGGCGACGGAGTATCGCCCGTGGGCTGGAACAGTTCTATATGGCTGCCGTCCCCGGTGTCGAGGAGCATGATCCTGCGGTCCTCGGGTCCGAATACCGCCACGGATTTCATCCCCAGAACGTCCCGGTACAACTGAAGCGAGGCGTCCCAGTCCCTGGTCTGGACGGCCACATGATGCGTACCGCAACCGGGAATCACCTGGTTTTTCGATCCGACGGGCATCGACGCTTCCCCCTTTGTATTTCCTACCACGTTATGGTGTCAGACCGGTGAATGGTGCCAGGCCGGTTTTATGGTGCCAGGCTGGTTCATGGTGCCAGGCCGGTTCATGGTGCCAGGCCGGTCTATGGCGCCAGGCCGGCTTATTGCGTCTGGCCGGATGATTTGAGTGCCCTTGCGCTGACGCCCAGCACACCGAGAAAACCCTCGGAATCCTTGTGGTCGAAGTCTCCCACGCCTTCCATGGACGCCGTCGTTTCGGAATAGAGCGAGTGTGGGACGTCAACGGCCGATACGAAGGAAACCTGGCCCTTGTAAAGTTCGACCCGGATGGTGCCTGTGGCGAGCCGGTTGAATACGTCCACGGAAGCCCGGAGCGCACGGGTGGATGGGTCGTACCAGTAGCCCTGGTAGATCTGTTCCGCTATCAACGCAGAAAACTGGTCGAAGCTGCGGCGCGCGCGGCGGTCTAGAATAAGCTGCAGCAGAAACTCGTAGCATTGCCCGAGGAGCGTCATGGCCGGTGATTCGTAGACCCCCCGGCTTTTGATGCCTACGAACCGGTTCTCCACGGTGTGGATCCCAATGCCGATTCCGTTCCTGCCGCCGATCCGGTTGGCCGTCTCGATGGCCGACAGCGGGGTGACGAAATCCTCATTTATCCGAACTGGTACGCCCTCTTCGAATCTGACGGCAAAAGTTTCGGGCGCATCCGGCGCTTCCCGGGGATGGACTCCCATGCCGGGGGTGATGAATCCCGCCGGCGTATCGAGTGATTCGAGACGGCCGGCCTCGTGGGTCAATCCAAGGATATTCGCGTCGGTCGAATAGGGTTTCTCATGGGAAGCCTGTACCGGCAACTGACGGGCTTCACAGAAATCGATCATTTCTGTTCTGCCGGGAAACTCGTCCAGGAAAGCCTGGTCGCGCCAGGGGGCGTAGACTTCTACCGAGGGGTCGATCATGTTGGCGACGAGTTGAAACCGGACCTGGTCGTTTCCGCGCCCGGTGGCGCCGTGGGACAGGATATCGATGCCGCGTTTCTCGAGTTCGGGCAGCAAGGTCCGTACGGTGACGTGCCTGGCTATACCCGTGGTGTTCCAGTAGTTCCCCTCGTACATCGCCTGGCACTGGATGACCTCGACGCCGGCCTGTGCCAACTGCTCCTTTGCGTCCACAATCACGGCTTCCTTCGCACCACAGCGCATCATTCGTTCCGCGACATAGTCTATGCGTTCTTCGTCCGGCTGGCCGAGATCGGCCGTGACACACACTACGTCAACGTCGTGATCGGCGAGCCAGCGCGTTAGCGTGCAACTGTCCAGTCCACCGGATACCGCCGCCCCGACGGTCCTGCCCTTCAGACCGCTCAAATTCATGATAACAATACCCCTTGGAAATGCCGGATGGCACGGAATGCGACCGAAAACTCGAAATAATGTATCCGCAGGCCAAAAGTCAAGGTACTAATCCGGAATCCAACCCATCTTTCGAGGCTTTGCGTCGCATCCCAAATCCCTACAATTCATTTGCCTTTCCCGGTGGCCGTGGGTATTTTCACAGGCGGGCTGTGATGGCACGAACCATAGGCGCCGTGTCCAGGACCGGGCAACATTTTTTGGTCATCCCGCCAAGTCGAGACAGACGCCAGTCGGAGGATTACGCTTGGATCTCTTGCGCGAGTTTCATGGTCCGAACGCCGGTTACGTGATCGCGTTGTACGAACAATACCTTCAGGACCCCGATTCCGTCGACGCGGCGACCCGTGAATTGTTTACCCGGTTCACCCCTTCTCTCGATGGTGAATCCGCCGGGGAATCACCGGCAGTTTTCCCCGCTTGTCCCGCTGATATCGACCAGATCGTCTTCATTGCCAATCTCGCCCAGAATGTCCGGGAATACGGTCATCTCGGGGCGCACCTGGATCCCCTGGCCGATCCAAGGTACTTTCCCTATTCCGTCTTCGCGACCGACGACGACGCCGCACTGGGCGACCCGCTGACGGAACTGGAACTGGCGGCGCAAGGCGTGACGGAAGACGCGATGCGCCATCTGCCTTCCTCGCTGATCGGCGGTCCGGTGGGCAAGCAGTGCGGCAACGCCTCCGAAGCGCTCAAGAAACTCAAGCGGGTATATTCCTCGACCACCGGTTACGACTACATGCACATCGAGGTGCCGGGAGAGCGGGAATGGTTGCAGGAAGCGGCGGAAACGGGGCGGTTCAGGCCCTCGGAGGAGGAATACAGCGCCGTGGACATACTGGACCGGCTCACGCAGGTGGAGGTCTTCGAGCAATTTCTGCACCGGACCTTCCCGGGCAAGACCCGGTTTTCCATCGAAGGCCTGGACGCCATGATCCTCATCCTGGACGGGGTGATCGGCGAAGCCGCGGAGAAGAATACCTGCAACATCCTGATCGGTATGGCTCACCGGGGAAGGCTGAACGTCCTCGCACACATTCTGAACAAGCCATACGAGCATATACTGGCTGAATTCAGGGATCCGGTCCAGCGGGTAAACAAGACGGGCAACGATTCGGGATGGACCGGTGACGTGAAGTACCACAGCGGCGCCAAGCGAAGATACCTGGACCAGGAGGGCAAGGAAGTGGACCTGCATATCCACCTGGCGCCGAACCCCAGTCACCTGGAAGCGGTCAATCCCGTGCTGGAAGGCATGGCCCGCGCCGCGGGGACGGTCGCCAATCTGCCGGGCGACGTTCGTCCGCTGCCGGAACGCAACCTGCCCATCCTGATCCACGGCGACGCCGCTTTCGCCGGCCAGGGCGTCGTGGCGGAAACCCTGACGCTCTATCGTGTCCCCGGATTTCGAACAGGCGGGACCATCCACCTGATCACCAACAACCAGCTCGGATACACCACGCCTTCGGAACAATCCCGGAGCACCCTCTATGCCAGCGATATAGCGCGGGGATTCGAAATACCCATCATTCACGTCAACGCCGATGACCCGGTGGCCTGTCTGGAAGCCGCGCGGATCGCCTACGGCTACCGAGTCAAATTCCGCAAGGATTTCCTGATCGATCTGATAGGGTACCGCCGTCACGGCCACAACGAGGGGGATGATCCGTCGCTGACCCAACCCAGTCTCTATCGGCGGATCGGATCCCATCCGACGGTGAGGAAGCTGTGGGCGGACCGTCTCGTGTCGGAGGGTAGGATCGAAACAGGAAAACCGGAGGAAATGGTCGACGAACGCATGAACGGTATGCAGAAGATGCTTGATGAACTGAAACCCGAGGAAGTACTTGTGGAGCCCTATGCCAGTCCACCGAGATCCGGTACTGCGAAACGCGTGCGTTCTTCCGTTTCCATGAGACGGCTCAAGCATCTCAACAAGTCGCTCTGGACATTCCCGGATGACTTCACCCTTCATCCCAGGCTCAGAAGAGTTATCGAACGCAGGCGGCGGGCGCTGGACGATGTGGACGCACGGAAAATCGACTGGGCCCAGGCGGAGATCCTCGCATTCGCAACGATCATCGAGGACGGCGTTCCAGTCAGACTGACGGGTCAGGACGTGGAAAGAGGGACCTTCAGCCAGCGGCACAACGTGTTGCATGACTTCGAGACCGACCTGGCATGGAATCCGCTTCGCCGCCTGCCCCAGGCGAACGCGTCCTTCGAAACGCGGAACACGCCGCTCACGGAATACGCCGCCCTGGGATTCGAGTACGGGTACAGCATACAGGCGCCCGAACGTTTCGTGCTCTGGGAGGCCCAGTACGGCGATTTCGTTGACGGAGCCCAGATCATCATCGACGAGTTCCTCGTTTCCGGCCGCGCCAAGTGGGGGCAGACCTCGTCGCTGACCATCCTGCTGCCTCACGGATTCGAGGGGCAGGGACCGGATCACTCCAGCGGCCTGATGGAACGATTCCTGTCCTTCGGCGCCGATTTCAACATCCGCATCGCCAACTGCACCACGGCGGCCCAGTATTTCCATTTGTTGCGGAGGCAGTCAAGGTTGCTTGAATCCGACCCGCTGCCCCTGATCGTTATGACGCCGAAGAGCCTGCTCCGCCATCCGGATGTGGCATCCTCGGCCCGTGAGCTCGCGGAAGGCAAATGGCAGCCGATCATTGAAGATGAGCGATCGTTCGAAGATCCCGATAAAATCCGTAGACTGGTATTCTGCAGCGGCAAGGTATTCGTCGATCTGATGAACGATGAAGCCCGGGAGAACGCGACACACGCCGCGATTGTCCGTATAGAGCAGCTTTATCCTATCGCGTTGGACCAGGTAAGACAGATCACCGACAGGTATCCCAACCTGAAGGAAGTCGCCTGGCTTCAGGAAGAGCCGGAAAACATGGGCGCCTGGGACTACGTGCGCAAGGTGCTGGAAAGTGCGCTCGACGGACGCTGCCCGTTATTTCTGGTTTCCCGGCCGCCGAGTGCGAGTCCTTCCGAGGGTTCGACCGCCATTCACAATCGAAATCAGCATAACCTGGTGAAGATGGCCTTTGCAATGGGCGCATCGGGAAACATCGAGATGAATTGACAGATCGCGCCGTCCTGCGCATTTTGTTCGATTCGAGTACGCGTGTTCAGGAATTCCAGTTCGTGGATTAGACGGAGTCCCGACACTTGACGGGAACCGTGGCTACTACAGTTTAACCAGGGAGCGCTATATGGCAATCGACATCACCGTACCGCAACTCGGTGAATCCATTGTCGAAGCAACGGTCGTCCAGTGGTTCAAAGTGGAAGGCGATACGGTCACGACCGGTGAGGCCCTGCTGGAGTTGGAGACCGAAAAAGTTACCCTCGAAGTGAACGCCAACGACAGCGGCGTCCTGGCCCGCATCGAACGCACGGCGGGAGAGGATGTAAAAATTGGCGATCTGCTCGGTGTGCTGGAAGACGGCGGTGTCAAGGCGGGCGAGCAGGCTGCGGCGGCGGGCGAGCAGGCTGTGGCTGCGGGCGAGCAGGCTGTGGCTGCGGGCGAGCAGGCTGCGGCTGCGGGCGAGCAGGCTGCGGCGAACCAGGCAGACGAGGTTGCGGACGATCGCGCAACGCCCGTGGCGCGCCGTATGGCGGACGAAGCGGGCATCTCCCTGGCCGGGTTGGAAGGGACCGGGATGGGAGGACGGATCTGCAGGGAGGACGTAGAGCGGGCCGTGGCAGCGAGGAAGGAGAAAGCCGTTTCGGATGAAACAGGGCGGGAGCCCGATGAACGAGGTTCTGGCAGGACGGAGCGGCAAGCCAGTCGATCCCGTGACTCCGCAGCGACCGATGCTCCCGCGCAGGCGGCGGCCGCGGCCGTTTCCGCCGATACTTCCGAAGCATCCCGTGACCATCGTGAGGAGGTTATACCCATGTCCCGGCGGCGGCGCACCATCGCCAGTCGGCTCGTGGAAGCGCAGCAGACCGCCGCGATGCTGACGACCTTCAACGAGATCGACATGAGCGCGGTGATGACGATCCGACGCAAAAACCGGGAGTCCTTCGAGAAGCGGCACGGCGTCCGGCTGGGATTCATGTCCTTCTTCGTAAAAGCCGTGATCGGCGCGCTAAGGGAATTTCCAGAGTTGAATGCCGAGATCCGTGAGGATACGATTGTCAGGAAGCATTATTATGACATCGGCATCGCGGTCGGTGCCGAAGACGGGCTCGTGGTACCCGTCCTCCGGGACGCGGATCGGATGACTTTTGCCGAGATCGAAGGCGGTATACGCGAATACGCGGCCAGGGCCGGGGACGGCAAGCTTTCTTTGGAGGACCTGAGGGGAGGGACCTTTACGATCACGAACGGCGGGGTTTTCGGATCCATGCTGAGCACGCCTATCCTGAACCCGCCCCAGGTGGGGATTCTGGGTCTGCACCGAATCGACGACCGGCCCATTGCCGTCGACGGCGAGATCGTGATCCGGCCCATGATGTACGCGGCACTGACCTACGACCACCGGATCATTGACGGAAGGGAAGCCGTGCAGTTCCTGGGCAGGATCAAATCCCTGATCGAGGTACCCGCCGAACTGTTGCTCGACGTTTAAGCGCGTGCCGCTGTACTCGTGACGGTTTTTGCCGTCATCTGCCGGCGCGTTCGCCCGAATCCAAGGAGATTGAATGGACTGGTGGATCTGGATCGTCGGAGGCGTGTTGCTCTGTCTGGCCGAGATGGCTACGCCGGGCGCCTTCTACCTGTTGTTCTTCGGCGTCGCCTCGCTCGTGGTAGGCGTGCTGGCGTGGGCGGGCCTGGTGGATGCTACGTGGATCCAGTTCCTGCTTTTTTCCGTATTCTCCATCGTATCTCTCGTCTTGTTCCGCCGTGCGCTGGCCTCGCGCTTGAATCTGGATCAATCCAACGAGCAGATACACACCCTGGAGGGCGAGTCCGGAACGGCCATGGAGGACATTCCGGCCCATGGGACGGGAAAGGTGGAGGTGCGGGGTTCGAGTTGGAACGCAGTAAATCGGGGAGATTCCCAAATCGAGCAGGGACAGACCTGCATGGTCGAACGCATAGAAGGTGTTTCACTCTGGGTAAGGGGCGCGTGAACGCGACCCGGATGCCGTCGGCGGTCGAAACCTGCCACCGTCCATCCCTCTACGCGCCGGAAGGATTCATCTAATGGACAGTCTACTGGTTACCGTAGTCGTCGCAGTCGCGGCGATATTGTTTTTGAGAAAGCTGGTCATCGTCGTGCCGCAGCAGGAAGCCCGCGTGATCGAAAGACTGGGGAAGTACAGCCGGACGCTCAACGCCGGATTCTATATCCTGATGCCCTTCGTGGATCGGGTGGCATACCGGCACACGTTGAAGGAACAGTCGATCGACATCCCGGAACAGCTTTGTATCACGCGGGACAACGTCCAGGTGGGCGTGGACGGAGTACTGTACATGCAGATTCTGGACGCGGAACGGGCTTCTTATGGCATTTCCGACTATGAAATGGCCATAATCCAACTTGCGCAGACGACCCTGAGAAGCGAAGTCGGCAAGATCGACCTGGACAAGACCTTCGAAGAACGGTCCGCCATCAATTTCGCCGTCGTGAGTGAACTGGACAAGGCTTCCGATCCCTGGGGCGTAAAGGTCCTGCGATACGAGATCAAGAACATCAATCCACCTCGTGACGTCCTGGAAGCCATGGAAAAACAGATGCGCGCGGAACGGGAGAAGCGGGCGGCTATCCTGAATTCCGAAGGGATGCGTGACTCCAATATCAACCAGGCCGAAGGTGAGAAGCAGAAGGTCATCAAGGAGTCCGAGGCAAACAAGCAGCAGCAAATCAACGAGGCCGAAGGCGAAGGCCAGGCCATCCTCACCGTGGCCAACGCCACGGCCGAGGGCGTCAAGGCAATCGCCAGCGCGATCAAGACGGATGGTGGCGACCAGGCTGTCCAGCTGCGGGTAGCCGAGCAGTACATCGAAACCTTCGGCAATCTGGCCAAGCAGGGAAACAGCCTGATCATTCCCTCCAATCTCAGCGATATCAGTTCGATCATCGCGTCGGCCATGTCCGTAATCAAACACGACCGGAATGCCGAAGACGGTCCACGGGAGCGTGTATAGCGCTCGTCAAATCAAGGCCAGGCACGGTCTATTCCGCCTGGCCTGGCCCGGACTCGCTTAGCCTAGTCCAGCCCGGCCTTGCTTAGCCAGGTCCGGCCTCGCATGCCCCTTGCCGGCTTTGTCCCGGTCTCGCAACTATTTCATGGAGCAACCGAAGCGTTCCGATACCATGTCCAACAGACCCAAGATTTCCGCGATTACGACGGTCTACCATCCGTACGCCCACACTCAGCATATCGTGGACCGGTTCCTTGAGGGATATGGCTGGGGCGGCCGGCACCACCATCCGCCCATGGACCTGGTCTCCCTATACGTGGACCAGGTGGGCGAGAACGATCTGAGCCGGGACCGCGCCGCCCGTTTCCCTCAGATGAAGATCTATCCCACGGTCGCCGATGCCCTGACCCTCGGCGGCGATTCGCTGCAGGTGGACGGAGTCCTCCTGGTGGGAGAACACGGCGAGTATCAAACCAACGAGAAGGGACAACGGCTTTATCCACGCTACGAACTGTTCCGCGAGATCGTGGAAGTCTATGAGCGAAGCGGCCGTACCGTTCCCATATTCAACGACAAGCACCTGTCGTGGAACTGGGACTGGGCCAAGGAAATGTACGATACCGCGCAGCGCCTGGGTTTTGCCTTCATGGCCGGATCCAGCCTGCCGGTCACGTGGCGGACGCCCTCAGTCGACATGCCGCTTCACGCCGAGGTCGAAGAAGCCGTGTGCGTATGCTACGGCGGGGTCGACAGTTACGATTTCCACGGCCTGGAGACCCTGCAATGCATGGTCGAACGGCGCAAGGGCGGCGAGTCGGGCGTCTCCTGGCTCCACGCCCGTCGGCTCGAGGCATTCTGGGAGGCTTTCCACGACGAAGTGTGGTCCCGCGAACTCTTCGAAGCGGCACTGTGTCGCAGTCACACGCTGAAACCATCCCGCGACGGGTTCAACAACGTCTTCCCGACCATCAACGAGATGAAGCGGATGGTGGAGGATCCCGTCGCCTACACTTACGAGCACCGCGACGGGGTCAAGTGCACCATGATCCTGTTTAGCGGGCTGGTCGAAGACTTCAACTTCGCGGCTCGCCTGTCGGGGCGCAGCGAACCGCTGTCGACCCAGATGTACCTGCCTATGCCGCCTGCGCGCACCTCGCTGGCCAACTTCTTCTCGCCGCAGGTCAACAACGTGGAACAGATGTTCCTGTCCGGCGAGGCCGCCTATCCCGTCGAGCGGACCCTCCTGACATCGGGACTGACCGCGGCCGGCGTCGACAGCCTGCACGAAGGACAGGTAAGGCTGGAAACGCCCCATCTCGACGTCGAATACCCCGCGCCTGAAAACTCCACCTTCTGGAGATATTGAACCATGCCGAAGCGGCTCGCCGTCATCAGTTCAATCTACACCTATCTCTCCCACTCGCAGCATTTCGCGGACCGGTTCCTCGTCGGCTATCCGAATTCGGGCCGCTGGCGCAGGCCGGACGTCGAGGTTGTGTCGCTTTACGTGGATCAGCGTCCCGAAGGCGACCAGAGCACAGACCGCGCCCGCGAGTTCGGTTTCGAGGTCTATCCCACCATAGCCGAAGCCCTGCGGTGCGGCGGGGATTCCCTGGCGGTGGACGGGATCCTGATCATCTGCGAACACGGCGACTATTCGGACAACGAGAAGGGACAGAAACTCTACCCGCGCTACGAGATGTTCAAGGCCTGCGTCGAAGTTTTCGAGCAGGACGGCCGCTCAGTGCCGGTCTACAACGACAAGAATCTCTCCTACAGCTTTGCAAGGGGCCTGGAAATGGTGGCCGATTCCAAGCGGCTCGGTTTTCCAGTGCTCGCGGGTTCGAGCCTTCCGGTCACATGGCGGCTGCCCGACCTCGAACTGCCGCTGGAATGCGATATCGACGAAGCGCTGATGGTAGGGGTCGGCGGTTCGGACGCCATGGACTATCACGCACTCGAGGCCATGCAGTGCATGATCGAGCGTCGCAGGGGTGGCGAGACGGGCGTCAGGTCTGTCCAGATGATCGTGGGGGACGCGGTGTGGGAGGCCGGCGACCAGGGACGTTACTCGAAGGAATTGCTGGAATCGGCACTGTCGCGCTGTGACAGTCCGAAGGGACTGCCCGAGCAGGATGGCCGCACGCAGGACCTGCTGGGGACGGGCGAATTGCACCGGCTCGCCACTGAGCCGGCCGCCTACTTCATCGAACACATGGACGGTCTTCAGACCACGCTGCTCATGCTCAATGGCGCGATCGGCGACTATTGTTTCGCCGCCCGCCTCAAAGACGAACCTGAGCCCTGTTCGACCCAGTTCTTCCTGCCGCCCACTCCTCCGGTTACCTACTCGGCCTGCCTTGTGTCGAGGATCGACGAGATGTTCGAGACCGGCGTATCACCGATCCCGGTTGAACGGACGTTGACCGTATGCGGCATCCTCGATCATTGTCTTACTTCGAAACAGCAGGGCGGCATACGCATCGAGACGCCCGATCACCGCGTGCAGTATCGGGCGCCCGCCCGGTCGCAGCACTGCGGCCCCGTCCAGGACGGTTATGCTTCCTGATTTTCACCCGTAAAGATCAAATGAACGAGCCTTTCCGGCTCGCCGTGGGCTCCGCTCAGCAGAACCAGGCCTCGGTCAGCCTGGGGATCCGTCGCCGTTTCGGCGACAGGACTTCAAAGGGCCGTTCCGTGGGTCCTTCGACCGCTTCGACTCCGGCCGTCTCCGCGGCGAGGCGCCGGATCCGGTGAAAGATGCTCCGGTTGTCCCGCTCCTCCCCCGAAGCGTCGGCTCCTTCCACAAGACGGGATACCCGCCGATGCAGGTGGTCCATTCTAGCATCGGAATGGCTCCACTCGTAAGTAAACCCGGCTTCATCCAGCTTGCCGATCCAGGTCCTGGCATCCTCTGTTTCCAGCAGGGCCGAACCGGGCGGCACGAGCAGTCGTATGGTGTACTGCACCGGGTCGATGTGATCGACCAGGTCGTGAACTTCGACGAAATCCAGCAATTCCAGATAGTCGTCCAGCGTCGTCCAGGGTGTGAAGGCCACCAGCGAAGGCCGCATGGGCAGGTCCGCGTCTCGGAGGATAGCGAGCGCCCTGACGATGTCCTCCCGAGTGTGACCTTTCTCCAGGCGCATGAGCACGAGATCGCTGACCGATTCGACGGCCGATACGACGAAAAGCGCGCCGAGCGCCTTCGCCTCGGGGAAAAACCCCGCGTGCCGGAGGATATGTTCGATCTTGGTGGTGAAATCGAAGGTGATTCCGGGATGGGTTTCCTTCAGCCTGCGCAGAATGCGAAGGACATGGGTCGGACCGTTCAGGAAATCCGGGTCCCCGAAGGTGATGTGGCGGGCGCCCATGCGCACCTGCTGGGCTATGTCGGCGAGCACGACGTTGGCAGGTACGGCAAAGAACCGGCCGTTGTACACCGGCGTGATCGGGCAATGAAGACAGGTATGGAGGCAACCCCTCGTGGTCTCGGTATAACCGGCGGGCAGCGTCTCCGTTCCGGTGTCCAGCTGGGCGTACCGTTTCAAAGCGGGCAGACTCCCTCGGTCCGGGACCAGCCAGGTCTGGCGTGAAAGATATGGAGCGGTGGATGGTGCGGTGGACGGATCGGGGTCCGGCATGGCGGCATCACCCGCGCACAATCTATCCACAAGGTCGCAGAGCGGTTGTTCGAATTCGCCTCCGATTACCGAATCGGCGCCGTGGGACAGGAGATAGTCTGCGTTCAGCGTGGCGTAGAGTCCGTAGTAGCACTGGTGCGCGTCCGGATTGAGGTTCCGGATTCGGCCGGACAGGTCCATGCCCACCCGCATGGCCGTATGCATGGGAACCGAGATGCCGATAAACCCGGCACGCTGGACGGCATCTTCCGGGATCGGCTCGATCGCGGCATCGACTACGGAGACTTCGTATCCTTCGGACTTCAGGCGGGCCGCGGGGGAAGCGAGGCTGAAGGGCTGATGACCCAGTTCATAGCAGGAAATGAGGAGGATGCCATCATCACGTTTCATGATCGAACCATGTGGCAGTGCAGGCGATGTGGGTCATTTCGTCTGGGGAGGGCGGTATCCCGGCGGCATTTCGGCGCCTTCACCGAAAAGGAACTCCTCCAGGTGCCGGTCGTAGATTTCCTGGCTTTCGGTCGTGGCGAGATTCAGGCGGTACTCGTTGATGACCATGACCGAATGGTGGATCCACATCTGCCAGGCCTCTTTGGAAATGTTGTCGTAGATGCGCTGGCCAAGCTCGTTGGGGAATGGTACGAATTCGAGACCTTCGAGTTCTTTGTTGAGCTTTACGCATTGGACCATGCGGGCCATGCAGTGCCTCCTCGAAACGGGCGTCATCTTGGTTGATCATATGCCGGTTGGCATCGGGTGCGATGAAACACAGGCTATATACCGGCCCGCCCTTTGTTTGTCAAGGTGGCCGTGGCCTTTCCCGTTATCGAAGCCATGATTCAGGATAGTGTAGCCATGCTTCCGAGCGGGAAACCGAGCAGGCCGTTCGGCGTTCCGCCGGACTCCGCCTCAGTCCTCTTCCTCCGAATTCAGCCTCAGTTTTCGACGTAGCGCGACAGCACCTCGTCCATCGCGACATTGCCGCATGGATAGCGTCCTTCCGGAACGCCGAGGCCATGGTCGAGCAGTCGACCGAGCGCGACCGGGTACCCGCTTTTGTCCCCATTCCACTGGCAATGAATCACGGCATGGACCGGATCCTGGAAGTATCCGCCGATGGGTTCGATGGAGACACCCCGCCGAAGCAGGAAATCGACCATTTCGGCATGGCCTTTGCACAGGGCCCAGTAGAGGGGCGTGGCATCCATCCAGCCCCGGGCGTCTACCGGCCAGCCCAGGTCCGCCATGAGACGGACCGCCGCCCAGTTGTCCATCTGGGCCGCGTGGCTGATGAGGGTCCGGTCGTCGTCAGTCAAGTTGGCCAGGTGACGGTCTTTCAGTTGCTCCACGATATCGAGGTCCGTATTGGCGCACGCGACTACGAAGCGGTCGTATTCGGACATGGGGGACGGTTCGGCGCTATTCCGCTGTAGGAGCGCGGCGACCTCCCCGCGACCGAGCCGGAAGGCGAAATCGAGGGGCGTCCAGCCGACGATCCCGAGGGCCGTACTCTTCCCGGTCGACGTGCGTGCGTTGGGGTCCGCTCCGGCGTCCAGGAGCGCACTGATCACGTCTGCTGTGCAGTTTCTCTTTACCGCCCAGTGAAGGGAGGTCTCCCGGTCGGCGGGATGGATGGCGTTGGGATCGGCGCCCTGGTCGAGAAACCACATGACGGCCTCGGTCCATGTCATGTCCATGGCATGCTTGATGCAATAGGAGACGCCTTCCGCGTCCAGTCCGTTCGCCGCGACCGTGTCGAGCAGTTCCAGGTTGAATTTCTCACAGGCGTGGTAGAGGGATTCGTTGTCATTTGGGTTGGCGCCCGCGTCCACCAGCACCCTGGCCGCCGGTACGCAGTTGTTTTCAACGCATCCGTAAAGGGCCGACTCTTTCCAGTCCGACTCGTTCACCCAGTAGCTGTCCGGGTCGGCGCCGTGCCGCAGCAGCAATTCCAGGACTCGGACCATGGCGTCGGCACGTTCGGAAAGAAAGCAGGACCACGTCGCGTAGAGTATCGGGGGCCAGTCTCTCGGACCGCCCTTCGTCGTGGCCGAAGCGGGGTCGGCCTCCAGGATACCTGCGACGGCATCCACGTCCCCGGCGGCGCAGGCGGCATGGATGTTTCCCTTGGAGAGTTCCGGAGCGGTAGCGAGCAGGGCCTCGGCTCTCTGCCGATCGCCCCACAGCCATGCCGATGACAGAAACATCTCGCGCTGTTCGTCCAGGTTTCTAGCGACGATTTCGATGTGTATCTTGAGATGGGGCCAGGACCTGAACCCGTATTCCCTGGCGATGGCATGGTAGGCGTCCGACAGCACGAGGCGTTCGCGTCGCACTCCGATGGCCGAGCGGATTCTGTCTACGGCATGCTCTTCGCCGCTGCGCGCGGACTTCAGAAGCGTTTTCGCCTGCAGACTGAGATGGCGTATATCGGGTTGTGAAGGCAGGGACGGCATGGAACCTCCTTCAAGCGATCATGAGACCGCCGAAGCACCCGTGCGTCCGCCGGACGGGCAGGAAGAAGGTTGCCACGATAGATTGGGAACCGACACAGGTGAACTTATGTTCTTTCCGCGGACGGGCGGCGTCCTGCACACGCCGATATCGGCAAAATACAGGCGCTCCAGGGATGCGTCAAGAGAAAGCGGTCGGCGGAACGACGGTCAGGCTTCTTCAGTCCGGCTTGTACCTGTAGAGCACACGCTCTGGCTTGACGCGGTCGCTTTTTGCCGGTTACTTAATCCGTCATTCCGGGCATCGCCGGCCCGGCGAGTCGCGCATGACACCGAATGACGGTCACGAAACCGGGAGAATTCGTACACGTCATGATATATCGCGAATTTAAAACGCACGCCGGCCTGGCTCCCTATGTCCAGCTCGTGTGGATGATGGAATCCGAGCACGAGGATGACCACGCGCCAAAGTCTCTCATCGTACCAGACGGTATCGTGGAGGTCGTCTTTCACTACGGCGATCCCTGGATAACAACTGTAGCGGGCAGGGAATTTAGGATCCAGCCGAAGAGTTTCGCTATTTCCCAGATGCGCAGGTGCATAGAAATCGAGTCCAACGGCCGGACCGGCTTCGTCTCGGTACGCTTCTTTCCGTGGGGCGCCTATCACTTTTTCGACAAACCGGTCAGCAGTTTTCTGGACGATGCGGTAGACACCGAGACACTCTGGTCGTCGTATCATAAGGACTTGATGGAGAAACTCTGCAAGGCCGCGGGCGGTACGGATTTCGCCCAAGTCGTGCAACAGTTCCTGCTGGATCGTCTGACGGAGTATCGCACGAACGATTCCGCCCTCGATAAAGCGGTAAAGCTCATTCGATCCGCCGGAGGGCAGTTATCCATCGAAGAAGTCGGTCAGCGCGTCGGTCTTTCAAAAAAGCAATTGGAAAGGAAGTTTGCGGCTACGGTCGGCACGACGCCGAAGACCTTCGCCCGCACCAGCAGGTTCCTGAATATCTGCCATCATCTGGATGGGTATCGGGGAAAGACGCTGACGCAACTGGCCTACGAATGCGGGTATTTCGACCAGGCTCATTTTATCAGGGAGTTCACGGCGTTTTCCGGGTTCACGCCGAAGGCTTTCTTTGCCAAAAACAACGTGAAATTCGCGGACATGTAAGGTGGTTGTCGCTTTTTTACAATTTTCAACCCTGCTGTATTGTATCTTGGGGTATGATTGCAGTTCATAGTGAGCAGATTCGTTACCGATCCGGTAACGAGCAAATCGAGGAGGTCGTATCATGAAGCTGGTTCCCTACCTGGCGTTCAACGGCCAATGTGAGGAAGCGCTCGGATTTTACCGGGAATGTCTGGGCGGTACCGTCGAGAACATCAGTTACTACAGCAAGGACCAGGACATCGGCATGGAAATCCCCGACCACATGGTGGGCAAGGCCATGCACATGTCCATCAGGTTCGGTGACAACGCGATCATGGGTTCCGACCACATTGATACGGTCTCTGAGGATACCAACATCTCGTTGTCGATCGACTTCGCGGGCGTGGATGAACTGGAGCAGGTGTTCGATGCCATGTCGGCCGGCGGCGAGGTGACCATGCCGCTGCAGGATACGTTCTGGGGCTCTCGTTTTGGGATGATTACGGACAAATTCGGTATAAACTGGATGTTCAACTGCCACCTGAATACACCGGACCAGCCATCATGAATCGCGTACCATTGGGATTGATCGCCGGCGCCGCGCTCGGCCTGCTTGACGGGTTGTCCGCGTTTCTGGTTCCTGAAGCCCAGGGTATGATGACCATGATCATCGTAGCGGGAACGGTGAAGGGGCTGGTCACCGGGCTGCTGGTCGGCGTTATCGCGTGCAGGGTCGAGGGGGTCGGCAAGAACGTGATGGCCGGCGGTGCGATCGGCGCGGCGCTTTCTCTGCTGGCGGCCGTCCCCACGGGATCCTACGCGGAGATCGTAGGGCCGGGGATCGTCGTCGGACTGCTAGCGGGGCTGGTCGTTTCGAAATGGGGAAAGTGATCCACGCGGCGGCGGGTGCCGGCTCACGACTCCGGACGGTTCTTTGACCCGTCGGCGGCGTCTGACTCCACGGCCCCGTACCCGCGCAACAGTTCCGCCAAACCGTCTCTTCGACTGAAACCGGAAAGAAGCTCCAGCCTGTCGAGCGGTGTCAGGCCTTCCTTGTTTCTGGCATTGACATCGGCTCCGTGCGTTACGAGCAGACGGAGTATCTCCTCCGTATCTTCCATCCTGTTGTCCACGTCGAGACAGTGCAGCGGCGAGTTGCCGCTGGTATCTCGAGCGTGTACGAGACCGGGATCTTCGTCAAGCAGTTCCCCGACCCGTTCCAACAAGTCCGACTGCACTGCTCTGTGTATCCCGGCGAACTGCGCCAGGTAGTCGATCACGTTATTTTGCTGGTAATGGCTGGCATAGCCCAGGGCACAGATCTCGTGGCCCGCGTCCGTTTGGGAAACATCAGTCCCAAGCTCGACCAGCAGTTTGATCATGTCCAGGTGGCCATAACGGGCCGCTTCTTGCATACCGGATTTCTTCAAGTCGAAGCCCAGTTCGAACATCAGCCGGACCGCGTCCCGGTTGTCCGACCCAACGGCGTTCTCCATGAGCGTGTTCCCGCGTTCTCCAAGTTTTTCAACGAGTGACGGATCGCGTGCGAGCATCGCGCGGGCACGACCCAGGTCTCCACTGATGCACGCGCCGGCGAAACGGTCCAGGTCGTCCAGCACAAACGTCTCCGCGCCGCAGATTGCCAGGTATTCGGCGATGGACTCGTTTCCGTGGAACACGGCCTCGCGGTAAGGTGATCGCGCATCGGGCCGGTTGGAGGGCCTGTTTACGTCGGCGCCGTTTTCGACCAGTAACTTGACGCGATCCAGGTAGTTCCATCGGGCTGCCCACTGAAGCTGGTAGGCCAGTATGCTCGCGGGACTGCTCACCCAGCCGCGGGATTGTTCGCCCAACAACCGGTGCCAGGGCCGGTCCCGGTCCTTCCCCAGGCCGTGCGTGAACAGGAACCGAAGGTGTTCGTCGTCGCGGCTGAACATCCTGTTGTATAGTGTCTGGGCGTCGTTGGGATCGGCCCCGGCCTCCAACAGGATTTCCGCCAGTTTGCAGCAGTTAGGGTGTGGAGGACACCTGACCGGACCGTTCTCACCCTCGCCGAAGACTCCGGTCAGTACGGTGTAAGGGCAGGGGAAACCCGCCCAGAGGTAGCCCGCGTTCGGGTCGGCGCCATGGGAGAGGAGCAACCGGGTGATTTCGACGGCGGAATGCCCCGAGGTCTCGCGGTCCAGACGGGAATACGCCAGGTATAGCAGGGGCTCCCAGTCATGGGGGCCGCCAGGCGTCGTAGCCAGTTCAGAATCCGCTTCCAGGTATTCGCCCACGGCTGAAACGTCGCCGGCGACCGAAGCGGTGTAGATATTCAACCGGGATAGTTTCGGATGGTCATCGAGCAAGGCCCTGGCCCTTGCCCACCGAGACGGGTGGTCCTGGACGCCCTGCGTCAGGCAGGCAAGACGAAGGAAAACATCGGCGAGCGAAGACGCGTCATCCGAATTGGTTGGCGTGGGTTCCATGTTAGGGTCGCGCGAATACCTGTCTACCGTATCGAAGTACCGTTCTACCTGTGTCCAGCCCGGGAATCCGTAACTTAGGGCGAGTACGTTCCGTGCGTCGTCCGGGGAGAACGATGACGGATCAGCTGAACTTCCATACCTGTTTTTTTCTGCCATGGCTTCGGCACGACCGTCCTGGATGGCCAATGACAGTTTCCGGACCTCGTCCATGATTTGTGACTTTGTGACCGGGTAGGGCCAGTTCTTCGAGGGGGCATAATCGTGATCGGACACGGTACCAACCTGTAGACTGGTAGAAGGCGTTTTCGGAGTCATGGCGGGGTCCATGCGTATGTTTCAAACGCCGCTTCCCGCCCTATTTCGCACCGGCCACCATGACCCGCTGCAGCGCGTCGTGATTGACTAAATCCGTGTAGATGAATCTTCGGGCGTAATCGGCCGCCGTAACGTCGCGCCAGGTGGCTTCTCCACCCTCTGGAGTCGGTTTACGCAGGGACGCTCGCACTTCCGGGTCGGCGCCATGATCCAGGAGCAGATCGACGATTTCGGCAAAACCACGTGGGACGCGCAGCGTGACCATGGCGTGGAACAGGGGCGTCCATCCGCCGTATCCCTCGTCGTCTGTCCCCGCGGCGGCATTAACGTCGGCGCCATGCTCGATGAGCCACCGCGCCAGTTCCACGTCACACAACTCGACAGCCATGTGAAGCAGGGAGACCCCACCGGTCAGCGGTGTTGCGTAAGCGTAGGGCGTAGGACGCTTGATTTCGAAACCCGTTGGGAAGATGTCTTCTTCGCTGAACGACCTCGAGAGCAATCCGGGATCCCTGAGCAGATGCGATTCCAGACGGTTCGAGTCCCTGAGATGAAGGGCCATCGGAGGGGAATCCGGAAACGGGATACCCGCATGTTCCATCACGCGAAGGCAGGCGGCTTTCTCCCGGGGTCTGCGTTCATTCGTCGCGAGTACCATCCCGGCATTGGCCGGCTTCAAAATACCGCCCTTCTCAACCAGGTGGGCTAACATCTTGGGCGCCAACGTCATGCATGGATAATCGATCACCCGGTACGGGACACCGGAAGGCGATGTAGTCGATGCGTTTGGGTCTGCTCCATGGCGGATCAGTAATTCGACCGCGGGGAGGTTTTTGTCGAAACACGCCGCGGCTCGTAACGCCTTGTCCTCCCCAGCGCGTACATTCGAACCGGCCTCGACCAGTGCCGCCAGCACGTTTACCTTACCGAAAAACGCAGCGTATGCGAGCGGCAGGTAGCCGTTGTGCCTGCGGCGTTTGACCCAGTGCCCTTCACGGTGAATCAGCCCCGGGTCCTCGTCCAATATCCGCTTCACTCTATCGACGTCGTCGTCCTGGATTGCCTGTTCGAGTTCTCCCATGGATCCGATGGATGATACGTAGGCTTCCAGTTTCGGCCAACTCTTAAAACCGTACAGGTGCGCTAGTTTGAAACGTGCCTCGGCCTGTGTAGTGCAGGAGCCATTCTCGAGCAGTTCAGATGCCTCGTTTTCGAGTAGTCGCAGATTCGGCTGATCGGGCAATTGTCTGATGGTGGCGTTCATCATGCTTGTTCTCAGCTTGTTTCATCGTGTTTGTATACTGGCTCCAATAGGATTACAGTAGAGACTAAAATCAATTCATTTTTGGGAATGACACTCGAATTTTCATTTAGCCCAAATACACGGATGTGTTCCGCGCGGTTTATATCCTGAGTCGAAATCCAAAACAGGAGTCTATCATGGAGCTGGATTTTTCATCCCTCCCCGATCTACCTCAGACTAAGACACTGAAGCGAATCGCATCGAACCTGTGGCGCAACGAAGAGGTACGGGCGATCTGGGTTGAAGGAAGTTTCGGACAGGGAAACGCGGATCTGTATAGCGACGCGGATCTGTATAGCGACGTGGATCTGCGACTGGCGGTTCCCGCCACGCGGCTCAAGGAATGGGAAACGCCCGATTTGACGGCACTTTTCGAGGGCAGATGTGTCGCACACCAACAACTATTCCAGAACGAGGAAAGTATGCTGCTTCATCTTCTGCTGGACACCGGCGACATGTACGACCTTGGTATACAGGAGGTTCAAGGGGTTTCCCCCGGCGAAGCCTGCGTTGTCCTGGGATGTCGGGATCCGGCGCTTGCCAGATCGCTCACGGAGCCGGTACACGCATCACCCGAATCGCCGTTTATAGATCCCGATCCTGCGCAGGTACGACAGGTGATCATAGATTTCTGGCTTCGGAGTAACAAACATTGCAAGATTCTCTATCGCGGACTGGACCCCATGGTTGTCCTGGGATTGCAGAACGAACGTACGATAATCATGCGTCTGTGGACGATTCATGCCATAGGGCAGGATACAGGGGCATTGCGGCCAAGCATTCATTCCTTAACGCCCCAGGTCCGATCGATATTGAGGTTTTACGATAGCCCGTTGGATATCCTGGGAGTGCCAGGGCGTACGCGGTTGGAGCTGATGGAATCGATTGAACTGCATCGGGACGAGGTTTCGCGCGTGGGGCGCACGCTGGCCGTACAATTGTCGTTCGAATATCCAGAGAGCGTGGAAGCGACGGTCCGTGACTACTGGAACGAATTCAAGTCACAGGAGCGGTAGATTGGCTGTTATGCAGTATTGCCTTTGTAGAGACGTAAAAGTTCTGTAATTCCTTCGTTATCAATCTCCTCTGCAACCGTTAGCGGTCGAGTCCATGGCCAATCGGCCAGGTAGGGATCCGCGCCGCGTTCCAACAACAGCCGAACCATACCGATCCGGCCGTTTTTGACCGCGATCGCCAGCGGTGTCCAGCCTTCCTTCTCATCCAGTACGTTTACCGCAGCACCTTGTTCGATTAATGCCTGAGCCGTCTTCTCCCAGCCCTGCCTGGCACAGACGTGAAGATAGGTCTGGCCTTCGAATGTCCTTCGGTTCGGATCGAGCCCCGCCGCGACCAGTTTGCGCGTAATCACAGCATGGTCACCCCATCCCGGCAGGTATTGAAGTTCCTCCAGGCGGCCGAGTGCAAGTGGATCACCATCCAGTAACCTGTCGATCAGTTTCTCGTCCTCGGATTCGAGCACATTCGCAATCAGGTAGGGATCTCGGACCCTTGCGGCTCTGCAATCCACCAGCTGACGGAGTTCGTTTTGACCCAGTTCCCAATATGGTGGAGTCACCCCGCCATTACGCACGAGCAGATCCCGTATCGCGTGTTCATCGGTACCCGCGGCATATCCGCAAGAATCCAATTCCACGTTCGGGTTGGCTCCGTATTCCAGCAACAGGTCAGCAACACCCGCGTGCTTACACCATACAGCTTCAAAAAGCGCTTCGTCCACGACATGGCCATCGACTCCTGCGTCAAGCAGCATCCGGGCAATATCTTCGTGCCCCGCTCTAGCCGCGTACGCCAGGGGGCTCTTCATCGACGCGTCGCGGCCGGCAGCCGATGGATTCTCATCGAGGATCGAACGAACCCGGGCATGATCACCCAGGTAACTGGCTGCCGTGATGGCGTAATCCGCACCATTCATCAAAAGATTCTCGGTTATACCCAGTTTCGGGTCCGGTGGATGTTGTCCGAAACCCGTGTCGAAAGACAGTGTCAGCGGTGTTTTCCCGTCAGCACGTCGTGAATCTATGGGCAGACCGCGTTCGAGAAACAGTTCGACCAGGTTTTTACGGCCATTTATCACACCGAGGTGAAGACCGTTGTTTCCTGCCGCGTCGGATCGATCAACGAGTTCGGGATTGTCATTCAGCGCCGTTTTAACCATTTCAACGTTGCTGTTCTCAATCAGCCCGGCTATCTCCATGAACGCGGGATCGTAGCCGAATCGATCTCGCATCGCACCGGAAATCACTTCCACTACGTCCTCAAACCCACGGGATCGTGTGTTCTCGAGCAGGCTTGACCAGGTCGAATCGAAAATAACCAGCCCCGGGTCGGCGTTCCGAGCGAGAAGCAACTCCGTCGCTTCGGCGTGCCCGTGCCGGGCGGCCAGGTGTACGGGCTGGGTGTACCAGTGCATCGCATTCACGAGACGCGGGTCTTCGTCGAGGAGTGCTGCGATAACTTCCAGGTCACCTGCCGTGCTTGCTTTGAACAGAGTCCAGGCGGATTCGCCGTCGATCCAGTCGGTATCGTCGCCCCAGCGGTCGTCATAATAGGGGCGACCGAGCTCCGGGCCCAGCCCCGGACAAATCATGCAACCGGTCCGGCACGCATCGAGATGTACCCGCCCAAGGAACTTGCCTGGGAAGGCCATGCGTTCTGCGCGTTCAGGGTATTTTCCACAGATTTCCAAAGCGTGTTTTTGGGACACCTGATCCTACCTTAACCGATAGTTGGGCTGTGTACGCGCGATCACCGGGCGCCAGGGGCGCCAAGCTTCTGAAGCGCTCGGAGCGCTGCCTGGCTCCTGGCCGAAGCGGCCAGGTCTAATGGAGTTCTATCTTGATCATCACGGGCATCCACGAGTGCGCCGGCTTCCACCAGGGCGCGGATCGTCTCCGCGCCGACCCCTCTCGCACTGACCAGGTGCAACGCGGTTCGACCCTCGGCATCTTTAATGTTGGGATCGGCGCCATGCCCCAGCAGCAGTTGAACGCGCTTACCGTGACCGTGATTGGCGTCATGGTGCAGCAGGGTGCGGCCGCCTACCCGCTCGTTGATGTCCCATCCGTGCCGAAGCAGCAGCTTGAGCCCCGCGGCCATCGATGTGCTCGGCGAATGCTTGAGTCCGCCCAGATTCGTTTCCGCGCCGTTTGCCAAAAGAAAGCGCACGCCTTCCACGGTACCGAAACGAAGTTGCATCATGAGGGGTGTTTCCCCGGCACAACCTACAGTCGTAAGGGCATTCACGTCGGCCCCGCCGTCCAGCAGCAGCTTGCCGACAGGGATGGACCGCCAGTGGTGTATCGCTCGGGCGATTCCCCGGCCGCCGGTAAACTCTGCATGCACGAGATTGGGTTCCGCGTTCAGTCGTGACTTGACGTTATCGGTCCGGTCGGCCATCACGTCATTCCGAAAGGCTCGAATCCGATCAGGAATAAGGAGATCTGCGATGGCCCGATGGGACGATTTGTAGCAGTGGCCGCAATTCCTGCGAACGAACTCCCGAAGTAGAGGGTGGGCCTGGATGCCATCGTAATCGGCCAGCAGGGGATGGCTTTCTACATAGGCGCTTGCGGCCTCCAAATCACCGCGTTCAAACATCGCCAGGAAGGATTCGAATTCGCCTGTATTGGACGCCATATCGTCTTAAGACCTTCGCCTCGCGCATTAGTCCTTGCCGGTCAATCGACCACCGATCCAGGCCATGGGCAAATAAGCGCCGATCAGGTCCACCCCTATAAACCACCCCGGCGCGGGTAGCATCATGGCATTGGCGATTCCACCGAGCAGGAACAACGATCCAATGAGCATGGATATTTTAAGTCTGTATCCTGAAGCGATCGTCACGGCCAGATATGCACCAGCCAGGGTACCGAGTGCATGGGCCAGAAAGGGAAAGATAAAATGCTTGAACTGGAACAGGTGCATGGACGACGCCAGGGAGTCCATATCGGTCACATCGACGCCGGGCGGAGGCGGAATGACCATGGGGCTCAACAGAATCAGACCCATATTTACCGCGCTGCCAACCGCCATGCCTGCCAAAACTGCAAGGATGACTCTGATCGTTTTACCCATCGCGTTCCCCCATTGATTGTTGTGAAGAAGATAGAGAACACCCTCGCACAGCAGTCCCTATACTCCGATCATGGGCATGGTCACGGGTGTTTGCGGAAAAAGAACCTCCATCACGGGTTTTACGGAGCGGGGCATTCGCACGTCTGCCGTACCTGCCACCTCGGATACCGAGCGAAAACCCAATGCCAGTTGCAGCAGGGCGGTCTGCGGGATGGTTATTTCCTGAGCGTCAGGGCCAGGATGCTTGATTCGACGTATACTGCCACGCTCGATCTTCAGTCCTGCTCCTCCGGACTCGGTGTGAAACCAGAGACTGGTGTCTGCGGTGCACAATGAATTACGTAGCCTGAAGCCTAGTTCCGCACGCAATTCCGACAGGAATCGTGGCAGATCGAGCACGCGCCCCATGTCCTCCGCGTTTACGTGGTACTGGATCTCCCACTCGCAACCCAGCCGACTGCAAAACACGCCGAATGGATGGTCAAGCGGCATCCTGAAGTGGACCCGCTTGAATCCGGCCCGGCGAGCACGCGTTCCAATTGCGTGGGCCAGCGACTCGAAAGCTTCTTGTGTACGGCCATTGAGCTCCTGTACGAAATACCGGTCACCCCGGGGCCTGCACAGGGTGTATCCCGTCACCCGGCTCCGACTGTCCTCCGTCATCAACAAGACCCCCGGCGGGCGGCCATAGTTGACGAGCCCGTCGAAGCGCCAGTCCGCACTACGAACCAGGGTGCCTGTACGGTACCGATTACACGCGTTATAAAGCCTCACCAGCACAGGCTGGTCAATCTTGCGAGCCCGTCGCACGCTGTGTTGCCTGCGGTTTTGAAGCAGCGTATCCGTATCTACAAAGAGTCTATACACCGGAAACACCACGTCGTAACCGAAGTGGTGGTAGAAACCGGGGATGGCATTCATCAAGGAAATGGAGCAGTCTTTTTCCCGCAGGAAATCATGGGACGCCGCCATCAACTCTCGAGCATGTCCTTCCATGCGACGATCAGGTGGTGTATAGAGTCCCGCTACCCCACCGGCCGTTATCCGAGATCGTCCGATGCGCAGGATTTCCCTGACCAGTACGATCCGACAGAGCTCCTCTCCATTCCGGTCGAGATGAAGCCTCCATCTGCCATCGGCTTGCCTTGATACCTGCAATGCGTCGTGGTTCATACCCCTCCACATTTGTTATCCTGACGCTATAAAACCTATCTATCACCTGGCAAGCTGGCAAAGAGAATCCACGCAGGAGTTTGGGCTTGTCCGTCTTTCCTGTGTGGAGTACGTTGGTTTTCAAAGTCTGAAACCAGTCGAACCGCACTGTATCATAAGCTCGATGCAAAAAAAGTGTTAAGGGAGCTTGCATGGATGTTTACGAGGAACTGGGCGTCCGCCCTTTCATAAACGCCGCCGACAACTACACGCGGTTCGGCGGATCGATCATGTGGCCCTGCGCGGTGGAAGCCATGGTCGAAGCGTCCCGCCAGTACGTCAACCTGCACGAGATGCAGACACGTGTCGGCAAGGCCATTGCCGAAATGACCGGAAACGAGGCCGCGTACGTGAGCTGCGGTGCCGCGGGTGGGATCGCGCTGGCGGTCGCCGCCTGCATGGCCGGAACGGACCCGGAAAAGATCGAAAGACTGCCCGATACGTCCGGCATGAAGAACGAGGTCATCGTGCACCGCTGCGCGCGGTTTTACGAGGACATCGCCATCCAGTCCCCCGGCGCGGTGATCGTGGAAATGGGAGACGAGCGCGGCGCCACGGAGGAACAACTTGCGGCTTGTATCAACGAACGAACGGCTGCCGTGCTGACGCTGTCTCCCTGGGGTCGCATGCTGCCCATTGACCGTATCGTCGACATCGCCCACGGGCATAACGTACCCGTTCTCGTTGACGCGGCCTTCAGTATACCTCCGAAAGCGAATTTCCGGTATTTCACCCGTGAACTGGGAGTGGATGCCATAATCGCCAGCGGCGGAAAGGCGATTCGCGGCCCACAGACCACCGGACTCGTAATCGGCAAGCGGTCCATCATCGAGGGATGTGCCGCCCACGGCAATCCCAACCGGGCCATTGGCCGAACCATGAAGGTAGGAAAGGAAGAGCTGGCCGGCATCTACGCAGCGGTAAAGTACATCATGGAAAGGGACGAGGACGCGGTCCGCAGGGAATACAACCGCATGGGCCTGGCGATCCGAAAGGGGCTGGCCTCATCCTCCCTGGTAAACTCGGTCAAGCGAAGCGGCGACGTGGTCTCCGTAGAAATCGACCTCGAGCGGATTGGATGTTCCGACCTGGAATTCGAAAGGCTGTTGCTTGACGGTGAACCTTCCATCGTAACCTGGTGCAGGAACAGCCGTTTCCGGGTGAAACTCGGTACGCTGCAACCGGGAGAGGTAGACCTGGTAATCAATCGGTTGCAGGAACTTTTGTCCGACTGATCGGTATTCGCAACCGCACCCTTTTCCGCGACCTTATACCCGCACCCTATCTCTCTATCGGGTCGATCTGAGCCAGAATGACCGACATGACCGGTTTTTACTCGCCCATCACTTCCCGTCCACTGGTCGAGGGGACTTTTCTCACCCGTCCCAACCGATTCTGCGTTCACTGCATGATAGACGGCCGGGAGACGAATGTTTTCATGCCAAATCCCGGCAGAATGAAAGAACTGCTTCTTCCGGGAGTGAAACTGATCTTGGCAGATCACGGCCGACTGGACTACCGCAATACGCGGTATACGGTGATGGCCGTAAAGTACCAGGATCACATTGTGTTCCTCCACACCCATCTGAACAACGTCGCGTCGCAGCGCCTGATCGATGCCCGGGCGATTCCCGGTTTGAGGGACTTCAGTGTTGAACGGACGGAGGTGACCGTTGGCGACCACCGGTTCGACATGCTGTTACGGGATGGCGAAGGAGACCTGTACCTGGAAGTCAAGTCCTGTACCCTTTCCGCGAATGGTATCGCCATGTTTCCCGACGCGGTCACGGAACGGGGGCGACGGCATCTGCTTTCGCTGGCTCGAATGAACAGGGAAGGACAAAGAAGTGCGCTGCTGTTTCTCATTCACCATGGAAACGCAAATCGGTTTCTTCCGGATTACCACACGGATCTCGCGTTCAGCAGCGCGTTCTGCGATGTGGAGGACAGGCTGCCCGTCATCGCGGTGGCACTGGAATGGACGCCGGATCTGCGTTACCGCGTTTTGAATCCGCGGGTAACGATACCGTGGGACGTGATTCGCAGGGAATGCGTGGATCGGGGCCACTTGGTTCAAGTCGAGCGTGACGGGACAGGATATCGCGTGTCGCTTACGAGGTATTTGATCGAATTGTCAAAAAAGACGAGGAAGCGCTCCGGCGAGGTGTTCCCCATCCGGTCCTCGATCGACGAATCGGAGAGCATGGCAGGCGTGCTGTCCGGTCTCTACGAGAAACCGGTCGAAAACTCGGATGGCTGGGCTTTCAGGATCGAGGGCGACCCTGTTCCGACACCAGGGTTTCAACAGGCGCTGCTTGACTTTCGTATGCCGCGCCGGTTGCAGGCTGGCATCCTGTGAGGCAGCATTTGTGGAAGTGGCAACCTACTTGAGTAAACGCAGCACGTCCGGAGACCGGCTGTTGCGAACCGCGTAGTCCAGCGGTGTTTCTCCCCTGGAAGATTTCGAAGCGCGGTCCGCTCCGAAGGCCAGGAGCATTTCAACAATTTCCCTGTCGGCGCCTGCTGCGGCGAAATGCAGGGCTGTTTCTCCAAATACGTGACCGGGATCGGTTGTCGGCGCGTCATCGTGGCAGGCCTGATCGACGATGGCGTCGTTTTCGAGGAAGAATCGTACGACGTCCGGCAGATTATGCTGGACCGCCACGTGCAGTCCCGTGACGCCGTTCATGGGCTGGGCGAGGTTGATATCCGCGCCGACTTCGAGGTACAGGCGCAGGTATCGCAATTGTCCGCGGTAAGCGGAAAAGGTCATGAGGATGCCCTCGTCGAGCCCGGCGAAATTGACGTCAGTACCCACGGAGAACAGGTATCGCATGATCTCGAAATGCTCCTCGGTTTCCCGCTGAGGCGGTATGTGTGCAGGAGTAATGCAGGATGGATCGGCTCCCATTTCAACCGCCCTGGATACTGTCACCGGGTCACCATGCTCCACGGAATCTATCAGTAACTTGTTGAGATCGGCCTTGTCGGTCATTGTTTTCTCCCTCCCGGTGGTCAGTTTACCAGGTCAACAAAGCACTTGTACGCCGGCAGTAGGTATAGTTTAATTGGTTGTATAGTTACTGGTCAATGTATTCACTTTTCCATCGTTTGCCTGCCTGGCTATCGTGAATCGCATACGCACCATCCTACACGCGGATATGGACGCCTTCTTCGCGGCCGTCGAGCAGCGGGACCGGCCGGAATTGCGCGGAAGACCGGTCATCGTCGGTGGTGATGGACCACGGTCTGTCGTGTCGACCTGTTCGTACGAAGCTCGCAAGTTCGGTGTCCACTCGGCCATGCCGGGCTCGACGGCCAGGAAACTATGTCCACACGGTATCTTTCTGCCCGTCAGATCGAAGGCTTACGGCGAGGTTTCACGGCAGATCCATGACGTTTTCAACCGGTATACACCGCTCGTCGAGCCTTTGTCGCTTGACGAAGCATTCATGGATGTCACGGGTTCATCGCAGCTCTTCGGCGACGGCGAAGCGATCGCCCGATCAATCAAGACGGACGTGCTGAATGAAACGCGTCTCACCATATCCGTCGGCGTCGCGCCGTGCAAGTATGTGGCGAAAGTGGCTTCCGACCTGGACAAGCCCGATGGACTGGTGATCGTTCCGCCGGATAGCATAGTGGATTTCCTGGCACCGCTGCCCGTTTCATGTCTCTGGGGCGCGGGCAAGGACATGCAGGATCGTCTGGTACGTCTGGGTTTCAGTACGATTGGGGATGTTCAGAAACGACCATCGGAGGAACTGCAGCGATTGATCGGTAATGCTGCCGGCGCTCATTTTGCGAACATCTCCCGTGGTCAGGACGACCGGCCCGTGGTCTCCGGCAATCCGGCGAAGTCGGTCGGTCACGAGAATACGTTTGGTACGGACCTTTTGGACCGGGAGGCATGCCACGGCGTCCTGGTGGACCAGAGCGGCAAGGTGGGTCGCCGTCTTCGTAAGGCGGGACGCCAGGGCAGAACGGTCCGGATCAAGGTCCGTTACGGAGATTTCAAGACGCTGACGAGGCAGACGGCCGTGGCGCCGATGGATAACGATTTCGTAATTGGCAAAGCGGCCGTGGAACTGTTTGATGCGGTATGGGACGGCAAGAAGGGTATTCGGCTGCTCGGCCTGGCCGTCGGTAACCTGGTCAGGCCGGAGGAGCCCATTCAAACCGATCTATTCAAGAGCGGCCACGAGAAGTCGGATCGTCTCGTGCGCGCGCTGGATACCATACGGGACCGTTACGGACGTCGCGCGATACACCATGGTATTTCATCAATAGAACCCTGATCGACAAAACCGTGATGGACAGTTGACGGGTTGCTACATCGGGAAGGCGGCGAAATGATTAAAAAACTGATGCTGGTCTTTGGCGTCTTCGTGCTGGCCGTCGTAAGCGTGATGGTCTACTACATGTGGAAGGGACCCGATCTCACAAGATACGACTATCTGATTGAACCTGCGATTTCGACCAAGCCGCCCCAGAAGATGATTGTGGTCGAGGTCAGGGGCGATCCGAATGTCGTGGCACAGGGCGCGTACGAACTGCTGTATGAGCTGTATTACGGAACAGGTGGAGTGGATATGTGGCCCCTTCCCGCTCCGAGGGCCCGTTGGACCGTTGCGCCCGACCGGCCCAAGGATGAGTGGATCGGCATTTACGGTATCCCGGTCCCGGATTCCGCCACGGAACTCCCGGAACATACTGCGATTCCCGGTATGAAGACCTCGCTAGAGACCTGGACGTACGGTGAAGTCGTGGAACTGCTATACATCGGCCCCTACGACGACGAAACGCCTTCCATCCAGCGCATGCGGGATTATGTTGAAGAGCGGGGATATACCTTCACCGGACCCCACGAGGAAGAATACCTGAAGGGCCCCGGCATGATATTTAGTGGCAATCCCGATGAATACGTCACCATTCTGCGGTATGAGATCGGTAGGCAGGAGAAATTTGCGACGGACGAGGCCGATTCTGTCTCCGTGGAAGAGACTGTTGTGGAACCTGTGGAGGAAAATGTAGTTGAAGTAGAATGAACCCAATCTAATTCAGGAGGAAATATGCTAGAGTTTACCGGACTGAACTGGCTGGCCATACTCGTGGCCACGGTGGCTGGATTTGCACTCGGCGGGATCTGGTACGGCCCGCTTTTCGGCGACACCTGGCTGGCCGCGTTGGGAAAAACGGCGGATCAGATACAGCCTTCACCCACCCCGTTCATTATCAGTTTCTTTACTTCCCTGATCACGGCGGTCGTACTAGCGCTTCTCATCAATGCCCTGAACATATCGACACTGGGCGGCGGCGTGGTGATTGGGCTCCTCGTGGGCATCGGCTTCATTGCCACGGCGATGGCGTCGGACAGCGCCTTCGGCGACACGGGGCTGACCCTGTGGTTGATCCAGTCAGGGTATCGTGCGCTCTACAGTGTGCTGATGGGTGCGATTCTCGCCGTGTGGCGGTAGTTGTCGTGCATGGCGTCTGATGCCGCGCGATAAATGCGGAGAGCAGGTCGCGGTTGGCCAGCCTCGGGCACGCGAGTCAAAACGGACTGGGAAGAAGAAACGGGCAGGAAAGGCCATCTATGGATCTGGACGCGCTTCGCAGGGAATACGTATTCGACAGTCTGAATGAGCAGGACCTGGATGATAACCCGTTCAGGCAGTTCGACGAGTGGTTCAGGAACGCGGTCGATGCGGGGATCGAACTGGCGGACGTGATGACGGTCGCGACGGCGTCACCGACCGGCTCCCCATCTGCCAGGATGGTCGTTCTGCGGGGTGTCGATGAACGTGGATTCGTATTCTACACGGATTACAGAAGTCCGAAGAGCCGGGACCTGGACGAGAATCCCAGGGCCGCGCTGGTGTTTTACTGGCGTGAACTCGGGAGGCAGATCCGGATTACGGGTGCGGTTCGCAGGATATCTATGGAAGAATCCGCCCGCTATTTCAATTCGAGACCCCTGGAAAGCCGCCTGGCGGCCCTGGCCTCGAGCCAAAGCGAGGTCATAGCCGATCGAAGGATCCTCGAGGAACGGTACGAGGCGCTTGAATCGGCATACCCGACCGGTGACGTCCCCTGTCCCGACAACTGGGGCGGGTTCCGCGTTTCGCCCGATGAGTTCGAATTCTGGCAGGGACGGGAACTACGTCTGCATGACCGTATTCGCTACAAGCAAGACGCGGGCGGGAAATGGGTGAATGAACGGTTGTCGCCCTGATTCCTTCCTGCGGCTGAATCGCGCATTCAACTGTCCCGGCGATCCGGCAGACCGATTTCCATACCTGTCAGGTCATAATCCAGACAGGTGGAGATGATGCCGGCGATGCCGGGAAGTTCATCGAGTTAACGACATCCCCAAACCAGGAAAACAGGCAGTGATGCAGAAGGAGAACGCGATTCGGCTCGGTGTCGTGGGCTGCGGATGGGCCGGCCATGCCGCCGTGCGATCGGCCCAGGCTAGCGCACTCCTGGATGTCGTCGCGATCGGCGACCTGGGTGAGGAACGTCGAAACCGCGTGGCCCGTGAGGAGGGAGTGCCCAATAGATACGGTCCCTACCAGGATCTGCTGGTCGATAAAGGAGTGGATGCCGTGCTCCTGGCCGTGAATCCGCCCGCCCGCTATCCCATGGTCTTCGATGCCATCGAGGCCGGTAAGCACGTACTCGTGCAGAAACCGCACGCAACCCGCGCCGAGCAGGTCCTGGACATCGAAGAAGCGGCCGAGCGCGCCGGCGTGACGCTGCAGTTCTGCTACTTTATGCGTCACGATCCGGTGAACCGCAGAACCCGCACCGCGTTAAGCCGCGGCCGCATCGGTGAGCCGTACCACGCCCGCATCTTCCTGAAATTCAACCACAGGGCGCCTTTGGACAGTCCCGAAGGCTGGACCCACGTGTATGGTCAGAAGGGCGGCGCACTGGGGCAGCATGCATCGCACGAGTTGGACCTGGCCTGGTGGTGGATGGGCTGTCCGGATCCCAAATGGGCCTTTGCCGCCAAGCACGTCGTAGAGGCGCTTTACGACGGACCGGAAGGTCCGGCCGAAGACTATTTTTCAGGTCTTGCCGGTTTCGATGGAGGCAAGACGATCCAGATAGACTGCTCCCGCTGGGTGCACTGCGATACGCCCACGGTGGTGGAGGTATACGGGAGCGAAGGCGCCTATTCGCACGGTCAACTATGGCAGTGGGAGGATGGCGTTTTTAACGCGCAGCAGATCGAGGACGAATCCGACGTGCCGTATACAGAACCACCGGGCGAGGGACTGCCCTTCTACCACGAGGTGGAACATTTCGCACGAGCTATAGCGGGTCGGGTAGCTCCCGACGTCAACGCGGATGACGCGTACAGGTTCATGCAGCTGCTCGATGCGATGTACGAGAGCGCGCGGACTGGTGAAAAAGTGTACATCGGTTAAGTGAGTTGGGAGCGTTCGCGGACTTTCGAATAGGAGATCACGAGGGGTTTTAGGGCCAGTTCGCCGCGAAATGAAAGCGCGGTTCCGGGGAAGAGCCGCATTGGGTGGGTTTCCTGCCGCCGGTCAGTGAGCGTGTGCCCATTCGACCAGAAACGCCATCAATACGATACCCAGGATAACCAGGGCGAACTTGAAAACGCGGTCATGGTCCCGCGTCGGCATGGGCTGGTCGTCTTCCCCGGCGAGCACGCTCATGACGAACTTCGCAACACGCACGTTGCGCCTGGACAGTTCCGCGTCGATGATGTCTATGATCGCGACGTAGATGAACGTGCCCGCGGCGAGGGCGTTGAAACTGCCTTCAATTACGGCAGTGACCATAACGCTGCCTTCCAGGGCCATGTGGCCTGCCAACCCCGCAAGCACGCCCAGGGGAGTCATGGCGGCAAAGACTGCCAGCATGGGCTTCTGGCGGTTCTTCGGGATGCCCGCCCTGTGAACGCTGACCATCAGGGCGAAAGCGGCCGATCCCTTGTGACAGAGAATCCCGAGCATTATGATGACCAGGCCGGACAAGTGGGATTCGATGCCGAGTGAAATACCGGCGATGACGGAATGGATAGATAGCAGGACAAGCAATACGTACGGGTATATGCAATGTTGTGATGTACTCTCTTCATGGTCGGCGCCGTGGTGATCTCCATAGATTACTCGATCAATCAGTAGCAGGGCTACGAGACCGAGTGCTGCCAGTAGCGCGGCCAGCGGATAATCCGTGACTCCTTCGAGCTTTTCTATTCCCTCGGGCAGCAGGTGAATGAAGCCGACCCCGAGGAATAGCCCACCCGCGAAGGCGTTTCCCAGCGAAAAAAACCGCCTGCTGGATTCATGTCGGGCGAAATAAAGGGGAATCAAACCGCCGATCACGGCGATGGCTAATATCGCGGTGGCGGAGAGTAACTTGAATGTCAAGAGTGACATGGGTTAATCCTGTGATACTGGCCCACCTGGACCAGTGAGTGGGCAAAATCGGAATGCCCCGACACAGCAGCAGGACCTATCCCGGCGGACCTGTGAATAGGCCAATAGCCGGGCGCCGAGGGATTCTTCATAAAAAGTCCTGGTTTCATCCAGGTCGCGGGACAGTACGGTGACCTGGTGCAGTTTTTCGATTTTCACGTAAAGCCTCCGATGCCGATCAACGAGGTATTTCATTCCATCGGAACGACGCGCTCCCGGCGCCGGGTTTAAAGAAGCCCGGCAATGTCCGGACCGCGACCGACTCTAACTGCCACTTCTCGCGGCGTTTCGTTGTTGGCATTCGTAAGGGTCCGGCTACATCCGGCCGCGACCAGGGCCTCGATTACTTCGGGCCGGTTTAACTGGGCGGCCATGTGCAGGGGCGCATCCCCCTGGTAGATGGGCCCCCAGTCGGACTGTACGCCTATTCCCGCCCGGTGATTGGGGTCCAGGCCGGCGTCGCCGAGAATCCGGATGGTCTCGCGGTGATCCGGTAGCTGGTGATCGCCAGGTCTCACTTCCGCGGCTGAATGAAACGCGGATGATCCGTTTTGAGGATTGATCTGACCTGGGTCGGCTCCCAGCCGGATCTGCATCTTCAATCTTTCGGGATCGATTTGCCAGACCGAAAAGTAGACGGGCGCGCCGCCGTTACCGTGCCACAGGTTGATGTCGGCGCCGTGATCGATCAGGTACTGTGCGATTTGCTCGTCCCGGCACGTGCAGAGCGGACGGCCGTGCACGTTGTCGATATTGGGGTCGGCGCCTGCTTCGACCAGCAACCTGACCATGTCGAAGTTGATTCTGCACTCTACCTGGCGCCAGTCGATCTGCTGTTGGGGCGGTCCGGTTACGGCAAAAACGAGGGTGGCGACAGGGAAGCGTCCCGAGCGGTACGGATCATCGAAGGCTTCATGCTTGAAATCGGCCAGCGACGGGTCCTCCGCCAACATTTCGGCCATGAGTTCGAGGTCTTCGGCGTACACTGCGCCGATCCACTGTTTTTCCTTGTCAAACCGCATTTTCATCTCCAATAATATACCGTTAAAACATGGTTAGTGCCACCGTGCGGTACTGTCAATACAAACGTCGATATGCGCATCGCCAGCGTGCGCCTGTCGAAACGTTTCGGAAATGCATCGGATCGCAGATCCTTGCAGATAGAGTTTTGCGGCATCAACCGCAATTTCAGTATTTGTAACGTTAGCTGTTGAAACAGCCACTATTAGTAACGGCAACCGTGCTAACGGACACTAAAGAAGTGAGATCGAGATGGCAGAATCTCTGGCCAGGATAACGCCGGAATACTGTATAGAAATCGAACGGACGTACGCCCATCCGGTCTCCCGGGTGTGGGATGCCGTCACGACGGCGGACGGAATCTCTGCGTGGATGAAGTATGAGACCTCGCTGGAGCGCCGGATCGGCGGCCGGTTTTTCGTGGATTTCAAATCAGAAGGGAACCTGGAGGGCATTGTCTGTGAATGGGCGCCTGAACGGGTGTTCGCCTATACCTGGGGACTCTCCGTGCTAAGATGGGAGCTTGGACCCCGTGAAGGCGGCACACGGCTGCGATTCACGAATTCCCACGTTACCCCGGATATCCTGATGGGTTTCGCCGCGGGCTGGCACGCCTTCATCGACCACCTGGGACCGTATCTGGCCGGGACCACCGTAGAAGACCGTTACGACGATCTCATGAAGACTTACGTGGATCGGTACGGCCACCTGGTCGCGGGTAACGACGACTCAAACGAGGAGAAGGAATCATGACGAATCGAGGAGAAGGAATCATGACGAACGGGATGACCTCCGGCGTCTTCACCGTGGCCGAACTGTGCCAGGCGTCCGCCGCCGGAGACATGAAACGCCTTAATACCATTCTGGCCGTCGCACCCCACCTGGTGGGTGTGGATACGGCTTCTTTCGATGAGCACCGTGCCCTGCATCACGCGGTGGTAAACCGCCAGACGGAAGCCGTTTCCGCACTCATGGCCGCGGGCGCCGATCCCAACCAGGGGGTCTATCCCCACAGGGACGCGTCCACGCCCCTGGCTATGGCTCGCGACCGCGGATTCGGTGATATCATAGAAACAATCAATGAAGAACTGGAGCGGAGACGCGAGGCGAACCTCTGTCCGAACCTGACCGTTTCCCCAGAGGTCGTTCTGCTCGCCCGAAAAGTGGAGGATGGCGATGTGGCGGGCGCGATGCGGGATATACACGAAACGCCCGAACTAGCGGAGGCCTGCGACGAGAACGGAAACACGGTCCTGCACCACGCCGCCAGCCACGGCTATCCCGGTCTCGTTCAAGCGCTGCTGACTGCCAGCGCCGATACGGGCAAGACCAACCTGGAGGGCCGGACTCCGCTCGAGCTGGCTGCGGAACAAACCGTCGCAACGGACAGGCGCCGGGCTGAAGGCTGTTTCATGGCCGCGGGCATCCTGATGACCGCGGGGGCCCCGCGAAGTCTTCGAACGAGTGTCATGCTTGGAGACCTGGAAGCCGTACGTCAGATCGCGGAAAGTCACCAGGACCAGTTCGAACCGGATATTGAAACCGAAACCCACCTGCTGGGTGATGCTGTCCGTCATAAACGATACGAGATGGTGAAGCTGCTGCTCGATCTCGGCATGGACCCGGACCAGCGGTACCGAATACAATCCCTGGAAGAAGAAACATACAACTGGGGCGAACCGCTTTGGATCGCAGCGGGCGACGGGATGTACGACATCGCGCAACTGCTTCTGGATCGCGGTGCCGATCCTAACGCCGCCGTTTACGCGTCTGGCGATCCCATGAGCCGCGCCTACAACAACAGGGACGAACGCATGAAGCGTCTGCTCTACAGGTACGGCGGTTCGATGACTCCCGACAGTGCGGCCCTGGAATGCGATACCTCTGCGGCGGTCATGGCGCTGAGCCTCAAGCCTGAACTGGTCGAGGAGATTCTTTGGGGGGCCGCCTGCGGCGGTGATCCCAGCGTGGTGGGCGTGTGCCTGCGCAAACTGGACTGGGCCCTGGACGACCCCCGGTGGTACGGTCTGATCATCCAGCCTATTCGTCTCTGGCCCTGTTGTCCCCATCGCCAGTACCGTGATTTCGATCGATCCATATTCCCCGATATCGTACGCATGTTCCTCGACCACGGGGTGGACCCGAACGTGAAGGGCCGGCGCGACACATCCCTCCTTCATCATATCGCGGCAACGGGCAAGGTCTGGGGAGAGCCGGTGCTGAGAGAGGACGAGCGGATCGAGTTCGCCCGCCTGTTTCTCGACCACGGCGCCACGCTCGAAGGCAGGGACACGCTGCTCCACTCCACGCCGCTCGCCTGGGCGTCCCGCTGGGCACGCGAGGATCTGGTCGAACTGTATCTCCAGCACGGTGCCGATCCTCAGCCCGATGGGGAACCCTGGACCACACCGCTCGCCTGGGCGGAACGGTACGGGCACGCGTCCATCGCGGACCGTCTGCGGGAAGCCGGTGCCGTTTCCTGAGCGCACAGATGGCGGAAGGCAAGGGACCTGACGCGGTACGGAGCAGGATCTGCCCTTGTAATACCCACCGCAATAGCGACTATTGCTTACCCTCTTCGAGGACTTGTAGGTCTATCGTGGTCAGGATGCCAGTGGGTGGCAGCGACATGGGTGATGCCATCTTCCGTCGTGATGTAATAGACGGTCAGCATGGTACCGTCACCCAATTCCGCTGAAATCGGATAGCCCACGTCCGCGCCGCCCATCCGGGCACGCTTTTCCGGAGGCCACTCATTCGATAAGCCACCGCCGTCATCCCGGAGCACGTATTCGCGGTCTGTGTCCCAGGTGCGTCCGCCGTCCTCACTAATCAAGGCCCGTATACCCATCGGGGCTCGGCGATAGCCATAGGTACATAGAATACGTCCGTCACTCAATTTGAGCAGGTGGTTCGGATAGCCCTCGAATGACGTCTCTACCGGGCAGGTCCAGGTCCTGCCGCCGTCTTCGGACCAGACTTCCAAGGTGTAGAACCGGTCCTTCTGATAGGTATGCTTAACAACACCCGGCGCCCAGTAACACGTCGAGCGGATATGGCCCAGGACACGGTTCGGCTCGGTCTCTACCAGTGCCCATTCGCTGCCGATACGCGGCACCGCCTCATGGAGATGCCAGGTCTCTCCGTCGTCGCTGGACCGGAATATGAGACAATCGCCCCCGCCCCCGCCCCCGGCTCGCATTGTGTAAACAGGAAACAACCACGTACCGTCTTCGAGTACAATTCCGCGTGGAAAACCGACCGTAAATTCATAGCCTGGCACGGTCCAGGTGCGCCGATCCCAGGAATGTCCCTCATCCCGGGATCGTACCGTCGACAGTCGATAACCCTTTATGATCAGCTTTCCCGGAAAAAGAGACGTGTACGTCTCATCCTCTACGAAACTCAGGCCCCGCGCCTCCGCTTCCTCCCGACGGTCCAGTGTCCAGATTTCCGGTCCCACCGAGCCCACAGCCATAAAGGTTCCATCGGGTAAAATGCCGGAAAGTCTGTCGTACCGCTCCCGCGGCGATGTACCGGGCCAGTTGGGTGGCAACGAAGGATCTTCCGACAGCGTCCAGGTTCGTCCGTTGTTGCAGGACACGAACGTCAGCCAGTCTGCCAGACCGTAGTGATCCCCGAAAGGCGAAGAGAAACAGCCGATCGTCAACCGCCCGTCCGGAAGTTGAGTCAATACAGGAAACGCGTTGTAGCGTCCCTTTTCTTTCATAACGATACTATGTTGCATGGTTAACCTTTATTGTGCATAAATCCTGCGAAAAGCGCATGAAGCGAGGATGATTTGCTGGCATTAGGCCCTTTTTGTCAACGTATTAAGGGCGTGTTCAAACGGATTACTGCTACCCCTTTCAACCTACCTGAGCCGCCGAAGCACGTCTTCCGGCCGGTTATTCTGCATCGCGTAGTCCAGCGGCGATTCGCCTCGGGAAGAAATAGCGGACCGGTCCGCACCGGCATCCAGGAGCATTTGTACGATCTCCCTGTCGGCGCCCGCCGCGGCGAAATGCAGGGCCGTTTCTCCGTATACGTGACCGGGATCCGGGGTCGGCGCGTCATCGTGGCAGGCCTGGTCGACCCTGGCGCCATGGTCGAGAAAGAATCGTACGATTTCCAGTAGATTGTGCTGAACCGCCACGTGCAGGCCCGTAACGCCGTTCATAGGCTGGGCGAGATTGATGTCGGCGCCGGCTTCCAGGTAGAGGCGAAGATAACGCAACTGTCCGCGGTATGCCGAGAAGGTCATGAGTATCCCTTCTTCGAATCCGGCGAAGTTGACATCGGTCCCCCTAGCAAAAAGATATCGCATAATCTCGTAATGTTCGTCGGTTTCCTTCTGGGGAGGAATATGCGCGGGCGTAATGCACGCCGCATCGGCGCCCTGCCTTACAGCCTCCCTTACCCTTTCGACATCACCGTCTTCCACGGCACGGATCAGCGCCTGGTTCAGTGCCTCATAACCGGGCATGTTACCTCCCTCAATGCTGCGGTTGAGTCGGGTCCGCGCGGTATCACGACATTCAACCGTCCCACCGCAAATGGATCGACGCAATTTCCAACGCACATCCAACGCACATCCCGCGCGATAGACTGATTTTTGCTGATCCGCTTTCCCGATGCGCTTGTAAGAATCCACGCCAGACAGTATAATCAGGACTAACAATCCTGCAACGCGGTTTTTGTGTGATGTAGTCCAATCCAGCCCATCGTGAATCAATCCCGTACGATCCTGCACGCGGACATGGACGCCTTCTTCGCGGCCATCGCGGATCGCCTCCGAAAAACAAGAGCCGTCGCCTGAAAAAACCTATCCCGGCAGGAACCCGGACGGACAGATCATGGGCCCAATACCGTTCCCCTCCAGCCTTTCCACTACGCTGGATCGTGTAAACGTACACCCATTCATCGACGAATCGTTCGACCGTTCGATGACAGAACATGGAGAAAGGAAGGATAGACCGATGTCCACTCCCCTTGAACCCGGCGGTCAGACGGCCCGGAACGGCGAGACGGCGAAGGAACGACTGCGAGCCGCCATCTGGCAGGGTGACCCGGAGCAGGTCGAAGAAGTCCTTTCCCGTGAGCCCGGTATCGTTAATGAACCGGTGGCCCATCCCCGTTGGGGAGGCCGTCCCGTGCCTATACAACTGGCGGCCGAGCGCGGGGATACGAGGGTGATCGAATTGCTGCTGCGGAATGGAGCGGATCCGAACCACGGCGCCGATTCCTACGGCGGTTGGAGCGCCTTGCACCTGGCCGCACACTGGGGACACCTTGAGGCCGCCGCTCTATTGCGGGACCGGGGCGCCAGGGTCGACATCCACGCCGCGTGCCTGCTAGATGACGTCTCTACCGTTCGTGCGATTCTCGCGGAAGATCCTGAAGCGGCGGCCCGCCCTGACCTAGGCGGAGTATCACCCCTCCACGTGGCCATGTCAGTCGAAACGGCCGGGCTGCTTCTCGACCACCAAGCGCGCCTGAATACGCTCGACAGCGAGGGCAACACGCCATTGGGCGCGGCCCTTTCCCGCGGGGAGCGGTGCCGCGCGGTCGCGGAATTCCTGATTGCGCGCGGCGCGCCGGCCGACCCGTGCCAGCTTGCGGCGCTTGGAAGGACAGACGAACTACGCCAGGTCCACAAAAGAGATGGGGGTGTCACAGCATATTCGGGAAAGATCGGCGTCCACGCCGTGGTGGGCACGCCACTTCACGCCGCGGTTCAGCATGGATGGGAGGATACGGTCCGGGCGCTGCTGGACTGGGGAGCGGATGCTAACGCCCGTGCGGATTTCGGGCAGACGCCCCTCCATCTATGCGGGAACAGGGAGATCGCGAAGTTGCTCGTCGAATCCGGCGCCGATCCCGCCGCGACAGACGATGAACACGGCACGACGCCGCTGGTATGGGCGGAAGTGGGGATTGAAATACACGGCCCGACGGCGGAGCGAAAATCTCTTGTTAAGTTTTTGAAAGACATTACGCCGGTAAGGAAGGACTAGCCGCTTCGAGCACCGAGACGATTCGAGCTTTATCGGGACGCTTCATCCGGCAGGCATTTCCCAGGGGCGTCTTGCCCAGCCTGTCTTCAATATTCGGATCTGCGCCATGGGATAACAGCAGTTCCACGGATTTGACAACATCGGCCCTGGGACCCGCCTTCAGCGCGTAGAACAGGGGGGTTTCGCCATCGTCATTTTGCCCGTCGACCGGCGCCCCGTTTTCCAACAGCACTTCCATGACCCCAGTGAATCCCGCCTTTGCGGCAAAGTGCAGTGCCTGGGCGCCGCGCAGAACCGTATCGATCCGGGCCCCCTTGTCCAGCAGTGCCTGCACGTAGGCGGGGTCGTCCCGCTGGCTGTTGTTTCCCGTGCATGCCGTCCAGACCCAATTCCCATCGGGATAGTTCACGTCCGCGCCGCGGGCGAGCAGGAGCGCGGAGATCTCGGGATCGACGACCCAGCGGCCGCAACCGATCCTCGAAGCATCCGCCCCGTGTGCCAGCAACAACCGGACCAGGCTCGCCTGTCCCCGTTCCGCCGCGTATTTCAACAGGGCTGTGCTGTTCACGCCGGTCTCCGCGCCACGTTCAAAGAGGAACCTGGCGACGGGTTCATGGCCGCCGTACACGGCATGGTGCAACGGGGTCACGGGCAACAGGTCGCAGGCGGGGTCGCTTGCGTTGACCAGGCCGGGATGGGCTTCGAGCAGGACGGCAACCCGGTCCATGTCTCCGAGAAAACAGGCGCTGAAGACATCGTACACCGCGCCGCGGTCCGCCAGGTAACCGGCCGTTTCGTCTTTTCTCTTGCTTCGCGCGGCACAATAGGCGGTCATCATGATATCGCTCGAATGGGCAGATGGTATGTTTACGTCCACCCCCCGGTCAAGCAGCAGGGCCGCGACCCGCGTATGGCCCCTCAGCGCCGCTTCCGCGAGGATGATTGCGCTGTGACGAGGATCGCCCAATACCGTGGAATCCTCCTCGAGAAAGTTCTCGAGTGCTTCCATCTGTCCCCTGGCCGCCATTTTGGCCGGCTGTCTCCATCGTTTTTCCCTGAAGCATCTGAGTTGTCCGGGGCTTTCTGGTGGCTTCTTCTCGTTGACGAGTCCGCGGGCGAGGGGACCGAGGGTGGCCAGCGCTTCGTTCACGAGCCGGTCATCCCTCACATGCTCGAGCAACGCATCGGTCATGTGCGCCAGCCACCGTTCCGCGGATTCCGGCGTGATGTGAATATGCCCGTGGCGGTTTTTGATTCCGCCGTAGGCGTGATGATGGGTATAGCCCGGTTCTTCTCCCATCCATTCTTCGAGGAAGGCTTTCTGTTTCATACGTTCCGGAGCCAATGTCCGGGTAAACATCGGACGCAGGTCGGAATCTACTTCGATCCGGTCGTACAGCCCGTCGATTACCTTCGCGATCACGGATCGGCCCCCGACTCGTTGGAAGAGCGTCGGATCGGGCCTCAGCTCCGGGGCGAGGCCGCCCCGATGGCGCAGAACGGCATGCACGGCGGAAGAATGCGGTCCATTGGGCGTGAAGGTCACGGAACCATCCTCACGGTTCGGTACCTCAGGCTACTTGTCCGGAAATGACACGGCCAAGGAATCGGATCGGGAATCTATACCCATTTTGATCGATCTAGTGGAGCAATTCAAGGAATATCGGGGTCTGAAACCACCTTGCGGTAGCACACAGCGGCCGGAACCGGGCGTCAAATTCGATACGGACTGAACCCGGTCGACATGCCTCCAACCGAGGCGTGCAGGGCGTTCAGCAAGGTATTTGCGCGTTGACCCGTCACGTCCAAATGGTTAATTTAACCGCTCATGTCAAACGGCCGGGCGGTAGAATTGTTCGGCTGGCGGGATACCTCGATGGAAAACACATCACAGTCTATACAGCAGCGGTTCGAGGCAGCTCTCGACGCCTTTGTCGCGAAGGCGAAACAGGACCGCCACGTGCTTGCGGCGATTCTGTTCGGTAGCCTTTCCGCCGACCGTGTCTGGGAGAAATCCGATATCGACCTGATCGTCGTAACACGAGACGACAAGGACCTTTTTCGCAAGGAAGGCAGGGACGACGACGAGGTCTCGGAAGGCGCGGCACTCCTGGAACACGACGTATACATTCACGTGTTCATGCAGCCCCGTTCCGCGTTCAGGAAAATGATAGAAGGGGGCCTGCAAAGCTCCTTCATGCATGCCTCGTTCGCGGAAAGCCGCCTGCTGTTTACCCGGGACGAAACCATTCGCGAACTGTACGAGGGTATCGGGGAACTTAAGGAGAGAGACCGGCAGGTGCAGCTCATGCATGCCGGCGCTTTCGTGATACCTACCCTGTACAAAGCCGAGAAGTGGTTTCACGTGAAGGAGGATCTTCACTACAGTTTCCTTTACATATTGCACTGTGTGAACGGACTGGCAAAGATTGAGGTGTTTCTCGACAGTCAACTGGCCAGCCGTGAAGTCATCCAACAGGCGCTTCGGTTGAATCCGGACTTTTTCGATGCCGTATACACCCGCCTGATCGACCAGCCTGTTTCCAGCGAAGCGATCGCCGGCGCCCTCACGCGCATCGAGGCGTACCTGGAAGAGCGCATTCCTGTAATGTTCCAGCCCATACTCGATTACCTGGCGGAGGAGGGTTCGGTCCGCTCGGTCACGGAAATCGAAACATACTTCGATAACCAGATGAATCTCCGGGGCGTGACGACGGTATGCGAATGGCTGGCGGACAAAGAGATCATCAGCCGGGTGTCGAGCCCGCACAGACTGACGCTTAAAAGTAACGTGGAGTACGAAGAACTCGCTTTCTACCATTACCGGCCCTGAAGGTGCCAGACGTATTACGGAGTCACCTGGATGTCAGAAACCACGACGCGCAAACGGCCGACCGCCACCTCGCTATCCGCTTCCTCCGGCAATGGAGAGACCGGGCGGCATGGTCCGCGTTCGACCATACTCGTCCAGGGCGCCCGGGAACATAATCTCCGGAACATCACGGTGGAGATTCCCCGGAACCAGTTGGTCGTCGTGACCGGACTATCCGGATCGGGCAAGTCATCCCTGGCCTTCGATACGATCTATGCCGAAGGACAGCGTCGGTACATGGAGTCGCTGTCCGCCTTCGCGCGAAGGTACATCCAGCAGGTGGGCAAGCCCGACGTGGACTACCTCTTCGGGCTTTCGCCCGTCATATCCATCGAACAGAAAACGGTGGCGCGCAATCCCCGGTCCACCGTGGGCACCATGACGGACGTCAGCAGCTACCTGAACCTTCTGTTCGCCACGATCAGCGCGGCCGCGTGCCCCTATTGCAATAAAGATATTCCAATCAAGACCAGCACGCAGATCCTGGATGAACTGATGGCGCTGCCCGAGGGGACTGAAGTGGAACTGCGGACCCCGGTATCGACGATATATGGCGAGGACCTGGAGTTTCTCTTCACCGAAATCCGCAAGAAAGGATATCGGCACCTGGTCATTAACGGGGAGCAGGTAGACATCAGCGGCGAGTCGGGCGTCGATGATTCAGACGACCTGAGGATGGAGGTCATCGTGGACCGGTTCGTCCTGAGGCCGGGCGTGGAAAAACAATTGGCCAAGGGCCTGGAAAACACGCTGCTCCTAGGTGATCAGTTCCTGCAGGTCCACGTGAATTCAACCGGGCTGTCTCGTGAGGCCGAACGGTTCCATGCCGCCTTTGGATGTCCGGACCATCACCTTGTGGTGGGTGACCTGGTCCCCGACTTCTTTCAGTTCAATAACCCATCCAGCGCGTGCCGGACCTGTCTCGGGCTCGGAACCTACATGGTCGTGCACCGGGATCTTCTGGTGCCCGACAAGTCGCTGAGCATTCGGGGTGGATGTTTCGTGAAAGACGCCTTCAATTACAAGCCCGACACCTGGTCCGGCCGCGTCATGTACAGCCTCTCCCGGCATATGGAGTTCAGCCTGGATACGCCCTTTCGGGAACTTCCATCTCTCGTTCGGGACGTGCTTTTCGATGGCACGCCCGACAAGTTCCCCTTGCTTTCCCCGCCCGATGCGAAGGAACAGGATCACAAGCTGCTGGGCAAACCCTGGGGATTCGGTGGCATCGGCAAGGGTATCGAGCGGCATTACAAGCGATACCGGCAGAAACAGGTCACCAGTACCGGCATGGAAGCCTGGCTGGAAAAGGTCATGATGGAACGGGAATGCCCCGACTGCCGGGGATCCCGGCTCAGGGCCACCCGTCACCTGTTCCGGATCAACGGCCGAACGATCCATGATTTAGGGGAGATGAACTTCGACGAGCTTCGGGACGAATTGGACATGATCGAGCCCACCGGGCGCAAGATGCTCGCCGGCACTCAGGTTATTCGTGAGATCGCTGGCCGTCTCGATCTCCTGTTGGGCATCGGCCTGGAGTACCTGAGCTTCAACCGCAGGGCCGGTACGCTGTCGGGCGGAGAGGCCCAGCGAATACGGCTTTCCACGCAGATCGGTTCCGGTCTGATGGGCATGCTTTACGTACTGGATGAACCGAGCATAGGCCTGCATCCGAAGGACAACGTGAAGATGATCAGGACGCTGAGGCGTTTGCGCGATCTCGGCAACACGGTCATCGTGGTCGAACACGACGAGGAAACCATACGGGCCGCCGATCATATCGTCGAAATGGGGCCGGGACCGGGCGTACATGGCGGAGAGGTAGTCGTGCAGGGGGAACTCTCCGACGTCCTGAACTGTCCGTCGTCGCCAACCGGCCAGTACCTGTCAGGCGCCCGGACCATCGAGGCGCCGCGGAAACGGCGCGGTGCGTCCGGCCGGACGCTGCGCATCCAGGGCGCGCGGGAAAACAACCTGAAGAACATCGACGTCGAAATTCCCCTGGGCCAGTTCGTTTGCGTGACCGGCGCGTCGGGTTCCGGCAAGAGTACGCTGATCAACGAGATCCTGTTTAAGAAATTGTATAACCTGCTCTACGACAGCCGCGTGCTTTCTGGGGATCACGATCGGCTCGAAGGCACAGATCACATCAAGCACGTGATCAACATCGACCAGTCCCCTATCGGCAGGAACGCCCGATCGAACCCCGCCACCTACATCGGGTTCTATGACCAGATCAGAACAATGTTTTCAAAGACTGAGGCAGCCAGGTCCAGGGGATTTAGACCGGGCCGGTTCAGCTTCAACGTGGCCGAGGGACGCTGTGCGGAGTGCAACGGCGAAGGTACGATCACGACCCAGCTCTACTTCATGCCGGACGTGGAAGTTCCGTGCGAATCCTGCAAGGGGAACCGGTACAACCCGGAAACACTCGAGGTGACCTACAGGGGGAAGACCATCGCGGACGTGTTGAACATGTCCGTGGAAGAGGGGGTTGCGTTTTTCGAGGAAAGCGCCTCCATCTCAAAGAAGATCGGGACGCTGAATCAACTGGGACTGGGCTACCTTACCCTGGGACAGTCCGCCACCACGCTTTCCGGCGGCGAAGCCCAGCGCATCAAGCTGGCGAGCGAACTCGGCAAGTTGCGGCGGGGCAGCCACATCCTGTATATCCTGGATGAACCTACCACCGGTTTGCACCTGGCTGACATCGTCCACCTGCTGGCAAGCCTGGACCGGTTGATCGAATCCGGTCACAGCGTGCTGGTGATCGAACACCACCTCGACGTGATCAAGATGGCCGACCACATCATCGACCTGGGACTAGAAGGTGGTCACAGCGGCGGCGAGGTGATCGCCACAGGCACCCCCGAGCAAGTAGCTGCAGACGACCGGTCGTACACAGGCGGGTTTCTGCGAAGTCATTTGAACCATGGCCAGATCTGAAACTGAACACAACCCCGGCAGGGATCGCTCACTTCCGTCCAGTGACCCCGCGGATCAGCACGAATCCCCGGATGGCGGAGGAGACGTAGGCTACCTGCTCCACGTCTTTCATCGCACGGAGCGCGGACGTGACGTCATCTGCGGCGTCGGCAAGCTCCAGGGTGGTCATACGTTCCTGTTTACGGATGATCGCGTTTCTCCTGCACTCTTCGTCAGGACCTCGGAAACGCAGGCGGCATCCGACCGGATCGGTTCCAACGAGGTCACGGCACGGTTAGTCCCGTCGGAATACACAACCATGGATGGCGAACCGGTGGTCGGCGTCCAGTGCGACCGCGTACGGGATCAGCGCGGCCTGGCCAAAGGGCTCGAGGCCCAGGGCACGCGAAGTTACGAAGGCGACCTGCCTTTCGGCAGACAGTTCCTGATCGGACTTGGATTGCGCGGCGGCGTCCGGATCAGCGGTTCCTGGACGCCCGGCGACCGGGTCGACCGAGTGTATGCCAACCCTACGCTGAAGCCTGCTTACTGGGAGCCGTCATTCCGCGTACTGGCTCTGGACATAGAAACGGATCCGAAAGCGACCACCATTTACGCCGTCGGCTTGATCCTCGCGGATACGATCTCGGGCGTCGAATCGGAAGAAATCCACATGGTGGGCGCACCCGCTCCGGGTGACCCGGCCTCCCTGGTCTGCTGGGCCGACGAGGCGTCGATGCTTCGCGGTGTGTCGGCGAGGTTGCTCGAAATGGATCCCGACCTGCTCACCGGATGGAACCTGGTCGACTTCGATATGAAAGTGCTGCAACGGCGCTTCAGGGACCTGAACGTGCCTTTTCAGCTCGGGCGGACGGCGGACCAGTCCTGGTACCGGTCCGGCGAAGTTTGGGGCGGCAGCACCATGGTCATCCACGGGCGCCAGATCCTGGATGCCCTGCATCTCCTGCGCGGCACGCTGCAAAGGTTCGATGACTACCGGCTGGGCACGGTGGCCCACGCCATCCTGGGCCGGGGTAAGCTGCTCGAAGAGGATTCGGGGAATTCGAGGGCGGAGCAGATCACGGAAGTCTATCGCGAGGACCGTAACCTCTTCTGCGCCTATTGCCTGGAGGATGCCCGGCTGGTTCTGGATATCCTGGAAGCGGAAGGGTTGATCAACCTTACCTTGCGCAGGGGACTGCTCACGGGCCTGCCACTGGAACGCGCCTGGGTGAGCGTGGCCGCCTTCGACAATATCTACATCAACGCCCTGCATCAGCGCAGCATGGTGGCGCCGACAACCGGCGTGGACCGTACCCCGGGCGCCGGCGCGCCGGGGGGGCTCATCATACCGTCGAAGGCAGGGCTGTACAGGAACATATTCGTCTTTGATTTCAAGAGCCTTTATCCGTCCATCATACGAACCTTCAACATCGATCCCCTGGCCCATATCGAGGCACGGGACGAGATGGACGAAGATGACTGTCTTACCGCGCCCAACGGCGCGCGATTCACCCGAACGCCCGGCATCCTGCCCTCCATGCTGGAGCAGTTCTTTAAAAGCCGCGAGGAGGCCAAGGCCAGCGGCGACGACCTTGCTTCCTTCACCTACAAGATCGTCATGAATTCGTTCTACGGCGTGCTGGCGTCGGCTTCCTGCCGATTCGCCGCGCCCCAGCTGGCCGGCGCAATCACCGAGTTCGGCCACTACATTCTAAGGTGGTGTCGCGACGAGCTGGAGAAAGACGGCTACAAGGTGCTGTATGGGGATACCGACTCGGTTTTCGTCGATCTGAACGCGCCAGACCTTGCCGATCCGGGTGAAGCCCTTAGGCTCGGTGGCGCGGTGTGCAATCGTATCAACGAACGGCTTGCCGAGCACGTCAAGGAGCGGTATGGCGTTTCCTCTTTTCTCGAACTGGAACTGGAAAAGCACTACCACCGGTTTCTGTTGCCATCCATGCGGGGGGACAGCGAACGGGGACGGGCCAAGGGATACGCGGGGCTCAGACGCGACCGCGATGGCGACCGGGTGGAAATCGTCGGGATGGAAGCAGTACGAAGGGACTGGACCGACCTGGCGCACCAGCTGCAGGCCGTCCTGCTCGACCGGGTATTTCACGAATCGCCCGGTGTCGAGATCGAAGACGAGATCTTCAGGTGGGTCCTCTCTGTACAGTCCGGGCAAAAAGACGACCTGCTGGTGTACAGAAAGAACCTGCGAAAACCGGTGGAGTTCTACACGCGCTCGGTACCGCCCCACGTAAAGGCCGCCAGACTCATGGACAATCCCACCGGCGTCATTCGGTACGTGATCACGCGAGACGGACCTCAACCGGAAGGCCAGCTTGACGCGCCCGTTGATTACGGTCATTACATTGAAAAGCAGATCCGTCCCATCGTTACCACCATTTCCCAGGTTTACGACCTGGACGTGGAAGCCGCGATCTCGGGCCGGCTCAGTCTGTTCGGCGGCGCCTCCACGCCCGGTTCTAAAGCGATAGATTCCACGGCGGTGCGAGGACCCCGGTAAATTGTCCCAACGCACTGGGACCGGCACCGGCCCACAATCTGACCGTCTTCGAAAGGACATCATTTGAAACGATTCAAGACCGTACCCGAGTACCTGGAGGCGCACGCCGAATGGCGCTCAGTCCTGGACCGGTTACGCACCGTGGTGGCCGAATCGGAACTCGTAGAAACCGTCAAGTGGGGCGCGCCGTGCTATACCTTTCAGGGTAAAAACCTGATCGGTCTGGCCGCCTTCAAGGACTTCGTCAGCATATGGTTCCACCAGGGCGCGCTGCTGCGTGACGAACGAGGTGTGCTGGTCAATGCCCAGGAAGGCAGGACAAAGGCCCTGAGACAGTGGAGAATCCGGACCGAGGACGAAATCGACGAAGGGCTGCTTCGGTCCTACGTAGAAGAGTCTATCGAGAACCAGCGCCAGGGCCGGGAGATCAAGGCGGACCGTAACAAGCCTCTCCAGATTCCTGACGAATTAGCCGTCGTCCTGGCCGAAAACGAAGACCTCCGCGAACGCTTCGAAGCGTTCTCCCCTGGAAAGCGGAGAGCATTCGCCGAGCATGTCGCCGAGGCCAAACGTGAGGAGACCAGAAAAAAGCGTCTGGAGAAGATTCTGCCCATGATCCTGGCCGGACAGGGCCTGCACGACAAGTACAGATGATATTTCGCAACCATTGACCTGAGCACCACGTGTTGACCTGAGCTGAGCACCACGTATTGACCGTTGTATTCAATCTCGCGCTAGGTACCCGCGCCACAACCCAGGGAGAATCAACATGCCAAACCCCGTCGTACACTTCGAGATCGGCTGTAAGAACCGGGAAGAGACACAGGCCTTCTACGGCAGTTTGTTCGGGTGGAACATGGAATCCCATGAACATGCTTCCATGATCCTGCCGGATGATGATTCGGGGATCAGCGGACACATTTCAGCGCTCGGCCATGAACCGCACAACTATACGCTGATCTATGTACAGGTCGACGATCTCGATGCGTATATCGCGAAGGCCGAGGAACTGGGCGGATCGTCCATCGTTCCGCCGACCGAAGTTCCGGGCATGGGGCATTTCGCGTGGATAACGGATATCGAGGGCACCTTCGTCGGTCTTTGGAAGCCAAACGAATCCTGATCGAATTAAGTCTTATCAGGCAGCTTGCGGACCGCTCAGACCGCACGGACTACACGATTCGTGCGGTTCGTGCACGGCCGCGTCGACTTCGTTGAGTCGGGAAATACCAGACCATCATGCCGGGAGAGTTATCTGTAGCAGATGAAGATACGGTCCTCGACTTCGAGGCCACCCTCGATCGGTACCGGCGGTACGGCAGCGACGTCGCCAACCGGTTCCGGGATGGTGTCTTCAGCAAGGTGATAGAAACCGGGAAGGGGTCTTGCCTGATCGCGCTGTATCGATCGGGTGACCGGATCAATATGCGTCTGACGCACAGGGATGCGGCTGTACAGGCGGATTCCTCGGTGATCGACACGGCGCTCGGGGCGGCCGGAAAGATCCTCGGCCTTTCCTTCCCGCTACCGGAATTCTACGCATTCGCGTCAAAGGACCCTGTCCTGTCCGCCTCGGTCGACAAACACCATGGCCTGCGACCCAACCTGCAGGTAGATCCCTTCGAGATGCTCGTTTCCTCCATCACGGCCCAGCAGATCAACCTCGGGTTCGCCTACACGGTACGGGGAAGGCTAGTCGCCGAGTTTGGAGAGTCCGTGGATTTCGGTGGCGAAACCCACTATGCCTTCCCGACCCCCGGGCGGCTGGCGCAACTGAACCCGGGCGATCTGGTTCCATTGCAGTTTTCCAGGCAGAAGGAACGGTATATCATCAACCTGGCGCAGGCGATCCAGTCGGGCGAAGTCGACCTGGATGGACTGGCGGAAATGGACGACGCTTCGGTGCAACGGGCGCTGACGGCCCTGGTGGGAATCGGCCGCTGGACGGCGGACTGGTTTCTCGCCCGTTACGTGGGGAGGGGCAACGTCATCGCCGCGGGCGACCTGGCGGTTAAGCGCTCCATCGAGCGGCATTACTTCAACGGAGAGCGGGTTTCCGAGGAGCGAATCCGGGAATTCGCGGACCGTTGGGGCAACTTCACCAACCTGGCCGTGCATTACCTCCTGGCGGATTACGGCTCCGGGGGGACCTGATCAGGGTCAGTTTAGCGGGTCAGTCCCGCTCTTCGGCGATGTGCCACAGTACGCCGGCGGGATCGATCAGGTTGATCTCGCGAAGCCCCCACGGCTGGACCCTGGGCTCCGCGGCACGGACGCCCTCATATCGCGCCACGAGATCCTTATCCACGATGTGCCGCCACCACGCATCCAGGTCCGATACCCTTAACTGTATCATGAAGTTATCCGCCCATTCCTTCTGATAGTAGTTCTGAAGGAAAAAGCTGAATCCTTCAATCCGCAGCTCAGTCACCCCATGGCCGGACCAGACCGCTTCGAATCCGAGGTCCTCGTAGAACCGGGTCGAAGTTTCGTGGTCCTTAGATGGGACAAAAACCCTGAGCGCGCTTACTTTCAGGTCGGTCATAGCGCTATCCCCACATTCAACGTAAACGACTTGCTACGGTTGACTTTTGTTCATCTCATCATATTCGTGATCATTCAGCCCGCCTGATCGGCTTCGATTCCCGGAAATCGTAAAATGTGGTGTCAATCTATCAACTATTTGTAACGTCTGGTAGGATTTATGGTACTAGTTTAATACGAATTTCACTAATTAATGATGCTGCAGGTGAAACCCAACGGCAGACGATGACCAACGATATTTTAAAATGCATACAGGCCTCCACGGACGCCACGGTACCCGATTCAGATCGAGGATTCGCCTTCGGCAAGCTGGTGGCTTACTATCAGGACATGGCTTTCGGTTACGCGCTAAGCCTCCTGGGTGAACGCCACCTGGCGGAGGACGCCACGCAGGAAGGGTTTGTCGCCGCGTGGCAGAACATCCGGTCGCTGCGTGAACCGGACGCGTTTCCGGCCTGGCTGCGACGCATCGTGCAATGGCAGTGCTATCGGTACCGGAGAAGTCAGAACCACGTACTTGTGCCCATGGAGGACAAACTACAGGCCACCGGGGAAAGTCCCCTGGACCGGGTTACGCGCGAAGACCTGAGCGACAAGGTCCGCGAGGCGGTCGAAGCACTGCCGGAGACGTTAAGAGAAGTAACGCTGCTGAGGTATATTGGAGACTATTCCCCGACTGAAATCGCGGGGTTCATGGGTTTGAAAGCGGGCACGGTACGCAAGCGGCTCTACGAAGCCCGCAACAAACTGAAACCCCGTCTTTTCCGCGTCCTTTACCAGGACCTCAATCATTACGCGCCGTCGACGGACGATGCATTCGGAGACCGAGTTATGAAATGGATTCGACCCGATTTCACGAACGAGCAAGGTCTTTTCATGGATGGCAAGCCAGATAGGGTATGGGACATGCTGTTGGCCGCGGTTGAAGGAGACCTGGCCAGGATCCAGGATCTGTTGCTTAAAGAGCCGGGGCTGGCGAACTGCAACTGGGCTTACTACCAGCCGCTCCACTTCGCTGTCAGGGAAGGGCATGCGGAAGCAGTACGCCTGTTGCTCGACCATGGCGCGGATCCCGCCTCGGCATCGGGACTCGAATACCACGTGCCGCCGCTGGATCGGGCCCGGGACCGCGGATACGACGAGATCGCCGGACTGTTGACGGAGGCGATTTCAAACAGGTACGAAGCGCCCCCTGTAGGCCAGCGCGCCTGCGAGATCGTTCGGGAGGGCGATCTGGAAGAGGCCCGTGCGTTTTTTAATGCCTCGCCGGAATTGGTTAACGCCGGCGACGAACGCGGCAGTCGGCCGCTGCACGTGGCCGTGGAAGAATACAACCTGGGAATGACGGCCCTGCTGTTGGATTTGGGGGCCGAACCGGATCCGGTAAGGTGGGATAGATGCAAACCCCTTCACCTGGCCGTGTTTCGAGCCCGCAAAACCCAGGGGCGGACCAATCCGCTGCTGACTGGATACCTGGTCGCGAGGGGAGCGGAATACAGCATGACCGTCGCGTGTGCCCTGGGGGACGAACGGCGAGTACGGGAACTGCTCGCGCGGGACAGCAACCTGGTCAGCGACCAGGATTCCTGCGGGTTCTCCCCCCTCTACAGCGCGGCGGGGCAGGGGTATACCGATATCGTTCGACTTCTGCTGGACCAAGGGGCCGATCCCAACGCGCCAGAGTACAACGCGCCTCGCGGTCACGCGTTGTACGAAGCCGTAGCCGGCGATCACCTCGAGACCGCAAAACTCCTGCTGGAACGCGGAGCCGACCCGAATGCGCCGGTGGAGTCGAGCGGCAATCCATTGACCCAGGCACTGGGACGGGACAAAAATGAGGAAATGATCAACCTGCTCTATCAGCACGGTGCAACGGCAGATATTGGTTTGTACGTTTTAAGAGATAACATTCCGGTCGTTGGAGAACTGCTCGGCGCGGACCCAGGACTGGCCAATTACGGAGGCGACTACGGGGTGCTTTGCATGGCAGCCGGATTCGCCCGCAAGGAGATTATCGAAATGCTGATCCGCGCTGGCGCCGAACTGAACCGTCCGTGGTACGCCAACAACTACATGGGATACGCCTTCAGACGGCGAAAGGGCTGGAAACTGGACGGAGCCGCCTTGCGACCGCATGACGATATCCTGGACATGCTGAACCTGTTTTTTGACAGCGGGGCTGATCCCAATAACGCCAACTGGCACGGCGTCACCTACCTGCACAAGCTGGCCGCGATCGGTGACGTGGAAAAGGCCGCCCTGTTGCTGGATCGCGGCGCGGCCATTGAAGCCATCGATGACGAGTGGTGCTCGACGCCGCTTGGATGGGCTGCGCGCTGGGGGCACCGGGACATGGTGGAGTTCCTGCTTGGACGAGGCGCGGATCCCAGTGCCGGGGGCGCGGAATGGGCTACGCCGTTTGCGCGTGCGCAGAAAGCCGGGCATGATGAAATCGTGAAAATGTTGAAATAGGGCCAGGGCTACCCCCCGGCGACCGAACCCACGATCCGGTAGGGCTCCTCGCCCCGTGAAATGGTGTCGGGCACCGGTGCGTCGGGTGATTCGAGGGAGAGGTCCATTCCGCAGCCGAAAAACCGCACAAGAGGCCGGCGAGCACCGGTCTCGTAGTCCCGGACCGTACCGCCGAGTTGGGGAAAGCGTGCTTCGAGCGCGTCCAGGATCTTGCGCTGGGTCACGATCCCGCCGGCGACCTGCAGGATGACTTCCCTGTCCCGGCATCCCGCCAGGTTCCGCAGGTGATGGGGCAGAACGACGCGTATCATGGGAGCGTCTGGACCTGGACGGACATCACCGGAGGCAGATTCTGCGTGATGGCCGTCCAGTGATCTCCACCGTCTGGGGAAACGTAGACCGCTCCCCCGGAAGTTCCAAAGTATACCCCGCAGTCATCGAGCGTATCCACGTCCATGGCATCCCTGAGGACATTGACGTAGCAGTCTTTCTGCGGCAGTCCGGACGACAGCGGCTCCCATTCGTTACCGCCGGTCCGGCTCCGGTAGACGCGCAGGTGGCCTTCATCCGGATAGTGCTCGGAATCGCTCTTCATCGGGACGACATAGACCGTTTCGGGTTCGTGGGCGTGCACACTGATCGGGAATCCGAAATCGCTGGGCAGGTTGCCGCTCACATTGCTCCAGGAATCTCCCCCGTTGTCGCTGCGCATGATGTTCCTGTGGCTCTGCATGAACAGCAAGTCCGGTCGGATTGGATGCATCGCGAGCCGATGGACGCAGTGACCCACCTCGGCATCGGGTTCAGGCATGTAGTCGGAATGCAGGCCCTGGTTGATCGGTTGCCAGGAAAAGCCGCCGTCCAGGGAACGGAAGGCACCGGCCACGGAAATAGCTACGATCAACCGATTCGGGTCGCCCCGGTCCAGTAGAATGGTGTGCAGGCAAAGGCCGCCCGCACCGGGATGCCAGCCCGTGCTAGACGGGTGGTTTCTCAGGCCGGCGAGTTCCAGCCAGGACTGGCCCCCGTCCGTCGAGCGGAAGAGCGCCGCGTCCTCGACGCCCGCGTACACGGTGTCCGGATCGGAAAGCGAAGATTCGAAGTGCCAGACCCGCTTGAATCCCCAGGGACGGGGGGTGTCGTCGAAATCAAGGTGAGTGCCCACCTCTCCCTCGAAGGCGAATTTGTTGCTCACCGGGTTCCAGCTTTTACCCCCGTCGTCCGATTTCTGCACCAACTGGCCGAACCAGCCGGTGGCCTGGGCTGCGTAAAGGCGATCAGGATTGACCCTGGATCCATTGATGTGATAGACCTCCCAACCTCCAAAATGAGGCCCGTCGATTTCCCAGTCTCTACGGTTCCCATCCGCTGAGAGGATAAACGCCCCTTTACGAGTGCCTACCAGCACCCTGACCCTGCCCATATTCGCTCCTTTGTGTCTTCGCCAGTCTTACCAGTCCAATGGCTAAAATCACGGAACTACCGACTGATTATCAGCACAGACAACCGACTGACAATGTAGACGGCGGTCTATGGCCTGTCAACATTCCGACCGTTATGCCAAGATGAATTCCTGGTCGAAAACCGTGGCGCGCTGCATGCCAGGTTTGTACATTAGCCAGGATTTTCGCCACACAACCAGACGATAATCGCCAGAGGTACCGGAAAAGCAGAATCAAAGGAGGAGTGAACAATGCGAATCGAGATGACGGGAATCATGGTTAACGATCCCCACGAGGCGCACAAGTTTTATACAACGGTTCTTGGTTTTGTAGAAGTGATGTATGTGCCCGATGCCGACCTTGCCATCGTAGCCTCTCCCGAAGAACCGGATGGCACCAGCCTTCTGCTCGAGCCGAAGGGTACCGAGTGGGCCAAGGTGTTTCACCAGGAGGTCTATGATGCTGGAATGCCCTACATCGTGTTCTCCGTGGACGATATCGCTTCCGAATACGAACGTCTGAAGAAACTGGGCGTCCGATTCAGCGCGGAACCCACGAAACAGGACTTCGGCATCCAGGCCATTTTCGACGATACCTGCGGTAACTATATCATGCTTGTAGAACTGGATGAAGGAAATTGGGAGAGTAGTTCCGGCGAGAACGATTAACACCTCAAGGCGCAGAGATGTAGAGAAATGGAGCAAGCATTAACTGGACCGACATACTAACCCATGAACTGAAATACACGTACCAGGCGGCAGATGGATTGATGGATCTAGTCGAGGACAAAGATCTCGACTGGAAACCATCGTCGGGCGACAACTGGATGACAACCGGCCAGCTGCTTTATCATGTGGCCGAATCCTGCGGAATGGCGATCAAGGGATTCGTCACCGGAGACTTCGGTCTGCCTGAAGGCGTGAGCGTGGACGACATGGGATCGGGTGACATGCTGCCCCCGGCTGAAGCGATGTCTACCGTCGCCTCGGTAGCGGAAGCAAAGGAAAAACTCGCGGCGGACCGGGACCTGGCTTTTGAAATGCTCAGGCTTGCCGGCGAGGAAAGAATGCAGAATGAACCCGCCCCCGCACCGTGGGACCCGACATCGCCCGTGCTTGGCCATCGCATGATGGAGATGGTACAACATCTTGCCCTGCACAAAGCGCAGCTGTTCTACTATTTGAAACTACAGGGCAAGCCGGTCAATACCATGCACCTGTGGGGTGTGCAGCTTGCGGAGGATCGCGAGGCTGATCGGCAGGCTTGAATCGCCGCTAGATCTTGCCTTCCTTCTCCCATCGGGCGAAGAGCTCTTTTCTGTAGCGTTCCGCCTTTTCCTCGTCCTTCCTGGCCCGGGCCGCGAAGTAAACAAGGCCCAGGGCCGCGCGGCGGCGATCGGACTGGTTTGCGTCCGCCCGGTGTATGACCATGCTGTGGTGTGCGAACAGGTCACCCGGTTTGGCGCACATGGCCACTTCCCGGTCCCGGTCCTCATCTGTGTAATCCGAAACCCCCTGTGAGAAGCCGAGAACGTTGGACGAGCGATGAGGCCGCATGCCGCGCCTGTGCGATCCCCGCACGTAGCGCATGCAACCGTTCTCCTCGTCGATGTAGTCAAGCGCGAGCCATAGGGTGATGGCCTCGTTGGGTTCCAGCATGAAGTAGAAGCCATCCTGGTGGGGCGGGGTGACCGTGCCAACCCGGGCAGGTTTGTTGAACCATTGCGGGCTCTTGGGAACCACTTCGTCCGCGAGCAGGAATCCAGACAGTTCGGTGAACCGATCGGACTGAAACAGTTCCCCGAAATAAGGATCCAGGTCGGCCATGTTTTGCAGTCGCTTGATCGACGCGGGATCGTCCATGTCCTCGTAAAAGGCCGTCGTGTCCGGCGATTTCGGCAGCACTTCGTCGATGAAGCGCTGGATATTGTCGTTTATTTCTCCCGCTTCTCCCGCGGAGAGATAACCCTCCACCAGTACGAATCCGTCACGGTCGAAGTCTTCCTTCAGTCGGCTGTTAAATTTCATATACGTATACTCCTTGAAAATACCAGTCCGCCCTGACTGGATCTTTAGCCTGCGGGCTCGCATTCTGTAAGATTCGCACGCGCTTGCGATGTGCAGCCGGATTATCCCACGATGTGCAGTTGCATACCGTCCGGACTGTTAAATGTCAGACTGGATCGACCGGGATAGTACAGTGCCCCGTCGCTGGCGCGTTCTTCAAAGGGCACGCCCTGGGCTCGCAAGGACGCGCGTGCACGATCGATCTGGTCTGATAGAAGTCCCAGCCCGCGAACAGGTCCATGGGCAAGATGCCGCCACTCGTCGTCCGATGCCAGTTCAATGTCCGTACCCCCGACCGCGAACGCCCCCTGTTCGAATCCCGTACCAACTGTCGCGCCTTCTTCCCGCGTCGTGCTGTAGAAGAATTCGTCGAGACCGAGGATATCCCGGTACAACGCGCGATTGGCCGTGAAATCGGTACAGTAGCTTGAAACGTGATCTATTCCGCCGAATGGACTGGGCGCGGCAGTCTGACCGGTAATGCAGGCCATGGCTTTCTTGGCTTCGATTCTCGACGCGAGCCGGGGACGGGGATCGACCGTCTGGGACAGCTGTAACGTAAAGCCGAAGGGGTCCCTCGAACGATACAAGGGACCGCTGCATGTTGCGGTGTCCCAGTTCGGTGGCGTGCGGTTTGTCCCGAAACGATATCCCCCGGCTCCTCAGGTTTTCGAAGACGGCGGCTACATCCTCAACGTATAACGCGAAATGATCGACTTCGGTGCGAGCATTGCCGGCCAATTTCGCGTACGGAAGGGCAGCGGGATCTTCCGACAGAATGAGATCCGTTGGACCGATCCGGTATTTTTGAAATGCATGCCCGTGACTGTCGACACCTTCACCTGACTGCGGAAGTCCCAGAGCCCTGCCGTAGAAGTCGGTACAGAGTGCCAGATCCGGTACGGCCATGGCCATATGGACGAGCCGGGTCAGCCTGGAAACCTGCTTGGATCGAGCATATTGGAAAGGCCGTTAGAGTTGCCTGAATCCGGAACCGGACGCATAGCGCAGGTGAAAAGCAAGAAATACCAAAGTGCGATAGTTTCAGTTCAACGCAAGAACACCTGTTTCTGCCTCAGGTAATCCACTGCTGAAACTACCTGGCGTGGGCGGAAGTCAGTCACAGACTAAAACGTAACGGCCAGCCCGTTCTCCAGCACGGTATCCAGCTTGTCGACGCCTTCCGGCGGGCGGCTGTCATAGCGCGTGACGAAGTTAAGGGTCAGCACGAGCGGCCCCGCCAGGTCGATCTCCAGGTTGAGTTCTCCAAGGACGCGGGTGTCGCCGATCGCGTTCCACAGGGGCTGGAAATACACCGTGCACGTGGTGGCCACCCGGTCATTGACGGCGATCCGGGAGGACAGGTAATGATTCCAGCGAACTACGGATGTTTTCTCAGGATGATCGTCACGGTCAGAAAGCTCACTCAGCCGTTCGTGCTCCAGAAAAGCGGACGCTCCTTCCCATAGCCGGAACGCATCGGATTCGATCAGGTGGAAGCGGAATCCCCCTCCAGCCAGTACGCGGGTGTCGAGCCGATAGGTCGTATCATAGTTATACTGGGTGAAAGCTTCGATGCCGATCCGCCCATGCAGGGGATAGTGCTGCCGCAGGTGAATCAGCCCTTCATCGGCAAAACGCTCGCCCTGTTCCCATCCGAAGTCATTTCGGGCCAGAATAAACGTGTTCACCCTGGGGTGATTGTAGTCCATCCGTCCTTCCAGTCCGATTTCCTTCAGGTCCGTATTGCCCGTATGCATCTCCAGGTTCATGGACAGGGCGCCAGATAAACCGGTGGAACCCGCGTCCCGGCGCAACGCCTCGATGTTGACCTGGGCCAGGGCTTGTCCTGCCGTCAGATACATGGATATAAACATGAGCGTGCGCAATCTTTTCAACTGGATACTCCATCCTCGGACCAGGACTCGCCGGAAAAAGAGCAAGCCGGATCTGATGCGGCCGCCGCTCGATTTCCAAAACCATCCGGGATAAACTGAATTACATAATTCTTGCCATACCGATACCCCGCGGTTTTCATTGTCGTAATATACGTCGATACCTGCCTGCAATGAAATGATATGTAAGATCCAGAAAGGCGTACCATGTCCAGCATACGCGTCGGCCTGATCGGATACGGCGGTTGGACCCGGCTGGCTTTCGTGCCCGCACTAAAGCAACACGACCAGGTCAGTATCGTGTCCGCCGCGGCGTTCAGCGAGGCATCACAGCATCGAATCCGCGAGGAACTGGGATCGGATGTACGGGTCTACGGCGGATTCGAGGCCTTGTTGGACGGTCCGGAGCTCGATGCCGTCATGATTGCGATACCGGATCCCTTCCACGAAGCCGCCATGAACGCCGTCCTCGACTCCGGCATCGCCGTCTATTACGAACCACCGCTCGCCTCCGACCCAGAACGCATACGCAAGATGCTGAAGCGCCTGGTCACCACCGGCCAGGTGACCCATGGCGACCTCGAGATTGGCTTTGCAACAGTCGTGCATCGCGCCGCCGAGCTGTTACGGGAGGGAGCGATCGGCGCGCTGCAGACTGCACACCTGAAACTGCGGAGCAACTGGGCGGGATTCGGTGGTCCAGACCTCTGCCTCGCCCACCACCTGGGCCCCTGGTACGTGGACGGACTGAACAGCATCCTGGGCCGGTCGCCCAGCCGCGTGCTCGTCATGGACGGCCATGGGCAGGCTGGCCGACGTCAGTTCCTCAGCCTGGCTCATCTCGACTACGACGGCCTCTGGGGCACGATTCATCTGAACATCAACTCTGTCGACGAGATGGAGACTACAATCGAGGTGACCGGCGATGAAGGTGATCTCCTCGTCGACTATTTCCGAAATACGATAAAGGTGCGCGGCAAGTCCGATGCCGATGGCGAAGTGATCCACGTAGAGCCCGCGCTGCCGGTCGTGGGCGGTTGGCCCGGCGAGGCGGAGAGTGTCGCCGAATTCCTGGATACGGTAGCGCATGGCACACCGAACCGCACAAATGGCAGAATGGCCGCACAGCTCTATCTCACGGGACTCGCCATCGAGCAGTCGAAGGACTCCGGTGGCTGGGTCGAAATCGAAGACACTGCAGGTTTGGGTTCCAATAGCTGAAATGGGAGGCCGGTATGAAGGGAGTCAGGGTCGATCCGGAACGGCGGGAAATGCGGTTGCTCAAGCGACATGTGCCATTCGCCGGTGCACGCGTGCTCGACATCGGTTGCGGAGATGGCCGGCTGTCGAACCGAATCAGGAACTGGGTTCATTCGATTGTCGGAATCGACCTGTCGGAGCGGGACCTGCGGCGTGCCCACGGCCGCAAATTGCTGGATGACGTGGCGAAGTTCGCCGTGGCCGATGCGTCCCGCCTGCCCTTTCAGGACCGCAGTTTCGACCTCGCCCTGTTTTCCTGGTCGTTGTGATGAGTACAACAAGAGGGCATGGGGCATGCCCTTCACGAAGCATTTCGCGTGTTGAACCCCGGCGGGTGCGTCTTAGACATACGTCCCTACTTTCCGGTAAGCCAGGGTAACCGTCGTGATGCGCGCCAGCAGGTCTTCTGCCAGGTGGAGAAAGAGGAAATCCACGTGGGAACGCTGGCCCGGGACTACGTGGATTTTCACTTCGCGGATCGGGTGTTGGCCGAAGCTGTGAGGGACCAGAGATTTGTCGTGAACTGTCGCGAGGTAATCAGATTTCGGTACTACCACGACAGTCTGGCGACCTTCGACCTGTACCGGGCAGACAAGTGGGACAAGGCGCATATGTCGGTTTCAGATCGTCGTCACCTGGAACGAACCATGCTGCGCCACCCGGCGACGGTAATCCGGGTGGAACTACCGGTCCAATTCAGGGTTTTGACGAAGGTGTAACGAAAGGGAGATCCCCGTAATGGTAGAGCCAATCTCGCTGAAACACCGCATCCGCAGCGGTGAAATCGTAAACGGCCTGGGCGTATCCATGGATTCCCGCAGGGAGGACCTGGAGCGGTTTCTACGGGAGGGCGAGATCGATTTCTTCAATGTCGACTGTCAGCATGGGCCCCAGAGCGAGGACCGGATCGTTTCGTTCTGTGCCTCGGCCGAGGAGTTGGGCGTTCCGGTGATCCTTCGGATTAAGCACACGAGACACACCTACCTGATTGGAAATTACCTGGATCTGGGTCCCGCAGGCATCCTCGTTCCCGAAGTCAAGGAAGAAGCCACCGTGCAAGAAGCGGTCCACTTCTTCTACTATCCTCAGTTCGGTGGAAGAAGCTGGGGTGGGAGCGCGCGTCATGGCATCCGCGATCGTTCCGACCGTCTCGAATACGCGGCCTGGTGGAACGACACCGGCGTGCTATGGCTGCAACTCGAGTCGGTCGAAGCCGTCATCAACTGCCGGCAACTGGCCCTGGACGGCGTGGACGTCCTCACCTTCGGTCCCAATGACCTGATGTACGACATCGAACGTTACCATAGACCACTCTTCCGATCCGTCGATGACTGCGTCCGTCACGTGGCGCGGGAGATGGAGGGAACTTCGGTCGCGGTCAGCCTGGCGCTTCTGGACCCATCGAAGCGGGAAAAATACATCGACATGGGACTAACCGTGCTGCAGACGCCTATGGTCATCTGATCTAAAACCAACCGCGCAACCAACTTACTCATTATTTGGTCTATAGCAAGTCCAGGGAGGATCGATGAATCGACCACCGGAAGCATTCATCCATGTTCAGGAAAACGAGCTCGTATCTTTTACGACAGCCTGTTTCGAAAAAGTGGGATTGTCCAGCCACCATGCGGCGCTCATCAGCCGACTGCTGGTCAATTCCGACATGCGGGGTGTACGCAGCCACGGCGTGCGCGCGGCGTCAGGATACACGCGTACTTTCGCCGAAGGCAACTGCAACACCCGTCCCGATGTGAAAATCATCTCGGAGTCCCCCACGTCTGTAGTCGTCGACGGTGACGGAACGCTCGGGTACTGGCCCATGGTCGAAGCGACCAATGGCGCCATCCGAAAGGCCCGGGAAAATGGGATGGGCATGGGACTCGTCCGTCATATCGGACATTACGGTTCGGCGGGACACTACACCCGGATGTGCATGGAAGCCGGATGTATCGGGTTCTCGGTACAGGGTTACCGCAACATGGGAAACGCCCGCGGCCAGGATCCGAAACCCCAGATCGGATACATCGGAAACCCGCCGCTTTGTTTTGGCATCCCGTCGGGCGAAGAGCCTCCCGTGGTGCAGGATGTGGCTACGCGTATACTGGCTGACTATCAGCAATCACCTGAATTCGATGATCTACTGACCCGCATACCGGCCGCTTTCTTCAAGAGCATCGGCTACGGGGCAGTGGCAACGATACTTGGAGGCGCCTTGGCCGGAGCCGCGCTGCCAGAGGCCGATGAGGTACAAGAGCGGTGGCCGGCGGCAAACCATGGCGGTATGGTATTGGCCATTCATATCGAGACGGTAATCCCTGAAGAGGACTTTCGCGAAGAGGTTGACCGTTTCGTAAAGGACGTGCGGGAATCCTATGAGCCAATGCCAGGCTATGACGAAGCGCTGCTCCCCGGAGCAATCGAAGAACAGCGCATGGCCCTACACCGGAAGCAGGGAATCCGCTTTGGCGAAATCGAACAGGATACGGTTAGGGAAATGAGCACGCGACTGGATGTACCGCTGCCCTGGAATGGCTAGAATCCCTTGTTTTTAACTAATTATACCCTTGATATCTGCAAGAATCAGATCAATTACCACTTGAACGGTTAGATATACAGCTCACATCACACTAAACGAGGTCACAAATAGTAGTAATCCTCAGTTATTACTATATATTGTAGTAAGAAACATAAGCAATACAACATATTCTATTATTGTGTATATATGAATTCCTCTCACAGCGCCTATTCGACATGTAATTAAGATTAGAATATAAGGAGTATACCGTGGCAAAGTACCGGGCAGGACTCATCGGACTCGGCTGGATGGGTATGCTTTACGATCTGGCGGAAAGGACGGGTGTTTGGGACGTGGATGATGTGGATCGACCCACGCCGGAACTGAATATCCATCGGCGTTTCCTTTACCATGAAAACCCCGGAACAGAGGGCCTTCCATCATCCTATGCCGAAGCATTGTGGGACAGGCCGGAGGTAGACCTGATCGCAGCGGCGGACCGGGATGTGAAACGGCTGCAAGCTTTCCGCGAGAGATACGGTGTAGTCTCCCTCTATGACGATGCAGGGGATTTGCTGGCCATAGAACGGCCGGATATCGTAGCCATTGCCACGAACACGAAGCACCGCGCCGATCTCACTTGCCTCGCCGTACGTCATGGCGCGAAAGGTATCTTCACCGAGAAACCCATGGCCCATACGCTGGAAGAAACGGACCGCATGGTGAGGACCTGTGCCGAAGCAGGCGTTCCTTTGAGTTGCGGCGCCATCGCTACTACACATCCTTCCTTCTCGCGGGCCGGAGCAATGGTACGCGGCGGTGAAATCGGCGAGTTGTTGTCCATAGAGGCTCCGGGGCCCTTTGCCCAACACCAGAACTGGTCGTATTTCGTGGACAGCGCCCCGGCCTGGGTGATCGGTACCGGTGATGAACCGCGCCGGGAATCGGGAAGCGACGAATTTACCGGACAGGGCATGATGGTGACCGAAAGCGGCCTCGTGGTGCATTTTCGAGCGGGCGCGCCAGGCGTGCGGTTGCATGGAAGCAAGGGCGACCTGGCCTACGATTTCGTGACGGCCTGGCAACGATGGGAAGTCATGGAGGTGGAGGGTCGGCCCTACCGGGTCGAGGTGCCGTGGCCTGGTCCTCAGTTCGTACCGCCCTATGGCGGGATCTATTCGTTAAACGACGTGATGGATTGCCTCGCAGGGAAGCTCGACGAACCCAAGAATTCGGGCCGCAGGGTGGCGATGGCATTGGAGGTGGAAATCGCCCTCAAACTGTCGTCTTCGAGGGGTGGCGTACGCATCGACCTGCCCCTGGAGGACCGCTCGCTGGGTCTGAATTACGACTGGTTTCGCTAATATCGAGCTAGTTCGCCGATCCCAATCCATCGCGCTGAATTCTGCGTATACCCGACGTCAGTCGCTCCAGATCTTCATCCGAGTTGAACACATGGGTCGAAACACGCGTGCTTTCCGCCGCGAATTCTAGCGGAGAGACCAGCACCTTCTCCTGTTGCTGCAGGCTCTCAGCCAGGGGGCCCGATTCCAGTCCCGGTACATGGAACGTGACAATGCCGGAAGAATCGTCGTAGGCAAGCGGGGTCTCAAGAACCAGGCCGGGAATCTCCGACAGGGCGGATTTCATTCGATCCGTATAGGCCGCGATCCCGGCGAAAACCTTGTCCCAGCCAAAACCGGCCCAGATGTCCAGGGCCTTGCCGAATCCAGCCTGGTCAGGCACGCTTCGCGTGGCAAACTCGAACCGTTTGGCTTCGTCCAAAAGGTCCATGTTGCCATCCTGGTCGAATGATTTCTGCGAGTGGGATCCTATCCAGCTCGGTTTGAGCCATTCGATGCGGTCTTTACGGATGTACAGTCCCCCGGTTCCCTGCGGGGCCATGGTGTATTTGTGCCCGCAGAAGCTGTAGAAGTCGCAGTCCAGGTGCCGGACATCGATCGGAATGGCCCCGAAGGACTGCGCGCCATCATATAGGACGGGCGTGTCTTTCGCATGGGCCAGGTCGCAGATTGCCCGGCCCGGCAGGCGCAGACCCGTGCGCCTGGAGACGTGGCTTACGCTGACCAGCCTGGTCCGATCATCGATCAACCGATCCATCTCTTCCAGCGTTCTATCGTGATCGTTATACAGTGGGGCGAACCGAAGCTCCACGTCGTATCTGCCAGTCAGGTTGTACCAGGTCAGCCGGTTGCCCGGGTGCTCGTGCGTGCTCAGCAGGACGTTGTCGCCCGGTTTCCAGTCGATCCCGTTGGCCACGATATTGATGCCGATGGTGGTGTTTTCAGTCAGAACGATCTCTTCCGGCGTGGCGTTGATCGTATCCGCTACCTTGCCCCGGGTTTCCTGCATCTGCTGTTGCAACTTCCGGGCAACGAAGGGCAGGGCGGGACCACGGCTTTGAATCCTCAGCGAACGGATAACCTCGTCGATAATCGGAGTCAACTTGGGCGAAAATCCGCTGGTCTGGAAATAAGCGAATCCGTCCAGATCCGGCAGCATGGACTGTACTTCTGACGTAAGTGACATCGGCTGGGAATCCTTGTGATATTGGTACGACGATGGAGATTGGATCACACACAAATGTGAGATCGCCGAACGTTTCGGCTCCGTGTATCCAGAATCGTCGTGAAATGGTATCGCAGCCACCGGAGCCTGTCAATTGATTTGGGCTTGACGCTTCGCGCGGGCTGTTTAATTTGCCCTGACTTCATACACTACAAATAGAGAATGTCTATACATACGGAGTATCTCACGTGTTCCGATTCGCTTCCGGTCATCGCGGATGAAACAGGTATACACGTGGATGGATTTTGATACGAGGAATCCCGATAATGGCATATGATGTAGTCGGACTCGGTTGCGCTTGCCTGGACTTCCTGGGGATCGTGCCCCGCTTGCCGGACCGGGACGAACAGGTCTGGATGAGCGACTCGACACAGCAGGGCGGCGGGATGGTCTCCACCGCGCTGGTTGCGCTTTCCAGGTTGGGAGCGTCCACGGCTTTTGTGGGTAAAATCGGCGATGACATGGCTGGCCGGGTCGTGAAGGAGGAATTCGACCTGTACGGGGTCGACGTGACCCACCTGGGCATAGTGTCGGGCGCATCAACGCCCATCAGCATGATCCTCGTCGACGAATCGACCGGCCAGCGAACCATCATGGCTGGCGGCACGACCGTAGCATTTCCTGCTGCCGAAGTTCCCGCCGAGATGGTCGCCTCCGCCAAATACCTTCATCTGGACAACACCAATCGAAGGGCGGCACTTACCGCGGCGCGGCTCGCGCGGGATTCCGGCGTGCCCGTGGTGCTCGACGCGGACACCGTGACCCCACCGGAAGATCTCGAAGACCTGCTGCATCTGACGGATTACCTGATCGCATCCCGGGTGTTTTCTGAAGAGTTGACGACCCAGACCGATCCGTCGGAAGCCGCGAAGGCCCTGTCCGCTTATGGCCCTGCCGTCACGGTCGTAACCGTGGGCGAGGAAGGAAGTCATACGCTGGCTGGTGGCAGATCGTTTCACACACCGGCCTTTCCCGTAGGCGTTGTCGACACCACCGGAGCGGGCGATGTGTACCACGGCGCGTTTATATTCGGCCTGCTTCAGGCGTGGGAGGTGGAGAAGACCGCCGAATTTGCATCGGCCGTCGCCGCCATGAGCTGCACCCGGCTAGGCGGAAGGAGCGGTATTCCCGACTTGAAATGCGCGTTGGATTTTCTGCGGGATCGCGAAGCGGAGCACTTTAACGGCGAGGAGCAGTAACCCGGCGTGACATGGGCGGGCCGCTACAGGATTTCTTTCAACAGTTCGATCAGTCGATCGATTTCCGCGGGGGTGTTGTAGAAGTGGGTAGATACTCTGACCAGATCGTGGTATCTACGTTGATCCCTGCTCAGGATTATGCCGGCCTTTCCTTCCAGGATTCCACGCAGCAGACTGGTGTCCCAACCTTCCACGCTGAACGAGGTGATCCCGGGACTGGAGAGCGCGTGGTCGCGGGAGGTCCCCAGACTGACCCCCGGCAATTCCAGTAGTCGTTCCTTCAGATTGTCGGACAGCATCCGGTCTCGCGCATAGATGGCATCCATCCCGATGGAATCGAGGAAGTTCAATGCGGTCTTGATGGCTGCCCTGACGGGTCTCTCATAGGTGCCGTGGGGTCCGACGTGCCACATACCCTGTTCACGATCGTTCCATGGTCCGTTCCCGCCCGAACCGGGCCAGAAGTTATCCTGGAACCCCTCCCGAACGTATAGACATCCTGTTCCGGAGGGCGTCAGCGCCCACTTGTGCAGGCTCGTGGCGAAGAGGTCGCATCCCATTTCATGCAAGTTCACCGGATTCATGCCGGGTGTCTGGGCGCCGTCTACGGCCGATACAATACCCTTCTCGCGGGCCATGTCGCACAGTTCCCTGACGGGATAGAGCAGGCCGGGACCACGGGTAACATGGCAGAAGAAAATCACTTTGGTTTTGGGCGTCAAAGCTTGTTCGAAAAGATCCATCACTTCCTGTTTATCCCTGGGTGGACTGGGAATCTGAACCTGGTTGACTCGAATGCCATAACGCCGAGCCCGCTGGTTCCATGGCTGGTAACCCGCGATGTGCTCGTCCGTGGTCATGAGCATTTCGTCTCCGGGTTCCATGCGGATCCCGTTAACGATAAACCGTAGCCCTTCCGTTGCATTCCGGGTCAGGGCGATTTCTTTCTCGCTCGCCCCGAGAAAGCCGGCGGCCATTTTCCGGCTCTCTTCCACTTCATCCCACAGTTGATACCTGCCTTCGCTGCCCGTTTCAGCGAGGTAAACGTATCCATCGAATACAGCCTTCGTGACTGGCTTCGGGCACAGGCCGAGGGTTCCGTTGTTCAGGTAAATGGTATCGGGATTCAGATGAAACTGCGCACGGACCTTCTCCCAGTAGGATTCGTCGCCAATCTCGTCAGGCGGGCCGGGAAGAGGTACTTCCTGTTCCTGCGCGAATGCTGACGACGCATCCCACACGGAGGTTGCCGCTACGCCGGTGGCCGCGGCGATACTGCGCTTCAGGAACTGTCGGCGGCTGCCTCGCGCGTCCGATGCCGTATTGTCCGCCGGATTATCGTCGGCCGCTATGCCTTCGCCTGCCGTATGGTCCTGATGCGCTTCGTTCGCGCGGTCTCTATCGCGATCCATGCCCTACTCCTGCGGTTCTGCGTAAAGGGATTCGACTTCCTGCCGGCTCAGCGCCCGGTTATAGATCCTTACGTCGTCGAGATCCAGCCGAGTCTTATCGTAACCGCTCCCGAAGGACGCGAAGGTGAGCCACATGCGCCCCAGTTCGATATACCGGTAGGGATTCGGCGTCACCTGTTCCACGGAAAGCACCCCGTTGACGTAGATTTTCTGATCCATGAGGCCGTCCGGCCGGGTATTCAGCGTTGCCGCCACAAACGTCCACGCGTCCGGCGCGGGCTGTGATTCGGTCGTCAGTTCCCACTGCGTTGCCACGTCGTCAACACGAAATCCGATCTTTCCTTCCTGTATCGACATGGAGTAGGGGTCCTGTCCCCAGGCGCCGTCGCCGTACCAGAGCACCTGGCTGTACCTGGTTTCGGTATCGAACCCCCTGACCCAGCAGGTAATCGTCAGGTAGTGAAGCAGATCGAGCTTTTCGTGCTTTACCACCGCCCAGTCCTCGTTGCCATCGAATCGCAGCGCCCCACCTCTTGGACCTTCAATGGGTTCGGGGTTGCCCATTACAATAGACTTCAGTGTGCTGCTCGACACGTCGCGCATTTCGGCAGTCTCCATCGGCCAGTGGGCAACGAGGGCGTCTTCGAGCGATGACTCGGGCGGGTCTGGCACGTCCAATTCTGAAAGCGGGGGAGGCTGCCATCCGTTTTCACGGGCAAGCTTCATGATGTCTTCCTGAAAGAGCGTTCTCGTGTAGATACGCACGTCGTCGATGGCGCCCTTGAAGTAGAACTCCGATTCGCCAGAACCCTTGCGGCCGACGTTGATGGGTTCCTCCGCGTGTGGTGGTAAGGGCGCTTCGGTCTGATCGTGCAGAACGCCGTCCAGGTACAGCCGGTGTACCGTACCGTCATGTGTTACGGCCAGGTGCCGCCACAAGGAGGTGCCGATGGGACGGGTGATGAGCGGGTCTCGGCCACGGCCCATGAGATGCCAGGTGGGCAGCGGACCGAGCGTACTGAGCTGAAATACGCGCCGTTTGCCGCCGCCGTCGTCCTGCGTGATGACGCCATTGGTCCAGTATCGCGAGAAAGCATCGTCATCATAATTGACCCAGACAGAAAGCGTAAACGCGTCTTCCAGGAGCGACGGCGGGGGCGAGATGCTGATGAAATCGTTCCGGCCATCGAATGCATAGGCTGCATTATGTCGTCCGAAGCGGTCGGCCGTGAGCACCGCACCGTCTACTTCACCGTGGTGCCCGCCTCCGCTCGTATCCCGGGCGTCCCCGTCGAACAACAGTTCAAGGACCAGGTTCGACCGGTCGATCGTTTCCGGCTGGGCCAGGGTCTCGAACCCGGTCACAGCCAGCATAAACATTCCGGCGATCAGCATTACGCTTCGACCAGCCATGCGTCTTCTCATTGGATTGTTCCGAATCACGTGGCACTTTTCATAAAAAGACCGTTCATTATACCGTGGCTTCTTCACAATAAGATCGTTCATTTGTATACAAGTGGGGATGCACAACATTCAGGAATTCAACACGCGCGAGTAGCCGTAATGCGCTGAGAAACCGGTATATGATCCGCTTGACGTTGGACCGGCCAGGCTCTATCTTCGTGACCAGCCCAAATTCCGGTTCATCGCTTGCAACTGCTTATAAAACAGTAACTTAAGTACCCGATCGTCTTGCTTGCCAGGACGCTTTGACTTTCAAGCAGCACGGCAAGCTAGCGCGCGATATAAATGATGTAAAGAACATCCTGACCACCAATGTCCTGCACGTCACCCGGGGAATCTACTCTATGCCGAATCGCATCATCCATATCGACACGCCCCAGGCCCCGCCGCAGTGGGCCTTGCTGGAGCGATCGCTCATTCGATCCATGACCCAGGCCCTAGAACTGTTCTACGACAAGTATTTCGACGAGAAGGGATACCTGGAATGCGTTCCCCGCTGGGGCGCGCTGGACGGTCCGGACGACGCCATCGAGAACCTGGCCCACTGGCCCGTCGTCTACCTGCTCGGCGGGGGAGACCGCATACGGGACATGTGTAAGACGGCGCAGGACGGCCACATCCGCCAGTACACGGAGGCGAAGACCGTCGACGTGCCCTTTGCCCGGGACGGCATGTACTACAAGGAATTCCCGGTGCACAGCGACTGGGCCCATCACGCCGAGGGGCTGGTGGTGTTCAACCTGTTGGGGAACTGCGATCCGGACGACGATAACCATATACGCCGGACTAGAAGATTCGCTGGTTTCTACATGGACGAGGATCCCCAGGCGAAGAACTACGACCCTGAGCTCAGGTTAATCCGGAGCATGTTCAACGGCAGCCGGGGACCGATGCTGCGCAAGACCACGGCCCTGGACTGGGTAGGCGACCCGCTGGAGGACGGCCGGTTCGACCTGCTGCACGGCCAGCGGGACTACGCGGAGATGTGCGAGCGGTTCGAGACCTACAACGACGTGGCCGGCGACCATCCGCTGAACCTCATCTGCACGGGACTGGCCTTCAACGCCTATGCGCTCACCGGCGAGACGAAGTACCGGGACTGGATCCTGGAATATGCCGACGCGTGGGTGGAACGCACCTATGCCAATGGGGGCGTGATCCCCTCGAACGTGGGCCTGGACGGCGTCATCGGCAGTGCCTGCGAAGGACGGTGGTGGGGCGGTGTCTACGGATGGAACCACAAGGTCTTCGCCCATCGCCACGGCCGGCTGGACAATTTCACCCTGAACGCCGTCGCGCACGCGGTTGACGGGTTCGGGAACGCCCTGCTGCTCACCGGTGACCAGAAGTACGTGGACGTCTGGCGCACCGTACTCGAGTCGGTTAATGCCAACAAAAAGACCGTTGACGGGGTCGAGATGTATCCCCACATGCATGGCGACGAAGGATGGTACGACTACGCGCCCGAACCCTATGACCGGGGAGCGGTCGAGGTGTACGACTGGTCCATGAATCCCGGCGACCGCGCGCTGGCCGGCGATCAACCCTGGTTGAATTACCTGGACGGAACGAACCCCGGTTTTCCCGTAGAAGCATTGAAGCAGGATTTCTCCGATTTGCGGGACCAGGTCGAGAAGATCCGCAGTGATATGTCTACTCCGGACACGCGTCTGTCGGACAATCCCAATCCCTTCAATCCGGCGCGGATCGAGACCCTCGTGAACCTCATGACCGGCGGAGCCAGGCCAGCCTATGCCCGCCCGCTGCACTGCAGGCTCTGGTATTTCGACCCGGAACGCGGCAGGCCAGGCGTTCCGGAAGACGTGGCGGTGCTGATCGACCGGATCGACAGGGACGGGCTCGATGTGCATCTCGTGAACGTCAACCCGGTCGACGCCCGCACCGTGACCGTGCAGGGTGGCGCCTATGGGGAGCACCAGGTACGCGCTGTCGAGTACGACGGCCTGCGGATTGACGTGGACGATACCGATTTCACGGTGCGTCTGGCGCCCGGGTCCGGCGCGCGACTGACGTTAGGTCTGAAACGCTATGCCAACCAGCCGACGGCCAGGTTCCCGTGGCACAGATAGCGAGGCCGGCCCCGCATTCCGGTTGATGTGCTCAGTTGCGATGAACCAGGTTCGATCCGATCAGACATTTCGTAGACCGTCCCGACCAGGAGGACACAGCGTGGCCGCAGAACAGGCAGGTCCGGTATACCGTGCCAACAACGACGCCGCAGTTCAGGCAGCTCCGGTATTCCGCGCCCGCAACATCTCCAAGGTCTACCGCATGGGCGAGGTGGACGTGTCCGCCCTGCGGGGGGTCGATCTGGACCTGTACGCGGGTGAACTGGCCGTCTTCCTGGGGGCATCGGGAAGCGGCAAGTCGACCCTGCTCAACATCCTGGGCGGTCTCGACGTGCCATCGGGTGGACAGGTATTCTATCGCGAACGGGAAATGACCGGGGCGGATGAAAGCGAAAGGACCGGTTTCCGACGGAAATCCGTGGGGTTCGTATTCCAGTTCTACAACCTGATCCCGAGTCTTACCGCGCTGGAGAACGTGGAACTGGTCACCGAGATCGCCGAACATCCGATGCCGGCCGAAGACGCTCTGCAACTCGTGGGTTTGGAACCGCGCATGCATCACTTCCCGGCCCAGATGTCCGGTGGAGAGCAGCAGCGCGTGGCCATCGCCCGGGCCATTGCGAAACGACCCGAAGTGCTCCTGTGCGATGAGCCCACAGGCGCCCTGGACTATGCGACGGGCAAACGGGTGCTGGAAGTAATTGAGACGGTCAACAGCACGCTGGGCACCACGACCGCTGTCATAACCCACAACGTGGCGATCGCCGACATGGCCGACCGGGTCATCCGGCTGCGCAGCGGCGAGATCTTCGAGGTCTATGCCAATCCGGTGAAAAAACGTCCGGACGAGTTGAGCTGGTAGCCGGCGTCGTCCCGATTTGAACTGGTAGCCTACGTCGGCCCGGCATGATCGATTCCGTCCGTTTCATTTCGCTTCCTGCCTCGGAGCGAGACAGCCATGTCCATCCTGAACCGCAAGGTATTCCGTGAACTGGCGCGCATGCGCGGCCAGGTCATCGCCATCACCCTGGTGATGGCCTGCGGAATCATGCTTTACGTCTCCTCGCGCCATACCTATATCTCCCTCCTGCAGTCCCAGGAATCCTACTACGCTCTTTACCGGTTCGCCGATGTATTTGCCGGCGTTAAACGGGCGCCGGCCTCCACCGCGGAGGAAATCGCAAGGATTCCCGGTGTTTCCAGGGTCCGCACGCGGATCGTGATGGACGTAAACCTGGACGTTCCCGGTCTGGATGAACCCGCGACCGGCCGGTTGGTTTCCATGCCCGAACGGCGCAGGCCGGTGCTCAACGATGTGGCGATCCAGGCGGGCCGATATCCGGCGATCGGCAGGCCGGATGAGGTCATCATCAGCGAAGCCTTCGCGGAGGCCAACGGACTGACGCCCGGCGACCGGATCGGGGCGGTCATCAACGGCCGGCAGAAAGCGCTGCACGTCGTCGGTATAGGTCTGTCGCCCGAGTACGTATACGAAGTGCAGGGCACCGGATCCATCTTCCCGGACAACCTCCGCTTCGGCGTGATCTGGATGGCCAGAGACGCCCTGGGCGCGGCCTTCGACATGGAGGGCGGATTCAACGATCTGTCGGCCGCCCTGTCGTCCGAGGCGAGCGAGCGGGACGTGATCGACCGGATGGATCTCGTACTCGAGCCCTATGGGAGTACAGGCGCCTATGGCAGAGACAGCCAGATCTCCCATCGGTTTCTTATGGATGAAATCATTGGCTTGAGCGTATCCAGCAACTTCACACCGGCCGTTTTTCTCGGAATCGCAGCGCTGCTGTTGCACATCGTGTTTTCCCGGATGGTTCGGGCCCAGCGAGATCAGATCGCCATCATGAAGGCCTTCGGGTACCGTAACCTGACGATCGGATGGCATTACCTGAAATTCGCCTTCCTGGCCGTATCCGGCGGCACGCTCCTCGGCATCGTGGGCGGCTTCCTGATCGGCAGGCCGCTCACCGCGTTGTACCAGGACTATTACCGTTTCCCCGACCTGGTCTACGCGTTGAATTTCGAGGTCATCACCCTGGCCGCGCTTATCAGTGTTTCCGCCGCGTTCCTTGGCACGCTCCACGCGCTGCGGTCGGCCATGGCTCTACCTCCCGCCGAAGCGATGCGGCCGGACGCTCCCGCCCACTTCAGACCGCTGGCGATGGAACGCCTGGGCGTGCATCGAATGCTCTCCCCCGTATGGAGAATGATCTTTCGCAACATGGAACGTAAGCCGGTTAAGACCGTGCTTTCCGCTTTCGGTATCGCCATGGCCGTGGCGATCCTTGTCATGGGACGGTTTACCTTCGACTCGATCGAGTACCTGATCGACTACCAGTTCCGCACCGTCCAGCGCGAAGACGCCGCGGTCGTGTTCGCCGGACCGCGTCCCGCGAGGGCCCGTTTCGAACTGGCCCATCTCCCCGGGGTCGTCCGCTCCGAACCCTACCGCGCTGTGCCCGTCAGGCTCCGGTCGGGACATCGCATGAAGCAGACGGCCATCAACGGACTAGACCCGGCCGGTGAGTTGAGGCAGTTGATCGACCGGGATGGACGGATCCTGCCCATGCCCCCGGAAGGTATCGTATTGACCAGGACGCTGGCCGATCTCCTGGCGGTCCGGGAGGGCGACATGGTCGCCGTCGAAGTCCTGGAAGGTTCAAGGATGCGCGGACGGTTACCGGTATCCCTGCTCGTCGATGAATTGATCGGCATATCCGCCTACATGGATAACCGCGCGTTGAACCGATTCCTCGGAGAGGGCACCACGATATCCGGCGCGTATCTGTCCGTTGATCCGCTTCAGGCGGAGGCGTTGTACCGTACGCTGAAAGAGACGCCGGCCGTGGCGGGTGTCGCCGTCCGCGAGGCAGTGATCAAGGGATTTGAAGACTCCATCGCCGAAAGCACGAGCGCCACCACGTTTACGCTGACCGTATTCGCGTGCATCATCGCCTGCGGCATGGTGTACAACGGCGCCCGCATCGCCCTGGCGGAACGAAACCGCGAGATGGCAAGCCTGCGCGTGCTCGGATTCACGGAACGGGAGATATCGGTCGTCCTCCTGGGCGAACAGGCCATCGTTACCCTCATGGCGATACCGATTGGATTTTTAATCGGGTGGGGTTTATGTTATCTTGCCGTGGACGCCACGGCCCAGGAGCTGTACAGGATGCCCCTGGTCATCACGGGAAAGACCTACGGGTTCGCATTCCTGGTCGTTTCGGCGGCGGCCGTGGTGTCCGCGTACCTGGTTCACAGACAACTGCGCCACCTCGATATGATCGGCGTGTTGAAAATACAGGAATAAGCGAGGGGCCGAAATGAAACTACGTCGCAAGCACGTTGTGTTCCTGGTGATCGTTGCCGTCGTCCTGGTACTCCTCGTCCGCGCTTTCATGCCTTCTCCGTTGCTGGTTGATACGGGAACCGCGGCAGTCGGACCCATGCGCGTGGCGATCAGCGAAGAGGGTCGTACCCGGGTAAAGCAACGCTATCTGATCACGGCGCCGGCGTCCGGCAGGCTCGCCCGGCCGGAATGGAAAGAAGGCGACCGGGTAGCCAGTGGGCAAGAACTGGCCCGCATTACGCCCTCGCCCCTGGGTTCCCGGGAGTCCGCCGAAGCCCGCGCCCGTATCGAGACCGCCGAAGCCCTGGTCCGCGAGGCCGAGGCGAACGTCGCCCGTGCTCGGGTCGAGCAGGAAGAAGCCGTCCGCGGCCGCGAAAGGGCGGAGAAACTCGCCGCGAGCGGCAGCATCTCGAGAGAGCGGCTGGAACGCGCCGTGCACGCCGCGACGGTCGCCGAACGGACGCTGGAATCCTCCCTCTTCCGTCACCGTGCTGCCGTATCCGAACAGGAGGTCGTCCAGGCGGCCTTGCTGGCCCTGCGGGAGGAGCGAGGCGACGCGAAGGCCATCCTCTCCGTCTCCGCACCGGTTGATGGACAGGTGCTGCGGATTATCGAAGAAAGCGAACGGGTGGTCGTAGCGGGTACGCCCCTGCTGGAGGTGGGCGATCCCAGCGACATGGAAGTAATGATTGATGTGTTATCCACCGATGCCGTTCGGGTCGACGTCGGCCAGACGGTATGGATAGAGGAGTGGGGAGGACCAGATCCGCTGATCGGTAAGGTGAGCCGTGTCGAGCCGGCAGCGTTCACGCAGGTATCCGCTCTGGGCGTGGACGAACAACGGGTAAACGTGATCGTTGATCTCGAGGAAACCCCGCCCGTGCTGGGAGACGGTTACCGGGTCACGGGACGCATCGTCGTCTGGGAGCAACCAGAGGTACTCAAGATCCCGACCAGCGCCCTCTTCAGGGTCGGTGAAGACTGGGGCGTATTCGTGGTCGAAGACGGTGAAGCCAGAACTATCGGGGTGTCCGTCGGACAACAGAACGGAACAGAGGCCGAAATCCTCGAAGGCATAGCGGCCGGGGATATCGTCATACTGCACCCGAACCCGCGGATAGTGGACGGGATCGGCGTCGAATCCAGGGCAAACTGAGGCCGCGGGAGGAAATCGGACCTTGGAGAAACGAAGCTGATGGGAGGAATTCTGGCATTGGAAAAACGCGCAGGATTTGTCAGAGCCAACGACGGCGTCCGCCTCTACTATGAAGATTCCGGTTCTGGGAAGCCTGTTTTTCTGATCCACGGCGGCGGACTGAGCTTGGGCTGGTGGAGCAGGCAGGTACCGGCACTGAGCCGGCGATTCCGGGTCATCGCCGCCGATACCCGCGGCAACGGCAGATCGGACAAGACGCCCTGGGGCCATCGTACCGCCCGGTACGCCATGGACGTGCGGCAGATCATCGAGACGCTCGAACTCGATGACGTCACCCTCGTGGGCTGGTCCATCGGCGCCAGGACCGTTCTCTCCTACATCGAACTGTTCCGCGATTACCGGCTGAAAGGCGTCGTACTGGTCGACGAAGTGCCCAGCATCGAAGTGCACGGCCCACCTGAACCCGGCACCGCGTCGCCGCCGAAGGACGAGGCCGAGCGCAAACGCTGGGAACTCCGCAAGATGTTCGTCTCCTGCGACGTCTCCGATGACGAACTGGACCGGCTTTTGGCGGAGAGCAGCGAGAACACACCCGCCCAGGGCGTGACGCTCGGCCCCGATTATCGGGCGCAGGACTGGCGTCCCCTGCTGCCTTCCATCGATTTACCGGTTCTCATAACGACGGGCGGCCGAAGCGGAGCCTTTCCGGGCTGTAAGTACATGCACGAACATATTCCCGGCGCGCGTATGGAAATCTTCGACCAGAGCGGTCATGTACTGTTCTACGAAGAATCGGACCGGTTCAACGAAGTCGTCGCCGAGTTCGTGGATTCGATCCACTCGGAGTCGGCCTGATCCGGCAGGTTGCATACCGAAACTGCGTTGCCCGCCGACACCAGGAACTGTCGACCGTATTATCTCCTCGATACCCCACGCGTCTCCGGTATATATCGCCATACGAGATATCCCATGGCGAGCATACCCGTGCCTCCCAGGGCCGAGCTGAAAAAGTAGCCCAACTCGATATATACGATACCCGCGGCCGCGCTGCAGATCCCCATGGCCAGCTGACCGGTCGCGATACTCAGACTCATCAGCGAACCTCGCCGTTGCGCCGGCACGATTTCGGATAGCAGCGCCTGGAAAGGCCCCATCCGGGCGGACACGAGTACCATGATGGTGAAGAAAAGCGGATAGGCCATCCAGAATTCAGCCATGATGGTCGTTGTCAGGGACATGAGGACAAAGAGCCCCGCGCATGCGCCTGCGACCATGAATTTACGCCCGAACCGGTCGGACAACCTGCCTGCCCAGGGTCCGACGATCACGCTGGCGATGCCGGAGACTACGAAAAGGGACGCCACCGCGTCGCCCGATACCCCGAATGTATCCTTCATCCACACGACGAGGTAGATGACGTAGAATGCGATCCCCGTGAACATGATGCAATAGGCGCCTACGGCCGCCGCGGTCGCCGGCGCCTTGAACATGTTAGCGTAGTTTTGTACGACCGACCCTAAAGAAGTCAGCCGCGTCCGAGCGACGGCGGGCTGCCGGGTCAGCGTGCCGACCAGGACGAATGAAAGCGCCATGGGTATGGTGAAGAAAATGAAGGCCGTGGCGAAATCGTAGCGATCGGTCAGGAGGGTGCCGGCCGGGATACCCACGATCTGCCCGAACGCGATGGCGGTCATGACCACCCCGTTAGCCCACCCCCGCCTTTCGGATGGGAAGTGATCCCCGATATAGGCTGGCGCCACCCCGCTCAGCACGCCGGCGGCCATCCCGGACACCGCCCTGACCAGCAGCAGCGACAGGTAGTCCGTAACGAAGCTGTGCAGGAACAGGGTACCGCACATGGCGCCTGTGCCGATCATCAGAATACGCCGCCTACCGACCGCATCCGACAGGGGCCCCGTGATCAGCGCACATATGCCCAGCATGACGGCGTAGGCCGTGATCAGGGTTCCCAGGTATTCCGGTGGGACATCGAACTGCGCCTGGACAATAGGCATCAACGGCGTCATGATCATCGTCTGGCTGCTGGCAGCAAACATCATGAACCAGAGGGACAGGAGGATGCTGAAGTCGGCCAGGGATCCGGATCGCATCGATTATTGACTCTGTTTGTACATTGGGTTAGTATAAAATCAGTCAGGGACCGGGCTGATGTAAAGATACTGCCTGTCTAAGAAACCCCTACTATGCATGAAAAACAGCGAATGGCTCGTACCTCAAGTGTCGACCCCCGGATGTTCATCGGTAAAACCATTGGAGTCCGTATAGACCGTCCGCAGGGTTCCCGGCACCCTGAACATGGTTTCATCTACCCGGTGAACTACGGTTTCGTTCCCGGCGTGACGGGACTGGACGGCGAAGAACTGGATGCCTATGTGTTGGGCGTGGACATGCCGGTTGCGTACTTTACGGGACGATGTATCGCGGTGATTCAGCGAACGGATGACGCGGACGACAAGCTCATCGTCGTGCCCGCTGGTGAAAACCTCACCGATGAACAAATCCGCGGCCTCACGGCGTTCCAGGAACAGTTCTTCGAGTCCATCATAGCGCGAGAAGGTATGGAGCCTCCATGAGCGCACAGCCCCCAAAACCCTCATTACTCTACCACGGCACCGCGGAGAAACTATCTCGCCTGGAACCCAGGCCCGCGCACGGGGTAGGATCGGAAGAAGACCAGCTTACCGCGGTCTATGCCACCCACCTGAAGAAACTCGCCATCGCCTTTTCGATCCCGATTCTGCCGAACGAAAACGGAGGATTCAGTTTCGGCATGGATCTCGGTATAGAACGGCCGGAGGATCTGAATGAGGACATCGAGCCCCGAATCGACCTCGAGGCCGGTTTGCTCGACCTGGACAGGCCGGGCTACGTGTACGTCCTGCCCTCCGATACATTCGAACAGGTCGATCCCTGGCAGTGGGCTTCCCAGGTGTCCGTGGAACCCCTGGATGTGATCCGGATCGACCCGAAACGATACGCACACTGGATCAGGGACAAGCGTCCGGATGGGGCCTGAGCGCCCCTCTTCGATCATCCATCCAAATAAAAAACCCGCATGAATTCACGCGGGCGATCTGACCAAGTGCCGAAGGAGAGATTCGAACTCTCACGGGCGAAAGCCCACTGCGCCCTGAACACAGCGTGTCTACCAGTTCCACCACTTCGGCATCATATACCATTTGTCACAATACAACCTGATTAATATATTCCGGTAGCCGCTATTTGTCAAGCAGCGCCAGTGTGGTAATCGGATAGACCAAGTCGGTAAGAGGAAGACATGGCCAGAGCATCGGAACGTCCAGTCGCAGACGCCAACGGGACCGATGAAATCAAGGTTATCGTGACCAACCGGAAGGCGCGGCATGATTACCATTTCCTGGAGACCTGGGAGGCGGGTATCGTCCTGACAGGCACCGAGGTGAAATCGCTTCGGGCGGGTAAGATCAACCTGACCGACAGCTACGCCGCGGTCGATAACGGCGAGGCATATCTGTACAACGTTCACGTGTCGCCCTACGAACAGGGCAGTCACTTCAATCACGAACCGACCCGCCGTCGCAAGCTCCTCCTGCACCGGTCTGAAATCCGCAAGCTGATCGGGCGGGTCGTTGAAAAGGGGCTTACCCTCATCCCCATGAGGGTCTATTTCAAACGTGGGCGCGCCAAGGTGGAACTCGCCCTGGCCAAGGGGAAGCGGGATTACGATCGCAGACGGACCATCATGGAACGGGACGCCCGGCGGGACATGGAACGTACGTTGAAGGGGCGTCCATGACGGAGCGTGCGCCGAAGACAGAAAGTAAACTGCTTGCCATCATCGGGCTCGTATGGGGCCTCTCCTTCATCGGCGCCGTTTTGCTGTTCGCCATATTCAGGCTTTCCGCAGTCACCGTCGATGCGCTGGACAACTTCCCTTTCTTCTGGTACCACTGGCTGGTACTGGGTCTTGTGGTCGTCTTCATGGCCCACTCCGAAGGGTACCACGGATTTCAAAAGAACTTTTCTCCCCGGGTGCTTTCAAGGGCCTGGTTCCTCTACCATCACCCCCGTCCCTGGCTGATCGTGCTGGCGCCGGTGTTTCTTGCAGGCTACATACATATTAATCCCGTTCGTCAGCGCATTACCATGATGTTGACCTTCGGCATCTTGATGCTGATCATCCTGATCGGATACCTGCCCCAACCCTGGCGAGGAATCGTCGACGCGGGTGTGGTGGTAGGGCTCTCATGGGGTGTGGTCTCTCTGGTAATCTATGGGATAAGAATCCTGGGCTCGCGGCCTTTCGTTTACGCTCCCGAGGTTCCCGGTGAAAGCGAGGTGAATCCATGAAACGCATCGTTTTGAGACTGATGGTCGGTTCGATGGCCGCGCTGGCCGTACTGGCCGGACTGACCGGTGGGTGCGGGTTGGTTGGAGATGGTGCGGATGCTACCCGGAATGGACCCGTCACCTTCGGCGACTACTGGTACCAGGGCAAGGCGGAGATTACGAGCTATGACCTGAAGCAGGCCCGTTATGGCGAACTCCACGACGGTGACGCCGTGCTCATTTTCGTGACGGAGGATTTCTCGGAGAAGAAGCAGGTCAAGCTGGACCGGCCCGACGAAGCGGGCGACGATGCCGTGAAGGTCCTGAAGTTGAACGCACTTCGAAACTTCAATACGGGCGTGTATCCGTACACGGTCATGACATCGGCCTTCAGCCCGGTGGACCGGGACCGCCATCCCCGAACGCTGAAGATCACGACGTCCGTACAGGAATGGTGCGGTCACGCTTTCGTCCAGTTGAACCTGCAGGACGACCAATACCACGTTCAGCAGTACTCATATTTCGAGAGCGAAGGCGATAAAGTAGAGCGGCTCGACGGCGTCGTTACCGAGGATGAAATCTGGACGACCATACGGCTGAATCCCGACGATCTGCCGACCGGTGAGGTGACCATGATTCCGGGTACGCTGTACCAGCGGTTCGATCATACGGCCTGGCGTACCGTGAACGCCACCGCCATACTGATGCCGGAAACCTATGAGCCCGAAGTGATGGTCTACAACCTGGTTTACTATCCGGAACTCAACCGCACGCTTACCATACGTTTCAGACGGGACTTCCCCCACGAGATCGAATCCTGGGAGGAGGTCGAATTCGCTTCCGATGGAACGACGAAGGAACTCGTCACCACGGCCGTCCGCAATAAGCGCCTCATGCTGGACTACTGGACGAAGAACAGCGTGGTGGACGTGGGACTGCGCAGGGAACTCGGTCTGGACAACTGAGTCGTCTGCGCGTGCGAATAACTGAGCAGACTTTGCGTGTGAGCTTTCTCCGCGTGTTTCGGCGTGTGAACCTATTCCGCGTGTAAGCAGTCTGCGCGTGTTTGAGTGCAGGAACCGAAGGGGTTACAGGTAATACCATGGATGTCGACGGGAAGTGGCGCGAAGACGGGGTGAAGGTCATCCCCGGCAACCGGCTCGACACAAACACCCCACAGACCCTGGGCATGTCGCGTGCCGCGGCGATTACCCACGCCCGGACCGGGGCGAGCAAGATCTGGGCGGGTACCGTTACCATCCACCCAAACGCGAAAACCGGTGCCCATCACCACGGCGAGCTGGAAAGCGTGATCTATGTATTGAAAGGCAAGGCGAGGATGCGCTGGGGCGAGCGGCTGGAATTCGTGGCGGAAGCGGGGCCGGGCGATTTCATCTACGTGCCGCCCTACGTACCCCACCAGGAGATTAACGCCCGTTCCGACGAGCCCCTGGAATGCGTGCTGTGCAGAAGCGGCATGGATCCAGTCGTGGTCAATCTGGACATCGAACCCGTGGAGCAGCCGGAGAACGTGTACTGGGTCGACTCGATCCATCCGGACCCGAACGGTTGACCGACCGCTACCCGTCCTCCCTGTAGACCGCTTCCCTCAACCCCCTGATATATCCGACGGCGTAGAGCCTGCACAGCGCGGAATAGCCCGGATGGTCGTTGTCTTCGCCGGCCAGGGTCGGCACGTGGTCCGGTCGCAGCACGCCCTCGAACCCGATATCCCGGTACGCGCGCAGGCAGGCCATCATATCGGTCGGGCCGTCGTCGTGGAAGGTCTCCACGTAACTTTCAACGTCCCCGCGCACATCCCTGAAATGGACGAAGAAGATCTTGCGCTGCGCGCCGAAATGGCGGATGGCTGCGGGCTGATCGTCGGTCATGAGTGCGAAGTTTCCCTGGCAGAACGTGATCCCGTTCATGGGACTGGGTACCAGGTCCAGGAGTCTCTGGTAGTTGTCCAGAGTCCGCATGATACGTCCGATGCCCCGAAGCGGCGAGAGGGGCGGATCGTCGGGGTGCATGGCCATTTCCACGCCGTACTGTTCGGCGACGGGCGTTACCCTTTCCAGGAACTCGTGCAGCGTCTCCCAAAGCTGGTTCTCGGATACTTCACCCGCATCGGTCAGCGGCGCGTTCTTCATCATGGCGTGGTCGTAGCCGGTGACGAAGGCACCGCCCCGGGACGGGACCGTCGAAGAGGTCCGCGTCCAGTTCAGGACCGCCATCCAGTTGTAGCACCAGGTCTTGATGCCGACCCGGCCCATGCTCTCAATGAAGGTACAGACGTCGTCCAGTTCCTCCTCCCGGCCTTCCAGACCCAGCTTGATGCGGAGCATCGGGGGCGTGCTTTCAATGACAGCCACATCGAAACCGGCGTCGTTGAAGTTGTTCTTCATCCGAAGCATGGGCATATACTCCCAGCCCATTTCGTTGCCCACCGCGGGCGGCATGCTGGTCACCACGTGGTCAACGCCGATCTGCTTGACCTGGTCCCAGAGCGTATTTCGGCCGGTACTGAGGATTTCTGCGATCTTAATCATGAATAACCCTCTCCTGTAACGTCCACTGCTATTGAATATCCGGCCATGCGCCGGCTGCACGAATGGTCAGCCGCGGTCCGTACCCATGGCACGGCCGTCGGCTTCTAATTCCCTGCTTCGCACGGGGTGTTCGAGTGCCCTTTCGTAGAGATCGGACCATTCCTTCGAACCATTGTCATGGACTGTTTCCAGTTCGACTCCGTCGGCATGGGCGGGTCCGTTGCCCTGGATGAAATAGCCGTAGGCCCTGTTCATGGGCGCGATGTGAATCCGGGTGTCGTCTGGGTAGACCACGGAGCAGATGATGCGCGGTTTGGGCTTATCATACAGTTCGCCCTGCTCATTCAGTTCCCGGACGGTCTCGTCGGGCACCCGCCACCTTTCCACCGCTTCCTCGTCAACGGTCACACCCAGGCCCGGTTCCTCGGGCACCCGGTGAAAACCGCCCACGACCTCGACAGGTTTCGTCAGCAGGTGATGACTGTAGAGGTTTATACAAGTTATGGCGGGCCAGGTAGCATGGGTCAGCACGGCGCCCAGGTGGGCGGCCCAGGTCGTGGTGAGCCCGTTGCCCACAAGCTGGAGCCAGAAAGGCATGTTGGCCTCGGCGCTCAGATGTCCCTGTCGAATCACCTCGGACTTGCCGGCGCAAATCACAAAGCCGTCACAGACTTCCTCGCGTATAGCCGTCATGTAGGAAGGCGAGCCGAAGTGCATGGCGATGGGACGGGGGATGACCTGTTTGAGCTGCCGGTTGCCCAGTATGTCTGTCTGCGGGATGGGGGATTCGAACATGGCCACGTTTTCGTGCTGTGCCAGCTTCTGCATGATGGGCATGGCCGCGGCCGCGTTCTGCATCGTGGCATTGGCGTCGAGATCCAGCTTGAAGGAACTGGGAATGCCCGTAGCAATGGCGTCCACCTGGGCGAAGATGTCCCACCAGGGCCGCTGTTTGATCTTGAAGCTGGTGTAACCCAGGGTCACCGCGTCCTGGGCCTCGGCCAGCCAGTCTCCCGGCGACGCGTCGATGGACCACCAGGAGATGGGCGACCAGTCGCGAACCTTGTTACCAAGTAGCTTGTAGCATGGGACCCCCAGCGCTTTCCCGGCCACATCGAACAGGGCCATCTGCAGTCCCGCACCGAGCGTATCGTCGTTCATCACGTCGGCCGGGCTCTTTCCGATGACCCGATTGACGGCTTCGTCGGTGACCCGCGCCCAGGTGTAGTGTATAACCGTTTCCCCCCACCCGGTCAGGCCGGTATCCGTGGTCACCCGGCACAGCTCCAGGATCGACCAGTTGTACACTTCCCGCTCGGTGATCCGGGCCTGCCTCTCGGTGAAAGGCACATCCACCACGATTCGTTCCACATCGACGACTTTCATGACGCGAAATCCTCCAGTCGCGGTACGTTCAATCCGTTCGCAGCGGCGGGTTTCCACCGCGGCGCGTCAGGTATTCTTCAAATAAGAATGCAAGCGATCACAAGCAGGACCATCACGGGTAAAAGTCCCATTCCAACACTGGTTCCTGCCGGCATAAGCAGGCTTTCAGGTGCGGTTATCTCCAGACCGAAAACCAGTGGAATGGACCGGACCGCCTCGTCGTTCAAGCCCAGCGAGATGGATACGCCGACGTACAGGCTGCCGAAGAGGGCCACAACCATGATCACGTGGGCGACGTGCGGCAGCCGGCCTTTGGAGAGGTCGGCCGGGTCCATGACGTCGTGATAGAGCAGTCCCCACTGTTTCACACGGCTATAGAGCACCGGCAGCAGCAGCGGACCGAGAATGCCCGCGGTGATGAAATTGTTGATTGAAATGAGGGGAGCCAGCACGTGGAAGGGCACGAGCCCGAGGGTGTCCAGCCCCCATCCTACCGTGACGCCGCAGGCGATGCTTGCAAGCAGCGTAACGTAAAGGTACCGGACCAGCATGGTGGGAGACCACGTTCCGGGCTCTTTACTGGTCAGGATGCGCCAGAGCCGGTAGGGAATATATCCGAGCAGGAAGTTACCGAGCATGCCGAAGTAACTGCCCAGTCCGTAGGTGCCACCCATCAGATCGCCGATCAGGTTGCCAAAGGCCGCGCCCCACGCGCCGGCGGGACCGAACATGAGGGAGCAGATGATCGGGAACACATTGGCCGGCCGGAGCTCGGTAATGCCGGGAATGATGGGAAGGAGCTTGAAGGGAATGAGGACGGCGGCAAACATGGCTGCCGTCAGGGCTACCAGGACGACCATCCTGGTATACTTCCACATCGTGATGGCTTCTCGCACGCTACCCCTTTAGGCGCTCTGTTCCAGGCGGCTGATCTCGTCGCGCAACCGGGCGGCGTCCTCGTACCGTTCCTCATCTATGGCTGCCTGAAGTTTTCTGCGCGCCGTCTCGAGCGGGGTGCGTGGCTGACTCTTGAACTCCACCGCTTCCATCAACTCTTCGGCGACCACCTGCGCCGCGGGAACCTTGCCCGCATCATCCGCTTCCAGTTCCTCGATGGATGCCGCGATATCGTCCTCGCCGTTTTCGTCCTTGCTCTTGGGCATCCGCTTGCCCGCTACGCGCATGACTTCTTCCTCCACGTAGATCGGCGCGTCGGCGCGAAGGGCCAGGGCGATGGCGTCCGTTGGCCTGGAGTCGATGGTCATGGAATGTCCGTTGGCCTTGACGTGTATTTCCGCAATGTAGAACTGCTGCTCGCGCAGTTCGGAAATGAGCACGAACTCGATCTCGGCATCGAAATGCTCGAAAACGGACTTGAGCAGGTCATGGGTCATGGGCCGTGGAGGCTCTTCTTCGCCAGCGTCGATCTGGCTCTTGATGGCAAAGGCTTCCGCGATGCCGATCAGGAGGATCAGAACCTGCTCTTCCTGCTCGTCGGCCAGCCAGAGTACCGGGGTGGCGTGCAGGGGATAGGGAGGCCCGACATCATATACTTTGAGTCGAATCATTGTATATAATCTTTCTACCTGACCGGGATCAGCCTGGGTTTTCTATTGCAGGTGACCACTTGGCGAGATGACGGGAAAACGCTGACTGAAAGGGGTCAGTCCGCCTGCAAAAAAGATCGTCATCGCAGTGGATGTTCGGATTACCGGTATTATAAGCAGGTCTCTCAAAACAGGTCAAGACAAAACGTACAGACAGATGTGATTTTCACTCGGCGCGGTTTTGCGATCTATTACGCTGGCCGAGAAAGACCTCCCGCACCCGCGTAAAAAAGGCGAGCGCTTCCTCTGTCCGGTAGTCACGGTAGGTCCAGGGCAACGGGGCAAAAGCGCCCCGGTGATACAGCAGGGTCACCTCGGCATGTATCCCTTTCCCAATATAGATGCGATGACTGTAGTTCTTGGTAGTCGCAAGGACGAGTTGGGCGCCGTTGATGTATCCAGGGTCTATATTCAACCCCCGTCCGGGCTTGCCGTCGGACCGGGGTACGCCGGTTTCGAGATCGTTGCAGGTTCGCTTTATTTCAGCCAGGTTCCCGGGCTCCACCAACGGCTCGAATCCGAGGAACTGTTTCGACAGACCGGCCCCCATCTCCCGTTCATAGTAGGAAGAGAAGGAAAAGTCGAATACCGGACCCTCCAGTTCCACCGGGCCGTACCGTTCGGCCAGGAGACCACGTCCCTGGGCCAGCATCGATTCACACTGTCCCATGACCGCGCATAACAGCTTTGCAGGTTCGGGGTGTCCGGGAGTACCCATGGCGGAATCGCCTCTTTGTGCCGTTTGATGTCCCATTGCCACGAAATGTGCCGCGCTTTATATTTACACGCCCGGTGGTCCGGTATTACGCAGGCCCGGCGCACCTTCGGCCCGGCGCACCTTCGGCCCGGCGCACCTTCGGCCCGGCGCACCTTCGGCCCGGCACTCCATCGGGCTGGTTGTCACGAAACAGATACCGGTTCCGGGTAGACATCGTCAACGCTAAACGTCAGACCACAGGAGCGCAAATGAATTTCGAAAGGTTTTCACTCGAGGGCAGAATTGCCATCGTTACCGGCGCGGGTACCGGCATCGGCCAGGGGATCGCAACGGCCATGGCCGAATCGGGCGCCCGGGTCGTTCTGGCGGGCCGGACCCGGTCCAGGCTCGAAGCGACGGAGGAAACCATCAGGGGGTTCGGCGGCGAAGCGCTGGTCGTGGAATCGGACATTGCGAAACGCGAAGACCGGGAAGCCCTGGTGGCCTCGGTGCTGGACACCTGGAAGCAGATCGACATCCTGGTCAACAACGCGGGGGTGAACGTGCGCACGCCGCCGGAGGACTACCGCGAGGAGGACTGGGACCAGGTCGTGGACACCAACCTGAAAGGCACGTTTTTTCTGACCCAGCGGGTAGCCCGGCACATGATCGAGCGGGAATACGGCAAGATCATCCAAATCGCTTCGCTGGCCGCCATCACGGGTATCCCCCACATTCCCGCCTACACCGCCGCAAAAGGTGGCGTCGGATCGCTGACCTACCAGTTGGCGATCGACTGGGCCCGGTATAACATCAACGTGAATTCCATCTGCCCCGGATACATCAGGACCCCGTTGACCCGCCCCGTCGAAGAGAGCGAACGGGGGACCTACATCCTGAACCGCGTGCCTATCGGACGCTGGGGCGAACCGGAGGACATCGCCGGCACGGCCGTGTTCCTGGCCTCGCCGGCCTCGGATTTCCTGACGGGACAGCTGATCGTGGTGGACGGCGGCTGGATGGCGGGTGGTTAACCGGCGGCCTCCGCCTGGCTGGCCCGGCTCGTATCCGGGGGAGTCACGGAGATGAAACTGGTGGCCACAAGTGTCAGGACGGCAACGACGGCCGCTCCGACAAAGACGTACTGGTAGCCGTAGATGACCCAGACGAGTCCGCCCAGTGTGGGAATGGACATGGAAACGGCGTGGTCGATGGTGACGCCGAGGGAAAGCGTCGCAGTGAGATCGCTCTTCTTTACGACGATTTTGCTGGCGTAGGTGGTCCGCGCGATACTCACGTTGAACAGGACCAGGTCAAGCACGAAGCTGGCATAGATAAGGTCTACCGCCCACGCTCCCAGTCCCATTTCCGTGGCGAAACCGTATCCCAGGCAGACACCAACGAGCAGCACCGCGTCGATCATCAGTACCAGACGTTCTCCGAACCGGTCGATCAGCTTGCCCAGCTGTGGGGCGAAAAACATGCCGATGACGGATGCGATCAGGTGCAGCGAGGCAATGGTGGATACCGGCTTGTCGAAGATGCTGATCAGCACCCAGGGACCGAAGGTGATGAAGATCTGCTTTCTCGCGCCGAACAGGATGTTCAGCAGGTAAAACAGGGTGTACCGTTTCCTGATGATGAAGGAGGGGCGGTTGCCCGTGTGACCGTCGATGGGGCGCATGGCCAGGTAGCAGTAGACGCCAGCCAGGGCCACCAGCGCGGCGAGGGCGAAAACGGGCAGATAGCCTAGTGAAGTGCCCCCCAGTCCCATCCAAAGCAGTACGCTGCCCAGGATGGCGGCGCCCGTCTGGATTCCGCCCAGGCGCCCCAGCATGGTGGCGCCCCTTCCTTCGCGGGCAAGCCGCAGGGCGATCGTGCGCGTCACGGGCATCTGCAGATGCATGCCGATGCTCCAGATGATCATTGAAGTGAGCATCAGCCCGTAAAGACTGCCGTAGATTCCGAGCCCCAGGAATCCCACGGCCATCAACGCCATGGAGAGGGCCGCCATCTTCAGTTCCGACCAGAAGAACAGGATCCCGGCGAAGGCAGCCACGAGGAAGCCGGGCAACTCGCGGGGAAACTCGAGTTCTCCGCGGCTCATCGCGTCCATATGGTAGGTGTCGCTGAGGAAATTGTTGAAGCTTATTTCCCCCAACCCCATCGAGAGTCCCATGCTGACCGCGCCAAGCATGAATAGGAAGAGTTGACGGTCGGCGGATCTGATCCATGAAAGCAAGTAGGGCTCCGGTCTAGGGCAGGTCGAACTTCTTCAGTTCATCCCGTATTTCGGCGGCCCGTTCAAACTCCTCGTTCTCGACGGCGTCCGACAATTCCGCCCTCAACTGGTCTTCCTCGGAACGGGGCTGTTGTTTTCGGATTTCCTCGGCCATGTCTCGCAGGACTTTCAGTTCCTGGCTTTCTTTGACCAGGTCGTCCCGGTCGTAGGAACGAAAGAAAGCCTCTATCTCTTCTATGCCTTCTTCGATATGCCGCAGGGACTGCTCGACATCGTCCGAACCCGTAGCGATCAGGCTTTTCGCCCGGGTGCGATGCATGATGACGAAGGGCCGGTATTGCTCGAGAGACAGGCGGTCGTCTTCGTTTTCGGCGTGGGTCCGCACGATGTCCATGATCTGTAGGTTGTGTTCGGCGTCCCGGCAGGCCTCGTGGTAGGATTCCAGTTCGAACATGCAAATACGCCTGTAGTAATACTGCAGCGATTCGGTCTGCAGGTTCACGCAGTCGTCATGGGAGATATTGAGTTCTGTGTCCGGACCCTTATCCGCTTTTTGTTTCTCCAGCCGGTCCAGGAAGTGATCCAGCAACGAGGTCTTCCCGTGGGGCCTTTTGCCATCCGGGCGATCTGACCATTCCATCTGCAGGATTCCAAGGTCCACTCGCATCTGGATCTTTGTCCGGCCGTCTTCTCCCTTTATTTTGCGCACAATGAGTTTATCGGGCCCCGTGTAATCCCAATCATCGAGTAATTTACTGATGTCTGGATTCATGTGCCTGGCTCCCGTCTGTAGAGTGTGAGACGCCGGGGGTGTGGATTCGGACCGAATCAGAATGCGCCGGTCAGCCTGGTCAGCCTGGTCAGCCTGGTCAGCCTGACAGCCCCGTCAGGCCGGACAGCGCACCGCCAAGCGTCAGCAGCCCGATTCCCCAGCAATAGTACGAAAACCTGGACAGATTGCCAGCAACAACGATGCGCAGGAGCAGCTTGAGGGCGACGTAACCGCTCAACGCCGCCATGATGGTTCCCGCCGCTACCGCGGTCCACTGATCGGCGGGAATGCCGCCCGCATCCCCTGCCTGGACGACAACCGCACCCAGAATGGCAGGAACCGCCAATAAAAAAGAGTAACGTGCCGCCAACTGCCGGTCAAGTCCCAACAGCAGGGCGACGGAGATGGTCGTTCCCGACCGGGAGACACCGGGAACCAACGCCAACGCCTGGCCCAAACCGATCAGAAGCGCATCGATCCAGGTTGTCCTGCCCAGATCCCGCACCGGCCGACCAGGATACCGGGACAGCCACAGTACGGTTCCGGTCAACAGGAATGCAAAGCCGACATATAACGGGGCGGAAAACAGATGCTCGAGTTCGTCTTTCCAACCCAGGCCGAAGACCGCCGCCGGGATCGAGCCCACGACGAGCAGGAGAAGAAGGCGAAGAGGCCCGCGGTCTCCCCCGGCATGGCCCGTTGCCGCTCGTAACGCGCCCGTGACCAGGGCGGCGATATCCGACCGGAATACGACCAGGACGGCGATCAGCGTCCCCAGGTGTACCATGACTTCGAAGAGCAAACGTGTTTCATCCGGTCCGGCTGGTCCGCCCCGCCCGCTTAGCCCGAACAGCTGCTGGTACACGACGAGATGGCCGGAACTGCTGACCGGCAGGAACTCCGTTACGCCCTGGAGGAATCCGAGGATCAACGCGTGGTGCAGTTGAATGGGGCATGCTCCCGGGTTGACCCGGTCGGGAAGACCGGCACGCGGCCCTTACCATGTCAGGAAGGCTGCTGGCGCCTGGGCCGTCTCGAATACCGCCTGCGCGGCCTGCGGCCCTGTTGCGCACGGCCTTCGCTTTTCGTCTCGGGCTGCGCACTGGCCTGCGGTTTCTTCGGTTTGGCGGCAAAACAGGATCTGAAGGACTGCCAGAACAGAATGAAGGGTAAAGACGGCAGCGCGGCATAAGCCAGGACCGGTGCACGCATGAACCTCAGTCGGAGGACCACGAAGACCACAAGGCTCGCGATCAGCGCGATCCAACCCAGGGCGATGGCCGAAGTGACGCCGTGCAGGTATACGGCAAGCCCGAAGAACAGCAACGCAGTGAACAACATCGTGTTGAACGAGGGCAGGAAGAGATTGAATCCGCCGATGAACTGCGCCACGCTGCGCCATTTCAATCCATCCGCAATCAGGGGCGGTCCATCGGCACGGGCGCGCTGCCACCTGGACTTCAGGCGGCTGAATGTGGAGCGAACGGGCTTCACATCGCGGGTTCGATCGTATACCCATGCCTGGTCGGAATACTGGATGGCCACGTCGTGGCGCAGCAACTTGATCTGGTACCCCAGGGCATTGTCCAGCCGCGGCTTCTTCACGCCGTGTTTCTCTACCAGCCGACGGGAAACGCACAGTCCGGTTCGATGGATTCCCCCGCCCAGGCGAAGATTCAGGGGCCAGTTCGTGAGCCAGCAGGGCTTCAGGGTGCTCAACAGGGCTCTGCACGCCGTATTCCAGGTCCATTTCCTGCCTGATACACTGTAACCGGACTGGATGGCCAGGGCGCCCTTGGACAGTTTGTCGTTCATCACGGCAAGGTAGTTCGCGGAAATCCTGGACCGGACATCCAGGATGATATACGCTTCATACCGGTCCTTGACGGACAGGCGTTCCAGCACGCCAAGAACCGCGTCCTCCCCGTCCCGCCAGCGCTGCTTGCCGGGGCTGTAGACCACCGCACCCTTTCGGCGTGCAATGGTTGCCGTCTGGTCCGTGCTGTTCACCGGGGCGACAATCACGTCGAACAGGCTTCGTGGGTACTTGTTCCGGCGCAGGTGTTCCACGGTCCTGCCGATTGAGCCTTCGTCGTTCCCCGCAGGCACCACCAGGGCGAATACGTGCCGGGGAAAGATCAGCGGCGCCTTGCCGGTGCCACGAATCCGGCCGATGAGACTCAACAGGAACCCATAGGCCACGAGTCCTGTCCAGCCGGCCAGGACGACAGACTCAAGCAGACTCAGGTACATCAGGTCTCAACCTCCATAAATGCATTGGCGCCCCGTCAGGATTGACCTCGTTCATCGTATTGCTTTCGGTAATACGACCTGAAACCGCTTTCGTTACGAATCTCCCGCCACCACGGCCGGTGTGTCACGTACCACTGCACCGTCCTGTCCAGCAGCGTGTCGAAGTCGAGCGCCGGACGCCATCCCAGAGCCCGAATGCGGCCGCAGTCCAGCGCGTAACGTAGATCGTGCCCGCTTCGGTCCGGGACGAACTCGCGGAGTGCCGCCGGCCGGTCGAGTGTTTCCAGAACCCGTCCGGCCAGGTCCCGTCCGCTGACCTCGTAGTTCGTTCCCACGTTGTAGGCGTTCCCGGGTTCGCCGGAGCGGAGCACCCGGTCGATGGCCGAACAGTGGTCTTCCACGTAAAGGTAGCTGCGTACGGCGCTTCCGTCGCCGTATACCGGCAACGGTTTGTACTCCAGCGCGTTCGTGATGAACAGGGGCAGGACCTTCTCCGGGTACTGGTAGGGACCGACGGTGTTCCCGCCTCGCGTAATCAACACGGGCAGTCCGTAGGTGGTGTAGTAGGATTGAGCCAGCAGCTCCGCCCCCGCCTTGCTAGCGGCATAGGGGTTGCGAGGCGCTAAGGCGTCGCTTTCAACGGAGAATCCGGCGGGCACGTGCCCGTACACCTCGTCGGTTGAAACCTGGAGGAATCGCTGCACTTCCAGGCGCCGCGCCGCTTCGAGCAGGACGCATACCCCGTTGTAGTTGGGTTCGATGAAGGAGGACGGGTCGAGGATGGACCGATCGACATGCGATTCGGCCGCAAAATTCACAACTGTGTCGACCCCGCGCATCGCGTCGTCGACCGTGTCCCTGTCCCGAATATCACCGTGAATGAACCTGAGCCGTTCCGTACCTCCGCAATCTTCGAGATTGGCCAGGTTGCCGGCGTACGTCAGGGCATCGAGAACCACGACCTGCGTATCGGGACGACAATTCAATACGTATCGAACGAAGTTACTGCCAATGAACCCGGCTCCACCGGTAACCAGCATGGCATCCATTGAAAGCCTGGCTCCTCAGGATTTGATCCGTCCATCGTCCGAATAGCCGCGTTTTTCCCAGTATCCCTTGTGGTTCTTACGTGTGACTTCGATCCGGGTAAGCCACTTGACCTGCTTGTATCCATACATACCGGGCATGACCAGGCGTACTGGCGCGCCATGCTTGGACCACAACGGCTCGTCGTTCATACGAAGCGCCAGCATGCTGCTCTGCTTCATCGCTTCGCCCACGGGCACACTGCTCTCATACTCGTCCGCCCCGTAGAAAATCACGTCCCGGGCATCCGGGTCCATACCCGCCTTTTCAAGCAGGTCGCTTAGCCGTACGCCGACCCACCGGGCTCTGCCCTGGGCGCCGCCCACGCATCGCAGGATACTCTCCTGCGTGCGTTGTGGCCACTGGTGCAATTCATCGTACCCCACCGCCAATGGCGTCGAAACGGCGCCGTCGATTTCGAGCCGTTCGCTTTCGACATCGATTTTCGGAGGGAAAGAGACAATGGCTACCGCGAAGAACCTGCGCAGGGGAGTAAGCCCCTCCTCGTCCTTATTAACAGGCACGAAAAGGGGACCGGCTAAGGACTGAAACGCGGGAAGTATGGATCCTCCGACTACGAGTCCGGCCGCGAGGGTTTCCAGGAAATGACGCCGGTCCATGAACGGGTCCTGTCGGGATCGGAATGGGTCGGATTCGAAAGGATAAGCGTTGTATGACTACTGATTCAGTTTCTGGATCACCGCGGATGCGTTCTCCGCGCATGTTATAGCTTACAGACGTGTAGTGCGTATGTCAAGGCATTTGGAGGTGCAACAAGGGGAATGGAGCAGTGTGAACTACGCCGTCGCTCATCGGGGTTTGATAATTGAACGGCCAGGGATTAGAATATCTGAGAGGATTGAAACACAGGGCGGAATGCGGGTGTGTCCCCGCGAAACCAAACAAGGAAGGATGGAGATATGTCGCTCGAGAACAAGACGGTCGTCATTACCGGCGCGGCCATGGGCATCGGACGTGCCGCGGCGATCTCCTGTGCGGAGGCCGGAGGGCGCACCGTCCTCGCCGATATCGATGAAACCAGGTTGAAAGAGACCTTTGGCGAGATACACGCCGCCGGCGGCGAATCCTCCTGTCAGGTGGTGGACGTTTCGGATGCCCGGCAGGTCGAAGATTTGATGGCTGGGGCGGTCGAGGACTTCGGACGAATCGATGCGCTCATCAACTGCGCGGGCATACTCGAGGGCGCCTACGTTCCCGTGGACGAACTCGACGAGACCGTATGGCAGCGCGTAATGGACGTAAACCTGAAAGGCTCATTTCTTACCTGCAAGTACGTGGCGCCGGTGATGAAGAAACAGAAAAAGGGCGTGATCGTTCTATTATCCTCCGGGGCCGGTGTCCGGGGAGGCAGTTCATCGGTGGCCTACGGGACCAGCAAGGGTGCCGTGCACGGGCAGGCGGTCGTCCTGGAAAGCCAACTGGCGTCCTTCGGCATACGTGTACACGCGGTCTGTCCAGGGGGGATCGCCACGCCCATGAAGCTGAGAAACATCGCCCAGGCGGCCGAATCCCGGGGCGATTCGGTGGAAGAAGCGCTGAAGCAGGCGGAAGAATACCTGGGCGACCCCGAGGGCGTGGGCAGGATCCTGGCATTCCTCGTATCCGACCACGCGGATCACCTGCGCCAGACCGTCTTCACGCGGTGAGCGCTAACTGATGCGTCGACTTACAGGGTAAGTCAGAGGCTCGTCAAAGGGCCGCCGGAGGAAGTTGAAGGATTCGAATTACGGGGCCGGTTCCATGGACGCGAATGCATAGCATACCTCGTGGCGGTATGCCTCACCTGGATTCAGCACAACCGAAGGCCATCCCGGTGCGTCCTGGTGATTGATCGCGTCGGGAAAGGCCTGCGTTTCCAGGCAGAAGGCGTGGTGCCTGCCATAGTGCGCGCCACCTTTACCCGACAGGGCGCCGGACAGATGGTTCCCCGTGTAGAACTGCACGCCCGCCTGGTCGGTCCTTACTTCCATCGTGAGGCCGGATCGGCGGGAAGCCGCACGGGCCGCCGGCCTGATCTTTCCGCCGGCATCGTGCAGCACGAAATTGTGGTCGTATCCGACAGGATCTTCGGGGTTCCTCGGACCGGGCGTAGCAGTGGCGTCCATCTCCGCGGCAATTGTTCTGGGTCCGGTGAAGTCGAAGGGCGTCCCGGCGACCTCCTTGATTTCGCCCGTGGGAATATGGTGGCCGTCGACGGGCGTGTAGGCGTCGGCGAACAGGGTTACCTCGTGGTCCAGCACAGAACCGGACTGGTGGCCGTTCAGGTTCCAGTAAGAATGATTGGTCAGGTTCACCACCGTGGGCCGGTCGGTACGCGCCTCCATCGAAATCCGCAACTCGTCGTCGCGGGTAAGGGTATAGGTAACGGTCGTCTCCACGGTACCCGGGTACCCTTCCTCACCATCGGCGCTCGTGTAGGCCAGTACCACATAGGTTCCATCTTCGCGCTGACCGAAGTCTACCGGTTCCCAGACCTGCTTGTCGAATCCACCGGGCCCCCCGTGGATGTGATTGGGACCGGCCCTGTCGTTGATCGCCAGGCTGTATGCCTTTCCCCCCAGCGTAAACCGTCCGCCCGCGATCCGATTGGCGCAACGGCCCACCGTGGCGCCGAAGAAGGGGTGTTCGCCCAGGTATTCCTCGAAGGTGTCGAAACCCAGCACGACGTCCACGAGGTTCCCATCAGAATCAGGGACCTCCATGGATTTGAGTATCGCTCCGTAGTTCGTTACGTGCGCGGCCGCGCCGCTCGCACTGTTCAACGTGTATAAAAAGACGGGCCTGGAACGTAAAGCGCCCCAGACTTTTTCTTCCACTGCACCCATAGCGCTGGCCTCCTCAAACCGAAAATAACCGGCAATTAACGATCCATCAACATATTGCGCGAGATGGTGCGGACCCTTCGCAATCCGGTTTCGGTCCATTGTTTCGAGATTGGCATCATCGCGCCGACTGTAAAGAGTACATGTTGACGGATAACTTGCCCCATGGATTTCGATCGTACCTGCGAATCCCGCCGGGATTTCGTGGACAAGTTCGGAGTACGTACGTTCCGCGCCAGGTACGTTCCGTCTATAGAACAGGACAAAAAGGAAACGAATGCCATCTACGGACGAAGTTCTATCGGCAGAAGAGACCCGATCGGCGGAACAACATCCGGTCTGCGGTTCGGCCGTTGGTTCGGTCCAGCTCGTTCCGGGCGAAGTACCTCTGCGGGAACAGAAGGGCCGCGGACTCGCGGTATTCCGGTGTCCTGGTGAATACTCCATGCCCGAAATCGAGTCCCGTCCGGGCACGGCCGTAATGAGCGATCCGGAGGAAGGCCAGGAAGTGCGGGGTGAACCCGATCGCCTGATCCTCAAATTGACGTCCAGGCACTTGGCCCATATGAACAGCCTGGTAAACCTCCTCGTCCTTCCGGCGTACAGGCGATACATACCCCTGTATCTGTTCGCGTCCTGGGATCTTCAGGATCTGGACACCGGTTCGGTCGGCATGCCGGATAAGGACGAGATCGAAGATACGATGTCACCTCTCCTGAGAGAACAATTGCGGTTCCTCCTGGCTTGCACCTGTGCCGTGTTTCCGACTCCCGATGCGTTTAATTCATCGGCAGAACCCTGGTTGACGCCCGTCGAGAGGAAGATGCACGAGGGGCTTGCCCGGGCCGGCTTGTCCCACGAGCTACATGCCCCGTTCGGCTCGTGTTTCGTCGATCTGCTTGTTGACGACTCACGCGGCAGTTTCGTGGCCGTGGAGGTCGACGGCAGGGAGTTTGTCCGCGCCGACCGCACCACGTGGGACAAGGAACTGACTCGAGCACATAACATTCGGGATGTGATCCGGTTCAATGGGAGCGAGGTCGTACACGATCTCGACGGATGTATAGAACGGGTCCGTTCGAATCTGGCCGGCAACGGCCGCGGAACCGTACTTCCGATGCCTGAGCCGAACCCCGGTCTGGCCGGAGAACAGGCCAGGTGTCTGGATCCTCGCGCCGGCGTGGTGCTCACCCTGGCGCCCGCGGGCTCGGGAAAGACGCGGGTGCTGACACGGCGGGTGGTTGAAGCCGTGCGGGGCGGCGTCCGCCCCGGCCGGATTCTCTGCGTGGTTTTCAACAAGGCGGCGAGCGAGGTGATGGCAGAGCGTATACACGGGGATGCCGGACTGCCGGACGTGCATATCCGGACGCTGCACAGCCTGGGTTTCGAGATCTGCAGACAGGCGCCGGAGAGTCCCTACGCGGACTATGGCGTCGTTACGGGACAGTCGCTGCCAGGTGGGTTGACGGATATATACAGAAAAGCGCTGAAGGAGGATTTCAAGCGGCACTTCCCGGCCATCCCCTATCCCTTTCCTGAGCATCTCGTCATTGCGTACGAGGAGGCGGTCTCCAGGTACCGGAGAACGTTGATGCCCATCGATGAATATGGCGCGTGCGAGGGAACTGAGGACTTTGATAGGCGCCAGGTCCTCAGAATGCGCGAAGAAGTGGAACGCAGCATGAGCGACAAGGCCCTGATGACCTTCGACGAGCAGTTATTCCGCGCCGTGGAAATCCTTCTTTCAGCTCCCCGGGCGCGAACCGTATATCAGCATCGCTTCGATTCGGTCCTGGTGGACGAGGTCCAGGACCTGACCCCCGTGCAGTTCCTGATGCTGAGACTGCTCTCCCTGCCGCTGAACAACCTGTTTGCCGTGGGCGATGACGACCAGATGATCAATACCTTCACCGGCGCGGATCCGGAGAATATCCGCTCGTTTCAGCGGTGGTATCCCGGCGCTGCGGTCCACACCCTGGGGGCGAATTACCGATGCGGACCGGAAATCGTAACCCAATCCGCCAGCGTCATTTCCCATAACGCGAACCGTTTCGACAAGCCAATCCGTCCGGTACAGGTTGGTTCGGACAGAAACACAATCCGGGTCCACAAATGTCCGTCTATGGAAGCCGAAACAGATGCCGTGGTACGCACGATACACCGGTGGGGCAAGCTGGGGTACGCCTTCAGGGACATGGCCGTCCTGGTCCGCGTCCAGTCCATCGCGTCGCCCCTTCAATCCGCTCTAAAGGAAGCGGACCTGCCCTTCCATCCACTCGATGAAGGCGCCCTGTACCAGACCCACGTGGGAAGGACCGTGGGGGCTTATGTCGACGTCGTCGCACACGGTGAAAAGGCCGATCCCCTTTCATACGCGATTAGCCTGTCCTTCCCTTCTCGGCTGCTCTCCAATGCCCGACTGCGCGAAGCGGCGGTGCTAGGTCCCCGTTTCCTCGAGCGGATAGACAGTCTGCCGGGCGACGTAAACGGCAAACTCGATGAATACCGTGGATGCATCGAAAACCTGCGCAAAGTATACGGGTCCCCGGGCGTGCCTCCGGTCGATTTCCTCGATACGTTGATGGATCAGTCGGGGCTCGCCGCCTACTACCTGCAAAGGGACGAGACGAGCAGGCAGCGGATGACGGCTTCTGGTGAGGAGTCGATCGGTATGATAAGGCAGATGGCCGCAAGATATCCGACTACGGACTCGTTCGTTCGCGCTTATCTCAGGTCCATGGCTTCCGGTTCGGACGCGGATCCTGAAGAATACGTCCGCTATGACACGTCTCAGGCGGAAAGGGGTGAACAAAGTGCATATCGGGGAGATACAGCCCGAGATAGTGCGCAACCGGAAGCAACGGTCGATGGCCACGCACATGATGGAGGAACGGCAGGCGACGGCGAGCAGCCTGCGGCAACCCATAGCGACACATCGCCTGCCGAAGACCGGATTACAGTCACGACGATTCACCGGAGCAAGGGAGACGAATTCAAGGGCGTCATACTCTTCCACGTGGTCGAGGATATACTGCCCCACCGACGCATGACGGGTTCAGAAGAGCAGATCGAGGAGGAGCGGCGCGTTTTCTACGTCGCCCTGACACGGGCCGAAGAAAGGCTCTGCATTACGACACAGCGGAAGCAGCCTTCCCGTTTCCTGTCGGAGATGGAACCTGCTGGCGGGGTAGACTGGCTGAAGCGCGCCCGTGACAGGTTGACATTGCGTCCCTGACCTACTCGGTTGCACGGTCCATCCTGGAACGTTGCCGCCGCATGCTACCTTGAACCGCCCGCGGCGTCCACCTGCCAGGATTCGATTCCGTCCGGAGTCAGCACCACATAGGACCTCGCCAGGTTCGCCACCGGACAGCTGTGTACCGGCACCACGCGAATTTTAGCCCCGATGGGCAGGTCGAACCCGTTTCGCCTGACCATGCCATGCTCTTCGGAGACTTTTTCTACGATCATCTCGCAGGCGGTTTCAAGGAAGCCCCTTTCCGGGTAGGCGAGGCCGAACCCCTGGTTCCCTGTCATGCCGTGCACCCCTGTATCCGAAGTCAACGTCTTCGAACCGGTGTCGGTCACGAAGTAAGTCTCGTTCTTGCTGATCACCGTGGCCAGCACAGACAGGGCAACGTCGTCCAGGCTGGCCACGCCAACGCGAACGGGAAGCAGGTCAAGAAAGACGTAGTTGCCCGGCCTGATCTCGGTAATTCCGTCGAAGCAATCCGTAGCCAAGACGGCCGGCGTCGCGCCGACGGAGACCTCTGTTACCGGCAGGCCGTCCGCCCGCAACGCGTCGCGCACCGCGATCAGGGTTCGCCGTTCCTCTTCCGCTACGCGCACGGCCTCTGCCCTGGATTTTGAACCATACGCGTGGCCCGCGTGGGACAGGATGCCACGGAAATCAAGGTCCGCGTGATCATGTATCATCCCTGCCAGCTCGACGACTCGCGGATCCTCCGGCAACAGGCCGCATCGGTGCAGTCCCACGTCGATCTTCAGGAACAGTCCGACGATGTACCCGTGGACCGCCGCCCGCTCGCCCGCTACCTGGATGCCTTCCCTCGAGTCGGTCACCACGCGCACCGCGACGCTTCGGTCCTTTGCCGCGGCCAGCAATCGGTCCCATTTCGACGGGGAGACCACCGGCCGTGCGACGGTTATGGATTTGAACCCACCCGCCGTGAAGACCAGTGCCTCGTCCACCGTGGCCACGGTGACGCCCGACGCGCCCAGTCCGATCTGCCTTCTTCCGATCTCCAGGGACTTGTGGGTCTTGGCGTGGGGACGCAGTGCGACGCCGTGCCGATCCGCCAGGTACTGCATGGCGCGCAGATTCTCCATCAACCTGGTCTCATCGAGCAATACGGCGGGCGTTTCCAACTCATCGAAAATCGTATCTGATCTCATGTCATGGTCCGTGGCGGGTTAGTTCTTCGCATTCGTGCAGATTGGACTTTCACACGGCAGGTTGCCAAGGTAGGTTACCCAGGTAAGTTGCCGTGTCATGAAGAGATAGTGCAAGATAAAAGAAATCGCGTCAACCCCGCTTGTGCTTCACTCGGGTAGACGCCGCCTTCTGGAACGATAGCCGCATGGTTTTCCAACTTGACACGGCCTGTCGGGGCATGGCACATTTTCGCGTACAACCACCGGAAACCTGTTTGGGCCTCACCTTGGGAGCATGGCATGGATCGACGGAAAGCGGCGGATCTGGCAAGGCGCTATGTCGAGCTGTCCAACCGCCACGTGCTTGACGAAGTGTTTCCCATGTTCGATCCCAACGCCACCTATCAGTCGTCACAGTTCGGCCTCTTTGAGGGGCTGGACGAGATCCGGGAGATGATGAGCGGCTTTTTCTCCGATTTTCCCGACGTGCACTGGACGGTGGACGACTACTGTGCTGATTCCGATGATACGGTCTCCTTCGAATTCACGATGCGGGCTACCCGTGCCGAAACGGGGCAGTCCGTGGAGCGCCGGGGACGCGAAACAATCACCTTCACCGATGACGGCAGGATCAGGCACGTCGAGGTCGATGTCGGCCAGTCGGGCTGAAGGACGGCAACCGCCACCCAGCTGCGCTGAAGGACAACCGCCGCTCGGCCGCGCCGATGGGCTGGGCGCAATTTCCCGGCCGAGCTGACGGACAGCCGCGATCATCCAGCCGCACTGACAGACCGGCAGGAGTTCGTTCATGGATCCCTTGCTACCCGAAATCCTCGCTGCAGAAGAACGCATTCGGCCCCATATCCTGCAGACGCCTCTTATACACTCCATGCCGCTTTCCGACCGGACGGGAGCGGACGTCTACCTCAAGATGGAAAGCGAGCAGCACACCAATTCCTTCAAGGCGCGCGGCGCCATGAACAAGGTACTCTCACTTGCCACGGAGGAAAGGGCCCTGGGCGTGGTGACCTCGTCGACTGGCAACCACGCACAGGGTGTCGCCCGGGCCTGCATGATCGCGGGCTGTCCCGGTACCATTTACCTGCCCAACGGGGTCGATCCTTCCAAGGTGGAGGCGATCCAGCGGTATCCAGTGGGCCTGGTCTTCAATGATGGCAATGCGCTGGAAACTGAGCTGCACGCCAAGCATCAGGCAGCCGTTCAGGGCAAAATCTGGATTTCACCCTACAACGATCCCCAGATCATCGGCGGACAGGGTACCATCGGCATCGAACTGTCCCAACAACTGCCATCTGCCGACGACGTCATCGTCACCGTCGGAGGGGGCGGACTGATCGGCGGGATAGCCGTCTACCTGAAGGCGCATATGCCCGGCACGCGGATCATCGGCGGCCAGCCTGATCGCTCGGCGGCCATGTACCACTGTATCCGCGCGGGGCGTGTCGTACGAACCGAACAGCATGAGACGCTATCCGATGGGTCCGCGGGCGACGTGGAACCGGGATCGATTACCTTCCCGGTTTGCCGCGACCTGGTCGACGATTACATCCTGGTCTCTGAGGAGGAAATCGGCGAAGCCATCCGGTTCATGGTCCACGAACACCACAAGATCGTCGAGGGCTCTGCTGGCGTTGCCGTGGCCTCCCTGCTGAAGCGCAAGGACGAATTCAGCGGACGTACCGTTGTCATCGTCATCTGCGGCGCCAATATCGCTGCGTCGACCCTCAAAACCGTACTGGCTTCTTGAACCCATCTTGTCATAAACAGCAGTACTTCTGTTAAAGTTCTTCTAATAAAGTCCTTCTATAGAACGGAAAGGTCCCATGCCCCAATCACGCCCGAACATCCTGTTCATCATGGCCGACGATCACGCGTCACACGCCATCAGCGCCTATGGCAGCAGGATCAACGCGACGCCCCATATCGACCGCATCGCGGCCGAAGGGATGCGGTTCGACAACTGCTTCTGCACCAATTCCATCTGCACGCCCAGCCGTGCGGCTATCCTGACGGGAACGTATAACCATGTAAACGGCGTCACCACCCTGTCCACCCACCTGGACGGACGCCTGCTGAATTATCCCAAGGTGCTGCAGGAACAGGGTTACCAGACGGCGGTGGTAGGCAAGTGGCATCTCGGCCACGGAGGCATCCACGATCCTACCGGATTCGACTTCTGGGACGTGCTGCCCGGCCAGGGCCTGTATCACGATCCCGAGATGATCAGAATGGGAGAACGGACGAAGCGAAGCGGGTACACCACCGATCTCATCACGGACTATTCCCTGGACTGGCTACGCGGCCGCGACCGGGACCGTCCCTTCTGCCTCATGGTTCATCACAAGGCGCCGCACAGGTCCTGGGAGCCAGACGACCGGCACGCGAACATGTATGAGGACGAGGACATCCCGGAGCCGGAGACTTTCGACGACGACTATTCGAACCGGGCCGCGGCCGCCACGGCCGCCCGGATGCGGGTTGAAAGCGATCTCACCGCGGAGGATCTGAAGGTGCCTGTACCGGAAGGCCTGACACCCGCCGAAGAGAAAAGCTGGAAGTACCAGCGGTATATCAAGGACTACCTGCGATGCATAGCCTCGATCGATGACAACGTAGGCAGATTGCTGGACTATATGGATGAAGAAGAGATCGCGGAGGACACCATCGTGATCTACACGTCGGACCAGGGTTTCTTCCTCGGAGACCACGGATGGTACGACAAGCGGTTCATGTACGAGGAGTCTCTGCGCATGCCCTTCCTGATCCGATACCCCAGAGAGGTGGCGCCGGGAACGGTGAACGGAGACATGATCCTGAACGTCGACTTCCCCGCCACCTTCCTGGATTGCGCAGGCGCGGACATCCCGAAGTCATTCCAGGGCTGTTCCTTCCGGCCGCTCCTGCAGGGAGAGACCCCGGATGAATGGCAGACGTCCATGTACTACCGGTACTGGATGCACGGCGCCCACCACAACGTCTGCGCCCACTACGGCGTCCGCACCCTGCGGTTCAAGCTGATCAACTATTACGGTGACCCCCTCGGACAGGAAGGCGCGATCGGTCCGAAGTCCGAGCCCGAGTGGGAACTGTTCGACCTGGAGAAGGATCCCTGCGAACTAAACAACGTGTACGCGGATCCCGATTACGCGGAAGTGGTTACACAGTTGAAGGCGGAATTGAAGCGGCTTCAGGAGAAAGTGGGGGACGCGAAGTATGGGAGCGAGTCAGGCTGAGCTAATAAAGCAAGCTTTCTGAAATTTGGTAATAGCAGGACATGGTAATAGCACAGGTGATTCACAACTACAAACTTACTACTAGGAGGATGTTTATGGACCGCAATTTAGTTCGGTATATGTGCATCGTGATTTGTCTCGTGGCTTCTGAAGACCTATTTGCACAAAAAGTATCCTCGAAGATGGTAAAGGAACTAGAGAATGAATTAAAAGGACGTCAGGCAATACTTAGAGGCAGTATACATCAAAATCCTCTGACTTACTATCAACACGAGGGTAATACCTATTATTACGCCCATTCTAGACGTTATCGTAATCTGTTCCGAATCCCCAAAGATGAACCGATCGAGATTCGATCAATCAAGGCAAAGGAAGACCGAATAGAAGTAGAAGTCAGAAGCACTCGACTGGGCAAGGGCCAGGTTCGTTTTTCTTCTCCCTTGCATTCACCGGTAATGGGTCGGGAGGCATTTAAAACGGGTTTGGCTTTATGTTTCAGGTTGGATGAACATTCCACTGAATATGAAGTATTGATAGGAAACACTGATAGTAAAATGTACCATGTGGCGTCCAGCAATCATTTACCTCATCCTGACATGCAGCATCCTTTTGGTTCAATTGAAGAAGCGGAAGAAACGGGAATGCGCCCGTGTGCATTGTGTTTTAAATCGACTCCACTAGTAAGTGACTATTCCACTGAACGTGTACTTGGATTGTACTCAGTGCAAGTGATCCAGAGTGCGAATCAGATGGCGACTGATGATGACCTTCAGTCCCGGGCAAGGGAGATAGGAAAACGCGTGTTGGATCACTGGCCTATACCCCTACAAGGTTACGACTATCGATTCTCGGTTATGGAAGACGATGAGATCAACGCGTACGCAGTACCAACTGGTTTTGTATACGTAAATCGAGGTTTGTTGGAATCTTCAGAGAGCGATCTGGAGATCGAAGCTGTACTGGCACATGAAATCGCACACGTAGAAAGACGACATAGCTATCGAATTTACCAGAATCAGAAGAAGAAGCAACTTATAGCAACGGGGTTGAGCATATTCGCTGCGGCAGTAGGTGCTGCTTCGGGGAAATCTGATGACGAAATCCAGGTCTTGGGAGGATTAACATACATATTCGCAAAAGCGGCTACAGATGTTTTCTATGAAGGCTATCCGCGCTCTATGGAGGAAGAAGCAGATGCGATGGCGGCATTGTACATGGAACGGCTGTACGGTCAGCGCGGCATCGATGCCTTTAGCCTGGTATTGAGGAAACTACGGTATTATTCGGACTACTTTACAGGGGAAGATGGAAAGAACCTTACGGCGTTCCGAACACATCCATTGCTTGATGATCGGATAGCAGCGGTTACCGATTCTCGTGTCTCAGCATTTGGAGAACCTGTACGTGTTGTGGGACGCAATAAGGATGGTGTTGAAGTGGTAACAATAGAGATGCACAGTCAAAGGTCGACGACTGAGTCTGTGGCCCAAAGGTACTCTCTGGACGCAAACCAGGTGCTTGGAAACGTGTATGCAACGGCTGACATTGGCAAGCCACGAGAGTTCAAGGACATTACTTTCGAAACCTTAGACGGTAAGAAGATTAAACTTGACAATAAGGAAGACTCTCTCATCGGACCGTATGAAGATCAAGGAGTTTTACTGCGGGGTGAATTTACAGGAAATCTGGATCTCCTTGAATTCAAGGAAGTGAAAGTTAACCTTCCAGGTTCGAACCTAAAATGGTATTTGGTTAATTAGTCTTAGTAGTACACCAAACCAGTAGTTTCCAGTAGTAGGAATAACTATGCAAAAACCCATAACACCCGGCGAGGTTCTACTTGAGGAGTACCTCAAGCCGATGGGCATTTCGCAGAATTTCATGGCGCGTGCAATCGGGGTTGCACCACGTCCAATTAATGAGATTGTGCATGGACGTCGATCGATTTCGCCATCCATGTCGATACGCTATGGCGCCATCTTCAATCAATCTGACCAGTTCTGACATGGCAGCCAGATTGAATGCAACTTAAGAAGGCTCACTGAGGACAGACCGCGCCTCATCGTCGGAATCCAATTCCCTGCCAAATTTTCTCAAAATTCGTGATCTAAATGCAGAATTGGCTCAGTAAATGACTGGGGTATTGCTCAAGTATGGCTGAGGTAGGAATCTCACTGAATCCGCTAGAGCGGACTGCTCAGAACGGATTTGCAGGCAGGGCTGTATGTACGACATCAATTCGGGCCGGCACTTTTCGAACTAACCGGCCCGTCCAGCTCAAACACCCTCGGCAAAGACCACGCTGGCTCTGGTAGCCCGCTGGCGCAATGCCTTGAGTTCAGCGTAATCCGAAGAGTCCAGCCAGGCCCTCGCCGCGTCGCTGTTTTCAAATTCCACGACGACCATGCGTTCCGGCGTCCAATCCCCATCCAGGACTTCCACGGCGCCGCGGACCAGATACCTGCCGCCATGGGCTTCTACGGCTGCTGCGGTCCTTTTGCTGAACTCTGCGAAGGCATCCTCGTCCGTTACGACGTATTCCACGATAATGTACGCGGCCATGGTAGATCTCTCTTTCTGTATATCGATGTTATTGCAACAGGTGCCGTCGTAAGCAGAAGCAGCTACCAGACGGTCCAAACCGAATTAACGGCAGGGGTTGACCGACCTAAATTGAATCAACCGCAGGCTGGCCGACCGTCACCTCATCAACTTTTCGCCGCCACCTTGCTCTGGCCGGGCTGGAAGTGCACTGCGGCAATGGCCTCGCGTACCTTGTCCACGTTCTCGGTGAAGAGGATGCCGAGTTGGGTCAGGGTCCGGTCCATACGCGTATTCTTGTCGTGTACCGGGAAGATGTGCAGGTTCTGGACCTTGGCCCTCACGTCGTCCACCATCTCTCCCGCCATGACGACGAGGTCGGAATCCTTGAGGGCGGAGAGTTTTTCCTCGCTGTATTCTTCTACGCGTATGTTCATCTCGTCCAGGAACTTGTGGAGCACGCGGCTCACGTCCACGTTGGAAACGGCCAGGAGCACGCGCTTGTAGCGATCCGGTGACAGAGACACGTTTTCGGCGCGAAGACCGGCCAGGTAGTCGGTGTGCTCCGTGAACCACCGCTGCAGGATGGAGTAGCCGTTCAGCCGGAGCAGGCCGTTACGCAGTTGCCGCGTAGCCTCCCGCTTGTTTAACTTGACCGCGTTCCATGCCGCGCTGCCCAGCTTGGACAGGATACGGTGCGGCGCGTACATCCCCTTCATGCCTTCCATCACCGTGTTGACCAGTTCGTAACGGGTCATGTTCGGGACGGGGTGATTGGCATGGTGGCCGTCGTAGTGGCTCCAGTCGTGGCTCAGGTACTCGCCGCCCTGGAGATCGTAACGGATGGTGTCTTCGGAACCGGGCAGATACGTCAGGATCATGCACTGCGAGGTCGCCAGGTCCTTCTTCTTGGCGAATTCGAACTGCGTCTTGATGGTTTCCGGATGATCCGAATCTGCGCCGGCAATGAACATGGCGTGGAGATCGATCCCGTGGTCATGGATCGCGTCGATGGCCCGTTCTACGTCCAGCGCAGTCTCTTTCTTGCCGTACAGCTCGAGGGCCGTTTCGTCGATGGATTCAAAACCGATCATCACGCGGTCACATCCCGCCTCGCGCATCTTCTTCATCAACTCCGGCTGCTTCGAGATTTCGTGGCGCATCTGCGCGGCCCACGGTATGGTCAGCCTGCGGTCGATCATGCCCTGCATGATGGCCATGGTGCGATCCACTGGCACGTTGAAGATATCATCTGCGAAAAAGAGGTAGCTGAAATTCGGCATCTTCGTATAGGCTTCCAGCATATCGAGCACGCGTTCGACCGAATGGCCGCGCAACTTGTGCCCGTTCAACTTGGTCACTGTGCAGAAACTGCAGTCCCACGGGCAGCCACGCTGTGTCTGTATCGACATGATATCCAGTCGGCCGGAAGGAACCAGACTGAAGTCCGGTATGGGCAGCACGTCCAGGTCTTCCGCCTTCGGTCGCTCCGGATTGTGGATCGCCTGGCCGTCTTCCACCCAGGAGAGATTGGCGATGCCGCGGTAGTCGGCGCCGGATTCCAGGCACTTGACCAGCTCGACCAGCGCTTCCTCCCCCTCGCCGCGCACCACGAAATCGCTGTGTTGGAGGGCTTCATCGGGTACGAAAGTCGGGTGCGTCCCGCCCATCACGATCGTCTTTTCCGGATAGACGTTCCGGATGAAATCGGCGTACTGGTAGGACCCGGGCGCCGTCGAGGTCAGGGAGGATATGCAGATCAGGTCGGCTTCCCCGAACTCGTTGGTATCGATCTCCTCCACTTCTTCCAGCATCACCCGCACGCCGTAACCCAGTTTCCGCATGATCGTCGCGAGCACCAGGCAGCCGATACGCGGAATGTACGCGTCCGAATACACGTGCAGATGGGAGGATTTCGGTTCGAGAAAGAGGATGTGCTTGATACTTTTTCGCATTGCTGGCTCCTGTAGGAAACCAACTGGAACAGCACCGTTGGCCTGGTCTACTGCATGGATGCAATGAATCGGTCGAACAAGTAATCCGCGTCGTGCGGCCCCGGCGAAGCCTCGGGGTGATATTGTACCGAAAACACCGGATACCGCCGGTGTCTGAGCCCTTCAAGCGTGCGGTCGTTCAAGTTGATATGGGTCAACTCCACCTCGGACTCGTCAAGTGTGGCAGCGTCAATGGCGAAACCGTGGTTCTGGGCGGTTATTTCCACCCGTCCCGATTCGCATTGCCTTACGGGCTGGTTGGCGCCGCGGTGGCCGAACTTCAGTTTGAACCTTTCCCCGCCGAGTGCCATGCCGAGTAGCTGGTGGCCGATGCAGATGCCGAAAATGGGCTTCTGCCCGATGAGGACTTTCAACTCTTCTATGGCATACTGAACGGCGCCGGGATCGCCCGGTCCGTTGGATAACATGATGCCGTCGGGGTTCATCCGCAGCACCTGTTCGGCCGTGTAGTCCGCCGGCAGAACGAGGACCTGGCAGCCACGGCGCGCCAGGTTCCGCAGGATGTTGTGCTTGACTCCGTAATCCATGACGACGACCCGGAAATCACCGGGCGCGTCAAAGTCGTTCCAAATCTTGTCCGGTTCTCCATCAGGAGGGTCTGTGTAGATACGGCGATCTCCCTCCCACCGGTATGGACGGTCCGTGGTCACCTCGCGGACCAGATCCATGCCTATCATGCTATGCGCGGTCCTAGCCTTATTTACGAGTGAGTCCGGGGCCGCAGAACCGGAACATATGACCCCGCGCATGACGCCTTCGACACGAAGCCGTCGGGTCAGTGCCCTGGTATCGATTCCGGAAATGCCAACGACGCCGTGATCGTCCAGGAACTTGTGCAGGCTTTCGGTGGAACGCCAGTTGCTCGGATTTCGCTGGTATTCCCGAACCACGAATCCTTCCACGTGCGGATGAAGCGATTCCAGATCGCCGGGATTAACGCCGTAATTTCCGATCAACGGGTAGGTCATGGTGACGATCTGACCTTTATACGACGGGTCGGTCAATACCTCCTGGTATCCGATCATGCTGGTGTTGAATACGACTTCTCCAACCTTTTCCCCGGTAGCGCCAAAGGATTCGCCTTCGTAGACTGTGCCGTCTTCCAGGGCCAGCCATGCCTCCATAAACGCTCCTTCTGGGGTTGCCAGCGGGTTTGACCGAATAGTAGAAATACGATACCCCCAGCCGACCGGTGTGTCAAGGAAAATCGACCCTGAACACGCCATCCGGCCGGCCCGCGCCCGCCTGTAATGTGCCGCTGATTCCCGCACAAGCAGCCTCCGGCCAGCCGATGATACCGCTTTACGAGCGAAGGTGCCGGGGGTATATTAATGAACCCACGTGGAGGAAGTCGAATGACCTTTCTGAACGCGCTGATGCTGTTTGGACTCGTAGCGGTCGCCGTTCCGCTGATCATGCACCTGTTTCATCGCCAGCGGGTCTCCACCGTCGACTTCAGCTCCGTGATTTTCATCAGGGGTCATCACCTGCAACGATCCCGGGCCCTGAGACTCCGGGAACTTCTGCTTCTATTGCTTCGCACCCTGATCATTCTGTTTCTGGTGCTGGCTTTCGCCAGGCCGGTTCTTGAAGGCCTGGCGGGCGCCATGTTCGGCAGCGGTTTGGAGCAGCGGACGGTCTATACCATTGTGCTGGACAATTCGTACAGCATGGGTGCCGGACGCTACGGAGATACGCCATTTGCCGCTGCCAGGGCCGAGGCCGGCCGAATTATCGACAGGATGCGGCAAGGCGACGAGGGCCTGCTCATTCTGTCGGCCATGCCGCCCGAGACCATGCCGCAAGTTCCCACGGCCCGGAAGGAAGTGCTCAGAGCGCGCCTGGCGGAAGCGGAAGTATCGGAAAGAACGGGGGATATCGCCGGCGCCCTGAGTCTCGCGCGGCTAAAACTGGCCGGCGTTGTTTCTGCGAACAAGGAAATCCACCTGCTGTCCGATTTACAGCGAACCGACTGGCAGGATATGGCGGAAACCGACTCGACAGCGCAATCGGAACCGCATACGCCTATTTACCTGTATCCCTACGCGGCAAGGGACGTGGACAACGCAAGTATCGACGCAGTTTCCGTAAGCGAGGGCCTGCTGATCCGCAATCAGCCGGAGCAGTTTGTCGCGACTTTTACCAGCCGGAACGAGGCATCGGCGCGCACCGGGCAGACCAGTCGGACCGGGCAGACCAGTCGGACCAGGGAAGTCCGTCTCGTCATAAACGGCGAGACGCGTGACAGCCGCCAGGTTACTGCCGAGACGGGCGGAACGGGTTCAGTTCAGTTCAATGTCGTCATCGACAACCCGGGCCGGTATTCCGGTTATGTGGAACTGGACGAAGATGACCTCGCAGCAGACAATCGGCGGTATTTCACCCTCAATGTCCCGGAAGCGTTTGGCGTTACCGCCGTTGGACTGACCGAATCCAGGTACTTCATCGAGCAGGTGCTGAAGCCGTCGGGCGGATTGGTCACGCCCGTGGACCTGCGGACTGCATCCGCCGACGTGTTGAATAGCGATTTGTACGAATCGGGCGTACTGATCGTGGATGGAGGAATGGAACTGACGCCGGCGCGGCTTGCTAGCATGGAGCGTTACATTTCCTCCGGTGGCGGGGTCCTGGTATTTCTCGGAGAAGGGGTGGCCCCGGCGGTTTATAGACACGGGTTTTTTTCTGATGTCTTCGGATGCTCGATTACGGCTCGAAGGGGGATGCCGGACCGGAAGACGTCCTTTCACCGGATTGACCAGGTCGATTACGAGCATCCGGTTTTCCGCTTCGATGGCCGTTCCGCAGAATCGATGTCGACCGGCGCGGTGCGGTTCTATGCTTCCTATGCCGTGGAGGCGGACCGCGGCGCGCGGGTGATCGCCCGGTTCATGGACGGCACGCCGGCGATTCTCGAAGGCCGATCCGGCAGCGGGAGGGCGCTTCTGGTCGCTTCAGACGTGAACACCGGTTGGAGCGACCTGGCATTGAGAAGCGCTTTTGTACCGTTCATGCATCGAGGCGTCAGGTATCTACATCCCGCCGTGACGGTTGCCGATGGAGGATTTCTGGCCGGTCACCCGGTGGTGCAGCCGTTGATCGGCGTTCCGGCGAACGCCGACCTCAACCTGGAGTATCCCACGGGCCGTTCGGAGACGGTCAATTCGCGTATCGGCCGGAGCGGAATAACGGTGGAAGTTCCGGATGCGAAACAACCCGGCGTGTATACGCTGCGGGACGGTGACGCCGTCGTGCAGGCGTTCGCGGTAAACACGGACACGCGGGAATCGGACCTGGCTCGATTCACCCCGGTACGGGCGGCCGGATTTCTCGGATACGGCACGTATCTTGTCCTGAAGGACCTGGACGGCTCCCCGGACGTCCTCCGCGGCGGGACCTTCAGCGCCACGGGCAGATATGAAATCTGGAAATCTCTGATCGTCCTGGTGATGGCGCTCATGCTGGCAGAATACTGGCTTTCGGGTACGCGAGCCGGGGGGAACTCGGCACGGATTGCCGGAGATGGTGGCCCGGCCGATCACGAAGTCGCGCTGCCCCATGGAAACGGACTGGCCGGCCGGATCCGCAATCGCGTGGAGAGGATTTTCTCCGCGAAAGCAATGTCCTAACGGCCCCGACAGAAACATCTACTGAAAGAGTAACCGCCCATAATGCATGAAATGCACGAAATACCCAGAAAAACCCGCGAACGCACCCTGTTGATCGGAATGGTGCCTTCCAACGAACGGGTCGCCGAAATGGAAGAGTCGCTCGATGAGCTCGCCCTGCTGGCCGATACCGCCGGCGCGGAAATCGTAGAGCGGATCATCCAGGTTCGCAGCGCCATGCATCCGGCGTTTTATATCGGAACCGGAAAGGCCAAGTCGATCGCCGAACTGTGCAAGGCGGAGGAAATCGACCTCGTGATATTCGATGATGATCTCACACCAGCGCAGGTCAGGAACCTGGACCGTGTCATCGAACGGCGCATTCTGGATCGCAGCGGCCTGATACTCGATATATTCGCCTCGCGTGCAAAGTCGAGGCAGGCCAAGCTTCAGGTTGAACTTGCGCAACTGCAGTATATGATGCCGCGGCTGACCAGGCAGTGGGACCACCTGTCGCGGCAGGAAGGCGGCGTGGCGGCGGGATCGGGCGGCGCCATTGGGGTAAGAGGCCCCGGCGAGACGCAACTGGAAATCGATCGACGTTTGATCCGCGGTCGCATTACCCACCTGCGCAGGAATCTCGAACACGTAACCGCTTCCTATCAACGCCAGCGTCAGCGACGAAGCGCCATGTTCTGTATCGCCCTGATCGGTTATACCAATGCAGGGAAGTCCACGATATTCAACGCGTTCACCCAAGCGGACACGTTGATTGAGGACAGGCTTTTCGCCACCCTCGACGCTACCACGCGCGCGATACACTTGACCCCGGGCCAGCCCGTTCTGCTCTCGGATACCGTGGGTTTTATCCGAAAACTGCCCCATCACCTGATTGCATCTTTCAGAAGCACGCTGACCGAGGTGTACGACGCGGACCTGCTGGTTCACGTCGTAGACGGCAGCCATCCCAATCACGTTGAACATATCGCGACGGTGAACCAGGTGCTGGCGGAACTGGGAGCTTCCGAACTTCCCCTGCTGCTGGTCTTCAACAAGACAGACCGCCTGGAGAGTCCGGACGCACTGGATATCCTGACGCTGGCCGATCCCGACGCCATTGCGGTGTCCGCCCTGGATTCCGGTGATATAGACCGCTTGCGCCGGACTATTTCACAGAGGATCGACCTTCATCGCGTGGAACTGGAACTGCTGATACCCTATGAGAATGGGCACGCTGTATCCGTCGCGTATGAGTCGGGGGATGTCCTGCACCGTGAAGACGAACCTGAAGGAGTCCGCCTGACGGTCCGCATGATGCCTTCGGTTGCCGGCCGCCTCGGCAAGACGCTGGACGCATTCGTATGCAGGTATGTGGAGTGAAGTGAGCCGTGCAGGCCTGAGCCGCGCCGGATTGAAGCGGCTCAGGCTGGACCTGCGCCGGCTTGATGGAAGCCGCGCAGGCCGAGACTATACCCCGATATCAGCAAAAAGCGCTCAGGGTTTGGCGGGATCGGCGTCCGGACTGCTGTTGGGTACGAGCAGCCCCGGATTCGTCATGAAACCACTGCCGTCCTCAAATAAGGCTTCGTTCATGAGGAGCAGGTCCTGGCGCCAATTGGGATTGAAGAGTTCTCCCCGTGCCGAGGAATGCACCAGTTCGTACCTGCCGATGCCCCGCCGGTCACCAAAAACGAAGAAATGGCGCCCGCCTTCGGAGGTCCGTGAAGGATCGCCTTGTACCCCTTCCGTGTAGTACCATACCTGGTAGGATTTCATGATGTTGTTGGAATCGTGCCGTTCGATTTCCTCTGGCTGGCCGTATCGGATGAAGACGTCGCCCCGGTCGCTTTCCGCCCCACCCAGTTGAAAGTCGGCATAGGAAAACCGCTCGTTGAACACCATCATGGATTCGTTTTCAGGGGTCTCGGGCGTAGGATCGCGCATGCGCCAGAAGGCAATCAGGAATTCCGTCTTGCCTTCGAGGTCGAGATTGTCGTAGAGGTCGCGCTCCCGTTTGTTCGCCAGGATCGCCAGCATCCTCCGGCCCCGCTTAGCCTGTTCCTCGGTCAACACCATGACGGGCGGGGGCGGTGGTGGAGGCTGGATGATCTCGAAGACGGCCGAACTCGACGCTTCCGTCCCGGCCAGCACGTCCCTGACCCTGATGTCGAGGGTAAAGATACCATCGGGAAAGGTCATGTAGTCCAGCGCGATCACGTCTAGTCCGGCGGAACCGGAAATGCGCCTGTTCTTTTTGGGAGCGAGGGGAAAAGTCATTTCGTTGGCATGGCTGGTAACCGCGGGATAAATGTCGTATGTGGCCTTTTGATCGGTCGAATCCGGGACCAGGTTGTATATCTCGAAATAAAGGAACATGTTGCGAGGTTTGTAAGCGCCGTCCTCGGGCATTTCGGTCCATTTCTCGAAAATCCTAAGGGGATTGGGCAGTACAAGCAGACCGTTTTTTGTGAAGCGATTGTCCTCTTCGGTCCGCTGGATGAGCGTCGATAACTGCAGGTTGCTCACAGATAGTTCGGGATCGTTAAAAGGCCGGGCCACGAAGGGTTTCACAGCTTCGCCATAGCGATCGGAGTTGAGGTCGGTCACGATAACTTTCGCGCGGTACGTACCCGCGGCAACACCCGCGGCGATCTGTTCCATCACAACCCTTTCCTCGCCCCTTTTGGTGACGACTACAGGACGGTCCGTCTGGTATTCCCTTTTTTGAACCGAATGGAATACGGTGCTGTCCTGTTCGTCGACGACGCTCAGATCAATCGAGAAGTCGGCGACGTATTTCCTGTCGTCTCTTTCTTCGAGCGTAAATTCACTGGGACGGCACAGCAGGTAGAACTCGAGGTAGATCTGTTCTTCCTGCCCCCTGAAACCGCTCACATCCACGGTGAAATCGATGTCGCCGGTACTGTTCGCCGGCAAAAGCAGGGGATCGACGCCGGCGCTGGTGGAATCCGCTCCCGTCGCGGCGGTTTCCTGTTCCTGTGCTGGAGCGGGTCCGGCCACAAGCAGGCAGATCAGACAGGCAAGACGGCAGTAGAATCGTAACACTTCAGATTTCCCCCGGTTTGGTGTCGCTCATAATTCATGAAAGCGCAAGATCCCGACCACTGCGTTATTTGCCGATTCCGGATATCGATTGACTTGCGGTTATGGATTTCCGTTCTATGATATCCCGTGGACGCGCGCGGTGAGGTGCTGTACGATATTCATAATGTAAGGTTTTGTTTACCGCCGGGCAACTGAATTGTCGGAAACCCGGGTTCGTTCGGCCCGTTGTTCACAGGAGGATCCCATGCTGAGGCTCTGGTCGGATCGCACCATGCCTCCCGCGATACGTTCGGCGTTCGATGAACGGCTGCTCGTAATTGGTTCGGCCGAGGAGTCGCCTGAAGACCCGCTCTGCCACCTGCCCGGCGCCCATGCAATCGTGGCTGGTGCCCGGAGGTCGTATGACGGGGTCTTCATGGACCGTTATCCGGATCTGAAGGTCATCTGCCGGACCGGTATAGGTATCGACAATATCGTCGTTCCGGCTGCAACGGCAAGGGGCATCGCGGTCTGCAATACGCCGGATGGGCCGACCCTGTCCACTGCCGAAACGGCGATTGCCCTGATCCTGGCCACGGTCAAGCAACTAAAGCGTGTTTCCGATGAATTTGCGAAGCAGCCCGAGAGAGACTACCTGTCAGGCTACCAGGGCATGGAGCTGTACGGAAGAACGCTGGGATTGATCGGATTGGGCCGGATCGGCGGCAGGGTCGCACGGATCGCCGTTGCGCTGGGCATGCGCGTGATTGCCTACGATCCCTATATCGAGGATGAAAAGGCTTCGGCGATGGGCATCGAACGGATTGCCCGCATCGAAGACGTACTGGCCGGGTCGGATGTCGTTTCGGTACATGCTCCCCTGACGGAGGAGACTCGCCACCTGATGAACGGTGACCGTTTCGCGCAGATGAAGCCGGGCGCATACTTCGTCAACGTCTCGAGGGGCGGACTGGTGGACGAGCACGCACTATGCGCCGCCCTCGAACGGGGGCATCTCAACGGAGCTGCCCTGGATGTTTTTGACCCCGAACCCCCGTCCCCGGACAACCCGCTCCTCCTTCGCGACGACGTGGTGGTTACGCCTCATATCGCCGGCGTGACCGTCGCGAGCAGGGAACGGATGTGGACCATGGCGCTGACCATGGCGCTCCAGGTCTGGAACAGACGGCGGCCGGACCATATCGTCAACCCGGAAGCCATGTCCTTGTAGGGCCTTCCGGGACCACTATCTGAAAACCTGCACGTCGGCCGCACGGGGCGCGTCCACACCGTGCTTCATGCGCATGATTTCCTTCTGACGGTCCGTGAGCAGTCCGTACCATTCGACGGGGAACCGTTCGTGGGGATCGTACTGGAACATGAGCATGCGTTTCCGGTAATGCGCGAAGAGTGCGTGCCGGTTCGCGCTGCCATGGTTGGCCCCGCCCCCGTGCCAGCATTGGCCATTGAAGACCAGCACGCTTCCCGCGGGAGCGGCTGGCTGCACGTAGTACTTTACTTCAACCCCCTGAGACGGATGGCCCAGGCCACTTTTGTGGGTTCCGGGAACGACCCGGGTGCCGCCGTTTTCGGGTGAGAAATCATCCAGCATCCACACGGTGTTCATCATTACCGGCGAGGCCATGTTGAGCATCTCGGCGGGGATATCGCTGTGAAAGCCCTGATCGCCGTCCCCCGGCCGCACGATGCGGCTGTTCAAGCTGCCCAGGATCAACGTGGGCTCGAGGTAATGCTCGAGGATGGGCAGGATTCGGGGGTGATCGATGACCGGAAAGAAGATCGGGTCCAGGGTGGGCAGGTTGCTTACGTGGCTGCAGGATCCTTCGCCGCCGCGTTCTTCACCCACCTCGTCGTTCAGACGCATCAGCACGCTGCGCATGGATTCCGTCTGTTCGGATGTTAAGACGCGCTCCACGACTGTGAATCCGTACACATCCAGTTCGTAGACTGCGTTTTCGAATTCGGTCATTGGCTACTCCAGGTATTTTCCGGGGATTCTCGTGCCTTCGTAACGGGCGTCCGGCGGGCGGTTCAGGATGGGTTCGGGCACCTCGCCAGTCCAGTGATCCGGTACGGTCAGCGGCCGGTTGTGCCATCCCAGAAGCAAAGTCCGCCTGCGATCACTGTTGTTGCCGCGCGCCGCGTGAAGGACGCGTGCGTCACCGATGACCAGGTCGCCGGCTTTCACGGGCAGGTCGACAGCGTCCGTATGGTCACCGAACATGTGCGGATCCTTCATGTCGGCGAAATACGCGGTCTCCTGGTGGGCGACCTCCACCTGGCCGTGCAGGGGAATGCGCCTGCGATGCGTGCCGGGTATAACGCGGAAACACCCGTTTTCGAAGTCCGTGTCCACCAGGTAGTAGGAAAGGAATATGGTCTGAGGCCAGGGTGCCAGGCTGATGGGATCGTTCCACGCCATCCAGTCCTGGTGCCAGTAGAGGGGCGGACCGCCGGCCGGCTTGCTCAGGATGATTACGATACCGGAAGGGGTGAAATCCGTCAGGCCCATGGTATTGAGGATATCCCGGGCGCCGGGCCACTCGAGCAAGTTGCCCATCGCCTCGTTATCCTGACCGGAAACATGCAGGTCGGATCCCTGGTACTGCCACTCGGGCGGGTGTTCCGCCGAATCGAGCAGGCGGTCCGATTCTTCCCGCATGGTAGCCAGGAAGTCTTCTGGCAGCACGCCTTCGATATGACAGTATCCGTCGCGGATCAGTTGCTCGCGTTTGCGCGCGCCCTCTTCCTTTGTCATGCGCCGTCTCCTCGCTCCCGTCTCAGTTCTTGCCGCTCGTTCGAACGCGGCGGAGTTCGACTCGCAGTCTGCCCGGTTTGAGCTACCTGTTGCCGCGGGACAGGCCGTTGTCCACCAGGTAGTCGTAACTCTTCTTCACCGCTTCGACCATGTCCGTCGCGCAACTGTCCAGTTCGACGATGTGCCACTCGGTGTGATCTCCGCCGGCTGCGATCACGCCAGGGAGGTCCACCTTCCCTTCGCCCAGGGCGGTCATGTCCGTATCCCGTAGGCAGGGGCCGTCCTTGAGGTGAAGCAGCGGCGCTCGGGCGCCGAGGCGCTCGAGCACGCCGGCCGGATCGGGACCGCCGACCTGAACCCAGTACACGTCCACCTGGAAGAATACCTCTGGTGAAAGATGCTCGAGGAGGATATCCGTCGCTATCCGTCCCTCAACCTCGAGGTATTCCCACCAGTGATTATGTATCCCGAAGGTCAAACCGTGAGGCGCTACGGCTTCCGCGGCCGCGTTGAAGCGGTCCGCCGACCACCTGATGTTGTCTACCGTGTTGTGATCGTCCCGGCCCAGCCCCGCGACCACGCGGCTGGTCCCGAGCGCACCGGCTGTTTCGATGACATAGGATTTGTTGTCGCCGACGGGCAGCGGAAGGTGCGCGCTGGGAACTTCGAGGTTCAGCGATTCGAAGAGCCTGCCGGCCGCTTCCGGCGTGGTGCCGGGAAAACCGGCGGGCTCGACGCCAGCATAACCGATCTCCGCGGTCAGGTTCACCACCTGATCGAAGTCCTTGTCGGCCATTTCTCGAAGGGTATAAAGCTGAAGGGCTGCGGGAGGGGGCATAGTACGGCACCTCTTTCGGTTTTGGCCGCCACCTTTGGCTGATCGAACAAGGCGGAAATGTCAGAGATTTGTCGTTTGAAAGTCCGGGGAGAATATACGCCCCCCGCCGGCGTCGTGCAAGCGAATCGTCAGGAGAAACTGTGTACGAAATCCCCCCTCTGCCGTTTCAGGGCGGCGTCCCCTTTGTGCAGCATGCGAAGCACGCTTTCTTCGTGGATCATTTCCATGAGTTCGTTCCTTTCAAACCACCTGAGGTCATGGGATTCATCGCTTATCTTCAAGGGTTTTTCGACGGATGCCATCAGCAGATAGCGGAGGTCGAAATGCGCATGCGCAGGTACGCCGGCCCGGGCGGCGATGGTGTGGATATCCACGTCCAGTGGAACGAATCCTTCCAGCTCACGGTACAGGCCGAAACCCGATAGCCCGGACTCTTCTTCGGCTTCCCGCAGGGCGACGAGGTGAGGTTGGGTGCAACCGTCGGAATGGCCGCCCAACTGTAGCCAGCGGTCGAATATCCGGTGGCGGGTCATCAGGTATTTAGAACAGTCGGGAGAAACGATCCAGGCCGAACCGGTGATGTGGCCCGGCAGGCACGTCCTTTCGAAGCAGTCGGGATGTCCGGCCACCAGGGAACGGATCCGTTCTACCGTTTCGCCTTCACCGGGAAAACGCGCCAGGTAATGACCCAGTGCCCGTTGGAGCTGGTCGCGATGAGCCCGCCCCGCCTGTTCCTCGTTTACCTCCCGCATCCGCCAGTCTCCCAGTAGCACGGTACACCCAGTTCATCGCCCAGGTCCCGTAGCGACAGGATGTGGGCGTCGTCCAGGGGTATCCCGTTCCGGCTGAAATCGGCCTCCCGCTCCGCTTCGATTTCACCCGGTAACGATGAACGGTCCAGGCCCGGCAGGGGTCGCATGGCATGGATGTTCGCCCGCAATTCCGTGACCGTTCGCGTGTAATTGGATGGCTCGCCGATGAAGGCGGGGTCCAGGACGACGGCGGTGAGGCTGCTGGTGGCCCCCGGATAGCTTCGTTCAATGTGAGATTGCGCGTCCACGGGCCAGGTCAACATTACGGACGTGACCTGGTAGGCCAGTCCCTTAATCAGCGGCAGCACGCTTATCTCCGCGATCTTCTCCTGAACATCGGGGAGTTCCAGGTGCGTACCCATATCGATCAGCACGGGCGGTTCGCCCTCCGCGGCAGGGAATCCGAAGCTGACCGGGGGGTTATTCAACGCTTCAACGACGGGTTCTGGCCGGTCGAAGGGAAGCGGACTCATGGGCGTGCTGTAGTACAGGCAGATCATGCCCGACCCCGTCGCGATGCGCGTCCAGTTCCCTACGGAACCGGTGTGGCCGCAGTGCGTCGCCGTGACCAGGCAGATCCCCGTTGATCTTGCCCGTGAGACCGCCGAGCGGATCGCTCGGGCGGAAACCAGGTGTCCCATGCCGCCGTCACCGTCCCACTGCACCATTGCTCCGGCTTCGCGATGGATCCGGATGTTCGGCGTGGCGTTGCAGCTGCGTGACTGGAAGGACCTCACGTAGCCGGGAAGCTGCCGAGTACCGTGACTGAGCACGCCGCGCAGATCCGTCGCGGTCAGGTAATCGGCCATTTCCGATGCGTGGGCGTGCGACAAGCCGGCTTTCCGTAGCGCTTCTACAGTAAAACGGTGCAGGGACGTCGCTTCGTAGCGAGGATTTGAGTAATCGACAGGTATGATGGCCATGTGTGTCTCGAAATTGGAAATCGCAAATCGTGGAGGATCATACGATCAGGAAACCGCATGCGGAAGTCTGCCGCGGATCAATCGTTTCTGTGTCGTCGCCGGACCCCGCTGTTTGCGTGGATCCCTTACCATAATGAGTCATGTCCGGTGAAACAACTGCTATCCTGACGGACCCCCTATCACTTTGACATCGGGCGTCGCGGCAAGTACATTGGATCGTCTTCTTAACCGGCAAGATTCGGACGCACACCGCTTTCCGGGAAACATGATGGATCGTGGATCACTGCAGGATCGCGTGGCTGTCGTGACGGGAGCCACACGCGGGACCGGCCGGGGAATCGCCCGAATGCTCGGTGCGGCGGGCGCCACGGTCTATTGCACCGGACGGAGCGTGAAAGGACGCCCCGCCACGCCGGGCCGGCCTGAAACCATCGAGGAGACCGCCGATATCGTCACGGCCGAAGGCGGCCGCGGCATCGCCGTGCGGACGGACCATACCATCGAAGCCGAAGTGGAGCGATTGTTCGCACGCGTCAGGAACGACCAGGGTCGGCTCGACATCCTCGTCAACGACATATGGGGCGGCGATGAAATGATCGAGTGGGGTTCGCCTTTCTGGGAACTCGATACGGCCCAGGGGTTCAGGATGATTGAAGGGGCGGTACACAGCCATATCATCACCAGCAGGCACGGTGTGCCGATCATGATCGAGCAGAACTCCGGGCTGATCGTGGAAGTCACGGACGGCGACACGATGGGCTATCGCGGGAACCTGTTCTACGACTTCGCGAAAAACGCGACGATCCGGCTGGGATACGCGATGGCTACCGATCTCCACGCGCACCGAATCACCGCGCTGACCGTCACGCCGGGGTTTCTGCGGTCCGAGGCGATATTGGACGGTTTCGGGGTCACGGAAGAGAACTGGCGGGACGCTATTGCCCAGGACTCATACTTCGAAGAATCGGAAACGCCGTGCTACATGGGCAGGGGCGTCGCGGCTCTGGCGGCCGATCCGGACGTCGCTTCGAAGTACGGCGGGCTGTACTCGAGCGGTACGCTAGCGAAAGAATACGGTTTTACGGATCTCGATGGTCGCCAGCCGGACTGGGGCAGCTACTTTCCCGCCAGGGTGCGGGAGATCATCGAGCGGGACGGAACGCCGGACGAGATGAGCCTCTTCTACGTCCGCGCCCGGATGCACCAGATCGAACTGGATCCGGCTGCGGCAAGTGAATGCGAGTGCTTGAAAGATTTCCTGGAGAAGCACGAGTGAAAGCTGTGCATTGCGGTTACTGCGTCCGCAGACATTTCGCTTTAATCTCATGGATCGTTATTTCTTGTTCCCATTATAGATCCCAATTATACTGCACACTACACTTGCCCAATTCAGCCGGATAAACGGGACGGTTCGATCCCCGATGGAGGCATTTCATGTCTGACAACGAAGGAACATTGCACTTCGATCCCCGAATTCAGGACCCTGACAAGCTGCAAGGTCTGTCCCGCCGTGGATTCATTGGCAGCATGATGGCCGGCGCGGCCGGGCTGGCCGGTGCGTCGACCCTGCTGTCCCCGGTTCAGGAAGCAGAAGCAGCGCCGCTGCCCGATCTGCCCGACACGCCGGATGGCGGCGCCGCACCCGATGACGAGGCATACTGGGAGAAGGTCGCGGCCCAGTTCCTCCTTCGTGACGGCGTGATATACATGAATTCCGGCACACGGGGTATTTCGCCCCTGAGCGTCCACAAGGCGCAGACCGAGGCCGTGGAAGCAGTCAATTCCGATCCTGCCATGTGCTGGTCGACCTACTTTTTCAGCGGCATGGACCAGATTCGCAAGGACATGGCCGGTTTCGTAGGAGCGGATGTCGAGGAAATCGCCTTCACAAACAGCACTACCGATGGCATGGGCCTCGGATTCATGGGGCTGGACCTGAAACGGGGCGATGAGATTCTGACGACCAACTATGACTACGGGTGGGTGAAGAACATGATGGCGTTTCGCGCGAAGCGAGACGGCCTGGAATTCAAGATGGTGGACATCTCGGATCCCAGTTTCCGCATGCTCGAAGACCCGCAGAAAGTCATAGACGTGGTGGAATCGGGCATTACGTCGAAGACCCGGTTCCTCACCATCTGCCATATCAACTACACCGACGGTTTCATCATGCCGGTGAAGGAAATATGCGAGATGGCAAGGTCGAAGGGCATCATAACGCTGATCGACGGGGCCCAACCGCCTGGCATGATGAAGTTGGACATGCAGGATCTCGGGTGTGACATGTACGCGGGCCCGGGCCACAAGTATATGCTGGCCGCCCAGCATACCGGGTTCCTGTTCCTCCGGAACGACGCGGCAGACCGGATTCGTCCGCTTGTATACACCGGTTCACCCGATCCGGACCGGGCCATCGAGGGTGCGCGTAAACTCGAGCAGAGAGGCTCCACGAGCTACTCGGACCGCATTTCGATCGGCGCGGCGCTGGATTTCCACAACAGACTTAACCCGGAAGCCATCGAAGCACGGCTCCGTTACCTGTCCCTGCGGCTGAGAAGAGGATTGAAGGAGATCGACGGGGTCACCGTCTATTCGTCGGACGATCCCCGCATGTCCATGGCGCTCGTATCCTTTTCGGTCAAGGACCTGAATCCTTCAGATATCGTCGGGCGGTTGTGGTACCGGAACCCGAACATCTATATACGGACGGTCGGCGCCGCCGGCGGATTCAGCGGGGTCCGCGCCACGCTGCATGTCATGGATACGGCCGAACAGGTGGATATACTCATCGACCGGATAGCAGGTCTCGCGGCGTGATGATCCCGACAGACTGAGCGTTGAGCATTTAACGCCTTCCCGGAGCCAATATGAGTCTAACCCGTTTCCTGGTCGCTACGATCGCAGGCGCCGTGGTTCTGCTCGTCATGGGTTTCTTCCTGTATGCGGTGTTGTTCATGGGGTTTTTCGCCGCGAACGCCGATCCGGGGGCGGCCTCCGTGACGAAAGACCCGCCCGAAATGCTGTTCATTTACCTGAGCGAGTTGGTACTGGCGGCGTTGCTGTGCCTCGTAATCGGTTGCTGGGCAAAGGTATCCGGCGCAGGTGCGGGATTCAGGACCGGCGCGATTTTCGGTTTCCTGCTGAGCCTGAGCATCAGCATGATGTTCTACGGCACAGTGCACTACATGAATCTCCAGGCGACGTTGTTTGACGTTGTCCTGACGACGGTACGCATTTCCCTGGCGGGCGCCGTGATCGGAATCGTACTCGCCAGGAAGTGATCCGTCGGATGATCCGCAGGTTTCCGACAGCGGCCTGCGGGCACACAACCTTGTAACAAGGGCCGGAAGACAGGACGGTTATTCGCAGGGAGAGGAGTCTATGTCTGTACAACGATTCGCCATTGCGACTGTAACCGGGACCGTCATGGTGCTGCTGCTTGGCTTTGCCGCTGGCGGTTTGTTCGGCGGTTTTTTAAAAGGTTACGCGGTGACGGCTCCCGAACTGGTCATGAAGTCCAGCCCGAACGTGTGGACGATCGTCCTGGGCGCCGTTGCCATGGGCGCTTTACTGACCGTGCTCCTTGGCTGCTGGACGGGCCACACCGGCGCGGTAAAGGCCCTTGGGACCAGTGCGGTCTTCGGAGCGCTACTCCACCTGTTCCTGGGTCTGAGCCTCTTTGGCATGACCACCATGCTGGATCTCACCGGGACCTTGATCAAGGTCATCATCGATACAGTTCAGGTGGCGTTGAGCGGCATGGCCGTCGGTGCTGTTCTGGGCCGCGGCAGGCAGACCTAGAAGCACAGGCCGCGATCTCAATCCATCCCCCAACTCCGATTGTACCCCAACGTTTATGTACACGCAGATCGCCGCCAGTACGCTCCGCACGGGTGAAAAGCTCGAAATCGGCGTCGTCCTGGCGCCGGATGACGACTATGCGCCCCTGGTCCGGCCGATCCTGGCGCACAAGTACAGCAACGAACAGTGGCATCTCGACGAGGTATTCGCCGGCCGGGTCAGCCCCCTCGAAACCAGGTTCTACCTCGGCTGTCTAAACGACAGGGCGGTCTGCAACATCATGGTCAGCGAACACGACGGGATCGGCATCCTGAGCCACGTGTACACCGCGCCTGAACACCGCCGCAAGGGTGTAGCGCGGCTCGTAATGACCGAGCAGATGGCCGATTTCAAAGCCCGGGACGGCCGGTACCTTACGCTGTCCACCGGCTACGATACCCATCCCTATTACCTCTACCACGGCTTCGGTTTCCGTAGCGTCGAGCCGGAATCGGGTCACATGAAGTACATGGAGCACGCGGCGTACGAGCGGGAACATTTCCGCGGAGGCAGGGCTCGCGTGGTCCCTGGGGACTGGAAGAACTGGCCTTCGCTTAACGTGTTCTGCGCACAGTCCGGTCCGCCTTCCCTGCGTAACGTCGGACTGGGACATATCGGACCGCGCATGTTCGAGGGGGCCTACCTGGGGCTGATGAAGCAAACACGGGAAGCGGATGATGTCCAGGTCCGGCTGATGGTCACGGAGCGCGGAGCGGTCACGGGTTACGCGACCCTGGCGCCCGATACCCGCTGGCGCGGCGAGACCTTTCTCCTCGATCTGGCCGTTCATTCCGCCTTTACGGCGCAACTGAAGCCACTGCTCGATTCATTTGCTCTTCCGACCGGACGCAAGGTAATCTGCCATGTTGAACCGGACGACGGCCCGAAGAGCGCGGCACTGCGAGACGCGGGATTCATCCATGAAGCTACGCTGCGGAAGCAGTTCAGGTCGGCCGGCAAAGTAATGGACGTCGAAGTGTACGCTCGGCACGCCTAGTCCTGTTTCCGGGACGCTTCCACCGCGTGTTTTTTCCCCAGCGCGTTCAAAGTCCTATCGAGGATACCGCCGAATCCCCCATTGCTCATGAACACGATCCGGTCGCCCGGCGCCGCCTCCTCGGCTAGATGTTCGACGATTTGTTCCACGCTTTCCGTGGCGACGGCCTTCAGACCCCGCCCGCGCAGTCCATCCAACAGTTCGTCCACTGAAAAACGGTTGCCGTCCGGCGCTTTGCCGGGTAGAAAGACCGGCGCGATCAGCACGCGGTCCGCGTTGTCGAATGCAGCGCCGTAGGCTTCCTGGAAGTTCCGGCGTATGGTCGTGGCGGAACGCGGTTCGAATACGGCCCAGATACGCCGGTCCTGAAAAGCCCTCCTGAGGGCTTCCAGCGTCGCCTTTACGGCCGTGGGGTGGTGAGCGAAATCGTCGTAGACCGCGATACCATTTATTTCGCCCCGCTCTTCGAGACGCCGCTTCACACCGGGGAAGGACTTCAGGCTCCGTGTCAGATCCGGCCAGGATACGCCGTAATGCCTGGCGGCGGCCACGACCGCCAGGGCGTTCCTGACATTGTGCATTCCGAGTTGACCGATCATGAGACGGGCGCGGTGCTCACCCAGTTCATACAGGTCGAAGGACGTGCCGCCGGGATCGCTGGATACGTCACGCACCGACCACCTTGCGTCCGGTGACGCGCCCAGGGTATGGACGGGGCAGAATGCGCGTGAAGCGAGCGCCCGGACACGGGCGTCGTCCGCCGGGCCGATCAACAGGCCGTTTTCCGGTATGATGTTGACCAGCCTTCTGAAGGCAAGCTCGATCTCATCGAGCGAATCGTAAATGTCCGCGTGATCGAATTCGATGTTGTTTATGATCACCGTATCGGGCAGGTAATGAAGGAACTTCGCACGTTTGTCGAAGAAGGCGCTGTCGTATTCATCGCCTTCCAGGATGAACAGGTCGCCCGATCCCAGCCGCGCGCCGGTCTGCCAGCCGATGGGAACGCCGCCGACAATGTAGCTTGGATCCAGGCCGGCTTCGGTGAACACCCATGCGAGCATCGCCGTCGTAGTCGTCTTGCCGTGTGTTCCCGCCACCACGACCGGTTTGCGGTCCCATAGAAAGAATGTCTTGAGTGTCTCCGGCATGGACGCATACCGGATCTTCCTTTCGAGCACCGCTTCGGCCTCGGGATTGCCCCGGGAAACCGCGTTTCCGATGACTACTAGGTCCGGCGGCGGATCCAGGTTGGATGCGGCGTAACCATTAAATACAGTTATTCGCTGCTCCGAAAGCACCGTACTCATTGGGGGATAGACGTTCTCGTCGCTTCCGGTAACCCGGTGACCCAGAGACTTGAGCATCACCGCGAGCGCGCCCATCCCTGTACCGCAGATGGCCACAAGATGTATGTGAAGCGATCTGGACATGGTCACGGCAGGGGCGGATGGTTTGCGGTCAGTTCTCTTATCTTGCGGCGGACGGCGTCGTTTTTGAAGTGGTCCGGGTGGGACAGGAGCAGGGCCTCATACTCCGTGAGCGCCTGGGGGATATCACCGATGCCAGTTTCGTAGATTTCCGCGATCCGCCGCCGGGCAGTGGCGCTATGGCGGCTATCCGGATGCCGCTCGATCAGGTCGCGAAGGGCCGCGACCGCCTGGAACGGCTTGCCCAGCCGGTCGAGTATCATCCCGATGTCCAGGATGACTGTGTCCGCGATGGGACTTTGCGCGTGCTCCTCGACTAGAGACTTGCAGGCTGCCAGGGCTTCCAGGTCCCTGTGCCGACGTTGCAGCAGCACCGACCGGATATACTCCGTAAACGAACGGTCTCCTCCCTGCCGGCCCTCGGCAATCAGGATGGTCCATTCCAACGCATCATTGGCAAAGGGACTCCCCGAATAGCGGTCTGCCGTCTCGTGGAATAGTTCGAGGGCCTCGTCCAATCGGCCCTGAAATAACGCCAGTTCACCCAGATGGTAATTCGTCCGCGCACGGGTTTCAGAATCGGCGAATCCGGAAGCAGGGTCCCTGATGCGGTTGTAATAGACAAGCGCGTCTTCGAGACTGCCCATGACGACGTAACTCTCCGCGATGCCAAACAGGGCATTTTCACGGTACTTCGACGTGGATGCGTCGTCCGGACCGTCCAGCAGCGACCGGTACAGTTCGAGGGCCTGTGGCGCGTCCCGGTAGTGAACAAGGTGCAGGTCCGCCAGGTTGGACATCGCCTCTTCGCGGAACCTGGATCCCGGATACTGCGCGATGATATTCCGGTAGGTCTCGGCGGCATCGTTCACGGCGCCACTTTCCTGAAACGCCATGGCGAGGCCGGAATAGGCCTCGGCGCGCAGGGAATCCGACATGGTTGTCCTGGTCAATTCCTGATATGTGCCAATGGCGTTCCGATAGTGCCCTTCCCGCAGGGCCCATTCCGCAAACCGGATAAGGTATTTCCCGCTGGCACCGTCCAACCGGTCCGCAACGCGGTACGCGGCCAAGGCCTCAGTGGGTTTATCGGATCGCAGGTAAAAACTACCGAGCAGATCGTGTGCATCCTTGCTGCCGCCATGTTCGGACACCGCTGATTTCAGCGACTCTTCAACGAGTTCCTGGCCTCCCGAACCCGCGAGCAGGTCGATGCGATCATTGACGATACGCTGCTGACGGGGTTGCTGCGTCAACCACCGCACGTATTCTCGTACGGCGCCCGGTATGTCGTACGCACTGGTGTAGACACTGGCGAGACCAAGGGCGAAAGCCCCCGGTTTGCCCAGTCTTTTCCGTCCGGAAAGGTAGGTCTGGATGGCCTTGTCGTACGCCTGCCTGTCGAGGTACAGATAAGCGATCTCGTTCACGGCCGATTCACTTTGCGGAAAACGGTCTTGCAGGATTCGGATCTGTTCCTCCGCGTCGCCGTCCCGCCCGACGCCGAAAAGCGCTTCGGCAAGCATGCCGCGCAGGTTTATTCTGTCGGGGTTTTTCTCAATATGGGTCTCGAGCAGAGGTATCGCCCGGTCAAAGGCGTTCAGCCGGAAGTAAAGCCGTACGGCGCCGTTGAGCGCGGACCGGTTGTCCGGAGCATCCCGCAACACGCGCTCGAATATGGCAACCGCCCTGTCGTATTGCCGGAGACGTTCCAGACTCCTGGCCTGCTCGATCCTCCTGTTCAGGTCGTCCGTCCGTCCGGTCTGTCCTTCGGCACTCGAGAACAGCAATAACTGAGCTGTCATTAACGCGGCGAGCAAACCGCATACGAGATTCCTACGTCGCGGTGTCGCACTGCCGCTTTGCGTTCTGGAACTGCGATACACGATCGCCGCCTAGTTTACTACAGGAATGTGTGCAAGCGCGCGGAAATAGGCGCGTATGAGTTCTTCGTATTCCCGGGGATACGCGCCTTCTTCGACACGACCCAGGATATCATCCCGGAGGGAGCGTTCCAGCTGGGTCAGATCTTCGGGCAAGTCGTCCGGCGCAGGAAGGTTAACGAGGTCCTCGCCAGGTGCGGCTCGCCGCTTTTCCTCGCGTTTCTGTCCGCGAATGGACCGCGAAGCGTCCAGCAACCTGGACAGGATCCGTTGCTGGCGCTCCACCAGGTCGGGGTCGACCCGGAACTGTTGCAACTCACGTACGGTGTCGTCCATCTCGTTTTCGATTTCCTGCAACCTGCCGAGAATCTGTTCCTGATGACCCTGCTGCTCACTACGCAGTTGTTCCAGGCTCTTACGCAACGCTTCCTGCCTGGCTGCCAGCCTGGATACCTGTGCCTGGGTTTCCAGGTCCATGCTGCCGTTCGATTCATCCATCATCGGGTCCATCTGGTCGTTAATTCCGGTCTGTTGCCTGGCCATGCCCTGAAGCCTTTCGATGAGATCCATCATGCCGGAGGACGAACCGGAATTCGCCATGTTGCTCATGGACCGCTGCAAGGCCAGTACGGTCTCGTTCAGAGACTTCATGGCGGCCAGTTGTTCCCCGGACGCCGTATCGCGTTCCTGTTCGGCCAGGTGGTCCTCCGCGCGCTCCATGCTGTTCAGTGTTTCTCCCAGCGCTCGTCCGATGGAAGGAGAAATGAACGGCGTTTTCTGCGCAATGGATACGATGTCGTTGGCCACGAGCGAAGCGCCGCCAAGGAGTCCCTGCTGGTCTTCCGTAAGAATGTTGATCCGGGTTCCGGACCCACCCGGGCTCCGGGTGCGTTCGTTAAGGGTCTCCTGGCTGACGGAAAGATCGACCAGTTGGTGCATCGCGCGGCGCATTCCTTCGGCGATTTCCCGCATCCGGTCTTCCTGTAGTTGATCCTGGATGTCCTGCAGTTGCTGGTTCAGACCGGAAAGCGCCCGGGACATTTCCTGTTGGCCTGCCATCGCCCGCTGCATCCTGCCGACTTTCAATTGTTCGGCGATCTGATCCATGTTTCCCGTCATATCCCGGCGTTCCATATCGCCGGCGGCCTCGAGCACACGCTCTGCGGGCATGTCCCTGAACGCTTCCATCGCGCGGGCGAGACTTTCCAGGTCGCGCTGCAGGGAGCCTGTGTCCTCCCCTAACTGTTGCTGCTTTTCCGATAGTTCCAATCGCTCTTCGCTGTTCGACGAATTCTCCGTTGCGTAGCGCAACTCGTCCTGTCGTGCAGCGAGGTCCTGAGTCTGTCGAACGGCAGCCATCAACTGCTGCTCCATCCGGATTTGCTTCAGAATGGAGAGGCTGCGCTCCAGTCGTTTCAAAAACTCTTCCTGCTCGAATTCGAAGGATTCCATCGACGCCTTCAGCTGCTCGTTGTCGAAGGACTGAAGGGCTTGTTTCAATTCCTGCATAGCCTTCAGCAATTCGGGCGTGGCGATCTCCTGAAAAAGCTTCCGCAGTTGATCCATCTTGTCGATGAGCTCCTGGCTGGGCGAATCGTGGTCTTCCAGTGTTTCCATGGTCGCCCTGATCGCTTCGGCCGCTTTGAGGAGTTCGTCGGTCGCCTGTTCCTGGCCGGTCAGAACGGATTCGATCTCCTTTTTCTGTTCCCAGGACAATTCCTCCGACTGAATCCCGTCGGCTTCTTCCCTTGCTTTCTGTTCGAGGGTCCGATTCAGTTCTTCGATTTTCTTCCTGGTTTCTTCCTGCTCTTCCAGCATATCCTCCATGTCCGAGACCTGTTGTTCCTGTGTTTCGTCGATCTGATCGTATATCTCTTCTATCGAAGGAAACCGGAGCGTATAGGTGCGGCTTACCGCCCGCTTCGGCCCCGAAATCGTGTCGTTGTCATACAATTCGATCCGGTAGGAGACCACGTCCCCCGGAAAGAGGTTTTCATTTGAGAGATCCCAGACGAATGGCTGCGAAATCATCGTGGACTCCGTGTCCACGGGGATGGGCAGGTTCCGCTCCTCGCCTCCGGGTTCTTTACGGTAGACCAGGTTCATTCCCGAGAACCCGAAGTCGTCCGTGCCTGATACCAGAAACGAAACGACCATGTTCTCCGTGAGATCTGTATTTCGGCCGGGCGACAGGATGCGGAGCGATGGCATGCGGTCCGGCAACGCGATAATCCGGTACCATGCGGGGTCCGCGCTTTCATGGCCGTCCATGTTGCGCAACATGATGCGGTACCGTTGATCTGACTGCACGGTCAGCGGTACGGTGGCCGTGTCGTCTACAACCTTCATGGCTACCGGTTCGTCTGAATGCTCGATGAAAAGCGCCGCTTCCGACAGATTCCGGCTTGCATCCACGGCGGCCAGTTCCACCCGCGTTCCCTTCAGTGCGACGATGTCGCCTCCTTCGGTGGTGGTCCTGGGTTCAAGCCTGGTGTAGGCAGGATAATGATAGGTAAGGCGCAGCGCGCCGATGAACGGGCGATCGATGGCTTTGATGCGAAAGGAATGGCTGACGGCGTCTCCGGCCTCGATTACGTAGGTCAGACTCTCCCTGATCTCCCGCAGGGTGTGGGAGTACGAACCCGGCGCCGTGGCCTTCATATCCACGGAGTTGCTCGATCCTTCGTCCGAGGTCAGGTGCATGATGGCCCGGCCTGGCATCTCGCCGACCGCTTCGGCCATAATCGTTACGTGGCCTCCGGCCGCAACTTCCACGTCTCCCGGCAGGACGCTCAGAAACGTGCGTTGCGGAGGCTGGAAATGGGTCAGGGGGCTTGCCAGCCGGCCGAGGGCGCCGGTAAGCGGCGCGCCGAACGCGGCCATCGCCAGTATCAATAGCAGCGCGGCAAGGCCGAATCTCTTGGCGGCCGGGGCGATGCGGAATCTTTGATCTGCTTCTTTGAAATCCACCGTCCGGGTGTATTTTGCGGCATCCGTAACGGCCGCGTCCAGGAGTGCGGGCGAGGCCTTGGATCCCTCTTCCCGCTGCCGGGAGAGTTGCAAGGCCACGGTGACCCGGTCGTTCAATTCAGGATACTGGGAATCGACCTGCCGCGCGAGGTCATCGTCGGAAAAACCGTGTCTCAAACGATGCAGATTTCGCCGGACCAGCACTGCCGTCAGGAGCATGATACTCGCCGAGATCAGTACCAGCCTAACCACCGGGTCGAGGTAGAGGTAGGATTCGAGCGTGGCGAGGGAAAGCGCGAGGACGCAGATCAGCGCGCCGGTGATGAACAAGCCTTCGGCGATGACAACCCAACGGCTGCGGATTCGAAGTTCGTGGAGCCGGTCTCGCAGCGCGTGCCAGGCGGAAAGGGAGGTTTTACTCGGCACGGTCAATCCTTGGCGTTCTCCGGCGTGGCCTTGTTATTCCGCGGTCCGCGGGTCCCTTTTATAAACTCGTTAGTGCTGAACCAGCATCTCGTGAGAATTGAACAACAGAAGGGCCCGCTGGAGTTGTTCGTCTCCGGCCGCGGCTACGCGGCTGGCTTCCTCGTCACCCCAGAGATTCCGGGCAAGGGCCCGTTTCAACTGGAGTTCGATGACGTCCAGATCGGCGCTGAATTCATCGTCGGAGAAGGATATTCCGGACTCCCGGACCTGGGTCTTGAACGCTTCCAGCATGGCCTCGTCGACCTGAAACTCGTTCAGGAAGGTGTCGAAGTCGTCCCTGAGGTCCGGCCGGGTCACGCCGTAGGTATTGGCGAATTCGAAACAGGCCCGGTCGAAAGGCATCCAGCCCCTGTACTTGCCTATAACGAAGGGGTACTGGCGTTTCGGCGTCTTGATAACGACATCGGGAGAAATGCCGCCGTCTCCGTAGACTGTACGCCCTGCAGCGGTGACGTATTCAGGGCGGTCAGGGTTGTCCGATGCTGAAGCGGAATCCTCCCCCGTCGCCGCCTCGCCGGATTCGCTGAACGAGCCTTCGATGTACTCCTGGTAGGATTTGTTCTTATAGTCCCGTTGGATCATGCGACCGCTTGGGGTGTAGTATCGGGCCGTCGTCAGTTTTAGCGCGGAACCGTCAGCCAGGTGAGGCTCCGCGAACAGAGTCTGTACGAGACCCTTGCCGAAACTGCGGGTTCCGGCAATCACGCCCCGGTCCCAGTCCTGAACGGCGCCGGCCACGATTTCGGATGCGGAGGCGGAGCGATGGTCCAGCAGGATCACCAGGGGCATATCGCGGTGGCGCACTCCGCTAAGAGATTGAAACGTCTGGTTGGAAGTCCGGTTCCTGCCCATGGTTTTAACGATTACGCGGCCTTCTGGTATGAACTTGCTCGACACCGCCACCGCCTGGTCCAGGTAGCCTCCGGAATTGCCTCTCAGGTCGAGTATCAGCCGCTCCATGCCGTCTTGTTGAAGCTTGTCCAGGGCAGTCTCGAGTTCCCGCGAAGTGGTCTTGGCGAACCGGATCAACTGGATGTATCCGGTCTGGTCTTCCAGCATGATGGACGTCCGAACGCTGCGAATGGGAATCCGATCGCGGGTGATCGTAACGTCGAACCGCTCGTCGACTCCGGTCCGTTCGATAGTTACGTCCACCCTGGTTCCTTTCTCCCCACGCAATTTATGTCGGACCTCGTCATGCTTGATGCCTATCGCCGATTCACCGTCAATCCGAACAATACGATCGCCGGACTGGAGGCCAACGGCTTCCGATGGCGATTCATCGATCACGGAAATAACGTACAGGAATCCATCCAGCACGTCGAACTCGATCCCGATGCCGTAGAAATTCCCACTGAAGCGTTCTCCCATTTCGGCAAAGGTTTCCTTGCTCAGGAAACTGGAATGAGGATCGAGCACTTCGAGCATACCGTCGATTGCGGCGTAGATCAACTCACCGGGCTCTACTTCCTCTACATAGTTGTCGTTGACAAGGCTGAGTACGCCCATCAGCAGCCTGGTGCTCGAGTAGATGTTGTCCGCCGCGTGTATCGTCCTGTCCGCCGTACTGCCCAGCAGGAACGATCCGACCGCTACAAAAACCAGCAGGATCAGGTATTTCGGTCTCTTCATGATCGACATAAGGCCTTACTCCTTCGTCCCGGTCTTCTGTCCGGGATGTAAACGGTCTCGCACCGGAAACGTCTTTTCGGGTTCATTCGAAGGCGTGCGTATATCGTTTTTGAAGCACTAGACAATACTAACGCGAAGATGTTCCGTGTCAATGGTTTTCGGGGCATTTCGCGGCAGTGTTTTTAAGTTCCCGCCTTGACACTTCCTTCGTATTTCTTTAACTTTGGCGATCTCGCAGATCGTCATGGAACCTGGTATCCGGGTGGATTCCATCCGGCATCGCGATCACCCCGGATTTCTTCAAAATGCGGGTATTCATTTCCGTCAAACTACGAGTATTCATATTAGATAGACGCACTCGTTCCTTTATAGCAATTCCTTAATGACAATTGTAAGAACGCACGCGTACCGGATTTGGTTTCACCGTAAACCCATTCAGAATTCAGATGCAATCGAGACGTACGTCTTCAACTCGCACGAACCGGATCGAATCGGTACTGCAGGTTAATCGGTACTGGAAGTTCCAGTTCCTCGGTACTCGTAGTTCACGTTCTAAGGTTCTTACGATCGCGTGATCGCGGTTACATCATCCGGAGACTCCATGAACGTTCTGGTCGTCGGCAAGGGTGGAAGAGAACACACGCTGGCCTGGGCGCTTCGGCGCTCCGCCCTCGTAGACAGCCTGTACGCGGCGCCGGGTAATCCGGGTATCGCCGCCCTCGGGGAATGCGTGTCCATCGCACCGGAAGACGCGCGCGGAATCGCCGGTTTTGCCCGTGAAAACGATATTGACCTGGTGGTGGTGGGGCCCGACGGCGCGCTGGAAGCCGGTGTGGTCGACGAAGTGGAAAGCCTGGGCATCAGGGCCTTTGGTCCAACGCGGGCGGCCGCCGAAATCGAATGGAGCAAGGCATTCTCCAAGCGGATGATGCGGGAAGAAGGAATACCTACGGCCGTTTTCGAGGTTTTTTCAGACGTGGCAAAAGCGCGTGCGTATGTGAACGAACTGGGCGCGCCGATCGTCGTCAAGACAGACGGGCTGGCCGCCGGCAAGGGCGCGCTGGTTTGCCGCACCGTCGAGGAAGCCATGAAGGCGCTTGACGGCCTTATGACCGAAAAAAAGTTCGGCGAAGCGGGCCGCAAGGTGGTCGTAGAGGCCTTCATGGAAGGTGAGGAGGCGTCCGTGTTCGTGCTTACTGACGGCGAACGGGTCATGCCGCTGGTTCCCTCGCAGGACCACAAACCGATCTACGACGGCGATGCGGGGCCGAACACCGGGGGCATGGGCGCTTATGCGCCGGCCCCGGTCATCGACGAGGGCGCGTTGAAGGACATCCTGGAACGGATCATCGAACCCGCGGTCCTGGGCATGAAGCGTCGCGGCAGACCCTTCAGGGGGGTGTTGTACTGCGGAATCATGATGACCGCCGGAGGGCCGATGGTCGTCGAATTCAACAGCCGTTTCGGGGATCCCGAGGCCCAGGTCATTCTGCCGCTTCTCGAGGACGACTTCGCGGAACTGGCGGTCGGGATCAGTGAAGGCAGCTTGCCCGCCGGGCCGCTGACCTGGAAGCGGAAGGCCGCGACCTGTGTCGTGGTGGCCTCCGGTGGGTATCCCGGCTCATACGAGACAGGGATGGAAATACGCGGGCTGGATCTACTGGACGAAATGGATGATGTCTTCGCCTTTCATGCCGATACGGCCATGCGGGATGGTAAGCTGGTGACCGCCGGCGGCAGGGTCCTGGGCGTGACGGCCCTGGCCGACGATCTCAGAGGATCCATAGACAGGGCCTACGACGCGGTGGACCGGATTCGGTTCGACCAGCGTTATTTCCGTAAGGACATCGGCGAAAAGGGCCTGCGAAGGATGGCTTAGCCTCGTACCGGCCATCAGTTGGATTACACCGGCCGGCCGCTGGATTCCATATCCGGTTGCTCCGGTGATGTACCCGGCGCGATTGTATTGTCACGATGGTTCAACCGATCAATCGGGTTCGTGTCCATGAGGATACTCGCAATCGATCCGGTACGACCGGACAAGGCCATTCTGCGGGAGGCCGCAGGCGTTATCCGTGACGGGGGCCTTGTGGCCTTTCCTACTGAGACGGTTTACGGTATCGGCGCGGACGGAACCAATCCTGCCGCGATTCGGCGTATATACGACGCCAAAGGCCGCGATGAATCCAAGCCGATCCTGGTTCTCGTTTCTCGCCGGCAGGACCTGTACCGCCTGGTCCGGCACATCCCCGGGCGTGTCCATGCGTTGATGGATGCCTGCTGGCCCGGTCCCCTGACGCTGGTTTTGCCGGCGTTGAACAGCGTGCCGCGGGAACTGCTGGGCGGAGGCTCGACGATCGGGGTCAGGCAAAGCGGCGCGGCGATCGCCGGGCATCTGTGCCGTGCGGTGGGAGGGCCCGTAACCGCACCCAGTGCCAACCGTTCGGGAGATCCTGAACCGATTACGGCGGAAGACGTTGCCCAGCGGTTGGAAGACCGGATAGATTTGATTCTCGACGGCGGGCGTTCGCCATCGGATCAGCCTTCAACGGTCGTGGACGTTTCTGTCAGGCCCCCGCGTCTCATCCGGGCGGGTTGTACATCTTTTGATCGCGTCATGGAAGCCTGGCGCCAGTGATTGGCGGCGGAGCTCCCTGACCGGGGAGAACTGACGACGATGCGGATACTCGTCATTCGAACGGACCGTATCGGTGACGTGCTGCTGTCGACGCCTGTGCTCAGCGTGTTGCGGGAGCAGCGTGCCGATTGCCATATCGCGATGCTCGTGTCCCCGTATGCGGCCGGCGCCATCGAGGGACATCCGGCCCTGGACGAGACGATCGTGGACGAGCGCTCCGGACGCCACGGCGGACCATCGGGATTCCTGCGTCTGGTCGGCGACCTCCGTGCGGGGCGGTTCGACGCGGTCCTGGTCCTGCATCCCACGGCAAGGCTGGCCCTGGCCTGCCGTCTCGCCGGCATACGGGTAAGGATCGGAACGGGGTACAGGGCATACGGATTTCTTTTCAACCGAAGGCTATACGAGCACCGGCGGGAGGCCCGCAAGCACGAGGTCGAATACAATCTGTCTCTGGCTCGGGCGCTGTTCGACGGCGCAGGTGAAGCCGCCCCGCAGATCCATGTGCCCGATTCGGCCCGGTGCGCCATAGCGCGTCGCTTGCGCCGCTGGCACGTGCGGCCGGACGATCCGCTGGTCCTGCTGCATCCGGGTAGCGGAGGGTCGGCACGGAACTGGCCCGCGGGGTGCTTCTCGGAACTGGCCGGGCGGCTTGCCCGGCGCGGCGTCCGCGTCGTTGTAACAGGATCGGCCGGAGAACGGGACCTGGTCGAAAGGGTCGCGGGATCGCTGCCGGAATCGGTCATTCGTGTCGCCGGAGAACTCGACCTCAAGGAACTGGCGGCGTTGCTCCAGGCATCCTCGCTCTGCGTCACGAACAGTACCGGGCCCCTGCACGTCGCGGCGGCCGTGGGAACGCCCACTGTTGCGTTGTTCTGCCCCATAAAACCATGCAGCCCGGCACGCTGGGGCCCCTTCGGTGGGGATCATGATATCCTGATGCCGGAAGTACCTCCCTGCCCCCGGTGTATCGAGACCGCCTGTCCATATTTCGATTGCATGGAGCGCATCGCAGTCGACGACGTATACGAGACCGTTCGCGGCCGGCTCATGACTGGGCGCCCTGAACTGGCAGGCATTCTGGCCGGTAAAGGCGGACAGGATTCTACAGCAGAGCGCTGAAACCAAAAGGGGAGATTCTTGCCTGACCTGAAGAACCCATTGATCGTGCAGAGCGACCGGACCATCCTCGTCGAAGTCGACCATCCACGCTACGAGGACGCTCGGGATGCGCTGGCGCGATTCGCGGAACTGGAAAAGTCCCCTGAGCATATCCACGTATACAGGCTGAGCCCCCTGTCACTGTGGAACGCCGCCTCGGCGGGCATGGAAGCGGACGGCGTGCTCGAGTCGCTCGAAGGCCTGAGCAAGTACGAGATTCCACAGAACATCCGCCGCGAGATCGTCGATTTCATAGCCCGGTACGGCCAGCTCAGGCTGCGCAAGGAGGACGGGAAGCTTATACTCGAGTCCGACGATGCGGCGCTTATCGCGGAAGTTTCCGGGCTGCCCTCGGTCAAGCAGTTTCTCGCACAACCGCTGGACGAGCGACGGGTCCGGGTGGGTGATCGATTCCGCGGCCACATCAAGCAGGCGCTGATAAAAGTCGGATTTCCGGTGGAAGATCTGGCGGGTTACGTAGAAGGCGCCCCGTTGGCAATCGATTTGCGCACCACGCCCGGCGACCGTAAATCCTTCAGCATGAGGGATTACCAGGTGGACGCCGTTGGCGCGTTCCACATGAACGGCGAACCGCAGGGCGGCAACGGAGTCGTCGTGCTCCCCTGCGGCGCGGGGAAAACGATCGTGGCCCTCGGTGCCATGGCCGCCCTGAAATGTCACACCCTCGTACTTACGGCCAACACGGTGGCACTGCGGCAGTGGCGGGAGGAACTGATCGGGAAGACTTCGCTTTCCGAGGATATGATCGGTGAGTATTCCGGTGAAACGAAACAGATTCGGCCCGTAACACTGGCCACATACCAGATTCTGACTTACAGGAAAAGCAGGGGAGACGAATTCAAGCATTTCGGTCTATTCGACCAGAAGGGCTGGGGCCTCATCATCTATGACGAGGTTCACTTGCTGCCGGCCCCGGTTTTTCGTTTCACGGCCGAGATCCAGGCCCGAAGGCGCCTCGGGCTGACCGCTACGCTGGTTCGGGAAGACGGCCGCGAGGACGACGTCTTCAGCCTCATTGGTCCCCGAAGGTACGACATGCCTTGGAAACTGCTGGAGCGGCAGGGTTGGATCGCGGAGGCGTACTGCCGTGAAATCCGGATAGACCTGCCCGAAGCACGGCGCATGTCCTACGCCGTGGCCAATCGCAGGGAGAAGTTCAGGATCGCCTCGGAAAACAGCCGGAAGACGGAGATCATCCGCAACCTGCTGGATCAACATCCGACGGACCAGGTTCTGATAATCGGTCTATACGTGAGACAGCTCAAGCAGATCGCCGCGTTGTTCGATTTCCCCCTGATCACCGGCAGCACGCCCCTGCAGGCCCGACTCGATCTGTATAACCGGTTCAGAAACGGTGAACTCAAACGCCTCGTGGTGTCCAAAGTCGCCAATTTCGCCATCGACCTGCCGGACGCCAACGTGGCGATCCAGATATCGGGCACTTTCGGGTCTCGCCAGGAGGAAGCCCAGCGTCTGGGCCGGATCCTCCGTCCCAAGGCTGACGGCTCGGCCGCCATATTCTACTCGCTCATCACGCGAAACACCCTGGACCAGGACTACGCCGTGAACCGTCAGCTCTTCCTCACTGAGCAGGGCTATCAGTATACCATACACGATGTGAGCGAGGTGCGGGCATGACGGTCCGATTGACATCCGGCCGGCAGTATTCTATATTCCTAATTGACCATTGCGGGCCGGCAAGCCGGAATCAATCCGGTTGTGATGGATACCGGCCACTTTTTCTGAAACCCATCCCTCCGCGCAACGTATAACGTGGTATGGGAGAGAAGAAAATGGCTGACAACACCTATATAAACGCGGTACAGGTCTCCGATATCGAATCAGGGGTGCTCGACGAATTGACCCTGTCGGATGAAGCGCTTTTCATCCGGGTTCAACGGGAGGATGCGCGCGCTTTCGAAGTTATCGTCGGAAGATACCGTACCAGGTTGTATAATTGCATTTATCGCATGGTCCACAATATGGAGTGCGCGGAAGACCTGGTGCAGGAGACGTTTCTCAGGGTCTACCGGAACCGCCACAACTACAAGGCGATCTCCAATCTTTCCACCTGGATTTATACCATCGCGCTCAATCTCGCCCGGAGCGAGTTGCGCAAGCGAAAACGCCGCCAGTTCTTCTCCCTGAACGCGTCGCCCCACGAGAACAGCACCAGGGAAGGAATCGATCTGCCGGACAAGAACGCGGGGCCTGGCGATCACCTGGAGCAGAATGAACTGGGCAGGGCCATCCAGCACGCGATCGATCAACTGCCGGAGAAATACAAATCCGTGATCGTGCTGCGCGATATTGAAGAACTGTCTTACGAACAGATCGGCGAGATACTGCACTGTCCGACCGGAACCGTCAAGTCGCGGGTCAACCGGGGCCGGCTGAGACTGCAGGAAATGCTCAGGCAGTGGCAGGTAGAGATACTTTGAGGAGGAAGGATATTTTGAACTGTAGTGGTTACGAGCGGAAGATGTCCGACTACCTGGACGGTCAGTTGTCGAAGGCAACCGAAGACGAACTACGGTTTCACCTGAACGGATGTCCACGGTGCCGGCTCAAGATTGATGACATGGAAAGCTCCATACAGGCCGTGAAGAGTCTGCCCGCCGTATCCCCTCAACCAGGATTCGATCATCGACTCGGTAATCTGCTGAACCTGGAAATTGCCCGTGAACTGTACGCCGCTTCCTGGTGGAGGCGCGTATCGGGGGCTTTTGCCGAACTGGGCGAACACAGCCGGCAGCGTCCCGTTCAACTGGTATTTGCGACCAGCCTGATCCTTACCATAACCGTGATCGGCGGATTCTGGGAACTGTCCGCGCCTACGGGGCGGTCCGAATCGTCTCCGTCCCCTCCCATGGCCTTTTCCCTGCCGACGCCCGTTGAACCCGAACTTGCACCCCCCGATCCGATTTCGCCCTTTCCCCTAGAAAGAGAACTCGCGCCGTACATGGCGGTAAAGCCGGCACTGAGCCAGGAACAGGCATCCATTCTCCCCACTTCTTCTGCATCCAGTCTCTCTTTGAACGCATCCGGAATCACCGGCAACAGACCGGGCATCATGACCGTCAGGACCATGGAACCAAAAACCCATGGGATCCGATTCGTGTCGGCAGGTACGGGCATGCGCCTCGATCCATCCCTGTTCAGCGAGTCCTTCGGCCGGGGCCTGGATACCAGCGGCAATATAGATCAACCGACGACGGAGGAACGTCTGCAACCCGTCGGAACCACCGAATTTCGCGCAACACAGCGAGCATATGGTTTGCCTGGTTCGCCTGACACGCAAGGGTCGTCAGGTCCGACCACCCCTCTCAGACGCGTCCGTATCTCGTTCTGACCAACCATGCTTGGTTCTCAACCCATACGACTCGGAACCGAACACTTTCGGCCCCTGATATGTGCCGCGCTGCTGTGCTGTATGGGGCACCTTTATGCCGCTTCCAGGGCTTACGCGCAGGCCCCCCCGTACCTGCATAACCTGGAACAAGAGATCGTCGGACTCGTTGAACGCGTGGAACCGACGATCGCCAGCGTGATCGTACAGCGGAAATTCATCAATACGGTGAACGGGCAGACTTTCACCGACTGGGAACGATCCATTGGGACCGGTGTTGTCCTCCACAGAGACGGTTTCATCATCACGACGGCCGGCGTCGTGGATCATGCCCACGATATCCTGGTGAATTTCCAGGATGGCCAGTACCGCCTCGGCGAACTCGTCGGGGTGGACAGGCTTTCCGATATCGCCGTGATCCGTGTTGACAGCGTGTCGGTCCATACCGCGCGCATCGGTGATTCCGATGGCGTCCGTCCCGGATCCTGGGTTCTTGTGCTGAATAACGCCCATGGATTTCCATCCTCGATGACGACGGGAATCGTGAACGGGGTAAGGGAAGAAGATGTCATGTTGCAGGTCAGCGCAGTGGTCGGCGGAGGTTACACCGGCGGCGCCGTGTTTTCAACGAACGGTCGCCTGCTCGGTCTCGTGGCCGATTCCCAGGGGGCACAGACCTCCCTGTCGGAGCACTTTAGTGGAGGAAATGACGGAGGATTGATTTCGGTCATTCCCATCAACCGCGTAAAGACCTTCGCCAGACAGCTCATCGAATACGGTGAGATCCGCCGGAGCTGGCTGGGTGTGTACGTGGAGAAAATCTGGGACAGCATCAATGTCGGCGGCGACCGCAATATCATGCTGGGCGCCGGAGAAGGTATGGTCGTTTCTGATGTATATCCCGATAGCCCGGCCATGAAGATCGGTCTGCGCAAGGGCGATATTCTGCAGGCTGTAAACGGTGTCCCGATGAACCATCCCATTGTCCTTGCAGAATTCGTGACCGCGCTACCGGTGGGCACCCGGATCGAAATCACGTACCTGCGGGGAGATACGGAAAAGACGGTGAACACGGTTCTCGCGCCTCAGCCGAAACTGCTGAATGCCCCCGCCTCGCCTTTACTCGTCGAAGATGATGCGGACGATCCCCTGCCCAGTGAAGATCCCAATCTAATCCAGCAAATGATCCTGGAACACGAAATGGAACTTGCGGCCCACCGGCTCAAGTTGAATCAGCTCAAAAGGCTGCTGGATGAACGCATGCGGCGTATCGGTCAGCGGTCGGCGGTCCTGCCCGGGGATAATGGATTCTAATCTGCTGGACTGCCTGGACTGTCTAAAACCGCCTGGATCGCCAGCCGCAGCCGTTTGGGCCTGACAGCCCGGACCACCTGGATCGTCATTCGCAGCCGTTTGGGCCTGACAGCCCGGACCACCTGGATCGTCATTCGCAGCCGTTTGGGCCTGACTGTCCGGGCCGCCGGCCTTCAGTCTCCCTTTCCTACCGGTTTCCACGACAAACATCTCTTGCCCACCTGATCCTGCCGGATGTACATTTACACCACAGCCGGTCCGGCTGCATGATGCGATTTGCCAAGGACGTCCATCGTATCCGTTGGATACAACCGGGGAGTGTGCATGGAACACCGAAAACTCGGCCGTACCGATATGTCGATCAGCTTCATCGGCCTGGGTTGCGTGACCTTTGGCCGTGAGATAGACGAGGAGAATTCGGTAGCCATTCTGGATTATGCCGTCGAAAACGGCCTCGACTGGCTCGACACGGCGGAGGCGTACGGGGGCGGCAACGCCCGTACATACCGGCGTGACGTGTTGAAGGTCGATGACGTGCGTGAGACCTCGGACGTCATGGGTTCTTCCGAAATCATCATTGGTAATTGGATGAAGGAGCGGGGTTGCAGGGACGAAGTGGTGATCTGTTCCAAGGTGAGCAGCGGAAACAAGCCGGAGAACATAGCCCGGGCGCTTCAGGTCAGTCTCGACCGGCTGCAGGTGGACTGCATTGACATCTACGAACTGCATTCCCCCGACGAATCCGTTCCCATCGATGAAAGCCTGGCCGTGCTGGACCAGGCGGTGACAGCCGGCAGAATCAAAACCGTGGGGTGCAGCAATTTCAATGCTTCACAACTCCAGGAAGCCCTGGATGCCTCCGCGCGGCATGGTTATGCCCGTTTCGAGGTGATCCAGCCTCCCTACAACCTGGCCGATCCCGGCGCGCAGGACGAACTCTTCCCCCTGTGCCGGCGCGAGGAAGTAGGTGTTACGTCCTACAGTCCGCTCGCCGCCGGTTTCCTTACGGGCAAATACACGCCGGATCGGAACGACTTTCCCAGGGGCTCGCGATTCGACGTTATACCCGGTCACGCGGACATCTACTTCAACGACCGGAATTTCCGAAACGTGGAGAGGCTGCGCGCCCTCTCGGACTCCAGGGGACTCCCCATGGTGCGCCTGGCCATGGCCTGGACAATGGGGCATCCGGATGTCACGTCGGTCATCGTCGGCGCCCGGCATACCGGCCACCTCGATAACGCATTCGAAGCCCTCGCCCTGAGGACGGACTCGGAATTGCGGGACGAAATGTCGAGCTGGCTGACGGACTGAACAGCACCATTACGGGTGCGATAACGACGATCTTGAGAGGGGGATTCCGTGGGTCTGGATCCAGTTGAAATGACGAAGGAGTTCGTGGATGTGAAGTCCGTCAGCCGGTGGAGCAACGCCGCCATATCCGATTTGGTCGAAGACCGGATGAAGGCATGCGGGCTTGAAGTGGAACGGTTGTCCTACGAAGATGAAAACGGCGAACTGAAAGTCAGTCTCGTCGGACGCAAAGGTGAAGGCGAAGGCGGACTGGCCTTCCTGTCCCACACGGACACCGTCCCGGGGCAGGAACAGGACTGGGATGCCTATCACGGCGTGGTCGACGGCGACCGGCTGCTGGGCCGGGGCAGCTGCGACATGAAGGGTCCCCTGGCATGCACCATGATCGCCGCCGCAAAGGTGGATGCGGACCGTCTGAAGAAGCCGCTGATCGTGGTGGCGACGGCCGATGAGGAGGTGGGTGGCGGCGGAGCGCACCAGGTAGCCACGGAATCCGGTATCATGAGCACCCTTCGACCGGACTTCGGCGTGGTGGCCGAACCGACAAGCCTGACGCCGGTGTACGCCCACAAGGGTGCGGCGCACGTCGTGGTGACGGCCCACGGCCGGGCGGCCCACACCAGCACAGGTCTCGGGGAATCCGCCAATTTCAAGATTGCCCCTTTCCTTGCCGAAATGGCCAAACTGTCGGAGCAGATAAAAGAGGATGAACGGTTCCGGAACACGGAGTTCAATCCGCCTTCGAACGGGTTCAACATGGTAATCACCGACTACGACACGAAGCAGAATGTCTCCGCCGCGCGATCGACCTGTCACGTCTGTTTCCGCACGATGCCGGACGATCACAGCGAGGTACTGGTGAAAGAACTGGTTTCTCGGGCCGAAAGTTACGGGTTCGAGGTTTCGAGCACCCTTTCCCGTCCCTTCTACGCCGATCCTTCGAGTCCCATCGTGCAACTGGCGTCCGAAGTCACAGGCGGTAAGCGGCCGGAAACCGTGCCCTACGGGACGGACGCTCCCCATTTCAGAGAGCAGCTGGATATGGTAGTCCTGGGCCCAGGCAGCATCGAACGTGCCCACACGGTGGGCGAATACGTGGAAATTCCGCAGCTTTACGAAGCAGTGGACATCTACTCACGCATGATTCACGAAGTTTGCTTATAGGAGTCGATATACATGGCGGATTCCGTAGGTTACAGCGATACTCCCGTAATTCCGGGCGGCACCTGGCGCGTTCACGATGGCGACCGGCCGCAGCCCCGGGTCGTCACCCCGGGCGGCGATGCAGGTGGCCCGCCCTCGGACGCGGTCGTGTTATTCGACGGATCGGACCTCGACCAGTGGACCGGCCGGGATGGCGCCGCCGCCTGGAAGGTGGAAAACGGCTATATGGAGGTCAACGGCACGGGAGATATCTCGACCCGAGCACACTTCGGCGACTGCCAGTTGCATCTGGAATGGGCTACACCCGAGGAAGTCGCGGGAGACAGCCAGGGCCGGGGAAACAGCGGCGTATTTCTGCTGGGACTGTATGAAATCCAGGTGCTGGACAGTTTCAACAACCGGACATATGCCGACGGGTCCGCCTCGTCGATTTACGGCCAGTACCCTCCCCTGATCAACGCGAGCCGGGGACCCGGGCAATGGCAAAGCTACGACATCGTCTTCGAAGCGCCGTCGTGGGACGGCGACAGGCTGGTCAAAGGCACACACCTGACGGTGCTGCACAACGGCATCGTGGCGCACCACAGGCAGAAGGCCGTTGGACCCACCGGGCACAGGAACCTGGCGAACTACGACTCGCCCCACGCCGTGACGGGCCCCGTGCAGCTGCAGGATCACGGCAATCCCGTCAGGTACCGCAACATCTGGATCAGGCGCCTGACCGCCTACGACGAATCCTGATCCATCGAGTCTAACCCGGTCCCGTTTCGTCCGGAGCGCCCGGTTCGCTCACCCAGCGCAGGATGATGAGGGACGCGGCAGCGGCCATGACGCCGCAGGCCGCGCCGACGGAGCCGTATCCGAAGGCGACGTAAAGCACGCCGCACAGCGCCGTTCCGGTCGCGATGCCGATTTCCGCCACGGTGTTCTTAAGCGCAATCAAGGTGCCGCGTTCCTCGTCCGTCGCCATGGCCGTGACCAGTGCCTGCAGCGGCGCGTGGCGAAACGCCCCTGCGATGCCGGTCAATATGAACCCGGCGAATACCACCGGCAACAGATCGGTAATCCACGGTATACCGGCCAGCAGGACGGCCATCGCCAGCCCGCTGCCCACGACAATCCTCTTCTTTCCCACCCGGTCCGAGAGATGCCCGGCCAATGGACTGCCCAATAGCGCGCCCAGACCGGCGAAGAGAAATATCATGCCGATCCAGTCGGTCGAAAGTCCGTAAATGTCCCGCAGCCAGGTCCCTACGAAGGTAATGAAACCGACCGTGGATGCCGATACGAGAAACGACGCCGCAACGACCGACAGGGGTCCGGTGCGAACGAGGAATCTACGATAACGCTTCACCAGGTCGATTATGTTGGCACCGCGTACAACCTGAGCCCTTGAGGGTAAAACGGCCAGCGCCGGCAACCATAATAAGAGCCCGGCACCCGCAAATGCGCAAAAGGCCCACCGCCAGGACCAGGCTTCCGCGATAAAGGCCCCCGCCGGCACGCCCAGGATCATGGCCGTGAAGTACCCCGACATTACCATGCCCATGGCGGCGCCTCGACGCTTATAGGGAAAGTGGTCCCCGATGCTCGCGGTTACGTTCAGTGAGAGGGTCCCCGCGGCCGCACCCGTGACGGCTCGGAAGGCTACCATCGAAGCATAGTCCCATGCCAGGCCGCACATCAGGGTCGCCGTGGTGAACACGATCAGCCCGGCGAATAACATCTTCCTTCGGCCCCAGCTGTCCGACAGGGGACCGAGGCCGAAGGAGACGGCCGCAGCCGCGATCGCATAGACCGAGACCAGCAATCCGGCCTGTCCCGCGTCCATGCCGAAAGCGGACATCAGGTCGGGCAGGAGCGGGGAGATCATCTGGTTGTCCGCAACGGCTACGAACATGATGCCGAACAGCAACGCAATCAGTCGGTTATTGCCAATCCGGCTCGTCTCGGTCATGGGTATTTCCGGTTGTTTCGAGTCAGACCAATGAACCGCTGTGCATCCAGGGCGTTTCGTAGTGCCAGGAGAGTACCCGGTCCCGTAGGCCGGCTGCCAGATTGTCCTCGAGGGCCGGGTTCCGCAGGTCGGTCAACTGGTAAGGGTCAGTCCGCAAATCGTAAAAACCCGCCCGGTCGTCCAGTACGCGGCCAGTCTTCGTATCGATACGAATCCCGTACGTGTGGGTCGTCGTCCGCAGTCCGATTTCCCCTCTACCCGTCTCTATGAATGCGCCATCTTCTCCCTGGGCTTCTCCAGTCGAAATCGTTCCGGCCAGGTTTCTCCCCTGGACGTGGGCTGGAGTGGAACCGCCGCAAAGGGATAGGAGGGTGGGCATGACGTCGATGATCTGGGCCGTCGAGGTCGTGTTGACCAGGGGTTGCAAACGGTTCGGCGCGTGAAAGACCAGTGGGATGCGGATGGATTCTTCGATCACGCGGCCCTTGTTGAACAAATGGTGGCTACCGAGGTTGTCGCCGTGGTCGGAGAGGAAAACGACGATGGTGTTTTCCGCGTGGCGGTATGCCCTGAGAAAACGCATGAGGCGTCCGACCATGTCGTCGACCCAGGACGTCATGCCGTAATAGAGTGCGATCAGACGACGCAGATCGAATCCGGAGGGCAGCGCGCGTGTAAACGGCAGGTTTTTATCGTAGAAGAGAAAGTCCCACAGATAGACCCTGAACCAGTGCTCGTCGTATGGAAGTTCGCCGTCCCGGAAGACATTGGGCCGCAAGGGGATATCATTGGGATCGTACATTTCCAGGTATGTTTCGGGCGCATCCATCAGAGGCATGTGGGGTGGAGAAATGCTGTAGTAGAGGAAAAAGGGCTTATCTATGTTTTCCCGGTCTCGCAGGTAGCCCCCGACCTGGTCCGACTCGAATCCGACGCTGAACCCGTCTAACTGGAATTCCTCTCCGTTGTTCTCCACGAAAGACTGTCCACTGTGACGGTGGTGCACCCGCGGATAGAGGCTGTAGTCGAATCCGGATGAACCAGGCGCGGTGTGGATATGCCATTTACCGATCAGCGCCGTATCGTAACCAAGGCTTTTAAACATTTCGGGCAGCGTAGGCGCGGGCAGGTGGGGACGGCCCGCCGCGGGATACTCCGGCATCGTCGTCGATCCATCCTCGTTCGGCTCCGCGTAGTTGCCCAGCATGCCCATGCAGGTCCGGCTGTACTGGCCGGTCATGAGACAGGATCTCGCGGGCATGCAGACGGGGTTGTTGCTAACCGCCGTTTCGAAACGGACGCCTTCCGTCGCCAATCGGTCCAGGTGGGGTGTCCGGACGACCTCGTTCCCGTAGCATCCCAGTTCGAAAGCGCGTAGCTGGTCGCAAATACAAAGTACGACATTCGGCCTGGACCCGCCTGCCTTATCAGCCATGCCGACCTCCGGTTATCCGGGTTTAGAACAGCAGTCTTACGGCCATGACGACCAGCACCACGTTTAGGATGACGCGGATCAGTTTCTCGCCCCGTTTGACGGTGAAATGTGCGCCGATCCATCCACCGATCGTGGTGCCAACGGCCAGACTGGCCCCGGCAAGCCAGAGCACCTGTCCCTTGTCCGCGAATATGGCCAGCGCCACCAGGGTATATATGCCTATGATGAATACCTTGTAGGCATTGACCCGGACGAGGTCAAGTCCGACGACACGGTAAAGCACCGCCATGAGTATAAACCCGACTCCGGCCTGGATGAATCCGCCGTAGAACCCCACCGCGACCATGAGGAAGTGTCCCAGCACCAGTCTCCGGGGATTTTCGACTACTGCCACGTCACGCTGTTTCCTGCTCATCAGGATCAGCAGCACGATCATCAGGCCGCCGAGGATCCGATTGAACAGTTCGCCACTGACCTGGGTACCCAGGTACGCCCCCATCGCCGCCCCCGGCACCGCGCAAAGCGCAAGGGTCAGCATCGTGCGTAACTCCGAATACCCCTTCCTGAAGAAACTGGTGAAGGCGGAAACGTTCTGGGCGACGATGGCCACGCGGTTGGTGCCGTTGGCCACGTTGCCGGGGAGCCCCATGAAGATGAGGACGGGGAGGGCCAGCAGAGATCCGCCGCCGGCCATGACGTTCAGGAAGCCTGAAAGAACACCCACGCCGGCGAGCAGGAACAGTTGCCAGAGTTCGAATTCCATCAACGGTTACCCGGGAGTCGGAGCGTCTTCACGTATCAACCCGTCCGATTTCAATTCGGCCCACAGATCCACGGGAATCTCGTGCTGGTAGTTTGACAGGTTCGATTCGACGTATTCCGGCCTGATCGCACCGGGGATGACGGACGCGACCGCCGGGTGAAACAGCGGGAACTGCAAGGCGGCAGCGGCCAGCGGCACGCCGTACCGTTCGCAGACCGCCTGGATGCGCCGTGTCTTCTCCATGATCTCCGGCGTCGCGGGCATGTAACCATAGGTCGAGTTTTCCGTGGGACCGGTGACCAGGATTCCGGAAGCGAAGACGGCGCCGATCACGATGCCGATCCCGTCTTCCACGCACCGGGGAAGCTCCCGGTCGAGGGCCTCCTGGTCCAGCAGGGTGTAAGGCATCGCCACGATGAAGAAGTCCAGGGGCATCAGCTCCAGGAAGCGCAGCATCATGCCGGTCTTGTTGAGTCCCGCGCCCACGCCCTTGATATCGCCCGAGGCCTTGAGCTCCGCCAGCGCGCGCCAGCCGCTGGTGAACAGTTGATGAAGATAAGCCTGGATCTGGGCCTCGTTGTGATAGAAGGGATCCAGGTCGTGGATCAACAGAAGATCGACCCGGTGGACTCCGAAGCGGATGAGGCTGTCTTCGTAGGACCGCATGAGGCCGTCGTAGCTGTAATCGTAGACGTGATCGAAGGGCAGGCCACCGCACCAGAAGCCGTAGTCGAAATTCTTGAGGTCCCTGGTTGCCTTGAACACGCGGCCGACCTTGGTGGACACCACGTAGGAACCGTGGCTTTTCTGACGCAGAAACTCGCCCAGTCGCAGTTCGCTCTTCCCGTAGCCGTACCATGGTGAAGTGTCGTAGTAGCGTATACCTGCCCTCCAGGCCGCCCGCAGCGTGGCGCGGGATTTGGCGTCCGTGACGGGCTGGAACAGGTCACCAAGCGGCGCGGATCCGAAACCCAGTTCGGTCACGTGGGCGTTCGTTGTTCCCAGTTGTCTCGTGGCGATAGGCATGCTGTCTTCCTTTCTGTGGAATCCGTCCTCCAGACTCCCCTTTGCCTCGAGTCGGGAGGCGATTACATCGCTGGCGGAACCTGTATAGAGTAAATGCCCTGATGTTACGTGTCACCTGTTTTATGTGCGCTGTCACGGGACGAAACCGTTGACAGTCCAACTGGAATTCCGTAAGATCCACCATCGACTCCATGACAATATCCAACCTGTAGATAGAGGGACACCTGACGTTGTTCCGACCTTATCAGGCCGTGTCCATCCTGCGTAACGTGCGATGCGTGCACACGGCGGCCGTTCTGACCTTCCTCGGGGCGGCCCTTGCGCTGTCCAGCCTATCCGTCCCGGCCCTGCAGGATGACGGCGACAGCGAAGCCGGCGGGACGGAACGATATGTAAACTCATTCGGCGTCACGCTACCTCCCGATGCCGCTCCGCCGGAACTCCAGGTCCTTACTCAGTTCTCACCCGACAACCGGTACCTCGACCGGGGCACGTCCACCTACAAGCAGGCGTGGGGCGTGGGACTGGTAGCCGAGCCGCTCGTCCGCGTGGACCGGGATTTCAACCTGCTGCCCGCGGGCGCCACCTCGTGGGAACTGTCCAAAGACGGGCTGACCTGGACCTACCAGATTCGCAAGGGGATGATCTTCGCAGACGGCCATCCTCTGACGGCCCGCGACTACGAGGCCACCTTTCGTCGCTGGGCGAATCCGGAGACGGGTTTCGACTTCGAATGGTACTTCAGGTCCATAAAAAACTGGACCGACGTCGTTGGCCGACGCCTTCCGCTCGACTCCCTGGGCGTCAAGGCCCTCGATGATCACACCGTGGCGTTCACGACGGAAAATCCGACGCCCTACCTGCCGCTCCTGCTCGCCAAAAGCTGGGTTTCGCCGACACATTTGTTTGATAAATACGGTCCTGAATGGGCGACGCGGCCCGAAACCCATTTCGGCAGTGGTCCTTACCGCCTGGTCGAATGGATCAAGGGCGACCGCATCGTGCTCGGAATCAATCAGAACTACCGGGGTCCCACCAGGCCCATGCTGGAACGGGTAGTGGCCCGGTTGTACAACCTGGCCGTTCCCCCGCAGTTTCTCTCCGCCTATGAAGCCGGCGAAGTAGACTACGTCCCCCTGACCAACCAGGCCGAAATCAACCGGATCAAGGCGGATCGGGTCCTGCGCGATCAACTCAATGCCTATACGGACTTCTCAACGTACTACCTGATGCTGGACACCTTCAACCCGCCGTTCGACGATGTGCGCGTTCGCAAGGCCTTCGCCCATGCCATCGATGTCGATGCCATCATCAAATCGGCCATGCGGGATGTCGGCATACCGGCTTCCTCCATGCTGCCGCCCGGGTTCCCTGGTTCCAACACGGAGGAACTGGCCCCACTGCAGAAATTCGATCCCGATCTCGCGCGTCGCTATCTCGCCGAGGCCGGCTATCCCGGCGGACGCGGTTTTCCGGAGGTGAACATCTGGCTGCGCGGAGAGGCCGCAAACATACGGACAGCCGCGGAGGCGGTCCAGGCCATGTTGAATCAGCACCTTGCGCTGAATGTCGGTGTACGCAACGTGGAACGGAAGGTCTACCTGGACGCCATGAGCAACCGGGAGTTGACCCTGGGGATGGTTCCCTACCAGTATGACTTCATCGACGCGGGAAACCTGCTTACCATCTGGCTTTCGAACGGCCGGCACGCCTGGCACAACGATCGTTTCGAGCGACTCGTGAGGCAGGCCAACGAACTCGTCGGCGACCCGGAGGGCCGCATGGCCATGTACCGGGACGCCGAGCGGATCCTGGTCGACGAAGCCGGCGGGATTTTCCTGTGGTACATCCGGATCAACCAGATGTGGAAGCCCTTCGTCCGGGGAGTGTCCCTGGAACCCAACCAGTGGGGCTACAGGGCCTGGCGCGGCGAACTGATGTCCAACCTGCAGACCAATCTCTATATCACCAGGGACGTCTTCGAGGATCCCACTAAAAAGAAACCGGAACCCTTCCGATTCTGGCAGTGGCTGACAGGCGAAGGATAGGACGCGCGGTCAAACGTGCGGTTTGGCGTTGACTGCCCCGCCCCTCCCGGCGGGATCAGTCAATCCCCAGGATCTCCCCCGCGTCCCGGTGAATCATCTCCTCCATTTCCGCTATGTCCAGCCGAGGCAGGGCCGTGCCTTCGAGCATGCCGTTCAGTCCGCGCAGGTCGCGAAGCGTGTCGTCCACCGTCGTGACCGGGTAGTCGGTACCGAAGAGGAGCTTGTTCCATACCCCGTATTCCTGGACGAGCATGAGACTGTGATAGAGCTGAAAGGGGCGGTAGTGCAGCGCGGACACATCGGCGTACACGTTGGGGTGCTTGCGGATCACTGCCACGGTTTCCCCTTCGTAGGGGTGGCCGAGGTGGGCCAGGATGATCCGGCATTCCGGGAACTTGATGGCGACCGCGTCGAGGTGCCGCGGCAGGGTGCAGTCCAGGGGTGCCTGGTCGACGAAGGTCGTGCCGGTATGCAGAAGCACCGGTAGGTCGTTTCGGGCAGCGTACTGCCACAGGTCGTCGAGTTCGGGGTCCTGGGGATAGAACCCCGCGTACATGGGCAGAAGCTTGATACCGCGCATGCCCAGGTGTTCCCGCCCTTCGGTCATCTCGTCTCTCCATCCGTCCTGGGTGGGGTCCAGAGACATGAAGGGGATCGCCTGGTCGGGATACTCCGCACAGTATGCCGCCACGTAACTGTCCGGCGTCCACAGTCCCGACAGCCTTGCCTTACCACCGAAGACCACAGTTTTCACGGGCTGTCCGGCGGTCCGCGCGGAAGCCAGGTAGCTCGCGTATTCCGGAGTCAGGTCCAGCTCATACCCCCGCATTCTGATCGCCTGGTTACGGAAGGTATCGTTGAAGTGATCGGGGTACCGCCATGCGTGAGCGTGAACATCGTATATCATAACTAGTCCTTTCGAAACCGAGTCATCGTTGGCCGTCGTATCGTCTCAACGTGGGAGACCGCCAGGCTATGACGGCGACGGCCACGAGGCAGCCGATCCCACCTGTAATTACGGAGAAGGGGGCTCCCGCGAGTCCCGCCACCAGGCCGGCTTCTGCTTCGCCGAGCCGGGGTCCGCCCATGACGAAAATCATGTTCACCGAAGTCATGCGGCCGCGCAATTCATCCGGGGTCGACAGCTGCATGACGGTATGGCGCAGCACCATGCTTACCGTATCGAACGCCCCAGTCAGGAACAGCGCGGCGAAGGTGAGCCAGAAGCTTGATGATATGCCGAAGACCACGGTGGCCAGCGCGTAACACGCCACCGCTTTGAACAACAGCCGTCCCTGGCCCGAAATCACTGGGAAGGTGGACATGATTGCGCCGGTCAGCACGGCGCCGATCGCCGGGGCCGCCGTAAGCAGGCCGTACCCCTGTTCCCCGACGTCCAGTACTTCAACGGCAAAAATCGGCAGCAACGATGTGGCGGACGCAAAGAACGTAGCGGTGAAGTCCAGCAACATCGCCGAGCGTATAATGGACGAACGCCTTATGAACCGCAGCCCCTCGAGCGCTGCCGCAAAGCTGACCCGTGTCACGCCGCCGATGCTGCGGTGCCCGGAACGCAACATGAGGATTGGAACAATCATGAAGACAAATGAAACCGTATTGATCCAGTAAACGGCCGCGATTGAGCCCGATGCCAGGATCAGGCCGGCAATGCCCGGCCCGGTCACCGATGCGACATGGGAGGCGGTGATGTTGATACTCATGGCGTTGGCCAGGTGCCTCCGGTCGACCAGGTTCGGCACCATGGCGTTTTTGGCCGGGCTACTGAAGCAACCGATCCCAGCGCTTATGGCGGTGATCACATACAACATGGTGGGGGAATCCTGGCTCGACCAGGTGATCCACGCCAGCGTCGTACTGATCAGGGCGAGGCCGCACTGGGCGATGAGCAGTACGCGCTTGCGGTCATGGGTGTCGGCGATCACACCGGCGAGCGGAGAAAGAATCACGATGGGTATGAGTCTTATAACTGCCATCGCACCAAGGGCATACGCGGACTCGGTCAACAAATACATATGCCACAGCACGGCCGTCTGCTGCATTCGTGATCCGGTAAGCGAAACGATCTGACCGGACCACAGGAGGCGGAAATCGCGGTATCGGAGCGCGGGAAACCGGTCTCGAAACGCTTGGAAGGGCAGAGGCATGACGAAGCTGAAGATACCACGCCCACGGGTACTGTCAAGACGCGCGTCCTCTGCGGTTAAGCCGTAACATTGGCCTTGACACCCCGTCGAAGGACCGGATATCATGGCCTGCTGTATGGGATCACCGCCCGTTCGCCCGAGGCATGGCCGCTCCGGTTTGAACACGCGCTGTCACCAGTGGAGTGCCGTCCGGCAGCGGAGTGCCCTGACGGCAGCGTAGTTCACGTCCGGCAGCGGAGTTCCCGGACGGCAGCGGAGTTCCCGGACGGCAGCGGAGTTCACGTCCGGCAGCGGAGTTCCCGGACGGCAGCGAAGTTCCCGGAACCGTTAACCGAACCGATCGGAGCGCAAGCATGCTGTACATCAATGAGGAAGAAGTAGGAGGTTTACTGTCCATGGCCGCGGCAGTCCGCGCGGTCGAAGAAGTGTTCCGTGGACTCGGCGCTGGATCGGCGGTCAACATCCCGCGTTCGAGGGTACGGCTTCCGGGCCATACGCTCCACGTCATGTCCGGGGGGATCCCGGAGTTGAATCTCACCGGACTGAAAGCGTACACGACTACGCGGCACGGTGCGAGATTCCTGGTTTTATTGTTCAAAGCCGACACGGGCGAACCGCTGGTTGCGATCGAGGCCGACCGGCTCGGCCAGATGCGAACGGGCGCGGCGAGCGGCGTGGCGACGAAGTACATGGCGCGGGATGACGCGGCTACCGTGGGAGTGATCGGAACGGGATGGCAGGCCCGAAGCCAGTTGGCTGCAGTATGTGAAGTACGCAACGTGACGGGTGTTAAAGCCTATGGACGGGATCGGACGCGAAGAGAGGCGTATTGCCGCGAGATGAGCGAGGCCCTGGGAGTGCCGGTACGCCCGGCTGATTCAGCCAGGGCCTGCGTTGAAGAAGTGGAAGTGGCGATCACGATCACCAGCGCGGCGCGACCGGTGCTGGAAGGCGCCTGGCTCGCACCGGGCACCCATGTGAACGCAGCTGGTTCCAACGCGCTCATACGCAGTGAAATCGATGCGGAGACGGTCAGTCGAGCCGGCGTGGTCACCGTCGATTCCAGGGAGCAGGCGAAGGTGGAGTGCGGAGACTTGCTCGAATCGGTGGAAAAGGGACTCCTTCAATGGGACCGCGTCCACGAGTTGGCCGACGTAGTTGCCGGCCACGTGCCAGGCCGTACCGATTCCGATGAAATTACCCTCTTCGAATCCCAGGGGCTGGCCGTGGAAGATGTGGCCGTGGCCGCCGTCGTCTACGAACGGGCAAAGGCCGAAGGCGCGGGTGATCCGGGAAGCCGGACCGATTGAATCCGTTCGTCCGGTCTACCCCTGGGAAGCCACCCTGTCCCAGTAGCCCTTGGCGCCAGCCCGGAGCCAGTGGTCATACACGGTGAAGAAGAACCGGACGCCGATCTCGGCGTGTGCGTCGAAGGTCTCCTCCCCGACAAGTGATCCAGCGTTCCGACCGGCCGCGACGATCCGTCCTAGCGTATCGGAAACCACTTTCTTCACTTCCGGGTGATACATCCGTCCCGGATGGCCCATGGTCTGGGCGAGGTCGCCCGGGGCGACGAAGAATACGTCGATGTGGTCCACGGCGAGTATCTCGTCCAGGTTTTCCACGGCCTCGATCTCTTCGATGAGTACGATGACGAGGATCTCATCGTTCACCTTCGCGATGAACTCGCTGTTGTCGGTGCCGTAGCCCCGTCGGTTGAAGTACATGCCGCGCATGCCGGCCGGCGCGAACCGGCTGGCGCGCACCACGCGGTCCGCCGCCTCCGCGCTGCTCACATGGGGGACGACCAGGCCGCTGACACCGCAGTCCAGCGTGCGGCCGATCAACCCGGTCTCGTTGGCGTGTACACGCATGACAGACGCCATGTTCCACAGGTCGCATGCCCGGGAGACGTCACCGATCCGGTCGAAAGTAATGTCGCCGTGTTCGCCCTCGATCCAGAAGCCGTCAAATCCAAACTGGCCCATGAAATCGATGGAATTCGCCGTGTGGCTGTGGCCGCCGACCACGTGGGCGGTCTCTCCGGCCCTCAGTTTCTCCAGCACTCTGTTTCCTCGCATCGGCTGTTTTCTCCTTTTCTGGTCCAGTTTGAAACGTGCGAACGAAAACCTCGATCGTCGTGATTCCTTCAACGAAGGCAATCCAGCAAAAGGTAGATGCCGCGGCCGTGTTGACAAGGCATTTCTGACGTTCAACGCATGGTGCGGATCGCTTTCCATTCGACGATCTTACCGACATTCACCTCGCCGGTTCAAAAGCTTCGTAACGCCTTGACACCCCTATGCGGTCCGGTTAGTATAATCGCGATGTCCGTCAACGATTCTCGCCGTTTTTCACCCTAGTCCGGGACAGACCATGACCGCTCAATCCAGGCATCCTATCGCCGCCGAAGAAGCCGCCTATTGGTCCGACATCAGGAAACAGTTCTACCTGATGGACGACGTAACCTACCTGCAGGGCGGAACGGTCGGGCCGTCCGCCAGGCCGGTCATCGAACGGATCATCGAATTGATGCGGGAATTCGAGGCGGATCCCCTGCATCGTCGGCACGGCGATCTTCTCAGGCCCCTGGTGGAGCAGTCCAGGGAGAAGCTCGCCCGGTTCGTCGGAACGACCCCGGACCGGATTGCCCTCGTGCTGAACACGACCATGGGCATGAACATACCCGGTCAGGGTCTGATCTGGGAACGTGGAAGCGACGTGCTGCTGAGCGACCAGGAATACCCCGCCGTCCGCGCCCTGTGGACGTGGCTGGCCGAGCGGGACGGCCTGAACCTGAACTATGTTCCGTTACCCACGCCACCGTCCTCACCCCGGGATATCGTGGAAGCCTACGAAGCGGGAATCACCGATAACACCAGCGTGGTCGTTTTCAGCCACGTGTACTTCACGACCGGACTCGTCGCCCCCATCAAGGAACTCACCCGCCTGGCCCATGCGCACGGCGCCGTGGCCATGGTGGACGGCGCCCACGCCGTCGGCATGGTTCCCCTGGACCTTTCGGACGTCGGGTGTGACTTCTACGCGAGCAGTTCCCACAAGTGGCTGCTGGCGCCCAAGGGCGTGGGGTTTCTCTACATGGATGCCAAGTACCAGAACAAGGTCCGTCCCGTGGTAATCGGCCACAATATGCGTGAAACGGATGCAGCCAGCCGCTACGATGTGAACGGAACGCGCGATCTGACCCCCCATGCCTGCCTGGGAGACGCCATCGATTACCAGCTCGACATCGGATGGGAGAGCAGGATCCGTCCTTACTGTCTCGGCCTGGCCCGGTACCTGAAGGCGCAGGCGCTCGAACGGATCCGGGGTGCCCGGCTTACGATTCCCATGGACGAATCCATGTCCGGGTTCATCTCCAGTTTCTCGATCGAAGGCATAGATCTTCCCAAAGTCTGTGAGTACCTTTGGAAAGACTACAAGATCGAGGTCACCGCCATTGGAGCAAACGACCTTTCATTCTTCAGGGTCTCCACGCACTTCTATGATTCCTACGAAGACATCGACCGCTTCATCAGCGCAATCAACGAGATAATCGCCAAGCAACCCGACGTTCACCTGGATTGAGTAAACCCATGGCCCGACCCAAATTGCTGTTGCCCGGTCCCATCGATATCTGGGAGGAAACCCTGCAGGCCCTGAGCGAGCAGGTACTGCCCCACTACGGCGAAGACTTCGGTCCCATCTACGAAGAAACCGTATCGATGCTCCGGACCATCTTCCAGACCCGTAACGACATCATCATCATGACCGCCCCCGGTTCCGGCGCGCTCGATGCGGGGCTGTGCAGCCTCTTCCGGCCCGGTGAACAGGTGGTGGTGGCGACCAACGGCCCATTCGCCAACCGGCTCGTCGAAATACTCAAGGCATTCCGAAGCGAGGTCGTCGCCGTGGATGACCCATGGGGCGAGCCCGCCGATCCGGCCAAAATGCGCGATGCGCTTGAACGGCATCCGGCGGCAGCCGGCCTGGTCGTGGTCGCCAACGATACGGGCACGGGCGTCCGGAATCCCCTGGAGGAATATGCCGGCCTGGCACGCGAGTTCGACCTGCCCTTCTTCGTTGACGGCGTTTCGGCCCTGGGCGGCTATGACATTCCCGTGGACGAACTGGGGATCGACGTGGCCGTGACTTCTTCAAACAAGGCCCTTGAAACCGCACCGGGCCTGGGTATTCTGGCGGTCAGCGACCGGGCGTGGGATATCATACGCGCCAAGGACAGCGCTCACCGGGGCTGGTACTACGACCTCGCCGTTTGGAAGCGGGCGTCCGAAGCTTCGGGAGAACATCCCTATCCCACGACGCAGTCCAGCAGCCTGATCGTCTCCCTTCACGCCAGCCTGCGGCGGATCATCCACCGCGAGACCCTTCAAGGCCACTGGTCCCGGTACGCATGGGCCCAGTCCGTGGTCCGCGCCGGACTGCGCGCGGTGGGGTGCGCCCCCATCGTTGCCGATCCGGCCGCGTCCTACACGGTGACTACCTTCCGGGTCCACCCGGACGTTTCCGAAGCCGCGGAACTGCGGACCTACCTGCTGCGCAACCATGGCTTCCTGGCGGCACAGGCCATGGGTGAATTCGCAAGGGACTCGCTACGCGTGGGTCACATGGGCAAGGCCGGTTCGCGGGAATACATCGAACCCTTTCTGCTCGGGATGGAAGAATTCTTCCGCACGGTCAAGGAACACGACCTAGCGCGGGGATGCAGCCTGGAGGGATTGAGGCGTTCCGGTACCTGTTATTAGGCGTTTACCCGCCTCGGATCACTGGGCGTTCTTCCTCGGCGGCGTGAGTGAAAGCACCGTGTCCGTAAGGGACTGATCGAGGGGATAGTGGTAGGACGTCCGGTAGTACTGCAGTAGGTCCCGGGCCATGGCATGCAGCGGATCGACACCCTCGAACCGGTCCGGCAGCGTTTCCGGATGATACAGCACGTTCAGCAGGGAACGCAGGGGAATATCCGCAGGCGAGGTGGCAGGAACGTAGGTGACGCGGTGTCCGGATTTCCTCGAAAGCAGACCGGAATCCACGTAGGAAGACAGCATTTCGTCCAGTACGTTCTCCGGAGCCCCTGTCTGTACGGCAAGCCGATCCAGCCTGGTCGGCCGGTTTTCTTCCACGTAATTGCGGATGATGTAGAGGAACGCGAGGACGTTGATGTAATTCCGCAGCGCCGTCCCGTGGACCCGCTCCGATTGCCTCCACTCCATGGTGTTCACGTTCTGAATCGAATAGGCCAGGATCGCTCCCAGCAGCAGGATCACCCAGCCCAGGTACAGCCAGATCAGGAATAGCGGCAGGGCGGCGAAACCGGCAAAAAGGATCTCTCTCGCGCTCGCCTGCGTCGTATCGGCAATGAACTGGGCGAAGGCCCAGTTGAGCCACAACCAGCCGAACCCGGAACTCATGCCGCCGACCAGGGCGGAACGGATCCAAACCCGCGTATTGGGCACCGACCAGATAATGAGTGAAAAAAAGAGTCCGATCAGCAATAAGGACAGGGGCGAGAATCCCGCGATCCGTTCGATGTAGGCCAGGATGGCAATGCTGTCGGACGAACCCGTAAAAGTAACTACGCCGGTGATGATCAGCGGTCCAATGAGCAACAGGGCCAGGTAGCTGACCAGTCGTTGCTTCCAGTTTCGCATCTGCCGTACGTGCCAGATGTCGTTGTAGGATTCCTCGATATTCGCCAGGATTCCCAGGACCGCGAATAGAAGGACCACCACCCCGACGTATCCCAGCGTGCCGGTTTGGGCATTGGCCAGGAAATTCATGATATTCGTGGCCACGACATCTCCGTTGCTGCCCAGTGGACTCAGCCATTCTCGGAGGGTAGGTTCGATTTCCACGTACAGGCCCATGCTTTGGTACAGGGTAAAGACGATAGCGAGCAGCGGGACAAGGGCCAGCAGGCTGGAGAAGGTCAGCGCCGAGGCGCGGGTCAGCAGGCGGTCTTCCCAGAACTGGTTATACAGGAAGATTACGGACTTGGCAATACGCACCAGAAGTGCGTGCAGCCGGGACAATCCCTGGGTATTGATGAGCCAGATCTCGCTGCCGATGAACCGGCTTGCCTTGCGGATACTACCGAGGGTGTTGGATATGCTGGGGTGCACCGCGAATGTCCTTGTGTCCGAATAGCATGTCGCACGATCCACCTGCCCGACGTCGGGGTAGTTCGACCGTGGGTTTGATCCAATTTACCTGTTTCATACCAGTTTCGGCAATACGAACTGCGCCAGGCTGAGGAGAAGAAAGAAGCCACACATGTCGGTTACCGTCGTGAGCATGGGGCCGGAGGCCAGCGCGGGATCGGCCTTGAGTGCCCTGAGCGCAAGGGGAATGACCCCACCCAGGCACGCAGCGAGCACTGTGTTTGCAGCCAGAGCGGTTCCGACGACTAGACCCAGGTACGGGTTTCCCTGCCACAACTGGGTGGCTATGGCCAAGAGCGTCCCGAGCGCCAGTCCGTTCATGAGTCCCACCGAGGCTTCCTTGAAGAGGACGCGCAGGATCTCCCGGGGCCGTACGAGGCCCAGGGCCAGTTCCCGGATGCTCACGGCCACGGCCTGGTTGCCCGAGCATCCGCTCATGTCTGAAATGATGGGCAGAAATACCGCCAGGGTGATCGCCTTTTCAATGGTATCCTGGTATAATACGATGACGCTCGCCGCCAGGATGTTCAGCACGACGTTGACGCTGAGCCAGGACAGCCGGCGAGAGGACCTTGTAAGGACGGGCATGCTGCGCAGTTCCTCGCCGCCCACGATACCGCTCGTCTTTCGGAACTCGCTTTCGGTTTTCTCCGCCAGTTTTTCCTGCACGTCCGCGGCGCGTACTACGCCGACCAGTTTCCCTTCTTCATTGATAACCGGCAGTCCGAGATAGGTATAGGTCTCGAAGAGGTCGCGCATTTCTTCAAGCGGCGTATGGACGTCGACGCGCACCGGGTCAGCCGACATGATCTCCGTGAGCGGCTGGCCGGGCAGTGCCATGAGCACGTCGCGCAGTCTCAGTACACCGGACAGCTTCGGTCCGTCCGAAACATAAAGATACTGTACATCGTAACCGGCGTATTCATCGTGTCTGTTCCGCAGGTCGTCGATTACGTGCTGAACGGAGTAATCCGCGGGATAGGATACAAACTCGGTCAGCATCATGCCGCCGGCCGTATCGTCCCGATACTGCATCAGGCGCCGGACTTCCTCGGCCGTTTCGTCCGGCATCGCCTCGAGAATAGCTTCCGCTTCTTCGTCTTTCAAGTCGCCGAGCAGGTCCGCCTGGGCGTCACTGTACATCTCGTCGACGATCGCCGCGGCTTCCGACGCCGGGAGATCCTCGATCAGGTCGACCGCCTGCACGTCTTCGATCTGATCGATCAACTCGGCCGCGTCCTGGGGCGAAAGGAGATTGAGCAGCCGGGTATGCTCTTCCTGGCTCAGGCGCGAGACGGCCAGGGCGAGTTCGCTCGCCGTCAGCGAACCGATATAGGAAGGCAGTACGTGCCGTGAATCGGCCTGGATGAGTACCTGGAGGTTCTGCCAGGGTGCCCGGCGGATGGGGTCTCTGACGTCGGAATCCATGGATTGCTCCGATTTTCGGCTATTTCCGCGTGGCGAGTTCAGCCGCGTCGTCCGAGAAAACCGGTTTGTCCGAGGCGAGCGCTTCCACGTAGGCTTCGTAGGACTGCTGTATGTTCGCGACGTAGTGGACGGGCTGGCCGCCGCGGCAGAATCCGTATCGGGCGCGTTTGTAGTAAGCGGGTTTGGAAAGGAGCAGCATGGCTTGTTCTACGTGCCCGAACCACTGGTCGGGGTCCCGGCCCAGTTCCCTGGCCAGGCGCCTTGCGTCGAGGAGATGGCCGTATCCGGCATTGTAGGAAGCGAGGGCGAAGTGCACCCGCACCTCCATCGGCAGTTTGGGATCGAATCGGTTCAGGAGGTGATCCATGTACTTCACGCCGGCATGGATCCCCTGCTCCGGGTCATGCAGTTCGGTGAAACCCATCTGCTTTCCCGTTGCCGGCATCACCTGCATGAGTCCCAGGGCACCAACCCAGCTCACGGCATCCGGATCGAACTTGGATTCCTGATACATTTGCGCCGTGACCAGCCGCCAGTCCTGCCCGTAATATTCGGAGTATTTCTTGACGTGATCGTCGTACGGAGAAAGCTGCCCGCTCAGATCAACCCTCAGAGAATCCCTGGATTTGGCGATTGTACGCAGGTTCTCGAAGTACTTTTTGTGCATCAGGTTGAAGAACAGCCCTCTTTTTTCTTGCTTGATATACTGGTCGAGCGCGGCACCGAGGGCAGTATTGTTTTTGCGCACCGCCCATCCCAGCGAAGCCGGCTTGACACGAAACGCGGCCTTCAGGTTGCGTCCATAGGCCTGTTCCACCTCTAGCAGGTTGGAATCGGCCATGGTCACATCGTAGATACCCTCGTCAATACCGACCAGGATGTCCTCCGTTTCGATATCGTCCGGAAGCTCGACAATCTCCAGCCCTTCGATGGAATCGGCGACCGCCTCGAGCGTAGCGCGGAACGATGAACTGGCCCGGACATGCACCTTGCGTCCGGCAAGATCCCCGAAACTCGAAATGTCGGTTTCATCCGAGCGGACCACCACCAGTTCATCCACGTCGTTGTATGATATGGTGAAATCCGCTTTCGTCTCCCGCTCTTCGTTGATCGTCATGGCCGCGGCGACGATGTCTCCCTTTCCCTCGTTCAGGTAGTCGAGCAGTTTGGCGTGGTTGTCCGGTATGACGATTTCCAGGCGGAGATCATGCCGACTGGCGAATTCTTTCAGTAATTCGTATTCGTAACCGACCTGCATTCCGCGGTGAATGAAATAGGTGAGCGTGTTGTTTCTCGTGATCATGCGAAGCCGGCCGCGCTTCTTCAAACCGTCCAGGTCATCGGTGTAAACGCTTTCGCGGGTGCGTGATAGCTGCAGCGCCAGCAGGGTCTCGTCGACTTTCTTCTTCAGTTCCTCGTCGCCGGGCCGCATCAGCAGGATGATCTCACGGTTTTCCGCCAACACAAGCGGCGCGGCCAGGTCGTCGTAGGCTTTCTCGACGGCATACCAAAGGTTGTTGTCGCAGACCGTTGCCTCGAACTCACCGCGGGCTACCCCGTCGATGATACTTTCCGTCAGCATCGTTTCTGGGACGATGTTTATCCTCAGGTCGGGCACCTGCTTCTGCAACTCCAGGAGGGTCTGGTAGTATGCGCTGGATTCCCGAACGCTGATCTCCATGCCGGCCAGATCGCCAAGGCTATCCGGGACACTTTCGCCGGCGGGAACGATCAGGTACTCATCGACATAGTGATAGGGAACCGAAAATGCGGTTTTCGCCTCCCGTTCTGGTGTATCCGTGAGATTCGCGGCGACAATGTCACCCTCGCCCAGCAGGAGCTTGTCGACCATGGATCGGTGGTCGTCGACCGTGATCATCCGCAATTCCATCTTAAGCGATTCGGCTATGCCCCTTGCCATGTCGTGGTCGAGCTCAACGGGCTCCGCATTGCGGGGTATATGGTCGATTGCATCCGGACGAACTATGAAACGGATCACACCGCGCGCACGGAGTTCCGGTAGATCGCCGGTGTACTTTGGCGGTTCCGGCAGACCAGAACCATCGCAAAGCACAGCGGTTAAGCTGATAAACACAGCCGAGATAATCAGGACGCTGACGCGAGTCGACACACCCTTCCTCCTTCGGTATGTACCCTTGCCGGGCAATCCTGCCAAGTCGACCTCGACTTGACAGTCCATCGGCCTTACGTTAAGATACAGCCCTTGAAATATATGCATCGGCGCCGGCGATGCGACAAAAAAATGCCGGGAGAACCGGCCCCGGCGGGAAGGATCAGTCTATGGACGCCCTTTACAACCTGCTTGAACAGTCGTGGCAGTGGACGGGCAGGGAAATCGGTACAACCTTTGCGATTCTGCTTGGGACGCTAGTATTTAAATGGCTGTTCAAGCATTTGATGACCCGCGCCGCCAAACGGCTGGCCCGCGTTACCAGGACCCACCTGGACGATATGCTGATCATGGCGGTCGAGAAACCCCTCGAATGGGTTATCGTCGTGCTAGGTTTGTATCTCGCCATTTATACGCTTCGTCCGCCTGAATTGGTCATGGGGGTGTTACGAGCGGGATTCTGGGTGCCCTTTTCACTTCTGACGGCCTGGATGATTTTCAGATGCGTCAACGTATTCACGTCAATGCTCAAGGAATGGGCCCACAAAACGGACACGACCCTGGACGACCACCTGGTTCCGCTCGTGGAGCGAGCGCTTCAGATTCTGGTCTGGATCCTGGCGGCGCTCATGATCCTGCAGAATCTGGGTTACTCGGTTTCGGGATTGCTGGCCGGTCTGGGGATCGGCGGCCTGGCCGTGGCGCTGGCAGCTCAAAAGACCCTGGCCGACGTGTTCGGGTCCATCATGCTGCTGGTCGACCGACCCTTCGTCGCCGGGGACTGGATCGTGTCGCCCGACCGGGAGATCGAAGGCGTGGTGGAAAGCGTCGGATTTCGCAGCACCAGGATCCGGACATTTGAACAGACCGTCGTCGTTATTCCGAACAACCGGCTGGCGGAATTCGTAATCGACAATATCTCTTCCCGGCCATTCCGCCGGGTATGGATCACGGTGGGACTCACCTACGATACGCCGTCGGAATTGATGAGAGAGACCGTTTCAAGGATAGAAAAACTGCTGCGTACCCATCCCGAAGTAAGCCAGGAATCGACCATGCTCGTACGCTTCAACGAGATTGCCGAGAACTCCCTCGACATCATGGTCTACTACTTTACCGCGACAACGGTGTGGGAGGACTACCTGCGGATCAGGGAGGACGTAAACCTGAAGATCATGGAGATCGTCGAATCGCTCGGACTCAGTCTGGCCTTTCCGACCCGGACGGTTCATCTACCGCAGGAATCTGAAGACCGTGGGCCGGAGGAATAACCGTCATACGGCAAAGCGGTCCAGCCATGCCTGGTCCACCTCGATCCCGAAACCCGGAGCGTCACTGGGCGTCAAACAGCCGTCTTCGATAACGGCCGTTCCCGGCAGTTCAACCATCTCCGCGAGGGGTACCCCGGGCGGGGAGACTCCGCTTGACCTTTCGCCCCACCTTGCCGCGGGCATGGCGAACACCAGGTGTTGTCCATAGGGATCGTTCATGGCGCCATGCGGTGCGGCGGTCAACCCGGCGGCCTCGGCGATGTGGCAGATGCGGACCGCGGCGGACATCCCGCCGCACCACTTGATATCCGGTTGAAAGATATCCACCAGCCGGTGTTCAGCGGCATACAGGAACGGTTCCGCCAGGTACCAGTGTTCTCCCGTGGCCAGACCCTGTGCAGGTAAGCGACGCCGGACGGCCGCGAATCCGCCCAGGTCGTGGGGCATCAGGTAATCCTCCAGCCACTTCAACCGATAGGGTCTCAGCGTCTCGCCCAACCTAACGGCGTATTCCACGTCAAGCGCCATCCAGCAATCGAGCATCAATTCGATATCGTCGCCGATCGTCGCCCGCGTTTCGGCAACCATTTCATCGGCCCGGTTCAGTCCGTCGATCCCGTCGTCGGGGCCGTAAGGCATAGGCAGTTTAACCGCCTTGAACCCCAGCTCGAGGTACCATTCGATATCGAATCCCGTGGCGTAGCAGTCGATGTGTTTCTTCTGTGGACCGCCCAGCAACTCGTACACCGGCCTGCCGAGTAGCTTGCCTTTCAGGTCCCAGAGCGCAAGATCCACCGCGCTGATGGCGAAACCGGCCGCGCCCTGGCTTCCGTACGCGGCGCTCGCGCGGACCATGAGGTCGTAGCACTTCTCCGTTGCCATGACGGGCTGACCCGCCAGCAGCGACCGGAAGTGATCGTTGATGATGGGAAGGACCGGGCCGCTCTGCTGGGTGATACCCAGGCCGAAAGATCCGTCATCAGCTTCGACAATGCACGCCGCGCTTGGCCAGGAGGGTCCCGCGGCCGAACGACTGCCCCGGTAGTCAGGGTATCGATCCATGGGGCCGGCAGGTTGGCGGCCTTTCCTTTGCAGCGAGGATTTGACCGCTTTCCTGGCACGAGACAGGTCCACGGTGAAGGCGCGGATATCCCTGATGTTCATGAAATCGCCCTTTTCGGGCTGCCGTCCGGGTCGTCCTTCACGATTTCCTTGACATGGTTGTAGTGGGCCGTCTCGATCAGTTCCCGAGTTTCGGGAGAAAGCACGGCCTTAATCTCATCGGGAAACGGCGTCGCGAGCCCGGCGTGCTGGGGTTTGTAACGCAGCACGACGATACGCCGGATGCGGTCCCTGGGCCGCCATTCCAGGATGCCGTGGGTCATGAGCTCCGAGGTCACGATGATGTCACCCGCCCTGGGCGTGATGTTGACCACGCCGGGCGCGAGGTCCTCCACACCGTGCATGAGCCCGTTGTTGAAAAGGTGCTCCGGCCGCGGGAAATTGGCCTTGTGGGATCCGGGCAGGACGATCAGGCCGCCGTCGCCGGGCAATACGTCGTCCAGATAGGGAAACACGATGATGTCGTCGCAATAGACCCTTCCGTGATGCGTCTCGTACCGGGTGCTCTCCCATCCGAATCCCTCCCTGGCGCAGTGGAGTCCGCCCACGGCCGATTCGCCGGGACGGTCCACCTGGAGGGTGCCGCTGATCAACCGTGGCTTGTCGTTGGTGAGTTCCCGGACGATGGGCCAGATCGACGCATGGCGGGTCAGGGCTTCCAGCGACTTGTCGAAGGCGAACCCATGGAGATGGCGTTTGCCGTCGAATCCGAATCCGGGCGGGAGCCTGTCTTCCGGCGTGTTCATGTATCGGGCCGAAGCTCGCTGGCAGGCCGTGAGTTCCTCTTTTGAAAGCGCATTTTCAATGTGCAGGTATCCAAAAACATCGAACAGGTACCTTTGTTCCGGGGTCATCATGCCTTGCTCCTCGCGATTGCCTGCTGAATCCCGATCCGGTCGCTGGATCTATGCTTACACCCTGAATTCCCGGAGCAGGTCTTCCATGCGACGGACAAACCGTTCACGCGCGTTGTCCGGGAGGTCGTGGACTCGGGCCACCAACCTGCTGAGGTTTGATCCTGGACGGTCCGGTCGATGCGGCGGTTCGAAAATGGCGACGTCGTCCGCCGAGTAGCCGGGATAACCGGTGACGCTGGGCGTGGCGTAGAGTTCCTGCCGCAGATGGGACATTTTTCTGTTCTCACCGTAGATTGAGCAGGCGTCCCGCAGGCAACGCGGCAGGTGAGTCGGGCTCGATACCAGGATGACCCGCTCCACGTCCAGGTCGACGAATACCTCGCCGGCATGGGCGATTTCATCACGGGTATTCCTCGAATCCGTGTCCAGGCGCAAAATGGATTCAATCCGTTTCCTGAACCGGCCGGCTGAAGGAGGACGCTTCAGTTCGTGCAGGTAGTTTCCAAATACCGAAAATCCGGCGAGTTCGTCAAACCGTTCCCATAACAATCGGGCCGTGGACTCGGACTCCAGCAGCCCGTCCTTTCTGGACGCGCCGGAACCAAAGACCATTACGTCCGCCTGTTCACACAGGGCGACGAACACGCCCATGGGCACGCGGCCGGTCCGGTCACGCGGTTCTCCCCAGACCACGGACTCCCACTGGCCGGCATTCAGATTGTAGCCATGGACGAGGATGCCGGTCTTTCGACCTGACGGAACGCCAGATCCACTGGTGGGCAGGTGGTCGCACATAGGAGGCTCCATCACCCTTTGAACGGGATGCAACGGGATGCGAAGTGCTTCAAGGCGCCGCTCTTGACCACGATCGCTTCCGGTCTCAACACGGCGGCATAGCTGTTCAGCAGGGCGATCAGGTCCAGCAGCGACCGGTAGCCGGATATCCCCGACATGTCGATGTAGATCTTGGTGAAGTCCACGTTCAATTCGAGCGCCGCCCTCACGTCGAATGCGTCCAGCGCTTCAAACCGAATGTGGGGGTGGCGTTCCCGGGCCCGTTCGATTACTTCCGGACTGACATCTGTACCGATGACCGACGCGGCGTGGTCGGAGATGATCCGGGTCGTCGTGCCCCATTCGCAGCCGATTTCGAGGACGGTATCGGATTCATTCACCCACTCGGGTATGCTGGCCCGGTATTCCTTGACGCCGCGGGTGGCTACGAAGCGCGTATTCGATCGATATTGTCTGTCGTTCGCCATACCGGTCCAATTAATACGGGACCCGCGGTATCGTCAAGAAGGACGGTGTATCCCGATGGTATGGCGGGCTTGCCCTCGGGTGCGCCGGGAGCGCGTGCTCCGTCCCGAATACAACCGTAAGCGCGTGCTCCGTACCGGTGATCGGGTGTGCGCGTCAGCTTCCGGTCGAACGGTAGTGCCTCAGGCCCAGTCGCCAGATGAATAGCGACAGCACAAAGTACAGCAGGCCGAAGAAAGGGGCGGTGTATTGAAACGCGAGAGACGTACCGAGCGGGTCCGGCCGGCCGAGAATGGCGAGGATCGGGAAATAGGTCACGCATCCCATGGGGATCACCATGGTGAAGAACCTGCGGAACCAGGTCCGATAGATGGCCAGGGGGTATTTGGAAGCCTCAATGCCGCCGTAGGTCAACACGTTCATGAGTTCCAGGGTCTCCGTGGTCCAGAAGGACAGCGTACCGATGTTGATAAAAAGGCCGAGAAAGAAGCAGGCGCCGCAGATTACGGTTACCGCGGTTAGGGCCACGACTGCCGGAGACCACGCGATGTCCAGGTAGAGCGTCGACCAGAGCAGGACGCCGCCGCCCTGAAAAAACCGTCCGAACCGTTTCAGTGTGAATTCCTGCCCGATCAACTGGAGCACGGTGCTCCGGGGCCTGAGCAGCATGCGGTCGAACTCGCCCGTGCGCACCAGGTCGCCCACGTGGTCGAATCCGCGAGACAACATGTCGGTGACGGCGAATGCCACGTTGACCAGTCCATAGAAGAATGCGACCTCGGCGAGCGACCACTGGCTCAGGCTCCCGAAACGGTCGAACAGGGCAAGGATACCGATGAATTCCACCGCCGTACCGAGCAGCTGTCCCATCGTACCGAGTATGAAGGAGACCCGGTACTGCATCTGGCTGCGCAGGGAGATGCTCACGTAGTGGGTGTACAGCGCAAGTGGGTTCGCCATCCGTTAGCCTCCCTGAATGACCAGGCGGCGGGTCGCTTTCGAGAGCAACCATGCGCCGAATGCCACCAGGACTATGATCCAGATCAACTGATGTAGCAGGACGGTCCAGGCTTCCGTGATTGGTATATGGCCCATGTACAGCCTGAACGGAGCGTCGCAAATGCCGCGGAAAGGCAGGATTTCGAGCGCGAATTGCGCCCAGTCGGGAAAGAGCGGCAGGGGGATGACCATTCCCGCCAGAATATAGATGACCGGCGAGACAAGCAAGGCCACGCCTTCCCCCGAAATCGTCCACATTAATGTAATCGTGAGGATTACGGTAAGCGCCGTACTTAGCAATACCGCGCCGAGGGTCGCCGCCAGCCAGACGACCAGTGCCTCCGGTGATGCCGGAGGCTGCATCCCGAAAAACAGCAACGCAAGTAACGCAAGCGGGATGGATCTCATCAGTGTCGGCGCTATACGGAATGCCAGCGAACGGGAGAACCAGTAGGCATAGAGGTTTACCGGCCGGACCAGCTCGTAGGCCACGGTACCGGAGCGGACCATGGTGCGGACTTCCGTGTCGGGATTCCACGGTAAAAGGCCGAGGAGGGCCTGGCCCAGCCAGACATAGGTCACTACGTCTTCGAGGTTCATGGGCTGGGGGGCGTTCGTGGACCGGTAAAAGGCTTCCATGGCCATGACACGTATCGCGCCCCAGCCGATCTGCGTGACGAAGCCGGCAATGGCCGCGGCCCGGTACTGGAGGATCATCCGGAACCGGGCGGATAGCACGGCGGTATACGGGAGAACAAAGGATTGTATCATGCCTGGCCGGTTTTCAGCGGAGTTCGTGTTCGTCGTACAGCCGGGAAATGATTTCTTCTATCGGCGGGTTCTCTACGTACAAGTCCTTGATGGCGTACTTCGCCGTAATCCGGCTGATCAGGGCCGCGGTCTGAACGCGGTCCGGATCGAACTGCAGGTGGACACGGTTTCCGCTTCGCGAGATGAAGTCGACGTCCGGGTCCTCGATCGCCTGGCCATCGTCGAGCAGATCTATGATGAGACGACGTTCCCGGGTGACACGGGCGCGCAGGTCGTCCAGCGTGCTGTCGGACAGAATGCTCCCGTGACCGATCACCATCACGCGTTCACACAGGGCCTCGATATCGTCCATGTCGTGGGTTGTCAGTACGACGGTAACGCCCCGTTCCCGGTTCAGCCGCTTGATGAAATCCCGTACGGCAAGTTTTGACACGGCGTCCAGGCCGATGGTGGGCTCGTCCAGGAAGAGCACCGAGGGTGCGTGAAGCAGGGCCGCGGCCAGGTCGCACCGCATGCGCTGTCCGAGGCTGAGTTGACGCACCGGGATATCGTACAGCGGTTCCAAATCCATGAGCGCCGCGAGCTCGTCCCTGGCCCGCTCGTATTCGCCGCTTCCGATCCGGTAGATATCCCGAAGCAGGTCGAAAGATTCGATAACGGGCAGATCCCACCACAACTGGGTCCGCTGTCCGAACACCACGCCGATGTTGGCCGCGTTGGCGATACGGTTTCGCCATGGGACGCGCCCATCGACCTCGCAACGTCCCGAATCAGGTACCAGGATGCCGGAGAGGACTTTAACGGTCGTGGACTTGCCCGCCCCGTTGGGTCCGATATAACCGACCAGTTCTCCCTGCGCCAGTTCGAAGGAGACGCGGTCCAGGGCCTTGATCGTCCTGTATTCACGGCGAAGGACGCCCTGGAAGGCCCCCCAGAGCCCGGATCGGCGCTGGGCGATGCGGAAGGTTTTGACGATATTTTCGACGAGGATATGCGGCACGGGCATCGCCCTTGTATCAATCTGGCAGGTACGTTCCGAGGAGTACGGTGCTCCGCGTAGACAGTGAAACGAAAAAGAGGTCTGCGAGTCTATCCGGCTTCGGATTCGGAGAACGCGGCCAGGAACTCCGTACTCAGTCCGCCCCGAACGAGCGCTTCCCAGCACCGTATGGGGGATTCGCCGAGAATCTGCAGCAGGTCTGCACGCAGTCTGTCGAGCGCGGCCGGCGTGGGTCCGGTGGTTTCCAGGTTCGCCAGGCGATTGAGGGCGTCCATTGCGAATCCTACGCAGATGACGTTTTTATCGTTGCGCACCACCATTTTCAAGGCTTCGATGGTGGAAACCAGGGCATCGTCCGCCAGGTAAGTTCCATGGGAACAAAGGATGACCATGGACCACAAGGCGTTTTCCCGAACCGCCGAGCGTACCGGTTCGAACCGGTCCAGGCCCATGTCGACTCCGTTGCCTTCGCAGACGTCGCACGCGTCGGTGGGTCGCGCGAACTTGATGCTACGCTGCTGCGCAAGGTCCATGCTCAGCCGGTTCTCTTCGCGCTCGATGCTGCGTACTAGCGCAGCGAGGCATCGGGGAATCAGGGTCGTTCCGATACCCGTTCCCGCGGCGCGCCGTCCCAGGCAGCCCAGTGTTCCGGCGGCTACAGCACGGACGTAGACGGACGGATCACCGTGGAGGAGCGAAGTTGCGGATGCCAGTACTTCGTCGGTGAGCGGCGCGCAGTCGCCCAGTCCGTATACGCCGGCCTTTCTGACCCATTTGACCGGTGACTTCGTCGCTTCGATGAAGGTCGCCGTGGCCTGCTCTCCAGTGGCGATCAGGCCGTAAGTCGCCGCCCGGCGTACGCTTTCCCTATGACTGTACAACGCCTCGCCGAGGTGCTTTACCGCCAGTGCGTCGTCCCCGATCGAAGCGAGCTTGTAGGCCGCGCCGATACGGAGAGGTTCCGACTCGTCGCCCATGGCGTGCAACTGCGCGTTTAGATTCCGTGCCTCGGATTTCCGTCCCGCAATGGATTGCGAATCGGCTTCGGGTCTCGGCGGGGGTGTTTTCCCGGTCTGCATCCAGTAGTTGTGGTAGCGCCAGACAACCGTCACGTCGTCATCGGCCGACCGCAGGTCAACACCGGTCAAGGGGTCCGCGCCGAGGCTTCGCCAGGCGGTTTCCCCGGGATCATCGCCATCGCGTATGGCCGGTTCGGTAGTTCGGTAGATCCAGAATCGCCACATGAAGCGCGGATGGCTGTCCCACAGTTTCCAGTCGTCGCGCCTGTGATTTCCCCTGTGGAACGTGTTGTGGGAGTAAAGCAGCACGCTTCCCGCCCGTAGCGGCGCGGCCTCGTAGGGTCTCACGAGGGGCCATCCCGTATTGGTCACCGCTTCCCGCATGCGGACGTCGTGGGCCGTGCGCCGTTGGACGACTTCCTCCCAGTCGTATTCGGAGTCGGGACCGCTGACCGGGACGCCTTCCATCCCGCTGATCTGGTACTCGAAATCGAGGTGATCGGCCCCCGCGAAATTATCATGGTTCTCTTCGTGATTGAACGTCCAGTAATGGGAGTAGGGGATGGTGGCCGTCGGCCCCATGACTTCGCTCACGTCCTGGGGATAGTACAGCATTTCGATCTGCACAGCCTGGTGATGGCGTTGCTTGCGGCCGTTGTAGGGGCCGTTGTCGTCCTTGTGCCAGTGCTGGTCCCGCGCGCCGCTCGCGAATGAGGCGTTGTGTGTGAAAGGGACGATGGCCCAGTTTCGTCCCACGATGCGGTTGCAGGCTTCAACCACGCCCGGGGCGTTGATGACCTTCAGGACGTCCGGCATGCCGCCCGGTGTTACGGGCTTTCTCGCCAGGTAGGCCTGCTTTTCCAGGGTGTATATGCGATGATGGATTTCTTCGGGGATGCCCAGGCTTTCAGGCGGCAGGGCGACGATGCCGCGACTGGCGAAATCCCGGACGAGGTTGTCCGGTTCGGTGTAAGGCAGCGAGGCATAGTTTTTAGTAGCCACGATCAGCGCTGTCTTTCCCGGGCGGCACGGCAGATCTGCGCGATGCGCCGCGATGCGCGACTTAATGGTCGCATGAAGTTACGGTGATGCTTGCCCGCACTTTATACCTTCGAGACGATGGAATCTACAGTTGCAAGGGGAGGTCGTCAAACCAGAAATCCAAGCGGGGCGCCGACGGCTCATTCGTGTTGCAACGCGTCCACGGGATCGGTGTGGGCGACGCTGATGGCCTTGTAGCTTACCGTCAGCATCGTAACGGCTATCGCAAGCGCCGCGGCGAGCACGAAAACCCAGGGTGAAAGGCCCGTACTGTAAGCGAAGCTGTCGAGCCAGCCGTTCATCACATAGTAGGCAACAGGCCAGGCGATCAAGTTGGCGTACACGACCAGTTTGACATATTCTTTCGAAACCAGCGCGACGATGCCGGATGCGGTCGCGCCCAGCACTTTCCGCACGCCGATTTCCCGGGTTCGCTGTTCCGCGGTGAAGGAGGCAAGTCCCAGCAGACCAAGGCACGCGATGAAAACGGCCAGCAGGGAGAAACTCCGGAAGATGCGTCCCTGCCGTGCTTCATTCTGATACAGACTGTCGAAGTCCGCGTCAAGAAACGAATAGGTAAACGAGTCGTCCGGATAGATCTCGCGCCAGCTGCCTTCCAGGAATCCCATGGTTCCGGCCACGTCATCCGGTGCAATCCGCACGGCGAGATAATGGTACGGGTCCGGACTGGGCGGCAGCTGCAGCATCATCGGTTCGATGTCGCTGTGCAGTGACCGCACATGGAAGTCTCGCACAACACCGATGACCCGCCCATCTTTGAAGTTTCCGAGGCGGACTCTCTTGTTGATCGGAGCGTCTACCCAACCGAGCCATTTTACGGCGGCCTCGTTAATCACGAAAGACTGCATCGTATCCGCGGGGAAGGATCTGGAGAAATCGCGCCCCTCCGCGAGTTCAACGCCCATCGTGCGGATGAAGTCGTGGTCGATCCACATGTTGTTGATGCGGACCGATTCCTCTTCCGGAGCGCCGTCCGGAGTAAACAGGATGTCGTTCACCAGGCCGCCCGGCAATTCGTTGGCCACCGTAACGCCCAATACGTTGGGATAGTCGGCGATCCTGTCCTTGTAGGCATTGTAGATCACGCGTTGCCTGGGGTCTCCGAGCGGCATGACCACCAGTTGTTCTTTCTCGAATCCAAGGTGCTTGTCCTGCACGAACCGCATCTGGTCTGCTACCACGCCCGTGCCGATGATGAACATGACCGATATTACGAATTGCAGTACGACCAGTATCTTCCGAAGGTTCGTATTCACCGCACCCGCCCTGGAAGAGCCCTTCAGCACGGAGACCGGTTGGAATGAAGACAGGAACAGTGCCGGATAGCTGCCGGCCAGTGCACCGGCCAGCACAACGATTCCGAGCAGGCCGAATACCGTGCGCATATCGTCGAAGGCAAAGATCAGTTCCTTGCCGGCCAGGGTGTTGAACGCCGGCAGAAACGCAAGGACCAGTCCCGCGGCCACGGCCAATGAAAGCAACGCCATGATCGTGGATTCACCCATGAACTGACCGATCAACTGAACGCGGTACGCCCCCAATACCTTGCGGATACCTACCTCCCTGGCTCGCCCGGCGGAGCGGGCCGTCGCGAGGTTCATGAAGTTGATGCAGGCGATCAACAGTAGAAAGAAAGCAACGGCCGTGAAGATGTAGATGTAAGCGATGTCGCTGTTCGCGCCCAGTTCCCCGTCGAGGTTCGAATGCAGGTGAATGCTGGTCAGTGGCTGAAGACTGGCCTTGATTTGCGCGTTGAACTGCCGCAGGGCCGGTCCGTAGCGCGTTTCTACAAACTCCGCCAGTTTCGGTTCGAGGGAATCCGGCGTGTAACCGTCGGCTAGCAGCAGATAGGTGTACAGGTCCGGGGCGAAGTTCTGGGTATTCCGGCCGTAATCCAGCCCACCGTAAATCGGGTTCACGTTGAGCGTTTCGAAGGACCCCAGGAAACTGAACGTCATATGGGAATTGCGCGGTACGTCTTGCATTACGCCGGTAACGGTCAGGTCGTACGTGTTATCGATCCGAATCACTTTGCCCAGTGCTTCGTCCCGTCCGAAGTACCTTGCCGCCGTGGTTTCGGTAATCACCACCGTATTGGGGGCATTCAAGGCCGTGTTCGCATCGCCGCGTACCAGTTCGAAATCGAACATATCCAGTATGCCGTGATCCGCGAAATAGAATCCCGGTTCGTTGAACCGTTTGTTGCCCTCCACGTAGGTGACCTGCCAGGAGACCAGCGGTGCTTTTACCCGGGCGTATCCTTCGACATCCGGGAAGGAGTCGGCCAGCATCCATCCCCAGGCTGCCGGGCTCCGCGCGGTCCTGGTTTCCGCTCTGTCCGCCGTCTCTATCGACATGGCAAGCCTATAGATCCGGTCGTGCCGCGCCGCGTACCGGTCATAACCGAGTTCATCCTGTACATAGAGCATGATCAGGATGCAACTGGCCATCCCCACCGCGAGACCAAGGACGTTGATCACGGCGTATCCCTTTTGGCGCAGGGTGTTTCGTTGGATGATCTTGAGGTAATTTCGGAACATGATTGCGCCTTGGGTTCAGGGAAATGGGTGTCTTGGAGCGTCAGCGGATGAACTGGTTTGTGTCTGTTGTCATTTGCTTGATTATGGCGATCTGTTGTTTGACCCCTGGTTTACCTGAAACGTTGCGAAAGAATTGTGCTTCGCATTTCGAGCCGACGCGGCCGCCTCGCTTTTTGCCGCCTATCGACCGGGCGGCGCCGTTGTCAAACAGGCTGTGATTTCGAGGTAACCGGTCTGCGGGATGATGCAGCATGCAGGCGGTTGTCCGCGGAAATACCAGTGGCAGTATGGAAGAACGGACGGGAGGTACGATGGGGATGCAATCCGTGCCAGCACATCGGGGGTGGCTGGGGCCATCCCAGGATTTCCAGGCAGCGGTGGCTTTGGTGGCGCGCCTGAGCTTTCTAAAGCTGCTGGCGCCTCGGCGTGGGATACACGGGCCAAGATTGCCACGACAGTCGACTATTTGAATATGAAATGAAATGCCGAGGGACAGAGTCGAACTGTCGACACATGGATTTTCAGTCCACTGCTCTACCGCCTGAGCTACCTCGGCAACCTTACCTCGCAAAGCCTGTCAATATTAGCGATGGCCACGTTCGATGTCAACAAAAATTACCCGTATGGAAGGAAAACCCGGCAGAGCTGTAAACGGGGGTAATAAAGCGGGTTATACGCGGTCTTGTAGCTACTTGCCTTCGACGGTGTTGTCATCGAAATGCAGCATGAATTCGATGTAGTCGAGTTCCCGGTCGATAGCCTGCCGCTTGGTGACAATGGTGTTGGTGGCCAGGTAGTGGGCCAGGCCACGGAACTGCTTGCGGACGCGGATGAGACGGTTGCGGAGGTAGGGCGCGTTGGGGTTGTCCCCTGGCATCGCCAGGATCTGGCCGTAGAGCCGTTCTAATCTTCCGTCCGTGTCGACCAGGGGGTTGCGGACCTCGTCGATATAGTCCTGGTCGTGGCATTCGCCGCAAGGCGCGGTGATCGATACCATGTCGATATGCACTTCCTTCACGTCGTGACTGTCGTGGCAGGTGACGCATCCGGGTTCGAAGTCATTGGCCTCGAACAGGTCCCCGTGGGCGCTTTCCCAGAAGCTTTCCAGCGCTTCCGGGTGACAGCGTCCGCAGTCATCGGGTATGGCCTCGGGCAGCGGCGCGTCCATGAACCCATTCTGCTCGCCCATGGCCACGGTGAGGATGGTGCTGGTGGGATCGCCCCCGTGGCACGTGTCGCAGAAAACTCCGCGCCACGCATGGATGCTCCCCTGCCATTGCGCGACCTGTTTGGCGAGGGGTTCGCCCAGGCGCTGGTGACAGAGGGCGCAATTGTCTGTCATCCGCGTTTCGAGTTTGCGCCAGCTCGTTACGGGAGAATCGGGCGTACGTTGTCCACGGGCCGTTGGCAGAGCCACGGCGATCATGACGGTCAACAAGAGCATGACGACGGCGGTCCGGATCAAGTAGGTCACTCGGTACGCTTTCTGTGTTTGCTGTTTGCGCCACCTGTAGGTACGGCTGGGACGCAGTAATGTACACCGTCCAGCCCTTCCCGCTTCAACAAATAACACCATCGCAAAAAGTAACGCGCGCCGACTCCTCGATCAAGCACTAACCCCGTATATCCTCATGGGACCTGGTTTAAAATCCCCTTTACACGTGGCGCCTGCATCCTATCTTTAGCTGAGCCATTTACAGGCATGAATCCAATGCAACGTTGCTGACCAATACGGGGAAGAAGCGAATGAGACTGGTTCAATTCTATGAACCCGGCCAGGATTCCGGTCTGGGTATCGTCCAGGACGATCATGTCATCGACCTCACGGAGATTATGCCGGAGGTGGAGACCGTCAACGACCTCATGCACGTATCCGGAGTCGCGCGCCTTTCACTGTCCGAACTCGTCGATCGCGCCGTGCAGGACTATGAAGGCCAGTTGACCGGGTTCACCTACGAATCGATCGATGTCACGCCGGACGTAGGCGTACCGCACCTGATGGTCCCGGTATTCGCGCCCGAGGTATGGGGCTTCGGCGTTACCTACAAACGGAGCGCAGAGTTCAGAGACGACGACGCCCAACAGACCATCTATGACCAGGTGTACAATTCCGACCGGCCGGAATCGTTCTTCAAGGCCACCGCTTCCCGGTGTTCGGGACCGAACGCGCCTATTTGCGTGCGCAGTGACTCGAAGTTCACCGCAACCGAGCCCGAATTGGCCTACGTACTGGGCGAAGAAGGCGAGATAATCGGCTACACCCTGTGCAACGACGTTTCGGCCTGGGATATCGAGAAGGAGAATCCCCTTTATCTGAACCAGTCCAAGATATACCAGGGCTGTTGCGCGCTCGGCCCCACGCTCGTCACAGCGGATGCGATCGACGATCCTTACGACATCGACATTCACTGCCGGATACTGCGGGACGACGCCGTCGTGTTCGAAGGGGAGGCCAACACGTCGCAATTGGCGCGCGGCTTCGACGAGTTGAACGAATACCTCTACCGGGACAATCTCATTCCGGCGGGTACCGTCGTTTCCACGGGGACGGGCATTATCATACCGAACGACCTGGGACTGAAGGAGGATGACATCGTAGTAATTTCCTCTCCCCAGATCGGCGTGCTCTCCAATCCCGTGCATCAGCTATAGGTCGCTTAAAACCATGGCAAAACGAAACACCGGCCTTAACAGACATCAGAAGGCCTGGCGAAAACCGGGCGAGGAACGCGTGAGCAGGGAAGATATCGCCGAACTCCTGCGCCTGTCCCAGAGCACGGATCCCGAGGAACGGATCGTGGCGGCGACCTACATGTGTCCGTGCCACGTCCGTCACCGCAACGAAGAAGTCTGGAAGGCGATCTACCGCATGATGGAGGACGAGGACGCCCGTGTCCGCCGCCGGGCGTGGCATACGCTGGAAGACGGAGGTTGTCCCACCGATCCCGCCTTCGAACCCATTGTCAGGCGAGCGTTGCAAACAGAAACGGATCGACAGGTGCTCGGATTCGCACGACGTTTCGCGGATCCGTACCGGGAAAGCGATGTGGTCGCCATGAAACGGGCGGAAAGCCCGCCAGGCAAGCGGACGGGCAAATGCGACTTCTGTGGAAGAACTCGGGTGCCGGTAATGCAGGACTACGATACGGAAATCCCGGTGGGTGGGATGACACGGGCCGCGTGGATCTGCGACGATTGTACCATCAAAACATGACAAATTTCGAAATTGCCGTGATCGCCGGGGACGGTGTAGGCCCCGAAGTCATCGAGGAAGGCATAAAGACGCTCGAAGCGCTGGGCGAACCGGCTTTCCGTTTTACCCGGTTCGACTGGAGTTCCAACCGCTACAAACGTACGGGCAGGTTTATTCCGGAAGACGGCCTGGATGAACTGGCTGCTTTCGACGCGATTTTCTTCGGTGCGGTCGGCGATGAGGAAGTCCAGGATCACATTACCCTGAACAACCTGATCCTACCCATTCGCCGCAGGTTCGACCAGTACGCCTGTGTCCGGCCCGCTTATTTGTACGAAGGGGTTCGGTCCCCCCTGGCGGACCAGGGACCCGGGGACATTGACCTGGTGGTCGTCCGTGAGAACACAGAAGGGGAATACGCCGACATTGGGGGCCGCGTGTATCACCAGACCGACCAGGAGGTCGCAGTCCAGACTTCTGTTTTCACCCGGCACGGCACGGAACGGATTATCCGGTATGCATTCGAAGAAGCGCGGCGGCGCGGAGGAAGGCGCAGGGTCACGTCCATTACGAAGTCGAATGCCCAGGGTCACGGCATGGTATTCTGGGACGAGGTGTTCGATAACGTGAAGCAGGAATACGAAGATATCGAGACCGAATCCCTCCTGATCGACGCGGCGGCCATGGATTTCGTGCGCAGGCCGCAGGATTTCGACGTAGTGGTGGCCTCGAACCTTTTCGGCGACATCCTGACCGATATCTCGGCGATTACCATTGGCAGCATGGGACTGGCCCCCAGCGCGAACCTGAACCCCGAACGTTTACATCCCTCCATGTTCGAACCGGTCCACGGTTCGGCCTTCGAACTGATCGGTAAGAGCCAGGTCAACCCCATCGCCACGATCCTGGCGGCGGCTATGATGGTCGAGTTCCTGGGCCAGGCGGAAGCCGGATCGGCCATACGAAAAGCCGTGGCGGAAAACCTCGGCGAGGCCAGGATCCGCACGCCCGATATCGGTGGCACGTCGCGTACCGTCGATGTGGGCGATGACATCGTGCGGCGCCTGTCGCAACGGTAGTCCTGTTTGTAATCCTCGATACACGGACTGTTACAGTAGACCTAGTTTCGCCATGGTCCCGCGCAGCTTTTCTCTTTGCTCTATCGATAGGGGCCTGCCCGGCGGCCGCGCCGCGCCGCACTCGATGCCGAGGCGCTCGCTGAGCGCCGCCTTGGCCACGGAGTGAAACTCCCCGCCGCACGCGCCCAGGGCTGCCCACACCCCACTGGCCCGGTCCTGCGCGGTTTCTGCGCGTTCGAGATCACCCGCCTGGTAGGCATTCCATATTTCAACCCAGTATTCCGGCGTTACGATGGGCGGACCGTCAACGCAGCCCGTAGCGCCGATCGTCAAGGCGGGGAGCATCAACTGGTGATTGCCTACCAGGCAGTCGAGCCCCATGGCCGAGAAGTTCCGCATGGCGGGAAAGAACTGCGAGGAATGTTTGAGTCCGGCCAGCTGAGGCACCCGCTCCTGGATCTTCCGCATCAGGCTGGTGGTGATCTCAACGCCCGTGGACTGGGGCAGGTTATAGACGAACAGGGGTAGATCCGCCGCCGCGGCCACGATACGATAGTGTTCGGCGATCGCGTCGTCTGTCCTGCCGTAGAAGAAAGGGGGCACGCAGCAAATGGCTTCCACCCCGGCGCCCGCGGCATGTTCCGCCAGCCTGGCCGCACGGTCCGTGGTTGCGGCGCCGACGTGCATGATATTGTTTACCCGGCCCTGGGACTGGTCCGCCGCCGCCGAAGCGATCCGCATGTTCTCCTCGTCGCTTAGCAGTATGCTTTCCCCTGTGCCGCCTGCGATCCAGAATCCTTGAACTCCGGACCCAATGTTGAATTCCATGACCCGGCGGAACGCCTCTTCATTGAAACTTCCGTCGCCGTTCATCGGGGTAATAATGGCAGGCAGGATACCTTCAAACGCGGACATGCGTACAACTCCTTCCAGTCGGGTGGACATGACGTACGAATCGGATGTTCCCTATCGCGCCACGCAAGCCGGCGGCGTCTTCAAGGGAAAGTATGTCGAACGGTGAATTTCGGATGTTCCCTACCGCGCCACGCAAGCCGGCGGCGTCTTCAGGGGAAAGTATGTCAATCGACGGAATATGGAAGGTTTATTTCGCCCTGTGGACATCCCATAAACTGCTTGACATTATACGTTTAAACTACTGTTATTCTACGACTATCGCCCTGCAAACCAGCCGATCGTGCCGTTGCACTTAGTGGAATCCCCTCGTGAGCGCCATGGCCAGGCCGGTCCAGGTGCGACCAGGCGCGTCCAGGCGCGACCGGCCGGTACACCCGTTCCCGCAAGATCGGAATCCGTATAGCATGAGCTCGCAGAATAGACTGGTACACGAATACGACAAGTTTCTGGATTGCGTGCACTGCGGATTGTGTCTTCCGGCATGTCCGACTTATACTGAACTCGGCGTGGAAATGGATTCGCCGCGTGGCCGCATCCACCTCATGCGCGCCTATGCGGATGGTCGAATTGAACTGACGGATCATTTCGAGAAGCACATGGACGGGTGCCTGGACTGCCGGGCCTGCGAAACGGCCTGTCCCGCGGGTGTCCACTACGGCAGTCTCGTGGAAGCCGCCCGGGCGGAGATCGCGGAAAAACGGCCCCGTTCCGTGATTGACCGGTTTCTCCGGAAACTCGTGTTCGAAATGCTGCTGCCTTCGCGCTTCAGGCTCTCCGTCGCCTTCCTGCCGTTGCGCGCCTACCAGGCACTGGGTCTTCAGAAGATCGTACGGATTCTGGGATTGACGAAACTGCTCCCGTCACGGATTCGCGACATGGAATCCATGATCCCTGTCATGCCGGACCGGGCCATGAAAGGGCAGTTGAGACCGTTCATGCCCGCACGGGGGAAGTCCAGCCACCGCGTGGGCCTGATATCGGGTTGCGTGATGAACGAAATGTTCACCCATGTGAACACCGCCACCGCCCGGGTGTTGAACGAAAACGGTTGCGACGTAGTCATACCCGAGACACAGACCTGCTGCGGCGCGCTTCAGGTGCACAGCGGTGAGCGTACCGTGGCCGAATCGCTTGCCCGCAGGAACATCGATGCTTTCGAAAAGGCGGAAGTGGACACCATCATCATAAACGCCGCGGGCTGCGGTGCACAACTGAAAGAGTACGGTGATTTGCTGGCAGGGGATCCCGCTTACCGAGACCGCGCCTTTGCCTTTTCGAACAAGGTTAAGGACGTTCACGAGTTTCTCGCCGGGATACCCGTTAATGAGGAGATGGGTACGATCAGGGCGCGGGTCGCCTATCACGACGCCTGCCACCTTGCTCACGGCCAGCGCGTGCGGGAGGAACCCCGGGACCTGCTGAGCCTGATTCCCGGACTCGAACTCGTCGAACTGGAGGAATCGGACTGGTGCTGCGGCAGCGCCGGCATATACAACCTGACGCATCCCGAAATGGCGGACAGGCTGCTGGTCCGCAAGATGGGTCATGTCAGACAAGCGGAGCCCGATATGGTGGCGACAGGAAATCCCGGCTGCATCCTTCAGATCCAGCACGGCGTTCGACGGGACGGAAGGGAGATCGATGTCCTTCATCCGGTGGAACTGCTGGACAGGGCCTATCGCCTGAAGCGCGAGGAAGCAAACAACGTTTAACCGGAATTACCTGACGGCGGTTAGCATGCATCATCGCGACCGGGTTTCGGCCCGGCGCCGCAACATCCCATTGGAGTGTTATCGTTATGCCTGTTTTCGAATATGAATGCGCCAGTTGTGGTGAAGATTTTGAATTGCTGGTAAAGAACGCGGACGCGTCGGAAAACGTTTCGTGCCCCGCGTGCTCGGACAACGACGTGGTCAAGAAATTCTCCGCCTTCGCCACGGCGATTTCGGCGAAAGACACCTCGGCGGCCCCGGCACCCGTGCCATCCGCGCCATGCGGTCCCGCCTGCGGATGCCATCATTAATGTTGATGAAACACATTCGGTGAGACCCCAATTCACCCGGTCAGGGTGATCGTATAGTCGTACAGTACGATCTACCGGCCGCAAACCGGACGGAAACGCATGCAAATAGACGTGAAAATCGGTCGAATCGGATCGGAAATCGACACCAACGTAATCATCGGGCTCTTCAAGGGCGATCAGCTCGAGGAGACCGATTCCATGGTCATGGAGAGCGCCCTGCGCCGTTATCTGCATGGCATGCTGAAGTTGGGTGATTTCAAGGGCGATGAACAGGAAGTCGCGGTGCTGTATCCGTGCGGCCAGGCGCCGCCCGGAAGGGTTATCCTCCTGGGGCTCGGACCACGAAACGACTTCTGTCTGGAAACGGCCCGGCGCGCATCGGGCATAGCGGTCAAACGGGCGCTTAAACTCGGCGTCTCTGAACTTTCGACGGCCGTGCATGGACTGGACGTACCGGACTTTGAACTGCAGGAATGCACACAAGCCACCGTGGAAGGACTGTTACTGGGCGAATACCGATATGATTGCCACAAGTCCGCCGGTCCCGAGCGAACCAGGCTCGAGAACCTGACGGTCGTGATACAGCAGCGCGCACAAGCCAATGAGGTCCGGGACGGAATCGAAACCGCGCGGATAACCGCCGCGGGAACGGCGCTGGCACGCGACCTCTCCAACGCCCCAGGGAATGCGCTACCACCGCGCAAGTTGGCTTCGGCCGCCCGAAAAATGGCCGCTGATTCCGATCTTAAATGCCGAGTCCTTACCCGTAAGGACATTGAAAAAGAACGCATGGGCGCTTTGGTCGCAGTCAATGCGGGCAGTGAGGAACCCCCCCGATTCATTGTTCTGGAGTACGGAGAACCTTCCGAAGACCGGGATACCCTGGTTTTCGTTGGGAAGGGCATCACCTTCGATAGCGGGGGCATTTCCATCAAGTCAAGCGGCGGCATGGAAGAAATGAAACACGACATGTCGGGCGCGGCGGCCGTAATCGGCGCCATGCAGTCTATCGCCATGTTGAAACCACCCCTTCACGTGGTGGGGCTCGTTCCCGCCACCGAAAACCTCCCGGACGGCAAGGCTTTGAAACCAGGCGACATCATCACGGCCCTTTCGGGGAAGACGATCGAAGTCATCAACACCGACGCCGAGGGGCGCCTCGTCCTGGCCGACGCCCTGGGGTACGCGGAACGATTCAGTCCGGCGGCGGTGATCGACCTGGCCACGTTGACCGGCGCATGTGTGGTCGCCCTCGGCCACGCGGCATCGGGGATGATGGGCAATGACGAGCCTTTGCAGGAACGGGTACGCAAGGCTGGAGAGACGACGGGCGAGCGAGTCTGGCCCCTGCCAATCTGGAAGGATTACCACGACCAGATCAAGAGCCATATCGCCGACGTGAAAAACACGGGCGGTCGATGGGGCGGCGCACTGACCGCCGGCGCCTTTCTGGAGAAATTCATCGAGCGTCCCTGGGTGCACCTGGACATCGCGGGAACGGCCTACACGGAGTCGAGCAAGTCCTATTGCCCTAAAGGCGCTACAGGAGTGGGGGTTCGCCTGCTCGTTCAGCTGGTTAGAGATTGGAAACCCTGATTCATGCGCATCGTTCAGCTTTCCGATCCCCATATCGTGCCGGCGGACCGGCAGCCCGTCCACGGCCAGGACACGCTGGGACGGCTTCGGGCCGCCATTGATGCGGTCAACGTGCTGAGTCCCTCGCCCGATCTCGTCGTCATGACGGGCGATCAAATAAACGACGGATCCGAAGACTCCTACCGGGCGATCAAGGACGTTCTTTCTTACCTTCGTTTTCCCTGTCACATGGCTATAGGCAATCACGATTACAGACCGGTCTTCCGCCGGATCATGCTGGAAGAGTCCGTTGCGAATTCGGCCCCTTACTACTACGCGCTGGAGCGGGCCGGCCAACGGGTTATCGTGCTCGATACGCAGGACGAAGGGGAGGTGGCGGGCAGGCTGAACGACGTTCAGCTGGACTGGCTGGAGCGTGGGTTGTCTACCAATCCGCCCGCCGTCATCTGCATGCATCACCCGCCCGTACCCGTGGGCGTCGCCTGGATGGATGAGTTGATACTGCAGGAAAGCGGCCGTTTTCTCCGAATATGCAATGCCCACCCCTCGTTACGACTGATCCTGTGCGGTCACGTGCACCACGACTTCTGCATTGAACTCGACCATGCAACCGTCCTGACCGCACCGAGCGTGGGACTGCAGTTTCGCAAGGACCCCGTAATCAGAGCGGACGGCACCCGTGTCATTGCTACGGACGAACCGGCCGCGTTCCGGATCGTCGATATCGACGACTCGGGCTGGACGACCTCGATACGCCAACTCGCCTCGTAACCGAATCATACCGGACCAGTTACATGCTGATAGATGATCTGAAGGAGATACAGGCGCGCCACGGCTATCTGCCTGAAGATGAACTGAAATCCCTGTCGGAGCGGAAGGGCATTCCCCTCTACGAAGCCCATGGCGTGGCCAGCTTCTACCCTCACTTCAGACTTGAGCCTCCCCCGGTGGCTACGCTGCGCGTCTGTACCGACCTCACGTGCCACCTCCACGGCGCCTGTGACCTGCTGGAGACCCTGCGGGAAACCGTGGATTATGCCGGGCTTGAAAACTGGGAGGTAACCGGAGTTTCCTGCCTTGGACAGTGCGATGGGGCGCCGGCGGTCTCGATCAACGATCTCAGTTACCGTTCCATGTCACCGGACCGTCTTAGCAATTTCGTCGCCCGGTTGGCCGAGGACGGAAGGGTCGCCCGGCAGCCCACCCGGCGGCGTGCCAGCCCCGGGCTTATTGATCCCTATGGCCATCCACTGGCCGCCGAATCGTTAAAAGCGTGGGTTTCGGACGGCAACTCGGACCGGATTCTGCAGGTAATCAAGGACAGCGGGCTGTGCGGCATGGGCGGAGCCGGGTTCCCGACGGGGGTGAAGTGGGATCTGGTCCGAAAGGCCGAATCCGAGGACAAGTACGCGATCTGCAATGCGGACGAGAGCGAACCCGGCACGTTCAAGGACCGCGAGATCCTGTACCACTATCCCCATCTCGTCGTCGAAGGGCTGATCCTGGGTGGTCTCGTGGTCGGGGCAAATCAGGGATACCTTTACCTTCGCCATGAATACGAACGGGAACGGGAAGTGCTGGAGAAGACCATCAGGGCGTTCTACTCCGCGGGATACCTGGGCGACGGCGTGTTCAATTCGGAACATTCGTTTCACCTTGAGATCTTCGACAGTCCGGGCGGTTATATCTGCGGCGAGGAGACGGCTCTGCTGGAAGCAATGGAAGGCAAACGTGCAGAACCCCGGAACAAGCCGCCGTTCCCGGGTACGCACGGGCTACACGGCAGGCCCACGCTCATCAACAATGTGGAGACGTTCGCCTGGGTGCCCGCCATTTTGCGTCGCGGCGCCGAATGGTTCAGAAGCCAGGGGATAAACGGCGCGGCGGGACGCAAGTACATCGCCCTCAGCGGGCATGTCAACCGGCCCGGCGTGTACGAAATCCCCCTCGGAACGCGGGTTCGCGATCTCATTGATAACGAGGGGGGCGGCGTTTCCGACGGTCGCAAGCTGAAGGCCTTTTCTCCGGGAGGCACGTCGTCGGGTTTCCTTCCAGCTTCCATGGCGGATATCCCGCTTGACTTCAAGCCCCTCGCGGACGCCGGGTCCATGCTGGGGTCCGGTGCGGTCATCGTTCTGGCCGAGGGCACAAACATGGTGGATCTAGCCTTGAACGCGGTAACGTTCTTTCGCAACGAATCCTGCGGAAAGTGCGTGCCCTGCCGGACCGGTACGGAGCATCTCGTTCAGCTATTGGAAAAGGTACTTGAAGGCAACGGGCGGCCCGACATGCTGGCACCCGTAAAGGATGTTGCAGAAGCGATGGAGCTATCGTCCATATGCGGGCTCGGCCAGGCTGCGGCACTTCCGCTTACCTCCGCCCGCCGGCATTTCCCGGAAGAGTTCGAGATCCTCTGTCGGCAAGCGGCGGATCGCCAGGCCGATCCTCAGGCCGATCGCCAGGCCGATCGTACCACGGGCGGTGCCGATGCGCAGTGATTCCGTGACGCTGACCCTCGACGGCAGACGCGTAACCGCGCCGGAAGGCGCCACGATCTGGGATGCGGCCCGCTCGGCCGGTATCGAAATCCCCACGCTTTGCCACGATCCAGGGATGCGTCCCGTGGCCGTATGCCGCGTGTGCGTAGTAGACGTGGAAAACGCCCGGACCTTGCCGGCGGCTTGCATCCGCCAGGTGGAAGAGGGCATGGTCGTGCGTACCGATACGGAGCGGGTCCGGCGCACCCGCCGTACCCTCGTGGAATTGCTGGAGGCCGGACAGCCGAAGGCGCCGGAACGGCGCAAGCCGGTCGAGCATGATGAACTGGCGCGTCTGGGTAGGCAACTCGCCGCGCGACCCGATAGGTTTGCCCCGGCGGCGCCGAATCCGACGCAACATGAGGATGTGTCCTCGCCGGTGATCGCGGTGGCGCACAATGCCTGCATCCTGTGCGACCGTTGTATCCGCGCCTGCGACGACGTGCAGGTAAACGACGTCATTGGCCGTGCCGGCAAGGGCTGCGGTACCCGGATCGCCTTCGACAACGACCTGCCCATGGGGAAGTCCTCCTGCGTCTCCTGCGGTGAATGTGTGGCCGCCTGTCCCACCGGGGCTCTGACCGACATCCCGCTCGTAGATACGGCCGGGAGCAGTCCCGGGTCCGTGAAACCGGCCGCAGACCCGGATTGCCTGTCCGATCGCGAACAACACGTACCCCGCGATGTCGTTTCGCAAGGGGATGAACGGGACGTTACGCGGATCGACTCCCTGTGTCCCTACTGCGGGGTGGGCTGTGGCATCACGTACCATGTTCGAAACAACAGGATCCTGAGGGCGACCGGACGGGAGGAAACCCACACGGAAGGCAGGCTGTGTGTCAAGGGAAGGTATGGCTACGACTACACGCACCATCCGCAGCGGCTCCTGAAACCGCTCATCAGGAGGGAAGACGCCTATCCCAAGCAACCGCTTTCGGCGGATTTTACGGATTACCGGGAATTCAGGCGTTCGCTGCGGTCCGCGGACTGGAACGACCGCATCCGCGAAGTATACCGGGAAGCCGAATGGGATGAGGCGCTCGACCTCGCGGCCCGAAAGCTGCTGGAAATCAAGCAATCGAACGGACCGGGCGCCCTGGCCGGCTTCGGTTCGGCCAAGGTCACCAACGAGGAAGCCTACCTCTTCCAGAAGCTGATCCGTGTCGTATTCGGTACCAACAACGTAGACCACTGCACGCGTCTCTGCCACGCGTCTTCCGTTGCGGCACTCACGGAGGCCATCGGAAGCGGGGCCGTGTCGAACGCCTTCCAGGAAGTCCTCGATACGGACGTGATCTTCGTGATCGGCTCCAATACCGAGGACAACCATCCCGTTGCCGCCACCTACTTGAAACAGGCGGCCCAGAAGGGGATCAAGCTCTACGTGCTCGATCCGCGTCGGCCCACCATCGCGGACCACGCCACCCGGTACGTGCGGTTCAAGCCCGGCACGGATGTCGCGTTACTCAACGGATTGATGCACGTAATTCTGCGGGAAGGATTGCAGGACGACGCGTTCATCGCGGACCGTACCGAAAAAATCGAAGCACTCGCCGAATCGGTGCGTTCATACAACCCGGAAATGACCTCCAGGATCACCGGCGTTTCCGCGGAATTGATTGAAGAGCTGGCGCGAGTTTACGGGCGCGCGGAGCGGGCGATCATCTTCTGGGGCATGGGGATCAGCCAGCACGTCAAGGGCACCGACAATGCCCGCGCGCTCATTTCGCTGTGTCTCATGACCGGCAATATCGGGCGCCGCGGCACCGGGCTGCATCCCCTGCGCGGCCAGAACAACGTGCAGGGCGCTTCTGACGTGGGACTGATCCCCCGGTACTACCCGGGCTATCAGCCTGTTACGGACCAGGAAGTTCGCAGACGATTCGAATCCGCATGGGGCAAAGCCCTGGATCCGGCGGATGGACTGACCGTCGTGGAGATCATGCACGGCGCGCTCGATGGACGCATCGCGGGCATGTTCATGATGGGAGAGAATCCCTTCCTGTCGGACCCGAACATGAACAAGGTAAGAAAAGCCCTGCAGAACCTGTCCTTCCTGGTCGTTCAGGACATCTTCCTGACGGAGACCGCCGAATTCGCCGACGTGGTCCTGCCGGCTTCCACCGCGATCGAGAAACGAGGCACCTATGTCAACACCAACCGCATGGTCCAGGTCGGCAGGCAGGCGATCCAGCCACCAGGCGAAGCGCGGCTGGACGGGGATATACTGATCGATCTGGCCAACCGGATGATACGGATGGAGCAAGGCGATGCGATAGACGCATGGGAATACGGGGGGCCGGAGGAAGTCTGGGAGGAGATCGTGGGCCTAACGCCTATATTCAATGGGATCACCTATGAATCGATGGAACAAAGCACGGTGGTATGGCCGCTTGACGAGCCCATCCTCTTCAGCGACACCTTCCCCATCGGACGGGGGCGATTCATGCCCGTATCCTTCGCGCCGCCCGATGAACTGCCGGACGCTGAGTTCCCCTTTGTCCTGAATACCGGACGGCTTCTGCAACACTGGCATACGGGAACCATGACCCGCCGGGCGAAGGCCCTGGATGCCATAGCGCCCGAAGCGTTCGTCGAGATGACGCCGGCAGACCTGGACCTGCTCGGCGTAGTCGACGGCGAACCGGTCGTCGTCTCCTCCCGCCGCGGCGCCATCACGCTGAAGTCGAAGGCTTCGACGCGGGTCGCCGAAGGCAACGTTTTCATTCCCTTCCACTTCAAGGAAGCGGCCGCCAATATCCTGACCAACGACGCGCTGGATCCCGAGGGCAAGATCCCCGAGTTCAAGTACTGCGCTGTGGCGGTCGAGAAAGTCGTTGTAGAGGATTAGGGAACAGCCGGTAATTGAAGGGTATTTGCACGTCCAGGCTCCCCTGGCCTGACGATGTGTTTTTGTAACCCGGTTTATTCCCTTCCACTCCCCTGCCTGATCAGCAGTAACGCGCAACACCGGCCCGTCCGGTCCCCACCTGTAATGTCTCGATTCCACCGGTGCCGCCGGCGTACCAGTCCTTTCGGACATGGAAATGAAACTATTTCGTCCGGTTATCCGTAGTAGAGACGTGAATTCGAATGCTGGAAATCCCTCCATGATGGATTACGACTTCGACGAGAGCTACCGGAAGCACTCCCGGCGGATTCTCGCGCTTTGCAGGTATCTGTTGAAGTCAGCCGACGAGGCCGAGGACGCGACCCATGAAGTTTTCGTCCGCGCCTACGAGAAGCGTTCGACGATTGATCACTCGAAGTCATGCCTGAACTGGCTGCTTAAAATAGCGACCAATCACTGTCTTGACCGATTGCGGCGTAGCAGTTCGGAGACCAGGATCTTCGAAACCGCAGGCTTCGATCGGATCGGACCGTCCAGGGTGTCCGAGGATACGCTCGAATATCTTGTGCAGGCGGAAAAGGGGGAAAGCGTGCGGTCCGCCGTCCAATCGCTACCTGAGAAGTACCGCGTGCCGCTCATACTGGCTTACTATAACCAGTTTACCTACGACGAAATCGGAAATGCCCTCGGGCTGAAACGAAATACGGTAGCGACGCTGCTATTCCGCGCCAAGCAGCAATTGAGAAAGGAGCTGGCCGAATTATGACCGATACAGGTGTGCGTAGCAAGTCCTGTCCGGCCGAACTGACCTGCGCGATGTACGCCGATGGCGAGTTGTCCGTATCCGAAGCCAAGCTGTTGCGCGAACATCTGGACCGCTGTCCCCGTTGCCGTGAACTGGTCCTTGCGTTCCAGGTGGAAAGAGAAACGCTCGTCGGGTTTATCGGTAACGCAGATGCGTTCCTGGCTGAATCTGAGCCGTTACCTGTCCCGGCCTCATCTCCGTTACCTGTCCCGGCCTCATCTCATGTGCCTGTCCCGGCCTCGTCTCATGTGCCTGTCCCGGCCTCTTCCCCGGCACTGGTCCTGCAACTCATGGGACTGGTCATCGGAACCGCGCTTTTGTTGAGGATGGGGTTCGACCTGGTTACCGGACTTCAGCTGCCCTGGGGACTGGCCTGGCTCAATCCGCTCCAGGTTTCCGGTCAGCTGTCCCTGCTGTTCAGCTCATGTGTCTATTTAATTCGCGAAGGAGGATCGATCATGGAATCCCTGATGATAACCGCCGGAATCACCGCCCTTCTCGGCACGCTTGTCTATTTGATTTATGCGAGTTTTCAAAGGTCCTCTGGGTTGCCGGTGATACTTGGCACCCTGATTCTGGCATTCATAGCAGCCACGCCGGCGAAAGCCATCGAGATCAAATCCGGCGAGAGTGTGTCGATTGAAGCCAATGAAGTCATCGATGACACCTTCGTTGCCTTCGGTCGTACCGTGCGTATTGACGGGGTGGTAACCGGAGACCTGATCGCCTTCGCGGAATCGATCGATATCCAGGGCTCGGTGCACGGAGACGCGTTCTTTTTCGGGCAGATCATAGAGATTGAAGGCAAGGTCGAAGGCGGAGTCGGGGCATTCGGAGAGATGATTCGCATGGGAAATACGGTCGGACAAAGCGTATACTGGTTCGGCAAGTCCATTCTAACGAGACGGGACGCCGCTATCGGAGGCGATCTTTTTGCTTTCGCCGACCAGATCAACGTGGGCGGTTCGGTAGGCCGCAATGTGACGGTGTTCGGCAACAGGCTTACCGTATCGGGCAAGGTATTGCGGGATGTAACCTTCTCGGGGCGTGTTGCGGCCATTCAGTCGTCCGCATCGATCGGCGGCAACCTCGACGTGGAATTGCCGAGTGAGGAAGACCTGCTGGTGGACTCCGTCTCATCTGTGGCGGGCACGACAAGTATCGACGTTTACGAAGAGCGCCAGGAGGAGGCCGGGTCGTTCTGGTCGTCCTGGTCGTTCTGGTCGCTCCTGTTTTCGGTCTTGTGGCTGGCCGCGGCATTCATATCGGGCATGTTGGTGTTCTGGGCACTACCCGCTTTCAGAATCCAGCCGCTGGAAGATTTCAGGTCGATACTCGTGTCCGCCGGCACCGGGGTTGTTATCCTCATTACCCTGCCGGTCGCAGCGGCGGTGTTTGCCGTGACACTCATCGGTATTCCAGTAGGATTGGTCACGGTGGTTATATGGGCGGTGGGACTTTACCTGTCCAAGATCGTCGTGGCGCACTATCTGGGCACCGCACTGTTGCGATCGAAGCGGCAGGACATGCGTTCGGTGGCTTTGGCGTTGTCTGTTGGACTGGTACTGGTGCTGGTCGCGGTCAGCCTGCCCTATGTCGGCTGGGTTGTCAACGGGTTGCTGGTCATATTGGGACTTGGCGCCATGAGCCAGATACTGTACCGGATTGCCAGGAACCGGACGGCCGTCGCCTGAGGGAAGCTGAGCCAAGACCCGGGCTGACTATCTCAATGGGCGTCGTAACCGTCCCAGAAGGCCTTGCCCCATGGACTCCGGGCATCGTCCCAGTCGTCGCGCCATTGAAAAAGCAGGTCCCTGAGTGCTCGCAGCCGGTCCTGTTCGGACGGATCGCCGGCCAGGTTGCGACACTCCGACGGATCGCGTTCCAGGTCGAACAACTGGGTCGTTCGACGGCCGTCGACGACGTATTCGATCAGTTTGAACCGGGCATCCTTGACCATGCGTTGCCACTGTTGGTACGCGGCATACAGGGATGTCCGGGGTCGCACGCCGGGATCCGCCATGGCGGAGGCCAGACTCGTTCCTTCGACGGATTCGGGTGTATCGATGCCGGCCAGTTCGCACAGCGTCGGGAAGATGTCCAGCAGGTAAGCGTAGGAAGATCGGCAAACCCCCGGGGTATTCCCGGTCCGGCGAACATAAGGGGAATCCGCACGCTGTGTTCGTACATGTTCTGTTTGCCGAACAGTCCGTGCTGCCCCACGGCCAATCCGTTGTCGCCGGCAAAGACCACGATCGTATTGTCCGTCATGCCCCGGGTGTCCAGCACGTCCAGGATTCGGCCCATCTGGGCGTCCAGGTGGGTGATCATTCCGTAGTATTCGGCGATGTGCCGGCGTACTTTAAACGGGTCGCGCGGAAAATCTTCCAACACTTCATCCCTGACTTTGAGATCGCCGTTGTCGAAGGGATGGCCGCCCTGGAAATTGCCGGGAAGCGGGATCTGTTCCGGATCGTACAGGTCCAGGTACGCCTGTGGCACGGTCCGGGGATCGTGGGGCGCCATGAAGGACACGTACATGAAAAATGGATCGGTGCCTTCGTAGCTCTCCAGCCAGTCCGCGGCGCATTCGCCGAACAACTCGCTGGAATGCCTTCCCGCCGACACGCGGTCCCCGCGCCGGACTTTCAACGCATTGGAATGAAACGCGTCGGGACACTGCGGTAACGTCCCTTCATACCGGCCTTGCGGATCATAGTCGAAGACGGGCACGTTCCAGTGGTCGTCCATACCTCCGAAGAATATCTCGGCCCCATCAGAAAAGCTGCGTGCGAAAGCCGAGACGCCGTTGTGCCATTTGCCCGTGCCCCAGGTGCGGTATCCGCAACTTTTCAGATGCTCGCCCATGAGCACATGGTCCCGAGGTATGTCCTCGCCCGCGCCGTCCAGGTGAAACAGCGTGCGCCCGGTGTGCAGCATGGCACGGCTCGGCATGCATATCGCGGCGGACGTGCCTCCGGGAATGTGCGCGTGCGTGAAGGCCGTCCCCCGTGCCGCAAGCCGATCCATCGACGGCGTATGCACGCCTGGATTTCCAAGCGAATTCACCGTATCGAAGCGCTGGTCATCTGAAAACAAAAAGAGGATGTTGGGTTTTTCGCTATGCAATTTACATCTACTCCTTCTTCGCGTCGTTACTGGGGGTATGCCCTTGATGACGGTACGCCCTTGATGACGGTACGCCCGCAGGAATGCATGAGATAGTTACGAGCGATTCATGTGGCATCCCGAGGCGAGGTGCCATCGAAGACGCCGCCATCGGGGTATTTTATAGAGCCGTTTTGTCCAGTCCATGTCAAGCCCGTCAGGCCCTGTCCCATGATATCCCATAGCACTACCGTCGCTTCATGCTCGAGACTATATTGGGTGTTCAGGAAGGTTGATGCCGATTTTGCCGGCAAGGGCGCAATCTTCCCCGAACGGCCGTCGGTTTGAAGCAGAAAGAGGCTGTACATCAAAGGCAAAAAAAGTTACACGCTCCTCCTGGAAGACGTTGAAGTGGACGTCTACCGCAAGCGGATCCGGCACCTGTACATCAGGGTGGGACCACCTGACGGCCGCGTGCGGGTTTCCGCCCCGCTGTACATCGACGAAGCGGCGGTCCGACAGGCCGTGGCCAAAAGGATGCCGTGGATTCGACGGCAACAGGAGAAGCACCGCCGTCGCGGTCGTGAAACCGAACTTCGACTCGTTTCGGGAGAACACCACTACGTAGAGGGATCGAGCGTATCGCTCAACGTCACGACCTATGATGGCCCCCCTTCCGTCTACCTGCTGGGTGAATCGACCCTTGAGATGCGGGTCCGTCCGGGTGCGGACCTGAGACAGCGCAGCGAACTGCTCACCCGTTGGTACCGACACCGTCTGGGGTCCCGGGTACCCGCGATCATTGCGGCGTGGGAGCCGGTAATGGAGGTCCAGGTGGCGGAATGGCGCATCCGGCGCATGAAGACCCGCTGGGGCACCTGCAACTGCCGTGCCCGGCGGATCTGGCTGAACCTGGAGTTGGCCAAGAAACCCATCCGTTGCCTGGAGTACGTGATCGTCCACGAAATGGCGCACCTGATCGAGCCATCGCACAATCGGCGGTTTTGGGGCATTCTCGACAGATTTATGCCGAGTTGGCGATCGTACAGAGAAGAACTGAACCGGTTCCCTGATGGGAATCCTACGGCCTGAATCTCAGGTGGCCTGCTCGTCCCTGCGCGCTCGACCATACCCCAGAATTACCTTGTGTACCGGCCCTCTACCGCCTATTTTCTGACCGGCGTCGCGGATCGCCCTTCTTGATGGCAGCAGGTCATTTACGACGCCGGCTTGAGTCATGCATCGTGTGATCCATGGAACGTGTTGTGGTCACTGTATCACGAAGCGCCAGGTGTGAAGAATGAAATTCAAACCCTTTGATGGAAAGATGGAATACCCCCGGATGGAGGAGCGCATCCTCGCATGGTGGGAGGACCATCGGATTTTCGACAAACTGCGAGCACAATTGGCGGATCGACCGACCTGGTCCTTTATCGACGGACCGATCACCGCGAATAACGCCATGGGCGTTCATCACGCCTGGGGCCGGACCTACAAGGACATGTACTGCCGGTACAAAGCCATGAAGGGATTCAACCAGCGGTGGCAGAACGGGTTCGACTGTCAGGGCTTGTGGGTGGAAGTCGAGGTGGAGCGGGCGCTTGGTTTTGATTCGAAACGGGACATCGAGTCGTTCGGTCTCGCCGAGTTCTCCCGGGCGTGCCGCGCTCGGGTGGACGAGTACGCGGAGCGGATAACGCGGCAGTCCATTCGCATGGGACACTGGATGCAGTGGTACCACGACGACGGCCATCCGGCCTCCTACTACACCCTGGATGACAACAACATCGAGCATATCTGGCATTTTCTGAAGGCCTGCGACGCCAGGAAATGGCTGTACCGCGGTTACCGTTCCATGCCCTGGTGCTGGCGGTGCGGGACCAGCCTGAGCCAGCACGAGCTGGTGGATTCTTACCAGGAGCAGACCGATCCATCCTGTTTCTTCCGATGCCGGGTCGGGGGCCGAAGGGACGAGTATTTCCTGGTCTGGACCACTACGCCGTGGACCCTGACCGCCAATACGGCCCTGGCCTTGCATCCTGAAGCCGAATACGCGAAAGCGAGCCTGGACGGCGAATACTACTACTTGATGAAGTCACTCGTCGAGACCGTCCTGCCGCCCGAAGCGGTAGTGGTCGAGACCGTGAAGGGCAAGGATCTGATCGGGCTGCCCTTCCACGGCCCTCTGGAGGATCTCCCCGCGCAGCGTGAGGTCAACCGCACCACCGTTCCGTGGGACATGGTATCTGACGAGGAAGGCACGGGCATCGTGCATATCGCACCGGGCTGTGGCGCCGAGGATTATCAGCTCGGGCAGGAACTCGGCCTGGCCATCATTGTGCCCATTGATGAGAACGGTTATTTCACAGACGATATGGGGCCACTGACAGCCACCCATGTACGGGAATCAGCAGAAGGCGTCAGGCGGGAGTTGGAATCCAGGGGCGTGTTGTTTCGCTGGGAAGACTACACGCACCGGTATCCCTTCTGTTGGCGTTGCAAGACTCCGCTGGTCTTTCGCCTGGCCGACGAGTGGTTCATTTCAGCGGACGAGATCAGGGCGCCGATGAAGCAGGCCGCCGCGACGGTCCGGTGGGTACCCGAATACAGCGGCCTCCTGATGCAGGACTGGCTGGACAACATGGGGGACTGGTGCATATCGCGCCGCCGATTCTGGGGGTTGCCCCTGCCCTTCTACAATTGTGGGAACTGCGATCACGTGAACGTCATCGGCAGCACGGCCGAACTGCGGCAGCGGGCCGTGAATCCCGCGCTGGTCGAAGAGCTGCCCGAACTCCATCGTCCGTGGATCGATGATATCGAGATTTCCTGCGAGCGTTGCGGAGAGGCCGTAAAGCGGGTGACCGAAGTCGGGGACTGCTGGCTCGACGCGGGAATCGTCCCTTTTTCAACATTGAACTATCTGCCGGAGCACCGCGGGATCAATGGCACGATCCGGTCGGAACGGGGGCCCGAGGCCGAAAGGGACAAGACCGGAGTTTCCCGCAACGGCACGGATACTGCCTGGGAATCATGGTCTCCCGCTGACTGGATCACGGAAATGCGCGAACAGATCAGGCTGTGGTTCTATTCCCAGTTGTTCATGTCGGTGACCCTGTACGACCGGACCCCGTTCAAGGCGGTACTCACCTTCGAAGAAATGCGGGACGAGAACGGGGAACCCTTCAGCAAGAGCGGCGATAACGCGATCGCCGTGGAGGACGCCACCGCCCGTATGGGCGCCGATGTGATGAGATGGCAATACGCTGGCGCGCCGCTGAACATGGTCTTCCGGTTCGGCTATGGACCCGCCGAAGACGTCATGCGGAAAATGCTCAGGTTGTGGAACGTATACGCTTTCTTCGTGACCTACGCCAATCTGCCGGACTGCCCTCCCATTTCTGCCTCAGCTCCTGTTTCGGGCCGTAGCGAACTCGACAGGTGGGTGCTTTCCCGGCTCAATCAACTGGTCCGACTCTGCAACGACCGGCTGGATAATTTCGATTCGGCGACCGTGGTACGCGAAACCGAACGGTTCATGGACGTGCTTTCCACCTGGTACGTCCGCCGGAGCAGGCGCCGGTTCTGGAAGAGCGGCGATGACGCGGACAAGCAATCGGCCATCCAGACGCTCTACGAAGTTCTGGTCACGATGAGCAAGCTGATCGCGCCTATTCTGCCTTTCTCCGCGGAGGAACTCTATCAGAGCCTGGTTCCGCCCATCGATTCTTCAGCGCCATCAAGCGTCCATCTCTGCAGATACCCGGAGGTCTCCGAGGAATTGATCGACCAGGACCTCATGGACGACATGGAAGACCTGATGCAGGTGATCGAACTGGGCCGCGCGGTTCGCAACGAAGCCCGGATGAAGGTCCGCCAGCCCGCGTTGCGCCTGCTGGTGAAACCCGCGACCGCCCGGCAGGGAGACACCCTGACGCGGCTGCGCGCTCAGATCCTGGAAGAACTGAATGTGAAGGACCTGGACCTGGTCGATAATGAGGATGCCTTTCGCGGGTACGCCGTGAAACCGGATTTTTCAAAATGGGGTCCCCGGTTCGGCAAGCGTTTGAATGCCGTGCGCCAGGCGCTCGAGGTGCTGGACGGCCACGAAACCGGTGCCCGTGTCGCGGCGGGCGGGTCCCTTTCGCTTGAAGTGGACGGCGAACAGGTCGAGCTGACGCCTGAGGAGCTCGTTGTCGAACGGGTGGATGCGGACGGGCTCGCGGTGACATCCGACTTTGGCTGCACGGTCGCCATTGACACCAGGGTCACCCGCGATCTCCTCCTCGAGGGATTGATGCGGGATTTTGTCCGTCATGTGCAGAATATGCGCAAGGAAGCGGATTTCAACGTGAACGACAGGATTACCCTGTTCTACGAAGCCGAAGGCGATCTGGCCGAGGCCATAGACGCCCACGCGGACTACATCAGGACCGAAACGCTTTCAACGGAACTGCGCGAGGAGCCCGTACCTGTGGATGTGCACGCCGGCGAACTCAAACTCGGCGGGCATGTCGCGCGCATCGGGGTGTTGAAGTAACCCCCGGACGCGCGATGCGGTCCGGACCATCCGCCGTACCCGCACCTGGCCGGTCCCCTATACGCGAACGGCACGCAGAAGGACCAGCCGATGCGACGCACCAAAATCGTTTGCACCGTGGGTCCCGCGATCAGTTCATCCGATATGATCCGCCGGGTACTCGAAGCGGGCGTCGATGTCTTCCGGCTCAATTTCTCCCATGGCACGCCCGACGAACATAGCGACTGCGTCCGTCGTATTCGATCCGCCGCGGGCGATCTCGGTAAACCCGTCGCCGTTCTTCAGGACCTGCCCGGCCCCAAGATCCGCATTGGAACATTCCGGGACGGCCCCGTAACCCTGGGAGCGGGCGAAGAGATTACCCTCACTACGGATCGCGTGACCGGAGACCGGACCCGCATCCCGGTCAACTACGCGCAACTGGCCGACGAGGTGCGAGCCGGGCAACGCCTTTTGCTCGCGGACGGGCTGGTCGAGTTGCGCATTCAGGCCGTGGAACCTCCCGATATACGATGCAAGGTGCTCCTGGGAGGTATATTGTCCGATCACAAGGGCATCACGGTACCACGCGGCGCGTCGGGCATTGCCGCCTTCACGGAGAAAGACCGGGACCTGCTGGTGGAAGGGCTCGACATGGGTGTGGACATGGCCGCCCTTTCCTTCGTCCGCAACCGCAAGGACGTGATGAGCGCACGCGCATTGCTGGACAGCCGGGGTTCGAGCCTGCCGTTGATGGCGAAGATAGAGAAACCGGAGGCCGTGGATGCGCTCGACGACATCCTGCCGGCCGTGGATGCGCTCATGGTCGCGAGAGGAGACCTGGGCGTGGAAATACCGTACCAGGAAGTCCCGCTGGTACAGAAGGACATCATAACCAAGGCCCTGCACGCGGCACGGCCCGTGGTCACCGCGACGCAGATGCTGCGTTCCATGGTCGAAAGTCCCAGGCCCACCCGGGCCGAGGCCGCGGACGTGGCCAATGCCGTCCTCGACGGATCGGATGCCGTGATGTTATCGGAAGAAAGCGCCATCGGCGCCTATCCGGTGGAAGCGGTGCGCGCACTGGCGGCCATCGCGGAACAGGCCGAGGAAAGACTGTTCCAGCGTAAGCCCGGCGGTATGTCTGGACCATTCGAAACGCACGGTGTTTCCGGTGCCATCAGCCACGCTTCCTGCGTGCTTGCCCGGGAATCACGCGCGAAGGCCATCGTCTGCTGCACGCGGTCCGGCCACACCGCCCGGATGGCCGCCCGGTACCGAATCAACGTTCCGGTCATCGCGGTGAGCCCGGATGAGGAAACTGTCCGACGTCTCGCCCTGGTATGGGGCGTCAAACCCGTGCAGTGCGAAGAGTTCGATTCGCCGGACGGAACCGACGGCATGATTCGCACGTCGATCGACGCGGCCCGGGAGGCCGGTGGCCTGGTCCGGGGGGACCATATAGTCATCGTCGGCGGATCGCCCGCGGCGGGCCCTGGTCATACCGACTTTCTGCGAGTCGCCGCCATACCGTAGATTGTGTTTTTTCGGTGTCTTTGGATATACTGCATATGCCCACGAACGGAAGCGAGGCGCCATGCCCTCCGGCGGACTGACGCTCGTCGACTGGACCATCATCGTCGGATACGCCTTCGCGACCATCTCGCTGGGATACTATTACAGCCGAAGGCAAAGCACGGTCAGCGAGTATTTCACCGGCGGGGGGAACATGCCGCCGACGCTGATCGGCTTCTCACTGTTCGCCACCCTGCTCAGCACGATCTCCTACCTGTCCATCCCGGGCGAGGCCATCGGCAAGGGGCCCGTCTGGATGCTCAACTACCTGACGATCCCGATCATCTTCGTGGTGGTGGGCTACGTACTGATCCCGGTTTACATGCGGACGCGCGTTACGAGCGCCTATGAGCTGCTGGAGGATCGGCTCGGCGTGGGCATCCGCCTGCTGGGCGCGGTCATGTTCATCCTGCTCCGACTGGTCTGGATGGCCCTCCTGATCTACCTGTCCGCCAAGGCCATGACGGTCATGCTGGGCGTGGGAGATGACTGGATCCCCGCCATCACGCTGGTTACCGGGTTCGTCGCGGTTGTTTACACCTCACTCGGCGGCCTGCGGGCGGTGGTGATCACCGATACGATGCAAACCCTGCTCATGCTCGGAGGCGCCATCCTGGTTATCGTCACGGTTACCATGCATTTCGACGGATTCGGTTGGATTCCGAATTCCTGGCAGCCTCACTGGGACGAACAGCCGGTCTTCAGTCTGGACCCGTCCGTGCGACTGACCGTGATCGGATCCATGTTGGCGTCCATGACGTGGGCCATAGCCACGGCCGGGGGAGACCAGACCGTGGTACAGCGCTTCATGGCGACGACCGACGCCCGCGCGGCCCGGCGGTCGTACCTGACCCAGCAACTGGTGGGGCTCTGCATCGGGATCACCCTGTGGGTGGCCGGTTTCGCGCTCCTGGGCTTCTTCCAGGCCCAGCCCGATCTGCTGCCCGCCAGTACCGACCTGGCCGGCCGGGCGGACCACGTGTTCCCCCATTACATTGCCTACTATCTTCCCCCCGGCGTGTCCGGATTCGTGGTAGCCGCCATGTTCGCAGCCGCCATGTCGAGCCTGGACTCGGGGGTCAACGCTATTACGGCAGTGGTTTCGACGGATTTCATCGGCCGGTTCAGAAAATCCCCGGCGACCGAGAAACAGCTGACGCGGACGGCGAAATCGCTCGCATTCGTCATCGGCGCCATTGTCGTGGGCGCGAGCTCGCTGATGGAACTGGTGCCCGGCAACATCACGGCGGTAACCAACAAGACTTCGAACCTGCTGACGACGCCCATTTTCGCCCTGTTCGTCTTCGCGTTGTTCGTGCCGTTCGCCCGCCCGGCCGGCGTCGTCGCGGGCGCCGTGTGCGGCATCCTCACCGCTTCGCTGATCGCCTTCTCCGGGCCGCTGTTCGGCATGCTGCCCGATGGGAGCGACCCAGTCAGCTTCATGTGGATCAGTCCGATGGCATTGGGCGTGAATCTTGCCGTCGGTACGGCGGTAAGCTGGATACTGTCCAGGAACCGGAGACTGTAGATCGTGCAACAAGAGAGAAAACTGACCCGGTTGCAGACGGCGCGCGGAATGCGCATGTGGAACGTGAACGGCATGCTCGAGTCGGTCCATTCCGCGATAACCACCGGCGTTTACACCACCGGTTACGCCCTGCATCTCGGTGCATCCACCGCCATGATCGGCTTTATTTCCGCCTCCATTTCCATCGGTCAGTTGTTACAGGCTTTCTCTCCGCTACTTATCGAACGCCTGCCCCGGCGCAAAACGCTGTGCCTGCTTGCCAATGGCGTCAGCACATCCCTCTGGCTGCCCATCGCCTTCATTCCCTTTCTCTTCTTCGAAGGGAACCAACTACTGGCGCTCATAGCCTGCATCGCTTTATCGAAAGCCGCCATGTCCCTGGTTTCTCCGGCGCGTCAGTCCTGGCTGACCGACCTGATTCCCGACGAGATCCGCGGCCGCTTCGTCGCGCGCCAGCGCAGCCTGACGGCGTCCGCCGGCCTGATCACGTCGGTGTGCGCGGGATTCTTCCTGAGTACATACGCCGCGGGCGACTCGCAGGAGGGTTTCAGTATCATATTCATCGTGGCCGTGGTCTTTTCAGGATTCGGGATCTGGGCCTGGTCGTGCATTCCCGAACCGCGAAAGAGCAGGGGCGAGCGCGTCCCGCCGAACCAGCTGCTTCGTCTCCCCTTCCGGCACGCTCCTTTTCGCAAATTGATGTTCCTGGTTTCAGGGCGGCTCGTCATCGCCCAGATCGCCGCGCCATTCTTCACGGTCTACATGCTGCGGACGCTCGAAGTATCCTACGCCCAGATCGCGGTTTTCTCGGCAATACAAACTATCGCGACGATCATCATGAATCCATTCTGGGGCTACCTGGCGGACAAGTACGGTTACAAGCCGGTCATGTCGCTTACCGCCACGGGACTGGCCATTTTCCCGCTGGGATGGGGATTCGTAACGCTGGACAACTACTGGGTCATGGTGCCGCTGGTGCAGATCTGGGGCGGCAGCATGAGCGCGGGATGGGGTACGGCCCGGTTCAATCTCATCGTCAAAACGGCCCCGGCGGCCAACCGCTCCGCATTCCTGGGATGCTACTCCGCGGTATCGAGAGGATGCGCGGCGTGCGGCGCCATAATCGGTGGAATAGCCGCCGAACTGTGTACCTCCATACCTGCCGTATCCTTCTTCGGCTACACCTTCGCGGGACTGCAATACCTCTTCCTCGCCAACGGGGTGCTTCGAATATCCTACATGGGCCTGCTGGCCCGCCTGGTCTCCGATTCGCAGGTCTCCCCCCGTGACGTGATCAACCGGGTGCGCAAGGGGAATCCCATTGCGACCCTCTGGCACCTGGTGCGCATGGGAAAATCCAGCAATCCAACGGTCCGGGCCCGGGCGGCCCGTGAACTGGGCGAAACCGGAAGTCACCTGGCTGTGGACGAGTTGATCGCGTTGCTGGATGACAGCGATCGCAACGTGCGGCGGGAAGCAGTGCAGTCCCTGAGCAGGATCGGCGCGGAAGAGGCCGTGAACCCACTGCTCGAATGCGTGGGAAACCCATCGTCTGACATCGCCGAGGAGGCCGTGGAGGCCCTGGGCTCGGTGCCGTCGTCGCTCAGCCTCAACATCCTGGTGACCCTGCTTCACGATGAACGCCCCGGCATCCGGCGAAGCGCCGTAATCGCCCTCGATCGAATCGGGGACCGGCGCGTTGAGACGGCGCTGGAAGCCCTGCTCGAACACGAACGGGACCCCGCGATCGTCCAGACTACCCTGGAAACGCTGGCCAGAATGGGCAATACCGGGATACTGAGCCGGCTTCAGGACCTCATCAGGACCAGCGAAACCAGTCTCGAACGCGGTGTACTGATCATGTCGGCGGGGCATCTCCTTGGCGCCCCGGATCTCCTGTATCAGTTGCTTCAGGCCGGTGAGATGAACCAGGACCGGTCGACGGTACGGTTATTCCGGTCCGTCCGCCGGCAACTGGGCGGCTGGTCACATGTCGAGCGAGATGCGAGGGATCGGTACACGGCCGCAGTCGACCGGGCGATGGCCGCTTTCGAACGGCAACAAACCGGTGAGATGCTGAAGCAACTCGTCGAAATCGCAAGGGAAGTACTTCGCACGGTGCGTACCGATTTACCGGACGTTTCTGCCGTGGATGCGGCGCCTGCGGGAGATTCTTCGGCGGGTTTGGAAGGGGTGGAACTAGCGTACAGGGTACTGTCGGGCCTGGAATCCGAAGGCCGGAACAGGGCCCTGCACGCCGAGGAGAGACTGCTGGCGGTGGTGGCCCTGCAACGAATCGCGGATTTGGCCACCGGCTGAGCGTTCAGCCCCTTTTAGCCTTCCACGCCTCGTATTCCGCGAGGGTTTGCTCATCGGGCGGGTATACGCCGATGATGCTGTGTCCCTGCTGGATTTTCTCCAGGATGAACACTTCCCGGTCTTCCTGCGCGACGGCCTTGGCCGCCACTTCTTCGGCCAGGTGGCGCGGAATGACCACCACGCCTTCTGTATCTCCCACGACGATATCTCCAGGGAAAACCGCTACACCGCCGCAGGCGATGGGACGCTGAATGTCACTCGGATAATGTACGCTTTTGCTGTTATGGGCGTTCATGGTCCGGGCGTACGCGGCCATTCCGGTCTCCACGATGGCCGGAGTATCCCGGAATGCGCCGTCGCTGACGACCCCCGCGGCCCCGCGCTGCTGGATTCTCGTGGCGAGGATGTCGCCCATGACGCCGGCTCGGGTATCACCCCGTGCGTCGATCACGAGCACCTCGCCCTGCTGAATGCTTTCGATGCCGATGCGCTGCATATCCGTCAGATTGTCCACGGGCACGTGCGTGATGTCTTCCCGGCCGGGTATGTACCGCAGGGTAAATGCCGGTCCCGCCATGCGCGCGCCGGGTTCGAGCGGTGTGACGTCGTGCATGAAGGTGTTATACAGCCCGTACTCCGTGAGCACGGAAGTCAGCGTAGCGGTGCTCGGTATGAGCAGGGATTCGAGCGTTTCTCGTGATGGAGCTTCCGGTACAGACATGGTCTAGGATTCCTTTTCGTGTTTTGAACGAAATGAAAGGCGAACTGTGCCGCCTTGGGGTTAACTGTTCGAATGATTCAGGGTCGGCGATCGGTCGCGCACGTTCCGGTGTTTTACCGGTTGTCAGGATTCCCGGAAAAACCGGCGGGATCGGCGAAAGCCGTGACGGCATCGACGTATCCACGCGGCGAGCCTGTGTCGAAGTGCTCGCCGTTGATTTCCAGTCCGTAGGTTGTTCGCTGCTTCGATAACATGGCCTGCGCCCCGGTCAGCTGCAGTTCTCCGCCATCCGCGGCGCCGTCCCTTTCCATCCGCGCCAGGCAGTCGAAGATGTCAGGCTTCATGGCGTGCAGGCCAAACCAGCAGTAATACGTATCTTTCGGCAGCCCCTCCACGCGCAACCGGTCACGCGCAAGGTTTATATCCGGTTTTTCCACCACGGCGTCAAGGGCATAAAGCCCTTTCGAGCGGGGTTCGGGTCGACCTGAAACCGTGCCGAAATGTCCGATGGCATCTACGGGCTTGCGGATCAAACCCGATACCGGGGCCTGCAGATCCGCGTAGGCGTCCAGCAACTGGCGCGCACAGCATCTTTTTTCATGGCTGAGGTACAGGTGGTCACCGAGCATGACCAGGAAAGGGTCGCCGCCGATCCAGGGCGCCGCTCGGAGTACGGCATCGCCGAGTCCGTTGGGGCGATCCTGGGTGATTATGGTCAGTTTATCCGCAATACGACCCGGCAACTCGGCCGCTTCCAGCAATTCTTCGTGATTTCCAATTACTTTTTTTAACGGGCCGGGCAACCGCGAGAAGTAGGCGCCAATATGGGCCTTGTCTTCCGGTGCGATCACCAGGCCGATTTCCTCGATTTCCGCGTTGAGCGCTTCCTCGATGATCAACTGAAGTACGGGACGTACCCGTCCGCGGTCGTCCACGATGGGAAACAGCGCTTTGCGTACCGCACGGGTCGCCGGCATCATGCGGATGCCGTGTCCCGCAATGGGTATGACCGCTTTTCGAATACGATTCAATGCCTGCAACTCCCTCGAATCCGGTGCAACCCGCTCAGGTTATTCGGTAGACTCGGTGCCCGAATTCCAGTGCGCCCGACGAAGTCCCGTTAAAGAGCCGTGCCTCGATACCGGTGGATTCACCGTAGCGCTCGAGCAGGTTGTCCAGGTGGCCGAACATGCGATCGTCTCCGGCTACGGCGACCGTTCCCCCAGCGCCGCCTCCCGTTATCTTGGCGCCATAGAATCCCGCTTCAACGCCCAGTTTCCTGATCTCGCGGACGATCCAGGACGTCTCGGCGCAGCCGAGTCCGCAGCGGTGCGTGTAACTCCAGTCGGAGGCATACATCAACCTGCCTGCCCGCTCGAGAAGTCCCGGTTTGTCCGTGGTTCCTGCCGAACGGATACATTCGGTGAATTCTTTCACCCTGCGGTGTTCGTAAACCGGGTGTTCCACGCGGCTGCGCACCATATACCGTACCGCCGGGTCAACGGTCGTCACCGGGTCGGGCGTGGTTACGTACCGCCGCGTAAACTCCCGCCCCAGGATGCTTGATGGCAGCAGGGATCGGTAGAAATCCACGTATTCTCTGGTGGACAGATTGCACAGGTAACCAAGGCGGGGATTTGAGGCCGTTCCGTTGCCGGAACGCAGGTTATCCCGTATGATCGCAAGGCCCATGAACGCGCCGATTCGGCTGTTTGTATACCGCGAGCTCTTGATCTCCCGACGGACGCCGGAGTTTATACCGATAAAACGAACCCCTTCCGGCAAGGGAATCTGTTCCTGTACGGTATGGGGCTGGCAGAACAGGGAAAGCAGGCAGTCCCGGGTCCCCATGGCGCAGGTGACCTGGTCCATGATGCCGCAGGCCGCGCCGACCACGTGGTTTTCCACCTTCTGGGAAAGGACGGCCAGCGTCATCCCGTCAAGGTCGGTCCCGTAGAGCAGGTTCAGTCCCTGCATGGCGGCGATTTCCAGCGCGGCTGAGGAAGAGACGCCCACCCGAAGCGGGATGTCGCTCACGAGCACGATGGTGGCGCCGTGGGGGAAACGATCCACGTGCCTTTCCCCCTGCAACACGCTGAAAGCCCCGGCCACGTACGCTGCCCAGGCCGATTCCGGCGTCCGGGAGAAACTACGTTTTACGGTATCGTAGTCTACGGTACTTCCACCGGGTGCCAGGTCGTCGAGGGCCAGCGTAACGTCCGGCGACATGCCGAGTACGTCGACGCCCGCGCTGTGTATGACCACCTTCCGGTCGTCCCGTGCCTGGATGCCCAACAAAACGGCCTGGTCGAGTGTCATCTCGCAAACCAGTGAACCACTGTAGTCCGCTATGCCACCCATGCAGTCCAGCCGCGCTGGAGCCCTGACCACATAAATCGGTTTTTTGACGGAGAATCGCGCTCCCAGCGGGCCGTAGGGGCTCTCTGGCGAGCACGCCAGTGCGTTTTCGAAGGCTTCAACGTCGGCGGACACGGTTCCGCGTTCCGTCAGACAGTCCAGCATAGACAGAGTTCCTGCGCCTCTTGCTCCGGATATACGGGTTTAAATCGATCCGCCATAATATACCGGGCTGGCCCGTATATTCAACGAATCTTTGATTGGAACGACTGCGGACGGCCTCTTTCCGTTCCACGATTCTGTTGACAGTGTCTCTTACAGGGGTGTATTATGTTTCCGCGCTACTCACCTTGGTTTCCAGATGGATGGCGCAAGCCCAAGTCCGGATCTACTGTCCCTTCACACGGCCGTTTGGGATCGGTGAATGAACCTCGCTGGCGAACTGAATCCCGCTCAACTCAAGGCCGCGTCCCATCTCGATGGACCGCTGCTTGTGCTCGCCGGCGCCGGAAGCGGCAAGACCCGGGTGTTGACCTCCCGGATCGCCCACCTCGTCGAAAATCTCGGCATCGATCCCTATCACATCCTGGCCGTCACGTTCACGAACAAGGCGGCCGCGGAGATGAAGGACCGGATAGAACGCATGCTCGTCCAGGGGGACGTCCCCCAGTGGGTGGGCACGTTCCATTCGCTCTCCGCGCGGATACTTCGCCGCGAGGCGGAGACCCTGGGCTTCCGCCGGGATTTCGTGATTTATGACGGCGATGATCAGCTTACGCTGATCCGCAGATTGATGAAGGACCTGGAAATATCCGATAAACGCTTTGCGCCGGAGGCGGTGCGCAACCATATCAGCGGAGCGAAAGATCGGCTCATACCGCCTGGCGAATACAAGGATCAGCACGGTGATTTCTTCGAACAGCAGGTGGTTTCCCGAGTTTACGATGCGTATCAGCTAGCGCTGGAAGACTGCAACGCGCTGGATTTCGACGATCTGATCATGCGGCTGGCCGAAGGATACGCGACGCATCCGGACCTGTTGAGCCGGTATCAGGAACGATTCCAGTACATTCTGGTGGATGAGTACCAGGATACCAACCGCGCCCAGTACGAATGGATCAACCGATTGGCTAAAAAGTACAGGAACCTCTGCGTGGTGGGGGATGACGACCAGTCCATCTACGCCTGGCGGGGCGCGGATATCCGCAACATCCTCGAATTTGAAAAAGACTATCCCGAAGCGCGGGTCGTCCGCCTGGAACAGAACTACCGATCCACCGGGCTGATTCTGAAGGCGGGGAACGAGGTCATCAGAAACAACAAGGACCGCAAGGGCAAAGAGCTGTGGACGGATAACCCGACCGGGGAGAAGATCGGCCTTGTGGAGACGCTGGACGAACGGGACGAGGCAAGGTGGATTTCCCGGAAGATCCAGGAGATGCGCAACGGGGCCGGCAGGTCTCTGAGAGACTTCACCCTGCTCTATCGAACCAACGCCCAGTCGCGGACGCTGGAGGACGAATTGCGCCGCGCCGGCATGCCCTACGTGATTGTAGGCGGCGTGAGATTTTTCGAACGGAAAGAAGTCAAGGACGTCCTGGCCTATCTCAAGATCCTGGTAAACGGCAGAGACGTCATCAGTTTCCGTCGCATGGTCAACATACCCGCCAGGGGCCTTGGAGCCGTCAGCGTGGGACGCGTGGAGCGCCTGGCCGTTGAACGGGACATGGACTATGTGGAGGCGCTGTACCGCGCCGGTGAGGAGGAGCTTTCAGGCAAGGCCGCCCGCGCCGCCGCGGATCTCGGGGAATTTCTGCTACGCCTCAGGTCGCGGCTGGATGAGATATCCGGCGCCGAAGCGGCAAGGAGCCTGCTCGAGAAGACCGGCTACCTTCGTGAACTGGAACTGGAGGCAGCAAAAAACGTTGAGGCCGAGGCCCGTGTCCAGAACATAAACGAGTTGATGGCCGCGCTTGAAGAGGCGACCGAAAGGCCCGAAGAGGGTCAGCCGGTCACCGGCCTGATCGAATTTCTTGAAGAAGTAGCCCTGGTAACCGATATTGACCGCTGGGACGAATCCGTTGAATGCGTCACCCTGATGACCCTGCACAACGCCAAAGGGCTGGAGTTCCCCATCGTCTTCATCACGGGTTTGGAAGATGGCCTGTTTCCCATCTCGCGCGCGATGGAAAGCCCGGCCGACCTGGAAGAGGAACGGCGGTTGTGCTATGTGGGCATCACCCGCGCGCAGGAGCAACTGTTCCTAACCCATGCCAATCTGCGGCGGAGATATGGAGGTGCCACGACCTCGCTGAGGTCCCGTTTCATCGACGAGATTCCCGAAGAGCTCGTTACCCGGGAGAGCACGGGCCGGTTTTATACGCGGTCATCGTGGCAGCAGGACGAAAAGGCTTCCGATACCCCGTTCGAAGACGATATCGCGTCGCCCCGTACCGTGCAGACGCCGACGGGCAGTATACGGATATCCCGGGGACAGGATGTAAAACACCCCGTCTGGGGCAAGGGGCGTATCTTACAGGTCGCGGGAAGCGGGGACGACCTGAGGGCGACGATCCGGTTTTCCGACACGACCAAGAAGGTAATCGTCAAGTACGCGGCGTTAGAAAAGATTTAGCACGGGTCATTCGTGAAACGATGCCCGGAAACGAGGTATGCCATGACGGTAACAGTCAAGGATGTGGACCATGTCGCGACGCTGGCGCACCTGAAGTTCTCGGATGAAGACCGGGAACAGCTGGTGGACCAGCTGAACGCCATTCTCGCGTACATGGCGAAGCTGAATACGCTCGACACGAAAGGCGCAGGTCCGACTTCGCACGTATTGCATCTCAAGAACGTATTCCGCGAAGACGAAGTCGGGGCGTCGCTGACCCAGGAGGAAGCGTTACGGAACGCTCCTGCGTCCGATCGCGGCCATTTCACGGTACCCAAGGTCATCTGAAGGTGTTATGGGATCCGAAATCCGGAGAATAACGGGTCTCATACCGGCCCGCTACGCTTCTACGCGTTTCCCCGGCAAGGCGCTGGTCCCCTTGCTGGGCAAACCGATGATACAACACACGTATGAGCGGTCCGTCCGGGCGCGCTGCCTTACCGATCTATATGTCGTCACCGACGACCGGCGTATCGCTGACGCGGTCCGCGGGTTCGGCGGCGAACCGATCATGACTTCGCGCGACCATCCCAGCGGAACGGACAGGCTGGCCGAGGCGGTCCGGGGTCTGGATTCGGACGTGATCGTGAACATACAGGGAGATGAACCGTTGATCACACCCGAAGCGATCGAAACGGTGGTAAGGCCCCTGGTCGATGATCCGGAAGTGCCCATGACGACCCTCGCACACCGGATCACCAGGCCGGAGGACCTGCTCAATCCCCACATGGGCAAAGTGGTGTTCGACGGACAGGGCCTGGCGCTGTACTTTTCCCGCTCACCGCTGCCCTGGCCGGGTGAGCATCCGGACGGGGAATACCTGCGCGAACACCGGTACTACAATACCGTGGGGCTCTATGGATACCGGCGGGATTTCCTGCTCACGTTCGCCGAGCTGGAACCGACGCCGCTGGAGCGCATCGAACGACTGGAACAATTGCGGGCCCTGGAAAACGGATACCGGATCGCGGTGAAACCGACCGGATACGCCCCGCTCGGAGTGGACGTGCCCGGGGACCTCGAAAAGGCGGAGCGCAGGCTGGCCGCCGAGGAAGGACCATCATGAAGGAGATCCTCGTCGGAGACGCGGCCATCGGCGGCGGAAGGCGACTGGCCTTGATTGCCGGTCCCTGCGTAATCGAAAGCGAAGCCGTGGTCATGGAGACCGCTGAACGCCTGATGGCGGTAGCCGGCCGCCTGGGCATGCCGCTCGTTTTCAAATCATCTTACGCGAAGGCGAATCGCTCCTCCGTGGACTATTACGCGGGCCCCGGTCTGCAGGAGGGGTTGCGCGTGCTGCAAAAAGTGCGTGACCTGGGCGTTCCGGTGCTCTCGGATGTGCACAGTCTCCAGGAAGTAGACGCGGCCGCGGAAGTTCTCGATATACTGCAGCTTCCCGCGCATCTGTCCATGCAGACGGAACTGACCCTTGCCCTGGCCCGCACCGGGAAACCCGTCAACGTGAAAAAGGGGCAGTTTCTTGCCCCGGGAGACATGGCTTCGGTCGTGTCAAAAATCGAGAGTACAGGTAACAGGAAAATCCTTCTGACGGATCGCGGGGTCTCTTTCGGATATCACGATCTCGTCGCCGATATGCGGTCGCTGCCCATCATGCGGCGGATCGGATATCCCGTGGTATTCGACGCCACCCATGTCGTAAGGCTGTATGGGCGCCCGAGCAGCGAACCGAGTGGAGGGACGCCCGAGTTTATCGAGCCACTCGCCCGTGCGGCCGTGGCCACGGGCTGTGACGCCGTTTTTATAGAAACACATCCCCGTGTCTCCGAGGCACTATGCGACGCCGCGAGCATGTTGCCTCTCGACCGTCTGGAACCTCTTCTGGAACGGTTGCAGGCGATCGACGAAGTCGTGCGGCCCCATGCGGCCTTTTGAATTTCATTGGGGTGCGGCCGTGGCCTCCCTGATCAAACGCCTGCGCAATGTTGCCATCTATCACGCGGTGCGTGCGTTCATCGCCCTGATGAATGCGGTTCCAAGACGGTGGGCCTTGACGGTCAGCGGCTGGACCGGTGCCGTGGCGTACCTGGCCGCCCGCGGGTCCAGGCGCCTGACCCTTGACAATCTCACATTGGCCTACGGTGACGAAAAGTCCCGCAGGCAGATCAGGCAACTGGGCCGGAGCGTCTTCCGGGAACTGGGACGGAACGTCGTGGATGTCGCCCGTATACCGCGGGTCACGTCGGAAAACGTGGACGACCTGGTCAGGGCCGACGGACTTCCGTACCTGGAATCGGCCTTTGGCGAGGGGAGAGGTGTCGTGGCGGTGAGCGCCCACCTGGGGAACTTCGAACTGATGGGTACGTACCTGGCGCTCAAGGGATTTGCCGTTACCGTGGTGGCCGCGCCGCTGTACGATGCCAGGCTGGACGCGCTCCTGATGCAAAACAGGATGCGCGGCGGATTGAACGTCGTGAGCCGCGACAGGGCAGCCACCGCCGTGTTTCGCGCGCTGAAGAAGGGTCATGTTGTTGGGTTGCTGGTGGATCAGGATACACGGGGAACCGGCATCACGGTACCGTTTTTCGGCTGGCCCGCGAGAACCCCCACCGGCCCCGCGGTGCTGGCCTACCGGTCGGGCGCGCCAATCGTTCCCATGGCCATACATCGTCTCCCGGACGATACGCATCTCGTAACGGTCCGCCCGCCGATCCGGCCCGCCGGAGGAAATCCGGATGACGTAGAAAGGACGACGTGCGAGTATACCGCGGAATTGGAACGGTTCATCAGGAGAACGCCGGCGCAGTGGGTATGGATGCACGACAGGTGGAAGGCGTCCAGGCAGGCCGGGCAAGTTGCTGACCGCCCAACTTGATCTTGCCTGGCCGGATGATATCGCGTATAATCCGTCATGTCGAATTCGCATCTCTCACAAGTTTGGCCCCGCCTGAATCTCCCTGCACCGGAAAGGCTTTCCCGCTTTTTTCTGGCAAGTCTGGTCGTGGTTGCGATCATATGTTCAACTGCCTGCCGGCCCGTCGATCAGCTGGCTCCGGAGAACGGCACGGAGGATGTGTCGCCGGACCAGGAAGCGTGGAACACGACGATCTACCTTAGCCGGGATGGAAGGCAGGAAGCCACGATCAGGGCCGGACACCGGCTGTATTACTCCGAAACCAACGTAACCGTCATCGACGAGGGCGTTTTCGTTGAATTCTTCGAAGAAGACGGCGGAATGGCCTCGACGCTGGAAGCCGAGCGGGGTGAAATCGACGGACAGACCCACGACCTGCGTGTCTGGGGTGATGTAAACGTCTACAGTTTGGAGCGAGGCACCCTGGAAACCGATTCCCTGACCTGGATAAACGCGGCGAACGTGATTGAAACGGATGCCGCGGTTCGTTTGACCAGTGACCGGGATATCATATCAGGCGACGGCTTTGAAGCCGATCCGGGCATGCACCAATGGACTATACGACGCAACATTAAAGGCCAGCTTTTACCGGATGCGCAGTCGCGATGACCCCGTCGACTCGGATCGCTTCCATAGCCGTCACGCCGGGGAGACACCCTTGACGTCCAGCCGGAATTCAGGTATATTCTACCTTGTAAACAGGCATGTCGCGTGGCTGGTTTCAGTCTGCTGTCTCGCTGCGTTATTTACTCCGCGGGCGGCGGGCCAGGAGCGGCGCGAGCCGGTGCAAATCGAAGAAGCGGGCGTCCTCCGGGCTACCGGTGTCGATGAGGTTTTCGACCTGGCCGGTTCCGTGCGACTGTCGCACGGAAATACCGTGCTGACCAGTGACAGGGTACGTTATGACCGCCTGAACGGAATCGTGCATCTCGCCGGAAACGTGCGCATGGTACGCGAGACCAGTACGTTCAGCGCCGAAGCCGCGGTATACTACGAACAGGATCAACGGGCTATCGGAGCGGGGCGGGTCAAGCTCGACGACGAGTTGGACGGCGTGGTGCTGACCGGCCACAGAATGGTATTTACCCAGGAACCGCATCGCGCTGTCGCGACGGGCAAGCCGGCTATGACCTGGCAACAGGGCAGCAGCAGGATAAACATCGAGGGCTTTCGTCTCGAGTACTATTTCACCGAATCCAACACCCTGCTGAAAGCGCTGGCTGAGGATTCCGTCGTGGTGGTGGACGAAGGGGAAGGGGTGACAATTTACTGCGACCACGCGGAGTACTACAAAGCCACGCAAAACGCGCGATTCAGTGGCTCGCCCCGAATGGTAAGGAGTCTGGGAAGCGACGAAGGCGAAATCGAGGTGACGGGGAACGGAATGACCTATGGATTCGAAGATCGAACTGCCGATGTGTTCGATTCGGTCAAAGTCGTGAAGGGTACGCTGGAAGGGATTTGCGATACCTTGCGCTTCGACGGCGAAGGCCTGAAGATCGATCTGATCGGGAATCCGGTGATTCGGAGCGTCCACAGCGAGATCGCCGGGGATGAAATCGTCCTCGAAATGGAAGACGGCAAGGTTACAAAAGCGTTGGTAACCGGGAACGCCAAGGGTACCTATGCCGTGGAGAAGACGGAAGGAACGGACCGCAGCACTATTGAAGGCCGTAGCATGATCGTGGATTTCGACGACGAAGCGGTCAGGACCATAACTGCGAACGGGAATGCGGTGAGCAACTACAATCCGTCTACGCTCGAAAGCGGGCCGTCCGGCCACAACGTGGTCCGGGCGAAAGAAATCGTGATTGAACTGGATGGCGGCGAGCCGGTCAAGGTGAACGCGGACGGCGGGGTCGACGGGACCTATCTCACACCGGAAGACGATGACGGAAGCCGTTGAAAACGGAGGGTTCGTGCGGTGCCTGCGAGCTGAGAGCCTGGTCAAATCCTATCAGAATCACCGCGTGGTCGACGATGTGAGCTTACGTGTAGACCAGGGCGAGGTGGTCGGACTGCTCGGGCCCAACGGAGCAGGGAAGACCACCTCGTTTTACATGATCGTAGGCATGATCAAGCCGGGATCGGGACGGGTACTGATCGATGACCTGGAAACCGGGAAGAGCAGGGAAATCACACGTTGGCCCATGTACCGCAGGGCCCGCGTCGGGATTGGGTATCTGGCCCAGGAACCCTCGATCTTTCGCCGGATGACGGTGGAACAGAACCTGATGTCCATTCTCGAGACCCTGCCCATGTCCCGCAAGGCCAGGCGACAGAAGATGGAGGCATTACTGGAGGATTTCGGCATTGCGCACCTGGCCAAGCACAAGGCTTACACCCTATCGGGGGGCGAACGGCGTAGAACCGAAATCAGCCGGGTACTGGTAACCGAACCGAAATTCATACTGCTCGATGAGCCATTTGCCGGCATCGATCCCATTGCCGTGGAGGATATACAGGAGATCATCGGGCGCCTGAAGAAAAGAAACCTGGGCATACTGGTCACGGATCACATGGTCCGGGAAACGTTACAGATCACGGACCGGTCCTATATCATGGCCGAAGGGCGGATTTACGTGTCCGGAACGGCCGAACACCTGGCCGATGACCCAGAAGCGCGCCGTATTTATCTCGGCGAGCGGTTCCGCCTGGAGTAACCGGAAGGCAAGACCATGGAATTCCAGCTTCAGCCGCAGACAAGACAGCAGTTTTCTCCACAGTTGATGTACTCGCTCAAACTGCTGCAGTACACCACGGTGGAACTCGAACAGGAGATCAAGGCGAAAATCGAGGAGAATCCGCTGCTGGAACTTGAAGACGAGACACGTGAGGCGGAGGAAGATTCAGCGGGCGAATCTCTGGCGGAGGAACCGGATGCGACGCGTGAGGACGACCCTGGAGAAATGACGTCCGATCGGGATAAAATCGACTGGGATGCCTATATACAAGACGGCATGCACAACCAGATGGATTCCCGCGAAGAGTCTGAAAAACGGGAAGATCAAAACATCCTTGAACGCGAGGGGAAGTCGGGGGCAACGCTCACACAGTACCTCGTCGAGCAATTGCGTCTCCTGGATCTGTCCACACGGGATCTTGAGATCGGTGAATACCTGATCGGAAATCTGAACGACAGCGGCCTGTTCGATGTTCCGTTGCTTGACCTGGCGCTGGAGTCTGGCTTACCGTTCGACGAGGCGGAACGGGTCCTGAAGATCGTACAGACCCTCGAACCTACCGGTGTGGGCGCGCGAGACCTGCGAGAGTGTCTCATGCTTCAGTTGGATGCACTGGACTTGCATGATACGCTCGCGTTCCGGATGATTTCCGAAAACTGGCGCGACGTCAAATTGCGGCGCATCGCTTCGATTCGCAAGAAGATGGGGGCATCCGAGAAAGAAATCGGGGATGCCTTGAATGTGGTCGCGGGACTCAATCCCCACCCCGGGCTTGCCTACGGGGATTCATCCGTAATTGCCATTCACCCCGACCTGATTGTTGAAAAAGTGGAGGGAGAATACATCGCGTATCTCAACGACCGCAACCTCCCCCGGGTGCGAGTCAGCCGTGCGTACCAGGTCATCCTGAGCCGTCATGAGCATTCCACAGAAGAGGATCGGCGGTACGTGAGGCGAAAGTTGACCGAAGCGAATCACTTCGTGAGCTCCATTGAACAACGTCGGTCTACCTTGTTGAAAGTGACGAACTGCATCGTTAAAGCCCAGCGCGAGTTCCTGGATGCGGGCCTGTCCTTTCTCAGACCGATGATTCTTCAGGAGGTGGCAGACGAGGCAGGCCTGCATGTAACGACCGTCAGCCGGGCGACGCAAGGCAAGTACGTACAGACTCCCCGAGGGATTTACGCGCTGAGGTTTTTCTTCGATGGTCGATTGAAGAAAAAAACGTCGAATAACGCCGAAGACGTCCCGGACGGCCAACTGGCAACAAAGACTGTCAAGGACCGGATCGCACAGATCATCGATGAAGAAGACGCGCACGCGCCACTGAGTGATCAGGCTATCGAGGACATCCTGCGATCGAAGGAGGGCGTGCAGATCAAGCGGCGAACGGTGGCGAAGTACCGCGAGAACCTGGGAATACCCATTGCGCGAATGCGCAGAAGGATCTGACCGGATCGGCAACACAGGGAAGGGAGGCGAACGTGCAGAAAACCATGACGGCCCGCCACTGCGAATTGGCAGAGGAATACAAGCAGCACGCGGATAGAGAGATCGACCGTTTAAACCGTTACAGCGACAATATCCTGAGTGCGGATCTTATCGTCTCACAGGAAAAATACCGGTATATGGTTGAGCTGAACGTACACGTCGGGGGACACATCCTGACCAGCAAGGAGGAGAACGCCGAAGCCTACACCGCACTCGATCAGGCGGTCAACAAGATGGAAAGCCAGATAAAAAAACACAATGGCAAGTTGCACGATCACAGGACTAGGCGTAATCAGTAAGCGGACAGGCATGCGCCGGTATCGATATAGCCGGATTTGCCATGCCGGACCAGGTACATACCTTTCCCCTTGATAAATAACGATGGCCACGGTATCGCCCTTGAAATCGCGCGCCTTGCTGATCAAGACCCTGGTAGAACAGGTCGATCTGAAACTGTCCCCGCTCACGGGTGAAACGGGACTTTCCAGGAAGATCACAAACGCGGAGACGAACCGGCCGGGACTCGCGCTGGCGGGATATGTCGAGCGGTTTTCCAATAACAGGATTCAAATCCTGGGAGAAACCGAATTAACCTACCTGAAGAGTCTGTCCGGGAAACAGCGGTCCACGTCGCTGGACAGAATGTTCGAACTGGGCGTCCCCTGCATGGTCATAACGAAGGGCATGGATCCGCCTCGGGAACTGACCGAAACCGCCGAGCGATTCGAGACCGCCGTCCTCGGGACCACGCTGAGTACGGACGCCTTCGTACATTCCCTGGTCGAGTACCTGGAACCCTATTTCGCGCCGATGTCGACCATACACGGCGCCCTGGTCGACGTGTATGGGGTAGGCCTGCTGTTCACGGGACGCAGCGGAATCGGCAAAAGCGAGACGGCCCTCGATCTCGTCGAACGGGGTCACAGGCTGGTTGCGGACGATGTGGTCACCGCGTACCGAATCCGGCGCGGCATCGTCATGGGTACGAGCAACACGGTCACGCAACATTTCATGGAGATTCGCGGTGTCGGGATTATCGACGTAACGCGCATGTTCGGCATCCGGAGCATCCGCTTGCGCAAGCGGATCGAAGTGGTGGTGAATCTGGAAGACTGGAACAACGACGGCGACTATGAACGTACGGCGCTTGATGAGAAGACCACTACGTTACTCGACGCGGAACTTCCCTTTGTCCGTATACCTATCAATCCCGGTAAGAATCTGACTGTCGTATCCGAGGTGATCGCGCTCAGGTACCTCCTGAAGGTAGTGGGAATTAACCCGGCGTCGGCACTGAATCAGCGTGTGCTGGAGGTCATGAAGGAAGGCAAGCGTGTCAGGTACCGCAGGGAAGATTACGAATAGAAGCATCTCACCTACGTCTGAATGAATCGGGCAGCGCCTTGGTACGGAAAACCGTTACCGTTAAGAATAGAAAAGGGTTGCACATGCGACCCGCCGAACAACTGGTCCGCTTGGCTTCCCGATTCGAATCGGATATCACGCTGGTCAAGGACGAAGTGCCGGTTAATGGAAAGAGCATCATGGGTGTAATGATGCTGGCTGCAGAACACGGCTGTTCCATTACGGTGGAAATCGAAGGCCCGGACGAAACGGCTGCGATAGAGGCGATAACCGATATGTTCGACAGGGACCGGGAGGCGTGTAATGAGCGATGAGCACCGCGTGCTGAAAGGCATTCCGGCATCACCAGGCATAGCCATCGGCCGCGCTTTAGTTTACAATCGCCGCTTCGCCGCCATTCACCAGCGTCAGATTTCCTCTGACAAAGTTGAAGCGGAAATCAAGCGCTTCAAGACCGCGGTCGATGAGGCCCTGGACGACCTGACCCAACTGCAGCGCCGCATCGCGGTAGATATCGACCAGGACATCCTGAAGATCTTCCGTACCCACCAGGCCGTGCTTGAAGATCCGGAGGTCGTCGATGTCACCATCGTGCGTATTCGTCGGGAGAAGGCCAACGCGGAGTATGTTTTCGACGATGTGATGCGAGGATGGATTGCCAGCTACTCCTCCATTGCGAATCCATTCTTCCGAGAACGGACCGCAGATTTCGAAGACGTTCACTACCGGGTGTTGGCCAAGCTCACGGGTAGCGCGCACACGGAGATCGAGAACATGAAGGGAGAGACTGTGCTCGTAGCCCACAGCCTGTCCCCTTCGGACACCGCGGAAATCGATCGCGACGCGGTGTGCGGCTTCATCACCGACGCCGGAGGCCAGACGTCCCATACGGCGATCGTCGCCCGCGGTCTGGCCGTGCCGGCGGTGGTAGGCGCGAACATCGCCACGCAGGAAATTTCAGACGGAATGACGATCATTATCGACGGCAACAGCGGGCTGGTCCATCTCGATCCGGATCCGGAAACGATCAGCCGGTACAGGGAAACGAAATCCCAGTTATCAGTTTTGGAGCATGAACTGCAGGAGCTCCATGACCTGCCGGCAGAGACGCGGGACGGCAGGCGCATCGAGCTTTCGGCCAATATCGAGCTGCCGGCTGAATTGGAAGACGTCTTGAATCACGGTGCGGACGGGATCGGCCTGTATCGTACCGAATTCCTGTACCTGGTGGGTAACGAATTGCCTTCCGAAGATGAACAGACCCGGACTTATCTGAAAATCGCCCAGCGCATGGCCCCGCATGCCGTGATTATACGCACGCTGGATCTCGGTGCGGACAAGATGCCCAAACAGATGCCTGACGAAGCCAATCCCGCCCTTGGACAACGGGGCATCCGGCTCTGCCTTGATCGGCCGGAAATGTTCAAGGTACAGTTACGAGCCATCCTGAGGGCCAGTGTAGAGGGTAACGTAAGTCTGATGTTTCCAATGATATCCGGATTAAATGAACTCCGAAGGGCAAAGGTACTTTTTAACGAAGCGAGGGACGAGTTGCTGGAGGCGGGTGTGCCTGTCGATCAATCGATGTCGATCGGGATCATGGTCGAAATCCCTTCGGCCGCGCTGACGGCCCAGGATCTGGCGAAGGAAGTGGACTTTTTCAGCATCGGCACGAACGACCTGATCCAGTACACGGTAGCGGCCGATCGGGGCAATCCGAGCATCGCCTCCCTGTATAATCCATGCCACCCGGCGGTTCTCCGCCTGGTCGCATCGATTATCGATGCCGCACACGACAACGATATCTGGGTAGGTGTCTGCGGCGCCATGGCGGCTCATCCGCTTGCAGCCTGCATACTGTTGGGTTTAGGCGTTGACGAGCTTTCAATGAGTCCGATCGATATCCCCGAGATCAAGAGCCTTATCCGTTCGGCGGACTATGAGGAGCTCAAGACCATAACCCGCGAAGCCCTGGACCTGCCCACGTCGGAAGAGATCATGCGTTTTCTCAAACCCTACCAGCCCAGAACTGAATTGGACGTTTCTGACCTGATGCGAATCTGAAGCTCGGTACGCCAGTAAGCCGCCGGACGGGTTTCCTGGCGCACCGCGCGCTGTACATTTGAGAAGCGAGAGGCACCATGGGACTTGCACAAACGGAAATCGCACATTTCAACACGCAGGGATATCTGGTCAAAGAAGGACTGCTGGAGCGGGATGAACTGCGGCCGTTGATTGCCGCGTTGGGCGAAATAGTGGCAGACGGAGCGCACCGTCTGCACCGCGAAGGAAAGTTGTCCGATCTGTACGAAGCATCAGGATTCGAGACCCGTCTCGCGCGTGTATACGAAGAATCCGAAGAAGCCGGGCAGGAGATCATGAAGATGATCATGGGACGGGGAGGGGGCGGATTCAGCGGGGAAGAGATGCTCGGTCTGTTGCGGAACGACAACCTGGTAGATTGTGTTAACGACCTGGTCGGGCCGGACATCGTGGGCGCTTCCGCGTACAGAATTCGTCCGAAGATCCCGGAATACACGAGAACGGAAGTACCCTGGCACCAGGACTCGGGTTATTTCCTGCCCCACTGCGACCGGTACCTTATCGTGACCTGTTGGATCCCGCTGGTTGATACGACGGTAGAAAACGGCTGTCTGTACGTGATTCCGCGCGCCCATGAAAATGGTGTATTCAAACATTACACCGGTGGGCACGGCGGCTACCTGGAAATCCCGGCCGACGAATTGCCCGGGCGCGATCCCGTACCTTTGCAGATGAAACTGGGCGACGTCCTGTTCATGACTAATCTGACGCCTCATGCCTCCTTCGTGAACCGGTCCGATATCGTACGCTGGAGCGTGGACCTTAGATATCAGTCCATGGATGCGCCGAATAACGCGGAGGAGGATCCGGAATCCTATACTCCGGAACGGGACCCGGTAACCATGGCCTGCTATCCGAGCGAGGCGGACTTCGTAATCAGGGATTCGAGTCATCCCGAACGGGAGGTCAGAACGCCCGACGCTTTCAAGGAATTACGAGACCGTTTTCACGAAGCGAAGCCATATAACCCGGGTAGAGGCTGGACCCGTCTCAAGGATCGAAAGTAACCAGGACATACGAGTGCAATATCAGGTCGGGCATCCGGGCGTATGAAGCACCTGGAATCTAATGTCGAGCGTCAATAACCACGGAACATTCCATGAATCCCGAAATCACCCGTTACATGCGCGCGCCTTACGGAGCGCCCAATGGACTGCAGGTCACCGATGAAGGCCTGTGGGTCGTGGATCAATTAACCGATCGAGTAGCGCTACTGGCCCTTGAAGCCCCCCACGAGTACGGAGTCTCCAGGATAATCCGCGAGTTGCCTACGGAATCTTCCAATACAAGCGGTATGTCGTTTGGCGAGGGCGGTCTCTGGCTGGCCGCGAACGGACCGGGCGAACGGTGGCGCTTCCCGAAGCATACGGATGCCCCGTCCGGTACGGGCGAGATCCTCAAGGTCGATCCCCTGACAGGAGCAACGCTGCTTCGCCGATCGCTTCCCGCGCCTGGCGGCACCCATGGCCTGGATTATGATTCAGTGGAAACGGGCACGATCTGGCTGAGCACGCTCAAGGAAAAAACACTCACCCAGGTCCGTATCCCGGACTGGTCGGTAAAAAGGGTCATCCCACTGCCTTACGACGCCGGTCACGGTGTCGTAAGGACCGAGGACGATGCCCTGTGGATGGTCTTCAAGATGGACCGTGTCGTTGCCAAACTGGACATCGAAACCGGTGATGTGCGCGACGAGATACAAATCGCTCCGGACCTTCCGGAACCGCACGGTTTGGCGCGATGCGGCAACGACCTGTTGTACTGTGACGCATCGACCGGGTGGATAGCCCGAATTGCAGGCGTCTTCGAATGATTCGGCCGGAAGATGTCCCAGCGGACGTTACCGTTTCCGCTTATGGTCCCAGCCTATCCCATCGCTCCCGAGTAGTAGATCTTCTCCCCAAGGTCCGTCCAGCCGCTGACTGTCTTCCGAAAAGTCGTGAAGGATTCGTACACCTTCTTGCTGTCTTCGTCGGTTTCGATCAACTGGGCGATGACTTCCTCCGAGTAACCCTTGAGTGTCGTTAGTACGGCATCCGGAAAGCGCCGAAGCTGTACCCCTTCTTCGTTGATCAGTTTCTGAAGGTATTCGTTGTTCCTGGCATCGAATTCGGAAAGCACCCAGTGCGTCGAGCGGGCCGCCGCGGTCCGGATCACCGTCTGCAGATATGCGGGAAGTTCCTCGAAGGCGCTTTTATTGACCATGAGTTCCGTCACGGTTCCCGGCTCGTGCCATCCCGGATAGTAGTAGTACTGCGCCGCTCTGTAAAAACCCATGAGGTAATCGTGGTAGGGACCGATCCATTCGGTCGCGTCGATTACGCCGCGTTCGAGGTTGGTGTAGATCTCTCCAACGGGTGATAAAATGGCAGAACCACCCGCCCGCTTGATCACGTCTCCTCCAAGGCCTGGTATGCGCATTTTCAGTCCGCGCAGATCGTCGGCCGTGTTGATTTCCTTCCTGAACCAGCCGCCCATCTGGAATCCGGTATTGCCCGCGGGCATGGGTATCAGGTTGAAGGGGGCGTAGATTTCCTCCCACAGCTTCAAACCGCCTCCACTGTAAAGCCAGGCCGTAACCTGTTGCGCGTTCATACCGAAGGGTACCGACGAGAAGAACTGGGTGGCAGGCGCTTTCCCCGCCCAGTAGTACGAGGCGCCGTGTCCCAACTCCGCCACCCCCTGGCTCACCGCTTCGAATCCTTCAAGGGCTGGAATCAACTCGCCACCCGCATACACCGTAATCTTCATTCGTCCCTCGGACATTTCCTCCACCCATTCTGCAAACAGCCGCGCACTCTCCTGCAATATGGGTAAATTCGGCGTCCAGGTAGTGACCATCTTCCATTCGTAGTTCTTATCCGTGCGGATGGCGGGACCGCTGTTTTCCTGTCCGGACCCGCAACCAGCAACAAGCGCGGCACCACCGGCCAATCCAGCCGTTGATGCCGTCTTCAGAAACTCGCGCCGTTTGATCTTATCCATCCTTTTCCTCCATGAAACTGGTTAATCCCGCGTTCGGTATTCCGACCGGTTTTCCGCGTTGGGCGGCAATCCGGGAGAAACCCCTCCGGCCGGAAACTACATCGTATCGGCAAACAGGCTGCTCACCGATTCTCCGTTATGGATTCTTCGAATCGTCTCGGCCAATAATGAAGCGACGGATAGAATCACCATATTGGGAAGTCGCTTGTCTTCGCCTATTGGAACCGTGTTGGTCGTGACAATCTCATCGATCCGGGAACAGTTTGCGAATCTCTCTATAGCCTTTCCGCTGAACACACCGTGTGTACATGCGACGGACACCTTTTGTACGTCGCGTTCCTCCAGCCGTTGGATCAGCTCGATGATGCTGCCGCCGGTCGCGACCTCATCGTCCATGATGATCGCGTTTTTGCCGGTAACATCGCCCACAATCATGTCGATCACGACCTTTTCGTCCGATATGCGGCGCTTGTTGCCCGCCGCAACCGGCAGCATCAGTTGCCGCGCGAAATGGGCAGCGTTCTTTGCGTTACCCAGGTCCGGCGACACCACGACCGTATTGCTCAGATCCCGCTGCTGGAAATGTTGGGCAAGGACTTTGATCGCGTTCAAATGATCCACCGGTATACTGAAAAAACCGTGTACCTGCGGTTGATGCATTTGCAGCGTGAGTATGCGATTGGCTCCAGCCGTGCCCAGCAGATCGGCCACCAGGCGTCCAGCGATGGAAATTCGGGGCGCATCCTTCTTGTCGGATCTCGAGTAGGAGTAATAAGGAAGGACGGCGGTGGTGCGAGCCGCTGACGCACCGCGCGCGGCATCCAGCATCAACAGCAGCTCAACCAGGTTTTCCTGCACGGGGGGACCCAGCGGCTGGATGATGTAAACATCACCTTCGCGGCAGTTCGCATTCAACTGGACCTGGAGGCAATCATTGCTGAACCGTGTCAGGGTACTGGCTCTCAGCGGCACGTTCAGGCAGTGGCATACCTCTTCCGAAAGAGCAGGATGGGAAGAGCCGCTGAAAACCACGATATTGTTCATGTAGCTATCTCTGTACGCGACCCGATTCAGCTCTTGGCGTTCAGCAGCATTTTTGCGTGGAGCCACTGTAAATCAAGGGACACTGATAGCCCGTGTCAAGTAGAATATCCGGCTGTTCATGGCGAAGATGCGATCACAACCACGTGCTTGGAAGCCGTCAGCCTGTCGAGTGTGGGCAGCATCTGTTCCACGTATAGAATGTACGGACCGACGGGCAGGCTGCGTCCGTGTTGATCCGTTCCGTCCCAGGAGAATACATGCCGGCTGGCTACGGCAGTCTGATTAATGAGCGTTTTGAGAAATCGACCGCTGATATCGAAAACCATGGCATGCAGAATGCCGTGGGATGCGGGCAGTTCAACAGTCACCAGGCAAATGTCCTCATAATTGTCGCCATCCGGGGAGAATGGATTGTTGGCGACGTGGAGCGAAACTCCGTCGGGGATATGAGTTACATTCAGCGCGTTCCTCCGGCCCGGAGTGCTCCCTTCGGGATCGGCAGAAGGCCCCCAGATCTGTGGCTCGAAGTCCGGGTTTACCAGTTCCACGGAACGGCCTGGATCGGGATTTGATTCCTCGTCGTACTCCGCATCGTGTATGGTTTTGCCACCTGCATCCAGGAGCAACAACCTTGCACCGCTGTTTCGGAGTCGCTCCCAACCGCCCACCGCTTCCACCGCGATTCCTGCGAATCCGGGATACGTCTCATGGAACAGGACCGCGTCGTGCGCAATGACGAGAAACCCCTGGCCTTCGATCACGAGGCGATCCGAGGAAATGAGCCGCGTCCGGTCAACGTGATCCAGCCTCAGCATACTGCCGGCAAGATCAATCTCGGTCCTTCCCCTGTTGTGTAATTCAATCCATTCTGTTCGGTTCGGACCCGGGTTGAACATGATTTCATTGATAAACACGTTTTCCAAGGACCGGTCGGCGTTCTGAGGAGGCATCGGTTCCGACGGATCAACGGGCCCGGTGGGCGTTTCCGGCTCCGTCGGCCCGTCGGTTTTTTCGGGGTCCATGGGCTCCTGCGGTTCAGCAGGCTCGTCGGGCTCGACAGGCTCGTTCGGTTCGTCGGGCTCACCGGGCTCGACAGGCTCGTCCGGATCCCCGGGCACCCCGGGTTCCGTCGGTTCAGCAGGCTGGTCGGGCTCCCCGGGCTCGACAGGCTCGTCCGGTTCGGCGGGATCAACAGGCCCGGTGGGCGTTTCCGGCTCCGTCGGTTCGGCGGGGTCCTCCGGTCCGCCAGGTTCATGCGGTTCTTCTGGAACGATCGGTTCCCCGGGTTCCTCCGGCTCCGGTGCGGCAGGCGGATCGTTCGACGTGCTGTTTCTGAACCCCGGAGTCGAACCATCGGGATGTTCGGACGACAAGAGATTGGCTGCATCCACGGGCAAGTCCAATCGCGTCCGCTCCCAGGAGATGCCGTTACCGCCCGCCGATTCGGTCCATGCGAACTGGTCGATCGTGATATCGTCTTTCTTTATGAAGACCAGGTCCTGGCTGTTGCCGAGCCCATTGCCAAGGGTACGGTCGCCCTTGACCGTCAGCATAAGGAGGCTCGCGGGATCGCCTTCCACGCCGACCCGGACGTTGTATGCTCCTTCGTAATCAGGATCCACGACGAGCGCGTATGCACCCGGCGCCAGTACGGTACCTGCGAGGCCGATGTCATGTGGGCCGGTGAAGTCCATGATCGTATCGTTCACATCCCTTGAATCACCGAGGGGCCATCCGTCGAGATCAACCGGTTCGTCTCCCGCGTTGTAGAGTTCGACAAACTCGCCTTTTGATTCTGTATGAGGATCGGCCAGGACCTCCGATATAACGACATCCGAACCCGCGGCTTTTCCGGTGAGACACAGGCATAGTGCAGTGACGGCAAAATGGTGTTTTCTTATCATGATCGGGTTATTCCTTCTGATGATAGATGACGCGTGTTCGTTGACCTGCGATATCCGTCTGTCCCAATCAGTCGGAAACGCATCACGAATCTCGTTTTTGTATTGACACCGTCAAAGGACCGTGCGTTAAATGCGAGGGGTGAACGTTGTGTATTAACGCCGGGAGCATCTCAATCGCCGGGAGCATCTCAGACGCCGGGAGCATCTCATGTCGGAACTACGCAGAACCGCGCTGTATGGGCGCCACATGGACCTGGGTGCGAAACTGGTGCCGTTCAGCGGCTGGGAGATGCCGGTTCAGTACGAGGGGATTCTGACTGAACATCACGCGGTTCGCACCCGGGCCGGCCTGTTCGACGTTTCCCACATGGGCCGCGTCGAGATATGCGGGCCGGACGCCGTGGACTTCGTGAATCGCATTACGGTAAACGACGTCGAACGGCTCAAGCCCTTTCGGTCACAGTATACCCTGGCCTGCGCTGACGACGGCGGCGTAATCGATGATTTCCTGGTTTACCGGATGCCGGACCGTCTGCTGGTCATTCCCAACGCGGGCAACAGGGAAAAGGACCTTGCCTGGTTTCGCCGGTCCGTCTCCGCGTACAACGTCGAAATACGCGATCTGAGCGAGGAGAGTATGCTCATCGCGTTGCAGGGACCCCGCAGCGAGGAAATACTCGATCCGCTGACGGAGGCCGGATTGGACGCGCTAAGGTTTCAGGAATTCGTTGTAACCCGCATAGGGGGAATTGAAGCCAGGGTGTTTCGGACCGGATACACGGGCGAGGACGGTTTCGAAATCTGGTATCCGGCCGAGCATGCCGCCGCGCTATGGGACCTCCTGATGGATTCCGGTGCTTCGGCAGGATTGCAGCCGTGCGGCCTGGGGGCAAGAGATACCCTTCGACTGGAAGCCGGACTCGCGCTGTACGGACACGAGATCGACGAATCGATCAATCCGTTCGAAGCCGGTCTGGGATGGACGGTCAGGCTGAAGAAACCAGCGTTTACCGGACGGGATGCCCTCAAGCGTCTCAAACGAGCAGGCGTGAAACGAAAACTGGTCGGGCTGAGGATGCAGGAAAGGGGAATACCCAGGCAGGGATATGAGATCGTTCACGACGGAAGCCCGGTGGGGCAAGTCGTCAGCGGCGCGATTTCGCCCACGCTGGGACATGGAATCGGGACGGGGTTCGTGTCCGTTGATCGGGCGGAACCCGGCACGGTCCTGGCGGTGACTATAAGGGGCAGGCACATCCCGGCCGAGGTGGTGAATCTGCCTTTTTACGCGGGAAGCAGGAAGTAGTTCGGAACACGTAAGCCGGTTAAGCGTTTACCCGCAGAAACGACCTGACCTCATCCGCGCCGGGCATCCCTTCCGCCGCACCGGGTGTGCCTATCTTGATGGCCGCCGCGGCATTCGCAAAAGACGCCATGTCCTCCAGGCTCTCCTTCGCGAGGAAACTGTAGAGCATCCCGCTGGCGAATGCGTCGCCGGCGCCTACCGTGGAAACGATCCCGGTTCGGTATGCGGACCGCTCGATCATGCGGTCTGCACACGCCGCCAGGCAGCCCCCGTCACCCATCGTCACGGCTACAATGCCGACACCCGCCGCCAGCAGGTCGCCGGCGGCGTCACGGGGAGTGCGCCGGCCCGTGAGTCGCTCCGCTTCCATGCGGTTGGGCAGGATGATGTCCGTCAGCTTCACAGCCTCATGCACACGGGATTCCAGCGAGGGATTGAGCCAGTACTTTCCAGGGTCCAGCGCTACCGTCACGCCGGCATCGCGTGCCGTTGCCATCGCGTCGATTATGACATCGCAGGTCGCTTCTTCTTCGGTAAGCACATGGCCGGTTACGTAAAGGATACGTGCCGACCGGACGAAACCGCTTGGGAGGCGGTGGGAAGGAATGGACCTGGGACCCGGGCACACGTAGAACGCGTACTCCCGGTCGGGCGTCTCGAACATGCAGGCCAGGGAAGTCGCCTGGCCGGCCATGACGTGGAGATGGGATACATCAACGCCGTGTTCCCGCATGTTATCCGCGAACTGCGCACCGGGCGTGTCGTCGCCGATCGCGCCGACAAAGGCCGTGCGCGCGCCGAGCCGCGCCATCCCTATGGCCACGTTCGCGGCCGCTCCCCCAGGTCCGATCCGGCAGGCGTCGCCGACAATGCCGGTTTCCCGCACGCCTCCCGTGAGACCGCCGGTATGGCGCGGCACGCGCATCCAGACGTCAAGATTTCCGTCCCCCACGGACAGTAGGTCCAGCCTGCGCTTCATCGATTCACCTTTGAATCCGATCCGGGGATACGAACGCGACAGGAAGGTCGTATCCCGTCTCTCGCTGTATGATTACGGCAGGATTTCCAAACTGTGTACGGTGGGGCACCAGTGCTTCTCGATGAAAGATACCACCAGGCGCGTGCCTTCTTCATGACTGACGTAGGGCGGCATCGCGGGATTGTACATGATATCGGTGAGGTCGCGTACCAGCGCCACGGGAACGCCCCAGCGGACCATTTGCTTTATCCCAAAGGATCGATGGAGGATGCACATGTTTGTGTGTACGCCCATCATCAGCATGTTGCGTATTCCGTAGTGCTGGAAGCAGGCATAGATCTGCGGACCGTTGTCGGACATGAGATCTTTGTCCTGGTCGATGAAGATATCCGGATGCTGGCGGGACCATGCGCTGAAGGTTTTCGTCTCGCCCGTATCCGCACCTTCGTCGGATGCATCGACCGGGAGCGGGGGATCCGGCAGATCGCGGTCCGGCGGTGGATGCACGACCGGCACCGACTCGGCCCTTTTTCTTGCCGGGGCATCCCTGTAGAATTCCAGCGTGTCGGATGGGGCGTGAACAATCAGAATGCCCCGGTCTCGGCAGGCGGTCACCACGTCGTTCATCCGAGGGGTCATGGCGTTCAGCCGCTCGACTGCTCCGCGGCACCAGTGCGAATCCCATATGTCGCACAACACAAGGGCGGTCTGTGACGGGTCCCAGGTCGTATCTGTGATGATGGTTCTCCACACGGCGAAGCCGTTTTCCCGCGCCAGTTCATCTCGGCGCAGTTTCAGATCAAATCGGTTTTCAGCCATGGTGGTATTCCTTTGCTGATTGCGTCGTTCGTGTGCATTAAGAGACCGGCATTTAATGTCTCAACTAACTCATTCAACTTACTGTTCCTGTATATGCTAGAGAAAATCCAGGTCGGCGCCCAGGTGCGCGGGAAGGACATGTTCGGCGTATAGCCTGCGCCACCCTCTTTCGGGCGAAGGGGGAGGTACGTGACTGGTTTTTCGCCGGGTCAATTCTTCCTCGGATACGCACAGGTCCAGGCGCCGTTGCGCCACGTCTAGTTCGATGAGGTCTCCGTCTCTTACGAGCGCCAGCGGACCGCCCACGGCGGCTTCAGGGCAGCAGTGCAACACGACCGTGCCGTAGGCCGTGCCGCTCATCCTCGCATCGGAAACGCGCACCATGTCCACGACGTCCTTTTTCGCCAGGTAGGCCGGTATGGGAAGCGAACCGGCCTCCGGCATGCCCATGGCCACGGGACCGGCATTCCGCATCACGAGGACGTGATCGGGGGTCAATCCCAATACCGGGTCGTCGATCCGGGCCGCAACGTCGTCGGGTGACTCGAATACGGCCGCCGGACCCCGGTGCCGCTGCAGGTCCGAAGCAGCCGCGGCCCGTTTGATCAGCGCACCGTCGGGTGCGAGTGTACCGCGCAGGACGACCAGCGCACCGGGCGGGCCGATGGGGTGTTCCAGCGTGCCGATGTTATCCTGCCACCCGGCCGGCGCCGGCGTATCCTTCAGCATCTCTCCCAGTGCCAAGCCATTCACGTTCATCGCATCCAGGTTCAGCCTGGACTGCAAGGCCTTCCACAGTACGGGCAGGCCGCCCGCCTTGTGAAAGTCTTCCATGTATCCCGTACCCACGGGCTTGCAGTTCACCAGCACCGGGGTTTCACGCGCTGCGTCGTGAAGGTCTTCCAGCGTAAGTTCGACCCCCGCCCGCCGTGCGATGGCGATGAGATGTATCACGGCGTTGGTGGAGCCTCCCAGCGCGGCGAGTACGATGGCCGCGTTGTTGAAAGAAGCCCCGGTCAGAAACCTGTCCGGTGACTGGCCGTCTCTTGCCAATTCGACTATGCGTCTCCCCGTCATCACCGCCTGCCTGAGTCGGTCCGCCGATCCGGAAAGCGGCGTGGCTCCTCCGGGCAGCATCAGGCCCAGGGTGGCCGTTATGCAGGCCATGGTGGAGGCCGTGCCCATGACCATGCACGTTCCGCCCGTTGGGCACAGGGCCTGTTCGATTTCACCGATTTCCTCCCGGTCGATCTCGCCGGCGCGATGCCGCAGCCAGTAACGCCGGCAATCCGTACAGGCGCCGAGGCGATCGCCATGCCAGCTGCCCGTGCGCATGGCGCCGGTTACGAGCGAGATCGCGGGGACACCGGCGGAGACGGCGGCCATGAGCTGGGCAGGTACGGTTTTGTCGCAACCCCCGAGCAGCACGACGCCGTCCATTGGCTGTGACCGGATCATTTCCTCCGTGCCCATGGCCATCAGGTTGCGGAACAGCATGGACGTGGGGGACAACTGGGTTTCGGCCAGCGAGATCGTGGGAAATGCGAGGGCGAGTCCGCCCGCCTGGGTGATTCCTCTCCGGACGCCCTCCAACAGCGCGGGCATGTCCCGATGGCAGGTCGTATAATCCGATGAGGTATCGGCGATGCCGATGATCGGCCGGTTGAGATCATCGGCGTCGTAGCCCGCGGAGGACAGGAAGGCCCTGCGCATGTACCGGCTGAACTCCGTATCTCCGTACCGGGTCAGGTTCTTGTCAACTCCGGTCAGCTCAGCAGGGTCCATGGTTGCTCCAGGTGGCGCATGCGTTCGGCCGTCGCGGTACCGCGCATGATCTCCCAATGCAGTTCCGCGCGGGAAGCCGGAAGTCTGCGCTTGAGAAAATCCAGTTCGGCTTCCGTACGGCACGATGAGCAGGCCAATAGGTTCAACATGCGCCGGCGATTACCGCCGCCAAGGGCATTGTGCAGGGTCATCTGGTTGAACACGATCACGTCGCCCGGCGCATTGTCGGGGGCGACGCAGGGGACATCCTCCATGCCGATGCCCCAGAGCGCCTGGGTGTCGAGATTACCCTGCCATCCGTGCCGGTGGGAACCCGGGACGAGTCTCAGGGCGCCCGTATTCTGGGTCAGATGATCGAGATACATTGCCCACTTGAGCTGGCGTATCGGGTCTCCATGACAGTCCGGATGCCACATGCCGTCGCCGACGTACAACTCGCCGCCGCTGCCCAGGTAGTTAAAGTCCTCTCCCAGGAGGCCTGCGAGCAGTCCGTTGACCTTCGGGTTGTCCAGCATCGAACACAGGCGGGCGCTGCGTTCGATGAAGGGTCCCAGGCTCGACCGCTTGCTGCCGTCATGTACGACACCGGCCCGGGCAAACACGCGCTCGAATTCTTCGATGATCCACGGTGCCTCCTCACGCATGAGACCGGGCAGGACGAGGTAACCGAAATCGATGAAGAATCTTTTCTGCGAGGAGTCCAACACCATATCATCCCTCTCGGGCCGCAACGGAATAAAACCAACCTCAGACGACGCGGCTGGGCAGTGTCCGGCCGGCCAGTCCCGCCTTGAGATTGTCCACGGTCAAGCGGGCCATCGCGTGGCGCGTGCGCGTAGTCGCGCTGCCCAGGTGGGGTGCGATCACCAGGTTGTCCAGCCCAAGCAGCGGGTGATGTCTCGGCAACGGTTCGGGTTCGGTGACGTCCAGCGCCGCCGCAGCGATCCAGTCGTTGCTCAGTGCGTTGTAAAGGGCGTCATGGTCCACTACGCCGCCCCGCGCCAGGTTGACCAGGACGGCGGTTCTCTTCATGCGTTTTAAGGCGTCTTCGTCGATCAGTCCACGTGTCTGATCGGTGAGCGGACAGTTCAACGTCACGAAGTCCGATACATCGAGCAACGATTCCAGCGCGACGTACCGGGCCTGGTAGATGTGGTCGTCAGGATCCCGCCTGCGATTGTGGTAAACGATCTCCATGTCGAATCCGGCGGCCCGCCTGGCGACCTGCTTCCCGATGCTGCCCATGCCGATAATGCCGATGGTGCTGCCGTGCACCTCAAATCCGTGCAGAATGCTGGGATCGTAATGGATGAATTCGGGGCTGCGGGCGAACCGGTCCCCTATGACGACCCGCCGTGCCGCCGCCATCAGGAGGGTAAAGGTCATGTCCGCCGTTGCGCCGTCGAGCAGGTTCGGCGTATTGCCTACGGGAATGCCCCGCCCCCGGGCCGCCTCGGTATCGATGTGGTCGACACCAACCCCGAAGTTGCTGATGACCTTCAGGTTCGGCATGCGGTCCATTGTTTCCCCATCCGTCGGAGGATGGCCATAGGTAAGATAGGCTTCGACGAGACCCCACCGGTCGTCTCCGTCGGACAGATCGTCAAGCAGAAGGAATGTATCCCCGGGCTCGAACAGGTCCAGCACGGCGGGCGGCAATGGTACATCCAGCAAGATGTGACTGACCATAGGTTTTCCCTGTCATACATTCCGTTTGCCGCGCGGGAGGCGATGCGGAACGTCGAGACTAAATGACACCGGGTTCGTCGATTGCGAGGGTGCGTGCATCCCCGTCCAGCGTAGCCCGTACCCCCAGAGGCAGGGTCGCCTTGAACGTCCCGTGACCGATGCCCAGGCCATAGATTACCGGGATTCCGAGCGGTTGAAGCCGGTCCAGGAACACTTCTTCTATACTGAAGTTGCCATAGGGGAAAGCGGGATTGTCAGGCGCGCTGCCACACCCGGCACATTCTCCGATTACGATCCCGGACAGGCAATCCAGCCTGCCGGACTGAAGCAGTTGCGTCAGCATCCGGTCGATCCGGTGGGGCTCCTCGCCTACGTCCTCGAAAAACAGGATCGCACCGTCGTACTCGAATTCGTAAGGTGTTCCGACCGCGGCCGCGAGTAACGAAAGCGTGCCACCGATCAGAGGGCCCGCGGCCATGCCGCCATGAATGGTCTGCACGGGAGGCATGTCCTCGGGATGCACGATGCTGCCTATGGAATCGGCTCCTGTAACCGCCTTCATGAAGGCATCCCGGTTGTATGGGTGGAAACCCGGACTCATATCCGAGGCAACCATGGGACCCCAAAAGGTGACCAGGCCGGTACGTTGATGGATTGCCCCATGGAGGGCGGTTATGTCGCTGTATCCGACGAAGACCTTGGGGTTGGTGCGGACGATATCGAAATCCATGCGCTGCAGCATGCGGACGGACCCGTATCCGCCGCGAAGGCAAACGATTCCATGGATATCTGGATCGGTGAACATGCCTTCCAGGTCGGCCAGGCGGTCGGCGTCCCGGCCGGCCAGAAAACCGTGCCTGTCCGCCAGGTGCGGTGCGGTCACCGTGTGGAATCCGAGGGCTTCGAGTGAACGGCGGCCGTTCAGCAGCGCGCTCGGGAGCGCGGAATGGCTGGCCGGTGCGACGATCCCGATTGTATCACCTGGTTTGAGGGCCTGCGGCTTCAGAATGTTCATGCTTTATGAATATAGATTCGCGGGTATTGCCGTCAACCTCTTTGCCCGCGCGATCAGAACCCTGCCGAATTCTATTGTCAACCCGGTTTTCAACCGTATTTTCGAAGCGGATAGATTGAATAAATCAACGCGATATGTGTATACAGTCCTGATGTGCATTCGAACGATGGAAACTATAGAGTCGGGAGCCTGGAATCCATGACGTCAAAGCCGTTTTCCCGCCGATCGTTTCTTTCCAATACCGCACGGGCGACCGGTGGAGTGATAACACTTGGCGTGCTGTCCCGTACCGGTGCGATCGACGCCCAGGAAACACCTCCCTTCGAATACACCTGGCAGAACCTGGACGCCCGCCAGGGCCGTACCGTGGACGCGCTGACCCGGATGATCATGCCGTCCGACGACAACGACCCCGGTGCGGCGGAAGCCCGCGTGATCGTATACATCGACCGGGCCCTCGGCAGCCACCGGGCCGAATACAAGGAGTCCTATGTCTCCGGCCTGGCCGCTTTCGACCGGTACTGTCAGCTCTCGCACGAAGCCGGCTTCCTGGATCTCGATACAAGAAATCAGCGCAGGGCCCTGATGGGTATCGACCGTGCAAGGTCCCCGCGGAACTGGCCGGACGACGCCCCCATGGGCGCCAGGGATTTCCTGCGCATGCTGGTCACGCATACCATGGAGGGCATGTTCAGTGATCCCTCCTATGGCGGAAACTATCGCGAGACCGGATGGAAGCTGATCCGATTTCCAGGTCGCGCGGCTTTTGGCTACGATCCCCCTTTCAGTGAATTCGACATGACCATTCCGGAGATCGAATACCCCGAATGGAAGCCATATGACGGTCCGATGAAGAGTAGAATCGTCGGCGAAGCGTAGTTTCGGAGTCCCCATGTCCCTGCCCAATCCCACGATTCGACGACCGGACGTCATCGTCATCGGCACAGGCGCCGCCGGCGCGGTCATGGCCAAGGAACTGAGCACGAAGGGCCTGCAGGTGGTCGCCATGGAAATGGGATCATTTCAAAAGACGCGCCACTTCGACCAGGACGAACTCCAGGCGATGCATCCCGCCAGCAATAACCATGACCATCCCAACATCTATCGCCACGATCAGCCCAATACGTACCGGCAGTCGTCGGACGATCAGGCCGTTGAAGATCACGGGATTCACATGCAAAGCACGGTGGGCGGCAGCACGCTCCATTACACCGGTATTTCCTGGCGGCTGCACGAGAACGATTTCAAGGAAAGAAGCCTTTTCGGCGACCTGGACGGCGCGGACGTGCAGGACTGGCCCATCGACTACTGGGACCTGGAACATTACTACGAGAAGGCCGAATACGAAGTCGGGATATCCGGCCTGGCGGGCGCCAATCCCTTCGATCCGCCGCGACGCCGTCCCTACCCCATGCCGCCGGTGCCGCGAACCAGTTCGGGCGCCCTGGCAGACATGGCCGCCCAGAAGCTGGGATGGCACTCGTATCCGGCGCCGCTGGCAATCAACTCGCGGGAATACGGAGGCCGGCCGCCGGTCATGAATTGCGGTTTCTGCGAAAGTTACGTCTGTACCATCGGCGCGCGGTCCAGCATGCTGGTTACCATGATTCCCCAGGCGCTGAGGACGGGCAACTGCCAGATACGGGCCGATGCCTGCGTTCGGGAGATCGTGGTCGACGAGGATGGCCGGGCCGAGGGAGTGATCTATCTGGATAAAGACCTGCGTGAACACCGGTTGGAAGCCCGCGCGGTAATCGTTTGCTGTAACGGCGTCCATACGCCGCGCCTGCTGCTCATGTCGAAGTCCAATCTCTTTCCGGACGGCCTCGCCAACAGCAGCGGCAAGGTGGGAAGGCACCTGATGTTCAACTACTACCAGTCCGCCCGGGGATTCTACGAAAAGGATCTCAACGAGTACAAAGGCGTCATGGATTCACGCATTATCCAGGATTTCTACGACCCGGATCCGGACAAGTACGGTTTCTTCGGCGGAGGCGTGCTGGAACCGCGGGGTGACGGCGAAACCATTTCCTTCGCCAACCTGAACATGCCCCGGCTCCGCAGGTGGGGCGCCCGCCGCAAGAAATGGATCATGGACAATTACACCCGGTACATGGTCGCCCTTACCAGCATGCAGTCCATGTCCCAGGAATCCAACATGATCGACCTGGACCCGGACGTAAACGACAAGTGGGGCCTGCCGGTACCGCGTGTGACGTACAACGTGCATCCGAACGAGCACAAACTCGGCGACTTCTTTCGGGACCGCGCACGCGAACTGCTGGACACCGCCGGCGCCCATGGGATCGTGGCCTCTCCGAATTTCGTGCCCCATGGCGACGCCCATCTCATGGGCACTTGCCGAATGGGCAACGATCCGGCGACGTCGGTCGTGAACAAGTTCAACCAGGCCCACGACGTGGACAACCTGTTCATCGTCGACGGTTCGTCCTTCGTCACCAGCGGCAAGAGCAACCCGACGCTAACCATACAGGCGCTCGCGTTCCGCTGCGCCGACTACATCGTCACGCAAATGGCAAGGCTCAACATCAGGTAACGAAATAAGGTAGCGAAATAAGGTTTCGAATTCAGGCGTTACACATTTGGATGGTGGGAAATCCGCAGGCAATCTTTAGTTGGAGGTTCAGACTCTTAGGTGGTGTACACTTTGTAGATACGATGCAATTTACGAGTAATCATTGAATGGAGGTTCATACCATGGGTTTCGGGAGTGTATTAAAAAACGGGTTTACGCGGCGTCGATTCATGAAAGGCGCCCTGCTGGGTGCCGGCGCCCTCGCCTCAGGTTCGGCCTGGGAGATCGCGCAGGCCATGGCGACCGGTAAGAAGGCCGGCGACGTCCGCGGATACGGCGTGGAACCGGGCCGGGTCCAGATTGGAGCCAACGAGAATCCCCTGGGCGCTTCGCCACGCGCCGTTGCGGCCATTGCCGAAAACCTGCACAAGATCAACCGGTACGATTTCGGTGTCGATCTGCCCGTTCGTCTCAACAAATTACACGGCGTTCCGGGTGTCGAGGATTTCGAACTGAGCTTTAGCGACATGCGGTCATTCATGCGTTTCAGGGAGTTGAACCGGGTAATGGTCACGCCTGGTTCCGGTCCGATACTACAGGCGCTGGCCGTAATAGCCGCGAGCAATGGCGGGGAGTGCATCGAGGCGGTCCCGGGTTATGGATCGGTCGCGCGTGGTTTTCAAACCTATCAGATGATGGGCAAGGACGTCAGTACCGTCCGCGTTCCCACGACGGCTGACTTCGTTCACGACCTCGACGCCATGAAGGCGGCAATCACTCCAAGAACATCCCTGATCGTCGTCACCAATCCCAACAATCCCACGGGAACGATCGTGCCCTACGAGGACCTGGTGTCCCTCGTAGACGCGGCGCCAGCGCAGGCCATCGTCCTCATCGACGAGGCCTACATCCACTTCGTCCGGGATCCGGACTACCGGGATGCCGCGAAACTCGCCCTGGAGCGAGACAATGTGGTCGTCGCCCGTACTTTTTCCAAGATCTACGGCTTGGCCGGCATGCGAATCGGGTACGCGATCGGCAGCCAGCGCATGATGGATATGCTGATGGCGCACATGGGGTTCTTCGGCGGCGGACTGAGCACCCTGGGCATGCACGCGGCCCTCGCGGCCCTGGACGATCACGAATTCGTAGCCCGTACGAAAGAGGTCGTGAGCGACGGCAAGGACTACCTGTCCGCCGAATTCGACCGTCTGGGACTGGCATACACACCGAGCCACGGCAATTACATGATCGTGGACGTCAAGCGGGACAGCCGCCGCATGGGCTCCGCGCTTATGGAACGCGGCGTGATGGTACGGGGCGGTTCCGGGTACCGGACGAGGGAGATCAATCTCCTGAGCAATCACCTGCGGGTAACCATCGGGAAGCCGGACGAACTCGAGGTGTTCGTGAACGAGTTGGAAGACGTCCTCGGCGGATCGGGGCAGGGATAGACGCAGGTCGCTCCAGAGGTATGCAGATCCAGGCCCCCGGTGGTAAATGCCGCCGGGGGCTTTGCCTTTTTGTGGAATCTGCCGGAACGATCCCTGTCCGTGTACGATTTCGTACTCTACTGGTGAGAATCGACGACCATAGGAGAGCGAGGGCATGCCATCAGACGATCGGAAAGCCAATCGAGTCCACAGGAACAAAGAACCGGTGGCACATGCCGCCAAAGTCGTTCGGCAGACGCTGTATCAACATAAGTATACTATTGGCGCCGCGGTTATCATGATGCTCGCTGGATCAGCGGTCATGCTGATCCAGCCCCTGTTCTTCAAAATGCTCTTCGACACGGCGATCCCGGAGTCGGATACAACACTGGCGTGGAGACTGCTGGTGGCCATGGTCGCCACGCCGCTGGTGGCGATCGCTTTCTCCTACGTACAGGGACATCTGCGGGTCCGCATCGGTGCGTCGGTTACCCTTGCCCTGCGCAAGGCGGTCCTGAACCACCTTCTGCATGTCAGGCTGGACGCCCTGGAAAAGATCCCCAGGGGGAACATCGTCTTTCGCGTTACGCGGGATACCGGCCGGATCGGCGAGATGTACATCGCGCAGGAACTGCTCCCCGTCTTTACAAGCTCGATCATGCTGGCGGGGACGCTGATCATGGTGTTCCTGCTAAATGTCGAACTCGCGGTGATTTTCTGTGTCGCGATGCCGGCGACGTACCTGGCCACCCGGTTCCTGTCCAGGTACTCGAAGGAAATGGACCGCCGTTCGAACGAACAGAGCAAGGCCGTCGAGAGCTTCCTCTACGAGATGGTCGGCGCGTTTCGTACGATACGCCTGTTCAATGGGGAAACGCATACCAGGAAGCGATGTGGGGGGCTATTAGAAAAACACGCCCGGGTTAAGATGCGTGGTGCGGCCCTCCACGATATCGTGCTCAACTTTCCGAACGAAGTGATCAGCGGACTGGTCCTGGGCGTCCTCCTCGGATATGGCGCTTTCCAGGCCATGGCCGGTGATATCACCATCGGCAGTCTCGTGGCCGTCATGGCCTATACGCCGAGAGCCTCCGCCGCGTTGCGGTCCGTAATTGCGACCTATACCGGCACAAAACTCATCGACGTCTCCGTGAAGAGCCTGGACGGATTATTCGCGCTTCCCGCTGAGGAAGGATTCGGCCGTGGACGCCCGGTGGAACGGATCGACATCACGCCTCCGACTATCGAGTTTTCCGACATTTGGTTCAGTTATGAACGGGGATACGAGGTGAAAGATCTCTCCTTCACGGTCAACGGGGGTGAGTTCGTCGGCATCGTGGGGCCGAGCGGCGGCGGGAAGACCACGATCATCGACCTGCTGACCCGTATGCAGGAACCAGAAAGCGGAAGCATTTCCATTGGCGGAACGGATGTACGCGAGATGACGCTGGCCTCTCTCAGGTCGCGAATCGCCGTCGTGCCCCAGGATGTTTTCATGTGGAACGCTTCGCTTGCCGACAACATCGCTTACCCCGTTGCGGACTATGAAATTGAGGCGGTGGAGCGAGCCGCGCGTTCTTCCGCACTGCACGAATTCGTTGAGAATCTGCCGGAAGGGTACGCTACCGAGGCGGGAGAAGACGGTATCCTGCTATCCGGTGGTGAAAAGCAACGCATCGCCATGGCCCGTGCGCTCATGCGGACCTCGACCTGTATTCTCGTGCTTGACGAGGCCACTTCGGCCCTGGATGCACTGGCCGAAGAAGAGATCCGAATCGCCGTCGAACGGGCAAGGACCGGCCGAACCATCATGGTCATCGCCCACAGACTCTCGACGATCCGGCACGCGGATCGCATCCTGGTTATCAGTGAGGGCCGACTGGCCGAATCGGGTACGCCGAAGGAACTGGTAGAACAGGGTGGTCTATTCGCGAAGATGTACGAGGCTCAGTCTTTGGATTTCGATGCGAAATCCGACATTGCCGGAGGGCGTCCCGGCGCATAACAGATTCGTGGGGACCGCGTCCGCAATGGGAAAAACTCCGCCGGCATCGGCAAATTCTATCTGGCGGCAGCCTCTACAGCGACGGACTCTCCAGAAACACCGTTACACCCATGTCAACGTACCGCTGCCGCATGCTGGCCGGGTGGTTCCGGAAACACACCCTCGTACCGGAACCGGCGAGCTGTTCGACCACGTGGCGAACGCAATCGTCCACGTCGCGGAACGGATGGTGCGGATGGGCCTCGATACTGTACATGAGATCGTTTGGACCGAAGGACAGGCAGTCTACCCCCGCTTTGGCCAGTCTCCGCGCACCTGTCACCGCGGGTATCGATTCAAGCTGCATCATCAGCACGCCGTAGTTGTTCCACCACTCGGCATAGCCCAGCCGGTCGCCGCCCTGTTCATCCACTTTACGCCGCGCTCCGCCTCCCCAGCTCCGCATGCCCTGCTGAGGATAGTAGAAGAAGTCGACCGCCTCATCCACCGTTGATTCCAATTCGACCTGGGGCACTTCGATCCCGGCGGGCCCAAGGTCGAGCAGGTTACCGACCAGGTAGCTGTGAAACGTGTGCTTGATGCGGAACATGACGTCGGCATCCAGCGCATCGGCCCTGTCGCAGAATTCCACCAGGGAGTCTTCGCTGAAAGCGCTGTGCTGTCCGTCTACCCAGAGAAAGTCGTACTCACCTGACTCTACTACCTTTTTAAGCTGTTCCCTTGTATGGGACATGCCGACGTTAGCGCCGATGACCTGTTCTCCCGCGCCGATGCGCTGTTTCAAGTTGCGTTCCGCCATTGGAAGGGCTCCTGTGTCGTTTGCCTGCCGAGATTGAAATGGGATGGGATTGACTCCGTGTTTCCGTACGCGATATTCGGATGCGCCGGCTTACGGATGCGCTCAGTCTACGGATGCGCTTAGCCTATGGATGCGCTATGCCTACGGGTGCGCCGGACTACCGATTATAATACATGATTCCGCTTTGCGTTAGCCCAATATGGATATACGTGGTGTCTGATCGATTTTCGAATTGCTGCACTGGCCCGGGGGGTTATCTTATCACCAGATCACCAGATCACCAGATCACCAGATCACCAGATCACCATCCCGTAGGTCAGGTCGAAGCGGAAGTCGTCCAACCCGTAGCGCCAGCATTGGAGGCGATCGATGTACCTGCATGATGTCGTAAACTGGTCCGATTTCAACGACGAGACCCTTAGTTTCTATCGCGCGATCAGCGTGGACATGATCCAGCTGGACCTGAGGACCGGAGGGAAGGTCGAAGCGGAACGGCACGTTCGTGCGGGCAAAGACAGTACCGAGCTTTTCGAACAGGCCCGGGAAAAGACCGAGTCCCATGGGCTGAAACTGCAGACCGTCTTCATGCCGGTCCTGGAGGGGATCACGCTGGCCACGGCGGAACGGGACGAAGAACTGGGCGCTTTCGTCCGGCTTATCGAATGCCTGGGCAAGGCAGGGATACCGACCCTGGCCTGGAATTTCAAGCCCATGGGCAACTTCCGCACCATTTCCGACATCGGCCGCGGCGGCGCGGTGTACAGTACCTTCGATTATGCCGAATTCGACCGGAGCCGCCCGCAGCCCCACGAGCCGCCCGTCTCGGCCGAGGTGATGTGGGACAACATGGTCGCCTTCATGCGCGCCGCGGTCCCGGCGGCCGAAAAGGCCGGGGTAAACCTGGCGCTCCACCCGGACGACCCGCCCATACCGGAGCCTCTGGGCGGCGTCGCGCAGATCTGCTCCACGGTGGAGCATTTCCGCCGGATTTTCGACGCGGTACCCAGCGCATATCACAGGATGCTCTTCTGCCAGGGTTGCATGACCGAACTGGCGGGTCCACAGGACGTCTACCATATCATCGCCGAGATGGCCTCCCGGAAAAAGATCGCCCTGGTCCATTTCCGGAACGTCAGAGGCCGGCTGCCGAGGTTCGCGGAGGTTTTCATCGACGAGGGCGAAGTGGATATGCGCCGGGCCATGGAAACCTACCGCGATAACGGGTACAGCGGCCCCTTCGGCATGGACCACACACCGGGCTTCCCCCAATCAATGGCTGGTCCGGCAGGCAAGGCCTACGCGAACGGCTACATCCGTGCGATGATCCAGACGGTCTATGGCCGATAGGTAGGCGTCCTGGCCATTGCACGATTTGTGATACCGTCAGAACATGATGCCATCAAGAACAGGGAGCAAAGCCGAGCATGCGAATCACTCACTTCGAAATCCTGCGCGTTCCGCCGAGTTGGGTATGGCTGAAGATCCACACGGACACCGAACTGTTCGGCTGGGGCGAACCCTACCTGGAAAACCACCCGGAAAGCGTCATCGCCGAGGTGCGGCGCCTGGAGCCGTTGCTTGTCGGGAAAGACCCCTGCCGCGTCGAGTCGCTCTGGCATACCATGTACGAGGGCGGTTCGGGATATGTCGGCGGACCGGTGAAGATGAGCGCGATCAGCGGAATCGACATGGCGCTCTGGGACCTTGCCGGCAAAGCCGCAGGGCTTCCGGTCCATGCCATGCTTGGCGGAGCCTGCCGCGACCGGATACGCATGTACCGCGCTGTGGGGGGACAACTGCCCTGGTACGTGGAACCCGGGCAGCCCTACGACGCGGGTTATCATCCTTCGTATGACCCGGACGTGGATTTTCCCGGGGCGCATGAGGAGGCGGCCAGGGTCATTGTCGAGGAGTGGGGCTTCCGGTGCATGAAGCTGCACGTGGGCATGGGCACCGGACTGGAACCCACCTCGGAGGTGGAGCGGATCGCCGAAGCCTTCGCCGCCGTGCGCAGGGGCGCCGGGCCCGATGTGGAAGTGGCCGTGGATATCCATAATCCACACCCCGTGATGGCCAAACAGATGATATCGGCCCTGACGCCGCACCGGCCCCTGTTCATCGAGGAACCCATGCCCGTGGAACGGGTCGACGTGCTCGCGGACATCGCGCGCAACAGCGAAATCCCTATCGCAGCCGGCGAACGTTGGATGGGCAAGTGGATCTTCTACGACGCCCTGCGCAAGAACGCCCTGTCCGTGATGCAGCCGGACCTGTGCCACGCCGGCGGCATCACCGAGTGTCACAAGATCGCGGTGATGGGTGAAAGCGCCTATGCGAAACTCGCCCTGCACTGCCCCTTAAGCCCGCTGGCCCTCGCCGCATCCATTCAGATCGACGCCTGCGCGTCGAACTTCCTGGTCCAGGAACACAATGAAGTGAATTGCTGGCGCGAGGATGGGCGGACGTTCATCGGCAAGGGTTATTTCGCCGAGCCTTTTGTGTTGGATGAGGACGGCTGCGTGGCGGTACCACCGGGCCCGGGACTCGGCGTGGACATCGATCCGGCAGGTTTCGAGCGGATTATGGTTCGTCCCTGGCGGGATGTGAGGGGCTGAGCCCGGATCGAACGCCGCAAGCGCGGCTCTGGCGGGATGTGCGAGGCTGAGCCAGAGTCGTTCACCCCAGGCGCTGCACTGATCGTCGGACCGTATCCTCAGCGGCACTGCCCTGCAGACAGTGTCGAAGCCGGGCTAAACGCGGACCCTCGCCCACCGCGCGGTCTTGACGGCATCATCTCCCGCGTAGTAGACGACGAACACCTCGTCGTCCGGCAATCGCACCATCCGGGGATGTCCGAAGCGCCAGCGCTCCATGTCACCCCACAATTCGGACTGCGTACGGCTGCCGCGGGATCCGGACTCATTGCCGGCGATGCTGTCGTAGACTAGGAGATCCCGGCTCCGGTCCCAGCTTTCGCCGAAATCCTCGCTGATGGAAAGCACGATGCCGGGAGGATCCCCGCGTCGCGGATAAGCGGCCAGCAGGCGATCCCCACCAAGGGCGAGGGGCTGGCAGTGCTGGCCGGGAAGTCCGGTGCCGCGGGGGATCGTCCACGCACGGCCGTCCGGCGACCCGTAGGCGATATGGATGTCGATGTCGACGCCCGCATCGAAATCGTGGGTCCAGAAGGTGGCGGCCAGGCGGCCGTCAACGGGATGGACAGCCAGCCGCTGGTCCCAGTAGGCGAGCTTGTTGTCCGGATGCCGGGCCACGGTGACGAAATCCGGCCAGCTACGCCCACCGTCCCGTGATAACCGCAGCCTCGCGGCGGGCCGGCCCGGCGACGTGTCCCCGTATTCCTTCCACTGTTCGTAGGGCTGGACAAGGGTACCGCCGGACAACCGGATGATATGGTGTGAACAGGGGGAAGCGGCGAGGTGGGGCGTTGTGTCCATTCGGCGCGGCGGACCCCATGTGCGGCCACCGTCCCCCGAGTCGACGTGCATGATGCGCATGGGCAGCAGGCCCTGCGTTTCCGGATGGATGAAAGGAAGATCCGGATTGGAACGGTCGACCCACAGGGCCGTCGCCGTGAGCGTGCCTGGGGACAGCTCCGTACTCGTCAGTCCCTTGACTTCACCCGCTGTTCCGTCCCAAGTCCCCTTCCCGTTTCCGTCATATCGAAGGCGCCAGGTACGGCCGGTGTCCGACGTGGCCCAGATGCAGGCGTGCCCGTCCACCGAATCCCGCGCCGTTCCCCACCGGCCTGAAACGAGGATCGTGCCGTCGTTCAGCCTGTTGATGGTGGTGAAGGCGCAGTTCCTGCGGTGATCCGGGATGGCACGGCCGTCGCGGATTTCACCGGAATCAACGAGTCTCACACAAGGTTCCTGATACGTAACCTGCTCTTGGACAGCGCATTACGATATTTAGCTCCAGTGATCAATAAGGCTGGACTCGTCGTAAGACACGACCTTGCATGCTACGTCTGCGGCACGGAACATCTCCCACTTTCTCTCCGCTGTTCCCGCGGTGTAATAGGCGGTAACCAGACGACCGTCTTCGAGGCGGGCAGTGGAGGGATAACCGATGTCGCCGCCGGGCAGGGAGTCGTCCAGAACCAGTCTTCGATCATCCCAGGTCATCCCGCCGTCCCGGCTGATCAGGCCCTCCACGCCGAAGGGAGGATGCCGTCGCCCGAAGAGCAGCAGCAGCCATCCGTTGGACATCAGGGTGATGTCCGGCGGATGTTCCTTTGCGTCCGTGACCCGTCCCACGTTGCGCCATGTGTACCCGCCGTCCTCAGAAACGCAGGCATAAAGCGCCTGTTCGGCGCGGTCCTCGGAACGGGCGACGAAGAGCCAGCGGCCGTCGGGTAGGATGGCTGCGTCCGATTCGTTGAGTCCCAGTGCGACCAGCGTGGGATCCCCCCAGGATCGCCCGTTGTCCCTGGATCTGAGGATGTACGTCGGCGTCGAAGCCGGCCCGACCCTGACCGTTCCAGATCCGGCCTCGCAGCAGGGCGAACCGCCATAGATCAGCATGTGCATGACGCCGTCTACCGTGAAGATCTTGCCGAAGGGCGAGGCGCCGTTGATCGGAGTGAAATCGATGAGCTCGTCACCGGTCCAGGTATGGCCGCCATCCTCGGAGAATACGACCCGAGTATCGGCCCTGCCCAATTCCAGTTTCCATGCGCCTTCGTCATCGTAGGACCCCTGCCAGTGATAGGCCAGTACAAGCGTACCGTCCGGCGCCAGACCCAGCGCGGGGTTACGGTCGTCCCTTTCGCTGTCGGCCACGGTCACAGGCGCAGTCCAGTTAAGGCCCCCGTCGACCGACCGTCTCACGTCCAGCCGGCCGCCCAGGCCCATGTGCGCTGCGCCGGCCCGGTAGGCCAGGAGCAGTTCATTGCCACCCAGACAGGTGATGACAGGGAAATAGCCTTCGCCAGTCAGCGCGTCGACGGAACGGGTGCCGGGTATCATGCGTACATCCAGTTTCTTGGGCATTTGATGAGAATGTCCTTTTAGTAGCTTAGTGGGATTAAAGTGGATTGGGATCGACGGTAACTTCTGATGTCCCCCATGTCAAGGAGATAGAACAGGTCATTCCGCATGCCGTTGCAGATCCGGCTTCGTCGTCACACGTTACAGGCAAATCACGCACGGGATACCCAGCCGACTGCTGCGGATTTAATACTTGACATAAAAGTCCGGTTTGCTATATTCAGTTAGGCAAATTGAACGGAAAGAGGAGACAAAGGCATGAAAGTGACCGCCCAGGAAGAATATGGCCTTCGTTGCATTCTGCAGCTGGCACGGCACCATTCCCGTGACCCGGTCACGGGCCGTCAAATCGCAGAATCGGAAGGCATTTCCCTGGACTACGTCTCGAAACTGCTGATGATCCTCAGGCGGTCAGGTCTTGTACGAAGCGTAAGGGGTATCAGGGGTGGCTACGCACTGGAGAAGGAACCGCACACCATTTCGCTGGGCGAAGTCATGCGCGCCCTGAGTTCGGAAGACGGGGTTGTGCTCACCAGCCCGGACAGCCACATGTGCGAACATTTCTCCGGTCACCTGGAAGCGTGCACGCACCTGAACGCATGCGCCATCCGTCCCGTCTGGACGGTGCTGGCCCGGTACCTGTCCGGTGTGCTCGATCACATATCCCTGTCGGACCTGCTGCAGACGGAATTCCAGGTACTCGAGGTGGTGGAGCAGGTCTCCCAGGATACCTCGCGGGACCAGGCGATGGGCAGTACGATCAAGATAGGCCGCTAGCGCGGCGGGTTACATTCGTTTCAAGGAGAGAAAATGGAAGCCATTGAGACCCTGGCCCAACAGGAATACAAAGAAGGCTGGGTTACCGATATCGAGATGGAAACGGCGCCGCCGGGACTCAACGAGGATATAGTCCGGTTCATATCCGCAAAGAAGAATGAGCCCGGGTTCCTGCTGGAATGGCGTCTGAAGGCGTATCGCCACTGGCTCAAGATGAAGGAGCCCAACTGGCAGTACATGGCCTATCCGCCGGTCGATTACCAGAACATCGTCTATTACGCCGCGCCGAAGAACACGCCGGAATTCAACAGCCTTGACGAGGTGGATCCCGAGCTGCTGGAAACCTACAACAAGCTCGGTATACCGCTGGAGGAACAGAAGATGCTAGCGGGCGTGGCCGTGGACGCGGTTTTCGACAGCGTGTCGGTCCACACGACCTTCAAGGACAAGCTGGCAGAACTGGGCATCATCTTCTGTTCCTTCTCGGAAGCGGCGCAGGAACATCCCGACCTGGTGGAGAAGTACCTGGGTACCGTGGTGCCCTACAGGGACAACTACTTTGCATCGCTGAACTCGGCCGTCTTCAGCGACGGTTCCTTCTGCTACATCCCTCCCGGCGTACGGTGTCCCATGGAACTGTCCACCTATTTCCGGATCAACACGGCCGGAACGGGACAATTCGAGCGTACGCTGATCATTGCCGACGAGGGCTCCTACGTCAGCTACCTCGAGGGTTGTACCGCGCCGATGCGCGACGAGAATCAACTGCACGCGGCCGTCGTGGAACTGGTTGCGCTGAAGGACGCCCAGATCAAGTACTCCACGGTGCAGAACTGGTATCCCGGCAATGAAGAGGGAAAGGGCGGCGTATACAACTTCGTGACCAAGCGCGGAATCTGCAAGGGGGACAACGCCAAGATCTCCTGGACGCAGGTGGAAACGGGGTCCGCCATCACCTGGAAGTACCCCAGCGTGATCCTGCAGGGCGACCATTCGATCGGCGAGTTCTATTCCGTGGCGCTGACCCGCAACAAGCAGGTGGCCGATACGGGAACCAAGATGATCCACGTGGGAAAGGACACGCGCAGCACGGTGGTATCGAAAGGGATATCCGCCGGAAACGGCCAGAACGTATACCGGGGCCGGATCCAGGTACTGAAGAAGGCCGATGGAGCCAAGAACTATACCCAGTGCGATTCGATGCTCATCGGCGACCGCTGCGGTGCCCACACCTTCCCCTATATCGACGTGGGCAATAACACCGCGAGCGTGGAACACGAAGCGTCTACGGCGCGGATCAGCGAAGACCAGTTATTCTACTGCAAGACCCGGGGCATATCCACGGAAGACGCCATTTCCATGATTATCAACGGGTTCTGCAAGGAAGTGTTTCAGGAACTGCCCATGGAATTCGCCGTGGAGGCGAAGAAGCTGCTGGGGATCAGCTTGGAAGGCAGCGTAGGCTAACGGAGCGGACGGCAGTCGGGAATCTGTTCAATACATTAACGGGAGACGGAACGTAACATGGCATTACTGGAAATCAGAAATCTGCGCGGCGGCATCAAGGACCTGGACATCATAAACGGGATCGACCTGACGGTCAACCGGGGCGAGGTGCACGCGATCATGGGTCCCAACGGATCCGGCAAAAGTACCCTGGGCAAAATCCTGGCCGGCCACGAGGAATACGCGGAGACCGGTGGCACGGTACGGTTCCATGGCAAGGACCTCTTCGAGCTGACACCCGAGGAGCGGGCTAACGAGGGCATGTTCCTGGCCTTTCAGTATCCCGTCGAGATTCCCGGCGTAAGCAATGCCTACTTCCTGCGGGCCGCGCTGAACGAGCGCCTGAAGTACCGGGGCGAGTCGGAGATGAGCGCTGGTGCGTTCCGCCGGTTGATGAACGAAAAGATGAAGCAGGTCGACATGGACCCCGATCTGGCGAGGCGGCCGGTGAACGAGGACTTCTCCGGCGGCGAGAAGAAACGCAACGAGATCTTCCACATGGCCGTGCTCGAGCCGACTCTGTCCATACTGGACGAGACCGATTCCGGCCTGGACATCGATGCCATGCGGATCGTGGCGCGCGGGATCAACCAGCAGCGATCAGCCGACAATGCGATGATCGTCATCACCCACTACCAGCGACTGCTGGATTACGTGGTGCCGGACTACGTGCACGTCATGTACGAGGGCCGGATCGTCAAGTCTGGTGAAAAAGACCTCGCTCTCCAGCTGGAAGAACGAGGTTACGAGTGGATTCGGGAGGAAGTGGAAGCAGCCGGTTAAGCGATCACAGGGAGAACGGGAACACGAAATGACAGAAGCAATAAAACAGGCAGAGACGGCTCGTTACACCACGTTCTATGATGCTTTCGACCGTGTCCTGTCCCAGGACGCGCCGTTGTGGCTGCACCGGCTTCGCTCGGATGCCATGGCGCACTTCAGGGAACTGGGGATGCCGGTCGCACGTGAGATTGCCTTCCCGCTCAGGGAAGACTGGGTATACACCGATCTTCGAGGCATCGCGGAAACATCCTATCACGCAGGGCCGGTAGAAGCTCGACTCGATGAGGCCGCGCTTGCGCCTTACGAATTCGGTCAGGACGACTGGCACCGGCTGGTTTTTGTGAACGGTGTGTTCTCGCCCGCGTTGTCGCGTGTAGACGGCCTGCCCGGTGGCGCCGTGGTGAGCACCCTTGCCGAAGCGCTGGTCGAACACCCGGAGTTGGTTCGTCCTCACCTTGCACGATATGCCGAGTTTGAACGAACCGGCCTGACGGCCTTGAACTCGGCACTCTTCGAGAATGGGCTGTTCGTTTATGTACCCCGTGGCGGGCACCTTGAAACGCCCGTGCACGTCCACTACGTCACCGCCGGTCATGATACGCCATTGGCCACGCAGCCGCGTACGCTCATCGCGGCGGGCGACGGCGCGAGCCTCAAAGTGGTCGAAAGCTATACCGGGCTCACCGAACAGGCTTACCTGACCAACGCGGTGACTGAGATCGCCGTGGGCCGGGACGGCAACGTGGATCACTACCGGATCAACCGGGAAGGCGCCGGAGCCGCGCACCTTTCCACCACACAACTGCACCTGGAAGGGAACGGCCGGATCTCAACCTTCAACATGTGCATGGGCGGCGCGTTGACCCGCAACGACACCAATGCCCGACTTGACGGCGAGCACGCGGTGGTTCGCATGAACGGACTGTTCCTGGTTACGGGAAATCAGCATGTGGACAATCACACCGCGATTGATCATGCCGTACCCAACTGCGATAGCTACGAGGTTTACAAGGGCATCCTTGAAGGCCGGTCGCGCGGAGTATTCAACGGCAAAGTGTTCGTCCACCAGGACGCCCAGGAAACGGATGCCAAGCAACTGAACAAGAATCTGATGCTGTCGCCCGATGCGATGATACACACCAAGCCGCAGCTCGAAATCTACGCGGACCAGGTGAAATGCACCCATGGCGCCACCGTGGGCCAGCTCGACGAAGACCAGATTTTCTACCTGCGAACCCGCGGTCTGTCACACGACAGCGCATGCAGTCTACTCACCTACGGGTTTGCGGCGGACCTGATACGGCGTCTCAGGATCGACGCGGTCAGGTCCTCGCTGGATACGCTTTTCGAGACCACGATCCGGGATCTTTCGTTGGCCAGGGACAAGGCGGGAAGATAACCGGCGCATTCACGCTTACAGGAGTCTATGGATGGATACGGATGCCGTTAAAGAGCAGATCGTGGACGTATTGAAGTCGTGTTACGATCCCGAGATCCCGGTCAACATCTACGAAATGGGACTGATCTACGAGATCGACGTGCAACAGGACGGTATGACGAACATCAAGATGACGCTCACCTCGCCGAACTGTCCGGCGGCCCAGTCGCTCCCCGCCGAGGTGGAGACCAAGGTGAAGGACCTGGAACAGGTCTCGGACGCGCTGATCGAGATCGTCTGGGAACCGACCTGGCATATCGACATGATGACCGAAGACGCCAAGCTTGAACTTGGCATCGACTACTGAACACCTGGCTGGTAAGGGATCTATGTCGGAAACGCTGGTTGAGACGCCACGAGAACTGGATGAAGCGGTACGCCGGTCGGACGAACACGCCCTGCGGTACCGCGGTGATTTTCCAATTCTAGATCGCAGGATACACGGGAAACCGCTGGTCTACCTGGACAACAGCGCGACGTCGCAGAAACCCCGGGTCGTACTCGACGCCCTCGACGATTACTATACCAGGCTCAACGCCAATGTACACCGCGGCCTCCACACGCTCAGCGAGGAAGCGACCAATGCCTACGAAGGCGCCCGGGAGCGAGTGGCTCGATTCATCAACGCGCCGGCCCGGAACCTGGTGTTCGTCCGCAACACCACCGAAGGCATAAACCTGGTCGCCACTGCCTGGGGCCGGAAGAACGTCCGGGCAGGGGACGAAATCGTGCTGTCCGTCATGGAGCACCATAGCAATATCGTGCCCTGGCAGATGCTCGCGAAGGAAACCGGCGCTGTCATCCGGTATTTCGACATTCGAGACGACGGGTCCCTCGACATGGAACAGGCGGACCGGCTGATCTCGGAGAAGACGCGCATCGTCGCCCTCGCACACATGTCGAACGTACTCGGTACCGTCAACCCCATCGACGACATCGTAACGCGGGCCCGCCAGGCCAGCGCGCTGGTCTTCTTAGACGCCGCGCAAAGCGTTCCTCACATGCCGGTGGACGTACAGCGTCTGGATTGCGACTTCTTTGCCTTCTCCGGCCACAAGATGTGCGGTCCGACCGGTATCGGCGGACTCTACGGGCGTGAGGAACTGCTGGAAGCCATGGATCCGTACATGGGCGGGGGATCGATGATCGACGAAGTCCGCCTCGATGGGTTTACCTGTGCGGACATACCAGAGAAATTCGAAGCAGGCACCCCGAATATCGCCCATGCCATCGTGTTCGGAGACGTGGTGGATTACCTCGAAGCTGTCGGCATGGAGCAGATTCATACCCATGAAAGAGCGCTGACGGACTACATGGTCGGACGGCTCGAGGAAATTGACGGCCTGACCGTCTACGGCCACGCGCCGGGCAGGGGAGGCGCCGTTTCTTTCAACCTGGAAGACATGCATCCCAGCGATCTGTCCACCGTGCTGGATCGGCAGGGGGTCGCCATCCGCGCGGGTCATCACTGCGCGCAACCGCTGATGCGGCGACTCGGCACGCCCTATGGCGCTACGGCGCGCGCAAGTGTCTACTTCTACAACACCTCCGAAGAGATCGATGTCATGATCGCCGCCATTCACAAGGCGCGGAATCTCTTCAGGGCTTAGGGCATGCGGCATTCCGACCGCGTTGAAACGATCTTTCCGGTCACCGTTTACATTAAAAGCCATCACCGGCCCGGCCTGCCAGTGATCAGCGTGTTACCATAACACCCTTTACGGTCGAAGCAGGCATGCCGCCCATCATGCGCGCCGGGCGGACACCCCGGGCCGTCTCCCTGGGATTGAGCGCGTCGCACGGGGTGCCGAACTTCGGCAACGCGTAGTCAAGGTGAGTATTTCCCCGGGCGAGGATATGGAGATTGTTCGCGGTCGTCCCCTCGAATTCGGCGCCGTGGTTCCACGGCACCAATGACCTCGCGTTACAATAGTGGCTTACAAAGGCCCTGCGGAAACGCGTCTGCGTCCGGTTGGCGTGCGACCGGTGCAGGAGATGGCTGTGGAAGAACAGGACGTCGCCCGGGGCCATGCAGGCAGCCACCTCGCGGCCACCGTATTTTGCCGCGACAGGCGTCAGTCCGTTCACGGATTCATCCGTCGCGCTGGCGCCCGCGATCACGGCAAGATCCTCGATGGATCCGTCGGTATGGTTTTGGCCCAGCTTGTTTTCGTCCGGATAGATTGGTTCATGGTGTGATCCCGGTATGACCTTCATGCAGCCATTCTCTTCATCCGCCGGATCCACGGCCAGCCACGAACCGATCAGCGTATCGGGATAGGTGGGGATATAGTAGGCGTCCTGGTGGTAACCCTGGCCCTCACGTCCCGGCGGCTTGAGAAACAACATGGTCTGGAGCGCCGACACATCGGGACCGATCAGGGCTTCTAGCACATCCAGAATCCGGGGTTGCAGCAGGTACCGTTCATGCAGTTCATGCTTCCGGTGGAGCATGTGTATACGCAGCCAGTGCTGCCCCATCTGCTCGGGAGTAAGGCCAGGCGGCGGTGGCTCAACACCGTCGATGATGATCCTGCCATGCATCAGTTCCTCGGTATGGCGGCGGATTTCCTCCACTTCCGTGTCGGGTACGAGTCCCCGGGCAACCAGGTAGCCATCCCGGTGGTAGTCGATATAGTCCTGGACACCGATTTGATAACGGTCTTGCGGCATGGTCGGCTCCTTGCGGCGGTACGAATTCGAAATTCGAAGCGTTTTCGGTACGGTTCAATAAAGTAAAATATCCCTTTCTACTTGAAAAGGGTTGATAAATATAGACCGAATGTTAAATTACTTGATTTGTGCGGATTGTGACATTGAAACGTTTATTATTGTTGATTTGTGTTGACCAGGATTATATATGATTTATTCGATTAAATCCCGGGTTCTACGTTAACATGAATCCAAATCACATTGGCGCCGAAGAGGTTGAGTTTTTTCAGGAGAATGGTTATCTCCGGATTCCGAGGTTCTTCTCGAAGGATGAAGTGACGGAACTGAGAGAAGCGCTGGACAAAACGGTAGCGGAGAAGAGGGAACGCATACTGGGCGGCGGGCGTGAAACGGACGAGGATTACAACCGCGTATTCAACCAGATGGTCAACCTGTGGGTGGACCACGAAGTAATCCGCAAGTATTCCTTTGACGCGCGCCTGGCGGAGATCGCCCGTAAGATATCGAAGTGCAAACGCCTGGTCATCTACCATGACCATGGACTGATCAAGCCTGGTGGCGAGCGGAGCAAGGAAACCAACTGGCATCAGGACGCTCCTTACTGGCCCATGGAGCAGGTGGGTGCGCTGTCGGCCTGGATCGCCGTGGACGATGTCACTGTAGACAACGGCTGCATGCAGTTCATACCAGGCTCGCACCAATACGGCCGGCTGGCGCCCGTGCCCTTGAGTACGGAGGGTGCGAGCGTACTGAAAGAAATCGAAGGTACGGACGTCGATGACGAGGTTGAACCCGTCATAATGGAAATGGAAGCAGGCGGCGTCACCTTTCATCACGGATGCACGTTCCATTACGCCACATCGAACCGTACCGATTCGCCCAGGAGAGCCCTGGCGATCATCTATATTCCCGAATACGTGAACTACAACGGCCGATGGGACGCAGGAGGCGACCAGACACTGAAACCGGGCGAGCCGTTCGGTGGACCGTTGCATCCCATTCTCGCCTCGGGATAGGTAGGTACCGTATCAGGGAATTGATCAGGCCGGCAATGGGTCACCTGCCGGATACGCAACCGAGTTTTACCATTGGAGTACATAAAGCCTTTTTGCCAAATAGGGTGATTTTATAAACCTGATAAAGGGGGATGGTTTCATGGAGATCAGTGTCGACCGAGCAAACGAGGTACTGATTGCGAAGGTTGAAGGTCGAATCGACGGTGCGAACGCCCGGGAATTCGAGGATGCGCTTAACGGCGCCATTGCGGAAGACGACAGCAAGGTGTTGCTTGATTTCGGAGCGCTGTCCTATATAAGCAGCGCCGGGCTGAGGGTCATCCTGCTGATCGCTAGATTGCTTCAGAAGCGGAATGCCGCTTTCGCGCTGTGCTCCCTGTCGGACCCGATCCGTGAAGTCTTCGAAATCAGCGGATTTGACAAGATCATTTCCATCCACGATACCCAGGCGGAAGCCGTGGATAAGATCGGTCAGTAAGTAGCCGTGCGGGCCGATCGCTTCACGGTAGAAACCTGCTCAAATGCCGGGCGCGTCGATAGCGAACGGATGCGCCGGCGTCCAGGGATGCGATGACGCAGACACCGTATAAAATCCTTGTAGTGGACGATGAGCCGGATCTCGAACACCTCATGCGTCAGCGATTGCGCCGTGATGTCCGTTCCGGCCAATACACCCTGTTTTTCGCCCAGAACGGCGTGGAAGCCCTGGAACGTCTGAGCGAGATCCCCGATATCGATATGGTGTTATCGGATATCAACATGCCCAGGATGGACGGTCTGACCCTGTTGGCGCAGATACCGAACATCGCCCCCGACATCCGCGCCGTCGTGGTATCCGCATACGGGGACATGAAGAACATCCGGACGGCCATGAACCGGGGTGCTTTCGACTTCATTACCAAGCCTATCGATTTCCAGGACCTTCGTGTAACCATCGAACGCACCCTGAAGAACATGGAGGAATGGCGCGAAGCCCTGGAGTCGCGGGATAAGCTGGTTCGGCTGCAGAACGAACTGAACGTGGCCAGCAAGATGCAGCAGTCGATTCTGCCGACCGAGTTTCCCGATTCCGATCACTGCACGATCTTCGCGAACATGGAGCCCGCCCGAGAAGTCGGCGGCGATTTTTTCGACGTCTTTCCCTTGCCTGGCGGTAGAATCGGCCTGGCCATCGCCGATGTATCCGACAAGGGCGTGCCGGCGGCCCTGTTCATGATGTCGAGCCGGACCCTGCTGAAGGGATCGGCAATCGGGGCCATGGATCCCGGCGCCGTATTGAAGGAAGTCAACGATCTCCTTACTGAAGAAAACGAAGCGGCTATGTTCGTCACCACGTTCTACGCGGTGTACACCCCCGAAACCGGCCAGGTCGACTACGCCAATGGAGGACACAATCCCCCGCTCGTAGTCCATCCCGATGGCTCTTCGACCCTGCTCCCCGGAACCGACGGGATGGCCCTCGGGGTCTTCCCCGGCGTCGAGTTTGGCCAGTCTGCCATCTCGGTCTCGCCCGGCGATTTGCTTGTGCTCTACACGGACGGAGTTACCGAAGCCATGAACGCCGACGGCGAGGAATTCGGTATGGATCGCCTGCAGGCGGTATTCTCGGATTCCCCTCCCGCCACCACGGAAGAAGCGAACAAGGCCGTGTTCAAAGCGGTTCATGATTTCGCGGGGGAGACGGCGCAGTCGGATGATATAACCTGTGTCACCGTGCTTCAACGCTAGGTTCGCCCATGCGTAGAAAACTCTCTCTTCGCCTGCCTACCAGACTGGACCAACTCGAACGGATTTACGAGGCCGTGGACGAACTTGGCGAGTCGGAAGAATGGCCGCCGGGCATGGTGTACCAGGTCAAGCTGGTCCTTGAGGAACTGGGCGTCAACATCGTTACCCACGGCCACGCCAACGACCCGGAACACGAATTCGAAGTGGTACTGGACTCCGATTCCGAAACGTTGACCATCGAGTTGCGGGACGAAGGCCCGGCGTTCAACCCGCTTACCGACTCCCCGGAACCGGATATCGAGTCTGGGGTTGAAGACCGGCCCGTCGGCGGTCTCGGCATCTATCTGGTTCGGACCATGATGGATGAACTGAGCTACCGCCGGGAAAACGACAAGAACGTCCTGACGATCGTCAAGCGGAAGGAAAATGGATGAGACGAACGCGTGACCACTGGGCGGTCGCCATACTACTCGCCCTTGGTGCGACGGCGTTCTCTCCCGCTTTAATTCCAGCACACAGCGGCGCGAACGCCTCCCAGATCGAAGAACCCGGCGTAACGGACGAACAAATTCTGTTCGGACAGTCGGCGGCGTTCAGCGGTCCTGCCAGGGAACTCGGCCGCAACATGAACCTCGGCATCGAGGCGGCCTTCCAGGAAGCAAACCGCAGGGGCGGCGTACATGGACGGCGGCTTGCGCTCATTACGCTCGACGACGCCTACGAACCCGAAGCCGCCATCGCAAACACGCGCAAGCTGATTGAGGACGAAGGCGTATTCGCGCTGATCGGCGCGGTCGGCACGCCGACTTCCCGTTCGGCCGTTCCCATCACGTCGCAGGCCGGTGTGCCCTATATCGCGCCATTTACCGGCGCGATCTTCCTAAGGGACAACACGGAAACCGGCGTCATCAATCTACGCGCCTCCTATTTCCAGGAAACCGAGGAAATCGTCGACCGCCTTTCGCGCGATCTGGGGATCACGCGCATAGGCGTGATGTACCAGAACGATTCCTTCGGCCGGGTGGGTTACCGGGGTGTGCGGCGAGCGCTGGATCGAAGGAACCTGGATCCGGTGGCGATCGGCGTGTATCCCCGGAACACCACGGCGATCAAGGCGGGGCTGCTAGATCTGCAGGCCGGCAAGCCGGACGCCGTGGTCGTCATCGGCGCGTACCATCCGGTCGCTACGCTCATCTCATGGGCGCGGCACGTGGGATTCAACCCGGTGTTCGCGACGATCTCCTTCGTGGGAAGCAACGCCCTGGCCGGTGAGCTGGGTCCCGATGGCCAGGGTGTACTGGTTTCCCAGGTAGTACCCTTCCCTGCAGCCGGCAATATTGCCATTGCAGTGCGGTATCGCCGCGCACTCGCCGCGCACGCGCCCGGCTCCACACCCGGATTCGTTTCTTTCGAAGGATACCTGGCGGGCAGACTGGCCATCACCGCGCTCGAAGGCTGCGGTCCCGACGTAAGGCGGACTTGTCTCGTGGAAAGTCTGAACCAGGCCGGGACCATCGATATGGGCGGTCTTCGTCTTGAATTCGGAGCCGGGGACAACCAGGGTTCCGACGCCGTTTTCCTCACGGTGATCGGAAAGGATGGCCGTTACCATCCCATCAATACCCTCCGGGACGTAATGCCATGATCAAAAAGTGGCTGCTGTGGTTATACGACAAGGGCCCGTCCCGAATTTCGGGGCAGCTGTACCTGGGTATCGGGACTGCGGTAGCGATCACCATGTTCGCAAGTCTGGTGGCGTGGTTCGCCTTCAACGAGGTAGGTGAAGCACAGCGCGAAGTGAACGAGGTAGCCGTACCCGAAATCGCCGCGGCCTTCGGGGTGGCGCAGCGGAGCGGAACGCTGGCGGCGGCCGCTCCTCGTCTGGCGGCCGCGGAGACCCCCGAGGCTTTCGAAGCCGTGACCGCGAGTATTGCCAACGAGCGGGAGAGTTTCGCGGATCAGTTGGAGGCAATCGCCGCGTACAGCATGGAAAACGAGCGCTTTCAACGCATCAGCGAAAGCGGGAATACGCTGATGTCCAACATCAGGATGATCGAGGAGTCTGTGGCGCGCCGTTTCATCCTTGAAGAACAAAGCCAGTTGTTACGAAGGGAACTGGGGCGGCTGCAATCCGAACTGACCGGTATTCTTGTCCCGGCCCTGGACGACCAGCTGTTTTACACGACGACGGGTTACCGGAACATCGACGAGCCCGCGGCGCCCCGTTCGGAGTATCTTTCCGAGCTGGAACTTCAGCGGTACCGCCACCTCGCTGAATTGCAGACCGAGGCGACTGTCAGTACCCGGATCCTGTCGAATGTCTTCAATCTCGTCGACGCCGACAGGATAGAGCCCTTGCTGGAACGGTTCGAATCGGCCAGCGGGGGAGTGGAAAGAAGTCTCGCCGGCCTGGGTACGTCTTCACTGAGACAGAGGCTCGAACCGGTATTCGCTCAATTGTTTGAACTGGGAAGCGGAAACGAGCAGATATTTCAGATTCGTGCGGAAGATCTGGAACTCCTTGACCAGCAGCGAGCACTGATAGAGAACAATCGGAATATCGCGGTCGATCTGGTTGCTGAGGTGGAAAATCTCGTAAACTCGGCGCAGACAAGCACCCAGGCCGCGACGGTCGCGTCGACCCGGACGATCCAGGTGGGAAGACAGCTCCTGCTCGCTCTGAACGCGGTCAGCCTGATTGGCGCTTTGCTGATCGCCTGGTTGTTCGTGGGAAAAGTCCTGCTGCGTCGCCTGGGTTTTCTGTCCGAACACATGCGGCGCATGGCGGGGGGCGACTTGAAACAAAAAGTGGAGCTGGACGGCCGCGACGAGGTGGCGGACATGGCCTCGGCGCTTGAAGTGTTCAGGTTGCATTCGATCGAAGCGCAACGGCTGAACCTCGTGGAAAAACTCGCGGAGGAATTGCGGGGCAAGAACGACAAACTGGAAGAAACGTTGGGCGAACTGCAGCGGGCGCAGAACCAGATCGTCATGCGGGAAAAGCTGGCGGCCCTCGGCGAACTAACTGCAGGCGTTGCCCACGAAATCCAGAACCCGCTGAACTTCGTAAAAAACTTCGCGGAGTCGTCGGAAGAACTGCTGGAGGAACTGCATGAAGAACTGCCTGAAGGCGGCGGTTCGCTCGACGAAGCGCAGAACGATCTCATCCGGGAAATCGGCGGTGATCTTACGGATAATCTGCGCCGGATCAGGGAACACGGCGAACGGGCCAACCGGATCGTGCGGGACATGTTGCAGATGGGGCGCGGATCGGGAGACAAGCAGTCCACGGACGTAAACGCGTTACTGGAAGAACATGCCCGGCTGGCGTACCACGCCGCCAGGGCATCCAACCCGGATTTTCAACTCGAAATCAACGAGGACTTCGACCCCGATCTCGGAAAGATTGAGATCGTTTCGCAGGAAATGGCCCGTGTGTTTCTGAATATGGTGAACAATGCCTGCCATGCGACCAACGAGAAAAGAGAAGACCCGGATACGGAAAGCGGATACGTACCCGCGATCTGGCTGTCCACCCGCCGCGAGGAAGATCATATCGTCGTGCGCATAAAGGACAATGGCAAGGGGATACCGCCCCACGTGCGGGAGAAGATCTTCAATCCCTTTTTTACCACCAAGCCTACCGACCAGGGCACAGGCCTCGGTCTGGCGCTCTCCAACGATATCGTCCGCGAGCACGGGGGTAACATCGAGGTGGATTCCGAACCGGGGGAGTACACCGAGATGGCCATTAGCCTTCCGTTCGAACCTGCCGTAGCCCCGCAGGAATCCTCCTAGCGTTTCATCAGTACGGCGAACGGTCGGATGACCGGATCATCGCGGGAACAGCGTATTACCATTACGAATCGGGCCGCCATGCGCGGAGCGTCATAGAGTTGAGCACGACGCTGATGCTGGAGCAGGCCATCATGGCCGCGGCGAGCGCCGGGAAGAGGAATCCCGTTGCGGCCAGCGGAAGTCCGATTACGTTGTAGATAAACGCCCAGAACAGATTCTGCTTTATTTTCCGGATTGTCCTTCGACTCACGTCGATGGCGCCGGCCACCAGGACCGGTTCGGGTCTCATCAGCGTGATCGCTGCCGTTTCCATCGCCACGTCCGTACCGGAACCCATGGCGATACCCACGGTTGCGCGGGCGAGGGCCGGCGCGTCGTTGATCCCGTCGCCGACCATGCAGACCTTCGCCCCGCTCTCCGTCAATCGTCCGACGATACGCTCCTTGTCTTCCGGCGTGGCGCCGCCGTACGATTCGTCGACACCCGCCGCGCTGCCGATCTGCGCCACTACGGATTCCGCATCGCCCGATACGAGCAAGATCCTTACCCCGAGCTTCCTGAGCCTGTCAACCACTTCAGCCGCGTCGGCGCGTAATGCATCGACGAGATCGAAGCGAGCCAGGTATTCGCATCCGGCATCTCCTCGGGCGGCCAGCCAGACCGCGGACACGCCGCCGGATTGCGGGGAATCTGGCGGTGGCGTATCCCCGCAGGCCTCGTGGAAGAGTCTTCGGTTGCCGAGCAGGTAACGCGTCCCTTCGACTTCGCCCTCGACGCCGCGCGCCACCACGCTTCTGAATCGTTCAACCCCGGCGGGTGACACGCTCCGTCCGGCCGCGGCCAACTTGAATGCCCTGGCGAAGGGATGCTCACTGCCCTGCTGCAGCCCCGCGGCGATTGAAAGCAACTCCTCTTCGCCTCGGTCGGCCAGGGGAACCAGGGACGCGAGGACTGACCTGCCTTCGGTCAGCGTTCCCGTCTTGTCGAATACGATGTGAGTCAGCCCGTGAGCCTGTTCCAGGGATTCGATGTCCTTAACCAGGATACCTGCCCGGGCCGCCGCTCCGGCGCCGGCCACGATCGCCGTCGGTGTCGCCAGTCCCAGCGCGCAGGGACAGGCGATGACGAGGACGGAAACGGCATTTATCAAAGCAGTTTCAAGATCGCCCCCTGCGAGGATCCACCCGGCAAAAGTGATCACGGCCAGGCCTACGACAACAGGTACGAATACGCCGCTGATTCGATCCACCAGGCGCTGGATGGCTGGTTTGGCGGCCTGGGCGTTTTCGACCAGGCGGATCACCCGGCCCAGGGTCGAATCACTTCCGACGGCTCGGGCCTCGATTTCCATGAAGCCGTTGATATTCAACGATCCGGCAATCGCGGTGTCGGCAGGGCTTTTCGGAACGGGTACGCTCTCGCCGGTGATGAGGGCCTCGTCGACTTCGGCCTCTCCCCGCAGCACGACGCCGTCCACGGCTACCCGGTCGCCGGGGCGGCAGATCACGACGTCACCCACCTTCAAAGCGTGCACCGGCATTTCCCACTCCGTACCGTCCGCCGTTCGTATCTGCGCGGTAACCGGCCGGATGGCGAGCAGCTCGCGTATCGCACGGCCCGCGCTTCGCCGCGCACGGGTTTCGATGTGCTTGCCGACGAGCACGAGAGTAATGATGATCGCCGAGGCTTCGAAGTAGAGTTGCCCCGACGCGCCGGAACCCTGACTGATCACCAGGTACCAGCTGTATGCGAAGGCGGACGACGTGCCCAGGGCCACCAGGACGTCCATGTTCGCGCCGCCGCCGCGCAACGCGTGAAAAGCGCTCCGGTAATAACGGGCGCCGATACCGATCTGCAGAACAGTAGCCGCCAGCGCTTCCGCGTAGACCGGCATATGCCATTCGATGCCGGTCCAGCTTTGCAGCAGTCTGCTCAGCATCTGCAGAAGAAAGGGGGAGGTCACGATGATCGCGGTGATCATGGCGACACGATCCCGGCTTGCCTGACCGCGTGCCATTTCAGGTTCGTATCGATCATCCTGTACGGGAGTCAGCCTGTATCCGGCATCGGCCACGGGCCCGGCCAGCGTGTCAACATCCAGGGTTGGCCTGACTGTAAGTGTCGCACGTTCAAGGGCAAGGTTTACGTGGGCGGCGGCGACACCCGGGACATCGGAAAGGATTTTCTCAACCCGCGCGGAACACGCGCTGCAGGTCATGCCCTCTACGTGGAATACGCGGGTTTCGGTATCCACGTCGAAGTGCTGCGCTTGCGTGGAGTTTGTCGTCATCTCCAGTACTCGCAGTGCGGGGGAACGCTAATGGGTGTCCAGCGTCTCCAGCCCATGCATGGTGTCGGATTCGAAATAGAACAGGGCGTAGGCGAGACCGATCCCGATGAGGAAGGCGACGGCGAGTATTCCGCGGTCGTGAGTGTGAAACTGTATCTCGGGCAGCAGATCGCTCAGGGAGATGCACAGAAAGACTCCGGCGGCGAAGGCCATGATGTATCCCACGACATGCAGCTCGTTGAGTTCACTCAACACGCCGACGCCAAGGTAGGTCAATATCGTAATGAGCGGACACAACAGGGCGAAACCGACGTTAGTCAACGTACAAGCCCGGTCGCCGTAGCCCGACACTCTCATCAATCCTATAATGGAGTACGCGTCCAACGGCTTATGCAGCATGATCGCCAGAAATACCCCCAGGCCGACAAGAATCGTTTCCCCTTCATGAATCAAACCGATACGCATGCTCGCGCCGAGGGCGATACCTTCGGTTACCGTGTGCAGCCCGAGACCCGTGGCGACACCGAACACGCTGCGGGGGTTGACGTTTACCGAACCATGATGATCGTGGTGGCCATGCTGGTCCGGCGTCTCCACTGCTTCGTGATCGAATTCGTGTTGATGAAACCGGAATATTCGCAGCAGCACGATAATCATGATGACGCCAAGTACCGCACACCCCACGGCGATTTCACCGGCATACGGTCCGGGGATATCCTCCAGGCTGTGCAACAGGAGGTGGTACATGGCGACGCCCAGCAGAAACCCCGCCACGAGACTCATGACCAGTTGCGTGCGGAAATGGGTCATGGTGACGATGGCCGAAAGTTTGCCGCCCAGAAGGGATACGGCAAAGATCGCCGCCGAGTAGGTCAGGAGAAGCAATACAATATCATTCAACACAGCGGAAGCGTCCTAACCATCTATGTGCGTGTATGTTCCTGCGAGGACGTATGCTATACTGCGGCGTGCCGATTTAGAAGAAAATCGTAAGCAGTGCTATCGTGACCAACCCGCCCACCATGAACCCCAGTGCACTCACAATACCCGATACGGTGGCCGAATCGGCGAGACGGAAGGTTTGCTCTTCAACGGTGAACATGACCTGTGACCGGTTGATTTCTCCATCGACGAAACGTTTCAGCGCGTTCTCGGCGCCGTGGGCTTCTTTTACCGAGACTACGGCCACCAGGATCATCGTCAGGGCGGAGGCAAGGGTGCCTAGCGCGAACGAGAGCAGTGAAAACAAGCTGAACCAGTGGTAGGAGGACGCCTGGTCGCCCGTTGCCGCGCTCATGAAGCCGATGATCAGCGCCGCGCCACCCGCGTTACCGAACAAGAGAAGACGGGTCGATTCAGTAATCATCCTGAACATGGTACCGCGCCGGAGCGCGACGACCTTGTAAAGCTCGCGCAACCACTCCTCGCCGATTTCCTCGACCGTAAACTCATCCACCTTCTTCACAGGTCAGTCCTCGTGTAAAGGTTGCTATTCGCCCAGATTGGTAAGCCGGATGTATCTTGACCCCGTATTCGTACCGGGCGCGAACTCCAGGGTCCAGTCGTCGATCATGACTTTATCGGGAGACAGCGCGACGTTCATGAATTGTTCCCGTGTCAAAACGCCTTCCATGCGCTCCAGCACATCAATTACGAAACGTCCGAGGATGTAGCCTTCCAGGGCCACTTCGTTCACCAGGGCCGTGACAGTCTCGGCCTCTCCGTATTCCGGCCGCAACGCGTCCAGGAAACGCTGGACTACCAGGCTGGAAGTGCTGTTCGGATCCGGTATTACCTCGGTCACCAGGATTTTGTTCGAATGGTTTTCGACCAGCTTCTTCAGTTCGTGGGAAAGGACAAAAGAAAGATTCGCAACGATGTAGTCATGACCCAGGGAGTGGGACAGGTTGATGATCTCAGAGTTTGCGGCATACGATCCCACAATCAGAATGGCATCGAGGTCCGCCTTGGAGATCATAAACAACCCCGCGTGTACCGCGTGGGTGTTCCGGGAATGGGCGGTCTTTGCAAGGATTGGCAGGTCATGGGCGTTGAGCGCAATCTGGAAGTCTCGAAGTACAGAGCGTCCAAAGGCGTCGTCCTGGTAGATGACGCCGAACCGGTTCTTTCCCAGATCATTTACGATATAATCAACCATGGTCACGACTTCATCCAGGTACGCGGCCCGGAGGTTGATGACGTTGGGGAACCGGTCGAAATTACGCAGGAAATCCGCGCCAGTGAAAGGACCGACGAAGGGTATGTCGGCTGAGCGGAGAACGGGGGCGATGCGCTTTGCAGTCGGCGTCCCCACGCCGCCGATTACCGCGAAGACGTCATTTTCCGCCGCAAACCGCTCCGCGTTCGCTGCGGCCTGTTCCGGCTCATATCCATCATCCAGCGAAAGCAGCCTTAACGTCCTTCCGTTGATCCCGCCCTCTCGGTTCCGTTCCTCGAATGCGGAAAGAATGCCTGCCCTGTAGTACAGTCCCAGATTCCGGTTGGGACCCGTAAAGCATGCGCTTTGACCGAATACGATGGCATCCGAGGATATGCCTGTTTCCGCCCTGGCCGGCAAGGGGTGTGCCAGCAATGTGATGAAAATGGCGGCTGCCAGCGAGGCAAGACCGGGCGATTTATTGCTTCGGATCACTTTGGCTCCCTTCCGTGCCCTCTTTAGATTCTTCTTCGCTTTCTTCGTCGTGCATGGTATCGACCATGGCCTTCTCGCCTGATTGATTCGCCGTGTCCGTGCTGCTTGTCGCCACGTGTCCATGGCTGAAGATGGAAGGCGTGTCGAAAATGAGCGATCGAGGCCTGGCGACGGGAAGGTGATCCCGTTCGGTGTTCCTGCTATGGAATCTGCCTTCGATCAGGAAACCGTCCCTGTCGATGTTCTCATATCGATGAATATCCGGGGGCAAGGTCGAATAAACCGGCCTGTCCAGCGAATCGGGGCCGGCGGCCGACAACGCTTCCGGCGAATCGAAAGCCATTTCCACCGGCGTCAACGCCGTGCCGCTGTCTACCAGGTTGACTTCGATATTCGCGTCGTTGCCGGGATTAACCGCGGCCAGGTTCGCTTCGGCGAAAATCGTTCGCATCCGCTGCCAGTAACGGGTAATGCCCACCTGGGCCGGTTGCTTGGCGTATTCGTCTAGCAGTTTCGAGAATGCGCCGGCACTGCTTTCGGCCTGCAGAACGCGTTCTCTCGCCGTGGCTTTCGCATCCATGACAATCGCTTCCGTCTGGCCCTTCGTGCGGGCGACCAGTTTCTCCCTGCGCAGGTTGGCGTTGCTGATGGACTGCATGCGCTCGGAAATGGCATCGTTGACGTCCCGGAAGGCCTCTACGGTCTCTTCGATGGGGCGGATGTCCAGGATGTTCAGGTCGACGAGTTCGATACCGATGTCAATCGTTTCGAGACGTCCGGCGAGGAAGTCGTGGAGATGACGTTCGATGATGTTCCGGTTAGACGTGAGTATAAGGTCGATGAAATTCTGCCCCACGATATTGACCATTTCTTCCCGTACGATCATGGTCATCAACATCGTCGGGTCCGAAACCGCAAAGAGATAGTTTCGCAGGTTGTCTATCTTGTACTGCACGGCCACATCCACCTCCACAAGGTTCGTGTCGCCGGACAGCAGCGTGACGTGCGTATCCCCAGCCGTCCCTTCGCTGACGATAGAGACACGGACGATGCGCTTCACCTTGCGTATGTGGGTTTCGTATATGAACGGAACGCAGTAATGAATGCCCGGACCAAGGTTCTCGTCCACCACCTTGCCGAAACGAACGAGGACGCCCTGCTCTTCTTTCTTTATGATATAAAACCCGCTGGCCAGCACGGCCACGATGGAAAAGGCGATCACGCTCCAGAACAGCCGGTTCCAGCCGTAGGTGCGCGCCCAATCGAACATGGCATAGATTACGCGCGTGCTGTAAGGTAAAGGTCGCTTTTCGTTCGTCATGGGTTTGAGATCTCGCTCTACCTGGGAACCGTTCTGCTGTCCAGGTATCTGAACAGTTCGTTGTCGGCCGGCAACATAAGGGTCGTGTTTTTGTCGATAATCAGATCATAACTGTCAAGGGCCCGGATGAACCGGTAGAACGCCGGGTCCCTCCGGTAAGCCCTGCCCAGCAAAGCCATCGCTTCCGCTTCGGCCTCACCGAGTATGGCCGTGGCTTCCGCGTGCGCCTCCGCCATAAGCTTCTCATGTTCGTTTATTGCCAGCGCTTCGATGCGGATGGCCATCTCCTCGCCCTCGCTGCGGTACCGGGCCGCGATGCGCGCGCGCTCCGATATCATACGCTGGATCACGGCCGGGCGGTTTTCCATGGGCAGCGTGTATTCGATGATACCGGCTTTCAGCACCTCGATACCATAGTTGGTACTGGCAATCGGGGCGACACTGCTCAGGATGTCACGGGCCGCTTCGTGCAGGTCTTCGTGTTCCAGCCCAAGGCTGATGAATGCATCACGGGCCTTGTTACTGATCACGATCCCACTGCTCGAAAGGTAGAGATCCCGCAGACGTTCGGCTGCATTGGCGCCCGTGCGTATCGCCTCGACATACAGGATTGGGTCTACGATGCGCCAGAGCAGGTAGCCGCTGATCAGGATGTTCTTCTGATCTTCGGTAATCAACTCATGGGACACGTCGGTGAGTGTCTGCAGCCTCCGGTCCACCTTGTAGACTCTTGAAATCGGTCGGGGCCACTTGACATGTAGTCCGGGCTGCTTCACCGGAGGCGAAATCCGGCCGAAGTTCGTCAGGACCCCCTGCTGGGTTTCGTTGATCACATAGAAACAGTCGTAAACGATCGCCGCCAGCACGAGCGCGACGATGGCCGTTCGGATGCCACGTCCCTTACCGGTCATTTGCCTTTACCTCCTGTCTTGGCGGATGGGGCGGCGGCTTCCGCCGGCCTCTTTTTCCAGATCGCGACCTTGTTGAAACTCTGTCTGTTGGGCACGATAATCTTGGGATTGCCGGCGAGAGCGGATTCCAACTTTTCCCGCCACAGCATGTTCCGCAGGACTTCCGGCGCCGTCTGCATGGCAGAAGAAATGACCATAATGGCATCCGCTTCCGCCGCGGAGGTCGCCACCTTGCGAAATGCCTCTCCATCGGCCTGTTCTTTCTCATACTCGGCATTGCCGTGAGCGCGCGGCACCAGGGACACCATGAACCGTTGCGCGTTGACGATGATTCTTTCCCTGTCTTCCTGGGCGCTTGAAATCTCCCGGAAGGAACTCAGGGCTTCCGCCGCCGGGGTGACGTTCAGCAGGCTGACCTTCACGAGGTCGACGGTGCCAAGCACCGACTTGTCGCCGTGCATCCGGGCATCCGTCACGAAGAGATTCGTCAGCTCATCTTCCAGTTCCGCCCGGTATGCAGTGAGGAGCCGATCCAGGTCACGTGCGTTGACAAAAGTACGAACGTGCTCGCGCACCGCGTCTTCGATGATCTCTTCCGGATCGACCGTACGGTAGTGATACGTGTACGGGTCGTTTACCCGGTACTGGACGTCCAGGGTGAGCGTGAGCATGTTCAGGTCGCCCGACACGTACTCGTACGGTGTCTCGGACATAATTGATTTTACTTCCCTGACTGGCCACTTGTCGACCTGGACGAGGGGGCGCGGCGCCAGGTAATGAAGCCCGGGCTGAAGGTCTTTCCAGTATACCTCGCCGAACAACCGGCCGTATCCGACGTGACCCGGCGGCACGGCCGTGAACCCGCTGCCAAGAAAGAGGACCAGCAGCAAGCCCCACAGCATCATGCCCATGGGTGTGGTGGGTGAAATCGTACCCCGGAACGACCGGTCACGGGTCAGCCGCTTCCACGTGTTCCGCCATGGCCGGGAGAAGGGTCGGATGTTGAGCATGAGGTCTTCGTAACCGCTGCGCATGGCGCCGGCGCGGTACCTCCAGACGATAAGCGCGATCAGCCCGAGCGCGCCGCCCCACTGCAGAATTTGAAGCGTGGGGGAATCGGAAGGCAACAGGTTGACGGAAATGGCAAACCCGGTGGCCACCAGTATGAAATCGATGGCTATGCCGATCACCGCGGTGACCGCGATGACTGACGTGACGTATACGGCCGCGAAACGCGCGCCGAACTGACTCATGATGATGGCGATGGTGCTTGTGTTGGTCGCGGGGCCTGTCATCAGGAATATCAGGGCGGCCCCTGGACTGACGCCCCGGGCGACCAGCGCGGCGGCAATCGGCGTGCTGGCGGAGGCGCAGATGTAAAGGGGCACGCCGACGATGATCATTACGGGGTAGGAAAGCCAGCGTGCGTATTCGTTGGACATCAGGTCGGCCGGTATGACCAGGAACAGCACGCCGCCCAGCGCGATACCGACGAGCAGCGCGAAGAGTATATCATCGGCGATCTCGACAAAGCCGTAGTGGAAGATATGCTTGACGATCTTCTTGAAATCGAGCCCGGGGTATTTTTCTTCCACCTCATCCAGTTCGGTCCGATTCGCGGATTTCGCCGGTTGCTCTCCGATGATCTCCCGGTAGAATTCCGGTTTGATCCACGATCCGAACCTCCAGGTGGACGCCACGGTAGTCAACCCCTTGATCCACTTCGTCATGAGGATCTTCATGGCGGAGGGGCTTACATAGCAGTCATCCTTGTCCGACAGCAGCGGATCGTGGACCGAGTGATCGTGGTCATGATCGTGGTCATGTCCATGGTCGTGACCGTGGTCATGGTCGTGGTGGGCGTGTCCGTGGTCTTCCTCCTCCGGCTTGGCCTCGCCACTATCGTCCCGGATCAGGCCGATGCAGAAAATACCCGCCACGACGGCTGTGATAAAACTGATGACAGGTCGCACAACGGCGGCGATGAAGCCGAAAAAAGCGTTCGTGACGAGGATGGAGTCGGCCCCGGTTTCAGGCGCCGTAATCAGGAAGGCCATGCAGGATGAGCGGGAAGCCCCCTTTCGTCGCATTTCGGCAACTACGGGAACGACGGAACAGCTGCAGAGCGGTACCGGAACGCCTACGGCGGAACTGATTGAGACCGAGCGAAGGCTGTCGTCCTGAAGCCATCTGAGTATCGCTTCCCGGGAGATGAAAACGTGGATCAGGCCCGAAAGCAGCAGACCCAGCATCAACATCGGACCCAGAAGCAGGAACGACATCCAGATGAAATCGAAGTAAGCGGTAAGGATATTGCCAAACTCCATTACCATTCGTCCGCCTCCCGCACGATGGATAAACCCGCGGTTATCAACATATTACATTAAAGCGTAGCAATTTGAGGTTGTTGAATTGTCTATTCTGTGACGAAAACCGGCTGGCTAACTCGAACTAAAACGCAAAATACCCCTGCACAGGGAAAGCGCAATGAAAATGTTTCAATTTACTTCAGTATTGAAAATGTTTGGAAATTCTCCAAATGTGCAGGATCAATTCTGCGTGTCTGGCCGGCATCGCGATGATTCAGAACTTCGCTTGATCTATTGCATGACCACATATAACATGCTTATGCAGTAGAAAGCATGAGAAAGATGTGATAAATGCATGAGCAAGGTATGAAGGGCGCCTTTGAGCCCGAAATATCCTGCCGTTCCAGGACAAGGATCTCGCTGGTCCAAAGATAGGAGACCCTCGTTATGGACTTTGAAGATTACGAAATCGACAGCGCTTTCTACGACGAGATGTTCCAGCCCGACGGCAACCCCCGTGATCACTGCCGTACGCTCTACGATTCCCTGCTCAGGCTTCCTGTTGAAGAACTCGTTCGCATGCAGGAAAGGGTCACCCATTCCTTTTCCAGCGAAGGCATCACGTTTACAGTCTACGGCGGCGATGAGGCCAATGAACGAATTATGCCGGTCGACTGTCTACCCCGTCTTATCACAGCCGGGGAATGGCGGCAACTCGAAGCCGGACTTACCCAGCGCCTGAAAGCCCTGAACCTTTTCCTGGCCGACATCTACGGATCAGCCCGTATCGTCGAGGACGGGGTCATTCCCGTCGACATGGTGCACGGTTGTCCCCAGTATCGCGTGGAAATGCGGGGCATAAACGTCCCCCACGGCACGTATGTCGCCGTCTGTGGAACGGATCTGGTGCGCACGAACGAGGGGTTCCACGTCCTCGAGGACAACCTCCGTGTGCCCTCCGGCGTGTCCTACATGGTCGCCAACCGGAAGGCGGTGAAGGCCAATCTTCGAAGGCTTTATCGCAGTTGCCGGGTACAGGAGGTCGAGCACTACGGCCGCCTGCTTCGTGAAATCCTGAAGGAACTCGCACCCCGGGAAGATCCCGATCCGTGCGTGGTTTTGCTGACGCCTGGCGTATACAATTCGGCGTTCTACGAACATATTTACCTGGCCGAAGAGATCGGTGCGACCCTGGTAGAAGGCCGGGACCTGCTTGTCAACGGGGGTTACGTGTACATGCGCACCACGTCGGGCCTGCGCAAGGTGGACGTCATATACCGGCGGGTGGACGACGACTTCCTTGACCCTTTGGTTTTCCGTCCGGACTCTCTGCTGGGACTTCCCGGGCTGATGGGAGTCTATCGGGCCGGAAACGTTACCCTGGCGAATGCACCGGGCACGGGGGTTGCAGACGACAAGAGCGTGTACGCCTACGTTCCGGACATGATACGTTACTATCTGGGCGAAGAACCGCTGCTTATGAACGTAAAAACCTACATCTGCCGGAGGGAGGAAGACCTGGAATACACGCTGGACAATCTGGAGGATCTCATCGTTAAAAGGGTGGGCGAGTCCGGGGGCTATGGCATGCTGGTCGGTCCCCGATCGACCTCTGCGGTGCGGGATGCCTACATCCGCGAGATCCTGGAAAATCCGGCCGATTTCATTGCGCAACCCGTGCTCGACCTTTCACGCGCTCCCTGCATGATCGAGGGCCGCGCCGCGGCGCGACACGTGGACCTGCGCCCTTTTGTCCTGCACGGACGCGAGACGCGCATCGTCCCGGGGGCATTCTGCCGTGTGGCGCTGCGTGAGGGAAGTCTCGTCGTGAACTCCAGCCAGGGCGGGGGAGGCAAAGACATCTGGGTCCTGGGAGATTAAATGCTGTCCAGAAGCGCTCAAGGTCTTTATTGGATGGGGAGATACCTGGAACGTGCGGCGCACCTGTGTCGTTTGATGCAACTGCAGGTGGAAACGCTCGTGGATCGTCCGCTGAGGGAAATCCACTTCGGCTGGAACCGGGTTTACCGCAGCATGAACCAGGCGCCGCCCGCGGGCACACTTGAAGCCTTCCGCAGTGATGACTACACACTCGCTGATTCGTACACCCTTGCCGACCATCTTACCTTCGAGCCCACGAATCCGGATTCCATCTGGAATTGTTTCGTGTACGCAAGGGAAAACGCCAGGCAGGTCCGCAACTACATCAGCGCGGAGATGTGGCTTTCATTAAACACGGCCTATCTGCACCTGCAGAAGCTGAACATCCAGGAAATCTGGAAGACGACCCCCGAGTCGTTTTACGCCGGCACTTCAGTGGAAATCAACACGTTTGCCGGCGTGACCGACGCCACCATGTACCGCGACGAAGGCTGGCATTTCATTCAGCTGGGTAGATATATCGAAAGGGTGCAGCTCTCCGCCGCGGTCATGCTCGCGCAGATCGCCGATCACGGCCGGCAGGACGAATCCTTCGACGCGGACTGGGCGAACCTGCTGCACGCGTTTCACGCATTCGACGCCTACGTGCATACCTACAGCGTGGTGGTCCAGCCCGGCCAGGTGCTGGATCTGCTCGTAACAGATGGCCTGCTTCCTGCTTCGATCCGCCGTTCCGTCGATTCGGCCGCCGAAGTTTTGCGCGCCATAGGCCACGGTCCGGCGCCGAATTCGAGCCGGGAAGCGCTTGGACTGGGCGACACGCTGTGCAAATGCGTAACGGCACGCCGGAACGACGTAGCGGTATGGCAACCGGTACTCGACCGGGTACATGCCGACAGCAAAAAACTCCATCACCTTGTCATAGACGCATACATAGACTACCCGCTGGAGATTCTACCGGCTCACTGACGCCATGGTCGGAAACGTACGTTACGAACTCGAACACGTCACGAAATACCGCTACGGCATTCCCGTGCGCAACTGCGCGATGTCGCTGGCTTTGAAACCGACGGAAGACCGCAGACAGCGCGTATCTGGTTTCCGGATCGATACGGAGCCGACCGGATCGCTCTTTCAAGTCGAGGACAGTTTCGGAAATACCAGGCACCAGTTTCACCTGTACCGCGAACACCGGTCACTGGTAATCACGGCACGATCCACGGTCGATGTGACTCCTTGCGAATCATCTTCGGAGCGTATAGAAGACGAGGCATGGGCGACCATCAGGGGTTGGCGCAACTCGTTTCATCATCGGGTTTTTCTGGACCATAGCGCCCTGGCCAGGCCTTCATCAGTCCTTGAACGCTTCGTTCGAGAGAACGGGATCAAGCCCACGGACGACCCGCTGAACGCGTTGGGGCGGCTTTCGGCCACGCTGTACGATCGCTTCCACTATGATCCTGGAACCACTACGTTTTCCTCGACAATTGAACATATACTGGATAGCGGACGCGGCGTCTGCCAGGATTACGCCCACGTCATGATCGCCATCGCGCGTACCTGGGGCATACCCGCCCGGTACGTATCCGGCTATCTCCATGACGTTGCAGCGGAAGTCAGCGGAGATGGAATGACGACCACGCACGCCTGGGTGGAGTGCCAGTTGCCCGAACTCGGCTGGACCGCATTCGATCCCACGAATGCAACCCTGGTCGATGAGCGGTATGTGCGCGTGGCCGTGGGTAGAGATTACAGGGACGTTTCTCCCACGCACGGCGTGTTGCAGGGCGGTGGTGAGATCGAGATCGAAGTAGCTGTGACCATGCGGCCTCTTTCGGAAAATAACCCGATACGGCGCAATCCGGTCGAGAGGAGACGCGCCGATGAATGAAACGGATCGGGATGACGACAGGGCGGTAATGCGGCCATCGCCGTCACGCAGTGAACCCGATGCCATGGAGACCCTCCGAACTTATATGCTGGGCCGTATTCCCGGTTTCAGGCTTCCAGATGCGAATACCTGGGACGCAGAAGCCGCGAAGATGCGTCGGACCATGCTGGAGGAGGTTATTTTCAAGGGCGTTCCCGACGAATGGCGAGAGGGAGCGCTCCGTGTCGAGTGGAAAGACGTGATCGAGACCGGCAAAGGATACCGGATCCGCAAGCTGACCTACCACGCGTTGCCCGGTAGTCCTGCCAGTACTGGTCGGCCCGGTTGGCCCGGTCAGCCCGGTCTCGTCATCCCGGCGCTGCTTTATGAACCGGATGATTTAGGAGATACAACGCCGGGGGTGCTGAACCTGAACGGGCATGTCGGTCCCCCGGGCAAAGCGGTGGACTACAAGCAGGAACGATGCATCAACCTGGCCAAGCGGGGCATGGTAGCGCTGAACCCCGAGTGGCTGGGGTTCGGCGAGTTGCAGGGACCGGGCTACCAGCACAACAACGCAGCTTACCTGGACCTGTGCGGAGTTGCCGGTATCGCCGTTTTCTACCTCGCCATGAGCCGAGCGCTGGACGTGCTGCTGAATCAGGAACATGTCGATCCGGAGCGTATAGCCGTGACCGGACTGTCCGGCGGCGGATGGCAGACGATTATCCTGGCCGCCCTGGACACGCGGGTGCGTCTCGCCGCGCCCAATGCCGGTTACATCGGCCTGGACAGCCGGATCAAACACCCGGCCGACCGCGGCGACATCGAACAGAATGCCGCGGATCTCGCCTCCACGGCCGATTATCCTGTACTCACGGCCATGCTTGCGCCGCGCCCGGCCCTGCTGCTGTATAACGAATATGACGACTGCTGCTTCCAGACCGCCAGGGCCAGACCATCCGTCTACGAACCGGTCCGGCCGCTTTACGCGTCGTACGGAAGGCAGGATGCCTTTGAATTCCACAACAACATCGACCCGGGCACCCACAACTACGAACGGGAGCACAGGGAGAGTTTCTACCGGTTCCTGAACCGGCATTTTCTGCCGGGCGCGTGCGGCCGCGACGAGGAGATCCCCTCGGCCGACGAGGTGCGTTCCGAAGAAGAACTGACCGTAGGAACGCCGATTGGAAACGCCGATTTCGTTACCCTGGCCCGGTCCGAGGCGCTTGGGCTGAAACGCGTAAAGCCACCAGGGGAACCGGCCGCGATGCGCCGATGGCAGAAGGCGGGACGGGACCGGCTCAGATCCATTCTACGTTACCGGCCCTTCCCGGTTGAAGAAATGATCAAGCAGGCATCGGAATCCGGCGACGGCCGCCAAACGACTTACAGCCATTGCCATTTGCGGGACGGCTGGGTGCTTCCTGTCCGTACCACCGTTCCATCGACGCGGGAATACGCGAAAAAGCGACTGATCCTGACGGACGCCGGAAGCCGGGGCGCGTCGGCCCCGGTAGCGGAAGCCCTGCGGGAAGGGAACGCGGCCATGGTGGTGGAAGTGGTCATGCAGGGCGCGTGTGAACTGGGCAAGGCGCCGCATCAGTGGACGATGATGCTCTCATCGGGCGGCGAAAGGATGCTGGGGCTGCAGGTCGCGCAGCTCGCGGCGGTCTTGGATCACGAGGCAGCAGCCCTGTCCGGCTTGACGGCCGTGGGTCCCGCTTCTTCTGTAGTCGCGCTCATGGCATCGTCCCTGAGCAGTCACGCGGTGGAAGAAATCGAGCTGCGCCGGGGACTTGCAAGCCTTCAACGGCTGATCGATGAACCGGGACGGTATGAAACGCTGTCGCCGCTCTTCTGTTTCGGCCTGCTCGCCTCGTTCGATATCGAAGATCTCATCGCGCTGGCCCACCCGGTCCGGGTCGATCTGAGAACGGACGCGGACGCGTGAGCCGGACGGGTAAGGCGGACGCGGGAGGCGAACAACAGGAAAGGCGGACGCGGGAGGCGACATTCGAACTATAATGCGGCTTTTATCGCATCGATGACCTGGCGGGGAGGCAATGTGCGCAGGCAAAGCGCGCCCCGGCTGATCGTCGACATGAGGGGTTCGTGTTCGCAAGTCATGAAACATCCCCGGCACGACAGGTAGTCCGGATGGGCGACGGTGCGCAGGTTCGTGAAGCCGTAGCCGTCGGGATAGGGAAAGAAGTATCCGAGATGGCTGTCCGGACAGACACACACCGTCGGTGTTCCCAGCACCGTCGAGATATGGCTCAGCCCGGAATCCAGTCCGACAAACAGGCGCGCCTCCCTGATCAGCTTCATCGCCACGGCTAAACCCGATTCGACGACGCGCACGCCCGGCAAGGCGGCCTGGTCCAGACCGGCGGCGGCGCCCGGCTCGACCAGCGCGACAAACTGCTGATCCGGAAATGCGCGGATCGTCTCCGCCCAGCATGACAACGGGTAGTCTTTCCTCCTGTTTGCGCTGGTGGGCTGCCAGGCCACGAATTCACCCGGTTCGATCCCCAACCGGCGGCATTCCTCCGTCCCCTCTCCGACATGGCCAAGGTCCGGACGCCACTGCGCCCCGTCATCCGGCTCGACACCGCAGCGGTCCAACACGTGGCGGATGTAATGGCCGTTGTGTGTCAACATATGGCCACCAGCGAAATCCGTATCCCGGTCATCCCGGTCCCCGTACTTCGGCACGATCTCGTAATCGTCCGGATAAGGCCGCTCCGGAGCCAGGTCTTTTCCCAGGTGGTATCCTTCGTAGACGAACTTCCGTTCCGCCCGCACGGAGGCCAGCAGGCCATCCAGAGTGAACAGGCCGCCGTAAAACGTGTGGATGTCCGTAATGAGGTATTGGAACGATCGGTTCGCCATGCGGCCGAGCGACGCGGCGGGGACGTTGCCGAAGCCGGTATTCCGCTCAAACGGTACCGGGAACGGCAGGAAGACGTCGACATGGGGTTCGACGATCGGTTTCACGCTCGACCTTCCGAGGAACCAGACCGGACTGGGGTGAAACCACCGGCGCAACCATTTCAGATGCCCCGTGCTCAGAACCACGTCCCCGACGCGGCCCCACGCCACATACAGCACGGGCCTGGGTCCCGCCTCGGCCGCGAGTGGAGCCCGGACCGCCCATCCCCGGCTCCTGCTGCGCGATTTCCGGTTTCGGTATGCGAAGAAGATCCGGTAGGCTAGGTTGTTGAACTGTTTCCACATGGCTATTCGAGGCCGGGCCCGTCGTGCCGCCGGCCGATAGAATCTGCTTCGGCACGGACCGCGGTTTTATTGAATGAAGGGCCTTCCCCGCTTGTATAGATGTACTTGACAGGATTACCTGATATTACGTTATTGGGGCCGGCCCCACAAGTCGGTATTGACGGGCTGACACGGTACATGGCAGGAACACGAGGAGCAGTCATCGATGATCACCCGCGTTTGGCAATGGTTCGGTTCGGCCGCATGCCTGGCAGGCGTACTGATGGCCGCGGGCTGCAGTGAAAGTGGCAGCGCCGCCAACGATACGGGCGCCGTGAAGGAGACGCGGGCCGTGAATGTGGTGACCCGGGTCGTCCAGCCTCGGGAATTCATCAATCACCTCCGGCTCGTGGGCGAGATCAAGCCGGCCCGGCGCGTCGTGGTGAGTATCGAAGCGACCGGATTGATTACGGAAATCGAGATTGAAAAAGGCGAATCGGTTACGCGGAACACCATACTGGCGCGGTTGGACGACGAGTTGCTCAGAGCCGCGGTGGACGAAGCCGAAGCGGCGGTTAACGCCAGCGACCTGGCCCTGCGCAATCAGAAAAGACTGTTTGAACAAAAGGCGCTTGCGGAATCCGTGTACCTGGACACCCAGTACAGGAACGACATGGACCGGGCGCGGCACCAGCAGGCACTGACATACCTGGGAAAAACGGTGATCCGGTCGCCGATCTCCGGCGTGGTGGACAGCCGTATGATGGAGGTGGGTGAATTGGCCACGCCAGGGCGGGAGTTCGTGGAGGTGGTCGATATCGACCGGGTCAAAGTCGTGGCCGGTGTCCCTGAACGCCACCTGAAGCACGTCTCGGTGGGCACGCGCGCCGCACTGGCGTTTCCGGCCTATCCGGACGTCAGCGTGGAGGCGGACGTAACCTACGTCGGAACGACCCTGGATCCGGACAGCCGCACCGTACCGGTTGAGATCACGCTCGATAACCCCGATCACCTGCTGAAACCTGAAATGGCCGTAACGATTCGCGTCGTCAAAGATTATATCCCGGAAGCGATCGTCATTCCACAGGACGCGGTGATCGATACCGATCAGGGCCGGATTGTGTTCGTCGCGGACGGAAGCGTCGCACGTTCCGTCCCGATTTCGCTGGGGTCGATTTCGGGAGACCAGGTGCTTGTAACGGATGGACTGGCCGCCGGTGACACCCTGATTGTCGTCGGCCACCGTAACCTGGTGAACGGCGAGTCCATTCAGGTCAGAGACGATAGAATGTAAAGCGATGGCGGCATTCACCACCGGCATCCACTGGAGTGTCATTCTTTGAGAGTTTCTGACCTCGCCATAAAAAACAAAATCAGCATCTTCGTCATGACCGGGGCCGTCATCTTCCTCGGTTTCATGTCCTACCTTTCGCTGCCGCGCGAATCCACTCCTTCAATCACCATACCGATCGTGTTCGTCGCCACCCCCTATTTCGGGGTGTCTCCAGCGGACATAGAGAACCTGGTTACCCAGCCGCTCGAGAAACACCTCGAAGAACTTGCCAACGTGAAGGAGATCTCCTCGACCTCCAGTGAAGGCATCTCGACGGTCGTGATCGAATTCGAGACCGACGTGGACATCAACAACGCGCTCCAGAAGGTGCGGGAAGAGGTCGACCTCGCGCGATCCGAGATCCCGGACGACGCGGAAGAATCAACCATCCGGGAGATCAACTTCGACGATATCCCCATTCTGGTGATCAACGTCGCCGGCACGCACAGCCTCGTGACGCTGAAGGATATCGCGGAAGACCTGGAACAGCGGATCGAACAGATCGCGGGCGTACTGGACGTTACGGTCGCGGGCGGGTTGGAAAGGGAAGTCCAGGTCAACGTGGATCCGGATCGGATGGTGTATTACGGGCTGGAACTCGAGGATATCATCGAAACGATCCGGCAGGAAAATCTCAACATGCCCGGCGGTTCGATCAAGACCGGAACGCTGAGATACGCGGTCAGGGTGCCGGGCGAATTTACGACACCGGAAGAGATCGGAGCGCTTGTCATCAAGACCTTCAATCGTCAGCCTATCGCCATCGGGGACGTGGCGGAGGTGCGGTTCGGGTTCAAGGAAGTATCCACCTACGCGCGGCTGGACGGACTGCCGTGTGTATCGCTGAATGTGCAGAAACGCAGCGGAGAGAACCTGATACAGATTGCCGACGCCGTGAAGGAATTGCTGGACGAAGAACGGGAACGGTTGCCGAAGACCATCAACCTGGCCGTCCTGGCCGACCAGTCTAAGGACATCAGGTCCATGATCAGCGACCTCGAGAACAACATCATCTCGGGGCTGATCCTGGTGGTCTGCGTACTGTTCATGTTCATGGGCGTGCGCAACGCACTATTCGTGGCTATTGCGATTCCGCTGTCCATGCTGATCTCCTTCATCGTACTCGATATCCTCGGCTACACCCTGAACATGGTCGTGTTGTTCAGCCTCATCCTGGCGCTGGGCATGCTCGTGGATAACGCCATCGTCATAGTCGAGAACATTTATCGCCACCGCGAGGAAGGAACTCCCCTGGTTCGTGCCGCGCGAGAGGGCGTGGGAGAGGTGGCAGTGCCGGTGTGCACTTCCACGCTGACCACGTTGTGCGCCTTCGCCCCCATGCTATTCTGGCCCGGCATAATCGGTGATTTCATGAGCTACCTGCCCGCCACGCTGATCATCACGCTCTCTGCTTCCCTGTTCGTCGGTCTCATTATCAATCCTACCGTCTGTTCGGTTTTGCTCAGTGTGACCCGCAAACGCGAGGACCAACGCTGGCTGATGGTTCTGCGGCGCCGCTACAGCCGGTTTCTCATGTGGGCGCTTGCGCACAGGGCCGTGGTCATGCTGGTCACCTGCGCCTCGCTCTTCGGAATGATCGTACTCTACGCCGCGATCGGCAAGGGCGTGGAGTTCTTTCCCGAGACCGAACCCAACCAGGCGTATATCGACGTGAATTCTGCGATCGGCACCAAGCTGGACGTATCAAATGATATCGTACGCCAGGCGGAGGATTACATCCGGGACGTACCGGACATGAAACAATACGTCGCCAGCGTAGGCGCATCGCCGAATCCACAGGACTTCAGCGCAGCAGGCGGCGGTACGCCGCACAAGTCCAGGATCATCGTGGACTTCTTCGAACGGCAAGACCGCACGCAATCCTCTTTCCTGACCGTGGAAATGATCAGGCAAAGGATGGAACGTCTCATCGGCGCCGACGTGGAGATCATTACGCCTCAGGCCGGACCGCCCACCGCGGCGCCCGTAAACATCGAATTCGTCGGGGAGGATTTCTCCGTGCTCGGCCGGCTTGCCGACGAGGCCATGCTGATGATCGAGAATATACCCGGCCTGGTGGATCTCAAGGACGATTACGATTCGGGCAAGCCCGAACTCACGGTGGAAATCGATAGAGAACAGGCCGCGCTACTTGAATTGAACACGGCCAAGATCGCCCGCGCGGTGCGTACGGCCATCAATGGCACGGAAGCCTCCAAATACAGAGTGGGGGAGGAAGAATACGATATCATAGTACGGTTCGCGGAACCCGAGCGATCCACATTCGCCGATCTGGAGAGAATCCACATCATCCATGATGACGAACTGGTCTCGCTCAGTTCCCTGGCGCAGACCCGCGTGACCGGCGGGGTAGGATCCATCAAGCGGAAGGACCAGGAACGCGTGCTGACCATCGCGGGCGACGTGGAAGGCCGGCTGGCGAACGACGTGCTCGAGGACGTGCAAACTACCCTCGCGGATCTGTCGCTACCAGAAGGATACAGCCTGCGGTACACCGGGGAAAACGTGGAGCAGGACGAAGCCACCGACTTTTTATCCAAGGCCTTTCTCATCGCCCTGATCCTGATTACGCTCGTGCTCGTCACACAGTTCAATTCCGTCACCATGCCCCTCATCATCATGATGTCCGTGGTGCTCTCGCTGATCGGCGTCCTATTCGGATTGATTGTTACCGCGACCCCTTTCGGAATCATCATGACCGGCATCGGAGTGATCAGCCTGGCGGGCGTGGTAGTGAACAACGCTATCGTGCTGATCGACTATATCCGAAAGCTGCGCAACCGGGGACTCCGCAAACGGGAAGCGATCGTCCAGGGAGGCGTTACCCGTCTGCGCCCCGTCTTGTTGACTGCAATTACCACGATTCTCGGGCTCATACCCCTGACCACGGGGTTGAGTTTCAATTTCTGGACTTTGACCCTGGAAATCGGCGGAGAAAGCTCGCAGTGGTGGGGGCCCATGGGGGTGGCCGTGATCTTCGGCCTGGCCATTGCCACGGTACTGACGCTGATCGTGGTTCCCGTGATGTATGACTTCATATCGGGATGGGCGGAACGGGGTGGTGGAGGTGGCGGAGAGGCAGAGGAAGAGCGCGGCCCGGATACCGGGACCGCCGTGGAACAACCCGTGGCTGCGGTGTAACCGGAAGCCAGAGAGTGAATCCGGAGGATAACATGATTCGCGCCATGCTGAAAACACTGGTGTCCGTCGCATGCGCGACAAGCATCGCATTCCCGTCTTCCGCCCAGCAGGGCGATGAGATCGTGCTTACGCTCGACCGGGCGTTCGAACTCGCGCTGAAGAATAACGAATCCCTGTTGAGCACCAGGCTTGAAGAAGACCGGGCGCGTGCGCGCGTGCGGGAAGCCTACTCCGAAGCGCTGCCCAAGTTGGATTTCAGCAGTACGGTCACGCGTAACTGGTCTCTGCCGGAGTTCAATTTCGGCGGCCAGACTTTCAAGGTGGGCACCGACAACGTGATCAACTTCGGGCTCGATCTTTCCCAGACCATCTACCGGGGGGGACAGGTTGGCGCCGGCCTGAAGATGGCGCGTTTCTATCAACAGATCTCCGAATCCAACACGGACCAGATGCGCGAAAACACCTTGCACCAGGTACGTAACGGGTTCTACGACGTCCTGCTGGCCGAAGCCATCGTAGAGGTCGCCACGGCGGCCTATGACCGCGCCGTAGCCCAGTACGAAGGCATACAGCGGTTCTATGAGGCCGGAACGGTGTCCGAATACGACGTGCTCAGGTCGAAGGTGGAGGTGACCAACGCCCACCCGCCGGTCACCCAGGCCAAAAACCGACTCGCCATTGCAAAAGCGGACCTCAAGCGCCTGATTGGGTTGCCGCGGCAGGTACCGATTCGATGTACCGGCAGTCTCGATGTGGATGTGTCCGGTTTGCCGGGCGACATCGAATCGGCCGTGGCCGTGGCGCTGTCGAACCGTTCGGACCTTAAAGCCGCCCAACTGCAGGCGGCGATGAACGATGCGTCCATCCGGCTCGCCAGGGGCGAAAACCGTCCCGACGTATCGCTTTCCGCCGGCTACCTCATGCAGGCCCAGGTGAACGACCCGGGTTTCAAGTCACTCGGATTCAACGATTTCTCCCGGAGCTGGAACACGCTGATCAACGTGTCGTTTCCGGTCTTTGACGGTAGGGAGAATTCGGGCCGGATCATGCAGGCCCAGGCGGACTATGAGCTGTCACGATACTTCGAGCGCCAGCTTCGGAAGCAGATCGAAGTCGACGTCACCGAGGCCCTGCTCAACCTGGTGGAAGCATCGGAACGCGTTTTGGCAGGCGCGGAGGCCGTTGAACTGGCCAGCCGAGGCCTGACCATCGCCCAGGTTCAGTTCGAAGGCGGAGTCAGCACGCAGCTCGAACTCATCGATGCCCAGCTCATCCTGAAACAGGCCGAGACCGATCACGTAACGGCGGAATATGATCTCGCCACGGCCGCCGCAAAGCTCAGGAACGTGCTGGGCATGACGGATGTTCGCCCCGATAATCGGTAAATTGTTCCTGATTCGGTCTAACGCGCCATTCCGGGCCCCCGGTAAGCGCGCGTGAAGGGCAGGCCAAAGGGCTCCTCGAAGGGCCGAAAAGGCACCAGGTCGGCGATCTCCTGCACCCGTTCCATGACTGCGTCCGGCAGGGGCCCCGAATCCACGTATCCAACGTTCTGTTCTACCTCCTCGACCGACCGCGAACCCGACAGGACCGTGGAGACGATGGGATTGGAGATCACCCAGCGGATCGCCAGTTCCGGAAGGGGCATATCCAGTTCCGCCACCAGGTCGTAAAGCTGTCTGAACTGCTCGCGCCGTGGTGGGGACAGCCACGGCGCTCCGTGCTCCACCTCCTCGGTGAAACAGGCGGAGAGCGCGCCTTGCTGCAGGGGGGATCCCACGACGATCCCCATGTTCTGTTTCACCGCTTCAGGGAGTACCACGTGAAGCGCTTCCTGCCAGAGCAGACTATAATTGAAAGCCGTGAGCACGACATCGTACGCGCCGGTCGCCATGATATCGGGCAGCGTATACGCCGTGGTGCCTCCCAGGCCGGTGTAACGGATTACGCCTTCGGATTTCAATTCCGTCAGTAGATCGCAGACCGGGCCATGAAACCGTTCCCAGTCGTTAAACCAGTCGTACTGGCCGGGACGATCCGGTTCATGGATCATAAGAATATCGATTTTATCTCGCTTCAACAGCTCCAGGCTGGTTTCCACCGACTGCCGCAACTGTTTCCGGTCCCGGGGATCGAAGGGATCTGGGCGCCCTCCCAGCTTGGTAGAAAGGATGTAATTCTGCGCAACCCCGTCCAGGGCCTGACCCATCACTTCCTCGGAGTCCATGTATGACGGGGCCGTATCAACGTAGTTAATGCCGAGTTCCAGTCCTCGCCGAACCGCCCGAATCCCGCCGGCTCGTTCCGAACCGTGCTTTGAAACGAACAGCCCGCCCATTCCGATTTCACTTACCCGAATACCTGTCCTGCCGAGGATTCTGTGCCGCATGATTGTCCCGCCGGAGGTATACCCTGAACTTGACATGAACTGTAGGAATTGTATATAGTCGGACCAATGCAATGCCAGACAAAACTGGATGTTCGGACTGTTTTAGCGCAATTCGGTACGAAACGGAACCCGATGGAAACCCAGGCGGTCCGACAGAGTGCGACCCAGGCGGTCCGCCGGATTTTCGTGTGAGCGTGCGCCATGCCCTATAAGCTTCAGCCCGGACGTATGTATATGATGCCGACTCATTTCGGGCCTGGGGCGGGACCCCGGCAGGGACCCGACGGGCGCGGATTCGACTGCAAGGATTCGCCGAGGACCACTTCGTATTCCGTGAGCTTCCTGACCAGGGCGGATCAGCTGGACGCGCTGCTTCCCCAGGGATTCAGTCTGGCCGGAGAGCCCGTGATTACCGTGACGGTTTCCTACATCACCGAAATCGAATGGCTGGCCGGCAGGGGATACAACACCCTCGGAGTGAGTTTCCCTGCGGAATACACGGGGGAACGGGACCGTGCCCGGGGATCCTTCCTTGCGGTGTTGTGGGAAAACCTTGCCGATCCCATTCTCACCGGCAGGGAACAACTGGGGTTCTCGAAGATCTACTGCGCGATCCAGCCACCGGTTGTCCTGAACGGGCACACACGCTGCACGGCTGACTGGCTCGGTTTCGTCTTCATGGACATGTGCCTGGCGGAGATGACAGGAGTCCCCGCATCGGAGACAGAAGGTGAAGCGGCGGTGGAAGTTGCGCCGGACGGCGTAGACGAAGACGTCGCGGCCGAGACTGGCCAGGAGCCTTTGACGGGAACGCTTCACTACAAGTACATACCACGTACCGGGGAATGGGGCAGGGCCGACGCTGCCTATGCCGTTTTAACCCCTTCCCATACTCCGAACCGCCGGGTGACGGCGCAGCAGACAGGCCGGGGAAGCGTGCGGTTCCACCGGGCGGAATGGCAGGACCTTCCTACGCAGTATCATATAGTAAACGCTTTTTCGGAACTGGAGCAGGTCGCCTTCCGGGGCGCGAATATCGTGGAAACCGTCGGGGGCAAGGACCTGAGCGACCAGCGCATTTTGAAGTAGATGGGATGTACCACTTCCGAAGTGGGCAATCGAATCCTGGAGTATACATGGTACATCGAGGCGAACCGGGAGAGCGCATCTTCCACCGTGCGCGCAGGGACCGTTGGCCGCGGATATCACACGGAAGGGGGTGCTACCTTTATGATACGGAAGGCATGGCCTACCTGGATGCCTGCGCGGGGGTGCACGTCGTCAGCATCGGCCACGGCGTAGAGGAAATCGCCGAGGCCATGTCCGAACAGGCCCGGAAGATCACCTTTGCCTATGGACAGTTCATCAGCCAGCCGCAGATCGACCTGGCGCGGAAGATCACCGATCTGGCGCCGGAAGGGATGAGCCGGGTGTTTTTCGTATCCGGCGGGTCGGAGGCCACGGAAGCGGCGATGAAGATCGCGCGGAAATACCACGTGGAATCCGGCAACCCGTCTAAATACAAGGTCATTTCCTGCTGGCAGAGCTGGCACGGAAACACGATCGGCGCCCTGTCCATGTCGGGCCGATCGGCCTGGAGGAAGGACTACACGCCGTACCTGCTGGATTTCCCCCACATATCGCAACACAGCACCGACGAACTGGAGCGCGAGATCCTTCAGGTCGGCGCGGAATACATATCCGCCTTTATCGTCGAACCCATCCTGGGGACTTCCTCCGCCGGACTGGCGCCGCCGGACGACTACTTCCGCACAGTCAGGGACATCTGCGATCACTACGGGATTCTCCTGATCGTCGATGAAGTCGTCACCGGGTACGGAAGGACCGGGGTAAATTTCGGGATCGATCACTGGGGGGTCGTCCCGGACCTGATGGCCACCGGGAAGGGACTCAGCAGCGGATACACGCCGATCGCCGCGACCCTCGCAAGGGACGAGATTTACGATACCATCTACGAAACCGCGCCGGCCTTCGCGCATGGCCATACTTACGGCGGCAATCCCCTGTCCTGCGCCACCGCGCTGGCGGTGCAGGAGTATGTCGAAAACCATGACCTCGTTGCACGGTGCGCGGAAATGGGAGAAGCGCTGCTTGACCAGCTGCAGGCGCTGACCGGACTGTCCATGGTGCGGACAGTGCGTGGTAAGGGCCTGCTCTGCGGAGTCGAGTTCGCGGCGGACGCTGAGCGGGGCACAACCTTCGATCCGTCGCTCGGCGTGACGGGCCGGGTGGTGCGGGAAGCCTTTGAACGGGGCGTGTTGATCATGCCGGGCGCACCTGGTCCCCTGGATGGAGTGAACGGCGATCACGTCGCGATCAGTCCGCCCTACACCGTCACCGAGGATGAGATTGTACGAATAGCCACGGTGCTCGGGGAAGCGGTGGAAGCGGTGGAGCGGACGCTCTGAACCTACTGCATGTAGTTTTTCACGCCCAGGTCCAGGTAGGAAGAGTAGGCCCCGTCGGCGTACAGTTGGCTGAAGGATCGCGTGTACTGGAGTACGGTGGTCATCAGGTGCCGTTCCACCCGCAACGGATGGGCCTGCTGTCTCAGATTCACGAAGGCGCGAATCAGTACGCTCCCGCCGTCCGTCGGCAGATACCGGACGTTATCCGCGAATTCGTCAAGACGTCCGTCGGGATATAGGTAGTACTCGACATTCGAAAGATAGAACGCAGATACTCTATCTCCCCTTTCCCGAACGAAATCCCCGATGGCCCTGAGGGCATGGCTGCCTGCAAAGTCTCCCGTTACGGGTATGATGGCGTTTCGCTCCTGCATATCCCGGATGAACTGGTAGTCTTCGTCCGATGCCAGGAAATTCCCGTGGACGCCATCGAGGTCCTGGCCCAGCAGGAACGATTTGTAGGAAATAAAGGAGATACCCCGGTCTCCGTCCGACCGGTACTCCCACCTCAGGTTCAGATGCCGCTCGAAAAAAGCGCGGTACAGTTCGGACACCCGCTGCATCTCCGCTTCACTCGACAGGACCTTGAAAGCACCTAAGCGCGCCAGAACGCGTTCCTGATTGCGGCGGAACAGACCTGCGTCCCCTTCGGTACGATCGAAATACGTAACCAGTTCTTCAATTGTGGGCGTACCGCCGGTGAATCGGGCGTTCGAAACGGGTTTGCTGAAGAGGATGGAAAGAAATTCGGTACGCGATTCCGCCAGGGCGAAGATGGCCTTGTACAGCAGGTGCTCGATGAGGTTGTCCCGGCGAATATCGAGTATGAAAGCGTACCGGGGCCGGATCTGCGCAATGTAGGTGAAATTTTGATCAGGACCCACGCCGATGTAGACCCCGCCTTCGACGCCGATCCGCTTAAGCGCATGCTTAACGTGCAGATAACCGGCCTCGTTCGATACGAGGTTGTCGCTGTCGAAAAAGCCGCCCTGCTCGGAAAGGCTGTCCACCAGGGCCGCGTAGCGTTCCGGGGAAAATGAGACGGCCGGATCCGCCTGCCCGGGAAATCCACATCCCGCAATCAGCAGGAACACGACGGAAAGACCGATAAACTTCGTTCCAGTTCTGGACATGGATTCGGACTCCGCGCCTGCGGTGATTGGTCTGCTCGGTGCGCCCCCCTCTTCCATCCTGTTAACTATAGCACGGGTCAAGGTGGATTCAAAGCTGTTTATGGAACGCGTACCCCGCTCAGAAGTCCATCCATTTGCCGCGGTCGAGTGACCGGTACTGTATAGCTTCGCCCACGTGTTCCGCGTTGATCTCTTCCGCACCGGCCAGGTCGCCGATGGTTCTGGCGACTTTCAGAATACGATCGTAGGCCCTGGCGGAGAGACCCAGACGGGCGATGGCGCTCCGCAACAGGTCGTGGGCGCTTCCGTCCATACTGCAATAGCGGTGAAGATCGCGGGGCGTCATGTGCGCGTTGCCAAAGGAGCCGGGATGGTTGGAAAAACGCGGCAACTGGCGTTCCCTGGAGCGGTTGACCCGATCTCTGATTCGATCGGACGGTTCGCCGCCGGAACGGCCGCTGAGGAGCCCGTACGGTACCGGGGGTACCTCGACGTGCAAATCGATCCGGTCGAGCAGCGGTCCGGAAATCCGGGACATGTATTGATGAATCCGGTTGGGCGGGCAGATGCATTCGTGGGCCGGATCGCCGAAGTATCCGCATGGACAGGGATTCATGGCGGCGACCAGGGTAAATCGAGCTGGATAGGCCAGCGACCTCGAAGCGCGTGAAAGATTGACTTTTCCGTCTTCGAGGGGTTGCCGGAGCATTTCCAGCACGTGCTTTCGGAATTCGGGCAGTTCATCCAGAAAAAGCACGCCGTTGTGAGCCAGGGACACCTCTCCGGGCTTAGGATTCCTCCCGCCGCCGATCAGTCCCGCCTCGGTAATGGTGTGGTGAGGCGCACGGAAGGGCCGTGAGGTCACCAGGGAAGAGAACGCAGGTATCTTGCCCGCCACACTATGAATCCGGGTAGTCTCCAACGCCTCCGACAGGGTGAAATCGGGAAGTATGGACGGCAAGCAGCGGGCAAGCATCGTTTTGCCCGAACCCGGTGGGCCGATGAGCAGCAGATTGTGTGATCCCGCGGCAGCTACTTCTATGGCGCGTTTCGCGTGATCCTGTCCTTTTACTTCGGCGAAATCGAAGGGATACTCCCCGTTGGACGAGAGGAGTTGACAGGCATCGCGGCGGGACCGGACAAAACCGGTTCGTCCCTGGAGGAAGCGGGCCGCGGATTCCAGAGTCGGTACGCCGTAAACGTCGATGTCGCGGGCCATTGCGGCCTCATCGGCATTCTCGCGCGGAACAATCACCCTGCGCGCGCCCAGACGCCGCGCCGCAAGCGCGACGGATAGCGCGCCTCTGACCGGCCGGAGGGCGCCGTCCAATGACAGTTCGCCCAGCAGAACCGTATCTTCAAGGGACTGGGCCGGCAACTGCGCCGACGCGGCGAGAATGCCGACGGCGATGGGGAGATCGAAGGAGGTACCCGCCTTCCGCACGTCCGCGGGCGCAAGGTTGATGGTGATCCGGCGGTACGGATAGTTAAAACCGGACTGCTTGATTGCGGCCATCACGCGATCCTTGCTCTCCCGTACGGCGCTGTCCGGAAGCCCAACGGTGGAAAAATGAGGGAGGCCGTTGGTGATATGGGTTTCCACGGCTACGTGAATAGCGTCGATGCCCTGCACGGCGCCACTTGAGACTCGCGATAGCAAGATGTTCCCTTTCCGATTTCAGGCTGCGTCACTCATGCCGGCCGGCCGGTCCGGAAACGCGGCATCGCAGCCGTTTGCACTTTTGTTACAGTCGGAGAAGCCGGGCAGAATCTCGTTCACCGATGCAATCTCGACAATTTCTGATTTCTATTGCGACGTAGTCCCGGGTCGCATATATTATCAGACTTGTTTTTCGATGAGGCTGATCCTTTGTCCACGATCAAAGACAATCTGGTCCGGGTGTACGACCGTATATCCAAGGCTGCCGAACGAACCGGCCGCGAGGCCTCGTCCATTCACCTCATTGCGGTATCGAAGACCAAGCCCCTTGCGATGATCGAAGAAGCCTTGCGGGCCGGTGTCACGGATTTCGGTGAAAACAGGGTGCAGGAAGCGCTTGAGAAGGCCCGTCCGGAAGACGGCGCCACGTGGCACATGATCGGTCCGCTGCAGCGTAACAAGGCGAAGTCTGCCGTGCGGATTTTCGACATGATCCACTCAGTCGACCGCCTTTCGCTCGGACAGGAACTGGATCGGCGTCTCCAGACCGCGGGAAGGATCATGCCCGTGCTGATCCAGGTCAACACATCGTCGGAGGAGACGAAGGCAGGTGTGGAGCCTGACCGCGCGCTGGAACTCGCGGAGCAGTTGTCCGTCCTCTCCGGGCTGTCCGTCAGGGGACTGATGACGATCCCCGCCTTCTCGCCCGATCCTGAAGATGTCCGGCCTGCTTTCCGGATGCTCCGGGATACGCGAGATCGCATTGCTTCCGCCGGTGTCACGGGCATCGGCATGGACGTTCTCTCCATGGGCATGTCCCATGACTTTGAAGTAGCCATTGAAGAAGGCGCGGATATGATCCGGGTTGGTACGGCGATTTTCGGCGCACGCCCGGCGTGACGCGACACCGACCTGGCATGGAACGGGACTCTACATGGGACTGATCGAGTTAATCATCAACATATACATGCTGGCCTTCGGAATTCGCCTGTTCATGCCTGCTGCGAGTCCCTTTAGCGAGAATCCGATCCAAAGGGGCCTGTACACCGCGACCGAACCCGTGCTGCGGCCGATTCGCCAGGTCATCATGCGCGGCGAGCCCCGTTTCGACTGGTCGCCCGTCTTTGCCATTCTTTTGCTCGTCGTAGTGCAGGGAATGCTCACGACAGTCGTCATGGGCGTCCCCTTCACCGTCTCCATGACTTCCGGATTGCTGGATGTATTCGATTTTTCAGTGCGGGTGCTGGCCATCCTGTTCCTAGGCGCCTTTTTCATCTCGATCGAGTCTCCGTTCGCATTCAGCCAGTCCGGGCACATGATGCACAACATCGCCCACTTCTTCCTTGCTCCAATCCGCCGCTTCACCGGCTACCGTATCGGTCGCGCGGACGTTTCCGCACTGCTGGGCATCGTGCTCCTGGGTGTTCTGCACGGTATGGTGTTTTACCAGGTCGGCGTGCTGGCGGCACAGGCGGCCGGTTCGGCGGCGGGGATGATCCTCGGAAGCATCGTCTACCTGGTCGACTTCATATTCGACGTGCTCTTTATCGTGATACTCGTACGCGCGGTGCTCTCGTTCTTCAACCCGGACACGAGCAACGCGCTCTTTCAAATGCTCATCCTGTACAGCGATCCCATTTTGGAACCGATCCGCAGGTTACTTCCGACGACGTACGGCATCGATTTTTCGCCGTTGATCGCTATCCTGATCCTCAGGTTTATCCAGGTAAGTCTCCTGCCCCTGTTGCTTCGGATCTGACCGGAGCGCGAACTAGAAATAGAGGTGATACATGGACATCAATCCCGATGAAATACGGAGTCAGAAATTCAAGACACGTTGGGTCAGTGGATATGATATGGATGAAGTGGAGGCGTTTCTGAATTCTACCGCCGCCGCGCTCGAAATACTGGTCAGGGACAATGAAACGTTGCGCGGCCAGGTGGCGAAGATGGATCACGAGCTATCCGATGTCGGCAGGCGGCGGAAACTGCTCGAAGACGCCCTGGTGTCGGCGCAGCGGGTCATTCACGACATGAAAGCCAATGCCATGAAGGAAGCGGAGAACGTGTTGAAGGAAGCGGAAAACCAGGCGGACCGCTGGATATCCGACGCGAATAACCAGGTCACCGAAATCAAACGGGAACTCCGTGAGCTCACTTCCTTGAGAAAAGACTACGAGGTTAAATTCCGGATTCTGCTCGAATCTCACCAGGAACAGCTCGACACCATGCTGAGCATGAAGAAAGAAAGCGGCGAGAACCAGACGCTGGAACCCGGTCCGCAGTCCCAATCGGGCCGAGTTCCGTGATTCACTCGATATCCAGGGGCTGACTTGCGCAGCAGGATGACCTACGACCGAATTACTATGCTGGCCGGCAGGATGGAAGAACAACTGCGGGGCAACAGAATTGTCGGTCTGATGCTTCCCCGTGAATCATCGCATGCCTTTAACTGGAAGGAAATGAAGACGTCCGGATCCTGGTCGCCCTTTGAGACTGTATACCGGGCTGGACCGGTGGTGCTTCCCTTCCTTGGATTCGACGTGGAACCGGAACGCAGAATCGATGCGGTGCGGGTCCTGCGTATATTGCGCGCAGAGAGCCTGGTAATCGCGGCAGGCTGTACCGCACTGAATAACGAATACGAAGCCGGTTCTTACGTGCTTGTGGGCGATCACGTAAACTGCACAGGTGAGAGCCCGCTGCGGGGCCCCAACGACGAACGGCTGGGTCCGCGTTATCCCGACATGAGCGAACCTTATGACGCGCTCTGGTCGTTCAGGCTGAAGCGCGGTGCGGCATCGATGGGCCTTGACTTGCGGAGCGTTGTGTATGGCCGGATCGGCGGGTCCACGGCCGGTGACGATCCATCTACGTGGTTGCAGTCGGGTATCGATGCGGGTATAGATGTGGTCGGCGAAGGATTGCTGGATGAAGTGATCGCGGCCGTGCATTGCGGTTTGCCGGTCGCCGCGGTGGGGGTCGTTGAAAAGTGTTGGCCGGTCGACGGAAATGCCTTATTTTCGTCGATACCCGCGCAAAGTGAGGTATACGGAAGGCTGGCGGAAATCATCAATCAATGTCTTCTTTGTCGTGGAGGTATGGATGACGGGTGCAGATTTGAAACGATTCGAAAAGCTCCTGCTCGAGAAACGTGAAACCCTGTTGCATGAGCTGGGCTATTTCGGTGACAAGACGATTAATTCCGCTGCGCGCGATGTCGCGGGCAGCTATCCTTTCTCGGAACACCCGGCAGACCAGGGCACCGAGTCCATGGAGCAGGAACAGGCCTATGATCTCGCCTCCCGGGAGGGCAGATTCCTGTTTCATATCGACGAAGCCCTGGAGCGAATCAAGAACGGCGCCTACGGCCTTTGCTACGTGTGTAACAGTGATATCGGCAAGGCGCGGCTCGAGGCCGTACCCCACGCCCGGATGTGCATTGAGTGTAAATCCAAAGAAGAACGAGGTCTGATCTAACATCTCCAGACTGCAAGCATTGACAAAGCCGGCCGTCGTCTGCGCCGTCATCCTGATCCTGGACCAGATTACCAAGATCGCCGTTCAGCAGGGGATGGCGCTGCACCAGTCCTATCCCCTCCTTGGGGAAATGGTCCAGTTAACCTACATACGGAATCCCGGGGCCGCGTTCGGAATCACGCTGGGCGGCCGATGGATCTACCTGGTTCTGTCGGTCATTGCCTGTGTGGTCATGCTCTATTACCTTATAAGGCTTCCATCCGCCGAGCGGTGGGGCCGTTATGCCATGATGGGTATCCTGGGCGGCGCCTTTGGCAACCTGATCGATCGCGCGCTCTATGGCGAGGTCACGGATTTCATAGATATCGGGATGGGAGCGTACCGATGGCCCGTATTCAACGTGGCGGACACTGCCATTACCATCGGAATCATCCTGCTGTTCACCCGGCTGCCCGCGATCAACCGGATCTTGAACGATGAAGCGCCTTCCGGATGACAGCGAGGGATCCATCGTTGAGACCGTGGTGCCCGCCGCGCAGTCCCAGAGGCGACTGGACCAGTATCTTTCGGATACGGACCTGCCGGTAACCCGGTCGAAGATTCAGCGCTGGATACGGGCCGGTGCGGTTTCGGTCAACTCGATCGTCGTCGAGAAGTGTGGACACGGTGTTTGCGAAGGCGACGTCGTCATCGTGACCGTTCCAGATCCCCCTCCTTCTACCGTGGAACCGGAGTCCATCCCGCTGGACATCGTCTATGAAGACGAAGCGTTCCTGGTTGTGAACAAGGCGGCGGGAATGGTCGTACATCCCGCGTATGGACATTCGCGTTCTACGCTGGTAAATGCGTTGCTGCACCACTGCAAGAGTCTGAAGTGGTTTGACGATCCCGTCCGGCCCGGAATCGTGCATCGTCTGGACAAGGATACGTCCGGCCTGATGATCGTAGCGAAACGCGAAGACGCCCATGCGTTTCTTTCCCGCCAACTGGCCGAGCGCCGCATCAAGCGCGGATATACCGGGCTGGTGTGGGGCCAGTTCGCCGAGTCTTCGGGTACGGTAGACGCGCCGATCGGCAGGCATCCACGGTACAGACAACGGATGGCCGTAGTGGAAGAGGACCGAGGCCGCCGGGCCGTAACCCACTTCCGGGTACGTGATTCCATGGAGGACGGGACGTTGCTGGCCCTGGCGCTGGAAACCGGCCGTACCCACCAGATCAGGGTCCACCTTGCCCATCTGGGCCATCCCGTCATCGGGGATCCTGTCTACGGGGGAAGGATCAAACGGCTGGCCCGTATTGCGCCACGGCGCCGTCCCCGGTTGCGCATGATGCTGGATATCCTGAAGCGGCAAGCGCTACATGCATCCGAACTGGAGTTTATTCATCCCTACTCGGGCCGGACCCATACCTTTAGCGCGCCTGTGCCTGACGACATGCAACAGGCTGTCGCCTTACTGTCGGACCGCATCTGATCGATCGACCCCGATCGAACCAGAAGGTCCGGAAACCGCCCGCTGACTCGGGGCACACAGCACCTACATCCCATGCTGGAACCAAATATCGTAGAAGCGCGATCGGACATCCTGTGGCACCGCGTGGTCGAGGGCCTGACCCGGATGACGGCCGCAACGGACGAAGCCGACCTGTCCGCCGCCATCGAAGAAATCACGCTGGAGCTGTCCGGCGCGGAAGTCTGCCGATTCTTCATGGTGGACTGTGACTCGAATCGGATCGTCTTCGAAACTGCAGGATGCGGGTTTTTCCAACCCATTGAGGAGCGGGAAGTCGAATTATTGCTGTCCTGGCTGCGACCGCAGCCGAGTACCCGGTTGATCGAGGACGTGCAGCAATTGGACTGGCCCCTGCATGCCATGACTGACCGGAATGCCCTCTCCGGCCATGCCGTGTTGTTTCATCACCAGATCGACGTCCGGTTTCACTGCGTACTGCTGGCGGTCATGGATTCCGGCGAGACCGAATTTGATTCCGAACGCCTTGAAGTCACCATTTCTCTGGCGCGCCACGCGGGCTACTCGGTCACGCGCCTTTTGCATTTCAAGCTGGCCCGTCAGCAGATGATTCACCGAACCGCCCTGTACGAGGTGGGAAAGCGGATTAGCAGTTCGCTGGATCTGAGCGAGGTGCTGAACCTGATCATCGATGCGCTGCAGACCGTGGTGCCCTACGACGCAGCGGCCATCTTTCTTCTCGACAAAGACCGGAACGCGGTGGTCGAACGGACCATCAGGGGATATTCGCCGGATCTGGACGCGATCAACCTGAAAATGGGCGAAGGCATCAGCGGATCAGCGGCCGAGACCGGCCGGGCGATCATCGTGTCGGACGTGTCCCGGGACGACCGGTACGTGCAACACCGGCCGGGCACCAAATCGGAGATGGCCGTGCCTATACTTTCAGGAGATCAGGTGATCGGGGTCTTCAACATCGAAAACGACGAGGCAAACGCTTACAACGAGGAAGCCCAGTTCCTGCTCGAAGCCTTCGCTTCCCAGGCAAGTATCGCTATACAGAACGCGCGCCTGTTCGAGGACGCGCGCCGAAGCCGGTTGCTGGACAGGGAGCTGGAGGTCGCCGGTGAGATCCAGCGCGCCCTTTTGCCGCGCGCCGTGCCTGAAGTGCCCGGCCTTTCCCTGGCCGTATTCAGCGAGCCCAGCAGGGAGGTCGGGGGCGACTTCTACGATTTCATTCCCTTTTCGGACAAGCAACTGGGCCTAGCCGTGGGCGACGTGGTCGGCAAGGGCATTCCCGCCGCGCTGACCATGGCTTCGCTCTACACGTCATTCCACGAATTTGCCAATTACTACGTATACCTGCCGAGTTACGTAATCGGGCACGTCAACGAGGTCCTGTACGAGGTCACGTCCGCGGACCGGTTCGCCACCCTGTTCTACGGCATCGCGAACCTGCAGGAAAACACCTTCGTCTACTGCAATGCCGGCCATCCGCCGCCCTTGCTGTGCAGGAAATCCGGCGAAACGGTCAACCTTTACACCGGGGGCCTGATCGTGGGTTCCTTCGACTACGCGAGTTTCGAGGACGGACGCGTGTACCTGGACGAAGGCGATGTCGTGGTCCTGTATTCCGATGGTCTCATCGAGAAATCCAACGACAGGGACGAGATCTTCGGAATCGACCGGCTGGAGCAGGCGATCAAGGACTGCCATTCATGCACGGTCGAGGAGATCCGGGACCACGTGATCGAAGTGTGGCGCGCCTTCGTGGGTGGCGACAGCCAGGACGACGACACGACGATGATTGTCGCAAAGAGGGAACAGTGACTTTTTAAGGATGAACGGCGGTGGGTATGACCGGTCATCCAGGGTTTCACGTACCAGAAACAGCGGAGGACTGCACATGGGCGTTCGTATTGGTTTTATAGGAACCGGCGGCATAGCGGGCATGCATCTGGGGCTCTTGCCGGATATCGATCGGGCCGAACTCGTGGCGTACGCGGATATCTCTATCGATCGCGCGCAGGCGGCGGCTGACCGGTGCGGCGGTCGCGCATACGGCGACTACCGTGAGATGCTGGACAGGGAAGAGCTGGATGCCGTGTACGTATGCCTCCCGCCCTTCGCCCATGGCGAGCCCGAGTTGGCCGTGCTGGAACGCAACCTCCACCTGTTCGTCGAGAAACCGCAGGCGCTGGACATGGATACCGCGCGGGTTATCGCGGCGAAGGTCGAGGAAAGCGGGGTGCTCTCCTGCGTCGGATACAACTGGCGGTACCTCGACGTAACGCAGAAGGCACGGGAGCTGTTGTCCGGCGTTCGCCCGGCCCTGGCCTATGGATACTGGATCGGCAACACGCCCGGCTCACCCTGGTGGCGCGTAAAATCCAAGTCAGGTGGACAGATCGTGGAACAGACCACGCACGTGTACGACTGCGCGCGGTATCTCATGGGCGACGTGGTCAGCGTATACGCCGCGGGTACGAAGGGCCTTATGGAAGACCTGCAAAATTACGACGTGGAGGATGCCAGCACCGTATCGCTTACCTTCGCGAGCGGCGCCGTGGCCACGATTCTCTCGTCCTGTGTCGCCGAACAGGGGTATGGCACCGGACTCCAGGTCATCGCCCGCGGATTGACGGTCGAGATCGTGCGGGGAGAACTCGTGGTCGTAAGGGAAGATGAAACGGTAAGGTACCCGGGCCGGAACAACCCCTACCAGCTCGAGAACGAACTCTTCCTGCAGGCCGTCGAAGAAGAGAATCCGTCTCTGATCCGGTCGGCTTACGGAGACGTGGTCGACAGTCTGGCGGTCACGCTTGCAGCGAATGAATCCATGGAGACGGGCGAGGTCGTCCGGCTCGGATAAGAAACGCGGAGCAGCTGTCCGGTCTGATCCTCAGCCCAGATAGCGCTTGAGGTTTTCGAGCCCGATGCGAACGCCGTCGACGGGATATTCCATGCCTTCGAATTCGATGGAAAGCACGCCATCGTACCCGTGCCGCGATAGCACCTGCAGACACGAAGTCAGGGGTACTTCGCCGTGGCCGACGACAGCACCCTTCAGATAGTTGCCCCCCCGCGTTCGGAACCATCCCTCGCCGGGATCGGGCGCCGTGCCCGGCTTGGTGTGGAAGTCCTTGGCGTGGACGTGAAAAGCGTACGGAATCAAACGTCCCACGGCGATGTCAGGCTGTTCATCCACGCACAGGAAATTGCCCATGTCGATGAGCACACCGAAGTTCTCGTGATTTACCGCATTGACCAGTTTCTCCACGCGATCGCTGTCCTGGCAGAACAACCCGTGATTCTCCACCATGGTACGGACACCCAGGTCCTCGGCAAACTCCGTGACCGCCCGGATCGCCGGCACGAGGATGGCAAGGGCGTCGTCGAATGATCGTTCGCCGGGACGGCTTCCAGGAAACCCCCGGGTGGCGTCGTGGCGCATGCCGGGTGCACCGAGCAAGTGGGCGATACGCACCTCGTCCTTCACCCGTTCAACCTCGACGTCCCGGTTTCCTTCGCTTCCGTTGATGAAATCCGCTCCGACCGTGTAGTTGGCGATGGGCAGACCCGCCTCGTCGCAGGCCGCGCGTATCTCAGGGGCATACTCCTCGAATGACTGGTTCCCGGGCGGGTTCAGTGAGGAGAATTCGATCACGTCGAATCCGAGTTCCGCCGTCTGGCGGACCGCGTCGAATTCCGTCATCGCACCGCTTCGGATCAATCTGCTGTAACTGTATGAACTCACCCCGATCTGCATGAAACTCCCCTGTAGTGAAATGTGTCTCGAGTGTGTCTCGAATGTACGGGCGACCGGGCACAAGGCGATCTTCCGCCACGCCGCCGTTCAAGGGACGGCGGCCAGTTCACGATTCTGCAACCACCGGCTTCCGTACGGTGTTTTCGTAATCGGCAAGGACTTCCGCTACCGGCGGTGCATTGGGAAAGAATGAAAGAATGCGCAGCAGCACGTTGTCCAGCATGATATCGGGACACGAAGCGCCGCAGGTCAGGATGATGTCCACGGGCCGGGCGGCCGGGAGCCAGTCAATGGTGGCGAGGATCGACTTGGATTCCAGGTCGAAGTGGCGGATCTGCCTGTCGGAGAGGATGTCTTTGCTGCTGTTGATGAAGAAGGTGCTGATCGTTTCCCCGCAAAGCTCTACGAGATGAGAAGTGTTGGACGAGTTGTAGCCCCCGACGACAAGGGCGACGTCAGCCCCCTTGTCAATCATGGCGTATGTGGCATTCTGATTTTCGTTGCTGGCGTAGCACAGGGTATCCGAGGTATCGGCGAAATGATCGGATATAAGTTCGGTGCCATGCCGTACCTCCAGCGCTTCTCTGATTAACCGCGCGATTTCATGCGTCTCGCTGGCGAGCATGGTAGTCTGGTTGATTACGCCGACCCGGTTCAGATGAATATCAGGATCGAATCCCTTCGAGCAGTTTTCGCCGAATACTTCGAAAAACCGGTCCCGGGTTGATCTCCCCGTGATGATATCGGCAAGGAGACGGGTCTCCTCCCGGTTACGCACCACGACGGTCGGGGCCTGCTGGACACTGTGGGAGAAGGTCGCGCGCGTCTCTTCGTGCCGGGGTTTCCCGTGAATGACGACCGTAAATCCCTGTTGGCCGATCTGTCCGCCCCGGGTCCAGACCTTCTCGACGAAGGGACAGGTCGTATCGTAGGTGCAGAAATCGATCCCCCGGCGAGTCAGCATCTCCTTGATTTCCACCGTAGTGCCGAACGCGGGAACGACGACCAGGTCATCGGGGGTCAATTCGTCCCAGGGAATAAGCTGTTCGCCCAGGGTGGTATGAATGAACCGGATGCCCCGGGACTGCAGATCCGTGTTGACATTCGGATTGTGGATCATCTCGCTGAGCAGGAAAATCCGCTTGTCCGGGTGTTCCTCCAAAGTCTTGTATACGATTTCGATTGCGTTTTCCACGCCGTAGCAGAAACCGAAATGCCTGGCGAAGACAAACCGGACGCTGTCGAAATCCAGAATGGAGGGCGACAGGTCCTTTTTCTTGGGATCGACCAGTCTCCGGCCCTGCTTGATCCGGGCGGTAATCTCGCTTTTGTAGAAATTGGGGATATCGAACTTGCGCGCCATCTCTAAGCCCTTGTGGATATGGCCTTTACCGGTACTACAATTTAACACGGAGAGAACGAAAGGGCAACTGTTTTGACCACAGTGCGGCTAGATACGGTGGGCCAGGGTTTCGTCGATGTGCTTCTTTAAATATACCGTGAATGGCGTGCCGCCGGTGCCGACGTGGCCCTTGGATTCCTTTTGTCCCGGCTTGAGCACGTACATCGCAGCGTACTCGATGTGCAGCCGGCGGAATTCGTAAAGGGCTTCCACGGCTTCGTTGTAGGATTTCCGCAGCCCCGGCAGGTCGGACTTCCGGTCCAGGACGTGCGCCCTGGCGGACGGTCCGCCTTCCACCGTTTCGATGAAATGGCGGTCCTGAACGGGCATGTAGTCGCGCATTTCCATCAGGTACGCCCGCATTTCGTCGTACCCGTGGTCTATACCGAGAAACCCGTCCACCGCGTAAATGACCGCGCTCTGCGCCCCGGTTTCGCCGCGGAACTGTTGAGGCATGCCGCCGTAGGCTTCCACGCCCGAATACACCATGCCTTCGGGCAATTCAGGGTTGTTCTTCCAGCCGAACATGTACGGCCTGACCCGGTGATAGTACGTATTCGGATCACACCGTTCCGTCATCCGCTCCAGGATCGACCGCATTTCGCGTAGCGTTTCGGCCACGGCATCCAGGCAATGTGCGATCGTTTCCGATTCGCCCCGCAACACCGCTTCCTGGCCGGGGATCAGCAAGGAGAGCGCGCGGCCCGCGACGGCCTCGATGTGCACGTGTATGGTGACGAACCATTCTTCGTCCATGCCGCCGAGGAAATTAAGCAACATGCGCAGATTGCCGACTTCGACGGGGCCTTGCTTGTCGAACCTTCGCCAATTGTACATGACCTGGGAGGCGTAGGTCAGCATGGGAGGACGTCCGAGGCGGCAGGCCACGCCGTGCCAGGCCAGAGCCAGGTTCCGGGGGATCGCCGTGGCCACCGGATGATCTGGGGCGAAAACGTACATGTTGGCCAAGAAGGACAGCAGACTCATGGCCCGTTCATGCTCTGCGAGGGTATCCAGCCGGTCGACCGCGAATGAAGGCAGATCCTCTATCGCGGGGCGGATATGCCGCGTCAGGGCCAGCTTGGGCAACACGTCGCCGGTCTGTTCCCATTCCTCGAAAAGCTCGGGCAGGCGGGGAAGCGGATCCTCTGGGGGCAGGAACCCGTGGGTATAGTCACGCGTTCCGGGTGACATCAAAGCGGCGTAGAGGGGATCCACCACTTCCTGTGTCATGGGAGACCCTCCGGGTATTCCTCACGCCGAGAGAACCGGCTCTTCGTCAGGCCGTGATCCGGCTCTCCGTCAGGCCGTGATCTGAAAGTCCTCGGCGTTCGGATCGTACTCGTCGAACAGGTCTTTTTTGGCGTAGTCAGCTGGGATATCGCGGTATACTTCGAAGGGAGGATCGGCCTTGAATCGATCCGCATCGGTCAATCCGGCCACCTCGCCGTTCCGGACGAGATGTACATTCACGTCGCCGATCGAGGGCGGACAAAGTCCCCGTTCGATCCCGACCTGAAGATAGACCAGGTTCGGCGGCTCGAAGTCCATGAGATGGGCCGCCACCAGATCCACCGCGGCCATGGATTCACCGGCGACAGCGAGACCTGTGGGAAAGTTGCGGCCCTGGTAGAAGGCGTTGCCGTCTCGTCCCACGATGCCCTCCACCAGGTTGAAATCGGGCCGGCACGCCAGGAAGACGTCCCAGTGCATGTGCGCAATGGTCCGCTGCCACGCCTCGTGGTCCTCCTCGCGCATCCATTCCCGTCCCTGCTTTCTCTTGTCGTCCCGTCCGAATGTGGCGCGCCACGCATCCGAGCACAGGTGCCGTTCCGTGACCGGTATCATGATGCCCTGCTGGTTCTTGCCGCACAGGGTGACCACGCCCAGGTTGTGGGTCTTCAGTTTGGGAACGTTGATGTAGAACACGTTTTCCGATGCCGCCCAACGGGAGATCCCGATGTTGTGGAGCTGTACCGTGCCGCCCGGCATCACGCGCACGTTGCCATAGTCCGCCAGTTCGAGCAGCCGCACGCGCTTCTCGCGCGCCATCTCCGTGTAGCCGCTCCGGGCCCAACTCAGGTCGCGTTGCGTCTTCGAAGTCAGCCGGCTTGTCGCTTCGCCGACGTAGAGACGTTCGTGCGGCACACCCGCTTCCTCGACAAAGTAGTCGACCATACCGCCCACGAAGGCCGGATGCGTAACGATTCCACTGTTGCGCGGCGCTCCCGCCGTGACATTGGGCTTCATCATCACGGCGCGGTTTCCGGGATCGATGTCCAGCGCGCGCAGCATCTCTCGGGCCGGGGTGGCGAAGGCGGCGTCGTTCAACGCATCTTCGCCGTCCAATTGGGTTTTCAAAATGTAGACATCGGGTTTGGACATGCTTTCATCCCTCATTTGGTTATGGCCGCGTTAATGCTTTAGGCCGCGCTCACGCCCACCGGCTCATGGTGACTTTCTGACGGGTATAGAAAGCGAAACCTTCCTTGCCCTGCATGTGCAGGTCGCCGTAGAACGAGCCGTTCCAGCCCGTGAAGGGGAAGAACGCCATGGGCGCCGGGACGCCGACGTTAATGCCCACCATCCCGGCGCTGACCCGGTTTCTGAACGTCCTGGCAGCCTTCCCGTCGCCCGTGAAAAGGACCGCGGCATTGCCGAATCCGCTCTGATTGCAGGCTTCGATGCCCTTGTCAAGGCTGTCGGTGCGAATCACGGAAAGCACCGGACCGAAAATCTCCTCCCGGACGATTTTCATGCTGGTGGCGGCATCATCGAATATCGTGGGACCCAGGTAGAAGCCTTCCGGTGTTTGCGGTACTTCAACACCGCGGCCGTCCCGGTAAAGCGAGGCGCCGTCCGCCAGGCCCGAAGCGATATAACCATGCACCTTGTCGAGGTGCTGGCGGGTGACGACCGGCCCCATGTCCGCCGCCGGTTCCCGGTCCGTCGGTCCTACCTTCATTTCATCCAGCGCTTCGCGCAGCGGAGGCAGCACGCGCTGCGCCGCTTCCTCCACGGCCACGGCCACACTGCCGGCCATGCATCGCTCCCCGGCGCAACCGTATACCGAGCCGATCAGGGCATCCACCGTGAAGGCAGGGTCCGCGTCGGGCAGGATAATCATGTAGTTCTTGGCGCCTCCGGCCGACTGCACGCGCTTGCCATGGGCGGTTGCGGTCTGGTAGACGTGCCTCGCCACGGGGGAAGAACCGACGAAGGAGACGGCGTCGATATCCGGGTGCGTGCACAGGGCGTTTACCACGTCCACGCCGCCGTGGACCAGGTTCATCACCCCGGACGGCAGGCCGGCTTCATGGAGCAGTTCCACGAGCCGTATGGCGGTGAGGGGTACTTTTTCGGAAGGCTTGAGTACGAAGGTGTTCCCACAGACGATGGCGATGGGATACATCCACATGGGCACCATGGCGGGGAAGTTGAAAGGGGTGATCCCCGCGCAGACCCCCACGGGCTGGCGTATGGTGTCGCAATCGATCCCGCTGGCGATCTGCTCGAGCGAATCGCCCATCAGCAGGGTAGGCGCACCGCAGGCGAATTCCACGACTTCGATACCGCGGCGCACCGAACCCCGGGCTTCTACCAGGGTCTTGCCATGCTCACGCGTTACCAGGCGGGACAGCGCTTCGAAGTTCTCTTCTAGCAGATGCACGTAACGGAAGAGAATCCGCGCACGGTCAACGACCGGGGTCGCGGACCAATCGGGCAAGGCCGCACGGGCTGCCCGGACCGCCGAATCGACCTCGGTTTCGCCGCACATGGGCGTTCTCGCGATGACGCTGCCGTCCGATGGGTTAAATACCGGTTCCGTCGCTACGTCGCCCGCGTCGGTCCAGCTGCCATCGATAAACAGGGGACAGGTGTTCATACCATTTTCGTTCATCTTACTCCTCAAAGGATGTTGTACATGACCGTGCTCGATCTAACTGGACCGAGATAGTCCGGATCAACCGACTGCCTCGGGCTTACCGCTCGCGGCCGATTTGTAGGCCGCCTCGGTCAGCTGTACCACGCGCAATCCGCAGATGGGCGGCGCCTGTACGTCCGCCTCGCCCTGTATGGCTTCGATGAAATTGTCCGCCGGCGGCTTTCCTCGGCCGGGGGTCTGAGGCAACCGTATATCCTCGCCCTTGCGGTGGACGAACAGCGGCTCCGACGCGCCGAAGCGCATCACGCCTTCCGTACCGTAGAAGGTAAACTCTTCCCGCCATTCGGGCGACAGGGACGTGTAGGAAAGATTGCCGACGGCGCCGTTGGTGAACTCCACCGAAATGGCTGTATTCACGTCGACCAGAGTGCCTTCCGGGTTGATAAAGGCGTGGACCGACTTCGGTTCCAGTCCGGTCGTCCACAACAGGATGTCGTTGATATGGCTGCCCGTATCCATGAAATGGCCGCCGCCGGATAACTCGGGGTCCGCGCGCCAGGACGCGCCGGGACTGAAGATCCCCAGGCAGTCCTGGGCGATGATGACGTGGACGAGCCGTACGTCGCCGATGGCTCCTTCCGCGATCATCTGCCGAGCCTTTATGAACTTGCCCTCGCCATGGCGCTGATAGGCGACGGCAAGCACCTTGCCCGCCCGTTCTGAATACGCGATGAAGTCTCTGGCGTCCCGCGTAGTCGTCGCCATGGGCTTTTCCACGAGGACGTGCAGACCCGCTTCCAGGCTGGCGCGAACCTGGTCCGCATGCCGGGTATGAGGGGTGGCGATGACGATGCCGTCCAGTTCCTCTGAATCGATCATTGCTTCGAGCGACCCATAGTGGTTCAGGCCCTGCGCCGCCGTTCCCAGGTTCTTCTCCAAACGGTTCATCGCCACGGGGTCTGTATCGAACAGGGACACGACCCGGGCGTCCTCCCGGGCGGAAATCATCCGGGCGTGGTGGCCGCCCATGCCGCCGGCGCCGGCAATGCCGATCTGTAGTGTTGACATGTAGCATGATCCTCAGTTGGTGAATGCTGGTTCATCCACGAAGGTTCTGACATAAAACTGGTATTGCGACAAAGGTTCTGCCATAGAAGCTGGTACTGCCATGAAAGACGGAAAACCGGCCTGGTCTCTTCCAACCGTCACCGGCGATGGTTCACTATAAAAACGGGGCGTTTAAAGATCAAGCAACAAAATGAAAGTGCTTGACAGCGATTCGAGTGGGCTCTTAGGTTGGCCTTCGTTATTCTCCTCTTCACCCTCACACGGAAAACGATATGGAAAACACGTTTCTTGATTACGTCGGCAACGTTCAGGCACTCGTTTGGGGACTACCCATGCTGGTGCTGCTGGGCGGTACGGGTCTCTACCTTACGGTCCTGCTGAAGGGTGTGCAATTCCGCTCCCTGTGCCACGCACTGTATCTGGCCTTCGTACGCCGCCGCGAGGCGGACGCGGAGGGCGATATCAGCCATTTCCAGGCCCTGATGACGGCATTGGCAGCGACCGTCGGTACGGGAAACATCGCGGGTGTGGCCACGGCCATCGCGGCCGGCGGACCGGGCGCGCTTTTCTGGATGTGGATGACGGGCCTGGTGGGCATGGCCACCAAGTACTCCGAGGCCGTCCTGGCCGTCAAGTACCGCGAGACCGATTCGAAGAGACTCATGAGGGGCGGTCCCATGTATTACATTTCCAATGCCCTGGGATGGAAGTGGCTCGGCGCCGCTTACGCCCTGTTTGCCGCGCTCGCGGCCTTCGGCATCGGGAATATGACGCAGTCGAACTCCATGGCCGACGTAATCCAGAGTACCTTCGGGGTCTCGCCCTGGGTTACGGGTATCGTGCTCATGGCCGGCACGGGACTGGTCCTGATAGGCGGGATCAAGAGCATCGGACGCGCGGCCAGCCTGATCGTCCCCACGATGATCGTGCTATACATCCTGGGCGGACTGACGGCCATCCTCATTAACGCATCCGCGATCCCGGGCATCTTCGAACTCATCGTCATGCACGCCTTCACACCCACCGCGGCTGCCGGGGGCTTCGCCGGGGCCATGGTCCGCCAGGCGGTCCAGTTCGGCGTGGCGAGAGGCATCTTCTCCAACGAATCCGGGCTGGGGAGCGCGGGTATCGCCGCCGCCGCCGCGCAAACGAAGGATCCGGTCACGCAAGCCCTGGTGTCCATGACGCAGACCTTCATCGATACGCTTGTGGTGTGCACGATCACAGGTTTCACCATAATCGGCACGGGGGTATGGCTATCCGGCGACACCGGAGCGCCGCTCACCGCCGCTGCATTTACTGCGGGACTGCCGGGAGGATTCGGTGGCCACCTGGTAGCCATTGGCCTGGTGCTGTTCGCCTACTCCACCATCCTGGGCTGGAGCTACTACGGCGAGAAATCCGTCGTGTACCTGCTCGGTGAGCGTTCCGCGCTGCCTTACCGCACGCTGTTCTGCCTCTTCGTAGGAATCGGCGCCGTATCAGAGCTGGAACTGGTCTGGGGAGTATCCGATATCATGAACGGCCTCATGGCCTTCCCGAACCTGGTGGCCCTGCTTTTCCTTTCGCCCATCGTTGCGGCGGAAACTCGCAGGTACGCGGCCGGTTTGCGAGGCGCAACAGCATCAAAAGGGTCTTGATCGCCACATCCCGAAGCCATCAGCGATCACTGGATTGAAACCTTCGAGATAGACCGGCAGCATGGACAGGCCAGCCATGACGCGAAGACACCATAGAAGAGTATTCTGGGTACTCGTGGTCGTGCTGGCCGCGCTCCACGTCGATTTCTTCAACCACGGAGTATCCCCGCCACCGATTTTCGGCTGGCTCCCCGTCGACCTGGCCTATCATATGGTCTGGGTCATCGCCGCAGCCGCGCTCGTCCTCTACTTCACCCAATACGTCTGGCGGGACAGCGATGGGTCCTGAAGCGACCATATTCGTCGTCGTCGTGGTGTACTTCGCCGTGGTGCTGGCCATCGGAGCCGCCGCGTTCCGCCGATCCAAGCCGACGGCCGAAGACTATTTCCTCGGGGGACGCCTCGCCCGGTCGCTGGTGATGTTCATGGCCCTTTTCGGCACGAACATCACGCCCTTCCTGATCATGGGCATATCGGGCCTGTCGTACCATCACGGCTACGGGGTGTTCGGCTATACGGCGGCCATGGCGGCCCTGATCATACCGGTGGCCTACTACGTCATCGGGTATCCGGCCTGGATCGCCTCGCGGAAACTGAACGCCGTAACGCCGGCGGAACTGCTCGCCCGCAGGCTGGACAGCCCCAACCTCGGCCGCCTGCTCTTCCTGGTGTACTTCATCTACATGCTGCCCTACCTGTCCACCGGCGTCGCCGGCGTGGGACTGGCCGTCGACGTATTCACCCAACAGGCGATCTCCTTTGAGGTCGCGGCGGCCGGCATCCTGATCATCACGCTGATTTACACTACCACGGGCGGTATGCGGGCGACCATGTGGACCAACGTGTTCCAGGGCCTCGTGTTCGGCGTTTTCCTGTACGTGTCCATCTTCGTTGTCGCGGCCGATTTCGGAGGCATCTCAGGCGTCATGAAGGAAGTCGCCCAGCGGTTTCCGGAGCTCACGGCCACGAAAGACACGCCGCCATTCACGACGGGCAACTGGTTCGTTTGGGGCATGGCCATGGGACTGGTCGTACTCGCCTTTCCCCACCTGCTGGTGCGCGTATTCGCCGCGAAAGACGTGAAATCGCTGAAGAACTCCATTCGGTACTACCCCATTATCATGATCGGGTTGATGCTTGTGGCCACGCTCTACGGCGTGTGGGGACGCATCGAGTTTCCGGATTTCGTCGGCCGGGATTCCGACCTGGTCTTCCCCATGGTGATCCGCAGCCACTTCGGTCCCTTGATCCAGGGACTCGCGCTGGCCGGCATCCTGGCGGCGGTCATGTCCACCCTGGACGCCCAGATGCTCACCCTGTCGTCCATGCTCACCCGCGACGTGTGGCACGGCCTGTCCCAGCGCAGACAGGTGGTGCTCGGCCGGTTGTTCCTCGTCATACTCGGGGGGATCGCCTACTATATCGTGATCCTAAGGCCGGCATCCATATTCGCCCTGGCACAGTTGTCCTTCTCGGGATTTGTCACGCTGACCCCAATCTGGCTGCTGGGCCTACACTGGCGACGCTTTACGGCCACGGCGGCCATTTCGGCCATCATCGTGGGCAACGCCGTGCTCGTTGCCATGTTTTACGAATGGCTTCCGAATCCAGGGCTCATACCGGTTGCATGGAGTTTCATGGCCACTTCCGTGGTGGGTATCGTGGTGTCGCGTTTCACGTCCCCGCCGCCGGAAGAGGTCACCGAACCCGTGATGAGGCCCATTCGACGGGCCATGGGGGACGGTTGATCCATCGGCGTTTGTTCGGGGAGGTGAATCACGTTATCCGGCACCTAGAGCGGCAGGCCGTGACAGGAGGACTTGGTGCGATAGGGAGCGAACACAATGAAAACCTTATTTCGGTTAGTGGTTATGGTCTGTCTGATTCTGATGACCTATGCATACCTGCAGCGCCCCAACAACATTCTTGAAAACGCGATGACGCCCAAACAGCGCGTTGAGCTCCGTATCCAGGAGTTCATATCGGTTTTTAAGGATTAGAAACCGGGGCTAAATTGTGGCCACGTATGTAGTCCTCAAACCTGAAACGAATATAGAAAATGAACCATCTAGGTAAGGCCCCGCTGATTTTCGGCCTGCTTTTCCTCCTGGCCTTCCCCGTCATCGTGTTCCGCGGCGACGACCGCTCGAACACGCTGGAATTCTGGGTCTTCCACCAGATCCATTACGATGAATACAGCGCGAGGATACCCGCCTTCGAAGCCGCGAATCCGGGCGTAAGAATCGAACTTCGACTTATTTCCAAGAGCCACGACAAGCTATTGGCCGCTTTCCTTTCCGGCGTCGGCGCGCCCGACCTCGCCGAAGTGGAGATCTCCTCGGTAGGGCGCTTCTTTAAAGGTAGCAAAGAAGAAATCGGCTTCGTGGACGTGACGGACCGCATCGAGGTGGACGGGTTCAGGGATGAATTCGTCCAGGCCCGGCTGGCGCCCTGGTCCCTCGACGGCCGGGTCTACGGCCTGCCCCACGACGTCCATCCCGTCGTCCTGCTCTACCGGCACGACGCATACGAAGAAGCGCGAATCGAGCCGGAATCCATTGTGACCTGGGACGATTTCGTTCGCGAGACCCGTCCCCTCGCCCGCGACGGCGACGGAGACGGGCGTCCGGACCGGTACCCGCTCCTGCTGAGCGCACACAAGCCAGGCCACTTCTGGTTATTACTCTTGCAGAACGGCGGAGGGATGTTCGACGAGCACGGCGGAGTCATCATCGACAACGAAATCGCCGTTTCCACCCTGGAATTCTACTGCCGACTCCTCAACGAAGAACGGCTGGCCATCCCGGAATTCTCCCAGGACCCCGCAAGCTTCGCCGCCATGAAAGAAGGCGTGGTGCTGGGCGTCCTTGCGCCTGACTGGTATATCGGTGCCGTACGGAGATTTGTCCCCGAACTGGCCGGGAAATGGCGGGCTATGCCCCTGCCGGCCTGGCGGGAAGGCGAACGCCGCACCTCGACCTGGGGCGGAACGATGATCGCGGTCACGAACCAGGCCGAGAATCCGGATCTGGCCTGGGAATTCGTCAAGTACGCCTACATGGACGACGAGGCGCTGGCCAACCGGTACCGCAAGACCTATATCATTCCGCCGATACGTTCGGCATGGTCCAACCCGGTGTTCTCCGAGCCTGACCCCTACCTCGGCGGCCAGTTCCTGGGGAAAAACCTGACCGAACTCGCGCCTGACATCCCCGGATTCTACCTGAACCCGTACTGGGCCGAGGCAAACGACCTCCTGCGTCAGGCCGTTTACGAAGCCGCCAATGGGATTCGGACGCCCACCGAAGCGCTTTCGAACCTGGCGGAACAGGTACGGGCGCTGATGAAGGATACTCCCGCCATGACGGAAGGTGGAGCGTTGAGACTGCCGTCACCACAAATCGAAACGTCAGAGACCGAATGAAACCCCGTTACGCACCCTACTTCTTCCTCGCGCCTTTCTTCCTGCTTTTCGGCGTTTTCATGGTCTATCCCCTGTTTGATTCGATCCGGCTCAGTACGTACAGTGTCCGGGGCATGCGGCACCAAACCTTCGTGGGGTTCGAGAACATCGAACGGCTGCTCGCCGATCCGCTTTTCTGGACCGCCCTCTGGAACACGGCCTATTTCGCCCTCGGCAGCCTGCTGCTGCAACTGCCCGTGGCTCTGGGACTTGCCCTGCTTCTTAGCAACGCCCGTCTGAAGGGCCGGAACCTGTTCCGTCTTTCCTTCTTCTCGCCCGTCCTGATTTCCGGCGTGTTCATCGCCGTGATCTTCTACTTGCTCTACGATCGTCGATACGGCCTGGTCAACAAGGTACTCGGATTCGAAATCCCGTGGCTCCAGGATCCGGACCTGGTCATGCCGGCCCTGGTGTTGGCCGGTGTGTGGCGATGGGCCGGGTTCAACATGGTCTACTTCCTCGCTGGGCTGCAGAGCATCCGTCGTGAGCTCTACGAAGCGGCCGCTGTTGATGGAGCGGGAACCTGGCAGACCTTCATTCACGTGACGATACCCGCTCTAAGACCCGTAATCGCCTTCGTGGTGATCACCTCCATGATCGGTTCGTTCCAGCTCTTCGACCTGCCCTACGTACTCACGGAAGGGGGACCGGGCAACGCGAGCATGACGATGGTGATGTACCTGTACAAGCACGGATTCGAGTTCATTAACCTCGGTTACGCGGCCACAATCGGCTGGGCCCTGGCTGTGATTATCGGCGTCATTTCTATCATACAGGTCCGCTTCTTCGGCGTGTTCAGGGAGAACTGACCACATGAGAAGCCCGCTGCGCACCGCGCTCACTTATGTTCTCCTGGTATTTCTGACCGTTATGGTCCTCACGCCGCTGTTCTGGGTGGTATCCGCTTCGTTCAAGCCGACTGGCGAGATCTTCTCCTATCCGCCCACTTTCCTTCCCCAGGATCCGACGCTCGATAACTTCACCCGGCTGTTCCAGGAGATGCCGATCATCCAGTACATAGTCAACAGCACCTTCCTGGCCACCTCCCATACACTATTGCTCCTGATCATCGCCACCATGGGCGGCTTCGCCTTCGCCAAGTATTCTTTTAAAGGACGCGGCATCCTGTTCGCCATCGTCCTCGCCTCGATGATGATCCCTTTCCACCTGGTGCTGGTCCCCCTCTTCACCCTGCTGTACAAGTTCGGCTGGCTGGACACCTACCAGGGCGTAATCCTGCCCTACCTGGCGTCCAGCGGATTCGGCGTGTTCCTCATGCGGCAGTTCATCCTCGGCGTGCCCACGGACCTCATCGACGCGGCCCGGATAGACGGATCCTCCGAATTCGGTATCTATTGGCGCGTCATCATTCCTGCCGTAAAACCGGCCATGGGGGCCCTGAGCATCTTTGGGTTTCTCGGTGCCTGGAACGAGTTTCTCTGGCCCATGATCGTGCTGCGGGACGCCGACAAATACACCTTGCCCCTCGGTCTGGCCAGCCTGGTGGGCGTCTACCGCCAGGAATACGGCATGCTCATGGCTGGCACCCTGCTGTCCATCCTGCCCATCATGGTGCTGTTCCTCGCGATGCAGCGGGAATTCGTCCAGGGGATCACGCTCGGGGCAGTGAAGGAATAGCGAGGCGGTGAAGGGGCAGGGGCGCGGAGAGGGAATAGCGAGGCGGTGAGAGAGCAACGGGCAACGGGAGAGCAACGGGCAGCGGGAGAGCAACGGTGGTAAGGGAGCAGGGGTGGTGAGCGTGCAGGAGGCGGTGAAGGAGTAGGACGTGTGACGGATCGTCCCTGACCAAAATCAAACGACAGCAGGATATATACTTTAGGGTTGACGCGTCAGACCCGGATACCCAACTTCGGCAGTTCGAAAGCTGACATCCACAAGTCCGCACGAGGACTCACCAACGGCATATCCCGAAAGGAGATATCCCGAACATGACGGATCAAAACAGCCAGCGGAAATATACCATGGGACGCAGTGATGAAGAGACGGAACGCCTGATCGAACAGTCACGCCTTTTCGAGCCGATCACGAGACGGTTTCTGACATCGGCCGGTATCAGTGAAGGCATGCGAGTACTGGACATCGGTAGCGGCGCCGGCGACGTGTCGTTGATCGCGGCGGAACTGGTGGGGCCCGAAGGGCAAGTGGTGGGCGTGGATATGAATCCCGATATACTCGAGATCGCCCGGACGCGCGTCCAGGAGGTGGGATACGAAAACGTGGCGTTCCTTGCCGGCGACGTACAAACCATGGACCTTGGAGACCGGTTCGATGCCCTGGTCGGCCGCCTGGTGCTCATGTACCTTCCCGATCCGGTTACGGCGTTGAAGCAATTGTTAAACCAGGTACGTCCCGGCGGTATTGTCATGTTCCAGGAGATCGATTTCACCATTACAGAGACCTATAAGCACCCCGACACACCGCTCATGGGACAACTCGGCGACTGGATCGTCGAGGTATTCGAACGGTCCGGTGCCAATGCCACCATGGGGCTGGAACTGTACCGGGTTTTCACCGAGGCCGGCCTGCCCGAACCCACGCTCGATGCCGGACTGCTGGTCGGCGCCGCCTCCGACTGGCCGGGTTACTCCTACGTGGCGAATTCCTTCCGAAGCGTTGTTCCGCTCCTGGAGCATTACGGAATTGCCACCGCGGAAGAAGTGGACGTAGATACCATACCACAGCGCGTTCGAGAGGAAATCGAAGCGTCGAAGCGCCCCGTGGTCGTTCCGCCACATTTCGCCGCGTGGGCGAGGACTAATGTAGAAAATCAATAGCGCCGCTTTCGATTTTCACATATATTGTCCCGTATGATCCCACGGACCCAACATCTCACCGCAATTCGCGAACTGTTAAACCAGTTTCCCGTGGTCTGTCTTATCGGGGCACGGCAGGTTGGAAAGACCACGCTCGCGCGCCAACTGATAGAGGGCGAAGCGCGTCCCGTCACCTTCTTCGATCTTGAAGACCCGACCGACGAGACGCGACTGTCTGATCCCAAGCTCGCGTTGGAACCGCTGCGCGGGTTGGTCGTAATCGATGAGATCCAACGAAACGAAGGACTTTTCCGCCTGCTTCGTGTGCTCTCGGACCGTCCAGGTACACCGGCCCGTTTTCTGGTCCTGGGCAGTGCGGGACCCGTACTACTTCGCCAGTCTTCAGAATCGCTCGCCGGGAGGATCGCATACTATGAACTACCGCCGCTACGGATCAACGAAACGGGTACGGCTGAAACGGACCGACTCTGGTTGCGCGGCGGATTCCCTCCTTCGTTCCTTGCCCAGAACGACGAGAACAGCCTTACCTGGCGGACGGCGTTCATTCGATCTTTCCTCGAAAGAGATCTGCCGCAGCTCGGTATTTCTGTTCCCGCCGCATCCATGCGTCGATTCTGGACCATGTTGGCCCACTACCACGGGAATCACTGGAATGGAGCCGAACTCGGCCGCGCACTTGGCGTCACCGCACCAACGGTAAATTCATACCTCGACACCCTCGTCGACGCATTGGTAGCGCGCAGGATGCAACCATGGTACGAGAATCTTAAGAAACGTCAGGTCAAAGCCTCCAAGGTGTATCTTTCGGACTCCGGGCTGTTACACGCGCTGTTGGGTGTGAAGGACGAGGCAGATCTCATGGGGCATCCAAAATCCGGTGCTTCGTGGGAGGGTTTCGCCATGCAGGAGGTGGTCCGAATTGCGGGCGCTTCCTGGGAGGACTGTTATTTCTGGGCTACCCATCGCGGGTCGGAACTCGATCTTCTGATCATGGAAGGCGGTCGAAGAACCGGGTTCGAGTTCAAGCGATCCAGCGCGCCTTCGATGACGCGTTCCATGCACACGGCGTTGTCCGACCTGAAACTAGACCGGCTAGTCGTCGTTTTCCCCGGCGAATCGCGATTCCGGATTCACGACCGCGTGGAAGTGGTTGGGCTTGAACACGCATGTACGGTTGGGCTGTGATGAAACGGACGTGACTAGTGTAGGATAGCTTTGCATGTTTCAAATGCGATTTGTATGCATACCGATTCAGTGTATAAATCCATGAACTTATCCTCAAATATCCGTTCCAAGACGAATGCCTCAATCTAGGCTATGTTGTTGATTTTGAAGCCTCTAAGTAAGGAATACGATAACGTCGGATATAACCAATACCCATGATCATCAGAATGAAAGGTCGACTCATTGTACGAAGATAACAGAAAAATCCTAAAGGTCCCAGAACCTGTGATTAACGTACAGGACCCCTGGATAGATGATGTAATGAGCAGAGCCGAAGTTGCGAATACATTGACGAATCTTGTTCAGGCCCAAAGACCATCCCTTATCGTAAGTTTACATGGAGATTGGGGAACGGGTAAGACGTTCTTTCTCAAGCGATGGCAGAAAGATCTTCAAAACCGAGGATTTGAAAGTGTCTATATAAACGCGTGGAATGATGACTTTGGCGATGACCCCTTAGCTTCGATTCTTGGACAACTGACAGATCAAGTGAATGATAGTAAATACAATTGTGCAATTAAGCTGATTCAGAAACACGGGGGACGATTGATATCAGGGTTGCTCACTGTGGTTAAGGGGACGACTGGATGGGACTTGGGAAGGCTATTCTCCCCCAATGTACTTGGCAGATATGAAAGCCTTGTTAAAAAACGTGATGATTTAAGAAAACATCTCGAAAAACTTGCTACTCAAGTAAGGGAAGAAACCAAGCATCCTCTGGTTTTTATTGTTGATGAACTTGACCGTTGTAGACCTACTTTTGCGATAGAACTCTTGGAACGGGTTAAACACATATTTGAGATACCAGGTTTGGTTTTCATTTTTGGAATCAATCGAGATGAGTTATGCAAATCATTCCAGTCTGTTTATGGTAAAATCGATTCAGATGTTTACTTGAGACGGTTTTTTGATTTTACGTTTACTTTACCTGAAATCGACCCGGAAGCCTATTGTAGGCATTTAGTTAATCGTTATTTGTTGGATAGGTTTTTCAAAGACCATTCATTGGATTCTGATTGGTTCCGCGAGTTTTTTCCAATTCTCTGCAGTTGTTTTGGTTTTTCACTTCGTGATATCGAACAATGCATTAGGTCAATCGCCTTTGTAAGAGCATCCATAGAAGAGGGGGAACCACTTCGAGCAGTTATACTGAGTTTGCTTGTTACGCTACGGTTACATGACCCATCGCTTTATCGCGCATTCGTTCGAGGGGATAAAAAAGGGTATGAGTTAATGAACCGCATTGACGAATTAATTGCCAATTTTGATCTGAATGACACCCAAAATAACAATCTTAATGAGTTAGAGACATTTGTTTACTTAACCGATCGTAAGATGCAAAACGCAGATGTAAAAGGTACTATGAGTGTTTCTGTATACGAACTGCGTCGTTATTTTGAGTCCGAAGAAAAAGGGGCGCTTGGTCCTCCTTTGGATAACATCTCTAGCAGAACGGGCAGACCAGACGACAGAAGGATCGAAGAGATATTACGACTTGTCAACCACTACGAGGATAATTCTATCTCAAGGAACACAATCAGTCACATAGCCGGACTCATTGAACTGTATCAGCCACTCATCAAGCAGTAAATCGTAAAAACTGTTTAAGGCAACGCATGGACATTCTCCCCTGCTCTAAACCTTGCCCTTTCCCCCTCGACGATCTATATTATTCGGTCTTTATTCTGCTCCAAAAAGTAACCTGAACAGGAAGGCTATGAGCGAAGAAAAGCAGTATAGGGACTTCATACGCGAGATCATCGACGCGGACATGGAAAGCGGCAAGTTCGGGGGCAAGGTGATGACCCGTTTTCCCCCGGAACCGAACGGCTATCTCCATATCGGTCACGCGAAGTCGATCTGCCTGAATTTCGGGGTGGCCGAGGAGTACGGCGGCCTGTGCAATCTCCGGTTTGACGACTCGAATCCCGAGAAAGAAGACGCGAATTATGTCGAGGGGATCAAGCGGGACATCAAGTGGCTGGGGTTCGACTGGGAAGACCGGCTATACTTCGCCTCCGATTACTACGATCAGCTGTACGGTTACGCGCTTCAGCTCATCGACCAGGGTGACGCCTACGTCGACAGCCTGACCTGGGACGAGATGCGGGACTATCGCGGCACACCCACGGAACCGGGCCGGGACAGTCCGTACCGCGACCGGCCGGGAGATGAGAACAGGGAACTGTTCCAGCGCATGCAGGCCGGGGAGTTTCCGGACGGCACCCATGTCCTCAGGGCCCGGATTGACATGGGCCATCCGAACCTGACGATGCGCGACCCCGTGCTGTACCGGATACGGCACGCCCATCATTACCGCACCGGGGACAAGTGGTGTGTATATCCCATGTATGATTTCACCCACTGCCTGTCGGATTCCATCGAGGGCATCACCCATTCGCTCTGCACGCTGGAATTCGAAAACAACCGGCCGCTCTACGACTGGATTTTGGACCGGCTGGATGTCTACCATCCCCAGCAGATCGAGTTTGCGCCGCTGGTACTGGCGCACACCGTGCTGTCAAAGCGCTTCTACCGGCCCCTGATCGAGGAAGGCGTGCTTTCCGGGTGGGACGATCCCCGCATGCCCACACTGTCCGGCTTGCGGCGACGTGGATATACGCCCGATTCGATACGAACCCTCTGCGACCGTGTCGGCGTGGCCAAGAACCACAATCTCATAGACATGGCCCTGTCGGATTTCATCATCCGGGAAGACCTGAACAAGCGCGCACCACGCGTCATGGGCGTGCTGGATCCCCTGAAGGTCGTGATCACCAATTATCCCGCCGACCAGACCGAGCACATGGAAGCCGTGAACAACCCGGAAGACGAGGGAATGGGGACACGGGAAGTCCCGTTTTCTCGCGAGATCTACATCGAGCGGAACGACTTCATGGAAGATCCGCCGCGGAAGTTTTTCCGGCTCGGTCCGGGACGGGAAGTCAGGCTGCGTTACGGGTACTACATTACCTGTACGGACGTGATTAAGGATGACCAGGGAAACATTGTCGAGCTGCACTGCACTTACGATCCGGAATCCAGAGGTGGAAGCACGCCCGACGGGAGACGGGTACGCGGCACCATACACTGGGTTTCGGCCGCCCACGCCCTGAACGCGACCGTGCGGCTCTATGACCGGCTCTTCAGCGATCCGGATCCCCGTCCGGGTGAAGTGGACGATGAACGATCCTTACTCAATCCGGACTCGCTCAAGACCGTCACGGACTGCAAGGTCGAACCCGGACTGGCCGAAGCTGTACCCGGTGTGAATTACCAGTTCGAGCGACTTGGGTACTTCTGCATCGATGCCGACGAAACGCAGTCCGATGGACCGGCAATCGACCGGGCTGCGCCAGAGTACGGCCAGACCGGCCAGACCGGACCAGTATTCAACCGCACCATCGCCCTGCGCGATACCTGGGCGAAGATCCAGAAGAAGTAAACAGGGAGAAAGTGACTATGGCGCGTCTATTTGGAAAAGAATATACCCGCAGGGAACTGCTCGATCTCGTGGGCGACATGAGCCAGGTAGCCCATGCCAGGCAAGGCGAATTGCGCGAGGGAACCGATCGAGGCGCGGATCTCATCGAGGTATTCAACGCATCGGGACTATGCTTCTCCCTGCTGCCGGGACGTGCACTCGACGTGGCCTCGGCCCACTACAAAGGCATGTCGCTTTGTTTTCGCGGAAGCACGGGCGACGTGGGCCCTTCTTTCTACGAGCCACAGGGATACGGCTGGATGCGCGGGTTCTTTGGCGGCCTGGTCCTTAGCTGCGGAATGACCTTCACAGGCCATCCGGAGACCGATCCTGAAGAAGAAAACGAAGAACTCGGACTCCACGGCCGCCTGTCCTTCCTCCCCGCCAGGCAGGTACATACCGATGGCCAGTGGGACGGCGACGACTACATCGTCAAGGTGCGAGGGAAGGTCAGGGAGGCCGTCGTCTTCGGCACCAACCTGGAACTCACCCGGGAAATCTCGACGGTCCTGGGCGAAAAATCGCTGCATATTCACGATCGGATACACAATCAATCGGTCGATCGCTCACCCCTGATGTTCGTCTATCACTGCAACCCCGGTTTTCCCGTCCTCGACGAGGGCACGCGCGTCGTCATTGACAGCGAGAAAACGACCGAGTGGCTCGAAGACCGTGAAGTAGGCCCCGAAACCTATGCTACAGTCTCCGCACCCGGGGACGAAGCGCATGACGACGTCTACATCCTTCATCCACGGGCCGATGCCGCCGGCCTGTGCCGCGTGGGTCTGATCAACGACCGCCTCGGCCTCGGAATCTACTGGTCCTTCCCCAAGGCCGAAATCCCTATCGTTACCCACTGGCAGCACTTCCACCGGGGAACCTACGTCACTGGCATCGAACCCGGCAACGTCAGCATGCTCGGCCGAGCCTGGAACCGCAAGAACGGCTACCTGCAGCACATCGAACCGGACGAAGTACGCGATTTTCATCTGGAAATCGGTGTGTTGGAGGGTGCGGAGGAGATCGCGGCGTTCGAGGCGAAGGTGGGTGGATGAGGGGATTGGATGACAACTGTTGTCAGTTGGAATATCGCAAGGAGAAGAGCACCGTGGGACGAACTACTTGAGATGAACGCGGACGTCGCTCTGATTCAAGAGGCTGGTAAAGTGCCTCCAGATCTGCGCACGCGTCTCGACACCGGAACCAAAACAACCGGCGACCAGTGGAGCGACCTGGATGATTTCGATCGCTGGCCAATAATCGTCAAGCTATCCGACCGAGTCATGGTTGAGCGGTTCAGGCGAGTTCTCCCTCAATACAAAGCAACCGGCCCCGACGAGATGGTCGTCAGCGACATCGGTACCATCGCGGCCGCCCGGGTGATTCCCCGCGATCAGGAGCCTTTTATCGCTGTATCCATGTATGCGCGTTGGTTAAGACCGCACGCTTCGGTTGACTCGAAATGGTGGGCCGGATACTCAGACGCGTCGACACATCGGATCATCTCTGATATCTCAGCTTTTATTGGAGATCTAGATTCAAGCACCCATCGGATCCTGGCGGCAGGAGACCTGAACACCGTTTTCGGGTCTAAAGACACGAAACTGGTGCTGCCTGATCGCGACCGTACTGTTTTCGAACGAATGGACGCCCTGGGTCTAGAGTTTGTGGGACCTCGATATCCGGATGGCAGAAGGACCGATCCCATTCCGTATGGACTACCTGAAGATACGAAGAATACACCCACATATTACGCGCCACGTGCGAGAATGCCAGAAAACGCCGTAAATCAGCTCGACTACGTATTCGCTTCACGGGGATTCCACCATAGTGTACGTACTCAGGCGATGAACGAACCCGATGAGTGGGGTTCAAGCGATCACTGTCGGATTCTGATCGAAATCGATTGAATTCACGATTAAGTACGGGTGACATCTGGTTGGATTGTGAGCGCGATCCGGTGGGCGAGCCACGATTGCGCTGGAAGGTTGTCTACTTTCGCTTGGAGTTTGTCTATTTTCGCACGGAGGTTTTATCGTCGAACCATCTGGACGAGAATCAAGCACTCCACATCGAACCGTAACGAGAGACGAACATGACCAGCGACCGCATGACAGTTATAGGGATCAGAACGGCCATTACCCTGGCTTCAATCATAGCCACCATGTATCTCAATCCGGCAGGTGTTCAAGCGAGTGCGGTCTCTGGCTCAGAAGGAGCCAGTTCAGGCCAGATCGATTCTGCACAGCCCGCATCCGGCCTCACCCCACCCCAAAATCCTTTCTACCTTCGAGCCGGAGTAAACCTCGATCTGTCCTCGAAAACCAGGTTCGGGGACGCGGACTGCTTGAGCAAGTCTCCTGCGGCGCTCTACGGCTGTGGCAAGGGGAACAACGGCACCACGCTGGGCACGCAGGGTGATTTCGGATCGACAGCCGGTGTCGAAGTCGGCCTTGGCTTCTTGGTAACGCCGAAACTGCGACTGGAAACGTCCATAGCCTACCGCCCTCGTTTTACATTCGAAGGTAGCGCTAATTTTGTCCAGACTAGCGCGGACCAACCCGTATCGGCGGACCTGTGGTCCATGTCCGGCATGGTCGCCGCGTACATGGATCTTTCTGAATACGGTCCATTTCGCATGTTCGCGGGAAGCGGCGCTGGGCTGCACTATGTCGATATCAGTAACTTCCGCATGACGTTTCCTAATACGGAGACCATCGTTCCCGATGGCCGGAACGTTGATCTCGCCGTGATGCTGACGTCTGGCGTGGCTACGTCTCTTTCGGACAAAATCACGCTTGATCTTGCCTGGCGATACGTGGATTGGGGGATTGCGGAGACCGGACGAGCCACAGGTGAGGTCGTCTGGAAAGACGGTAGACGCGAACCGCTAAAGATAGACCTCGTCGAAACCAGGGCAATGCTCAATGGGCAGGGATTCAGGGCATCGTTGCGCTATGCGTTCTAATCTCGCCGCCGGCCTGCATAGGTCGAGTGAAACTGCCTTCTAGGAATACGCATTCAAAATCTGCTCACCTGGGTCGAGCGAAGACACCGACTAAGAAGACGCTTCCGAAGCCGTACTCCGGGGACTTACTCACACCACCCCCCACGCCACCTTCCCCCGCTCCCTTTCCCGTTCTTCACGGTACACCTTGGCAATCTCGAAATCCCTGCCCAGCCACAGCGCATCCTGCTGCTCGGGTGAAAGCGCGTCGATCAATTCTTTAGTCAGCACATCCTCGAAGTGAAACCGGTGGTCGTCGCAGCCGCCGGCGCGAAACAGCCAGTGGCTCATCAGTCGGGCATCCTTCGTAGTATTGAGCCCGGTCGCGTGGTAGATCCTTGAATCGCGAACGATGAGCTGATCCGGCCTGACCTCGAGCGGGACCTCTCCAGGTAATTCCACGTCCGCAAGGCCATCGACCCAGTATTCCTCGGGATATCCCTGGTCGCGTCTACGATGTTCCGCTTCTTCCTTGAATTCATCCGCAGAGGCCACATGACTACCGGGAATGACCCTCAAGCAACCCTGTTCCACGGAAGATCCAGAGAAGTAGTGCATGTACTCGGTGTAAACCATCTCGCTGTCGCGATGCCACCAGAACGAGTTGCCAGGCGCCAGTTCATTGATACCGCCATTGCGAAGGAAGACATCGTCGTCGCCGGTCAGTTGCCGAACCAATTCGAGAATTTCCGGATGGAGAATGATCTGCAGAAATGGCTGGGAATGGTCAAGGGCGCACCAGTATGATCCGGGCATCTGCGGAGCGAGCCGGAAATGGTTTCGGCGTGTATCAACATCGTCTGATACGGGATCGGCCGCCACGCGATCTACCGCCCGTAGGCAAGCCTCCGTGTAGCCGGCAAGAAAGGGGCAATCAACAATGACAAACCCATCCTGGCGATACGCTTCGAGTTGCGTGGGGGTCAACTTCACAGAGAACCACCGTCCAATAGACTCTTACAGCCAACGGAACTGGTATTCAGCTATCCTTTAAATCTCGATTGCCAGCCCCTGCTCCAGTGTGGCACGCTTCTGTTCACCCAGGTCCCGCCCGTTCAGCGTGATTGTGTATGCGTCATCATCCAGGTAACCGAATTTAAGCAGGATCGTTCGTCGTTCGGTATACGGTGAAACGAGATTTCGCAGCGCGTTGGTTACGGTCAATGCGATGTGCCCGCGTGTCCATTCCTTCACTTCCGCGCTGGCGCCGTCGATGGCGACCGCTTTTTTCGTCCTGCCGTCTACCCACACATTACCAAAATGCCTCTCCAGGTAGGCCGTCGCAGCCAGGCCGCCGCCGGGGCCCCAATTGATTCCCGTCCAGCCGCCACCCTCTCCCGAATGCACCCGGGGATCGCCGTGCATGATGCTCTCCGGCGAGAGACCAATACCGGCTTCCACTTTCAACTGCTCAGCCATCGTAACACGGTAATCATTTATGCCGTTAGCATGGTTTTCTTCCATGTCCATGGCGGCGAAGGCGGCGCGGCTGGCGGCCACGGCCCGCTCCAGGTATTCAATTTTACCTGTTGAAAGGAAGTAGTCCGCGTAGGTCGGAACCATGCGGGACTGTCTGCCGTCGTTCCATTCCCCGTCGCAGTTCATCACGCCGAAACCGCCGAAGAGGTAGGCCTTCCCGTATCGGTTAGGTGCCCAAACCTGCTGGAACAGGGATAGCAACCCAATGCAGTACTCGCCCTGGCTAAACCATTGCCCGTCCTCTGTGAGTTTGTACAGGGCCAGGAAGTGGTCCGCGGTCCATTGTATGGCCAGGGTATTGACCGGTGGAATGCCGTTGAGCGGATCGACCCAGTGCAATGGTCGCGGCGCGCAGGAATAGAAGAGTTCGAAGTCCTGGAACATAGTCCGCGGGACGATTTCCCTCATCATGAACTCGCCGGCTTTCAAGGCGGCACGTTCCATTTCCGGATCGCCGATGAGGCCAGCGGTCTTCGCCAACACCGCACCTCCAATAGCCGTGGGCGCCGCTTCCTTCAATTGGGGCGAAGGGTTGAGTTGGCCGTCGAAATAGGTTGGAATGGCGCCGGAGGGAAGCTGGGCGTCGACCAGGAACCGGCAGAAATCGATGATCCAGTTCAGCACATCGGGGCCGCGTTCAAGATCGGGATACTGTTCGTACCAGTAGAGCATCCACCAGGCCGTTACGCCCATGGACTGCAAATCGTAGCCATCCATCGGGTGAGCGGGCCATGAGGTCCAGTACATGGCTCCTTCCCAGGATGCTGTATCTACATTGTATATACAAGGGAAGGCCCCGTCCCGTCTTGGAGAGGAAAGGCGCAGAATGACCATGCCCTCGGCAATGGCCATAAGGTCCCGGTCGGCCCATTTTCGCCCGTAGTGCAACATGCCGAAGCCGGACTGGAAGTCGTTCTCCCAGGCGTGGTAGTTGACGCCCCGTCGCCACGTGTTCTCAATTCCGTAACCATCTTTACCAGAGAGGGTTACGCGTTTCGCCCAGAGTTTCAGTTCATGTTTGTAGGTATACCGCTTTCCGTATTCCTCGTAGGGCATGACCTGCGGCCGGATGTCCTGCAGGTATCGCGCCCCGTACTTATCCCACAGCAGCTCCGTGACCTGCCCTACGATCGATTCGGGACCTCCAGCCGTCCCGATGATCAGATCGAAAGCGTAGGTGATTTCCGTCTCCTCGATCGGTGCGGCTACATCGAGCGCCGTGATCACGTGCCCGTCAGGCCTCCACCGGCAGATTCCGTAGGATAGTCTCGGGAGGCCATAGGTCTCACCGCTACACGGATGATGCCATGCTCGAAGGTCGAGGGCATGGGGCAGGGTCGGCTGTTCGTTCATTCGGTCCAGATCGGGCACGATGGCCGCGTACACACCGTGGGCCAGGACGATGGCGCAGGGAGACCGGAAGAACCAGTCCCCGGCCACGTGCTTCTCGTTTTCGTGCAGACCCGGAAGCCAGGCGAAGTCCAGAGGCAGCGCGTAACCCATCGCCCGGTTGTCGGGCATGAAATAGTAGTGGTTCATCAGGCGCGCAAGCTGTAGGCCGGGCCGGGTGAGTCGATCGCGCACCTCGACGCGAAGCAGATTGTCCGATGCGACAGTAATTCGCTCCTCGATGCGATGGCCAGGTATCTCGCCTCGACGGGTCAGCCTCCCGGCATCCTGCAGGTCGATCTGCGAGAAGACAGCGGTCGACTTCCCATCCGCGTCTGCTACTCCGTCCGCGCCTGCGACCTCCAAATCTTCCACCGAAGATCCTTCGTCCTTTTCCCATGGCCGATGCTTGGTTTCGGCCCGGTGGGACAATACCGTACGCCACCCGGCATTCGGATCGAGGACTTCAAAACGGAGGATGTGGGCATGCCCGTGGCGCATCTGCTGAATGCGCAGCATCTCATTACCGATCATGGGTAGTCTCCGGATGATTTCCAGGCCATGTGTGGATCTGTTGCACGGATCTGATCGAGATTTCGTTCATTGGACATTTTGATCCGTTCTACAGACATTTTACAGCGTGGTGAGATACGATTCAAACCTATTTCGGGTTCACCTTCACATCCCGCCAATTTCGTTGACGTTTGGGCAACGTGTTCCTATACTCGAATCATGCCGCTGAAGATTGAAAAGACGCGGTTATTCCCGTATGAACTTTGAATTCCTACCCGATTACGGAGTTATCAATGGCCATACCCTACGACGAATGCCTGCGGCGATTGCGGGCACAGGTATCCGAAGGCTGCCCCATCATCGGCACAGGCGCCGGCACCGGTCTGTCCGCCAAGTGCGCGGAAGCGGGAGGCGCCGACATTATCATCATCTACAACTCCGGGCGGTACCGCATGGGCGGGCGGGGTTCCCTATCGGGCATGATGCCCTACGGCGACGCCAACCAGGTGGTCGTGGAGATGGGCCAGGAGGTCCTGACCATCGTGGAGGACACCCCCGTGCTGGCAGGCGTCTGCGGCACGGATCCCTTCCGGATCATGAGCGTGTTCGTTCGCCAGTTGAAGGACCAGGGATTCTCGGGGGTCCAGAACTTCCCCACGGTCGGACTCATCGACGGCCTGTTCCGCCAGAATCTCGAAGAAACGAACATGGGTTACGACCTGGAAGTCGAGATGATCGCCGAGGCCCACCAGGCGGGGCTTATGACCTGTCCCTACGTCTTCAACGAGGAAGAAGCCGTGAAGATGGCCGAGGCCGGCGCAGACGTGCTCGTACCCCACATGGGTCTGACGACGAGCGGTACGATCGGCGCCCGGACGGCCATGACGATACAGGAGGCCGCAGAAAGGGTGCAGGCCATCCGGGATGCCGCAGTCGGTGTTAGGAATGATATCCTGGTGCTGTGCCACGGCGGTCCTATTGCCGAACCCGATGACGCCGAGTACGTGCTGAGCAACACAACCGGGGTCGTCGGTTTCTTCGGGGCGTCGAGTATCGAGCGCCTGCCCGTGGAAAGGGCGCTCACGGAACAGGTCCGTCTTTTCAAGGGACTGGCCATTTAAGAAAAGATAGAGCCGGTGATCCGCGGATTCGCAGAGCCTTCACGACACGGGTTCACAGGATGAACGGCGGATTCATACAGCCAGCGCGACACTGGCTCAATCGGTACAAATTCACCAACACAAACTCGTATAAACCAGACTCGTATAAACCAGACTCACAAACGCAGACTCAGGAGGCGGACATGCCTGAACCGGGCCTACGATTCGTAGAGCCGGACGACGTGGAAACCATGATGTTCGACTGGGGGAACATCAAGTGGTTCAGCGAACCCCGGGTGACCGAAACCGAGCGCTTCAGCATGGGGCTGGTCGTACTCGAACCGGGCAAGGGACACGAACGGCATAACCATCCCGGCGTGGAGGAGATCCTCTACTACATTTCGGGCGAAGGTGAACAGATGGTGGAGGAAGACGGCGAGGAGATTCGTAAGAAAGTCACGCCAGGCATGATGTGCCACATTCCCGCCGACATGTACCATGAAACGATCAACACCGGCTGGGAACCTATGCGCATCATCGCCATCTACTGTCCACCCGGTCCCGAGGCCTTTCTCCGCACCCTGCCAGGTTGTCGCATCGCGCCACCGGGAGCACTGCCCGTACGGGATTGACCAAACGATTCCTACGGATCGACCGACCTTTCCGTTGATGTTGCGTTCGTTTAGTCAGGACCTCCAGGTCAATTCTAGCCAGGGAAATCCATCGATGAATCCCATCCATATCATCGGGGTGCCCCTCGACCTCGGCGCGGGACGCCGAGGAGTCGACATGGGGCCATCAGCCATGCGCATCGCCGGCGTAGGTGGCGTGGTTTCTGAGCTTGGCCGTGAGTTGACTGACCGGGGAGACCTGCCGGCGCCCATACGGGAAACGTGCCGTCCAGGTGTTCCCTCGAAGAAGTATATCGAAGATATCGCCGACGTCTGCCGGGACGTTTTCGACACGGCGCTTGCGTCGCAGCGTGATGAAGCGATCCCCGTGGTTCTGGGCGGCGATCACAGCCTGGCCGCCGGTTCGGTGGTAGCCACGGCCGCATGCGCCCGTGACGAGGGCGAGCGGATTGGCCTGTTGTGGGTCGATGCCCACGGCGACATGAACACCCCCGACACCAGTGCGAGCGGAAACGTCCACGGTATGGCGCTTTCCGCACTGCTTGGAGGAGGACCGGCCGAATTGACGGGTTTCGGGCCGACCGATCCGGCCGTCGAAGCGGAAAACACCGTCCTCGTAGGTGTACGCAACCTGGACGACGCCGAGCGCAACCAGGTGCTCGAGTCAGGTATTCATGTCTATACGATGAAGGACGTGGATCAACTGGGGATGGCCCGGGTGGCAGAGAAAGCGCTGGAGCTGGCGGGCAACGGCACGGCGGGCGTGCACGTGTCCTTCGATCTCGATGTGTGCGATCCGGGCATCGCACCCGGCGTGGGCACGCCGGTCAAGGGCGGACTGAGTTACCGCGAAGCCCACCTGCTCATGGAAACGGTGGCCGACAGTGGACTGCTGCGCGCCCTGGACCTGGTCGAACTGAATCCGATCCTGGACGTGCGCAATGCCACGGCCGAACTGGGTGTGGAACTCCTGCGTTCGGCGCTCGGCCACGGGATTCTGTGACTGGTCACGCCCGCGTTACCGCCCCTCTTGCCGCTGAAGATACGAGCCGGGCGTACTTGGTCATGACGCCGTCGCCGAAAACGGAGGGCCGCTCGCTCCATTCGGCAAGGCGTTCGGCGATGGCCTCGTCGGATATCTCCACGTCGAGGCGGCGGGACTCGACGTCGAAGACCACGGTGTCCCCGTCGCGCAGCGCGGCGATGGGACCACGCACCGCGGCTTCGGGCGCTACGTGTCCTACCATGAAACCATGGGTCGCGCCTGAGAACCTGCCATCGGTCATCAGCGCCACCGATTCGCCAAGGCCCCGGCCGACCAGGGCGCCGGTGACGGCCAGCATTTCCCGCATCCCCGGTCCGCCCTTCGGACCCTCGTAACGGATGACCACCACGTCATTGGGCTGTATCCCCCCGTTCATGACCTCTTCCATCGCGTTTTCCTCGGAGTCGAAGACCCGAGCGGGTCCGCGGTGATGGGTCTTTTCGTGCCCAGCGACCTTTAGCACGCAGCCTTCGGGGGCCAGGTTGCCTTTCAAGATCACGTAACCGCCTGTGGGTTTCAGCGGTTCCTCGAGTTCGCGGACGACAATCTGTCCGGGAGTCTCCAAGGCATCGGCCGCTTCTTCTGAGATGGTCCGGCCCGACACGGTAATCTCGTCCTCGTGGAGCATGCCGCCTTCCAGCATGCGCTTGGCCACGAGCCGATTGCCTCCCGCGGCGAACAGGTCGTTGGCGACGAACTGGCCGCCTGGTTTCAGATCGGCGAGCAGCGGCGTCTTTTCGCTGATGCGGTCGAAATCTTCGATCTGCAGATCTACGCCCGATTCCTGGGCGACGGCCAGGAGGTGGAGCACGCTGTTGGTCGATCCGCCCGTGGTGAGCACGGCGGCGATGGCGTTTTCAAAGGCGTTCCGCGTCATGATGTCGCGGGGGCAGATGTTCCTTCGTGCCAGCTCCATGACCTGGCGTCCGCACTCGCGGGCTACTTTCGGCTTGTCCGGGTGGATGGCTGGCACGCTCGCGCTTCCGATGGGCGAGATACCCAGCATCTCGAAGGCGATGGCCATGGTATTGGCCGTGAACTGGCCGCCGCACGCGCCGGCGCCGGGACAGGCGTGATCTTCCATGTCCTTCAGTTCGATGTCGCTCATACTGCCCGAGGCGTGGGCGCCTACCGCTTCGAAGACGTCCTGAATGGTGACGTCGTGCTGCTGGAAACTGCCCGGCATGATCGAACCGCCATAGAGCATGAGCGAGGGGACGTTGGTCCTTCCGAGTGCCATGACCGTACCGGGAATAGTCTTGTCGCATCCCGATAGGGCGATCAGACCGTCGAACATGTTTCCGATCGTGACCAGTTCGATGGAATCGGCGATCACCTCTCGGCTGACCAGTGATGCCTTCATGCCCTGGCTGCCCATGGTGATCCCGTCCGAAATGGATACGGTGTTGAATTCCATGGGCGTGCCGCCGGCTTCGCGGACGCCTTCCTTCACGTATTCCGCCAGATCGCGGAGGTGATAAGTGCAGGGACCGATCTCGATCCAGGTGTTGGCGATCCCGATGATCGGCCGGGAGAGATCCGAATCGGTGAACCCGGAGGCCTTGAGCATGGCCCGGGCCGGAGCCCTCGAGGGGCCATCCGTTATGGTCCTGCTGTGTCTTTTTCCTGCGTCATTCATTTTTCGGTCTCCGTTCTGCTTGAGTAGACTGCGCGCGACAGTTCATTCGATAGTTGTGCGACAGTTCGTGCGCGTAAGTTTATGCGATAGTTGTGCGACAGTTCGTGCGCGTAAGTTCGTACGACAGTTCTTCCCACAACGTGAGTGTTCACTAATCGGATTGCTACTTCAGGGTCATGATAAAGGCGGTCAAGCGATCGACCTGGTCCTCGGTCAAATGACTGTAATTGGGCATCAGTCCCGTGAAATGATCGAACCGGGGGTTTTTCAAATGCTGGGCGAACCATACCTTGATCCGCTCATCGCCTTGTACGTTGAAGATCCCCTCGTACCGGGGAGCGAAAAAGTCGTATACATCCGGTCTTGCCACATTAAGCGAGTCCAGGTGGGCCCGGTACACGTCGTCAGTCAGGCGAGCGGCGAGCCTGGGGATTAACCCGGCCAGGTCCGGGCCGCGGGAAATGCCTCCGCCGATGGCGTGACAGGTAGCGCATCCCTGCAGGCGAAACAGCCGGCGTCCGTGCTCTTCCGGCGTCCTGGGTTCGTCCGCTCCGTCCACGCCATACATGAATACAACGGCAACGGCCATCAGGATTGCGCCGACGCCGAAGAGGGTCACCAGCACGCTGAAACGCATCGATCTCCCTCAGGAAACGCGGCTAACCGTGTACTTCCACCCCGGACATGCGTTCGAGGGATTTAACCAGCGCCTGCGTGCCCTCGTCGCCCTCACCGGCGGCTTCGATGGCGTTGAACAACTGGTGAGCCAGGCTCGCGCCGGGCAGTCCCAGCCCGAGTTCCGAAGCGGCGCCCATCACAAGCCGCAGGTCTTTCTGTTGCAGTTTCACCATGAATCCCGGATCGAAGTCCCGCTTGATGATGCGCGGCGCCAGGTTGGACAATTGCCAGGAGCCTGCGGCGCCTCCGCTGATCGCGGCGAGCATCTTCTCCATGTCCAGCCCGGCCTTGGCGGCCAGGATGAGCGCTTCCGCCATGGCCAGGTTCGCTACGCTTACCGCCACCTGGTTGCAGAGCTTCGTCATCTGCCCGGCGCCGTGATCGCCGATCAAATTGATGCTCTTGCCCATGGCCTCAAAGACCGGCAGGCACCGGTCGAATACGTCCTGCTTGCCGCCCACCATGATGGAGAGCGTTCCCGCGATCGCCCCCGTGTCGCCGCCGCTGACCGGCGCGTCGAGCATATCGGCACCCTGCTCCTTGAGCGCCGCGGCCATGTCCCGGGTGGCTGAAGGGGAAATGGTACTCATGTCGATGACGACCGAACCCGGCTGGATGCCTTCTACGACTCCGTTCCCGCCTAGAATGACCTTCTCCACGTCCGGCGTGTCGGTCACGATGGTGATGATCACGTCCGAATTGCTTGCCGTTTCCTTCGGGGTATCGCTCCAGACCGCGCCTTCGGAAAGGAGCTTTTCAGCCCGCGATTTCGTCCGGGTGTTCACGGTGCAGGCATATCCCGCCTTCATCAGGTTGCGGCACATCGGCTCTCCCATGATGCCGAGGCCGATGAAACCGATTCTTTCCGCCATGGTGAGTATTCCTTATGGGTTAACGGATTGGATGGACACTTGACTCATTGAACATGAAAATCCCATAACCGCCCGGCCGTCCAGTATAAATCCAGTTGGTCCGGATTTTCGCGCGGTCGAACACAATGGGTCACGCCGAACCACCGTCAGCCGGCGGCCGGCGCGAAACCGCAGAAGGCTTCGTAGTCGATTAACTCGGTAACCGTGGGGTTCTCGCCGCAGAGGGGACAGGAGGGATCCTTCTGAACGTTAAAGGTCTGAAAGGTCATGTCCAATGCGTCGTACATCAGGATCCGCCCGATGAGCGGATCGCCCTCGTCGAGTATGAGCTTGAGGGTCTCGGTGGCTTGAATAAGCCCCACCGTGCCGGGAAGGACTCCGAGCACCCCGGCTTCGTCGCAGCTCGGTACGGCGCCGGGCGGCGGCGGTTCGGGGTAGAGACAGCGGTAGCAGGGTCCCTTCGCGGGATGAAATACCGTGGCGTAGCCGTCGAACTGGTAAATGCTGCCGTGGACGTTCGGCTTGCCGGCCAGCACGCATGCGTCGTTGACCAGGTACCGCGTAGGGAAGTTGTCGCACCCGTCGACGATGATGTCGTAGTCCTTGATGATGTCCATGATGTTCTCGGCCATGAGCCGGGTTTCATGGAGAACCACGTTGCAGTCCGGGTTCAGGTCGTTGATCGTCTCCTGGGCCGAGACCACCTTGGGACGGCCGATGTCGGAGGTGCCGTGGATGATCTGCCGCTGCAGGTTGGTCACGTCGACGACGTCGAAGTCGATGAGTCCGATGGTGCCCACACCGGCGGCCGCGAGATAGTAGGCCGATGGAGAACCCAGTCCCCCCGTGCCCACCAGCAGCACCTTCGATTCGAGAATCTTTACCTGACCGGGCTCGCCGATCTCCGGCACGATCAGGTGGCGGGAGTACCTCAGGCGCTCTTCCTTGCTCAAAGCGCGTTCCTGGACCGTGGGAAAACCGGCAGCGTTCCAACCGGTGTAGCCCTCCCGCATGGAGATGACATTGGTGTACCCCATGGCCTCGAGGGACTGCGCCGCCAGCGCCGAGCGGTTGCCGCCCGCGCAGTACAGCACGATTTCCCGGTCTCTGTCGCTTTCGGTGTTTTCGATTCTGAGTTCGAGAAAACCTCGCGGAATATGGGTGGCCCCAACGATGACGCCCTGGTCGACCTCGTCCTGCTCTCGTACGTCGATCAAGACCAGGTCGTCCTTCCGGTCAAGCCGCTCCTTGAGTTCTTCCATGGACATCTCTTTCACTTCGCCCTTGACCTGGGCGAGGAGTTCCTGAGATGACAACCGCTGACTCATGATGATCTCCTGCAGACTTTGGGAAACGGTACCGGGCGCCGAGTTAGACGCTCGTGCGCCCGGACAATTCAGGTTCTGACATACGCTCAGGTTCTGAATTCGTTCAATCCGGTTAAAGTGGCCTTCACACAGGCGCTACTTTTGTATTGTATGACTGCTTTCGTGCTATCCGCCGATGGAGGACATGGTCCGTTCCGGCTGGACGAAGTCGGGTTCGTTGATGTGATGCCCCGGCTCCTTGTGGCGCACCGCTTCGATGACTGTCTCGGCAATATCGCCATCGGAAGCGCCACCTCGCAGCAACGCCTTGATGTCCGTTTCATTAATCGAGAACAGGCAGGTCCGAAGCTTGCCGTCCGCCGTGATGCGTATGCGGTTGCAGCTGCTGCAAAAGGGTTCGCTCACCGATGCGATGAGACCGATCTCGCCCTTGCCGTCTCTGAACTGGAACAGGTCGGCCGGCTCCCGCTGGTCCGGACGCTTCACCGCGTCCAGGGGCCACCGCGCCCCGATCCGTTCGATGATCTCAGCGCCGTCCAGCACCTGGTCCCGGGTCCACGACCGGTCTGCGTCGAGGGGCATGAACTCGATGAAACGTACCTGGTAGGGGCCGGTCCGCGCCAATTCCGCGAAATCCAGCAGTTCGTCTTCGGTGTATCCCTTCATGGCGACCACGTTGATCTTGATCGGCAACTGAAAATACCGGGTCGCCTCATCGAGTCCATCCAGCACCTTGTGCAGGACGTCCCGGCGGGTCATCTCCTTGAATTTCTCTTCGTCCAGCGAATCCATGCTGACGTTGATCCGCGGCAACCCCGCCTCGAACATGTCCCGCGACATCTTCTTCAGCAGGAACCCGTTGGTCGTCATGGCCATGTCCTGGACGCCGGGGACAGCCGCCAGCATGCGCAACAGCACCGGAAGATCCTTTCGAACGGTAGGCTCCCCGCCGGTCAACCGCAGCTTGGATATGCCGAGTTCCGTTACGATCCCGACGAAACGGGTGATCTCCTCGAAGGTCAGGATCTCTTCCCGCGGCTGAAAGATCATCCCAACTTCGGGCATGCAGTAAATACAGCGGAAATTGCACTGATCCGTTACGGATACCCGCAGGTTGTTGATCGTTCGGCCGAAACTATCCGTTAGCTGGTAGCTCATCCGATGTCTCGCAATTGTACGGGAGGCGATTGTTTAATGATTGAATACACTTAATTTGGACGGCTTAATATACACGCTGAATGCATATCAGTAAAGGGAAAACTGATGGTACTTTCATCCTGGCTTTGAAAGTTGTCACAGCGTATAATCGCGAAAATACCTGCTCACTTCAAGGGAATGAGACTGGAGGAGATCCAGGATGAATGCACTTGCGTCAAACCGCACCGAAGAAGGTCCGACCGGTTCGGCTATTAAACCTCATTCTCTCGGGAAGTGTCTATTCCTCCATTTTGCTCCCGGCATCGCAAACGTAGCGGCGACCTTGCTGGGATTTGCGACGCTATGGAACCCGTCGTTACCGCCGGAGCTATTAATCGGCGTATTGTCAAACGTATTCGTGCTGATTCCCATGCAGCTGGGCTACCTCTACTACCTGGCCAAGAAGCGGCACAACCCCGGGTGGTCGCTTGAAGGCATCGTTGTATACAATCAGCCAGTCTCCGGTTTCCGCTATTTCATTTGGGTTCCCACGATCCTGGTACCAACCGCAATTATCTTCGTAGCGTTTGAGCCGATCACCCACCGGCTTGAAAATCTAGTAGGATTCAGCGTCTTCGCTAAGTACCAGATGATAGGGATTTCGGACGTCACAGGAATCGTTCTGATAGCAAATATCGTGCTCACCGGCATGCTCGTACCCATAACTGAAGAGCTTTATTTCCGCGGGTATCTGCTCCCAAGAATGCCAGGCCAGTTCGGCCGCCTGAAGCCCGCCATACACAGCTTACTTTTCTCCATATACCATTTTGACGCCCCATGGATGATTCCGGTCCGCACGTTGGGTATCCTGCCGCTCATCTACACAACGATCCATTCGCGCAGCGTCCGTCCCGGTATTGTTGCACACTGCATGGTCAATCTAGCGGATTTTGTCGATTCCATATCGAGGCGTATCGGGAGGTAGTATCGGTTACATGAAGAAGACGGAATCCTGGGAGGACGTCCCGGTCGCCGGCATGAACGCGGTTTCTTTCAGCCCGATATTCGATTTTAAGTATGATTGAGGCGGGGATCGCGGCGTATTCGTCGGAGGAAGTATATGCTTTTCACCCGGCTTCGTTTTGAAGGCCGGACCTAACTGCGCGTCTTGCGCCAGATCAACCAGAACGGCAGTCCCGTGACGATGAAGGCGAGGTCGATGAGCGAATTGTACCATTCGAAGGTGGCCCGCAGGACGACCAGTGCGACGATCCCGGCCAGGAAGAGGGACGGCGTCCAGGGATACAGCGGCACCCTGTAGCCCCCGTCGACTCCTGCGCCCATGCGGCGCAGCTTGAACAGGGCCAGGGTATTGGCGCCGAAGAAGATGAGCACCGCGAAGACCATGCCTGCCATGATGGTCTCGAAGGTTCCACGAAACAGCAGGATGGCCGATCCCCACACGGCATGGGCAATGATGGCCCGCGAAGGCGTGCGGTACACGGGATGGATGTAGTCCAGCCACTTGAAGAAGAGTCCATCCCGCGCCATGGCGTAGTAGACCCGCGTGGCGGTCATGAAGGTCCCGTTCATGCTGCCGGTCGTGGAGATCATCACGGTGATGGCGATGAATCCCGCACCGAGGGGGCCCAGCAGCAGGACGGCCGTGTCCGAGGCCACGATGTTGCTCGTACGGACGCCTTCCATGCCGAGCGTCTGGTGGTAGAGGAGATTCGCCAGGACGTAGATCACGATGATCGCCGAGATGCCAAGGAACATGGTCAGGGGTATGGTACGGCGGGGATCCTTCATCTCTCCAGCCGAGTAGCCTACCCGTTCGAAGCCCATGTAGGCGAAGACGACCATGAACGCGGCCGCGATGATATTTCCTACGGGCCCTAGCGTTCCCGTCGGCGCCGCGGTGGTCTCCAGCAGGTTGTCACCACCGTAGTCCAGGGTGAATCCGAGCACGACCAGGAGCATCAGGCCGCCGACCTTGAGCACGGTGGTCAGCCGCTGGTAGAACCCCGCCCGTTGCACGCCGACGTAATTCAGGATGGCCAACATCAGGATGATGAACAGGGCGGCGGCGATCTGTTCGGTCCGGGACAGGTCGACGAAATAGGTCAGGTAGTTGACCGTCACGATCGCCAGTCCGGCCAGGGGGCTGGTGCGTATGATAAACAGCTGAGACCAGCCGAACATGAACCCGGCGAAGGGGCCGAAGGCGCGGCTGATGTACATGTATTCACCACCCGTTTCCGGAAGCCGGCTGCCCAGTTCCGCGTACACGAGTCCACCGATGAAAATGAAGGCGCCGCCCGCGATCCAGAGCCAGAGAATGGGGGTGAATGAATCGGTGAAGCCCGCGATAATCTGGGGCGCCGAGAAGATGCCGGCCCCGATGGTGATGCCCACGAGGATAGTGATTCCATCGAAAAGCCCAAGGGACTTGCGCAGCGTGGGACGGGACGGTCCCGATGGATTATCAGGCATGGATGGGCTTTCCGAATTTGAAGATAAAGAGTCGCACCCGAGGATAAAGGGTCGCACCCAACGTATCCTCACGGCGTACCGATGTCAAGCAACGACCCCGGCAATCGGTCCCCTTTTCTATTGACCCCGGTACGAGCCGCGACCATCTTACAGAAAACACCCGAAAGCCGAATACCCACCAGTTTGCCGGGCGTTGTTTCCTCGTCGCTTGCGGATGGTTCTACTTTGGAATTGCCAGCCCGATCCCGGACCGACGCTCGTTCGAAGGTGGCGCGTACCATGCCTTACCATGTCTTACCTAACCATGCCAGCACATCCCGCTGCATCCTGATTCTTCTGCTCGTCCTGACCGGTTGCGGCGGCGATGAGAATAACGCGGTCCAGCCCACGGCCGGTCCAGTCATTAACAGCCTGGGTATAGAACTGCCGCCGGACGCCGCCCCCCTGCACGAACAGGTCCTGATGTATTTCATCGAAGAGCCCAAGACCCTGGACGTGAGCCTGGACAATTACGGTGTCAAAGGCTCGGATCCCCACCTGTTTGAACGGCTAACCATGTTCGACGCCGACGACGTCCTCATTCCCGGGGCCGCCGACAGCTGGGAGCCGTCCGAAGACGGGCGTACCTGGACCTTTCATCTCCGGGAAGGCGCGCGCTGGAGCGATGGCAGGGCGGTTACCGCCCACGATTTCGAGTACACCTTCAAGCGATTCCTGGATCCGGACGAGGGCAACGTCTTCGCGTTTCTCTTCTACAATATCAAGAACGCCCGGGACTTCAATCACGGCAATATCAGCGACCCCGATTCGGTAGGCGTGCGCGCCATCGACGATCTGACCCTCGAGATCGAGGCCGAGGCGCCCTGTCCCTACCTCCCCCACATCATGGCCTACAACTCCGCGGCGCCCGTACCCCCCTGGCAGGTGGAGAAACACGGCCGCCGCTGGACCGAGCCGGGCAACATGGTCAGCAACTACAGCTACAAGCTGGACGAATGGATCACGGACCGATACATCTCCTACGACTTGAACCCCTACTACAACGGGCGTTACCCCGGATTCCTGGAAAAGATCAAGCTGAAGTTCATCATCGCCGGCACCCATCCGGGCATAGCTCCTTACGAGAACAACGAGGTCGACCGGCAAGGCGTATTTGCCCAGTACCTGGGCGAGATCGAAAACAGTCCGGACTTGACTCGCGAGCTGACCTCCAATCCCCACTTCCAGACCTGGTATCTCTTCTTCCGGACAACCGTGCCGCCCTTCGACGACGTGCGGATACGGAGGGCCGTCAGCCACGCTATCGACCGGGAGACCATCTGCCGGGTCATCCTGCAGGGTCACGGCACCCCGGCCTATACGATGCTCCCACCTAATTTCCCAGGCTATACGGGCGACCAGCTGAAGGATGTCCAGCGCTTCGATCCGTCCGAGGCCCGGCGCCTGCTCGAGGAAGCCGGCTATCCGGAAGGCAGGGGCTTGCCGCCCATCGAATTCTGGCTACGCCAGGCTGATCCCACGCAGATGTCCATTGCCCAGGCCATCCAGGGCATGCTGAAGGAAACCCTGGGCTTGCGCGTCGACATCCGTAACCAGGAAATCGGCCTCTACATGGATAACATGTACCAGTATACGATCCCCTTCGGACTGATTCCCTACCAGTACGACTATCCCGATCCGGACAACATGCTTTCCCAGGTATGGCATTCACAGCCAGTGGGCCATGGCAGGCACGACTGGAAGAACGACGAGTTCGACAGATTGCTCCGGGCAGGCGGCACGACGCTTGACCACGCTGAACGCATGGCATACTACGCCAGGGCGGAGCGCATTCTCGTGGAAGACGTCGGCGGCGTGTTCATCTACCACACGCATGTGCTGGAACTGCGCAAGCCCTGGTTCAAGGGGCTCGAACCCAATGCCTGGGGACAGGATCTGTTCTGGGGAAACCGGACCACGATGATGGACATCTATATTGGAAACAACGTCGAAGAGCGGGTCTTCTGAGTGGGGATGAATAACTGCCGATATAACCTAAAAAAACTTGACGCCCATTCCGGCACGCCATTATAGTGCTGGTAGACTGGGAATCACGTAAAGCAGGTTCTACGTAATCAGATCGATATTCGCAACAACCGGTGCCCTATCGGTTCGGCGTGACAGTTACCGACTGTCTTAAAACGGTCTGCATGCGGTACCCGAGGAAGTCCATGCCCAAGTCCGCCCAAACGGAAGTCCGCATTTCCCGGGTTGGATCGCGGAATCCCGGTGATGACCGTTCGCTCGACACCTACCTGAAAGAAATCCGGACCATACCGGTGCTGAACCTGGAAGAGGAAATGACCCTGGCGCGCGACGCGCGAAACGGGGTGCGCGGCGCACTAAACAAGCTCATACAGGCCAATCTTAGATTTGTCGTCGTGGTAGCGAGGCAGTACCAGAACCAGGGTCTGCCCCTTTCCGATCTGATTAACGAGGGCAATATCGGATTGATCAAAGCCGCGCAGCGATACGATGAGCACAAGGGGTTCAAGTTCATTTCCTACGCGGTCTGGTGGGTGCGGCAGGCAATCATGCAGGCCCTGGCCGAACAGTCCAGGATATTCCGTCTTCCGTTGAACCGGGCGGAAGAATTGCGGCGGGTCAACAAGGTCGTACGCGGTCTTAAACAGGAACTGGGCCGGGAGCCCACGACCCACGAAATCGCAGACAGGTTATCGCTGGATCACAAGGATGTGGTTGCCATCATGCGGACGTTCAGCCCGCACCTGTCGCTTGACGCGCCTTTTTCACCGGGAGAGGAGGGACGCCTGCTCGACGTGATTGAAGATACGAACGTCGAATCGCCGGAAACGCAGGTCATGGATAAATCGCTTAAGGAGGAAGTGTTCTGGGCTCTGAATACCCTCACGGACCGCGAAGCTACCGTGATCCGTTACTATTTCGGGATCAACAAGGATAAGCCGATGACCCTGGACGAGATCGGCAAGCAGTTCGGCCTGACCCGCGAGCGGGTGCGCCAGATCAAGGAACGGGCGATCCGGCGATTGCGCCACACCTCCCGCAGTGTCCGGCTGCACGCTTACATGAGTTGAACCCGGCTTCCAGCTCCAACCATCAAGTTCCTGCGATTTTGCGCAGGTTTTTTTGTGCCGGTGAGACACTTCTCCGGCAGGCAACGGTTCGTGTATGAGACACCTCATTGGCATCGATATCGGTACCTCGGGCATCAAGACGATCATAGTCGATGAACGGGGCGAACTGGCGGCCCGGGCCTTCGAAGAGATCCCCCTGCACACCCCCCGGCCGAACTGGGCGGAACAGGATCCGGCGGACTGGTGGCGTGCGGCTTCGAACACGGTGCGCGAAGCCATGGGCGCCGCCGGAGTTCCCGCCGACTCCATCGTCGGAATCGGCCTGTCGGGACAGATGCACAGTTCGGTGCTGCTCGACGCGCGGAACGAGGTGCTCCGGCCGTCCATCCTGTGGTGCGATACGCGAACCACAGAACAGTGCCGCTGGATTACGGAAAAGGCGGGCGAGGAAAACCTGGTGCGGTGGGTGTCCAATCCCGCCCTCGAAGGCTTCACCGCACCCAAACTGATCTGGGTCCGCGACCATGAGCCACGGATATACGAACGGATCCGGCGCGTCTTGCTGCCCAAGGACTACATTCGGTTCCGGATGACAGGCGAATTCGCCATGGAGGTGTCCGACGCCGCGGGCACGCTGCTGTTCGACGTACGCGAAAGGCGATGGTCGGCTCCCATGCTGGACGCCATCGGCCTTCCGGCGGAATTCATGCCGCCCACTTACGAATCCATCGACGTATGCGGCCACGTGACGGAAGAAGTGGCCGAGGAAATGGGACTCAGGCCCGGCACGCCCGTTGTCGGCGGCGGGGCCGACAACACCTGCGGCGCCGTGGGAGCCGGGATCGTGCGCCCCGGGCGGATCCTTTCCAGTCTGGGAACATCGGGCGTGGTCTTCGCCCACACCGACGAAGTCCATGTGGATCCGGAACTGCGCGTCCACACCTTCTGTCACAGCGTTCCGGACAAGTGGTACCTGATGGGCGTTACCCTCTTTGCAGGCGGCGCCTTCCAATGGCTGCGCAACACCCTGGGCGAAGTCGAGATGAGCGCGGCACGGATGCTGGACACCGATCCCTATGAACTGATGACTGCCCAGGCGGCCCGGGCGCCTGTGGGCAGCGAGGGGCTGGTGTTTCTTCCCTATCTCATGGGCGAACGCACCCCACACAAGGACGCCAACGCGCGGGGCGCATTCATCGGCATCACCGGGCGGCACGGCCGTTCCCACATGATCCGGTCCGTCATGGAAGGCGTGACCTTCGCCCTACGGGATTCCATAGAAATCATGCGTGCGCTGGGACTGTCCGTCGAACAGGTCCGGTCCACGGGAGGCGGTGCGCGGAGCAGCCTCTGGCGGCAAATCCAGGCGGATATCTACGGCGCCGAAGTGGTCACCGTGAACGCCGAGGAAGGGCCTGCTTTCGGTGCCGCGATCCTCGCCGCTGTAGGTACTGGCGTGTACGGCACCGTCGAGGAGGCCGCGGACGACCTAGTCACAATCGTTTCCGCGACGGAGCCGGAACGGGAAGCCTCGGCGCGGTACGACGAATACTACGAAGTTTTCAGGTCCTTGTACCCGGCCCTGAAACCTGGTTTCGATACCCTGGGCGGGTTGGTGGCCAGACAGGTTTGAAAACGCGTAGGACGACGGCCGGAACGGAAAGGCAAACCTGAACGGAAGGGCAGAGCTGAACGGAAGAGCGACGGCCGGAACGGAAGGGCCGGCGCAGTCTTAATAGAAGCGGAAGAAATCCGATACCGAAGGAGCACGCATTGAACATACACGAATTCCAGGCGAAGGACATATTCGCCCGGCACGGGATGGCGATTCCCAGGGAACAGGTAGCTCGAACGCCGGAAGATGCCAGGCGTATCGCGGAGCATCTGGGTGTGCGGGTAGTCGTCAAGGCCCAGGTGCACGTCGGCGGCCGGGGTAAGGCGGGAGGCGTTAAACTGGCATCGACGCCTGAAGAGGCCTTCGAAAAGGCGGATCAGATCCTGGGCATGGACATCAAAGGACTGACGGTCCGGCAGGTGCTGGTGGCCGAGGCCGTGGAGATCGATCATGAAGCTTATGTAGGCATCATCCTCGACCGGCAGACCCGTCGGGCGGTGTTCATGGTCAGCGCCGCGGGCGGCGTCGATATCGAGGAAGTCGCCCGCGAGACACCGGAGAAGATCCACAAACTGGCCGTCGATCCCCTGCTGGGGCTCATGCCGTACCAGGCCCGATCCCTTGCCCACAAACTCTATGCCGATCCCGCCGTGGCGAGGCAGGCCGCCCGTATGCTCACACAGCTCTACGACGTGTTTATCGAAAGCGATGCTTCCCTGGCGGAAATCAACCCGCTTGTGACGACGCCGGATGGGAAACTATGGGCCCTGGACGGCAAGATGAACATCGACGACAACGCCCTGTTCAGGCACGAAGAAATTGAGGCCATGCGCGATCCCGACTCCGAAGAGGCAACCGAGGCCGAAGCGCGTGACGCCGATCTAAGCTTCGTCAAACTCGACGGCGACATCGGTTGCATCGTCAACGGCGCGGGCCTGGCCATGGCGACCATGGACATGGTGAAGTTCTACGGGGGCATGCCGGCCAACTTTCTCGACATCGGCGGCAGTTCGAACCCGGACAAAGTCGTCACCGCCATGAACATCATCACGTCCGACAACCGGGTGAAGGCCGTGCTTTTCAACATATTCGGCGGCATCACGCGCTGCGACGACGTAGCCAACGGCATCGTGACCGCCCTGAACCGCATCGCCGAAGGACCCGGCGGTCCGCTCGCCCTGCCCATCGTCATCCGGTTGACCGGAACGAACGAAGCAGAGGGCCGGCGCATACTCGAATCCGTGGGACTGGTCGCCGTAGACACGATGGCGGAAGCCGTTCAGAAAGCCGTTGAACTGGGGGAGGCGGGAAGATGAGTATACTGGTAAATGAAAACACCAGCGTCGTCGTGCAGGGGATTACCGGACGGGACGGTTCTTTTCACACCCGCCAGATGGTGGAATACGGCACGAACATCGTAGCCGGGGTCACACCGGGAAAAGGCGGCCAGGACCTGGACGGCATACCGGTCTACGATACACTGGCGGAAGCGGCCGAATCGACCGGGGCCAACACCTCGATCATCTACGTCCGTCCCGCGTTCGCGGCCGACGCGATCCACGAAGCCGTCGATGCCGAAATGGACCTGGTGATATGCATCACGGAAGGCATCCCGACCCTTGACATGGCCCGTGTATACGCCGTCCTGCAGCAATCCAACGCACGCCTGCTCGGACCGAACTGTCCCGGCGCCATCACACCTGGAGTCACCAAGGTGGGCATCATGCCCGGCCACATTCACCAACCCGGCCACGTGGGCGTGGTTTCCCGAAGCGGCACGTTGACCTACGAAATCGTTCACCAGTTGACGAGCGCGGGCATAGGTCAATCGACCTGCCTGGGCATCGGCGGCGATCCGATCATCGGGACCGGCTTCATCGACGCCCTCGAGGCCTTCGAATCGGACCCCGATACCCACGCTGTAGTCATGATTGGCGAAATCGGCGGCTCAGACGAGGAAAGGGCGGCCGAATTCATCAGGCAGCACATGAATAAACCAGTGGTTGGGTTCATTGCGGGCCGCACGGCCCCGCCCGGAAAACGCATGGGGCACGCCGGCGCGATCATATCTGGGGGAACGGGAGGAGCCGAGGAGAAAGTGCGCGCGCTGAACGACGCCGGAATTCCGGTGGCCGACCGATCGGCCGACGTGGTCGATTTGGTCGGTTCCGCCCTCGCCTGATCCGGGGATTTTCCTCTTGACATGACTGGGGTAACCCTCGTATTATTAATGGCTTCCGGGCAATTGACGGAAAGCCTGGCAACATCCGGATCGTGGTACGGGATACGCGTGTGAAGTCTGATCGAGCGATACTGAACAAGCAGCCGATATGCAAATTGCGATCGAGCATCTGTCCGAAGGTCTACATCCCATCCATATAGAAGACATGCCCGCCGCCGACTTTCTACCGGACGAAGACTGCCGATTCGCGTCACCCGTTAAGGTGGATGGCACGCTCACGGTATCCGAGAATTCGCTGGTGCTGCAGGCGGACATAGGTGTCGATCTGGCCTTCTCCTGCGGCAGGTGCCTTGAAGACATGAAGGAACATATCAGCGGCGAAATCGCGACCTATTACGAGAAGACCGACCGCGCCATACCCGAGGGCGAGGAGTTGACCGAATCCGACGATGTGGAAATACTGGACTACGGCGCGAAGACGATTGATCTACGCCGGCGCATCGCGGAACTTGTAAACCTGAACTTACCGATGAAACCCCTGTGCAGCGATGACTGCAAGGGCCTCTGTGCCGAATGCGGCAGAAACCTCAACGAGGGCACCTGCGATTGTGGTACGCGGCAAGAGGACCCGCGCTGGCACACACTGAAAACGTTGCTGAAGGAGGAATAGAAATGGCTCTGCCCAAGCGACGCCAGTCACGGACACGGAGTCGTAAACGACGTACGCATTGGGTACTGTCGATGCCGGCACTGGTGGAATGCTCGCATTGCGGAGAGAAGAAACGCGCGCACCGTGTTTGTCCTCATTGCGGATATTATCAGGGAAGGGAAGTGCAGGAAGTCGAAGCGATATAGGTTCGGCGCCGCCAATCCATGACCCAAGCCAGGATCGCATTCTTGTTTCCGGGGCAGGCTTCCCAGTACGTGGGCATGGGACGGGACCTGCACGACCGGTATCCTCGGATTCAGACGCTGTACCGGCAGGCCCGTGAGATCACCGGCGCCGATATCGCCGGAGTCTCCTTTGACGGCCCTGCGGAAACCCTGAAGCAAACGAATTACACGCAACTGGCCATTCTGGTGCACAGCGTGGCGGTGGCGTCCCAGCTGAACGAGCACGGGATCCATCCGGATTACGTCGCCGGACACAGCGTGGGAGAATACGCGGCGCTGGTCGCCGCGGGTTCACTCTCATTCGAGGAATCGGTGCGCCTGATTCACCTGCGCAGTAGATTGATGCACGAGGCCGGGCAAAAACGGCCGGGCACCATGGCGGCCGTGATCGGTCTTTCACCGCTGGAAGTCGATGAAGTCTGCCGGTCTGCGAGTGAGGAAGGCGAACCCGTTCAATCCGCCAACTACAACTCGCCGAAGCAGACGGTCATCGCCGGAGCCGTACCGGCCGTGGAACGGGCCATGGAAAACGCTCGCGCGGCGGGGGCCAAAAAGGTCGTTGCGCTCAAGGTCAGCGGTGCTTTTCATTCCGAACTCATGGAATACGCGCGGCGGGATCTTGCGGAGGCGATCGAAAAGGCCTCCATCTGCCGAGCGAAAACGCCTGTGGTTGCGAACGTGACTGCCCGGATCGTGTCGGAGCCCGATGAAATTCGCCGCCTGTTGATCGAGCAATTGACCAGCCCGGTTCGCTGGGCGGAATCGATGCAGACCCTGACCGACCGGGGGGTGGACACGGTGGTGGAAGCCGGACCGGGCAACGTACTATCGGGTCTCATGAAAAGAATGCACCGAGGCGTCAATATCCTGAATGCGGACAAGCTAGAGGACGTGTCTTCAGCAGTAGAAACGCTCGGTCAGCTCGCGGTAGAACGGTAATGACAGAGCGCTAAACTGCAGTTATCCACAGGAGTTCCTGATTTGCGCGGCGTAAGTGGCAAAGTTGCCGTCGTTACGGGCGGAGCGCAGGGGATCGGTTCCGCCGTCGCCGAACGGTTCGCCGCAGAAGGCGCCCGGGTAATCATTACGAGCCGCGACGGGACCAAGGCCGAGGAAGCCGCCGAAGCGCTGAAGCAACAAGGTGGCGAAGCCCGAGGCCTGGCTGTTCGCATAGACGACCGGGACAGCGTGAAAGACCTGATCGACGGCGTGGTCGAGACTTACGGTTCCATCGACGTACTGGTCAACAACGCGGCCACGGTCCGGGACACGCTGCTGATGCGTATGAAACAGGCCGACTGGGACGAAGTCATGCACGTCAACCTGGGCGGCGTGTTCATTTGCACCCAGGCGGTCATCCGGCAAATGATGAGACAGCGGAGCGGCAGGATCATCAATATGACCTCGATCGTCGGCCTCACGGGTAACGCGGGACAGGCCAACTATTCTGCCTCCAAGGCTGGTATCATCGGATTCACCAAGTCGGTGGCGAAGGAGGTCGGAAGCCGGGGGATCACGGTCAATGCGATCGCACCGGGGTTTATCGAAACAGCCATGACGGAGTCGCTTCCCGAAACGGTGCGGGCCGCGTTCCTGGACGCCACACCGTTATCCCGGGCCGGGCAACCCGACGACGTGGCCGGCATCGCGACGTTCCTGGCGTCCGACGACGCCGCCTTCATCACGGGGCAGGTAATGCGTGTCGACGGCGGCATGGGGATGTAGGTGCAAAACAATCTACAGCAAACCGAACGAGCAGACAGTTGAGCAGACAATTGAGCTCACCGTCGAGCTCACAATTGAGCAAACAGTCGAGCAAACAAATAGATCATTCGCAACTGAAGCGGGAATTTGATTTCAACATGTAGTCAAGAAAGCCAACAATTCATACGGACAGGAGGAAAGAAGATGGAAGATCGCGTAAAGGAGATCATCGCCGAGCAACTTGGCGTTGACGGTGACCAGGTTACCGACAATGCCTCGTTTACCGACGACCTGGGCGCCGACTCGCTCGATACGGTCGAACTCGTCATGGCGCTCGAGGAGGAATTCGATCTCGAGATTCCCGACGAGGACGCCGAAAAGATCGTCACGGTTAGTGACGCGATCAAGTATCTCCAGGCCAATGTAGACGGCTGATTCATCTCAAGGCCCGGTCCTTGTTCCTATGCAGTCCCTGGAAATGCGACCGGTTGAATTCGGGAGGATCGGCGTGGCCGAGCGCGTAGTCGTCACCGGTATGGGCGTCCTGAGCCCCGTGGGTCTCAGGCTCGATACCTATTGGAATGCCCTTTGCAGCGGCCAAAGCGGCATAGGGCCCATAACCAAGTTCGATGTGGACGCCTTTCCGGCGAAAATCGCCGCCGAGTTGAAGGATTTCAACGCGGCAGATTACATCGACCGGAAGGAAGTGCGGCGCATGGACGAAAACGTCCAGTACGCGGTCATTGCGGCGCAGATGGCGATCGACGACTCCGGGTTGGACCTCGATGTAGAGGACCGGGAACGCATCGGGGTGGTCATGGGTACGGGCGTCGGAGGCATTTGGACCTTCGAGAACCAGCATTCGAACCTGGTGAACAAGGGTCCGGGGCGCGTGAGCCCCTTTTTCATCCCGATGATGATCGCGGACATGGCCCCCGGCTATATCTCGATGATACACGGTTTGAAAGGACCCAATTACACCACGGTATCGGCCTGTTCCAGCGGCGCCCACGGAATTGGCGACGCCTTCCGGATCCTGCAGCACGGGGACGCCGACGTAATGATCACCGGCGGCACGGAAGCCAGCATTTCGCCCATGGCCGTGGCCGGGTTCAGCAATATGCGGGCCCTTTCACTCCGCAACGATGAACCGGAGCGGGCCAGCCGGCCCTTCGACGCCGAAAGGGACGGATTCGTCCTGGGTGAAGGCGCGGGCATAGTCGTCCTCGAGACCCTGTCGCACGCGCGGCGGCGCAATGCGACTGTCTACGCCGAACTGGCAGGTTACGCCGCGACAGCGGATGCCTTTCATATCACACAGCCCCATGAATCCGGCGAAGGCGCTATGCGATCCATGAAACTGGCATTGCAGAACGCCGGGCTGGACGCGGACGGGATCGATTATATCAACGCCCACGGAACGTCCACTCCCTTTAACGATCGCATTGAAACCCTGGCCATCAAAAAGGTCTTTGGTGAACACGCGAAAAGTCTCGCCATCAGCTCCACGAAGTCACTTGTCGGTCATCTGCTCGGAGCTTCAGGAGGAGTAGAGTTCATCGCGACCACACTGTCCGTCGCCCGCGATTTCGTCCATCCTACCATCAACTACGAGGTACCCGATCCCGATTGCGACCTGGACTACGTTCCCAACACCGGCAGGGAACGGGAAGTACGGGCGGCCTTGACCAATTCATTCGGATTCGGTGGGCATAACGTAACACTCGTGGTAAAGAAGTACACGGCGTAACGTCCTCCGAAACGCCTCGAACGTGTTCCGGGGATTACCGTGTCGAAACGGCATCCTATCCTGCAAAAACTACGGCGCGTGGCCGCGACCCTGTTTTTCCGCCTGAAACGCGGCGCATCCCGCAACGCCGTGAACCGGACCGCAGCCGAACGGGAAAACGCACGCCAGGTACAGAAGTATATCAACTACCGTTTCAAGAACCCCGATTACCTGATAACTGCCCTCAAACACCGTTCCTACGTGTATTCCCGGGAGCAGTCCGGAGTTTACTCCAACGAACGGCTGGAGTTCCTGGGCGACGCGGTGCTGGATCTCGTCGTGGGCGAGTTCATATACGATAAGTACCCGAGGTGCCGCGAGGGGCAGTTGACGCAGCTCCGTTCCACGCTGGTTAACCGCAAGGCGCTCGCCCGGCAGGCCCGGGAAATGAAACTCGGGCGCTTCGTGCTGCTGAGTTCCAGCGAAGCGCGTTCAGGCGGCCGTTTTCGCCACTCGATCCTGTCTGACGCCTACGAATCCATCATCGGCGCCATATACCTGGACGGCGGGCTGCAGCCGGTCAGGCGCTTCCTGCATCGAACCCTGCTGCAGGAACTGAACGATGAACGTCCCACCGATGACGATGACTCGCGCAACTACAAGAGCGCGCTGCTGGAATTTACGCAGGGCGAAGGCATCGGGCAGCCGGAATACCGCATCGATTCCGCCGTCGGCCCCGACCATGAGAAAGTCTTTACAATCGAGGTCTTCGTAGCCGGAAACGCCGTCAGCAAAGGCACCGGAACCAGCAAGAAGAACGCGGAGCAGGACGCGGCGCGGCAGGCAGTAGAGCGGTTGCAGTCCGCCCGGGACAGCGAAGGGTCATGATCCGCATACTGACCTCCCCCGGGTGTTCCGCCGCTTACAACATGGCCGTCGATGAAGCGCTGTTCGGCGCGTGCCGGCGGGACACGAAGATGATGACGCTGCGCATCTACACATGGCATCCTCCGGCTGTGTCCGTCGGATATGGACAAGACGTGGAAGACGAGGTCGACCCCGGCCGATGCGACCGGTATGGCATCGACCTGGTCCGCCGGATCACCGGTGGGCGCACGGTGCTGCATGACCAGGAACTGACGTACAGCCTGGTGTTTCCGGAATCCCATCCCGCAATGAATACCCTGTCCGGCGCTATGTTCCGCGGGGCCGGGGAAGCGCTGGCCAGGACGTTACGGCACTTCGGAATCCCGGCAGATCCGGCGCTGGAAGCAAGCTGTGGCATTGGAGGCAATAGCGACGTATGCTTCACGGCCACGGGACGTTACGAGATTACAGCGCGAGGCAGAAAACTGGCTGGAAGCGCCCAGCGCCGGTCGGGTGGACGGGTATTGCACCACGGATCCGTCCTGCTGGGACCGGGACACAAAAGACTGCCTTTGCTGATACCTTCCCAGGACCAGCAACGCCGGGAGACCATCGCCCGGTTGCTGGATCAGCGGACCATAACCGTTTCTGAATTGACTTCCGGTCTACCGACTTTCGAGGAATGGGCCGACGGCCTTTCCCGGTCGTTCATGGAACATTTCAACCTCGAAGGACGAAGGGACGTGCTGAACGATGAAGAACGGCACGCGACCGAGGAGCTGGTCAGAACCCGGTACGGAAACGCCGAATGGACCTTTCGAAGACCCCTGAGTCATGTCCGGTGAACCCATTGCCATAACAGGTATCGCCTGCCGTTTTCCCGGGGAGATATCTTCGCCCCGATCTTTCTGGGAATTCGTCCTGAACGGCGGTGACGCCATACGCGCCGTGCCGGATGAGCGCAAATCGCTGTGGGAACCGTGGACGGGCCATAAAGACTATCCCGCCCATGGCGGGTTCGTCGACGAGATCGACCGATTCGACGCAGCGTTTTTCAATATCTCGCCACGGGAAGCCCGCCACATCGATCCCCAGCAGCGCGTCCTGCTCGAACTTGCCTGGGAAGCGCTGGAAGACGCGCAGATTCCGCCGGCGAAGCTTGAAGGCCGGCCCGTTGGCGTGTACATGGGGATCTTCCTGGACGAATACTGGGACCTGCAGCGGTACGCGGCGCCGTCAGCCGTCGGCATGCACACCAATACGGGTGGCACGCTGAGTATCGCGGCGAACCGGATCTCCTACTTCCTGGATCTGAAGGGCCCGAGTATCGCGGTGGATACGGCCTGTTCTTCTTCGCTGACCGCCGTTCACCTGGCCTGCAGGGATATACAGGCCGGTATCTGTTCGGCCGCACTTGCCGGTGGCGCGAATCTCCTCCTGACTCCGCAGACGACGCGCGGCTTTCAACAGGCGCAAATGTTGTCGCCGGATGGGCGCTGCAGGGCCTTCGACCAGGGGGCGAGCGGGTACGGACGGAGCGACGGCGCGGGAATCGTCGTGCTGAAACGCCTGTCCGACGCGGTGGAGGACGACGATCCGATCTACGCGGTCATTCTCGGCTCCGCGATAAACCAGGACGGGCGTGGCCAGGAAGGGCGCGGGCTTACCGTACCTGACCAGAACGCTCAGCAAACCGTCATCGAGTCGGCCGCCCGGGCCGGTGGCGTGGACGCGCAACGCCTGGCCTTCGTAGAAGCTCACGGTACGGGAACGCCCACTGGCGACCCCGTGGAAGCCATGGCCATCGGCCGTGCCACGGGATCCACCGGTTGCCTGATCGGGTCGGTGAAGACCAATATCGGCCATGCCGAGGCGGCGGCCGGCGTCGCCGGACTCATCAAAACAGCGCTGTCCCTGAAACATGGCGTCCTGCCGCCCTCCCTGCATTTCGATCAGCCAAACCCCGATATACCCTTTGAAGCGCTCGGGCTAAAGGTGGTCACCGAACCGGAAAACATCCCCGTATCCTGTTACGCCGGGGTTAATTCCTTCGGATTCGGCGGTGCCAACGCCCACGTGGTGCTGGGATCCCCGCCTGGCCCGGCGGAAGTCGAATCGGGCGGTTCACCCGGCACGTCCGACCCGTGCCGTACGGACGATCAGCGCGCTACCCGGCTCCTGGTCCTGTCCGCCCATAACGCCGCCGCGCTGAAGCAAAAGGCGTCGGATACAGTATCTCTGCTCCGAAGCCAACCCGATACGCCACCCGACGATCTGGCGGCCGCGCTCGCCCTGTACAGGTCCCATCTGGACCACCGCCTTGGCCTGGTGTTCGAGGAGGCCGGGGGGGCGGCGCAGGGCCTTGAGACGTTTCGTGCAGGCGGCATCCCAGATCGGTTCGAGACGGCACGTGTCGGATCGCATCCCACACCTGTCGTCTTCGTCTTCACCGGCATGGGGCCGCAGTGGTTCGGTATGGGGCGGGCGCTCTATAATTCGGCGCCCCCGTTCAGCGAAGCCCTGGACGAGTTCGACCGCCTGTACTCGGCAGCTGCGGGAAATTCCATTAAGGATGAGATGTGGCGCGGTGCAGCCGGGGAGCGCATCACCGGCGTCGAGATCGCTCAGCCCGCCAACATGGCGCTGCAGTGGGCCCTGGCGGCCCTATGGCGGTCCTTTGGTATTGAGCCGCGGTTCGTCATTGGCCACAGCGTCGGGGAAATCACCGGAGCCTGTGTCGCGGGCGCCCTTTCCCTGGAAGAGGGCGTTCGCATCATATACCAGCGCAGCAGGCTGCAGAAGGCGTGGCAGGGACGGGGCGAGATGCTTGCGGTGGGCCTGTCGCCGGACGAGGCGGAAGAGGCCATAGAACCCTTCGGAGACAGCCTGTCCGTTGCTGCGGTCAACAGTCCGGTTTCCGTGACCATATCCGGGGAGACCGCGGCTATCGACCGGTTACAGGCGGAGTTGGATGGACGACGGATTTTCTGCCGCAAACTACATACGGATATCGCCTATCACAGCAGGCAAATGGACGGGATCCGCGACGATTTCCTGGCGTCCCTGAATGGACTGTCTCCCTCGAAATCCCACGTACCTCTGTTCTCGACGGTCACGGGTACGCGGGTTGAAGGAATGGACCTCGACGCGGATCACTGGTGGCGAAATATCCGGAGTCCCGTCCTGTTCAGCCGTTCATTCGAAGCGATTCCAGATGGCGGAGAGGCGCTGTTCGTCCAGATCGGCCCTCATCCCGTGCTTTCGACGATCATATATGAAAACCTGGCTCATCTGAATTGGACGGGGCACGCGGTTGCCTCGCTACGACGAGACCGCGGAACCTGGGACGTCCTGCTCGAAGCCATGGCGAAATGTTACGTCCACGGCCACGATATACGATGGCAACACCTGGTGGATCCACCGAGAACTCCTGTTCCGTTGCCGACCTATCCCTGGCAGAAGGAACGTTTCTGGTTGGACGGGATGACGAATCAACCGGGTGGCCCGCGAAGCCAGTACCCGCACCCATTGATCGGTACCGGCATCGAATCGTCCGTGGACCCCGAAACCTTCGTGTGGGAACGGCCGATTAGCCTGGACTCCCATCCTATGCTGGCGGATCACACCGTACTGGACCGATCGATCATGCCGCTCGCAGGGCAGATAGAAATGCTCTTCGAGACCCTCGACGAGGAGGATGCTCCAGTCGCATTTCGGGACCTTGAACTCCTGAACCCCCTGTTATTGCCAGATATCGGCGCACATCTCGTCCAGGTTGTACGCAGGCAGAACCGGTATACGCTTTCCTCCAGGCCGGAATCCCAGGAGACTGGTTCGAGCTGGCTGTCAAACATGCTAGCCGAACGAACCCGCGTAGATGAGATAACAGAACGCGTAGAACTGGAAGCCGTCAGATCCCGTTGCGACCGCCGGGTCGCGAGCGGTCGATTCTACGAACGCGCAGCAGCTCTGGGGTTTCAATACGGCCCGTCCTTCCGCCAGATTGACGAGCTTGTGTACTCCGAACGGGAAGTCCTGGCCGTCCTGGCCGTACGAGATGATGATCAGAATCCCTACCGCCTGCACCCCGGTGTTCTGGATGCCGGTCTGCAGGTCCTGCTGATGCTCGTTCCTGAAGACGATCCGCATCTGCCCGTCAGCGTGGAAACCGTTGTGCTGCAGAAGCTTCCGGACGAGCATGATGTCCTGGTTGCATACGCCAGACTGAGGGAGAAATCAAGTGACGGTGGGCTGCTGGCCGATGTGTACCTCGTAGATGACAAGGGCCTTCCTGTGGTACAACTGGAAGGCGTGTCCCTGTTCCGGGCAGGAGGGGGTCTGTTCAGGACAGGCGCAGGCCGGCATGGCCTTGATAACCCACAGGGAATCTACCGGGAAGCCTGGATGGCCATGCCAATCCCGGAAGACCAGGTGGAACCCGGCACAACATCGCACTGGTACGTGATTACGGAGGACCCGCGACTCGGAACCGGCCTGGCTAATGCCCTGGCTCGACGCGGCGGGAAGAGTGAATTCATCGATGCGTCCAGTGAGTGCAAGGCAAGCCCGGCCGACGCCCTCGCCGGCAGACTGGGCTCAGTGAGATCCGAATCCGGGGAACCGGTCGGCGTCGTGGGAATCTGGACTGGAAAAGGCGCCAGGCGGTCGAACCGACATACCGGCCCCGCGCTGGAATCCTTTGAAATGGTCAGGGCGGTGCTGGACAGTCCCGATCTGTCGTACCGCCTGAGGTTGATTACGGCGGGTGCCCAGTCCGTGGTTGATGGCGACCGGTCGAAGCCGGAACTCGGGACGATCTGGGGATGCGGACGGGTCGCCGCGCAGGAGCACCCCGAGTTGAACTGTGCGATGATCGACCTTCCAGCCGGAACCGACGAGATCGATTTGGAACATCTCGCCTGTATCGTGGCCGCGGACAAACTGACCGGCGAGATCGCGGTACGGGAGACCGAGCTGTATACCCGTCGTCTCGTTCCGTTAGACCTGTCAAACACCAAAGCGAAGCGTGTTTCCGCATCTTCATATTTTAATACCAGTTACAGACTTACACAGTCGACGCCCGGTTCGATTGACGATCTCCACTTTGTGTCGGAGCGGGAGCGTGAACCAGCACCGGACGAGGTCGTCATCCGCATGCAGGCAACCGCGCTGAACTTCAGGGACGTACTTACCGCCCTCGGCATGCTGCGAGCCTCATTGCCGCGTCCACCTTCCTTCGGTTGGGAATGCGTCGGCGAGGTGGTTGCACGCGGAAGCCGGACTGACTCTGTGGAAGTCGGTGATTTGGTCATGGGCATGGTGCCGATGGCCATGGCCGGTTACGTGACCGCGAAGGCCGCCCTGGTCGTCCGGAAGCCGGATAGCCTGGGTATCGAAGAAGCCGCTACGCTGCCCGTGGCCTTCCTGACGGCATACCTCGGGCTCGTGGTACGTGGCGGAATATCCGCCGGCGACCGCGTTCTTGTACACAACGCGACAGGAGGGGTGGGGCTGGCCGCTCTTCAACTCGCCCGTCAGGCAGAGGCCGAGGTGTTTGCCACGGCCGGATCTGATGAAAAACGAGCCTTTCTGCGGGAAATAGGCGTTTCGCATGTGATGGATTCCCGTTCCCTGGACTTCGCAGAAGAGATCATTGAGAAGACGGACGGGAAGGGAATGGATATCGTCCTGAACACACTGTCTGGTCCCGCCATGATGGCTTCTCTGGCCGTACTTGCGCCCCACGGACGTTTCATTGAGATCGGCAAAACCGATGTGCTGAACCATGGACTCATCGATCTCAACCGGTTCGACCGCAACAAATCCTATCATCCCATCGATCTTGCACAGTTCATCGAGGAACAGCCGGACCGTGCGGGCGCCATGCTACAGAAAATCGCCGACTTGGCTGCGGATGGCAGCATACGTCCCCTGCCGTACCATGCATACCCGCTTGCCGAGGCGCGGGATGCCTTCCGGTTCATGTCGCAGGCGCGGCACATGGGCAAACTGGTGCTCGTAGACGACGGTGCGTCCGTCCCTGTTGCCCTGGGAGAAGATGATCCGATCATTCGTCCGGGCGGAACCTACCTCGTCACGGGCGGCGCGGGTGGGATCGGCCGCTTCCTGACGGGTTGGCTACTCGACCGGGGAGCCGGCCTGGTCGTCGTGACGGGGCGAAGACATCATGTGGATACGTCACTGGAAAGTGATCCCAACGGCAAAGTGAAGTACGTTCAGGCCGATGCGACCGAGCGTGATGCGATGGAAGGTCTCTTGGCAGGCCTGGAAATCGAGCACGGACCGGTCAGGGGCGTCTTCCACGGGGCCGGCGTGCTGGACGATGGCATTTTGCTCACCCAGAATGCGGAAAGGTTCCGCCGGGTACTCGAACCCAAGACGGTCGGCGCGTGGAACCTGCATGCGATTACCCGCGACCGCGAACTGGACCTCTTCGTCCTCTTTTCGTCGGTGGCCTCCCTGCTCGGTACGGCCGGACAGGCATCCTACGCCGCTGCGAACGCGTTTCTCGACGGCCTGGCGGACCTCAGGAGTCAGGAGGGTCTGCCGGTGACGACAGTAAACTGGGGGCCCTGGGAAGATACGGGCATGATGACCGACGAACGAGCCGTCGATCGTATGAGGCGGCAGGGCCTGCGATCGATCCCGCCCGATGAGGCAGGCGCGCTGCTTGATCGAATACTCCGTCGCGATGTCCACCGCGTCGGCGTAATCCCCACGACTGAGCCAAAAGCAGATACGCTTCTTGCCCGGTTCCTGCCACCGGATGTTCGCGGAGCGCAGGCGACACGGGCGATTCCACCCCTATCGAAAGCCGATCTGAGCGCGCTATCCCCTGACATAATGCGCGACTACATCGAGGAATTCGTGACCGATGCGATCAGCCGGATCTTGGAAGTGGACCCAGGGAGCGTGGAGACCGGGCAGACCTGGCGCAGCCTGGGCGTGGATTCCCTCATGGCCGTGGAGTTACGAAACAGGATCGAGGCAGGATTGCACGTGTCGATTCCGGTCGAGACCTTGCAGTCTGAGACCGCCATCAGTCAGACGATCGACACGTTGTTGGAGGGGTTGAATCCACGAGCCGTGGCTGAGTGTTAGTTGTAACCCCAAGTGCAACAATCGATTTCACCAAGTTCGATCCACGCTCTGCAGCAGTCGCCCCGGCCACTTAACCGGTTACCGACCTTCATAGACAAGGACATATTCGTAATCGACGAGGGTGAGAAACGCGTTCACACTGTCCTGGACGTGAATCCAGACCTGGAGGGAAGGACATGAACCAGACAACATACATTGAACGAATCAGGCATGTGGTCGAACGTCGAGACTCATGGCAGGGCCGTACGTTTGACGATTTCATACTTGGCATGATCTTGTTATCTCTGATCACATTTACGTTAAGAACAATCCCTGGTATAACCGGCCAGACTCAGTCTTTCCTCCATTTAGTGGAAACCATTACCGTCGTGTTATTCACATTCGAATACTGCTTGCGATGCTTTGTTGCATACAACAGAACGCAATATGTTTTTAGTTTCTATGGAATCATAGATCTGTTAGCTATCCTGCCATTTTACCTAATGTTGATCGGCTTTGGTTACGTCGACGGCCGAATACTTCGCGTCGTTCGTGTATTGCGTATCTTCAGGATTATCAGACTGTTCAGATACAACCAGGCGGTAGATCGATTACAGCGAGCCGTCGTCATCGTGAAGGAAGAAATCATAATGTTCGCAGTCCTGTCCGTGATACTGATTTACCTGGCGGCGGCGGGAATCTGGTATTTTGAAAGCGCCGTACAGCCAGGTAAATTCGGTTCGGTGCTGGATGGACTGTGGTGGGCGGTTGTAACATTGACTACCGTGGGTTACGGCGATACATATCCGGTGACCGGAGGGGGAAGGATTTTCACATTCATCCTCCTGATGATCGGATTAGGTGTCATTGCGATTCCATCGGGAATAATCGCGTCGGCACTGTCAAAGGCCAGGGCCGAACAGGACAGAGAGAAATCGTAGGTACCGCATAGAGAAAACCCCTAAATCCTTCTCACGAAAGAAGGAAAGAGGTTGGTTAGGTTTTACGGAGTCTGTTTACCGGGTACTGTGGCTCGTCCGGTACGGCAGAGCGGATCGTTCGAAGACTTCGAACGTCTTTTTGCCGGGAAGACGGATGATGCGAGGTGATCTTTATGGGAACCAGACTGCGGAAGAAAGCCACGAGTCGGACTCGAACCGACGACCTATTCATTACGAATGAATTGCTCTACCAGCTGAGCTATCGTGGCCTGTTAAATCCGCTGACAATATAAGCTTCAATAGCCCTGGACGCAACCCGTTTTTAGGTCGTGGCGGATGCCATCGTCCGCGCGATTTGCCCCCGAGTTCCCTCGATATCGAAGCAGTCCCGCTGGTTGGTCTGCATGAGCCGGAGCGCCACGTCCATCGCCTGTTTCTCGGTGAGGAGGCCGTCGCTAACCTCGGCTTCCAAAGCGCTGGCCAGCCATTTCCGGGCCTGTACGGCGTAGGCGTAGGCACTGGTGGGCCAACCGGTGTCGCCGCCGAAGGCGAAGAGCTTGTTGATCGGGACGGCGTGGATGAATCGGCGGACGAAATCGCAGGAACTGTACGGATCGATGGACCAGGCCCAGCAGAGGTCCACCCAGACGTTCGGGTAGTGCTTGGCGAGGGCGATCAGTTCGTGGCTGTAGGGATAGGCGATGTGCATCAGCACGAACCGGGCATCGAGGTACCGGGCCAGCAATCCGCAGAGGTTACCGCTCTTGATGCGGTCCACCGGCATCCGGCTGTGTCCCGCGTAGTAGCCCGTGTGGATCTTGAACGGGAGATTGTGTTCGATGGAAAGTTCCACGCCACGCGCCCAACCCCAGTCTCCCAGGCACAGCGCGGCTTCCTCCGGCGGGTTGCCGGGGTCCTTCAGGACGATTTCCAGGGCCCGTGCCGCTTCTTCGTCGCTCCGTTCCTCCCACCGGAGCGTCCTGGAATAGGCGTGCTGCGCCTTGACCGCGATGGCGTGGGGACCGAATTTCGCGAAGAGCGCGGCCATGGCTTCGCGCAGACTGCCCAGGCTGTCCACGGTAATCCCCGTTTCCTCCGCGATTTTCTCCACGGGCACCTCGCCATTGCAGAATCCCACCCACGAAAGATCGTAGAGGAAGAATTCCGGTCCGGAAACGTCCGGCTCGCAGGCCCAGACGAAGTTGTCGATCTGCACGTGGTCCAGGCCCGCGCGGTTCCGCAACAGGGCTAACCGTTGGCCCGGTGACCGCAACCTGTCGTTCTCGGCCTGCGCCGCGACCAGCCCGTCGATCGTGATTTCAGCCATGCCGTATACGTCTTCCGCAAGAATGCGTACCGCTTCGCCGTATCCCGTGTGCTTCACGGCCTCCCAGGCATTCCGGATCGGTTCGAAGCGCGCCGACACGTCTCCCTTACCGGGATCCAGTAGGACATCGACCGCTTCCTGTGACGCGCCGGCGACCACGAGATCAGCCGGGACATAGTTCTCGAAGAGATCCTGCAGCACGTCCGGTCCGTGGGCGACCCAATCCTCTTCAAACCTTAGATGCTCGTGTGTGTCGATGAGTGGTGTCTCGTGGATGTACCGGGACAGATCGGACATGACGACCTCCTGCGTTGCGTGCGTCGGGATCAGGTTGATACAGGCGGGGACCGGGAATACCCCCGGGGTGAGTCGAACACCCGACCAACGGTTTAGGAAACCGCTGCTCTATCCTCTGAGCTACGGGGGCTGGAGCCTGATTCCGGTCCGTGCTCAACATAAGAATGCGCCTGTCGGATTGTCAACGGCTTATTGCGGCAGTCCGGCTTTGATTGATCTTGTCATCCCAAACCTGCCGCCCTATATTCAAACCTTCCTTGTCGATGACGAACGCTGGAGCGGAGATCCGAAGGATGAAAGGACTGGTCAAATACGACCACGGACCGGTCAACATGGAAGTCCGGGAGTTGCCGGTTCCGGAGCTCAAGCCCGGAGAAGTCCGGGTGGAAATCCGGGCCGCTGGGATCTGTGGCACCGATATCCACATTTACAAGGACGAATACCCCTACAATCCGCCCGTGATCATGGGCCACGAGTTCTCCGGCATCGTGGACGAGGTAGCGGACACGGACGAATACCGCCTGGGCGACGCGGTGACCGGCATACCGACCACCGTAGTCTGCGGCGTGTGCAGGTATTGTACGGCGGGACAGCACAGTCTGTGCGACAGCCGCCTGTCCATCGGCAGCGGTGTGCATGGTGTATTTACGAAGTACGTGGTCATGCCGGCCTGGGCGTTGCGAAGGATTCCGGAACATCTGGACCTCACCATCGGCGCGTTGAGCGAACCCTTGTGCTGCTGCGTCAAGGCCGTCTCCATACGCACGTCCGTTGCCGCCGGTGACGTGGCGGTGGTGACGGGACCGGGTCCCATCGGCATGCTGACGACGCAGGTGGCGAAAGCGGAAGGCGCGTACGTCATCCTGACCGGCACTTCGGAAGATAGGGAGAGGCTCGAACTCGGCGCGCGCTGGGCGGACGAAACCGTCAACATCGACGAGGTCGACCTGCTCGGGCTCGTCAGGGATCGAACCCAGGGTTACGGCGCCGACGTGATTTACGAATGTTCAGGGTCGGCGGCGGCCACACGATCAGCCATCGAACTGGTGAGAAAACAGGGCACCATTATGCAGATCGGACTGCATGGCGCCCCGTTCGAGGTTGATTTCTTTCCGGCGGAACTGAAGGAAATTGATATACGGACCTCCTTCGCCGGGTCCCTGGATGCTTGGGACCGCACCATGGTAATGCTGGACCAACGCAGGATCGAACTGGAACCAATCGTGTCGGACGTGGTTCCTTTATTCGAGTGGGAGAACGCGTTCCGTCGGCTTTTAAACAAAGAAGGCATGAAGATACTGTTCGAACCGGTCGACTAGGGAAACGCTGCCGACCAGGGGACACCAACGAAAAGAACACTAACGAAAGGGATTCCAATGGATCTGGGTCTGAAGGACAAAGTCGCCCTGGTAACCGGCTCGAGCCGGGGCATCGGACGATCGATCGCCCTGGGCTTCGCGGACGAGGGATGCCACGTCAGCCTGAGCGCCAGGGGGGAAGAGCGGCTGCTTGAGACCGAACGGGAAGTCGCACAAAAGGGCGTCGAAACGCTGGCGACGGCAGGGGACCTGACCACGGCCGAAGGAATCGACAGGATCGTGAAAGCCACCCTGGACCGCTGGGGACGCATCGATATCCTGGTCAACAACGTGGGCGGCAGCGTCTGGAACCCTTTCGACGATGTTTCCGATGACGAATGGCTGTACGTGTTCAACTTGAACATGTTCGCCGCCGTACGGGCGACGCGGGCGGTGCTCCCGTCGATGCGTACCCGCGAGCGCGGATCGATCATCACCATATCCTCGATCTTCGGCCGCGAAGCAGGCGGGCCCGCCACCTACAACGCCACCAAGGCCGCGGAGATCTCCATGGGAAAGACGCTTGCCAAGGAAGTGGCCAATACAGGAATCCGCGTGAACACGGTGGCGCCGGGCTCGGTGATATTCCCCGGTGGAAACTGGCAGAAACGGCTGGACGCGGACCCCGAGGGGATTGGAAAGTTCGTGGAACAGGAACTCCCGGCCGGACGATTCGGCAAGCCCGAAGAGATCGCGGACGTGGTGGTTTTCCTGTCATCCGACCGGGCGAGTTGGGTAACGGGCGCCTGTGTCAACGTGGACGGATGCCAGTCCCGTTCGCTGATTTAGGATGCGCTAATACAGGATGTGCGGCATGAATGAACGGCTCGAACAGCTTGAACTGCTCGCCCGGAAGGATCCCGGCGATCCCTTTATTCAGTATGCGATCGCGCTGGAATATGTGAGTTCGAACCGGCTCGAAGAAGCGGTGGGGATCCTGGAACGGCTCATGGATGCGTCGCCGGACTATACGGTGGGCTATCACCAGGCCGGTCGAGTTTACGAACAGCTGGACCAGGAGGAAGAAGCCCGCAGATGTTATGAACGGGGTATTGTCGTTGCGGAACGCCAGGGCGACGCCAAGGACCTGGAAGAAATGCGGGAAGCCCTCGCTTTTCTTGACTGATCTTGCTGCGACTGGGCGTACCGTTAACTGACTGGATATACCGTCAAGAGATTGGATTCAAGCAGATAGAACAGAAACTACTCTTTCGCATGGCCCAGTCCGTTCTCGGATGGACCTTTCTCGTCCTTGGGGTCCTGGGCCTTCTCCTGCCCCTGTTGCAGGGCGTGCTGTTCATCGTCATCGGGCTGACGATCCTGTCCACGCGCAACGCCTTCGCCAGACGCATACTGTCCCGCCTGGAACAGAAGTACCCCGATATCTACGCCAAGGTGGAACGGCTCAAGCTACGGTTCGCCAGCAGCAAACCGCTCCTGGTCGCGATCGGCACCATTCTGATGGTCCTGCTGGGCGTTGGGATCTACCTGGCCGTGCTCGGGTTCAAGACGGCCTATGCGAAGATTGTGCCGATTCTGATGGGTTAAGTCGTCAGATCAGGCGGCGGATCAGGCGGCGGCTCCGTCGATCCAGCCGGTCGAGGTCGGGGATCTCGTACCGGTTGCCGTGCTCGTCCGTGATCAGGATTCGGCCAGGCGACAACTCCATCATGCCTTCCCTGAGGTCCCGCATCGGGATCTTTACCGCGCCCCGGTCCGTCTCCACCGAGAATATGGACGTGCCACCCCGGCCTTCCATTTCCAGGACGCGCTCTATCCTCGGCCGGAAATAGCGCCATTCGATTTCATCACGGATAATCCGACAGGTATCCTCGTCGCAGGCTTCCGGGTCGGCCACGATCCCCAGATATTCATCTTCCTGATCAAAGAAAGTAATGTACCGGCTTTCGAAGGAGAGCGGAAAGGCCTGACGGATTTTGACGTTGAAGAACAGGTCGCCCGCGATGGACAACGTTGGCGGCTGTTCTTCGCGCCGTTCGAGGCGTATGGCGGCCGGATCGAGAAAGGACAAGGCTTACCCCTCCACGCCCACGATGCTGGAGACGTTGGTGTGCAACTGGACCAGCCGGTAGTACTCGCCTTGCCGGTTCAGCAGCTCTTCGTGGGTACCCAGTTCCACCGGCTCTCCGTTCTTGAGTACGAGCAGCCGGTCGGCGTCTCTCAGGGTGGACAGCCGGTGGGCTATGGCGAGCGTCGTGCGGCCCTCCATGAGCCGTCCCAGGGCTTCCTGGATCTTCTTCTCCGTTTCCAGGTCGAGGGCCGACGTAGGTTCGTCGAGAATCAGGATCCGCGGATCGTGCAGGATGGCCCGTGCGATCGCGACGCGCTGACGCTCACCGCCGGACAGTCTGCCGCCCCGTTCGCCTACGGGCGTATCGTAACCATCAGGCAGCTTGACGATGAATTCGTGGGCGTTCGCGTTGATGGCGGCCTCGATGATCTCCTCCCGGGACGCTTCCCGGTTGCCGAAGCGGATATTGTCGGTCACGGACCCGGAGAACAGAAAGGGATCCTGCTCCACGTACCCGATCTGGCTGCGCAGCTGCATCAGGTCCATCCGTCGAACGTCGATCCCATCGATGAGTATCCCGCCCCCATCGACGTCGTAGAAGCGGCACATCAGCTTGATGAGGGTGGACTTGCCCGCGCCCGAGTGTCCCACGAGCCCGATCATCTCGCCCGGTTCGACGTGCAGGTTGATCCCTTTTAGCACGGGCTGGTGCGCCACGTAGCCGAAGTTGACGTCCTGCAGCTCCAGGCGTCCCTCGAAACGGGGCACGTCGACGGTCTCGCCTGGCGTATAGTCCTCGATGGGACTGTCGATGACCTCGAAGGTGCGGGTTATGGCCGTCATCATCTCGGGAATCCAGTCGGCCATGCTGGTCAGTTGCTGCACGGGATTGTAGAACATGCTCAGGTAGAGGAAGAAGGCCATCAGCATGCCGATGGTCATTTCCGCCGATTGAACCTGTCTCCCGCCATACCACCAGACGAGGAGCCCGCCCACGGACACGATGAAGGCGAGGAGGGGGCGCACCGTGCGTGATCGGACGTGTATGTTGCGTTCGGCCGTAAACACCTTCTCGTTCTCGAGATGCATGTCCCGGCTTTGCCGTTTCTCCTGGGCGAAGATCTTCACGACCCGGATGCCGGCCAGCGCGTCGTTGACCCGTTCGAAAAAGGTCGCCCAGCTGTCCCAGGACCTTCCGTAAAACCACATCAGGTAGCGCTTGATGTGTATCGATGCGAAGATGATGGCGGGAATGGGGATCAGGACGAGGAAGGCCAGCTCCCAGTTCAGGTAGAAAAGCACCGCGGTCATGCCGATTACCAGCAGTCCCTGCTGGATCACCTGCGGCGCGAAATCGATCCAGAAGTAGTGGATCGACTTGGCGTCCCGTGCGATACGGGCCATGAGTCCGCCCGTCTGCTGCATATCGTAGTACTTGAGAGGCAGCAGTTGCAGGACGTTCAGCAACTCCGACCGCGCGTCGAAGGCCAGCCGGTCACCCAGCACGGCCAGCATTCTGCCGCTCACGACGGTCACTCCGGTATGGACGATACGGGACACCGCCAGCAGCGCGACGATCAGCGGAAGATACATGTAGGTGCTCATGTCCACCAGGACCTGGTCCACGAGGATCATGGTCAGGTACGGGGGCAACAGGTCGATGGCCGATGCCACGATGGTGACGGCCATGGCGATGACCAGCGTGCGCCAGTGCGGCAGGCAGAATGCCCACAGGCGCCGGAACGTGCGCAGGTGAGCCTCGCGGCTCGACCAGTCCGGAACCGGGTCTTCTATAACGGGCTCCGTATGGTCCGGACTGCCATCGGGACCGATCAGATGCAACAGGGACTCGACAGCGTCCGACATGTCCTGGGCCACCGCATGGGAATACCGGAGCAGCCTGATCTCCCTGCCGTCCACCTTGGCCATTAGCGCGCTCGCGCCGACGAGCGGCTCGACGTTCAGCCCAGTGATGTCCACCAGGGGCAAGGAGTGCGTCAGCGACCACTGCCCGTCGGACAGCGTGGCTACCGCCAGGTGACGCCGGGTGACCAGCAACATCGATTCCTGGATGCGGCCGTCCGGCGCCAGATCCGTTCTGCAGGCGAAAATCAGCTCCGCCTTGTCCGCGTCTGCCGGGAATCTGGTCCGTAACAGGCTGTACAGCTCGTTAGGTATTTTGCTTAGAAGAGGCATAAAGGATCGCCAGGTGTATCAGGTATCGTTAGCGTTTACTCGTGGACGCCTTCAGAACAGGTTCGGATGCAGGGCACTCGCCAGCGTTTCGATCGCCTGGAAGAGCCTGGGCGCCGGCCGAAGCAGCCAGTTCTCTGGAATCAGCACGACGCGTTCGTTGCGAATGGCGTCCAGATCGCGCCAGCCCTCGAGCGACTTCGCCCGCTCAAGGAACCTCGTCCTCGTTTCCGAGGGGTCCTGTCCCACGCCCAGGGTGGACAGCAGGACCTGCGGGTCCTTCGAGACGATGTTCTCCAGGTTGTAAACCGCCCAGGTACGTGGCGCCAGGTCGTCGGCAATGTTCCGGCCACCGGCCCGGCGGATTACCGCCGAGGTATACGTTTCGGGACCTGGCGTCCAGTTTTCGTCCCTGAACGGACTGCCGACGAATACCGTGGGACGTTCGCTTTCCGTTAGCTCGTCAATCCGGTCCGCGACATGGGCCAGTCTTTGTCTATAGCTGTCGACAAGCGCGCGCGAAGCCTCGGAACGCCCTGTGAGCGCACCCACCTTGCCAATGGCATCGAGTACTTCCTCGATTGTCTGTGGGTCGAGGACGAACACCCGGACACCCAGCGCCCTCAGACTGAATACCAGTTCCTTGGAGTTTCCCTTCGTGGCCAGTACCAGTTCAGGGTCGAGGGCGACGACTTTTTCCAGGCTCATGGCCGTGAGGTCGCCGACTTTCTCGATTTTCCGAGCTTCGGGGGGATAGTCGCAGTAATTCGTCACCCCGACGACCGAACTTCCCGCCCCGACAGCGAAAAGCAGTTCGGTGTTACTCGGGATTAAGGACACGATTCTCTGCGGGGTGCTACCCACGGTAAACGTGGTCCCGGTGACGTCCGTCACGCTCGTCTGACCCGAAACAGCCTGGGGAATCAGGAGAAGACAGAAGAGCAGAATTGATCTCGAGAAGCTTGAAAAGTCCCGCACGTACGCTCCTGACATCACTATGGATGGCGTTTTTCTTTTAAGCGGTTTACAATATAGGCGAAACCGTTTAAAAAAGTACAGAATTTTGTAAAGCCATCTATGATTGGTTATTACTCTTGAAGCATGCCTTAAAAATGGCCATACAACCGCGCCGTCCGGATCCTGTACGGGCGGTACGGCGGCCCAGCAGAAGGGATGTGACAAATGGGACGTTTTGACTACTGCCTCAATACCAGCACGATCCGGTCGCCCGGAGTTTCCGTACTGGAATACGTGGATATCGCGGCCGATGCCGGGTATGACGGCATTGAACCCTGGGCAGAGGAAATCGATGCCTGGGTCGAAGAAGGCGGAACGGTGGAACAGATTCGCGAACGCGCGGACAGCCGCGGGATCCGTATCGTGAACCTGATCGCATTTTTCGAATGGGCGGTTCCCGAAACCGACCGCCATGCCAGAGGGCTTGAAGAAGCGAGACGGTGCTTCAAGATGGCCCAGGACCTGGAATGCCCCTATGTAGCCACGGCCCCGAAGGGGATCCACGACCGGGAGGTCGACCTGTTTTCTGTCGCCAGGAGATTTGCCGAACTTTCGGATGCCGTTTCGGATTTCTCCCCGAAACCCCTGCTGGAATTCTGGGGAATAGCCCGCACGCTGGGCACGGTCGGCGAAGCCCTTCTCGTCGCCGCGGAAAGCGGCGTGCGAGATGCCAGGCTACTGACCGACATCTTCCACATGTACAAGGGAAGCGGACACCAGCGGGGGATGGATTACCTCGGTCCCGGCCGGCTGGGTCTGGTCCACGTGAACGACTATCCAGCGGTACCCGCCCACGTGGATATCGAGGACGAGCACAGGGTCTATCCGGGCGACGGCGAAGCGCCCTGGGACGAGATCGTGGCCAGCCTGGAACAGCAGGATTACCGGGGCATGCTTTCACTGGAACTGTTCAATCCGGCGTACTGGGCCGAAGGACCGGTAACCACGGCTCAAAAGGGTCTGGAAAAGCTCAGGAACTGTGTTGAGAACCGTTGATTCCCTATGTCCTTGAGCTGCCCGGGAACACATAGTACAGTTGATTTACGTACGCCTAGAGTTGACGCGTAACGTAGGACGCAGTCCAGCCCCCTCCTCTCCTGGAATCCACTGACATCATGCCCACTGTCTCATCGCCCCAGACCGGCCGACAGGCCACCGTGCCTCCGCCTGTAAAGCAACCCGTTTCCGCCGGCCTTACCCTACGGGCCGTGGCCATAGGATGCGTCTTCACCGTCCTACTGACGCTCTGGTCGCTCTCCTCCGAATTCGTCACGCGCGGATCCTTCATCACGGTCACCCACCTGCCCGTCGCCGCGCTGCTGCCCTTCCTGCTGATGGTACTCCTGGTCAACCCGGTATTGAAAAAGGCGGGTTACGGCCGTCCATTCAGCCGGCAGGAGCTGATCGTGATCTTCTTCCTGGTCTTCACGGCGTCCGCCATCCCCGGATGGGCCTTCAGCAATTACGCGGTCTCGATCATCAGCGGTCCTTTCTACTACGCCAACCCCGAAAACCGCTGGGCGGAACTTTTCCTCGACTACCTTCCTTCCTGGCTGGTCGTGCGGGACAACCTGGGCGGTCTGAACCAATTCTATGAAGGCGTGTATTCGGGAACAACCATCCGATGGCAAATCTGGTGGGTGCCCATGTTCTGGTGGATAACATTCTACATCGCCCTCTTCCTGGTCGGCGCGTCTATCATGGTCATCCTGCGGAAGCAGTGGGTGGAACACGAACGGCTGACCTTCCCGCTAGCCCAGGTGCCATTGACGCTGGTCGACGGGGCCGAAGAAACGGCCCTGTTCCCGAGGATTGCCCGCGTGCGCCTGTTCTGGTGGGGGTTCGGCATCACGCTGTTTATCATGACCTGGAATATGTTCAGCTTCTTCGATCTGTTCCCCGCCATCCCTTTCGGCGCGGGGCACGCCTTTCCCCTGACCCTGTATGAAGCCTTCCACCCGATCCAGGTCCGCCTGAATTTCCTGCTGATCGGGGTGGCGTACTTCACGAGGGTGGAGGTGCTGCTCAGCGTCTGGTTGTTCTATCTCATCCGCATCGTTCAACAGGGCGTGATGACGCGGGTCGGCGTCCCCGGTCCTCTCGAGATGATGCACTTTCAACATCTGTCCGGCTTTTTCATTTTCGTGCTGTTCGGTCTGTGGATGGCACGCAGGCATATCCGTGACGTGTTTCGGAAGGCATTCGGCAAAGCGCCGGAAATCGATGATACACGGGAGTTCTTTTCCTATCGCACGGCCGTCCTATCTTTCGCCGGCGGTTCGCTTTACATGGTTTTCCTCCTGTGGAGCGCGGGCATGACGCTCTGGGTCGTGATGCTCATGATGTTCGTGCTGCTGGTTCTGTACATCGGCGTGACCCGCGTAGTGGCCGAGACCGGCCTGGCGTCCCTGGACCTGCCGTACAACAGCGCCAACGAGATCACGTTCCGGTTCGTCGGGTCGGAGCACATCAATGCCCGCACGATCACGGGGATGTGGCTCTGCCAGACCTTTACGCGCAACTGGCGGACGCTCGGGATGTGTTCGATGGCGCACGCCGCCAAGGTGGGGGACGTCATGGGCGGCGTGGGCCGGGGCGTTTTCGGCGCCATTGCCCTTTCACTCTTCATCGGATTCATGACGGCCATCGTGTACACGCTGTACCTGGGGTATGACATGGGCGCGTCCCAGCTCCAGGCCGGCGGTTTTCAGTCCGGCGCGAGCGGATACTGGGCCCAGTTGGAGACCTTCCTGACCAATCCTCAGGCCATGACACAACCTCAGCTGACCATGGTGTTGAACGGGATTTTGATCTCGGGATTCCTGATCTGGGCCCATCACCGGCTGCATTTCTGGCCCCTCCATCCCGTGGGATTCGGGATCGTGACCACCTACGCGGCCGACATGGCTTTCTTTTCCATTCTGATCGTCTGGCTGATCAAGACGGTGATCCTGCGTCTCGGCGGCGTATCGCTGTACCGCAAGGCACAACCCCTGTTTATTGGCATTCTCGCGGGCTATGTCCTCGGCGTCTTTCTGACCTTTCTGGTGGACGCGGCCTGGTTTCCGGGCGCGGGCCATATCGTGGACGGCTGGTAGTCGGGCGATCCCGACCTAACCGTTTAAATTGAACCTGGTAACGAATAGGAATCCTGATTAATGAACCTGTCCATACTCGATCAGTCCCCCGTGCGGGAAGGCGTCACGGCGGTGCAGGCCTTCCAGGAGACCCTGACCCTGGCCAGAACGGCTGAACGCCTGGGTTACAAGCGCTTCTGGGTGTCCGAGCACCACAACGCCCACTGCCTGGCCGGAAGTTCGCCCGAAGTGTTGCTCGCGGCCATCGGAGCCGCCACGGGAGGCATGCGGATCGGGTCCGGCGGCGTCATGCTGCCCTATTACAGTCCCTTCAAGGTCGCCGAAAGCTTCTCCGTGCTCACGAATCTCTACCCGGACCGCGTCGACCTGGGGGTCGGCCGTGCGCCCGGCGGCGACATGAAGACCGCCCGGATGCTGTCGCCCGGCGCCGGACCCCGGTTCGATCAGTTTCCCGATCTGGTTGCTGAACTCGTGGAGATCCTGCAAGACAAGGATTTCGAGCCGCGGGTCACACCGCCCATCTTGTCTCCGCCTCCGGTCTGGATGCTCGGTTCCAGTCCCGATAGCGCCATGCTGGCGGCCCGTCTGGGACTCCCCTACAATTTTGCCCTGTTCATCAACAGCAACATCGACCCGCGCATCCTGGAATTCTATCGCCAATATTTCGAGCCGTCCACCCAGTCGCCCCAGGCCAAGACCTGTATTGCGATCAACGTCATCTGCGCCGACACCGAGGCGGAAGCCCGACGTCTCGCCCTGAGCCGCGATCTGCTCTTCGCCCGTTTCGCATCGGGCAAGCCTAGCAACGTCGTGCCCACGGTGGAGGAGGCCGAGAAGCACCAGTTCAGTGAAGCCGAACGCGCATTCCTCGACGACAAGTTCCGGCTCGCGGCCGTGGGCAGTCCGGAGCAGGTCCGGGACACCATCGACCGGCTTGCGGACCAGTTCGGCGCTGAAGAGATCATGGCCGTCACCATCACCCATGATTTCAAAGCCCGGTTGCGGTCATACGAACTTCTGGCTGAAGTGTACCGTTCGTGATCTTTGGATGAGGCGATCAGCCTACGTGAGGAATTCCAACCAGCCGATTGCGCATCGCGTTGAAATGGTGTTGCCTGCCGGTGCCCGACTTGCTAAATTCGAAGGGAAGGAAACGCCTTAAACTCCCCGCACGCAAACCCAACAAGGAGAATCAGCAATGACCATGGTCATGGAACAAACCGTGCTGAGCGACGAGCGGATCGCGTTCTACCATGAAAATGGGTTTCTCCACATCCCGGAGATCTTCACGCCGGAAGAAACGGCCGAACTTTCAGCACAAATGGACCGGCTCGTCGAGGATTGGGCTTTCACGAGCCCGGGGTGGAACGGTCCCTGGCGCCTGGCGTATATGGATCCGGAAACGGAGGCCAGGTCTAAGCTTACGGCCATGCACGACCTCCATTTCTATTCCCAGGCCTGGTCTCGTGCGGTAGCCAATCCCCGGCTGGTCGAGGCCCTGTCGCAGCTGCTGGGTCCGAACGTGGAGCTGCACCACACCACGCTGCATATCAAGCCGCCCCAGACAGGCCATCCATTTCCCCTGCACCAGGACAACCCTTTTTACGGCCATCACGACGGCCGGTACATCGACGTCCTCGTGCACCTGGACGATACCTGTCACGAAAACGGCGAAATCCGCTTCCTGGCGGGATCTCATAAATCCGGCCATCTCCAGCACATCACGGAAACGGAAGAGGGACCCTGTGCGCCGCACCTGCCCACGAACGAGTACAATCTGGCAGACACGGTGCCCGTTCCGGCCAGGGCAGGCGACGTGGTCCTGTTCTGCATCGATACCGTGCACGGTTCCTACATTAACCAGACGAAACGGCCGCGGAGACTCGTTCGCATGGGCTACCGGAATCCCGATAACAGGCAGGAATACGGCCAAAGCTTCGGTCGGCCCGGTCTGATGGTCTGCGGCTACCGCGAGCGGCGGCCGGACGACGAACTACTTCCGGGTAGCTAATGAACGAAATTCCTTTACTGGGCTACTCCGACCGGTTGTCCGGCCGGCCCGGCGACGAAATCGCCTTCAAGGTAAGCAGCGAAGCCCGGGAGCCCTTTCACGCCAGTCTCGTCCGCGTGATCTGCGCCGATCCCAATCCGGCTGGTCCTGGCCTGCAAATCAAGGACGTGGACCTTTCCTTCGGCGGCGAATTCCCTTCCAGGTCTCAACCGTTCGATCCGGGCTCCCACGCCGTCATCCCGCTAGACGGCCGCTTCCAATCTGACTATGGCATTTCCATCTCCGCCACCATCTGGCCGACGACCCCTCAAAAAGTACGCCAGGGCATCGTAAGTTGCGGCAACAGCGAACGGAAGCCGGTGCTGAGTCTTTGCCTGGACCGCGCCGCTTTAACCGTTGCAGTCCAATTATCGGCAAACCAGGAGCGCCTCATCACCTGCCGAAGCGAGCCGATCAAGGCCAGGCGATGGTACCGGGTGTGGGCCAGTTACGATGCCGGAAACGGCACGGTGAGCGTGGGATTCCGCGCGCTGGACGCGCTGCCTGGACCGGCCAATTTCACGGTCGCGGCCATCGGGTCCGTTTCTATCGACGACGTGGCACGGATCATATTCGGCGGCGTAGACGGCGATCCCGTTAGCGGCCATTTCAATGGAAAGATCGAAGCGCCGGCCCTCGTAGACGTTCCGGTGGAAGAGACTGACGACCACGAATACGACATCAAAGACCATCGAGGCGCCTGGGCTCTGTGGGACTTCGCCCGGGACACGAGTTCGACCCGGGTGGTGGACGTCGGCCCCCTGTCACTGCAAGGCCGCCTGGTCAACATGCCTGTCCGTGCCATGACCGGTTCGACGTGGACCGGTGAGGAGATGTCCTGGAAGCACGCGCCGGACCAGTACGGCGCCATACACTTCCACGAAGACGACATCTACGACTTCGGCTGGGAAACCGACTTCACGTTCACGATTCCAAGTGGCATGAAGTCGGGACTATACGCGGCCCGTATCCGTTGCGGTGAGCACGAGGACATGATGCCGTTCTATGTCTGTCCGCCCAGAGGCAGACCGACAGCGGATCTCTGCGTACTGGCGTCCACTTTCACCTATACCATCTATGGCAACCACGCCCGCCCCAACTTCGAGCCGTCCTGGCTGGACCGGATCAGCGCATGGAACGCCTATCCCTGGAATCCCGCGGTGTACCGGAAATACGGGCTTTCAACCTACAATTTCCACACCGACGGGAGTGGCATCTGCCATGCCAGTCACAGGCGCCCTCTCTTCTCCCTACGGCCGGGCTACATCACCTTCGGCGCCACAGAAGGGGACTGCTCGGGGCTGCGGCATCTGCAGGCGGACACCCACCTGTACGCGTGGCTCGAAAAGATGGGGATCCCCTTCGACATCGTCACCGACCAGGAACTGCACGACGACGGTTACGAGGCGATCAAAGAATATAGCGCCGTGACCACGGGTTCACATCCGGAATACCATACGCCCCGCACGCTCGACGCATTGCGACAGTACCGGGAACGGGGCGGCCACTTCATGTACCTGGGCGGCAACGGATTCTACTGGCGTATCGCCGTCCACCCGGAAGACAATGGAACGCTGGAAATCCGGCGCAATGAAGGCGGCATCCGGGCCTGGGCGGCGGAACCTGGCGAGTACTACCACGCCTTCGACGGCGGCTACGGGGGACTCTGGCGCAGGAACGGCCGTCCCCCGCAGCAGCTTGCGGCCGTGGGGTTTTCCGCACAGGGCAACTTTCACGGATCGTACTACCGTATCAGCCCGGACGCACGCACCAACCCCGAGACCGCGTGGATCTTCGAGGGCGTGACGGGCGAAACCGTGGGTGATTATGGTTTCAGCGGCAACGGGGCGGCCGGATTTGAACTCGACCGGGCCGACCATCGGCTGGGAACGCCCGAAAATACGCGCGTCATCGCAAGTTCCGAAAACCATCACGAGTCCTTCATTCCCGTTCCGGAGGAACTGCTTACCCACATCACCACCTGGTCCGGAGAACCGATCGATAGACTGGTTCGGGCGGACATGGTTTACCAGCAGTCGGATACAGGCAGCCAGCTCTTTTCTACGGGATCCATTACCTTCTGCGGCAGCCTGCTTTACAACGAGGGCGGCAACGACATATCCAGGATCGTAGCCAACGTGTTGCGTCGATTCCTGTCGACTGAACAAATAATCAAACCCAAATCACCATGAAGATCGCCGTATTCGCCGACGTGCACAGCAACCTGGACGCGCTGGAAACCGTCCTCGCCCATATTGATCGCTGGCGCCCCGATCGCGTACTCGTCGCGGGCGACATAATCAACCGGGGCCCGAATCCGCGCGCCTGCACCGAAAGCGTACTCGGACGCGCCAGGGCCGAAAACTGGGCGGTCATACGGGGCAACCACGAAAGATACGTCCTGAAATACGTTGAGGGGACCCTGGCCGAACACGGCCCGGAATACGAGATAACCCGCCACGCGAAATGGACATTCGACCAGTTGAACGGCCTCGTCGAACCGCTCGAGGACTTACCCGTCCAGTGGGACATGATAGACGAATCGGGAAACGAGATCCGGATGGTACACGCGTCCATGCTGGGAGACCGCAAGGGCATCTTCCCCGATGATACAGAAGAATCGCTGCGCGAGAAAATCGCTCCCGCGCCGAAGGTCCTGTTGGTGGGACACACGCACCGGCCCCTGATCCGTTACGTGGACGGCACCCTGGTCGTCAACGTGGGCGCGGTAGGCGCGCCTTTCGACGGCGATCCCCGCGCGGCCTATGCCCAGATGACATTAGAGGATGGAGCGTGGAAGGCTGAGATCATACGGCTCGACTATGACCGGGCCCGGGCGATCGCGTGTTTCGACGATTCCGGGTACCTGGAGGAGAGCGGTGACTTCGCCCGGCTCATCCTCGCCGAATTCCGCGAAGCCCGGTCGCTGATTCCAGGCTGGTACCGAGCCTATGAAGATCAGGTGATGCGCGGGGAGATGACCCTGAAAGCGTCGGTGGACCTATACCTGGATGCCTGCCGAATCGCCGGTTGAGCACGGGGAAACACCGCGGTTTCCCGGTGGCCTGATTCAATGTATACAGATTTGCGCGTCCATAATGTCCCACAACTTCAGGACTCGAAAGGGCTATGATGCCGAAGAACATCGTCGTACTCATTACGGATACCTTTCGCCACGACAACCTGGGAAGCCGTGCGGAGCGTCCCGTTCGCACGCCCGAGCTGGATCGCTTCGGAGCGGAACGGGCCACGGAGATCACGCGGTGCCACATGGGCAGCTTCCCCACAATCCCGCACCGGACCGATTTTGCGACGGGCGTTACGGGATGGCCCCACTACGGATGGCAGGCCATCGACCGGAGCGGTCCCAACCACGCTGGCAGGATGCTTGGCGAACAGGGATACGCCACGCAGTTGATCTGTGACTGTCCCCACCTGTTCAAGGCCCGTTTCCCCGATGGTTTCGACGCGGCGTACCAGCATCGTGGACAGGAAGGCGACAAACCGCTGCTCCACCTCAACGACCCCGTCGATGTCGTCGTCCGGGACGAAAAAACCCGTATAAACCCCAGGTTTCGCGGGCATACGCTCGTCAACCAGCACCGCTGGCTCAACCGGTACTACCGATATGAATCCGAAGTCTTCTCGGCCGGGACGGCGCAGACCGCAATCCGCTGGCTCGAGGAGAACGCCGAATCCAACCCGTTTTTCCTGTGGGTGGATTTCTTCGATCCCCACGAACCCTGGGATCCGCCGGAATACCTGGTGCGACGCTACGATCCCGACTATTCGGGTCCGCCCATGCTGCATCCGAACTACGGCCCATCGTCCGCCTATACGCCGGAGGAACTTCACAACCTGTGGGCCCATTATGCGGCAGAAGCGGAACTCGTGGACCGTCACATCGGCCAGGTCCTGCGGAAGATCGACGACCTCGAACTGTGGGATGACACCATCGTGGCCGTCATGTCGGACCACGGCATGTCCATCGGAGAACACGATCGGACCGGGAAATCAAACATTCAGGAGGACGACGGCAGGTACTGGCCCATCTACCCGGAGATCGGCCACGTCATGCTGATGCTGGCCGGAGGCGCGGTACCCCGAGGTACGCGGCTGCCCCTGATCGCACAGACAATCGACCTGTTCCCGAGTCTCTGCGACCTGGCCGCCGTCACGGTCGAACCACCGAAGCCTTTCGATGGAGCCTCCTTCGCCCCCGCCGTGCTGGATGGCCGGCCGACCCATCGCGACTACGCAGTCAGCGGATGCCACATCGCGATGCCGGGTGACGGCCTGCCCCGACGGGCCACGACGCCATTCCTCGTTACGGATCGTTGGGGTTACGCACCGGTCGGAGCCGACGGCAGGCCTGAGCTCTACGACCTTTCGAATGACCGCCTGACCCAAAACAATATCGCCGACGACAACGTGGACACACTGGATGACCTGCACGCACTGTTTCTTGCTCATCTTGCGGAAAACAACGCACCGGCCGACGTGGTTTCCCTCTGGAGCAGAACGAGCGGCAGCGGAAATCTCGAGGGTAGGTGGGCGATCGACTACCCGGGTGAATAGGCATCCTTCGGCGAACTGGAATGTCCGGTCCAGATCGGTCTGGTTGGGTCAGAATAGGTCGGTTTGGGCCGGATCGGTCGGTTTGGGCCGGATCGGTCGGTTTAGTCCGGTATGGTCCGGGCTTGGTCGGGAAACCAACTGTACTTGAGACACATGGCAACTGTAGACGAATCCAGTCGGTTCGAGAAACTGGTCCACAGATTCAATCCGCACGCCAGGCTGAAGCGCCATCTCAGCCTGCCCGGTGGTTATTCGGCCGACGTGACCGTCCTGGAAATCGAGTTATCGGATGGTACGATGAGGAAACTCATTCACCGTCTGCACGGCGAGGTCGACCTTCAGCAGAACCCGAACGTGGCCGCGGACGAGTTCCGGGTCCTTCAGTTAACGCACGCGGCAGGCCTGGCCACGCCCAATCCGGTTTACCTGGACTCGAACGACCCATTGTTCTCTACGCCGTCCCTCGTCGTGGAATACATGGAAGGCGTTACCGACCTGAAACCCGATGATCCCACGGACTACGTGATGCAGATGGCGGGCGAACTGGCCAAGGTCCACCAGATGGATCTGGCCGGACGGGATCTCGATTTCCTGCTGAAGCTGGAGGATGACTGTACCGAAGCGTTTTGTAGAAAAAGTGATCCTGCCCTGGTCTCGGCCGATGAACGTACTTTGCTGGATCTGCTTAATCCACGCTGGCCGTTGTCCTTGAATAACACTCCGGTCGTCCTGCACGGAGACTACTGGCCGGGGAATACGCTCTGGCGGGATGGCCGGCTCACTGCGGTCATCGACTGGGAAGACACGCGCCTGGGGGATCCCCTCTACGACGTGTCGAATGCCCGGTTCGAGATCCTGATGCTCTACGGACCAGACATAATGGACGCCTTCACCCGGTACTACGAATCCGTGAATCGGGTGGACTTCGGCTGCCTGCCGTGGTGGGACCTGTACACCGCTCTGCGCGTCGTGAACAAACTCGGTTTTCTCGCCACTGCCGAACGGGACGAATCCCTGATCCGCGCCGACCACCTATGGTTTGTCGAACAGGCACGCGGCCGTATGTGACCACGCCGGACCACGATCTGACACCGAAAAATTCCCTTGCCTGAAACCCCCTGCCTCCGTAAATTACACGCCGAAGTTTCGGGGCGTAGCGCAGTCAGGTAGCGCACCAGCATGGGGGGCTGGTGGTCGCTGGTTCAAATCCAGTCGCCCCGATTTCGGCAAGGCAGCCCGCCGGGTCCTTGCTCCTGTTTGTACACATATCGGGGCGTAGCGCAGCCCGGTCAGCGCGCCTGCTTCGGGAGCAGGAGGTCGGGAGTTCAAATCTCCCCGCCCCGATCCGATATTTCCAGATTCTTACGACTTGTTTTTCATCCTTCCTCACTGCTTCTGAGCCCGGTTGTTCTCCGCAAAATCCTGGCCTGGAAGTCCGGCATACCGCCAAAAACGCAACACGGCCAACCGGTGTACTGATCCGCCCTGCGGCTGAATACATGCGCGCCGGTTGGACCCATTATCCAGGAGAAGCTACATATGTCGAAGCAGATGAGGCTACTGGCGGTCGTTACCGTATACTTAGTCAGCATGCTCCTGCTGTCTTTCCCTGGCACAGCCCGGTCCCAGGTATCCGACCAGCCAGACACGCCCTTCAAGCTCGCCACCTTCGAGGCCACGGGGGCCATCCGTATCGGCATGCTCGTCCAGGCGGACCAGGCGGACCAGGAAAAGCTGATGGACCTGCACGAGGCGAATGCCTATGTCACCCGGCAGCTCGGGCTTTCCATCGTCTCCATTCCAAAGGAAATGCGGGCGTTGATCGAGCAGTACGACGGCGTATCCAACCGTATGTACATGATCGCAAACTACATGGGAACGGAGAACCGGTTGGCGGGCGGGAACCTGCCCTTCGTCTTCGACCCGGACGACGTGTCCATCAAGGCCCCGATCAAGTACCCCTACAACCTGCTTGCGGCGGCGGCCAACTACCGGGCCCATGCGGACGAGATGGAGGATTCGGCCATCGGTGGCGCGGGATTCGCCGCCGTGGAAGTGGACGTGGACGCGGAAGAACCATACTTCTTCGCCAAGTCGCCCCGCTCAACCATTATCGATCCGGGCGAACCGTACTACGTCCCCAGTGACGTCAACATCGACTGGGAAGCCGAACTGGCCATTATCATCGGCAGGCCGGCCCTAGACCTTACCCTGGAGAACGCCCACGATTACGTCTTCGGCTACAGCATCGTGTTCGACGTCAGCCGCCGGGGCGGTTCCGGACTGAAACCGATAAACCGGATGTTCCCCGGGCCGAACTGGTTCAATAGCAAGAGCAGCGACCGCGCCGCGCCTTTCGGTCCGTACATCGTGCCCAAAGAGTTCATCCAGCATGATGACCTCGAGATCAGGACCTGGATCAATGGCGTGATCAAGCAGGACAGCAATACCAGCTACATGATCTACGACGAGGCGCACATGATCCGGTACCTGACCTCTGTGCAAACCCTCTATCCGGGCGACGTGATTGCCACGGGCACGCCGGACGGCGTGGGAAGGGCCCGCAATCCGCCCGAGTATCTCAAGCCGGGGGACGTGGTAGAAATGGAGATCGAAGGCATCGGAAAGCTTGTTACCCCCATGTTAGCCAAACCTTAAGCCGGGTGATCGAAGGATAGCCATGCTAATGAATCCAAAACGCCACGCTGATGTATCGAACCATCGCCATTTACGCGACAAGACTACACTCATTGGAATTGTTATTTGCCTGAGTGCGGCCCTGGCCTGCGGTACTTCCCCAGACAGTGAGACGCCTGCACCGCCGCCCGTTACCGACGAATACGTCATCCGGGCCGACGCGCTGGCGGAGGACCGTACGCCACCCGAACCCGATCCCGCCGGTTACGGCATGGATCCGGAAACCGGCCGATTCATCTACCCGGCGGCCACGCCCCATCAGCATGAATCCAAACCATTTGAAGGCCAGCTAGACTACTGGGATACGAACGAGTACGCGAAGGACATGACCGTCGAGGCCTACTACCCGATCACGGTCGAACCGTTCCATACCTGGCAGAACATCGTCGATTTCGACGGCCGACGATACATGTACCAGTACGTCCGCCGCGCCCTGAAAATCTATGATATCACCGATCCGAAGGATTTGAAGGTCGTACACGAGAAGGGAAGCACCTGGACCGGGGAAGGACCGGGCGAAGAGGTCAACCCCTATGACGAAGGCGACATGTTCGGCGCCGCGTCCATCCAGTGGAACGAGGACCTGGACAAGTACGTCATGGTCCAGGCCTTCGAGATCCGCCGCTTCGGCGTCCTCAACGACAAGCGCACGGAACCCGACAAGGTGGAAGCCATTCGAAACGCCAATCACCTCAAGGGATTCAAGGTATATGAAATGAACGGCCCCCTGCCGGCGGACTGGACGCTGCTGGCGGAGCGAACCACCGACTACGAAAACCCCGATGCGCCTGTCGGGCAGCAACAGGGATCCGGCGTTCGGGATATTCCCGCCTATCACGGCGGCGAGTACATGTTCGTTGCCGCGGCGCCCAGTGCGGAATACGCGCTTACCGAATACCCGAGCGACCTGTACTCGGCCGGCTACCAGGCCTGGGACATGTCCGACCCGGCCAATCCGGTGTTTATCAGCCAGTTCAACGTACCTGGCCAGAGACTTGGGAATCCAGAAGATGAAGCCGCCTACCGGGCCAATCCCCGCGCCGGCAACCGGACATCCTGGTTCGGCGCCCGCATGTCGATTTTCATGCCCAAACCGGTTGAAGAAGGCGGCAGGTACGGATACGCCGCCATGGGCGGCCTCGGGTTCTACGCGCTGGACCTATCGGACCCGGCAGATATCAAGGCGCTGGGGCACCTGAACTTTCCCCCGAGCGTAGCAGGCACGGAGGGAGATTACATCAACGTAACGCAGATGGAAAAGACCGGTGTGGTCTATTTTTCCGGATATCCCCTGAACGAGGACGGTTGGGAGCCGTATAAAGACATCTTCATGATCGACGTGAATGATCCCGCCAATCCCAGGCTGCTTGGCACGTTGCCCCGACCGGTACCGCCCGCGGACGCCCCCTTCACGGATTTCGTGCAGCGGCGCGGGAGTTTCGGTCCGAAACGAAGCGGCTATTATACCCAGCCCGGTACACCCAAGGAAGACATCCTTCTCTATGCCTTTTACAACGCCGGCGTTCAGGTTTTCGATGTCTCCGACCTTTCCGACCCGAAAATCACCGCTTTCTTCGTGCCGAAATTCGATCCATCCCGGACCCCGGACTACGCACTGGGCAATCTGACCCATGGCATCTATGTGGAATACGACCGCAACCTGGTCTGGCTGTTCGCCAACCACGGATTCTACTGCCTGTCGACCCCCTTGCTGGGCGAGCCGGATTTCGGTCCGCCCAAGATGCCCTGGCCGAGAAGATATTGATCCATGATCAAGGCGGTTCTGACAGATCTGGACGGCGTTGTTCGCAAGTGGGACCCCGAGATCATTCAACAGGCCGAAGCTGCCGCGGGTCTTCCCCGTGACGCGCTTCCCAATACTGCATTCGAACCCGACTTGCTGGTACGCGCCATCACCGGCCGGATTTCGGATTCCAGCTGGAGGACGGAGGTTGCCGAACGTCTTCAGCTTCGTTTTCCGGATGCAGACGCGGCGGAAGCGGTGCGATTGTGGTCTCTTTCGCCGGGCGAGATCGATACCGACGTGCTGGAACTTCTGCAGGAATGCCGCGAATGCGCGAGCCTGGTGCTCGTCACGAATGCCACGACCCGGCTTGAAACCGATCTCAAGCGGCTGGGAATCAGCCGGACATTCGACCACATAGTCAACTCCTCTTCGATCGGCCATGCCAAACCTCATCCCGGGATATTCAATGCGGCGTTAGATCTTTTAAGTGTCAAACCGGGCGAGGCGCTGTTCATCGACGACAAAATCGAAAACGTCGACGCCGCAACCGGAATCGGAATCCACGGTTATCATTACGCGACGCTCGATGGACTCAAGTACGAATTGGAAAGTTACATTTTGCCGGGATGAGACGCCTGCGCGGTGAAACCACCTTCGAGACCGGCGCCGTCGGGCGGTACCAGACACAAAGGGCTTTACATCAGTAATCCGGACAAATACATTGGTGAGATACTTGCGTTAAATCGCGTTTGAATTGCAGAGCATTCGTGGAATCCAAGGCATGCAGGCCAGACCTGTTGCTGTGTGATCCGGTATCCCCGTATCCGGACAGGTTTCCATGCGATTCGCGGCATCATTTAATTTGTATCATGGGAGGCAGTGCGTAATGATCCGATATTTCCGTATGTGTCGATGGACGCCCCCGGCGATTGGCCTGGTTCTGGCGTTCCTGGTAGTTTCAGCGTGCGAACCCGCGGTCGAGAGACAGCCGGGCAGGATTATATCCGTTGAGCAGTCCGACAGCGAATGGCGCATGCTCGGTCGCGACCTGGCCTACACGCGGTATTCTCCGCTGGATCAGGTCAACGCGGATAATGTGGGCCGTCTCGAGGTCGCCTGGACGTGGAAACAAGACAACTTCGGCCCCCGGCCCGAGTTCTATGCGCAGCCTGTGCCGATCTATGTCGACGGCATGCTGTATTCCACGGCGGGCACGCGGCGCAGTGCCATGGCCATCGAGCCTGAAACGGGCGAGACGATGTGGACCTACCGGCCGGTCGAGGACGAAGAACGCTGGGCTTCGGCTCCCCGACGCAATTCGGGCCGCGGCGTCTCCTTCTGGACCGACGGCCAGGGCGACAACCGCGTCATCCTGATCACCCGGGGATTCTACCTGGTAGCCCTAGACGCTGATACGGGGATCCCCGTGTCCGGTTTCGGCAATAACGGCGTCGTCGACATGATGGAAGGCTGGCGAAATTCGGAAAACGTCAGCCCGGTGGGCAACCTGGCGAATACGTCTCCCGCGACGGTCGTGGGGGATCTCGTTCTCGTTCCGCCCGCGCTCGCCGCGGGATTCCGGCCAAGGTCGATGACCAATTCACCTGGTGACGTCGTGGCCTACGACGCCCGAACCGGCGCGATCGTCTGGAAGTTCAAGGTCATACCGGAGGAGGGCGAGGAAGGATCCGAAACCTGGGAGCAGAATTCGAAGTCCTATACCGGGAACGCCGGCGTGTGGACCTCCATTTCAGTCGACGAGGAACTGGGCTATGCGTATCTGCCCATCGAAGCGCCGACGAACGACTATTACGGTGGACACCGCCTGGGTGACAACCTGTTCGCTAACAGCCTGGTGGCCGTCGATTACAACACCGGCGAGAAGATCTGGCACTTCCAGATCGTCCACCATGACATCTGGGATTACGACAACCCCGCCGCGCCGATCCTGGCCGACGTAATGATCGACGGCGAGGCTCGGAAGATCGTTATCCAGAACACCAAGCAGGGGTATTCCTATGTCTTCGACCGGGTGACCGGCGAACCGATCTGGGATATGCCCGAGACGGACGTTCCTGCGAGCGACGTGCCCGGCGACCGGGCGTCACCCACGCAGCCGATCCCTGTCAAGCCGGCTCCCTGGGAACACCAGGGCATCAGTCAGGACGATCTGGTCGACTTCACGCCTGCGGTCCGCCAGGAAGCGATCAACCTGATGGGGAATCACCGGTATGGTCCGCTTTTCCAGCCTCCATCCCTTGCCGAGGCGCCGGATGGAACGATCGGGACGATTCAGATCCCGGGCGCCAATGGCGGGGTCAACTGGAACATGACCTGCCTGGATCCGGTTTCCGGCGTGAACTTCATCCCCTCCAACACCAGCATTTCCAAACTGGCGTTACGTGCGCCGGATCCTGAAGAATCGGACATGGACTACTTCTCGGCCGGTCTGCGTGCGCCGAGAGTATTCGGAGAGATTCCGCTGGTCAAGCCGCCCTGGGGCCGCATCACCGCGGTCGACATGAATTCGGGCGACCACGTATGGATGGCGCCGAACGGAGATACGCCGCAGGCCATCAAGGATCTGCCCGAGCTCGCCGGTGTCGATCTTCCGAAGACCGGCAAGGCCACCCGGATCGGTTCCCTGGTGACGAGCACGCTGCTCTTCGCCGGTGAAGGTTACGGCGGTGATCCGTATTTCCATGCCTACGACAAGGCGACGGGCGAGGTCGTTGCCTCAATCGAACTGCCCGCCTCCCAGAGCGGCATGCCCATGACCTATATGCATAACGACGTGCAGTACATCATCATGACCGTAGGCGCCAGCGGCCATCCCGCCGAACTGGTCGCGTTGAAACTGGGTGAAGAACCCGAAGCAGAAGAAGGCGAATAGTCGGAAAGACTGAGAGCCTGAGCAAACGAAAAACAGAGGAGATACGCAATGAAACGCTACATGTGGAGCGTGGCGGCCGCCGTCATGATCCTTGTCGGTATACACGGCACGGCCGCCGCGCAGGACAACATGCTGACCGACGCCGAGAAAGAGGCGGGCTGGAAGCTCCTTTTCGACGGCAATACCCTCCTGGGATGGACCCACCGGGGCGGAACGGCAACCTGGACGGTGGAGGACGGCATGCTCACCGGTGAAGTAACGGGCCGGGGTCCCGGATACATCGGTACCTACGACGAATTCACCGATTTCGAGCTGAGTGTGCAGTTCAACCAGGACGCCGGACATAACAGCGGCGTATTCGTCCGGGGACCGCGCGATACCGGGGCGAGGGTGAATCAGTATTCTTTCTACGAGATCAATATCGCAGACACCCATAGCTCGGGATATACCACGGGCAGCATCGTGGCGCTGGCCATATACGAACCGCCACCGAAAACCGAAGGCCAGTGGAACACCATGGTCATCACCGCCGACGGACGCGACATCACGGTCACGCTCAACGGGGAAGAAGCCGTTAAGATCCAGGATTCCTCCCATTACAGCGGCGTCGTCGTGCTGCAGGCCTTCGGCCAGGGCAAAATCCGTTTCAAGAATGTCAAAATTCGTGCATTGGATTAGTGGTGAACAAAGCGTGGCGGGCCCAGCGTCCGCCCCGCCATATAGATTCGGTACACGATGAGACCATTCCTTCCTTTTTGTTTTGTAATTCTGTCCTACCTGCTTCCCGCCAACGCCTGGCAGCAGTCCGACCCGGATACCACCGACGCTTCCGTCGATTACATCCTCCAGCCCGTCGAGGTGAGGGCCACGAGGTACGTCCGCCCCGTGCTCGACGTACCCTACGCAGTGGACGTGGTGGACCGGGACGCGATTCAGCTTGCCGAACCGGGGCTGTCGCTGGAGGAGAGCGTGCGCAGCCTGCCCGGCATTATCGTGCACAATCGCAACAACGTGTCCCAGGGCGACCGGATCAGCATCCGGGGCCTGGGAAGCCGGGCTTCATTCGGCGTCCGTGGCGTGAAACTGGTGCTGGACGGCATTCCCCTGACCATGGCCGACGGCCAGTCACAGCTGAATAACCTCGACCTCACTTCAGCAGGGCAGATCGAGGTTCTTCGCGGACCCAGTTCATCGCTTTACGGCAATGCGGCGGGTGGGGTCATCCAGATTCGCTCGGAGGAGGCTTCGGACCGGCCTTTTCAAGTCACGCCGCGCTTCATCACCGGCTCTCACGGTTTTCGGCGTATACAGGGCAAGGCAACCGGCAGCGCCGGCGACAACCAGTTTCTCGTCAATTACAACACGTTATGGATCGATGGGTACCGCGACCACGCCTTCGCACGGTCGACCGGGATCAACGTGGTGGGTAAACGTGCGATCAACGAGACCTGGCATCTGACTACCGTCATCAACTACTTCAACGCGCCTTACCAGTTCAATCCGAGTTCGCTGGACAAGGCCACGGCCGAGACGGACCCCGCCGGCGCGAGGTTCTTCGTCCGGAGCCAGGGCGCTTCGAAGCGGGTCAGGCAGGCCCAGGGTGGCGTTTCCTTGCGGTACGAAACAGAAGGAAGGCAGGGAGAGATTACGGTGTTCGGCATGGGGCGCTCGCTGTTCAACCCTATCCCGGGACGGGTCATCGACCTGGACCGCCGTGGCGCCGGAGCCCGGGGCGTTTACAGCCATCAGACCGGAATCGGTTCGGGCGGATTGAGAATGACCTTGGGAATGGACGTGGAGATACAGCGGGATGAACGACTTGAATACGGGAACGAGGGCATACCCGGCGACCTTGTGGGCGCACTGGACGACGGACGCGTATTCGACGAACTTTCGCTGGGGGATCTCAGGCTGGATCAGGAGGAAAACGTTGACGGCATCGGACCCTTCGTGGAATTCGAATGGACGCCGTGGCCGGATATCATCGTAACCGCCGGCGGTCGTTATGACCGGTTCAAGTTCGAGGCGACGGACCGGTATCTTTCCGACCGGACCGACGACTCTGGGACACGGAACATGGCACAGTTCAGTCCCCAGCTGGGTGTGGCATTCCGGCCGGCTCCCCTCACGGCGTTCTACGGCAATTTTTCCACGGCTTTCCAGACCCCTACCACGTCGGAACTGAGCAACCGGCCCACGGAAGCCGGGGGATTCAATCCCGGCCTGGAACCCGAACAACTGCGGGGATTCGAGGCAGGTGTGAAGGGATTTTTGCCGGAAGCCGGGTTGTCCTATGACGCGGCCGTTTTCGCCTTTGGGATCCGCAACATGCTTTTGCCCTTCCAGATCGACAATCCTGAGACGGACGAGATCTTCTTCAGGAACGCCGGCCAGACGCGGAACCGGGGCATCGAACTGAAGCTGACCTGGTCACCACTCCCCGCGCTCGACATGGCGCTGGCCTACACGGGGATGCAGTTCCAATTCAGCGATTTTGAACTCGAACGGGAGGTCGAAGGTGACACCAGGCTGTACCAGCTTTCGGACAACGAAGTGCCCGGTGTACCACCCCATCATCTGTTCGCCGGTATCACATACACTCACCCCTGCAGCGGTGCCTTCGTGGAAATGAACGCGCAGTGGACCGCGGAGTACTTTGCCAACGACTTCAACGGTCCCGCACCGGGAAGCAGTAAGCCGAAATCGGACTTCATCAACGAGGGATACGCGCTGTTTGATTTACGTGCGGGTATTACCTATAATGGGGACATGATCGGCGGCGTCCTCTTCGCGGGCGTCAACAACCTGTTCGACACCCGTTACAATGGTTCCATCGTCCCAAATGCCTTTGGAGACCGCTTTTTCGAACCGGCGGCGGGCCGAACGTGGTACATAGGGTTCGGACTCCCCATCGGCGCGAGAGCGCGTTAGTACCCGTATAGCCGCACATCCCTGTCTGCACAATCACAGGAGTGGTCCATGAATTCGTTTCTGCGCGTACTTGGCCAGTTTGCCTTCGTCATCATCCTGGATGTCCTGGTAGTCGGTCTGATCTACTACGAAGCGGAGCGATCGAAAGTCGCACAGGCCAATGCCAGGGCCGAGGCGGCCAAGCCCGTAACGATGTTCGACCCGCGAACGGGCCTGGAACTGAACCACCGGACCCGGCTGATCATGGGCGACGGCTACCCCGTCGTGGAAAGGGAATGCGCCCAATGCCATCCTACCCAGATCATCCGTTCCTATCGGGCGAACCGCGCGGAGTGGCTTGATGCTATCCGTTGGATGCAGGCGGAAAAGGGATTGAAGAAATTCGATTCGAAAACCGAAGAAACCATTCTTACCTATCTGGAAAACTACTACGGCAGGTAACGCTGCTAATGGCCCACCAGGTCGAATCCGAAATTGATGCCATAGAATACGCCTTCGACCGGGGCTGGTCGGATGGCCTTCCCGTGGTGCCGCCCGTCCGCGATCGCATTGATCGGATGCTCGATGCGCACGGCATCGAACCGGACCGTGAAATCGGCACGGTGCCTGAGCGGAACAGATCCATCTCAGCCGAACTGGTGGCGGCGAACGCGGTTATGGCGGGATGCACTGATTCGCTGTTCCCTGTCGTCCTTGCCACGGTCGAGGCCATCCTGGACCCGGCGTTCAATATCGTCGGACCGTCGGCCAGCACTGGCGGCGCCGCCCCCCTGGCGATCGTCCACGGTCCCGTTGTGGAGTCGTTGCGTTTCAATCCGGAAACGGCCGTGCTCGGTGCGGGCAACCGGTCCAATCTGACGCTGGGGCGTGCCTTGAACCTGGTCATACGAAACGGTGTCGGCAGTGTGCCGGGTGACCTGGACCGGGCGACGATAGCCCATGCCGGACGCATTGCGTACTGTCTGCCGGAAGCCCGTTGCGCCGGATGGCCGACCCAGGGCGAAGAACTGGGCGTTTCCCCGGACAAAAACGCCGTCACGGTCCTTGCCGCCGAAGCACCCCACTCCGTAGCCGACCACGTTAACGACCAGCCCGATGGCCTGATCGACTCGTTTGCGCGCGTCGCCCGGACGACCAACTACGCCGGCGCAGCCATCGTATTCATCATCTGCCCGGAACACCGATCGGTATTCAGCCGGGCCGGGTGGACTCGTGAAATGATCCGTGAAGCGCTTTTTGAACGCACGGCGGCCACGGGACGTGAAATCCAGGCAACGGGCAGGCACGACGACCTGGGTCCCGAAGAACCCGTCACGCTGACGCCGGACCGGGATGGCATATGGATCATGTTCGCTGGAGGATCGGCCGGCGGACATTCCGCCATCATTCCGCCGTGGCTGGGTTCGGGCAGAGGCGTAGGGTCGCGGCCGGTTACGCGCTGGATCTCAACCTGCACCACCAGGCAATGAACGGAACGTACTGAATACCCGCCTTCCGCGGAAACATGGAGCGTGTGAAAATGTCGGTAACCCTCGTTGATCCCACGGCCTCGGCCGACACATCGACCCTTCGCATGGCGCTGCGGCCCCTGGGTGTTCAGCATGTCACAGCCGCGCTGGTGGGAAACGGCAAGCCCAATTCCGACGTGATCCTGCGCGGCCTCTTCGAGCAGTTAACGATTCGCCTGGCCCATCCTGTGGATTCGGTTGAATACACCAAGGAAAGCGCAAGTCGCGTGCTGTCAGAAGAGATGACCGATCTTATCGTAAGGCGCTGCAATTTCGCACTCGTGGGAGTCGGAGACTGAGGGTCCTGCAGCGCGTGCAGCATGCACGATGTCCTCATGCTCGAGCACCTTGGACTACCGGCCGCACTGCTTTGTACGTCCAACTTCACACACACCGCACGGGTGATGGCCGAACAACTGGGAAACGGTGGCTATCCCATCGTCGAGATCGATCATCCCATCGGCCGGTTGGACGGGAAAGCACTCGCTGCCCAGATCGACCAGGCACTGGACAAAGTCATTGAACAATTAATGTAGTGAATGTTAGTAAGTTATTGTGCTGCTTTGGGTTTTAATCAGTATCTGAATCTTTTCTGCAGGAGGAGAATCATGCTGAAAACCTGTTGGATCATGATCCAGGCCATGCTGCTGTCCGGGGCGGTCACCCTTGCCGCGGAAGCCCAGCAGACGGCGCCGCAGACGGGACTGCGGGAGAATCCTTCACGCGTCCACGCCCTGGAGGACGCCCGGATTTACGTCCGGCCCGATCTCGTGATCAACAGGGGCGTCGTGATCGTCCGGGACGGGCTGATCGTGGAAGCCGGAGCGTCCGTCGACATTCCACCGGACGCCCAGCGGTGGGACTATTCCGGCAAGACCATTTATCCCGGATTGATCGAGATGTTCACACAGGCCGGCCTGCCGGAAGAGGAAGCGGAGAAGTCCACGGGATCGACCCACTGGAATCCCGGTGTCCGTCCTGAACGCGCCGCCGGCGAAGCATACCGCGTCAGTGAGCAGGAACTCGCCCGGCTGCGTAAATCCGGTTTCGCGGCGGCCATGGTCGTAGCCGATCGGGGAGTTTTCTCTGGCAGCAGCGCGGTGGTGAACCTGGGTTCCGGATCGCCCAACGAGAACATACTGAAGCGCGATGTGTTCCAGCATCTGCGCATGAAGAGAAACCGGAACCGCACCTATCCGGCCTCCATGATGGGCGTCGCGGCCCTCATACGGCAGACGATCCTGGACGCGCAATGGTACCGGGACGCCCATGCGGCTTTCGCAGAGAATCCCCAGCAGGAACGCCCGGAGGACAATGACGCGCTGGCGGCGCTGGACGGGGTGATCGCCCGCGGCCAGGCCGTTCTCATGAGTGTCGATGACGACCACGCCTTTCTGCGTGCCGCCAGTCTGGCGGATGAATTCGGACTTCGATTCCTCGTCCGGGGCAGCGGCCATGAATACCGCATGCTGGACGCGGTGCGCGAAGTGGGCGCGCCGGTCATCCTGCCGCTCGATTTTCCACGGTCGGAAGATCTCTCCGTATCCACGCCGGAAGACGCCGTGGACGTCACGTTGGAAGAACTGCGGCACTGGGACCTGGCGCCCGGGAATCCGGGCCAATTGCACCGGGCCGGGATCCCCATTGCGCTGAGCAGTACAAGGCTGGGTAAAAGCGCCGACTTTCACGAAAGGGTGCGGGAAGCGATCGAGCACGGGCTGGATTATGAAGCCGCGCTGGCCTCGTTGACTACGACCCCTGCATCCATGCTTGGCATTAGCCGCCAGCTCGGTACGCTGGAGTCCGGGAAACTGGCCAACATGACGATTACCGACGGCCCCCTGTTCGCTGAGGGCGTGCGCGTGCAGGATGTGTGGGTCGCGGGTAACCGTCACGTGGTCACCCCACGCCCGGTAGTCGATCCACGGGGGACGTGGCTGATCGTCCTGCAGGGAGACAGCCTGTCGCTGGCCATTGAAGGATCGGCGGGTTCGCCGAAGGGCACCATCGACAAAGACGGTACCACGATCAAGACGGTCCGCATGGACCTGGACGATACCCGAATCGCATTCAGCATTGAGCATGAAGCGCTGGGTGAAGCCGGTGTTTGGCGTTTTTCGGGTTCTGTCCAGGGAGACCGGATCTCGGGCCGGGGGGTCCGCCCCGGCGGCGAAAGCGTGAGCTGGTCAGCGGAACGCATCGCGGAGCATGAAGCGGTAACGCTGGAGATTCCGAAGTCCGCCGCGGCAGACGAACCGCCGGCGCTGTATCCACCCGGAGCCTTCGGTAGAGAAAGCGCGCCAGCGCAGCCGGAATACTTCGTCGTGCGGAACGCCACGGTGTGGACGCTGGACGAGCGGGGCAAACTGGAAAACGCGGACGTGCTGATCCGCGCGGGGAAAATCGACGAGGTGGGTACGAACCTCGAAGCGCCAGAGGATGCCGTAGAAATCGACGGTACCGGCAAGCACGTCACGCCCGGCATCATCGACGCCCATTCGCACACGGCCATCATGGAGGGCATCAACGAGGGCACGCAGGCCGTGACCGCCGAGGTGGGTATCGGAGACGTCATCGACAGCTACGATATCGCCATGTACCGAGAGCTGGCCGGCGGTCTCACCGTGGCCAATGTATTGCACGGGTCGGCCAATCCGATTGGCGGCAAGAACCAGGTCATCAAGCTGAGATGGGGTACAGGCCCCGAGGAACTCAAATTCTCCGAAGCCAAGGCGGGGATCAAGTTCGCCCTGGGCGAGAACGTCAAGCGCAGCAACTGGCGCATTCTCAGCGACCGCTATCCACAGACCCGCATGGGGGTCGAACAGATCATCCGCGACCGTTTCCGCGCGGCCCGGGAATATCAACAGTCGTGGGACCGGTACAACGCTCTGGAAGATAAATCCGGCGTCGTCCCTCCCCGGCGCGACCTCGAACTGGAAACACTGCAGGAGATCCTGGCCGGCGAACGTCTCGTCCACTGTCATTCCTATCGGCAGGACGAGATCCTGATGCTCCTTCGGGTGGCCGAAGATTTCGGTTTTACGATCGGCACCTTTCAACACGTGCTGGAGGGGTACAAGGTCGCACCCGAACTGGCCGCCCACGGCGCGGGTGCTTCTGCCTTCAGCGACTGGTGGGCGTTCAAGGTGGAAGCCTACGACGCCATTCCCTACAACGGGGCCTTGATGCACGACGCGGGCGTACTGGTCACCTTCAACTCCGACAGCGATGAACTCGCCCGGCGACTGAACACCGAGGCGGCAAAGGCGGTGAAATACGGCGGGGTCGACGAGGTAGAAGCCCTGAAGTTCGTCACGCTCAACGCGGCGAAGCAACTGGCCATCGATCCCTGGGTCGGATCGCTCGAGCCGGGCAAGGACGCCGATTTTGTGATCTGGAACGGCCATCCCCTGTCCACGTATACGAAATGCGAACAGACCTGGATCGACGGAAGAAGATACTTCGATATCGATGAAGACAGGCAGATGAGGAAAGAAGTGGAAGAAGAAAGAACGAGACTGATTCAGAAACTGCTCAAGTCGCCCGATGCGGACGAAGGTTCGTCCGAGACCGGGGAAGCGTCGCCGGAGGCGTAGGACCGGACAGGCCGGTTTCCCGGCGGACAGGCCGGTTTCCCGGCGAATGGAGGTTGGAGATGGTGATATTGCCCCGGACAATCCAGGGGACGCGGCGTTCGGCGAAGTCTTCCAGCGCCTGTTGGAATCGAACGATGGCTGTACTCGCAGGCGCTTGTTGGAGGCGGACAATGGCTGTACTCGCAGGCGCTTGTTGGATGCGAACGATGGCTGTATTGTTGATTGCTGGTCTCGCATCCGGTCCCATGGTCCACGAGGCGGCTGCTTCCAAGCAGAAACCGTCCGGGCCGCAGGCTCGTCCCATCGCCCTGACTGGCGGAACCGTGCATACGGTGAGCGGCGCTGTCCTCGAAGGCGCCACGGTGCTCTTTGATGCCGGCGTTATAACAGGTATCGGGACCGATCTGGCCCTGCCCGAAAACACGCTGGTCATCGACGTTACGGGGAAACATGTGTATCCCGGGCTGATCGCCGCGCCGACGACCCTGGGACTGACCGAGATCAGCTCGGTGCGGGCGACCCAGGACAACGTGGAAATCGGGGACGTTACCCCGAGCGTCCGCGCGGTTACCGCCGTGAATCCCGACAGCGAGTACTTCCCTGTTGCCCGTGCGAACGGGATACTGACCGCCCTGACCATGCCCAGTGGCGGCCTGATCTCTGGGCTTTCCGGCCTTATCGCGCTGGATGGCTGGACCACTGAGGAAATGACGCTGCAATCGACGGTGGGACTTCACGTACGCTGGCCATCCTACCGCATATTCGATTTTCCCGGTGCGGACAGCCGGGAGAAGCAGGTCGAAGCGCGCAGGGAAGCCCTTACCAGACTTCGCGACGCCTTTCGCGAAGCCAGGGCATACATGATCGCCAAGGAGGCCGAACGCACCGGCGGGCCGTTTCATCCCTCCGACCTCGGCTGGGAGTCGATGATCCCGGTGCTTAAGAAAGAACTTCCCGTTCTCGTACACGCATCTGAAGTAAAACAGATCCACGCCGCCATCGACTGGGCCCTCGCCGAAGATCTCAAGATCGTCCTGGTCGGCGGGGCGGACGTATGGCGGGTGGCGGACCGCTTGAAGGAAAACGCGATCCCTGTGATCATCGGCGCCGTGCATTACCTGCCCGCTCGCCGTTGGGAAGCCTATGACGCGCCGTTCACCAATGCCCTGAAACTCTATGAAGCCGGCCTGGATTTCTGCATCGGCGAGCGCAGGGTATGGCTCGAAGGCGGCGGCGGTTCGAACGTACGGAACCTGCCCTACCACGCCGCGACCGCGGCGGCCTACGGCCTGCCCAGGGAAGAGGCGTTGAAATCCGTCACCCTCTATCCGGCGCGTATCCTCGGGGTGGAAGACAGGCTCGGTTCCCTGGAGACGGGCAAGGACGCCACCCTGATCGTGACCGACGGGGACCCCCTCGAGATCATGACCCAGGTGGAACGGGCCTTCATCCAGGGCCGGCCGGTCGATATCAGCAGCAAGCACACCGACCTGTATGACAAGTACCGGACCAGGCTGGAGCAGATGAAGTGACCGCGGCTCGTTGAGGCCATAACTGACATGTCCTATTCCTTACTTCTGAGCGGTTGCGGCAGCGCCGGCAAATACGTGGCGCACGTGGCCGAGCAAAGCGGCCGCGCCCGAGTTACCGCCCTCTTCGACCCCATCGAGGCGAAACTTGCAGCGGCCAGGTCGCTCTATCGCGATGCCGCTACCGGTGACGACCTTCGGACATTGATCTCTAGAACACGGCCGGACATCGTCGCCGTGGCCGGACCGGACCACCTGCACGCCGATCAGACCGTCATGGCGCTGGAACTCGGCGCCCACGCCCTCGTGGAGAAGCCGTTGGCCACGACCGTCGCCGACGCACACCGCATCATCGACGCCGCCGACCGGACGGGCCGGACGGTGATGACGGATCATACTATCCGGTACATGTACCCCTGGCGGGAAATGTCCATGGCAGCCCGATCGGGTGAGATCGGCGACGTGTTTTTTGTCCAGGGCGACTATATCCACGACATGTGGTCTATCTACCATCCGGGCGGGCGGGGCCACACGCCGTGGCGGATCGACCGGGATAACCCGCAGAACATACTCCTGGGCGGCGGCTGCCATCCCATAGACAACATCCTGTCCACAGTCGATTCGCCCGTCGGCGAGGTCTTCGCCTACAGCAGCAAACTGAGCGTGCCCGAGTTTCCCTCGGACGACTGCTATATCGTCATGCTGAAATTCGAGAACGGGGTGCTCGGAAAGGTTTTCGTCACCAGCGGCTGCTCGGGGGAAGGCATGGGAGGCGGCATGCTGGCCGTCTATGGCACCGAGGGGACGCTATGGAATGGCAAGCTGTACCGCCGCGGGAAGGAACCGATCGTACTACCCAATGCCTCGGACGATGCCGCCGTGGGCGGCCATGGCTGGGGCCGGTCCGTCGTGGACTTCCTGGACACGCTCGACGGAAAAATGGAAAACCCGATCCCGGCACGAATCGGCGCGCGCGTCGTGGCGGTATGCGAAGCGGGGTTGGCATCCATCCGCACCGGCCACCCGCAAAAGCCGGAATGGCCCTGAAGACGTGTCATCCACAAAAGCCGAAATGGCCCTTACGGAGAGGCCCACCTATCCCGATTCACCGGCAGCAAGCCTATCCCGACCGCAAGCCACTGGCAGCAAGCCTATCCCGACCGCAAGCCCCTGAAGTAAGCCATACTCCGCTCCACCGCTTCCCGCAACCCGGCCTTTCGGTAGACCTTCACCGATGCAAAATGCGGATAGTTTATGCCTTTCAGGGCATGGAGTACTTCCGCGAAGTCGATTCGGCCGGTTCCCGGCAGGCCGCCGTGGCTTTCACAGAGATGCACGTGCCTGAGACTGGCGCCGCAGTCTTGGATCGGCTTGACGAGAGAGGTCTCTTCGATATTCATGTGAATCGTATCGACCATGGGATGAAAAGCGCTCGACCCGATGGTGCGGATCAGTTTACGGACCTCGCCCACGCTGTGATTGAACCCCACTTGAAGGTGGTTTACCGGCTCGATCACAATGTCTATACTTTTCGATTCCGCTTCCCTTCCAACAAGCTGCAGGCAGGAGACGATCCGTTCGTTGGCGACATCCGGGTCCGGTTCATCGGACCGCAGTCCCTGAAGCAATCCGACCACGAGTATGGCGTTGAACCGTTCCGCGGTCTCCAGGTTCTCCACCAGACGGGCGACGGTCATTTCGCGGATTGATTCATCTGGGGAGCTGAGACAGAGCCCGTCCTCGTATGCCACACCCGTGAGCAGGGAAACAACGCGCAGTTGATTTCCGCGGGCAGCGCGTTCGATTTCATCCAGCCGGCTCACCAGTTCCGGTGTGAGGTTAAGTTCCACGCCGGTATATCCGCTGTTTCTTATGAAACCGAAGGTATCGTCGATACTCCCGCCCCATCGAGCTGGGGGATCGATCAGCATGTAGCTGAGGTGTTCCATGGATTCAGGGCCTCGGGGGTGCTCTCGCCGATCAAAACGTGGTAGATGGCAGAAATCTCAACTCAGTGTGCCAGATTCTCATTGTCCCCGACAATATAGGTTGTTGCCTGAGGAACCCGATAGATGTTTCTTAGTTGAAATCCTGTCCAGTACCTGATTCCCGGAACCAGCATGGAAACAAACCTCGGCATCCTCTCCATCGTGCCACCGGCCCTTGCCATCGTGCTGGCCTTCACGACCCGGAACGCCGTGTATTCCCTGGCGGTGGCCTGCCTGGTCGGCGTCCTGATATCGGGTCAGGGTCCCCTGGGGTTTTCCGAGTTGATGATCAACGCGATCGGAAACACCAGTTTCTCCTGGGTATTCCTTCTCGAGATCTGCATCGGGATCATGATCGCCTTTTTCATCCGAACCGGCGCCATCCAGACGTTTACCCAGTGGGTGGCGTACCGACAGCTGTCGCGCAAGGGCGTGCAGCTCTGGACGTGGGTGCTGGGCATGTTCGTCTTCTTCAGCGATTACTTCAGCCCGTTGTTCGTCGGGACCACGATGCGGAGCCTGGCCGACAAGGCGCGGATTTCCAGGGAGAAGCTGGCCTATATCGCAGACTCCACCTCGGCCCCGGTCATCGTGCTCATGCCCTTCACGGGATGGGCGATCTACATATCGGGACTCACCATCGGCATGGGCCCCATAGCCAATCCCGGCGATGCGTTGAACGCCTTCATACATTCCATTCCCTACAATATCTATGCCTTCGCGGCGGTAATTCTGGTCGGTCTGTTCTCCGCCGGGCTGGTCCCCGAATTCGGTCCCATGAAGAAAGCGGAACGCAGGGCTTTGAAGGAAGGCAAGGTGCTCAGAGACGGGGCGGTACCGCTCATCGGACGGGAACTGACCGAGACCCCGATGTTCCCGGAAATCAAGCCGCGCCTGTTCCTGAACTTCATCCTGCCGGTCATCCTGATTATCGTCATCGTCCTGGGCTCGTTCATTCTAACCGGGTCCGCGAAGACGCTCGAAGCCTATCTCGCCGTCGTGATTTTCCTGGGTATTTCGATTCGTATACAGGGCATTCAGCTAAACGACATCATGGACACGGCGATGACGGGTATCAAGGGGATCATGCCGGCCATTATGATCCTGGCTTTCGCCTATACCATCAACCAGCTGAGCAAAGACATGGGCACGGCCGACTACATGGTATCGATTTCGAGGGATTTCCTCACCCCGTCCATGCTCCCCTTGTGCGCCTACGTGCTGGCGGCCGTGATGGCCTTTTCCACCGGAACTTCCTGGGGTACCTTTGCCATCATGCTGCCGATCGCGGTGCCCGTGGCCCTGGTATATTCGGGGGACGTATTGACCGACATCGTATACGCGACCATAGCGGCCGTGGCCGGCGGCGGGGTCTTCGGCGATCACTGCTCTCCGCTCTCTGACACCTCCATCCTCGCCTCGACAGGCGCCGCATCCGACCATATCGATCACGTCAGAACGCAGATCCCTTATGCGATGATCGCCGCCGTGCTCACAGGTGTCGTATATCTCGTCATGGGGCTGACCGTGTGGTCCTGATTGTCTGCAACTGACCGATTGCGATTGACCGTGTGGATCTGACCACGTGGACCTGACCGCGTGGTCCTGATCGCGCAGCCCAGGTACTATGGACATGATCCGGTTCCCTTAGCCGTCCAATGACAACGATTATACTTCAGTATATCCGATCCTTCCGCGCGGTCCTCATCGGGGCCGCGCTTTCGATATTCATCGGTTTCACGGGAGAATACGCCGCCAACCAGATCGGAATCGAACCGGCAGCGACCCATCTCCCACCGGTGTTCCTCGTCCCGTTCCTGTTCTGCGTACTGCTGCCCAACGTTTTAATCGGTCGGATACGTCCCGCCTGGGCCCTTTCTTTCTATGAAATGATCGTCATCTTCGCCATGGGCTGGATCGCCTCCACGGTGCCCGACCAGGCCATGACCAAGTACCTGCTCGTCGTGATCACCGCGCCGTTCTACTTCGCTTCACCGGAAAATGCCTGGGAATCCATCTTCTTTCCTTATCTGCCAGAATGGCTGGTCCTCAGTGACCGGGCAGCGGTAAGGGTGTTCTACGAAGGACTTCAGTCCGGCCAGTCCATCCCCTGGGGCGCCTGGCTGTCCCCTCTGTTCTGGTGGGGTTCCTTCATTCTAGTCCTGCTTTTTGTCGGCGCGTGCATTGTAGTAATGCTCAGGAAACAGTGGGTCGAACACGAACGCCTCCAGTTTCCCCTGGGAGAAGTGGGCCTGCACCTGATCTCACTGGGCGAAGGAAAGTCAGACGGCATCAGCCGCTGGACCCTGTCCGGTGCGGTGGTCATGTCGCTTTTCATGATCTGTAACATCATCTCATTCTGGGGTGCGTGGCCCCCGTTCCCAATCATGGCGGAGAATTCCCAGGTTCTTACCCTCGATCCCGCTTTTCCCGGGCTCAACTTTCAGATGAACGTTTTCGTCTTCTGCCTGCTGATCTTCGTAAACCGGGACGTCCTGTTCAGCATGTGGTTCTTCCTGGTCTTTTACGTGCTCCAGGAGGGTACGCTCAACATGGTCGGCATCGGTTCCACCTCCGGAACCATCATCCACGGGGGCCTGGCAGGTATCCAGTCGATCGCCGGGCTGGTGACCTTCGTCCTCTTCGGTCTCTGGATGGCCCGTAGGCATCTGAAAGAAGTCTGGCGGCACGCGCTGGGCCGAAACAGCCGGCTGGATGACGCCGAAGAGCTGTTCTCCTATCGGACCGCCGTCTTCGGATTCCTGCTTGGCATGTCCTTCATCGTGTGCTGGCTGTACGCCGCCGGTCTGTCCCTGCCGATCATGGCCCTGTTCATCACGCTCCTCTTCATCTTCTATATCGCCATGGCGCGCGTGGTGGCCGAAACGGGCGTGGTGACGCTCGATCTGCCCATCAACAGCCACCAGTTCTCCATCGCCATCGTCGGTTCGTCCCAGATCAGCCACGGCGATTTGACGACACTGGGCATGGCCAACGGGTTCGCGCGCAACTGGCGCACCTTCACCATGATTGGCACATCCCACGTGGCCTGGCTCAAATCACAGTGGCGGCAGCGCATGCAGGCACAGTACATTAACAAAACAGAGAATGGAGTTTCCCGCCGGCAGCCCTCCGCAAAGCACCTCTTCGCCAGCGTGGCCGCGGCGTTCTGCCTGAGTGCCACGGCTTCCATCGGATATCTGATCTACGCCGGAAACACTTACGGTGCCCAGAGCCTGCGGACCGACCTGGGCACCTCGCGGGGCAACCAGTTTTACGATCTGATCGTGACCTGGGTCAACAACGCGACCCGGATCAATGAACTCGAAGTACTGTTTTTCGGGAGCGGCGTTGTAATGATGTTCGTGCTCCTGGCCGGAAGGATTCTCCTGCCGTGGTGGCCGCTCCATCCCATAGGCATGGTGGTCGTCATGTCCGCCCCGGTGCGAAGCGCGTTTTTGCCGATTTTCCTGGCGTGGCTGGTCCAGACCATCGTATTCCGCATTGGAGGTCCGGCACTTTACCAGAAGGTCCGACGGATGTTTATTGGCGTCCTGCTCGCTTATCTGTTCTGGCAACTTGTCGCCATGGGGGTCGACCTGGCCTGGTTCCCGGACCAACCCCATCGATGGGAATCGTATTGAGTACACGGCAGGTTAATGAACATTGGAGTCGATCAGCGTCTTTCATTCGAGTACCGATTCATCCATGCGGCGTGACACCTTCCGGGGGTCCCTCACTTTGCCCGCATCTAAACTCATGGAGGAATTAACTAATGCAGTTCATCATGTTCACAAAGCATCTCGAGGGCCTGACTATATCGGAAATAGCGGAGAAAGTCCAGAGCGTGGGCGTTTCCGGCGCCGATCTGTGCGTGCGCGACGGCTATCCGGTGAATCCCGGCAACATAGACCGGGCCCTTCCGAAAGCCGCGCGGGTGCTTTCAGACGCTGGACTTTCCATTCCACTGGTGACCGCGCCGGGGGATTTCACCACGGCCACGCTGGATTACGCGGAGAAATACTACCAGGCCTGCGGCGAGAACGGAGTAAAGCACATCAAGCTGGGGTACTGGCACTGGTCGCCGGGGTCGGATTACTGGACGGAACTGGACCGTGCGCGGAAGGAACTGGACGGATTTCAACGCCTATCGGAGAAAACGGGTGTAAAGACGGTCGTACACAACCATTCGGGGCACTCCATGGGCCTGAATTCGTCCGCAGTCATGCACGTGGTACAGGGATTCGATCCCGCACACGTCGGCGTATTCGCGGACGTGGGACACCTGTCCATCTGCGGGGAGCCGATCGACATGGCGCTCAACATCGTCAGGGAATACCTTTCCGTCATGTCCTTCAAGGACCTCGCACGTGTGCAGCGGATCCGGGACGGCGAGAGGCGGTGGGAGGTCGACGTGGTCCGTCTTGGTACGGGATTCGGAGACTGGAAAACGACCCTTGCCACGCTGAAGGCCCAGGGATTCGACGGGCCCGTCACCATGCATAGTGAATATGGGGGAGAACCCGTGGACACGGTCGTCGATCTCGCCCGTTCGGACCTGCGGTTCGTCCGTAACCTGATGGAACAGCTGTAGGCATCTCGGATAGTCGCGCTAACGGGCGTTTTCGAAGATCAGTTTGAAAAAACCTGGCTGGCCAGCAACTACCAGCCCCAGATCTGATTCCAGGCTTCCATCCAGTCCCGGCCCTCGCTGACGACGGTCAGGGGGTCGGGAAACGACACTCCTTGCCTGCCCCTGTGATGTGATGCGTTGTCCACGGTGTCCAATTCGATGGTGATCTTCGTGGGCGCCGTTGGGACGTATGGATTGATATTCGGCATGTCCTGAAGCGCCTGCCGCGTTCCGTCCTCGATCATCTGTCGAGCCCGCACCGGGGGAATCTGCCTGGCCGAGTACCTTGAAAGACCCCGTTTCACGGCCACGACCGGCAGATTCTCGCCCAGGAGTTCCCGGGATTCCCGGCAAACGGCCTCGTCGCCGGTGACCAGCAGCACGGGAACCCCGTAGTGACCGCACAGGGCGGCGTTGATACCGACTTCACCCACCTCGTCGTCATTGAAATGCAAACTGCGCCAGCCCGTGGTGGAGATCGTGTGACACATCACGCCGTCGGGGGTGTTCGCCCGGGCGTGCATGCCGACGAAAAGCGCGGCGTCGCATCCCGTTTCAAACATCTCCGTGTAACGCGACCAGGGATGCTTCGCGACCCATTCACATCCGGGATCGAGTAACTCGGGCACCAGCGAATTGAAGGTCCAGTCTCCCCCGGCGCCGTGACAGTCGACCACCACGATCTCCGTTGCCCCCGCAGCCCGTGCGCCCCGAACGGCGGCGTTGATCTCCTCTGTATACAGCCGCCTGCCCTCCTCGTACATGGGCTTGCCGCCGTTTACCTGGTCCCAGGCCACGATGCCGCTGACCCCTTCCATGTCCGTCATGATCAGTATTCGCATGTTGCTTCCTTTCGATAATATCGGATCACCCGCAAGACCTGGATTACCGTCTCGGGTTTCCCTTGGCGCAAGCGCCGTCACTCGTACAGTGAATGACCCGACGCAGGCACGATACCGGCTTCCTCGGCGCGTGCGTACAGGTCGTGAATAGCAGCTTCCCCGTCCTCTCCATACTGCAGGGAGTACTCATTCACGTAGAGATCGATGTGTTGCTGCATGACCGTTTCATCCATTTCCTGGGCGTAGCGCCTGATATAGGGCCTGACTTCACAGGGATGGGCATAGGCGAATTCGATGCTCGATCGTATCGACCGGTCGAGCCGTTCGTGCATCGAACGTCCCAGGTCCCTCCGCGCGAGAATCCCTCCCAGGGGTATCGGGTGACCGGTCTCTTCCTCCCACCAGGCTCCGAGGTCGATCACTTGCGAGAGGCCGTATGCTGCGAAAGTAAACCGGCTTTCGTGGATGATCACCCCGGCGTCGACGTCACCGCGTTCGCAGGCCGGCATGATCTCGTCGAATGGAAGGTAGACCAGTCGATCCAGGGCAGGATCGAAAAGCCTCATTAGCAGTGCCGCCGTGGTCAGGCGTCCGGGCAGCGCGATTTTCTTTCCCTTCAACCGTTCCGGCGACAACGGTTCTCTCGAAACCACCAGGGGGCCGCATCCCCGGCCCAGCGCCCCACCGGACCGGAGCAGGACGTAATGGTCCCTGAGGTGGGCCAGGGCGTGAAAGGAAATTTTCGTCAGGTCCAGTTTCCGCTCAAGAGCGAGGGTATTCAGGGACTCGATATCTTCCAATACCTCACGGCAAGGAGGCGCATCGGGAATCCTGCCCTGGGTCAAGGCACAGAAGATGAACGTATCGTTCGGACAGGGAGAGTACCCGAGTGAAAGGGGTGTCATGATGCTACCTGTTTACATGCGGGATCGAAGACGCAGTACATATCCTGGAAAAGAGCCGCTAAGCGCGCGCCCAGTCATTGGACTCCCTGTTCCATGATCAGTTTCACCGCCTGCTGGCAGCGGCGGATTGCCAGGGGCAGATCCCAGCCGGACAGGTCTCGGTCGACCACCCGGTTGCTGATGCCGCGGATTTCCACAAAGGGAATGCCGTTCGCCACGGCTACATGAGCTGCCGCCGCGCCTTCCATGTTCTCACATATTCCGTCATAACGGGCGGCCAGCGTATCGCCGACCGACTGGACGCCGCTGCATTGCTGCACGGTGACGAAGGAACCGGCCACGGTCTGGTGTGCTGATTCGGCTTCCAATCCGGATGCGAGGCATTGCCGGATGTTCTCCGTTCGCGCTGCGTCGAGCGGTATCCTGTTGTACAGGGGCTCCTCTGGCGTCTTTCCGTGGACGGCCGTACGGCCGGCGAGCATGGGAAACCCCATCTGCTCCATATCCATCCAGCCCTCCGGTGTCACGATGCCGGTGTCACCGTACCATTCCTCTGTGGCGACGGCGAGGTCGCCGACGCGGAGACCTGACCGCAAGTATGCGCCGCCCACACCGAATTGCAGGATGACAGCGGGTTCATGGCGTGTCAGCGCCAGGGTCAGGGCCGAGGCCGTATTGACCTGTCCCACGCCGCCCTCGATCAGGAGCACCGACTTTCCGGACAACGAGCCTAGGTGCCACGGTCGCCCCTGGGGCCGATCCGTTCCGTCGACTTTCATCGATGCACGGATCGACTCCTGTTCAATATTCGTAGCGGATACAAGCAGGAAATCGAGATTCATTGGCGACTCACCGGCTTTTCGTACTTCGGGAGCATCCCCAGGTCCCTAGATTCGCTCAACTTCAACCCACCTGCCTGTGTCGTTCGACTCTACCGCCGCGTCAATCACAAGCTGGGCCGCCAGGCCATCACGGAAGGTGGGCGCCTCGTCCCGGTCCTGTCGGATATTGTCCAGAAAAGTCGTGACGATGCTGTCATCGTGGGACGTTGCAGGAACCCATACGGGCATGTATTTGTCGTCCGAAGCCCGTTCCATCAGGTCTCCGCCGCCCTCCATCTGCCAGAAATAGGAAGTCCGCTCGCAATCCACGCGCAGGGTATGTTCCTGGTGCAGCCTGCTGGCTCGGATCGACCCACGGGCTCCGTTCTCGAACCGCAGCATTAACTGGCAGACGTCATCGTTTTCCACCTGCCCGGTCTCGCGCGGGATATCCAGTTCCCCTTCCCGGTGCTTCCTACGCAGTTCACCGAAATGATCTTCCGCGGTGAGCAATGGACGGTGCGTCACGTACAAGGCCAGTTCCGCATTCACCTGCGATATCTCGCCGACGAGCCACCGGGCCGCGTCGATCATGTATACCCCGAGATCGCCCAGGGCCCCGGTGCCCGCTTCGGCCCGACGGAACCGCCAGGTGAGCGGAAAATCGGGCTGCCTTGCCCAGTCGAAGGACCAGTGGGCGTCGAATGTATGGACTCTCCCGGCTGTTCCGTCCCGCAACAATCGGGACAGGAGCCGGAGCGCGGAAAAGAGTCGAAGGCCCGACTGGATACCGGTTTTTGCCCCGTAGCGACGGGCTGCGAGCCACATCTCCCGTGCCTGTGACCCGTTCATCGCGAGAGGTTTCTCGGAGAATACGGACTTACCGGCATTCAGGGCCGCCAGGGCGATTGGATGATGCAGGTGATGGGGCGTGGTAATGCCGACGGCGTCGACGTCGCTGCGATTGAGCAACTCGTCGACATCCCGGCACACGTGGGGAATGCCATACCGGTCCGCCAGAGATCGGGCGCTTTCGATACGGCGGCTGGCGACCGCGGTCAGCGAGGCTTCCTTCCGCCAGGCCTCCGCATGGGAATGCGCAATGTGCCCGGCGCCGATCATGCCGATGCGAACGGAGTCTTTCATGGAGCAACCCGCCGGTGTAGGCCAGGAAGACGCTGAATCTGCCGCTCAGCGACTTTCACCGCCCGCCTCCAGAAGGCCGCCCTGGCGAAGCAGCGCTTCCGTGGTAGGTTCCCGCCCGCGGAAATCTCTGAAGACGTCCATGGGATGCCGGCTGCCGCCGAGGGCGAGGATGGTATCGCGGAACCTGCGGCCCAGGCGACGCATCTCCCCGTCGTTATCCAGACCCGCTTCCTGGAACGCGGAGAAGGCGTCCGCACTGAGCACTTCCGACCACTTGTAACTATAGTATCCTGCCGCGTAACCTCCCGCGAAAATGTGGGAGAACGAACAGAAGAACCGATCCTCCGCCAGCGACGGCAGGATCAGCGTCTGCGCATCGATCCGGCGCTGCACGTCTAGGATGGTCTCCGATCCCTCCGGATCGAAACCTTCGTGCAGCTCCATGTCGAGCAGGCCGAAGTTCACCTGCCTGAGGGTATTGCTGCCCTCCCGGAACGTCCTGGCGCCAAGCAGGCGATCGATGATTTCATCCGGCAGCGGTTCGTCCGTCTCGTAATGGCGTGCCAGGCCTTTCAACGTCGCCCGGTCGTAACACCAGTTTTCCATGAACTGACTGGCGATCTCCACCGCGTCCCATTCCACGTTGGAAATACCGGACGCCATGCCGTAATCGATGTTCGTCAACATGTGCTGGAGGGCGTGGCCGAACTCGTGAAAAAGGGTTTCCACTTCCCGGAACGTCATGAGGGAGGGTTTGCCGCCGACGGGCTTACCCTGGTTGCAGATCATATAGGCCACGGGCAGCCGGGCAGCCTGTCCGGAGGAAGCCATGACCGCGCTTCTGCCCACCAGCGTATCCATCCACGCGCCGCCCTGCTTCTCCGCGGGACGGCTGTACGGGTCCAGGTAGAACCCCGCCACGGGTTCGTTCCGATCGTCGTATACCCGGAAGTACTGTACGTCTTCATGCCATACCGGTGCTTCGCCGGTCGTCTCCTCCAGGCGCACCTCGAACAGCCGCTCCGTGAGTTCGAACAATCCGTTCAACACGCGGGGCAACGGAAAATAGGGTCTGAGTTCTTCGTCCTTCAGGTCGTAGCGCGTCTCGCGAAGCCGTTCCGACCAGTAGGGGACGTCCCAGTGCCTCAGTTCGCCGTCTTTCTCGACGCCTGCCAGCGCCTTGAGCGCCTCCATGTCGTGTTTGGCGGCGCCGCGGCTCGCCGAGCTCAGTTCGTTGAGCAGGCCCCGCACAGATCCCGCATCAGGCGCCATTTTCCGACTGAGACTCAACTCCGCGAAGGTATTAAACCCGAGCAGTCTGCACTTGTCGTTCCTCAGGGCGACGATCTCCCTGGCTACATCCCGGTTGTCCCACTGTCCGTCCGACGCCTTGGAAACGAAGGCGCGGTACATTTGCTCCCGCAGGTCCCGTCGCTTGCTGTGCTGCATGAACGGCATGAAACTGGGATAGTCCAGCGTGAGCACCCACGGACCGTCCGACGAAGTGGCCTGTTCGTGTCCCTCCTGCCGGGCCGTGTCCGCTGCCAGTTCGAGCAGGGTAGCCGGAAGCCCGTCGACTTCTTCAGATTCTGTCAGCGTGATTCTGTAGGCCTTGGTGGCGTCGAGGACATTGTTCGAAAACTTCGTGCTCAGTTCCGCGAGCCGTTCGCTGATCTCGTTGTAGCGTTCGCGTCCCGCGTCGTCGAGCCCCACGCCGTTCAACTCGGCTTCGTGGATAGCCGACGCCAGTATACGCTCCTGCGCGGGTTCGAATTGCTTTGCTTCGTCACTGTCCCGCAAGGCGCAGAACGCCTGGTACAGGGGTCCGCTTTGGCCGAGCCGGTTGCTGAACTTGACCACTTCAGCAAGCAGGGGGTCGTAGACCTCCCGCAGTTCAGGTGAGTTCTTCACCCCGTGGAGGTGGGACACGATGCCCCATGTGCGTCCCAGGTCGTCTTCTATTTTCTCGAGCGGGTCCATGAGCGCGTGCCAGGTGCACGGCGCTGTTTCCTCGAGACGGACTACGGACCGTTCGCATCGTTCAAGCACCGCATGGATGCCCGGTTCGATATGACCGATTTCGATCTGGTCGAAGGAGGGCAGGTCGTTCCAGTTCAGCAGTGGATTGCTTTCCATTTGATCGCCTTGCTTTTTTTGAGTGCATACCTATATCTTGGGGTACGCTCGCCGCCGGACTCGCGGCGCGAGGCCCATAGCAAATTACGCGGTACCACGGCTGAAATCAACCATCATTTACCGCCCGAGCGGAACGAACAACATGACGGAAAAACGATTCAAACGACGGTTGCAGCGATATCCGGCAGTGAGCGACCTGCGCAGACTGACCCGCAAGAGACTGCCGCACATTGCGTGGGAATACCTGGACTGCGGGACAGGGGACGAACGTGCGGTGGCGAGGAACCTGGAACGCATGGCGGAAGTCATGCTCGCGCCGGTGTTCATGCGGGGCGAACTGAAGCCCGATCTGACCACGAAACTGTTCGGCCGGACGTACAGCGTGCCTTTTGGCGTTTCGCCGGTGGGACTGACTGGGCTCATGTGGCCCAGGGCGGAGTTTATCCTGGCCGCCACAGCCGCGAAATACCGCTTTCCCTACTGCCTGAGTACGGTAGCCACGCAGTCGCCCGAGTCGGTCGGCCCCCTGGTAGGTGACATGGGCTGGTTTCAACTATATCCTCCCAGGCGGCGGGAAATACGGGACGATCTGTTGAAGCGCGCCATGGACGCCGGCTTCCATACGCTCGTGGTCACGGCGGACGTGCCCGTGGGCAGCCGCAGGGAACGGACCAGCCGGGCGGGCCTGGAGACGCCGCCGCGGATCACGGCCGGGTTCGTTTACGAAGCGCTGATGCATCCCACCTGGACGATTCAGACCCTGCTCGCCGGCCTGCCCAGGCTCAGGGCCATCGAAAAATACGCCGATTCGAAGCAGATGGGCGAGGTGGCGAGTTACGTCGGCCAGGAACTGGGCGGTACGCTGGACTGGGACTATATCCGTGAGGCGCGCGATATCTGGGACGGACCGGTGATCGTGAAGGGCATCCTTCATCCCGACGACGCGGAACGGGCGATAGAGACCGGCGTGGACGGCATCCAGGTCTCGAACCACGGCGCGCGGCAGTTTGACGGCACGCTCGCCGCCATCGACGCGCTTGCACCCATCGTCCGCCAGGTCAATGGACGGGCCCGTGTCCTGTTCGACAGCGGGGTGCGCACCGGACTGGACATCATCCGGGCCCTGTCGCTGGGCGCAGATTTCGTGCTGCTGGGAAGGGCCTTCATGTACGGCGTGGGCGCATTCGGTAAAACGGGGGGCGATCATGCCTTCGAGATCCTCAAGGCCGATCTCGAAGTCAACATGGCCAACCTGGGATGTGCCTCGGTGGACGAGATCCCCGAACCGGTTCGGCCGTAAACCACACAATAAATGTACAAGTAATCAAACCGCGCTCAACCCGCTGCTTCCGCTTGCGTTTCCCGACCCGTTTTCCGAGCGTAGAGCAGGCTGTAGCATCCCAGCACGACGGAAAAGGCCGTCCCGATCGCGGCCAGCAGCAGCATACCGCCCATTTCGAATAGAAACCCCGTCACCAGGCTGGCGGAGCTCGCTGCCAGCGCGATGAACATCTCGTTGACGCCCTGGACGCGTCCACGTTCGAGGGGGGCGAGCGCATTGGAAAGCAGAGACGAGCCAGCGATGAAACAGAAGTTCCACCCCAGCCCCAGGAGGAAGAGGGCGATCGCGAGCGGAATGAACCGTGGTGAAACAGGTGCGATCACGCAGGAGACGAGGAGGATGATCATGCCCCATATGATCACATTGTGCTGCCCCCACCGCATGATCAGGCGGCCGGTTATGCCGGAAACCCCGAACATGCCGATAGCGTGGGCCATGATGACCCAGGAGATCAGCCACGTACCATGGTCGTGGTGACTCATGTGCAGCGGGGTAATCACCATGAGCAGCGTCATGACGAACTGGCCGATGGCCATGGCCGTGATCCCGTATCTGACGTGCACGTTACGGAGGATTTCCCGCACGGGACGTGCGGTCGACTCGTCGATATCCGATTCAGCTGAAGGTCTGATCCGCCGGGCGATGTCCAGCGGATCGGGGCGGACGAGAAATACGGTAAGCAGGACTGCGGCAAGGCTCAGGCCCACGCCGACGACGAAGGGGCCGGACATGGGCGGGTAGCCGTATTGGGCGATCCAGATCCCCGCTGGCGCCACCATCATGGCGCCGGCGATGGCGCTGATCGTGCCGGCGGAAACGATTCGGCCGATGATGCGCGCCCGTTCGGACTCGGGGTAGATTTCGGCGCCGACAAACCGGGCCTGCTCGCTGGAACTGCGCGCCATGCCTGCGAAAAAGGACGCGATGCAGAACCCGGCGAAGGAATGGACGGCCACGCTGAGGAAACTCGTTGCCGCGGCGATCAGGGACGACACGTACCCGGCCGTAAGCCCGGCCCGGCGACCCAGGCGGTCCATGATCCAGCCGAAGGGGAAAGCGCTGATCGAGCGGGCGAGAAAAGCGATGGTCATGGGCACGCCCGTCATGCGCTCGCTGTCGGCTAGCTGCGCCGCCAGGATGGGCACCACGGTGAAGGCCGCGACCTGAGTAGCGCCGAAGAGGGCCTGGGTAACGAACAGGGTGTGCGTGATCCGGCTGCGGACCGACTGAAGCTGTTCCGGTTCCATTATGCTCCCGCGGACCGGTGCACGTGCCGTACCGCCGCGTGTAACATTCCTCCCACTCAGATGACTTCCAGTCGATCCCGGTCCGGCAACGCGGGGAAGGGTTCACTCGGCAGGGTCTGGTACCAGAATGCCACCGAAGCGATATCGTCCTGGAGCGGTTGAAAGGGGCCGCCTTCGGCAAAACCGAGCAGCTGACGCCAGCCCAGCGCCTGGATCGTCACCCTGAGATCTTCTTCGAACCGTACGGGATCCGACACGTGCCACCGGTACATGCCGAAGCGCTGCTGGGACTTATACAGGCCGTCCGGGCGGATGACCTGGGGCATGCCCGCGTACGGGGTGGTGTATTCCACGTACCGGCCATCGATATCGAAGTTGTATGATCCGCAGAAGTAGTCCTCGACGCCCGTCCCGCAGATCGTCGGAAACTCGTCGTCCCCGTCGATGTAAAACTTGATCTCGCCCTCGCCCCACCATCCGTTGCTGTTGGATCCCCACGCCATGTAGGTGCCGACGTAATGGCCGTGCCCCTTCACACCGTCGACAATGGTGAATACTTTTTTGTACGGAAGGGGGTTCACGCGCCTGAAGTTTGCGTGGAAGTAGCCGATGTCGTCGGGCACTTCGGTCAGGGTGTAGTCGATCTGGTAGTACACGCGCATCTTCTCGTCGGCGATGTTCTCCAGCGTGATGCGGCAACGTTTGCGGAATGGCATTTCCCAGTAGCAGTTGAAAGAGCTGGCCGGGTTCACGCACACGGCTAACGACGACACGTGCGCGTATTCACTCCAGCCGCAGGCGAAAAAATCACCTACGGGACATTCCACGGAAGGATGTTCCTCGTCGTCCCAGAATATGCGGAGTATGGCGAAGCGCCAGTGGCCGGTGGGTGTCAGCCAGATATGCTGTATGGCCCCGGATCCTTCTATATCGGCCATCGTCAGTGTTTCGCCGGCTTCGATGTCGAAGGATGGGGAAACCTTCCAACCCTGCCCGAGATGCCGCGCGTTGTGGGCTCCGGTGCCCTCCGTGGCCATGCCGCCCCGGCCCTTGCCGCCATCCGTGTTTTCCGGCGAGATGGATCGCGTGCGGGCGCGCGACAACCGCGGCAGGTTTCCCATGTCCATGCCCAGTCCGTTGAACATATGTGCATCTCCTCCTGATATATACTCTTGGAAAAGTGATCTCGGCTTCATTATAATACGTTCCGGGAATACACTCGCACAGGTCTTTTTGGTTGGTTTCAGGCGACTCGCGGAAGGCGTGCCATGCAACGGGACGTGCTCTACTACATCGCCGATCCCATGTGCTCCTGGTGCTGGGGATTCAGCCCCGTGCTGGAGTCGGTCTCCGGCGTGCTACCGGTCGAAATCCCCATTCGCTACGTCATGGGCGGCCTGGCCCGCGATGCTGAAGAACCCATGTCCGGTGAAACCCGGTCCTACGTGCAGTCCCAGTGGCGGCTGGTCGCAGAACGGACGGGTGCGGAATTCAACTGGGATTTCTGGAAGGACTGCGAGCCGCGAAGATCGACCTACCCTGCCTGCCGGGCGGTCATCGCCGCCGGGATGCAACGGCCGGAAGGGACGGAGGCGATGTTTAACGCCATTCAGCGGGCCTATTACCTCGAAGCGCGGAATCCGTCGAACGCGGAGACGCTCGCGCAACTCGCCGGGGAAGCGGGACTGGATGTCGACCGCTTCTGCGAGGACCTCGTTTCAAACCACACCGACGAATTGCTCCACAAGGATTTCGAATTGCGCCGGTCCCTCCACGCCGACAAGTTCCCCACCATGATCCTTGATCACGACGAGAACCAGTTCTGGCTGGCCTACGGGTACGAAGAGGAAGAACTGGTGGTGGACCTGCTGTCGTCTGCCCTGCTTTCCTGACCAGCGCCACCGCGCTGATTTCCTGATTACGGCTAGCGTCCGCGTGCGTGCGGCGGGTCGCAGCAGTTGCGGCAGTTGCCGTAGCAACCTGCAGCGCTTTGCAGGACCCCGATCCGCAAATCGCTAAGTTCCTTCGACTCTCGGATCGATCCACATGTACACGAAATCGACCACGATATTGGCACAGACTACCATCGCGGCCGAGAAGAGTACGACGCCCATGATCATGGGAACGTCGAGATTGAAGACCGATTGCAGGGCCAGGACGCCCAGTCCGGGCAGGGCGAATACGTTCTCGGTGAACACCACGCCGCCCATGAGCGCAGCCATGTCGAGGCCTAGGATGGTGATGACGGGGATTACCGCGTTCCGCAGTCCATGCTTGAACAACACGACATACTCGGGGATCCCCTTGGCACGGGCCACGCGCACGTAATCGGCGTTCAGCACCTCCACCATGTTCGTGTGGACCAATCGGGCGTAGTAACCCGTAATGACCAGGGCAAGAGTCACCGCGGGCAGAATGATGTGGGTCCAGCCCGCCAGCCCGCCCACGGGAAACAAGCCGGTCCGGTAGGCCAGGTAGTATTGCAACATGCGCGCCAGCCAGAAGACGGGCAGGGATATGGCGACCAGGGATACGATGAGCACGGTCCGGTCGATGGCTCGGCCCCTGTACTTCGCCGTAAGGACACCCAGGGGCACACTCATCAGCATCCAAAGGAAAACCGCTGTCAGGGCCAGGGAGAAAGTGACGGGAAACCGCACCAGAATGGCGTCAAGCACCCGTTCTCCCGTCACCAGGGACGTGCCGAGGTCGCCCTGCAACAGGTTGCCGATGTAGCGTCCGTACTGTACGACAAGGGGATCGTCGAAACCCATTTCCGATCGGATCCGCTCGATCGTCTCCGCGTCCGCGTTCGCCCCCGCGTATACTCTGACCGGATCGGCCGGAACCGCGTGGACGATGAGAAACGTAATCACCGTCGTTCCCCACAGTATCACGACTGCCCAGCCAAGGCGCCGCAGGATTCGATTCAGCATGTTGGTCTTCCGCGATGGTCCGTCTTGTTTTTCATGGTTCGACCCACATCAGTTCGTAGCGGATGGGCCAGACCGGATTGAGCTTCAGTCCCTTCAGCCACGGCTGACGAAGCAGGTACATCTGCGGGTAGTACAGAAACACCCAGGGTGCGTCATCCACGATCAGCCGTTCCGCTTCCTGGTACAGGGCCAGTCGATGGCCCTGATCGGTACTGGAGGACGCTTCGTTCAGTAAAGCATTGACCCGCTCATTGTCATAGAACGCCACGTTGGTGCTGTGTACCTCTGTGATCCGGTTGCCATTCAGCAGCACGTCGAGGAAGTTGCTCGGGTCAGGATAGTCCTGGTACCAGCCGAAGGTGGCGAAGGGCACCGCGCCGCGCCGGCCCGTCGCTTCGATTCGCGTTGGACCGGTCACCGGCCTGATCTCCACGGTTATACCGACCTCTGCAAGGTCCTGCTGCACCGCCTGTCCGATCTTGGAATCAATACCGCTCTGGGCCGTGACCATGAGCTCGGTGGTAAATCCTTCCGAAAATCCGGCCTCCTCGAGCAGTGTCCTGGCCTTTTCCGGGTCGTGGTCATATCCTGTGAGCGCTTCGTTGAATCCCGGCATGCCGGGCGGCAGCACGCCCCGGGCGGGAATCCCCCGGTCGCTGATCAGGCCTACGATACGCTTGCGGTCGATGGCGTGGTTTACCGCCCTGCGCACGTTTACGTTGTCGAAAGGCGGCAGTTCGGTGTTCATCGAAAGGTACTGAATGGCGTTCAACGGCTGGTGGGCGACGCGCTTGCTGAGCACGGGATCGTTCATAACCCGGATAAAGTCCGCGTCAGGAATACCCGTTGACGTGACACTCGCGATATCCAGCTCGCCGCGCTCGAACATCATCATATGCAGGGTTTCATCCCCTCCGACCATCAGATCGATGGCTTCAAGCCGGATATCGTCCGCCCGGTAGTAGCCCGGGTTCTTCTCCAGCCTCAGTCCCGTGCCCCGTTGCCACCGCGCCAGCGTGAAGGGGCCGGATCCCACGGGATACCGGCCGAACTCGTCCCCGTGCCGCTCCACTTCTTCGCGGGGAACGGCATAGGCAAAGGGCATGGCGATACAGTAGAGAAAAGGCAGATCGGGTTGGACCAGCTCGATCTCGAGGGTCTCCAGATCGGGGGTGCGCAGGCCGGAGACCCGGTCCGCCGAACCGTCCTGAAACGCTCTTGCACCGGCTATATTCCGATAGAATCCCTGTCCGGGGGACTTGACGGCTGGATTCAGAATCCGTTGGAGGGAATAGGCGAAATCTTCGGAAGTTATCGGCCGGCCGTTCGAGAATCGTATGTCCTGTCGCAGTTTGAAAGTGATCGTCCGTCCATCCTCGGAGATCGTCCATGATCGCGCATGCCAGGGTACCAGATTCAGGTCGTCGTCATAGTCGACCAGACCGTGAAACAGGGTGCGCACGAGCGGCCAGGTCACCACGTCGTAGGCGATGGCCGGATCGAGCGATCGTGGATCCGACGGTACGGCGATCCGCAGCACGTTCTCCTCGGGATGCAGCCGCTCGAGCCGGCCGTCTCCTCCACAGGACGCGGATAAGAAGAGGATCGCGAGCCAGAGGGGAACCAGGATCCCGCATCGAGGGTTTGTAGACACATTGTATATACGCCACCGGTATATACGCTTACGCAGGTAAGATCCGCAGGCAACCATGATCCCGTTCACTTCCCCTGTCCATCCTTCACATAAGGATCCAGCACCTCTTGCAGGCCCTGTCCCAGCAGGTTGAATCCCACCACGGCCACGATAATGGACACACCCGGTGCGATGGTAAGGTGCGGAGAAACGATGAAGTAGGGCTGCCCTTCCGCGATCATGGTTCCCCAAGACGGTGTGGGCGGCGGCACGCCGACGCCCAGGTAGCTCAACCCGGCATCGAGCAGGACGGTATTCGCCGTAGCCAGGGAACCGAGCACAATGACCAGGGGCATGACGTTCGGCAACAGGTGCCGGAACATGATACGTACGTCCGAACAGCCGATGGCCTGCGATGAAGCGACGAACTCCCGGGTCTTCAGGACCAGGACCTGTCCCCTTATGGTCCGGGCGATCCAGGTCCAACTGATCAGGCCGATGACGAGGAACACGCTGACGAGTCCGCGTTTGAGCGTAATGTCCAGCCCGTGCCAGTCCAGCGCATCGGGATGCAGGTGAATCACCCGTCCGTCCATCAGCCCCGCTAAGGCGATAGCCAGAAGCAGGCCCGGGATCGTCAGCATCACGTCGGTCCCGCGCATAAGCACAGTGTTCACCCAGCCGCCGTGGTACCCCGCGAGCATGCCCACGGTCACTCCGACGCAGACTGCGATCAGCATGGCCACGATACCCACGAACAGGGAGATACGGGTGCCGTGAACCAACCGGGCCAGCATATCCCGGCCCAGGTGGTCCGTCCCGATCAGGAACCGGTCCCCTGGCGGGATGGGCAGTCCGTCGGCGTCCAGCCCGTCAGAGAGTTGGCGCATGGGATCCTCGAGGAAACCCAGTCCGGTTAGGACCGGCGCGGCCAGTGCCATGACCACCAGGAAAAGGACCATGCCGCCACCCGCGCAGACCATGGGATTTTTCAGCATGCGTTGGTGGAAGGCGACGGGCGCGCGAACGGTCTCGTCCGAATCCACGTTGGCCGCGGTAGAAGCAATCACGGTCATGGTATCACGAATCCCTTACAGTGTGCGACCTGTCAGAAGTCAAAAACATCATACACCGGGGTAATCCAGGCATATTCCAATCCCCGATCGGGACGCCCTTCCGATCGCGCGAAGAAGGCCGTAATAGAACCGGTATTCGGCGCCGTTCAATTCGGCGACCGCATCTGCATTCCACAGATCGGCCAGGCGTCTCAAGGCCGGGTCCGGTAGCAACCTGTAGTTCGATCCGTCGTACACGCCCGGTCGATTGAGCAGGGCATCTCCGGCGAGTGTGCCGCCGGTACCCAGAAAGAACACATCGTCCCGCAGTCCGGATCCACGTGACGCGACCAGTAGATGACCGGTGGAATCACGTTCCGTTTTCAGCGTGATGGACACATGCCCCCGGTCCGCGCTGCCCGTGGATGCAACGTATATCCTGCGCAGCCGAGCACCAAGCAGGGCACCGGCCATGCGGCACTGCCGGAAAGCGCACCACCACTTGCTCCACCGTCCGCCATCCGGGGAGGAAATCACCCTCAGATATACCGGCTCTCCGAAATCGGCGTCCCGGCTCATTTCCAGCATCGCCGTGAAACCTCGGTCGGCATGTTGCATATCGACGATGGGCGGGTGGATCCGTCGAGGCGAAAACCTGGGAAGCGGCCCGGCAGTCCGCACTTCGACGCCGCTTGCCGTTAGACGTTCAACGTCCGCGGCCATGCCCCGGTAGGGGGAGAGGAACAGGACCCTGCGGGGCCGGTATGCTTCGAACACACCCGGTGCAGAGGCAACCGTAGTCTCTCCGTCGGATCCAGCGCCCCCGCCGTCGCGCATGCTTCCGGGTACCCCGGCGAAGGCCATGCCGGCCTGCCCTTCGGTGTCCTCCCGAAACAGGTCGTAATCCTGCTTACCGCCGATCACCAGCCCGTCGATGGGAATCACGAGGCCTCCTTGCCCCGTACCGGCAGTTGCACGGATCCATGCCGGACTATGGAATCGTATCCGGCCAGCAGGACTTCCATGAGATCCCGCGCGTCGTGGACGGTGTAGCGGGGACTGCCACCGGTGTCCAGCGCGTTTACCAGGTCCTTCAGCGCTTCGGTCGAGAAGTCGGGGCCGGTTGAGGCCAGGAGCGTGGGCGGACCGCTGTGCCACTGCATGGGATCGTCGTCGCCAACGCTGAAATCACCATGAACGATGCGGTTTCTCAAGTGGGTGTCGACACCCGGACGCTTCCCGTCGATCCGACCCGTGCCTTTCGTGCCGAAGAGGTAGGCCTGGTTCGGTCCGCCCGCTCCGTGAGACGCGATACCGCTGCGGCCTGCCGATATGGAGGCCACCCGGCCCGATCGATCGACGAGCGTCAGCGTTCCGAAGTCGTCCGCGCCATGGGCGGCGTGCTCCGGAAAGAAATAGGCTCCGCCCTGGCCGTACACTTCCGCGATGGGTTCGAAACACTGCTGTACCAGAGCCACGGCGTAGGCGCCGACGGTCAGAATCTCCCGCTTGATGTCCGGGAACTTCCATCTCCCCGGCGGCAGGAAATCCGTTTTCCACCGGGCCTTCGAGATGGACCGGGGAATCCCTTTCGCGAAGAGGATATCGACGTGCATCGCCGTCAACTCGCCGAGAAAACCCGTACTAATCATCCTTCGGAACTGGTTGACAAGATCGTTGTAAACGTAACTGGGAAGGATGGTTGAGACACCTGATCCATCCACGGCGTCGACGACGGCGTTGCACTCGTCCATGTCGGCGCCGATGAATTTGTCGATCCACAGGTGCTTCCCCGCGTCCGCGGCCATCATAGCGATCTCGGCGCGCCGTTCTATCTCGTGACCGATGCTCACGATGTCCACTTCGGACCGCCGCACGGCCGCTTCGATGCCCTGGTGATAGGGTACGCCCAGCCGGTCGGCCCAGGACCGGTTCAGCGGTTCGAGATATGGGTCGATGTCCTTATCGTCCGCAACCCCGACGATCCGGACTCGGGGATGATCCACGAAGGCGGGAACGAAGCTGCGCTGGTGGCTGTGCCTGCTGAAACTCACCAGCAGCACCCCATATGTCCGGTAAGCCATGGGAACTCCGGATGAAGCGGAAAAGATGTGAACTCCCAAAATAAAAGCCGTCAATGGCGGTGACAATGAAAACAGGACTTAAGGGACCGGCCGCTGCTTACTTTCCCTACTTTCCCTTGTATCACCGCCACGGCTCAGTAGATTGAACCTGTCTCCCGGTTTAAGCCGTTTACATTCAACGTCAACTCGACTTCGGAGAAAGAGGTACGCCATGGATGCCGTCCTGCGCGCGATTTCCGATTTCATGTGGGGTCCCTGGACGATCGGTGTGCTCGCCATCCTGGGTCTCATGCTCACCGTGGCCAGCAGGGGAGTCCAGTTCCGGAAGTTCGGCACGGCCATCGGCCTGGTCATGCGGGGCGCCCTGCGGCGGGACAAGGGCGAGCAGGATTCAGGCGACATATCGCCGTTCCAGGCGCTGACTACCGCCATGGCGGCGACCATCGGCAACGGCAACATCGCCGGCGTGGCCACGGCCATCGCAGTCGGAGGCCCGGGCGCGGCCTTCTGGATGGCGGCCATGGCGCCCCTGGGCATGGCGACGAAGTATGCCGAGACCGTGCTGGCGCTGAGGTACCGGGGGAAGACCCGGGACGGCCTCATGCTCGGCGGTCCCATGTCCTACCTGAAGGAGGGCCTGAACCTGCCCACCATTGGCGCCATCTTCGCCCTTTGCGCCACGTTGGGTGGCCTGGGTGGGGGCAACATCGGCCAGGCGAATTCCATCGCCCTCGTGATGAGCACCCAGTTCGACGTGGCCAAGTGGATCACCGGTCTCCTGCTGACCGTCATCCTGGCCGTGGTCATCATCGGCGGGATAAAGCGTATTGGCCTCGTCGCCGAAAGGCTCGTACCCACCATGGTGGTCGTTTACGCCGTCAGCGTGTGTTACGTTGTATTCACACACATCGAAGCCCTGCCGGCGGCCCTGTGGCTGATCGTGGAGAGCGCCTTCACCCCGGTGGCGGCGATCGGAGGATTCGCAGGAGCCACGATCGCACGTACGGTTCAGTACGGCATCCGCAGGGGCGTCATATCCAGCGAGGCCGGGCTCGGCAGCGCGGGAATCGCCCACAGCGCCGCCCGGACGACCAAACCAATGCGGCAGGGCTACATTTCCATGATCGGGGTCTTCATCGACACGATAATCGTCTGCTCCATGACCGCGGTCACCGTAGTCATCGCCGGCGTGTGGCACAACGGCGAAATCAGTACTGCGCTCGTGGCTTCCGCGCTCAACACCTCGATCCCCTTCGGCGGCGTCATCGTCGCGCTCTGCTCGCTCATGTTCGGTTTCACCACCATGGTCACGTGGTCCTACTATGCCGAACAGGGCCTCCGGTTCGTGACGGATTCCCGGGGCGTGGTGTGGGGCATCCGCATCGCCTGGTGCGCGGCCGCATTTTTCGGGGCCGTTTACGAAGCACGGGTTATCTGGGACCTGGGCGACATCATGGTCGCCTGCATGATGTTTCCCAACCTGGTGGGATTGATCGGTCTGACCCGGGAGATTCGCGTAGTATCCGCCAACGAACGGGCCGCCGGGGCTGCTTGACGGAGTCCCGATTTAAGGGTATATTACCGGCGGATCGGATGGGTGTGAAAAAAAACCGAACCTTTTTCCTCCCCCGGTCCTCTGAATATAGTAGAATGCGTGAAGCGGAGCGTTCGCTTCCGCGCTTCAGGAGTGAATGAACCCCAATGGCAGGTGCTTAAGGCATGGCGCATACAGCGGACGGAATCATCATAGATAGCGTGCTGAACGGCTGCACTGACGACTTCGAGACGCTGGTCAAGCGGTACGACCGTGAGATCCGGCGCGTAGTCGGTTCCATGGTGAGAAACCGCCAGGATGCCCAGGACATCGTTCAAGACGTCTGGATCTCCGCCTACCAGCGACTGTCGTCCCTCCGCGACCGCGACCGATTTCCCCAGTGGCTGCGTGTCATTGCGCGCAATCGGTGCCTCGCTCACGTGGGCGACCTGAGGAACCGGGGCGAGGAGTGGCCGGAGCTCGAACCCGGGCAGGACGCCTGGCCGGGAGACGAACACCTGAAACGGGCGAACAGCCGCAAGTTGAAGCATGGGGTGAATGCCCTTTCGCAAGCGCTCAGGCGTACGGTGGCCATGTACTATTTTACCGGCTATTCCTGTGACGAGGTCAGCATGAGAATGGACGTCCCCGTGGGCACCGTCAAACGGAGGCTGTCGGAAGCGCGAAGCAAGCTTCGCAACATGTTCAGGAACTGGTCCCGTAATCCTTTCGAGGGTAGCCTGGACCTTCGCCACCTTATCGTAGCCGCGCCGATCTGCTCCGGGTTCTGAATCCAACCCGTCGAACGAACCGAGGTCTTCCAGACGAATGTCCCAACCGCACAACGAACGGCAACAGCCCCCGCCCCGAAACGAACGACAGCCACAGCCGGACAAGTCGAAGAAGAACCGCTCAATCCTTATCTGGCTCGTGCTCTTCCTTTTCTTCCTGATGGCCGCGCAGTTCCTTCCCCAGCGGGGCGATAGCTCGATTACGGTTTCCTACACGCAGTTCCAGCAGTTTCTCGAAGCCGACAATATCGAGCAGGTCACCATCACCGAGAAATTGATAACCGGCCGGCTCCGTCAGGATTCATCGACGATGATCGAGGGCACGAACCAGAGCCTGCGTGACTTCAAGGTATACATCCCCTTTGACGATCCGGATCTCGTAGCCGATCTCATGGCCAGGAACGTCATGGTGACGGCCGAGCCGGAGGCCACCAACTGGGTCGGCTACCTCATCGCCGCCCTGCCCTGGCTGTTGTTGATCGGGTTCTGGATTTTCATTCTGCGACAGATGCAGTCGGGACAGCGCGGCATGTTCTCCTTTGGCAAGAGCCGGGCCAAGATGATCGTCGAAGATCGGCCCTCCATCACCTTCGCCGACGTGGCGGGGGTGCTCGAAGCCAAGCGCGACCTGCAGGAAATCGTGGAATTTCTGAAGAATCCGGACAAGTTCCACGCCCTGGGCGGCCGCATACCGAAAGGCGCACTGCTGCTGGGCCCCCCGGGTACCGGCAAGACCCTGCTGGCCAAGGCCGTGGCAGGCGAGGCGGGCGTGCCCTTCTTCAGCATGAGCGGATCAGACTTCGTCGAGATGTTTGTCGGGGTCGGCGCCTCCCGCGTGCGCGATCTCTTCGACCAGGCCCGCCAGAACGCCCCGTGTATCATCTTCATCGATGAAATCGACGCCATCGGCCGTCACCGCGGCGCCGGCCTCGGCGGCGGGCACGACGAGCGGGAACAAACCCTGAACCAGTTGCTGGTGGGGCTGGACGGCTTCGAAAAGACGGATTCCATCATCGTGATCGGCGCAACCAACCGGCCGGACGTGCTCGACCCCGCCCTGCTCCGTCCCGGCCGCTTCGACCGCCATATCGTCGTCGACCGGCCCGATGTGGTGGGTCGGGAAAAGATCCTTGAGATACATGTGAAGAGCCGCAAAATCCCGCTCGACGACTCGGTCAAGCTCGACGTGCTGGCCAAGGGCGTGCCTGGGATGGTCGGGGCGGACCTGGCTAACATGGTGAACGAAGCCGCCCTGATTGCCGCGCGGTACGACCACACCTCCGTGACGAACGAGGATTTCGAAGAGGCGAAAGAGAAGATGATGATGGGCGCGAAGCGGCATCTCGTGATCAGCGACAAGGAGCGGAAAGTCGTGGCCTACCACGAGGCCGGCCATGCCCTCGCCTTCGAACTCATCGAAGAAATCGACCCACTGCACAAGGTGACGATCCTGCCGCAGGGCCGCGGTTTGGGCGTGACTATTTCCCTGCCGGAGGAGCGCTACCTGCAGTCCCGCTCGTACTGCCTGGGCACGATGGCCGCGGCACTGGGAGGCCGCGCGGCCGAGCAGATCGTCTTCGGGGAAGTCACCTCCGGCGCGCAAAGCGATATCGAACAGGTCACCCGGATCAGCCGCCACATGGTATGCGACTGGGGGATGAGCGAGGAAATTGGGGCCACGGCCCTGGGCGAGAAGGAGCACGAGGTCTTCCTGGGCCGGGATATCGCCCACCAGCCGAACTACAGCGAAACAACCGCCCACCGGATCGACCAGGAGATCCAGCGGTTCGTGTCCGAAGCCGGAGACCGGGTGGAGAAACTGCTCAGGGACTACGAACCCCAGCTTCATCTCGTGGCCAAGGCCCTGCTGGAGCACGATACGCTCATAAGGGATGAAGTAGCAAAGCTCATATATGGGAAGGACAAATTCGAGGCGATGGAACAGGAGCGCGAAAGACTTGCCGCCGAGGCTGAGGAGGCTGCGAAGGCCGCGGAGACTGCGAAGGCCGCTGAGGCTGAGCAGGCCGCGGAGTCTGGGCAGACCGCCGAGACCGAAGAGTCTGCCAAGGCCTCGGAGTCTGGGCAGGCTGCAGAATCAGTGCAATCCCCGGAACCTGGCACGGAAAAGCCGGAAGCGTCGAACACTGCGTCGAACACTGAAGCATCGACATCTGATGCGCCTTCAGTGGATGGTAACGGAGTCCCATCGGAGGACGGATCGGACGAGGAGCCGGTAGGAACGGCCCCCGAGATCGATAAAACAGTAGAGTCGAAGGGGAGTTGAGACTAAGCAAACAACGGGTAATACAAGATCGGCGATAACGGGGGCGGGAGTCGTATCTCACGCTCCCGTTTTACTTTGGGTCGTATATGACTTCTGGTCGCGACATGAATCGCGGTGCCTTGAACACCGTCGAACACATTGGGAGTCTGGTACGACGCCCGGTGAACCGATGGACATCGGCGGTGCACGGCTTGCTCAGATTTCTTGAAGATGCCGGTCTTGGACGCGTTCCACGTGTTGCAGACTTAAAAGACGGGTACGAAGAACTGTCCTACATCGAAGGTAAAGCCGGCTTAAGACCCTGGCCCGAAGTACTCAAGACCGATAGCGGCCTGAGCCAGTTGGCCGGGTTTCTCAAATCCTACCATCTCGCGGTGAAAGATTACGTCCCTCCCGAAGAAACCGAATGGTGTGCGCCGGATGTGAAGTGGCAGCCTGGTCTGATTATACGTCATGGCGATCTCGGCCCCTGGAACACAATTTGGCATGATGGCGTGCTGCAGGGCGTAATAGACTGGGATTTCGCCGAACCGGGTGAGGCTGTGACAGATTTGGCACAGATCGCCTGGTATCTTGTACCCCTGCGCGCGGCAGCGAATCCTGGCGGAAGGTCGGCTACGAAGAACCGCCTGTATTGAGAGATAGACTAAATGTGCTTTGCGAAGCCTACGGAGGTTTCTTTCCAAGTCGCATCATCCAGGTGCTTCTTGATCTCCAGGAATCGGAGATAGAGAGGATATCCACGTTTGGAAGGAGAGGAATCGAACCGTGGAGCTTCTTTTACAGAAGAGGTGACCTGGAGACCATCAAGCGCGAGAGAGACTGGTTGAGGGTGGAGTCCAGGAACCTTATGAAATAGCATTCCGAACGGCTTGCACTTACATCGAAAACTAAAGCCCAGCGGCGACCACACCGCTGGGCTTTCTCATCAAATAAAACAAGGCCTATTCCGAAAAGGCCTTAGCTGGACTTGGCCAGCACGTCCTTGAGGGTCTGGATGAATACCTCGGTTTCCGCTTCGGTACCGGCGGAAACCCTGATCCAGTTTCTAAATTCCTGCTGGCGTCGGGAACTTATCCAGACGTTACGTGTCCGCATTTCCCTGACTACCTGCATCGCCGACCGCTTCAGGTCGGCCATCACGAAGGTACCCTGGGACGGCAGGTACTCGATCCCCATCTCGTCGAAGGCTGCGTAACAGCGCTTTTTGAAGTCCCATACGGCTTCTCTGGACTTCTGAAGATGCTCGAGATCGCGCACAGCTGCGGCGCCGGCCACGCTGGCCAGGGCATTCGGAGATTCCTGGTAGTACTTCCGCAATTCGTCCTGGACCTTTTGCGAGGCAACACAGTAACCCAGTCTCACAGCGGCGAGCGCGTAGGCCTTGGAGAAGGTTCTCACCACGACCACGTTGTCGTACTTGACGGCGAGCGGGATGGCCGAGGGAATCGGGTCCTGCTCCGCGAAGTGCAGATAGGCCTCGTCGATGACCACGATGGCCGAAGAAGGGACCTTTTTGACGAAAGCTTCGATTTCATCGGGCTGCAGCAACGTGCCCGTGGGATTGTTCGGATTGGTGATGACCACCAGAGAGGTCTTTTCGGATGCCAGGGAAGCCATCCCGTCCAGGTCGTGCTTGTATTCCTGTGTCATCGGCGCCCGGATGATGTTGACGTCGACGCCGAACATATCATTGAAACCACTGGCGGATCGGGAAACGGACCCGTAGCCATACTCCGCTTCGATGACTTCGCCGCCGTCGCGGCTGAGATAGGCCAGGCACAGCAGGTCGAGGATAAGACTGGATCCCGGGGTCAGCATGAATGGGCCGGGAGGCGGACGGAAAAACGAGCGCCGCCTTGAATTGTCCGGCTCGGGCAGTTCCACCCCGTCGAAGGTCGACAGGGCCTGCATCAGATCGCTCAGGTCCGTACCATAGCGGTTGACGCCGAACAACCGGTTCGCCATGGCTTCGATGGCCCGCGGCGACGGTCCCAGCGGATTCTCATTCAGGCTCATGCGAACGAGACCAGGCTGGACGCCTACGCCCCGGATGGCTTCGATTGTGGGCTTTCCGCCCGTGATCAACTGCGTGGCCATCGCAATCCTGTCTGACATGGACAGTGCGACACCGGCCGTTCCGGCGGCGAGCGCGCCCTTCATGAATCCTCGACGTGTCCAGGCATTCCGGGCTGTTTCTGACACATGCATATTCGACTCCTTGAATAAATCCAGACCTGGTAGATCCGTTTGGGTTGAATGAGAGAATACAGTTTTAAGTCTTACAAACCAGCGCCCCGGTTTCTTCAAAATTACACTGCCTCCACCGTCCGTACACCTTGACATCCCTTCGAACAGGGCGTTACAATGAACTTGTATGCACGACCTCCTTCTCGATATATCGCACCTGTCCGCCATAATCCCCACAGACGACGGTCCCGTCCGGGCCGTGCGCGACGTTTCGTTTCAGATCAGGCGAGGCAGAACACTCGGTGTGGTCGGTGAAAGCGGCTGCGGCAAGAGCATGATGGGGCTGTCCCTGATGCGCCTGGTTCCCAGACCGGGTTACGTGGAAGGAGAGATCGTTCTTCACGATCGGGAAGGCGGTTCAGGCATCGGGATTCACGATCTCGAGCAGAATGGCGATGAAATGCGGAGAATCCGGGGCCGAAAAATCGCCATGATCTTCCAGGAACCCATGACCGCCCTCAACCCGGTATACACCGTGGGGAACCAGATAGGCGAAGCCCTCCGCCTGCACCACGGCATGGACCGGGAGCATGCCCGTTCCCGCGCGGTGCAGGCCCTTTCCGAGGTCGGCATACCCGGTGCGCGGCAGCGGGTGGATGAGTACCCCCACGAATTGTCCGGCGGCATGCGGCAGCGCGCCATGATCGCCATGGCCCTGTCGTGCGGTCCCGAACTGCTGATCGCCGACGAGCCCACCACGGCGCTGGACGTGACGATCCAGGCCCAGATCCTCGACCTGCTGAGAGAACTCCAGAAAAGCCATAATATGGCCATCCTGATGATCACACACGACCTGGGGGTGATCGCCGACATGGCCGACGAAATCATGATCATGTACGCTGGGCAGGTGGTCGAAACCGGCTCGCCCGAAAGGATCTTCTACCATCCTGCCCATCCGTATACCAGGGGACTGCTCGATTCGGCGCCGCGGATAAATCGAGAAAGGGCATCCATGCTGTCTACGATACCGGGTACGGTTCCCTCGCCGCTCAACTTGCCGAAGGGCTGCGCATTCGCGCCTCGTTGCCGGTACGCCACGGAGCAGTGCACCACGGAACCAATGTTAGAGGAAATTACAGAAGGGCACCGCGCACGGTGCTGGCACGTTGAACGCGTAGCTCTGGATCGATAGGCCGACCGTTTGCGGGCCCGGGCCGCTTGTGGGCAGGCCGCTTGCAGGACCGGCCACCTGTGTTTCGGCGATTGCCGTTTTGTTCGCCAGCATGCAGCGCCACCAGGCCTCGAAGCAACCGGCGCCCTCATCCATCCAGACGCAGATGTCCACGGAGCACCCGTCATGTCCACCATTCTCGAGGTGCGGAACCTGAAGAAATACTACCCTGTCCGCAAGGGGCTATGGCGCCGCAAGCGGGGCGACGTCCGGGCAGTGGACGGCGTGGATCTCCACTGCGACGCAGGGGAGACCCTGGGACTGGCGGGCGAAAGCGGTTGCGGCAAGACCACCCTGGGACGCTGCGTGCTGAAGACGATCCCGTCCACGGAGGGCGATATTTACTTCGGTGCGGAGAAGGCGAATCTGAGCTCCCTTGACCGGCGTGGAATGAAGCCCTACCGGCGCCGGATGCAGATGGTGTTCCAGGATCCGAATTCCTCCCTCAATCCACGGATGACGGTGGGTGATATCGTGGGGGAACCCCTTCGTGTGAACGGGCTGGCCCGGGGGTCGGAGCTGGAAGACCAAGTAGCCGGCTTGCTGGCGGACGTGGGACTGAACGCAGCGGACATGCGACGCTATCCTCACGCCTTCAGCGGTGGCCAGCGCCAGCGCATCGGCATCGCCCGGGCTCTTTCCCTGAGGCCGGAACTGGTCATAGCGGACGAACCCGTATCGGCGCTGGACGTATCGGTCCAGTCACAGATTCTGAACCTGCTTGTCTCGCTCAAGGACCGCCTGGACCTGTCCTATATCTTCATCACGCACGACCTGAGCGTGCTGCAGCACATCAGCGACCGGGTGGCGATCATGTACCTGGGCCGGATCGTGGAAACGGGTCCCTCCGAACAGGTCTACCACAACCCGCTCCACCCATACACGGAGGCCCTGATCTCCGCCGTGCCGGTGGCCGATCCCGCGGTGCAGAAGAAACGGAAGCGCATCGCCCTGCCCGGCGACGTGCCCGATCCCGCATCGCCGCCGAAAGGGTGCTATTTCCATCCGAGGTGTCGATACGCAACCGACCTGTGCCGGGAGTCCGATCCCCCGCTGAAGACCTACCCCGGAGGCGTCGAAGCGGCGTGCCATTACAGCGACACGCTGTCTCTCCAGGGCGTTTGACCGGCCAAAAATTCGATTGTTGGAGTCACGGATGAGACGAAGAACGAGAGAGATACTGAATTACCTGCCTCTTATTGCCCTGACCGGACTGCTGGCCTGTACCGGCAATGGCGGCGGACCCGCATCGGACGTACCGGTTTCCGACGCATCGGCCCGCTCGTCGCTGGAAGCGCCACAACTGGCCGCCCGGGTAGCTGAGGGCAACCTGCCGCCCCTTCACGAACGGATCCCCGCCAACCCGCTCGTGGCCAAAAATGATTACGAAGGGTACGATGGTCCCGGAGTCTACGGCGGGACCTGGCGTCAATTGCACAACAATACGGACCTCGGCACCTGGAAGATGATCGCCGGATACGCCCCGCTGATCCGTTGGAACCGGATGACCACGGGCCTCGAGCCCGGCCTGGCGGAATCGTGGGCGTTTAACGAGGACGGCACGGCGCTGACCCTCAAACTGCGTGAGGGCGTGCGGTGGTCCGATGGCCATCCCTTTACTTCGGCTTCCTTCCGCGCGTGGTACGACCTGTGTCTCGACGACCGACACCGTTACCCGCCGCCCGTGTGGTGTCTCGTGGACGGCAAGCCCATGGAGGTGGAAACACCGGACGACTACACCATCGTCATGAAATTCGCCGGGCCCAACTGGCTCGTGCCCCTGTGGCTGGCGACCGGCTTCTGGTGGAGCGAAGAGTATAACGTGCCGGAACACTACATGAAGCAGTTCCATCCGGACCACAACGCCGGGGTGGACGACTTCGTGTTATACGAGAAGCACAGGCTGCCCCAGCGCAACCCGGAAAAGCCTTCCCTGTGGCCGTGGACGATCTCCCGCATCGAGAAGGGCGGATTCCGGGTGATCCTGGAACGCAACCCCTACTACTACGTCGTGGATGACAACGGGCGCCAGTTGCCTTATATCGACAGGGTGGTTACGACCCTGGTCCCTGAGTCTCAGATCCGGGTCCTGCGGGTGCTGGCCGGAGAAGTGGACTGCCAGTTCCGTGATCTCGACCTGCGGGACTTCTCGCTCTTCATGGAAAGCCGGGAAAAGGGCGGATACCGGGTCAAATTGTGGGAGAGTGCATCCGGCGCGGATCCCGCGATCAACCTCAACTGGTCGGACAACGACCCGGTCCTCCGCGGCCTGATACGAGACCAGCGATTCCGGAAGGCCCTCGCCGCGGCCATCGACCGCGAGAAATGCAACGCCGTCGCCTTCAAGGGCCTGGTGGAGCCCCAGGGCGCCACCGTGAGCGAGGAAGGCTGGCATTTCCTGGACACGGAGGGCGCACGGCTCTTCGACCTGTGGAAGGCTACCGACGCGGAATTCGACTTGGAAATGGCGAACAGGCTGCTCGACGAGATGGGGCTTACCCGCCGTGACGCCGAAGGGTACCGGGTTCGTCCCGATGGCCAGCGGCTGACCCTCGTGCTGGACGCGCCGGCGGCGGCGCACATCGCCCACGAGAATGACGTCGCCCTGATCGTGGCCGAGGGTTGGCGGGAACTGGGACTGGACGTCCTAGTCTATACGCCACCCGGCGCCGAATTGAAACTGCGTCGCGACCTCGGCGAGTTCACCGCCCATCTCCACGGCGAGGCGGAAATGGACCTGTTCACCTACCCCGACTGGGTGTTTCCAACGTCTGGGAAATACTGGCATCCCAAGGTGGGCAAGTGGTACGAAACGGGCGGCGAAAAGGGCGAGGCGCCCACGGGCGTCATGGTCGCACTGCTCGATATCTACGACCGGATCAAGCGGGAGAAGGACCTGGACGCCCGTCATCGGCTGGTACAGGACGCCGTGCGGATCCACATCGAACATGGACCCTTTCATCTGGGCACGGTAGCTCGTACGCCCAAGCCCGTCATCGTGAAGAACAACTTCCATAACGTACCCGACAGCGGAATACTCGGCCCGTGGGCCATCGCGGGTCCCGCGACGAGTTTCCCCGAGCAGTTTTACATCGACTGAAGGGATGATCACACATACCGCATGCCGGGCAGTCCATGGACCGCGGCCTGTCCCCTGGTTAACCCATGATCCATTACGTCATACAGCGCTGTCTCCTCGCCATCCCGACCCTCCTGGCCATATCGATGATAGGGTTCGTCATCATCCAGTTGCCGGAGGGTGATTTCCTGGACCGCAAGATCCAGGAGCTGGAAGAAATGTACGGTGACAGCAGCTCCATCGCGCGCATCGATGAACTTCGCGAACGTTACGGCCTGGACCAGCCCATGTGGCGGCAGTACGTGGACTGGATATCAGGGTTCGTCGTGGGCGATTTCGGCGAGTCCTTCGAATACGAGCAGGAAGTCAACCAGCTGATCTGGGACCGGCTTGCCTTTACCGTGCTCATCGCCCTGGGCGCCCTGATGTTCACCTACGCCGTGGCGATACCCATCGGTATCTACTCGGCCACCCACCAGTACCGTCTATCCGACAACGTGCTGTCCTTCATCAGCTTCATCGGCATGTCCATGCCGGGTTTCCTGCTGGCCCTGGCCCTCCTGGTCTTCGTGTTCGAGATCTACAGGATACCCTTGTTCGGGCTTTTCTCGAGCGAGTACGAAGGAGCGCCATGGACATGGGACAAGCTTGTCGATTTCCTGAAGCACCTCTGGATCCCGGTCATCGTGGTGGGCATCAACGGCACGGCCGGGCTCATGCGTATCATGCGCGGCAACCTGCTGGACGTCCTGGGCCAGCCTTTCGTGCAGACAGCCCGCGCCAAGGGCCTTAAGGAATCCGTCGTCGTCATAAAGCACGCGGCGCGCATCGCCATCAATCCGCTGATCACGATCCTGGGCATGAGCCTGCCCAACATCCTCTCCGGGGCCACGATCGTGGCGATCGTCCTGGGATTGCCTACCGTGGGGCCGCTGCTGCTACGGGCCCTGGTCGCCGAGGACATTTACCTGGCGGGTACCCTGCTGATGATGTTCAGCCTGCTTCTGATCATCGGCAATATCCTGGCCGACATCGCGCTGGCCTGGGCGGATCCGAGGATACGATATGACTAGTGCAGTTGGCCTTTTAATGAATGGCAGCGTTCGCGGACAAAGCGGAGCAAGCGGACTAAGCGGAACAAGCGGAGCAAGCGTTCTCGGAGTAAGCGGCGCAAGCGGAGCAAACCCATGACTACGACCACGGTCGATCAGGCAGAAACGGTCCGGGATGCGGGCTATCTGAGCTACCGCACGCTGATTTGGCGTCGGTTCCGGAAGAACCGCATGGGGATCGCGGCGGGGGCGATCCTGGGACTGTTCTACCTGGTGGCGTTATTCGCCGGTTTTTTCTCCCCGTACGACCACAACGACATCCGGATCCAGGTCCGATATCTTCCACCCCAGGATTTGCATTTCGACTGGTCCGCCGGGTTCTACGTCAACGGACTGACTTCCACGCAGAACCCGGAAACGCTGGAACTGGAGTACGAGACGGACCGTTCTCAACGGTTCCCGGTCCGGTTTCTGTCGCGTGACGGGGGCGGAGACTTCCGGCTGGTCCATTCAGCGGGTCCCATGTACCTGCTCGGTACGGACCGCATGGGGCGCGACCTGCTCTCGCGCATCTTCCACGGCGCCCGGGTCTCCCTCACGGTAGGAATCATCGGCGTTTTCCTCAGCCTGATCCTGGGCTCCGTCCTGGGCACGCTGTCAGGGTACTTCGGTGGCTGGATAGACCACGCCCTGCAGCGTGTCGTCGAAATCCTGGCGTCTTTTCCGCCAATTCCGCTCTGGATGGCCCTCGGGGCTGCGCTACCGGCCGGGTGGACGAGTATCGAAACCTACCTGGGCATCACCATCATCCTGTCCATCATCAGCTGGGGCGGCCTGGCGCGCGAAGTCCGGGGCAAGGTCCTCGTTTTCCGGGAACAGGATTACACCACGGCAGCGCGGTCTGCTGGCGCGGGACACTGGTACATCATCTCGCGCCACCTGATGCCCGGGTGCTACAGCCACATCATCGTCGTGGCCACACTGGCCATCCCCGGCATGATCCTGGGCGAAACCGCCCTGAGTTTTCTCGGACTGGGCATCCGGCCTCCCATGACCAGCTGGGGCGTCCTGCTCGAGGAAGCGCAGCGGGTGACCGTGCTGCTCAACCATCCATGGCTGCTGTTTCCCGCAGCCCCCGTCCTGGTCGTCGTCATAGCCTTCAACTTCCTGGGAGACGCCTTGCGCGACGCAGCGGATCCGTATTCGTGATGTATGATGCCGAGCATGACGCAGCGGACCCGTATTCGTGAAAAAAGATTGCAGGAGCCATCCCGGATTTGTTAGTTGCAGAGACGAATCGACAAACAGCATGACCATAGCGATGATCGACGTATATACCCGGTAAACTGATGGACGAATAACCGAGAACCAAATGGATGTAAAATTAACTGAGGGACGTATAAACATTGTATCTACACCTGAGATAGGAGCACAGCATGAGCGCAGGTAAGAAAGTCGCCGTAGTGACCGGGGCGGGTTCCGGGATAGGCAAGGCCTGTTCCCTCGCCCTGCTTGACGCGGGCTTCAGCGTGGTACTTGCTGGAAGGAGAAGGGAAGCTTTGGAGTCGACCGTGACCGAAGCCGGCGACGCCGCGGATCGACTGGTCGTCGTCCCAACGGACGTGGGCGATGCTTCGCAGGTCGAACGTCTCTTCGCCGAAACAAAGGCGGCCTACGGACGGCTGGACTTGCTGTTCAACAATGCGGGAACCGGCGCGCCCGCGGTACTCCTAGAGGAACTGACGGCCGAACAGTGGCAGACCGTGGTGGACGTCAACCTGACCGGTTCCTTCCTTTGTACCAGGGAAGCCTTCAAGATCATGAAGGACCAGGACCCGCAAGGCGGCCGGATCATCAACAACGGGTCGGTTTCCGCCCAGGTGCCGCGGCCGAATTCGGCGCCGTACACGGCTACGAAACACGCCGTAACCGGTTTGACGCGTTCGACTTCCCTCGATGGCCGGAAATACAACATCGCCTGCGGCCAGATCGACATCGGCAACGCGGCCACGGAAATGACGGAGCGGATGAAAGAGGGCATCCTGCAGCCGAGCGGCGACCTGGTGGCCGAGGCGCGGATGCACGTGAAGAACGTGGCCGACGCCATCGTCTTCATGGCCGGTTTGTCCCTTGACGCCAACGTACAGTTCATAACAGTCATGGCGACGACCATGCCCTACATAGGACGGGGATAATGACGGAAACCAAGGCGCAACCTGTCGAAATAACGGTAGAACAGAAAGAGCAGTACCAAGAGGAAGGGTACTTCATCCTCGAGTCGGCCATGGACGACGCGATGCTGGCGTACATACGCGGCGAGTGCGATCGGCTGACCGAGGAAATGGAAGCCCAGATGGCCGAGGCAGACGAGACCACACGGGGAATCAATCACAAGGGCAAGAGGTACTTCGTTTCCAATCGGCACCGGGAGAACCCCAGCCTGCGTCCGTACATTTTCAGCGATCTCATGGCCGAAATCTGCCGGAGCACCCTGGGACCCACCGCCTACCTGTTCCATGAGCAGTTCGTGGTGAAGGGACCCGAAGTCGGCATGAAGTTCGGCTGGCACCAGGATTCGGGCTACGTGGGATTCGACCACCGGCCCTACATGAGCTGCTGGGCCGCCCTGGACGACGTGAACGAGGAAAACGGCACGGTCTATGTCCTGCCCTTCTCCCGTGCGGGGACCCGGCACCGGCAGGAACACAGCATCCTGGATGAATCCAACGACAAGATAGGCTATTACGGCGATGATCCCGGCATACCGGTGGTCGCGCCGGCCGGAAGTATCCTGGTATTCTCCAGCGTCTCCTTCCACAGAAGCAGTACGAATACCTCAGACGGCTGGCGTCGCGTATACCTGACCCAGTACTCGGCGGAACCGATCCTCACAGAGGACGGGACACGAAACTGGAGCAACGCGGAGCCCTTTCTCATGGACGGCGAGCGGGTAACGGCCGATTAGACACCGTAGCCCGTAGCATCCGAAACACTGGTCCAACACAGATTCAACACAAGCCGTGCGACTGCAACTACACCGCAATCCAAGGAGCGGAACGTGACCACCATCACCGGGGTGAAGTGTATCCGGACGCGATCGAACGGAACCTGGGGCATCGTCAAGATCACCACGAACCAGCCCGGACTGCACGGCATCGGATCGGCGAGCGACCACTACCACCAGGGCGCCGTCATCGAGGCCATCGAGTCCATGCTGGCCCCGAAACTCATCGGCCGCGACGTCAGCCGCATCGAGGACATCTGGCAGACCTTCTACACGAGCGGGTACTGGCGGAACGGGGCCATCACCAACACGGCTCTGAGCGGCATCGACATGGCGCTGTGGGACATCAAGGGCAAGGAGGCGGGGATGCCCGTCTACCAGCTCCTGGGCGGCGCTTGCCGGAGCGCCGTCCCCTGCTACGCCCACGCGGGCGGTGGTACCCCCGAAACCCTGCTGGAAGCCATACAGGGCTACCTTGATGAAGGGTTTCCTGTGGTCCGCTGCCAGCTGGGTGGTTACGGCGGCGGGGGGTTCATTCCATCGGAAGACGCACCTCGCCCCGCCAACGCCTGGCCCGCAGACCAGGTCTTCGACGACGAGGCCTACATCGAGGCCATTCCGAACATGTTCGAGTATCTGCGCTCGAAGCTCGGATTCGGCCCCAAACTGACCCATGACGTCCACGAGCACCTGCGGCCCCAGTCCGCTGTCGCCCTGTCCAAGCGCCTCGAACCCTACCGCCTGTTCTTTCTGGAGGACGTCCTGTCCCCCGAGCAGGTCCAGTGGTACCGCCTGATTCGGGAGCAATGCACGACGCCGCAGGCCATGGGCGAACTCTTCGTGAATCCCCACGAATGGACGCCCCTCATCACCGAGCGCCTGATCGATTACGTCCGGGTACGGGTTTCCAAGGCGGGCGGCATCACCCCGTGCCGGAAGATCGCGAACCTGTGCGAATCCTTCGGCATCAACACGGCCTGGCAGGAAGGGGGAGACAACGACCCGGTCAACCAGGCCGCGGCCGTTCATCTCGACATGTCAAGCTGGAGCTTCGGGATCCAGGAAGAGAACACCTTCAGCGAATCGGAATACGCGGCGTTCCCCGGGGCGTGCGTGCTGGCGGACGGGCATCTCTACGCGAACGACAATCCGGGATTGGGGCTGGACATCGACGAGGACGCAGCGGCCAGGTTGCTGGACGCAGAGGATGCGGCTATGCCGCGCTATGCCGCGGAGGACCGGAGGGCGGATGGCAGCATCGTAAGGCCCTAGCGTGCTGTAGCGGACCAGGCATCCAACCCAACCGGCCCCATACTTTCAAGGATTGATTCTAGGGTTCGTTATCCGAGTCTATGGGCGGTTCGTCGTTGCCCAGGAAGCGTTCCGCTGTATTGATCGTGGCAGGATTCGATCGAAAATCGGCGATCCACGTTTCGCGGAAGTAGACCTGCTTCTCGCGAGGCAGCCCAGCAATGACCTCTGGCGGAGTTTTCAACCGGTGCCAGTGGGTGGCCAGGTGGGAATAGGCGTTGAGGACGGTAACCCTGGGCTCGTCCCGGTTCCACTTGGGGCCGGCGTGACACAGGTTCTCGGTGAAGAACACAGCGCTGCCTGCGGGACAGGCATAAGTCATCAGGAAATCACTCCGTTTCCCAGGCTCCAACGACTTGTGATCTGGATGCATGGGGAAGTTGGCCTTGTGGCTGCCTACCACGAAGTGCGTGCTCTGGTCCTCCATTTTTATATCCGTAAACTCGAAAATCACCCGGACCATACCAGCATAGATGCGTTCCCGCTGCACGCGGTAGCCAAAAATGGGATCGATCTGGTTGGGACCCCCGCCGTGAAGTTCCCCGTGTTCTTCCCCCTTATTGCGCCAGACACAACTGCAGTTCTCCAGCCGAAAATCGGGACTGATGATCTCCGAGATGACGTCGATGACAGCGGGATGATCGATTAGAATGCTCGACGGTCCACCGGGGACGTCTCGATGTTCGGGCGGGAGCGACTCCGGATCGTGCTTGATCAGGTAGATCTGCTCTCGGATTTCTTTTACTTCGTCCGCCGTGAGAATGGCCGGGCGCACTAAAAATCCGGTCAAGTCGAATCGGAAGCGTTCTTCGTCGGTCATGGCCATGTTCTGGATTTCCTTGTATCGTTCCGGATCATCTTTCAGTGAGTGTGCTTACTGAGATGAGATTGACGCTAGTATCGCTATACCCCCAACTCCACCCCATCCCCAGTCTCCTCCTGCCACGCCCGAATCCGCTGCGTCAGATCTCCGATCCGTCCCGCCTGCTCACCCCGATGAAACAGGTTCACCAATTCACAGGGATCGTTGTTCAAATCGTACAGCTCTCCCTGCCCTTTTCCGTACAGGTTGAGTTTCCATCCCTCCGCGGTCACGATCGTCCGGTTCTGATGCACCATGCTCTGGTTCGGTTCGGCTTCCCCAAGTCCGGCCCGCGCATGGCCGTCCTCTCCGCTCCACTCGACGAACACATCATCATTATCCAGGTTCTCGTGCCCCTGCAGCACGGGCACGCGGCTTCGACCTTGCAACCTGTCCGGTCGCTCGAGGCCCAATAACTCCATCAGGGTGGGCACGAGGTCGATATGGCTGAACCGGCCGCCGATTTGTCGCGATTCGTGATCCAGCATGGGCGCGCGCAGCAACATCGGCACCTTGATGGACTCCTCGTACATGAGCGTCTTGCCTAGGATGCCATGATCGCCCATCAACTCTCCGTGGTCCGAAGTGAACACGACGATGGTGTCATCGGCCTTGCCGCTTTCTTCGAGGGCTTTCAAAATCCTCCCCACCGAACGGTCCACCAGGGTAACGTTGCCCCAGTACCGTGCCATCAAGGCCCGCCAGCCCGCCTCGGTCCGCAGATCCAGTCCGTAGTTCTCCGACTGCATGTAGAAGGCCGCCATCAAACGGACGAGAAGCGGTGCGTCGAAGGGTGGCTGCCGCATGAAGGCCGGCCCGGTCGGCAGGCTGTCCGGGTTGTAGAAGTCGTTCAACGGACCGGTGTGCGGAGGATGGGGTTCCAGGTAGCTGACGCACAGGGTGAAGGGGTCGTCGCCCTGATTATTGATGTAGTCGGCCGCCCGTTCGCCCAGGTACCATGCCTTGGTGGATTCCTCGGGCAGGGACGCCGCATAGTGTCTCGAAAAAACCCTTTGTCCCAGCAGCTCGATGTCGGGCGTGTGCCCCTTATCCACGAGGAAGTGATGATAGTCGCTGACTTCGGCCAACCGATCCGTTTCCGAGTATCCGCTTCGATATTGGTCTTCCGTACCCACCCAGGTCTTAAAGCCGTGCTGGGGGAAGATCTCGTCTCCCAGGTGCCACTTCCCCATGAAGGCCGTATCGTATTCCGCCGGAAGCATCTCGGCGATGGTCGGCTTGTCGCAGGCCAGCGGTACGTTGCAGGACGGGACGCCCGCCGTGTGGGGCCAGAGGCCGGTAAGCATGGTTGCCCGGGCCGGACTGCATACGGGCTGGCTCACGTAGGCGTTTTCGAAGACGAAACTGTCCTCGGCCAGTCTGTTGAGCGCAGGGGTTTCAATCTGGTGATTGCCGTAGCAGGCCAGCGTGTCGGCACGCTGCTGGTCAGTGAAAATGTAGAGCAGATTGGGTCGTGTCACGATTGTCCCTCGCGGTTGGCTTTCGATCGCGGCGTCAGGTTGAACCAGGTCTCGTGACCGGAGAAGAACCGTTCCAGTTCATCGACCATGAAGCCGAAGAAGTGGGGGTATTCTTCACCCGTGCGTCCGGAGAAGTGGGGTGTCAGGAAAACATTGGGCAGGCCGATGATTTCGCTGTCTTCGGGGATGGGCTCCGGATCGAAAACGTCCAGCCCCGCGGCGATATCATTGCGCTTGAGGCGCTCGATCAGGGCTGCCGAGTCGACGATCGGCCCCCGCGAAACATTCACGAACACCGAGCCAGAAGGGATGAGGTCCAGTTCGCGCTGCCCGATCATGCCCTGGGTCTTCGGCGTGAGGGGCGCCACGCAGATGATCGCGTTGCACTTGGAAAGCACATTGTCCAGCGAGGTCTGCAGGAATCCCAGCGCTTCGGGCAATTCCTGCGGCAGGTACGGATCATGGACCCACAATTCCACATCGAAGGGTCGTAGCAGCTTCATCAGCCGCCGTCCCATGTGCCCGCCGCCGATCAATCCCACTCTTTTGCCGGTAAGGATGCCCGCCATGGGCTGAATGAGATCACGATCCTGCGTATTGCGTTCGATGATCCTACGAAAGAGTGCCCCGGCATTGCGCATGGAGATCAGCGTCAGCCCCAGGGCCCATTCCGCTACCGGATAGGTGGAGCCGTTGGTCGTATCTATCGTGCTGATGCCACGGGACCACATCGATTCCAGGTCAAGCCGCGCGGCGAAACGGTCTCCTTCCAGTTCGCCGACAAAACGGAGCCGCGGCGCGGCATCCAGGACTTCGGCGCCAACCCTCGGCGCGCCGTGGCAGACGACGAGCGCGTCCACCCCGGCCATTTCCTTCGCCAGTTGCACCGTGGTCTCGGGATCCGAACTGGTATCGTAGATCCCGCCGCCCTCGCAGTGGAACCATGTCCAATCGGCAAACTCCTCGAGACGGGCCAGTTCCTTTGGCGGCATGTATCCATTTCGGACGCGTTCGCTGCATGCGATGAGTACCTGAGGACGTTTATTCGACATTCGCTCTCCAATTTGTGCCAGTTTGTACCAACCTCAACAGACGGTCCCATCCTGGCCATTGATTCTACCCATGACTCAGCCAAAGGCCTCGGCATATTGCCTGGAACGGCTGGTCATCAGGCCGTAGAAACCCCGCACCTCGGGGTCGGGATGGTCCCGCCAGAAACTAGTGGGAATCAAAGTACAGTCGCTCAGCACAGGACCATCGCGATGGCCGTAGTAGATCTGGACGGTCTTGCGTTCGTGCGGGGTGATCCGAACCGTTGCGGCGTGCAGCACGGAAAGGTTGAAGAGAATGACGGTACCGGCCGGTCCGTGCAGATGGACCGCGCCCCGCTGGTCGAGCTGCTCTTTTGTATCGAGCACAGGACCGTCGCAGGGCTCGGGAGAGATTGAAAAGCAGTGCGTGCCCTCGTGCACGTCGGTCAGGTAGAGCATCATCTGCAGGAAGCCGCACCGGTAGGGCCGGTCCTTCGCATGCGGCCGGTCCCGGTGCCAGATCTCCTCCGGTTCGCCGTCGCGCGGGACCATGTGGCGCAGGCAGACTTCACCGAGACAGCTGGGGCCCTGGAAAATGGTCTCGATCGGTTTGATTAACTTGGGGTGGCGGATCAGTCCGTCGATCTCCGGCGAGGAGATCAGGGGCTCGCAGTTCAGGGTCTGGTGGCCGTGATTGGAAATGGGATGCCAGAAGCAACCCCGATTCGACCGGTCCTGGTCGTACAGTTCGACAAAACGGTTCAATTCCTCGCCAACGAAAACCCGGCCGAGGTTGACGTATCCGTTTTGCCTGAAAAAGTCGAGATCCAGCATGCAGGAATCACCGTTCGATAATGGTGGGTTTACTTGCAGAAGAAATGGCGATACATTGCACGCGTCAAGCAAAGCATGCGTCAATCATTGCACGCGTCTAGCATTGCACGCGTCAAGCAATATACCGTGGTGATTGCAACTTATAGTAATATACGCTTCGCAGAGGATGCTCACCACCGCAACCGGAGCAACCCAAATGCCGGAAACAGTCTTAAAAGCCGCCCTGATCGGATGCGGAGGGCGGGGTCGCGGTCATCTCGAGACCATGAAGACCTTCGACGACCTGCGGTTCGTGGCCGTGTGCGATCCGGTGAAGGAACTGCGCGACCGGGTGGCTGAGGAAAACGCAGTCCCGCGGCGATACGAAGATATCGAGGACATGCTGTCGATGGAAGATCTGGACCTGGCGGTAGTCGCGACGCCGGCCCACCTGAACGGCCAATGCGCGCTGCCCGTCATACAGGCCGGTGTGCACGCGCTCATTGAAAAGCCGCCCGGCCTGTCGGGCGCGGAAGCCGAGGGGCTCCGCGACGCCGCCAACGCATCCGGAGCGAAGGTGCTGGTCGGCTGGAACCGCCGGTTCCATTCCCTGATCTGCAAGGCCCGAGGCATGATCGAGGAGCGGGGACCCGTCACCCAGATCGTGGCGGAATTTCACAAGAGCATGACGCGCCTGCGTGAACGGCCCTTCCCAGACCATCTGCTGGACAACTTCATCTACGAGACGCCGATCCACGCCATCGACCTGACCCGGTCCCTGGCGGGCAGTTCTCCCATCGCCGAAGTCCATGCCGTCGCCCGCAGGGCTCATTCTCGATATGTCGACGTCTACGCGGCGCTCTTACGATTCGAAAATGGGTGCGTGGCCCAGCTCACAGCCAATTTCACGACGGACGCCCGCCTGGAGCGCTATGAAATCCACGGCAGGGACTGTTCGGCCTACCTGGAAGGCGTGAAGAGAGCAGTGGTACAGCGGGACGGCAAAGAAGAAGTGCTCGACACGGTGGAATCCGCCGGAACGGCCGAACAGGCCCGCTTCCTCATCGACTGCATCAAGGAGGACCGGCCCGTGGATCTGCCCGCGGCGGGGCTGGAGGAGGCTGTGGAGACGATGAGGCTGGCCGACCGCATCCGGGCGGAGCTGCGCGATTGATCAAGGCCCCGGGTTGCTTGACAACCATGCGTCCTCGTGGTAGGATGTTTGTCTACCGTAACGGCCGTTTCACCGACGGTGAGCAGCCTGGTGATACGACTTGATTCAAGTGTGTTGAAACGAGCAATCCGAAAGTGGATAGCAGGAGGAGCCATTCATGACGATTTCTCACTTCATCTACTTTTGCGCGGTGCTTTTCGTTGTTCCCCTGATGATCACGGGATGCGGCGAGGAGGTCGAAATGGCTGATTCCGACGAGCAGCTTCTGTCCTTGGCCCGCGAATCCCTCTCCCAGATCGAGGGCGAACTGGCGCTGGATGGTCTGAACGAGCCGGTGGAAGTGATCCGCGATCAGCACGGCATTCCGCACATCTACGCGCAGAACACGGACGACCTCTTCTTCGCCCAGGGTTACGTGATGGCCCAGGACCGCCTGTGGCAGATGGAGCTGTGGCGCCGGTGGCGGGAGGGACGTCTCGCGGAGATCTTTGGTCCCGAGGCCTTCGACTATGATGCCCGCACGCGGCTCATGATGTACCGCGGCCCCTTTGACGAGCGCGAATGGACAAGCTACCACGCCGAGGGCGAGCGGATCTTCACCGCCTACGCAAACGGCGTCAACGCGTTTATAGACGCGCATGCCGACAACCTGCCGGTGGAGTTCAAGCTGACGGGCATTCAGCCCGGCCGGTGGACCAAAGAGACCGTGGTGCGGCGCTGGACCGGACTCTTCTTCCCAAGCGCGGGAAACGACGCCGGGGACGAGATCCGGCTGGCCCGGTCCGTGGCGGAACTCGGCGTCGAGGAGGCCAATCGCCGGGCGGCGCCATTGCCGTGGGATGACCTCGTGGTGCCAGAAGGACTGGACGTGACCCTCGTCCATGAGGATATCGTGGCCGCGATGCGAAAAGGGGAGGGTGATCCCCTGGTGCCCGGACGGCTTCCGCAGCTTGAACTCGTCGAGCCGTATACAGGTCTTGTACCCGCGGACCGCCAGGCCGAAGCGCCCACGGAAGAGCAGTTGCTCGAGATCGGCAGCAACAACTGGGCCGTAAGCGGCGCCCTGTCCATCACGGGCCAGGTCATGGTCGTCAACGATCCCCACCGCCGGCTCGAGAATCCGTCGCTGAGATACTATGCCCATCTGAACGCCCCGGGCTGGAACATGATCGGAGCGAGCGAGCCGCCCTTCGTGGGCGTGAACGCCGGACACAACGACCGGGTCGCCTGGGGATTCACCTTCGCGGGGGTCGACGTGAACGACGTGTACGTGGAAGCGCTGCACCCGGACCAGCCCGACATGGTGCGGTGGCAGGACGGCTGGGAACCTCTCCGCGTCATTCGGGAGGAGATCCCGGTGAAGGGCGAAGAGCCCCGCGAGGTCGTGCTCAAGTATAGCCGGCACGGACCGGTGTTCTACGAGGACCCGGACAACGGCGTGGCCTACGCCGTGCGTTCCATCACCCACGAACCGGGCACGGCCCCCTACCTGGGATGCTTCCGCATGGCCCAGGCGGAGAGCGCGGAGGACTTTTTCGAACGCGCCATGTTCTGGAAGGTGCCTACCCACAACCTGGTATTCGGCGACGTGGAGGGCAATATCGCCTTCCAGGTCTCGGCCCTTACGCCGGACCGAGACGGATGGAATGGCCGGCTGCCGGTCCCGGGTGACGGGCGATACGAGTGGCAGGGGTTTAGGGAAGACTTGCCCCGGGAGTACAACCCCCAGCGCGGCTGGGTAGGGTCCGCGAACAACGATTCCCACCCGCCGGACTACGAGGGCCGGCCGGTCATGTTCCACTCCTCGCGAGGCGTCGAATACTCCCGGATAGAACGCATGAAGCAACTGCTGCAATCCAACCGCAAGTACACCGTCGACGACCACAAGCGTATCCAGTTGGACGCCTATTCGCTGCGCGCAGAGGCAGATATCCCGTCGTTCCGAGGCTGGGTGTCGGACGACGCCGAAGTCGAACGGGCCCGCGGACTGGTCGCAGGCTGGAATGGCGTGCTGGACCGGGACAGCGCCGGCGCGGCAGTGTGGTACCGCTGGCGGGGCGAAGCCGAATCGGCCGCATTCGATCCGGAGACTCCAACTGAGGAACGACAGCCGCTCATCGAAGCAGGCCTGCGCAAGACCGTGGACCGGTTGAAAGGGGAACTGGGGGAGAACTGGGACCAGTGGCGGTACGGTCGGCTGCAGAGAAGCCCATTCACCCATCTCGTGACGGACGCCTTCTCATTGCCCGCCGTGGAGCGGTCCGGTGGCTACGGCACCATCGCCGCCACGTCGGTGAGCTTCCGCCATATCCTGGACACCGACGACTGGGACCGCTCGGTCTTCATCATCACGCCGGGTCAGTCGGGTCAGCCGGAAAGCCCATACTACGGCAGCCTGCTGGAAACCTGGGCGGAGGACGAATATCTTCCGCTGGCGTTCAGTCGAGAAGCGGTGGAAGGCATTGCGGGGCATCGGCTTACGATCATGCCGCGTTGATCAGCCGGGGTTGATCGGTTGGCTGCGCGTTTCTGTCTGGCTGCGTGTCTTCGTCTGGCGGCCGCGGTTGTTCGGCCACCATTGAAATTTCGTCCGTCGGCCCCGGCTGTTCGGCCAGTAATGAAACTCTGGTTGCAGGAGGGACGTTAGATCATTGGAGTACCGAGTTCTGGGAAAGACGGGAATCGAGGTGTCGTGTATCGGCCTGGGCTGCTGGCCCATGGCCGGCATGGCCGGCGGAGCGAACTGGTCGGGCATCGACGACGATGAGTCCATCGCCACCATACAGCACGCGGAATCGCTTGGAATCAACCTGCTGGACACGGCCAACGGGTATGGAGCCGGCCATAGCGAGCGGATCATCGGCCGAGCACTCCGGGGCAGACGCGAACGCTACGTAATCGCAACCAAGGTGGCCCCCAGGACGGACGATCCGGACGAGTCGATACAGCGTTACATCGCACGGAATTGCGAGGGAAGCCTGGAACGGCTTCAGACCGAATACATCGACGTCTACCAGTTGCACGGAGAGCCGGACGAGGCCGACATGCCTGCGATCGTGGAGGCGTTAACGCGGCTGGTCGAAGAAGGCAAGATCCGGTGTTTCGGCATCTCGACGTACGAGACGGAAGTCATGCGGTCCCTGATGGCGCTGGGCGACCTCGCGATGGCGCAGATCGGCTACAGCATCGTCAATCCGGTGGGAAATGCGGGATTGCGGTTCGCGGCAGAGGAAAACCTGGGTACGCTAATTCGCGTGCCCCTTGCGCAAGGCGCGCTGACCGGCAAGTACTTCGATTCATTGTCCCGGCTCGATACGCAGGACCGCCGGCACGAGCGTTTCGACAATCCCCGAATCCATTCCGCGCTGAGAAAACTGTCGGAACTGTCTTTTCTGGTTGCGGGAGGTAAACGCACCATGGTGCAGGCCGCGCTCCGGTTCGTGCTGGATACCCCGGGCGTGACCTCGGTGATACCCGGTGCGAAGAATCGCGCGCAGCTCGAGGAAAATGCCGGAGCGGACTGCGTACCGCCCCTTACCGCCGACGAACGGATGCGAGCTTTAGCCATCGGCCGGGAAGCGGACTGGCCGCTTCCGCCGTACACGAACTGGACGTGATGTGCGTAACCGTTCCGATCATGATGAAGCATCCGTACTGGACGTGATGTGCGCATTCGTTCTGGTCTGGACGTGCGCATCCCTACGGATGAATGGCATGTTTTACCAAACTTAGTAATCGGAGGAAATCGATGCGGCGTTTGATGTTATGCTTTTTACTGGTATTCTTGACGGGATGCGGACGGGTGTTCCTGGGCGACACGCAGAAAGTGGAAATCAACGTTACGCCGGCAGATGCCCGAATCAAGATCCCGGATCGCATCGACCGGGACACGAATCCGTTTACGATCGAACTTCCGCGGAATGAATCCCACCTGGTAGAAATCTCCAAACCGGGTTACGAAACGAAGTGGATCGTCCTGCAGAAGGTCAAATTGCCTTCTGTTGTCATCGCCGACATCCTGCTCACCCTTGGCATCGGTCTCTTCATCGACATCTACTGGGGAACGTGGGAGGGCTTGAAACCTGCGAGGCTGGACGTGACGCTGGAACCCGAGACCGCAGACGGCGGCCCTGTCGAAGTCCCTCTGTTCCTGGCCGAGTCCACGCTGAAAGTGCAGGACGGATCCGTCTTGATCAGGGTGCATACGCTGCGGTGATTTTATCGGTCTGGAAACCGGCACGGGAAGGTACACCGCCCACTACGACCTGGTTCGCACCATCCGGTATCGCAGAAACAACTCCTGCCCGACCCGTCTGGATTCGATCAGTCTGAGTTTACGGATACAGTCTACGGTGAAACCCGTACCGTCTGCCGCTGTCGGCGCGTTCCGCCCACCGATCACCACGGGACACAGGGTCAGGTACACCTCGTCCACCAGCCCGGCTTCCCAGAATGCCATATTGACCTCACCTCCGCCTTCCACGAGTAGCCGGGATATGCCGCGGTCATACAGCAGACGGCATAATTCACCAAGGTCCACGGCGTACCGGCCTGACCGGATGACCTCCGCCTTCGCTTTAAAGGGTAATATCCGCTCATCCGGCGCCTGGTTCGTGGTCGCGATGATCCGTTCAACCTTGTCGTCTTTCCAATACCTTCCTTCGACGGGCAGCAGCATGGTGCGGGACAGAATCACCGAGACGGGATGGGGCGATTTACCGGTTCGCACGCGCTCATCCCTCCGCCTGGCTGACCGTATCCTGACCGGTGGCTCCTCTGCGCGAAGCGTACCGGCGCCGATGAGTACGGCGTCGACGTCCGCCCTGATCTCGTCCATTAGCCCGCGGTCTATCTTGCTCGTGAATAGAACCGGATCGCGATGCTCCGTGGAGATCTTGCCGTCCAGGCTCATGGCGTAATTAAGCAGGATGTGGGGTCGTCGGTCCGGTTTCATTTCAAGTCGGTCCAATCGAGTGAGGAATCAGGAATCAGCCCATAAAATCGACTTGACAGGTGAACTTGAACAGTATATTATTCAACGCGCATTTCATCAAGACAAGACCGGATTCACCCCTTGGGGTGGCATCCGGTGGAAGTTCTCGTTTATGCCGCTCGGTTTGATTACCCATTCCGGAGTTGCGGGACGTTCTTCCGGCGCCAGTACCCCGCCAAGTCAAGGTATATCATTCTTGATCCCTCTAATTTCGCCTGCAACTGCCCCTGTGCATGTGCGGATGGGCGTGCGGATTTAAACGGGTTCGGGGATTTTGCGACACACGACACCATGGAATGACCGGTCGACGGTCAACGAACGGAACGTCCTTCCCGGAATGGCCGAAGCGTCGTTGGGATAGCGTTCAAATCGCGGGATGATTGCGGGGAAATCAGCAGGTTTCCGCCCCGGTCCCGCTTGAGAGAGGCAGGAATCAGTGAAAGTCAGAGAATTAAAGCACGGTGACGTCACGGTGCTGGAATTGAGTGGCCGCATGGCCGAGGGAAGGGACACCGACGCCCTGAGCGAGCGTATCAACAAACTGGCCGACAATGGCTCCAGGAAGATCATCTTCGATCTGAGCAAGGTGCACTGGATCGACAGTTCGGGCCTGGGTCTCCTCATCCGCGCATACACCCGCATGCAAAAGGTCGGCGGGGACCTCAAGCTCGCGCGGGTGACACGCAGCGTCAGCAGCCTTCTCCAGATGACGAAGTTGACCACCGTGTTCGCCGTCCACGATACGTTGGAAGGCGCTATCGAAGCCTTCGGAACCTGAACCGGGTAATCAAGGTAACCCAATACCTAACTATGTCTGAACAGCCCCCCGGTCAGGTTCAGATACATGGCAGCCGAACGGCCGAACTCGTGGCGGTAAGCCGTGCGCGGCATCTCCTCCGGCACAAACCACCCTACATTTTCAACGATCCCTTCGCGTTCCGTTTTCTGAGCAAGCGGTGGCAACGGATCCTCGGTTCAAGACTGCGCGACATGATTGTATCAAAGGTCCTGCTGCGCAGGCTCATGCCGATCACCACACAACCCCTCACGCGGGCTCGATTTACAGAAGATCGCCTGCTGGCGTCGATCGAAAAGGGCGTAAGACAATACGTCATACTCGGCTCAGGCTATGATACCTTCGCGCTGCGTCATCCACGACTCGGCGTAACCATCTATGAAATCGATCTCGCATCTACGATCGCCCTCAAAAGGGAGCGGGCCCGCGCGGCCGGACTGGCGTTTCCAGACTGTGTGCGGCACATTCCTTTCGACTTTGAAAAAGACGATCTCGGAGACAAGTTGACCGCCCATGGATTCGACCCGGGTAAGAAGTCTTTCTTCAACTGGCTGGGCGTGACCTATTACCTTTCACGGGAAGCGATTCAAGACACGCTGAAACACGTGGCCGGCATTGCCTGCCCCGGTTCCGAGATCGTCTTCGATTACCTGGCAGAAGACGGCAGCATCCCTGAGGAAAAACGCCCGCTTGCGATCAGTTTGAAGAACTATGTGGGCAAACTGGGTGAACCCATGATTACGTCCTTCGATCCGGACCGTGTGGAATCTGAGTTTAATGTCCATGGGTTCTGGGAAGTCGTCTGTAACGATTCTCCGGACGATCAGCACAAGCGGTACGTGGAAGGACGTAGCGATGTGTTCGCCTTGCCACCGCTGTTCTGGTGCCTTAATCTGATCAGGCAATGATGTGCAGGCACCGGATCATGTGCAGCAATGGTGCGACGAGACGCGGTGCGAAATGCGGGCATCGTCCAGTAAGGCCGCCGGGAATTACGATTTGCCATTTACAGTTTCAAGTTATTGCACAGTGTATTGTGAGCTTTTGTAACGCAAGTATAAGTCCTTAATTCCCTTGACATAATGGAGATTGTTATGTATACATTGTTTCTAATTCCGAAACCATGAAATCATAAAAAACTTACACAGATTGGCGGACTATCATGTACAACATGGATATGCGTTCATTGGCATTGATTGCCTTCGGCTGGCTTTGTCTGGCCGGAATGCCGCCTTACTCCAACACGTACGCGGACCAACAGGAGGAAGCGGAGCTGGATTCCCTCTTCCTGCTGCCCGTGATCGAGGCGGAGGCGATCGTCGTGACCGGTACCGCGGTCCGGGAATCCCCGATCGAACTCCCCTATGCAGTCGCCCGCATCGACCGATCGTCGTTGGCTGAACAGGGTGCGCCATCCATGGTCGACCTGTTCAAGAACCTGAGTGCGAGCAGCGGCGTCATCGGCGAGGCCAACAGCTGGTACAACGCGCAGTCGGGAGACATCCCCGAAACCGTGGCGAACATCAACCTCCGCGGCCTCGGCGCTTCGCGCAGCCTGGTGCTGCTCAATGGCCGCAGGCAGACCTACGTCGCGGGCCGGCTCGTCGGGGGCCGGTTTGTCGACGTGAACGCTTTCCCGTCCATCTCCATCGAACGGCTGGATATCCTGAAGGAAGGCGCGGGCGCCGTATATGGATCGGATGCGATCGCGGGCGTCGCCAACTTCATCACGCGAAGCGGTTTCGAAGGTTTCGAGCTGGACGTGTCCTATGACTATTTCGACTCCGCCGGAGACGCCATGCTGGGCGGCATCTGGGGCGGCAAAGTCGGCGATTCCCACCTGGTGGTATCCCTGGAACACAAGCGCCGCCAGAATTTGCGCGCCGAAGAGCGGGACTGGGCGCTGCGTCCCTTTCCGAACTACGGATGGGGCTGGTCCTGGTACGGCAACCCCGGCGCATTCATCATACCGGACGGGAATATAACAGACGAGGCCGTACTTTCCGGCGAACCTCGATTCGTCGATCCGGGTTGTGAAGGCCTGGGCGGTTACCAGGTGGGCGCCAGTACGTGCCGCTTCCGCTATCAGCCCTGGGACAGCATCATCGAAAAACTCCAGCACACCCGGGGATTCGCCGAGTTGAACGGTTCATTGGGCGAAACGACGTATCACGTGGAAGCGCTCTACCATGACGCACGGGTACCCGAGTGGGAGACGACCCCTTCGTTTCCTCCCATCGCCTTCTATGACGGCGTGCAGCAGGTACCTGTCGATCATCCCGGCCGCGTGGCCTTCGTAGCGGAGAACCCCACCTATACGAACGCTAGCGGAGATGTGCTGGACCTTACCGGCGACCAGCCCTGGTACTTCTTCGGCCGCCTGGTCGGAAATGCCGGCCCCGGACGCGTCCAGAGCAGGGAGTCCGTTACCCGCCGCCTGGCCGGATCGCTTACCGGACCGATAGGCGAGTCCAACATCAGCTACGATCTCGGTATATCTTATTCGGATACGAAGGGCACGGTGCGCCAACCCGCGGAATACGCGTACCGGAAGTTCCTGGCTTTCCGTGGATACGGAGGGGCGAACTGCGGCGTCGGGGTCGTCCCGGTTCCCAGCGCGCCTTCCGGCCTTGCCCTCGGAACTATCCCCAGCGGCGTCATCGCAGGATCCGGGAACTGCTCCTACTTCAATCCCTTCAGCAATGGCATCCAGTTTTCCGCGCAACCGGACGCACCCTATACGGACAGCGCCAATCCGAATTACCGCGCCGACCTCGCGCACAGTCCCGAGCTGCTCGGTTGGATAAACGAAAAAGTCGCCACAACCAGCGAGGCCAGCCTGCTGGTGCTGGACGGTCTGTTGAGCGGTGTGCTGAAGGAAGACGTCGCCAGCTACGCCGCGGGGTACCAGTTGCGCCGCGTCGATGTCTCCGCCGTGCCCAATGCGCCCGGCGACCTCTCCCGGAATCCCTGCCGCATACCGGGGGATACGAGCTGTGATATTCAGACTGGGTCCTTTACCTTCACATCGGGTATCCATCCATATGAAGCCAATCAGACGACCCACGCAGTTTTTGCCGAACTGGCGCTTAAGTACAGCGATTGGCTGGATACCCAGGCGGCGCTGCATTTCGAGGATTACGGGTTCGCAAACAGCCTGGACCCGAAAGTCTCCCTGCGGGCGCAGTTAAACGATAACCTGGCTCTGCGGGGTACGGTTCAGACTACCTTCCGAACACCCTCAGTGGACGATCTGAATACAGACGTAGTCATCTACACGGCTTACGTCGGACCGACAGGCGCCTGGAAGGCCATTGAAAACCGGGGCGTGGAAGACCTCGAACCGGAAGAAGCGTTTACCTATAACATCGGCGTGATCGTAGAAAACGACACCGGTTTCGAAGCAGCGGTGGATTACTGGAATTTCGACTTCAACAATCCCATCGGTGTCATTCCCGATGCCGCCCTGGCGGCGGCCTACGTGGATCCGTCAACCCGAGCCGCGGTGCAGGACCGCATTTACTGTCCCGGCAATCGAAACGACGGGAGTTGCGCTCCGGGTGACATGGAACGGATCAGGATCAACCATATCAACTGGCCCGGCCTCAAGACCTCGGGGATCGACTGGCATATCGGTGCGCGACAGGTAATGGGCAGTGGCGCGATCGACGTTCACCTGGATGGCAGTTACACCCTGGACTATACCATAGAGCCTCTCATGCACAACGGCGTGGAGCTGGTCGGCGAGAATGAGGCCGTGGGGTTCCTCAACGCGACGAATCCCCTGGCGCCGCCATTGCCTCCCCTGCGACTGAACGCGTCCGCCGGATACCACTGGAGCGACTACAGCGCCATCGCCAGGGGACATTACATCTCCTCATACGAGAATGGGGACTGGTGGTTCGATACGGGGCCCGCGGGCGAAGACTGGACCCAGATCGACTCGTTCCTGACCTTCGATATGAATTTTCAGTGGCGGATACCCAATGCGGGTGTGGTCGCCACCCTGTCGATGTTTAACCTGACCGACGCGCCGCCGCCCTATGTGAACCAGGAACTGGCCTTCGACGCACTGACGCACGATCCGAAAGGAAGGCGTTTCAAGCTGGGGCTGACGTACCAGTTTCAGTAGGAGGCGAACGGAGGAGGAACACTGAGCGGGGGATCAATGAAGGCAGGCGTTGATCCGTCCTGAAAGCGAAGCCCGGATCGCTCTCCTGAGCAGTCCGGGCTTTGTTATGCTACCGCGACATTTGCGGCATATTGGGAAGACTTCACGATCCGTGGTCCTGCCTCAGCCACCGGATGAAGGACATCGTCATCAGGACCAGCACGGCGATGAGGGGAAGCGCGACGATCAGGGACGCCGACTGGACCGCCCGCAGGCTTTCCGTACCTCCAACGAACATCAATGACAGGGCAACGGAACTGAGTACGACGGCCCAGAAGCAGCGGTGCCAGCGCGCGGGTTCCCGTACCTCGGCCTGTTCCTTCGTAGCCACTGACGCCAGGATGTAAGACGCCGAGTCCAGCGTGGTGGCGGCGAAGATGATCGCAAGGGTTACGAAAACCATCAGGAGGGGCACGGCGAAAGGGATCACCCGGTCCCCCACGGCTACCACGGTCGTGATGATCGCCTCCGGGGTCATGTTGCGGGCAACCAGGCCGGTGAGGTCCTGGGATCCTTCAAGCTGCAGAAACAGGCTCGTGTTGCCGAGCACCGCGAAGAACAGCCAGCAGCCCAGAGATCCGCCTACTAATTCAGCGCCGATCAACTCGCGGATCGTGCGGCCCCGGGAGATCCGGGCGACGAAGAGACCCATGAAGGGCGCGAAGGCGATCCACCACGCCCAATAGAAGATGGTCCACTGTTCAGAGAACGTATCCGCGGAAGACAGTCCCGATCTCCCTTCCGCCGCCGCCGAGATAATAGATTCCGCCTTGGCGACGGGTTCGAGGTAAAAGCTCATCTTGATGAAGTTCTGCACCAGCAGGCCGATGCTGTTGGTGAACGTGTCGATGATGAACAGCGTGGGACCGAACAGGAAGACGAAGGTCAGCACCCCGATGGTGAGCCAGAGGTTGACCCCGCTCAGGACACGGATGCCGCGCTGCAGCCCCGTATAGACGCTGACGCCGAAGATCACCCCCAAAGTGATCACCACCGCCGCGTCGAGCCAGAATCCTCTTTCCACACCCAGCAGTTCCGACAGGCCGGCCGAAATCATGGGCGTGCTCAGTCCGATGGACGTTCCAACCCCGCCGAGCAGGCCGAACATGAAGAACATGTCGATGACCTTGCCCGGAAAGCCCCGTGTGGCGCGTTCGCCGATGACGCCTTCACAGGCCGCGGACATGCGCAGGATGGGCCGCCCGCGGTTCCAGAACAGGTAGGCCAGGGGAAGCGTCGGGATACAGTAAATGGCCCATGCCGTGAATCCCCAGTGAAACAGCCCGTAGGTCGCCGCCCACTCGGTGGCCTCGGTGGAGCGCGGTTCGAGGCCGAAGGGCGGGTTCGTGTAATAGTAGACCCACTCGATGGTGCCCCAGTACAGGACGCTGGCGCCGATGCCGGCGCAGAAGATCATGGCGATCCAGCTGACCAGGGAGAATTCGGGTTTGGCGTCGGGCCCCCCGAAACGCACATGACCGTACTTGCCCAGGGCGTAATAGACCAGGATCGCGAAGGCGGCGATCGTGAACCAGAGATAGGCCCATCCCAGGACCCGTGTCAGCCAGCCGAAAGCCGCGCTCAGGAGGGCTTCTCCCTCGACGGGAAACAGCACCAGCGGTACCGAGACGCCCGCGATCAGCGGCAGCGCGACCCAGAATATGACCCGGTCGACACGGGGTCCCTGCATGTGTCATTCTCCGGTTCGGTTTAACGGGACGACATGCCCGCACGGATGCTCAATGCGGGATGTTCAGTTCGTGCATGCGGCGGTGGATGGCTTCCCGCGCCTGCAGGTATGGGGCTTCGAGAAAGGCTTCGTGGTCGTCGCCGCCGTGGTGGTGGGTGGTCGTTTCCGGCTTGTGTTGCCAACTTCGACGCTTGATGTAGGAAAGGCCCCCTTCGATCAGGCTCAGCATGTACTGGGCGTTTTCCAGGTCGAACAGCCAGTAGGGGCCGCCGCAGGCCACGTATACCGGCGACGTATGGGCCATGATGCCGCGGCGCCAGCCGTCGTGGTGCGGTACGCTGGAGTAGTTCGGTCCGGCGCACCGGGCCGCCAGCCACGTGTGGCTTTCAATCTTCAGGGAGGTCTTGAGCGATAACCGGCGGACGCCTTTCATCTCTTCCGTAGCGGCGACGACCTTGCCCTGCTGCACGATTTCCAGGGTATGGATCGGCAGGGTCGAATCCGCCGACGCCTCGATCTCCACCGTCCCGCCGTTGCCGGGTAGATTTACCGTATCGCCGATCGGCCGGCCGTTCACCGTGAACCGGATGATGGGTCCCGCGCTCAGGAAGGTGTTGCCGCCGCGCAGCGCCTTGCACCAGTTGTCGTAGGTAAAGGGCTCGTCCGGCGGGATGTAGGCATAGGTCCGGTAGATCCCCACGGGCACGTCGCTGGACATCTTGTCCGTCCCGCCCGTGAGCGGCAGACGGTAGCCGCAGTTCAGGTACCGGTAGTATTCGAGGTGATTGTACTCGCTGTGCACCAGCATCTCCACGGCGTCGGCGCGGTCCGTGGCGATGAGAACCGCCGGTTCGCAGTTTGGATTGGGGATATGGGGAATCACGACCGTCCCGCCCTGCGCATGGCAGGCGTCGGCCCAGTACGACAGGGTCGTTTCCAGGTTGCCTCCCAGTTCCGCTTCACCGGGTCCGTCCGAACACCAGGGCATGACCGGTTCTTTGAGGCCGAGGAGCGAAAGGTGGCCCAGGATGTGCTGCCGGTTTTCCTGCGAGGCGTAAACGATCGTATCTCCGTCCGGCGACGCGCTCGCCGATCCGGTGAACTCCTCCGTGTTCGTGAAAAGGCCTCCCCATTGGGACAGCAGGAGATTGACCACGTTCAGGTCTTCCCCCTGGGCCTCCAGGTGAGCGCCCTGGGTGGAGAGGAAATGCACGTGGGTGTCGCCGCTGAAATACCGTTCCGCGTTCAGATCGGTCCACCGCTTCAGCCTGAGGGTAAGCTCGCGTTGCCCGGGATCGATGGTGACGCACTCGCGAATCGGCTCATATTCGAATCCCCGGGCCACGTCCACGTGCACCTCGCCCCGGGGCAGCCAGCCCTGGCACCTGCCGTCGATGTACGCATAGGACATCTGTCCCAGCCTGACGTCGCCGCCCACGTCCACGTGCCAGGTATCCAGGTTCGAATTCACGTGGGCGTGGTGGCCGTGGGGCGCGTACGGCACACCCTTGGCAGATCGAAAATGCACACGGCAGGGCACGGGGTGGCCGGTCTCGTCGTCCAGGACCGTGGTGTGTACCCAGTTTCGTCCCGTGTCGATGACCTCGAATCGAACCGCGGGCGTATCGACTACCTCTTTCGCTTCCAGCTCGCCCCAGTTAGCCGACCCGACCGCCTTCCCGTCCTGTTTTACGGTCACCGTGGCCGACGGCGTGCCAGCCACGCCAACATGGGCGGGACTGGAGCGGTTGCTGTCCGCCTGGCCCCATCCGCGGTGGGTGTCGTTCATGAAGGCCTGGTCGACCTGCCCGGGCAGTGGATAGGCGTATGTGGCGTAGCCGCGGTCGACTTCGACTTCGAGGTCGAAGGGTTTCTCCGCGCGCTTCGGGTTTTTCAGTTCGACCTGGACGTCCCTGGCAGCCCACCGGCAAATTGGATCTTCGTCGACATGGCCGAGCGTGATGGCGGCCACGACGAAAGGTGGGCCCTGCGGCGTGATTTCGATGGAACGGATATCCTGGTCGGGCCGGGGATTGCGCCATGCCCAGAGGTAGTACCCCTGTGGCCAACCCTGCTCGGCTTCGGTCTGCCGGCGGCCGGCATCGTTCCAATCGCCGCCGGACCGGTTGTAAATAACCGGCTTCTGATCGGGCACGCACAGGAAGGGGTATTGTCCCCAGGGCAGCGGCATGTAGCCGATCTCGAACCGCTCGCGGATCGTAACGGACTCGTCATGCCCGTCGTCCCAGATGAACCGGTAAGTGGCCACGGGAAGGGCGATCGGACCGCCGGCCTCGATTTCCGAACGGATCACCGCGTGGGCGAAGATCACGTTGACGGCGGAACTTTCGACGGGAATCGCTGCGGGAGAGGACGAGCAGCCGATCTGGTCACCGAAGCCGACGAAACAGTCGGAATCTCCGGCGCCGTCGCCGATTTGAAAGGGAAGACCATAGAATTCCTGTGATCCGAGCGGAGGATCCGTTATGGAATCGTAAATGCTTCGGGGCGCGTTGCAACTCGGCGTGAGGTCCAGGGGCTGGTAGTCAGGCATGCATGTTTTCCACGGCGGCGTCCACATCGTCATACTTCTTGAAGACCGTGTACAGCCGGGTGATCCGGAACAGTTGATCCAGGCGGTCGTTGACGCCGGTGAGCACCATCTCCCCGGACCTGGAACGTATTTTCTTCATGGCCGCGATCAGCGAACCCAACCCGGAACTGTTCATGATGGGCACGCCGGTCAAATCGGCAACGAACCGCGTGCATCCCCGGTCAAGGGTATCGTCGATCATCCGATCCAGCTCAACGCTGTCTCCTTCTTCCCACAATCTGCCCTCGATGCGAAGCACGGCGATCTCGTCTTCCAGCGCAACGTAGATATTCATACTAACCTCTGTCCTCAGACCAATAGACTGGAAAAGCGCCCGGGCCGGGAAAAGCGTCCGGACCTGGATTATGGATCCTTAATAGACGCCGCGGCGGTCGATTGCGGTTCAACCCGCGATCGATGCCTCGATGGCGTCCTTGACCTCCCCGTATTCGGGAAACCGGTCGGTTCCCAGTTTGGAGAAGATCAGCGAATCATCCACGGTGACTTCGAACCTGCCGCCCCCGGAAGGCACAAGCTGCAACTGCTCGATATCGTGTTTGTAATACTCAAGTAATTTCACCGCCAACCCGGCGGCGTCTTGTTCATAGCTTCAATCAGCGCAGTATACAATGCGTACAGTCACCATGTCCTCCTTGAACGTATAAAATCAACCGGCAGCGACTTCAAAATTTGTGGTCAGGGAATAAGTAAACACGCAAATTGCTTCTATGCAAGTATTCTAAACGGCATGCCCATGCGACTGCGCCGGGTCGTTGGCAGCTAAGCGGCAGAATGGAAGTCCTTTTATTGCCGCTTGACAAACCAGGGCAATAAAGGTATCCTGCGTTCTGAGGAGGTGATTTAAATGCTCGGTAGTTTCGGCACGACCGAACTGATTATTATTCTTGTAATCGTCATGGTCCTATTTGGCGCGAAGAAGCTCCCTGAACTGGCCAAGGGATTGGGCCAGGGGATCACCGAATTCAAGAAAGCACAGAAGAAAGAGCCCGCCGAAGAGAATCAGAATACGTCAGGTTCGTCTACCTCGAAGGACGGCTGAACGCCTGTCGTATCGAGCGGCCTGTTTCCGGTTGCGTAAAATTCGTGCGGTTCCACCGACCGGATTGAATGGCCACCCTCCGGCTATTGACACAACGGATTCCGATCATGTCGATCGATTCCGACCAGTCGGCAGATCCTTGCTCTGCCGCTGGCGTCCTGCCTTCTTGGGATTCGTAAGTCTTTGATTCCTTTGGTTATATGCTCGTCCAGCTCCTTCCCGCTCCTTCAAACACCTTCCAGCTCATTCCTGCCTTTACTGACGATCATGAACTCGAATCCGGTCCGCCGGACAGACCTCGCCACACGCCAGTATCGTCACATCGCCACATGCCTCAACCGTAATTCCCTCGACTTTCCTCGTTCCCGTGCGTTGAATCACCTAAAGACTGCATTGCGCACCGTGTTGATCGTGTATACGCCGCATACTCCCGCGGTCTCCTTTTAAAAAAACGCGTTAGTCCACAACCAATTCGATGTAGACACGGTCTCATGAACATAAAGCGCCCGCATCCCGCATATGGATTCCAGGCGCCACGCGCCAGCGTAAAGTCACAAGGGCTCGAGAAAGGTCATCATCAGGTGCCCGCACATGGTCACCAAGCGCCCGATCGGAGACAGCAAGTTTCTCGAAGTTTAGTTACACGCACATGCACCACGACGTGACCAGGTAACCACGTGGAAACTGCCCGTAAACTCGACGGCCGAATCGCACCGGATGATCGGGAAGAGCACATGGATAACGATTCGGCAGGAAATCGCACGGACCTGGAGGAGCGCAGGCTGATTCTCAAGGCCCGGGGAGGCGACATGCGGGCCCTGGAAGAACTCGTATACAGATACGACGAGAAAGTGCTGTCCATGGCCGTGTCCTTCGTGGGCGACCTGGACGACGCAAAGGATGTATACCAGGAAGTCTTCATGCGTGTATTCAAGGCACTGCCCGATTTCGAATTCCGCAGCCGGTTTTCCACCTACCTGTACCGGATCGTCACCAATGTCTGCCTCACGCATCGGTCGCGGAACCGGACCAGGCGGTTCATCCCTATCGAAGACAAGTTCGACGAAAACCAGGCTACGGTCACTTACGGTGTTACGCCCGTTACCCCCGAACGGCCGGACGCGGCAGTCATCAACAGCGAAATCGCTTCGCGGATCCGGTCCGCCGTCGGTACACTTTCTCCCCGTCTGCGAACGGTGTTTGTGTTGCGCCACCACGAAGGATTCAAACTGAGGGAGATAGCGGGAATCATGGAATGTGCCGAAGGCACGGTAAAGAAATACCTTTTCGATGCCACCCGAAGACTGCGCAGTCAACTCGAGGACATACGAAAATGAAAGAAGACAGGAGCCGGTCTCACACGAAATGGGAAGAATGGCTGGAACTCTCCCAATACGGTGAATTGTCCGATGCAGATCAGCGGCGGTTGGACGTCCATCTCGAATCATGTGATCAATGCCGGGCGTACCGCGCCCGTCTGGATGAATTCAGACTGGTCATGGGGGAAGCCGCCCCTGCCAGGCCTGGTGCGGCAGACCTGAATGAAGCTCGAAACCGATTTTGGTCCAACGTGACACTCGGCCGCCCGGGTCTCCACATCCCAAGCGGGTGGGCAGGTCGCATAGTAGACGGCTTGCAAAGGGTTACGATAAACACCTTTCCTTCCTACCGCTCCGTCCTCGGGGGAGCACTGCTGTTGTTCATCGGCCTGGTTGCCGGTTACTACCTGGCCTTCCAGGGAGACCGTTCCATTGGATTCGCGACGCCGGGCATGGATCAGACGGACCTGTTGACCAATGACGACGTGGCCATTTCAAACGTTCGGTTCGTGGATTCCGGCGCCCCCGATGGCATGTTGGAATTCCAGTTCGAAGCCGTCCGGCCCGTGCAGATCAGAGGAACGCTCGACGATCCCGGCATACAACGTGTACTCACCTTTGCCGTACTTAATGAACAGAATCCCGGCGTCCGGCTGCGGGCGGTGAACGCCGTGAGCGATTCCGAAATCCTGCATTCGGAGCATGAGATCAAGGATGCCCTCGTCACCGCCTTGAAAACGGACTCGAATGCCGGGGTCAGGGGCGAGGCGTTCAACGCCCTCTCCCGGTATCCTTTTGACGAGGGGATCAGAGACGCCATGATCCACACACTGGTCTTCGACGAGAATCCGGCCCTCAGAATCAACGCGATCAACCGGCTGCAGGAGCAGGTGCCGACCTCGATCGACGAAGACCTGGAAAGGGTACTAAGGGCCCGGATGGTTTCCGACGAAAACGCCTATATCCGCACCAGGGCGAGGACCGTGCTTAGCAACCTGCCCGCACCTTAACGGAACGCGGCCGACAAAGGAGTAGTGATTATGAGGTTTCTGGTCTGCACATTCGGCATTTTGATTTTTTCGCAGCAAGCCCTGGCGCAACAAGCCCTGGCACTCACGGAGGATCAGAACAGGGCCGCCGGCAGCAGCCGGTCTGAGACCTTCCAGGTGGAAAGGGGCGAGCGGCTCGATCTGAACACCCGGGCGGGCGACATCACCATCTCCACGTGGAGGAAGGATGAAGCGGTCGTGACCGTCCAGGGCATCCCGCCAAACATAGAAAGTGACCTCAGAATACGCTACGACGGGGGCATACTGCGTGTCGATTACGACCCGCGTTTTCCCAGACGGTCATTCAACAGAAGACAGGGGCTGCGTTTCAAGATCGATCTGCCCGAGGAGTTCGACCTGGACCTGCGCACCGGTGGTGGCGATATCGAGGTCGTCGGCGATCTGAAGGGCGACGTGAAGAGTCATACGTCGGGCGGCGACGTAACGCTTCGGGATATCGGCGGTGAAGTGGAGTTGACCACATCGGGAGGCGACATCCACGTTGGCACTATTGGTGGCGACGTTCATCTGCAGACGTCCGGGGGTGATATCCGGGTCGAAGAGGCATCGTCCGACCTGGATGTCCAGACTTCCGGCGGAGATATCCGGATCGGCCGCGTCGGCAATTCGCTGGAAGCCCAGACTTCCGGCGGAGACATCACCATTGAGTTTGTAGGTGGCGAGGCCCGTATCAGGACGTCCGGAGGCGATATAGAGATCGACGAGCTTTCGGCGAACGCCCGTATCACGACAGCCGGCGGAGATATCGAATTGCAAAACGCGAAGGGTGCCGTCCAGGCGAAAACCGCCGGTGGCGAATTGGAGCTGTTGAACGTAACGGGGACGATCGACGCGAGGACCGCAGGCGGCGACGTCCTGGCCGAAATCACGCCGGAGGGTTCAGAGGGCAGTTCGCTTATTTCGGCCGGCGGCGACATTGTACTCTACGTGGATCCGGGAGCGAAGGCGACCATCGAAGCGCGGATCCACGTGGACGAGGGATTCGGGGTGTTTGTTGATCCCTCCGGCAAAACCGTTCGCGCACGTGTAGTCACAACTGCCGACCTGCCCGAATTACCCGAGATTCCAACGATCGACCTCGATCTGTCGGATACGGAGATCGACGAGGAGAAGTTGAACGAGATCATTGAAAAGCTGACGCAGAGCGCGAACCAGGCGTTACAGATGTCAGCCGAAGAGGCGCAACGGTTCCTGCGAGAGATGCAACGGGAATTGCAGGAAGCCCAGCAGGTATTACAGGAAGCCCGGCAGGAGTTATCAAGTAAACAGAGGAAATCTGTCGAAGTGAAGAAGAAGGTGATCCATTCCAACCGGAGTAACGTCAGAAATTCACTGCGATACAAGATCCGATCCGATCTGGAAGCGGAGCGCTACGAGGAAGACGCGGAAGAAGGAGAGATCAGCGCTACGTATGCGCTTAACGGCGGCGGCACCCGGATCTGGCTGGAGACGAGCGACGGCAATATCGAGATCCGCGAACTGAAAAAGTAAAAGGTATTGCGGTATTGCGAAACTTGGCTTCCTACGATGCGGCCTGCTCGAGGATCACCCGCTGCCCGCTGCGCGGCCGAGATGCCCGTGGGCCGACCGACCCTTACCCCGTCTCGAGGATCACCCGCTGTGCCGCGGCGATACCCGCGCCGGATTCGAACGCGTACCCGTGGCGGCTCAGGCCGTGCTCGAGTGCCGATAGCGCAACCAGCATGTCCGAAGGGGCGATGTCGTAGCCCAGGTGGGCGATGCGGATGTATTTGCCCCTGAAGTGCTCCATTCCGTTGGCGATAGTCACGCCGCAATCCTGTTTGATCGTCTTCAGCAGCTCGGAGCCGTCGATGCCGGGCGGCATGGATACGGAAGTCAGTACGTTGGAAGGGCGCTGGGCGAAAACCCTCAGCCCGAGCGCAGCGACGCCCGCACGGGTCACCAGGGCGTTTCTTTCGTGAATCCGGTAGATATCTTCCAGTCCGAGTTCCTTCATCATCCTCAGTGACTCGGCCAGTCCCATGAGCAGCGAAACGGCGGGCGTATAGGGCGTGAGCCCCTTAGAGAAGGAATCTCTGGCCCGTTTCAGATTGAGATAATAGGACGGGAGAGTGTTTCTCTCTATACCCTTCCATGCCCGTTCGCTGACGCTGATAAAGGCGAGGCCGGGCGGGACCATGAGCGCTTTCTGCGATCCCGTCAGGGCCACGTCGACGTGCCATTCGTCCGTCTTCAGCTCGTTGGCCCCGAGTCCACTGATTGCGTCCACGACAAAATAGCAGCCGTGACCGCGAACGACATTCCCCAGGGCCTCGATGTCGTGCAGCACGCCGGTCGATGTTTCGCTATGGGTGGCCAGCACGGCCTCGAAGGGTCCCCGCTCAGCCAGGATCCGGTCGATTTCATCCGGATCGGCGGCCTTTCCCCACGCCACGTCTAAGGTCAGGGCGTCCAGGCCGAAGGTCTCGCACAGTTCGACCCATCTACTACCGAATTTGCCTCCGCTGATCGCCAGTACGCGGTCTCCCGGCGACAGCAGGTTGACGACGGCGGCTTCCATGGCGCCGCTGCCGGAGGCCGTAAGTACGAGCACATCGTTCTCTGTCTGGAAAACGTGCTGCAGTCCCGACGTGACTTGTCTCAGCAGGCCGCTGAATTCACTGGATCGGTGGGTGAGGACCGGTTCCGACATCTTTCGGACGACTCGATCCGGAACCGGTGTGGGGCCGGGGGCGAAGTTGGTAACCTTCACGCGATCTCCGTTAGCGCGCAGTCAACGCGAGGGGTGCGTTCGGACCACGCGATCTCCGCTGGAACGCGGGCAACTAGGACGCAGTCAACTGGAATGCGGTCGATTAGAGCGCGGTCAACGCGATCCGGGCTTCCCGGGCGTAAGGCGTGGATTCGTAGGTATCAACCACACGGTCGTACAGGGCCCTTGCCTGGTCCTTCTGTTCAGCGGCGCTGAAACATCGAGCGGCATCCAGGAGAAAACCGGGGGCGAGATAGCTGTCCGGATCTTCGTCCACCAGGGCGAGATACTGGTTGGCCGCTTCCTCGTACTTCTCTTCCTCTTCGTCACAGGCGGCCAGGCCGGAGCGTGCGGCCATCCAGAAATACGCGTTCTGACTGCCGTATTCGTCGAGGTATTTTTGATAGTAGGTGCGTGCCTTCTCAACGTCGCCGGCTTGGAAACAAGCGTTGGCCAGTTCGATCGTGGCCTCGAGGGCAAGAGCGGTCCCGCCGAATTCGTTCACGACCCGCTCGAACATGGGAATGGCGTCTTCATAGCGATTATTCTGCATCGCCGTCTGCCCCGGCGCGAGTATCCGTCCCGCCTCGACTATGTCATCGGTCTGCTTGTTTGTCCAGTAATACCAGCCGGCCACGCAGACGACCACAGCGACGGCAGCCGCCGTGAGCGTTTTCCAGTGCTTGTCGATCTCGCTGCTCAACTCGTACAGCCAGAGAATGAATCGGTCTTCCTTCATTTCACGACGGCTGATGCGCCGTCTCGTTCTTGCCATCGACCCGGACCTCCTGCGAAGTTTCGTCGAGTAATTCGCCGGTTAGAAACCGCCTTAAACCGCTGTGTATCGTGCTGGCTAAACGCCGAACGGACAGCGGATCCGACCGCTGGCGCAAAGCCTAGAACATATAACGGAAACGGTACGTTTCGTCAAGGGGTTTATCTGGAGTTTTAACTTGACAACAGGCGTCTTCGGCATATTTTACGAAGCACAAGTTGGGTTATCTACACGACGAAATCACAGCCGGTTTCGTGAACGGTAGATCACGTCCGGGGTGGAATACGCCTGTTTTACAAGGAGACGTTCGATGGAATTGTCGGGTGCGGAAATAGTCATAGAGTGTCTGAAGCAGGAAGGCGTCGATGTCGTTTTCGGTTATCCCGGCGGCGTTGTGATCCCGACCTATGACGTAATTCAGCGCACCACCGAGCTCAAGCATATCCTCGTCCGGCACGAGCAGGGCGCGACCCATATGGCCGACGGATATGCGCGGGCCACCGGCAAACCCGGCGTGGTGCTCGTCTCTTCGGGTCCGGGCGCCACCAATACGGTAACCGGCATCGCGACCGCGTACATGGATTCGATCCCGATGATCGTGATCACGGGCCAGGTACCGGTGCACCTGATCGGAAACGATGCCTTCCAGGAATCGGACACCGTGGGCATCACCCGGCCGATCACGAAGCATAACTTCCTCATCAAGGAAACTGAAGACATCGCGCAGGTATTCGCCGAGGCATTTCATATCGCGACCACGGGAAGGCCCGGCCCCGTCCTGATCGACGTACCGAAGGACGTGCAAGTCGGGACCGCCGAGTTCGCATACCCCGAAAGACCGGATATACGCGGGTACAAGCCCCGCACCGAGGGACATCCGAGGCAGATCCGCAAGGCAGCGGAGATGCTCACCTCGGCCAGCAGACCGGTGATCTACGTTGGCGGTGGAGCGATCATCTCCGAGGCGTCGGAGGAAGTCCGTGCGCTGGCCCGCAAGCTCAACGCCCCGGTGACGACTACGCTGATGGGACTCGGCGCATTCCCCGAAAACGATCCGCTTTCGCTGAAGATGCTCGGCATGCACGGCACGTGGTACGCGAACACCGCCGTCATGATGTGCGACCTGCTGGTCTGCATCGGCGCGCGTTTCGACGACCGGGTGACCGGCAATCTGGAAGAATTTTCTCCCAATTCAAAGAAAATCCACATCGACATCGACCCGTCGTCTCTCAACAAGAACGTGCGGGTGGACCTGCCCATCGTGGGCGACGTGAAGAACGTGCTGCAGCAGTTGGTTCCCCTGGTTGAACGTGCAGATACGGAAGAGTGGCTCCAGCTGATCGACGAATGGAAACGCGACCACCCGCTGACCTACGCGAACACGATCGGTGTACACGAGGAAGGCCTGGAGGGCGTTGACCGGGAGACGGTCGAGAAGGGCACGGACCATCTGCCGCTGTGTGCACAGTATGCCATCGAGCGGATCGGCCAGCTTACGAAGGGCGAAGCCTTCGTGGTCACCGACGTCGGCCAGCACCAGATGTGGGCGGCCCAGTGGTACGGCTTCTCGAATCCCCGATCGATGGTCACCTCCGGCGGACTCGGTACGATGGGATTCGGACTGCCCGCCGCGATCGGCGCCCAGTTCGCTTTCCCGGATCGCGAGGTCATCGTGTTTTCCGGCGACGGCAGCATACAGATGAATATCCAGGAAATGGCCACGGCCGTGGCCTGCAGGCTGCCGATCAAGATCGTGCTGCTGAACAACGGATTTCTCGGCATGGTGCGGCAGTGGCAGGACATGTTCTATGCGCGGCGCTACTCGGAGGTTGACCTGCGCGAGTCCAACCCGGATTTCGTGAAGCTGGCGGAGGCCTACGGCGCCGTGGGAATTCGGGTCTTCAAGGATGAAGACGTTGAAGGCGCCTGGCTCGAGGCCAGCAAGGTCAAGGACCGTCCCGTGATGCTCGATCTGGTGATCGCCGAAGAAGACAACGTGTATCCCATGATCCCCGCGGGGGCGGCGTCCCACGAGATGATAGAGGAATAGGCGAGGAAAACTGGCCGGGAGAATTTACCGGCGGTAAAAGGCCGGGAGGATATACCGGCAGGGAGTCTACTGTACCATGGCACGCCATACCATATCCATGGTGGTCGAGAACCGTTTTGGGGTCCTCGCCCGTATTTCCGGGCTGTTCAGCGGACGGGGTTTCAACATCGACAGCATTGCCGTCGGCGAAGCGGCGGAACCCGGCACGGCCCGCATGACCATCGTCACCCAGGGTGACGAGGCGATCATCGAACAGATCATCAAGCAGTTGAACCGGCTGGTGGACGTGATCCGGGTCGTAGATCTGACCGGCGAGAATTTCATCAACAGGGAACTCGCCCTGATCAAGGTAAACGCCAGTCAGTCCACGCGGCAGGAACTCGTTCAGATCGCTGACATCTTCAAGGCGAAGATCGTCGATATAAACCAGAAGACGATCATGCTGGAGGCTACGGGCAACGAGGACAAGATCGACGCCATCATCAACATGGTGCGGCCCTTCGGCGTGCGGGAAATCGCCCGGACCGGCCGGGTGGCGCTCGCCCGTGAATCCCAGAGCAAGGATACCCCGTCGCCGGAAGCCCCGCTTCCCGTCTGGGAGAAGGAACGCAAGAAGATCACCGCCGACCTGGCCTGAACGCCGGACCGGCACGCCAAATGATCACCGCCGACCCGGCCTGAACGCCGGTCTGGCACGCCAAATGATCACCGCCGACCTCGCCTGAACGCCGGTCCGGCACGAAGGAGAACCAATGGCTCGACTGTATTACGATCAGGACGCCGACCTGGGCATATTGGACGGCAAGACCATCGCGGTTGTCGGTTACGGCAGCCAGGGACACGCCCACGCACTTTCCCTACGCGATTCCGGACTGGACGTCATCGTGGGACTGCGTAAGGGTGGCTCGTGGGATCAGGCCGTCAAGGACGGATTCGAGCCCCGTACCGTGGAACAAGCGGCCGCCGAAGCCGACATTATCATGATGCTGGTCAACGACGAACTCCAGTCGCGTCTATTCAACGATTACGTGGCGCCGAACCTGGTAGAGGGCAACGCCCTCGCCTTCGCCCACGGGTTCAACATCCATTTCAACCAGGTCGTCCCGCCCGATAACGTGGACGTCTTCATGGTCGCGCCCAAGGGGCCGGGGCATCTCGTGCGCCGGGTGTTCGAGGAAGGCGGCGGCGTACCCTGCCTGCTCGCGGTCAACCAGAACCACACGGGCAAAGCCCGGGATATCGGCCTGGCCTATGCCAAGGGCATCGGCGGCACCCGCGGCGGCGTCATCGAAACGACCTTCCGGGAAGAAACCGAGACCGACCTGTTCGGTGAACAGTCCGTGCTCTGCGGCGGAACGTCCGAACTCGTCATGGCCGGTTTCGAGACCCTGGTCGAGGCCGGGTACCAACCCGAAATCGCCTACTTCGAGTGTCTCCACGAACTGAAGCTCATCGTGGACCTGATGTACGAGGGCGGCATAGAAGGCATGCGCTATTCCGTCAGCAACACGGCCGAATTCGGCGACCTGACCCGCGGTCCGCGGATCGTAAACGAAGAGACCCGCGCCGAGATGAAACGCATTCTCGCCGAGATCCAGTCCGGCGCCTTCGCCCGGGAATGGATGCTCGAGAACCAGGCCAACGCCCCGGTCATGCACGCGCTCAGACGCAATGCGTCGGAGAAGAAGATCGTGGAGGTCGGACGTCAATTGCGCAGCATGATGAGCTGGATCGAAGAGAAGAAGTAAGCGTCACTGCCTCAAACAGAAGCAGCGTAACGATCAAGGCAGTGCGTCCCAGCCTCGAAGTAAACCGGTCAGGCATCCAGGCCGACCGGGCGCAGACCGTTAACAGGAGCACGCGGCGATGCGAAAAGTGGACATCTTCGACACCACCCTGCGTGACGGTGAACAGGTCCCCGGCGCTTCGCTGAACCGGGACGAGAAGATCCAGGTCGCGCACCAGCTCGCCGAACTCGGCGTTGACGTGATCGAAGCCGGTTTCGCCGCGTCTTCGCCCGGCGACTTCGCCGCGGTTAAGAACATCGCCGAGCAGGTCGAAGGCCCGGTAATCACAGCCCTCGCACGGGCGGTGGAATCGGACATCGTGGCCGTGGCCGAGGCCGTAAAACCGGCCAAACGCCCCCGGATACACATCGTTCTGGGCACGTCGGACACCCACCTGAAGCACAAATTCCGCAAGTCCCGCCAGCAGATCATGGACATGGGCGTGGACGCCGTAAAGTTTGCCAAGGACCTTTGCGAAGACATCGAGTACTCGACCGAGGATGCCTCCCGGAGCGATTTCGACTACCTGTGCGAGACCGTTGAGGCGGTCATCGACGCCGGCGCAACAGTGGTGAATATACCAGATACGGTCGGATACGCCGTGCCGGAGCAGTGGGGCAACCTGATCTCCCGGCTCATCGCCACCGTGCCGAACATCGGAAAAGCCAAGGTCAGCGTGCACTGCCACAACGACCTGGGGATGGCTACCGCCAATTCCCTGGCTGCGATCAAGGCAGGCGCAACCCAGATTGAATGCACCATAAACGGCGTGGGCGAACGGGCAGGCAACGCTTCCCTGGAAGAGATCGTCATGGCGGTCAAGATGCGCGGAGATTTCTACGACGCGCGCACCGGCATTGAGACCACGCAGATCTATACCACGAGCCTGCTGGTGCGCGACCTGATGCACATGCCCGTGCAGCGCAACAAGGCCATCGTGGGCAGCAACGCCTTCGCCCATTCCTCGGGAATACACCAGGATGGATTCCTCAAGCACAGGGAAAACTACGAGATCATGAGCCCGTCTGACGTGGGCATCGAGAAGAGCGACATCGTGTTGACGGCAAGATCCGGCAGGCATGCCCTGCGGCATCGGCTCGAATTGCTGGGTTATACATACGACGAAAACCAGAAAGATGAATTCGAAAAGGTCCATGTACGCTTTCTGAACGTGGCGGACCGGCAAAAAGAAGTGGCGGACGAGGACCTCCACCGGATCGTCACCGACATGCCCGTGGAAGTGCCCGAACAGTACCTGCTCGAGGACTTCAGGGTGACTTCTTCGCATTCCGGACAGGCCGATGCGAGCGTAAGGCTTCACGTAAGCGGCGAGACGATCGAAGAAGGGGGCGTGGGCGACAACCAGATTCTGGCCGCCCTGAACGCCGTCGACCGGATCACCAAGCTGCCGACCTACGTCAAGGATATCCAGACCTCGTCGAACGGTCGGGACGGCGCCCACCACGTCCAGCTCAGCGTGGGTTTCCACGACCAGTCCTTCAACAGCCACGCCTCGGATACCGACGTGGTGAAAGCAAGCATCCAGGCTTACCTGCATTCCCTCAATCAACTCGTCGCCCGGCACGGCGGGCTGATCGTCGAGTAACCTTACCCTACATTCCCATTACGCAGGAGGAACACTTGTACAATATCGCGGTCATTCCGGGCGACGGTACCGGTCCGGAGGTCGTGCGCGAGGGGCTGAAAGTGCTCGAGGCGGCCTCGAAGAAGTTTTCATTCGAATATGAACTCACGGAATACGATTTCGGCGGAGAGAGGTACCTGAGGACGGGAGAGATTCTTCCGCGAGAGGGGCTGCAGGAACTGGGCCACTACGACGCCATTTACCTCGGCGCCATCGGTCACCCGGACTGCCCGCCGGGACTGCTGGAGAAGGGCATCCTCCTGACCATCCGGTTCGAACTGGACCTCTATATCAACCTGCGTCCCGTCAAGCTGTATCCGGGCGTGGACTGTCCGCTCAAGGACAAGGGGCCCGAGGATATCGACTTCGTCGTGGTCCGTGAGAACACGGAGGACCTGTACGTCGGCGCCGGCGGCGTGTACAAGAAGGGTACGACCGACGAGGTCGCGGTGCAGGAGTCTATCAATACCCGCAAGGGCGTGGAGCGTTGCGTCCGATTCGCTTTCGAGACGGCGAAGGCCCGAGACCGGCAGAACAAGGTGACCCTCTGCGCCAAGACCAACGTGCTGACCTACGCCCACGATCTCTGGGAGCGGGTGTTCTACGAAGTCGCCGAGGAATATCCGGGCATCACCGCCGACTACGCCCACGTGGACGCGACCTGCATGTGGATGGTCAAAAACCCCGAATGGTTCGACGTCATCGTGACGACCAACATGTTCGGCGATATCATCACCGACCTGGGCGCCATGATCCAGGGCGGCATGGGCATCGCCGCGGGGGGCAACATCAATCCCGAGGGAACTTCCATGTTCGAGCCCATCGGGGGTTCGGCGCCGAAATACACGGACCAGAACGTCATCAATCCGATCGCGGCCATCGCCTCCTGCCAGATGATGCTTGCCCAGCTGGGTGAAGCGCAGGCCGCCGACTTCGTGGAGCGGGCCATCATCGACGTCGTAAGTAACAAGATGAAGAGCATGGACGCCGGCCGGATGGGCTACGGCACCAGCGAGATCGGCGACATGGTTGCGGAGGCGGTTGGCTGACCCACGTTAACTGGCGTGACGCACAATTGCTGGAACGCAACTTCGATAATCTGATTGTTTAAAATCGAATTGGTACGCGCAGCATGAATCAGCCCTTCGGTCTCCGGAGGGCTTTTTATTGGGACAGTGGATTTGACGTGTGATTTAAGTATGGATACGAAACCGAGGGATTAAACACTACTTAGGGAAAATACCGGTAACTTTCGTAATGAGCATGTTGAGGATGTTCTTTCTTTCGAGTTCCCGTTAAATCCCAGCTCCGCTATCGCATAGTACCCTCTTTCTAACGAATTGCACCCGATTCGCGCCAGCGCGCCAGGTCGTCCCCGGTCGCCTGGAGCAGCGACTTCAGCACCTGATCGGTATGTTCACCCAGGGCGGGGGCGTGCCGGGTGACTTCCGGCGGGGTTTCTGAGAGTTTTATTGGAGAACCGGCTACACGCAGGGAGCCGGCGATAGGGTGCAGGAGATTCACGATCATGTCGCGGGCAAGTACCTGGGGATCTTCCACGACCTGCCGGACATTCTGGATGGGCCCGCAAGGTATCTCAGCTGCATCCAATCGTCTCAGCCAGTCTTCCGTCGTACTTTCTCGGAATACATCGCTCAGGATCGTGTGCAGGTCGGCGTTGTTTTCGGTGCGCAGGTTGTTGTCCCTGAAGCGTGCGTCGTCGGCCAGGTCCTCACGTTCAACGACTTCGCACAGCCGGCGCCAGAGCACGTTGTTCCCCGCCGCGATCATGATCCATCCGTCCCGGGTCTCGACAGCCTGAAAGGGCGTGATGGATGGATGCCTGGCCCCGAGCGGTTCCGGAACGGTGCCCGTCATGTCGTAACGGGCGATGGCGTTCTCGAGGAGAGCGACCTGGCAGTCCAGCATGCCGATGTCCACCATCTGTCCCCTGCCCGTCTGCGTCCTGGTGAATAGTGCCGTGAGAATGCCGATACAGGAATATAGCGCGGCGGCGATATCCCCGATGGATACGCCCACCCGTACAGGAGGGCGGTCAGGTTCGCCCGTTATGCTGACGATACCGCCCATACCCTGGATGATCATGTCGTAGGCCCCGCGCCGGGCGTAGGGTCCGGTCTGTCCGAATCCGGAACAGGCCGCGTAGATCAGCCCCGGGAACCGCTCCTGCAAAGTCTCGTAGTCCAGTCCGAGTTTCTTCATCACGCCCGGCCTGAAGTTCTCCACCAGCACGTCCGACTTCGCGATCAATTCGAGGAGCAGGTAGCGTCCGTCAGGATGCTTCAGATCGATGGCGATGCTCTGCTTGCCCCGGTTGACATTCTCGAAGTAGCCGCTTACGCCCTCTTTGAAGGGACCGAATCCCCGCGCCTCGTCCCCGCCGAAGGGTTCGACCTTGATGATATCGGCGCCCAGGTCGCCCAGGGTCATGGTCGTGAATGGACCCGCGAGCACCCGGGTGAGGTCGATGACGCGAATGTCCTTGAGTGCGCCCATGACGTTGGTACCTGTAAGGTTGTTGTGTGCCTGGTTCGCGCGGATTCAGTCCTGCAGCACCTGGCATCCGTCGTTGTCTATCGGGAGGATCCGGAACTGTCCGGAAACGCCGTGCCGGGCGAAGGCTTCGACCATGGCTTGCCCGATCCCCTCGTGATCTTCCGTCGCCAGGGCGATGGCCGTCGGTCCGGCGCCGCTGAGGGCTGCGCCGTGGGCACCGGCATCCAGGGCGTCTCCGGTGACCTCCGCCAGGCCAGGAACCAGGTGCTGCCGGTAGGGCTGGTGCAGGCGATCGGCCATGCCCTCCCTGAGCAAGGCGTAATTACCCGTAATCATGCCGCCGATGAGCAGTCCCACGCTACAAAGATTGTAGACCGCGTCCTCCATGGATACGGATTCAGGCAGGACGCCGCGGGCAACCTTCGTGTCGAGCGTAAATTCGGGAATGGCCACGATGGCCTTGATGTCGTCGGGAACCCTGAAGGTCTGGTATACGATCGCTCCCGACCGCTCGCCGCTCACGGAGAGGCCACCGAGCAGGGAAGGTACGACGTTGTCCGGATGGCCTTCCAGTTCGGAACAGATGCGTAGGAGTTCGGACTTGTCCAGCGGCCTTCCCGCGAGTTCATTGGCCGCAACGGCGCCCGCCACGATGGCGACTCCGCTGCTGCCCAGGCCCCGTGACACAGGAATCGCGTGGCGCATGCGTGCCAGGAGACCGGGGGGTCGCCAGTCCGCGGCATCGAAGACGGCCCGTGCGGAGACGATGCACAGGTTGCCTTCATCGAGCGGTACCGCGTCGGCGCCTTCGCCCTCCATGGTCACGTCCAGTCCGGATTCCGTTTCGGCGAACTCGATGGTGTTATACAGGCCGAGGGCCATGCCGGCGCAGTCGTAGCCGGAACCCAGGTTGCCGGTCGTCGCGGGTACGCGCACCCGCACGGAGGACATCAGCCAATGTCCCGCGAACCGACAGGACAGACGGGACCGTCAGGATTGGCGGAACTGACGGGACCGCCTTGACCACCTGGACCGCCCAGGTCGCCCAGACCGCCGGCGATGGCGGGGACGATGGAGATCCGGTCTCCTGTTTTCACCGTGGTACCGGTGCCATCCAGAAACCGGATATCTTCTTCGTTGATGTAGATGTTGATGAACCGCCGCACTTTCCCGGACTCGTCGCAGATGCGATCCTTGATTCCGGGGTAGGATGCTTCCATGTTCCCGATCAGCGATTCGACGGTATCGCCGTCGATTTCGATTACGGACTGGTTGCCGGTCAACTTGCGCAGCGGGGTTGGAATTCGTACGGTAACGGACATCAAACGGTTCCTCCTGTTAATCTCCCTGTCCTTCAAAGTATTCCCGGATGCTCAGGTATCTTTCGCCGGTATCGCACAGGATGGTCACGATCGTCCCTTCTCCCATATTCTCTGCCACCTTCAGGCTGGCGCATACGTTGGCGCCGGCCGAAATGCCCACCAGGAGCCCTTCCTCCATGCCCAGACGGCGGGCCGACTGGTACGCGTCCTCGTCGTCGATCAGTATCACTTCATCGATAATCGACGTATCCAGGATGTCCGGTATGAACCCGGCGCCGATCCCCTGGATGGCATGCACCAGGCTCTCCACTGGCTTGCCCGATATCACCGGGGACAATGATGGTTCCACCGCGATGACGCGGATTCGTTCGTCCTTTTCCTTCAGAAACTGTCCCACGCCCGTCAACGTACCCCCCGTGCCCACGGCTGCCACAAAGGCGTCGATTTTCCCGCCGGTCGCTTCCCAGATCTCCTCCGCGGTGGTCTTGCGGTGTATCTCCACGTTGGCGGGATTCTTGAACTGCTGGGGCATGAAATAACCGGGATGTTCCCGAAGAATCTCCTCCGCCTTCTGCACAGCGCCGGCCATGCCGAGCATACCCGGCGTCAGGACCAGTTCAGCACCGTAGGAGGTCAGCAATACCCGCCGCTCCGAACTCATGTTGTCCGGCATGACAAGTATGACCTTGTAGCCCTTCACCGCGGCCACCATGCTCAGGCCGAGCCCGGTGTTTCCGCTCGTAGGCTCCACGATCGTACCGCCCGGGCTGAGCAGGCCTCTTCGTTCGGCGTCCAGGATCATGCTCAGGCCAACGCGGTCCTTCACGCTGCCGCCCGGGTTTTCCGATTCGAGCTTGCCGAGTACTTGGACGCCTGGACTTTCATTTATTCGTCCAAGGCGAATGAGCGGGGTATGCCCGATCAGATCGAGTGCGCTGTCGATTATTCCAGTTCCGGACGCCAAGTTCTATCCCTTATATGTAGTACATGGAAAGGCTTTTTTGCGCCTGTCGCGAGATTTCATCGAAAGTGATCCCGTCCATGATTTCGCCGAGTCTATCCTGCACATCCATCCAGACGTTCTTCAATACATGCTGGCCGCTCATTTGATCGGACACATTCGTATCGTCGGACAGGCTCTCGACGGCGATCAGCGCGCCGTCCATCGCCCGGATCACATCACCCAGCGAGATCTCTCCCGGTGCGCGGGCGAGCGCATATCCGCCTGTCGCCCCGCGTTTGCTCTTGACCAGCCCGGCGCGCTGCAACTGCAGCAGGATCTGAACGAGGTACTTCTCCGGTATGGACTGGCGGACGGCAATGTCGCCGATATGGATGACTTCCGCCTTCTCATGGTACCTTGTCAACTCCAGCACGGCCCTGCAAGCATACTCCGCCTTGGCCGATACCCGCATGCGTCCTCCCTCGCCATCAGGCGTTAGTTTACTAATTTAGTCAACATGATATGAAGGGGGAGGGAGGTAGTCAAGTAATTTAGAGACGTCGGTACGCCGTCAAGGTACCTGGAATGAGGAAGGCCGTCAGTCGAATTGGCTCGTGTGGTATTCAAGATACCGGGACGGCTCGAGGGGCCGAATACGTAATTCATCCGGTTCCGCGCCGCCCATGGCCGCGCGGGGCGCGAGTCCGATCAGCTCGCTCTCAAGGACGCCTACGCCCCGGGCTTCCGCGAGGCGAGCGACCACGCGGAAAGCCTGGGCCATATCCGTCTTGCGATAGTCGGTCAGGTTCATGGATACCTGTGCGCGGCCCTTAAAAGGCAGCAAGAGTCCCAGTGCCCGGACGCCGGGCAGACCGTCGTTCTTCTCCCGGATCTCCCGCGCGATCGCCTGGGCGGCGTGCACGTCATCGGTATCCAGGTTTACGTTGAAGGCGACAAGAATATCGCGGACGCCTACCGCCGTGGCGCCGGCGGAAACATGGACCACATCGGGTCCCACGTCGGGTGAGAGATCCGGATCCGTTCCCATCTCCCGGACCAGCCGTTCGAAACCTCCCCGGCGGATCGCGTGAAGCGTACCGCGCCGCGAATCCGTGGATGCGTCGCCGTAGAAGAACACCGGGATATCGAGGGTTTGTCCGATCCGCCGACCAACGATCCGCGCGAGGGATATACATTCGGAAAGGGAACAGGCGGAAAGGGGGACAAATGGCAGGACGTCCGTAGCGCCGATGCGTGGATGAACGCCCCGGTGACGCCTCAGGTCGATCAACGAACGTGCTGTCTTGCAGGCTTCATAGGCGGCCGCCGCCGCGTCCTCGGGCGAGCCCATGAAGGTGATCACGGAGCGGTTGTGGTCCGCGTCCATTTCCATACCGGCAAGGTGGACCCCATCGGAGGCCGCAATACTGGCTGCGATAGCCTCGACAATCCCGGAATCGCGCCCTTCGCTGAAATTGGGCACGCATTCGACCAGGGGTTTCATCAGAGAATGCCGTATTTTTGAAAGGCAGCGGTGGCGGACATGCCGTTTTCCAGCGCTTCCTTCACTTCTTTTTCTCCGGCAGCCTTTTCGAACGCCGCTTTCAATACCTGCTCTTCGGCGGCCCGGGGAATCGCCACAACCCCGTCGTAATCTCCGAAGACGAGATCTCCCGGACACACCTTGACGCCGCCGCACTCAATGGGCACATCGTATGCGATCACGTCGCTTCGTCCCTTCGAATCGTATGGCGCGATGCCGCGGACGAAAACCGGGAACCCCATGGCGCAAATGGCCTGTGTATCCCGCGTAAAGCCATCGATCACGGCGCCACGCGCACCGCGGACTTCCGCGGCCGTTGAAAGCAGCTCGCCCCAGAGACTGCTTCGCGTCGTACCGTTGGTCTGCGCGACGAGCACATCGCCCGGCTTCAGGGCATCCACGGCTTCCAACTCGAGCTTGTAGGGCTCTTCGGGAATCTCGTATACGTCGACCGAAAGTACGGTCAGCGCCCGGCCCACCACGACCGCATCGGGATACAGGGGCCGGATGTCGTGTCGCAGGATCTGGTCACGATATCCGCAGGCATCCAGCGCATCGGCGATTACCGATGAGAAAAGCAGCCTTCTCATCTCTTCGAAGGGTTCGTTGCCTGTTTCTTTGCTCAATTTCGCGTTCTCCTCGCAGGTGTGTTAGGGATCTCTACTGAAGGTCAGCACTACGTCGATCCTTCGGTTCTGCTCCCTGCCACTACGCGTATTGTTGCTGGCGATGGGCTGAGCACTGCCAAGTCCCGAGGACGTCATGCGTTCGGTCGAGACACCGGACTGGTCCGCAAGAGACCCCATGACCGCTTCGGCGCGCGCTTTGGAAAGTTCGATGTTCTTGTCTTCTTTTCCCGTGGCATCGGTATGTCCCTCCACGGCAACACGGGTCTGGGGATATAGCGCGAGAAATTCCCCGAGCCTCGCGAGCAGTCCGTGGGCGTCCGCGGGTAGTTCCGTTCTTCCAGCCCGGAACGAAATCCCTATAAGCCGCAGGATGAGACGGCCGGACTCACGCGTCACGATCGATTCGCTGTCCGCAAAACGCTCCCTGGCCTGCGCAGCCGCATCCAGCTGGGTCTTTTCGTACAGGTATTCCCTGAGTTCGCGGCGTTCCCGGTCCAGCGCTTCCTTTCTTCGCTGAAGGTCCAGCTGGAACTCCTCCACCATGGACGACAGGCGGATCTGCTGCTGCTCGATCGCCTGACGCAGGGAATCGGCTTCCGCGCTGGATGCTGCGGCGTTAGCATCGGCCCGCTGGAGCAGGAGGACGAGCGAGTCCTGTTTCGCGGAAAGCGTACGCAGGCTTTCCTTTATAATCGCCTGTGGTTCATCCGCCAGAAAATCGGCGGCGATCCCCGCCACGTCGGCCGCCTGCCGTGCGAGATCCTGCCGCGACAACAACATGCGCTCCCAGTTCCCGGGATCGCGCCTTAGCGAGTCGATCCTCGCCGCGAGCCCGATCGCCCGTCTTACCGCGTAATCGGCGGCCTGGGCCTTGTTACGCAGCGCGGCGGTAAGGAGTTCTCCGCGGTCCAGGGCGCCGGTCACTTCGTCCATCAACCGGCGGGCTTGTTCGAATGAGGCCGGAGCGAGCCGGTCCCAGTCCTTCTTCTCTGCTTCCGACAGTCCGATCCTGGCCGTCCCGATGAGCGACATCTCGATCACCGACGACCTGGCGTCATCGTAGAGACCGGCCGCTTCCTGTCCCAGCGAGAAGGCGTCGGAGACCCGGTCGTCTTCCAGCCTGGAAATAGCCCGTTCGAGGCGTTTTTCGGCCGCCTCGTAGGCATCCGGAACCATCGCGGGTGCATTCGCCCGCCGCGCCGCAGCCCGTTTTCCCAGCGGTACCATCAACATCTCGTTCACGCGCGTCAGTCGTTCCCGCGCCTGGATCACGGCGGCGTCGAATTCCGAATAGGCCCGCTCGATATCGCGGATCGATTCGCCTTCCCGGACTACACCGGTATACCGTTCGTAAGCCTCGCTGACCTTCTCGAAGGTTTTGGGGATCAGGAATCCGGCGTCGAGATCGGAAAGCTGATTCAGGACGGACGTGGCCACGGCGATCCGCCCCGCCGGATTGCCGTTTCCGGAGACCTGGGCCGATAACGGAAGCGTTATTGCCAGGAGAAGGGAAATGCACAGTAAAACCGAAAAACCCAGGGGAGCCTGGAATCGGACGCGCATATTGTCAGCCTCCGCCTCTCAGAAATGCCATGGTGAGCACGGACCTAACATCGGGGAGATGATCGTCGACCGCGACTTCGATCGCGGGTATATCACCGAGCCTGGCCAGGGGATGGGCATTGGTGGTATGGGCGACCAGGCTGATTTTGCCTGTTTCAGATGAGATCCGAACTGCGAAGACTACCTTGTTTTCATCCTCGCTGATCGATACGACGGGGATCTGTTCGTCCCGCAGCGCCCGTTTCAGTCCCCGTACGGCGTCTTCCAGCTTGAATCCGTAGAAGGTATGGTGGGACACCGACCCTACGCCCCGCCGGCAATCGGTGGAAAAAAGCTGACCACCGCGCCGTCGGTAAGGGGGGTGTCTTCAGCCGAGTGCTTGCCGTCGATCAGAATCAGGTGTATGTGGCCATCGGGGATGTCCAATTGCTTGATGATATCGCTCGCCGTGGCCTGGTCTCCGAGTTCAAGCGTCGCGGTTTTGTTGACCGCGTTTTCGGGCAGGAATTTCCGCAGGGTGGCAAAGAGCTTGATGGATACGGTCATGGAACTTCCTCTCGATTTCATACAATTGGTAAATGCTTGTCTTGCAAATGGTTACGCATACCGGGATTCACCGGTACAATGGTGAAACCCGACCGTTAACATAACGGCAAAATCAGGGTTCAAGTCAAGGAGAAAATCGTATGGGATCACACCCACCTGAACACCACCCCAAGCACATCCCTGGGACGATCCGCAAGCATGTCGTAAACGGACTGGCAATCGGCGGGATTTGCTTCGTGAGTAATCAGGTCTTCGATCGGCAGTTTTCCTTCACCCATGAGCCGGAGGACCAGGTCGCGGTCCCTTCGCTTGCTCCAGGGATAGTACAGGTCAGCCTCATCAGGTGTTTTGGGCTGGTGGGCGCCCAGGATCGTGACCTCGCGCAGATGGACCTCGGCGAAAAAGCTCACTTCCACCGATCCGCGCGGCGAACCGAGGGCGAGCAAACGGCCGCCGAGTCTCGGCAGGGTCAGTGCCATTGGATACACGGAGGGTACCCCGGTCGCTTCGATGACCAAGTCAGCACCGTCTGCCGCACAGTACCGGCGCACCGCCTCAGCCACATCAGGTTCCTTTTCCGGGTTGATACACACGTCGACCCCGCGTTCACGGGCTTTTTGAAGGCGAAAGTCGTCCAAATCCACGCCAATGACGGGTACAGCGCCGCTCAGCCGGGCAAAGGATGCAGCCAATTGACCGACGATGCCCATGCCGGTCACTACGACGGCCTCGCCCAGCTCGGGACGGGCAACGCGGTGACCATGCAATGAGGTCGCACACATCACCATGAACGCCGCCGCCCTGGACGATACGTTCGCCGGCACCTTGCTGATCAAGCCCGACATTATGGAATGACTTGCGTGGTTTCCCTGGCCGGCGACACGATCCCCCGGTACAATCCCCTGCACGTCCCTACCAACCTTCAGCGCTACACCTGCGTTGCAATAGCCCGTGTTCCTGGGGAATCGAGGCTCACCGCCCGGTTCACACCCATGTATATAATTGTAGACTTCAGTGCCTACGCTGACAGCAGTATATTCGTTTTGTACGAGTACACTGTCATCCGGCACGGAAGGAATCTCATACTCTTCCAGTATTATCTTTCGGAAATCAGTGTTGACCAGTCGTTGTGACCGCAAGGAATTTACTCTGGAAATTGGTGATTGGAATGCTGGATTGAACGGGAGGTTGCATTCTGAAGAAACGAGGTTTGTTTCATTTACATCTTTCGATTTTAATTTGTCATGCCACGAAAAATACAAATTAAGATTTTTATTAAGATAACCCTGCGTACAATACATCTATTCTTAGTACGATATCTCAACAAACTTGTACAACCATCTTTATATTTGTACTAGTATCACTGTACTATTCTATCTATCTCTGTACATGCTATTCACCCATTCGTACAAACATTACCTCTTTTGTATTCAGATTTACCGCGTTCGTACAAATAATCTTTCTTTTGTACATTACCTCTCGAAAGTCTATTCTGAGCTGATTTATAGTCTCCGGACCCAAAATCCCTCGTATACCCCTCTAAATCCCTACTTCGCATAATAGATATTATGTAAATCTATATGTGCTCTGATCCGGTCCCTGGAGGGTCAGGGGGTGGGTCGAAACTACCCTCGAAATCCCGATTTTCGGTTCCGAAACGTACTAATTGATGCCGCGAGCTCATCGTGACCGGCCGGATTTTCTTATCGATCTCTGCCCGAAGGCTCATTTCGCGTGCTTTCATAGCGTTTCTGTATATTTGTACAATTGTTATATGATTTGTACATCGGTCTGCTTCAAATGTACAATGAATACTCTGTCTGTATGTTTTGCTCCAGAAAGCGTACAATTTACTTTCTATTTGTACGTCCGGTTCGGTGTAAATTCTCCGCGCGATGAAAATTCCAAAATGTCGAACATCACTCACACGCTTGTTATTCAACATCCAGCGTAGCATATTCCCAGTCATCCAGCGGGGTAAGCTTTGAACTGTCGAATTCGAATCCTACCCCGAAGGGACTTTTCGTTACGCTCTCCAGACTGATCCGACCCTGTTCGATGTGCATGCATGTGAAACCTTCTTCGTGCACACTGAACAGATCCGGATGACATAATCGCATCTGTTCCTGGATCTTGCGGGGCCAGGTCGTCAATCCTCTGAAGTAATGGTGGCTGTTCCGCTCTGTGTGGTCAACCCCTAATGTGGCCAATACTGCGAGGTCCTGCGCAAGAGCGATCGGCCCGATGTTGGACAGGTCTTCGCTCGTCAGTACGTACCGGCGGTCCGGATGCTGTCTTGCCAGGTACTCGAGATAAGCTGCGTTGGACAGCCCTTTGAACACTCCTTTACAGTTCTTGTAACTTGTACCCGCGTAACCGATATCGACGGCCCGTTCCAGGTCGCCGATGTCCCCATCGGATTCGTCGATAATGAATGGTGGCCTGTCAGGCCATGCCTCGAAATGCTCACTGAGTGCTTTATCCAGCGCTATATCGCGATGCAATGGCTGCTCGATGCAGATTAGCCGCCCGAGGAATCCTGCCAGATTACGGTCGGCCCGCAGTGATTCCCAGAAGGACCGGAACGTTTCCATGTCTCCGTAGTTTTCATTGCCGTCCAGCGTGAACGCATACTGGTTCAATCGCCCGTCGATGATACTGGCCGTCTGCTTCAGGCGATCTATATCCCGTGCTACATCCCCGAACAGCTTGATCTTGAAGTACGTTATGCCATAGGTGTCGATGACTTCGTCCAGCGACTGGGGCAGCCCGTCGTTGCAAAGCTCCTCCGGCGGTATATCCTGCGTGGTCAGGGGGTCTCCCAGCCCTACGGTATGGCGCACGTTGGTGACTGTGATCGGGGAGCCGGGCAACACATCGGCGGGCGCCAGGCCCTTCAAACGGCTATTGAACGCATCGAAACGAATGCCGAAGGCGTTTGATCGCACGGCTTTACCGAAATCCGTGCCCTGTATGCGGCAGAAAGCCTCGATCATGGCCCTTTCCACCAGGCTGTTTCCCAGGCCCCACAGGAGTGGCGCAAAACCTCTCCCGTTGCCCCAGATCTTCTGGGCCTGGTAGAGTTCGAGCCAGAGGGTGAACAGATCGGGCGCGGGTCCCAGGGCCAGCGCGGCGTCGCTTGCGTGGCGGATAACGGAGATCATGTCCCCTACTTCGTCCTCGAGGGACGTCTCCGGGTTCTTCGTGAACCACTTCGGCGGCAGGTGATCCGCGGAATATCCGCTGCCGGTGCGTCCGTTCACTTCCAGTTCCATGCGAAGCACCAGGTGCGGCACGGCCGTCATGGTCGATATGCCAAATTTGAAGGGCATGCGGGTGCGCATGTTCTGGATGCGGAGGTCGATTTCTTTGATCTGGATCATGTATCCTGCCTGGTATGCAACTATGTTTGAAAAACCGTTAATATCGTAACGTTTGAAGCGCCCGTGCGAACAGGCGCCGCATGCCGGTTCCGAGAACGCGCCGCCGGGATTTCAGCTCCTGCTCCTGACCAACCCGTTCAACAGGGCCACGACGACCGAAATAATGAACGACGCGATCAGGGCATCCCAGAAACCGCCTACCTCGAATCCGTTGACCAGCCACGCGGCCAGGGAAAGCATCCCGGCGTTGATGACCAGCAGAAACAGGCCCAGGGTGAGCATGCTGATGGGCAGGGTAAGGAGTACGATGACGGGCCGCACGATCATGTTGATGAGGCCCAGTACGACGGCCGCGATGACCGCGGTGGTGACGGAATCGACCTGGATGCCGCCGTACACTTTGGTAACCAGGAGTATGGCCAGGGTCGTAAGGATCAGTCGAAGCAGCATGGTTATCGTCCCGTGTGGCCGTATCCGCCCGCGCCTCGGTCCGTATCGTCCAGGCACTCTACCTCTTCGAAGACTACGGAAGGCACGGCGCCGATTACGAGTTGGGCGATCCGCTCCCGGTCAAGAACCCGGTATGGCTGATCGCCGAAATTGAACAGAATCACCTTTATTTCCCCGCGGTAGTCCGAATCGATCGTGCCCGGACTGTTGAGCACGCCGATCTTGTGTTTCAGCGCCAGCCCGCTTCGGGGACGCACCTGTCCTTCGTATCCAGGAGGCAGCGCGATGGCGTATCCCGTCCCGATGAGCTCGAGTTGCTTCGGCGGGATTTCCAACGGCTCGTCGACACAGGCGTACAGATCCAACCCGGTCGACCCGGGGGTCATCCGGCGCGGCATGGGATGGGACCGGCCGGGACGTGTCGACGTAATGGGTATGACGACGGGCGTGCTCATAGGCCGCTCAAAGCGTGATATCGCCGTCGGATACGGGCCCGACGGCCGTCAGGTACGTGTTTTCCGGCGTGAACAGGATATTGGCCATATCGGAAATGTCCGAAGCGGTCACTTCTTCCAGCTTCCGGACGGTCTCGTCCACCGAGGCATATGCGTTTTCGTAAATTTCCGCCCTGGCGAGGCGGTTCATCACGCTGCCGGTTTCTTCCAGCGAGAGGTACAGGCCGCCGACCAATTGAGACCGCGTGTCGCGGAGTTCATCCTCCGGAACGGGTTGCTCGCACAGCACCCGGCACTCATGGCGGATCAAGTCGATCGTGCGCTGCGCATCCTTCGGGTCCACGCCCGCGCTGATGCAGATCTGGCCGGTATCCCGGCAGAACTCCAGATCCGAGTAAATAGAATATGCCAGTCCTGCCTCCTCGCGGACTTTCTGGAACAGCCGCGATGTCATTCCTCCGCCCAGGACGGCGTTCAATAGGAACAGGGCGTATTTCGACGGATGGGAATAGGGCAGTCCGATGCCACCCAGACAGAGATGCACCTGGGACACGTCCTTGCTCAGTACGCGCTTGCGCGCCCCGTTGGAATCCGGTTGGTCATCCGGGCCGGCTTCCCGGCTATCACCGGGGAAATCGTACTGGTCCCGTATGAGATCGACCAGGCCGTCGTGATCCACGCAACCCGCCGCTATGATGTGAATCCGGTCGTTGCGATAACGGTCCGCCAGATAGGCTACCAGATCGCTCCGCGTGAAGGACGAGACGGAGGCCGTGTTGCCGAGGATCGGGCGGCTCAGAGGATGGGGCTGCCAGACCAGGTTGGCGTAGAGTTCGTTGACCAGGTCTTCCGGATTGTCTTCGAGCCCGTGAATCTCCTCGATGACCACCGTCTTTTCTTTCTCTATCTCCCGGGGATCGAACCGCGAGGACTGGAGCAGATCGCCGATAACGTCCACGGCCACGGGCAGGTGACTGTCCATCACGCGGGCAACGTAGCAGTTGAGTTCCCGGCCGGTGAACGCGTTGAGGTATCCGCCCAGGCTCTCGATGCTCAGCGCGATCTGGTATGCGTTGCGCTTTTCGGTACCCTTAAATACCGCGTGTTCGAGAAAGTGTGCGATCCCGGGGGATCCGGAAGGTTCGAACCGCGTACCGGACCACACCCATACGCCCATCGTTACCGACCGGACGTGCGGCATGCGCACCGTTACCACCCGGATGCCGTTAGGGAGTACGGTCTTTCTGTAACCTTCGGTAGATTCTGGCAAGAGGGGGCCGTACAGGATAGATCGCCGCCATGGCGCCCGGATGGGCGATTACCCATGGCGACGACGTTCGGATCGTTCGCCGAGGTTAGTTCGCGGCGAGCACTTGTTTTCGACTCAGCTTGACTTTGCCTTGATCATCGATATTGATGATCTTGACAGTCACCTCGTCGCCTTCGTTGGTCACATCCCGCATGGAATTGGTCCTGTGGTTCTCCCATTCCGAAATATGCACCAGGCCGTCTTTGCCCGGTAGGATCTCGACAAAGGCACCGAAATCGACGATACGTTTCACCGTACCCTGGTAGACCTTCCCGATCTCGGGCTCCTCCGTCATGCTTTCGATAATCTGCTTCGCCTTTTCACCGGCAGCCGCGTCGACGGCGGCGATCGTTACTACACCGTCGTTATCGATATTGATCTGCGCGCCCGTTTCCTCCTGGATGCCGCGTATCACCTTGCCTCCGGGACCGATCACGGAACCGATCTGATCCTGCTTGACCTGTACGGTCAGGATGCGCGGCGCGTACTCGGACATTTCCGTACGTGATTCGGCAATGGTCTCGGCCATCTTGTCCAGGATGAACAGCCGCGCCTTCTTCGCACGGGCGAAGGACTCGCGGAGGATCTCCTCGTTGACTTCCATGACCTTGACGTCGAGCTGCACAGAAGTGATCCCTTCCCGCGTGCCGGCGACCTTGAAATCCATTCCGCCCAGGTGATCCTCCACGCCCTGGATATCCACCAGGTACTGTGGCTTGGGATCATCCGGAATCAGGCCGATATTCACCCCGGCAACGGCGCTTTTAATGGGCACGCCCGCGTCCATCAGGGACAGGGTCGCGCCGCAGACGGTGGCCATGGACGAAGAACTGTTGGATTCAAGTATCTCAGAAACGATGCGGATGGTATAGGGGAATGCATCCTCCGACGGGATCACCGGCGCGATGGCGTGCTCCGCCAGCGAACCGTGTCCGATATCCCTCGGCCGGGGTCCCCGGGCCATGCGAACTTCACCGACGCTGAACGCCGGGAAATTGTAATGCAACATGAAGGACTTAAGGGAATCGCCTTCGAGATCGTCCTGCTTCATCTCGTCCATCTTGGATCCCAGTGTCGTCACGGTCAGGCTTTGCGTTTCACCCCGGGTGAAGAGCGCCGAACCGTGGGTCCGGGGCAACACCCCGACTTCCGACCAGATGGGACGTATATCGTCCATGCCCCGTCCGTCGACACGCACGCCTTCGTTCTTGATCATGTCGTGCATATCGGTGCTCTGTACGTCCCGCACCAGGTCCCGGATGATATTCTCGTTGTCCGGGTACTCCTCCGCCAGTTGCTCGACCGCAAGGTCGGCGGCCCGGCTGAAACAGTCGCCCCGGGCCTGCTTCTCCCGGGTCCGGTTGCCCTCTTGCACCAGAGGAAGGGCAATCTCGCGCACTTTGTCGGTGAGCACGGAATCCGTCTTGGGCGAATCATACGACCGCCGTTCGGGCGCACCGGTCATCTGGCGCAGTTCCTCGATTTTGCCGATGATCGCCTTGATGTTCTCATGACAGAGCAAAATCGCGTCTGTCAGGTCTTCTTCCGAGATCTCGTGCGCGCTGCCTTCGAGCGACATGATGTGATCCGGCGTGCCGGTCACCACGAAATCCAGGTCACTCTCCTCCAGGTCGCTATACATCGGATTGACCACAAACTCGTCGTCCACACGCCCCATGCGGACAGCGGCCAGCGGCGCCTTGAAGGGAATGTCCGAGATATGCAGGGCGGCGGCGGCGCCGATTACGCCCAGCACGTCATGATCGTTTTCCATGTCCGTGGAAAGCACGAGGATGGATACCTGCGTCTCGTAGAAATAATCCTTGGGAAACAAAGGCCGTATAGCGTGATCGACCTGGCGCCCGCTCAGGATTTCCTTTTCTGACGGAGGCCCTTCTCTCCGAAGCCTTGCGCCGGGAATACGTCCCGCCGCGTACATCCGCTCACGATAATCAACCATCAACGGAAGGTAATCTCTGCCTTCCACATACTTGTACTCTGATACGACATTGGCGAGAATGACGCTCTCCCCATACTGAACCCAGACCGACGAATCCGCCTGCTTGGCGACCTTGCCGGTTTCGAGAGACAGCGTTCTTCCAGCCAGTTCTAGCTCTACACGATGTGCCATAATACGGGTTTTTCTCCTTGAAGCTTATACGGACGGCGCTTTTGCCGTCCTTAACCGGGCCGCCTATCCGCGTATTCCCAGTGACTTGATCAATGTACGATACCGTTCGATGTCGTGCCTGCGCAGGTACGAAAGCAAACGGCGGCGGCGGCCTACGATCTTGAGTAGTCCTCGCAACGAATGATGGTCCTTCTTATGGACCTTGAAATGTTCCGTCAGTTCGGTAATCCTTGCGGACATAAGGGCGATTTGCGCTTCGGAAGACCCGGTATCCTTCTCGTGCCGGCCGAATTCGCCCAGGATCTGCTCTTTCTGTTCTTTCTCTATGCTCACTAAACGATCTCCTTAAATGAATTGACTGTGACCGGGATTCCGGCGGGTACCGAAGGGGTACCGCCTGCTTCGATCACGCTTTCAACATGTTGTACGTCGTATATACGTCCTTTGAAATCTGGTCTTTGAGCGCTTCGACGGTCGCGAACCTTTTCTCGTCCCGGATACGCTCGACGAATTCCACCCGGATGGACTGGTTATAGAGGTCCCCTTCAAAATCCAGTATATGTACCTCGCAGTGTTCGACGTCCTGGCCGAACGTGGGCCGTACGCCGATGTTCATCACGCCGTTGAGCATCCTTTCGCCCAGGCCGACCCGTACCGCATAAACCCCCCGTTTAGGAATCAGGGCGTCCGGATCGTGTGTCTCCAGGTTAGCGGTGGGAAACCGCAACGTGCTTCCCCGTCCGTCACCTCGGACCACGTTGCCCGTGATCGCGTAAGGGTGGCCGAGCAGAAGTTCGGCGTCGTTGATTTCTCCCGCGGAAAGGACGGCTCGGATATGGCTGCTGTTTACCGGGCTCCCTTCCATCTGTATAGGCATTACGACCTGGATTCCGAAACCGTATTGCGCGCTAAGCCGCTGCAGCAACATCCGGTCTCCCCGTCCGTATCTACCGAAATTATGGCTGTAGCCTACGATGATCTCCCTTATATCCAGCGCGTCGACGTACGTCGTTTTGACGAAGGCTTCCGGCTCGATCCGGGCAAACCCGCCCGTGAAGGGAATAACGAGCACAGCATCGATCTCATATTTCGACAGTAACTCCAGTTTCTGGTCCGTCGGCGTCAGTATCGGCAAAGACGGCTTTCTGCCGACGACCAGTTGCGGATGCGGATCGAAAGTGACGACCAGGCAAGGTGCACTCAAGGCCAGCGACCGATCGATAGCACACTCGATAATCGCGCCGTGTCCCCTGTGGACCCCGTCGAAGTTTCCGACGGCTATCACGGCCCTGGGAAAGCGGCTTGCGGCTTCCTCAACGGAGCGAAGGACCGGCATCAACCTTCGTCGTCTCCTTTGTCCGCCGGAACCTGGTCCGCCTGGCGATCGGTTTCGTTTTCCGTCGTTTCAATGCTCCGCATGACATTCGAAATGCGTTGTGCGTAGTCGAAGGACTCGTCGTATCGAAAGAGCAGTTCCGGAATGTGCCTCAGTTTGATCCTCCGGCCGAGCTGCGACCTGATGAATCCCGTTGCCCTTTCGAGTCCCTCCAGACTCGCTTTCTGATCCGCCTGCGATCCGAGTACGCTGAAATAGACCCGCGCGTGCCTCAGGTCGACGGATACCTCCACGGACGTCACCGTCACGAATCCGATACGGGGGTCCTTCATCTCTTGCTGAATGATCTGGCTGACCTCCTGTTTGACCAGATCAGCCACCCGTTCCGTTCGCCGGTGGGCCATTTATCGCTCCTAGTACCACTCGAAAGCATGATCCAGTACCAGCAGCCTGGGTTCCGCCTGAACAAGATTCAGAACCTGCTGCAGGGTCCGGTCGATGTATCCTCTCTCTTCGGAAACCATCGCGAGTCCGAGGGTAGCCCGTTGCCAGAGTGACTGGTGTTCCACTTCGGCGACGGACACGTTGAATCGATTTCGGATCCGGTCCTTAAGTCCCTTGATCACCTGTCTCTTGGCCTTCAGCGAGCGGCTTTCGGGTAGAAACAAGTCGATTCGGCACAGCCCTACGATCATGATTTGTTTAACGCGTCTCGAGTTGCCTTGCGACTTCCCGCGTCTCGTAAACCTCGATGGTATCGTCCTGCTTGACATCCTGAAACCCGTCGACGGTCAGTCCGCATTCGAACCCGGACTGCACCTCGCGAACATCCTCTTTGAACCTTCGCAACGATCCGACCGTGCTCTCATAGACTACGATCCCGTCGCGAATGAGACGGATGTTGGCGTTTCGGGTCACGTTGCCGGACTGGACGTAGCAGCCTGCGATCGTTCCAACGCGCGGCGCCTTGAAAATCTCTCTCACTTCCACTACGCCCACCACGTCTTCTTCGATATCCGGTTTCAACATGCCTTCCAGGGCATCGGTAACGTCCTGAATGACCCGGTAGATGATATCATATAGACGAATGTCGACTTTCTCGCGCTCGGCCAAGGCTCTCGCCTGGGCGTTGGGCCGCACGTGAAATCCGATAATGATGGCGTTCGAAGCCGTAGCGAGCAGGACGTCGGATTCATTGATGGCCCCGATGCCCGTATGGATGATCCTGATTTTAACTTCGTCGTTCTCAAGGCGCAGCAACGAATCGCTCAATGCCTCCACGGAACCTCCCACGTCGCCCTTGACGATGACGGGGAGTTCCTGGATCTCGCCTTCCTTGATCTGGTCGTAAATGTCTTCGAGGGTAACGGGCTTGGACTGACGGAACTCGTGCTCCCTGCGCATCTGGCGGCGCCGGGAACCGATTTCCCGCGCCAGGGACTCCGATTCAACGACCGCGTAGGAGTCGCCGACCTGGGGCATGCCCGAGAATCCCATGATCTGAACGGGCGCCGATGGACCCGCCGATTCAACCCGCGAGCCTCTTTCGTTGAGCAGTGCCCTGACGCGACCGCTGAACTGGCCAGCCACGAACGGGTCACCGACCCGTAGCGTGCCCTGCTGGATGAGGACGGTGGCGAGCGTGCCACGGCCCTTGTCCAGTTCGGCTTCCACGACTACGCCCTGCGCCCGCCTGTTGGGGTTCGCCTTCAAATCGAGCATCTCGGACTGAAGCAGCACCATTTCCAGGATGTGGTCCATGCCCTGTCCGGATATGGCCGATACTTCGCAGGCAATGACGTCGCCGCCCCAGTCCTCCACGAGAAGTCCGCGCTGGCTCAGCTGTTCCTTGATGCGGTCGGGGCGAGCCGTTTCGAGATCCATCTTGTTCAGCGCGATGATGATGGGGACTTCGGCGGCCTTGGCGTGATCGATGGCCTCGATGGTCTGGGGCATGACTTCTTCGTCGGCCGCCACCACGAGTATGACGATGTCGGTCACCTGCGTTCCCCGGGCGCGCATGGCGGAAAACGCCTCGTGTCCCGGCGTGTCCAGAAACGTGATCTGCCCGCTTTCGAGTTCGACTTCGTAGGCGCCGATATGCTGGGTTATGCCCCCGGCCTCTCCGGCGATCACGTTACTTTCCCGGATGTAATCGAGGAGCGAAGTCTTGCCGTGGTCCACGTGCCCCATGATAGTAACTACGGGGGGGCGGGGCTCCAGGGCGCCTTCATCTTCCTCTTCTTCCTCGACTTCTTCGATATACTCCAGACCGTATTCGGACTGCTTCTCAACGTCGAAACCAAACTCGGAAGCGACGGTCATCAGGGTATCCATGTCCAGCCGCTGGTTGATCGTAATCATCAGTCCGAGTTGCAGGCATTTCGAGACGATTTCCGTTGGTGAAACGGAAAGGTGCTCGGCCAGTTCACCAGCGGAAATAAACTCCGGAACCCGTATGACGGGCTGCGCTTCGTCGCCGGGTTCGTCTTCTTCCCTTTCGCCCCTGCGGCGGCGGCGGCGGGTCCGGGTGCTGTCCATCTGCGCGATGGTCCGGCGCACGCTGGCTTCCACTTCCTTCTGGTCGACCTTCGCCTTCTTCTTCTTGGATCGGCGTCGCCGCCCGCGGGCGTCTCCATCCCCCTTTGCCACCTTGGCCGTGGAGGACTGTTCCTTCTTCTTGGCCGCCGGTTCCGCTTCGGTCTTCGGCTTGCTCCCGCGCGGGGCGTCCTTCACCGCCTTCTGCTTGGTGGACGTCTCCGACGCGGCCATTTTCTTCTTGCGGTCCTGTTCCTTACGCGCCGCCAGTTTCTCCTGCTCGAACCGCATATTGACATCGAGGACCATCTTCTCGTCCATGATGCTCATATGGCTCTTCACCGTGTGGTCCAGGTCACGAAGCATCTGGACGAGCGCGTTGCTGGATATATTGTACTGTTTGGCTACTTCGTATATTCTTTTAGACGCCATATGCGTAAAAGTTTCCTCTGTACGTGCCGGTCGTTCCGGCCGGGGCTCATGCTGGAGATGCCTTCTTCAGCATTCCGCTCGCGAAATGCCGGTCTGATATGGAAATCACCGCTTTGGGCGCCCGATTCAGACACGCGCCCAGTTCCAGACTGGTATGACATTCGAGCACGGGTACGCCCCGTGTACCCGCCAGTCTCCTGAACGAGCGTTTCGTTCCCTCGGAGGCATCCGCGGCCAGGATGACAAGCCGGGACTTGCCGCCATGAATAGACTTCTTAACCGCTTCGGCGCCGCCCTTTACCTGTCCGGCGCGTACGGCAAGGCCCAGCAGACCGGTTACGGATGGATTATCGCTTTTCTGCAAGACTGCAGGTCCTTTACGTTTACTGCACCGCGGTCATGATCTTGACGGCCGTCACGCCGCCGATCCCTGAAATGGCCTGAAGTTCGTCGGCCGTCGCTTGCTGAAGGGACTCCACCGTCGTGTAGCCGGCGTCTTCCAGCTTCTGAGCCAGCTTCTCCGAGATGCCGTCGACTTCGGCAATCGATCCGGCTTCTTCCGATTCGGAGTCATCCGAGCCGAATGTCTCGGAGATGAGCTGCTTCTCGAGGTCCGAACGCTTGATCAGATCGATATTCCATCCGGTGAGTTTTACTGCGAGCCGGGCATTCTGGCCCGCCTTCCCTATGGCCAGCGAGAGTTGGTCATCCTCGACGACCACGCGCATGTCCTTTTTCTCGATGTCCAGGATCTGGACCTGTGCTACTTCGGCGGGACGCAGCGCCTGGGTCACGAAGGAGGACGGATCGTTACTCCAGGGCACGATGTCGATACGTTCGTTGTTGAGTTCTCGGACGACCGCCTGTACCCTGGTGCCTTTCATACCCACGCACGCCCCGACCGCGTCGACCCGGTCATCGTGTGAGAGGACGGCGATCTTGGACCGGTCGCCGGGCTCCCGGGCAGATGCCTTGATTTCCACAATGCCCTCGTGTATTTCCGGCACTTCCATCCTGAACAGGAGTTCGAGGAAAGCCTCGCAGCTTCGCGAAAGAATGACCTGGGGACCCTTTATGTCGTTCTGCACGTCCAGAATATAGGCGCGTATGGTCTCACCCTGCCGGTACCTTTCCCGCCGAATCTGCTCGCGCCACGGAAGCAACGCCTCGGTGCGCTCTATCTTGACGATGATATTGCCCCTGTCCACCTGCTGGACGCTGCCGATTATGATTTCGTTGACCCGGTCTTTGTACATCTCATAGACGTTTTCCCGCTCCGCCTCCCGGACGCGCTGCACGACGACCTGTTTCACCGCCTGTATCGCGTTGCGGCCGAACTCTTCGAAGGCCAGGGCCTGTTCGACTCTTCCCCCGATTTCCGCCTCCGGATCCATTCCCTTCGCCGTTAAGAGGCTGATCTGCGTCTCGGGATCCTCCACCTCGTCCACAACCTCCCAGACCGCAGCCATCTCGATCGTTCCCAGTTTTTCGTCGATCCGCACATCGACGTTGTCGTCGCCCGTGCCGAATCGCTTCTTCGCCGCCGTGATCAGGCCGGTCTTCACCGTGTCCCAGACCACTTCGCGCTCCACGTTCTTTTCACGGATGATCTGTGCCAGCGCCTCGATGACCTCGTAATTCATTACCAGTGACTCCCTCTCCTAACCGTTCTCCCATCCATGATCCAGTTCCCGGTGGGCTTTCCTGATGCTTGCGACGGAAATACGATGTTTTACGTCGCCACAGACGATTTCAACCGTGCCGTCCTCAATGCCTTCGAGCCACCCTATCCGGGTGACCTGCCCGCCGTCGTCGTCCACGGTTACGACCTTTACCCGTTTACCGACGGCTTTCCGGTAGTCTCTTTCCGTCTTGAACGGCCGGTCCAGGCCAGGTGAAGAGACTTCGAGCGTATAGCGGGATGGAATGGGATCTTCCTGATCGAGCAGGCTGGACAATTCGCGATTGATTGCCACACAGTCGTCTATCGTGACGCCACCCGGCTTATCGATCAGCAGCCTGAGGACGAAACTGCCCTGCCTACCCGCCAGTTCCATTTCCACCCATTCGAACCCGGCTTCGTCGACGATCGGCCTGGCGAGTGACGAGACGTTCCGAAGGATTGAATCACGGTCAGTTTCCATCGCGCATTTTCGAGTTTCAGCACGAAAAACACATAAAAAAAAGCGGGCACTACTTCGCCCACTTCTGCAGCACCGCTCTAATATATGGGGGCATATTAAACCAAGCAAGCAAAAAGTTTTACGTCGATTCCCGACCCCTTCACTGCCGGCTTCGAAAAAGTCCTTGGATCGGGAAAAGACACAAAATATGTTTAGTAATTAAAGAGACATCAAAAAGGCATGGTCCAGACGGTCCGGGAGACGCCAGATGAAAAAGGCGGTATGCTATATCAGGGTCGGTCCGATGGAGACCCGGAAGCATCCCTTTCGAAGGGCCGACCAGGAGAAGCGGCTCAGGTCCTACTGCGCGGAAAACGACCTCGACATCATGCTGGTGATTCCCGACATCCGAGTCGAGGCGTTCATCCCGCTCGAGGATCGGCTGGGTGGCCGGGACCTGGCCAACACGGTTGAATCGAAGGGCATCCAGCATATCGTTATCTGGCGACTCGACCGGCTGTTCAGGTCAGCGGCCGAAATGTCGGGTTGCCTCGGGGCCTGGTCCGGCGCAGGCATCATATGCCACGTGCTGGATCTCGATGGCATGTCCATCCGCACCGATCAGGAACAGGGGAAGGTGGTGCTGAGCACGCTCAACGTGCTGGCCGGTTTGGCCCGCGACCTGCCCGCCGAGCGGACGAAGAACTGGATACGGAAAAAAAAGAACAACCGGTTCGTTTACGGCGCGATCCCTTACGGATACGACCTGTCCGGCAATCAGCTGGTGCCCAACTCAAGGGAGCAGGAGATCATCAGGCAGGTGAAGCACTGGCGGGCCGAGGGCAGGAGCCTGCGCAAGATCGCGGATGAACTCAATGAGCAGAAGGTGCCCACCAAACGTGCATCGGCGGTTTCAAGGGAAACCCGTTGGTATGCATCCACGGTAAGTTATCTGCTGAAAAACGAACTTTACCTTGGCGAAGAAGACGATGATGACCAGGCAGGAGGGCGGGGCTGATCCGCGGGGATATACGCCAGAGAAGGCTGATCCGCGGGGGTTATACGCCAGAGAGGATTCGAACCTCTGACCTACGGCTCCGGAGGCCGTCGCTCTATCCAGCTGAGCTACTGGCGCAAGCTTTTCATGCGGCAATATAACGGGCGATGAGGAGCCCTGTCAATCCATTTCAGGGTTGTCGACGGGTTCCGTAAGCCTGCCGGCCGCACCCCGGGCGTCGGTCGACAACACTTCCATTTCGACGAAGGTGTTCACCTGCTCTGCCCGCCCATCGAACCAGCATCTGAGACCGTGGTCCGTTCTCCCCGTCATGCCCCGATCGTGCGGGCCAGTCGGACTGTGCGGGCCAGACAGGTCGTCCGGACTGTGCGCGCCGACCTGGCCGTCCGGGCCAGGCGGACCAGGCGGACCAGGCGGTCCACTGTATTCATCCTCGACCAGTACGGGCAGGACCCTGCCCCTGAAACGGCTGTGGTAGGCCGCTGATTTCCGATCGCTCAACGTCCGAAGCAACTGGCTGCGTTCCCGTGCCGTCGAAGGGGGCACCTGGTCCGGCATGCGTGCCGCCCGGGTATGGTCCCGCCTGGAATAGGAAAACACGTGGAAATAGGCGAAGGGAAGGTGGTCCAACCAGTCGTACATACGTTGGAAGGAGGCGTCGGTCTCCCCCGGGAACCCGACCATGATGTCAGCGCCGATACAGATATCGGGCACCGCGTCCACGAGCCGGCAGACCACGTCCTCGGCCTGACCGGCCGTATACGTCCTGCGCATGGCGTGCAGCAGGCTGTCGTCGCCATGTTGCACGGCCAGGTGCGTGTAACGGCACAGTCTCGGCGCGTGGTTCCCGAGCAGATCGATCAATTCCCGGTTCACCGCCGTGGGCCAGATAGAACTCAACCTCAGGCGGGGCAGTCCGGTCTGCTCCAGGATCTGACGGACGACCGAATTTAGCGTGACGGGCGTGGGCAGATCGGTACCGTATTCACCGAGGTGAACGCCAGTGAGTACGATTTCGGCGTAACCTCTGTCTATCAGGGAATGGACCTGGCGCAGCGCGGTGTCCGGAGGCAGGCTGCGGTGACGGCCGCGGGCCCAGGGTATGATGCAGAACGAGCAGAACTGGTCGCAACCATCCTGGAGCTTCAGCATAGCCCGTGTTCGGTCCTCGAAGGCGAAAACGTCGAGACGCTCGTCGAATCGCGACATCTCCGCCCGCCGCGTCACCTGGGAAACAGGCGGATCGTCCGCGCGCAAACTCAGCACGCGGTCGACGAGCCCGCCCTTCTCCGCGTTGCCGAGGACGAGGTCAACGCCTTCGATTGCCAGAAGCTGTTCTGGATGAGTCTGGGCGTAACAGCCCGTCGCTACGACGATGGACTCGGACCGGCGACGCACGGCCCGGCGAAGCGTCTGCCGGGCCCGCGCGTCGGCCTGGTTCGTCACCGTGCAGGTATTGACGACGTAGACATCCGCGGGACCGTTGAAGGGCACGACGCGAAAGCCCCGGGAAACAAACTGTTCGCGAATGGCCTCGGTCTCGTACTGATTCAGACGGCAGCCGAGCGTATGCAGGGCCACCGTCGGAGAAGCATCCGCCAAGGCCACGGCCGGATGAGCCACTGAAACCTCTGTCCCGTGGGTCATGCGCCGGCGATCAACCGTCCGTCTCTTCCGAGCTCACGGCGCTTTCTTCCACCGCCACCACATCGCCGATCACGGTGCTCGCAACGGGGTGTTTGCTCAGATAGTCGTCGATTTCGGCCCGCTCCCGATCGCGGAAGTAAGCCTTGACACTCAGCACGACCCGGCGGTTCTTCCCATCGAATTCGATGACCTTAAGCGGAATCTCCTCGCCTTCCTTGAAAGCGTCGCCCGGTCGCTTGATTTCCGGATGATTGAGCTGCGAAATGGGGACGAATCCCTCCACTTCGTGCGAAAGCTCCACGACCACACCCCGTTCGAGCAGGCGGATGATGACGCCCGTCGTCTCGGTGTTTACCGGGTATACCTCGGCAAGCGAAAGCCAGGGATCCTCGGTGACCTGCTTGATGCCGAGGGATACGCGCCGGGCATCGGGATCGATGTTGAGGACCATGACGTCGATCTCCTCACCCTTCTTGACGACTTCACTCGGGTGTTTGATGCGTCGCGTCCAGGACATGTCGGAGATATGGACCAACCCGTCGATGCCCTCCTCGATTTCCACGAAAGCGCCGAACGCGGTGATGTTGCGCACGCGCCCCCGGATCATGGTATTCACGGTGTACCGGTCGTTGAGTGACTGCCACGGGTCCGGCTGGGTCTGTTTCATGCCCAGGGAGATCTTCTCGTTCTGCTGATCCACCTTGAGGACGACGGCGTCCACGTTCTCGTTGACTGTTACCATCTTCGACGGATGGGTCACGTGCTTCGTCCATGACATTTCCGAGATGTGTATCAGTCCCTCGACGCCCCGTTCGAGCTCCACGAAGGCGCCGTAGTCGGTGATGCTGACGACCCGCCCGGTGATTCTCGAACCAACAGGATATTTCTCCTCGACGTTCGCCCACGGGTAAGGCTCGAGCTGCTTGAGGCCGAGCGAGATGCGCTCCCGTTCACGGTCGAATTCCAGGATGGCCACGGTAATCTCGCTGCCGATCGTCACCAGTTCGGAAGGGTGGCCGATGCGTCCCCACGAGATATCCGTGATGTGCAGCAGTCCGTCGATGCCGCCCAAATCCACGAAAGCGCCGAAATCCGTGATGTTTTTGACCACACCCTTGCGTACCTGTCCGCGGTCCAGTTCGGCGATGATGGCCTGTTTCTGGCGCTCCTTCTCCACCTCGAGCACCACGCGGCGCGACACTACGATATTCCTGCGGCTCTTGTTCAGCTTGATGATCTTGAACGGAAGCTTTTCTCCGATAAACTGGTCCAGGTTCGGCGTCTGCTTCAGGGCCACCTGGGAACCGGGCAGGAAGGCGTCCACACCGAACAGATCGACCACCAGGCCGCCCTTGATGCGCCTCAGAATCTGACCTTCCACCACGGCGCCTTCTTCGTGGGCGTCCTTGATCTTGTCCCACACCTTCATGAAATCGGCTTTTTGTTTCGACAGTACGACCTGCCCTTCCTGGGCTTCGATATCCTCCAGGAAGACCTCGATGTTCTGGCCGACTTCGAGCTCGTCCGGGTCGGTGAACTCGGACAGCGAGATCGCGCCTTCCGACTTGAACCCTACGTCGATAATGACTTCACCGTTCTCAACAGCGATTACGTGGCCGGGAACGATCTCGCCTTCCACGATATCCTTCAGGGTCTCGTCGTACATCTGGAACATCTGCTCGTATTCTTCGAGTTCTTGTTGATTCAGGTCCTGCTCATCCACCCACTTGGGCAGCCTGAAGGGCCGCTTCGGGGGAACGGGCTCCGTTTCGACGGCAGTCTCAGTCGCGACGGCAGTCTCCGATTCGACGGGTGACTCCGCTGCCGCATCGGCCTCCGCTTCCGGCACAGGTGGTTCCGTGGATACCTCTTTAGCCGCCTCCGCGGACTGGACGGGTGAAGAAGACTCCTCGGTCTCCTCGACCTCGGATGTCTTCGGTGTGTCCTCTGGCATGTCAATCCTCCTTGATGAATTAAAACACGGACCGCCGTCACGCCGGGGCAGGTCCGCCCGAACAAAAACAGTCTTTCAACCGGTCATACGGCCACCGGCTCCAGATCCTCGATTTCTCCTGGCGTAAGCACGCGCCATTTCCCGGCCGGCAGATCCCGGTCGGCCAGTCCGCCCAGGCGCACCCTGATCAACCGCTTCACGGGATGCCCCACACGGTCGAACATTCTTCGAACCTGACGCTTGCGTCCCTCATGCAGCACGATCGAGAGCCAGGTGCAGTGCTTCGTGCACCGAAGCACCGCCACGCCCGCACTCGCCGTGGTCCGGCCGTCGATCTCGATACCTTCTCTCAGCCTTCGCAGCGTGCCTTCACCCGGCACGCCCTTTACCAGTACGTGGTATTCCTTTTCAAAACCGAATCGGGGATGCATCAGCCTGTAACTCAAAGAACCGTCGTTGGTTAAGAGCAGAAGACCCTCCGTGTCGCGGTCCAGCCGGCCAACGGGAAAGACGCGCTCCGGGATGTCCCGGATCAACGAGGCGACTGTCGGCCGGTTGAAAGGATCGCGCAAAGTGGTCAGGTATCCCGCCGGCTTGTTGAGCAGATAACATCTCCGGGTTTCCGACGCCTTCAACGGCCTGTCATCGACTGTCACGACATCGGAATCGGGCTGAACCCGCGTGGCCAGGGAAACTACCTTCTCTCCGTTCAGTTTAACCCGGCCGGCCACGATCATCGATTCGCTGTGTCTCCGGGAGGCGACGCCCGCCCGGGCCATGTATCTATTCAGTCTCATCTCTGGATACAATCTTCCCATCCGTTTCGCCAGCCGTTATCCCAGGTCCCGGGAACAGCGACGGGTCGGGCTCTTCGTCATCTTCGTCCAGCACGATATCCTGTTCCTTCAACAATTCGTTCAATTCGTCCAGCTTGGGCAGGTCCGAAAGCTTGTTCAGCCCGAAATACCTGAGAAAATCACTCGTTGTCGCATAGAGAATCGGCCGGCCGACGCCTTCCCCACGGCCAGCGATACGAATGAGGTTGCGGTCCAGCAGCGTACGCAATACGCCGTCGACATTCACACCCCTTATCGCCTCCACCTCGGATCGGCTGATGGGTTGCTTATACGCGACGATCGACAGACATTCCAGGGCCGCCTGTGTCAGGCGGGATGGAATCCTGCCCCGGTAGAGCCGGCGTATCCACTTTGCGTAAGCCACCTTGCTGCTGAACTGGTAACCGTTGGCCACGAGCCGGATTTCGAAACCGTGGCCGCCCTGCGCATACCGCTCGTTCAGGGCTTCGATGCAATTTCCGATCATTTCCTCGCCCACATCGTCCATGATGCGGCTGAGTTCATTCAGGCTAAGCGGCGCGTCACTCGCGAAAAGCACGGCTTCCGTGATCGCGCGGTATTCGTCGAGCTGCGCCTGGTCCATGATCAGTTTCTTCTGCATCCGGACTGTTTCCTCACGTCGATGGATTAACCGAATCGGACAGGGTCAGCCAGATCTCCCCAAGCGTATCGGTCTGCTCGAAAACCACCCTGTTCTGCCGGATCAGTTCCAGCAGGGCCAGGAATGTAACGATCAGAAAGGAGCGGGAGAGGTCTTCCTGGAACAGCGAACTGAAAAAGAGGTTCTTCTGTTTCTTCAGATTGTCCAGGATATCGTCCATTCGGTCCTCGATCGATAAGGTCTCCCGCTCTACCGTGCGGTCGAAATCGTCTCTTGCACGGTCGAGCGTGAATTTGAAAGCCTGGAGCAGGTCCCAGAGATTCAGGTTGCCGACCAGACGGGTATCGAGCGTTTCCACTCCGTTCAGGTCTTCGTCCACGTTCTCCGCCGGCGGATGGTAGAACACATCGGCACTACGGTCCTGATGCGCGTTTAGCACACCGGCCGCTTCCTTGAACTGCCGGTATTCCAGCAATCGCTGCACGAGTTCTTCCCGGGGGTCGACGGCCTCGTCTTCCTCCTCTTCGGACCTGCGGGGCAGGAGCATCTTCGACTTGATGCGCAACAGCGTCGCCGCCATGAGCAGGTACTCGCTGCCCACTTCGAGATCGAGTAATTTGAGCAGCTCGAGGTACTGAAGGTACTGCTGCGTGACCAGCGAGATGGGGATGTCGTAGATATCCACCTCGTGTTCCCTGATCAGGTACAGCAACAGGTCCAGCGGCCCTTCGAAGTGTTCGAGCCTTACCTGGTAGGCCATAGTATTTCTTCCGGCCGGTCGTTCTTGAGAAACATGTAGGGGCGCCAGGATTGATGGTGAATTCCTATGAAATCCCGGATAAAGTGAATCCTGCTGGGCGCCTTGGGCTTGCGTCTGAGCTCCATGTTCGCTTCTTCTGGGAGCCTGTCCCCTTTTTTGTTGTTGCACCGCTGGCAGGCGCAGACCATGTTCTCCCAGCTGTCCGATCCTCCCAGGTACCTGGGCAGGACATGATCCACGGTCAGTGGGCCCCGCGTTGTGCTGCAATACTGGCACTGGTGGCCGTCCCGCTTGAGGATGTTCTTGCGGGACAGCATGATACCCTTGCTGGGAATGCGTACGAAGTTCACCAGCCGGACGATACTGGGCCGGTCGAACATCGTGTACACGCCACGCACCGGTTCCGCGTATTTGTCAATGATCTCCGCCTTGCGCAGAAACACGAGGATTACCGCCCGCCTTGCCGTGCAAACACTCAAGGGCTCGTAGTTCTGGTTCAGAACGAGGACATGCTCGCTTACCATGCCTTGCACGCCTTTCCGGACCCCTTGTTCCTCCCTTGCGCAGTGATCCTGAAACGGTTACGGGATCGATTCCCGTTAAACCTAAACAATGTAGGTTTTTCAAGGGCTTACGTCAATAGTTTTCTTGGTGTGGACGAGGGGCGGAAGTAACCGGAGATACGGCCATTTCGCATCGATCCGACTCAGAATCACACCTCGCTTGCCGAACAGGACCGATTATTGTAGATTAACCCGCCGCCGGAACCTGATCCGGCCGCCGGTGAGCGAACCTTCCGCCGAAGCGCGAATCTGCCGCCGGAACCACCTGGGCAGAAGGGATCCGATGTCGCGCAAGCTCAGATGCCGGACAAGCTCAGATGCCGCGCAAGCTCCGATGTCGCGCAATCAATGGATGCCTGGAAATGCAACTTACCCCATTCGAAGAACTCGTGGAAATCATGGCGAAACTCAGGTCGGACGGGGGATGTCCCTGGGACAGGGAACAGACCCACCAGACCCTGCGGCCGTACCTGATCGAGGAAGCTTACGAGGTGCTGGACGCGCTGGACAACGGCGGTGACGGCGACTTCCGGGACGAACTGGGCGACCTGCTCCTCCAGGTCGTATTCCATGCGCAAATCGCCGCCGAGGAGCGGCGGTTCGACGTCCACGACGTGGCCCGGGCGATTAATGAAAAGCTCGTGCGTCGCCATCCCCACGTTTTCGGAGACACGCGGGCAGACACGGCCGACGAGGTACTGACAAACTGGGAGAAGATCAAGCGGGAAGAGAAAGGGAGCGAAGACCGGAAGTCGGTGCTCGACGGTCTTCCGGCGGGCATGCCGGCCCTGCTCCGAGCCTACCGCATCCAGGAAAAGGTCGCCCGGGTCAACTTCGATTGGGACGACGTGAAGGAGGTGCTTGAGAAGGTAGTCGAAGAAATCGACGAGGTGCGACGCGCCCTGGAGAAGGGGGAAAGGACGAAAATCGAGGAGGAGATTGGAGACCTGCTGTTCTCCCTTGTGAACCTGTCCCGTCACCTGAACGTGCCGCCGGAAGACGCTCTCAGAAGGAGCAACGACAAGTTCATCCGGCGTTTCCGGTACATCGAGGCCGCCCTCGAACTCAAGGGAGATAGCCTGGAGCGGGCCACCTTCGGGGAACTGGACGCGCTATGGGACGAAGCCAAGCGAAGGGAATCGGATGATGGCGCCGGCTGAATCGGTTCTCCAGTTCGGAAGCGGCCGGTTCCTCCGTGCTTTCGCCGACCTCTTCATCCACGAGGCCAGGCAGTGCGGCCAGTCCATAGGCCGGGTAGTCGTCGTCCAGTCCACAGGAAGCGGTCGTTCCAGGTTATTCAATGAACAGGACGGCCGTTACCACATCCGCGTGCGGGGAATCCGCGACGGCAGGCGGATCGATGAAACCATCGAGGTGGACAGCGTCTCGAGGGCCCTGAGCGCCAGGGACGACTGGGAAGCCGTGTTGGCCGTGGGTCGCGATCCTTCCACAGAGTATATCCTCTCCAACACTTCGGAGACAGGATATGACGTACCGGAATCGGAACGGCCGGACGGTTCGCCGCCGGATTCCTTCCCCGGCAAGTTGCTGCGGGTCCTCAAGGAGCGCTACGAGAACGGCGGCGCGCCGGTGACCGTCATCCCCTGCGAGCTGATCGACGAAAACGCAGGGGTCCTGCGCCGGCTTGTCCGGACGCTGGGACGCGAATGGAAGCTCGGGGACGGTTTCCTGGACTGGATGGACGGGCGTGTGGTCTGGCTGCATACGCTCGTGGACCGGATCACTGTCGAACCGCCCACGGATTTTCCCAATCCCCACGGCGACGGGCTTCTGGCGCTGACCGAACCCTTCGCGTTCTGGGCCCTGGAGGACCGGCCGGACGCCGCCCCGTTCATCGAGCATCCGGCACTGGTGCGGACCCGTGACGTCCGTCCCTACGCGTTGCGCAAGGTGAGGGTGCTCAACGGCGCCCACACGGCGCTGGTGTGCCGGGCCGTGCCGCTGGGCATACGGACCGTCCGGGAGGCGGTGGATCACGTGGAGACGGGACCCTGGCTGCGGGAACTGATGCTCGAGGAAATCGTGCCGTCGCTGCCGGACGAGGTGGAAGACGCCCGCGCCTTCGCGGAAGACTGCATCGAACGGTTCCGAAACCCATTCCTCGACCACCGGCTCGAATCTATCGCCATTGACCATGAAACCAAGGTGAAACTGCGGCTATTGCCGACCTTCGAAGCATACGTCGACAAGTTCCAGCGCAAACCGCCGCTGCTGTCCGCCCTGCTCACCTGAAAAGCGAGTCCAGGCCACATGCCGACCATCGTACTCGAAGAACCCGGCCGTTTTGTCCTTGAGCATACCCCCGAGCCCACGCCTCCGGGTCGCGGCGAAGCCCTGGTGCGCATCAGGCGGGTCGGGATCTGCGGGACGGACCTCCATGCCTTCGAGGGAACGCAACCCTTCTTCGACTATCCCCGCATCCTGGGGCACGAACTGGGCGTGGAGGTCCTCGCGACGGGCCCGGACGCGTCCCTGGTCCGTCCCGGCGACCACTGCGCCGTCGTACCCTACATGGATTGCGGTGATTGCGTGCCGTGCCGCATGGGCAAGACGAACTGCTGTACGAACCTTGACGTCCTGGGCGTCCACGTGGACGGCGGCATGCGGGACGTCCTGACGCTCCCCGCCGCGAAGCTGCTGCGATCGGATGTCCTGTCCCTGGAACAGCTGGCCCTGGTGGAGACGCTGAGCATCGGCGCCCACGCCGTGGACCGGGCCGCGATCGAGGAGGGAGAAACCGTCCTGCTCATCGGCGCCGGACCCATCGGCCTATCCGTGCTGACCTTCGCGCTGCTGGCCGGAGCGCGGGTGATCCTGCTTGAGATCAGCCCGCGGCGCATCGAATTCTGCAAGCGGCGTTACGACCTCTTCGAGGTGATTACCAGCACCGCCGACGTGGAGTCGAAGCTGTACCGGGTGCTGGGCGGCGAACTGCCCACGGCCGTCTTCGACGCCACCGGCCACGCCGGGTCCATGATGCGAGCCCACGAGTATGTATCCAACGGCGGGCGACTGGTCTACGTCGGCATCACCGGGTCGGAGATCTCGTTCGACGGACCCGGTTTTCACCGGCGGGAGATGACCCTGCTCAGCAGCCGGAACGCCCGTGCGTCAGACCTGCAGCGGGTCATCGACCATATCGAGTCCGGCCGGGTCGACACTTCGCCCTGGATTACCCATACGGCCGGCCCGGAACGCATGCTGGCAGATTTCCCCACGTGGCTCGACCCCGACAACGGCGTGGTCAAGGCCGTACTCGAAATGGCTTGATCCCGGCATAGGATTTATACAGTTCCAACTGCCTGAAGACTGGGCGCGAACTATCGCTTTGTTTATGAACGCCGGATTACGTATCATGAAAACGGGCGAAGGATAGGACGCCGTCGTTTGTCAAAGAAACATTCGAAGATAAAGGAGAAGCACCATGGACAAGCAGACCCTGATTGACAATCTGAACGGAGACCTGGCCGCCGAACTGGGCGCGATCATACAGTTTACCATTTACGCGGCCAAGGCCAGCGGACCCTACCGTCCCGAACTGTCGAAGTTTTTCCTCGACGAGGTACCGGACGAACAGCTTCACGCGCAGTATCTCGCCAATAAGATCGTGGTGCTGGGCGGCGAGCCCACGACCGTACCAAGGCCTATCAAGGTCAGCGACTCGAACCGGGCCAACCTGGAGACGATGCTCGAAGACGAGCTCACGATCGTCAAGCGGTACGTTCAGCGGCGTGCAGAGGCGGAAGCGTACGGAGATTACGGACTCATGATCCAGTTGGAAGACATGATTCGCGACGAAAGCGGTCACGCCGAAGAGGTGGAGCGCATATTGCACGACTGGCCCTTGTAACCCCAACCGCGGCTTGTAAATGATCAGATTCATCTGGAAGTGGTTCGTTCGGTTGTCGGTCGCCGTTGCGGCCATTCTCGTCGTGATCCTGTCATACGCCACGGTGACAAATCGTCCCATGCCCGAGCATTCATTCACACAGACGGACCGTCCCCTGGTCATCGCGCACCGCGGAGGCGCCGCACAGTGGCCGGAAAACACCCTGTACGCCTTCAGAAACGCCATTGAATCCGGTGCGGACGCCCTAGAATTCGACGTGCATGCCACCAGCGACGGCAAACTGGTCGTCATACACGATGCCACGGTGGACCGCACGACCGACGGATCGGGCCGCGTCGACGGGATGACCTGGGCGGCATTGCAGGATCTCGACGCGGGATACCACTGGACGCCGGACGACGGCGCGAGCTTTCCCTACCGGGGCATGGGATTGAAAGTGTCTTCACTCGCCGAAGTGCTTTCCACGCTCCCTGATGCAAGAATGATCATCGAACTGAAGGCCGTATCCAACGCCGCAAGGGAACGCTTCTCGAATGTCATCGGAGCGAGTCCGAATCCGGAACGCAAGGTCATCGCGTCGTTTCAGGGCGAGAGTGTCAAATACATCCGGGACAACAACCCGGGAATCGCCACGTCGTCCACGGCCGGAGAAGTGCTCTTGTTCTGGGTGTTGAATACCGCGCGGCTCGGATTTGCCTTTGTGCCCGAGGGTGAAACGATGCAGGTGCCACCCAGCTTCAGGGATCTGCCCATGGTGAACGAACGGTTCGTTTCGGGCGCTCACCGGCACAACGTGGACGTGTACGTGTGGACCATCAACGAGGAAGCAGACATGAAACGCCTAATCGAACACGGTGTAGACGGCATCATCACGGATTATCCGGACCGTCTCCTGAGACTGCTGGGAAGAGGCCCCGGGCAGCCAGAGGGGAACCAGACCAGCGAGGAGCCGACCGGATCATGATTGAACAGCCCATTCTGGCAGTCCGTGGACTGTGCAAGACCTATGCGAGCGGCGGCGGGATGCTGCACGTGTTGCGCGATGTCGATTTCGAGCTGATGCCGGGGGCGTCCCTGGCGATCATCGGCCCATCGGGCAGCGGCAAGACCACGTTGCTCGGTCTCTGTGCCGGACTGGACCGTGCGACGACCGGTTCGGTATCGCTGAACGGGATTGTCATGGACGACCTTGACGAGGACGAAAGGGCTCGCGTGCGGAACCGAAGCGTGGGCTTCGTCTTCCAGAATTTCCAGCTCATTCCCACGCTCACGGCCCTCGAGAACGTCATGGTCCCTGCGGAACTGCGCGGCGAAAAGGGCGTTGACGGCCGGGCCATGGAACTGCTCGATCGTGTGGCGCTGTCCGATCGCTCCTCACACTATCCGGTGCAACTGTCCGGCGGCGAACAACAGCGCGTCGCCCTGGCCAGGGCGTTCATCAACCGGCCTTCCCTGCTTTTCGTGGACGAGCCGACGGGCAATCTGGACGCGGAAACGAGCGCGCGGGTAGAAGACCTGCTATTCGATTTGAACGAAGAAACGGGAACGACCCTCGTGACGGTGACCCACAACCCCGATCTGGCGCGCAGATCGCAGCGGATCATCCGGTTGAACGGCGGCCGTATCGTCGAAGATTACCACACGGAAAACGCGGGTTATCCTGAAATCCACCCCCTGTCTCTCACCCCAGAAACCTAGACATGTCTTCACCTTCTCCGAGTGAACACGCACCTTTGCACCTGAAGTGGCTGCTCAATATGGCCTGGCGGGACAGCCGGACCTACCGGCGCCGCCTGCTGCTTTACATGTCGTCCATTATCCTGGGCACGGCGGCGCTCGTTTCGATCAGGACCCTCGGCGACAGCATGCGGACCGCGGTCAACCAGGAATCCAAGGCGCTGTTAGGCGCCGACCTAGACATAAACACCCGCCGGGCGTTCTCCGATTCGGCCGAAGTCTTCCTCCAGAGCCTGGGCGGAGTGCAGTCCCGCCAGACCAGTTTTGCTTCCATGGTCGCCTTCCCCCGATCCGCTTCGTCGCGCCTCGTACAGGTCCGTGCCCTCGAGGGTGATTTCCCCTACTACGGCGAGCTGGAGACGGCCCCTCCGGACGCCGCACAACGCTTCAGGACCCAGGGTTCGGCACTCGTGGACGACAACCTGATGATCCAGCACGGCGCGGAGGTCGGCGACTCCATACGCGTCGGCCTGAGGACCTTCGAGATCGAGGGACGGCTGATTGCCATTCCGGGCGAAACGGCGGCCATGAGCACCATCGGTCCCCGCGTCTACATACCCCTGGCGGATCTGGAGTCCACGGCATTGATCCAGCCCGGAAGCAGAGCGACCTACCGGGCGCTTTTCAGATTCGACGATAGCGTAAACGTGCAGGCACTGGTGGAATCCCACGGCACGGATACGGCGGCGCGGTGGGGCATGGACTGGGATACCGTGGCCGACCGGCAGGCGGGCCTGGAACGATCCCTGGGCAATCTGTACCGGTTTCTGAACCTGAGCGGTTTCATTGCCCTGATCCTCGGGAGCGTAGGCGTTGCGAGCGCCATTCATACCTACGTGAGACGGAAGCGGGGCACCATCGCCGTACTGCGCTGTCTGGGCGCGGAAGGGCGGCATACCGTCACCATTTACGTCATCCAGGCCGTATCCATCGGTGTAATCGGCTCGTCGATCGGCGCGGTCGCGGGGTTTCTCGTACTCGGGGTCCTGCCGGCGCTGATACAGGACTTCGTTCCATTCGAACTGGATATCCACTACTCATACCTGCCCGTCCTGCAGGGCATGGGCCTCGGTCTGCTCATGGCCCTGCTTTTCGCCCTCCTCCCACTCATCGCGGTAAGAGACATCTCACCGTTGCTTACGCTCCGTTCATCGGTCGAAACGCCATCCCGGGGCGCCCGTGATCCGTGGCGCCTGGCGCTGATTGCCGTGCTTGTCACCGGGATCGTGCTTTTCTCTGTCACACAGTCCCGCCAATGGTATCAGGGCGTGGGATTCGCGGCGGGGCTGATTGTCGCCTTCGCCCTGTTGAGCTTCGTCGCCCGCGGCCTCATAGCGATGGCTCGCCGCCTGTTGCCCGCGCGCTGGCCGTACGTATGGCGGCAGGGCATGGCCAATCTCTTCAGGCCGGATAACCAGACCGTTACGATGGTGGTGGCCCTCGGGCTGGGGGCTTTCCTGCTGACGACCCTCTACCTGCTTCAGTTTTCCCTGGTCGGGCATATTTCCCAGGTCGGAGGGGAGAGGCAGTCGAACATGGTCCTGTTCGATATCCAGCCGGATCAGCGGGATGAAATCGTCGAGTCGCTTGAACGCAACGGGCTCCCGGTCATGCAACAAACGCCCGTCGTCAGCATGCGCCTGGCCGGTTTGAATGGACGCACCACTGCCGAAATCATGCAGGATTCCACGGACCGGTCGCCCCGGTGGGCGATGCGGCGGGAATACCGGTCTACCTATCGGGGCCATCTGGAGGATGCGGAAACGCTCCTGGAAGGCACGTTGCAGCCCCGCGTCGACGGAGAGCACGAGACGGTGCTGGTTTCCGTTGAAAAAAGCATAGCGGACCGGCTCGGAGTGGGTATCGGGGACGAGATCGTGTTCGATGTGCAGGGCATTCCGGTCAAGACCACCGTGGGCAGCCTGAGGGCCGTCGACTGGCAGCGCGTTCAACCGAACTTTTTTATTGTCTTTCCCGAGGGTGTGCTGGAAGAAGCGCCCCAGTTCCACGTGATCGTGACGCGTATCGACGATCCGCAGGTTTCTGCCCGCTTTCAGCAGGAAACAGTAAGCAGGTTCCCCAATGTATCCATGATCGACCTCAGCCTCATCCTGGGCACCTTGAACGACATCCTCGGGAAAGTCTCCCTCATCGTCCGTTTCATGGCGCTGTTCAGCGTATTCACCGGCGTAATCGTGCTGGTGGGTGTCGTAACGAACAGCCGGCTGCAGCGAATGCAGGAGAGCGTGCTCCTGAAAACGCTGGGAGGATCCCGAAATCAGATACTCAAGATCATGTCGATCGAGTACCTGTTCCTTGGGGCGATCGGCGCCGTTACGGGCGTTGTGCTGGCCTATGCCGCGACATGGATTCTTGCCACATTCGTCTTCAATATCTCCTTCATACCGGCATTCATCCCCGTAGTGGCCGTGATCGGCGGGATATCGGCGATCACCATCACGGTGGGCATGCTGGCCAGCACCGGAATCTACCGTCAGTCCCCGCTGGAAGTGCTTCGCTCCGAGATCTAGCGACTTACGGACTCAGGTCCTCCAGGACTGGCTTGAGCACCTTCCACACGTTCTCCGCCAGAATCGCGTGCCCTTCGGCCGTCGGGTGGATACCGTCGGGCAGATTCAGTTCAGCTATGCCGCCGACGCCCTGGAGCAGGAAGGGAATCAGCGGGGTGTTTTCCGATTCGGCCAGTTCAGGATAGATCGCCTTGAAGGCCGAAGTGAATGCAGTACCCATGTTCGGCGGCGCCTGCATGCCTGCGAGAACGATCTTCGTATCGGGATAACGGTCTCTTACACGGCGGATGATCGCCCGCAGATTCCGCCGCGTGACACGAGGGTCGACGCCCCTCAGGCCATCGTTGCCGCCGAGTTCCAGTACAAACACGTCCATCCTGTTCTGCAGTACCCAGTCGATTCGGCTCAGTCCACCCGCTGTGGTCTCGCCCCCCACCCCTCCGTTAATCACCCGGAATGGCCAGCCGAGTTGGTCGATCTTCTCCTGGATTACCTGGGGATACGCCTTGTCCGGATCGATCCCGAAGCCCGTCGTCAGGCTGTCTCCATAAAACAGTACGGTCATGTGAGGACGGCCGTTTACCGGATCCTGGAAAGAGTCAGGCGACGCGATGGGAAGCAGCCATATCAGCAGGGGTATAAGCATGGTGGAATCACTCCAGTATCAATTAGACAACGACGTGCTTTGCGGTTAAACTCACGTACACATCCTGTGCAAGACCATGGTATCCCTGGGTGGGACGTCCTCTTTTTAAAAAACCTGTGGGAAATGACACAAAACCAGGGTTAATCGCTTGACGGCATACCCCCCGCACAGGTAGTATATTAGTATAACCCCAGTCCTTCATTCCAAAAAGACCATTTCCCGCCAAAACGTCTGATTCGATGCGAAGCAAACCTGCTTATCGCCATCTGCTGTCTTTGACCAAATGTATTGCGGCGCTGGCCGCGATCGGTCTCTTCGCAACCCTGTTGAACGACCTCTCCATCACCCGAAACGCATCCGCCCGGTTGTACTACCTGGCCGACGAAACACCCGAGTGCCAGGTGGCGCTCGTACTGGGCACCTCCAAGTACGCCGAGGGGAACGTCAATCGATACTACCGCACGCGCATCGAGGCCGCCGCCGAACTGTTTCACGCCGGCCGGGTCCGCGCCATCCTCGTCAGCGGCGACGCATCCACGAAGTACTATGACGAGACGACGACCATGCAGCTTGACCTGATCGAACTGGGCGTGCCGGAAGACTACATCCTGCTCGACTATGCCGGGGTCAGGACCCTGGACTCCGTGTTCCGGGCGAAGCAGGTATTCGGCCTTGACCGCGTCACGGTCGTTTCGCAGCAGTTTCACTGCGAACGGGCGCTATACCTCGCGGACGGCGTCGGTCTCGCCGCGACGGGTTTCTGCGCTGAAGACACTCCTCACTCCAGTTCCCTGCTGATGCGTGGACGCGAAACGCTGGCCAGGGTAATGGCATTCGCCGACCTGAACATCCTCGATACCCAGCCGCGTTCCATGGAACCTGGAGAACGGGCGAGCAGATGAGCATCGGCCGCACGACGTGACCCCGAAGCGCGACGTGACCCCGAAGCGCGATGTGACCTCGACGCCCGGCGTGATGCCGACATTCCACTTGTCCTGACCTCCCTCCACGTATACATTTCGATTTTCTTTTTTGCGTCCCTTCGACTCCCATTCCCGCCACGGAATGAAACGTGGAGGTGTGTGTTTGGACTTCGACACGTCGCTCGAACAGGCACGAGCATTGGACCGTCGTGACCAGTTAGGCAGGTTCCGGGAACGCTTCCTGATTGACGACCCCGGCCTGATATACCTGGATGGCAATTCCCTTGGACGGGTTCCGAAAGACTCCGTCGCCCTGATGGACCGGCTGGTCCGGCATCAGTGGGGAAACCGCCTGATCCGGGCCTGGAATGACGAATGGATGGGGCTTTCCAGGCGTATCGGCGCCAAGCTGGCCGGACTGATCGGCGCTTTGCCGGACGAAGTAATCATCGCCGACTCCACTTCGGTCAACCTGTTCAAGCTGATTGCCGGCGCGCTCAAGGAGCGGCAGGGACGGCGTAAAATCGTGACCGACCGCGTTAATTTCCCATCCGACATCTATATCCTGAAGGCCGTGGCGGACCTGCTCGATCCCGCGTACGAACTGGTTGTTCTCCCGGTGGACAACGGCTTTGCCGTATCCGATGAGACCCTGGAACGGGCCATCGACGACGATACCGCCCTGGTGCTCCTTTCTCACGTCATGTACAAGTCCAGTTACATGTACGACCTTGCGCGGATAACCGAAATCGCCCATAGGCGGGACGCGATGATCCTTTGGGACCTGAGCCATTCCGCCGGCGTCGTACCCATGGCATGTCACGACCTGGGTATCGACCTGGCGGTGGGTTCCACGTACAAGTACCTGAACGGCGGCCCGGGCGCACCGGCGTTTCTTTATGTCCGGGACGACCTGCAGTCCCGGCTGATCAACCCGGTTTCAGGCTGGTTCGGCCACCGGAAACAATTCTATTTCGATACCGAATTCGAACCGGCGGCGGGCATAGACCGCTATCTCACGGGCACGCCGTCCGTCCTGTCGCTTGCCATGATTGAACCCGGTGTGGATCTCACGCTCGAAGCCGGCATTGGTCCCATTCGTACCAAGTCGATCGATCAGTCGGAATACCTGGTATCCCTCTGGGAATCCGTGCTGATGCCACTCGGGTTCAGACTGAACTCTCCGCGGAACGGCGACCGCAGGGGATCGCACGTCTCATTCGGCCATGACGAGGGTTACCGCATCGACCAGGCCATCCGGGAAGAGAAAAAGGTCATTTCAGATTTCCGAATGCCGGACAACATCAGACTGGGCATCGCGCCGCTTTACACGACTTACGAGGAATTGAACAACGCCGTGCAGGCGCTGGCCGAGGTCGTGACCTCCGGCTCCTTCAGGCAATACAGCGACGTGATCGAGGGAGTGACGTGAGGATGTCCGGCCCCGTTCAGATCAATATACCTTCCATTATTTTCACCGGCGCCGGGGCATTCGATGAAGCCGTCCCACAGGCCAGACGCAGCGGACTTAAGAACGTCCTGCTGGTCTCCGATCCCTATTTGGTCGAACAGGGCCTGCCCGCGCGAATCGTGGAACAATGCCGCCAGGCGGACCTTGATGCCCATGTATACGGGGGCGTGACGACGGAACCCACGGATGTGAACGTGGAAGAAGGATTGGCGGTATTCCGGTCAAACGGCTGCGACGCCGTCATCGCGGTGGGCGGCGGAAGCAGCATCGACGCCGGCAAGGGCATCGCTGTCATGGCGACGAATGACGGACCCCTGTCCGGATACGCCGGCTATCACCGCATACCCCGGCCCGGCGTACCGCTTTTCGCTATCCCCACTACCGCAGGTACCGGGAGCGAAATGACCCGCGTGACCGTCATTACGGATACGATTCGAAACGTGAAGATGATGATGCTGGATGCGCACCTTCTGCCTACCGCGGCCTTCGTCGACTACACACTGACCCTGTCCATGCCCCCGCCGCTCACGGCCAATGTGGGCGTGGATACCCTGACGCACGGAATCGAAGCGTTCGTCTCCCGCAAGGCGGGCACGATGACGGACCCGCTCGCCCTTGCCTGCGTCGACCTCGTCGGCAGGCACCTCGAGCGGGCCTGGCGCCAACCCGGCGATCACGCCGCCCGTAAGGGCATGATGGAAGCGGCCTCCCTGGGCGGAATGGCCTTCGCCAACAGCTCCGTCTGTCTCGTGCACGGCATGAGCAGGCCGCTCGGAGCGGTATTTCATCTTCCCCACGGCCTGAGCAACTCGGTCCTCCTGCCGGCCGTCACCCGGTTCAGCGTATCCTCGGCGCCCGAACGCTACGCCATCCTGGCCCGGAAGCTCGGGTGGGCGGGGGAAGAACACAATGCGTCCGAAGCCTGCGATTTGCTTGTCGACGGTCTGCAGAAACTCAATGATACCGTCGAAATCCCTGGACTGCGGGACTGTGGCATATCTGAAGAGGCCCTGACCGGCGCGCTGGACAAGATGGCCGAGGACGCGCTCTTATCGGGAAGTCCGCAGAACAACCCGCGTGTTCCCACGGCGAACGAAATCAAATCGCTCTATATGGAAGCCTATTGAGGGGAATCGTATGGCTTTTAATACGTTGCTCATCGGCGGCAGGGGGACGATCGGATCCGGACTTCGCCGGTACCTGCCGGAGATGGACGAAAGATACCGATTCTGTTCCATCGACCTGCCCGGAGCCCCCGACAGGGCCGAGGGCCGCGCTGAAGGCCGGTTCATCTATATGGACATCACCGAAGAACCGGACCGGTTCAGGGATCTGCTGCCCGGTTTCGATCTCGTCGTCTACCTGGCCCGGAAGGGCGATCTCGCCGTCATGAACCATATGACGGACCTGGTGTTTGAATCGGTGCTGGCCCTGGACCGCAGTCCGATGATCGTGGGTTCGAGCTCCGTGCACGCGGTAGACGACGCTTACCGCTTTTTCGAGTCGGGCACGTACGCGTTGATCGCCGAGCGGAAGTTCGATGAGATCGTAGACTGGCCCCCGCCGCTCTCCGCGCATACGCCGCCCTGTCCGATAAACGACTACGGCCGGGAGAAGGCCTACGTCGAGTCCTGGGTGAAACGGGCGTCTGACCGGGGTTGTGGCGCGCTGGCGACGCGCTGGGGAGGTGTAAACCCCGGGAATACGCCCATCATGGAAGAACGCGGGTACTTCGCGGTATGGTGTCACCAGCGGGACGCGGCGTCCATGGTGCACGCGGCGTATACGGCCCATCGCAACGGCAGCTTGCCCCCCGCGCGGCATTACTTCGTCATTTCGGACAACACCTACAACATCTTCGACATTGAGACCCCGAAGGAAGAGATCGGCTACGCGCCCCGGCACAACGCCGAGTCCTGCTTCCACCGATCAACCGACCGGAGAGCATAGAGACCATGCGATATGATCCCTACGAATACCGAGCCTCGCGACGCTCGGTCGTCATAGCGCCCAGAGGCATGGTGGCCACGAGCCAGCCGCTGGCGGCCCAGGCGGGCATTGACATCCTCAAAGCGGGCGGCAACGCCATAGATGCCGCCATCGCCGTCAACGCGGTACTCGGTGTGGTGGAACCCATGTCCTGCGGCATCGGCGGCGATCTATTCGCCATTGTCAGCGAGGCGGGAAGCGACAGGTTGACCGGACTCAACGCGAGCGGCAGGGCGCCCTACGGGGCGTCGATCGCATACTACCGGGGCCAGGGACACGAATACATCCCGGGTTCCGGGCCGCTGAGCTGGTCCGTACCCGGTTGCGTAGACGGCTGGAACTGCCTCCTCGATCGCTTCGGCACGATGTCCCTCGGACAGGTACTGGAACCTGCTATCTGGTACGCGGAGAACGGGTTCCCGGTTTCGGACATCATCGCGCGGGACTGGACTGGATCCATGCCACTGCTGAGCCCCTGGCCCGAGTCCGCAAGGGTCTACCTGCCCGGAGGAAAGGCGCCCGAACCCGGCGCCGATTTCAGGAACCCGGACCTGGGACGATCCTACCGCATCCTGGCCGAAGGAGGTCGCGACGCGTTCTACCACGGCGAAATCGCCGAAGCCATCGTGGCCTGTTCAAAGACCGTCGGAGGACTGTTCAGCCTCGATGACTTCAGGGATCACGCGTCGACCTGGGACGATCCCGTGTGCGCCGAATACCGGGGGCACACCGTCTGGGAACTGCCGCCGAGCGGGCAGGGTATTGCGGCCCTGCAGATGCTCAATATGCTGGAAGGTTACGACCTCGCCGAAACGGGATGCCTAACGGCGGACACACTGCACCTGCAGATCGAGGCCAAGAAACTCGCCTATGCGGACCGGGCGGAGTACTATGCCGACCCATCCTTCGCGGATGTTCCCGTCGAGGCCCTGCTATCAAAGGCCTACGCCGACAGGCAGCGCGAACGCATCGATCCCCGCCGCGCGGCGATCGACGTACCGGCCGGAGATCCCGTGCTGCAGCACGGGGATACGGCCTACATGACGGTCGTAGACAAAGACCGCAACGCCGTCTCTTTCATCCAGAGCATTTTTCACGGATTCGGATCAGGCATCGTTCCGGAGCGTACGGGGTTTCCGATTCAGAACCGGGGTCAGCTCTTCTCGCTCGATCCCGCGCACCGCAACGCCCTTGTTCCACACAAGCGCCCCTTCCATACCATCATCCCGGCCATGGTTACCCGGAACGGGAAGCCCTGGCTTACCTTCGGCTTGATGGGCGGCGCCATGCAGCCGCAGGGACATGTTCAGGTACTCTGCAACATGATCGATTTCGGTATGGACGTGCAGGAGGCGGGTGACGCGCCACGTTTTCAACACTTCGGTTCGGCCGAACCTACGGGTACGCCCATGGAGGCTGGTGGAGGCCGGGTCAACGTGGAAGAAGGCATCGGCGAGGACGCCTTCCGCGGGCTTGTGGAGAAGGGCCATCGAATATCCCGGTCTTCCCACGGGTACGGCGGTTACCAGGCGATCCGGATCGACCCGGAAACAGGCAAGCTGCACGGCGCGTCGGAACCTCGTAAGGACGGTTGCGCGATCGGGTATTAACCTCATCTAGCGCAGGCTGGGCAGCCACGTTGCGAGCGCGGGGGTGTAGACCAGCAAACCCAGGCAGATGAGTTGTATCACGACAAAGGGTAGAATACCACTGTAGATATGCCGGGTCTGCACTTCGGGCGGCGCCACGCCTTTCAGGTAGAATAGGGAGAATCCAAAAGGTGGCGTGAGAAAGGACGTCTGCAGGTTCACCGCGATCAGGATGCCGAGCCAGAGCAGGTCGACCCCCAAAACGATGAAGATAGGCGTGACGACCGGGACGATGATGTAGGTGATCTGGATGAAATCGATGAAGAAACCGGCAATGAAGATCATGACCAGGACCAGCGCCATGAAGGCGTAGGTACTCAGGTTCGCGTCCAGGATCAGCGCGGTCATGAACGCATCGCCTCTCATTCCCCGAAAAACCAGTCCGAAGGCTTCGGCGCCTACGAGTACGAAGAAAACCATGCACGTGATATGCGTGCACTCCTTCATGACCGCCTTCAGTGTTTCATAGGAGAACTTGCCCTGGAAGACGGTGAGGAGCGTCGCGCCTAGCGCGCCCACGGCAGCCGCTTCCGTCGGCGAGGTGACGCCCGCAAAGATGGATCCCAGCACGACGGTCATCAGGCCCAGGGGAAGGAGAAATGCCCGGATGATCTTTCTGAACATCCCCTTTTCCCGGAACGCGGCCAGTTCCTCGGACGGCATGGCCGGGGCTTCCTCCGGTTTGAATATGGCCACGATGGCAAGCCATACCAGGTACATGCCCACGAGAATCGCGCCAGGAATGACGGCGCCGATGAACATATCTCCGACCGACACGTTGAGGATGCTTCCGAGCAGCACGAGCACCACGCTGGGCGGGATGATCTGGCCGAGCGTACCCGACGCGGCGATCGTCCCCGTGGCCACGGGTGGACTGTAACCCCTCCTCAGCATGGTAGGCAGGCTGAGAAGGCCCATGGTCACGACCGTCGCTCCCACAATACCCGTCGATGCGCCCAGCAGCGCGCCAACGACCACGACCGCTACGGCAAGACCGCCGCGCAGGCGGCCGAATAGCAGGGCCATGGTCTCCAGCATGTCCTCCGCGAGGCCTGATTTTTCCAGCATGACGCCCATATAGACGAACAGGGGAACGGCGAGGAGCACGTAATTCGTCATCACTCCCCAGATGCGTAGGGGCAGCAGGTTGAAGAAATCCGCGCCGAAGGTCATCAGTCCGAGCAATACGGACACGCCGCCGAGGGTGAAGGCGACGGGATACCCCATCAGGAGCAGCAGGAACAGGACCGCAAAGAGGATGAGCGGCATCGCTTCGGTCAAACCGTGTCCTCCCTGGCTGAAAGGCCCTTAGGGGGAGATTCATCGCTTTCGCCCATGGGGTCTTCTCCGTCGTGAATGAACCGGTCGAAGGAACGTGCCGCCATGGCCAGCCCCTGCAGGAGTATCAGCGAAAATCCTATGGGGATCATGGCTTTCAGTATATAGCGGGCAGGCAGTCCCCCTGGATCGGGTGAAACCTCCCCTATCCGGAAGGAATTCAGGACGAAATTCTGGGAACTCCAGATGGCGATTACCGCGAAGGGAAGCAGAAACAGCAAGCTGCCGATCAGGTTGACGAGGGCCTGGTTTCTGGGCGTGAAATTCATGTAAAGCACGTCTACGCGGACGTGCTTGTTGTGCTTGAGGGCCCAGGCCGAGGCAAGCAGGAAGATCACCGCGAAGAAATGCCACTCCAGTTCCTGCACCGCCACGCTGCTGCTGCGCAGGAAATACCGGGTAAAAACGTCGAGACAGACTGTTAACACGAGCAAGGTCGTGAACCAGGAAACGATCGTGCCGACACGTTCGTTGAGCGCGTCCACGAACCGTATGAATTTCCGAAGAACGTTCAAGTCCGCATTCACTTTCCTGGTGCCTCGGCACTCGGCCAGGCCCGTCGTTTTACCGCGGTTGCGGCGCGTTGCCGGTAGCGTATCGGATTCGCCGAAAGGGAATCACAGGATAAAGGGGTCGTTCAATATGACCTTTCAATTGAAATTAGACAACCAAAATAACCGACACATTCGAATTCGACCGCTGCGGTTGTTTCGGCGCACGGATCGGCCCGGTGTTTACACTTGTGGCTGATGCCGCCGGTTATATATTGCATCAGGTTCCCTGTTCCTTTGCCTTCACTGTCATTCCGGAGACCTCGACATGCCGGTAAAGCAATACTCCGTTCGTGCAACGTCCTGCGACCATCAGACGGACTATCAGGGCGTCTACGAGACGCTGAGACGCATCACCGAACCGCTAAAGGAGTCCTGGGCGCGCATAGAAAAGGCCAGGAAGATCGTCATCAAGTTCAACATGATGAAGCCCATGGACAGCGTCGTCCGGTTCAAGGGCCGCCGACAGGAACTGGTGGACGACGCGGTCTGCAGGGCCGTGCTTCAGTTGCTTCGGGAACATACCGATGCGGAAATCTACGCGACGGACACCAATCCCTACGCCACGGATAAACTCACGCCGGACGAGTTCAATTACGTCCATCACCTCCGCGAGTTCAACGTGAGGTACGATGATTCCAACCGTCCGCCCTGGGCTGTATACGAGGTGCCCGGTGGCGGAAACATGTTCGACCGGTATGTCCTGAGCGGCGTGTTCGAGGACGCGGACGAGGTGATCTCCGTGGCGAAGATGAAGAATCACCTTTTCATGGGCATCACGCTCTGCATGAAGAACCTCTTCGGGCTACCACCCATCGTTCGCCCGGAGGGACGGGTACGCACCTACTTCCACCACGCCATAAGGCTTTCCTACGTCCTCCCCGACCTCGCGATGATTACGGATCCCTGCCTGAATATCATCGATGGGCTCGTGGGGCAGAAGGGCAGGGAATGGGGTGGCGAAGGCCGCGTTGGCGACGTGCTGATCGCGGGAGACCAGATCACGGCCACCGACGCCTGCGGCGCTTTCCTGATGGGCCACGACCCCGCATCCGACTGGCCCTCACCGCCCTTCCGCCGCGACCGCAATCACCTGCTGGTGGCCGCGCAGAGGGGTTTCGGTACGGTTGACCTGGATGAAATCGACTTCGTAAGCGACGTTCAGGCGCCGGTTGCGCACTTCGACTCGGACATCGACGAAGCGCCCGAACTGATTCATACCCTGAGGCGCACGGCCTGCGAGCAGGGCCTGTTCTACCGCGACCACAGAAAGGACATCGTGGACCGGTACCGGGGGAAATTCATCTACATGCAGGAGGGAGAGATCGCCTGGCACGGCGAGGATCCCTCCGTCATCGGAAGCCATCGTTCCTACAGCTCGGCAAAGCCCGGCAGTGCTATGTGGCTTAAGATGGTAGACCCGGAGGAAACCGAAGGCGAGCGGTTCGAAGTCTACGACCGCTGCCTTTCCGCCCTGTCGGCCTGACGCGGTCCGGTACTTTTGTGAAACGCAGGACCTGATCGGAATTGATCGGACAAGAAGAAGATAGAACTCACACGCACGAAAAAACCGGAGCCGAATCCATGAAAATCGCCGTGCTGCATGGTCCGCGGGATCTTCGTATCGAAGAACATCCGCTGGACACGGATAACCTGGGACCCCACGAACTATGGGTCGAAACGGTGATTTCCGCCCTCAAGATCGGTACGGACCGGGGAAACTATGAGGGCGCGGAGCAGGTCCCGGGCGCACCCGATTTTCCGCGATGGGTGGGAGACAGCAATCTGGGCGTCATCCGGGGCGTGGGAGAGGCGGTGACGGATTTCGCCGTGGGCGACCGGGTGATATCCCGTTACCCCCACCAGTCCGAGTTCATCGCAAGGGACGACGAGGTACTCGTGAAGGTACCTGACGGCGTGCATGACGAGGACGCCGTATACGGCCACCTGTACACATTGAGCGCCCAGTGCTATTACAAGTCGCAGTTCCAGCCTGGCGAGAACGTGGCCGTTGTCGGCCTCGGCGTTCTCGGACTCGGCGCCGTAGGACTCGGGCCCTGCCTCGGCGCCCGCACGATCGGCATCGCGAACAGCCCGGTCCGCATGGAAATGGCCAAGCGCATGGGAGCGGACGCGACCTTCCTGTACAACGATCCCGATCTCGACGAGAAGCTGGACGACTTCACCGGTGGCGAGGGGATCGACCTGGTCATTCTCACAGCCAACCCATGGCCCGCCCTTCGCGCTTCGTGCCAGATCGTGCGCGACAACGGGCGGGTAGGGATCGTGGCCCTGCCGGGACGGGGCGAGCCGCCGCTGGATTTCAACCCGCTGGACATGGAATGGTTCTATTTCAAGGGGATCTCCCTGATTGCCATAAACGGGCGGACCGGTTACCTGTACCCATCGGAACGGGGCGACCGGAGGGGATGGACGAACATGTGCCGCTACACGCTGGACCTCATGCGCGGCGGCAAACTGGAACCGAAACGCCTGGTAACCCATAGAATGCACTTTACCCGCATCAACGAAGCCTACGAGATGATATTCCGGCGGGAGAAGAACATGATGGGGGTCGTATTCAACTGGAAGGACTGAGAGATGACTACAGGGACGGTGTTGTCAGAAACACATAAAGCCGCATTTGAACGAGACGGGTACTTCGTCGCGGAGGAGTTTCTTTCAGCCGACGAAGTCAAGTCCATACAGCGGGAGATCACCGCGATCGTGGACCGGTACCCGGACGTACCGGAGGAACTGGTGCAGATCGAACCCGCCGTCCGACGGGGGTCGGTAGAGCCAGAAAGCGTGGAACTCGGCGTGAGGAAGCTCTTCAGGATGACCTTGCACAACGAGTTGTTCCGGTCCCTGGCCCACCATCCCGTCATGGTGGGTATCGCCGTCGAACTGATTGGCCAGGATGTCGCCCTGTTTCAAAGCATGCTTTTGATGAAGCCGCCCCGGTTCGGCGGTCAGAAAGTCTGGCACCAGGACAACGCATATTTCCGATTGGAGCCCAACGACGTCTTCGGGTTCTGGATCGCTCTCGACGATACCGATGTCGAAAACGGATGCATGCATGTCATACCCGGTTCGCACCGAGAAGGCATCGGGGAACACGGTGGCGTGGCAGACGATTACGGATTGTCATCGGCACCTGCGCAGAACAACGCGATCGCCTGCAACATGAAGGCCGGCGACGCCCTCGTATTTCACGGAGAAACCTACCACTACACGCCGCCGAACAAAAGCGATCGGCGCCGCAGGGCGCTGCAGTACCATTACGCTTCCACGCACTGCAGATCTTCGAAAAACAGTCCGTTCAAGTCCTTCAGACCCGAAGTAATCGTGGCAGGAGAAGGAGCGGAGTCTCCAGCTGGCTAGGCAGCCGTCCGGCCAGGTAGGCAGTCGGGGCAGGCGGGAGCTTAATCGGCTTAGGTCGTAAGGCGCGGAGAATCTGGCCAGGTAGGCAGCCGGGGCAGGCGGGAGCTTAATCCGCTTCGGTCGCTTGGGTGGATTTAGGGACGTCCACCTGAAGGGTGATGATGTCGGTGTCGTGGTACTGCTGGTGGTGTACCGACGAAGCAAAGTGCCTCAAGAGACGCAGCGAAACTTCCATTTCCTCGGGTGTTTCCACCGCTCTTTCGTCGCCAAGCAGCTCGATCCTGTCCTGCAGGTTTCCCTCTCCGGTCGCCGCGACAAGTTCGAGGATCGCGCATTCGCCTTCGCGGTGAGCGACCATAAGCAACCGCCGCCGCTGACTGGTTTCGTCATCCTGTGGAATCAGTGTCAACAGTGTTTCTTCGCTGGCAGCTATGAGCCGGTCCGCCGTTTCACGATCCCATCCCTGCCTTGAGGCGAAAGCTTCCAAAAACGCCCGTATCTTCGTAAGCGCCGCCAGATCGAAGTCGGTCTCCATGCGATGACGGCGGGGTGAAGTCAACTCCAGGAAGAGGGTCATCAAAATTGCCGCCAATCCGCCTGCGGTCATTCCGTTCCGCAGCAGTCCACCTGCGAAGTCGGAGAGCATCGCGGGAAATATCGCGTCATTCTGAAACCCCACGCCGATCCAGAACCCTACACCCACTACAAGTCCCTTCCTGAAGTCGATGCCATCCTGCACGACCAGCTTCATACCTATGACGAAGAGCATGGAAAGCAAGACCAGCAGGAATCCTCCGGCAACGGGATCGGGAATGGCGAGGACTACCGCCAGAAACTTGGGCATAAACGCGACCAGGATGAATGCCATCCCCACGACCGCACCCACCATGCGGGATGCCACACCGGTCAACTCGGTCACCGCGATACTCGTGGAATAAGTCGTATTGGGTACCGTGCCCATCAGGCCGGATAGGAGATTACCCAGCCCGTCCGCAGCCACCGCGCCCTGCACGGCCCGGTAATCCACTGCCTGCGGCCGGCGCCATGATACGCGCTGGATCGCGACCGAATCACCAATCGTTTCAACTGCGCCGACCAGCGTTACGAACATGAAGGCGGGCAGCAGTGCCCAGAACGCCGGACCAAAAGAGATATCAATTCCCGGCCAGTAGCCTTCCGGAAGTCCGACCCACGAAGCAGCCAGCACGCGGTCCGTGTCATACAGGCCGAAGTAACCCCCCACCATGGATCCCGCGGCCACGCCGATCACGGGCGCCCAGAGGCGCACGGATGATCTCGCCTTCAACGCGATTCCGATGGTAACCAGCACGGTGGCCATTGCCGTGACCGGTGCGGCTGAAGTCGACATCCCTTCGTCGACCGCTCCCAGCATGTTGAACGCTATGGGCATCACCGTGACCGATATCAGCATGATGACCGTACCTGAAACCGCTGGCGTCAGTATTCTCCGGAGCAGGGAGAGACGGGCTGACAATAAAAACTGGAATAGCGAAGAAATGATGATGAGCGTCGCCATCAGTGCCGGACCGCCCTGCGCGAGTGCCGAAATGCAGATCGCGATAAAGCTGCCGGAAGTTCCCATCATGAGGACGTAGCCTGCTCCCAGGCGCCCGATACGCAGCGCCTGTATGATGGTAGTCGTTCCGCTAATTGCCGCGGCAGCGAAAACACCCCAGGTCAGGTAGCTCTCGGTCGCGCCGCCGGCCCGGCCCACGATGGCTACGGTCAGGACCACACCTCCGATCGTGAGCAGGGCGATCTGCAGGCCGAGCCCGATGGCCAAGAGGAGCGGTGGACGCTCGTTCGCTTCGTAGCGGACACTTGACTGACGGTCTGTTTTATCCCTGTTCATATACGAGTCGGCTTCTTTCAAGAGTTCGGGATGGTTGCTGCTTGGAAGTTTTGGTTCAATCTTTTAAGGATAATGAAAGTAACGGGACACGCCACCGGGTCAAGGGATTCCGACACCCGCGCCTCCCGATCGTTACGAGCGCGCGCGGGAAAGACGGGATTCGGCGCGGATTCGGCGGTCGATCCCCACAGGCCGAGGCCGGCAAAAGACTTCCGGCTCGGTCACATACCGTATCGCTCCTGGATCACGCAAAGGGAGGTCAGGGCCATGATCAACGGATCCAGCGTGGCCCGCGCCCTGTCTTCCATGCGCGGCAGTCCGTCAAGCAGAAGGGCAACGGACGCCGGATCGAAGAAGGGCAGATCCCGCATACCCGGACCTCGCAGGGTATCCTGGCACATCTCGTAAAGCCTATTTCCCACCCGGGCCGTCGCGGGAGGCGCGAGAAACGGTTTCTTCGGACCCGCGTACACTTCGTCCGTCAGGTACGGCCGGGCCGCTTCGCGCAGCGGATGTTTTTCCTGTCCATCCCGGAACAAAAGCGCGGCCGGGATCCTGCTGCCGTATTCGAACAGGCGGTGGTCCAGGTACGGGAGACGGACTTCCACTCCGTGGGCCATGTCTACACGCTCGGCAGCCAGGTTGTAGCCCGGGAAGAGGGATTTCAGCCACAGGTAGAGCACCTGCTTCACCGGTTCGCGGCCGGCCAGTTGCGTACGATAATCGAACTGGTCGAAGAAGACTCTGTAGGGATCGCGGCCTCTATGTCTTTCATGGAAATCCGCCGCCAGCAGACTGCGCAGGACGCCCTGCTGTCCGGCAAGTGCTTCCATGACCTCCTTCGACAGGCCTAGTACGCGGCTTACCCGTACCAGCCAGGGCGAGACCAGAGCCACCTTTCTTTCCGCGGGGCTGTGTGCGCCGATCACCGCTCGGGCGATTCGAAACAGGTCGATGAAAGGGCGACGCGGGCCCCGATGCAAAGCGGGCCTGCAGAATTCGTAGCCGGCGAAGAGTTCGTCTGCGCCTTCACCCGCCAGAACGGTCTTGAATCCAGCTTGGCGCACCGCGCGGCTCAGTACGAACCGGGCCACTCCGTGCGCGTTGGCCTGGATCGCCTCGGCGTGCCACACCGCGTCTGCGAAATAGTCGGCGCAGTCCGCCTGGGTTGCCTGCACGACCTCGTAGTCGGCCCCCACATGGCGGGCCGTGCGGCGGGCAACGGGTTCTTCGTCGTAGTCGGCGTGATCGAAGGCGATGGTGAAGGCTTTAGGGGTAGACGCGCCCCGGGCGGCGATCCCGAGTAATGCCGAAGAGTCCATTCCCCCGCTCAGGAGACAACCCACGGGAACGTCGGCACGCATTCGGAGGCGGACCGACTCGTGGAGGAGATGGCGGACTTCGTCGGCACAAGCCGCTGGCTCCCACTCACTTCCGGACGCCCCTCGCGGATACGTGACATCCCAGTACCGCTCAAGGCGGAGCTCTCCTTTCCGGGCGATCAGGCCGTGCCCGGGCGGTACCTGCCGGACACCTTTGAAGAGCGTCCGGTTCGCGTCGAAGCAGGCGAACATCTGCTGGAAGACCGTCTCCTCGTCCCAGGCCGAAGGCAATCCTGCGGCCAGCAGCGCCTTCACTTCCGAGGCCAGGTACAGCACCCCGCCCTCCTCCGCATAGTAAAGCGGCTTGATGCCGAATCGGTCGCGGACCGCCCACAACATCTGCAGGTCCTCATCCCACAGGACGAAAGCGAACTCGCCGCGGAGATCTTCGACACAGGCACGGCCCGACTCTTCGTAGAGATGGAGGGCGATTTCGCTGTCGGATCTCGTGGAGAATACATGACCCCGGCTTTCGAGATCCCGCCTGATCGACTCGAAATCGTAGAATTCGCCGTTGGCCGCCAGGTGAAGCCGGCTATCTTCGCTGGCGATGGGCTGGGCGCCGTTATCCAGGCCGACCACACTCAGCCTGGTGTGTCCCAGGCCGATGTTTCCTCCCGGTCCGGCCCAGGTCCCCCTGCCGTCCGGACCGCGATGCCGGAGCGTATCCGTGGCGCGCTCGAGCGCCGCTCGAGACCAGGCGCCGCCCCGGCTCATGATGGCTGCCAGGCCGCACATTACTCGATCTCCAGAAGTTGCGCCCCGCCTTTCCCGCAGGCAAAACGCATGAGGGGAGTGTAAACACCGCTTTCCGGCCGCGGCGTGTCAGGAAGCACACGGTCGATCCGTACTTCCACGTCTACCACCAGATCGGTGCCTGGCCGCCCTCTGCAATAGCGAGCGGCGAAGCGCTGCCGCAACCCCGCCCGCAATTCGGCTTCCTTCACCGGGGGAAACTTGCGCCAGACCACGCCATGCAGATAGGATTGAAGCAGGATTCCCCGCATGGAAGAGGGAAAGAGGGTTTCCGGTTCTACTTCGTTCCAAGGTCCTTCGGGCCGTCTTTCCCTTACCCGGTAATCAAGCGTATAGTTGCGGCTGTCGACCCAGTCGAGCAGGCGGTAGCTCTGCGCCAGTCCACCCGCCCACAGCGCACCGTACACGGCAAGGTGAAGACCGTCCAGCCATTTCTGCTGCGCCGGGACGGGCCTGCCCACTTCCCAGTCGTCGTAACGCCACTGCGGCTTTGCGAAATCCAGGACGGCCTGCAAACCCAGCATGCCCGTGACCACCACGGCCGCCGCGCCGCGCCAGGTAACCTTTCCCCTTCCTTCCGGGACGGTCTTCCTCCCCATCGCGTTCATGATTTCGTGGCGGCACCAGAGTACTACCCCCGCCAGGCAGGCGACGTTGGCGAAGGGGATCTTCAGGGTCGCGACTATACCCGCGTGAAAGGCGATCAGCAGGGCAATGATCATCCACCTGGCCGGTCGTCCCGGCTTGAGAAACAGCAGCAAAACGAACAGGGGTTCCGACGCCAACGCCGCATAGCCGGCGATCTTCATCCACGGCAGTGATCCGGCATCCCACAGATCAGGAAACCATGCAATGGGCAGTTTCAGGATGACGTACAGGGCCGTCCCTTCCAACCACATGGGACTGGTCAGTTTCCAAAGACCTGAAAAGGCATAAAGCAGGGCCAGATTGACCAGGAAACATCGTACGGCCAGTCCCGGCACGGTCCGGCTGCGCCAGCGATCCATGGCCGCCTTGCCGTCGCACCGGACGTCCTTCCACGTCAACGTGCTCCCCGTGGGCAAAAGGATCAGCCACAGGAGCATCCAGTGAAATACGGCATCATCGACGTAGAGTACCAGGAAATTCAGTCGATAGGCCGATACCGCCAGTATATACAGCACCGCCGCACAAAGCGTTGGCCGATATCCAGCCGCGAGTATGCCGGAAACCAGGATGGCTCCCGCAAAGACGGCCCGGAGCAGAACGGTGGGAACTTCACCCTGAAGCAGGCTCCATTTCGTGTAGGGAAACAGCTCCAGCGAGAGTCGATGATCGACCAGACCACCGGGTCCGCTTATGTCGTTTACTTCGCCGAAGGCCGCTGCGAAATAGGCGCAACTCAACAGTCCCGCCAGTATCCTGAAGAGGTCGACAGGCAGGGCATGTACGGGACTGCCCATTCGGTCCAGTCCGTATCCGACGTACGTCCCGAGGTTTATTTTGGCGACCACGGAATCCTCGCTGGCAACGAAGCATATACGAGGGCGGTTCGATCATCTCCAGGAAATTACTCCGGCGCCCCGCTCGTCTCGAACAAGCGCCGCCATTCTTCGTGCCCGGTTGCGATCTTCTCCGGATGCGACCGGCTGCGGGCGATGAAGCCGGGCACATCGTCCCTTCCCGTGGGCGCTCGCCAGTCGCTGTACCGGATATCCAGGCTCCAGCGAATATGATCGGAGTAATTCGGCGCGGACCGGTGCACCGTGGTGTGCTGCAACAGGAGCACGCCGCCCCTGGGGATGGGGCAGGACACCCGGTCGCCGTCGGGCAGGGCTTCAGGGTCGATGTTCTCGGGTGAATTCTCAAAGGGCAGGCGTTCACTGCGGTGACTGCCTCGGATCACCTCCAGGCAGCCGTTGTGTTCATCTGTATCCACCATCGGCAGCCAGAAATTGACCATGAAGGTCCGCATCACGTCCGGATCCAGGAAACCGATGTCCTGGTGCCAGTCCACGACGGAGGTCTTGTCCGGAAGCTTGGCCCGGGAGTTGAACTGGGGATGGACGAGGATCTCCGGGCCAATGAGGGATTCGACGACGTCGAGTATCCCGGGCAGGGTCATGACGTGAAACATGCCCGCGGTCTTCCGCTTTCCTAACACGGCCTCCAGCATTTCTCCGCAGCGACCGTCCATGGCCTGGTGGATCCGGTACAGCCTGTGTTCAAAGGGCTCGTCCGCGTACAGATCCGCCAGTCTGCCCTCCGCGTGGTAGCGCTCCGCCCATGCATCGACGACCCCGTTCAGCTCCGCGATCAGGGGATCGAGGGAATCGGGATCGAACAGCCTTTCGATGGGAAGGAAACCGTCTTCGAGATACTGACTGATCTGGTGTTCGGTCAAACCGGTCGCCATGGCGCGAGTCCTTAAGGTGGCTGGACCAGACTAAGTCCATTGATGCGACAAAACGATATGATTATACTTTGCAAATGTCAATGACTCGCGTTCAGAAGGGCATCATGGTCGAGGCGTACAAATAGGATTAAATTCGGAGGATTTCTATGCAATTCGACCTGGTTCTATCGGGTGCGACGATCATCGATCCGTCCCAACGGAAGAATGAAACAGGTGACCTCGGGATCAGAAACGGTAAAATAGCCGCGGTTTCCGATCACCTTGAAGGCGAATCGAAGACGACCATCGACGTATCGGGGAAATACCTGACACCGGGCTGGATAGATCTTCACGCCCACGTTTACGCGGGCGCCACGACCTTCGGCATCAAGGCCGACGCCCTCTGCCTGGCCACGGGGGTAACGACCATCGTGGACGCAGGGAGCCCGGGATGGACCAATCTGCGCGGTTTCCTCGAGTACATTATCGAACCGTCCCGGACCGAAGTGCTCACCTTCGTCCATATCAGCAGCATCGGACTCCTGAACGCCATGCGCGGCGAGATGGAGGACATCAAAAACGCCGATCCCGAGCACACGGCCCGGGTTATATCCATGTGGCCGCATCATTGCGTAGGCGTGAAGGTCCGGCAAGGCGTATTCCAGGTGGGAAGCCACGGCGTGGAACCGCTCAGGCGGGCCGTCGAAGCTGCCGAAATGGCGGACACACGCGTCATGGTCCATATCGACAAGGGGGTCTCCCTGCCAAGTGTGCTGGAACTGCTTCGCCCGGGAGATATCGTGACCCACTGCTACCAGGGCAAGGGAGATCATATCCTCGGCGACGACGATCGGGTGATCCCGGAAGTGTACGACGCAAGGAAGCGCGGCGTTTTCTTCGACCTGGGCCACGGCGCCGGGAGCTTTCATTACGGGATTGCGAAACGGGCCGTCGAACTGGGTTTTCTGTCGGACGTAATCAGTACGGACCTTCACGTCTACAGTCTGAAGTCACCGGTGCACAGCCTCCCTGAAACGGCGTCGAAACTGCTGAACATGGGACTGGATTTCCATGAGATCGTCCGCCAGACGACCGTAAATCCCGCGGGCGTTTTGAACCGGTCGGATGAAATCGGAACACTGAAGGAGGGAAGCGTCGCCGATATCGCCGTTTTCAACCTGGAAGAGGGCCATTTTCACTTCACCGACGCCCACGGCCAGCAGGAATCCGGTGAACGAATGATCACGCCGCACCTGACCGTGCGTGCCGGACAGGTGTATTATCCGGACGACCTGAAAGACGAGGTCGCGGAAACGGTGCGCCGCGCCGAAGAAATGGTGGACATTACCGGGGTTCCCTATGGGGCCATTCGGGACATCAGGAAGGTACGGTGATCACGGCTTCAACGTCCATCTCTAGGGCGAATGTCTGTTCACTTTCAGTAGATCGACTGATTTTAGTACGATTAGAACTATAAATATTAGGTTTAACATTAAAATTACTATTACTAATAATACTAAAGTGACCTCGGATGAAAATAGAGGGAATGAAGAAACCAGACCGACCTGGGAGGAGGAAAGGAGAAGGATGGGAGGAACGGAGGATGGCATGGTGAATGGTGTAACTGGACAATAGTACGATTCGTATGAACAGAGTACAGGGAGACGGAGGCTGTTGAACATGAAACCCGCGATCACGAAACTGGAAACCGTCGTCTTCGAATATATCGTCGAAAACATGGGCGTGGATTACAATGGATTCAACCTGGTGTACGAGAAGGGCGGCAGGCGTAAACTGCGTGGGAGTTTGCTGCGCATACACACCAACGTGGGCATCGTCGGTGAATACATGGGTGGTCCGTCACCGTCGGGGGTCGCGGTCGAATATCTGCTGGGCAGCAATCCCTTCGAGCGAGAGAAGATCTACAACGACCTGAAGCGTGGCCTGCGGCACACCGATCGGACCCAGATCGGCGCGATAGACGTGGCGCTCTGGGATTTCGCGGGCAAGTACTACAACGCGCCGGTCTGTCAGTTGCTGGGCGGATACAGGACTTCCCTGCCCGCTTACGCCAGCACTTACCACGGCGACGAGAACGGCGGTCTGCATACGCCGGAGGCCTTCGCGGATTTCGCCGAACAGTGCAGGGACATGGGATACCGTGCGTTCAAGATCCACGGCTGGGGCAACGCACCCATCGAGCGCGAGGTCGCCAACGTAAAAGTCACGGGCAAGCGAGTCGGCGACGACATGGATCTCATGATCGATCCCGCGTGCGAATACAATACCTGGGCCGACGCGCTGAAGGTGGGCCGGGCCTGCGACGAAGCCGGTTTCTTCTGGCTGGAAGATCCCTACAAGGACGGTGGCGTGTCCATTTTCGGCCACAAGAAACTGCGCGAACACATCGCCACGCCGATCCTGCAGACCGAGCATATCTTCGGCCTCGAACAGCACGTCGATTTCATCGTCAACGGTGGAACGGATTTCGTACGATCGGGTGTCTACGAGGACGGCGGCATCACCGGTGTGATGAAGATCGCCCACGCGGCCGAGGGATTCGGACTGGACGTGGAGCTCCACGGCGGCGGTCTCGCCCATCGGCACATCATGGCCTCAATCCGCAACAGTAACTACTACGAACTGGGTCTCGTACATCCCGGAATCAAGAAAACCAAGCCGCCCGTCTACGCACCTGAGTTCACGGACGAGCTCGAAAACATCGATCAGCACGGATGTGTGCCCGTACCTCGCGGACCAGGCCTTGGCGCCGAAATCGACCGGGACTATATCGAAGCGCATCATGTCGACACGATCGTCCACGAGGCGTAGTAGTATTACAAGAGCGCGATCGTGTTCGAAGTGTAGCAGGACAGGGAGACCGATCGCACTCAAAAGCGCAGCAAGACTAGAGGCATGATCGCGCCCGTATGCGCGGTATGAAAAATAGTCGGCGAGAAGGCGTAAACACAGCCACGGTTACGGGTAATCTGCTTCGCTACGAGTCGACCAGCATCTCCCGCACCCGTCGGACGACCTGTTTCTCTTCGCGGGTCATTTTCTCCAGTTCGTACATGTCGTCCGAAAGCTTGTCGCGGTGGTCTTCCAGCGGATAAAGATGGGGCAGATCGAAGAACCAGCTGAAGACGTATCGCTGGAATATGTTCAGGCGGGGATAGTCCTCGGTCCACGGACTGGCGTTGTGCAGTAGGCGAGTGGAAAAGATGATCACGTCCCCCGCCTTCATTGGGATGGTGATGGACACGGGCGGATCGTGTACGACGGTCAGGCCATCCGGTTCGGGGACCGTGGTTTTGTGGCTGCCAGGCACCAGGCAGAATCCCGTCCCCGGCGGCACGTCGGCCAGGGCGATCCACGTGGCCAGATGGCTGCAGTAGATCTCGCCATCCGCCACCTGGAAATCGTTGTTGGGATTCCGGAATCCGTGGGAGACTTTGACCCCGTCGTCATCCCGGTGGAAACGAAGTTCTTCCGGTCCCTTGACCATGTGGGTGAAGACGCAGTGCATCAGCCGGGGGCATCCCCAGGTCAGCCCGGCCACCACGCGGATGATCTCCGGGTTCATGTTGAGCCGCTGGAATACTTCGTGCCCATAGTGGATATGGCCGATATGGGTCTTGTTCGGCTCCTGTCGGCCGCGCTTGACCGGAGCGGGCAGATCATTCTCGTCCGCGGTCAGCCAGCGGTCCAGGACCGGACGCATCTCGGCCAGGTCGTTTTCCGGAACGACACCGCACAACAGCAGGTAACCCTGCAGTTCGAAGTGCCACTTCTCCTCAGGCGTCAGCAGGGACACCGGTTGCTCTTCCGCCATTCCATCTCCTCCGGCCCTCGGCTTCACACTGCCGATGCGCTTGCTGCGCTTCAATCCCGCTCCAGCTTCCACACGTCCGAGACCATGTGACTGCCCGCTACAACCCAGATTGCATCGTCGTAAACGTAAACGCTGGCCGCGTGACGGGCAGGCCAGGGTGTGTCCGGCACTTCGCGCCAGGCAATGCCGTCCGACGAAAACCAGACGTCATTCAGGTTCCGGCTGTTCCATCCGGCCAGCACCCACATCCTTCCGTCGAAAACCACCGTATCATGATACTGTCGCGGAGACCAAGGGGCATTGCGGGTGTGGCATTTCCAATGGATCCCATCGGAGGTGCTCCACACGTCGTTATGGAACGTTCGGCCGGGGGTATTTGGAGTCTCGTACGTTCCGCCGCCGAGGATCCACAGGCGTCCGTCGTGAACGACGCTGCCGCCCACCATCCCCCGGGGAGTCCATCGGGGTTCCTTCGGCTCGAGCGGCGTCCACGCTATTCCGTCTGACGACACCCACGCATCGTCGTAGAAGCGGTCAGCTCCGCCGGCGAACCCGGGCATGGTCTGGCCGCCCCATATCCAGAGTTTGCCCATCCAGGACACCGTACCGTGCAACACACGGGGCGCCCAAGGCGCTTCTTCGAGCACGCAGCGCCAGTTACGACCGTCAGCGGACATCCAGACGTCACCCTGGTGATAGCCCTGGTTTGCATCGCCTCCGACCAGCCACATGGCGCCGTCGTGCAAGGCGTATCCGCCAGTATGCCTCCCCGCCCAGTCCTGCTTCGTATCAAAGGTGTCGTCCACGTACGTGTTGGGCTTGACCAGCGACCAGTCACGCCCGTCGGTGGACCGCCAGACATCATTGCTGCAGACCCGGGGGAAATGGACCTCGTCGCGTGGATTCCAGCCACCGATCAGCCACATGGCCCCATCGAATACCAGTGCACCGGCACCGTCGCGGGGTGCAAAGGGGGCACGATCGGTAACCTGCGTCCAGTGATAGCTCATTTAGCTCGAATTTATCGAATTGAAGATACACGGCCTGCGCTGATTCCGCGTAACTGTATGCGTGATTGCCCCATGCAATTATCCAGTGCCGATCTGAAAATCCAGTCGATCAAGCACCCGGTATCCCGTCCAGGTCCTCGCTGCACTGTTCGAGCACCTTCATCAGGCTGAAGTCACCGCCCCACGGTACAAGGCTCGCGCCCAGACCACGGTAATTCGCCACCTGTTCCGGAGTACCGGCAGTGATACCCCAGGCCTTGCCATGCCTTTCGGCCGCGTCAGATACGCGAGATATGGCATCGTCCAGCGTCCAGTTGACGTTGGGATCGGTCTCCAGGCGGTGCGTCAGGTCGGCGGGGCCGATGAAAACCACGTCAATGCCCTCCACCGCCGCGATGGCGTCCACGTTGCGCAAACCTTCCACGGTTTCGATCTGGCCTACGATGAACGTCTCCCGGTTCGCATCTTCGTAGTAGGTCGTCCCCTCTTTCCACACATCGATGCCGAAGTCACCATCGATTCCGGCGCCATCGATACCCCTGTTCCCCAGGGGCGGAAACTTCGTGCAGTCTACGACATGGCGGGCAATTTCCGCCGTGGACATGAAGGGAATCATGAAGCCCGTGGCACCGTCTTCCAGGTATCTGTACAGGCGGGTCCTTTCAAGGGTCGGCGGGCGCACCATGCAGTCGATGTCGTGCTGCCTGCACATGGCAAGTATCGACTGGACCTCCCGGGAATCCATCGCCCGGTGTTCCAGGTCGAACCACAAGCCATCGTACTTGAAATGGGCGGCATAGCGTATATAAAACGGCAGATAGTGGCCAAGGCCTGCCATCCGGACGAAGCCGGAGGAACGAAGCTTGGTGAGGACCTTACTCTTTCGCATGCCGGATCCTTTCGGAACGGTTCGGTAACTTGATAGATTGAGGAATAACAACGGTTAGCAAGTGAATGAATCCAGAAGATTATCCACGCCCTGGATCGTTGTGTCAAGAGCTATCGAGTGTTGCCATCCAGCCAACCGAAATACAATCTAACGAATTCGCCAATTCATCTTATTGGAATCAAACAAACCTGGATTTCCAAACCCGAATGATCCTATACTGTATCGCAGTATCCCCTCGCGGTATCGTGACTTTCCGAAACGATACAGAATCAAATCTATAGGGAACCGCACAAGGAACCCTAGCGTATAATCAGGTGTACGTAGTAAACAGGACCTTTCTTACTCACTAAAATCATGGCTTGCCATCCGAATCCAAATGCGGATGCTGAATTCGACACGCAAGAGCTGTCTTTTCGCCTACCATCAGGAGGTGCAACCATGGGGGCTAAATTGCCACTGATTGGGACTATTCTGCCACTATTGTTGTGTGGTGCGATATTTCCAAATCGTGTTTTCGCCCTGTCTGCTCAGGACGTTCAGCCTGTACAGTCCGACGAGCCTGTACAGTCCGACGAGCCTGTACAGACCATTCAGACCGCGCCGTTCGATCAATCGGTTCAGACTGTACAGGGCGGTGCGGATCCTTTGCTCGCCTCATGCATGGAGGATTTCTCGCGGTCCGAGTCGTTGGGCTATTTGACACCTGATGAAGCATCCGCGCTGGTGCCCACCTGTCGTGCCGCAGCCGAACAGGGCCATGCCGTTGCGCAGATGAACTACGGATTCATGCATAACTACGGTTTCGGCGTGCCCCGGAACGAGGTTGAAGCTGTAAAGTGGTACCGTAAAGCGGCCGAACAGGAACTGGCCGACGCCCAATTTGTCCTGGGTTCCATGTATGCCACGGGTCATGGCGTGCCACAGAGCTTCGCGGAAGCTGCCCGATGGTATCTCGCGGCTGCCGAACAGGGCCTCGGCGATGCGCAGAACCTCCTGGGTTCCTTGTTTGCTGAAGGCGAGGGAGTGCTCCAGAGCTACTCGGAAGCAGCCCGGTGGTATCGCTTAGCCGCGGATCAGGGCCTTGCAGTGGCGCAATTCAACCTGGGTTCCCTGTACGCGATGGCTGCGGAACAGGAACCTGGAAAATCGTCCGCCGACCTGGGATCCTTCGTCGCAGCGGGACAGGGGGTAGCGCAGAACTACACCGAAGCCGCGATGTGGTACCGGCTGGCGGCCGAACAGGGACTGGCCGACGCCCAGTACGCCCTGGGCAACATGTACGCCGAGGGACTGGGTGTTGCACAGAACTTTGAAGAGGCGGCAAGGTGGTTCAAATTGGCAGCTGAGTCCAGGGATTCGGCATATGCGACGAATCCTGCCGGGATGAATGCGGATGCCTTGGATTCAACCGCGAATGCTGGCCAGTACGATGCAAATGATTCGACCGTAGTGGACGAAGTAGAAGCAAGCGAGGAAGCTGAAACGGTCGAAGAGGGCATGACGGAGATTGACCGCAGAACTACCGTGGTCGTTCATCCAGGACTGTTTTCGGGCCATTGGCCCGGGTGGTGCGACCCCATACTATGGCCGGGAAGCGTGTACATACCCTGGCGTTGCCCAGTGGGCGTCTATTGGCGTTCCGTACGTCCTTGGTTGTTCGTGCGATACAACCCGTGGCCCCATCCGAGAAGACGATGGGGACGCAACGTAACCGTCGTGGATCGCAGGCCCGGGAAAGTCCGGCGTGGAGCCAGTCACTCTCGAGGCTTACGTCAGCATCCAGTTCGCGTGGGCAGGCCGTTTCGAAACCTTTCGGTTGATTCGTCCAACAAGGGCAAGGGTCCCAACAGTCGATTCGATCCGCCTTGGCAGAGTGTGAGGCAAAAACCGGATCGTACCGAACGGAAGCAACCGAACCGAGTCAAGAGACCCAGTGTGGTTCGGACGAATAAACCAAATCCCAATCCGAACCGTGACAAGCAGGTTTCGAAATCAAACAGGAATCCGAACCGAAGCCGGCAGGCCTCGAACGTGAATGCCAACTCGGGGCGCAGCAGGCAGGATACTGCTCGCGTCAACCGGACCTCGGACCAGAACGCCCGGAAGAAACCGCGAAGCACGCCGAGTGTAGGACGGCAATCGCGAAGTACCCCGAAGGTCAGGCAGCAACCTCGTAGTACACCAAACGTCCGCAAGAGCGGTCGAACGTCATCGTCCGGTCGCAACTCCGGTTCACCAAACCGTTCCGTGAATACGGGGAGGAGTAAACGGAAGAAGTGAGAAAGAGCAAAATGCCAGATCGATTTTATTAACCCGATGGCTTGACTCACTGCCATCGCCGGACCATTGAAGTTCACGTGACGCAATACAAACGGCAATCCCCTGGAGGGTGCCGTTTTTATTCCATGCAATGCCCTCCATGACCTCCGTCGCAATATCAAATGCTCACGCATCGCATCACCGCCGGCTTCTATGTTAGTCCGCTTAGTCGTGAAGGTATGCTTTCCTGAACGAAGTTGGCGATAAGGAAACTCCTTCAATACTTGACTTTTTGTATAGTCTATATGAGACTAAGTCATACAGACGCAGTCCTGAATACCACGGCAATTGAGCATTAGCAAGATCCAATATCAAAGACTTCCTAGCAGCTGAATTAGTCTGTCCCATGACCACCCTGACCATCACCACACCGATGCCACCCCCATCCTGGGCCCTCCTGCAGAAGGAGTCCCTTAAAGCCCAGGCGCGGGCCTGCGAATACTTCTACGACCGTTACTTCGACGAGCGGGGTTACATGCGCTGCGTGCCCCGCTGGGGCGGCGACGACGGTCCTGACGACGCCATCGAAAACCTGACCGGATGGCCTGTTCTGTACATGATGGGCGGTCCGGAGAACCTGCTCGACATGAGCAACCAGGCGCAGGACGGCCACATCCTCCAGTACACCGAGGCGAAGACAGTGGACGTGCCCTTCTGCCGGGACGGGATGTACTACAAGGAATTCCCCGTCATGTTCGACTGGCTTCACAACGGCGAGAGCATGTCGGTCTTCGGCGACCTCGGTCTCTGTGACCCGGGCGCGGAGGAATTCGAGCGGCGGGTGCGGCAGTGGTCCGGTTTCTACATGGACGAGGATCCCGGGGCGCGTAACTACGACCCGGAACACCGGATCATCCGCAGCCTGTTCAACGGGAGCCGAGGCCCCATGCTGCGCAAGGCCGAGCCCATCGACTGGGCGGGCGATCCCATCGAGGAGGGCCGCTTCGTCCTGGCCCACGGCGAGCGCAACTTCGAGGAAATGCTGGGCCATTTCAAAGACTATACCGACGTGATAGGCGACCATCCCTCCAACATGCTCGCGACGGGACTGGCCTTCAATGCCTACGCGCTGACGGGCGAGGACAAATACCGGGAATGGATCCTGGAATATGTGGACTCGTGGGTCGAACGCACCCGGGCGAACGGCGGCATCATCCCCACCAATATCGGACTGGACGGCACCATCGGCGGCGCCTGCGACGGCAAGTGGTACGGCGGGTGTTATGGATGGGGATTCACGACCGTCGCGCCCCAGGACGGCCGGATCGTGCACCGCGACACGATCCAACTGGGCCTGTCGGGCTTCAGTCACGCGCTGCTGCTGACCGGGGACCGCTCCTACGCGGCGCCGTGGAGCGAGATGATCGACCTCATCAACGAAAACGGACGGGTAGTGGACGGCCAGATGCAGTACCCGAACAAGTTCGGGGACGACGGATGGTACAACTACACACCGAACCCCTACCGTGTCGGCACGATGGAGACCTGGTACTGGTCGATGTCGGAGGAGGCCCGGGCGCGCTGCCCGGATGATGCGTGGATGAGTTACCTGAGCGGCGAAAACCCCAATTACCCCGAGGAGGCGTTGCACGCCGACCTGGCGTCCGTCCGCGAAAAAGTGGAATGGATACGCAACGATACCATGACGCCGGACACGCGCCTGTCAGACAACACGAATGCCGTCAACCCGGCGACTCCGGGCACACTCTTTCAGCAGACCATGGGCGGTCCCGCCCCGAAGCGCGCCCAGGCGGTTCACTGCATGTTCCGGTATTTCGATCCCGTGGAGCGCCGGCCAGGCCTTCCACAGGACGTGGCGGCCCTTGTGGATACGGTCGGCGATACGGAATCGGCAGTAACCCTGGTCAATGTAAATCCCGTGGAGCCCTCGGAGGTCGTCATCCAGGGCGGCGCCTATCGGGAGCACACGTTGAAATCGTTTACAGTCGGTCGCGACGCAGCGGAAGGGAATGGGGGGACCGTGGAAGTGACCGGCGACTATCTCAAACTTCTGCTCGCGCCCGGTTCTGGGGTTCGGATAGAGATCGCCATGGAACGGTACGTGAACCGGCCGACCTTCGAGTTTCCGTGGAGCTGAATCACTGGTTCAAGCGCGGTCATTACAAGCGAACTTGCCCGCTTGCTCGCTTCGGGAAGGATATGCGCCGAGCCTTTGAAAATTGAGGCCCGGCGTTTTCTATGGGGTAAGCAGGTCACTGTCGAAGGGATGGTACATTTCAGGCCCAACGGTCAGGCGAGACTGATCGAAGTTCGCCGTATCAGCCGTCGACTGGTAAAGGAAGGCGCATTCGAGGTAATACCATCCGTAGAAACTCAACAACCGCATGATCTGTTGTCGGACAAAGCGGAGCACGCACGAAATCTCGATCCTATTGAACTTGCAGGCGCATGGCCTGGCAAAGAACCTATCGAGGAACTCCTGGACCAGTTCGACTGAGCAGAGAACTCAGATGTCATAATCACGCGTACAGTCCACGCTCACAAACAGTAATCATGAATCCAGAATGTAATGATCAAATTCCGTTTGACGGCTACCCTGTATTCTGCGAATTTCAATGCATAGTCAATAGTACGGCCAATTCATCAAAGGAGAGCATTTAGAAGGACATCGCCAAATGAAACTAAAACAGTACCATTTCAATACATCACCAAACATAACGGTAGTACGTGACACGGAAGGCCGATTCTATCAACAAGACGGTACCGGAAAACGCAAATCGTTGGACCGGGATGAAGCCCGTGAACTCATTAATCTACATATTCGTAATGACAAGAAGAACGAATCCCAGTTCACTCATACGCCCATCGGTGAGCAGTGGTTCGGCCATAGGGAGTTTTTCGAACATGGAAAGGAGTTCGTACGGATAGCGCGCAATGAACTATCTCGCGACTGGAAGAAATCATTCGATCTGTTATTTCCGGAAACTCATCAATCGACGGTATATAACTTCCTACACGGTGTTGAGTTGGGTCTCAAGGCATACATGCTCTTCAAGGACGAGAGGATATTGCCGATTGATCTCAAAGGGAACTATGGCCATAACATCCAGAAGTTGCTCATAGACGCTAGGAAAAACAGCCTTGAATTCGAACGTTGCGTCGTCATCCCATACGAGAACCAATCCGAAGAAGAAGACATATTGGGTGCATACCCGGAAAACACTTGGTTGGCCGAAGTATTCGGAAATGCCTCAAGCGAAGACGAGAGACGACACGATATTGCGATCGGCATAAACTTTGAACGGTACGCGATGAAAGGAACAGAATACCCGATTTCCATCTATGAAGGCCAGGAGTACTACTATCTCGCGAGTATCGCGGGCATAGCGTACACCCTTTTTAACGAGATAAGGAATACTGACGGGTTTTTCGACCGAAAACGACGGGACCGCCACGACGAATTCGAGATATGGCTCAAGGAACTCCATACCCAAAGAAAGAACTACATTCTATCAGAGAAGGAAGCCATCGAGAAATTGGCTGAACTGGATACCTTTTTTGACAAGTGCGACGACCTCCCTGGTCCCAAATCGGAACCTGATTGGGAAGAGCAACTTGAAGTCATCAAGCAGTCGAAAGGAAGCGGAACCACGAATACATGATCTTTGTCGACACCAACGTTTTCATGTATGCGGTCGGCAAGGAGCATCCACGGAGAGAGCAAGCACGGGAGTTCTTTCGTGCGTCCGTCCGCAAACCCAATCAGTTATGTACTTCCACAGAAGTTTTGCAGGAACTGTTGCATGTGTACCTTGCCACAAATCGACTGCCAACTTTCGGGGAAGCGGTAGAATTCATTTCGGATCGGGGAATTGTAGTCTGGCCGTTTGAGGGTGGAGACGTGTATCTTGCCCACCAACTTCACTTTCAGTATCCCAAACTTAAAGCGAGAGACCTCTGCCACTTGGCGAGTTGCCAACGTCGAGGTGTCAGTGACGTTAAAACCTTCGACAAGGACTTAGCCGAAGTCGTACAATCAATAGTTTGGCAGGCATAATTAGTCCTCCACCCGAAACGGACTGTTCCCCACCCCGGGCCAGATCCGTATCACCCCCAGCGTGGCGCGGACGCTGATCCAGACCGCCGTCATTATCCAGATCCAGTCCAGGGAGTGGGGGCCGGCCAGCAGTCCGGCCGCGCCGGCGCCGGTCGCCAGGATCACCGCGTTTCTCAGGTACCGGTAGTCCCCCGATCCCCAGTGCAATCCATCGGTGGCGAAGGCCAGGGCGTTGAGCGGTTGTACGGCGATGGCGACGATCCAGGCCGAATGGAAATAGGGAGCGGCGCTGGGAGGCACGAGCAGATCGACCACGAACCCGCTTCCCAGCCAGAGAACGAACCCAAGCAGGCATCCGGACCATACGCTCCACAGGCAGACGATTCGGGCCACTTTCCTGGCGCTTCTGATCCGTTCGCCGCCGAGAAAGTAACCGACCAGGCTCTGTCCCGTGACGGCCAGCGCGTCCAGTACGAACGTGCCGAACATCCAGACCTGCCTGATCGCCTGGTGTGCGGCCCCGACGTCTGCGCCGCCGTGCGTGGCTTCGCGGGTCGTCAGGAGGAGAAACAGGTTCAGTACGCCGGTGCGTATGAAAAGATCGGTGCCCGTGCGCATCAGTCGGCCAACCGCGCTGAAATCAGCCGGCAGGGACCAGCCAAGCTTGCGTTTTATGATCCAGAGCGACCAGGCGGCGCCGATCCAATAGGCGATGACGCTGGCTACTGCCGCTCCGGTGATCCCCAGCGCGGGCACAGGTCCCGCACCGAATATGAGCATGGGATCGAGCACGATATTGATGCCGTTGATGCCCAGGGCGATCCAGAGCGGCGAGCGCATATCCTGAAGTCCCCGCAAGGCTCCGCTGGCCGTCAGCGTGATCAGGATGGCCGGCGCACCGAACCACCGCCACCAGATGTAGTCCACGGCCCCGTCGTGTATTGCGCCGGCAGCGCCCAGTAGCGTCGCGAGATACGACGTAAGCGGAACGCCGAAGACGATGATCAGCAGTCCGAAAGCCATGCTCATGCAGAGGGCCAGGCTGCTCATGGAAACGGACCGGTTCCTGTCGTTGTCGCCCTCGGCCTGGGCCACTTCCGTCTGGGTGCTGATACCGAGAAAGTTAAAGACCCAGAAGAGGCCAGATAGCGCGACGGCGCCGACGCCGAGGGCGGCGAGGGACTCCGCGCCGAGTTGCTTGATGAAGGCGGTGTCCACGAGGCCGGTAAGCGGTTCCGCGATCAGCGAGAGCAGAACGGGAAAAGTTAGCCGAATGAGTGTGGCGTGGGGTCTATTTGAGAAGGGATGGGCGGTCGTGGTGGCTGTAGCTTTCGCAGGGCGCATATTCACTCAGCGGGCGAATCGGTCTACCGCGAGGAGATCGATATCGATACCGGGCGGATCCTCGGCCACAATCTGACTCACCAGTTTACCGGTCACCGGCCCCAGGGACACCCCGATCATGGCATGGCCGGCGGCCACGATCAGATTGGGAACGCCGGGAGCCCGGCCCAGGAAGGGCAGGCCATCGGGCGTGCAGGGACGCAGTCCGCACCAGGTTTCGACGATCTCAAGGGCATCGATGTCGAAAGACGGCAGGTACCTGGGCAAGGCATGGAGAATCGCGGCTACGCGTCGGCGGTTGATGGAAAGGTCCATGCCAGCCAGTTCCAGGGTGCCTCCGATACGCAGCGTGTCGCCCATGGGCGTGACGGCTACTCGGGATTCCGCGAGCATAATGGGAAGTTCCGGCCACTCCGCAGGCCGGCGCATCGTAACGCTGTACCCCTTGGCTGGCTGGATCGGCAGCGAGATTCCGGCGACTATTCCGAGGGCGGGCGACCAGGAACCCGCCGTGAGCACAACCTCTCCCGCCGCGATGTCCCCCTGCGTCGTATGAACAGCCGCGATGCGCCCCTTATCTTTCGTGAACCCCGTCACTTCTGACCCGGTGCGCACGATCACGCCGCGCCGCACCGCATGATCCGCCAATGAACGCACGAACTTTCCGGGCGTCAAGTGGGCATCCTGCCTGAAGTGCAGGCCGCCCAGCGCATTCAGTTCCAACCCCGGAAGCGCCTCTGCCACCCCATCGGATGTAAGCTCGTCGATTTCGAGCCCGTACGAAGAGAGGAGTTGCCGTTCCTCTTCCCCTTCCGCCAGGCCTTCCTTCGTTCGATACACGGCCAGGACGCCCCGCTGGTGATAGTCGAAATCCACGCCGTCCAGACCGTCCAGTTCATCGAATAGCGAAAGGCTTTGCAGGCTCATGTCCCGGATCAGCGGAATGGCCCTGCGCATCCGGCCTTCGCTGCTGGCCTTCCAGAATTCCCAGAGCCAGCGGATCAGCGACGGGTCCAGCCGCGGCTTGATGTAGAAGGGGCTGTCCGGGTTGAACATCCACTTCAGGCCCCGCACCGGCACGCCCGGTGCTGCGAGCGGCACGCTGTGGCTGGGTACGATGAGTCCCATGTTGCCGTGGGAAGCGCCGGATCCGATCTTCCCGCGTTCCACGAGGGTGACCCCGTATCCCGCCTCACGCAGGTAGTACGCGGCGCAGACGCCTACGGCGCCGCCCCCAATGATCAGTACGTCGGTCTTGTCCATGGGGAGATCGGATGGTCAAGGTGGGGATGGCCAAAGCGAATAAATCGCGGGCGATATGCAATACGTTGATTGATTCCATGCATCTGGCGTCGAATCAATCGCGGGCGATGTACATCTCCGTGAAATTGACGGTCTGAATGGAAATAATCGGCACCACGCGGCCGTCCCGGTCCTGTTTTACACCCCGGAGATAGGGTTTTCTAAGCTCGGTGATCACCGGATGGAATAAAAACACGGCACCCGCCTCCTCCGCCAGGATGCGTTCTGCCCGCGCGTACAGGTCGTAGCGGACCTCGGGGGCCATATGGGTATTGGCCCGGTCGAGCAGGTCGTCGAATTCCGCGTGCAGCCAGTCGTGGCGGGCATATCCCCTGGGCTGGGATCGCCAGAGGAGACCGAGCATGTTGGACGGATCCGGGTAATCGTAGACGAATACAAGCATGCCCATGGGGATCTGCCACTGAAACATGTTGTCGTTGAACAACTTGCGTTGCTGGTACTTGATTTCCAGTTCGATACCCAGCGTCTCCATGAGCATGGCCTGTACCGCTTCTCCGGCGATACGATTGATGCTCGTATCGGCCACCCGCAACCAGAATTCCGTACGGGGGAAACCCCTTCCGTCCGGATAGCCGGCTTCCGCCATCAACCGCTTCGCCTCCTGCGGATCGTAGGTCTGGGACGCCCTGAATTGTTCCGCCGAATACCCCGGAAAACCGGGAGGCAACATGGAGTACGCGGGTATGGCCAGATCATTCAGCACCGTGCTGCTTAGAGACTGCCGGTCGATGGCATGGGCAATAGCCCGCCTCACGCGCGCATCGTCGAAGGGAGGTTGCCGGGTCTGAAAGAATAGATACCAGGTGGTGAACTCGGACATCCTGTGGACTTCACGCACGAGTCGTTCGTCCCTGCGCACCCGTTCGTAGTCGATGGGATCCAGGCGATAGGCGTCGATCTCACCATTCTCATAGGGCAGGGTTCCCGGCCGCTGGGCCCCGACGAACTTGACGATGATTTCCTCCAGATACGCCTTGTGCGGGCCGTTGTAGTACGGATCCAGCGCAAACGTCATGTCGGAACCCGTATTCCATTCCGCCAGCCTGTAGGTGAAATTGGACACGCAGTGTTCCGGTTCGGTCCATTTTGCGCCGAACTTCTCCACCTGCCACCGCGGAACGGGCGAAGAAGTGATGAAGGAGACGATATAAGGCAGGTATGGACAGGGGCCCTCGGTCTCGATCTCAAAGGTGAGTTCGTCCACCGCGCGTATGCCTACCTGTTCCACGTCGGTCAGATCACCCTGGTTGAAGGCCCGGCCGTTCTTGATCACGTAATAGAGGAAGGCGTAGATGTTCCCGCTGGCCGGATCCAGCATGCGTCGGAAAGAGTACTCGAAATCGTGGGCCGTGACCGCCCTGCCGTCGCTCCACCGAGCCCCTTCACGGAGGTGGAAGGTCCACGTACGTCCATCGTCCGATGCTTCCCACCGGTCCGCCGCCGCGGGCACCAGTTCGTTGTTCTCGTCCAGCAGCACCAGGCGTTCGAAGGCGAAGTACGTGCCATCGGCCTCGTAAGCCGCCACGCTTATATCCAGCGTGGAAGGTTCGCGGAACATGTACCGGAACTGCTGCCGGTCCGGCGGGGCCGCGTCCACCGGAAGCTGGCGGCCGATGGAATTAACCCATGTCTGGTTGCCGGACTGCGGGATGTTGTCTTCGCCGCCGCATCCACTAAAGAAAAGGAGGGGCAGGACAATCAGGGCGTAGCGTGTACGATTCAGGCATGTACGATTCAGGCATTGCATGATGAAACCTCGGAGAGTTCCGTTTGCTGTTCCGTTGCAGGTGTCCATCAGTCGTTCTTCGGCAGGTGTTCCGTATAAAATCGAACCCAGTTTCCGTACATGATCTTCTCGATGTCATCCCTGGCATATCCACGCCCTTCGAGGATGGGGACCACCAACTGGTAATCAGCGATGGAATCGACTTCGGACGGCGCGCCTTCGATACCGCCCTGTCCGTCGGTGTCGCCACCGATCGCCGCATGATCGGCCGTTCCGGCCAACTGGCACACGTGATCGATATGATCTGCCACGTGGGAAAGGGTAATGTCCTCGCGACGGTAATAGTCCCGGCGGTTGTATCCCCCGGTGTTCGACCAGTCGAGGGTATACCACGGACAGAGCATCCAGGTGTCCATGGACGCGCCGATGACGCCGTCCCGTTCAATGACGATCCGGAGTTGTTCGTCGGAGAACTGGCGCTGGCCGGGGACGACAGCGCGGCAGTTCTGGTGACTGGCCAGGACCGGACCGTCATACAAATCCACCGCTTCAAAAAAACTCTCGTCCGATATGTGGGTGAGATCGAGCAACATGCCGCAGGCACTCATCTCTCTCAGCAGGTCTTTTGCGGGAGGAAGCAGGCCGCCCTCGGAACCCGTGCCGTGGGCGTAAGTGCTCGGGCCGTAATGGGTCAGGCTCACCACGCGGACACCCATCTCGAACCATTCATGCACCTGGCCGGGCGAGAGGATGGGATCGGCGCCTTCCATGCCGAGGACAAACCCCACAGGCAGTCCTTCGGTGACGTCCGCCTTGTCCCATGAGTCTATGTGCTTTGCAAGAGACTCCCCGTCAGTGAGTACGACACCTTCACCCTCTTCCTCGAGGACGTGGTAGTATGCCAGTTGGCCTCGGGCGGCGCCGTGGACCGCCGCGGTACCCCGGAGACCGGGCAATATACTGTGCTCGCGTTTGCGCCGCACCGTGAATTTCATCAGGGCGGCCGCTACCCGGCCGCGGCGCATCTCTGGCAGGCAGGCGAAAGCGATGTTGCCCGGGTTATCGTCAGCAGCGCGTACTTTAGCCAGCGAAAGCGTAAGATCCCGGTTGAGTTCGACGCCCCCATACGCCATGGGATAGTCGCCGTCAAATATGAGCATGGAAAAACGATACCGGGCGTTTGGAGAGGTGTCAACACAATTCACCCCTGGAATTCCTTTTTGATATGCGTGGATCGCCTGTCCTTGCGCTTACTTCGCCCAGGACGTATAATAGGCGTCCGTGAAACCCGGATCGTGGTCTATTCGTCTTATATGGTAAGGAGTTTCCGTTCAGGGCGATCGTACCGGCAGTTACGGATAAATACCTATGCGTGCATGTGTGCTAGTTGAACCCGGACGGATAGAAACCCGCGACGACGTCGACATGCCCGTCGCGGGGCCGGACGACGTGGTCGTGGCGGTCAAGTCCGCTTTGACCTGCGGTACCGATCTGAAGGCATACCGGCGAGGGCACCACCTCATGCCGCCCCCGACGCTGTTCGGCCACGAGTTTTCGGGGGTGATTGCCGACAAAGGTAACAGGGTGGAGCAATTTTCCGTCGGGCAACCCGTGATGTCTGTACATACGGCGCCTTGCGGGGAGTGTTTCTACTGCGACAGATCGCTTCAGAACCTGTGTCCGCATCTGACAGAGACGATGGCCCTGGGCGCGTACGCCGAATTCCTGCGGGTTCCGGCCACGGTCGTCGACGCGAACATGTATCCCAAGCCCGATGGACTGGACTATCGCGAGGCAGCCATGCTGGAGCCGCTGTCCTGCGTGGTCTACGGCATAGGGCAGGCGCCCGATGCAACTTCTGACTCAGCGGTCGTCATCGGTGCCGGCGCCATCGGGTTGTTGCACGTCATGGTGCTGAAGGAAATGGGCGTGAAGCAGGTAATCGTCTCGGGGCGTCACGACTACCGTCTCGAGACGGCAAGGAAGGTCGGGGCGGACCTCGTCATCAACAGTGAAAGGGAGCATGCCACCGAAGCAGTGCTGGAAGCCACAGGGGGCCACGGATCGCCTGTCGTCTTCGAGTGCACCGGGCTGCCGGCCGTCTGGGAAGAAGCTGTCACCATGGTCGGCAGGGGCGGCTGCGTCGTCCTTTTCGGAGGGTGCCCCGGCGGCACGACGGTTACCTATGACACCACCAGGCTACATTACGACCAGATCACCCTGAAGGGCGTTTTTCACTATACCCCGGAAGCAGTCCGCAGATCCTACCAACTCCTCGCGGACGGACGACTCGACGTCACGCCCCTGATCACCGGCGATCGTACGCTGGAAGAGGTGCCGGAGGCCTTTCGGAACTTCCTGGGGAGTAATACGATGAAGTTCGCGATCATTCCCTGATCCCCGGGGGCGCCGCCCATGAAAGCCGCCAAAATCTACGATATCGACGATATCCGTATCGAGGAAATGGACACGCCGGCCATCACGGAGCGGGACGCCCTGGTGAAGATGCACAGTTGCGGAATCTGCAGCGGAGACGTAACGCCCTGGTACATCCGGCGGAAGGCGCCCATCGTCATTGGACACGAACCGACCGGTGTCATCGAAGCACTGGGCGACGAGGTGGTAGGGCTGTCCGTGGGAGACAGGGTGTTCATTCACCACCATGCGCCCTGCTACAGGTGCCGGCATTGCCGCCGCGGCAATTTCACCATGTGCGCCACCTGGAAGGAAACCCGGCTCGACCCCGGCGGCGCGGCCGAGTACGTCCGGGTCCCGGAGATCAATCTCCGCTATGACACCCTGGTTCTGCCGGACCCGGTATCCTTCGACGACGGAGCCCTGATCGAGCCCGTGGCCTGTTCCGTGAAGGCGATCGAACGCGCCCGCATCCGCCCTGGCGACATCGTACTCGTCATCGGACTGGGCCTCATGGGAATGTTGAACGGGATCGTGGCCCGACACTACGGGGCAAAGACCGTCATCGGCGCCGACAGGGTACCCTATCGGCTGAATAAAGCGCTCGAACTCGGCATGGACCACACAGTGGATGTGCGTGAGCATGATCTGGCCGAGTCGGTGCATGAAATTACGGACGGCGTCATGGCCGACGCGGTCATCGTCGGCCCGGGGAGCATCCCCGCGATGCAGACCGGCCTGACTTGCGTGGGCAAAGGAGGAATCGTCCTGCTATTCATGTCTTCACCCGAGGAGGATGTGCTTGCCTTCAAGCCCTATGACCTGTACTTTAAAGATGTATCGATCGTGTGCAGCTATTCCTGCGGTCCGCACGACACCCGCATGGCGCTGGACCTGATCGAAGCAGGTGTGGTGACTTCCGACCAGGTCGTTACCCACCGCTTTCCATTGTCGGAGACGCGGCGGGGCATGGAGGTCACCGCCGCCGCCCGGGATTCCCTGAAAGTGTTGATTCAGATAAACGCCTGAAACCACTTCAACGAGTCATCTCGTTATTCCATCAAGTTTAAGGAGGAGTAGAAATGTCTGACTACGATATCCGGGAGCAGCTTCCCGGCAGCAACATCCCCTATCTGAAGATCGCCATCGGTATCTTCGTACTGTTGGTGCTGTACAATTCTTACGCCGTGATCGGCGCCGGCGAGCGCGGGGTAGTATTCAGCAAGATCGGTGGCGTGCAGGAACGGATCCTCGACGAAGGAATAAGATTCAAGACGCCCTTTATCGAAGACGTGATTCCTGTCGACGTCAAGATCAAGAAGGCGGAGACCGCCGCCACGGCCTCTACCAAGGACCTGCAGACGGTTTCGTCCACCATCGCGTTGAACTACCACGTAGATCCGGGTCAGGTTAATACGGTCTACCAGGAAATCGGCATTTTCTTCAAGGAGCGTGTTATCGATCCCGCTGTCCAGGAGGCCGTCAAAGCGGTGTCCGCACAGTACACCGCGGAGGAACTGATTACGCGCCGCGAGGTCGTCAAGGATGAGATCAAGGCTTCCCTCACGCAACGGCTCCTGAACTTCAACATGATCGTGGACGAGTTCAACATTGTCGATTTTGCTTTCTCCAACAACTTCAACACGGCGATCGAAGCCAAGCAGATGGCCGAGCAGCAGGCCCTTAAGGCCCAGCGTGACCTTGAGCGGATCCGTATTGAAGCCGAGCAGAAAATCGCATCTGCCGAGGCGGAGGCCGAGTCCCAGCGTTTGCAGCGTGCCACGATTACTCCGACCCTGCTGCAACTGCGGGCGATCGAGAAATGGGACGGTCACTTCCCGCAGGTCATTGGCCAATCCATGCCATTTATCGACCTGAAAACCCTGGGAGCCAGAACTTCTAACTGACGAAACCGCGATTCAGGGTGGTACGGCCCATATACCCGACGACCTCCAGGGAGACAGGAGCCATACATGATCGGTCTGAACAGTCCGGAGTTCACGCGAGCCGTCACCACGCAGTGGGACGGCGAACGGGGTCCGGACGGACGCCCCGTCGTACCCGACGGCATTCTTGAGCGGATGAAGAAGGTGACCATCGAGGAAGCCTGGGGCGTCATCGGAGGGAAGGGATACAACCACCAGTTCGCAGGAGACTGGCAGATCCTCCATCCGGACCGTACCCTGGTCGGCCGCGCGGTAACCGGCGTCTACGTGCCTACCCGGCCCGACCTGGAAACGGCTATTCAGGCCGAAGGGGCGAAACATGGCTGCATTGGCGGCCAGAACTCCTGGGTGATCGATACGCTCGAACCCAACGACGTGATCGTCATCGACCTGTTCGGCAAGGTCAAGTTCGGAACCTTTGCAGGCGACAACCTCGGTAATTCCATCTATGCCAAGACCGGCAACGGCATGGTCATCGACGGAGGAATCCGGGACCTGCAGAGGCTATACGAGATACCCATGGTCTCCTACATCCGCGGCGTCGATCCCACGGCCATCGCGGACGTAACCCTGCTCGGCATAAATGTACCCGTGCGTATCGGACTCGAGGCCACCTGTGTACCAGGCGATATCGTATTAGGTACGCGGGAAGGGGTCATTTTCATTCCGCCGCACCTGGCGGAACAAGTCGTCGTCGAATCGGAAGAAACCAGGATGCGGGACGCCTGGGGTCACCAGCAACTACGGGAGGGCCACTACACGCCTGGCGAGATCGACCGCGAGTGGACTCCCGAAATGACGGCCGAGTTCGAGGTCTGGCGACAGCAGCAGACCACGGATGACCCGTAGTAAGCACGTAACAAGCAAGTAGCACCAGACCCTGTCATTACAGCCGAAATACTGGAATTACGCAAATCGGATCCCTGCAGAATTGGGATCCAAGTCGCTCGTTTCTGCCGGCCGGACTTTTTGTGCTTGGCGAATATGTGCTATCTTTGTATATTTATATAGAACGGTTCGTACTATTTCTTTCCATATTACACTATGGCCAGACAGTACTCACCCACCCTACTCGGATATGTCCTGCTGGGGTTGCTGAATCAGCTACCCCGATCGGGCTACGACGTCCGCATGGAGATGGAGACGACGTCCCTGGGAAACTTCAGCAGCAGCCCGGGTTCAATCTACCCCGCGCTTCAGTTACTGAAAAAAAACGGGTTTATCGACAGCGAGATCTTCCACCGCTCACGGCTGAAGCCGAGAGAAGTATTCCACCTGACCGAGAAAGGCAAGAAGACGCTTCACGCGTGGCTGCTCAAGCGGCTCGCCGTATCTGATATCAGGGACAACCTTTCCGAGTTGATGCTCAGGTTCCGGTTCATGGAAGAAACCGCAAGCGACCCGGAAACCCTTCGGTTTCTTACGGACTTTCGTCGTAAGGCCAAGACTTATTTCAGCATCCTCAAATCGGAAACCAGAGCGCGGACCGAGTCTTCTCTGCATTACGCCCTTTCACTGCAACGGGAGATTTCCATGATCCAGATGCATATCGAATGGGCGGGCGAGGCTATAGCGGCCTTCGAAGCACTGAAGTCGAAAAAAGCATAGACATGCCTGGTTTGTGTAAACCTGGTATCGACAACCCGAAAAACGGAAAGGCTAGAGAAACCAATGCGACCGAACAGGCTCAGGAGCATTCTGAACGATGGGCAGCCCTCCCTGGCCACCCATATACATACGGTGTGGCCCTCCGTGGTCGAACTCGTGGGACACACCGGCCGGTACGATTACGTCGAATTCGTGGGAGAGTACGGTCCCTACGATCTCCACGACCTGGACAACCTCGGCCGCGCCGCGGAATTGCACGATCTCGGTATGATGATTAAAGTCGACCAGGAGCCGCGGGGGTTCCTCGCACAAAGAGCCATCGGTTCCGGATTTCAGAGCGTGCTCTTCGCCGACTGCCGGACCCCGGACGAATTCCGTGCCTGCGTGGAAATCGCACGGCCGGATACGCCCGATTCCCGGGGAACCTATGGTGTGGCGACCCGTCGGTTCTCCTACATGGGGTACGGCGGCGGCCAGGATTACGTTAACGCCCTGGATGAGATCGTCGTGGCGGTGATGATCGAAAAAGGACCCGCGGTGGACCACCTCGACGAAATCCTCGAAATAGACGGGATCGACATGATCCAGTGGGGGCCGGCCGACTATTCCGTCAACGTGGGCAAGATCGGTCAGAGAGAAGCAGTGAAAAGCGTCGAACGCGTGGTACTCGAAAAGTCTCTGGCCGCGGGCAGAAACCCCCGTGCGGAAATCAATACCGCGGACGATGCCCGGTACTACCTGGATCTGGGCGTGCGTCACTTCTGCATCGGCACGGACGTGCATATTTTGCACGGTTACTGGGGTCGTGAGGGCGACGAGATGCGCAAGGCCCTGGACGGGTCATGACGATTTCATGCTGCACCTGGGCACTAGGGGGATCGGAAGCGGACGTGTTGAATGCGATTGCCTCGACGGGTCTGCGCCATATCGACCATCGCCCCTTTGATTTCAGATCCGCCGAATCCTGCCGCCTGATCTCCGAACTCGAGCTCACGCCCACGTGCATGGCGACGGGTTTCGGCATGCCGGAAGGCGCGGCGCTGGACGCGGCTGATGCCGACGCCCGCGACGCGGCCGTTGAGTATACCATGCGAGCCCTTGAATATGCCCATGAGACCGGCATCCGAAGGGCCTACCTGCTGCCCGGAGAGAATGATGGTGGTGAGTCGCTGAACAGGTACGGGGAGTCCGTGGCCGAACTCGCCGGCATCGCCGCAGGATACGGCATCAAACTGTGCATCGAGCATTTTCCGGGTAAGGCCCTGCCGACGGTGCGCGACACCCTTGGGTTCATCGCGAAACTGGGGAACGACAACCTGTACTTGCTGTTCGACATCGGGCACGCACAGATTTCGCAGGAAGATCCCGCCGAAGCGGTTGAAAAGGCGGGTGACCGACTGGGCTACTTCCATCTCGACGACAACGACGGCGCGTCCGATCTCCACTGGGCCCTGCTCGACGGTGTACTCTCCGAGGCTATACTGACGGATACGCTGGCTGCCCTCGTCAAAATCCGGTACGACGGTCCGGTGAGCCTGGAAATGAACCCCGGACTTCCCGACCCGCTGGCAGCCATAGCTGATGGTTTCCGGCTTGTTCGCTCCCTCTACCAGTCCACCACGGATCCGTCGTCGGCCAGGTAACTCTCTCCGTTCCGCCAGTCGTGGTCGATCTTGTCCTCCATGGCATCGTCGTCCAGTTCGATCCCGAGCCCCGGTTCCGTGGGCAGTTCCACGAATCCATCCCTGAAGACAAAGGGCTTTTTCAGGTATCCCTCGCCCAGCGTGGTGTGCTCCTGGGCGACGAAATTGGGGATCGAGGCGTCCAATTGCAGGCAGGCTGCCAGAGAAATGGGCCCCAGGGGATTGTGCGGCGCGATGCCACCGTAGTAGGCCTCCGCCATGCCCGCGATCAGTCTAACTTCGAAGATGCCCCCCGCGTGGCACAGGTCCGGCTGCAGAATGGACGCGGCCTGCTTCTCCAATATCTCCCGGAACCCCCACTTGGTGAAGACGCGTTCACCCGTGGCGATCGGCAGATGAGTACCGCGTGCGATTTCGGCCAGTACGTCGACGTTCTGGCACTGGACGGGCTCTTCCACGAAGAAAGGCTGGTAGGGTTCGAGCTCCTTGATGAGTACCTTGGCCGTCTGGGGGCTGATCGCGCCGTGGAAGTCGATGGCGAGGTCGATTTCCGGACCGGCGACTTCCCGTAATCGCGCGAAATGATCGGCTGCCGTGTCGATAAACGCCTTGTTTTCTATGATCCGGGACGGGCGTTCCTTGTACGGACCGGTCTTGAAGCAGGTAAAACCCTTGGCGATCCAGTCTTTTATGGTCGCTGGATCGCCGCCACCCTTGTATAGCCGGATCCGGTCCCGCGTGGGACCGCCCAGCAGCTTGTAGACCGGCACGCCCAGGGCCTTTCCTGCGAGGTCCCACAGCGCCTGCTCCACCCCACTGAGCGCGCTGGTCAGGATCGGGCCACCCCGGTAGAAGGCGTGGCGGTACATGGCCTGCCAGTGGTGGACCACCCGCGTAGGGTCTTTCCCGACCAGGTACGGCTCAAGTTCCGCCACGGCCTGTGCGCAGGTCTTCGCCCGACCCTCCAGGATGGGTTCGCCCAGTCCTATCAGACCCTCGTCGGTGTGTATCTTGAGAAAGAGCCACCTGGGTTTGACCAGGAACGTCTCCAGCTTCGTGATTTTCATGTTGCGCCTTTCCGGAATAGTGGTCTGCGTTACCTTGCCCCGCACGCCTGCAGGCACGCCTGCATGTGTCCCCGGGTCTCTGCGGCGATGACGCAGCACTGCTCGAGCGAATACTCTTTTGCCCCGATGACCTCGAGGTTCAGTGGCCCGTCGAACCCGCCTTCGTGCAAGGCCCGCACATAGCCAACCAGGTCGATATCGCCGCGGCCGTTGGCCTGGTCCTCCGGCGCGCCGGGACCGGATTGACGCCCCTTGCAGTCGCGGATGTGAACGTGCCGAACGCGAGGAAGCACCGCCTTGATGGCCTCCACGGGGTTCTCGTCGGCGCGGTGGATATGGGACGGATCCATGTCGATTCCGAACGCAGGCGAGGAGATGGCTTCCATGGCCCGCAGCGTCGTTGGCGTATCGAAAATACTGGCGCCCACGTGGGCCTTGACGCAGAGCGTAACACCGTAGGTCTCCGCCCTGTCCGCCAGCCGGCCAAGGGAGTCAATGGACGACTGCAGGCTATCCTCGTCGCCTGAAGTTCCACCGGGTCCGCAGTTGATGATCGGGATGCCCGTCTCGGCCGCGGCCTGGAATGCGGCTTCCATGATGTCCTCATCCTGAGACGGCTGCTCCATGGCTAACAGTTCAAGGTCATACTCTTTCGAAAGCCGTCGTATCTCCGGCGCGATGGCCCGCCAGTCCGCCAGGACGAGATGCTCGCTCATGCCGCTGATCGCAGACACTTCGATGCCATCATACCCGGCCATGGCCATGTATTTAAAAGCCGTTTTCATGTCGTATCCACCGAACAGTACCGAGTTGGCGCCGAGTTTCATGGTCTCTCCTTTAGTGTTTTTCACGCATTGGAACGGGCAACGGGCTGACCCTCGATAACCGGAACGGGCGGTATGGTCCGGTTTCTCGTTAAGTATGGTACCGTCACCACGGCATTAGTATTGTACCGTCACCACGGTATTGGTATCCCAGGATTCAATGGCACTCTCAATAATCAACTGGGCGCGCAAGGCATCCTCGGCTTTGGCGTCGATCTCCTCAGGCGCCGTGCCTTCCAGGTTCTGTTCGATCCAGCGCGATATCCGCGAACCGAAAGTCTCGGAGAATCCCATCATACCGCCCAGGTATTGAAAAGTTTCTACTTCCCGGGAGTGTCGCGGATAGAACTCCAGCTGCTCGCAGGCTTCGCGTATGACGAAACGTGCGTCGGAGCCCACGACCTCACAGGTCTCCAGTCCATAACTGCCCCCGGCGTCGTAGCTTCCCGTCAGGTGACCCACAACACCGCTTTCGAACAGCATGTTTACCTGTACGTTGGACCAGATCTTCCGGCCCCTGCCCTTCTTGAAGAAGGCCTGGACCTTTTCCACGTCGCCGCAGAAATAGCGCATCACGTCGATAGAATGGGGATGGAGCGCGCGCATGTGGAAATGAGGCGAACTCTCGTTGGGGTTGTTGATCCACATCGTCATATTGATGATATTCAGTTCGCCCAGTCTGTCTGCCTCGACCCACTCCTTCGCACGCAGCGCGGCAGGCGTGAAGCGGTGGTTCAGGTTGATCCCGTAGCGAAGGCCCCGATCCCGCGCCAGCGCGACCATCTCCCTGGCCTTCGGGATCTCGTTGGATATGGGCTTCTCGCCCAGCACGGCGATGCCGCCACCGAGCAGTTCCATCGTCGGTTCGTAGTGATCCCCGCCGTTCTCCACGCCAGCGGTGCAGACGCTGGCCACGTCCACCTTCAGTCCGCTGTTCAGCAGGTCGCCGACGCTGTAGAACGCCTTGCAGCCATAGTCCTGCGCTGCCTGATCGGCCTTGTCCTTCAGGGCGTCGCAAACGGCCACGACCTTGCACGCTTCATGTGCCTGGTAGTTCCGGGCATGGTTGTTTCCTATGCCGCCCATACCTACCACCGCGATATTCAGACCCATCTTCTAACACTCCTTTGCGGGTATTCCGTGTTCGTCTTACGCGCGTTAAACTGTAGTTTACCGTTACTTGTGCAGATTAAACAGCCGGGTTTTAAACACCAGGTTTCGACTTCGGTGCGCGAGGCGCGGTGCGCGGTGCGCTATACCTGCTGCGCGAGGCGCGGTGCGCTCTACCTGCTGCGCGCCTGCAGACTGGCGGCCTGATTGGGGTCGCCGATGTGCATCGTGTCGTAGGCCTGCTGCGATGTCTTGAAGGCACCCACGCCCTCGTGCCCATGCCAGTCCCCCTGGGTAAGCATGGGATTACGCTTTCCGGTCTCTTTCACCCGTTTCCGTATCCAGTTGTTCATCCGCCGCTTGAGCAGGTTGACCACTTCCGGCAGCTCATCGGCCAGGTTCCGGTTCTCGTCCGGGTCCTCCACCAGGTTGTACAGCTCGACCGGCGGCTTGAAGTGGAAATCCGGCTCGAGGGCGACCATCAGCTTCCACTGCGGCGTCCGCCAGCCGTGCTTGCGCATCCACGTGCACTCGGTGATATAGAACTCGCTGTCGAAGGAGGAAACCGTGCCGTCGACCAGCGCCATCAGGCTGTCCCCGTCGTAGTCGATCTCCGCATCGATTTCGGCCAAATCCATGATGGTGGGTACGAGATCCTTGTGCTGGTTGTACCCGCTGATGCGGCTACCCCCGGGGATCCTGCCAGGATACCGGATGATGAGCGGCACGTGGAGCGTCACATCGTAGAGTCCGTGGTGATCGAACCAGCATTCGTGGTCGTAAAGGGTCTCGCCGTGGTCCCCGTTGAGGATCACGATCGTTTCGTCCATGATACCGTGGGCTTCCAGGGCGTTGAAGATGGTCTGGATACAGGCGTCCATGTACGCGACGGCGCCGTCGTACTGGGCTATGACGTAGTCTTTGTCGGTGATGTCGGGCGGCATCCACGCGGCGAAGAAATCACAGAAGGGTTTGAACGCCTTGACGGGATCCATGGACTTGTTTTTCGGATCGCACTCGTCGCCGTGATAGAACATGCGTTCGTAGGGTTCCGGCGGCAGGTACGGCGCATGAGGATCCATGTGGCGCAGAAAAAGGAAGAAAGGTCCGCGCCGTTTGGCCAGCCGGTCCAGCTCCGGAATCGCCACGTCGTTCAGATTCTGCGCCTTGGGACTGCGCCCCTCGTTCCAGCTGCCCCAGCTCGGATACTCGATGTACTTGTCGAAACCTCGCGAGGACGGGTTTCCCCCAAAACCCACGCAGGTGGACGCATATCCGTGCTCCCGCAGGATCTCGGGCAGCGTCTGCACGTCCTCCCGGAGTCCGCCCTTGTGACGCAGGGCTACTACCTGGGTGCCAAAGGCGTCCAGGCCGGTCAGCATGGAGGCATAGGCGCTTGTCGTGGGGATATGGGCGCTGTACGTCTTCTCGAACAGCGCGCCGCCCTCGGCGAACCGGTCGATATGGGGCGTTGTGTGCCGATGGTATCCGTAACAGCTCATGTGATCGGCCAGAAGGGAATCCACGCCCAGCAATACGATATTGGGACGCTTCTTCCTTCGCCGGCGTGATTTAGCCATGGGTTGGTCCTCGTTGAGATAAGTTGACCGGTTGACATTCCCTCAGTTAGAATCGGTCCAAAAACCGCGGAACTACTCCGGCATGAAAAACTCGTACCGGTCCGGGTCGCCGTATCCGTCGACCCATGTTTCCTTCAGGCCTTCGTTTTCCACCGCGGCCTTGACGATGAGCTTGTTGAACTGGCTGACGTTTTCAGATCCCATATAAGTATCCACGGGCATCCAGAAACACTCTTCGATCTCCGTGGCCTGCATTTTGATGATCTGGTGCAGCGGCTTCAACCGGCAGACGAAATAGATGTCCGACTTGTCGTACCGGTAGCCATGCCAGTGCCGGAAGCAGACCAGGCCGTCGAAACTGGTCGGCACGCCCGTTTCCTCGAATACTTCCCGGACCACGCCCTCGGCCAGGTGTTCCTCCGGCTGTAGCGCGCCTCCGGGCAGCTTGTAATACGGCGCCCGTCCCCCGCGAAACCGTTCGCAGACCACGAGCAGTTCGTCCTTCTCGTTGATCACCACGCCGCCCGCGCCGATGTAATGGGTAGCGTACAGCGGCACGAAGGCGCCTTCGGCCAGGCGGAGCGTCAGCATCAGGTAGTCGGTGGTACTATGATGGAATACTCCGCCCGCGTCCACCAGTGGGGGAATGAGGAAGGCCCGGGAAAGTGGAACCTTGAACCAGGCAACCTGGAGATCCTCCGCCTTCCACTCCCGGATCGAATGGTCCAGGCGCTCCCTGAATCCATCCGGTGTATCGGGCAGGTCTTCGGAACCAACTTCCACGCCGTGGAAACGGTTGCGTGCCCCCGCGATCACCTTCGTCATACACTACCGGTCCTTTCTTTCCTGCTCGGTCCTTTTTATTCGGCGATCCTGCTAGTTCAACACGGCCCGGCTATCAGCCACACTGGCCTTGAGCTGATCCAGAACGCCCTCCAGGCTGCGTATGGCGTCGGACCAGAACCCAGGTTCGGTGAGGTCGATCCCAACGGTTCGCTGGACCACGTTTTCGGCCGTGTCGCTACCAGTCAGTTTCAGGTATTGTTCGTATCTCGGTAGAAAATCCGGGCCTTCCTGCTCGTATTGGGCGAAGAGACCCCGGCTGAGCAGGAAGCCGAAGGTATAGGGAAAATTGTAAAACGTGGTATCCGTGATGTAAAAATGGAGTTTGGACGCCCAGAAATAGGGATCGGCGCCCGCGGGATCCAGTACGTCCCCCAGTACGCGGCGCTGTGTGTCGACCATCAGTTCCTTCAACCGTCCGACAGCGACTTCGCCGTTCGGCCTTTCATCATGAAACGCTTTCTCAAACTCGAATCTCACGGGAATGTCCAGCAGGTAGGTGGCCCCGTCGCTGGCCTCCAGGTTGAGCAGAAATGCCCTGGTCTCCGCGCCGACCCCTGGCTCATCCAGCAACCCGCGCATGAGCAGCATCTCGCCGAAGGTGGAAGCCGATTCGGCGAGGGTCATCGGATAGGCGCGGTTCAGCGTACGTTCCGAACGCATCAAATGGCCATGAAAGGCGTGTCCCAGCTCGTGGGCGAGGGTCAGCACGTCGCCCATGTTGTCGTTGTAGGTCATGTAGACCCGGGACTCTTTCGTAAGGGGAGATCCGGTGCAGAAGGCTCCGGGGCGCTTGCCCGGTAGTGGCGACCAGTCGATCCATTTTTTCTCGTAAGCCTCGGCCGTATAGTCCGCCAGGGCCGGATACCCGGCCGCAAAGGCCCGATGCACCAGGGCCGTGGCGTCATCCCAGGAAGGTTCGTCCTGGTGCGGTACAGTCAGGGGCGCCGAGATATCGTACCAGCCCAAATTTTCGCCGCCCATGAGGCTCGCCTTGAACGCCAGGATGTTCCGGGCGATGTCGATCTCAGCGAAAACGGCTTCAAACATGGCTTCCAGCGTCTCCCGTGAGATCGCCGCCTGGAAGAGGGCCCGGTCGAGATAGTGGTCCATGCCTCGATGGCGGTACAGCGTCAACCGCGTGCCCCCGATGGCGTTCAACGCGGCTGCCGGCACGGTTTCGACAGACGCCCAGGCCTCGTTGCCCCCCTCGAAGGCGGCGCGGCGAACCCGCCGGTCGGGGTGTTCCATGAGGGCCCGTCGCTGCGACATGGGAATCTCTTCCCGCCGGCCGTCCGGATAAGCCATCTCGAAGGTCAGCTTGCCCGATATCCGGTCGTATAGACGGCCCCAGGCCTCGATACCGTCTACGCCCAGGTCCGATGCCAGGTGTTCTTTTTCCGTGGACATGGTATGCCGGGATTGCTCCCGTATACGCGAGATACGGTACCGGGCGTCGCGGAGCGCGGGACGGGTAACGAAAGTTTCGAAATCCTCGTCTGAAGAAGACTCGAACCCCCGCTGCAGTTCGACGTGAACCTTCGACATCCGTGCGTCCAGCAGGCTCAACGCGCCTTCCTCGGCGGCGAAATCTTCGTTGTTCGCGTCGGCGGAGTTTATACAGGAGACATAGGAACCCAGGTGCCTCAACCGGGTGACGGCACTTTCGAAGGAGAGGACAATACGCTCCCACGCTTCCTGGTTACCGGAGTCCAGTACCGCCGTGTCCGATGCTTCGGACTGCAAAGCATCCAGGTCGGCCTTCAGGTCGGCCTTGAATCGGCGCATCTCCGGTCCGTCAAAAGCAGGAAAGTATGAAGCCAGATCCCAATCCATGTAGTTGAAACTCTTCCCTTCCTATCCTCTGCGCAGGACCTGGCCCGGACGGTGCTTCGTGGGCTCGTGGTCTTCGATAACCGGAATGCCGTTGACGAAAACATGGGGAATGCCGTCGGGAGGTTGAATCGGCGCTTCAAAGGTAGCCCGGTCGGCCACGGTCTGAGGATCGAAGACGACCACGTCCGCCGGAGCGCCTTCGCGCAACACGCCCCGGTCTTTCAACCGGTAACGTTCCGCCGGGAAGCCGCTCATCTTGTATACGGCTTCTTCAAGGGAGAGCAGATCGCGCTCCCTTACGAATTTCCTGAGCATCTGGGCGAAACATCCCTGCCCCCGGGGATGGGGATGGGTACAATCATAGACGCCGTCGCTGGCGACCATCATGAGGGGATGGGGCGCCGTCCGGTTCAACACGGTGTCGACTTCCTCCTGTGGAACCGGCCAGAACATGATGAACGTCTGTATTCCGTCTTCATCGAGCACAAGGTCGTAGGCAAACTCCTCGTTGGACTTGTTCACGCTCCGCGCGGCCTCGCCCAGGGTCATCCCCGCGAACTTGCCGGATCGCGTATATCCGATGTACTGCCTGTCAGCCAGGTTCGTCGATTTCAGATATTCGAGCGCCTCGCGGCGGGTATCCGGCTGGCGCATTTTTTCGAGGACTTCATCCGGACTGCCCGTCTGGATCCACATGGGCAGTTGCATCGTGATATGCGTCATGCCGGCCGGGTAGAGATAGGACTCGAAGGTGATGTCCACACCGTCCTTCATCGCCTGTTCAAGGATCGGACCCGTCATGCCGTCGACGCGTTCGTGGGATACATGAACGGGTATGCCGCTTGCGCGATTCAGGTCGATGATCTCCTGCCAGGCCCGGTCCCTTCCCAGGATCTGGTACCTCAGGTGTGCGGCGTAGATCCCGTCGTATTCCAGGGCCACCTTGCACAGCGCCACCAGTTCCTCGAAAGGCGCGTTGGCGCTGGGCTGGTAGTCCAGTCCCAGGCAGAGGCATCCGGCGCCGGCTTCCATCCACGCACGGGTCTCGGTTTCCATGACTCTCAACTGGTCCGGACTCGGAGGCCCGGGATCCCAGCCCATGGCCTTGACGCGGACGGCGCAGTGCGGAACCTGCGGATACACGTTGGCCGGCGAGCGGCCGGGAAAGAGGTCCAGGTAGGATTCGATGGTGGGCCAATTGACCGGTTCCAAAGGCTCGCCGTAGGCAAACTGCGTGTAGTGCCATAGGGGCAGGGCATCCTCGGGAGCCAAACCCGCCCAGCCGAATCCATCCGGCGCGAGCAAGTGGGTCGTCACGCCCTGACGGAGACCGCCCATCTGGTCGCGGCCGCCAAGCAGGGAATTCTCGGAGTGTACGTGGACGTCGATAAAGCCGGGGCAGACGATGTGGCCCCCGGCGTCGATGGTCCGGGCGGCCTCGACATTCGCCAGGTCTCCGATCCCCTCCACGCGGCCGTCCCGCAGTCCCACGTCCGCCCGGTACCGGCCGGTCTTCCCTGTACCATCGATCACCTCACCGCCGCGAATGACGACGTCGAAGGCCATTCATTCCTCCTGTCATGATTTATCAGGCCACGGAAAACGGGCTTTGTATTCGGGCTTGCCTTGAATGTCCTGCCGTACGCGGAACAGGCCGCCGCCGCGGTAACCCTGTCCGTATGCCTCCCAATCGTAGTCCTTGGGGTCGAGGGGCGAGCCGGGTACCACTTCGATCCCGGCGGTCGTGACGTAGATGTCAGTCAGATCCGGACCTCCGAACATGACGCTCGAAGTCTGTATAGCCGGTAGCGCGATGCGACGCTCCTCCACGCCGTCCGGGTCGAACCGGATAATGCATCCGTCGAACCAGACCGCCGTCCAGACGTAACCTTCAGAATCGACGGTCATCCCGTCCGGCACACCCGCCGTATCGGGCAGCTTGACGAAATCCCGCCGGTTGGAGACCGAGCCGGTCGCCCGATCGTAGTTATAGGCGTAGATCGTCCGCACGGCCGAATCGGTGTAGTACATGATGGATTCGTCCGGCGAGTAACCCATGCCGTTGCTGCACCCGATCCCCTCCTCGATGACTTCCACCCCGCCGTCCGGATCGAAGCGGTACAGTTTACCCAGACCGCCGTCGATCAGGGAGCCAGCGAACATCCGGCCGCCGGGGTCGGCCGTCACGTCATTGAAGCACAACGGTTCTCCTTCATGGGTCTCGTCGAAAATGCGCACCCAGTCCTCGTCGGAGTTCCATAGTACGACGCCGTCCCAGATGCAGGCCACAAGGCCGCCGTATTCGTTGAAGGCGAACCCGCCGACGTTGAAGCCGTCGTGCACCTGGCGGTTCTGATTCGTCGCCGGGTCATACGAGAAGAACCTGCCGGTCCGGATGTCGGTCCACATCAGCGTCCCGCTGTCCGGATCCCAGACGGGCCCCTCGCCCACCATCGCATCTACTTCTGCAATCTTTTCAATGGTCGCCAACATGGCATACTCCGGTTGATCGGTCATGAAGGCAGAAATCGACCTGCCAGAGAACAGAAATGTACGCGTGCGGTACCGCCGGGGAAGGACGTATCGACGGGATTGCAAGTATATATACCAAAAGATGTCAAGGGTCAAGGCGGGACATGGGGGAAATCCGATGGGGCCGGCACGGGATTCCGGGAACGTGTGTGGCAAGACGGCCGGGACTTGTATTCCAAGACGGCCGGGACTTGCATACCAGGTATTCAAAGGTGTATATTATCCAAACCTGAAGAGTTATATACAAAGCAGTATTAGGTCTGTAGTTACGTTCGGTTTCTATGGAATGAATCACTGAGTCCGGGACCGGGATGCAATGAAGACATATCTGGAAGGCTGCGGCGTACCCACGACACGAATCGGCCAGGCCGAGGTCCCCCGCCTGATCATGGGCATCCATCCCTATGATGGCTGTTCCTACCAGGACAAGGCGCGGGATGCGGCGAATTTCCGCTCCTTCAGCCGCGTACAATCGGTGGCCGACGTGCTTAGATACGCCGTCGAGGAAGGCGGCATCACGGCCATCCAGGTGGATCACATGCTGCCCAAACTCGACCGGCTGCATCTGCAGGCCATCTGGGAAACCGAGCAACAGACCGCCACGCAACTGGGCATCGTGGCGTATATCCTGATCCCGGTCACGCTGGACGGCGAAATCGTCTCCTATTCGGATCGCGCCCATTCGACCTTCTACGGCCGTAACGAAGGCCTGGCCGGCCAGGCCTTCCGTGACCACTTCAGCCGCGACGACATCATCCGCTACAACCTGGGGGACACCTTTGAAGGCATCGTCACGCCGGAGACCGTGCCGCCGTACACGGAAGCGGACGCCGCCCGTTTCGAGATCGATTATGGAATCCTGGAGCAATACCTGGGCTTCTTCGCCGGGTGCGATATACTCGTCGCCGACCCGGGCGCCGAGATCGACCTGCTCGCGATGACCGGGCGCTTCGATCTGATCCGGGAGTACCTCGGCTTTTTGAGGGAAAGGTTCGACACCGTGATCACGAGCGTTCACCACGCCGGGGTCACCCTGCCGTTGCTCGAGGCCGAGAACATCCCCGTCGACGGCTACCTGACCACCGTAAATGCCCCCGGCACCTTCATGTTCCCGACCCGCGAGGTAGCCATCGACGCCATCAGGCAGTCCACCAAGCCCGTCATCGCCATCAAGCCGATGGCCGGCGGCCGCTACCTGGGACACAAGGCCTTCGAGTACGTATTCGATGAGATCGGCGTCTCGGCCTCTATGTTCGGGATGGGGACCCTGGACCAGGTACGGGAAACCACGCAGGCCGCGCGCGAGGTGTTGGGGGTTGCCTGATTATATTAGTAAACCTGGGCGTCGTCTGATCGCAGTAGTAAACCGCTACGCCCCATCCTCCACCATGGGCACGAACCGCACGCCGCCATGGTGTACCTTGATTGTCTCTTCCCCCGATCGCGTTACGGTGTACAGTTCCTCCCCGATGGGGATGACCATCCGCCCTCCGGATTTCAATTGGCGAAACAGTGCATCGGGCAGGACCCTAGGCGCCGCCGTCACCATGATTCCGTCGAAGGGCGCTTCCGCGGGCCAACCCCCATGGCCGTCTCCGATCCGGTAATGGATGTTGTCGTACCCCAGGGATTCCAGCGTCTCCCGCGCCCGCCAGCCCAGGACGGCAAGCCGTTCCACCGTGTATACGGATCGGGCGAGCCGGGCCAGGATCGCCGTCTGGTAGCCCGATCCCGTGCCGATCTCCAGGATCCGGTCCGATTCTTTCGCATCGAGCAGCCGGGTCATCAGTCCCACGATATAGGGTTGGGACACGGTCTGTCCCAGGTCGAGAGACACGGCACAGTCTTCGTAGGCGTGTGACCTGAACGCCTCGGGAATGAACCGATGCCGCGGCACGGCGCGCACGGCCTCGATCAGCCGGGGTTCGTCGATGCCGCGCCCGACGATCTGCTCCTCGATCATCCGATCCTGGGGGGAAACAGGGCCCGCACCCCGTCCTTTTTTCTTGAAAAAACGAGATAGCAGCATGGTCCGTTCAGTCTAAGTTGGCCCCCTGGCCGGAGCAAGGCAAATCACGACGAGTCCATGACCAGGAGCCCTGGCGGACCCTCGCCGAATCCTACCGCTCGGACAACTCTTGCGTGGCCCCTACCCTGCTTGACACGCAATGGCCTGGACGCTAAGTTCTCCGTGCCCTTCATGCACCTGGCGAATGGATTTCACAGAACACCTGGGAAAGGACATAACCGCATGCATCCCTTCGAAGACCTGCACGTGCCCGACGGTAGCGTGGGCCTACACTGGTTCGGACAAAGCTCTTTCGGACTGAAGCATCCGGACGGCACGGTAATTCAGGTCGATCCCTACTACCCCCGTGAACGGCCTGCGGACCGCTTCGTCCACACCGGTCCGCCCCTGGACGAGGGGACGCTGAAGACCGACTATGTGCTCCTGACCCACAACCACGGCGATCACACCTGCGTGGAATCGCTTGAGCGCTTGTCGGCCGCCTTTCCGGATGTACGTTTCGTGGGTCCGATCGAGAGCATAAACGCGCTCAAGGAAGCGGGATTCGACAGCGGGAGCATGACGGTCGTCACGGCGGGGGACACCGCGGAAATGGGATCGTCGAAGGCGCACACGGTATGGGCTAAACCACCTGGCGGCCTTCCCGATGACGGCATCTCCCCGCCAGATGTACAGCACCTGGGCTACGTCGTCGAAATGGGACCGGTCCGCGTGTACATCTCCGGCGACCCGGTCAATACGTTCGGCAACCACGAATCCCTGCTCGCACCGGTGCGGGACCTGCGTCCGCAGATCGGGTTTCTGACCAATCACCCGAACGAGGGCGAGTTCCCCTTCTTCGACGGATCGGCCCGCATCGCCGTTTCCATTGAACTGAAAACTGCCGTGCCCGCCCATTACGCCTGTTTCGTCGCCCGTGACTACGATCCCCGGGAATGGGCATCCCATCTGCCGGAAAGCGGACCGGAACCCCTGATCATTCCGTATAACCAGTCCACCGTGTACAGCCCCTGAGGCCGGTGGCCTGGAGACTCACCGAGTCGACCCGATGTCTGGCTGATCCGCAGCCGCCAGATGAAAGGATACCGATCAATGCATACAGAAGCACTGTACGACACGCTGAATTCCGTAACCGCCATACCCGTCGTGCCTTTCCGCGGCGGCGCTATCGACCTGGACGGCCACCGGAAGAACGTCCGGTACCTGATGGACAACAACTATCTGGACGGAAACCGGAAGCGCGTGATCGGGATTGCGGGCACGAGCCTGATCCACCACTTTTCCTTCGAGGACCAGATCCGGGTCATCGCTGCGACCAGCGAGGAGATGGGAGACGACGGGTTCCTGATGTCGGGTATCGTACCGAATCCCCTTTCCCAGGCCGAGGAACTCGTGCGCAGGCAATCGGCCCTGCCCCGTCCGCCGGAAGTTTACCTCATCATGCCACTGACCGGCGTTGCCGATCACGAAGCGACCTACGAGGATTACATGGCTTTCGCCGAGGGGCTGGGCACAGATTGTGGCGCCCGCTTCCTGCTGTACATGCGTTCGGCGGACTACGTGAATCCGATCGTCCGGCTCGTCAATGACTGCCAATACATCGTCGGCGTGAAGGTGGGTACGAGCGAGGAAGAGGTCGCTCCGCTTATCGAAGGCATCGGCGATGACGGCATCGTCATGTGGGGGATCGGCGACCGGAGCACCCGGGCCGCCGAAATGGGCGCCAGGGGCCACACCTCCGGCATCGCCATCGTCGCGGCCCGCGCGGCGGATGAAATCAACAACGCCCAGCGCCGGGACGACTTCGCGGAATCGGCCCGCGTGGAAGCCTGCATATCAGGCCTCGAACATCTGCGGTTCATGAATAGCCGGCAGTATAACTATTCCGCGGTAATCGAGGCGATGATTATCGGGGGATGGGAAGACGTGGAGGCGGGCGAGGGCGGTCCATTCAATCCGCGGGTGCCGCGAGACATAGCCGCCCGCGTGGCCGAATCGATTGAACCGTTGCGAGAATACCACTAGGCATTGACTCTGCGCACCGATGCACTCGATAAGAGACACCGCGCAACGGAAGGTACCAGTGGCGTTGCGCCACCAACCGACCCGAATCTGCAGTATCCTCGAACGGTTCCGGATTTACTCAGTACACGATTTGCGAAATCGCCTTGGATATCAGCGCGATGGCGATGGCGATCATGCCTATGAGTCCGATGCCGGCCCCGTAGCCGGCCAGAACAATGGGCACATAGGCCATCCAATTCTCTTCGCCGAAGCGCTTGGAGAAGTAGTAGCGCCCAAGGATGGCGCCGAAGAAGGTCGGCAGGGTCTGCCAGAGCGGCATGGCCAGGCCGCCAACCAGGCCGTAGAAGAAAAGCGGCGAGGCGCCCACGAGCGTGAGCAGACCGAACAGCCCGCCCGTTACGCCCAGACCGGCGATGATGTACTCGATCTTGATGATATCGAAGATGAACGTGATGCCGCCGGGCAGGGTGGACTTCACCCAGATGGTCCGCATGGCCGCGTTGAGGGGCCACATCTTCTGCACAAAGGGATAGGCTGCCGACGGGATCGGATTAAGTTTCCACACGAGCGAGTAGAAGATGAAGCTGCAAACGAACATCAGGATGGTGGTCACCGCGGTTAACTTGACCACGCTGCCGAAGGTCGTCTTGGTGAGATCCAGCTGCTTGAAGGTTTCCGCCACCTTTCCGTGTTCGAAGATGGGTATCGGCGCGAACCACACGGCGACCCCCTTGTAGCCGGACAGCAGGAAGGATGCTTCCTTGACGAAGGGGAAGGAGGAACCGTAGGGTGAGCCGGTGATGCCGATCATCCGGGCCCCGATATAGGAAAACACCGGCGACCAGAGGTATCCGAAGATGGCGCTGATCCACCACGGAAAGTCGGGGATCAGAAAGTAGAGTATGACCACGAATCCCGTCGTGCTGATGAACCAGAAGATGAATACGAGCCAGATCGGCAGGTCGCCCCGGCCCTCCGGCGTCGGACGCACCCCCGTGTCCCCGTCGGAATCGTTACGCTTCTCCCGGTTGGATTTCAGAATGGCCCGGATGGTCGCCGTGAATCCCACGATGCCGATGACGAGGGAAGCGCCGATGGTGAAGCTGAGCCAGAAATCGATGTTGTTGGATATCTGGGTCGGAATGAGCGACATCCCGGGTTCCCAGGTGGTCAGGATGCCGTTGTGATAGAGCAGGGGATTGGCGACGAAAGCGATTACGGCCGACGACACGAAGGTGCCGATCACGACCCAGAAGGGCAGGACGAATCCCGCGACGAGGGTGCCGAGATCGGTCCCGATGCCCACCATGGTCGCGGGCAACACTTCCTTGAGACTGGTGGTGAAATCGATGAAGGGGATGGGCAATATGGTGATGGGCGTGACCAGGAACGTGCTGGACAGGATGGGTATCATCACGTACAGGAGTCCCCAGGACACCCCGATTACGGATCCGATGCTGAATGCCCGCCATCGCCAGCCCTCCTTGTTCTGCGAAGTCTCGGCCAGCGCCGTTGCGCCGCCCGCGTGCACCCTCGCCAGGGGGAAGGTCAGCCTCTCCACGTCGTTGGTAACCCGGAAGAGGATGTACCCCATCGAATAGGAATTGACCGCGAAGAGGACGGTCACCGCGGTGAGGACGAGGACGGGCACGAACCAGTCCATGTGGAAGAACGTCCGGCTCGCCAGCGCCCCGGAATCCAGCGTCGGGACGACCCAGGTGGGGATCAGCGTGGCGATGCCCGTGGCTTCCGGAGACTGCAGGTAGTACTGCTCCCAGATCAGGTGGGCGAAGGGACCGCCGGTGATGCCGGTGTTCATCGCGTTCCCCGCGGCGGCCAGTCCGGCCGCGGCCCAGTACAGGATCATGATTTCCTGCCGGGTCATCTTGACGAGGGACCGTTTGGCGATCTCGAGGAACAGGATGACGGTAACCCAGTCCGCCGCGCCAGTCTGCCCGCCCGTCACCAGGCTCAGGTAGATCGATCCCGGCAACATGACGAAACCGACGAACAGGCACGCCCAGATCGTCTTCAGGTTGAATCCTGAAAGGTAGGGTTCGTCCGATTCTCCGAACAACGCGGTATCGGCATTCCGATACTGTTCCGGACTGTCTTCCTTCATTTCCTCTTCACGCACCGACACCGGACACCCCCTGAAGGGATACAGCGGTTGATTCCTGTAACACCCTGTACGCCAACTAGATACTAATTATATGCATTGGCAGTTATCTATTTAAAACTCGTAGGGTCATGCATGGTCGGATACCAAGTCAGACAAGATAGGACCCCACTTATCACTGTCAAGGTGTATTTCCTTTCCCGAATCTCATGGCGAAAGGTCCGGAAGGACCCCGGTCCGGTCGCCAATCGATGCGCCCAGCGCTTCCCGGAGACCCGTGTAGCGCTCGACGACCTGGTTGTTCTTCACCGCGATGGCAAGGGCCTTGGGCGTCCCGATGATGACGGCCAGCGCCCTGGCCCGGGTCAGCGCGGTATACAGCAGGTTTCGCTGCAGCATGATGTAGTGGGTGCTGTAGAGCGGCAGGATGATGGCCGGATACTCGGATCCCTGGCTTTTGTGGACGCTGATGGCGTAAGCCAGGATCAGTTCGTCCAGTTCGCCATAGTCGTACCGGACGGTATCTTGGAAGGAGATGTCCACGGTCTGGGCATCCGGGTCGATCTGCCTGATGCGGCCGATATCGCCGTTGAAGGTCATTTTCCCGTAATTGTTCCGCGTCTGCAGGACCTTGTCGCCTTCGCGCAGTTCCCGGTCGCCCCGCTGCAGGGAGGACCCCGACGGATTCAGCACCTGCTGCAGCTTCAGGTTGAGTTGATCCACGCCGATATCCCCGCGGTACATGGGGGTGATCACCTGGATATCGTTGAAGGGATCGAGTCCGTAGCTTCGGGGCAGGCGATCCGTGCACAGTTCGGCGATCCGATCCGCGCCGGCCGACGGGTCGGGTTCGTTGATGAAAAAGAAATCGCCCTCGTTCCTGTTCTTCGTGTCGGGCATTTCGCCCCGGTTTACCCGGTGCGCATTCATCACGATGCTGCTTTCCAGGGCCTGGCGAAAGATCTCGGTCAGTCGGACCACTGGTACATGGCCGGCGTCGATCATATCCCGGAGGACGTTGCCCGCGCCCACCGAAGGCAACTGGTCGACGTCGCCGACCATGATGAAGCGGGCGGAGGTCTTCACGGCCCGAAGCAGGGCGTTCATCAGGACCGTATCCACCATGGAGGACTCGTCCAGGATGACCAGGTCGGCTTCCAGCCGGTTATCCTGGTCGCGGCCGAATTCCATGACGCCCGGGTTGAACTCGAGCAGCCGGTGGATGGTCTTTGCTTCGGCGCCGGTCACTTCGGACAGCCGTTTCGCGGCACGGCCGGTCGGCGCCGCGAGCAACACTTTTCCGCCCACGCGCGTGAACAGGTAGACAATGCCCTGCACGCAGGTGGTCTTGCCGGTTCCGGGCCCTCCGGTTATCGCCAGGACGCTCTGAGAAGCAGAAGTGTGGATCGCCTCGCGCTGTTCCCTGTTGAAGACGATGCCCCGTTCCTTTTCTATATGCCCGATGTGTTCGTCGATTCGTCCGGTGGACGGCGGGGTGCGCCGATGATCGGCCAGGCGGGCGATATTCCGCGCTATCCCCTGCTCGGCGTAATAGAGAGGCTGGAGATAAACCCGGTCGTCATCGCGAAGGACGACCTCGGCCTTGACCAGGGCTTCAAGACCGGTCGGAATGGCGGCGGGATCCACGTCCAGAAAACCGATGCACTCCTCCACGAGCGCTTCGAAGGGCACGTAGACATGACCGTCATCGGCCTGGGTCTCCAGGACATACCTGATGCCGGCCTGGACCCGGGCGGGGTCTCCGGGATCGACTCCCAGGTTCATGGCGATCTTGTCGGCGGTCTTGAAACCGATGCCCCAGATGTCCGTGGACAGGCGGTAAGGATTCTCCGTGACTTGCCTGATGGCCTCGTTACCGTAGGTCTTGTAGATTTTCACCGCGTAGGCCATGCTGACGTTATGACCGATCAGAAACTGCATGACCTCCTGGATGTGCTTCTGTTCCTCCCAGCCGGATCTGATTACGGCGATGGTCTTCCGCGCGATGCCCTTGACTTCGGACAGCCGGTTCGGCGTCTTTTCGATGACCGTGAGGGTGTCTTCGCCGAAATGATCGACGATCATCGCGGCCTTGGCCGGCCCGAGTCCCTTGATGAGCCCCGAACCCAGGTACTTGCGTATGCCGTCCGCGGAAGTGGGCTGGATCGTCTTGGAATCTACGATCTTGAACTGCTTGCCGTACTGCTTGTGGGTTACCCAGTATCCGGCGACTTCGACGCGTTCGCCGGGCGCCATTTTCGCAAGTTCGCCCGTTATGGTCAGCAGTCCGTCCCGCGTGGATGCGCGGGCCAGGTTCTCGGTAGTCCGGCAGGCGTCCGGTTCGGCGCGCATTCGCGCGACCGTGTAGCCGGTCTCCTCGCTCTGGTAGGTGATGCGTTCGATGGTACCGGTGAGAATGTCCATGCCTGGCCGGGGTGGGGCCGACTACCGCTCATCGTCGGCGTAGACGACAGTGTCATCCGCCTTCGCGTAGGTGAACAGCTCGGCGTCGGAAAAGAAACGGGGTACTTCGGCCCGCGCCGTCTCCAGGGAATCGGAAGCGTGCACCAGGTTGCACTGCACGCTCATGCCGAAATCGCCTCTGATCGTGCCCGGGGAGGCCTGCCGCGCGTTCGTCACGCCGCAAAGGCCCCGCACGACGTCCACGGCATCGACGCCTTCAAGACACATTGCCACTACCGGCGTTTCCTGCATGAAGGACTTGATTCGGGGGAAAAAGGGCTTGTCGGACAGGTGCCCGTAGTGCTCGTTCAGTATCCCATCGGTCAGCTGCATCATCTTGAGACCGGCGACCTTGAGCCCCTTGCTTTCGAAACGTCCGGTGACGAGGCCAATCATCCCGCGCTGCACGGCATCCGGCTTGATGAGGACAAGCGTTCGTTCCACAGACTGATTCTCCTTGAAAAAGTGGGTCTACTCAGTGGATTTCAACCACGTGCAATGTAGGTTTCGCTACCCGCGGTGTCAACGAAAATGGCCCGGTTACAAAGTACGGCGATTCTGTGAAATTGCGGTGGACATTGTGGTGGCCGGCGCGTATAATGTCGGTGGGTTTCTTGAAAACACAACCGGGGCGAGCCAATGTGGGAAGACGACGAAATTCGCGAGGAGTGCGGTGTCTTCGGCATTTATGGCGACCCGGCCGCCGCCAAGCTGACCTTTCTGGGCCTGTACGCCCTCCAGCACCGCGGCCAGGAAAGCTCCGGCATGGCCGTCTCCGACGGCGAACATATCGATTCTCACCGCGCCATGGGACTGGTCAGCGAAGCCTATGAGCACGGCGATCGCGTGGCCGATCTTGATGGCCATATCGCCATCGGCCACAACCGGTATTCCACCACCGGCACATCCAACGTAGACAACGCACAGCCATTCATGGTCAACTTCAAGCGCGGACAGTTGGCCACCGCTCACAACGGTAATTTTACCAATACCGGCGCGCTCCACCTGTCGATGGAAGAGTCCGGATCGATTTTCCGCACCTCGTCCGACAGCGAGATCGTCCTTCATCTCATCGCGCGATCGAACGAATCCGATCTGCCCGGCATGATCTCCGACGCCTTACGCCACGTCGAAGGCGCCTATTCCATCGTATTCCTGTCCGGGAAGCAACTCATTGGCGTCCGGGATCCCCGCGGATTCCGCCCGCTATGCCTGGGACGCATCGGGGATGCCCACGTGCTCGCTTCGGAAACCTGCGCCTTCGACATCATGAACGCGGAGTACGTCAGGGAAGTGAACCCGGGAGAAATGGTCGTCATCGACGAGAACGGAATCCAGTCCTACTTTCCCTTCGATCGCGCGGTACCTGCCTCCTGCATCTTCGAATACATTTATTTCGCCCGGCCCGACAGCAAGGTTTTCGGGGAAAACAGCGACAAGTTCCGCCGGCGTTTCGGCCGCCGGCTGGCGGAGGAGCACCCCGTGAACGCCGATATCGTCATCGCCGTGCCCGATTCCGCCACGACAGCCGCGCTGGGCTACTCAGAGCATTCGGGAATCCGGTTCGAAATCGGCCTGATCAGGAATCACTACGTGGGAAGGTCATTTATCGACCCGGACCAGTCCATGCGGGAGTTCACGGTGAGACTGAAGTACAACCCGGTCCAGGGCGTGTTGCGAAACCGGCGGGTGGTCCTCGTGGACGATTCCATCGTGCGGGGCACGACGCTCAATCAGCTGGTAAGACTCATCCGCAGCGCGGGCGCCTCCGAGGTACACGTACGGATCAGCAGTCCTCCCATCCGCCACCCGTGCTATTACGGGATCGACATGCAGAGCCGGGGCGAGCTCATCGCTTCGCAGACCCGGGTGGATGAGATTCGCACATACCTGGGTGCGGACAGCCTGGGTTACCTGTCCATCGAGGGCATGGTAAAAATCGCGAAGGAATACGGCAAGTCAGGGACGGGGTATTGTACGGCCTGCTTCAGCGGAGACTACCCGGTCGTCCCCGAAGATTCACTTAACAAGCTCATGCTGGAATCGTAGCGCCTGCGAGCTGCCTGAGGCTGGGAGCCCGCCAGAGGCGCACTGGTCCAGGGACGGTACCACATCGTACCGCTCATGACAGGGCGACAGGGCAGGGCCATCCTGCTTGGCGGCAGGCACATCAAGGCGCTTCTTTTGCCTGTGCTTCCTTCTTCTCCCGATCCGGGAAAAAACCCAGGATCGTGACCAGCTTCTCCCGCAAACTGGTCCTGGGTACGACCTGGTCCACGAAACCTTTGGTCAGGAAAAACTCGGCGGTCTGGAATCCTTCCGGCAGACTCGACCCTATGGTCTGTTCGATCACCCTTCCACCGGCGAAGCCCATCATGGCGCCCGGCTCGGCCAGGGTAAAGTCTCCCAGCGATGCATAACTCGCCATCACGCCGGCCATGGTCGGATTCGTAATCACGACAACAAAAGGGATCTTCTCCTCCGACAGGCGGTTCAGCCAGAGGGAAGTCTTCGCCATCTGCATGAGGGAGAGGATGCCTTCCTGCATGCGGGCTCCCCCCGAAGTGGCGACCACAAGCAGCGGTATCTCCAGGTCGAGCGACCTTCTGATGGATCGCGTCACTTTCTCGCCGACCACGGACCCCATGCTCCCGGCCAGGAAGGAACCGTCGTGGATGGACAGGGATACGAGCCTTCCGTCGATGCGGCCGGTGCCCGACACCACGGCCTCCCTCATGCCCGTCCTTTTCTGGTACCGCTTCATGTAGTCCGGGTAGTTCTCCTTCTCCTTGAACTCGAGCGGATCGACGGTGCGCAGATCCGTGTCGGTCTCCTCGAAGGTGTCCGTGTCCATGATCAGGGAGATATACGCCTGATGGCCGATCTTGAAATGAAACCCGCACTGGGTGCACACATTGAAGTCCCGTTCGAGCTCCGCCTTGTACAGCATGGCGTCGCACTTGTCGCACTTTACCCATAACCCCTTCGGGATTTCCTTGCGCTTCTGCGGGTTTAAACCCCGCTGTCTTCTTTCAAACCAGGCCATATTCGACTCGCTTGCGTTATAAATGTTAAATTACAACCGTCTTAATGTTGGCCAGTCACCCTGCGGTCCCGACCGGCCAGACCGATCTGGTGGACCTGGCGGATCAGGCGGACCAGCAGATCCGAACAGAGGCCGGCCGACGATTCAACCGTTGACACTACGTCGGCGACGTCTGCGGATTCGCCGGTTCGACCGGTCCAGACATTGGATATGCACGATACGGCCGCGGTCCGCATACCAAGCCCCCGGCCTGCCAGTACTTCCGGTACGGTAGACATGGTCACCGCATCTGCTCCCAGCGTTTTCAGCAGAGAGATTTCGGCACGGGTCTCGAAAGAAGGTCCTGGCATCCATGCTAAAATTCCCTGTTGAACAGACCGATTTCTTTGTATACTAATCTGTAGAAGCGATGCCCTCAAATCCTCATCGTAACAGGGATCACGGTCTGTTCCTGGAGTCAGGTTTCCCATCATGTGACGGCCAATGGGATGGATATGCTGGCGAACGACCATGAGGTCCCCCGGCGCGTACCGCGGATTCAGTCCACCGGCGGCATTGGTCACGATCAGAACCTCGACGCCGAACCGGCGCATCACCTCGAGGGGATACGCAATCTGGCTCGCGTCGTATCCCTCGTACAGGTGGATACGGCCCTGCATCACAATCACGGATGCCTCGCCCATGGCGCCGAAGACGAGGTTGCCCTCGTGGCCCTTGACGGTCGACTCCGGAAAATGGGGGATAGAACCGTAGGGCACAACGGATTTCTGTTCGACTGCCTGGACGCAAGCACCGAATCCAGTGCCCAGGATCATCCCGATACGGGCCGTTGCAAACCCCTGCGAACCCAGGAAGCCCGCGGTCTCGTCCAACGGTTCATGAAGGGGCATGGCGGGGCGCTTTCTAACGGTTTACTCGCCTCCTTCGACGGCTGCACGCAACTAAGGAGTCCATCATGAGCATCATAACGGTTGCCAGAGAATACGGCAGCGGCGGGAAGGACATCGCGAAGATCATCGCGGACCGCCTCGGCTATGATTGCGTGGACAAGGAACTCATTGCCGAGATCGCCCATACCGCGGGCGTTTCGGAAGATGTCGTCGAGCAGTTGGACGAAGTGGGAGAATCGACCATCAGGCGATTTCTCGGCGAATTGTTCACCCCCACAACTGTCTACTCCCTGTCCCCTGAATATCCGCCGCTCATCTGGCCCTATGTACCGGGGGACGACGAAGGAACGAAGGATCCCACTTCGCTCAAGAACACGTTTCTGGATCGGGGAGAATACCTCCAGATCCTCCAGGATACCATCCGTTCGCTGTCCGACAGAAAACATATCATCATCGTCGGGCGCGGCAGCCAGTGCATCCTGTCGGACAGCAATAACGTCTTCCACACCCGGTTCATCGCGCCATTCGAATACCGAGTCGACGTGATTATGGACGAGATGAACCTTGCGCATGACCGGGCCGCGGAACTCATCAAGGAGAAGGACCGGCAGCGGGCATTGTACTTGCAGCACAACTATCACCGCGACTGGACGGACCCGACGCTGTACCACATGGTTTTCAACACGTCCCGCACGTCGTGGGAAAACATGGCCGATATCGTGATCGATACGCGACGAAGACTCTTCGGAGACGACGGATGAAGGTCCGTTCACCCGGGTAAACCGCATCGAAAGATAACCCCGGCCAACAGGTATGTCAACAGACGGCTTGTCACCAAGCGCGCCGTGAACCGGTGAGGACTGGCGATGAACTACGAGGTTTCGGACTTCAATACAGAGGTCGTGGAACGAAGCCGCACGATCCCCGTGCTGGTCGATTTCTGGGCGGAATGGTGCGGGCCCTGCAAGATGCTAGGACCCGTGATCGAATCCATCGCCGAACGCAGCCGGGACCGGTGGGAACTCGTGAAGGTAAACACCGAAGTTCACACGGAAATTGCCCGGCAATACGGGATTCAGGGAATACCGAACGTCAAAATGTTCGTAGACGGCGAGGTAAGAGACGAGTTCACGGGCGCACTGCCGGAGCCCATGATCGAACAGTGGCTCAAAAAGGCGCTGCCGAGTCCCCACGCGCAACAACTGGAGGTAGCGCTCCTGCGTCTTGGAGAAGGAGATATGGCAGCGGCCCGCGAATTGCTCGAGGAAGTCCTGTCGTCCGAGCCGGACAACGAACAGGCGGCGGTATGCCTGGCACGCACTATTCTGAATGAAGACCCCGGCCGGAGCCTGGACCTGTTGGGACCGATCGAACCTGGTACGGAATTTCATGACTCGGCGGAGGCCATGCGGACCATAGCCGGCCTGTTCCTTCACCTCGACGCGCCGGAAGGTCTGGAGGAAGATCCGGTCAAGCCGGTCTATGTCCAGGGCATTGAATTCCTCAGGTCGGGCGCATATGATCTTGCCCTGCAGCGTTTCATCGAAGTGCTGGAGAGGAATAGAGCCTACGACGACGACGGCGCCCGCCGGAGTTGCGTGGCGATTTTCGGTTTGCTCGGTGAGCGCGACCCCACGACGCGCCAGTATCGCCGCGCCTTCAGTAACGCCTTGTACGCCTGATCACGCCTGAACAGCCGACGCGGAGTACGCGTTACGCGGAGTTACGCGTTACGCCGGTCAAACGTCCAGGGGATTGGCCTTTTCGGGATCGATTTCCAGTTTGCGCATGGCCCGCTCCGGGACGTCCGGGGAGAGGTCGCCATTCCGGGCGAGGGCATTGAGGGTACCCAGGGTGATGAAACGGGCGTCCATCTCGAAGAAGTTCCGCAATGCGGGACGGCTGTCGCTCCTTCCGAAACCGTCCGTACCCAGCGAGACCACGGGGCCCGGTACCCATCGCGCAACGGAGTCCGGCAGCGCCCTGACGTAGTCGGAGGCCATGACGTACACTCCGCCGGTATCCTCGAGACATGATGAAATATACGGCACCCTCGGCGCTTCCGACGGGTGCAGCAGGTTCCAGCGTTCGGCATCCATGGCGTCGCGACGCAGTTGCTTGTAACTCGTCACGCTCCAAACGTCCGCTTCGACACCGAAGTCCTCGGCCAGCATCTCCTGGGCTTTCAACGATTCGTTTATAATGGAACCGCTTCCGAAGAGATGGGCTTTCGCAGCACGCCCGTTCAGCGAACGCAACCGGTACATGCCCTTCAGGATGCCTTCTTCCACGCCTTCCGGCATGGACGGCATGGCGTAATTCTCGTTCTGCACGGTGATGTAGTAGAACAGATCCTCCTGATCGACGTACATGCGCCTTATGCCGTCCTTGATGATGGTCGCCAGTTCGTAAGCGTAGGCCGGATCGTAAGTACGCAGGTTGGGTACCGGGTCGGCGAGCAGGTGGCTCTGGCCATCCTGGTGCTGCAATCCCTCCCCGTTCAGCGTCGTCCGTCCCGCCGTACCGCCCAGCAGGAATCCCCGCGTCCGCATTTCCGCGGCGGCCCAGATCAGGTCGCCGACGCGCTGCAGGCCGAACATGGAATAGAAGATGAAGAAGGGAATCGTATTGACGCCGTGGGTCGAATAGGCCGTTCCGGCGGCTACGAAGGAGGACAGGGAACCCGCTTCCGTGATGCCTTCTTCGAGGATCTGGCCGTCCTGGGCCTCTTTGTAGTAGAGCAGCGTATCTATATCCACCGGCTCATAGAGCTGTCCGGCGTGGGAGTAGATTCCGCACTGGCGGAACAGGGCCTCCATGCCGAAGGTACGGGCTTCATCGGGCACGATGGGGACGATCAGCTTGCCGATTTCAGGTTCGCGCAACAGGCGCGAGAGCATCCGCGTAAACACCATGGTCGTCGAGACTTCGCGGCCGTTCGTCCCTTCCTTGAATTCATCGAACACTTCATCCGGCGGCGCGGAGGACAGGCCGGGATTCACGACGTTGCGCCTGGGTATATAGCCGCCGAGGGTCTCCCTGCGTTCCCGGATATACTCCATTTCGGCGCTGTCCACAGACGGTCTGAAATACGGCGCTTCGCGGACCTCGTCATCGGAAAGGGGAATGCCCAGTTCGGTGCGCAGGTGGCGCAGGCCTTCCTCGTCGATCATCTTCTGCTGATGGGCGGTGTTCTTGCCCTCGCCCCATTCACCCAGCCCGTACCCCTTGATCGTCTTGGCCAGGATGACCGTCGGCGCGCCCCGGTGTTCCATGGCGGCCTTGTACGCCGCGTAGACCTTCTCCTGGTCGTGACCGCCGCGGTTGATGGTCCGCACATGCTCGTCGGTGAGCAGCTTGGACATTTCGATGAGCCTGGGATGTACGCCGAAGAAGTGATCCCGCTGATACTTGCCGTCGGAAACGGTGTACTTCTGGTATTGTCCGTCGACGATCTCCCCCATGCGCTTGGTGAGCAACCCCTCGTCGTCCTGGGCCAGCAGGGGATCCCATCCGCTACCCCAGATCACCTTGATGACGTTCCAGCCGGCCCCATGGAAGGCGGCTTCCAGTTCCTGTATGATCTTGCCGTTTCCCCGGACGGGTCCGTCCAGACGCTGCAGGTTGCAATTTACCACGAAGACCAGATTGTCCAGCTTCTCACGGGCCGCCAGGGTAATGGCGCCCAGGGCTTCGGGCTCGTCCGTTTCTCCGTCACCGAGGAATGCCCATACCTTGCGGCCATTGCCCTGCTTCAGATCCCGGTCTTCCAGGTACCGGTTGAAACGGGCCTGGTAGATGGACATGATGGCACTCAGTCCCATGGAAGCCGTGGGAAAAACCCAGAAATCGGGCATGAGCCAGGGATGGGGATAGGAGGACAGCCCGCCGCCAGGGCGCAGTTCGCGGCGGAAATTATCCAGATGCTGTTTGTTGAACCGCCCTTCGATATAGGCCCGGGCGTAGACACCGGGCGAAGAGTGGGGCTGGAAGAAGATCTGGTCGCCGTCGTATCCATCGCCCGGTCCTCTGAAGAAATGGTTGAAGCCGACTTCATAGAGATTGCAGACCGAAGCATAGGTGGCAATATGGCCGCCGAGGGACTTGTCCGCCGTGTTGGCGCGCACGACCATGGCCATGGCGTTCCACCGGATGATGTTGCGGATCCGGTGTTCGAGTTCGTGGCTTCCGGGATAGGGCGGTTGCTGTGCGGGCGGGATGGTGTTGATGTAGGGCGTGTTCTCCGCGAAAGGGAGCCGTACGCCCTTGCCGCGGGCGTGTGCCTGGAGCTGGGCGATCAGCTGGCGCACTCTGCCCGGACCGGAGTTCTGGAGCACGTAATCCAGCGATTCGAGCCATTCCAGTGACTCTACACGTTCCTGGTCGATTTCATACTCCGGGCGTGAGGAATCCTGCGTCATTTCCAGTCCGTGGACCGATGTGAACGATAGGGCTGCGCGCCGTCATTTTCCGGAGTTGCGCGCCGTCATTTTCCGGAGTTGCGCGCCGTCATACGCTTCTTGAAACGTACTTCCAATGTATCCTGCGGACCCCACGCTCGCAACAAAAATCACGGTCGCGGTCCGCAGGGCGGAAACGCAGTTTTGTATTGCCTGCATGGGTAGAATAGGTCATTTTGGGACATTGCCGCATCAAATCGGTACAAATGAGAGAAGCACATTTCAAGCCCGGATGGCCCGGTATGCGAATGCCACAAAGACCAAGCCGAAGACCAGGCCCATGATCGCTTTCCATCGCTCTTCTTTCCACTGGAAATCCTCGCCCTGGAAACCCGATCCGGTCTACAAGTATACGGGCGGTTTTGTCGGGGTGCCGGGACAGGCCTACCAGGTGCGGTTCCACCTCGAGGCGGCCTGTACCGTGGAAGACCTGGACTCGGGACACCGTACCGAAATTTACCTGGGCGCTCCGTGTCGCACGGAATACACGATCGCCCGCCGAAACCTCTTTCAGATTCCCAGCGACGAATGGCGCATGGCGTTTAGCCGAAGTCAGAGCATCCCTATATCGCGAAGACCGAGTAACGAGGCCGCCGAATACAGGGGTACTCCGCTTGAAAAACAATTCCAGGCCCACGAAATCGATATCAGGCAGTATGATTCCGAGGAAACCCTGACGGACGCGCGGGCTGTCGTGGACGCGACGATCAACCGGGATCTCATGAATGGCAGGATCGCCTGGACTGTCTGTCATGATCCGGACCAGCCGGGCCTAGCGGGTCAAACGGGTCAAACGGGTCAAGCAGGCCAGGCGAGCCAAACAGTCCAAGCTGGCCAGGCGGACCAGGCGGACCGGGCGGACCGGGCGGACCGGAACATGCAGGTTACCCTTGAGTTTCCTGTGGATCTGATCAATATTAACGAAGAAGACGCCGAGTTTCAGGTCTGCACGGGCCCCGTGATCCTGCCGGACCTGGAAACCTGGGACGGCCGCGAGGTGCACCGCGTGTTTCTGGCGGACGCGGCGATCTCCGGTTTCGATCACGCGGAGTTCATCCTCCGAAGGGAGATTGAAGCGGCCGAACGGGAAAAACACTGGTACGAAGCGCCCCGGGGCCGCGACCGCCTGGAGCTGAACGACCCGGATAATCCCCCTCCGGATTACCCGCCGCGCAGACCGAGGCCACTGGTCTACAACGAAACATGGGAAAGGGAATCCGAGAACGTCATACTGAAGACAAAAAACGAGGGCTGAAGACGGCGATCGGGCCAACGGCCAACAGGAGGAAAAACCATGGCGCAGACGACCCTGCAGGACACCCGTTTCAAGCAGATGCCTACCCCGGAAGACCTGGTCCGCATGTCCCGCGACCTGCAGTACCACCCGGTACGCAACGAGCATCCGGCCGTGTTATCTAGCACGCAGATCGACACGTTCAATGAGCAAGGCTACTTGAAGCCGTTCAGGATCTACTCGGATGGGGAGATCGGCGACATACGGAATGAATTCGACGGCATGATCGAAAAAGTCATGGCGCGGGGGGACCACAATTACTCCATCATATCGGCCCACCTGAAATCGGGCATGGTCCACGATATCATGAACGAGCCACGGATCGTCGCCTACATCAGCGACCTCCTGGGCGACGACGTCGTGGGCTGGGGCGCCCATTTCTTCTGCAAGCTTCCCGGTGACGGCAAGATCGTCAACTGGCACCAGGACGCCAGTTTCTGGCCCCTCTCGCCGTCGAAAACGGTGACCGCCTGGCTGGCCATCGACGATGCGGACACGGGCAACGCCTGCATGCGCTTCGTGGCGGGATCCCATCACCACGGGCACCTGACCTACCACCTGAGCGAGGAAGCCGAGAACAACGTGCTCAACCAGACCGTGGAAGACGTGGGGATGTTCGGGACCGAGGTAGATATCGAGCTTGAGGCGGGAGAGATCTCGCTCCACAGCGACCTGCTATTGCACGGATCGGGACTCAACACGTCGGACCGCCGCCGCTGCGGCCTGACGCTCAGGTTCTGCGCCGCTTCCGTCCGCGCCGAACTGAACTGGAACAAGGAAGGCGTGATCGTCAAGGGATCCGATCCCACCGGCCATTGGGCCGATCTGCCGCGCCCCGCGGTGGATAGCGTGTAGGTAGGCGAGACTAACCGTCCACAGTGATTTGACGATCACAACATTGAGTACTCGCAGGATGGTGAACTAGATCAGTACTGCGTTACAGAAGTCCTTCGAGGTCACGTTCAAACCAGCGAGATATGCAAGCGCCGTCCCAGTGCATCGGCCGCCCGTTCCAGGGTTTGCAGTGTGACAGATCCATTGTTAGGATCAAGAAGACGATCCAGTGAGGCGCGACTTGTGCGCATGCGCCGGGCCATTTCTGTCTTGCTCAGACCTTGATTCAACATGAATTGAGCTACTTGATAGGCGACTGCACGCTTTATCGCGACTCTTTCAACTTCTACAATCAGTCCTTCTTCCTTCAGGTATAGATCGAAGTCGCTTCCAATGTGACGGTCATCCGAAGTCATCCTGACGTATCTCCCAACGTAGCCAATCGTGTTTTTGCGAGACGTAGATCCTGATAGGGCGTCTTACGAACCTTCTTGATGAACCCGTGTAATAAAACGATGCTGTTACCTTGAACTGTGAACAGCACTCGTGCTATGCGCCCTTTAAGTGCTGACCTTACTTCCCAAATCCCACGATCCAGTTTGCGCACTTGTGGCATGCCCAAAGGCCAGCCGAACTGGACTGTTTTTAAATCCACTCCTACAATCTTCTTTTCGTCACGGGTTAGAGACGCCATCCAGTCACGAACCGGTTCGCGACCTGTTTTAGTCGTGTAAAAAACGACGCGCAATATGTGCATGTCGTAGTTTCAATGTGTATCAAAATTGATACATTGTCAATAGTAACTCAATGCTTCTATCCAAATCCCTTTATTGAATAGTCGTAACTACAAAGGCATTTTCGAATTGGTAGGAATCGTTCAGGTCTATTCAGATTCCACGTACACCGCGACGCGGTGCATGGCGTTGTTTAGGTAGCCACCCGGATTCCACGCGATGGCGTGGGGCTGGCTGACGCCCAGAGAGTCGGTGGCTCTCGCCCAAACCTCGTAATACCCCGCCTGTGGAAACGAGAACGAAGCGCGCCAGTTCTGCCAGGCGAAGGCGTTGACCGGTTCCTCCAGCGACGCACGCTTCCAGGTTGACCCGAAGTCGATCGAAAGATCAACCGCGGTGACGCGTCCCTCACCCGTCCACGCATGTCCCCGTACTTCCACTGATCTGTCATTCGATCTGTGCCCCGTCGCCGGGTGGGTGATGAGCGACTTTACCGGCATGCTTTCTATGATTTGGAAGTCTTTTTCGTCCACGGCCTCGCCGGGTTCGATCCTTCGACTCGGCAACCGATAGGACGAGCCGGTCATCTTGGGTCCGTCGTGTACCTGGTCCCGAATCTCAATGCGGGTCAACCATTTCTGGGAACAAGACCCGGGCCATCCCGGTATGATCAGCCGCAATGGGCCGCCGTTCGTCGGGTGGATCGGCCGCCCGTTCTGTGCGAAGGCGATGAGGCTGTGTCCATCCATGGCCTTTTCGATCGGTACGCCGCGGGAGATGGGAAGTCCGGCCTCCACACCGGACAGGTGGGTATCGGCGCCGTAGTGCGCGGTGTAGACGGCTTCGCGCTTCATTCCGGCGGCCGTCAGTACGTCGGAAAACCGCACTCCCGTCCATTCCGAGCAGGCAACGGCACCGTAGGTCCACTGTTCGCCATTCGTCTTCGGGTCGAAGAATGCCCGGCCGTTTCCCGCGCATTCCAGGGTCAACGCCCGGGTGACGACCTCGAACCGGCCTTCAAGATCCTCGAGGGTGAGTATCAACGGACTGTCGACCAGTCCGTCGATCGCCAGTTTCCAGCGCGATGCGTCCAGGTCTTCCGGCATCAATCCGTTATTGCGGACGAAGTGTCTTGCGGTGGGTGTTATGGCGTCGTCGAGGAGGTGTGGCGGCGTTTCCGCGCACATGGGGCGATCGTTGAGGACAGTCAGGCCGTCCTTGCCCTGAATGGTGTTCTCTGCGGCGAGCACGACCGGAATGAAATGGGCAGGGACGTTGCGATGAAAGGGTATCGCGGCGCCGACCAGCACGCCCATGGCCGCCAGGCCCGCGTTCTTAAGGAATCCGCGACGGTCCGGGTGAGTACGGCGTCCGAACAGAATCCGGTCGGCCTCGTCGGGGTCTTGATGATAGCATTCGTAAAGACGCTTGCCAGAATGATCGGTGTCCATGCCCATTCACCTCGCAACCGATTCAACCCATGTTACGCCTCGTACAGGTCCACCGCGGTCTGGCCCTTGGCGAATCGCAGGGCGGTCGCGGCGGCGGACTGGCTTCCCGTGGCGCGGCGTACGTCGGTGGCCCAGCGTGCGAGGCCGACCAGCAACTGGTTGCGCGAAGGGTGATCTTCGCACCAGGTCCATTCGTCGAAGATCGTACGCAGCGTGGACAGGATGTTCCGGCCGTTGTCGTCCTTGAGGATCACGAGACCGAGCTCCCGGAGCAACGCGTCGCCCGAGTACCCCGACCGCAGGTAATCCCGGGTCTGTCTTCCGATATCCCTGATCTGGATCTGCTCGATGGAAGAAAGGACGCCTTCGATAGCTTCGGATTCGTCCGCGCTGCCCGGCTGCAAGTCTCCGCGCGCCTCGGACAACGGACGATGGGTGATATTCAGCCACCGGTCGCCGTAGAATTGCCAGGCGACGTGGTACAGACCCTGGGCGGCGACTCGGTGCCCACCGTACCTCAAAGCCTTTCGGATTGCGCTGGCCATCATCATCTCGCGGACCAGGCCTCCCCATCCCGGGTTCATGTTAACCGGCGTGCGCGCCATGCGGTCCGCCGCGAGCACCACCATGGTCGTCACGATGCGCTCGATAGAAACGCCGTCTTTGAGCGCCTGGGTAACCACGCCGAAGGTCGGTCCGATTTCGCCGCTGACCAGACCCTCCGCGAAGGCGTCTTCGTCGAAGGCTGCGTCGGAACCGTCAGATGGTCTGTCGCCGATGGAATCCAGCGTTTCGGTGTCGGCGATGAACCGGTCGATGGCCGACTGCCTGATCTCGTCGGGCAGTCCCCGCTCCTGTCCCAGGATCTTGGCCGAGAGGTTGCAGACCAGTTCCTCTGCTTCGTCCCAGCCGAATTCCTCGAGTACTTCCGCGATGTAGCCGATGTTGAGCAAATTGTTCGAATTGCCCAGGAAATGCGGGGCTACGGCGCATTCGTAGAGCAGCGGCAGGATCTCGCCATCGTGTCCACCCAGCCGTCGGGCGGTGATCAGGCACTTCTCGATGCCTTCCCATTGCTTGTCTTTGGAGAACACCCGGATCCATCCCTCGATTTTCTCCCAGGTGATCGGATCGGGCAGCCGCTGGATGCTCGGCCGGTCCCCCGCGCGACCGGATAGCCCGTGGGCGGCAAAGGTCAACGGGATGATCCGGTCGTCGCTCTCGTACTGTCGGGCCACCTTGATCCCATTGATGAAATCGGAGACCTCTCCACCACCATCGTTGGCGCCCCGTTCAGTCGCGACGTGACGGCCGCCGTGACGGATGATGAGGTTCAACGTGTCCGTCTCGGACACGCCCCGGGCCAGCATGATGGCCACGGCCTTCGAGATGGTCCACTGATCCGTTGAATAGAGTCCTTCCTTCAAGAGCAGGAAGTGTGCGTCCGACCTTTTTGATCCGCCTTCGCTTACGTTCACGAACACGTCGCCGTTTCGCACCTCGACCGGAAAGGTCTCCAGGTCATCGCACCCGCCGGTGAAGCAACCGCCGCCGCCGAGGTCGTAACTCCATCCGTGCCAGTCGCAGGTCAGCACGCCGTTGCGAACGCGCCCTCTCGTGAGCGGGTATCCCATGTGCGGACATTGATTGTCCGTGGCGTATACCGACCCGTTATGCTTGAAGAGGGCGATGCTCCTTCCCTCCACCTTGACGGCCTTGGGCTTGCCGTCCACCACTTCGTCCGTTGCCGCCACCCGTACGAATCCGTTTTGTTCCGTTGACATATTCCGTTACCTCTCCGTTGTTCGTTATTCGTCGAACACCTCTACGGTCGTCCGGCCTTCAGAAAATCGCATGGCCGTGTTGATGGAGGCCATGCTGTTCTTGTTCAATCGCACATCCGTGGCGTAGCGCACCAGTCCCACCAGGAGCTGATACCGGGACGGATGGCCCTTTCCACCTGCGCCACCCCCGCTTGCGTCTCCGCCGCCTGCGCCACCCCCTGAACCTTCCCATTCGTTGAACGCGACGCGCAGTGTGGGAAGGAGCTCCATGTTGGTATCGTCCCACAGGATCGCCCGTCCCACTTCCTTGAGCAGGTCCGACCCGTCGAATCCGCTGTTGAGGTAACCCACCACCTGATCGCCCACCCCGTGGATATCCAGCGACTTGATGGAATGGACAATGAGATCCGAAGCGGCTGCCGCGTCCGGTGTGTCCGTTCGATGGGCGGGAAGGGGTTCGTCGAGCGACCGTGCGGGGATATTGATCCATCGGTTGTCGAAAATCTGCCAGGCCGCATGGTACAGGCCCTTCGCCGCTGCAGCGGGCCCACCGTATGCGTGGACATGTCGCAGGGAAGCCGCCAGGTTGAACTCGGTGGACAGCGGTCCCCACCCCGCGTCGACGTTCACGGGCGTACGCGCCATGCGGTCGGCGGCGAGCAGCACGAAGGTCGTGATAAGACGCTCGATCGCCACGCCGTCCCGCAGGGCCCGTGTCACGGCTTCGAAAGACCGCTCGATATCGACGCTCAACAGGGCGTCCACGAGGGCGTTCTCGTCGTATTCCGTGCGCGTGTTCCCTTCGTAATCATGTGATTCCAGTTCAGGCGCGAGTTCGGTGAGCAGCCGGACGGCATCCCGGTGAAACCGCTCCGGCTCGTCGCGCCCTCGGCCCGTCATCTTTGCGCCGAGGTTGCAGACCAGTTCGGACGCCTCGCCCCATCCGAAGGTATCCACCACCCTTGCGAGATCACCCAGGCTGGCCACGTTTCGGGAAAATCCGAGGAAGTACGGCGCCACCGCACACTCGAACAACAGTTTGAAGATATGGTCCTGGTGGCCGTTCTCGCAGGCCGTGTGCAAACACCGTTCGATACGGAAATCCTGCATGTTTCGGGAAAACATGCGTACCCAGTCGTCTATCTGATCCCAGCGGACGGGAGGGGGCAGCGTAATGACCTCGAGCCTTTCCGACGCCCTACCCGACGCTGCGCGGCCGGCCAGCGACAACGCCATCAGCCGGTCTTCTCCGTCAAACCTTTTGCCGACTTCAAGACCGGAGACCAGGAGTGAAACGACATCGCCGCCGCCGCCCGCGTCCCGTTCCGACGCGACGTGACGGCCCAGGTGGCGCAAGATCAACTGCACGATGTCGTGTTCTGAAACACCACCGGACAGAAGGAGGGCAGTGGCCTTCGAAATCGTCCACGAGTCCCCGCTCAGCAGGCCCTCCCAGAGCAGTTGCAGGTGCTGGTCCCGCCGCTTGTAGGTGGCGTCCCCGGCCTGCACCCACAGTTCATCTCCTCGAATGTCGACGGGGTACGTCTCCAGGTCGTCGCATTCGTAATTGAAGCAGCCGCCGCCTTCCAGATCGAAACTGCGGCCATGCCAGTCGCACGTCAGGATGCCGTCCTTCACCACGCCGCGGGTCAGTGGAAACCCCATGTGGGGACATTGGTTGTCGGTAGCATGTATCCGGCCGTTGACGTTGAAGAGGGCAACGCTGCGGCCCTCGCTGATTCTAACGGCGCGGGATTCCCCGGGCGCTATGTCGGTCGTAGTTCCGACCCGGATCCAGCCGTTTCCTGAGCTCATGGAATCCTTGCCTTTCTGTTTGTGTGATTTTCGCTGATGTCTTCCAGGCCGCCTGCGATCAGAATCTCCAGATCGCTGTCCATCTTCCAGTTAACTATCAATCTTCCAGACAATGTCCATCTTCCAGTTACGGCCGGCTTGCTAGTGCGCTTCCAACCAGTTCGCGCCGATCCCGATCTCCACCTCGATGGGCACGGTCATGGGCAGTGCGCCCCGCATGCACTCCTCGATCAGCCCGGGCAGGGTCTCTTCTTCCGATTTATGCAGGTCGAATACGAGTTCATCATGCACCTGCAGCAGCATGCGGGTCCTGCATTCCCGCTTTTTCAACTCTTCGTGGATCCGGGTCATGGCCAGCTTGATCAGATCGGCCGCCGTGCCCTGGATGCGGGAGTTGATGGCGACGCGCTCCTCGGCGCGCTTGGTCGTGTTGTTGCGTGAATTAATGTCACGCAGGTACCGACGCCGGCCTGTCATGGTCTCGACGAAACCGTTCTCTTCCGCGAATTTGATCGTTTCGTCCATGTACTTGCGCGTGCCGGGATACTTCGCGAAATACTGGTCGATCAATTCCTGGCCCTGTCCCCTCGGGATGTTGAGGCGTTCGGCCAGCCCGAAGGCGGAGATGCCGTAGATGATGCCGAAATTGACGGTCTTGGCGCGCCTGCGCATCTCGTCGGTCACCCCGTCAGGATCCACGTCATAGATTTTCATGGCCGTAGCGGAGTGGATGTCCTCTTTCTGAATGAAGGTCTCCATCATGCCTTCGTCCCGGCTGAGTTCGGCCGCGATGCGCAGTTCGATCTGGGAATAGTCCGCGGCCATCAGGAAAAAGTCGTCGTCCCGGGGCACGAAGGCCTTTCGGATCTGGCGGCCCATCTCCGTGCGGACCGGAATGGTCTGCAGGTTGGGTCCGTGGGACTGGATCCGGCCGGTGGCGATCACGGCCTGTTCATAGGAGGTATGTACCCGACCGGTTTGCTGGAATACGGAATGGGGCAGTTGGCTCACGTACACGGAATTGAGCTTGGTACACATCCGGTAATGAAGGATCTGCTCCACGATTTCGTGCTTGGGCGCCAGTCTGCGGAGCACGGCTTCCGCCGTCGAATACTGCCCGGTCTTGGCTGTGCGCTTGGCGTTTGGATCGATCTGCAGCTTGTCGAAGAGGATGTGACCAAGCTGCTTTGCCGAATTGAAATCGACGGGTTCCCCTGCCAGTTCGGTGATCCGGTCCGAGGACCGCTGTATCTCTTCGTCCAGCAGACTGGAAAGGTGCTCCAACTGCCCCACGTCCATCTGCACGCCTTCGTGTTCCATTTCCACCAGGGCGGGCACCAGGGGACACTCGATGTCGGTGAAGACCGTATCCTGGTTCATCTCGCCGATCCGGGGCCGCAGCAATGCCGCTAGCTGCAGCGTGACATCCGCGTCTTCCGCCGCGTATTCGACGACTTTCTCCAGCGGCGCATCCTTGAGCGTGCCCTGCTCTTCGCCCTTCTCGCCGATGAGGGTGGTGATGGAGATCGGCGTGTAGCCCAGGAGGGCCTGCGACAGATAGTCCATGGTCCTCCGCAGGTCCGGCACGGTCACGTAGGCCGCCAGCATGGTGTCGAAGATGCGGCAGGAGACGGTTATCCCGTGCCACCGGAGCACGGACAGATCGAACTTGATGTTGTGCCCGATGAGTTCCTTGCCGGTATCGTCGAAGAGGAATTGGAATTCGTCTGCGACCCGCAGTACATCCTCCCGTCCGTCCGGCATGGGCACGTAGAATCCGGTGTGGGGCTCGATCGCGAAGGCAAAGCCGAGGATCTCACAGGTCTTGGGATCCAGGCTGGTCGTCTCCATGTCGAAGCAGAAAGAAGAGGCACGGGACAGTGCTTCGATGAGCGCGGCGCGGGATTCGGGGCTATCGACGCACCGGTAATCGTGTTCCACGTCCGCAATCGTCTTCAACTGGTCATCGGAGAACAGGTCTTCCTGGCTGCCGGCGACGGTCAACCTTGGCGCCGCCGAGAAGTCGTCGCCGAATAGCCGCTTGCCCAGGGTATTGAACTCCAGTTCGACAAACAGTTTCTTCAGGTCTTCATCGCACCTGTCTTTCACGGTGAACGAATCCGGCGTGACCTCGAGCGGGACGTTCCGTTCGATGGTGACGAGACTCTTCGATAACAGGGCAATATCCCGGTTTTCCTCGATCCGCTCTTTCTGCTTGCCCTTCAACTGTTCCGTGTTATCAAGCAGATTCTCCACGGAACCGAACTGTGCGATGAGCTTCTGCGCGGTCTTCTCGCCGACTCCCGGTACGCCGGGCACATTGTCGCTGGCGTCGCCCATCAGGCCAAGCATGTCGATTACCTGGTCGATGCGCTCGATCCCCCATTTCTCCAGCACGTCGTCCACGCCCATGGTTTCGAAGTTGTCCCCGGTGTTCCCGGGCTTGCAGATGAAGGACTGCTCCGAGACGAGTTGCGCATAGTCCTTGTCCGGCGTGACCATGAAGGTAGTATACCCCGCTTCGTCGGCCTGTTTCGCGAGGGTGCCGATCACGTCGTCGGCCTCCCAGCCGGGCACGCGGATCACGGGGATATTGAATCCCTCGATCAACCGGAACAGGTAGGGCAGGGCGATGCTCAGGTCCTCGGGCATGGCGTCCCGCTGCGCCTTGTACTCGGGATACTGTTCGTGCCGATGAGTGGGCTCGGGCGTGTCGAACACCGCGGCGATGTGGGTGGGTTTGTTCTTATTCAAAATGCCCAGGATGGTATTGGCGATGGCGAACACCATGGAAACGTTCATGCCCGTCGAGGTCATCCTCGGGTTGCGGATCAGGCCGAAATGACCGCGGTAGGCCAGGGCCATGCCATCCAGGAGAAAGAGGGTCTTCTGCGACTCGGTCATAGGTTCACAGCTCCGGCTTCGTGGGAACCGGTCCGCGACGGGTGCAAACCGCACCTTCCACGGCCGTTGTTGTTATAGCTTGTTTGCCTGATAATACGGTATTTTGCCTGGCATAACGGTATTTTGCCTGGCATAACGGTATTTAAATCTTACCCGTGAATAGCCTTATATCTTCAAAAGTCCTGCTGCGTTGAGGCCGACGATACGCTGCCGGTCCGCTTCATCCAGCCCCTGTTCTTCAATGATTCGAAGACCCAGGTCGACATCGGCGATCTGCTGGGGGAAGTCGGAACCGAACATGATGCGATCGACACCGGCGAAGTCGATCGCCAGGCGAAGCGCCCCGCCGCTGGGCATGCCCGCGGATTCGAAGTACATGTTCCTGAGGTATGCGGACGGTGGCCGGTCCAGCTTCTCGCTGGCCTCGGGATAGGCAATGTACCCCTGATCGATCCGGCCCGCAAGAAATGGGACGGTCCCTCCCAGGTTGCCGAGTACGATCTTCAATTCCGGAAACGCCGCCATCGTTCCGCTCAGTACCATTTGTACGGCAGCCAGGGTGGTGTCGAAGGGAAATCCCGCAATGGGCGTAAGCCTGTACTGCATAAACGGTTTTATTGAAGGTGGACTGGTAGGGTGAAGGAAAAGCGGTACGTCCAGCGTCGAAGCGACGGCGTAGAGTTCGTGAAACTCGGAATCCCCCGGGGACTTGCCATTGATGTTCGAGAATAGAAGCCCGCCCCGCAGATTCAGCTCGGTCATGGAGCGCGACAGTTCGGCGGCCGATGCGGCCGGGTCATGCAGGGGAAGGACCGCCAGGGCCGACAAGCGATCGGGGTAGTGGGCGACGGTCGCGGCAAGGGCCTCGTTCACGACGCGGGCGAGCCGACGACCGGCATCGGGCTCCTCGACGTGCAGTCCCGGGATGGAAAAAGTGAGGAGTTGCCGATCCACGCCATGCCGGTCCATGTGCTCGATCACCCGATCGGCATCGAAGTGTGCAGGCGCGATCAAGCTGTAGTCGCCATCCAGCTTCAGCAGGCGATTACCGTCGGTGTCCCTGACCAGCACCGCCTGGTATCCTCCCTTTTCGATCTCGTCAAGGTAAGCGGAGGTATAGAAATGGGTGTGGAAATCAAGAACCATAGCACGAAACCGGGGGAGGAGTTATCTGGTTGATTACAATATAGAGCATGGCAATTTGCGACCAACTAAAATAAGCACTCGTTCGATTTATTGAAAGTTCCGCTGATGCCTCTTCGGGCATGAGTTCAGGGGTCCGTGATTTTATGGCCGGATCGAATATCCATCGGCGGGACAAGGGATGGGGCACACAGGGAAAGACCGGCGTTGAATTTGCTGTACACCGATGGCGTAGCGCCCTATTTTGTTATGTTGGTTCAGACGCATCATTACCGCACCTAGTTCACCAGGAGAAACCGATGTTGATCGATCAATCCGAGTTCATTGGAACCCAGGGTATTACCCACCTGTGCACCGGCGGCGAGTCTCCCATGCTGAAGACACACGGTGACGCGGTCCACCGTTTCTTCGAGGACAAGCTGCTGGGTGAAGAAGGACGCAGGCGTCTGGAAGTGGTATCCGGGGAATGCAAGGAGAAGGTCGGACGGCTTTTCGGCGTTCCGTCCGATGATATTGGTTTCCTGACCTCTACATCGGAGGGCATCAATCTGCTTGTCTACGCACTCGACTGGAAACCCGGGGACAACGTGGTGGTCGCCGACGTGGAGTTTCCCTCGGACGTGCTTCCATGGACCCTGTTGAAGGACCGGGGCGTGGAACTTCGAATCGTTGAAAACAACAACTGGCGCACAGACTTGGAAGATCTTGACAAAGCAATAGATGAGAACACCAGGGTGGTCAACGTGAGTCATGTCAGTTACTTCACGGGCCAGCGTCTTCCGCTGCCGGAATTGTCCGATCTCGTGCATCGCAAGAACGCCCTGCTCTGTCTCGACGTTACCCACTCCGCGGGAGCCGTTCCGATCGAGGCGCAATACGCGGACTTCGTCGTGTCGAGTTGCTACAAATGGCTCATGGCCGTACATGGCGTGGGCATATTCTACTGGAACCGGGAACGGGTACCCGAACTCAATCCTCCCTTTGTGGGCTGGCACACTCCGGCTTTTCTTCCCGATTGGAAGGATCCCTCAGCTTACATTCCCCGGGCGGACGCCAGCAGGTTTACGCCAGGCAACGAGACCTGGATTGGAGTATACATCCTGGATAACGCCCTCGACTGCCTGCTGGGCATCGGCATCGACCGGATCGAGGACCACGTGCTGCGGTTGAGTACCCGCGTATGGGATGGCCTGACGGAGTTGGGCTGGGAAGTCATCACGCCCAGGGCGCCCAAGGAACGGGCCGGCAACGTCTGTTTTACCGCGGAGGATGTGAATGCGGTAACCCATGTCCTGGAGGATCAAAACGTGTTGATATTCGGAGCTTACGGCGGCGTGGGAAGAGCCCGCGTTTCCACCCATTTCTACAACACGGACGGCGACGTGGATCGGTTTCTCGAAGTCATGCGAAGTATCCCTGTAACCCGGCCGGCTGCAAAGCCCGGAAGAGACTTCAGCAAAGTGGCCGGGGCTGCTGGCAGCTGAGCTCCGGATTCCGGACGTTCCGGCGGAATTCCGCAGCAAGCAATACCCGTGCACGCAACGGAGTTTCTACCCACTAAACCAAATGACGGTCTCATGGATTTCGAACTGAGTGAAGAACACAAGATGGTCGAGCAGATGGTCTATGATTTCGCCCGAAACGAAATCCTGCCGACCATCAGGGAACACGACCGAAACGGTACCTTTCCCCACGACCTGCTTCCCAAGATGGCGGCGCAGGGGTTCATGGGCATCTGCCTCCCGGTCCGTTACGACGGGGCCGGCATGGACTTTATTTCCCTGGGACTGTTGTCTGAGGGGCTCGAATGGGCCGACTCGTCTGTAAGGGAGACGATCGCGGTCCACCTTGGACTGCACGCCCTTCCGATCTTTCAGTGGGGCACGGAGGAACAGAAAAAACGGTTCCTGCCGGCCCTGGCCACCGGTGAGCACATAGCCTGTTTCGGGCTGACGGAGCCCGGCGCGGGATCGGACGTGGCCGCCATGACCAGCCGTGCACGGAAGAAGGGCGATACCTACCTGGTCAGCGGCGAGAAAATGTGGATCACACTATCGGACGTGGCCGACAGGTTCCTCGTTTTCGCTAAAACCAGCCAGGAAGAGGGTACGCGCGGTATCACTGCTTTCCTGTTGGAGCGCGGCTGGGACGGACTGACAACCGGTACCATAAAGGGCAAGATGGGGGTGCGGGCAAGCAACACGGGCTGGATCAACATGGACGAGGTCCCCGTGCCGGAAACCCATCGGCTTGGAGAAGAAGGAGAAGGATTCAAAATCGCCATGTCCTGCCTGGACAATGCCCGCTATACCGTCGCCGCGGGTGCTGTCGGCATGATGAAATACTGCCTGGAAGCGTCCGTGTCGTACGCCCGCCAGCGGAAGACTTTCGGCCAGCCTATCGGCGACCATCAACTCGTGAAACAGCTCATCGCCCAGATGAAGCAGCGTATAGACCTGGGCGAACTGGCGGTGCGCAAGGTCGGCTGGCTCAAGAACCGGGGCGTACGGAACACCCGCGAGACGAGCATGGCCAAGTGGTACTGCACCGAATCGGCCTTCGCCACGGCCAGCGACGCGGTACAGGTGCACGGCGCCTACGGATACTCCGACGAATATGACGTGGAACGCCATCTGCGCAACAGCAAGAGCGCCGTGATCTACGAGGGCACGTCGCAGATACACCAGCTCATGCAGGCTGATTACGTGTTCGGCAACCGGACCGACCGGCCGCTCCGGTGCGAAATGCCCGCCTTCGATCCGGACTACTGGCAGAACTGACCAGGTACAGCCGTACTGTCATGACGAGGTAACGTTTAGTTGAATATCATCGCCCTGGTGAAGCAGACGCCCGATACGGCCCAGTTGTCCGCCGCCATGGACGGCATGAGACTCTCCGCCGAGGGCGGTCCCCGGATCGTCAATCCCTGGGACGAGTATACCCTGGAAACGGCCATACAGACCCGGGAGGAGCACGGCGGCAAGGTGACTGCCCTTTGCCTGGGACCTCCCGAAGCCGCCGACGCGTTGAAGACCGCCCTGGCCATGGGGGTGGATGAAGCCATTCTTGTGTCTGACCCGGTCATGGCGGACAGCGACTGCCTCACTTCGGCGCGCATCCTGGTCGCCGCCATCCGCAGGATCGGTGCATTCGATCTGATCGTGGGCGGAAGGGCGGCGATAGACGGCAATACCGCCGCGACGGCCGTGCAGATCGCGGCCTTGCTCGGCGTCCCGCTCGTCTCCTACGTGGCGGATCTCAAGAGCCTGGATCCGTCGGCCCGGACCATTACAGCGGTACGCCTGCTGGAGCGTGCACGGGAAACGGTCACCAGCCGCCTTCCGGCGCTGATCACCGTCGTCAAGGAGATCAACGAGCCCAGGTACCCGAGTCTCATCGGCATACGAAAGGCGGCCAGGGCCAGTATTCCCGTTTGGAAATGTGAAGATCTCGGTCTTGATGCGTCCGCTGTAGGTGCCGGTGCTTCGAAGGTCGCCTGGCAGGCGGAGCTTCCCCCGATCAGGGAAGCGAATGTCGAAATGATCGATGGCGGTCCCGAAGATGCCGCCAGGATTCTCGTGGACCGGTTGATTGAAGAAAAAGTGATCTAGATCTAGGCGGAAGCATTACGGATGGCAAGCAACGTACTCGTATGGATTGAACAGGAGGATGGGCAGGCGGACCCGATCGCCTGGCAGGCGATGGCTGCCGCGTCGAAAGTCGCCGGCGATCTCGACGGATCCCTGACCGCCGTCGTTTTCGGCGACCAGGTCGCCGATATCGCAAGGCAGGCCATTGAAGCCGGCGCGGACCGCGTATATACCACGGAAGACGCTTCCCTGGTCCGCTATCGGGTAGAGCCCTATGCGAAACTGCTGGCGCGGATTCTGGAGAACGAACCGCCCTCCGTAATCCTGGCGGGGGCAAGTACGGCTGGCCTCGAGCTAACGGCCTATGTCGCCGCCCTCACCGATGCGGGCCTGGCGCCGGACTGCACGGACCTGCACATCGAGGGAGACCAGCTGGTCGCGGTCCGACCAGCCCTGGTGGGCAACCTGGTTTCCAGGGTGAAATTCACAGGAACCGGGCACCGGATTATCACGGTACGGCGCAATGTATTCCAACCCGCCTACGGGGATGAATCCAGGACCGGGGAAGCCGTAGACATTCCTGCCGAACAGGCAGAAGACGAGATCCCAACCCGGGTGGAGTCCGTCGAGACCGCGGACGGCAAGGTCAGCCTGACCGAAGCCAGCATCATCGTCTCCGGCGGCCGCGGCGTGGGCGGACCGGAGGGCTTTCAGCCCGTACGGGAACTGGCTGACGCCCTGGGCGGCGCGCTCGGCGCGAGCCGGGCCGCGGTGGACGCCGGTTGGATTCCCTATGTCCACCAGGTCGGCCAGACCGGTAAGACGGTTCAGCCGGACCTGTACATTGCGTGCGGGATCTCCGGCGCGATACAACACCTGGCGGGCATGAAGAACGCCCGCGTGATCGTCGCGATCAACAAGGACGCCGACGTGCCGCTCTACAAGTACGCCCATTACGGCATCGCCGGCGACCTGTTCAGTTACCTGCCCGCCATCGTGGAAGAAGTGAGGAAACGGCTGGGCCGGTAATCCGGTACACCGTGCATCGCGTTTTCACACGGCGGCACATCGAGATCGCAGGACGCCGATGCTTTCTCCCATCGAAAAAATCCTCTTCGCGATCGTCGCAGTTGTCTCGCTGTACCTGGCATCCGTCACCTTTCGGCGCATGATTCGCATAATTACGCGAGGCCAGGGGCGCCTGTCCTGGGACAGACCTGCCGGCCGGTTGATGACCGGGATCAAGGCAGTGGTCAGCCAGAACAACATGATCCGAAACCGGCCTTTCGTTTCCCTGGCGCACACGGCGATCGCGTGGGGGTTTATCCTCTACGTGGCAGTCAACCTGATAGACGTGCTGGAAGGCATGGTACCCGGCTTCGTTTTCCCGGGCGAGAACGCCGCCGGGCGGATATATCGGCTCCTCGTCGATCTAATGACTGCGGCGGTGCTGGCAGGTATGGTTGTCCTGCTCATCCGACGATTCATCGTGAAGTCCAGGACCCTCGACGTCGCTCCGCAGGTTAAATTGCACCCGGGCGCGGTGGACGGTATCAAACGCGATTCCCTGATCGTGGGGTTTTTCATCCTCGGCCACGTCGGTTTCCGGCTGCTGGGCGCTTCTTTCGACATCGCCATACACGGACCGGACCCCTGGCAGCCTGTTGCCGCGCTGGCAGCCGGACTCTTGGCGGACCTGGAACCTTCATTCCAGACTGCAGGGCTGCATGCCAGCTGGTGGATCGCCGTCGGCCTTGTTCTGGCCTTCCTTCCCTGGTTCCCTTATTCGAAACATGCCCACCTGTTTATGGGCCCCTTCAACCTGATGACGTCCCCGGATCGAAACAGTCCCGGCGCGATGGATGCCCTGGATTTCGAAGACGAATCCATCGAGCAGTTCGGTGCCGGCCGGATCACCGACCTGAACCGGACCCACATCACGGACGCTTTCGCCTGCATCATGTGCAACAGGTGCCAGGACGCCTGTCCCGCCTATGCCACGGGCAAGGAATTGTCGCCGGCGGCCCTCGAGGTGAACAAGCGGTACCACCTCCGCGATCACATGAAATCCCTGGCGACGGGTGGAGGCGACGAAGAACCGCTACTCACCTACGCCATAAGCGAAAGCGCGCTGTGGGCGTGTACGACCTGCGGGGCCTGTACCGAAGCCTGCCCCGTCGGCAACGAACCCATGTTCGACATCCTTTCCATGCGCCAGAACCAGGTGCTGATGGAAAGTGCCTTTCCGAATGAACTGAAAGGCGCCTTTACCGGAATCGAGCGAAACGGCAATCCCTGGCAGATGGCCGGAGACCGCATGGAATGGACCGAAGCCCTGGATTTCAAGGTACCGACGGTCGCGGAGAATCCGGACTACGACGTGCTGTTGTGGGTCGGCTGCGCCGGAGCATTCGACCCGGGCGCCCGGGACACGGCACGGGCCATCGCCACGGTCATGCACCGGTCCGGTATAGACTTCGCCGTGCTTGGGAATGACGAGTCCTGCACGGGAGATCTGGCGCGAAGAGCCGGAAACGAGTATCTTTTCAGTATGGCTGCCGAAGGCAACATCGAAACGCTGAACGCGGCGGGCGCCGACCGCAAACGCATCGTCACGGGTTGCCCCCACTGCCTCCATACCCTGAAGAACGAGTACGGCGCGCTGGGTGGGCGTTACGAGGTCATGCACCACACGCAGCTCATCGCCGATCTCAGGAACGACGGCAGGATCGCGGTAAACGGAGAGGAAGGGACGCGGGCAACCTATCACGACCCGTGTTATCTGGGACGCCACGGCGGCGAGTACGAAGCGCCTCGGGAAGCGCTGGCGGCCGCCGGGCCAAACCTGGTGGAGATGGCCCGGAGCAGGAACCGGTCATTCTGCTGCGGAGCGGGCGGCGCCCAGGTCTGGAAAGAAGAAGAAGAAGGCAGGGAAGCGGTCAGCGATAATCGCTTCCGGGAGGCCAGAGAAACCGGGGCTGATACCCTGGCCGTGGGTTGTCCCTTTTGTGCCAGGATGATGAACGACGCCAACAAGCGGGCCGGCGAACCCATGCGGGTCCGGGATATCGCCGAGATCGTGGCGGAATCCATGCAGGAATAACCGGAGAACACGACGATGACTGCTGACGGTGAACGCATGGTCTTTCTGGACGGATCCAGACTGATCATCGAAGCGATGGCCCGGGCCGGGGTGGGCGCTTACATCGGATACCCCATCACCCCCGTCAACTGGCTCTTCGCGGGCGCCAAACAGCGCATCCCCATTGCCCTGGAAGCACCGGACGAGATCACCGCGCTACAGTGGTCCGCAGGTTTTTCGTCTTCGGGCGTGTTTCCTGTCACCGCCTCCGCCTTTCCAGGCTTCGCCCTGATGATCGAATCCATCAACATGTCCTTCATGATGGAACTGCCCATGGTCATTATCCTCGCCCAGCGCCTCGGGCCGAGTACCGGTTCGGCCACCACGGGCGGCCAGGGGGATCTGCTCCTCCTAAGGGGTTGCATCTCCGGAGGGTATTCGATTCCGGTGTTCTGTCCCTCGAACCTGAACGATTGCTGGGACATGGCGGCCGCCAGCGTGCATACGTCGGTAAACCTCCGCACACCGGTGGTGTTATTGACCTCGAAGGAAATGGTCATGACCAACCAGAACATGAACATTTCCAGCTTGAGGGAAGTGCAGCGGGCGGAACGCCACGTGTTCGAAGGAAATGGGGAGTACAAGACTTACGGGGTCAACGGGAACCTGGCGCCGCCATTCCTGCCACTGGGCAACGACCTGCACCAGGTCCGGCTGAATTCATCTACCCATGACATGGAAGGTATTACGCAGAAGAACAGCCCCGAAGCCCTCGGCAATACCGAACGGCTCAAGAACAAGATCGAACAGCGTATCGATGATTACACCTTTTACGACCATGATCGGGCCGAGGACGCCGACACGGTCATCCTGACCTACGGCATCTCGGCGGAAGCCGCGAGGGAAGCGGTCGGTTCACTCCGCTCGGGCGGCGACTCCGTTTCGCTCCTGGTCATGAAAACGCTGCTGCCGGTACCGCCGCGTATCTACGAGTTGCTTGATGCATACGAGCACATCGTCGTCGTGGAAGAAAATATCTCCGGCCTGCTACGGGAACTGCTCTTTGGCAACCGTCAGGACGGCCGGGTATTCGGCGTCAACAAAATCGGCAATATGATCACCCCGCAGGAGATCGCGGAAGGAGTAAGGCAATGCAGGAAACCATCCTGAATGACCTGAAAATGCCCTACTGCCCGGGCTGTGGTCATACCGTCGCCAACAAATCCATGAGCAAGGCGATCGCGGACATGGACGTGGACCCGCTCGACGTCATCGTGGTAAGCGACATCGGCTGCACGGGGCTCGTTGATCCGCTCCTGACCTGCCACACCATTCACGGGCTCCACGGCCGGGCGGTCGCCCTGGCCATGGGCATCCGCATGGGACTGGAGCATCCGGAGAAGAAGATCATCGCCCTGCAGGGCGACGGTGGCGCCACGATCGGCCTGCAGCACCTGCTCGAAGCGGCACGGCACAATCTGGATCTCACCCTCGTGGTTCAGAACAACATGGTATACGGGATGACGGGCGGACAGACCAGTGGACTGTCCTCCACCGAGTTCAAAGAACCGGAGCGCCCGGAATCGGCCGTGCCAGGATACGACATCTGCGCCCTGGCGCACAACGCCGGCGCGGCGTACACCGCACGGACGTTCATCGGCAAGGACACGTCAGAGCTTTGGAAGGAGGCCCTGTCCACCTCCGGATTCTCCCTCATCGAAATCGTGGAGATGTGTCCTGCGTACGGATTGAGGAAAGTACAGGAACTCCATGATACGGCGGACTACGAGAGCGTAGTAACGCGGAACAGTCGCGCGGTTGGCATGCCGCACCGGGCTACCGGCCGCTCCCTGCTGGATGGATTGAAACCAATCGAACGCACATGCGATGCGCCGCTGGACGGCCGCCTGGAGATCATCGTCGCCGGTTCGGCCGGTGAGGCCATTCAGTCCGCGGGTGACCTGCTGTCCACCGCGGGCATTACGGCCGGCCTGTCCGCCACCAAGAAGGGCGATTACCCCATCACGATCGGCACGGGGTTTTCCGTCGCGGAAGTCATCCTCTCCAGGGACCCCATCCATTACACCGGGATCGACTGTCCCGACATCATGATCGTCATATCGCAGGATGGGCTGGACAAGGTGCAGTCCCGCATCGGCGGCCACACCCTTGTGATCGCGGACGAGAAGCTTGGTACCGAGCTTGGAGGGAGTCCCGGTCCGCTCGATCCGCCCGATCAGTCCGGTCCGTCCAACGTGGTGACCGGGGATTTCAGAAAGACGGGCGGACCGAAAGGCGCCGCACTGGCCGCCATCGCCCACTGGCTCCAGGACAACGGGTTTCTGCCCATCGAAGCCCTCATCGAAGCCGCCAGCCGACACAAACACGGCGACAAGATGAAGGTAATCATCGACAAGGCCGTTGCGGCGTAGCGGTCTCCCTCAATATACACAGGATTCCGGTAATCCTCCTTGCGCATCGTCTATTTCGACATCGACAGTCTGAGGCCCGACCACCTGGGTTGCTACGGCTACGGCCGGCCCACCTCGCCCGCCATCGATGAAATCGCCGCGCAGGGGATGCGGTTCGACCGGTACTACTGCGCAGACTCTCCCTGCATGCCTTCGCGGCACGGCTGGATAACCGGCCGTTTCGGGATCAACAACGGCGTGGTGACCCACGGCGGTCCCGCTTCCAGGCTTCACATCCTGGAGCAGCGCTACGGCGGGCCCGACGAGCGGAACCAGTTGGTGCAAAGACGGCTGCGCCAGCACGGCTACGACACGGTCTGCTTCTCCAACTTCCCCACCCGGCACTGCGCGACCTGGTTCGGGCTGGGCTGGTCGGAGTTCCATTCGCCCAACCTGAAGACGGGGGACGAGACGGCGGACGAGGTCAACGAAGCCGTACTGAAATGGATCGCCGCGAACGGCGACCGGGACGATTACTTCCTGTACATCAACTACTGGGACCCGCACCGGGTTTACGAAGCCCCCCGCGACCGGTTCGAACGTATGACGGCCCATCCGCCGGCGGTGAGCTGGCCGGACAACGAAGCGATCCGCGGCCACCAGGACATCGACGGTTGGTTCACCGCGTCCCACCTCTTTCCCCAGAACCGGCCCAGTCCCACGCCGAATATGCCGGACGCCATCCGGAACACGGACGACCTGAATCACCTGGTGACCGGATACGACGCGGAGATCCGGTACGCCGACCATCACGTGGAGCAGGTGCTGGACGCCCTGGGCAGCCTGGACGACACGGCGGTCATCGTCTCGGCGGATCACGGCGAGGCCATGGGAGAGCACGGCATCTACGGGGATCACGTCTGCGCCGACGAATGCATACACCGGGTCCCGCTGATCATCAAGTGGCCGGGGACTACGCCGCCAGGATCCTCTTGTGACGACCTGCTATACAATGTAGATTTCAGCGCCACGCTGATCGACCTGATTGGCGGGGAAGTACCGGAATACTATGACGGCCGGTCTTTCGCGGAAGGACTCGCGACCGGACGCTGCCACCTGCACGACTTCCTGGTCTGGGGTCACGGCCTGTACACGTTGCAACGGGCGGTGCGGACACCCGGCCATCTCATGGTCAGGACGTACGACGACTTCGGTTACCGGTTCGATCCAGTGGCCTTGTATGATATGCGTAACGACCCGAATCAGACGTACAACCTGGCCCTGGAACGGCCGGAAATCCAGCAACGCATGGATCACTACCTGTCGGAGTGGCTGCACGAACAACGCGTCAAACCCTACGCCATCCCCGATCCCATGGAGGTCGAATGGCGGGAACGCCAGTCTGCCTGACGCAAGGACATACGCCGCGACGGCCTGCTGACGCAAGGACATACGCCGCGACGGCCTGCTGATCCGGTATCCATAGACCGATGCGAGACCTGATTGACTGACACAACCAAGCATATACCGACAAGGGAATCCCCGCCAGCCTCCGTGATCACGTCGAGGTCACTCGCCACGGGACTGGTCCTGGCCATCATCCTCAACATCTGGGTGACGTACGGGACCTATATCCTGCACACGTCCCGCATGTCGGTGGCCCACCTGCCCATTTCCGCCCTGGCGCTCTTTCTGCTCGTCACCTTCGTGTACAATCCCCTGGTACGCGGTATGTCCCAACGGGCCGCATTCACCGGCAGAGAACTCGCGCTGATCTTCTGCATCCTGCTGATTTCGAGCCTCATACCCGGCAAGGCCTTCGTGTCGTACTTCCTGACCATCATATCGACGCCCTTTTACTTCGCCCAGCCGGAAAACCAGTGGGTGGAGCTCTTCCACCCCTTTCTGCCGGAATGGCTCGTGGCGAGCAACCAGAACAACGCCATGGGGTGGTTTTACGAAGGACTGCCTCCGGGAGGCGCCATACCCTGGTCCCCGTGGATCATCCCCGTCGCCTGGTGGATGAGCTTTTTCGTCGCGATATTCGTCGTCGGCGCCTGCGTGGCTACCATATTCAGAAAACAGTGGGTGGAGTACGAGCGGCTAACTTTTCCCCTCGTCCAGGTACCCCTCGAACTCATAGCCGGGGACCAGTCTCCCGGCCGCTGGCCAGGACTCGTCTACGACCGCCTGTTCCAGATCGGGTTCATCCTCGCGCTGGCCATCGCACTCTGGAATATCGTGTCCTTCGCCCATATCGTGCCGCAGCTCCCCGTCGGCACCTTCTTCGAGACTCCGCTCCAATTGAGTCCGATGTTCCCCTCCATTCCCCTGCGTATCAGCCCCTACATGCTCGGCTTCGGCTACTTTATCAACGTAGATATCCTGCTGAGCATCTGGGTCTTCTTCATGCTGGGGCTGCTCGAAATCGGCGCACTGAATTACATAGGACTCAACACGGCCAGCAGCGGTCCCGGCGGCAGCGGCGGCGTCAACGCACAGTTTTTCGGCGGATTCCTGGTGTACGTGGGTTACAGTCTCTGGGCCGCCAGGCGGCACCTGGCGGGCGTAGTCAAGAAAGCGATTGGGCGGGACTCCGGACTGGACGATACAAAGGAACTCGTGTCCTACAGGACCGCCGTGATCGGATTCCTGCTTGGATCCGTATTTATCTGCGCATGGCTGTACCAGTCCGGCCTGGCGTTTTCGGTGATGGCGGTGTTCCTGGCATTTCTGTTCATTCTATACTTCGGCACGACAAAGGTAATCGCCGAAACAGGGGTGGTGTTCCTCGATTTGCCCGTGAACGCGCACCAGATCACGGTGCTGTCCCTGGGTTCAGGGAACGTATCGGCGCCAAGTCTTACGGCACTGGGCCTGGCCAGCGCGTATGCGCGGAACTGGCGCGGGCTGGGTATGGGTTCGGTCGTGCTGGCAGATCGCCTGGCGGACGGATTCTGGCCGAGGAAGAAAGGGTTGCTGCTCGTACTCGCCGCCACCTTTCTCGTCAGCATGGTCACGGCGTTGGCTTACTCGATACAGTCGGGCTATGCGATCGGAGCATATAACTTCGGAGGCGGGGCGTTCGACGGGCTCAACAAGAACTACTACGACGAGATCGTAACCTGGATGAAGAACCCGCTGTCCCTGGGTCAGAACGAGCCCTGGTTCATGGCGGCTGGCGCGGCGACCTTCCTGTTGCTGCTGAAACTCCGGCACTGGCTGGTCTGGTGGCCCCTCGCCCCGGTGGGTTTCGCCATTTGTTTCGCCAGCAATATCCGGGACTCGATCCTGTCCGTCTTCCTCGCATGGCTCGCCAAGTTCATTCTGCTGAAGGTCGGGACCAGCACCTACCGCACGGGTCAGCGGTTCTTCCTTGGCGTCCTGCTCGGTTACACGCTGGGTATCGTTCTGTCGTTCTTTGTGGATGCCTTGTTCTATCCCGGACAGGGCCACATGATACACGACTGGTAGCAGGCGGGAGTGAACTCGTACCTGGCGGACCGCATGGGCTGGCGGACCGCATGGACAGCGCAAGACCACGGATTAAATCGGGGTGTGCCGACCGCTAAAACGTGCTCTTCGCCGTCGTCAGTGGACACCACCGCGAGGCCTGCAGCCAGTGCAGCAGCGTGCGCAGGGCTTCTGGCGTGCCGATCTGTTCGAGGGCAACGGCGGCATGCCCCTGTACATACCGGTTTTCATCGTAGCACGCATCCGCAAGGTCTTGAACGGCCGTCTGAGCCTCGACTCCGAATCGGGCCAGCGCATAGGCGGTTCTGGACCGAACCTGCTCATCCTCGTCCTTCATCATACCGATCAGCGCGGGAACGGACGAATCCGCAGCCAGCCTGATCTGGCCCAGTGCATCGGCCACGTTCTGCCGGACAAAAGGCGATGGGTCGTCTGTATGACCCGCGAGGTGCCCCGTAACCGATGGGTTGTGGTGCCGGATGTCTCCAAGGGCGTAAACCGCGTATCCCCTGACGCGTTCGTTCTCGTGTCCGAGCAGAGAGACCAACGGATCTACGGCGGCGGTACCCAGCGCGCTTAGTCCATAACACGCTTCACGCCGGACTTCATCCCTTTCGTGTTGCAGTGCTTCGAGGAAATGCGGAAGCGCGGATTCTCCGCACTCGGCCAGGTTATAGGCCGCGTGCAAACGCTTCTGTTCGAGTTCATGCGTCAGGTCCCGGGCAAGCGCCTCGACGTGTTCCTCGCCTTCCCGCCTGGCTCCCGCCGAGCCGTTTCCGGCAAGCCAGTGCCACATGTTCCGCCACATGGCGCTCCGGGGATCGTCCGACAGGTCGCCCAGGTCGATTTCATCTCGTTGATTGTTCCAGCAGGGGCGGTTCGGCTCTGACATTCTCGTAAACTGGAATTTCATCATATAGCGGACCTTGTCCGTTGCGTTCGGAAACGCCCGGTGCCAGAGGTCGAAGTGTATGATGGTAATGGTTCCCGCCTTGCCGCTCGCGGGGAATCCATCTGGGACCGACCCGTTCCCTCCTACGGTCTCTTCGCGGGACTCGAAGTAGTGGCTGCCGGGTATTACCCCCGTCGGTCCGATTTCAACCGGGGTGTCCTGGGGGTAGTACATGGCCATGATCCACCGCGGATGGTGATCCCGCACCTTGGTGTAACCCCAGTAACTGTCCTTGTGCCAGCTGCCTCCACGGCTGTTCGGCGGGTTTACGTGCGGGTGGCGGTGAGCGTGCATGACGTAGTCCGGTCCGAGCAGGCTCGTCAGTGCGCCTTGAACAGCAGGATCGTCGTAGACCTGTTGGATCTCGGGCACACGCGGCAACAGGTTGTTTCCCGGATTCCCGTCATCGTCGATGATCGCCTTCGTCTTCTCGTAAATCCCGTCGTGGAGCGCAACCGGCTGATCCACGTTGATCACGTGGTAGCCGTTTACGATAAAGTCGCGCATGGCGTCGTCATCGAACAGGAAGGATCTGTCCACCATGAATCACTTCTCCTTTCTTGCACAGCGGCCGGTCCTGACGGTCATCATGACAGGCCTTCTGTAGTTCGTTCGAAATCTGATTTCAGGTCCTGCCACTGGTTCAATCATCAGTGAAGCAGACCGCCATATCTTCTAGAAATGCCTGGGGTTTCACTGTTTTGAAATGGTTACCAATCCATGGACCGAATGATATTTCCGACGCGTGGTCCCTAACCGCTGCACCCTGGGGAAGACGTTCCAGGCTCTCCCGGATGACGTCCGCCGCGGAACCCGATGCACGGACTTCCAGGTTCCCGTCCCCGCAGTCGTAATACCAGACTGATTTCAGCCTGCCGCTCAACAGCTTATACGCGTAATGCGAAAGCGGTTTCTCTACGGAACCCGGCATGAACGAAGCCGGCCAACATACCCGGTTGACCTGGTGTCTAAACAACGCTTCGAGCATACATTCCGGAGTCGCCGGGCAGAGATGCCAGTTGGTCTCCGGCCAGACGTCCAGCCATCCCCAGGCGCTTCCCATCTCCCAGGTGGACAGGTCCAGATCTCCGCTTCGCGTGCGTACCCGCGCCTCACTCCCTCCGATGAAGGCATGGTGCAGTGGATAGTCGAAGAATTCGTTCCCTTTCGACCGGAGGCGATCGTAGAACCCGGTCGCCAGGCCCAGGACGGCAGCGCACAGCCCGAGCACACCGTCTTCCAGCCGGGGGCAAACAAACCCCACGCGATCCTGTGGATGGTAATCGGGATACACATCGGAAAATGATATGCCCACCGGCCCGGTATCCTGCAGCCGGAGATACTCGAAATCCGATTGCGTTATGCGATCGCTGGTATGCAATACGCCCCCCGTAACAGGGGTACAGAATCGATGGAGGAGTCGCCGCGTAATTTCCGTGCTTCCGATTCATGCGTCAAGCAGAATCTCACCAACCTCAGGCGGTATTCACGACCGCTTCAGGACTCGCGTCCAATTTCAATTCGACCATCTCGATACCGGATTCTTCCACCAGCCAGTCATACACTTCCTCAATGGATTTCGTGTAGGTGTACTGCTCCGCATAAACAACCCGGCGAATCCCCGCCTGAATGGACTTTTTAAGACAGCCCAGGCAGGGTTTGTTGGTGGCGTAAAGCGTTGCGCCGCTCGTGGACGAACCGTGGCGCGCGGCAAAAAGGATGGCGTTTTCCTCGGCGTGCATGCAGACACATTCGTCGAGGTTCGCCCCGGACGGCCCGTCCGAGTTGCATCGTTTACATCCACCGTCGAAGCAGTTGGGTATGCCCATGGGGGTACCGTTGTAGCCCGTGCTGGTAATGATCTTGTCGTTCACGATCACGGCGCCGACATGCCTGCGAATGCAATTCGAACGCGCCGAAACGGCATATGCGATGCGAAGGAAATACTCGTCCCATGAGATTCTTTCCATTTACCGCTCCTTATTCGTCGTCTGCTTCCCAGGTTGTGTCGGCTATTGAACGGAATGTTACGGCGCTTCGTCGTCATGGTCCAATCAAGGCTGAACCGGCTTCTCCTCCGTAAGAGCGCCTTTCAGGTATCTCTTGTAGTACGAATGGATCAGGAACGTCGCCGGAAGCGCGATCAGCAGTCCCAGAATGCCCAGCAGCTTGCCCCAGACGGACAGGGAGAGCAGGATGACGGCCGGATTGAACCCGGTCACCTTTCCCATGATCCGGGGAACCAGTATGGCGTCCTGGATTATCTGCACGACGGCGAACACGGCAAGCACGAGACCCAGCATGATCCAGATACTCTCGCCCGCGCCCAACGCCGCCACAACTGCAAACAGCACGGACGGAATGAGCCCCACGACCTGCAGGTAGGGCACCATGTTGAGCAGGCCGATAAAAAGGCCCAGCAGAATACCCATCGGCAGCCCGATCAACCAGAATCCCAGCGCGAAGAGCAGTCCCACGATAAAGGCTATGAGGGCCTGGGCACGGAAATACACTCTCATGGCCGTAGTGAAGTCGCATACAACGTCCAGCACCACCTGCCTGTACCGATCGGGGATCAATTCCTTCCATCCCTCGGTGATCTCATCATAATCCAGCAGAATGAAGACCAGGTAGAGCAATATGATGATCACGACCGCCAACCCGATCACGAAGCTGACTGTACCCGAGAACACACCCCAGATGCCTGGCAGGATCTGCTGGAAGAAAACCCTGATGTTTTCGAAGTTCAGCAGGTGGACGAGTTCTTCAAACGCGACGAGATCCGTGATGTAGACCCGGATTTCCTCGGGCACGTAGTCCTGCAGAGCCGCCTGCCACTGATCCGTGTTCACCACTCCGGTCAGCAGATTTTGCATATGCACGACCTCGGAAACGACCATGGGGATCAGAATCGCCAGAAAAAGGACCACGCCGCCCAGGATAACCGTCAGGCTCAGCAGTACGGAGACGATCCGCTGTTTGAACGGCAGCTTTCGCTGCAGCCATGAAGTCAGTGGGTTAATCAGGTAGGCGAGCAGCAGCGCGACCGCGAAAGGGATGAGAATGTCGCTCACGTAGGCGATAAAGGCAATCAGCAGCCAGATCACTGCCGCGGCGATTGCGATCCGGACGACGCGGTCGAAGGTAAAGGTGTTTTCGGACATTATGGGCATGACCGGGAACAGCGCATGGATAGTGACTGACAAACAGTGTAATCAAGTAGTCACCGGGATGGAGGATGTCAAGCAAATACAAGACGATGGACTATCTCTTGACCTTCCTTCGCCGGCGGGTCTATATTGACCGCGCATCAACGGTACAAACGGTCCAGTTCCAACCAACCCGGGAAACAGTATGTTCAGGATACGCTCCGTCTTGCTTCTGGCCGCGGCTACTCTGTCGCCGGCTTGTCTTATCCATGGTCAACACTCCAATTCGGTCGGTGTCGCCTTGCCCGCCGACGCGGCGCCGCCGGACCAGCAGGTTTTCCGCGTGATGAGTCCCGAACCGCGCAGCCTCGACATCCAGATCAACCTGTACGACGGCGAGTCCACGCTGCTGCCCTTCGAGACCCTGCTCATCAGAGACGAGTTGTGGCAGCCCATCCCGGCCGCCGCCACCGGTTACGACGTCTCCGACGACGCCCGGGAATGGACGTTCCATCTGCGTCCCGGCGCGCGTTGGAACGATGGCAGGCCCGTTACGGCCCACGATTTCGTCTACGCTTTCAGACGCATGCTCGATCCCGCCAACGCCAATCCCTACGCCTTCTTCTATTATGACATCATGAACGCGAAGGAAATCAGTCTCGGAGATATCGAGGATCTGGCTCAACTGGGCGTCAGGGCCGTGGACGATCTAACGCTGCAGGTGCTTCTGGAGCGCGGCGCGCCCCATTTTCCCCACGTCGTGTCCTTCGGCCTGGCGTACCCCACGCCGCGATGGGCCGTCGAGAAACATGGCCGGAGATGGACCGAAGTCGAAAACATCGTGTCGAATTCCGGCTTCCGGATGGCCGAATGGGCGACCGGCAGCCACATGACCTTCGTGCCCGATCCCATGTACAACGGTCCCCACAAACCTTTGCTGGAGAAGGTCATTCATCCCTTCCGCTACGCGGCGGCGCAGACCGTCCTGGCCTACGAAAACAACGAAGTGGACGTGGAAACGGTAGACATCAACGACCTGGATCGAATCGAACGGCACCCGGTGCTCAGCCGGGAACTCGTCAGATCTCCCGGAAGAACGACCTGGTACCTGTTCTTCAACACGTCCGATCCGCCCTTCAATGACATACGAGTAAGGGAGGCCTTTGCACGTGCGCTGAATAGGGAGGCTATCAGCCAGGTGGTCCTGAGAGGGGCTGCTGCACCGGCCTATTCCATGATGCCCCCGGACTTCAAGGAGTACAACGGCGATGCCATGAAACCGTACCAGGCTTTCGATCCCGAGCGGGCGAAAACGCTGATGCGGGAGGCCGGCTATCCGAACGGAAGAGGGTTTCCCAGGCAGGAAATGTGGATTCGGGCGCCGACGCCTTCCATGCAGATGGCGGGCGTCGCTATTCAGAGCATGCTGCTGGAGCACCTCGGGGTTAAAGTCTCCATCCGGACCCTGGACCGGACGGCCTACATGAGCAAACTGTACAACTGGGAAATGGACTTCGGCTTTCTGCGGTTCGTCGCCGATTACATGGACCCCCGCAACATGCTCGACATGACCTGGCACTCCCAGCCGAAAGGCGCGGGGCGGCACGACTGGGCGGATTCCGAATTCGATGCGCTGGTGGAAAGCGCCGGTGCGGAACTGGACCCGGTAAGGCGCACGAGTCTCTACAGGCAGGCGGAGGAGATTCTCGTGGGGGACTACGCCGCCGCCTTCGTGTTCCATCCCCTCACGATGCAGCTTCGCAAATCGAACCTGAAGGGTTATACCAGGTACCCCGACGGCACCGTAGGCGGCCTCATGTATTCACGGCTATACAAAAGCCGGAAATAACGCAGTAGAATCCAGTACGCCGTTCAGGCCGCAGGGTCCGGGCACACTACCCGCAGCGCGCCGGGCGCGGACCTGATCTCCGCGGGCGTCTCGCCAATGGGTTCGCCGTCGGCGAACAGCACAACCGGCTGTTCCGTTTCCATTTTCAAACTACCCGTCCTGTACGAGAAGATGCTGGGGTGATTCAGGTGGCCGCCCCAGTAGACCCTTGGAAATATGCGCAGGACACGGCTCGGGCTCATCATGCGCACGAGGCAGACATCGAGTTCCCCGTCCGTCGGACTGGCATTCGGCACGATCTTTATCCCGCCGCCGTAAGTGCTGGTGTTCCCGGTGGCCGCCAGCAGGACCGTTTGATTAATCGTACCGAAATCGCCGGACATGCGCAGATCCACGCCCCGGTAAATACGCAGCATACGCGCCAGGCCCCAGAGGTAGGCTGCCATGCCCTTGAGCGGCACTTCGCCGTCATAGACCAGCCTGGCCACCTCCGAATCGAATCCCAGCGTCACCACTGTCGCGAAGTACCGGTTGTTCACCTTTCCCAGGTCGAAGGGCCTGACATGGCTCTGAAGTAGAATGGATGCCGCCTTTTCGGGTGAGGCAGGGATACCGATCGCCCGGGCGAAATCGTTTCCGCGCCCGCAGGGAAGGATGCAGAGGTTGACATCCGTTCCAGCCAGTGCGTTCACTACTTCGTGCACGGTCCCGTCGCCGCCGCACGCGGCGACGCAGGAATACCCGGTGCGCACGGCTTCCGCCGCGATGGTCTCCGCCTCGCCCCGGGTCGATGTGTGGCGGATTTCGGCGGACACCTGGTTCGCAGCCAACAATTCCCGTACCCGCTCCGCGTAGGTCACGCCACGCCCGCACCCCGATTTCGGATTCGCGACAATGAGCGTTTTCCCGGTCATTACCTTCCTCCCCAGGCAGTTCCGTGCCCCTGGTTCCATTGGAGCATACTTGCTTCATTCGACACTAAACGCCCAACCCGTTCGGGACCGAACCTCTTGACAGGGGCGGACCCTCACTCTAAGATAGTGGCCGTTCCGCTGGTCCACCGGATCCCGGATCGACCGGCCAACATGACGCACGGCAGGACGTAATCATCGATAACCCGAGACCCTACATGGCCGACTACAAGAACCTCTTCGATATGACGGGCCGAAACGCGCTGGTCGTCGGCGCCGGCAGCGGCATCGGCCGGTGCTCTGCCATGTGCCTCGCCCAGTTCGGCGCACACGTGGTCTGCGCGGACGTGCGGGAGGAGGCGGCGGACTCCGTATCCGACGAGATTCGCGCACACGGTGAATCGGCCGAAGCGGTCGCGCTCGATATGCGGGATACCGGACAGATCCAGCAGGTGCTTGATCGGATTTCTCCCCCCGACGCCCTCGTCAGCACGCCTGGCGTCAACATTCGAAAAAAGCTTCTCGACTACACGGACGAGGAATACGACCGGGTCGTCGATCTCAACCTGAAGGGAACCTTCCGCCTCGTACGTGAAACTGCACGGTCCATGTCTGAAAACGGCGGAGGCAGCATCATCGTTTTCTCGAGTATCCGGTCCCAGGTGGTGGAGCCCGGACAGGGCGTCTACGCAGCGACCAAGTCCGGCGTGGTCCTCATGATCCGCGCGTTGGCGGCCGAACTCGCCGACAAGGGCGTACGGGCCAACGCAATCGCCCCCGGCGTCGTGGATACGCCGCTGACGGCCCAGATCAAACGGCAGCCGGACTGGTACGGCGCATACGCCGACAAGACCATGCTCCGGCGATGGGCCAAACCGGAGGAAATCGCGGGGGCCGTCCTCTACCTGGCCTCTGACGCCAGCTCATACACCACGGGTTCCGTCATGTTCGTCGACGGGGGGTGGACGGCGGCGGACGGCCGCTTCGATCCTTTTGCGTGAAAGCTGACATCGGCGCGAGCTCTCCACCTTAACCTGTCCTGACCCCTTCCCTGGCGATCCGATGCCATTTCTGAACATCCTGATCGACATCATCGCCCCGATTTTCGTTCTCATTTCGCTCGGGTACCTGTTCCAGAAAAAATGGCGGTTCGACCTGCAGGCCCTGACGCGGATACTGCTGTACCTAGTCATGCCCGCTACGCTCGTCGTATCCCTCACCCAGTCTGAGCTTTCCTCCGAATTCGTATGGGACACCGCCGTATTCTGCCTGCTCATGCTGGTCGCGCTTTACGTGCTCAGTGTGATCGGATCCCTGGTCATGCGGTACCGGAATGACATGAAACAGGCCTTCAGCCTGTCCGTCATGTATTACAACAGCGGGAATTACGGCTTTCCGGCCAGTGAACTGTCTTTTCCCTCCCTGGGCCTGGCCGTCCAGTCCATCGTCCTGGCCGTCCAGAACTTTCTGGTTTTCACCCTGGGGTTGTTCTTCGTTTCGATTGGACGCCTGTCCGCCCGGAGAGCCTTCCTGCAGTCCTTCAAGATGCCATTCGTCTATGCGCTGATCCTGGCCTTCGCGATCCGGAACTACGGCCTGCAGCTCCCGGGCTTTATCTGGCTTCCGATCGAGTACCTGGCCGAAGCGCTCGTTCCCATGGCTCTGGTCACCCTGGGCATGCAGCTGGCCCGGACCCCCATCACGCTGGAGTGGAAAGCCAGCCTGGCGTCCCTGGTCTGCCGTCTGCTGGTCTCTCCCCTGATCGGCTACGGCCTCGTGCTCCTGCTGGACATCGATCCCAGAATCGCCCCGATCCTGGTTGTATCCACCAGTTATCCAACCGCGATCAATACCGTGCTGATCGCGATGGAATTCGGCAGCCGGGAGGATTTCGCGGCCAACGCCGTGTTCCTGTCCACCATCTGCAGCATCGTCACGGTCGCGGTGGTTATTTTCCTGGTCAGGTAGTACAGGGTGGCGCCCTGTACTGCAAGGCCACTATACGTAGCCATCGCGGTCGCCGTAGACCCTGGCGCCCTTGCTGACGGCCTCGGAGAAAGCGCTCAGCGGTTTGTCGGACCCCGGGTAGCGGTCTCCGTGGGACATGCCGTTCTCGAGCTTGAGCACGCCCCGGGGACACACGGCCGAACAGACCCCGCATCCCACGCAGGAAGACCGGACGATATTCTCGCCGCGCTCCGCATAGGCCCGCACGTCGATGCCCATTTCGCAATAGGTCGTGCAGTTACCGCAGGACATGCACTGCCCGCCGTTGGTTGTGATTCGGAACCGGGAGAAGAAGCGCTGGATGATGCCCAGCACCGCGGCCATCGGGCACCCGAAGCGGCACCAGACCCGATTGCCGAGTATGGGATAGAACCCTACTCCGATGACCCCGGCGAAGACCGCGCCGATGTAGAAACCGTACCACTGTTTCAACGGAGCGGAAATGGCGCTCAGCGCGCCTTCGGACGTGCTGCTCACCCAGAGCACGGCCGTCGTCGCGATGATGAGCAGGAGCACCGCGTAAATGATCGCCCGTTCGATTTTCCACGATACGGTCGATTTGGGCGTCAGGTGCCGCCAGGGGTCGCCGAGGGTTTCGGCGAGCCCGCCGCAGCCGCATACCCAGGAACAGTACCACCGCTTGCCGTAGAAATAGGTCAGCACGGGCGTGGCGATAAACGTGCAGGCCACCCCCCAGAACACCATGAACGAACCCAGGGCGCCCGGGCTGTTGACCAGGTAATCCACGGTACCGGGGAACAGGTAGTCGTACTTCAGGGGCCAGAAGTAGCTGAAGTAGAACTCCGGTTCGTTCAGCGCGCGGAGGAACTGGGGAAGGACGAAGGCCAGGACCAGTTGAAAGAACATGACCGAAATCGTTCGGATGATGTGATAACGGTTGTGGCGGTAACGCATGAACATGCGGAATCCGAAGAGCACCACGGCCATCGTGTAGAGAAACCCGTATAGAAACCACTGGTTCGCCGGCTGCCCCGCCAGGACCTGCGACAGCGGCTCAACGAGCGCGATGGCACGCGACAGGTATTCGGGCCACCAGTACAGTACGACGTAGAACCCGGTGAGCGCGATGCCCAGCGCCCAGGCGATGGCGCCGCGGTGTGTCGTGTTTCCGAACATGATGCCGTCGTGCTTGATACCGGGCACCGTGTCCCTGTACGTGAACCAGACGTAACCGATGGTTCCGGCAGACAGCAGGCCGAAGGACAGCAGGAAGGGCGTCCAGGCGCCTGAGAGCGGCATACCGAGCAGGGATACGACGAGCGCGAGGAAACCCAGCCCGATCACGCCGGCGGAGACCATCATGCCCGGGTTCCTGGGCGCCTCCGCCGCGGACTCGGGCTCGCCGAACCCTTCGGCCTCCTCGTCGTAGAAGTACGAAATGGATTCCGGATCGATCAACGTCGGTGCAGCGGGCGGTGTGCTCATGCGAGTTGCTCCTTTAATGAGCGAACGATCTCCGACTCGTGGCGGACGAAAAACTCCGGATCGAAGTTGGCTTCTTCCAGGTGGTCCAGGACGTACTCCACGGTACGCCGCTCGGCAATCCACCGCTCACATACTTCGTGGCGGGCCCTGATCCCCATGAAATTGAATGCCTTGATGCACCCGTCGACGCCGACGATGCGGACGGCGTGGCGATGGGATGGATGTTCCCAGAAAAGGTGGCGCTCTCCGGGCTGGGGCGTATTCAGAATCATGCCGTAGGTCTGGTACTCCAGGTCGAAGAACTTGGCCGAATTGTACCAGATCCCAGGGTCGTACTCCGTATCCTGTCCGGCCAGCACCTCACCGGCGACCTTGCCCTGCTTCTTGCCCGTGTACCAGACCTGCTGGATCAGGTTGCGTCCCCCGTTCCGGCTGACGATTTCCGCACAGTCCCCGGCGGCGTAGATGTCGGGTATGTTCGTACGGAACGCGTTGTCGACCAGGACGCCCCGCCCCGTTTCGATGGGCGTCGACTTGACCAGGTCCGTGTTGGGCGAAACACCCGGCGTCAGACCGACCAGCTGGCAGTCGATCCGGTCGTCGAACTCGGTAATGACCGCTTCGACCTTTCCTGTGCCGTCGTCCACGATTTCCTTCAGGTTGGTCTCCTTGATCAGGCCGATGCCCTGCTCCTCGATCAGCCGGTTCAGCATGCCCGATTCTTCCATGGGCAGGATGTTGCGCCAGTAGGAGGGCTCGCGTATGAGAAACGTGACGTGGATATGCCTCGAATGCAGCATCTCGGCGAGTTCGATGCCGATCAGCCCGCCGCCGACGATGACCGCGTGACTGGCCCGTTCGGCGTTTTTATACAGTTGATGCAGGTCTTTCAGGTTGTACAGGCCCTGGACGCCATCGAGGTCCTGGCCCGGCCATCCGAACTTGTTCGATTTGGCGCCGGTGGCGATCAGCAGACGGTCGTAGGGCAGGCGTCCGTTCCGGTGTAGAACCAGTTGCCTGTCGTCGATATCGATGGCGGTGACCCAGTCTCGGACCAGGTCCAGCCGCTGGTCTCGCCAGAAACTGTCCTCGAAGGGTTTCGTCGCCTCGTAGGTCATGTGCCCCATGAAGATGTACATGAGTGCGGGGCGGGAATAGTGGAAGGCCGATTCACCCGATACCAGCGTGACCTTCCAGTCGGGCTGAAGCTGCCGGAGCCGCGTGGCGGCTGTTACCCCTGTTACGCCGTTCCCAATGATCACTGCGTGCAATGGTCCACCTCCTGGTCCTTGAGCGATCTCCAAAAACGACCTTCTTCCCGTAAACTCCCTTCGTCATGCCGTCCGACCGTAGAACAGCTTCTGTACCTCGGGGCTGTTGCAGACATTGGGCCGGTCCTTATAGCAGAGCGTGGCGACATACCGGGTAACCGGACCCTTGACCGGTGTCACCTGGTGCATGGAATGGTAGCCGACGAAGAGGATCAGCGTACCGGGCTTCACGGCGAGTGTACGTACGTCCGGATAGCTGCCGCGCAGCACCCGTTCCACGGTATCGTATGACCCGCCTTCCTCCGGACGGACGTTCGGTGCGTACTCAAATGCGCCGCCTTCTTCGGGCGCCTGTACCATCAGGGTAGTCGTAGCCTCGGACTCGTCGAAATGCCAGCCGTGGTTCTGTCCCTCTCGCATGACGTTAACCGTCAGCGCGGCAAAGGGGTCGGCCATCCTGTAATAGTGTTCCTTGTTGAGGACGTCGGCTATGAAGGAAAGGAGCGGATCCCAGGAATACAACTGGTGCAGACCGTCTGTGGGACGCATCTGATCGAAGGCGACCGAGTCCAGGTCCGTTGCCTGGAGCCTTCGCCGGGGGTGGTCGGGCGGAAAGGCGCCGTCGTGCTCCTCGAGGTATACGTTATGGGCGTTCCGGCAAGGAAAAGCGCTGGGCGCGGCACGGTCCACCTCGGCCACCATCCGTACCCTGGCCTCCTCCGTGACGAATCCGGGCAACAGGCAGGCGCTTCGGTCCGCCAGATCATCCCTGCACCTTGCGACAAGTGCGCTGTACGTGGCCGATCCTGGCCGGTGAATGGGGTAGGTCGTCGAGTCGATGAGGTCCAGCGCCGTATCGTTCAATCGAGGTTTCCTTCCTGCAGCAATCCCACCTTGACTTAGGCGAACCGTCCCCGTAACATGGAGGTTCGCTTTCCACTTCCATATGCCCGCCTGGGCCGTGATCGCATCCATGTGCGGCCACCCCGCGGAACGTCCCCTATTCTCAATATATGGCAATTCCGAGCGATCAAAAAGAAAAGACTGGCCTGGTCCGCCAGCTCGGTCTTTTCGACACCACGATGATCATTATCGGCATCGTGATCGGTTCGGGGATTTTCCTCACCACCGGCCTGATGGCCCGGGGCATACCCTCGGCCTCGCTCATACTCCTTGCCTGGCTGTTCGGCGGACTGCACGCCCTCGCCGGCGCGCTGGCCTACTCCGAGCTCGGAGCCGCCATGCCCAGGGCCGGCGGCCAGTACGTATATCTCCGGGAAGCTTACGGTCCGTTCTGCGGATTCCTCTTCGGCTGGGTGTCCTTCACCATGTACCTGACCGGAATCATCGCCGCGCTCGCCGTGGGATTCGCAGAATACGCCGGGTACTTCATCCCCTCCTTCGGGATGGCCAACGTATTCTTCGAAACCGAAATCGCCCTTCCAGGCTGGACGTTTCAGTATTCCCTTTCCGCCGGCCACGTCACGGCACTGGCCCTGGTCGTCCTGCTTACGGTCGTAAATTACCGGGGCGTCACCTTCAGCAAGCACATCACCAACGTGTCCTCGGTGATCAAGGTCGCCGCGCTCGGTTTGTTCATCCTGTTCGGACTCTGGAGCGGGTCCACACAGCCCATCGACTTCAGGATCAACCCGCAGGATATTGACTTCGGGCAACTGGTGGTCGCTTTCGGCGTCGCCCTTATCGCCGTCGCCTGGGCCTTCGCCGGATGGGAGGAAGTTACCTTCGTAGCGGGAGAGGTCAGGGACCCGGCGCGAAACCTGCCCCGGGCTCTCGTCGTGGGCACCGCGAGCGTCACCGTGGTCTATCTGCTGGTGAACTACATCTACCTGAAGGCCATGCCGGTAGGGGAAATGGCCGGGATCGTCCGGGTCGGTGAAGTGGCTGCCAACGCCCTCTTCGGAGAAACGGGCGCCGTACTGATCTCGGCTGCCGTCATCGTGTCCATCGTCGGCGCGCTGAACGCCAGCATCCTGGTGGGACCCCGTGTCTATTTCGCCATGGCGCGGGACGGGCTGTTCTTCAAACGGGCGGGCACGGTACATCCGAGGTACCGCACACCGGGTCAGGCAGTGATTTTTCAGGCCGCATGGGCATGCGTGCTCACCCTCAGCGGTACGTTCGAAGACCTGATTACCTTTGTCACCTTCGCCAATCTCATGCTGTGGATCGCCGGGGCGGCCGCGGTATTCACCCTGCGCAGGAAACAGCCCGACCTGCCCAGGCCCTACAAAGCCTGGGGCTACCCGGCCGTTCCCCTGCTGTTCATCGCCGGTTCCGCCGGCATTCTCGCCAACATGCTCTTCGAAACCCCCGTTGAGTCCATATCGGGCCTCGCCCTGATTGCCCTCGGCATCCCTGCCTACCTGTACCTGCGCCGGCGCTCGAATGCGGCGGCGAAGACAGAAAATCCGTGACCATCACGCTGCCTCAACGGCCGTTCAGCGCTCGAACGGCGCCTAAAATCCGACGTATACGCCTGTTCAGGGGACATAGACCAGGCCGCCCGCCGGCCCGAGGGGGATGCCCATCGCCATCCAGATCACGAGGACAAGGGTCCAGATGACGGCAAACACCACGGTATAGGGGAGCATCGTGGAAATCAGCGTGCCCATGCCCCCCTGGGCACAAACTGGCGCATGAAGACCAGGATGATCACCAGGTAGGGATTCAGCGGCGTGATGGTGTTGCTCACGGAGTCGCCGATCCGGTAGGCCGCCTGCGTCAGTTCGGGGCTTATGCCCACCATCATGAACATGGGTATGAAGATTGGCGCGAAGAGCGCGTACTTGGCCGACATGGACCCGATGAGCAGGTTGAACACCAGGGTGACCAGGATGAAGGCGATGATCAGCATCCACGCCGGCATCTGCGCCTGGCCGAGGGCCTGGCCGCCAGCCATCGCCAGCATCCGGCCCAGACCCGAATACTGGAAGTAGGCGATGAACTGGGCGGCGAAGAAGGCAAGCACGATGATCGGGGCCATGGTGGCGATCGTTTCTATGAGCAGGCGGGCCGCATCCTTGTCGTTCTTAATGGCGCCCACCGAGATGCCATACACGATGCCGGGCAGGATGAAGCAGAAAAGAAGCAGGGGCACGATGGCCTCCACCCAGCGGTCGAACAACCTGCCCGTCCCGTACAGCGGTGCGCCCGGCCACAGAATCAGGAACACGATGGCCGAAAGCACCACGCAGAACGCCAGGGACGCCCGGACCATGCCCCGCTTCTCCACCGCCGTCATAGCGTGTTCTTCCGGTCCGGCCGACGTCGCGGGCGCCGGACCGCCTTCCTCGGGTGACTTGCCCGCCAGGCGCCTTTCGACGAACCAGGCCGTAACGAGCCACCCTACCAGCGTCATGACTACTGTCGACGCAATCATGAAATACCAGTTGCACGTGGCGGCAACCTGGTATGCCGCGTCGATCGTCTGTGCCCCGGCCGTGGACAGACCGGCCAGGAGGGGGTCCAGCCCGGTCACGAACAGATTGGCGTTGAATCCCGCGGATACGCCGGCGAATACGGCGGCCAGTCCGGCCAGCGGAGACCGGCCCACGGCCTTGTACAGCGCCGCCGCGAGGGGCGGAAGTATGACGTATCCGGCGTCCAGTGTAAGGGACGACATAATTCCGATGAAGACCATGGCCGGAGTCAGCAACCTCCCCGGGACCGCCAGCATGAACGCCTTGAGCACGGTGGCGATCATCCCCGTCCGTTCCGCCACTCCGATGCCCAGCATGCCCACGAGGACAACGCCGAGGGGCGGGAAGCGCATGAAATTCTCAACCATGTTGCCGACGACCCAGAAGAGCCCGTCCCGGGTGAGCAGGCTGGTGGACGTGAAGGTCTCCCCGGTCTCGCGCCACGCCACACCGGCCGATCCATCTTGCAGGATAACCTGTTCCGGCAGGCGCTGCACTACGGTCCACTCCCCGCGGGCCGCGATGTCTGAGAGGAAGACGATGAACAGTGCACCGACCAGGAAGAGCGTCGTGGGGTCAGGCAGGCGATTTCCGATCCGCTCTATGGCGTCCAGGAATCCACCCGAAGCTGATGGCCTTGTTTGTGCCGGCTGATGCGGGTTATCGGAGTTCATGACCATCGTTGCATAGGGATCGACGCGGCATGAGGCGCCGCATTCGTGGAGAACCGGTCCTTCCTGTTCATGTCGAAGGTCTCGTCTGCAACAGGTCGTTCAGCGCAGACTTCAGATCCGCGTGCTCGAATTGAAAACCCGCTTGCTGAAGACGTTCGGGTATGACTTTCGCGCTCGCGAGAAGCAGGTCGTTTCCCATTTGGCCGAACAACAGGCGGACTGCGAAGGCGGGTACCGAAAAGGGGGTCGGACGATGCAGCGCAAGACCCAGAACCCGCGTAAACTCCGCATTGTCAACGGACCCGGGGGCAACGGCGTTTATGGGTCCGTCCAGTTCGTCCGATTCCAGGATGAAACGGATTGCGGCAACCAGGTCGTCCCGGGTAATCCAGCTCATGTACTGTCTACCGTCCCCGACTCTTCCGCCCAGCGCCAGCCGGAAGGGCATGCGCATGGCGGCCAGCGCGCCTCCTTCGGGAGTCAGTACCATACCGATGCGCAGATTCGCGACCCGGATCCCTGCGTCGCGGGCCGGTCCCGTCGCCGCTTCCCACTGCCTGCATACCCCGGGAAGAAAGCCGTTACCTGACTGGGACTCCTCGACGAGCGGTTCTTTGCCGCGGTTGCCGTAAAATCCGGTGGCCGACGCGGCCACCAGGACCCTGGGCGGTGCCTCCATCCCTGCGAGAAACGCACAGAGGTTGCGGGTGGGGTCGACGCGGCTGTCGCGTATCCGGGCCTTCTTGGCCCTGGTCCATCGGCCCAGGATCGACTCGCCCGCCAGGTGCACGATGGCGTCTATTCCACCGGATTCGTCCCAATAAACGCGGCCTTCGGAGGAGGACCAGAAGATCGCATTCTCGCCGACCTTGTCTCTGGATCTGACCAAGCGAACGACCCGGTGGCCGCGCGTCTCGAGGTATGGGATCAGCCGGCGGCCGATCAACCCCGATCCGCCAGTAACGAGTATGACCATAGTGTGGCGAAAGTTAAGACCGGGACCACGCAATGTCAAGGTCGGTGCGCACGCGCGATTCCCCCACCCGGCCAATGTGGATTGACTCGCATTGAGGATTCCCGTAGTATCCGGAATAGCGGCTTCGGACTGGAGGGGCACACCTGTCGGCATTGCGACGGGGCAGACCCCGGTTAGTCGGATAATTCGAACAGGAGATCCGGATTCCATGCATGTCTACCGGTTGCAGCGTACGCAGATTCTGCCCGTATCCCTGGACGCCGCCTGGGATTTCCTGTGCCGCCCCGAGCATCTTCGCAATCTGACTCCGCCGGGGGTCGGACTGACCGTTACTTCCGAACTGCCCGACTGCGTATACCCGGGCCTCATCATCACCTACAGGCTCGCGCTATACAAAATGTTCTGCTTTAACTGGGTCACGGAAATTACTCAGGCAGAACCACTTAGGTATTTTATTGACGAGCAGAGATCCGGACCATACAGATTCTGGCACCATGAACACCGATTGCGGTCTACAGAGCACGGCGTGGAAATGGTCGACCTGATCCATTATGCCTTGCCATTTGGATTCCTGGGCCGTATGGTACATGCAGCGATCGTCAAGAACCAGCTCAACGCGATTTTCGATTACCGTCGTGAAGTGCTGACCGATAAATTCGGTGGTTCCGTTCGCTGAATTCCCCTGGTTCACTAACTTCAACCGCGACGGGTACGCTCCGATCATCCCCCTGAACCATGAATGACCTAATCATCGTCCTGCTGCTGGTCGCGTTCAACGGCTTCTTCGTAGCTGCGGAATTCGCGCTGGTGAAGATACGCCTGTCTGAAATCGAAGTGCTGGCGAAGGACGGCAGCAGAACCGCGCAGACCGTTCGTAACATCCTGTACAGCCTCGACACCTACCTTTCTTCGTGCCAACTTGGCGTCACGCTCGGCAGCCTTGGTCTCGGTTGGTTCAGCGAACGGACCATGGCCGCGCTGCTCGAACCGCTCGTAATCACCCTGGGTTTCTCCGCGGAGACCTCCCATCTCATTGCGATTCCAGTTGCCTTTGCGGTCATGACCTTCCTGCTGATCACCGCGGGAGAGCTTGTCCCCAAGTTCGTCGCACTGCAGAAGTGCCGGCAGGTGGCCCTCGCCATTGGGATTCCGCTCGTCGTCTTCTACCGGATATTCCGGCCATTCATCTGGTTGCTGAACATCAGCGCCAACCTCATGCTGAGGTGCCTGGGTATACGTATCATGAACGAACAGGGCGAATCCATCACGGAACCTGAATTGCGGATGACCCTGGTCACCATGGTAGCCGGAGGCCACGTCACCAGGCGGGAGCGAAGGATCATGGAAAACGTGCTCGACCTGGAAGAAAAAGTCGCGCGCCGTTACATGCTGCCCCGCAACCAGATCGTGTACCTGAACCAGCACGACGAACGGGAAACGAAACTGCGCGTGGTAGCCGAATCGGGACATACGCGTTTCCCGCTGTGCGACGAGGACCTGGATCAGATCGTCGGGATTGTACACGTCAAGGACCTGTTCCGGATCCTGTTCGACGAACAGGGCTCCTCCAGTCTGGAAGGAATCGCACGGGATCCGTTGTTCCTGCCCGAGACCATCAAGCTGGACGCGCTGCTCCTGGAATTCCAGCGCCGAAATACCATGCTTGCCGTCCTGGTGGACGAGTTCGGCACGGTTTCCGGTATGATTACATTGGAAAACGTACTCGAGGAACTGGTAGGTCCAATTCAAGACGAATTCGACAGTGAGGCGCCGCTCATCGTGCGGACCGGACCCCACCGTTTCGAGGTCGAAGCCAGTTGTCCCGTCGACCAGGTCATCCGCGCCTGCGGGCTGCAACTTCCCGATGAACTGACCTCGGATACCACGGGCGGGGTCATGATCGAACTGCTGGGTCACATTCCCAAGCAGGGGGAACAGGTCCGTACCGGAGCACATCTGATGACGGCGCTGCGCGTTTTGCCTACCCGTGTCCAACGGCTCAGGATCGATCGGATGGCCGATATGGATGAGCAGGATACGGGAGACGGATAGGGATAAAACCCCGCAGGACCGTGCCGGGGATGGCAATGAGCCGCGGACCAGCGGAGCACAACGGCCCGGCAGGAAATCTTGCTACGCAGACTGACCGAGGCGTTCCGGGGCGGAAGCCTCGTCCAGCTTACTTCGGATCTCGGCAGGCAGTTTCCAGCCCGTCCCGCCGCAGACCTCTTCCACGTGTTCCGGCTGGTCCGGACCGGTCATCGCGGCCGTTACATCGGGATGATCCAGGATCCACGCGAAAGCGACCTGCGCGGGGGTTCTGTCAAGCTCCGCGGCCACGTCGATCAACGTGGCGATGAGTTGATCGACGGCTGGCGTCATGGTTTTCCTGTACCGCTCGATATCTTTCGTCCAGATCGAGCCCTCGGGCGGATCCTCGCCCCGCCGGCACCGGCCCGTAAGCAGGCCTACGGCGATGGGACTGTACGTCATCATCCCCAGCCCGTGCCGACGGCACCGGTCGAGGAGTTCGGTCTCCACGGCGGAACGATGGATCAGGTTGTAGTGATTCTGGAGGCAGACCGGCCTGGCAAAGCCGTGTTTGTCGGCTACCCACAACGCCTCGACGACCTGCGCGGCCGTGTAGTTGCACATGCCGACATACCTGGCCTTGCCCTGCCTGACCAAATCGTTCATGGCGTCCATTGTTTCGTCCAGGGGGGTGTCGGGATCGAAGTGGTGCAGTAGATAGAGATCGATATGGTCCAGGCCCAGGCGTCTCAACGAACGGTCGATCTCCCGCATGATATGGTAGCGCGAGGTGCCCCTGTCGTTAGGGCCCGGCCCGATCTCGCTCCAGACCTTGCTGGTGATCACCAGGTTGTCCCGTTTGTCCTTCATGCCGGCCAGGGCCTTGCCCAGCACTTCCTCGCACCTGCCGCCGAAGTAGAAGTTCGCGCAGTCGATGAAGTTGATCCCAAGATCCACCGCCGTTTCTATCGTCCGGATGCAGGTCTTCTCGTTTGTCCGGCCGGCCCAGAAGCCCCGGAACGCCGTGCCGAGGCAGATGGGAGACACGCGCACGCCGAAACGGCCGAGTTGCCGGTATTCCATGTGGTCATCTCCAGTTTCGGTGTTTCTGTACCTGCTAACTGCCGGAACCGTCCTGGTGGCGCCGCAGGCGCATGTTCAGCATCTCCACGCCGACCGAAAAGGCCATGGCGAAGTAGATGTAACCCTTGGGAATATGAAGATCGAGTCCGTCGGCGATAAGCGCTACGCCTATCAACACGAGAAAACTCAGCGCCAGCATTTTCACCGTAGGATTGGTATCGACAAAATCCCCGATCGATCTGGCGGCCATCATCATGAAGAGTACGGCGATGATGATCGCGAGCATCATCACGGGTACGTGTTCCGCCATACCGACCGCGGTAATGACCGAATCCAGCGAGAAAATGATGTCGATCAGCGCGATCTGTATCAACACGCCTGCATAGGAGCTCACTTTGGGGGTAGTTTCGGTCTTGCGATGTTCCTCGAACGTGCCATGGATCTCGGTCGTACTCTTTACGAGCAGGAACAGTCCTCCTAATATCAGAATGAGGTCCCGGCCCGAAATAGCTTCGCTGAACACGGTGAACAGTGTTGCCGTCAGGGTCATTATCCAGGCCAGCGTGAGCAGCAGCCCCAGCCGCATGATCATGGCCAGCCCGAGTCCTATGATGCGTGCGCGTTGCCGTTGGTGGGCCGGCAGACGCCCTACGAGAATCGAGAGCACGACGATGTTGTCGATGCCCAGCACAATCTCAAGGGTCGTAAGCGTGACGAGGGCGACCCATGCCTCGGGGTCGTAAATCCAGGATATCATAGGCGTCCAATGCAGATTTGGCTACGCGGTCGATTTAAGGCGCAAGTACGAAACGGTATGGAAATTTAGTGTCTGGCCGATAAATGAAAAGTACAAATTTCACCGGGTCGCCTCGTTCGCCGGCAGAGCCGGTCCCGCAGGCTCGCCGCGATACCGGGCCATGCTTTAAATTGAGCGTCTTCCGCGTATCTGGCAACCCCGGCATCGGCCCGAGGCGCGGAATCACTGAATCAGCTTGACAGGACCGCTTGATTGCGTGTTTATGGCAGAAACACCATTCCCACCTGTTACGCGGAGCTTCTGGAAGGTTTTCTCAGACCATGGCCGAGGTCGCACGAAAGTCCGCTTCGAAGTTAAATCTCATCGACTGCGACCTGCACCACGGTGTGGTGGAAATCGAAGACCTGTTCCCCTATCTCCCCGATCATTACGTGGAATACGTGAAGGACTTCGGGTCCATGATGCCCGGCGTCGGGTACACCAACCTCCCGAAAGGCGGATGCCGCGCCGAATTATGGGAACACACCGAGACCCACCCCAGCAGCAACATCGACCTGGCGCGTGAGCATCATCTCGACGAGTACGGCATTGACGTGGCTCTACTGACGGGCGTGACCGTGTACGGCGCGGCGGTGCACCCGAACGCGGATTATGGCGCCGCCATGTGCCGGGCTTTCAACGACTGGACCCTGGAGACCTGGATCAAGGCGGACGGCCGTTTCCGCGCGTCGGTGGCGGTGGCGCCGACGGATCCGCAGCAGGCGGCCGCGGAAATCCGGCGCATCGGCGACCGTCCCGAGGTATTGCAGGTCATCATGCCCGCCGGCGGACGGATGCCCTTCGGCAACCGGTTCTACGACCCGATCTACGAGGCCGCGCAGGCGTGCCGTCTTCCCATGTGCGTGCACTTCGGTGTCGAGGGCGCCGGGATAGCCAACGCCCCCACGGCGGCCGGGTACCCTTCATACTACCTGGAAATGCGCATGGCCCGTCCCCAGATCGCCATGGCCCACGTCGTTAGCCTGATCTGCGAAGGGACCTTCGAGAAATTCCCCGATCTCAAATTCCTTTTCATTGAACACGACACCTTCTGGGTACCGGGCCTGATGTGGCATATGGACGCGGACTGGAAGGCGGTACGCGACTACACGCCCTGGGTCAAGCGCCTGCCCAGTGAATACATACGCGGCCACATCCGGTTTGGATGCCAGCCCATGGAACAGCCGCCGACCCGCCGGGATCTCAGTACTTTCCTGGACTGGCTTCACGCGGACGAGATCCTCGTTTACGCCAGCGACTATCCTCACTGGGACTGGGAATCACCCGATTCGGTGCTGCCCGGGATTGACTCGGGACTGAAGCGAAAGGTATTCGTGGAAACCGCGCGGGATCTATACGGCCTGGACGAACAGGGAAGCCCCACCAGATGAGCGAGCGATACGAGGTCGCCGCCGTGGATGACCTGCCCCCCGGAGAGCGGCGGATCGTCCCCGCGGGCGGGCGCGGCGGGATCGGCGTGTTCAACGTCGACGGCCGGTACTACGCCCTGAGGAACCGTTGTCCACACAAGGGCGGACCGCTCTGCCTCGGCCGACTGAGACCCTATGTCACGGCCGATGAAGTATACTCGGTCGATCACCACGAGAAGCAGGTCCTGAAGTGCGCGTGGCACCAGTGGGAGTTCGACCTCGCCACCGGCCAGGCGCTCTACGATCCCCGCATGCGGGTCAAGACCTACCGGGTGGAGATTGAAGCGGGCAAGGTGATCCTGTACCTGGAGTAACCGGAATCACCCGACGGGGAAGAAGGGGATTTGCCGTGAGAGTCCGGTTCATAGTCGCGCTCCTCTCCGCGACGTGCATTGCCTGCACGGCCGCATTGGCCTGGCAGGACGCGGACCCGCCCGCTCCCTACATCAACTCCATCGGCATACCACTTCCTCCCGACGCGGCCCCGCCCGAGTACCAGGTCTTCACCAGTTTCAAGGCCGAGAACCGCTACCTTGACATGGCCACCTCCCACTACCAGGTGGTCGGACACGACTATGCGCTGGTCAACGAACCGCTTGTGCGCATGGATCGGAACTACAACCTGCTGCCGGCCGCGGCGACGCGGTGGGTTGTATCGGACGACGGGCTCGCCTGGACCTTTTACCTCCAGTCCAACCTGATCTTCGCCGACGGTCATCCCCTTACGGCGCATGACTTCGAAGACACCTTCAAGCGGTGGGCGGACCCCAATACGGGGTTTGATCTCGAATGGTACTACCGTTCGATCACGAACTGGGGCGCGGTCGTTGCCGGCAAGCAGCCTCTCGACTCCCTGGGTGTCAAAGCGCTGGACGATCACACCCTGGCAATAACAACCGAAGATCCCACTCCCTACCTGCCCCTGATCCTGGCCTTCAGCTGGGTGACGCCCACTCATCTTTTCGATAAATATGGTGCGGGCTGGTCTACAAAGCCGGAAACACTGATGGGAAGCGGACCCTTCAGGCTGGTGGAATGGTCGAAGCTTGACCGCATCGTGCTGGAGCCGAATCCCCACTACCGGGGGCCCCACAAACCCTATCTTGAGCGGGTGGTCAACAGGCTGTTCAACGTGGCGGCCCAGCCACCCATGCTTTCCTCCTACGAAACCGGGGACGTGGACCACGTCGTGCTGTCCAACCAGGCGGAAATCAACCGCGTCAGGGCGGATCCCCGGCTAAGGGACCAGTTAGACACCTACATGGCCTTCGGTACCACCTACCTGATGATGGACACCTTCAAGCCGCCATTCAACGACCTGCGGGTGCGGCAGGCCTTCAGCCATGCCATAGACAACGACGCGATGGTCGACTCCGCTCTTCGGGGGGTTGCCGTACCCGCAACGTCGATGTTGCCCGAAGGTTTCCCCGCGGCGAATCCCGGGAAACTCGCCCCCATACAGCGATACGACCCTGTCCTGGCACGTCAACGGCTTGCGGAAGCCGGCTATCCGAACGGCAAGGGGTTTCCGCCGACCATTATGTGGATCAGGGGGACCAACCTGCAAGGGGGGCAGGCTCCCCAGGCGGTACAGGCTATGCTCAAGCAGAATCTGAACATCGACATCGGCGTGCAGAACACCGAGGCCAAACTCTTCATGGAATCCATGTACGAAGGCAACATCGCCTTCGCCATGATCCCCTATGGATACGACTACCTGGATCCCAGCAATCTACTTGGTATCTGGCTTTCGACGGGCCGCCATGCCTGGTACAACGAACGTTTCGAATCCATCATGGAGATCGCCAATCACCTGATTGGAGATCCGTCCCGTCGCATGGCGCTGTACCGCGAGGCAGAACGCGTATTGGTCGAAGACGTGGCCGGCGTGTTCCTGTGGCACAGTCAGCATAACGAACTGTGGAAGCCCTACCTGCGGACCGAGGCGCTGGAGCGTAACGACCTGGGCGGTTTCGCGTTACGCGTCGACAAGCATCTGAACCTGTCTACAACGCTGTACGTCACCGAGGACGTCGTGAAGGACGGTGCAGCTGAGGACCGAAGCATGAATATGTGGCAGTGGCTGTTCGGATCCAGCGGTCCTGAGGACGATCAGTAGCGACGGGGATGGAGCCAGGACTCCGACAGCAGGCCTGTCGGAGCGCGGTCATGGGGATACGTCCTGGCTTCCGACTGCCCGGCCGTAAAAAACCTCCGAGCGCTCGAATACCTCCCTGGCCGCCGTTACGCCCGTGCCTACTTCCACATCCCATCCCAATGTGTTCAGGGTATGCTCCAACGCAGACATGGTGCGAAGCACCGGCCCGGGTTCGGCCATAAAGCCCATGGTCCCTATACGGGCAAGGCTGCTGATCGCGATGCCGTGATCTTCGAAGAGGATCCGGTGCAATTCGGTCATGTCGAGCTGGTCCGGCGATGCGGGCTGCGCGATACGCGTCGCCACAGGCGCGGCCGACTTCTCTGTCGCGGCTACGATGCTGAGACCCATGGCGCTCAACGCCGCGTGCACCGCCCTGGACGCGACGTACTGGCGGCGGTAGACGCGTTTCGGCCCCTCGTCCATGATGGCCTTCAGCGACGCGTGCAGTCCCACGACCAGGGTGTAGGACGGATGGGGGCCGTGAACGGGCCAGTCCCGTGGATGTGGTCTTTGCGCACGCGGAACGCCCGCCCTGTCGAACGTGTCGTACCCCAGCGCGGCGCCTCCGTCCATGCCGTAGCGGCGCCAGGAGTGGAGATCGAGGCACATGGCGCGCGGCGCGCTACGTAGGTTTTCGATCTTGTCCCAGGCCTTTTCACTGGCTACGACTAACGCCAGGCCCTGCGGCGCGTTCAGGCACTTCTGCGTCGTGGTGACCATCAGATCGATGCCCCAGTCGTCGACACGCACTTCGATCCCTCCGAAGGACGACACGCAGTCTACCATGTAGATCACGTGGGGAAACTCCATCTTCAGCATTCGCCCGATTGCCTCGATGGGATTCAGGGTGCCCGTCGTGGTCTCGCAGTGAACCAGTGCAACCTGCCTGATTTCCGGGTCGTCGAGCAGATATCCACGGATCGTTTCCGGGTCGACAGCCTGTCCTTCCTCGAGGGCGATCTCAGTCGTATTACCGCCCGCGAACCGGGCCAATTCCGTCAGCAGCCGGCCGAAGACGCCGGTCTGGACTGTCAGCACATGGTCACCGGACTCGACGGTGCTTAGCATGGCCGCTTCGAGGCCGTAAACGGCGGATCCCGGCATGAGCATGGGACCGTTTTTGGTATGCATCAACCGCTTGAGCAGGAGACAGGTTTCTTTTTCGACCTCGGGGTAATGAGCATAATAGACCGGTTCCACGAGCTGCTCCCCGATGGCCGCGAGGCAGGCAGGTGAGAGGGGCGTCTGCCCGCAACTCATGTTGATACGCTGATTCGCCGGCGCGGAAGTGAGATCGCTGGCCATGTCCCCGCCCTCTCTTCGGTCAGTGTTCACCGATATAAACCTTGTCCCACACCATGCTGCCTACCGTGCCGTCGGGACGCGTGGCATATCCCTTCACCCAGGGTTTTCGGAGTCCGTAACCGATCGGATGGTAGATGAAGGCGCCGCCGTAGTCGGATACGAGGATCCGTTCGGCCTGCCGGTACATCTCCGTGCGCCGGGCGGGATCGGGCTCCGCGATCGCCCGGTCCACGAGATCGTCGAAGGCCGGATGGGTCCAATCCTGCCGCTGCGCCCCGCGCGGCCGCGAATGCCAGGTCATGTCCAGCATGTTCCTCGGGTCGAGATAATCCGCTCCCCAGGCAATGAAACCGAGGGGTATCTGCCAGTCGAAGAGTGCGCTCATGTAGGAACCCATATCGCTGCTGCGGAAAGTGATATTCACCCCGAGATCTGTTCGCAACATCCCCTGAATCGCCTCGGCGATACGGCGGGTGATGGGATTGGGCGCCCTGAGCCAGGTTTCTACGGTTGGGAACCCCCGCCCCCTCGGGTAGCCGGCCTCTGCCATGAGCTGCCGGGCCCGTCCCGGATCATAACCCTGATACAGCTTGTATTCCGGCCCCGCGTAGGCGTCGAAACCAGGCGGAATCATCGAGTAAGCCGGGATGCCAGCACCCTGGAGAATAACGCGGCAGATCGACTCGCGGTCGATGGCCCGGGTGAAAGCTTCCCGGACCCGGACGTCATCAAAGGGCGGTTCCCGGGTTCGGAAGATAAAGTACCAGGTCTGGTAACTCGGCGAACGGACGATCTCCTTCCCCAGGCGGGGGTCGTTTTCTATGCGGTGGAGCTCCGCGAGATCGACGGCTTCCATGTCCACCTCGTCATTCTCATAGGGCAGTATGTTGGCCACCGCGGCCTCGCGGAACAACTGGACGACCTGTTCCAGAAAGGGCTTGTGGGGACCGTTATACATGGGATCCGGCACGTATTTGATGTGGCTGCCGGGCGCCCACTCGGCCATCTTGAAGCCGCTGTTGGTGACGATGTTGCCCTGTTCTGTCCATTTGCGCCCATACTTTTCCACGGCCCAGCGCGGCGCAGGAAAGGTGTCCGGAAATGAGATGATGTATAGTAGGTAGGGCGTCGGCTGTTCGGTCTCGATCACCAGAGTCAGGTCGTCCAGCGCACGTACGCCCAGCTGTTCGATGTCCTCGATCCAACCCTGGTTTATCGCCCGCGCATTCTTGAAATCGTAATAGAAGTTCGCGTAGATGTTTCCCGACGCAGGATCGATGTTGCGCCTGAACGTATAGACGAAGTCGTGCGCGGTGACCGGGCGGCCGTCGCTCCACCGGGCGCCGGGCCGCAGGTGGAACGTCCACGTCAGTCCATCTTCGGAACGCTCGTAACGTTCGGCCGCGCCCGGTATCGGACGCATGAATTCGTCCCGCCACATCAGCATTTCGAAGGGTCTCAGGACCAGCCCTTCGTCGTCGTAGGGATGGATGCCGGAATCGAGGCCGCGCGGCTCCATGTTCATCACGCGGATGATTTGACGGGACAGGGGAGCGGCATCCGGAGGCATGATCTTGCCTACCGAATTCGTCCGCTGGCTTTGGCCGGGGGACGTGGAGACGATCGCGAGGGTCGCAAGGCCTGCGATCATGCGAACCAATGGACGCACCGGACGCATAGGACGCCTTCCGGATGACGTGGACTGGTAAGTTAGACGCGTGTAAAGGTAAAGGTAAGGATGCCGAAGCGCGGATTCGAACCGCGACGGGATTTCTCCCACTGCCCCCTCAAGACAGCGTGTCTACCAATTCCACCACTTCGGCGTCACGTCGATTTCCCGGCGGAAGGACCGCCGCGAGATGGTCGACGGGTCAGGGCGTGGTCCCTTGGTCCGCTGGAGCGGCGGGCAGTCCCGATTCCGCGTCGGGCAATCCCTGGGCGGGAGACGCCTGCTGGTTTCTCAGGGCTTCTTCCTGGATAATGCTGCGTGTGCGTTGCGCATCGTCGGGCAACAGGTTCAGACCGATGACGATCAGCATGTAAAGCGTCGCCAATATGGTCGTCACCTTACCCAGGAAAGTCGCGGCGCCCCGGCCGCCGAACATCTGGCCGGCCATGCCGCCGGTTGGGCCACCCGCTCCGAAAGCGCTGGACAAGCCACCGCCCTTGCCCGACTGCAACAGGACAGACAGGATCAAAACGAGACAGACCACGACGTGTATTGCAACTGCGGTGGTAAACACGGTATGTATCCTTCGATTGGCGAAAGGCGGCAGCGGATCAGGATTCGTTAGCCGCCGTCAAATCCCAGTCCGGCCCGGACAATGGCCTCGAAAGACGAGGCGTCCAGGCTGGCTCCACCCACAAGTGCTCCATCAATGTGCGGACGGGACATCAACGCGCCCGCGTTTTCAGGTTTGACACTTCCCCCGTACTGAATTCGGATCCGACTGGCGAAATCGTCGTCATACATATCCGCGATCACCGTCCTCAGGTGACCATGCACCCGGTCCGCCTGATCGGGCGTGGCTACCCTTCCGGTCCCGATCGCCCAGACCGGCTCGTAAGCCAGGACGAGATCTTCGGCACTTTCCGGCTTCGTATCCGACAGACCCTGTCGTACCTGCTCGTCGACAACCTGTTCGGTACGGCCGGCTTCGCGGTCCTGAAGCGTCTCGCCGACGCAGAGGATCGGGGTTAGACCCGCCGCAATGGCCGATTTCACTTTTTCGTTGACGGAGTGATTCGTTTCGTCGAAATACGTCCGCCTTTCAGAGTGCCCCAATATAACGTACCTGCACCCCGAAGTCAACAGCATTCTGGCCGACACTTCCCCCGTGTACGCGCCTTCCGGCGCCTGGTGCATGTTCTGGGCGCCCAGTGAAATCGAACTGCGTGACAACTGCGTGGCGGCCACGGCAAGATGGGTAAAAGGAGGGCACAGCACAAGGTCCGCGGCCAGTGCAAGCGATGCCGTGCACTCGACCACCTCGGCGACCAGCGAAGCGCCGTCGACCACGTCGGTATGCATTTTCCAATTGCCGGCGATAATCAACCGGCGCGACGCCGTACTCAAATCCACTCCGTTGTTTTACTAACCGAAAAATACCTGGGCAATGTCATACAGTTCCATGTCGACGGTGCGTATCCTGCCGGTCACTTCGGCGAGCGGCACCGTTCCGATCTTCGAGCCCTTCAGTGCCACCATCTTGCCAAAATCGCCGCTGTGAACCAGGTCGGCCGCGGTGACTCCGTATCTCGTCGCCAGGACCCGGTCGTAGGGCGTCGGAGATCCTCCGCGCTGAGTGTATCCCAGTGTGGTCACACGGGTTTCTATCCGCGCCCGCCGTTCGATCTCGGCGCCGATCACTTCACCGATACCGCCCAGGCGCACGTGTCCAAATTCATCTACCTGGTCATCCTGGGTCACGTGGCCCTGGGAATCCTTCATCGTGAAGCCTTCGGCTACCACGACGAGGCTGAAGGTCTTGCCCCGGTCAATGCGCTGTTTGACGAGTGCGCAGACCTCGTCCAGAGTCATGGGCACCTCCGGGATCAGGATGCAGTCTGCTCCACCGGCGATACCCGACTTGATCGCTATCCAGCCGGTATGCCTCCCCATCACCTCGATGACCATCACACGGTGGTGGGACTCCGCGGTAGTATGCAGGCGGTCTATGGCGTCTGTGGCAATCGTCACCGCCGTGTCGAAACCGAATGTCATGTCCGTTCCGACGATGTCATTGTCGATCGTCTTCGGCAGGCCCACCATGGGTATGCCGGCTTCGTTCAAGGCAGCCGCGGCGCCAAGTGTATCCTCGCCGCCTATGGCGACCACCGCGTCCAGGCCCAGTTTCCCGACGTTCTCCTGGATTCGATCGATATCTCCTTCGTTCTTCAACGGGTTGGTCCTGGAAGTGCCCAGGATGGTGCCGCCCCTGTGAAGGATACCCGATACGGAAACCAGGTCGAGTGGACTGGTATTGTTGTTTATCAATCCAGCCCATCCATTACGTATACCCAGGACCGTCGATCCATAGGTCTTGATCGAGCGCCTTGTCACCGCCCGGATCGCGGCGTTCAATCCCGGACAATCGCCGCCACCCGTCAATATGCCGATTTGCATTTGTGATTTCATCTCCCGCCTGAATGTGAAACGGAGGGGTTTCAGGCGCGCGCAACGGTCAGGGCGAATACCCTTTCGGCGCCGGCCTGAAGCAAAGCTCGGGCGCAACTGTTAATCGTTGCCCCAGTCGTGAATATATCGTCTACAAGCGATATCGTGGCGTCACGCACGGCCTCGACATCGCAGATTTCGAATACGCCCTCGACATTGGCCATTCGTTCTTCGGGACTCAACGAGGTCTGCGTCGGGGTGTTACGGGTCCGGGCAAGCACGTTTTCCAATACCGGAATCCCCATTACATCCGATATACCCCGCGCGATGTACGCGCTCTGGTTATACCCCCTTTCCCGGTTTCTCAAGGGATGCAGGGGCACGGGCATAACGCCCGTAATATGCGGCATCCCCGGTTCCTGTTCAACCCTTTTTGCCAGTAAGGATCCCAGGAACAACCCGATGCCGGGCCGGTTCCGGTACTTGAGCTGATGGATTAGATCCTGTAGCGGCCGGTTGAACTCGAACCCGGAAATTGCGCCGTCGAAATAGAACGTACGGCCCGGGCAGGCCGGACAGGGGACTACCGGTGTGTCCAGCGGATTGCCGCATCGTTCGCAGAATGGCGCATCAATCGGCAGCAGTCCCGATTCGCAGACCCTGCAGATTACGCGGCAGCCATCGAAAACCCGGACCCGGCAGGACACGCAGCATGGGGGATAGACCAGGTCCATTACCGCGCTGCCTACCGTACGTAACATGTTGGTTAATTGGGCTTTGGGACTCTGTCCGATCGATGCTGAACGAAGCATGCACGATCGATTCGTATAGGAAGGGGATCACCGAAGACCGGCGCGTCCGTCGAAGCGAAACCTGTTTCCAGCGGTTCCTTTCTTATATCAGTCTATAACCGCAGCCCGTTTCTCGCATATTGTGCGAGATACCGGCGTAATCGTTCCGGCGGATCAACGGCCCGCGTCAGCAAGGATGATGGCTGGACTGAAGCGTTCCGGCGGATCATCGGCCCGCGTCAGCACGGATGATGGCTGGACTGAAGCGCGAAAGAAAATGGACCGCCGTACCGGATTACGTCACGCACGACGGGGCCGACTCCGATCCGAACGTCGCCGGGCGCGGTTTCTGAGCCACCCCAGGAGGAGGAACCCAACGCCGCACAAAACGATACTGATCCCCTGGTTTACCGAAAGGACCGCGCCGCCCAGGTTGCCCAGCGTCATGCTGGATTCATAGTACCTGAACAGATCGACGAAAAACCGAGTGATGGGTTCTGTAATCAGCAGCATGGCAAAGAGGAATCCGTCGAATCGAGGCTTACGGTCCAGCCACATCAACAGGCCGAAGAGGCTGAAGCCCAGTACGGCGTTGTACAGCTGGGCGGGATGAAGCGAGACGTCCGGATAGAAAGAGCCCGCCGCGCTGAACGCCGGGAAGACTACACCCAGGGCCGACTCGGTGGGAAGTCCGAAACAGCAGCCGTTCATAAAGCAACCGACGCGGCTGATCCCGATACCGAGGGCGATACTCGGTGCAAAGGCGTCGCAGGCCTTCCATACCGACAGCCTGTTCATGCGAAGGTACAGTATGGATGCCAGGACCGCCGCGATGAATCCGCCGTACAGGGTCAATCCGGTCAGACCGATCGAACCGGAGCTTTGAAAGGGACTGATGATATCGAGGGGGTTCGCACTGAACTCGTTCCAGTGGGGTATGACATACATGATCCTGGCGCCGACGATGCCCGTGAGCATGATGAGCAGGCTCATGTTGACCATCTTGTTCTGGTTCAAGCCACGGGCCCTGGATCGTCTAAGCGCCAGGAGAATCCCAACCATGAAGGATACGGCAAGCAAAAGGCCGTAGGTTCGTACAGTCAGTGGGCCGATCTCAAAAAGTATGGGATGCATTTTATATCCTTGTTCGCGACGGGAGATGGGATTCAGTAGTCAAATCGATGACGCCAGACATTCAACAACAGGCCGCACAGTATCAGGCTGGACATTAAAAAAGAGCCGCCGTAGCTGAGAAAAGGAAGGGGTACGCCGGCGATCGGCAGCACACCGACGGCCATCCCAATGTTCATGACCACGTGAAAAGTGAAAACGGAAACGCAACCGGCCGCCAGCATGGCCTGGTACCGGCTCTTGACGTTCATGGCGATATTGATGCCGATGAGTATGAAGACGTAGTACAGCCCGAGGACGGCGATCGAGCCCAAGAACCCGAATTCCTCGGCGATGACGGAGAAGATGAAATCAGTGTGCTGTTCGGGGAGGAACGCAAGGTGGGTTTGAGATCCCTGCAGAAACCCACGCCCGGTCAATCCGCCTGATCCGATGGCGATTTTGGATTGGATGATCTGGTAACCCGCGCCTTTGGGATCGACCTGAGGATTCAGAAAGGTTTCGACGCGCTGCTGCTGATAGTCGTGCAGCGAATCCCAGAGCGGTTCGGCGCCCAGGCCAACGCCCAGATGAGCCACGATCAGGAATATGGTGACGAACCGGGGAGGCCGCTTCAGATACATGATCCCGGCCACGCTCAGAATGAATACCGACCAGATTACCCAGTCGAACCCGCTCACGACGCCGATAACGACACCGATCAGGGGAGAAACCATGAGAATCAGTTCGAGGACGCTCAACCCCGCCCAGAGCAGCACGCCGCATAGGATCGCTCCAAAAACGATGGAAGTGCCCAGGTCGGGCTGCGACAGAATCAGGAAAACGGGCAGCGCCACGATAAACCCGCAGGTGGCTATAACCGATGGCCGGTGAATGTTGGACCGCACCTGGGAAAGATACAGTGCGAGCGCCATGATGACGGCGATTTTCGCCAGCTCGGAAGGCTGTATGCCGATAAAGCCGAATCTGATCCACCGGCTGGACCCCTTGACTGTCTCGGTGGTCAGAACGATGACCAGCAGGACCATCACCAGCACGAATACCGGGATGGTAATGGCCTGAAGGAACCGGGTCGGCAACACCGAAGTCACGTACATGACCCCGATACCGGTCAGGAACCACATGGACTGCAGCATGAAACGGGACATGCCCAGACCGGTTACGTCCCGCGTGGCGCTGTAGATCACGATAATGCCGATCACGGACAACAGGAGGGATATGATGACGAGTGTGCGGTTTAAGTGGATTTCCATGGGATTTCAGGCGTATTTCCTAGGGTATGGCGTAATCCGCGGAATCTTCGTCGATGCGGCCGGCAACAGGTCGGTTCTCCAGGGAGAGATAGGCGTCGATTACCTTCCGTACGACGGGTACGGCAGAGCCCGAAGGCGCGTTCTCCATGACCGCAGCAACGGCTATACGGGGCGCTTCCGCCGGAGCGTACGCGATAAACCACGAATGATCCAGGCCGTGCGGATTCTCCGCCGTGCCCGTCTTCCCCGCCAATTGCGCGTAGGGCAGTTGCGCCGACCTCGCGGTTCCTTCGTTCACCACAGCGATCATGGAATCCTGGATCAGACGCAGTGTTTCGACGGAAACAGGCAGCCAGTCCCTGATCCTCGGCTCGCCGGTTGTCACCGTTTCTCCGTCGGCCGATTCAACCCGGTCGAGTATGTATGGCTTGTACAGCACGCCTCCATTCGCCACCGCGGCTGTCATCATTGCCATCTGCAGGGGAGTAACGAGCAGCTCGCCCTGGCCGATCGCCAGGTTGAGAATCTTGCCGGGAGTCCAGACACGGTTCTTCGCCGGATCGTAATAGTCGGCATCGGGTACCAGTCCGGCCTGTTCGACGCCCGCGTCGATACCGGAAGGGACTCCGAAGCCGAAGCCCCGCGCGTACCTGCCCCATCGATCCAATCCAAGCAGGTGTCCCACCTGGTAGAAATAGACATCGCAGGAATTGGTCATAGCATCCCTGAATGACATGGAACCGTGACCGGAGGTCCAGCAACCCGCCCAGCGATTGCCAAATTGGTAACCTCGGTTACAGGAACGGAATACCGAGTTCGGCGTGACCAGATCTTCTTCCAGCGCGGCGCTGGCTGTTACGATTTTCATCGTCGAAGCCGGCGGATACTGCCCGTCCCGGGTCCGGTCCAACAGCGGCTTCAGTGGATGATTGCGAAGCGTATCCCACGTCTCCTGGGGAATCCACTCCGTGAACAGGTTCGGGTCGTATCCGGGCCTGCTGACGATCGCGATGACCGCGCCTGTCCTGGGTTCCACCGCGACCAGCGCTCCGGCCAGGCTGTCGGGAACCGCCTCCTCGGCTACGGACTGAATCCGGGTATCCAGGGTCAGATAAACGTTGTTTCCCGTCTCCGGCAGAAGGACCGGCATGCCGGGCAGTGGTCCGAGTTCCTCGCCGCGCGCGTTGACTTCCATGAACTCCAGGCCGTTCTGGCCGCGAAGGTGTTGTTCAAAGGACTTTTCTACCCCCAGTTTTCCGATGATGTCGCCGGATCGATATCCTTCGTCGGCCAGTCCATCGAGTTCCGCACGGCTTATTTCGGAAACGTAACCGAGCACGTGGCTCGCCAGCGTTCCCTTGCCGTACATCCGGCCGGGGGTTATCTGAACGAATACACCGGGAAGGTCCAGCAAGTGTTCTTCGACCTGGGACGCGATATTAAAGGAAACGTTCCGCTGAACGGGTATGGGATTGAACCGGTTCACGGACGGATCGCGAATACGCCTTCGAATAGCCTGGACATCCTGCCCGGTGAGTTCCCCCAAGTAGTCCACTGTTTCGTCGGAGGTCTCGAAAGGAACGGCGTCAATGGTATAGGATGGACTGTTCTCCGCCAGGACGACCCCGTAGCGGTCCAGGATCAATCCACGCAGCGCTTCGAGCACGACCGGCCGAATCCGGTTCCGTTCCGAATGCGCCCGGTACTCCTCGCCCGAAATGACCTGAAAATAAAACAGGCGAACGGCCAGTAGCAGAAAGAGTGCCGTTACGATGCCCATAAACAGGTACAACTGGCCCCTGTGCGAGGAATTGTCATTCTGGGAAAAGCCACCGGACATTGATCTGTCCCTGTCGATAGGTCAATCCGAGCACGAGCAACAGGGCTACGGAGACGGTGTAAAGCATCGTGGGCAATGAGACCGTTGCCAGCATGAATACAGATTCAGCCAGTTGGAACCGGGTGAATACCAGCCAGTAAATGACGGCGTGGACCAGGCTGGCGGCAAGCAGCGTGAGCAGCAGGGTAGAGAGACTGTCCCTGTAGAGCGTTTTTCCGGCAATTCCCACGCCGTATGCGATCAGCGTATTGCACATGGCATTGAGTCCCAGGTTCACAGGCGTGCTGTTGAAATCCTCCATGAGCCCTACGCTGAAGCCCAGGATGGTCCCCCAGAAGGCGCCCGATCCCATCGCGCCAAAGATCAGGATCATCAGTACGAAATCCGGCCTGATAGTCCGTATGGCGATTTCGTGTCCCCAGGTACTGTCGATTACAAATGCCAGGAACAGTAGGATAGCGTGTTTTAAGTGCATGGAATAGCTGGATCATAAAAACCGGCTCGTCGAACCCGAGATTACTCGACCTGGAGCGAATCGGCCGCGGCAGGTGTTTCTTCACCCGCGATCACAAACACCTCCTCCAGACGATTCAGTTCCACCGCGGGAGTGATCGTTACCTGCTTGAAAAGGTTCCGGCTTCCGAGTGCGATCCGGCTTATACTGCCAACGGGCAATCCCGAAGGAAAGGTCTCCCCCAGGCCGGATGTCACCACGCGGTCGCCTAGACGGACGTCTGCCCGTAATGGCAACTGCATATACAACGCTTCATTCTGGTAGCGGATGATTCCCTGTTCCCGGCTTCGCTGGACCAGGCCGCTGATACGGCAGTTTCTGTCGGAAAGCAATTGCACGTAGGACGAAGTCAGGCCGACTTCGATGATTCTACCCAGGACACCGTCTTCCATCACTACGGCCATGTACTTGCGGATCTGATCGAAACGACCGACATCGATGATAATGGTGTTCAGCCTCTGATCGGTATTCCAGCCGACGACTTCGGCGGGCACATAGGTATACTTCTTTCTGTCCTTCAGACTGAGGAGCCCGCGCAGCCGCTGGTTTTCAAATCTTCGTTCCTCGAGATCGGCGGTCTGCAATTGCATCTGGACGAGTTTCTGTCGCAGCAGCTGGTTTTCGGATTTGAGGTTGAAATACGACGGAATGAAGGCGAACGCTTCCTGAAAAGGCGTCAGCACAGTCAACCAGACGATCCGCATGACACCGATCTGCCGCTGCGGGGACGCCGTCAGAAGCAGGATCGAGATGACCATGGCGAGCGCGAAAGCTGTGTACTGGCGTTGGTGATACAGAACGTAAAAGAACCGGAACATGCTAGTCCTTCAGGACGCTCAGCATAGTCTCGTAAGCGGCAAAGTTCTCTATGATCTTTCCCGCTCCCCGAACAACGGACGTCATAGGCTCCTCATCGAGCCTTACCGGCAGCTTGGTCTCCTTCGTGATCTGCCTGTCCAGGCCGGGCAGCCGGGACCCGCCTCCGCTTATGATGATACCGCGATCGATAATATCGGCCGCCAGTTCCGCCGGTGTCAATTCCAGGGTTTGCCGCACTGCCATGATCACCCCGTCGAGCGGCTGGGAAAGTACCCTGCGAATCGCCAGGGAATCGACAACTACAGAACGTGGTATCCTGTCGATCAGATCGAGCCCCTTTACCGTCATATCCAGTTCCTTGTCGAACACCGGATAGGCCGACCCGAGATTCCACTTGATCTGTTCGGCCATATTGTAGCCGATCTGAAGGTTGCAGTCGTTCTTCATGTGGTTGATGATTGCCTCGTCCATTTCATCGCCGCCGATGCGTACCGACTTTGCCGTCACGATGCCGCCAAGGGAGATCACGGCGATCTCCGACGTCCCGCCGCCGATATCGATGATCATGCTGCCCACCGGTTCATCCACGGGCAACGAACAACCGATAGCGGCCGCCATGGGCTCGGATATCAACATCACTTCCTTGGCGCCCGCTCGCTCCGCCGAATCCCGGACCGCCCTCATTTCAACGTCGGTCACTCCCGAGGGAATACATGCCACGACGCGTGGCCGAATGAAGAATGAATTCTTGAGGACCTTGCGGATGAAGTATCGAATCATCGCTTCCGTATACTCGAAGTCGGCAATCACGCCATCGCGCAACGGCCGGTGCGCCTTGAGATCGGGCGGCTCCCTTCCGAGCATGACTTTAGCCTCGGCACCGACGGCGACGACTTTCCCGGACTTGGTATTGACGGCCACCACGGATGGCTCGTTGATCACAATGCCTCTGCCACGGACATATACGAGCGTATTGGCCGTACCCAGATCGATGCCGATATCATTAGAAAAGAAGTCCGGCAGGATAAAACGCATATTTCGTCTCCTTGATTCCTTCTGAAACCCTAGACCGAAAGCGCGGCAAGTCAGCTGGATTCAGTCCGAAATCCGTTTCAAGTCGGCCAGATGTCGATAAGGAACCTTCATTCCACCCAGGCCGCATCGGTCCGGCCGCGGTCCGTGGTAGTCCGATCCACCCGTTGTAACCAGCCTGTTCTTTGACGCCAGTTGTCCGTAATAACGACGGACCGTTGACGAGTGGTCCGGGTGGATGACCTCCAGGCCGTCCAATCCGGATTCGATGAATCCGGGAATCAACTCGTCCCGCCGAAGGGAACCCGGGTGGGCCAGCACCGCCACGCCGCCCGCGTCGTGAATGATCTGAACCGCATTCCCGACAGTGAACAGCATCTTGGGCACATAGGCGGGGGCATGATTGCCGAGGTACTTCGTAAAGGCGTCCTGCATGGAACCGACCTGGCGGCTTTCCACCAACGCCCGGGCGATATGCGGTCTGCCAATGCTGGCTTTGGCGTCCCGCGCGTGGGCGAAGACCGATTCCAGTTCGAGCGTCACGCCCAGGTCATTGAGCTTCTGTACGATTCCTTCCGCCCGGCTCAACCGGTTTGACCTGAAGGTTTCCAGATAAGCAAGCAACTCCGGGTTGGCCGGATCGAAGCAATAACCCAGCACATGCACGTCGGAAGCGCCTTCCCTCGCACTGAGTTCCACGCCGGACACGATCTCCAGGTCCCCGGGAGAAACGCGACGCGCCCGCTCAACGCCGTCCACCGCGTCGTGGTCAGTGATCGCCAGTGCGTGCAAACCGGCGGCGCGGGCCTTGGCAACGAGCTCTTCGGGGGTATCGACGCCATCCGAACAGTCGCTGTGGGCGTGTAAATCAATATAGCGTTCGACGCTCATCCGGCACAAATCATTTCGAGATTCCGATTCAGTCTGCCGATCATGTCCTCGTAGTCGTTCTGCTTGTTCTTTTCCTTCTCTACGACATCCGCTGGCGCCTTGTTTACGAACTGGCCATTCGACAGGCGCTTGCGGACCTTTTCCAGCTCCTGCTCGACCCGGTTCCTCTCCTTCGAAAGACGTTCCGTTTCGATCTCCAGGTCGATCAGTCCAATAAGTGGGATGTAGAACTCCATGTCTCGCAGCACGCCGGACGCGCAACCGGCCGGCCGGTCCCCGTCGCCGTCGACAAACACCAATTCGCTTCTGGCCAGAGACCGGACCGTCGCGGCCTCGCCGGACAGCACGTCAATCAGCCCGGTGTCCGCGACCTGGCAGTACACCGTCATTTCCCGGGTAGGATGAACCCGGAAATCGGCTCGTACGCCCCGGATGGCCCCGATCAATTCCTGTACGAAGCGAACGTCCCCTTCGGCGTCCGTTTGAATCCAATCCGGATGCGCCTCCGGCCAGGGAGCTACGACGATGCCGGGCGGTTCCGCGTCATCATCCGCCAGATAGGGCCTCAACTGCTGCCAGATTTCCTCGGTGATGAACGGCATGAACGGATGAAACAGGCGTAGCGTCCGTTCCAGTACAAGCAGGGCCGTGCGCCGTGCCTGTTCCCCGGAATCGAGATTCGATTCGTCGTAGACCCGTTGCTTTATCGTTTCGAGATACCAATCGCAGTAGTCGTGCCAGAAAAAATCGTATAGCAGCAGCGCCGTCTCGTGGAAAGCGTATCTCTCCAGGGACTGGGTTACCTGATCGACGGTTCTCGCCATTCGTGACAAAATCCAGCGGTCCCAGAGGTTTTCGGGAATCAGGTGTTGGGGTGCGGGCTGCTTTTGATGCATAAGCACCAGCCGTGCGGCGTTCCACATCTTGTTCGCGAAATTACGGCCCACCTCAACCTGTTCGTTGGAATAGAGCAAGTCCTGTCCGTGCGGCGCGATCAGCATCATCGCGTATCGCAGCGCGTCGGTGCCGTAGGTGTCCATGACCTCGAGGGGATCGGGCGAATTACCGAGCGATTTGCTCAGTTTGCGTCCCTTAATGTCGCGGACCAGGCTCGTCAGATAGACGTCGTCGAAGGGCCGGTCGTCCATGAACTCATAACCCATCATCATCATGCGAACGACCCAGAAGAACAGGATATCGTGGCCGGTAACCAGTGTGGAAGTGGGATAGAAGGTTCGGAGTTCCCCGGTCCGGTCCGGCCAGCCCATGGTCGAAAAGGGCCAGAGGGCCGAGGAAAACCACGTGTCGAGCACGTCTTCGTCCTGACGCAGGACGCCGTGGCCGCAACTGCCGCAACCGGCGGGCGCTTCGACGCCCGCGTGCGCGCTTTCGCACGACTCGCAATACCAGACCGGGATGCGGTGCCCCCACCACAGCTGCCGGGAAAGACACCAGTCTTCGATGTTCTCCAGCCAGTGGCGGTACGTCTTTTTCCAGTGCTCCGGCGTAAAACCCGGCAATCCGTCCTTTTCGAGGGCGTGCAGGAGGCGCAGGGCGAGTGGCCGGGTCTTCAGAAACCACTGTCGTGAAAGCCGGGGTTCGAGGACCGAGTCGCAACGCTGGCAGTGGCGCACGGCATGGACGTGCCCATCGATCCCTTCGAGCAAGCCGAGATCTTCGAGGTCTTTCACGACCCTGCGCCTGCAGTCGAACCGGTCCAGTCCCTTGTAGACGAGGCCCGCGGCATCGTTCATCACGCCGTCCTCGTCCATAACCACGACTCGGGGTAAATCGTGTTTGTTGCCGATGATGAAATCGTTGAAATCATGGGCCGGCGTCACTTTAACGGCACCCGTTCCGAATGCCATGTCCACCAGTTCCGCGTCCGCAATGACCGGGATGGTCCGATCCGTCAAAGGCAGCTTCACCCGTTCGCCCACCAGGTGTGCGTGACGGTCGTCCTCCGGATGGACCGCGACCGCCGCGTCACCGAGCATGGTCTCCGGTCTCGTCGTGGCGATACTGATCCCTCCATCTCGGTTTTCCAGGGGATATCGGATCTGCCACAGCGATCCCTGCTCTTCCAGGGGAACGGCTTCCTCATTGGACAGGGCTGTATTGCAGCGGGTGCACCAGTTGATGATGCGATCGCCCCGATAGATCATCTTCTTTTCGAAAAGCGCGACGAATACCGTGGCAACCGCCCTGGAAAGCCCTTCATCCAAGGTGAAACGCTCGCGCTTCCAGTCACATGAGCAACCGAGTTCCTTCAACTGGCGGACGATCGTGCCGCCGTACTGCTCCCGCCATTTCCATACTTCCTCCACAAATCTCTCTCGACCTATTTCCTCTCGGTCGATGCCCCGCTCGGCGAGCATCCTTTCGACTACGACATGCGTGGCGATACCGGCATGATCCGTTCCCGGCATCCAGAGGGTTTCGAAGCCCTGCATGCGCTTGAATCGGATAAGCACGTCCTGGATCGTGTTGTTCAGCACGTGTCCGAGATGGAGTATGCCGGTGATGTTGGGAGGGGGTATAACGATGGAATAGGGCGGCTTGCCGGAGTCGGGGTCGGCGTGAAAGAACTGGTTTTCTTCCCAGAAAGCGTACCACTTCCGTTCGACGGTTCCGGGATCGTATTGCGGGGACAAGCCCTCGGCCATCTAGGATGTTTCTCCCTGTCGTATCGAGCGTTACTAAATAGAACAGGTTATGGAATGGCCGTAATCAGACTGTATACCGGAACAGGTAAGACTACGCCCTCCATCGGGACGGTATCTTGAAAGCAGCAACGCGAAAATCGCCTGCCTCAAAATACCGCGCCGACGCGGGTCTGTCAATCAAATTCACCCTGTATGGCAGTCACCCGAATCGCCCTTGCGGGCGCGGAATGATGCGGAATGCTACGAACCGAAAGCCCGCCTGCGACGCATGTAGGTCGGCACGTCCAGCCCGTTGTTGTCGACCGCGTCGTCAGAAGGGTCGCCGACGGTCACTTCTTCCGTATCGAACCCGTTGCGCTTGACACGCTGAAAGGCCGGCGTTTCCAGTTCGTTAGGGCGGTCCGGCTGAAACTTCAGGATGTTACGCGTCAACATATCGTCAGGGGCAGCCATCGACTGGTCCAGCCCCGTGGCGATCACCGTTACGCGGACCTTGCCGTCGAGGCTTTCGTCGAGGACCGTACCCATGATGATGTTGGTATGTCCCGCGGCCGCCTGAACCGTGGTCATCACCTCTTCCACTTCGAACAGGGTCATGTCCTGGCCGCCCGATATATTGAGCAGAATATCCTTGGCCCCGTCGATGTCCATGTCCGCCAGCAACGGGTGCCGCATGGCCCGTTCCGCCGCTTCCAGCGCACGCTTGTCGCCATCGGCTTCGCCGGTTCCCATCAGGGCTTCGCCCTTGTTCTCCATGGTCGTCCTGATATCGGCGAAATCGACATTGATCAATCCGGGCAGTGTAACCAGGTCCGAAATGCCGCGCGTGGCCTGCAACAGGACTTCGTCGGCCACCTTGAGCGCGTCTTTGAATGTGGTGTTGCGGCTCACGGCCTCCTTCAGTTTCTGGTTTGGTATGATGACCACCGTATCTACATGTTCCTTCAAAGCTGAGAGCCCGGTCTCGGCGTTCGCCGCACGCTTGGGTCCCTCGAACGCGAACGGCTTGGTCACGACGCCGACGGCCAGCACACCCAGTTCCTTCGCAATCTGGGCAATCACCGGCGCGGCGCCGCTTCCCGTGCCTCCCCCCATACCCGCCGTGATGAACACCATGTCGATGTCGGTCAGGTGTTCCGCGATTTCGTCCCGGCTTTCCTCCGCGGCTTTGCGGCCCACGTCGGGATTAGCGCCGGCGCCGAGTCCACGGGTAGTTTCCTGTCCCAGCTGTATCTTGTACTTCACATTGGAACCCGCCAGGTCCTGCGCGTCGGTGTTGGCGACTAGAAAATCAACGCCCGGGACGCCGATTTCAACCATGTGGTTGACGGCGTTCTTTCCTGCGCCGCCTACGCCGATTATTTTCATGCGGGCAAACAATCCCGGTTCCGCATCAAAGTCGAAAGTAGACATTTCCTGCCTCCTTCTGTGGGGTTTGAGTTAGCAAACCGCCGAATCCGTACGATAGCGCATGGTGTGTGCTACAACATGGCTACGATCCGGCTTCTCACACGATCCAGCCATCCTCCTTCCGTATCATGGTGCCACTTTTTTCCTGACGAGCTGTCCGCTGCGTGGCGCAACAAGCCTACACCGGTTGCGTACAGGGGGGCGTTCCCATCATCGGCCAGGCCGTGAACTTCCTCCGGCGCACCGATTTTCGCGGACATGCCGAAGACCTGTTCCGTCAGTTTCGCAATACCCGGCATCAGCGCACCGCCCCCTGTGATAACGATACCGGTGCGGACCAGGTGTTCGAATCCACTGTTCCTGATCGTCTCCCGAGCGAGGACCAGAAGCTCCTTGATCCGTGGGCCGACCACGAACGCCAATTCCTCCCGCGTCACCATACGCGACTCGCGTCCGCCGACCCCGGGTACTTCAATCATGTTGTCCCTTTCCGAGCGGACATATACCGCGCTCGCGTAGTGCCGCTTTATTCGTTCGGCATCTTCATGCGGGGTGCGGAGACCGATCGCGATATCGTTCGTAAGGTTGATTCCTCCGGCGGGAATAACCGACGAATGCCGGATGCTGCCGTCTTGGAACAGCGCGATGTTCGTGGTGCCCCCGCCGAGGTCGAGGAGAACGACACCCAGCTCTTTTTCGTCGGATGTGAGCACCGCCTGGCTCGCGGCGAGCGAATCGAGGACGATTTCCCGGACTTGAATTCCGGACTGCATGATGCAATTGCGTACATTCCGCAACGAGGTGATCGCCCCGGTCACGATGTGCACCAGCACTTCAAGCCGGACGCCGGACATGCCGCACGGGTCGCGGATACCGCACTGGTCGTCCACGATATAGTCCTGTGCGAGCACATGGATGACCTGGCGGTCCATGGGAATCCTCAGGGCCGTCGCGGAATCGAAGGCGCGAGCAACGTCCTTACGCGTCACGCCCCGTCCCCCGTCGGACGAAATGGCCACGACGCCTCTGCTGTTGACACTTTCGATGTGATCGCCGGAACACCCGACATAGACCTCGCTTATCCTGGCTTCGGCCGCCTGTTCCGCGACCTGAATCGTCTCCGCGATCGAACGGGCAGCTTCGTCCATATTGACCGGGACGCCTCGCCGGAGGCCCTGGGACCGGCACGTACCCTCGCCCAGGATCCGGAGGCCGGCGTCAGTCATCTCGCCGATCAACACGACCGTTTTGGTCGTGCCCAGGTCGAGTGCAGCTATACATTCACGGGCCATGCGAAACTCCTTTTACCGCTACGAACGCCTGTCCAGGGACCGGCTGGATACAACCGGGCGGACGATAACCTGGTCCTTGAACCTCAGATCGATCAACCGGGTCCTGATGGCGTCGGCTTCCAACCGCTCCACAGTTCGTCTGAGCATCTCGATCTTCCGGGGGTAGTGTCCCGTTCCGAACCGTATGGCCAATCCGCCTTCCACCATGTAGGCGATCGGGTCATTCGGTCTGGACATGTGAATCTCGGATAACTCGTCGTACATCCCCGGAGACATCGCTCTGAGCACCCGCATGAGGTAGAGGGCGCGGCCCATCTCGGGATCGACCAGCATGGCTTCCCTGAGCGTTTCGAAATGAAGGTCCCGCGATTCCGCGGCGCCTGACTCCGGCCGGAAACCTGAAGCGTCGATGGTAATCACGGGAAGGTCCGGCAACCCGTTTCCCGGTGAAAGCGGGATCAGCTCGGCGCGTTCGGAGACTCCGTAGAGGCGATCCAGCTGTACAATGGCGATGGGCTGCAGTTCCTTCACCCGAACGACGACGGTACCGGGTAACCTCCTGCTCAGCGCGACCCGATCGAACCGCGTGTCGAGCATGAGTCGCCGTCCGGTCTCCTCGAGGTCGGCCGACCAGATGTTCTTGCCCATTTCGAGGCCGGAAACCCGGATGATGTCCTCCTTGCCAGCGATCCTGTTCCCCTCGACGACGATGGCGTCCAGATTGAAAACCGGCGAGTTCTCAGTCCACCTGGACAGCGCCAGGCCTCCCATGACCAGTCCGGCCGTCGTACCTGAGGCGAGCAGGACAATCGCAAGTCCGGTCATCAAACGGAATGTGAAACGCATCCTGTTCGAATTCATACCACGCCCGATTTCATCACGCGCACCTCGAGTTCGAGGGCTACGCCGGTTCGCTCGAAGACCCGTTCGCGAACCAGGTCGATCAACCGCAACGCGTCCGACGCCGTTGCACCACCCAGGTTGATTACGAAATTACCGTGGATTTCGGACACCCTCGATCCGCCGACCTGAAGTCCTTTGCACCCGGCCGCGTCGATCAGCCTTCCGGCACTGTCGCCCACCGGGTTTTTAAACATGCACCCGGCACTCTGATCGGAGGACGGCTGCGTGCGCTTTCTGTATTCGGTGAAGACCCTTATGCGTTCTTGCACGTTCTCCGGTTCATCCGGCGTCAGCCTGAACACCGCCCCGGTCACGATGCTGTCCGGCTCAATTTCACTTTCCCGATAGGAAAACCCGGCCTCCGAAGCCCTGATCGTCACGATGTCACCGGATGGCCGAATCATTTCCACAGACTCCACTACAGCGCCCAGATCACTCCCGTGAGCGCCGGCGTTGCCCCGGATGGATCCGCCAACCACGCCGGGTATCCCGGTGCAGAACTCCAGTCCGCTCAGTCCCGCGGCCGCCGCCGACCTGGCGAGTCGAGGCAGGCTGACGCCCGCGCCCGCCCGGATGAAATCACCTTCCTGCGCCAATTGCCACAGCGTCCCCTCCACCGGGACCGCGCCTCTTATCTTGATCACCAGACCGCGGAATCCGTCATCCGAGAAGAGGATATTGCTCCCGTTTCCCACCACCAGCCAGGGTATCCCGCGCACGCTTGCAGCGGTGACGACATCCAGCAGTTCCGATCGGGTTCGAGGCAGGCACATCACGTCCGCCGGCCCTCCGACCCGGTAAGTAGAATGCCGATCAAGGCCCTCGTCGCACCGCAGCCGTTCGGAAGCGATCGACCCACTGAGCATTTCATATACATGCATGGGACCTGACCCCGCGTTTCCTAAGTAGTTCGCAAACCTGCCGTCCTACTTCGTCGATGTCCCCCGCGCCGAGCGTCAGCACCATGTCCCCTTTCTCGAGATCGTCCACCAGGGTGGTCGCGATGCGGTTCTTGTCCGGCATGTACGCGACGCCTCCTCCGAATGCGCTCGACGCCCTGACGATCAACTCACCCGTAACCCCCTCCCGCGGCGTTTCCCTGGAGGGGTACACGTCCGTAACGATCTTCCGATATGCGGGAAACCGCCCGAGTACGCGCCCGAATTCGCGGCACAGATGCTGCGTTCGGCTGAAGAGGTGGGGTTGGAATATGACGAACATGCGCCGGGCTCCCGCGTTTGACAGGGCGAGCAACGCCGCCTCGATTTCGACGGGATGGTGGGCATAGTCGTCCACTACCTCCACACCTTGAATCCTTCCGAGTACTTCGAAACGTCTCCTCAGTCCCCGGTAATCCGCCAGGGCCGCCAGGGTCCGCTCGACGGGTATTTCGAGGTAGTCGGCCACACTGATGGCCGCCAGGGCATTGACCAGGTTGCACTCGCCGGGCTGAGGCAAAACCAGCCGGCCGGCCGGAACGTCCCGCACGAATACTTCGGCGGAAATGCTCCAGCCTTCGGTCGCCACCCGGTCTGCCCGGATGCAGGCGTGACCGGAAAGGCCGTAGGTCACCAGCCGTCGGCGCAGCGCGGGACTGATCCTGCGGATGCCCGGGTCGTCGGCACACACGAACAACGGCCTGTCCTCGGGTACGAGATGGGCGAAAGTAGTGAAGGCTGCATCTATGGCTTCCTGCGATCCGTAGTATTCCAGGTGGTCTGCGTCCACCGATGTGATTACTGCCGTAGTCGGAGCCAGCGCATGGAACGAACGATCATATTCATCGGCTTCCGCGACCATCCACGATCCGCTGCCGTGCCGGACGTTGGATCCGTTCTCCGTCATGATCCCGCCTATGGCGGCGGTCGGATCCAGGCCCGCGGCGGCCAGTACGTTTACGATCATCGCCGACGTGGACGTCTTGCCGTGAGCGCCCGCCACGGCGATACTTCGTGCCCCGCGCATCAGTATACCGAGCAGTTCGGCGCGGCGGACCAAACGTACGCCATGCCTACGGGCCGCTTCGAGTTCGGGATTGTCCTCCGGAATTGCGGAAGAGTACACGATCAGGTCCGCACCCGCCGCGTTGCCCGGGTCGTGGCTGTGGAAGACGGACGCTCCGAGACCGCTGAGCCGGTCCGTCAGCTGTGTTCGCCGCAGGTCCGATCCGCTCACTTCGTAACCAAATTCGAGCATCAGTTCAGCCAGACCGCTCATTCCGATTCCGCCTATGCCGATGAAATGCGCGTGACGGCATGCAATGTCCGTATTTTGCCGATCAGTCATATTTCAGTCTCTGGCACCGGTATGTCATTCTGGAAATGTTCAGCAGTATCCCGATGCTCATCATGCAGAAAAGCAGCCAGGACCCGCCATAGCTCAGGAAGGGTAGCGGAAGCCCCGTGGTGGGGAGCATGCCCGTCACCACACCGATGTTCACCAGCACGTGCAGTGTGATAAGAATAGTAAGCCCGGACGCCAGGAAAAACCCGAAGGTGTCAGGTGCCATGCGGGCGACCCTGAAACCCCTCCAGGCGAATACGACAAAGAGGCCCAGCACCGCCATCGACCCCAGAAAACCGAGTTCTTCGCCAATCACCGCGAACACGAAGTCAGTGTGGGGATCGGGAAGGAACAGAAACTTCTGACGGCTTTGTCCCAGACCGTTTCCAAATACGCCGCCTGTACCCAGACTGATCAGCGCTTGTTGCAGTTGGTAGTCCGCACCTTGCAGATTGACGGACTGATCGACGGAATTGCCGAAAAGCCGATCGAAATAAGCCATGAGACGCTGCCGGCTGTGAGCCGACGAATACAGTCTGTAGAAAAGGACCGGCAACATGATTCCCACGGTGCTTGCCAGGTGCAGCATCCGCGCGCGGCCGATGTAGAGCATCGCGAACGAGGTTGCGGCAAGCACGATCGCGGTACCATAATCCGGCTGCAGGACAATCAGCAGGCAGGCTGCCGCGACCACCGCTATTCCGGGCAGAAATCCGATGAAGAAACGGTCCATGACGTTCTGGCGCCTGTCCAGCCAGTAGGCCAGGTATATGACCAGGGCGACCTTGATCCCTTCCGCGGGCTGAATCGTCGTGGAGAACATGCTCAAGGTGCGGGTCGCGCCCCGGATGGTCAGGCCGATACCGGGAACAAAGAGGAGCACGAGAAACACCATGCCGACGGCAACCAGTAATGGGGACCACTTCCCGAGTTTCTGGTAATTCAGGCTGGCGAACAGGACCAGGATGACGATTCCGAGAATCAACCTGACCAGGTAGCGTTTGACGAAGAAACCACTGTCGCCGGAAAACATCTCTTCGGCAACGGCTGAACTCGCGCTGTAAATCATGACCGATCCCACGCCCAGGAGGAGCAGGGATGAAACCAGCAGTGGAAGATCGATTCGCTGATGTAACACGGAATCACTCCGTTTCGGTATGGCCCAGTGCTAGTTCCAGGGATTCAACGATCGTTTCCATCCGCATGCCGCGCGATCCCTTGACGAGTATGACGTCGACGGCTTCGATTCCCGCCATTACCTCAGCGACCGCCTCGTCGTTGGAAAGGCAGGACGAGACGCGCGACGCCGGCATCCCCGCATGCATCGCGGCTCCGGCGATTTCGCGGGCCAGTTCTCCCACCGTGACGATCCGTTCCGCCACATCCGCGGCGCGTTTTCCGATTTCCCTGTGCGCCGCCATGCCCAGTTCGCCCAGTTCCAGCATATCCCCGAGGACGACCAGTTTACGGCCTCCGGCAGTCGCCAGCGTGTCCAGGGCCGCCTTCATCGACGACGGATTGGCATTGTATGTGTCGTCGATCAGGTGCACGGCGCCCACCTTCCTGTATTCCATGCGCATGGGCGTGGGATCCAAGTTTCGCAACGCGCGAGCGATGTCCTGGTCGTCGATTCCCGAAATCCTGCCCACCGCCACGGCGGCCATTGCATTCATGACCTGGTGTTCCCCCAACAGGTTTATTCGAAAGGATGCGCCATCCGACAAGGCGAAAGTCGATCCGGTCAGTGCGGTCGTTGCGCTTGCCAGCCTTACGTCGGCTCCCTCGCTGCGTCCAAACGTAACGACTCGCGCCGGACTGCGAACGGCCTGCTTCATGACGAGGGGGTCGTCGGCGTTTAGCACCGCGCTTCCCGCCCCTGGCAGATTGTCGAGAATTTCGCCCTTGGCCCGGGCGATTCCTTCGATCGATTCGAAAAACTCGATATGCGCGGGCCCCACATTGGTAATCACGCCAACGGATGGACAGGTCATTCGGGACAGCCGGGTCAGTTCACCTGCCCGGTTCATACCCAGTTCAAGTACCGCCGCGCCGTGGCCTTCGTGCAGCGAGAACAGCGATTCGGAGACTCCCAGCTGGCTATTCAGGTTCCCCGGTGTTTTGAAAACCCTGTAGCGCTCTCCCAGCACGGCGGCCATCATGTTCTTCGTGGTGGTCTTCCCGCTGGAACCCGTAACCGCGATTACCGGCAGATCGAATCGTCTTCGGTGCCAACCGGCGAATGCCTGCAGGGCCGGAAGTACTTCCGGCACGACGATCCGCGCGTCATCCGGAGTCTCCCGGTCCGGCCGACCCGCGAGCCAATCGGCCGCAACCAGCGACGCACACGCTCCCGAGCGCATGGCTTCAGGCACGAAATCGTGACCGTCGTACCGTTCACCTGCAATCGCGACGAACAGGTTGCCCTCCGCGATACGCCGCGTATCGGAACAAACGCCCGTGATCCGTCTGTGACCAAGCGCGGGGATGGATACATGCAGTCTCCCGCCCATGATATCGGCTATTTCCAGCAACGTGGGCGCCGCCGACCCATTGCGGTTATCCATAGTGCGCCTCGAGACATTCCCTGGCCTTGAACCGGTCGTCGAACTCGATTTGCGATTCGCCAACGATCTGGTAGGCCGTGTCTCCTCTTCCGGCGATCAGCACGGTGTCTCCTTCGCCGGCATCGCTGAGGGCCTTATGGATCGCTTCGCCGCGGTCCTGGACTATATGGGACCGGACGTGGGGCAGGAGACCCGGCTCGATATCTCTTATGATCCGGTCGGGCGGTTCCGTTCTCGGGTTGTCGGTCGTCACGATGACTACGTCGGCGTGGGTGGACGCCGCACGGGCCATCAGCGGCCGCTTGCCGGGATCACGGTCCCCGCCGCAACCGAATACGACGGTCAGGCTTCCACGGGTCCATTCCCGGCAGGCGGACAGTACGGCGCCGAGTGCGTCGGGCGTATGGGCGAAATCCACGAGCACGTTGAAAGGCTGTCCAGCCTCGACGCGCTCAAGCCGGCCGGGTACCCTGACTCGTGACATGGCCCGGCTCATCAGTTCACAGTCGATGCCGAATCCCAGCCCCACGGATATGGCTGCCAGGGCGTTGTACGCGTTGAAACGACCCAGGAGAGGCAAGGTCACGTTGAAAGGGGGACCGGATTGAATCTGCACTTTCATGACGGTCCGGTCAGCATAGTATCCTATTGGACCCGCCCTGCGGACGTCAGCCTTCTTGTCCAGTCCGTATGATCGCACCTGTGCGCGCGATGCGTCCTTGAAATGGACATAGGCCGGATCGTCCATGTTCAGGACGGCGTTGCCTTTCTCCTCGAGGTATTTCGAGAAAAGCACCATCTTCGCTTCCTTGTAAGCGTCGAAGGTCTTGTGGTCGTCCAGGTGTTCCCTGGAGAGATTCGTAAAGACGCCCGTGGTGAATCGCAGGCCGGACAGGCGTTGCCAGACCAGGCTGTGAGAGGATACTTCCATGACGACGCATTCGCCTCCCCGGTCCCGGATCTTCCTCAGGGTGCCGTGCAGCTCCATCGGATAGGGCGTGGTGTGGCCCAGTTTCCAGTCGAGCACATTGCCCATGAACCGGCTGCCCAGCGTGCCGATCCCGCCCACGGCCCAGCCACATTCCCGAAGGATAGCCTCGACCAGCAATGACACGGTCGTCTTTCCGTTGGTCCCCGTAATACCGATCAGACAAAGGTCGGTCGCCGGCTGACCGTAGTACGCCGCGGCCATCAAGCCCAGAGCCCTGGAAGTGTCCGGAACGCTTATCACGATCGCGTCATCCAGGCCCTCCTCGCTTTCCTGTACCACTACCGAAGCGCCCCGTGCAACCGCGTCGCGGGCGTACCTGCGGCCGTCGCGGCCCGAAGGCTCGCGGAGCGCGACAAAAACATCGCCTGGCTCTACGGACCTCGAGTCATGGACTATGGTTCCAATCTCCTGGTCCGCATGGTCCGCATGGTCCGCATAGTCCGCCTGGACTGCCCGGTCCGCCCGGTCCGCCCGGTTCGAGGCATTCAGCCGGCTGATGACTTTTTTTTGAGGTAACGCGGCCAGCAATTTCGAAAGCTGTTTCAACGCCTTGACCCTCTATGCCGTCGTCCTCACCCTCATGAACGATGAATCGGCTAGTTGTAGGGACCACATTCGATGAGGCATCGATCGCCGGGATAGACCATGCGGCCCGGTGAAGGAATCTGGCGTCGGACGTAGCCCTTACCGACTATGGTTGCTTCAATACCCTGTTCGGCCAGGGTCCTTACGGCTTCTCTAACGCTCATGCCTGTCACCGACGGAAGCGGCACCGGTGCCTGTTCCGCCCCGGTACCGGGACGTTCGATTTCCCAGTGGCCGCCAAGCTGCAGTAAGTCTCCAGTCATCGGTCCTCCCGATGCCGTAGCAGAACCCTGCGGTCTGCTGCCCGAGGACGAACCAGGCTTGATGGAGGCCAGGTGAAGGGGCAGGCCGTCATCGGATTCGGGAACCGACTCAACGGGTCCGTCCGGCAGATGGACGAGGCGGCGAACGATTTTGTTGAAAACCGGCGCGGCCACGGATCCGCCATAGAAGCCGCGTTTCTTCGGCTCGTCGATCATGACGAGCACGACGATTTCCGGGTCATTCGCCGGAAACATCCCGGCAAACGACGACCGGTAATTCCTGGTGTATCCCCTGCCGTCCTCACGGGTCTTCCAGGCTGTGCCGGTCTTTCCCGCGACCTTGAAACCCGTTACCGCGGCCTTTGTGCCCGTACCCTGGTCCACCACTCCGGCGAATACGCCCAGTAAGGCTTCGGCGGTCTCCTCTTTCATCACCCTGCGAACGACAAACCGCGGTTCGGTCTGCACGGAACCGTCGTTTCTCAGGATGGATCTGATTATCCGAGGTCGCAGGAGCAGGCCTCCGTTGGCTACGGCGCAATAGGCGGTCGCGAGTTGTACTCCGGTGACGGAAACCCCGTAGCCGATGGCCATGGCGGGAAGCGTGGACATGGACCAAACGGCCGGTTTATGCAGGATACCTCTTGCCTCGCCCGGGAGGGCCACGCCCGTTTTCATGCCGAAACCGAAGGCCCGGGTGTATTTGAAAAACTCCTTTTCACCGAGGGCCAGGGCGATTTTGACGGTACCCACGTTGCTGGACCGCTCGATGACTTCCCGTACGCTCAGTTCGTCGTAGACCTCGTGGTCTGATATCGTCTGCGCGCCCACCTCGATCCGGCCTGCACTGGTATCGATCCGGTCCTCAAGAGAGAACGCACCGGTCTCCAGGGCCGCGGTCGCTGCTACGATCTTGAAAGTCGACCCAGGTTCGTAGATATCCACCACCGGCCTGATCTTCTGGGCTTCGAATGGAAACCGTCCCGGTGTATTCGGATCGAAGTCCGGAGAACTGGCCATGGCCAGTATGTCGCCGTTCGCCGGATCCATCATGATGACCATACCGCCGAGCGCCCCGTGCCACGCTATCGCCTCCTCCAGCGCCTCTTCCGCGGCAACCTGGGCAGCGATATCGATCGTCAGTACGACGTCCGCGCCGTTCTCCGCCGGATTCTGGTAGGCATCAAGCCACGAATACGCCCGTCGCTGAGCGTCTATCTGCACCACGCTGTACCCTTCTAAACCAGATAACAGCTGGTTGTGTTCCATTTCGAACCCGGCCCGACCGGAACCATCTACGCTGAAACCCAGTATCTGGCCGGCCGCGGTCCGATAGGGATAGACCCGCCTGGCTTCCTTTTGCGTGCGTATATAGGGTTCGAACAAGGGATAGGTGGAGAGGCTTCTAATCCGTTCACTGGTTTCGGGATTCACCCAGCGGACCAAATACCTGAAGTCGGAGGTCTCGGAAACCCGGTCGATGATATGCTGGGGATCTTCGCCGGTGATCTGGGAAAGCTGAACGGCCAGGTTTCCGATATCGGAGGGGCCGTACCGGTCCCGGTCGAGATCCTGGATACCGAAGGAGTCGAACTCGACACTCAGCGCCAGCGTGTTACGGTTGCGGTCGAAGATACGGCCCCGGCGGGGGTCGATGGTGACCACCCGGTGCTGTTGGTCACGCGCCCGCTGCCTGTAGGCCTCGCCGTCGCGAATCTGAATTAGCGCGATACGAATCCCGAGACCTGCACACAGTACCACTCCGACTACGGCCAGGAGGGTCAGTCTGCGCATACAGGATTTCGCGACCATAACGGTATTCCCTCATCGGGTATCCACGTGAGCCGCAGGGTACGAGGCAAGGATCAACGCGTCATCCGCCGGCTTACCCGCAATCGCCCTTACATCGGGCTCGGTGTTGGCCAAAGCCATGGCCGTGTCTACCGCATCCATGTTCACAACCTGTCCGACTGCAGCGTGTTCCAAATCGAAACGACTCATGGCCACTGTTTCGTTCCGAAGCTGTTCCGCGAGCCGAACGATCCGCACGTGCAAATAGGCGCTTTCCTTTTTCAAGGCTTCTTTCTGATCCTTCAGTTCGATGATCTCCCGCATCAGCGTCGTGGTTTCCACCTGGTGCCAGATGTAACCCATGCTCAGCGACGTTACGAGCGCGATCGTACCGATCCAGCCGATCAATTGTCCCATGTACGAGTGGTCGCTGCGGAATCTGATAGCGGATTTCATGACGGGCTTCTCCGTTCTGAATTAAAGATGTTAATTACAGTGTGCGTGTTGATCGTCGGGCAAACGTTCAATCATCCGGAACCTGGCGCTTCGCGCCCGCGGGTTTTTCGCGACTTCTTCACGGGAGGCCACGACGGCCCGTTTCGTATGTAGCACGGCAACGCGCCTGTGCTGGCAGACGCACTGTGGAAAGCCGGGCGGACAAATGCAGTCCGATGCCCAGGTTTCGAATGTCCGCTTGACCAGTCGATCTTCCAGTGAATGATAGGATATGATACCGAAACGACCCCGGTTGCTCAGGAGGGGAAGCATGGTATCCAAAACCAATTTCAATTTGTCCAGTTCCTGGTTGACGGCGATTCTTAGTGCCTGGAACACCCGGGCGCAGGACTTGACCGCCCATCTGCGGCGGACCGCGGACCTGATCGTATCAGCCAGCCTGGCGGTGGAAGTCAGCGGCGCCCTGTCGCGGGTTCTGACGATCGCGTTCGCGACGCCGCGCGCCTGCCGTTCCTCGCCGTATTCCCGTATGATCCGCTCGAGTTCATCCCGGGAACTTTCGTTGACGATATGAGCCGCGGTCAACGGCTTGCCCCGGTCCATGCGCATGTCGAGCGGACCGTCGGACTGGAATGAAAATCCGCGATCAGGCGTATCGACCTGGTAGGACGAAATGCCAAGGTCCAGAATCAGTCCGTCCACCCGGGAGATGCGTTTCGCTTCCAGCACGGACGCCAACTCCGTATAGTCCCGTTGCAGGATCTCCACGCGAGGAGTACTTCCCCGCGCAAGCCGCGCACCTGCCGCGCCGACCGCTTCGGAATCCCTGTCCAGCCCGATCAACCGTCCGGATTCGCCAAGCCGCTCCAGTATGGCGCGCGCGTGACCGCCTCCGCCGATTGTACCGTCTACATATGTGCCGGAAGTGTTCCAGACGAGCATCTCGGCTACCTTCCCCGCAAGAACGGGAACATGATTGTACTTGTCTGCCAGACCCATGATCATTCCGTGATTTAACGGAGCCGCATGGGTGGAAAGCATCAAACGAACAGGGACTCCGCGATCTCTTCGTATGTATGTCCCGATTCGTTCATTACTTTCTCATACTCCCCGGGACTCCAGAGTTCAAAGTGGTCAAGCGTTCCGATGATCAGTACTTCCGTTTCAATGCCGGCGCGTTCGATCAGCTGCCTGGGAAGGGCGATACGACCCTGCTTGTCCATGGAGACTGCCACGGCCTCCGACGAGAGCATCCTGATGAAGATCCGCGTGTTCTGCCTTGTGACGGGCAGTTCTCGCAATCGGGTGTCGATCTGTTCCCATTCGTCGATTGGATAGACGAAAAGACATCCATCGAGTCCCCGCGTGATGATCAGCGTGTCGTCCTCGTCGGTCCGGATGTGCTTGCGAAACTTCACAGGGACATTGACCCGGCCTTTGTGGTCCACGGTGTAGGTGTATGAACCCAGGAAGTTAACCATTCACGATCTCCCTGTAACACAAAGGAGTAAACACCCTGTCCTGAGGTAGTTATTTACGATTACTATACAAGTGTTTGGTAATCAGGATGTTCTGGGACCCACTTCGTCCCACTTCTACCCACTATACTACATAGCACCCCCCATATTGTCAATAAAAAATGGACTTACATCGATTTTCTTTACCTTTGGATAAGGGAATCTTCGTAACTCCTACGTGCGCAAAAGACTATATGTGTGTTGATACACATCAGGTGTTGACACCATATACTACGAAATACCGTCGGTTCAGGCACTATATGGCGCCGTTCACGCGCAAAGACGCCCCCGGGAGGATTCCTCCCGAACGTGAAATCCTTTTTGTCAGCCTGTGTGGATTAAAATGCGATGGGGTCTTGCCGAATCCGGACGATTCATTTCAGGGCGCGCCGGCCTGCCGGCAGCATCCGGCCCTGTTTCTCAAAAGACCCGGGGAGAGTCTAATTGCCGTCTCGGAGTTCTCTTGATCGCCGCGTGGCGGTCTCGACCGCGCTGATCAACATGCTTCGCAATCCGCGGATTTCCAGGTCATGTACCGCTGCGATGGTGGTGCCGCCCGGCGTAAGTACCTGGTCGCGCAACACCGCGGGATGCTTGCCGGTCTCCTGAATAAGCCGCGCGGCGCCAAGTACGGTCTGGGCCGCGAGGTCCAGGGCGACATCTCGGGGCAGGCCCATTTTCACACCGCCGTCTGACAATGCCTCTATTACCATATATATATAGGCGGGGCCGCTGCCGCTGAGACCGGTTACCGCGTCCAGAAGATGCTCGTTCACGAAAACGACGCGCCCTACCGCCTGGAAGATCCGGGCTGCAATCTGTTTATGTTCTTCGCCGGCGTACGTGCCCGGCGAAATAGCCGCAGCCCCCTCGTCCACCAGGGAGGCGATATTCGGCATCACCCGGACGACAGGATTCTCGGTGCGTGCCATTTCCGTAATCGAGGTCGTCGTCATTCCCGCCGCGATCGTAATCAGCAGCTGATCGGGACGGAGACAGTCGCGTACTTGATCCACCACGCGTTCTATGGCCTGGGGCTTGAGGCAGATCATGACGATATCCGCTTCACGCACCGCTTTGCGGTTGTCCGTTGTCCAGCTAACATCCCATTGCTCCGCCAGGTCCTTGAGGTAATCGGACCGCAGACCGGTAATCACGATTTGTTCCGGGGGAACGAGATTTGCTCTGCGTATGCCGCCGAGCAGGCAGGATCCCATGTTTCCAGTTCCAAGTATCATGATGCGACGGTTGTTCAGCATGGTGCACCTTCCGGTCGGTGAAGCCGGGGATCACCCGACGTGGATGGCGGACACGATACGGTCCAGGCCATTGTAATCCTTCACGATCTTCATGTTTCCGAATACACGGCGGTCCGTCAATAAACGAGACACCGCCGCGGACTGTTCCGAGCCGATCTCCAGGGCGATCATCCCGCCTTTTTTCAGGTACGCCGGGGCCTGGTCGATGAGTTCGCGGTAGCATATCAGGCCATCTTCGCCGCCATGGAGGGCCAGCCGTGGTTCAAACGCGCGAATCTCATCCGGCAGGCTGTCCATCTCCCGCGAAGTGACATAAGGCGGGTTGGACACGATGAGGTCCAAAGCGGGGATGGATGACGCGTTCAACGGCGCCAGTAACGAACCCCGCGCGAAGGCAATCCGGCTACGGTCCCGGAGCAGGCGGCCCGCATTTCTGCGCGCGATCCCCAGGGCCTCGTCGGAGACATCGGTTGCATACCCCCGAACCGACGGGCATTCCAGGGCGAGCGTGACCGCGAGGACCCCTGATCCAGTGCCGACGTCCGCGAAATGAACGGGGCGGTCGGAAGGCGTTCCGCCGGTATTCCGCGCCCGGGCCCGCATGCCCGGGTTTCCTACGGGCACGCGCCGAATCCCATTCAGAAAGGGACGCACGTGGTCTACAATCCGCTCGGTCTCGGGCCGGGGGATCAGCACGGCCGGCGATACCAGGAACTCACGGCCGTAAAACTCCGCACTACCCGTAAGATACTGGACTGGTTCCCCGCGCACTCTTCGGCTGACCAGCGCCGAAAACCGGGAAGTCTCCAGTATGTCGAGACGCCTGGCATGGTCGAGGTACAACGCGAGACGGCTTGATGCGCACACCTCCCCCAGCAGGATTTCGGATTCGACGCGGCTGGCGGGATTCGCCCGGCCGTCCAGCTTGCGGGCTGCCCAGTCGACCGCCTGTAGCACGGTCAACGCGGCAGGGCATTCAAGTCTGTTCATGGGCCATTTCCGGGGATGGCGTCATGACGAAGTCAGCTGGGTGATCTTCTCCGCCTGTTCCGCCTCCGCCAGGGACCGGATAATCTCCTCGATGTCCCCTTCCAGTATCTGGTCAATCTTGTAAAGCGTCAAACCGATGCGGTGGTCCGTGACCCTTCCTTGCGGGAAATTGTACGTCCGTATCTTCTCGCTTCGGTCTCCCGTTCTCACCTGGGACCTGCGGCTGCTCGCTTTTTCCGCTTCCTGCTCCTGCCGGGCCACGTCAAGCAGCCGGGCCCGCAGCACCTTCATGGCCTTGGCCTTGTTCTTGTGCTGCGACTTCTCATCCTGGCACGATACGACCAGGCCGGTCGGCAAATGGGTTATGCGCACTGCTGAATCGGTTGTATTGACGCTTTGGCCGCCCGGTCCGGAGGAACGGAAAACATCGAAAACGAGATCTTTCTTCTCGTCGATATCCACGTCCACTTCGGCCGCTTCGGGAAGTATCACCACCGATGCGGCAGAGGTATGCACCCTCCCCTGCGTTTCCGTAACGGGGACCCGCTGCACGCGATGGACGCCGCTTTCGTTCTTCAGCCTTCCGTAAACCCCCTTGCCCTCGACCTGGAATATGACCTCCTTGACGCCCCCCCTTTCAGCGCCATTGGAGTTCAGTGTTTCCGTCTTCCATCCGCGGCTGTCCGCGTACCTGCTATACATGCGGTACAACTCTCCGGCGAAGATGGCCGCTTCGTTGCCGCCTGTCCCGGCCCTGATTTCGCAGATGATGTTTCGCTCGTCTTCGGGATCCCTGGGAACGATCAACCGCGTAAGTTCCTGCTCGAGTTCCGCTTTATCCCGATCCAGGCTTTCCACTTCGTCCCGGGCAAGTTCGGCCATGTCGGGGTCGGCACCGGACTCCTGCAGCACCGAACGGGCCGATTCGAGGTCATCCAGGATTTTCCGGTACACGCGGTACCGATCGATCACCGGGGTCAGTTCGCGGTATTCCCGCCCGATTTCGCGCAGCTTTTGCGGATTGGTGGTTACGGAAGGATCCGCCAGCTGACTGTCGAGGGATTCGAAGCGTCGAACGATATTTTCGAGTTGATGGAGTAACATGGAGGCATGGCAAGGTAGGGGAGCGGCGGCATCCGACAGTCGGGAACAGCCTGGACTGTCGGGCCTGGAAGGGTCGGGCGACTACGATCGCGGCTTACTCTTTGATTCCGTACTTCCGGTTGAAGCGTTCCACGCGGCCTGCGCTGTCGACCATTTTCTGCTTTCCGGTGTAGAAGGGATGGCAAGCCGAGCAGATCTCAACGTGGATCGTATCGATCGTCGAGCGAGTCTTAAAAGTATTGCCGCAGGCGCAGCTTACCGTGATTTCCTTGTACTCAGGGTGAATTCCACTCTTCATCAGGCTGACTCCTTGAGGTCATCGGCCGTGTTATAAGCATCGCCGGGCTGCTTGTTTGTTTAAGCGCCCAGCCAAAAATAGGTGGAGTCTGGCAGACTGTCAAGCATCTTTTGCCTTCAGGCCCGCCCGTCCGGGACAAATGAGTTGCCGACGAAAAGCCGGTCCCTTATATTTACGTGTCTTTTTCCATACGTCCGGAAACATGCTGGAGGAACGAACGGCACAAGTCCGCAAGGAGCGCAGGCAATATGGCATTGATGAAACTACTGAGAGAACGAACCCACGTCGTCATGATTATCCTGGTCATAGCCTTCATCGGTCTGATCGGCCTGGAATGGGGCGCCGACATGGCGGGCAGGGGGCCGGGGGGGCAGAACACCGTGGGATCGATAAACGGTGAATCGGTGTCCTATGAGGAAATGCGGTTTGAAGTGGAACGGGTGCAGGAAATCGAACGCCAGCAGCAGGGCGGCACCCTGGACGAATTCAGGAGCCGGGAAATCATAAACGAGGTATGGGACCGGCGCATCGAACTCACGTTGCTCGGACAGCAAATCGGAAGACAGGGGATTTTCGTAACCGACGCCGAAATACTGGAAGCGATTCGCAACAATCCACCGGAATATGTCCGGCAGCAGGAGATGTTCCAGACGGACGGCGAATTCGACCAGACCAAGTATCTCCAGGCGCTGAACGACCCGGCCGTCGAAGGCTGGGCGTTCCTCGAAGACCAGTACCGCACGCTGCTGCCCCGGCGGAAGCTCATCAATCGGGTGATCTCGGGCGCGCGCGTCACGGATCTGGAAGTAAGGCAGGCTTTTGAGGAACAAAACGAGCAGTTGACGGCCAAATACCTCTTTTTCGATCCTGAAGACCAGGAAGTGGAACCGGAATCGATCACCGACGGCGACATCGCCGCGTACTACGCGGATCATGCCGAAGCCTTCATGGAGGACGACCGGGTTTCGTTAACCTACGTCATGATTCCGAAGCAACCGAGCGTGGCCGATTCCCAGCGCGTCGAACGCCAGATCGAGGAGCTATACGGGCAGCTCGTCGACGGCGCCGATTTCGCAACACTGGCCAGGGACTTCTCCGAGGACGCATCCAATGCCGCAGAAGGGGGAGACCTGGGGTTTTTCGGAAGAAACACCATGGTCCCGGAATTTGAGGCGGTCGCCTTCGCAACGCCACCGGGCTCCATCTCGGAACCTGTAAAAACGCAGCACGGATGGCACATTATCCAGGTGGAAGAGGCTACGGACAGGGATGGCGCTGAGCAGGTCCGCGCGCGCCATATTCTCTTGAAGACCATCACCGGCCAGCAGACCCTCGCCACGCTGCTCGAGCAGGCGGGACAGCTTCGAACCCGGGCACTCGAAAGCAGCCTGGCCGAAACCGTCCTCGGCATGCCGGATTCCCTGGAGATCGAAACCACCGGGTTTTTCACCGACCGCCCCGACGGGTTCATCCCGGGCATCGGGTACCTGGTCGGCGCTTCGTCCTTCACCTTCGACTCGGAACCCGGCGACATCAGCGAAGTACTGGAAAACGCCAACGGTTTTTACGTACTCGCGAACGCGGAGGAAAAGCCGGCCGGCGTACTGCCCCTGGAGGAAGTGGCGTTGCGCATCCGGTCGATCCTCGTGCGGAATCAGAAAATGGAACGGGCCAGGCTGCGGGGCGAGGAGGTCAGGGCGGGCCTCGGCGCCGGGAACCTGGACGCATTGAGCGGCGTCCTGGCGGACCGTGTCATCGCCACGGATCCCATTTCGCGACAACAGGCTTTCATCCCTAGAATCGGACAGGATCTGGCTTTCATCAAGGGCGCGTTCCAGCTGGCGGAGACCGGTGCGCTCAGCGAAGTGGTCGAAGGGGAAAGGGGTTACTACCTCATTCAACTGGTAACCAGAGAGCCGGTCGACGAGACAACCTACGAAATGGTGAAAGATGGCCTGAAACGGCAGCTGCTGCTTCAGAAGCAGAATCAGCTGTACGAGGAATGGCTGACCAAGCTGCGCGAAGACGCGGACATCGAGAACAATCTGAGGTCCTTTTTCGCCATATAAGGCTTATCCGCTTCCATCGGCCAACCGCTGAAGCCACCATACCACCCCATCGGCAGTCAGCGGACGTAGTACGCTACATGATCCGTTCGCGCATCGCGGCGATCATCCTCCGGGCACGCAGCCTGGCCTCGTACTTCTGTTGCGCCAGGCGGTGCCGTGTCGGGTTCTCCACCTGCAACTGCATGTGAAACCTGAAGCATTGGGACGTGCCCGATGGACGCACGGTCATGTAATTCAGTCTTTCCTCGTCGAAGTAGAACCGAATGCCCTCATCGGGAAAACCGGGCCACTGGTGCGCATCCGCGTACTTGCCCGCGACGAAGGTTTCCGATGACAGCACCGGAAGACCGTCCAGCGATATGGATTCGCCTTCCCGGACGCGTTCCCCCAGGTCGGCGCATCGCCTGAGGCAAACGATCTTCCGCGTCAACCCCTCCAGTCCCGCGAATTCTCCCCACTGCGGAACGGGCACGACATCGGTCACGAAACATCCGATGTCCGGATCCAGGTAGATCTTTTCGTCTATCAGGTCATAGATCGTCGTCCCGATGGACGCGGCATAGGCCGCCACCTCGGCGAGCAGGATCGCGGCAAAGACCCCGTCCTTGTCCCGCACGTGCCCGTTCGTTCCCATGGCCTCGGCCGTGGCCGGCGGGCCACCCAGTATACTGAACCCGTTACTTTGTTCAAGGCACCCCACATTGTAGCTTCGAGGCTTACCATCCATATCCACGGTCTGATAGATGATGTCCCTGAAACGGGGATCCGACAGGTCGTCTCCTGACCACACGCGTTCGACCGCATTGGCGATCAAGCCGAAACCGACCCAGGTCTTGATGACGCCAAGCCCGTACTTTCGCGCGAGCCGGACCAGTGCGTCGGTCGTAATATGGGAAAGCACGACGAAGGACTCCTCCGGCCGGGGTCGAAACGCCCGCGAATCCCCGGTATCCCTGGACAGGCGGTACCAGAGCAGCAGGGACCAGGCATCGTCGGCCGACAAAAGGATATGGGACCTGTTCTCGTGGTACGCCCGGAATTCCCGGGGGACCTTGATCACCAGTCCCGCCCTGTCGGCATCCGGGTCGGTACCGATCATGAGGTCGAGGCCTTCCAGATCTTCCGCGCCGTACTGTTCCCGGTAAGCGTTCACGGCAATCTCCGCAGCCATGGGATCACCGGGGTCCGGTTGTTGTTCCGGGTGATCCTGGAAGGCGGGGAAAAGGCCGTTGAGCTCGTTCAACTGGTGCCTGGTTATCCGGTTCACGCGGGTGAAACTGAAGTCCTTCAGCAACCGCGGCACGGCCTTACGCCCGGCCCCGTGGAAGGCGCAATACCCGATCCCGACGGTGGGTGCCCAGGACTTCGTCATGGCCGGGTCGGATATGAAGCCCCGGATCTGGTCCTGGTACATCCGGTGGATATCGACGAGAGGACGGTCCAGGTAGTCGAAGCCGGACAACGGAGCCGCCCCGCCCAGAAACACGAGCCTGTTGCCGTCCCGGCCAGGATCATCGGGGTGATCCGGATCGACGCCGGCTTCATTGTAGTCCACGAGGGCTATATGGGCCGGGGTCGTTCTCCTGATGTAGTCGTTGTAGATTACGGCACGTTCCCCCGGTGGAAACTGCGATCCCGTACCGGCAGAAAGCTTGTAGCCATTGTATCTGCGGTCGTTGTGGCTCGCTGAGATCAGGATACCCATGTCGGCGCCCAGCGTTGGAATGGCGAAGGTCATTTCCGGATATGGGCAGGCTTCGTCGAACAGGTAGACCTTCATTCCCGCCGCCAGGAAAACCCGGGACACCAGCCGCGCGAAGTCCTGGCCCGCGACCCGGCTGTCATATCCGATGACGATGGCCCTGAGCCCATGATCGACAGCGTATTTCGCCACGCCCGTGGATTTCAGCAGAAGAACGATGTTGTTGAGTGTATTCGGCCCCTTGAGGATGGGGGCATCCATGCCGTCGCGGGAAAGGATCTGCAGTTCTTCATCCGACATCGCGGCCTTGCCGCGTATACCTGCTGTGCCGAACTTGATCTCGTCCACGAAGGCTTCGATCAGTTCGGCCCACCTGTCCGCTTCGACCGCGGTTCTCAGTCCTTCTCCGAGCCGGGGGGACAGCCGGATGATGTGAGGGTCGGTCAGCCAGTTGCGGAGATTCGGGACTACGTTGCGGCGGGCCTGTTCGTAGAGTCCTTCATCGATCAGCCCGCCCCGGAACTGTCCCTCGAGGAAGGCGAAAATCCCGTCTTTCGCCTTTCGAACGACGGCGTCATCGGCGATCGCCATGGGATCACCCGTTGGCGATATGGACCTGCGTACGGCTCTTCCCGAGCCGGCGGAACTGAACGACGCCATCCGCGAGGGCAAAGAGTGTGTCGTCGTTGCCGCGCCCGACGTTCGTTCCAGGTAGAATACGCGTTCCCCGCTGCCGAACGAGGATGTTGCCAGCCCGGACGCGCATGCCGTCTCCGGTTTTCACGCCGAGAAACTTGGGATTGCTGTCTCTACCGTTGCGAGAACTCCCTACGCCTTTCTTGTGGGCCATGTCAAGGCTCCTCTCAAATCAGTTGGTCACGCTTGGGTCGTAGTTGATGCCGGTTATTTCGAGCGCGGTATAATGCTGCCTGTGCCCCCTCTTCCGGCGGTAGTTCTTACGGCGTTTCATCTTGAACACCACGATTTTGGGATGACGCCCCTGTTCCGTTACCCTGGCCGTCACGGTAGCACCGGCCACCGTCGGCGTACCGACCAGCGTCTCCCCGCCGCCCAGGAGGAGTACCTGGTCGATGGTGATCTCCTCGCCCACTTCGGCGGCAATCTTCTCGACCTGGATCTCATCCCCCTCGTTGACACTGAACTGCTGATCGCCCGATCTGATCACAGCGTACATCGATCACTCCTTGTTCATTTGGTCCAGTCACTTAAACTCGTCGGTCACGTCCAGGTCCCGTTTGCCCGAAAACACGCGGAACTCCTCCACGTGAAGAAACGGATCTTCCTCGATCTGAAGTTGCATCTTGTATTCGTCTTGCAGGTTCACCAGTTTCTCCCGGCCGTTTTCGTTCAGACTCAACGCCACGGTGGGATGGACTTTGAGCTTGAGCCTTCGTTCTCTCAAGCCCGGCTTCGCCCGCTTCAGCCACCGGCCGATCTGGGTTACCATGGTAAGGCGCGACATGATTCGTCCGGTTCCGTCGCACACCGGGCACGCTTCGCTGAAGGTGAAGAGCAGGCTGGGACGGATCCGCTGGCGGGTCATCTCTATCAGTCCGAATTCGCTGATCTCCTTGGACATGCGTGTCCGCGCGCGGTCGTGCGCCATGACCTTTTCCATCTCCTGGTGCACCTGGCGGCGGTTTCCACGGTCTTCCATGTCAATGAAATCTATAACGATGATGCCCCCGATGTCCCTGAGCCGAAGCTGCCGGGCGACCTCCGCGCAGGCTTCCAGGTTGGTCTGGTACACCGTTTCCTCGTGCCCCTTGGAGCCCGCGTACCGCCCCGAATTCACGTCTATCGTCACCAGCGCTTCTGTGGGCTCGATGAGTATGTATCCGCCATTCTTCAGCCATACTTTCCGGTGCAGCGCCTTGCCGATCTCGTTTTCGATCCCGTAGGCGTCGAACACCGGCGCCGTCCCATCGTACATGTGAACGCGCGAGCGGAGCTGGGGGGCCACCCCCTTGAGGTATGCGAGGATCTCCTTGTATACCGCCTTCGAATCGATGATTACACTGTCGATATCGGGCGTGAACAGATCGCGTATCATCCCCGACGTCATTTCGACGTCCTTGTGGATCATGGCGGGGGCCGATGTATTCCCGACCTGTTTCTCGATATTCTTCGAGATCTTGGTCAACTGCTTGAGATCGTTCTTCAACTCGGAATCCGATTTGCCCAGTGCGGCCGTCCGCACGATGACCCCGAAGTCGTCGGACTTGAGGCTTCGGGCCAGGTCCCTGAGCCTGCGCTTTTCGCTCCAGTCGTCGATCCGTCGCGACACGCCGACGTAATTGGCATGGGGAACCAGCACGAGAAACCTGCCCGGCAGAGATATCTGGGAGGTGACCCGAGGTCCCTTGGTGCCGATCGACTCCTTCGTAATCTGGACTACGATTTCCTGGCCTTCTTTGACCATCTCCTGTATCCGGTATTCCCGGTCTCTGCTCCTGCCGGATCCGGAATCCTGGTTTTCGTCGTCATCGAAATCGATCCAGTCGGCCCCTCCGGTGACATCCGACGCCTGCAGGAAGGCCGCCTTGTCCATGCCGATATCGACGAAGGCTGCCTGAATACTCGGTATGACCGCCGTTACAACGCCCTTGCAGATATTCCCGACCACGCGTTCGTGTTCCGGGCGTTCGACCAGAAGCTCAACGAGATGGTTGTCCTCGAGCATGGCAATGCGCGTTTCGTGCGTGGCCGTCTCAACTATGATATCTTTCCGCAAATAAAAACCTTCTGTCTGGCTCCAGGAGAGCCGGTTAAAGTAAGCGTTCCAAAGTAGTAAAATATAACATGTGGACCGGTTAATGTCAAGCTTCGACTGGAATGTATGGCTGTATCTTCTCGAGTACCTCTCGGGGTTCCAGCGTCGTCATGCAAATGTTGCCGATGGGACATTCGACCCGGTTGCAGCCGAGACAGTCGACACTTTCCTTCCGCACCACACCGTGACCATCGCCCCATGGCCCCTGGGCCCGGGGATCGGTTGGACCGAAAATACCGATCGTCGGAACGTCCAGCGCCGCGGCCATGTGCATCGGACCGCTGTCGTTACTGACCAGCAGGCAGCAGCGTTTGAGGTAGGCGCCGAGTTCCGCGAGCGTTACCGCGGGGATAACGAAGGGACGGTTACGCATGGCGCCGGCCACCGCTTCGACGAGCGCCTCTTCGCCCGGACCCCACATGACCAGGACTTCCACGCCGAATTCATCGATCAGGGCGTCTGCCAGGCGGCCGAAACTGTCCGGCGGCCACCGCTTGATTGCCCATCCGCCACCTGGATTCAGCCCAACGACCGCGCGGCTTTCCTGGATATGCCCACGCAGCCACCGGCGCGCCTTTCCTTCGGCCGTCCCGGGTATGGTGACGGCTGGCCGGCTGGTGACAACCGGGATGTCCAGGGCCTCGAGGGCCTCGAGGTGGAAAAGGACCTCGTGCCCCGCCCGTTCCGGGGGCGCAACCACGGTGTTGTAGGCGAGGCGACGCCCCCTGAAGGCGTAGCCGACCCGGTTCGCCGCCCCGCTCAGCCAGGTCAGCACGGCGCTGCGCGGGTTGCCGAAGAGGTCTATCGCGAGATCGAAACGCCTGCGGCGCAGGTTACGGTAGAAACGAGCCTGCTCGCGCCAGGACCGCCGGAAACCGGCGCGTTTCCACCGACGAACCGGCAGCACGATGAGGTCATCCAGGAATTCATTCCATCTCAATACGTCAGCGGAGGCCTCTTCCGTCAGAAATGTGATACGGGCCCCGGGAAACCGCCGCTTCAGGTTTTCGATTACGGGAGTAGATAGAACGACGTCACCTGTGGCTCGCAGTTTAATGACCAGGATTCGTTCGGGTGATACGGGCATGGATTATTCCGGTTGGGTGATTAAACGGACCGGCCTAGCAGAGATTCCGCGGTGTCGAGCACTTTGCGCGGCGAGATCGATTCGATGCAGGGCGTCGACCTTATGCAGAAATCGCGGCCGCAGCAGTTGTCCGTTTCGGCCTGCAGTGCTACGTGCCCTTCCTCAGCCGAATAGGGAAACCAGATCTCCGGCCGGCTCGGTCCGAAGAGGCCGATCGTAGGCGTGCCCACGGCGACAGCGATATGCATCGGGCCACAGTCATTTGAAACGTACAGGCGGCAGCGGTGGATCAACGCCGCCAGACGGGTGAGCGAATCGGTATGCACGACGGGACAGTCATGAGCGGTCAGCGCGTCTGTTACATTCATGAAATCCCGCTGACCCGGTCCCGCCACCAGCAGGACCGCCGCATTCAGTTCTCCGGTCAACCCCGCCGCCAGTTCGGCGAACCGCCCCGCGCTCCAGGTCTTGGCGGGCCAGCTGGCGCCGGGGTTCAAGGCGACAATCGGACGGGTTCCGTCGATTCCCCGCGCCTTCAGCCAGGAGTCCGCCCACTTCGCGTCTTCCACGGAGAAATGCACTTCGGTGCGATCGTCCTCGACCGGAACCCCTATCGTCCGTACGGCGTCCAGGTAGGCATCGAGCACCCGGCGGGATTCGGTCCGCCTGATCTTGACATTATACGCCCGGCCCCTTCCCCGAACATCATAGCCGACCCGGTACCGCGCACCCGTGGCCAGGGTCAGCAACGCGCTTCGGGGATTGCCAAAGAGATCGATCGACAGGTCGAACCGCCGCTTTCGCAATGAACGAAGGAACCGCACCTGGGCAGCGCACCGGGTCAGGACGGCCCGGCCTGGAAGGAGCTCATCCGGCAGCACGATCACTTCTTCCAGGTAGGGGTTCCGGGCGAGGACCGCCGCGGGTCCCGACTCCGCCAAGAAGTAGAGGCCCGCTTCCGGGTACTGACGCTTCAGCGCCCTGATCACCGGCGTGGTAAGCACGACATCGCCGATGAACCGCAAACGGGAAATGAGGATCCGATCCAGTTCCGGTGCTTTCATGGTAGTCAAACTTATCCATTTGTCGTGCAGAATCCGAGCAAGTGCAGAATCCGAGCGCGCGCAGAATCCGACTATCCGGCCTGTTCGCGACCGGCCCACCTGGATGTGGATCGCAGGATCTCGCGGTCGGAGACCACGGGTTCCTGATCGGACCGCCGCCGCTTCATCACCGCGCCCCACCGGGCCGTCGCGTCCACAAGCGCCCCAAGAAAGGCCAGATCGCCCTTCAGCATCGCGCCGAACGAGCGGGCGATCATCCAAAGGACATGACCGGCCAGGTACCGCCCGTCCCGTACGTTGCGCCACACGAAGAGGATCCGGTTTCTCATGCTGACCCGGTCGATGCGGGTCTGATCATGTCGGGCGCCGATCGTGGCGCCGTGATCGTGGTCAAGCCGGCTTTCCGGTTCATATTGCACGGTCCATCCCCGCTGGTACGCACGGTAGGACAGGTCCAGGTCTTCCGAGTAAAAGGGCGCGTACAGGGTGTCGAATCCACCGAGCGACAGGTACTTTTCCCTGGAAACCGCCATGGCGGCCCCGTTGGCGTACAGCGTGAGTCCTCCGGCTTCGCGCCGGGACTCGCTTTCGGCCCACCTGAGTCGTAACAGCCCGCAGTGCATGTACCCCCGCACCAACCCGCCGCCGGGACGCCGATCCGAGGCGTGGTAGACCCGGGGATTGACAGCGAACACCCGGTCATCCCGGAAATGGGAAAGGAGCGGATCCAGGAACGGGCCGGTGGCGACGATGTCGTTGTTGAGCAGGACCACGACTTCGTGCGAAGCCCGGGCCACGCCCGTGTTGCACGCCGCGGCAAAACCCCTGTTCTCCCCGTGCCTGGCCAGGACCGCATCCGGACAGGCCGCCTCTATCCTTTCGACGGAGTCGTCCGTGCCGCCGTCGTCGACCACTACGATCTCCGTACGGTCCGCTTCCCCGTGATCCTTCAGTGCGCGCAGGCACCGTTCGATCAATGAACCCGCGTTCCACGTCGGTATCACGATACTGCATCGTTCGTCCTGTGACATGATTCAGTCCGAATTGTCCTTCACGACGGCGACTGCGCCCGGCCTTCCGGGTTATCCTTCGCCCGGCCTTCCGTACGCTCCTCTACCCGGGATCCGTGCTGCCAGACCTTGACCAGCCTCAGGAACGAATAGATCCCCATACAAAGGCTGAACAGCAGGCCGGGGAACCCGTCCCGGTACCCCTTTTTAACGATATAGCACTTCCAGGCCATCCCGACAGGTGAAAGCACCAGGCGCAGTCGTCCCACACGCTGCCCCGCCAGAATACGCTCTTCCGCGTCCACCGTGGTGTACTGGTTGATCCGTTCGATGAAATCGGAGAGCGAGTTGTGCGAATCATGGTAGAGGTCCTCGTGGATCAGGCCCAGTTCGCCGTGGCCGTCTACCTCGATATGGGCGTGCGCGCCGCCCGTCCAGTACCCCTTCCCTTTTCTCAGCAGCCGGGGCTGGTAACTCGGATTGAGGGTCCCGTGTCTGATCGGAAACCGAAGGAAGTGTTCCAGGCGATGGATCTTGTAGGCGTCGTAGTCCCCGCCGTCCCGCAACAATTCGCGAATACGCTGCTCGAGCCCGCCGGTGACGTATTCATCCGCGTCGAGAAAGAGTATCCATTCCCCGCGGGCCTGCTCCATGCCGAAATTCCGCTGGTCGGCAAAGCCGGACCAGGCCCGACGAAACACGCGGCCGGTGTAGGTTTCCGCGATTTCCACCGTGGCGTCGGTGCTGTAACTGTCTACTACGACGATGTCGTCGGCCCAGGAGACGGGATCCAGGCAGCAGCGGAGTTTCCGTTCCTCATTGCGGGTGATTACCACGACGGACAGCGTTTGCATGGGAGTCGCCGGTGAAGGTGCGGTTTCAGGAGGACTGGCCGCCCGCCGCGCCCGATTCGAAGTCGGCGGAGCCGCGGGCGTGCAGGTGCCATAACTTGGCGTACTTGGCGAAAACGTAACAGGCGGAAAGGCCGCACAAGATGAAGCCGGGCAGGCCATCCAGGAAACCCCGCTTCAGCACGTACATTTTCACCAGGGTAAAAATCGGACGGAACACCAGATCTGTCAAACGGAAACGCCGGCCAGACAGGTATAGCTGGCGGGCGCCGAGACTGGTAAAACTGTTGAACTTGCGGAGGTAGTGGTGGAGTGTGGGATCGGTATCGTGAATCATCGGGTGTTTCAGATCGCCGGTCGTGCCCTGGATGCGCAGCGACTCGTGGACCTCGTCGTCGGTAAACCGGGGTTCGGCCGCACGCCGGAACAGGCGGAGTACGTAGTCGGGATACCAGCCGCAGTGGCGAATCCAGCGTCCCAGGAAAAACGTCTTCCGAGCGATGCGGTATCCGGCATGCTCGCCGGCATCCACTGTGGCGAGGATCTCATCCCGCAGGTCCGGCGGGACGCGTTCGTCCGCGTCCAGCCAGAGTACCCAGTCCCCGCTGGCGTGCTCCAGGGCCAGTTGCTTGGTCGCGCCGTAGCCACGCCACTCCGATTCGATGACCTGGTCGGCGTACTTCCGCGCGATGGCGACGGTGTCGTCCGTGCTCCCGGAGTCCACGAGCACGATCTCGTCGGCGAAGCGCGCGCTCTGCAGGCAGGTTTCGATCCGGAGGGCTTCGTCCCGGGCTATGACTATGACGGAAATGGACATGGCGCCGGCTCCCGTCGATCAGTGTTCCGGGGCCGTTTCGATCATTACAGCCGGCCCCGCTTCTTCCGGTTCTCTGACCGAATCGATCATGGCCTCGACTTCCGGTCCGGGCCTGGGGAACAGGGGCGTGAGCGACAGGGTCACCGCGAAGTTGATCAGCATGCCGATCGTGCCAATCCCCTGAGGATTGATGCCGTTGGTAAACAGTCCGAAGGTCCAGGTTTCCATGTTGAAAAACACGCATGCGATGATGTAGAAGGCCGTGAATCCGATGCCCGCCACGATGCCGCACACGGCGGGCACGGTGCCCACCCGTTTGCTGAAAATACCCAGGACGATGGCTGGGAAAAAGCTCGCCGCCGCGAGGCCGAAGGCGAAGGCGACGACCTGGCTGACGAAGCCCGGTGGATAGATCCCGAATATCCCGGCCACGACCACCGCCATACCGATCACGCCGCGGCCCACGGCCAGTCGCTGCTTCTCGCTGGCCTGGGGGCGCAGCACGCGGTAGTACAGGTCGTGGGATACGCTGGCGGAAATAACGAGCAGCAACCCGCTCGCCGTCGAAAGCGCCGCCGCCAGTCCGCCCGCCGCCACCAGTGCGATGATCCAGCTGGCCAATTCGGCCATTTCCGGCGTGGCGAGCACGATGATGTCCCGGTCCGGTCCGGTAAGCCCAAGGGCCCGGAGCGCCGCCCGGCCGTCCGTGCCGTCCGCGCCTTCCGAGTCGAGCCACGCCCGGTGGGCGACCTGTACGGTGGACAGTTCCGCCGCCGACAGGGAACCTCCGCGGAAGATCTCGTTGTCCTCGCCGGCCGAATACCGCATGACTCCGTCCCCGTTGTCCATCCACAGGATGAGGCCGGTCTTCTCCCAGTTCTCGAACCAGGACGGAAGTTCCTGTGCGGTCTTCCCGTTCAGGCTGTCGATCATGTAGTACCGTGCGAAAGCCGCGGTCGCGGGCGCCGTCAGGTACAGCAGGGAGATGAACAGCAGCGCCCAGAAGGCGCTCCAGCGCGCCGCTCGGACTGATTTGACGGTGTAGAACCTGACGAGCACGTGGGGCAGGCCCGCCGTACCCACCATCAGCGCGAGAGCCACGCAGAATACGTTGACCTTGTCCCAGCCCCCCACGAAGGTGGCCGTATAGCTGCTGAATCCAAGATCGGTCTGTATCTGGTTCAGTTTCTCCAGCAGATACACCCCGGACTGGCCCGCGATGGACGGCTCCAGCGTGCTGCCGAGTCCCGCCTGCGGCAGCGGACTGCCCGTGAGCTTTATACTGATTGCGATCGCGGGAATGAGAAAGGCGGTGATGAGCACCCAGTATTGGGCGACCTGCGTCCACGTGATGCCCTTCATGCCGCCCAGCGTGGCGTAGATGAAGACGATGGCCATCCCGATGATCACGCCGACGTGGATGTCCACTTCGAGGAACCGGCTGAAGACGACCCCTACCCCGCGCATCTGTCCCGCCACGTACGTGAAACTGATGAAGATCGCGCACGTCACGGCGACAATGCGCGCCAGGTCCGACGCGAAACGGTCGCCCACGAAGTCCGGCACGGTGTAGTGGCCGAATTTCCGAAGGTAAGGCGCAAGCAGCAGCGCCAGCAGCACGTAGCCGCCCGTCCACCCCATAAGATAGACGCCGCCCGCGTATCCCATCGTGGAGATCAGTCCGGCCATCGAGATGAAGGACGCCGCGCTCATCCAGTCCGCGGCCGTGGCCATTCCGTTGGCCGCCGCGGGCACGCCCTGGCCGGCGACATAGAACCCCTTGGTGTCCCGGACGCGGGTTCGCCACGCGATGAAAAGGTAGATTCCGAAGGAGAGCGCTACGAAGAAATAGGTCCACGCCTGAACGGACATAGGCCGATTCTAACCTTCCTGTTCCGTACTTTCGAGTTCGCGACGGTGCCGTTTATCCAGGCGGTTCATGTAGAGGCAGTAGGCCAGGATGAGCAGCACGAACACGATGATGCTGCCCTGGTGGGCGAACCAGAAACCCAGGGGAAAGCCGGTGCCGGATATCCGGTAAGCGTTGAGCGCGTCCGCGAACAGGATGCCGGCGCCCAGTCCGGCCAGGGCCCACAGCCCGAGCAACACGGCCATGAACCGAATATTGGCCCGCCAGTACCGGCGCAGGGCCCGTGCGGCCTTGTTTCCGGTGGTATCTGTCGATGCGGCCATGTCGGCCCTCCGGTTCATCCCGTTCCGTTCAAGCTTTGACAACGCTCAGATTCGCCTCTACGTACATGCCCGGGAAGATGAACGCGAGGTATTTCTCCCAACGCCGGGGAAACCAGTTGGCGAACAGGCTGATGCCCAGTACCCGGTAGATGTCGCTGAAAATCAGCCTGCAGCCGTCCATTCGGAACCGCCCGTCCCGGCACATCTGGGTGATCGTCACGTAGCCGAAGTGATGATAGTGGGTCAGGTCGCCATAGGACAACTGGGAAGAGTAATGGGGCGTGACGATACGGATCGACGCCCCGGATCGCGCGATGCGGAAAACTTCGTCCATGGCCCTGGCCGGCTGGCGGATATGTTCCAGAATGTGGGACATCTCGATATGATCGAACTGGCCGTCGACGAAGGGATAGGGGTACTCGTCCAGATCGTGCACGACGTCCACGTGCGCCGCGTCATTGATATCCAGGCCGACGGCGCCTTCCAGTTTCCCGAAGGGACCGCAGCCCATATCGAGTTTGGTCGCCATGTTTACCAGTTTCCATGCCTGTTGCGGCCTGCGCGCGAGCGGGCTACATGGTACCGGAAGCCCGGGTGCCTGTCAAGATAATTAGCCCGTAATCGATTCGGGTTCAGACGCGGATTATCTCGCCTGTTCCGGCCCCGGGGGGACCATCGAGCATGGCGGAAATTTCGCGGCAAACCCGGTCCGGCGGGATCTCATCGATCCGCCGGCTGACGGCATAGAAGGCGCGGTGCCCGGCGCCGGGCGGTTTCCAGTAGGCCGGATCACTCGTGGCGTGGAAGGAAAGAGTCGGCGTTCCTACCGCGGCGGCCAGGTGAAGTACCCCGGTATCATTGCACACGAGCAGATCCGCGGCGTGGAGCACTCCGGCTACCCTCCGCAGCGACATGGGCGGCACCCCGCGCAGGGGCGTGGATGCCGCGTCGCACAGGGCGCGCAGCAGTGCCTCGTCCCCCGGTGCGGGTATGACCAGGATCCGGGCGGAGAGTCGGGTGGCCAACTCGTCGCAAACGCGGGCCAGTTGTCCGACCGGATATCGTTTCCTCACGTCCCCGGTTCCGAAGTGGACGGCGACCACGGGGCCTCCGGGCGCGGTCGGACCTCCTGCCTGTCCTTCGACTACTTCACGTCCTCCGGCCCGTTCATCCTCGGACATGGCATAACCGTAGGAAAGGTCTTCCGTATCCGCGCCTACATACCGGACCACGTCCAGGTTTCGCTGGATCTGGTGCCTGGGTTCGGGATTGACGGGTACGTTTACCGTGTAGAACGGATTATGATCGAGGTGGTCGAAAGTGGGTGTCGCGGGTCCCATGACTACGGGGGCGCCGGAGAGCCAGGCGATCAGGTCGCTGGAGAAGGAATGGGATACCGTATTGAACACGACGGCGAGGTCGATGGACCCGCGCATCAGGTCGACGAAAGAACGGATGTCTCGGGGTCGCCAGCGAAAACCGGATTCGTGGAAAACCAGGACCTGGTCCACGTCCGGATTGCCCTGGGCCACGGGATACAAGTAGGCGCGGACGACCAGCGACAGGTGCGCATCGGGAAACCGCGCACGCAGCGCACGGATCGCGGGGGTGGTCAGCAGGAAATCGCCGAACTGATCATGCTGCCGGATGATCAGGATCCGGTTGATGCCATCCGGATCGACCGTGCCGGGCGGCGCGTGGCGCTGTCCCAGGGGATGGCTTGCCAGCCATTTGAGCACGCGGGTCTTGAAACGCTTCTCGATAGGATACCACATCATCCACCGTCCGTTATTCCGCGACGGGTTCCTGGTCCCGGAACTGCAGATTGTAGAGCTTCCGGTACAGGCCGTCTTCCCGGATCAGCGATCCGTGATCGCCGGTCTGCACGATACGGCCACGGTCGACCACGACCACCCGGTCCGCCTTCTGCACGGTCGACAGGCGATGGGCGATGACCAGGGCCGTCCTCCCCGCCATCAACCGGTCGATGGCCTCCTGGACCAGCAGTTCGGACTCGGTATCCAGACTGGAGGTGGCCTCGTCGAATATGAGGATCTGGGGATCCTTCAGGATGGCCCTTGCGATCGCGATACGCTGGCGCTGGCCCCCGGAGAGACGCACGCCGCGTTCCCCGAGATATGTTTCGTATCCATCGGGCAACTGGTCGATGAAGGCATCCGCGTTGGCAGCAGCCGCGGCGGATTGTATCCGGTCCACGGGCATGTCCTGCACGCCGTAAGCGATATTGTTGCGGACCGTGTCGTTGAACAGGATCACGTCCTGTGTCACGATGCCCATCTTGTCCCGGAGGGACGCCACGGTGACCGAACGCAGGTCTTTCCCATCTATCTCGATACGCCCGCAGGTCGGGTCGTAAAACCGTGCGACGAGGTCAACCAGGGTGGACTTGCCACCACCGCTCGGTCCCACGAGGGCCACGGTCTCTCCCGATCGGACCACGAGATCGATATCCTCAAGGGCGGGTTCGGCGGACCTGTCGTACCGGAAGGCAACACGGTGGAACCGGATTTCCCGCCGCAGGTCGGGAAGCCGCTCCGCTTCGGGCGCGTCCGTGATTTCGGGCGCCGTGTCCAGGATCGAAAACACGCGGTCGGCGGCCGCGATTCCCTCCTGGATTCGGTTGTGCACCTGTCCGAGTTCCTTGACCGGTTTCATCATGGAAAAGAGGGCGAGAAAGAATGTCAGGAAATCCTCCGGAGCAAGCAGGCCGCCTTCGAGGACCTGCCGGCCGCCGTACCAGAGGATCGCCAGGCCGACGAAGCTGCCCAGGATCTCCGTGATGGGGCTGGCCAGGTTGTGCATGTGGGTCAGTCGAAGCAGCGTGGCGAAGTAATGCTGGGTCTGCCGCTTGAACTTGCCGATCTCGAAGGATTCCATGTTGAAGGCCTTGACCACCCGTACGCCGGCCACGGTCTCCTGGAGCGTCGAGGTCAGATCGGCCATGGCTTCCTGTGAGGCGGTGCTGCTCCGGCGCAGCCGCCTGCCCACCGTGGTGATGACGAGGACGCTGAAGGGAAGAAGCACCAGGGAGACCAGCGTCAATTGCCAGCTCAGGATCAAGAGGATCGCGAGGTAGACCACCACCAGCATAGGTTCCTTGATCAACGTCCCGAAGGCGGCGGAAACCGTCCCGTTGATCTTCATGACGTCGTAGGACACGCGGGAGATGAGCTCTCCCGTGCGTTCACGGTGGAAGTAGGACAGGGAAAGGCGGTGAAGGTGGATATAGAGATGGTTCCGTAGGTCCTTGATGACCCCGTTCTCGGCGTAGGCCATCAGGTAGGCCTGCAGGTAACTGCTGATGTTCTTGATCAGGAGGATGAACAGGATGATCAGGCAGAGGCGTTCCAGCGTAGCCTGCCTGGTCGGCCGGGTGATCAGGGCGTTGGTGCGATCCTTCAACGACTCGCGCAGGCCCGCCATCCCGGCCCGTTGCTCCAACCGGTTCGCCGAATCCCGCGCCAAGTCGAACTGCCCGGTCTGCCCGGACTGCCCGGTCTGGTCCGTCTGTACGGTTTGCCCGGTCTGCCCGGACTGGTCCGTCTGTACGGTTTGATGGCCGAACAGGGTCTGCAGAAAGGGCAGGGCCACCCAGACCGTTGCGCTGCTGGTCAGCGCAAAGAAGGCCATGCACACCATGGCGCCGGCCATGAAGTACCAGTAGGGCTTTACATAGGACAGTATTCGGAGATACAGGTTCATGAAGGGCCGGGACCGTGATCAGGCGGGATGGGCTTTTGATTCGGCGTAGAGCGCTTCCACGCGGTCGGTCATGGCATCGAGATTAAAGCGTTCCCTGGCCTGTCTGCAGCCGTTCTCCGCGATGCGCGTGCGCAACTGCTCGTCCGTAAGCAGCGATTCGACCGACCGCGCAAGCCCTTCCGCGTCGCCTCCCTGGAAGACCAGGCCCGTTACCCCGTCCTCCACGGTGTCCAGCGTCCCGTCGGACCGGGTCGATACGCAGGCAACGCCCATGGCCATCGCCTCGATGACGGTCGCGCCGAATCCCTCCGCTCTGGAGGGAAATATAAAAACGTCCATGGCGTTCAGCAAGGCGGGAATATCCCGCCTGAAACCCGCGAAAAGAACGGTCTCAGCGAGGTCGAGTTCCCGGGCGTAATGAACGATTCCGTCGTGGTAGGCTTCCTCTCCGTAGCTGGCCTCGCCCGCCACGAGGAAACGCAGGGGCACATCGGGATGGCGGTCCCGGAGCAACCGGGCGGCCTGCAGGAACTCTTCGTACCCCTTTCCCGGAGAAACGCGCCCCACGGTCCCCACCACGACGGCGCCGGACGGGAATCCAAGCGACTTTCTCGTTTCCATCCGATCGTAACCGGTGGGATCGAACCGTTCCAGGTCCAGAGCCGGATGCACGGTTACTACGCGTTCCGGGTCGATGGGACAGGTCTCGCGCACGTTCCGGTTCAACGTCTCCGATACCGTAATGACGCGGGACACGCGGCGGTACAGCCAGCGGTGCAGAGGGTCCGTTTTCGTCACGTAGGAACCCACGTGCTTGGTGAGGACGACCGGCCCGTCGTATCCCGCCAACCGCGCAGCGGGCACGGTCTGCCAGAGGTCGCGGGAAAGGTGGAGGTGGATGACACGAGGCCTGAAGCGCCGTATGCACCGCCCCAGCGCACAGGTAGTAACCGGATTCACGTATCCGCCGATGGGGATGGTCTCGGTCGGGAAACCCAATTCCCGTGACTCGCCGGCGATCGATCCCTTCGGATGAAGCACCAGACGCACGTCGTGGCCGCGGGCCCTGAGTTTACCCGACAGGATCGGCACGTGCATCTCCGTACCACCCCAGGCCAGGGAGGAACACACCTGCAGGATGCGCGCGGGCGCCATGCGGTCCATGGTATTCCTCATGTCGAAGGAGATTTAAAAAGGGGACGCTTACGGGTATCCGGGCGGCCTGCCCATTCAGGCGGGATACGAGTGGACCGGCATCACTTCCACACCTGGTGCCAGGCGCATTCGGTCTGAAAGATGTAGTTGTTGCACTGGCTGCAGATCTCGAGTTCGTCGTACCTGTTCTCGATCATCTTCTGCCGGATCTCCTCGATCGGAGCGCCGTTCCAGACCTCCCTGATCGATTGCTTCGATACGTCGCCCACCTCCACCTTGAAGTCGAAATCGAGGCAGCAGATGGACACGCGGCCGTCGTTGGCGATGACGAACTCCTCCCAGGGATGCTTGCAGGGAAAGGTGAAACCGCCCACCGCCGAAGCCGCGGCCTGATCACCCACGTTCTTGTCATCCACGCTTCCGGTCCACGTGGTGTAGCTTTGCACGACCACGTTGTCGGCGATGGGCGCCCACAGCTCCCGGAACGCCTCGACTTCGTGCTGGGTTTCTTCCATATTGATGATCGTCACCGTGATTTCGGGCGTCCGGCTGGCGGTGGACCGTTTCAGCTCCATCAAGTACCGCGCGTTTTCCACCACCTGTTTGTAATCGAGACCCACGCGCACCGCTTCGAAGGTGTCCGCCGTCGCCCCGTCGATATCGATGTTGATCTTGTCCAGCTTGCAGTCGATGAGCTCCTGGGCCTTCCGGGGATCGATGAGGGAACCGTTGGTGCTCACACTGACCGGCACGCGGGGCAGCCGGTTTTTCGTATACGCGATCATGTCGACGAGTTGCTTGTTGATGAAGGACTCACCGAACATGAAGGGCTGTACGAGCTTGATGTACCGGGCGTTCTCGGCGCACTCGTCGATGATCTTGCGGTACAGCTCCATGGACATGTTGCCCTTCTTGCGGCTGAGCAGCTCCCTCGGGCACATGATGCAGTCGGCATTGCAGAAACTCGAAGACTCGATGCTGATCACTTCGGGAAATCGCAGTTTACGCGCGACGACGGCATTGCGCAGGACCCGCTGAAGCGGTTCGTACCGGGACGCGGTCTTGTAAAAGGTGTCTTTCAGGCCCATCGGGTCTCAATCATCCTTCCAGTTGAATTCTTCGTCGCCATCCCGGATCAGCCGGTTGTAGCCCGGTTGCCGGGTCCTTACTTCCTCGGTCCGAATGGGCGGGAACATCCGGCCGCCCCGCTTCCTGTACATCCCGTATTCCCATGTCTTCGCGTACCCGGACATGACCGATACAGATGAAAGGACACAAAGCAAAAGCCCTTGCATCCCATCGAGATACCCTCGTTTCATCACGTACAACTTCCAGAACGTGCCCAGGGGAGCGAGGGCAATGTGCACCCAGGTAATCTTTCGGTCCGGCCGCGCCTTGAGCCGGTTTCTCACCTCGATCGACGTGTATTCGTTCAGCTTCTCGATATACTGGTACAGGCTGGTGTAGGCATCGTGTATCAGGGGAGATTCGAGCCTGCCGGTCGGTCCGTCCACCACGAAGGTCTCGTGCACCTGGGTCCGGGTGACGGCCGCCTTCGTCCGTCGGAGCAGCCGGAGCGGCCGGTCGTCTCCCCATCCCGCCGCGTGCCGGATATGCCTGGCGAGGAAGTAGTTCTCCCTTGGTATATGGTAACCGTCGCAGGGCGCCGGTGTCTCGAGGAGGCGCCGTATGTCCGACTGCAGGGATTCGCTGAGCCGTTCGTCCGCGTCCAGGTTCAGCACCCATTCGGAAACCGCCCGGTCCAGGGCCTGTTGTTTCTGCTGTCCACTGCCGTGCCGGTCTACATGAAACAGCCGGACTTTCTCGTGGCCGTTGCAGATCTCAACCGTGCGATCGCTGCTGCCGCAATCCACCACCACGATTTCGTCGACCCATGAAACGCTCCGCAGACAGGAATCGATATGCGGTTCTTCGTTATAGGTAATGACGATTACGGATATAGAATCCATACATGCATCATCGATCCCGTTCAATGGCGTAATCCACCATGTTCAACAGGGCTTGCTTCGCAGGGGTCTCCGGTTCTTCGGCCAGGATCTTCTTGGCCTCTTCCGCGTATGCCAGCGCCTTGCCTTTCGCGTAACGGATGCCGTCGTGGACGTGGACGAATTCGACGATCTCGTCGCAGACGCGGTCGCTCCACTCCGTTTCAAGCAATTGCTCCACGCGCCGGTTTCCGTCGCTGGAGGCGTTGCGGAGGGCATGGATCAGGGGCAGGGTAACCGTGCCTTCCCGGAAATCGTTACCTCTCGGTTTGCCGATGACGTCCTCGTCTCCCGTGAAATTCAGGATGTCGTCGGTAATCTGAAACGCCATCCCGAGCTTCTCGCCGAACTCGCCGAACCGGCGGGCGGTCTCGACCGACTGACTCGAAAGGTAAACTCCGGAATCACAGCCGCATGCAATGAGCGAAGACGTCTTGTTGCTGATGATGCGGTAATACTCCGCCTCGGTCGTACTGATGTTGAACCGGCGTATGGCCTGGTGCAACTCGCCCTCGGTCAGCCGTTCGACGCATTCCGCTATTTTCGTCGTGATCCTCGAACAATCCAGTTTCGCGATCAGCGTCAACACCCTTGCGATCACGTTGTCGCCCATGAGCACCGAGACATGGTTGTCCCAGACTGAATTCAGCGTGGGCAGTCCGCGCCGGGTCGTCGCCCGGTCGACCACGTCGTCGTGGATCAGCGTCGCGGTATGGCAGAGCTCGATGATAAATGCCGCCAGCATGGTCTCTCTGCACGGCGAGCCATATGCCGAGGCGGAAAGGAAAACCAGCGCGGGCCTGAGCCGCTTGCCCTTGGTGCGAACCAGGTGAGACCAGATCTGGTTGATGACTTCCACGTCGGATCTGGAGATCTCCCTGATCTTGCTTTCAAATCGATCGAGATGCCCCTGAACCGGCGCGCTGATTGTCCTGAAGTCTATGAATGCCCCCGATTTGCTGTGCGGTTACGCACGCTGAAATACATGCAAATATGGTGTGAATTCGACCGGAAGTCAACCCAATTCGCCGGTGTGGGCGCGTAGTTGGAGTTGGCGGCAGGTCCGTGGTTACGGCAGCGTCATTACGGCCCGCTGGGCCAGCTGCAGCAACCCGGAGGGGAAAACGCCCACTGCCAGGATGGCCAGGGCGGAGACGCATAGCGCCGTCATGCCGCTGTAGGACAGGCGGCCGGTCGCGTCGGCTGATTCCCGGGCCGCGGGGCGCATGTACATCCAGATCACGATTCGGAGGTAGTAATACAGAGACACCCCGCTGAAAAGCAGGCCGATCACGGCCAGTTCGATGTATCCCCCGGTCACCACCGCGCTGAAGAGGTAGAACTTCGCCATGAATCCGGCTGTGGGCGGTATGCCGGCCAGAGAGAACATGACCACTGCCATGATCGCGGCAAGGAGGGGATGGCGGCTCCCAAGGCCGGCCAGGTCGTCCAGGGTCGCGCATGTCGATCCGCGGGCTGTGAGCACGGCCAGCACGCCGAAAGCGCCCAGGTTCATCGCCGTGTACACGATCAGGTAGAATATGATGCTCGCGCTGCCGTCCTGGCTGTTTGACATGAAGGGCAGGAGCATGTACCCGGCGTGGGCGATGCTGGAGTAGGCCAGCAGTCTTTTGAGGTTGGACTGAACCAGTGCTACTACGTTTCCGACGGCAATCGTAAGGACCGCCAGCACCGAGATCAGCGGAATCCAATCCACCTGGAGGCCGGAAAAAACCGAATCAAGCAACCTGATTAACACCACGAAGCCGGCCGCCTTGGATCCGGTGGACAGAAAGGCAGCGACGGGCGTGGGCGCGCCCTGGTACACGTCCGGCGTCCAGGCGTGGAACGGGACCATGGAAATCTTGAATCCGATGCCGACCAGCAACAGACCCAGGCCGCCGAGCAGCAGGAGATTCACCGCGTCGCTCCGTTCCCCGGCCAGGGTGTGCGCTATGACTTCGTACTCCGTGCTGCCGCTGGCGCCGTAGAGCAGGGCCATTCCGTAGAGGATGAAGCCGCTGGCGAAGGCCCCCAGCAGGAAATACTTCAACGCGCCTTCGTTCGAACCGGCTTCACGCTGTTCGAAGCCGATCAGCACGTAGAGCGAAATGGAGAGCACTTCAAGACCCAGGAAGAAGGAGAACAGGTCGGTGCCCGCCGCCATCATGCTCATGCCCGATACGGCGTAGATCAGCAGCGCGTAATACTCGCCGCGGCCAATCGACCTGGCTTCGGCGTAGGAGACGGAAATCAGCACGGTCAGCATGGCGCCGGCGATGAATATCAGGGTGGCCACCAGGCTGAAATCGTCCGACACCATCATCGGCGATGTATCCGAAAAGGCGATGGGATCCTGTCCCAGCTGGTTTACCGCAACCACGCCCGAAATCGCCAGGAGCACCAGGCTGAGGTATGGTATGGCCCTGCGAAATCTCTCGAATAGACCGACGATCAAGACCACGGTCGCGGAGGACACGAGGAAGATCTGCGGCATCACGGCATAGAGGTTTATTTCGGGCAGTACCATATTCATCGATTATCCTGGCTGATTCCCCGGGTCGCGTCCAGGCCGACCGGCCGCGACGCCGCTTCGGTGGATGTCCCGGACGTTCCCGCCGGAGCCGTCTCCGCGAGTCGGTGGGTCTGGACCAGGAGTTTCTGTACCGAGGCCTCCATGGTCCGCAGAACCGGATTGGGATACACCCCGATCCCGATGATGAAAAGCGTCATGCAGGCGAGGACGGCCGTCTCCCTGAACGAGAGATCCTTGATCCCCCTGTTCTCGTCCCTGGTCAAAGGACCGAAGATGACCTTCCTGTACATCCGGAGCATGTAGACGGCCGCCAGGATGACTCCGGTGGCGGCAACCACCGCGATCGCCGCATGCTGTTGAAAAACCCCGACCAGGATGAGGAATTCCCCGACGAAATTGCTCAGGCCCGGCAGGCCGACGGAGGCCAGGGAGAATATGAGGAGAAAAGCGGAAAATACGGGGATCGTGTGCCAGAGTCCGCCGTATGCCTCCATGTCCCAGGTATTCCGACGCTGCACGAGCATCATCGCGGCGAGGAACAGTCCACCGGTAGACAGCGCCAGGCTGACGATGTGGACGACCGCGCCCTGGATACCGTGCTGATTCAGGGCGAATACGCCGAGTACGACGAACCCCGCGTGACTGATGGTGGAATAGGCGATCATCCTTCGAATATCGGACTGCGCCAGGGCGATCAGTGCGCCGTAGACGATTCCGGCCGCCGCCGCCCCGCACATCAGGGGCGCCAGTTCGGCCAGGGCATCGGGAAACATGGGAAGGGTCAGGCGAATGAACCCGTAGGCCGCCATCTTGACGAGTACGACGGCGAGGACGATGGCATCGGGCAGCCACGTATGGAACGGGACCATGGGCACCTTCACGGCGAAAGCGGCGATAAAGGCGAGAGCGAGCCAGAACTGTACTTCCGGCGGGATGGCAAGCTGATACAGCGCCGCCATCTCGAAGGTGAGGACGCCGTGGGCCTGGTGATAGAGAAAGGCCAGCGTGATGACGGCGGCCAGCATGAGCAGACTGCCGAATATGGCGAACAGGAAGAACTTCAGCGCCGCCATGCTGCTCCGTTCGTAACCCCAGATTCCGATCAGGAAATACATGGGGATCAGCATGCCTTCCCAGAAGAGGAAGAACTGGAACAGGTCGAGGGAGAAGAACACGCCCATCAGCGTGGTTTGCATCAGCAGCATGAATACCTGGTAGGCCCGGACGCGCACGGTGACGATCGTCCAGGTGCCGAGCAGCGCCAGGGGCCACATGAGCGCGGTGATCCCGGCGAGGAGAATGCTTATGCCGTCCGCACCGACGTAATAGGACACGCCCAGGGTCTCGATCCAGGGTATCCGTTCCACGAACTGCGGATCGCCGATGTGTGACTTGAAAGCCCCGAAACAGACCGCGAAGAGGATGAACACCAGCGCCGTGACGCCGAATCCCACCCACCGGGCAGCCACGTCCCCCTTGACGAAGAGGAGGAGAATCGCGCCGAGTACAGGCAGCCAGATGATGAGGGAAAGCAGGGGCAGATCGGTCATGAACGGCACCTTCGAGTCCTTCGGTTAGGGTCCCAGGTAACCGGTGACGTAGACGATTACCACCAGTGCGCCGATGACCATGATCAGCGCGTAATGCTGAACGACACCCGTTTGCGAGTACCGGATCACGTTCCCCACGCTGCGCACCGTGAGCGCGGCCAGGGTCAGGCCGCCGTCGATGATCAGGGCGTCCACGATGCGTGAGAATCCCCAGGCAATCTTCCTGATCGGCCCGACGATCAGGGCGTCGTAGACCTCGTCCACGTAGAACTTCCTCAGCGAGAGCGTATACAGCGCGCGGGGAACCAGGCGGTCGAAAACCGTATTGCCCCGGATGTAGACCGTGTAGGCGCCCCAGATGCCGGCCGCGGCCAGCAGCAGAGTCAGGACCATCAGGGCCAGTTCAACGCTCGAAGAAGGAACCGGCGCTTCCGGAAGTCCGGAGAACACCGGAGCCAGGAATCCGCCGAACCGGTCCATGCCCTTCGCGAAAACATGGGGAATACCGATGAAACCACCCACGGTGGAAAGAATGGCCAGCAGGACCAGAGGTATGGTAATGACCCGGGACGATTCGTGTACCTTCTCCGTCTCCGGCGGGTTCATCCGGGTCTTGCCGCCGAAGGTCATGAACAGCAGCCTGAACATGTAGAATGCGGTCATTACCGCGGTGGCCAGGGCCACTACCCACAGCACGGGGGCGTTGACGAAGGCGCCCAGCAGGATCAGGTCCTTGCTGAAGAATCCGGCGAAAGGCGCGATCCCCGCGATGGCCAGGGTGGCCAGCAGCATGGACTTATAGGTTACCGGCATCAGACTGCTGAGCCCGCCCATGTTGCGGAGGTCCTGTGGATCCTTGCCCTTTTCCAGGGCGTGTTCCAGGGCGTGAATGACGCTGCCCGCGCCCATGAACAGCAGGGCCTTGAAAAACGCGTGGGTGACCAGGTGGAAGATGCCCGCGGTGAAATAACCGACACCGCATGCCAGGAACATGTATCCCAGCTGGCTCACGGTGGAATAGGCGAGGACGCGTTTGATGTCGTACTGGGTCATGGCGATATACGCGGCGAAAATGGCCGTGAACGCGCCGACTACGGCCACGGCGGTCATGGCCGTGGCTGACTGCGCGAAGAGCGCGTGGCAACGGGCCACCATGTACACCCCAGCGGTTACCATGGTGGCCGCGTGAATCAGCGCGCTGACCGGCGTGGGGCCTTCCATGGCGTCCGGAAGCCAGACGTGGAGGGGGACCTGGGCGGACTTGCCCATGGCCCCGATGAAGAGCAGCAGGGTGATCGCAGTGATGACCGGGGCGAGTACGTTCGGGTCTACCGCGAACACGTCGGCGTAGGTCAGCGAACCGGCATAGAGGAAAATCAGGAGCAGGCCGAGGATGAAGGCGAAATCACCGACGCGGTTCACCACGAAGGCCTTCATGCCCGCGTTGGCCGCGGACTGCCTTTCGCACCAGAAGCCGATCAGCAGGTAGGAACAGAGGCCGACGCCCTCCCAGCCTACGAACATCAGGAGGAAGTTGTTGCCCATCACGAGGATGAGCATGGCGAACATGAACAGGTTCAGGTAGGAGAAATACCGGACGCAGCACGTGTCCTTGCCCATGTATCCGATGGAATAGACGTGGATCAGCAGTCCGACGCCGGTCACCACCAGCATCATGACCGTCGAAAGCGGATCGATCAGGAAGGCCACGTCCACCGCGAAGGTACCGGTCGTTATCCACGAATAGACGACCACGTCGACGCTGCGTTCCCCGGCCGGCAGCCCGATGAGCTGGAAGAAGACGGCCAGCACGAGCAGGAAGGACGTGGCCACCGCGGCGCAGGCGATCATTCCGGACACCCGGGGATTCCGGTTGCAGAATACGTTGATGAATGCGCCCAGCAGGGGCAGGAAGGGGATCAGCCAGACGTAGCTGAAGGATTCGGTCATGTTTGTACTCGAAGGCTCCCGTTACCAGCGCAGGGATCGGACCTCGTCGATGTTGACCGTTCCACGGTTTCGGAACAGCAGGATGACCAGGGCAAGACCGATCGCCACCTCGGCGGCCGCCACGGTGATCACGAGGAAAACGTAGATGTGGCCGTCGGCCATGCCAAACTCCCGGGCGAAGGCCACGAACGACAGGTTGGCCCCGTTGAGCATCAACTCGATGCCCATCAGCACGATGATCGCGTTCCGACGGATCAGCACGCCGGTGGTGCCGATCAGGAAAAGCACCGCGCTGAGAATCAGGTAATAAGTGACAGGGATCATGGGTTATTTGATTCCAGCATGTCGGGTTCTCATTCGCCGGTGGCAACGGTGCCCTTGCGCGTCAGCACCACGGCCCCCACGATAGCGATCAACAGGAGCACGGCCGCGATCTCCACGGGCAGCAGGTATTTCGTGAACAGCAACGTTCCGATCTGTTCCACCTCGCCGAATCCCGCCTGGCTCCCTTCCACCGGCGGAGCCGTCCCTCCGCCCGGGTACGACATCACCATGGCCGCCACAGGCAGGAACAGGAGCACGGCCAGGATGACGGCCGTCGGTTTCTGAATCCGGAACATTCCGCCCTCCTCGCGGCTCAGGTTGAGCAGCATGATGACGAAAAGGAACAGCACCATGATGGCCCCGGCATAAACGACGATCTGGATGATCGCGACGAACTGGGCATCCAGCATCAGGTACAGGCCGGCGATGGAGATCATGACCATGATCAGCAGGAGCACGCAGTAAATCGGGTTGCGCTGCAGGATCATCGCCACGCTGCTCGCGACGGCCACGAAGGCGAAAAACAGGAAGAAGTAGAGTTCCATAGATACCGTAAATACCGTAGGGGGCTATCCGCAGCCCGTCAATGCGTCAATGCGTATGACCGCCCGGACCGCCCGGAGCTGGAAGCTGGTCTCCCCTGGGTCGCGTAAAAGCCTTCCGGCTCTTTCGAAGGACCTGGCCTAGCGTGCCCTCCTGGTTCCGGGTGTCGTCGTAGTTCTTCAGCAGCCGATCCCGGTCCCAGATCATTTCTTCCCGTGTCGTGGCCACGAGATCGATGTTGTCCGTCATATCGATGGCGTCCTCCGGGCAGGCCTCCACGCACATGCCGCAGAAAATGCACCGGAGCATGTCGATCTGGAAGGTGCGCGGGATCTTTTCCCGGTCGTCCCACTCGGTTTCCGTGCCTTCGATGGTGATGCAATCGGCGGGGCAGGCCACGGCGCACATTTCACAGGCCACGCACTTGATCCGGTCCTGCTCATCCTTGTTGAGCCGGTGGGCGCCGCGGTATCCGGGCGGCAGGACCTTCTGCACCTCAGGGTACTGCATCGTGACCTTTTTCTTGAACAGGTGGGTCAGGGTAAGGAGCATGCCCTTGATCACCGCCGGCAGGTACAGCCGTTCCGCCAGGGTCATCTTGCGTGCTTCAACGACGATTGCCATGGGTTGCACTCTCCCGAGTCAGACCAGCATCCAAATACCGGTAAATACCACGTTCAACAGGGCCAGCGGCAGCAGCACCTTCCATCCGATCGCCATGAGCTGATCATACCGGAATCGCGGCAGCGACCACCTCACCCAGATATAGAGGAAGAGGAAGAATCCCGTCTTGACCAGGAACCCGGCCACCTGGTAAAGGGTCACCAGGCCCGGTCCGACCAGATCTTCGAAGGGCATGTGCCATCCCCCGAAGAAGAGGGTCGCCATCAAGGCGGAAGCCGCGATCATGCTGGCGTACTCCGCGATCATGAACATGGAGAACCGCATGCTGCTGTATTCCGTATGGAAGCCCCCGACGAGTTCCTGTTCGCACTCGACCAGGTCGAAGGGCAACCGGTTGTTCTCTGCAAATGCCGCGATGACGAAGATCAGGAATGCCAGCGGCTGCCGGAAAATGAACCAGTCGAGAAAGGTGCCCTGCGCGTCGACGATCCGGCTCATCTGGAGAGACCCCGTGAGCATCAGGATGCCGACGATGGAGAGGCCCAGCGAAAGTTCGTAGCTGATCATCTGCGCCGACGACCGGATCCCGCCCAGCAGGGTGAACTTGTTGTTTGCGCTCCATCCGCCCAGGGCGATCCCGTATACGGCGATGGAGGTCATGCCCAGGATGTACAGGATCCCTACGTTCAGATCGATGATCTGCAGCGAGGTCGTGATTTCCTGGATCTGCAGGCCGAAGAGGGTGAAGGCCGGTATGGTCACTTCGCCGCCCACGGGAATGACGGCAAAGATCAACAGGGCCGGTACCAGGATCAGGGCCGGCGCGATGGCGAAGAGGGTGCGATCAGCGCTCGCCGGGATGAACTCTTCCTTCCACATGAACTTGATGCCGTCGGCCAGCGGCTGCAGCAGCCCCAAAGGTCCGACTCGATTGGGACCGAGCCGGTCCTGGATCATTGCGCTTACCCGGCGTTCCATGAAGGTGAGGTAGGCGACGGTGGTGAACACCACCCCCAGCAGGATGCCGATTTTGACCAGGGCGATTGCGCCTTCCAGGATCATGGGGTCGACGATCAATCCACTAACCTCCCGCGGCCTCGGACGGCTCTTCGCCGCCCGTCATGGCGCCCTGATCGCCGATCAGGTCATAGGTGAGACCCGCGTATCCACCCACGCTTCGGGCGATTTCCTCCAGGATCCGGGCAGGGTCGGCTTCGCCCATTTCAACGCCCATGCGCAGTCCAACATACCGGAGGATCGCACCGTCCTCCCGTGCTCCGCCGGGCTGGGGAAAGGCGGCGTTCAGGCGTTGCACGCGCCCCTGCGCATTGGTCATGGTACCAGTCTTCTCGAAGGGAACCGCCCCCGGGAAGACCACGTCGGCCAGCTCGGCAAGGTCGGACCGGCGCACGTCGTGCACCACCAGGAATTCGAGCCTGCGGAAGGCCTCCGCGACCTCCTGCGACAGCGTCTGTCCGATATCGCCGCCCAGTACGTATAGCCCCCGTATCGTTCCGTCTTCGATTCCCTGCAGGATGACGTCCAGCGAGTCGACACCCAGCATGTCGCCGGCGCCCCGGCTGTTTGGCGTCTTGTCCGCGTCGATGTGAAATCCGCTCTTCGACGTCCACGCTTCCCCACCGGGCTTGCGGATGAGGCCGGTCCGCGAAGACCCGAAGGCTCCGGCGCCCAGTAATCCGAGCAGGTAGTTCTCCTCGTTGGTCGCCATGGACGACCCGATCACGCCCATGGCGGAATCCCCTTCGTCCGCCAGGAGGGCCTGTATGCCGCTAACGGCGGCGTCCAGGGCCTCGGGCCACGTAACCTGTCGCAATTCGCCGTCCACCCGCTTCAGCGGCGCTTTCAGCCGGTCCACGTCCTGCCAGTCATGGTAGCAGAACCGGCCCTCGTCGCACATCCAGTGCCCGTTGACGGCCTCGTTGTGCCGGGGACGGGTGCGGTAGATCTTCTGGTGCATGACTTCCAGGGTGGTGTTGCACCCGGTGGCGCATCCCGGGCAGAGGGTGTCTACCTTGTCGTAATGCCATATACGGGGCTTGTAGAGGAAATCCTTGGTGACCAGGGCGCCGACGGGACAGATGTCCGCCACGTTCCCCGACATCTTATTGTCCAGGGGGACGCCCTCGAAGGTCGCGATCTCGGACTTGCTCCCCATTTGTACGACGCCGAGTTCGGACGTCCCCGTGATCTCGTCGCAGAAACGGGTGCAGCGCTGGCACAGTATGCAGCGCGTCGTGTAAAGCGTGATGTGCGGTCCGAGGTCCTTCTTCGGCGGTACGCGCTTGGTCTCGACGAACCGGCTGTGACCCCGGCCGTGGTCGAAGGAATGGTCCTGCAGTTTGCACTCCCCGGCCTGGTCGCACCAGGGACAGTCCAGGGGGTGGTTGATGAGCAGGAACTCCATGATCCCCTTGCGGTTGTCCAGCACTGCCGGCGAATTGAACCGGAAGTTCATCCCGTCCTTGATCCGGATCGTGCACGACGTGACGATGCCGAACTGTCCGGGCCGTATCTCCATTTCGGTGAGGCACATGCGGCAGTTGCCGTCCGGCGCCAGCCCCGGGTGATAGCAGAAATGGGGGATGTCGATGTCCAGGTCCGCCGCCGCGTCGATCAGGTTGCGGCCTTCTTCGACGGTATACTGCCGATCATCTATGGTAATGGTTGCCATGGGATACTCATCCAGCCGCGTCGGCTTCGTTGGTTTTCATACGGAAATTGCCGGGTACGGGGGGTATGTGTTCATACTGGTCGGGCTGCAGGTACGATTCCTCCACGGGCAGGACGACCCGTTCTTTCCGTTCGATGCAGGCTCTGAATTCCGGCCAGTACTTGACGAGAATGGTCCGTACGGGCCAGACCCCCGGCGCCTGGCCAAAAACGCACACCGTATGGCCATGGATCTGCTTGCAGATATCCAGCAGCAGGTCAAGGTCCTCGTCGCGACCCCGGCCGTTGTGGATCCGGCGGAGGATGTCGTTCATCCATGGCACGCCTTCGCGGCAGGGCGTGCACTGGCCGCATGACTCGTGGGCGGCGAAAGAGGAGGCGTTCAGCAGGGCGTCCACCATGCTGGTGGTCTCGTCCATCACGATGATCCCGCCGGTTCCGCCCATGGAACCCAGCTTGCCCAGGGCGCCGAAGCCCATGGTGGTATCGATCTCCTCCGGCGTCAGGATCGGCGCCGAGATCCCGCCGGGGATGACTCCCTTGAGCCGATTGCCGTCCCGTATGCCGCCGCCTGCGTCGTAGATCAACTCCCGCAGCGTGACGTCGGAGTCGTACTCGTAGATGCCGGGTTTCTTCACGTGGCCGCACAGGCCGAACAGACGTGGTCCCGTCGTGTCTTCCTCCGTTCCGATCTGCTTGTAGGCTTCCGCCCCCATGTCGACGATCGTGGTGATCTGGGCCATGGTTTCCACGTTGTTCACGATCGTGGGCTGTCCCCAGAGACCGATGGCGGCGGGGAAGAACGGCGGTTTCAGCCGGGGGTAGGGCCGGTTGCCCTCGAGGGATTCGATCAGGCCCGTCTCTTCTCCGCAAATGTAGGCCCCGGCGCCGGGATGGACGTACAGTTCCAGATCGAAGCCCGAATCCAGGATATTCTTGCCGAGGAAGCCGTGTTTTTCGGCGTCCGCCAGGGCGGCTTCCATCTGGTCGATGATCTGGAAGAACTCACCGCGGATATAGATATAGCCCAGGTTGATCCCCAGGGCGTAGCTGGTGATGATCATGCCTTCGATGATCTGATGGGGTTTCGATTCCAGCAGGAGCCGGTCCTTGAAGCTGCCGGGTTCGCTTTCGTCCGCGTTTGCGCACAGGTACCGCGGATACAGGTCGGCGCACAGGTTCCACTTCATGCCCGTCGAGAATCCGGCACCGCCCCGGCCCTTGATCCCCGAGGCGTTGATCTCTTCGATCAGTCCGTCCTTGCTTATGGTCGTGAGCGCCTTCCGTACCGCGCCGTAACCGCCGCCGGCCATGTACGCTTCGATATCACCGGGATCGGTTCCCGCCGGCGGGTGCGCCGTCAGTATCGCTAGCGGTGCGGCCATGCGCTATCCTTCTTCCAGGCCATCGAGAATTTCGTCGACCCTAGCCGTGGTGAGATGGGTGTGCAGTTTCCGGTTTACCAAGAGCACGGGGCCGCGGTCGCAGGCAGCAAGGCATTCCGACTTACGCAGCGTGAAACGGCCGTCTTCCGTGGTCTCGCCGAGTCGGATGCCGAGTTTATCCGACAGGTGATCGAAAATGTCCCCGCATCCGGTCAGCGCGCAGGGCAGCGTATGGCATACCGCCAGTACATGATCGCCCACGGGCTCCTTGTTGAACATGGGATAGAACGTCGCGATTTCGGCGACCTTGACCGGCGAGCAGCCGATCAGCCTGGCCACGCAGGCCATGGCTTCCGGCGAGACGAAACCCCACTCTTCCTGCGCGAGATGCAGGAGCGGAACCACGGCCGACTTCCTGTATTCATCAGGATACCGGCTCAGGATCTCCGCCGCGCGCTTCCGCGCCTCTTCTGTGAATTCCAACGGTGTGGCCAAGCTATCGGTCCAGTTCTCCGGCGATGACATTCAGGCTGCCCAGTATCGCAACGACGTCGGAAAGCATATGCCCCTTTATCAGCATGGGGAATAACGAAAAGTTGATGAAAGACGGGGGACGCACCCGTATACGGTAAGGTTCCCGGCTGCCGTCGCTGACGATGAAAAAACCCAGTTCTCCGTTCGGCGCTTCCGTCGCGGCATACACCTCGCCCACCGGCGGTGTCGGCCCATGCCCCTCCATGGTCATCTTGAAATGGTAGATCAACGATTCCATGGACTCGTAAACTTCCGATTTCTCGGGCAGTACGGCGTGTTCTTCCTCGGCGTTCACGGGCCCCGACGGCATGTTTTCCACGGCCTGCCGAACAATCTCCGCACTCTGCCTGATCTCTTCCATCCGCACGAGATAGCGGTCGTACGCGTCCCCGTTCCGGCCGATGGGGATGTCGAAATCGTAGCCCTCGTACCCGAGGTAAGGCTCGTTCTTGCGGATGTCCCAGTCGACACCCGACGCCCTGAGCACCGGTCCCGTGGCGCCCCAGGCCACGGCGTCTTCCGCGGAGAGTACGCCCACGCCCTCGGTCCGGTCGCGCCAGATGCGGTTATGCGTCAGGAGCCGGTCGATTTCCGACGCGGCCGTCAGTGTCTCCTCCACCGATTCACGGGCCATCTCCGCGAAATTGTCCGGCACGTCGCGCAGGAGACCGCCCACGCGCGTATAACTCGTGGTCAGCCGCGTGCCGCATACCGCTTCGAACAGGTCGTACAGCACTTCCCGGGCCCTGAACCCGTACAGAAAGGCGGTGAACGCACCGATATCGAGGGCGGCCGTGCCGACGCACAACAGGTGGTCGGCGAGGCGGGAAAGTTCGGCCAGGGCGACCCGTATATTCCGGCAGCGCGGCGTGATTTCGATATCCATCAGTTTCTCGACCGCGTGAGAATAGCCAATGTTGTTGCTTAAGGGGGACAGGTAATTCATCCGGTCGGTCAGCGTGACGAACTGGTTGTAACTCCGGTACTCTCCCAGTTTCTCGAAGCCGGTGTGCAGGTAGCCGAGGTGCGGCGTGGCGCCCACGACCTTTTCTCCGTCCAGTTCCAGCACGATGTGCAGCGTCCCGTGGGTCGCCGGATGCTGGGGACCGAAATTGAGGATCATGTGCTCGCTGGGCATGTCGGGCGTGCGCTCGAAAGTTACCCGTTCGTTCCGGATTTCCTCGAGGTCCGTCTCGGCGAGCTTATCGATTTGCGTGGTATTCACGGTGCGTGCTTTCACAGGGGCCTGGCCGTGTCCATCGCGAACGGCCGGCTAGAAAACGAAGTTGTCCCTTTCCCCTTTGCCGTGAAGGGGATAGTCCTTCCTCAGGGGATGCGAGCCGAAGTCGTCCGGCATCAGGATGCGGCGCAGGTCGGGATGGCCGTCGAAGACGATCCCGTACATGTCGTACACTTCCCGTTCCAGCCAGTTCGCGCCAGGCCAGACAGACACCACCGACTCGATCCGGGGGTCTGCTTCCGGAACGGGAACGCTTACGCTGAAACGGCGGTTGAATTTGTAGGAATACAGCTGGTAGACTACGGCGTAACGGATGGCCTCGTCGAGCTTCAACCGGTCCACGGCGGTCACGTCGACGAGATAATCGAAAGCCAATTCCGGATCGTCTCTCAGAAAGGTCATGAACGGGTGAAGCGAATCCAGCTCGGCGATGACACTCTCGCACCCCACCGCGTTGCCGCGCCGGACCGACGCGTCGACGAACCGGGCCCGGATTCGCGCCGTTACCTCGCCCTGGTCCGGCTCCTGCGGATCAACGCCCTCGGTCTGGCGTTCCTCCTGGTTCTCCACTTCAATCCCCTTTATTCGAAACCCATCTTGCTGCCCCAGCCCCTGGGATCCGATTGCCAGTCCATTGCGATGTCTCTACTGTCGTCCGAAAGCTCGCCCCGCTCACTCATGACGTCCAGAATGGCCACGAAGTCCGCCATGCTCCATTTCGGCAGACCGGCCTTCTGGAATCCCTCCGTGGCGGCGGGCAGGCCGTACTCGAAAATGGTGGCCACGCCGATCACCTCCACGTCGAACCTGACCACGTCTTCGACCGCTTTCAGCACGCCCCCACCCGTGGTGACCAGGTCTTCGGTGAAAAGCACCTTCTGACCGGGGACCAGGGTGCCCTCGACCCGGTGTTCCTTGCCGTAGCCTTTCTGTCCCGAACGCGCATAGACCATGGGCAGGTCCAGGCGGTTCGATACCCACGCCGCGAATGGGATGGCGGCGGTCGCCGTTCCCGCGATGACATCCGGCGAAACTTCGAGGGCGTCGATGATCTCGATAAATGCGTCGACGATCACCTTGCGCTCTTCCAGACAGGATATGATCAGGCGGTTATCGCAATATATAGGAGATATTATACCGGAACTGTAATGGTAGGGGGCTTCGACGTTGATGGTGACTGCTTTGATGTCGAGCAGAAGCTCTGCGATGGATTTTCTGTTCATCAGTTCGCTTTGGCCTGGGCCACTTTCTCCTGGATCTTCATCAACGCCTGGATCACGTTTTCGGGCCTGGGGGGACAACCCGGGATATACACATCCACCGGGATATACTGGTCAACGCCCTGCACTAGCGTATAGGTATTGAATACGCCGCCAGAGGAGGCACAGGCTCCCATGGAGACGACCCACTTGGGTTCCGGCATCTGGTCGTAGATCGTCTTCAGTACGGGCATCATCTTGATGGAAACCCTCCCGGAAACGATCAGCAGATCGGACTGCCGGGGGGAAAACCGTATGGCTTCGGCTCCGAAACGGGCCAGGTCGAACCGGGAGGCCAGCGTCGCCATGAGTTCGATGGCGCAACAGGCGGTGCCGAAAGGCATCGGCCAGAGCGAATTTTTCCGGGCCCAGCCGACCATCGCGTCGACCTTGGTGGTCATGACGTTTTCCTGAAGCTGGTCTTCTAATCCCATTCCAGGGCTCCCCGTTTCCATTCGTACAGGAATCCGATGACAAGCATCAGAAAGAACACCCCCATGGCTAATGCGCCGAATACCTGAAGATCGCCATAAACGACGGCCCATGGGTAGAGGTAAATGATCTCCACGTCAAAAAGAATGAAAAGGATTGCGATCAGGTAGAACTTGACGGAGAAGCTCTTCCGGGCGGAGTCCTGAAGCGGAACACCGCATTCGTAGGACGCAAGCTTGGAGGCGCTCGTTTTTTTTCTGCCTATGAAAGTAGAAAGGGTAATGATTACGGCCGCGACGATCAGGACAAGCAGGACGAGCAGGATAAGGGGAAGGTATGACATGTAGTCGATTCGGGATAACCAGATAGATCGGTCGACAGAGGCTGCTTCCAGGTACATCTATCCCTGAACTCGCCGATCAAGATAAACCGCCGGGGGGCGTTGTCAAGAACTAATCGATTTTATTTATTGATATAAAAAGAGGGGCGGGTTATATGTCTACTCCAGCACCATTTCATCAGGTTTCATCGTTGTAAACGAACCGTTCGAATCAACCAGGGGAGTTGCGAAATGGCGAACGCGCAGATCGCGGTTATCGGCGGCACGGGGTTCTACGGTATGGAAGGCCTGACGGATCTCAAGGAGGTCCGGCCCGCCACCCCCTTCGGCGATCCCAGCGACGCAATCGTGACCGGCACCCTCGAGGGCCGGCGCGTGGCTTTCCTGGCACGTCACGGCCGCGGCCACCGCATCGGGCCGTCTGAAATTAACGTGCGGGCGAACATCTTCGCGCTGAAGACGCTGGGCGTGCAGTGGATCCTGTCGGTCAGCGCGGTGGGCAGTCTCCAGGAGCACATACGTCCGCGGGACTTCGTCATTCCGGATCAGCTGTACGACCATACGCGGCACCGCGCGACCAGCTTCTTCGGCAACGATCTCGTCGTGCACGTGGGCCTCGCCGAACCCTTTTGCGGCCCCTTGCGCAAACTGCTCGTCGACGGCGCTGAATCGACGGGGTTGACGGTACATGACGGCGGCACCTATCTCTGCATGGAGGGACCCCAGTTCTCGACCAGGGCGGAATCGAACGTTTACCGGGGCTGGGGGTTCTCGGTCATCGGCATGACGGCCGCGCCGGAAGCCAAGCTGGCCCGGGAGGCCGAGATCTGCTACGCCACGATCGCGTGTTCCACCGACTACGACTGCTGGCACGAAGATCACGACGCCGTCACCGTCGACATGATCATCGAGAACCTGCACGCCAACGTGGAACAGGCGCGGCAGGTCGTCCGCCACGTGGTGCCGGCCATCCCGGTGGAAAGCACGTGCCGCTGTCACAACGCGCTGGCCAACGCCATCGTTTCCGACCGGGATTCGGTACCCGGCGGCACGCTGGAGAAGCTGAAGCCGATCGTGGGCCGCTACTTCGAGTAGGGATTCAAGACGCCAGTAAGGCACGGACGCCTGGCCAGTCTACCCCACATGTCAAGATGCTAAAACGGCACGGACGCCGGGCCAGTCTACCCACATGTCAAGATGCTAAAACGGCACGGACGCCGGGCCAATCCACCCACATGTTGTCGCCGGGAGGCGCGTTCTCGTCCAGGTCCGTCCGCTTGTAGTCGTAGAGGACCGCCTGGCGGATCCGGGTGGACCGGTTGTGGCCGACTGAATGGCCCATGCGGTGGTGCCAGAAGACGATGTCTCCGGCATTGCCGTGACAGTCTGCGTAAGGCATCCGGTTCACCTCTTCCAGGTGCGCCTGGTACGAGGGGGTTCGTTCGAAGCAGTAACGCGTGGGGAAATCGGGATAGAATATCCGATGGCTGCCCGGCCAGACGGTGAATCCGCCACCCTTCGGACTCACGTCGTCGATGTATCCCACGACGCCGAGGTGAAAGGGATGGGCGTCCACGTGGCAACCCAGGGGACGGGGCGGTGCGTCGCCCTCGGGCAGGACGCAGTAAATACCGCGGATGCGATCTGGGTCGACCAGCGTTCCTTCCCCCAGGAGCTGTTCCGCCATGCCCATCACGGAAGGATCGGTGGCCAGGAGTCGCAACATCCAGTCCTCTCCGCCGGGTTCCCGGTACTTCCACATGAACCTGTGCCTGTGGGACGCGCCGTCGTCGACCGGTTCGGCAAAGGGTCCGATCCAGGTTGCCGGTTTACCGCGTTCGAGGGGAGGCGGCAGATTCCGCCACATGCGTTCCCGTCCCATGGCCATCAGGTCGGGGTTCAGCACGCCGCGTTTGATCAGGTAGCCTTCGCGGACGAAGAATCGGATGTCCTCGTCTGTAAGACGGACCATGCCCATCGGCCCTTTCGTTATGGATGGAAGTGTGCGGAGAATATATGAGAAAGACCGCGAAACGTGTCAAGGAGGAACACAACATGAAGAAGTGGATCACTAGGTGGATCATCACGGCGGTGCTGCTCCTCCCGGGCCTTTCGCCCGCTGCCGGCCAGGCCAGCGACGGATACGCCCGCCTGGACGACGTGGACATCCTCCATTACCGGATCAGCCTGGATATCGGTGAAACAGGCAAGGCCATCCAGGGCGAAACCACGATCCTGGCGGCGATGCTGGCCGGCAGACGGGACGTCCTGCCCCTCGACCTGGGTTCGCTCACCGTGGACCGGGTGACGGTCGACGGCGAAATCGCGGCCTTTGAGCACCGGGACGGCCGATTGCGCGTTACGCTGGGGGACGGCCATGCCGTGGGCGACACGGTTGCGGTGGCAGTGATCTATCACGGCGAGCCCGTGGACGGCCTGTTCATCCAGGCGAACAAGTTCGGCGACCGGTCGGTGTTCGCGGACAACTGGCCGAACCGGGCCCGGCACTGGTTCCCCGGGGTGGACCACCCCTATGACAAGGCCACGGCCGAGTTCATCGTCACCGCGCCCGCGGCCTACGACGTAGTGGCCAATGGCCGTCTGTTGGAAACGACGACCCTCTCGCCTGCAAGGAAACGAACGCACTGGAAGACCGACGCGCCCATCCCCACCTACTGCATGGTCGTCGGAGCAGCGCGCTTTTCTATTATCCGACCGGGGTCCTGGCAGGGGATCCCCGTTTCATACTACCTCTTTCCCGGCGACCGGGACGCGGGAATAACGGATTTTTCCCGTTCCACGGACATGCTGGCCTTCTACACCGACCTGATTGGGCCTTATCCCTACGCGAAACTCGCGCTGGTACAGTCTTCCACCCGGTTCGGCGGCATGGAGAACGCCAGTGCCATCTTTTTCTCGGAAAAGTCTATATTGGGTGCCAAAATGGGCGAGCTGACTATTGCCCACGAGATCGCCCACCAATGGTTTGGCGACTCGGTGACCGAGTCCGACTGGCACCACCTGTGGCTCAGCGAAGGGTTCGCAACCTACTTCGGCGCACTGTTTTTCGAAGAAGCAGAAGGCGATGAACGATTTCACCAGATGCTGTCCCGGAGCAGGGCCCGGTATATCGAGGCGAACCGCCGCGCTCCCGCGCCCATAATCAATCCCGCGATAACGGACCTGTTCGATCTATTGAACGCTTACAACTACAGCAAGGGCGGGCTGGTGCTCCACATGCTGAGGGGCCTGATGGGGGACGAAGCCTTCTTCGACGGCATACGGCGCTTCTACCGCGAATTCCGCGACCAGACCGTGTTGACCAGGGATTTCCGGGCTGTTATGGAAGCCCGGTACGGGAGTTCACTTGATTGGTTCTTCGAACAGTGGATCTTCCGTGCGGGACATCCCGTGGTCGAGGCGACCTGGACATGGGACGAGAGAACCGGGGAAGTCGCCATGCAGGTACGGCAGACCCAGCGGCAAGAGCCTTTCCGGCTACCCGTAACCCTGGCCTTCGCGGATGGAGACCGGGAACAACGGAGGCAGATCGAGTTGCTTGAGAGATCCCACGAGTTTCGCTTCGACCTCGACGAAGCACCCGGTGAGGTCCTGCTCGACCCCGATTCCTGGCTGCTGATGGAAGCGCGGGTCGAGCGTGTGGAAAGATAGGCTGGTGATGGCGACCTGATTGACCGCGATTACGCCGCAAAAAGAAAAAAGTGTTGACATTCAAGGCGGTTTTGATTTATTAGGTTTCAGGATTTGTCTCTGTCTCCTGCATGATCGTAAAACAAAAAACGATGCGGCACGGATCAGAACTTACGGTCCTGCCGTTTTTCTATATGCGGGTTGAAAGTCGAACAGAGACTTCGCTGTAGAAGTATCTACAAATGCCTGAAAGGTGGTGAGCAATATTGGCAGTCGGTAAAGTAAAGTGGTTCAACGACCACAAGGGCTACGGTTTTATCGAGCACGATGGTGGCGATGACGTCTTCGTACACTACTCCGCGATCCAGGGAGAGGGTTTCAAGTCCCTAGCCGAGGGTGATGCGGTCGAGTTCGATATCACGGAAGGGCCCAAGGGATTCCAGGCCGCAAACGTCACGAAGCAGTAAAGCGGCAAAGTTCCCCGAAAAAAACGACAAAGGCGCCGGAGCAATCTGTTTCGGCGCCTTTTTTTATCCTTACCGTGGACGCCTCCGACCACGGCCTCACCGATCCGCGTCAACCATTTACGCGGTCGGCCGCCCCCGCTAGCCTCCGATTTGATACCGCAGGCCCAGGGATATACCCCAGAATTGAGCGGGGCTTCCCTTGATTTCGTATAAAACCGGCATATCGGAGCCGGTTTCGGAAGTCGGTCCCACGGTGGATTCGTGCCCGCGCAGCAGTCTCCAGGTGTTCTCGCCGTCCAGAAACTCACCGGTCCTGCCGTACCTCAGTTTCAGATCGGCCGAAAACCACTCGCCCATGGCGTAGTCGACGCCGGCGAGGAACTGGAACGTTAATATCCTGTCGGAGAGCGTGGCATCGGCGAGTGATGCCAGGCCGGCCGCGTGAGAGTTCCGTCCGAGTTGCCGCATTCTGTCCCGGTCGTTCGTCCGAACGGACACGGCCGAATAGAAGAACTGCTGCCTGGCCATCCCGATCCCCACACCCAGGTAGGGCAGAGCATCTGGCGACAGCATGCCGTTAAAGTCGTAATAGAGATTGGCAAAAAGGTGATCTGACCGGAAATCGCTGATCTTCTCGCTGCGCTCGACGAATTCCGCCTGTTTCTCATCCCCCGGTATAACCAATGGCAGGAGCGCTCCGCTCTGTCCTCTGCGAAAATACTCGCCTTCGACGCGCAGGGCCCTAAGGGCATAACCAATCTGGACTCCAGCCATAACACCGGATCCCAGGTCGAACTGGTTGGGGCTTGCAAGAAACGTTCGGGTCGAGCACTCGGAAAGCGGAAGGGGAACCCTGGTTCCATCGTTCAGTGTCTCACCGGGAAGCCACTGATCGCAATTCGTGGGAACACTGTCGGTGTTCGTTCGCGTGGACTCGAAATCGCCGGGAACGGATACGCCGGCCTGCAACACGAAGTAGAACCCCTGGCGGCTGCGGTTTTCCCCGGCCATTGCGGAAGAATCCGTCGGGAAGGAAAGGTATGCCAGCATGCACAGAACCGATGCGAGGATGGCTGACTTCGATATCATGTTTAGTCTCCTATTCATGAGCAGGGAGGTTTGTGGCGAAAAATACCTTCACAAAGGTCTGCTTACAAGCGAATTCAGTGGACCGAATCGCACCTGGCTGAAGGAATGAATGGGCTTTCCGCGTTCGAGATGTTGCGCTTGACAGGACGAGCCGGACTCGTCAAATTGCCGTCCGTTTCGATGCCAATCACGCACGTACCCGCGCTATCCATAATTGCTCGAAAAATACTCGATCTGAACTTTCCGCATACTCACATTTTCATTCGAGCCGATATGATTACACCGACTGCGAACTGTATATTCGATTCCGTTCAGGCTTCGCGGAGACGCAAGGCGGAAACCGTTCTTCTAATGGCGGTTCTGACCGTCCTGACTGTGATCTTTGTATTTACAACGAACAACGCGGCCGCGCAGGACACGGACCCGCGCACCTCGGCAGACACTCGGCAGGCCACGGACGACGCGGAAACACGCGGCACGGCCGGCGCACCGATCCTGATGGAAGAGGTCGTGGTCACCGCGCGGAAACGCGAACAACCCGCATTCGAAGTCCCACTGTCCCTTTCCACGATTCAGCAAGGGAAGTCCGAAGTGCTCCGTTCATCGGGCATGGACCTTCGATTCCTTTCGAACCGGGTGCCCAGTTTGCATATGGAGTCCTCCTACGGCCGGATTTTCCCCCGCTTTTACATCCGGGGCCTGGGCAACACGGACTTCGACCTGAACGCTTCGCAGCCTGTTTCCGTGGTCTACGACGGCATCGTACTCGAAAACGCGTTGTTGAAGGGCTATCCCGCATTCGACCTCGCCCGGATCGAGGTGCTCCGCGGTCCCCAGGGCTCGCTTTTCGGCCGGAACACGCCGGCCGGTATCGTCAAGCTGGAATCTGCCCGGCCGACCGAGGAACCGGAAGGTTTCGGCCGCCTGGGTTACGGGCGATTCAACAGCGCCACTTTCGAAGGGGCGGTATCCGGACCGCTCGGATCCCCAGCACTCACCGCCCGTCTTTCGGTGCTGGCGCAGCGGAGGGGCGACTGGGTGGATAACGAGCACAATGGTCCGAATGCAGCGCTCGGGGGGTACCTGGAACTGGCCGGCCGATTTCAGTTGCGCTGGAAACCCGTGACGGATCTTGAAGCGCTGGTCAATATCCATGGCCGGGATCTCGACGGCTCCGCCCGATTGTTCCGCGCCAACGTAATCGCACCGGACCGGGGCGGACTGACGGAAGGTTTCTCCCGCGACCGCATCGCGATAGATGGACGAAATACGCGGGAGTTGAATTCCCATGGCATGACGGTAGAGGTACGCTACCGGACGGGTACCCACGAACTGGTTTCGCTGACAGGCATGGAACGGCTCGAGAGTTTTTCACGCGGAGACATAGACGGCGGCTACGGTGCGGTATTCAGTCCACCCAGCGGTCCGGGCGTGATACCATTTCCTTCCGAAACGGCGGGGGGCATCCCCTTCCTGCGCCAGGTCAGCCAGGAAATCCGGCTGGTCAGCCAGGAACACCGGCGTCTCGATTACCTTTTCGGCCTGTACTACCTGAATGAGTCGGTCGACATAGACGACTTCAATTACGATACCCTGGCCGGTGGAACGCAGGACGGATACACCCGACAACACCAGGAGGCCGAGGCCTGGGCCGCGTTTCTGGCTTCCACCCTGCACCTGGGCGATATCGTGGAGATCGGCGGGGGGTTGCGGTTTTCCCGTGACGCGAAGGACTACACCGCCAGAAGGGTCGAAGCGCCAGCGGTCTCCGGGGCCGGTGGGATCGGACCGATACACCGCAGTCCCACCGACAGCGCGTGGAGCGGCGACCTGAGCATGCGTTATACGGTCTCATCCGGCGTGCAGACTTACATACGCGCCGCCAGAGGGTTCCGCGCACCGAGCATACAAGGACGCCTGCTGTTCGGCGATATGGTCTCCGTGGCAGGGAATGAGACCATATATTCCATCGAAGGCGGAACGAAAATGCGCCTTTGGGACGGCCGGCTTCGCCTCGACCTGGCCGCATTTCACTACCGTCTTCACAACCAGCAACTCACCGCGGTAGGCGGCGAAGCCAATTTCAACCGGCTGGTCAACGCGGAGCGGACCCTGGGGAGGGGTTTCGAAGCGGAAGTAACCCTCGCACCGGCGGGCCGGCTGCGCCTTACGACCGGACTGAGCTATAATCATACCCGTATAGAAGATGACGAACTCGCCGTACAGGGCTGTGGCGCTCCTTGTACCGTGCTGGATCCCTCGGGGCGGGAGCCCGGCACGGTAAGGATAGACGGCAACGGCCTGCCCCAGGCACCCAGGTGGATCGCGGACGCCATCCTGCGCTACCCCATGATCCTGCCGGACGGCTCCTACCTGGTGGCCACGGCCGATCTGGCCTACCGCAGCGCGGTCCGGTTCTTTCTATACGAATCCGTGGAGTTTCAGGACGATCGGCTTTTGGAATGCGGGGTCCGCCTCTCCTACCTGGCGCGGGGGTCCGGACTGGAGATCTCCCTGGTCGGCAGAAACATCTTCGACGACGTATCTCTCACCGGCGGTATCGATTTCAACAACCTGACCGGATTCGTAAACGAACCGCCCTACTGGGGCGTGGAACTGGCACGTCATTTCTGAAGCGGTCCGACGGCCTTCGACAGGGCTTTATTCCCTTGACAGCAAACGCGAAAATGGACACGTATAAAAAGCTTCAATTTGATAAGTGAATTCAGGATGGCTATTCGGAATGGCTATTGATACATAAGAAACTTTGGAGATGCCAGGGTCGCCTGCGGCATGCACTAAAACGAATTACAAACCAGGAGAGAAGATGTTAAGATTCGCGGAAGAGATCATGTTGCTGACGCTCGACGACGACGGGAAGTTCCTGGGTGTGCCCGACCGCCTCTTGCGGTATGGCCTTGCCGGAGGCGTGTTGATGGACCTGGCCCTCGAGAACCGTATCGATACCGATGTCGACAAGCTGGTCCTCGTGGACTCCAACCCTTTGGGTGACAGTCTCCTCGACCCCCTTTTGGCGGACATCGCGGCGTCACCAGAAACACATGGGGCACGGTACTGGATCGAGCACGCGGTAGACCGTGCCGACGACATCCGTGAGACGGCTATCGACCGGCTCGTGGAACGGGGAATCCTGAGCAGGGAAGAAGGAAACTTCCTGTGGGTGTTCCGGTCGCGGCGCTATCCCACCATCGACGGAACGGCCGAGCGTGAAGTCAAGCTCCGGATCATGGAAGTGCTGTTCAGCGAAAAGATCCCCGGTCCGCGCGACGTCGTGATCATCAACCTCGCCCACGCGTGCAATCTCTTCAAGGAGATCCTGTCCTCGCGGGAACTCGCGCAGGCCACCGAACGCATCGACCAGGTGCGCAAGCTGGACCTCATCGGCCAGGCCATGTCAAGGGCGATCTCGGATATCGAGCTTTCCCTGACCCTCGCGGTGGAACGCGGCTACTATATGTGATTTGATGTGAGGATCGGTCGTCCAGGCCCAGTCCCGGCGGGAACCGGGCGGTACGCAAGCGTGCCGTCCTACCTTCCGTGGCACCGCTTGTACTTCAGGCCGCTTCCGCAAGGACAGGGATCGTTTCGCCCCACCGATTGAAACTGCTGCTGTTTCCGAAGTTCGGATTCGCGCTGGCGGATGTACGACATCACGTTGGCGGGAGCCCGCCGGTTGCGCAGTTCATTGGCCATAAATTGCATGGGACCGTCGATGTGGTGGAAGAAGGCCTTGTACCCCTCGCACAGGTAGTTCAGGCCCGGTTCGCCGTCGGGCGTGTTTATGATACGATTCTTCGGACAACCCCCGTTGCAGATGAACCGCACGTCGCATGACAGGCAGTATTGCGGAAGCGTGTCCAGTTTGGCCTGTCCAAAGGCCCGCTGCTGATCGGACAGGACCATATCCATCATGGGTATTTCGGCGATATTCCCCAGCTTGTAATCCGGTTCGACATAGTGATCACAGGAATATAGATCCCCGTTGTGCTCCAGGGCGAGGGCATCGCCGCAGGTCTCCATGAATATGCAGAGACCCGGGCTCTGGCCCGACCAGGCAGCGAGCGACACGTCGAATATCTGCACGTACATATTCCCCACGTCCCGGCGTACCCATTCGTCGAAAATCCCGATCAGGAACCGGCCGTACTGCTTCCCCGTCACCGACCGGTTCGTCACTTCGTTGCCTTCCTGGTACCCTGTCTCGTTGTCCCGCTCCACGATAGGAATGAACTGGATAAAGCGGGTCTTCACCACGTCCCGCATGAAGCGATAGACTTCGACGGGGTGCCCCGCGTTCGCCGCGTGCACCGTGGTCAGTATGTTGAATTCGACCTCGTGGGACTGCATCATCTCGGCGGCGCGCATTACGGTGTCGAAGGTCGGTTTGCCGCCCTTGTCGACCCGGTAGGCGTCGTGCAGCGCCCGGGGGCCGTCCAGGCTAAGACCGATCAGGAAGTCGTTTTCATGAAAGAACTGGCACCAGTCCCGGTCGAGGAGCGTACCGTTGGTCTGCAGCGAGTTGAATAGCCGCGTTCCCGGTTTCTGGTGTTTTTTCTGGAATTCAACGGCTTTGCGGAAGAAGTCCAGTCCCATGAGCGTGGGCTCGCCGCCCTGCCAGGCAAAGGTGACTTCCGGTACCTGCTGGGCCTCGATGTACTGCCGGATGTATTCTTCGAGCAGGTCTTCGGACATGCGGAATCCGCTGCCCGGGTACAGGTCCTCCTTCGCGAGGAAGTAGCAGTACTTGCAATCGAGATTGCAGATGGCCCCCCGGGGTTTCATCATCACGTGGAACGCCGGGACGGGGACCGGGTCGCCTCCGGCGGAAGGCATGGCCGATGCCGGGACTGCGGTGGATGTATCAACGGGGTTCACGATATGAACTCTTCCTCTTCGTCGATTCGAGCGCGGATTCCCAAGAATGATATTGCGGGGAAAACCGAGACAAACTCCGGTCACCCTGATTCTTATCTGCGGCCGTGTCGCCTCTTATCTGCGGCCGCGACGGATCCAGGGACCCAACACTTCGCTGGGATGACCGGGAAACCCCCGCACATCCCGCGAGCGGTCGAACTGGTATATCCGCGAGGCCTTCCACCTGGTGTAGGGAAAGGACCTCAGGTTCTTGCCAACCAGGGCACCGGAAGCGCCTGGATGGCCACATGCTTCCACTGCACAGCGATACAGACCGTCCGCCACGTCCCGATCGGTCTCGATCCTGTTCGCGATCTCGGCGGGGTCTTCGGCCGTATTGAAGAGTTGCTCCCCACCTCCGTTGGCCAGGTAAATGTATTTCCAGTCTTCGCTTCGGACCATGATTTTGAACCGGTCCGTTCCCGGCTCGCCGTAATATCCGAAGAGGTGCTCCCTCGGCGAGACGCTGCCTTCGATTGCGCCGAGTACGTCGACACCGTCGCGGACCTGGGTCTGTCCGGCGGCATGGGTGGCGATGGCAAACAGATCGGTCAGGCAGACCAGGTCGTCTCGGCGGACATCCCGCGGAAGCCGGGCGGGCCAGCTTACCAGGAAAGGCACCCGTGCCGAAACGTCGAAGAAACTCTCCTTTTGCCAAGCCGTATGGTCGCCGAGATGGTCGCCGTGGTCCGAGAAAAAGCAGATGAGCGTATCATTGGCGTCCGCCCTGGCCTCGACGGCATCCAGTATCCGTCCCAGGCAATCGTCGATGTAGGTGATCTCTCCGTAATAACGGGCCTTTAGAGTCCGTGTCAAGGCATCGTTGATCTCGTCCGCCCAGATGATCCGGTTCATGTAGGGTATCTGCTCGTCCATGTGGTCCACCGCCTTTTCGCCCCGAACCGGACCGGGCATACGGTCGGGATCGTAGATCCGATTGAAGGGTACAGGCGGCGCAAAGGGCGGATGAGGACCGATGAAGGACACGAAGCCGAAGAACGGCCGATCGCCGGGTTGCTGCAATGCCTCGATCGAGCGGTCGGCCGCCCAGGATTCCAAGGTCAGGTGGGCGGGCAGCGGACTCGCCTGGGGCATGTAGTACATCTCAGTCCGTTCCCCCATGAGCGCTTCGATATAGTCGAATTCCGGATGTTCCCGCGCAATCCATCCCGCGTAGGCTTCCTCCCGACGCTGACGCGGGCTGGCGTAAAGCTCCTCGCTATGCAGCTGGGATTCATATCCGATGTCTTCATCCCATGGGGCCGTGTGGAACTTTCCCACGCCGAAGGTTCGGTAGCCCATCGCCGACAGGGTACGTGCAAGATAGTCCCCGCACCGGCCTTCAAGCGTACCGGCCTGGCCTGGCACAGGAGCGGACCGGCTGTTACTGAATACGCGGGTAGTGGGCGGATCACAACCGGTGCGGATGGTCGTCCGCGCCGCCACACAGACGGGGCAGGTCGAGTAGCCCCGGGTAAAGGAAACGCCCCGGCGCACCAGGCGATCCATGTTAGGCGTGTGGATGACGTCGTTCCCCAGCGCGGCGATGGTATCGAAGCGCTGCTGGTCCGTCATGATGAACAGGATGTTGGGCCGGGTCATTGGTTTCCTTTCGAGTGCGCCGCCAGATGCGGCCCACCTCGTCCAGCAGGCGCCGTCAAGTTGCTCGGTCTGCTCGCCGCCATATGCGCCCCACCGCATCCAGCTTTTCGTCGCTGAGGTACCCGTAACGATTGATCCATACGCCATCGGCCGGGCTTTCCGCCACCACCCTGAAACGCCGGACGAAGTCGTGGTGCGGGCCGTAACCGTGCATCAGCGGGGTGACCAACGCGCGGCCGTTCACTTCGGCGCAGACCTGCTCGATCCGCCGACTCTGGACGTTGTCGGGAATGGGATGGGGCTCGTCGGGATCGGGATACCTGTATTGATCGATGCGTGTGGCCGTGATTTCATCGCCCAGGTCGAAGAGATGGGCGAGCGAACGCACCAGAAGCCGCTCGTCCAGGCCGGGATTGTGCTTCAGGAGTACCCGCCCCCAGAATTCCACCATGACCGACCAGTGCATGGTATACAGCTTGGGAGACAGGGCGTCGCAGAGTTTCGCCGCTTCACGGAAATCGAAGCCCGTCCACAGGGTGAGCGGAAGCATGAAGGCGTTGGCAGACAGCTCCATTTCGGGTCCGCCATGGTCCGTGACGACGGTCCTCCAGTGGCGCAGCAGGTCGTTGGACAGGGCGGACTTAAGGCGCATCCACTCCACGATACCCGGTGAGGAACGGAGCAGTTCAGCCAGCGTCGCCGTGCCCCGGCCGGGACCGCTGAAGTCCAGCAGATCACCGTTCTCGAGCCGTCCGTGCAGATATTCGAACGCCGCCAGGACCTCCCGGTGTATGGACGCGTAGTCGAATCCATGGGCCGCCGCCCAGTGCGCCACCTGTGGATTGAAATCCTGAAAGGCTTCGTCCAGCTTGTAACAGGGATACTCGGGCCAGTCCGGCCGGAATCCTGTAATCCGAGGGTACTGCTCCAACAGGTCGCGCACGTAGGCCGCGATGTAAGCCCGGATCGCCTCGCTGGCGAGACATCCCGTGTCGGCCATGCGGTCCGGCAGTTGTCCGTCCGGCCGTCGCGGCCGGTCGTCGTCCAGGAGTCCGGGTGGCGTCGCGCCGCTCAACTGCAGGTAGACCTTGAGTCCCCGGTCCAGGGCCGCGTCGATGAATCGTCCGACCAGATCGCCATGCTCGTCGGTCAACTCGTTCGGCGCGCGGGGCTTGTACGGAGTATCGGCATAGTACGAGGTTCGGGGGTGATAACTGGGCGCGCTACGGACCCAGAGCGAGCGCCGGCCCCACAGGGGACGATCGAAGAGCCTTGGACTGCTTCCGGCGTCGGTGGGTGGCTGGAAGGAACCGGCCCCCTCCTCCGACGGCGCGGTCACCGTGGGGTTCAGCGCCACGGCTGTGGCGCCGGCCCGTTCGACGAGATTGTCCAGCACGGACTCCACCCCCTCGTTCAGGATGAAGTCGGCCAGAACGGTGATTCCTAGCAATCGTTTCCCGCTCATTTCGCTCCGTTTGCTTATTCAGATGGGCTTGTTACGATGGGCTCGCTACGATGGGCCACTCGACGACATGGACGCAAGTTGCGTTTCAATGAATCGATCCGCGCGGTCGTTCTCCACTTCCGGATCGCAGATCGCGCGGAGCTCCCGCTCCAGGTCTGCGGCCACCTCGGCGCACGCGCCATGCACGTTCTGCAGTTCATCGGGATCCCGGTCCAGGTCGAACAGTTGGTGCGGCGCGTTAAGGTGGTGAATGTACTTCCATCTGCCTTTTCGGATCATGAAGGCACTTTGGCGAACGCCGTGGCCATGGTATTCGGAGAAAACGACGCGCTGGTCATCCTGTTCGGGCATGTTCTGCAGAGGCCGCCCCACCCAGTCGATTGGACGGTCGGCGCCGGTCGATTCGAAGAGGCTCGCCTGTACATCGTGGAGGTCCACCGGCGTCGACACGCGCAGATCCGCAGGAAAATCGGGTCCCGCCGCGATGCATGGGATCCGGCTCGCGTCTTCGTAGAGAGAACACTTCCACCACATGCCGAACTTTCCAAGCATTTCGCCGTGGTCCGACGTGTAAATGACATTCGTATCGTCGTATTGTCCCGATGCCTTCAGCGCTTCGATAAGCCGCGCCAGCTGCCGGTCCACGAACGTCACGCACGCCAGGTATCCCCGCCGCTGTCCCCGTACCTGTTCCTCGGTGAACGCGTCCGTCTGGAAGTGCTCCCTGACTTCCCGTGCCCTGGGGTGGTTCGCAGTCTCCCGATCCGTCCCGTACTCCGGCAGATCGCCGCCTTGCGGATAGAGATCCCAGAGTTCCTGCGACGTATAGTGGGGGAAGTGGGGATGGATGATGTTTACCGAGAGCGTCCACGGCGTATCCAGGGTCGGCGCGGTATTTGATATCCAGTCTATGGCGGCGTCGACGCGGTCCAGGTCGACCCGGAGATGCGATGCTTTCACGCCGAACTGGGTGGCCCGTTCCGCGGCCGCTCGCCTGATACGGAAAGGACGGCGGCCGATTTCCAGATCGCCGGCGCCCATATTCTCCACGGCGTTCCGCGTCTCACGGAATCCCAGTCCACTGCTCGGAGCGTAAACGTGGGTCTTGCCCACGTGCACGGAATGAACCCCCTGTTCGGCCAGGGCGCGTCCATAGGTCGGTATATCCGGCTCCACGCCGATTGTGCAGTTGGAATAGGCCTGTATCTGGTGGACCCGGCGTCCCGACATGAAGGCGGACCTGCTGGGCGTGCACAGGGGCGAGGGACAGTAGGCGCTCTCGTAGACGACCCCGTTCTCCGCGAGCCGGTCCATGGCCGGGGTATGCACGAAGGAATGGCCGTAGACTGAAGCGTAGAACGGATTGTGCTCGTCGGACATGAGCAGGAGGACATTGGCCATGTGCGGACCTCATTTCCCTTCCAGATACGCCTTGAGGGGAACGTCCTCTTCCTCCGGCAGATAGTAGCTCAGTGCGTCGCCCACTTCGCCGATCAACTGCTTCTGCAGGGGAGTGCAGCGGTCCACGAGCGACTTCGGCATCTGGATATAGTCCATGGGCTTTACCCAGCGGTAGGCATACCCCATGAAGATGGTCCGGCGGTCCTGGCCGCACCAGTTCTTCCCGATGCTGTGAAAGGTGCGCTGTTCGAACAGGAAGGCGCTTCCGGCGGGCAGGTTCATCTGGATAGCGCCATATGGCCATCCAGTGGCCGGATCCCGCGGCGGTTCTCCCGTGATCCGGTTGCTGCCGGGCACCAGGGCCGTGGCGCCCGATGCCGGGTCCGTCTGGTCGCTGAGTACGTAGGCGATCTTCAGCAGGATGCGGGGATGGGGCTCTTGCATTTCGACGAAGGAACGGCCGCCGTCGCGGTGCATGCCATGCCCGCGCTTGGCCTCCTCGGAGGGTTCCGGTCCGGACGGAAGCACGATCAGGTGGGAGGTGATCATCTGGATGTTCCAGCTGAGCGCGCCCCAGGCCAGCGGGATCGTCGCCGGCCAGTCGAGCAACTGAAGAAAGGCGTCGTGTGCCACAATGCAGTTCCGCAAGTTCAGATCGTCTTTATCCCCCAGCTTGCCTTCGTTCCAGGCTCTGTCGTACACTTCGTCGATGCCTGCGTTCAACTCGCCTACAACGGCTGGGGGCAACGCGTCTTCGATAACCAGATAGCCGTACTGGTCCAGATGCTCACGCTGCGCGTCGGTCATCTTGGCGTACTGGTGTTCGTTTTCCATGGGTGAGCCTGTCCGTTTTCTTTATCGACGTTCTGTGGTCAATCTGCAAGCCTCAGGAAAAACCGATGCTTCTATGCGAAACACGCAGTCAATCCGGAGGCCGAGCGTGATAGTCGCAGGACGCGATCCGAAGGCCGGGCGCGATCATCGCCGGGTGCCTCAGTAATCAATGCGGCGATCGCTTTCCACGGCCTCTTTCCCAATGTAGAGGTCGTAATACGTGCCCGCGTTCCGGTAATTGGGAAAATTGCCCCACCGGTCTTCCTTGAACCCCTTCAACCACGGCTTGCGCAACTGGTAGGTATTGACATGCCACAGGAAGACCGCGGCGGCCTCGGAGGCGAGAATCCCTTCGGCCTCGTCGTACATGGCCATGCGGGCCTCGTGATGCAGCTCCCCGGCAGCCATGTCGATCAGCCGGTCGAAGGCCGGATTCAGCCAGTCGTGGCGGGTATAGCCCCTGGGCTGTGATCGCCAGATGATGCCGAGCATGCTATGGGGATCGGGGAAGTCGTAGTTGAAACCGACGATGCTCATGGGCATGTCCCAGTTGTACATGGCCGACCGGTACGCGGCCCCTTCCGTGTTCCGGATGCCGATCTGGATATTCAGATTCTCCTTGAGCATCTCCTGTAACGCCTGGGCAGCCTGGCTGATGGAAGAAGCGGGCGTCGCGTCGGCGAGCCAGATATCCATCCGCGGAAAACCCCTGCCGTCCGGATAACCCGCCTCCGCGAGCAGTTGCCGGGCGAGTTCCACGTCGAACCGCTGGTGGTCCTGGTATTTATCCCCGACGTAACCTGGGAAATGGAGCGGAAGCATGGTATAGGCGGGAATCATCATGTCCTGGAGAATCGTCTCGTTCAGCGACACTTTGTCGATGGCATGGGCGAAGGCCTGGCGGACCTTGAGGTTGTCGAAGGGGGGCTGACGCGTCCGGAAGAAAAGGTAGATCGTCGTGAACTGGTCGTAAGTCCACGCGGGTTCGTTCCACTCCGGGTCGCCGCGCAGGCCGCCGTAGACCATGGGGCTGATATCGATTACGTCGATCTCGTCATTTTCGTAGGGCAGCAGCCCCATGTCGTTCGACGCGCTGACCGAGCCAACCATGGCGTTGAATATGCGGACGATCTGGCGGAGATGGCCGGGATTGGGGCCGGAGTAATGGGGATTCAGGCCGAAGGTCATGTACTGGCCCGTTTTCCAGGTCTCGAGTTGAAAGGGCCCATTGGTCAGGCAGGTGCCGGCGAGCGCCCACTGGTCCCCATACTTCTCGACCTGCCACGGGGGAACGGGTGCGGAGGTCAGGTAGGCGGTGATATGGGGCAGGAAGGCGCAGGATTGTTCCGTCTCTATGACCAGGGTATAGTCGTCCACGGCCCAGACCCCCACGGTGTCGACATCGTCCGTTTCCCGCTGGTTGTATGCCCGGGCGCCCTTGATATCGTAGTAGAGAAAGGCGTAAACGTTGCCCGCGTTCGGATGGAGGAACCGCTTGAAGGTGTATTCGAAATCGTGCGCGGTGACGGGCCGTCCGTCGCTCCACCGTGCGTCCCGGCGCAGGTGAAAGGTCCAAGTCTTCCCGTCTTCCGTGGTCTCCCAGGAATCCGCCGCACCCGGGATGAGCTCCCCATTCACACCGAACATGGCGAGCCTTTCGAAGTGGAATTCGCTGCCGCCGGCCACGTAAATCGAGACGCCCTGGTCCATGCTCTTGGGTTCGGCGGCCATGTACCGGAACACCTGGTACTCCAGGGGCGCGGCATCTTCAGGAAGACGTTCCATCAACGCGGCGTGGGCAGCCTCTTTCATCTCCGCGGTCTGACCGAACAACAGCTGGGGGCCGCTGCCTTCTTCGGTCTCATCAGGATCGGGCTGCGCGCCGCATTGCAGAAATGACAGCGCAAGTACGGCCGCGACGAAAACCGGCGCCTGGCGACGAAGGCGGTGAATCATCAGCTTACCCCTTGTATCTGCGTACTCGTTACAGCGAACCATTTATCGCAGCTCGTACCTTGCAGGCTCTGGCCTGCTTGGTCCGCGTACTGCTTGTTCCGCGTATTGGGTTTTTCCGGCCTGCTCGTTCCGCGTACCGCCCAACGGATCCCTCCATCGTGCAATACGCTATGCGCCGGGCGGGTCGATACCGAGCCGGGCGAACTGCTCCGGCATGGCCTCGCAGGTTTCAAGGTGCCGGGCAATCCCGTCGGTGAAATGCCTTTCCAGTTCCGGATCGACGATCGGGTGCTGTTGAGCGGGATCGGCGACCACGTCAAACAGCTGGTTGCGCCCCGCGTAGGACGCCTCGTCTGGATGGTGCCTCGGGACCTTGCCCTCCGTCGGGATCTTGTACAGCGGCAGGTTGTAGGTGTGGCCGAAGTAGCGGCCCGTTTCCACCCGGTCGTACACCTCCCGCGGATACCAGCGGTTCAGGCCGCCGGTGGGCATGGCCGTATAGGCGTAGAGGGGGCCGGCATCCTCGTTCACCGGGTTGCGCATGTACACGTACCGGCCGTCGGTGATGTTCATCGCCATGCCGAAATATCCGAAAATGCCGTCCGATCGCACGCCTTCGCCGTCCAGCATCCCGCGCAACGACGTACCCTGCACGTGGGGCGGCGGCGGTGTATCGAAGTAGTCGAGAAAGGTCGGCATCAGGTCGATGGTCTGCGTGAGCGCGCCGGTCCGCGTTCCGGCTCTCTCGTTGCCGGGCAGACTGGCGATCAGGGGAATGCGGACGATCTCGTTGTACAGCGGCATAATGTTCTTCATCCAGAAATCATGCTCGGCCAGCATGGTGCCGTGATCCGTGGTGAACACGACCAGGGTATCTTCCCACAACCCAAGTTCGTCGAGGGTGTCGAAGATCTTGCCGACCCAGTGGTCCGTCATCGTAAGCAGCCCGGCATAGCACTTCCGGACGTGGTCTATGGCTTCCGGCGACTCGTGCACTTCGTCGTAACTCGGCCAGTCGTAAAAGGGGCCTTTGTAATCGTCCCCGTACATGGACCTATACTTCTCCGTGCAATAGAAGGGTTCGTGGGGATCGAAGATCTCGACCTGAAGGAACCAGTCCTCCGCCGCCTGGTTCGACTTCAGCCACTCGATGGCCGCCTGCGCGGTCTTGGGACCGGAGAAGTCTTCCTCCCGCTGCTGCAGCTTGCGGTTGCCATAGTTCTGCTGCGTGAGCTGCCCCAGGTGATCCGGCAGGGCCATCCGGTCCACGTGGGACGCCCACCAGTCGTTTTCCTGGCCTCGGAAGAAGTCCCAGGTGTTGAAGGCCGTGTGGTAGTTCTCGCCGCCGAGTTCGAAATAGTGGTAATGATCGGTCAGCAAGTGGGTGAATACTTCGTTCTTACGCAACTCGCCGGGCAGGGTGTCGTCGTAGGGCTCGATGGGTCCCCAGCCCCGGTAGATGAAGTTGTACCTGCCGGTCATGAACTCCCGGCGCGCGGGCATGCACGGAAGCGAACCTACCCAGTGGTTGTCGAAAACGACGCCTCGCTCGGCCAGACGGTCGAGGGCCGGCGTATGGACCCAGTCGTTGCCGTATGAGGACAGGAAGTCCCGGCGGACGGTATCAAGTACGACAAAGACGCATTTCATTCAGCCTCTTCTTTCTTGCCGTAGCTGTGTCCGCCCAGGATAGCCCGGACATCGTCGGCATTGCGCGCGCTTTGGAAGGCGGCGATGCGGGACTCTTCCTCGACCGCAAGCGCCGTGGCGTTTTCGAGCACCGCGTCCAGTTTGTTGGCCGGGAACTTGCAGGCGCCGTTCTCGTCCATGTGGATGATCTCGCCCGGGGCCACGTCCATTCCGCCAACGGATACGGGCACGTTCACCGCGTGCACGGCCATGTCGCCATGTCCCGGCGTAATTCCGCTGAGCAGATACTGTACCTTCATGGGGCGGATCTCGTCGATATCGCGGGAGGGTCCGTTCGAGACGACCCCCACACATCCCACCGCCTTGGCAGAAGCGGTCATATTACCGCCGGCGAGCCCCACCTTGCCGGCGATCTCCGGGGGAAATTTCTGCTGGATTGCCAGAATCGTCGGTTGCGGGGATGCGTCCAGGGCATCGATCACGTCCAGGAAGGAAAGGTTCTTGAAGCCCGGCTCGGGAAGACCGAATACGCACGTGACGGCATAGCCCACGGTGCGCCCGAGATCGGGATAGATGCACTTGATGGTCTGATCGGTATACCAGTTCTCCGACCAGGGATTGTACAGGCCCAGGCAGAGGGGGTGGGTCGGGTAGGTCGCCACCACGTTCGTAATCGAGGGCGTATCGAACTGTTTCAGCGCTTCCAGCGCCTCCTGCGAGGACCGCGCGGACATGCGTTGCTCCTTCCAGGGTGCTTACGGCAGCGGATCGGGAATAAAACAGGCTGAACGGTGGATGCAACCCGGTGAATATGATCCTGAACCGGATGGGTGTCAAGCCGGTTATGGGTGCGGCCAGCTACGGGTGTTCGACCGTCCCGAAGCGACAGAACCATCCGGTCATCCGGAGGAACCGGACTGCAGAGATTTCTGCCGAAACACAGTCGGCCATGCTGTACAGGTTGTTCACCCGTCGATCAGACGAACGCGCCTGTTTGGGACTAATCGGATTGCAGCGACCGTTGCCAGAGCGCCGTGGAATAGAATTCGTAAGACGCGGCCTTGTCGGGCACGTCTACGAGGTGGACCGTGAAGCGGCATGGAACCCCGTTATCCGGCAGGTAATCCCGGAAGAACCCGCTGTACGCGCGGGCGTAGGCTTCTTTTAGCCGGTCCTGCTCCGCGGCGTACCCAATTGGGTCCACGAGGGGATTCGGAGACTTGGGCTGGCATCCGAAGGCGTGCACCTCAATAAAATCGATTTCCCTGAGCGAACTGCACAGTCCGGCGTCGATCAGCCACCTCTCCCAGCTCTGAAACACGAGGGGGATCTCCTGCTCCGGTTCCATCGAGACCAACTCGTCCCGTTCCAGCACGCCCTTGGCCGAATAGCCGCCCGTCAGCCCGGCGAAATAGATCCTCAGGTCGCCGTCGGACTGCTCTTCGGTCACCAGGGCCGACAGCACCGGGCTGTCCCCGTGGTAATAGTAGGTCAGTTTGCCGCGTTTTTTGATATTGAAAGCCATCTAAACTCCTCTATAGTGGTGTTGTTCCGACTTCGATTCATGCTTGAATGCGCGCTTTTTACACGGTGATCACGCATGGTTAATCTACAGGGCCTGTCAAGGTTGAGCGGGCAACGGAATCGTCCCCGTACGGCCCATACCATTCGGTTCAATATGGCCTTTTGACCGCCTGATGTTACATTGTATATTTCGTACTCGCTCGCATTCGCCCGATATCGTCCGTTTTAGCGTGGTTACGTGATCACCAGGTCAATCGGGATGTACAAAGCGGGTTCTCATCCAAAGATTGCCGAATTCCCGGAATCGTCCCGATATTCGCTGGATCGTCGCGATGAAGATTCTAACTCGAGATATTCATGAACCAGGCATCACCCTATAAGAAAGACCTCGTACTGGTCGGCGGCGGACACGCCCATGTGCAGGTAATCCGCATGTTGACCATGAAAAAAGCCCTTCGAGACGTCCGCGTTACGCTCATTTCAGACGAATCCAGCGTCTGCTATTCAGGAATGCTCCCCGGCTGCCTGGCCGGGTTGTACCGACCCGATGAAATGGAAATGGAACTAAGGCCCCTGTGCGCGTGGGCGGGAATCCGGTTCATTAGGGCAAGGGTAGACGCCATCGATCCCGTAATCCAGCAGGTTTTTTTCGAGGATGGCAGGCCGCCCCTGGCCTACGATGCCCTATCGGTCAATATCGGTTCGATTCCCAGGGGCCTGGATACCCCGGGCGTGCGTGAGAACGCCGTACCCACGAGACCGCTCGGCAGGCTGCTGCGAAGGGTTCACCAGTTCGAAAAAAACTATCGCGCAGACGGACAACCCCTGCGGATCGTCATCGCGGGCGGCGGTGCGGCCGGCGCGGAACTGGCCTTCGCCATGCACTCCAGGTGGGGCGTACGTTTCGCGCCGGTAGAGATCACGCTTGTGGAATCGCAGTCCACTTTGCTGACCGGCCATAATCCCAGGGTAGCCAGGACGATCATGCGGTATCTCGAAGAGAAGGGGATCACGTGCCTGACGGGCCTTCGGGTGTCTGCGGTGGACGAGGACGGCGTCCATTTCGAGGACCATTCATCCTTGCCCTGCGATTTCCTGCTCTGGGCCACGGGTGGAGCGTCGCCGGACCTGCTGAAACGGACGAACCTGGAAACCAGCGGGAACGGCTTCATCCGGGTACGCCCCACGCTGCAGGCCATGGATTACGACAATGTCTTCGCGGCGGGGGATTGCATCGAGTTCGAGTCACGCCCCCTTCCTAAATCGGGGGTATACGCCGTCCGGGAAGGGCCAATTCTCGCACGGAATATCCACGCATGGCTGGAGCAGCGCCCCCTGGTTCCGTTCAGGCCCCAGGCCTCGGCGCTCGCACTGCTCATGACCGGTACGCGGAACGCCGTCGCGAGCCGGCGCCACATTTCATTCCATGGGGCGTGGGTATGGCGACTGAAGAACTGGATTGACCAGCGGTGGATGCGAAAGTTCGATCCCTCGCTGCTGCCGCCCATGGAACCGGCCGGCGATTCGCTGCCCTCCGGTAAGGAAACTGGCAGAGACGCGGACGAGGCCGCCATGCGCTGTGCAGGGTGCGGCGCCAAGGTCGGTTCGACCGTGTTGACCGGCGTACTCGATGAACTGGAGGTATTCGACCGGGAGGACGTGCGGATCGGCCTGCATGACGCCGACGACGCCGCGCTCCTGGAGATACCTCCGGGCCGGTCGCTGGTGCAGACCGTGGACGGATTCCGCGCATTCACAGGCGACCTGCATCTCTTCGGCCGCATCGCCCTGGTCCACGCCGCGTCCGACCTATATGCCATGGGGGCCGAACCTCATTCGGCGCTCGTTACGGTCACCCTGCCCTACGCGGAGAAACACCTCGTGGCGAACGATCTGAGACAGCTCATGGGCGGGATCGCGGAAGAGGCGCGGCGCTTGCGTATCACGCTTCTGGGCGGCCATACCAGCGAAGGTTCGGAAACGGCCGTCAGCGTGACCATGAACGGTCTGGCCGGAAGCGATTCGGTTTTCAGAAAGGGCGGACTGCGTCCCGGTGACGGGATCATCTTGGCCAAGCCCGTCGGCACGGGAGTCATACTCGCAGCCGACATGCACCTGAAGGCGAAGGGCACCTGGATCGACGAGGTCTTCGAGGGCATGCTGAAATCCAACGGTGAAGCGGCGAGCATCCTCAAGCAAGTCGGGATTCCGGCAGTCACCGACGTGACCGGCTTCGGCCTGGCGGGCCACCTGGCCGAAATGCTCGAAGCCAGCGGCACCAGCGCGGAGCTCGAAATAGATCGGATACCCCGTTACGCGGGCACCGAGGAGTGTATTGCGGCCGGTGTGGAAAGCACGCTGGCGCCGTCCAACCGCGAACATCTACAGAAGAGGTGGAAAGTCGAGGCCGAAACCGGCGTAGCAGACGCCATCCTCTACGATCCCCAGACATCGGGAGGCCTTCTGGCCGGCGTACCTTCATCACGGGAAGAAGAGGTGATCGCGAAACTCCGGGACGCCGGATACGAACAGGCGGCCTGCATCGGACGGGTCAACGACAGGAAACGCCACCTGAGTTTCCTCTGATTTTCAAGCGGGCGACTTCAGCAGTTAGTGTTCCGCGGGCGAATTACCACGAGAAATCCCGTAAAGCGCAGTGTTGCGTGAGCGATTTCCAGGGGGATATCACGTAGCGAGCGATGCCGCGACGTGCTTTTTGTCAAACGATCATTTCGCGACGTGCTTATACGTGACAAGTTTTTGCCAGCGATCATTACGCGGGTCTTCGGTATTACCGGTGACACCCGGCGGAATCGTCAGGGCATCGCACACACGATCTTTCCAATGTGCCGCTGGGATTCAAGGTAATCGTAGGCTGCGGGAACTTCGTCGAAGGGAAACACGCGGTCGATACAGGGCCTGAGCTTCGACGCCTCGCACGCCCTTGCGAGGTCGCGCAGGTCTTCGGCCGAAGAAGTGTATATTCCGCGCACCTGGATCTGCCGGCCGATAATATCGAAAGGGTTGAGGCGGGTTTCGAAGCCGTCCAGGATGCCCACGAGCGATACCCGGGCATGCAGCGCACAGGCCTTGAGGGAATTGGCGAAGGTCTGGCCGCCGGCCACGTCCACGACCAGGTCGACCCCCGTGCCCCCGGTGAAAGACCGGACCCGTTCGGGCCAGTCTTCGTCGCGGTAATCGAAAGTCTCCACCACGCCGAATGCTGCCTTCATCCTGCCGGCTTTCTCTTTGGAAGACGTGGTCAGCAAAGCCCGCGCGCCCGCGATCCTGGCCAGTTGGGCGGCAAACACGGAAACCCCGCCTGTTCCGTGAAGCAGGACCCACTCCCCGGCCAGTACATGACCCTGTGACACGACCGAGGCCCAGGCGGTCAGCCCGGCTATGGGCAGCGTCGCGCCTTCGTGATAGGAGAAATGGGACGGCATGTGGACCAGGGCTGCCGCGGGATAGCGCACCTGTTCGCACAGGACGCCGTCCACGCCGCCTGCGCCTACGAGGGTCATCATACCGTCGGTTGTGAGTTTTCCGGCAGGCCAGTCGAGGAACGGCGCGTTCACCACCCGGTCGCCCGGCCGAAGGTGCTCGACCCCCGGCCCCGTGTCCAACACATCGCCCGCCATGTCGGAACCGGCGACGAACGTACCCTCATACGGCCTTCCGTACCTGCCCCTGGCGACCATGAGATCCCGGTAGTTCAATGAAATGGAACGGACCTTGACGAGCGCCTCGCCGGGACCGGGCTCTACCGGATCGGGAAGCTCAGCATGACGAATCAGGTTGTTATCGATGATGTAACCGTGCACGGTGGCGTTCTCCCGGAAAGCCTGGATAATGCGTCGGTCATGCGACGTGTTTCAATACATGATTCCCATTACCATACTCATTACCAATTTTCCACGCTGCGACGAAATTGGCAATTGATAAATACACTCGGAATTCGTATGCTAAAGGCGTTTTCGGCTTCCGTGACCGGATCCTGAATCACGTCACGGAACCGAAGACGTGAGGATATACAGCATGGCAGGATGGCAAAGCGGAGAGAACAAAACGGAGAGAACAGAGCGGAGAGAACGAGCGGATTTAGAGAACCGAAGGATTTATGGAAGACATTCGTGTATACTTTATAGGTGATTCCTACGTGAACGGTACCGGTGATCCCGCCTATCTTGGATGGCCGGGGCGCGCGTGTGCCGCATCGAGGTCCGACGAAACCTCCATCACGAGCTACAATCTCGGCATTCGCGGTGACACGAGCGCGGACGTGCTCCGGCGATGGGAACGGGAAGTCGAGGCCAGGCGCCTTATACCTCATGACGGCCGGGTGGTCTTCGGCTTCGGCGCAAACGACTGCTGGTTCATAGATGGGAAGCCGCGCGTGGAACGGGCCGATACCGTGCGCAACACCGAAGAGATTCTGTCACGCGCGCGATCGCTTTTACCCACGTTGATGATCGGACCGCCGCCCGGGATCGACGAGGAGGAACACGGCCGCAGGATGGAGGTTTCTTCGCTCATCGGCGAAATCGCCGGAAGACTCGGCGTGCCCTACCTCGAGGTGATCCATGATCTGAATACCGGTGAGGTCTGGCGGAGCGAAGCCGCACTCGGTGACCGGGTTCATCCGGGCGCTGGCGGATACTCCGCGCTGGCGGAACTGGTGCTCGGGTGGCCGGAGTGGTGGTTTAATGCTGCTTAGATGATGAATGCTTCTTAAAGGAGGCAAGTCGTGTCGTTGACCCAGGCACAGGTCGACCAGTTCAACGAACGGGGATTTCTACCTTACGAGAGCCTGCTGACGCCGCTGGAGACCAAAGCGCTCCACCAGCGTCTCGAAGATATCGGCAACGAAGTGGTCGATTATCCGGCCGAGTACGTTCAAATCGAACCCAGGGTCGTGAAGGGTGAAGCGCAGGCTGATCCCGTGCGGTTCAACAACGTCCGTAAAATCTGGAATCTGACGAAGCACGACCCGGTATTCAAAGAGCTGGCCCGGCATCCGAAGATCCTGGGCGTGGTTCGAAACCTGATTGGCCCCGATCTCAAGATCTACGTGGACCAGACACTCTGCAAACCACCGAGGGTCGGTTCGGCGAAACCGCCCCACCAGGACTCCGCCTACTGGACGAACATCGATCCGCCCAACCTCGTGATCTGCTGGATCGCCCTGGACGACGCCACCGAGCAGAACGGGTGCATGCGATTCATATCCGGTTCACACAAAGACGGTGTGATCGAGCACAAACATCTCGAGGACTTTCGTGTCGAAGACGCCCACGTCAGCTATGAACGGGAAGTAGCCGTTCCGCTCAAGGCCGGGGGCTGTTCGTTCCACCACAGCCTTGCCCTGCACCGGACCGACGCCAATACCAGCGACGAACGGCGTATCGGCCTAACCGTCGCGTACATGGATGCCCGGTCAAAGTATATCGGAAGCGGCGCCATGCCCGAGTACGACCTGGTATCGGGTCGAGCTTATGGTGGATGCGTGTAGGCAGGCCAGGCAAGATGAAAATCGAGTGTGAAACAGAGTTGAGTGAAACAGTCTTTGAATACGATACGTAATATTATTTAAAATAATAATTGATATGATATTAATACTATGTTAGTTAATACGTTTCGTAATTCCATTAATGCGTTTATCGATTTGCCAGGAAGCAAATCCATAACGCTGAGAAACCTGGTGCTCGCCGCGCTGGCCGAAGGGACGACCGAGATCGCCTCGCCTTGCGACTGTGACGACACGCGAGAAATGGTGGAGTGCCTGGGCGACCTAGGGATTTCCATCGAAACGAGTGAAGACTATCGAACGTTGACCGTAGAAGGGAAAGGCGGCCGTTTTTCGAATGGTCCTGTAACGCTTGGTCTTGGACTCAGCGGCACATCGGCCCGATTCCTGATCGCGCTCTCCGCCCTGCGAACCGAGGAAACCAGACTGGTTGGACGGGGCAGCCTGAACGAAAGACCGAACCTGCCGCTGCTCGATGCGGTGGAACAATTAGGGGGAGCGACAGAAGCTGCTAATGGCGGATGCTTACCTGTATCCATTAGAGGACCCGGTACGTTCCGCCGTTCGGTCCGGATGAAAGGCGATGTTTCCAGCCAGTTCTTCTCCGCCCTGCTGCAGATTGCGCCTTTGCTTCCCGACGGACTTGATATACAGGTCGAAGGCCATCTTGTCAGCCGGCCGTACGTCGACATCACCCTCGATGAGATGCGTAAGTTCGGCGTCGAAGTGGCGAACCGCGATTACCGCGGGTTCGATGTCGCTCCACAACAGTACCGCGCCGGTTCCCGGTCGGTGGAAGGAGATGCTTCCGCTGGTTCGTACTTCGCAGCGCTCGCCCTCATACACGGAGGAAGCGTGGTCTTCGAGAACCTCGGTTCGGCGAGCCGGCAGGGCGATATGCGGTTTCTTTCCGTTTGCGAAAGCCTGGGAGCGCGCGTTCAGATGGAGGACCAAAAATCCGTCATTGCCGGTCCCGATGCCGGTCACGTTACGCCGGTGGACGGCGCGATAGACTGCGCAGACATTCCGGACGCCGCCCTGACCCTGATAGCCATATCACCGCTGATTCCCGGCTCAACAAGGATTACGGGGATTGGCACACTGAAGAAGAAAGAGTGTGACCGGATCGAGTGTCCCGCGACCGAGCTGCGAAAAATCGGTATTGAAGTGAAGACCGGCCCGGACTACATCGAGATCGGCGAACTACCGGGGAATACTACCGCACGGCGCACCGAAGATACCGTAGATATTGAGACCTACCACGACCACCGCATGGCCATGAGTTTCGCCGTGCTGGGGACCCGGTTGGGTAACCTGAACATCCTCGATCCGGACGTGGTGGGGAAGACCTATCCGCGCTTCTGGGAGGATCTGGCACAGATCCACTGAGCGCGACGCGGCGTGCTCATCTGCTCAACAAACGCACGCCTGAGAAACCACCTACCGCCGTATATACAGATCCGTAATCGTGGAATTGTCGATGAAGAAGGGTTCCTGGCCCATGGAGTCCTTTTGCCAGCCCGCCAGCCAGGGTTTGCGAAGCTGCAGGAAGTAGTCGTGGTAGAGGAAGACGCCGCCCACGTCCTCGACCAGGATCCGTTCCGCCTCGCGATACATCTCGAATCGGCGTTCTGCATCGGTCTCCCGCGCCGCGTCGTCTACAAGGCGGTCGAACTCCGCGTTCATCCAGTCATGCCGTCCCGCGCCCACGGGCTGCGAGTGCCAGACCATGCCGAGGAGGTTGTGGGGGTCGGGGAAATCGTACTGGAAGGGGATCAGGCTGAGGTCGATCCGGTACTGGGCCATGGCCTCGCTGTAGACCCGGGGCTCCATGTTCCGCACGCCGACCTTTAGGCCCAGGTTGTTGGACAGCATGCCCGATACGGCCTCGGCGGCCATGATACGGTTCGGGTCGTTGCGCAGCCAGATGTCCACGGATGGGAACCCCCGTCCTCCTGGATATCCGGCTTCGGCCAGCAGGCGCCTGGCCAATTCGGGGTCGTATCGCTGCACGTCCTTCAATTCATCGCCGGAATAACCCGGGAAACCCGGGGGCAGCATGGTGTACGCAGGAAGCGCCGTGTCCCGGAGCACGATGTTGCAAAGCGCGTCGCGGTCGATGGCGTGGCTGATGGCCTGTCGCACGCGAAGGTCGCTGAACAGGCCTTCCCGCGTCTTGAAAAACAGGTAGAGCGCGTTGAAATCCATGTACTTGTGCAGCTGTGTGCTCAACACCGGGTCCTGCTCGATCCGGCTGAGTTCGCGCACGTCGATCTGCACCAGGTCCAACTCGTCGTTTTCGTACGAAAGCAGCCCGGTGTTGCCCCGGTTCTTGAAAATGGAATGGATCTGCGAAAAGAACCCCTTTACCGGTCCGTTGTAGTAGGCGTCGAGCGACAACGTAAGGCGCTCACCGATACGCCAGCGATCGACCTTGTAGGATGAATTGCTGACGACGTTCTCGTCGGACGCCCAGCGGGGGCCGAATTTCTCCTCCTGCCAGCGCGGTACTGGAATCGACGTGAAGAATGCGGCGATCATGGGCAGATAGGGGCAGGGCCCTTCGGTTTCGATGACCAGGGTCATATCGTCCACCGCGTAAACGCCTACTGAGTTCGGATCGGCGTTCTGCCCGGTGTTGAATTCCCGCGCGCCCCTGATGTTGTAGTAGAAAAAGGCGTATCCGCTCCCCGACGCCGGGTCCAGCATGCGCTTGTAGCTGTATTCGAAATCGTGGGCCGTCACTGGCCGGCCGTCGCTCCAACGGGCGCCGGGCCGCATGCTGAAGGTCCACTTCGACTGGTCCTCGTTGGCCGTCCATTCCGTCGCGGCGCCCGGTATCACCCGGTTGTTGTGGTCCAGCATGGTGAGGCGTTCGAAGAGGAATACAATGCCGCCCACCTCGTAGATGGCCACGCCGATGTCCAGGTTGGTCGGTTCGTCGTTCAGAAAGCGGAAGACCTGCCGGTCCAGCGGCGCCGCATCATCGGGCATCGCCTTGCCCACGACGTTATGCACCTGGGCATCAGGGTGGCCGGCAAGCAAGAGTACGCAGGTTATCACTGCCAGCCCGCAAATGCAGAATGCTGCAGTTTTCGTAACCTTGTTCATGATCATGTCCCCACCGGTCTGCGAGTTCTTCCACCAGGTCACGGACGTTCCGGTCGTTCCAGGTTCAACCAGGCCATCTCTTCCGCGGAGAGCTCAGTTTGCAATGCCTGCAGGTTGGCACTGATTTCATCGCCGTTTCGGGCGCCTACGAGGGCGTAGATATTCAAGGGCTGTCCGAGGACGTAGGCCAGGGCGATCTGGGGGATGGACAGTTCTTTTTCCTCCGCCAACTGTCCGACACGGTCCAGCCGTTCGAAGTTGTCGTCCGTGCAGTAGGCCCTTACCGTGCTCTCGTCGAGCAGGCCCTGTTCGACCATCCCGTCATAGTTCTCCCGGTTCACCCTGCCCGAAAAGAAACCACTGGCGATACTGGACCAGGTAAAGAGCGGCATCTGGTTTTCCTGGTACCACGAACGCGCTTCGGCGCCGTCTTTCCCGCTGATACTGATGCATCCCCTCCAGGGCGGTTCGGCCTGCTCGGCCAGGCTGAAATTCGGACTGCTGACCGTGAAAGGCTGCTGCCCGCTTGTCGCGGCGTACAGGTTGGCTCGCTCGATCCGGTCGTGGGTCCAGTTGGATCCGCCGATTACGCCCAGGTTGCCCGCGCCGATATAGTGATTGAGCCGGTCCACGATCGGCCGGACAGGCACGCGGATGTCATCCCGATGCAGCAGGTAGAGATCGATGTAATCCGTGCGCAACCGGGCCAGCGAATCGTGCAGGTCAGACGAGATATCGTAGGGCGTCACCCGCTCCCGGTCGGAATTCATATGGCAACACTTGGTCAGAATAACAATCTCGTCGCGCAGGCCCCGGTCCTCGATCCACTTGCCCAACGCGCGTTCGCATTCGCCACCCCCGTAAAGATGGCCGCTGTCGAAGGTGTTTATGCCGGCCTCGTACACCTGGTCCAGCAAGTCGAAACTGTACTCTTCTTCGGCGGTACTCAACATGATCGTACCCTGAACCAGTCGCGATACGGGCTTGTCTACATTCGTAATATTGCCGTATTCCATTGGGGCTCCTCAATATTTCAATGGTACACCGCTAGATTTCAATGATACGGTAATGTGGGGTGAAGTGTACCCGGATCCTCGAAAGGGATCGCGCCTCTACTCGATAGGAACCATGCCTTTATTCGAAAGGAATCACGCCTCCACTCGAAAGGAGTCACGCCTCCATTGGGTATTCCAACCCGATCTCCGCCCGGACGGCGTCCAGGGTCCGCATGATGGCCAGGGTCTCGTCCAACGGGAGCGCGGGACTCTCGAGCAGCCCTTCCCGCAGGCACCGGCCCGCTTCCTCGATCTCGTACTTGAATCCGTTCTCCACACGGTCGGGCTCGGCCGTAACCTGCTCTTCGCCGTCCGCGTTCAGCGTCGCGATGCAGGCGTCATAGAAGGGCGCCGGGATATGGATGCTGCCCCCTGTTCCCAGGATCCGGACATCCCTGGGCGTGTCGGTCCGGATCGCGCAGGACAGGGAAGCCATGGCGCCCGAACCGTAGCGAAATGCCATGGTGGTCTGCTCATCCACGCCGGTTTCGCCGATATCCGCGAGCGCGGTGATGCGGGTCGGCTGCGCTCCGTAGACCATGGAGGCCAGCGAGACAATGTAGACGCCGATGTCGAGAAGGGCACCGCCGCCCAGCACCGGATTCAGCAGCCGGCCTTCCGGGTTGAACCCCGCGCGGAATCCAAAATCGGCCATCATCAAGCGCACTTCGCCGATCGCATCCTTAGCGAGCCACCGGCGTACCTGCGCGATCGCGGGCAGATACCGAGTCCACATGGCCTCCATGAGGAAAAGGCCCCGGTCTCTTGCGCAATGAACCATGGATTCTGCTTCCCCGGCGTTGAGGGCAAAGGGTTTCTCACAAAGCACGGCCTTGTCCGCGTTCAGGCACAGCAGCGTGTGATCGTGGTGCATGGGATGCGGGGAGGCCACGTAGATCGCGTCGACATCCGGGGCTTCCGCCAGGGCCCGGTAGGATTCGTGCCTCCCGGGTATCGCGAACTCGTCGGCGAAAGCGTGCGCCGTATTACGCGCCCTCGACCCCACCGCCGCCACTTCCGCATCCGGAACGAATTCCATGGCTTCCGCGAACTTGTGGGCAATGGCGCCCGTTCCGAGTATGCCCCAACGTATTTTCTCAGTCATGTTCACTCCACATATTGGTGATTCGGTTGGTAACCCGGGTCAAATAACGCTTACTGCGTCGCGCGCCATCTCGTCCCAGTCCGGTTCGGGCGCGGGGCGGTCGCTCCAGGCGATCGACATGGCGCCGTTTTCCACTACAAGAGTCCCGCGGCAGTCAAGCTCCGCTGCAGGGGGGCGCGGCTGCAATCCCATGAATGCTTCGAAGACGGGATCGTTTCCGATGGCCAGGATGACGTGTGGATCCCCGCCATGCACTTCCACGCCGAAACTCTCGGCCAGCTGGGCCTGCTTGACCTGCCCCGTAATGCCGATACCCCGCTGACGAACGATATCGGCGGCCTGCAGCGCCAGGTACGGCGCCGTGTTGTAGGGCTGTCCCCCGATGGCCCCGATCCACTCCAGGGTCAGGACCGGGAGGTCGAGGGTCGCGCACAGCTTCTGAAGTCCCAGGATGTCGTAGTCCTGCAATGGTTCTTCGATCCACCGGTACCGGCACCTTTCCATGATGCGCCCGATCTTCACGGCCTCCTCGTAGGTGTATGATTCGACGGGGTCGTGAAAGAGCATGATGTCGTCGCCCAGCGCTTCCCGCAGTCTCACGGCCATCTCACCGTTGGCCTTCACGCCCCGGTAGGAATGATCCTTGCAGCCGATGAATCCTTCCTCGTTCACGCGCGTCACCGCGTTCTCAACCAGGTCGTCGATGGTCCGGCCGCCCACGTTGCAGTAGGCGGGCACGCTTTCGCGGCATGCGCCGAGGAGTTTGTAGATGGGGAGCCTCGCGCTCCGGCTGGCCAGGTCCCACAGCATGCGGTCGACTGTATCGAGCAGCCCCCTTCCCGTGTACATGAAGCGTTGGGCCATCCACAAACGCTGCCAGACATACTCCCGGTCGAAGGCGTCCACGCCGATGAGCATGTGGGCGTACCGGGCAAGGAACGCTTTGCCCTGCCATTCCAGTTCCCGGGGATCGAATCCTGTGCCATAATCCGCGTAGGCGTCCAGGTCGCCGTCCGTCACGAGCCGGATCACCAGGCGATACTTGGGTTCGGGACTGTCGCCGGTGAAGGAGAATCCGTCGGGCGCGCCCGCGCCGAATCCCTGGTCGTGGGTAAACAGCCCGGAGATGCCCGGCGGCACAGGCGCCATGCTGCCCCGGTCCGCGCTGCTTTCCCGGCGCGTTTCCGGCTCATCCTCCATTACGTAACATTTTACATCCTGGATCTGCATGGTATTCCTTAATCCCTGATCGTACTTCGGATCGTGCTTCGATCATGCTTCGATCATGCTTCGATCAATTCCGATGTACTATCCATTACCGCGTCCAGGTCGACTTCCATCCCGAGGCCCGGAAGATCGGGCAATTGGACAAACCCGCCGTCAGCCCGCGGTGGGTTTCGAACAAAAGGCGATGCAGTCTCGAGTTCCGTCATCTCGATAAAGGGCGTGTTTCTGAGGGCGCCGGCCAGATGCAGATGGGCGAAACCGTCACAGATCCCGAAACCGCGCAGATGGCAGTAGGCGCCAAAGGCCTCGGCGCAGCGGGCCGACTTCAACACGTCCGTCAAGCCGCCGCAACTTAGCACGTCGGTGCGAATGTGATCGGCAGACCCGGCCGACATGACCTGAGACGCCGCAATGGGACTGGACACCTCGGTGCTGGTCGGCGTATCGATCTCACCGGCCACCTGTTTCCCGCCGGAGTGATCTCCGGGAGGACGGGGACGGTCGAAGTAGAAATAATCCGCCTCGTCGAGCGCCCTGCCGATTCGTATCGCCTCGTCGATTACGCACCGGGCCTGGCCGTCGAGCACCAACGGGAACTCCGGACCCACGGCCGCCCGCACTTCATGTATCAGCTGGATCAGCGAGGTCTCGTCGGTCCGCATGCCGAATCGATAGGCTCCGAACCCGGCCTGCCGCGCGTCTTTCGCTTCCCGGACGATCTCGGAGGGGGCCCGATCAGTCCGATCAGTGCCTGACGCCGTACCAGCCCGGCAGACTGGGACGCGGGCCCTGAATCCGCCCAGGTGCCTGAACAGCGGCCGGCCCGCGATCTTCGCGGAAAGGTCCCACAGGGCAACGTCGATCCCGGCGCGAAGGGATGCGGACAACCCTTCACCCGGATCCTTCATCGCCCACCAGGTCCGTTCCCGGTCTACGGGGTTCGTATCCACCAGGATGGATGCCACGCGATCGACGTCGTGCCCCAATGCGGCAACCCCCGTACAGTGCCCCTCGAGCCCGGCGTTGGTAAGCAAACGAAGCAGGCCCGCGGGCTGATGAAGTTGGATCCCTGTTATTTTCATAGGATGCCGATTTCGAGGTCGCTGCCGATTAAGTACTTCCCATCTCCTACGTCGAGGCGCCGAGGGGAAACACCGGCCGCTCCCGTTGCTGCTCGACGAGAGGACGAGACCCGCTATCCGTCACGACGACGGACTGTTCCAGGTGCAGGGAACCGACCCCCGCCAGGCAGAGCGGCGCTTCCACGTTAAGCACCATGTTTTCTTCGATGACCAGGTCGGACGGAACATCCACGCAGTCATCGGCGATCCTCAGGCCGTTATCCGGCGCCAGGATGGGGTAGTCTCGCACTTCCATGCCGACCCCGTGACCGTGAGGATACATGGCCATGCCGGCATCGTCCACCACGTCCTGCATCGCCGCCTGGACCGTCGAGGAAAGGACTCCGGGCCGTATGGCCGCCAGGCCGGCGTCCATGGACGCGCGGAGCACTTCGAACCGGCCTTGCATGTCCCCGGACAAGGGCCGCATGGCGTAAGTGGTCCCGGTATCCGAATAAACCGAGCGGTACCTGCATCCCCAGTCCACATATTCCACGTCGGTTTCTCCCAGGATGAAATCCGGTTCCGTCGCGATACCCAGTCCGTGGACCCCGAAGGCGAAATGATCCAGGTCCGCCCCCCGGCCCCCCAACTCCGCTCTGAACCGGCGGATGACGTCCTGCACGTTGTCGCCCGGTCGCGCCTGTTCCATGGCCGACATGGCCGCCGTCTCGCTGATTTCCGCCGCCTGCACGAGCCGATCGATCTCGTCGCCGGTCTTGACCATGCGGAGCAGCCGTATGAGGTTCGAGCAATCGAGCAGCCGGGCGTCAGGGAGCGTCCGGCGCAGCTGCGCGTACCGGCCGGCGGTCATCCCGTCCGCTTCCACGCCCAGTGTCCCGCTCGCAAGTCCCCGGTCGCTCAGGGCGCCGGCGAGTGCCTCGGTAGTCGTGCCGTAACCCGGCGCATCCTTCACAAGGGCGTACACCCGGTTCATTCGGCCGGACAGCGACCGAGGCGCCAGCGACCAGTCCAAACCGGAGTCGCCGCTTACCCTGAGATCACGGACCCGGAGGTCCACGCCGTTGACGGCCAGCATCGATCCGGTAACCGCCAGAGCGGGCTCGCCGTCGGCCGGAAACAGCGCGTATCCCTGCGCTATATCCGCTGAACCGCCGGGGCTGACCATGTACTCCTTCATGAGCCCGTCGATCCAGATGAAATAACCCGTGAAATAGGTGATATTAACGGGCGAAGTCGCGACCAGCGCATCGAGACCGCAATCTCGCATGTACTCCGTTGCACGTTCGACGTTGAAGAGCATCTGGGTATCGACTCCGGATGGTGCGAATTCAGTGCGCTGGGTTCACGGTCCGGGGCGAATTCCGGCGCGGTAGTCGAGGTGCGATGACGGACCAAACCAGTATAGAAACGCCTATCGATCATGTCAACGTCCTATTCAAGATAAAAGGGCTTCCGCGGCAGCCCCGCTGCACCATCTTTCCCTTGACAAATAACCTCTGCCGCGATTACTAGGGACATGCGGTTGGAATCGGATCGGTACCCTCCAGGCAACCTCGACGAACGCACTTCTCCATGATTCACATTGTAGATTACGACGCTGGAAATCAGACCTCGGTGAAAAGAGCGCTGGACCACCTGGGTGTGGGTTCGATCATCACGTCGATCCCGGATGACCTGGACCACGCGGAACGCATCATCTTCCCCGGGGTGGGCCATGCTCATTCAGCCCTGGAAACCCTCCACGAAAGAGGGCTCGACGTAGCGCTCAAATCGGCCGCCGCCAGGGGAACGCCCATCCTGGGGATCTGCGTCGGCTGCCAGATCCTGCTTTCGGATTCCGAGGAAACCGACCAGCGCTGTCTGGACCTGATCGAGGGCAGGTGCCTTCGATTTAAACCGGAGGACGCCGCCCTGAAGGTACCGCACATGGGATGGAACGAACTGCGGGTGTGCAGCGCGCATCCCGTGCTCCGTCACCTGCGAACGGGCGACGAGGTCTACTTTGTACATTCATACTATCCAGCGCCGGTTGACGATACGGATGTACTGGCAAAATGCCGGTACGACGTTGAGTTTGCGGCCGTCATCGGCAGGAACAACATCGTCGCGACCCAGTTTCACGTGGAGAAAAGCGGTCCCGTGGGCCTGAAGATCCTGGACGAATTCGTGAAGTGGGACGGGAACGCATGCTGAGCAAGCGGCTCATTTCCTGCCTGGACGTCCGGGACGGCCGGCTGGTCAAGAGCGTCCGTTTCGTCAACACGAAAGACATCGGCGACCCGGTTTCGGCGGCGAGACGGTACTACGAGGCCGGCCTGGACGAGCTCGTCTTCTACGACATTACGGCGTCGAGCGACCAGCGCGGCATCATGCTGGACGTGGTGGAAGAGGTAGCCCGGCAGGTATTCATACCCTTTTCGGTGGGCGGGGGCCTGCGAACGGTCGATGACTGCAGAAAGGTGCTCGAAGCCGGCGCGGAAAAGGTGAACCTGAACACGGCGGCCGTCGCAAATCCAGGTGTCATTTCCGAAGCGGCCGACGCATTCGGGGTACAGGCCGTCGTGCTGTCCATGGACGTGAAGGCCAAATCATCCGGTTCGTTGCCTTCCGGTTACGAAATCGTGACCCATGGCGGCCGCCGGGACACCGGCATGGACGCCATCGAATGGGCCCGGCGGGGCGAGGCCCTCGGGGCGGGTGAGATCGTCGTCAATTCCATCGACGCGGACGGCACCCTCGAAGGCTACGAGTTGACGCTGACCCGGATGATCGCCGAAACCGTGGGAATCCCGGTCATCGCCTCTGGCGGCGGGGGACGGCCCGAGCACCTATACGACGCGCTCACGGCCGGCCGCGCCGATGCGGCACTGGTGGCTTCCATGCTGCATTACGGACACTACTCCGTGAATTCCATCAAGCAGTTTCTTTCTGATAAGGGACTGAAGATTCGACTGACCGGTTAACAGGAGCAGAACGCATGGATTGGACCAGACGTACCTTTCTCAGGAGCACCGGAATTGCGGGCGCCGGCGCGGCTGTCGGCGCTCTGCCGCTGATGATTGACGGATGTGCGATCGCTCAGAATTACGATGTGATCATAAGAGGCGGACGCGTGATCGACGGTACGGGAGCGCCTCCCGTGGATGCCGACATTGCCATCGCGGAAGACCGGATCGTCCAGATCGGCCCGGTCAGCGGCACGGGTGCAAAGACGATCGATGCTTCGGGGAAGATCGTCTGTCCGGGATTCATTGACATACATTCGCACACCGACCTTTCGTTGCTGGTAGATCCCAAGGCCGAAAGCAAGATCAGGCAGGGTGTAACCACGGAAGTGGCCGGTCAGGACGGCTCATCACTTGCACCCCTGACCGAAGACCGGCAAAGGTCGCTGCGGGACGGTTACGGCCGGCGGTACGGCGTGGATATCGGTTGGACGGACTTCACGGGCCTGTTCAACACGCTGGAACAGCAGGGCATCGGGGTTAACTTCATATCTCTGGCGGGGCAGGGCACCATTCGCGGACATGTGGTCGGATATGAAAACATTCCGGCCAGCGCGCGGCAGATCGATACCATGAAGGCGCTTGTGGACCAGGCCATGTCGGAAGGAGCCTGGGGACTCTCCTCCGGGCTTGAATATACTCCCGGAAGTTTCGCCGACGAGGATGAAATCGCCGAACTCGGCCGTGTGGCGGCGGGGTATAGCGGTTTTTACGCCACCCACATGCGCAACGAGGACGACTACCTCATAGAAGCCGTAAGCGAAGCGATCAGTACCGCAAGGAAGGCCGAAATCGCCCTGCAGATCGCCCACTTCAAAGCCTCCGGCAGGCGCAACCGGGAAAAGGTATCTGTGGCCTTCGAAATGATCGAACAGGCGGTTGGGGAAGGGATGGACATCACCCTGGACCGGTATCCCTACATCGCCTACGCCACGACGCTGCAGAACCTGTTTCCAACCCGGTTCCGGGCAGGCGGCGCCGAGGCGTTCCTGAGCCGGCTGCAGACACCGGAAACACTGTCCCTGATGAAACAGGCAGCCATCGAGAAAGTCGACATGCTGGGAGACTGGAGCGCCGTGATGATCACGTCGGTCGGCAGGGCGGAAAACCAGGACTACGTGGGACGACGGGTGTCGGAGATCGTCGCGCGCAGCGGACAAGACCCTTTCGATTTCGTCCGGGAACTCCTCATCGCCGAGAACGGGAGTGTGGGCATGGTGGGGTTCGGCATGAGCGAGGAGGAGATCCGTTCCGTGCTGACCCATCCGCTCGTCATGGTCGCGTCGGACGGTGGCGCCGCGGCGGACTATGGCCCTTTAAGCGAGACCAGGCCCCATCCCAGGTACTACGGGACGTTTCCCAGGGTACTCGGCAAGTACTGCCGCGAAGACCGGTTGTTCGACCTGCCCACCGCCGTCCACAAGATGACCGGCATGCCGGCCCGCAGGCTGGGCCTTTCCGGCCGCGGCACGATCGATGTCGGACAGGTCGCCGATCTCGTGGTCTTCGATCCGGATTCCGTCATCGACCGGGCGGACTTCATGAATCCACACCAGTATGCCCGGGGTATCGACAGCGTCCTGGTCAATGGCACGGTCGTGATAGAAACGGGGGAACATACGGGCGCGCTGACGGGCAGGGTATTGCGGAAGCAGGCGGGGGGAGACTGACGGCGTGGCCTACGCCGCAAACAGCAGGTAAAAACCGGTCGAAGAGGCGTCGGGCCGATCGGAAGCGCGATTTCATTTCCGAACGGGACCGACCGCCAGGTCCTTGATCAGCCCGTTGCGCAGGTCGAAGACCCAGCCGTGCACCTGCAACCCGTGCTCTTCGATCGACTTTCGCACCTCGGGAAACTCCAATATGTTGGCGCATTGCGCGCGGACATTGCATTCGACCAGGCGGTCGCACCGGGCCGCGAAATCCGGAATGGACACCAGTACGGACTCGTGGCGGCGGTAAACCTTCCTCAAGTGCCGCAGCCAGGGCTCGAGCGTGCCGAGGTCCTCCGACTGAATGACCGCCTTCACCGCACCGCAGTCGTAGTGCCCGCACACGACGATGTGCCCGACTTTCAAGTGTTCGACCCCGTAGACGATGGCGGACCCGGTGTTCGGGTCGAGGGGGATCGCCAGATTGCCCACGTTGCGGTGCACGAAGACCTCACCCGGCCCGGCGCCCATGAAGGCCTCGGGAGCTACTCGGCTGTCGGCGCATCCGATGTAGAGTATATCGGGTTGTTGTTGCCGCGAAAGCCGCTCGAGATAACCGGGATCGGCGCTTAGTTTTCGCTTGATCCAGTGTTCGTTTTTTTCGAAAATGCGGTCTGTATTCATATATTCGTCCAGCTGTATCTTCGATAGGACCTGTCGGATGCTGCCGTGCTCCGGCATGCAGCTTCCGCACTCCGTTCTGCGAGCCCTTCACACGAGCCTTTCGATAGTATAGGACACAGATCGTTTTTCGTCAACACGGTCCGGAGAACACCCATGAATAGTCGGTCCACGGACGACACTCCTCAGCCCTTTTCCATCGGCATTGACGTTGGCGGGACATTCACGGATTTCGTCGTGGTCGAAGGTCGTTCCGCGCCTCGTTACTTCAAGACGGCATCCACCCCCGACGCACCTTCCAACGCGGTGATGGACGGGCTCCGGGACATTGCAGGATCCTACGGTCTTCCCATTGCCGAACTTCTGGCTCAGACGCGCCTGTTCATCCACGGCACCACTGTCGCGACCAACACGCTGCTTGAGCGCAAGGGCGCCCGGGTTGGCCTGATTACTACGGAGGGCTTCCGGGACCTCCTGGAGCTTCGGGAAGGCTTGAAAGAAGACCGGTACAATCTCCGGATGACGCCCGTGGAACCTTTGGTACCCAGGGCTTTGCGCCGCACGCTCGCGGAGCGTGTCCGCGCCGACGGCGCCGTCGAAGCGCCCGTGGATGACGAAGCGCTGGACGAGATTCTGGACGTCCTCGTACAGGCCGGCGTGGAATCCGTGGCCGTGTGTCTGATTTTCTCCTACCTGAACCCGTCCCATGAGCGGTTCGTGGGCGAACGCATCCGGGAGCGGCATCCCGACCTTTACCTGTCGCTCTCCTCCGGGATCCTGCCGCAGATCAAGGAATACGACCGGCTGAGCACGACGGCCGTCAACGCCTACGTGGGACCAGTCTACGCCAGGTACCTCAGGCGCATGCAGGAAGAGACTTCGGGACTGGGGCTGGAGAACGAGATACTCACCATGACCTCCAACGGCGGCGTCACACCGCTGGACGCCGCGGCACGGCAGGCCGTGCAGGCTATACTCTCGGGTCCCGCCGGCGGCGTCAGCGGCGCTGTGGCCTACGGCCGGCTGATCGGCGAGGCCAATCTCATCGGATTCGATATGGGCGGGACGAGCACGGACATTTCGGTGATCGAAGGCGGCGATCCGCAGGTTTCGGGGGAACACTACGAAGGGGGATGGAAAATCGCCGTGCCGATGATCGATCTCCATACGCTGGGGGCGGGTGGCGGTAGCATCGCCCGGGTGGATGATGGAGGCACCCTGCACGTGGGGCCCCAGAGCGCCGGGGCCGATCCGGGGCCGGCCTGTTACGGGCAGGGAGGCGACCGGCCCACGGTGACCGACGCAAACCTGGTCCTGGGGTACCTCGATCCGGGGAATTTCCTGGGCGGGCGGACCCTGCTGCATCCGAACCGGTCTCAAGAGGCACTGGAGGCACACGTGGCGAAACCCCTGGGGCTTACCGTTGAGGAAGCCGCACACGGCGTGCTGGACGTCGTAACCACGGCCATGGCCGAAGGCATCCGGCTGCTGACCGTGCGGCGCGGCGGGGATCCCCGGAACTTCTCCCTGCTGGCCTTCGGCGGCGCGGCAGGACTTCACGTGGGCAAGGTGGCACGCAAGACCGGCATAAGCACGGTCCATCTCCCTTCGGCGGCACCGGTGCTTTCTGCATACGGCATGCTCGCATCCGACCTGAGGTACGACTATGCGCAGTCATTCACGGCCAGTCTGGACGTAGTCGACCTGGACGAAGTGAGAAGGCTGATGGACCGCATGGCGGAACAGGGCACCGCACAGCTTAGGAAACAGGGACTGGCAGGCGATGACATCACCACCCTGTTCACCGCCGACATGCGGTACCTGGACCAGATCTATGAAGTCAACGTGAGCATCCCGGACCTGGACCAGGTCGACGACGCCATCCGGCGTACCTGGGCGGCACTGTTTCACGAAAGATACCGGGTCCTCTACTCCTACCATCAACTCGACCAGGAAGTCCGCCTGGTCACACTGCGGGCCACAATTACCGGGAAACTGCCCTCCATCATCCTGCCGGAGAAAGCGAACGCCGCATCGACCCCTGCTGCCCGCAAGGGCACGCGGCGGATATACACCGGCGCCTGGACCGAAGCCGCCGTTTTCACGGCCGACGACCTGGCGCCCGGAGTCGGGATCGAAGGACCGGCCATCGTGGAGTCCGACTTCACCACCGTACTCGTGGAAGAAGGCGACCGGCTCGAAATCGACTCCTACGGGGGCATGGTGCTGTCCGTTTCGCACACCACGCCCGACCCGGTCTCGGCTACATCGGACCAGACATCGGCTACATTGGACCCTGCATCGGCCACCTCGGATCCGGTTACCCATTCGGTCGTGGGCCACCGCCTGGAATCGATCGCCCGAGAGATGGCCGACGTCATGATCCGCACCTCCATGTCGCAGATCCTGAACTCCAGCAGGGACTTCTCCACCGCGATCCTGGACGCGGAGGGTCAACTCGTGGCGCAGGGCGAGGGTATACCCGTGCATATCAGCGCCCTGCCTCCGGCCGTCGAAGCGGTGCGCGAGTACTTCGGCGATGGCATCGTCGAAGGCGATCTGTTCATCCTGAACGACCCTTATTTCGGCGGCAGCCACCTGCCGGACATCACGGCGATCTATCCCGTGTTCCGCGACGGAAACCTGCTGTTTTTCGCCGTCAACCGCGCCCATCACAGCGACATCGGCGGAGGAACCCACGGTGGATACAATCCCTCGGCCAGCGAACTTTACCACGAGGGCCTTCGCATACCTCCCGTAAGGCTGTACGAAGCGGGCCGGCCAAGGGAGGACCTGCTGCGCATGCTGGCGGTCAACGTGAGACACGCTGAGAACTTCACCGGCGACCTGCACGCCCAGATCGGTTCGGTACAGATCGCCGCCCGCCGGCTGCAGTCGCTCCTCGACGATTACGGCACCGAAGGCCTGACAACCTCCGTCGCGGCCATCCTGGACAGCGCGGAACGGCGGATCCGGCAACTGATTACCGGCTGGAGGGACGGCGTGTACTACGGGGAAACGCTGCTGGACGACGACGGGTTCGACGCCGTGTCGATCCCCATCCGCGCACGGGTCACCGTCCAGGACGACAACATGACCATAGACCTGGGCGATTCGAGTCCCCAGGTCACCGGATTCATCAACAGCGCCTATGCCAATACACGCTCGCTGGCTCACGTCGCCATCATGTACATGGCGCCCTCCGACGTGCCCAAAAACGAGGGATCCATGCGGCCGGTGAAGGTGATCGCCCCGAAGGGTCTGATCGTGAACCCGAATCCTCCCGCGCCGGTCTGCATGAGCACCAATCACTGCGGGGAAGAGATCGTGGAGGCCGTCTTCAAGGCGCTGGCGCCCGTGGCGCCTGATGCCGTGAACGCGGGGTTTTCCAGGCGGCTTCGTTTCGCGATCACCGGACGCGACCCGCGGACGGGCCAACGCTTCATCTGGCATTTCTTCTTCGGACGGGGCGGAGGAGGCGCTTCCCGGGGGTACGACGGCTGGTCCTGCGTGGGCGAGGTCAACGTGGCCGGGGCGATCCGGAGTCCCAGCGTGGAGATCACCGAGGAGCGCTTCCCCTTCAAGATCGTCCGGAACGACCTGAGGCCGGGATCAGGAGGAGACGGCACGTGGCGGGGCGGTCTGGGCGCGGTTTTCGAAATGGTCTACGAGGGGGACGAACCAGCGAAACTGAATATGGCCGGAGACGGCGTGATCAATCCTCCCTTCGGACTGTTCGGAGGCGAGCCGGGCCTGCCGCACCGCTACAAGGTGGTATCCAACGGCACGGAAAGAATGTTGAAGTCCAAGGAAACCGAGGTACCGATTCTGCCGGGGGACCACATCGTCGCCCTGTCCGCCGGTGGTGGCGGTTACGGACCGCCTCGGTCGAGGGCCTCATCCCATCGTACCCGCGACCAGCAATCCAGCCTGGTCTGAACGGGAAGCCCATGGTGCCCGCGACCAGCAATCCAGCCTGGTCTGATCGGGAAGCCCATCGTGCCCGCGACCAGCAATCCAGCCTGGTCTGATCGGGAGGCATCCCGCCTCGGGTCCGGTCCAGCGTGGCCATTTCCTGTCCGGCCCTGACTACAGTCTAACCCAGACGGCGTACACGGCAAAAACGGCCATGATGATCGTGGCGGCAGTCAGTGCGACCAGCAAGGTCCTGGACGGCGGGACGCCCGCTTCCTTCGCCGTGGTCCGGCTGAAGTAGAGCGCCGCCCATCCAATGGCTGGCAAGAGGATTGTCTGCATCAGTCCACCGAAGATCACCATCGTGACCGGCGCGGACCACAAGACGAAGAGGACGAGGTAAACCAGGGGCAGCAGGACACCGATCACCTGCACGACGCGGCGTCTGTCCTCGGGCCGCGCGTAGGTTATGAAGCCGAGTACCGAAAGGGCGTCTGCCAGCATGCGCGACTGGCCTACGATGGTGACGAAATACGTCGAAAACAGGACTACGAAAGCGCCGACGCCGAACAGGTAGAACGCCCAGTTTCCCAGCGTTTCGGTGTACATCCCGGAAAGGATCTGCACGGTACCGAACCCCTCCGGAACAAGGCCCTGGGCGTGGAGCACAGCCGCGCCGAGGAAGAAGAAGGCCAGCGTCGCCACCGTGTAAATGACCATGCACAGCCATACGTCCTTCTTCATTACACTGATCCATCCCATGGCGCGTTCACGCCAGGCCGCGCTGCCGTCGCGGGGTCCGGCCGCCCGGGCATAGCCCTTTTCCACGCACCAGTACGGGTAAAGCAACAGTTCGGAAGCGCCTACACCGGTGATGCCGAAGACGGCAAAGGCTGTCACGGCGCCGTCCGACGGGAGGGCGAACCGCAATCCGTCCAGGAGCGCTGCCGGTGTAACGGCATAGGGGGTCCAGAACAGGAGCAGCGCGCTGGCCAGTGTCGTGAAGGTGAACAGGGCCACCAGGAGGGTGGTAATCCGTTCCAGCGTCATGTACTGTCCCACGAGACCGAGCCCCATGCCGACCAAGGTGAGAATAATCAGCCAGGACGTGTTTCCGAAGAATGGAAAGATCAGGTCCAGCGACAGGCTCATCGTTCCAAAAATGCCGCCCACCTGCATGGTGCTCCAGAGCAGGAGGAGCAGGCTTCCCCAGACGAGCCAGGTTACCCGGAATCGCGGTCCGGGCACCTTGTTGAAGGCCACGAAGGTGGTCTGGCCGGTGGCGATGGCGTGCCGGCCGAGTTCGCTTTGCACCGGTACCTTGACCGCGCAGCTCAGGAGTATGAGCCAGAGAACGACGAAACCGACCTCGGCACCCAGTCGCGTGGTGGCAATGAGTTCGCCGGAACCTACGATTGAACCGGTCAGCAGCAGGCCCGGTCCCAGTTGACGGATTGTAGACCATCGGTCCTTGGGCGGGTCTTTAACGTGTTCGGGAAGCTGTGCGTAGGGATCGGGTGCCTGGGACATGCAGTTTCGCTTGTACGAGTGGTACGGGTAAGATAGGGAATCTGACCGTTCGTTGCCGCTGCGAACCGGTCAGGGCGCGTTGACCTCGCCGGAAAGGGGAATCGCTTCGTCGATCAGCATGATCGGGATCTCTTCCCTGATAGGATACAGATACGCTCCGTCGGCCCGTACCAATCCACCCTCGATGGGCTCCGTCACCTTCTCGCCGCCCCGGTTGACGAGCGTACCGGCACTTATCCGGCCATTGACGGTTTCGACGACGTGATCTGGCGCGAGATTGACTTCCTCCTTGGTTTCCGGGCAGGCCAGTATGTCCAGCAATGCCTGATCGATCATGAGTCCCTCCCGCGTGCGAGATCGTCCAGTGGAGTAATGCTGCATGGCAGTGGATGGGAAAGACTATAAGAGTCCGGATACCGGTTTACAAGCGATTTCTGCACTACGCGGGCGGAGTTCCAGCATTGCGGCCGGTTCCGCGAATCATCCGGGCGGGACGGTAGACAGTCAACGTGGTTGTTGCATTCGAGGTGGCTACCGCATATAATAGGGATCGATTATCTGAACGAAACCTCGAGCCTGCAGTCCGCAAAACAGTACCAAGGAGAGCTTACATGGCGCAGGAAGTGCCGACCACCATCGAATTGCCGGACTATTCCGATCTTCCCTATAAAGTAGCCGACCTGTCCGAGGCCGAATTGGGTCACCGCGAAATCGCCATCGCAGAACAGGAAATGCCCGGACTGATGGCCATTCGAGAGAAACACGCCCGTGAACAGCCCCTCAAAGACACGCGTATCATGGGTTCCCTCCACATGACGATTCAGACCGCCGTGCTCATCCAGACGCTCAAGGCCCTGGGCGCGGACGTACGGTGGGCATCCTGCAACGTCTTCTCGACCCAGGACCACGCGGCGGCGGCCATCGCGGACGATGGCCTGCCCGTCTACGCGTGGAAGGGGGAGAGTCTGGAAGAATACTGGGCCTGCACGCTGCAGGCGTTGACCTTCGAAGGCGAGACCGGCCCGACGCAGATCGTGGATGACGGCGGCGACGCCACCCTGCTGATTCATCGGGGCGTGGAAGCCGAAGATGACCCCTCCATCCTGGACGAACCGGCCGACAGCCGCGAGATGCAGATCATTAACGAAGTGCTCAGGCGGCAGCTGGATAGAAACCCACGGTTCTGGCACGAAATGAGTGCCAACATCCGCGGCGTATCCGAAGAGACGACCACCGGGGTCCACCGGCTCTACCAGATGATGCAGGACGGCAAGCTTCTGTTTCCGGCCATCAACGTCAACGATTCGGTGACCAAATCGAAGTTCGACAACCTGTACGGCTGCCGCGAATCGCTAGCGGACGGCCTGAAACGCGCCCTGGACGTCATGGTCGCCGGAAAAACGGTCGTCGTCTGCGGATATGGAGACGTGGGCAAGGGTTGTGCTCAGTCCATGCGGGGGTTCGGCGCGCGCATCCTGATCACGGAGATCGATCCAATCTGCGCGCTTCAGGCCGCCATGGAAGGCTATGAAGTGACTACAGTCGAAGATGCGCTCGATCAGGGCCAGATCTTCGTAACGACGACCGGAAACCGCGACATCATCCGGATCGAACACATGGAGAACATGCAGGACCAGGCCATAGTTTGCAACATCGGCCATTTCGACAACGAAATCCAGGTGGACGCGCTGAACGAATACCCCGGTATCGTGAAACAGAACATCAAGCCCCAGGTGGACAAGTACGTCTTTCCCGACGGCCACGTCATCTACCTGCTTGCCGAGGGAAGACTGGTCAACCTGGGATGCGCCACGGGCCATCCTTCATTTGTCATGTCCAGTTCCTTCACCAACCAGGTGATCGCGCAGATCGACCTGCGGCTTCATGACCGCGAGACCGGAGTCACGACCCTGCCCAAACACCTGGACGAGGAAGTGGCCAGGCTTCACCTGCACAAGCTGGGCGTGACGCTGACCCGGTTGTCCCGGAACCAGGCGGACTACATCGGCGTTCCAATCGAAGGTCCCTTCAAACCCGATCACTACCGGTATTGACGGGTACGCCAAAGACGTGGACTTCACTCCTGCCCCGGAGATCCGGTGTGGGAAGTCCATCATAGTCGATGAAAAACATCAGTCTGTTGATTTCTGACCTCAGAAACCGATTCAAGGTCGAGGACGACCCGTTTCGATTTCGCGATCCGGGCGTGCTCGTGGACGGCGATCTGCAGTTGCTGCTCCGCAGGACGCTGCAGGGCAACGCACGAAGGGGCGTCGTTCCCGAATACATATTCGACATGGTGCAGACGGACCGTCAGTCCATCGTGATGGGACGACTCTCCCTGCGCATCGGCCACACGGAGCATATCGAATTGTATGCGGGGCATATCGGCTACTCCGTGGAACCGCCTTACCGCGGCCGCCGCCTGGCCGCGCGCGGTTGCCTGCTCCTCCTGCCCCTGGCCCGGGCGCACGGTATCAACCCGCTGTGGATCACCTGCAACCCCGATAACGCCGCCTCCAGGAGAACCTGCGAGATTATCGGTTCAACGCTGGTCGAAACCGTCCCCATTCCCCCGGACGATCCGCTGTACACGTGGGACACGAAATGGAAGTGCCGTTACCGGGTGGATCTGTAGGTCTTCACGCCGGCACGTAGTGACAGCCGCAGGTGACGGAGTAAAGCCGCAGGTGACGGAGTAAAGCCGCCATATCGATTCGAGCGTCAGGCGGAAGACACGGAGATCGTTCATGCTGGCCCTGCACGGCGGGACCCCCTACCGGGACGCGGTATCCCGCCCTTTCCCCGCCAGAATCCCCTTCGACGAAGAAGAAATCCGACTCGTAACAAAAGCGCTGCGTTCCCAGAATCTTTTCAGGTGGGGCGGGGAACTCACCCCGCTGTTCGAATCCAGGTTTGCCGAGACGTATGGCGCGAAGCACGCTACGGGTTCCACGTCGGGAACGGCGGCCCTCCATGTCGCGGTCGGCGCGGTAAACCCGGAACCCGGCGACGAGATCATTACGAGTGCGATCACCGACCTGGGCACGATCATCCCGATCCTGTACCAGAACGCCGTGCCCGTCTTCGCGGACACGGATCAGGATACCCTGACTGTGGACCCGGATGACGTCGAAAGACTGATTACGCCGAGGACGCGGGCGATCATCGCCATACACCTCTTCGGCAATGCTTGCCGGATGGAGGCCTTGACGGAGATTGCACGGCGAAAGGGGATAACGCTGATCGAGGACTGCTGCCAGGCCCACCTTACGCGTTACCGGGGACAGTTGCTCGGGACCTTCGGGGATATGGGATGCTTCAGTTTCCAGCAGTCGAAGCACATGACCACCGGGGACGGCGGCATGACCATCACGATGGACGACGCCCTGGGCCGTTGCATGCGGATGTTCGCGGACAAGCAATACGACCGGGACCGGGCGGGATCTCGCATGTACGGATCACTTGGCATGAACTGCCGCATAACGGAACTGCATTCCGCGGTGGGGCTGGCCCAGTTGGAGAAAGTCGGCGGGGTCGTCGAATCGCGAAACAGACTTGGCGGCCGGTTAACCGAGGGGATAAAGCACCTCGGCGGTATCGTACCGGCGCCGGTCACGCCCGGCGCAAGACACAGCTACTGGACGTATCCCATGCGCGTTACCGGGTTTTCGAACGAAACTTTCGCACGGGCGCTGAATGCCGAAGGGATCGGCGCACGCGCCGGCTATATCGGCGATCCGATATTCCAGTGTTCGGCGGCGCTCGCGGAGCACAGGACCTACGGGAACTCCCGTTTCCCCTTTTACAGCCCGTATACAGACCGCAACTTCGAGCGCGTGGACGAACTCTGCCCCAGAACCCGCGAACTGCTCGGACAACTCGTGCTGATTTCATTCAACGAGCGTTACACCGAAGGGGATATCGACGACGTGGTTGGCGCCGTGCGAAAGGTTGCAGAGGGACTGGACAGGACGTCGTGAGCCGCACCAAAACCGGACCGGACGTCGTGAACCGAATAGAGACTTGACCGGATTTCGTGAAGCGCATCCCGGGGCGGGCTATGGGATGTTGTGCTCCGCTTTGTACGCGAGCCAGTTTTCCTTGAGATGCAGGAAATCCTCGAAAGTGGGCTGCATGATAAAGGGATTGTTCTCTCTCTCGTAGCCGATCGACGACGAGGGCTTTACTCCGAAGTCATGGCCGGGGTAGACGCCGATATCGTCGTCCAGTTCCATCAGGCGCCGCAGGCTGTCATATTCCTTCCTCGCTTCTTCTTTGGTGGCCGTGCCGCCCACTTTACCCACGAAAAGCGTGTCCCCGGTAATCAGCCTGTCTTCCGCCAGAAGACACATGCCGTCCTCGCAGTGGCCGGGCGTGTGAATCACAGCCAGTTCGAGTTCACCCAGTGTGAACACCTCGCCGTCCGTCACCTCGATATCGTAGAAATACTCCGCGTCCCGATACATCACCACGTCGATGCCCAGTTCCTCGATAAGATGATCATTGCCGTTTACGTGGTCGTGGTGGGAATGCGTGCAGATGATGCAGGCAAGTTCCACGCCCAGCTCGCCCGCTCGCTGCATGTAGTATTCGGGCCGGTAGGATGGATCGACCGCCGCCGCTTTCCGGGTCTTTTCGTCGGCCACCAGGTAACCGAAGTTCCGGTCGCCCCCGTTCAGTACCTGTTCGAAAATCATCTTTGACCCTTTCGATTCGTCTGAAAAACAGTCTGTCGCGATTCAACTCAACGCATGATATCCCATAGCCGGAGCGAAGTCAACCCGCATACTTTCCACCCGTGAAATCCCTTGACTTCGACCCGGTCCAGACACAGGATAAATGGATCGAATCCCCGCAGATTCACCCGGTCTCATCCGTGTAGAAAAGGGCAATCGGTGCATACAGGCGATCTGATCATCTTCCGCCATCGCGGGGACATTCAAATAGGCATGCTGCAGGCCGTTTCCAGGAAAAAATTCAAGGTGGCGACCTCCGCCAACCGGGTCATGGACATCTCGACGGACCCGATCGTACGGTACACTGAAATCCGGGTGCGCGACCTGGCCGAAATGCTGGAAGTCCGGCGAAATATCGAAGAACAGGCCGGATCCTTCGACCTGGAAGAAGTATGGGAGGTCCTGAAGGACGATCCCGCCGTCTATACTTCGGAGGACATCGGCGAACTGTACTGGGGCGAACCCGGCTCGCCGGAGCAACGGGCGGCCATGCATCTGCATCTAAGCCGCCAGTGCCTCTACTTCTCCGAAGGGGACAACGGCTTCAGGTCCCGCTCATCCGACCAGGTCAACAACATCCGCGATCAAGAAGCGCGCCAGCAGGCCGTGGAGACCGAGCGGGAAGGATTCAACCGCTGGTTCGCGGACGATACGCGGCAGGACCTGCACTCCCTGACGAACCGGCAGAAACGCTGGCTATCCCATCTCCGGGAGTACGTCATTCAGGGCGACGAATACACTGCGATCGAAAAAGTGCGTTCCCTGCTTAAGGAAATACCCACCCTGGCGGGAGGCGACCCGCAACGATCCATCTTCGATGTCATGGTACGCAAGGGGTTCTGGGACGAAGATCAACATCTCGATCTGCTGCGTTACGAGATACCGACCGAGTTCTCAGAAGAGGTGCTCGCATTCACCGCTTCCTGTCGGTCTTCGGAAGTAGGCCGGGAAGACCTGACCGGATTGCCGATCCTGTCGATAGACGACGCGTCAACCCAGGATATGGACGACGCCATTTCCGCGGAACGCACCGCGGACGGATACCGGATCGGCGTGCATATCACCGACGTGGCCGACCTCGTGCCTCGGGATTCGGTCCTGGACCTCGCGGCCCGGGAACGGATGTCCTCCCTTTATCTGCCGGACCGGCACGTCCCCATGCTGCCCGCCAACCTTTCCCAGGGCCACTGCGCGTTGCTCGAAGGTGAAAGGCGTTGCGCCATCAGTTTCCTATTCTCGCTGTCATCCGGCTTCGAATTGCTGGAATCCCGGATCGTGCCTTCCGTGATCGTCAACCGTGCGAGAATGTCCTACGACGAAGCCAACCGACTGCTGGGAACGATTGAGCAACCGTACGCCGAAGTGCTGCAGATCCTGAACCAGGCGGTTGACGTTTTCTACCAGCGGCGCATCGACCAGGGCGCGGTCGATCTGGAACGCAGTGTAGTCATGATCAAGGTCGACGGCGAGAAACGCATCCGGATCGTGAACCGGGACACTTCCACCCGTTCCGAGCACATCGTATCGGAGTTGATGATCCTCGCCAATTGGACTGCCGCGGCGTACCTGAACGGCCGCGACATGCCCGCGATTTTTCGTACCCAGCCAGAGACCGATCTGGGCGACCTTGAGCAGGCGGAACGCGACGCGGTCTGGCGCTTCCAGGTGCTGAGAAGGATGAAACCGCTTGAACTGAGCCTGAAGTCCAGGCCGCACGCCACGCTTGGCGTAGATACCTACTGCCAGGTCACGTCGCCGATCCGCCGCTATGCGGACCTGGTCCATCAGCGGCAGTTGCGGGCGGCCCTGGCGGACGGCTCCCCGGCTTACAACGCCAGTGAAATGATGGACGAATTGTCCGCCCTGGAACGCAGCAGGATCCTGAACAAGATACAGGCCCGGAGGGAATGGTACTGGCTCCTGAAGTACCTGGAGCAGCGCAAGGACGTCCGAATCCGGGCGACCGTACTCGAAACGAGGGAGCGGAACGTCCTTGTCGAATTTCCTGATTACGGATCGCGCATGGCGGTCAAGGTGGAGGGGAGGCCTTCACCCGGTGAAGAAATCGTGTTGAGTCCCGTCGTAATCGACCCCTGGTCGGGAACGCTCAGATTGCGGCGGATTACAGATCATACCTGAACAGGAAGGAGCATTGCCTTGGTAAAGATTCATTCACTGGAACACGTGGCCGTGGCCTACCGGGACACGGACGCCGCGGCAAAGTGGTATTGCGACGTGCTGGGCTTCGAGATCGCGCTCAGATTCAATAATCCCGGGAACGACGCGAATATCTACTTCATCCGGGATCCCAGAGGAACGGGACACATCGAGATCATCCCCATGCCCGGTGACGATGACACGCAACTCGCCGACATCCGAACCGCCCACGTTCATCTTGCCTTTAACGTGGATGACATGGACGAAGCCGTCGCCGTACTCGAATCGAAGGGTGTGAAACTGGAAGGTCCGCCAGCGAGGGCGGGAGAGAACATCCTGCTTTTCTTCCGCGATCCGGAAGGGGCTCCGCTGCAACTGGTGCAGCGAGCGAAACCGCTCTAAGGTCGAAAAATCAGAAGCCTATTTCGAAACCCATGCGGATTTCTCGGGGTGGGGCGTACTGTTGGGGATCCAGGCTCAACAGGCGCCTCAACCGGATAAACTCCTCCGAACGGCCCGAGAATGATTCCAGGGTGTATCCGTCGTCCCCCGGACGTCCCGTGTTGGCATAAACGCTTACGACATTCCGGCGATCGAACACGTTCCGGACCTCCGAGAACAGCGTGTAACTGAATCCGCCGGCCTTGAAACGCTTTTTAACGCGGAGATCAAGATTGACAAAGGCCGGCAGGCGCGCCTGGTTCCGTGCGGTTGCCGTACTTTCGCGCAAGGTGTTGGTCGGCGTGTACGGCAGGCCGCTGCCGAAGTAGCCGATCATAGACAACCCCCATCCGTTGAGCGGAACGCCCAGGATGCGCCGCTGGATGGTCTCGGGCGCAAGCAGGCTCATCACGGCTTTCGCAGTATGCCGCTGGTCGAAAGCGAGCGGGAAATAGCCTCTCTCGCCGGTATCGGCCTGCTGCGCGTGCTCCTGGGGCGACGAAGCGCTTCCCCGGGCGATGGAATAGGTGTAGTTGAAGGACCCGGAAAGCACGCGCGACACGTCCCGTTTCACGATCAGTTCGACGCTGCGCACGGAGCCGAAGTCCGCGTTGTTGAAGATGTAATACATCCCACCGGGGTACTGGACCTGTGCCGTCGAGGTCAGGTTGGAAATGGTCTTGTAGGACGCCGTAAACCCGATGCGGACGTCCCCTGTAAGCATATGCTCCAGCCCGAACTCATAGGCCACCGTCTTCTGGGGCGCAAGGTCCGGGTTTCCCAGCCGCGGGGAATCTCCGCTGAAGTCGCGTCTCAAGTTCGCGTAAGCGAGCCGGAACTCGGGCGGCTGGTAGAAGTAACCGTAATTGAACCGGAGCAGGCTCCGTGGCGTAAATGAGTGGGAAACACCGAGCCGGGGACTCAGCCGGATCTTGGTCGAGTTGTCTCTTCGCTCCGCCTGGCCCGTGGGCAGATCGACAAAAAACCGCTGGCTCGTGTCCAGGTAGTCCACCCGGAGTCCGGCGTCGACGATCAACCTGCTCATTTCAAGCTTGTTCTGAAAGTAAAGCGCGCCTTCCACGGGATTGACGGAGTATCTCTGGCCGTGCGGCGCGGCCTGAAGAAAGGACCTCTCGTCCCAGTTCAGCCGGTACCACTGCGCTTCGGCGCCCGCCCGGATCTGGCTCCAATAGGTTATCTGACCGCTCAGGTCGGCCCGGACCCCGTGGTACGTAGCCCGGGTATCCCGGTAGAGCGGGAAGAAATCGCCTGCAGCGGTAAAGGGAAGTCCCTCGTATCGTTCCGAGGGCAGTTGGGTGGATTCATAGATCGATCCGTCGTACTCGCCGAGACTGTTTTGCGAGTAGCCCGGCCACTGCGTCCAATACCGGTCCGTAAGCATGGAGGGGAGCAGCGTGCTGTTGGTGGAATACCTGTAGAACCGGGCAGTATAGAAGAAACGCGGGCTGATGTTCTGGCTGACGGACAGGTTAAGCGCGTGGCTCCGGGCCTGTCGTTCGGGCAGCCCGTCCGGGTTGAAATCGTAGGATAGTCCATTTTCATTGCGGTGGTCGTACTGAAGATGGCGCTGACGGAAGTAATGCCCGCTGACCTTCAGTTTCATTAGGGGATAGGGTTTGAACACTAGGTTGCCCGCCACCGTGGCCAGAGATCGGCTGTTGTGCGGGATATGGTGCCCGTCGCTCAATACCTGGCCGGAAAGAAAGTAACCGCCACGGTCTTTGAGCCAGGGCAGCGCGCCGCTCAGTATTCCCTCGAGGCGCCCACCTCTTCCCGCCGAAGTTTCGCCGAAGCCTCCCGACGCCAGGTCGTATTGAGACTGCATGGCCGTCGCGGCCCTGAGGGTACCAGACAGGGAACCGCTTCCCTCGCGGGTCACGATATTGACGACACCGGACATGGCCTCCCCGTACTGCGCGTTGAAACCGCCCCGGTTGATTACCAGTTCCTCGACCGAGCCTAGCTGAATATGCGTTCCCATGCCGCCCAGCAGGGGATCCTCCAGGGTGGCTCCGTCCACGTAATAGGAGATCTCGTTCCCGCGGCCGCCTCTAACGTGCAGGTTCCCTTCGGCATCCCGGACCACCCCGTTCTGCAGAAAGATGAGGTCCGACAGATCCGTTACGGGCAGAGACTCGATTTCACGGGGAACGATCACTTCACTCGAAGCGGTCAGGTCCGACCGGATCGAGGTCCTCGGCGCGGTGATGGCAACGGGCTCTGCCAGGTCGAGTATCGTCGTTTCCAGTTCGAAATCGATCCGCGTGGTGCGATCGCTGTTAACGGTAAACTCCTGTGTCCGGATTGGCAGGTAACCGATCATCTGGACTTCGAGCCGGATGGAGCCTACTGGAACGTTGAGGATGAAATACTCGCCGTTCAAGCCGGATATGGCCCGCAATTCGGTACCTTCGGCGCGAACCGTGACACCCGCCAGCGGATCGTTGGTCGCCGCGTCCCGGACGAATCCCGTGACTTTGCCGGAGGTAGCCGCATGCGCCGAAAACGAAGCAAGACCGCAGTAAAGGATGAACAGCGTAGCGAGGCGCTTCATCATCTCTCCCAATCAACAGGCAAAACGGACCCGGGTGCGCAGTACCCGCGACATAGCGTAATGGCCAGTACGCGTCTATTAAAGATCACCCGTAATCATAAAAGTTCGCAAATAACATGCCGACAGGTATTCAGGACCGGTGTTTTCGGCCCGGACCGGCCAAACAACAGGAATTCAGGGACCGAACCGCGCGAGTCTCGGGCAATAACAGGAAAACCCCTTCAGAACGATGTGAAAGGTTTTGCGTATAGTCAGCCGTCCGATGTCCCGTCGTAGCATGCTTCAAATTGCTGTTTGAATTGACGTTTCCTGTCCCTGTAGCGGTCGGCTTCCTCGAATTTGCGTCGCTTCTCCGCGCCGGCAACGTAAATGTCGATTTTCCGGTATAGGGTATCCAGCGCGGCGGACAGTGCATCTCCTTCCAGTATGCCGCTTTGAATCAGCTTCTCCAGCGCACGGATGCGGAAACGGTCCATGCCCCAGTAACGGCGCGACAACTGGTCATCATGGCCGCCGAACTTCTTCAGCAGGGGTTCGTCGATATAGAGTACGGGTTCACGCGCACAGATGCGCAGCCACAGGTCGTAGTCTTCGCACACCGGCAGTTCCGGATCGAACATGCCGTAGCGATCGAACAGGGTTCGATGTATCAGCGCCGAAGAAGGGGAGATGACGCACAGGGGCAGACACTGGTTGAAGATTCGGCCCCCGGACTTGGCATGCTTCTTCATGGGATTGACCCGCCTGCCCTTGCGGATCCAGATTTCGTCGGTATGGCAGAACCGGAATCCCGGCTCGCGTGCAAGGGCGCGGCACTGCTTCTCCAGCTTGTGGGGAAGCCATTCGTCGTCCGAGTCGAGAAAGGCGATCCAATCGTGCTTCGCAGCGCGGATGCCGTGGTTCCTGGCCACGCTGACGCCCTGGTTTTCCTGCCGGATGTACCGTACTTCCGGAGTTCCCTCCGAGGCAAATTCGTCTGGAAATCGCTCCATGAGAGCCGGAGTCGCGTCTGTCGAACCATCGTCGATCACGACGATCTCCGACGGCGGCGACGACTGCTCCAGGACGGAACGGATCGCCGCCGGCAGTCTTTCCTCACGATTATACGTGGGCATCACGACGGATACGGCGAGGGTTTTCGATTCCATTACCCGGTACCGACTGTAAGCGCTATCCCGGTCGACGGATGGCGTCCCTCCGGAAGGTTCGTCACTGAAGATCGTATTTCTTGATCTTGTACTGGATGGTCCTGACCGTCACCCCGAGGGCTTCCGCCGCGCGCGTTCGATTGCCGCCCGACTCCAGCAGCGCCTGTTGAATGAGGCGTTTCTCCGCCTGTCCCCTGGTGTCCTTGAGCGTACCCTGTACGGGCCCCGCGCTTGAAACGGCCGCCGGAGCATGGTGGAAATCGGGCAGATGTTCCGGCAGGATGCGTTCGCCGTCACTCAATACTACGGCGCTTTCGATGGCGTTCTCCACTTCCCTGATGTTTCCGGGCCAGTCGTACTTCGTGCAGATCTCCAGGGCGTCGTCGGTGATGTATTTGTCTTCGAGCCCGTTCTCCCGCGTGTATTTCCGGATGAAATAGTCGATGAGGGGCGGGATGTCGTCCGGATGCTCGCGCAGGGGAGGAACGAGAATGGGGATGACGTTCAAGCGGTAGTAGAGATCCTGCCGGTAACGCCCTTCCGTAACCGCGTCCTCCAGGTTCCGGTTGGTGGCCGCGATCACGCGGACGTCGATATTCAGCGGTTCGGTTCCGCCGAGTCTTTCGAACCGGCGTTCCTGCAGTACGCGCAGCAGCTTAACCTGAACGCTACCGGTTATTTCGCCGATTTCGTCCAGAAATATCGTTCCTCCGGCCGCTCGCTCGAAGTACCCCTTGCGCGTCGTGCTGAGCGCACCGGTGTACGCCCCTTTTTCGGTACCAAAGAGTTCGCTTTCAAGCAGGCTTTCAGGAATCGAGGCGCAACTCACATCCACGAACGGCCGGTCCTTTCGAAAGCTCCTGGCGTGTATCGCCCGGGCGATCAGGCTCTTGCCCGTACCGCTCTCGCCAAGCAGCAGGACCGTGGTATTGGCCCTGGCGACCTTGTCCACCCGATCGAAAATACCTCTGATCTGGACGCTTTCGCCAATGATGTCCGGATCGGGGATGGACGAAGACCCGGGCGACCCTTCAGCGCGCCGCTTGTTCTTCTTCTCCTGCAGCGCCCCTTCGATGGTGGCGAGCAGTTCCTCGACCTTGACCGGCTTGGTCAGGTAGGAAAAGGCGCCGTCGCGCATGGCCTTTACAGCCGTCTCGACCGTGGCGAAGGCCGTCATCATGATGATACTCGTCTCCGGAGAGGTGCCGGTCATGCGCTTGATCAGGTTTAGTCCGTTGATCCGTGGCATTTTCATATCTGTGAGCAAAACGTCGAATCGGTCGTTCCGGGCCGTTTCATAGGCCTGCTCACCGTCCGCCACACCCGTCACTTCGTACCCCTCGCCCGATAGCAGTTCCACCAGTCCTTCCCGGGTGTTCCGGTCGTCTTCCGCGATCAGGATGCGTTCCATTAAATACCCCTGTTTCGACTAGTCCCGCTGGCCGGGCTGCTCCGTCCCTGTGGTTTCGGAAGGTTGTCCGGTGGAGGGCCCTGCCGCATCCGCCCCCAGCGCCGGAAGGGCCAGCGTAAAGGCCGTCCCCTCGCCCGGCGTGCTTTCGACCGAGATCCCGCCTCCGTGCTTCTCCGCGATCTGCTGGGCGATGGGCAGGCCCAGTCCCGTCCCGGTCGACTTGGACGTGTAGTACACCTCGAATATACGGTCCAGCCGGTCGGGATCAATACCCCTTCCCGTATCTTCGAATTTTATGATGACATGGGGGACTTCGCCGACGGCTTCCAGGGTCAGATCGCTACTGTTGCGGGGCGGCGCCCGTTCCGTGGAAATCGTCAGCGTACCGCCGTGCTCCATGGCATCGAATGCATTGAGCATGATGTTCAAGAACACCTGCTTGATCTGGTTGATGTCGACGGATACCATCAGCTCGCCGTCCCGGAACCGGGTAATGATCCGGACGCCCCTTTCCTGTGCCGTACCCTGGTGGATCGCGATCACCTCGTCGAGGATCACGTTTATGTCGTGGGGGTAAGGCGCCAGTTCCGGCGGCCGGGCGTAATTCAGGAAATTCTCGACGAGACTGTCTATGCGCCAGATTTCCGATATTACTTTTTCATAGTGACCGCCGCGGTTTTGTTGATCGCCGTTCTGATTCTCCATGTCCCGCTTGAGAATCCTGAGGTTGATGATCATGGAATTAAGCGGGTTGCGGATTTCGTGAGACAGTATGGTGGCAAACTTGCTCAGGGTAGCCAGGCGCTCGGCCTGTTTCAGGCGGCGTTCCTTCTCCATCAACTCGCGGGCCATCTGGTTGAACTCGCGCGCGAGCGCAGTCAGTTCTCCATGCCCCGGCGTTTCAATGGTATGGGTCAACCTGCCCTGCGCGAATAATTGCGCGCCGCGCACCAGTTCGTAGATTGGTCGGACGATCTTCCGGACGACGAGAATACCGATCAGGGATGCGACCGCCGCGCTGATGGCCATGAGCACGCTGATGCCCAGGATCATATCGCGTGACCGGGCGAAGGCGCTGGCGGCCGGTTGTTCGATGACGACCTTCCACCCGAGCGGTTCGACGGTCGCGAAAGCGGCGGCCATCTCACCCGCCGGCCCGGTGTAGACCAGCGCGCCGCTCTGCCGTTCACTCAGCGCCGTGCCGACGGGAGAACCGGACAGGTCGTCCTGACGGTATACACGGTCCCGTTCCGGATGGGCGATCAGGCGCCCGTTTCCGGACGCGACGTAAGCGTTGCCGAAGCCTTCCCTTTGTCCCTCCCCCAGTTTAATGTTGTCCACCAGGTCCCACATGTCCTTCAGGTTCACCCGCGCGGCAAGGTATCCCGAGTGCTCGCCTAAACGCCGCACGGGCACGGAGATCGTCACCGCAGGCAGGCCATCGTCTGAAATGAACACCGGGGAGACCGTGGGATCTCCGTCCTCCGGGAGTTCCAGGTCCGGCCGCGCGCGCAACGGTCCTTCGAGGCGGGTGGTCAGTTTCTCCCGCCCCGCCAGATCCAGCACGGACAGCTCGCTGAGGAAATCCTGCCGGATGACCAGATTGTCGATCAGCTTCTGGTACACCGCGTCCGTTGCATCGATCATATCCATGTTGTCCGCGGCCTGGTCGATCACGCGCCGCGCCTGTTCGATATACAACCGGATCTCGTTACTCGCCCTGCGCGCGACCTCGAGATTGCCGTCGGCCACCGTATCTTCGATCGAACGACGGGCCGTCGCGAGCAGAAGCAGACCGACGATCAGCACCGGAATGGTGGCCAGCGCGATATGGGATACGAGCAGCCGCGGCCACAGCCCTTCTCGTAACTTTCTGGGAAACATGGATTTGCGCGTCGTCAAGGGGAGTATTCGGTACGGGACCAGACCGCGGGCGACCGCAGCGCTTCACCCGGGCGGCCCAGGTTTTTCAAGGTGGGATCATACGCGACGTACCGGGTGTCGACAAAATAGAGGAACATGCAAGGCTGGTCCCGAATCAACAGCATCTCGAGCTGCTGGAAGACGGGTCCGGCCCGTTGCCGGTCGGGCAGCCCGAACAGGAAACTGATATTGCGGTCGACCTGGCGGTTCCGGTATCCGAGCATATTCCCCAGCCCGATGCTCTCCGAATGGAAGACCGCGTAGAGATCATCCGCTGTGGGTTCGAAGTCCTGTACGAACAGCGCAGCGTCGTAGCTGCCGACACCAAGCCGCTGGACCAGTTCTTTCTGTGTAACGGGCACGGGAACGACCTGGATGCCGATTTGGTTCAGGTTCAGTTTGACGACCCGCACCGTCTTCTCGGCGGAAGTCTGCCCCCTGGAGAACAGCAGCTCGAACCGGAGGGAACGACCTTGCCGGTCGAGGAACCCGTCGCCGTCGCTGTCCTCCCAGCCCTGGAGACGCAGCAGTTCGCGAGCTTCGCGCGGACGGAAATCGAATCCCATGTCGCCGCCCTTGAACTCGAAATTCGGGTGAATGGGACTCTGGGCAAGCACACCCGCACCACGTACGAGCACCTCGTCCAGTATTCGCTGACGGTTCGTGGCATAGGTCAGCGCGCGTCGGATAGCCGTGTTAGAAAGAATCGGATGCCGGTTATTGTAGAAGACCGCGGAGAAAGCGCGGCTGCCAGGCACGATCGCCTGTATCCTCGCATCGGAACGGGCCCGCTTCAGTTCCTTCAACGTGCCGTCTCGTTCCACCTCGATAAGATCCACCTCCCGCACGATAAAGGCCGCCTGCAGGGACTCTGAAGTAGGGTAGAATTGGTAAACCACCCTGTCCAGATTCGCGCGGCCCCGGTGCCAGCTTTCGTTGGCCGCGAGCGTCACCGTATCGCTGACGGGCCATGACTCGACGCGGTAAGGTCCCAGTCCGATGGGGCGGGTCGTTTCCAGATGCGCACCGGCGTCGGCGAAAAGGCCGCGGCCCATCTGGTGCCCGGGCAAAATGGGCAGGGCCGCCAGCCGATTGGGAAAAGATTCGATCGGCGACTTCATGATGATCCGGACCGTCTGTCGATCGAGGGCGGTTATCCGCTCGATGTTTTGGAAATATCGGTGAAAGACGGGATCATATACCCTGGAGGACTTGTACCGGGTGTACGTGAAGATCACGTCGGCGGCGGTCAACGGCTCCCCATCGTGGAATTCAATATCCTGCTTGAGCCGGAACACCCAATCGCGGCCGCCTGAGAGCTTAATGGGCAGATAGGCCAGCCCGTCCGCAGGCATGCCTGAATCATCTACGCGAAGCAGGCCTTCCCCGTAGATCAACGAGGCTATTTCTCTCTCCACCCCCAGGCTGTTGAACAGGGGGTGGAAGGTGAGATCCCCTGCGGCCACTTTGCCGATGGTGACCGTACCGCCTTGCAGGACCGGGCGGACCTGCTGCTCCGGACTCTGACCGCGTGCCGCATCAGGCCTGGACAAAAGGGACAGTCCCAGCATCAACGTGCAGGCAAACAGGTGATTGACCGGGAAATGCCGTGCCTTCAGCATGAAAATACCGCCTGAAGTACCACTATGTGTAGGAGGGAAACGTGTGAGTACCAACATTTTACAATCGATCAGAGATCCTGTCAAGCTGTTTACGCCCGGGGACACGGGCGAACGCGGGAACCGGGGTACGGTCATAACGGGAACGCAGGTACGGTCATCGCAGGCCCAGGCTGGCCGCCGGTCAGAGGGCCAAGGCAGGCCGCCGGTCTACGCGGTCTGGCGGTCAACTTCCGATTGACATACGGCACCGGTCCGGGTAGATTGAGCCGCACCGCAGGAATCTCGGTGCGCAGGAAACTGTCGGAAGCCGCGCCGTGGGGAAGGTGCCCGGTGTTTGCGCAAAGCACCCGACGGAACGGTCTCGGGTACAGTCATGGATGGAATCGAAGGATCAGGGTCTGCACCCAGACGAGCCGGCAGCATGTTTGCCCTGTTCGTCACGGCATTTCTGTACGCCTCCTGCGGGGGCGGAGACTCCTTCGTACTGACCGTTTACAATACACTGGAAAGTACCGAAGCCATTCGGGTCGACCTGGCGGGTGATACGAGGGGACTGCCGGTAGGCGCGTATACGGAGTTCCGATCCGTGAAGGCCGGGACCCAGATCATGTCGGTGGAATCGCCCACCTGTTCAGGCGTCGCACGTGACACACTGGAAATCACCGCCGACACCGTGCTCCGGTACCGGGCTGAAAGAGATGCGGAAACGGGGGCGTGCGAGATCGCCTCGCAAGTGGAAGTCTTACGGTCCGTGACACCGACCGGACCGTGAATAATCCGGGGTCGTTCAATTGGCAGGACACCAGATTTTGGTTCTGGCTATCCAGGTTCGAATCCTGGCCCCGGAGTTCCTGCACAGTCGACGGGCCAACAACGCCTACTACCGATCGGCAACGCCTTCGACAGGCCAGCAACGCCTTCGACAGGCCTGCGCAGTCTAGATCTTCCCCAGGGCCTGTTCCAGGTCGGCGATCAAATCGTCGGCGTTTTCAATGCCCACGGAAAACCGGACGAGTTCGTCCTTGATGCCTATCTCCAGGCGTTCGGACCGGTCCATCTCATAGAACGACATGATGGCGGGTTGTTCGATCAGGCTCTCCACGCCGCCCAGGCTCGGCGCGATATAGGGAATGCGCATCGCATCGATGAAGCGGATAGTCGTTTCCATGTCGCCGTCGACTTCGAAGCTCACCACCCCGCCGAATCCACTCATCTGCCTGCGCGCCGTTTCATGGCCCGCGTGGCTTTCCAGACCGGGATAGTAGGTCCTCCGGATACGGGGATGGCCGTCCAGGTAACGGGCGACGGCGAGGCCGTTCGCGTTGTGTTGTTCCATCCGCAGAGCGAAGGTCTTCAGTCCGCGGATCAGCAGGTACGCGCCGTGCGGGTCGACTATTCCGCCCGTGACGTCGCGGAACTCGCGTATTGCGGAAATGAGGGAAGCGCTGCCCACGATGGCGCCGGAAAGCAGGTCGTTGTGCCCTCCGAGGTACTTGGTGGCGCTGTGAAGCACGAGGTCGATTCCGAAATCCAGGGGCTTCTGGTTGTAGGGCGTGGCGAAAGTGCCGTCGATCAACACCTTGACCCGGTGCCTGGCGGCGATCTCCGTTACCTTCTCCAGATCGATCACGTTCAGGTACGGATTCGTCGGAGATTCGGATACGATGAGTCGGGTCTTGTCGTTGATCGAGGATTCGAGTTCGTCGTAATCGCCCGTCTTCACGAAGGTCACGTCGATATTGTATCTCGGCAGTATCTGCCTGCAGAACTGGCGGCTGCGCCGGTAACATTCGTCCATGACGATCACGTGGGCGCCGGTTGAAAGCATGGCGAGCAATACGGAAGTGAACGCGCTCATGCCCGATGAGAAAAGAGCGGCTTCCTCTCCACCTTCCAATTCGGCAATTTTGCGCTCCGCCACCGACTTGGTGGGGTTGCCGTAGCGCCCGTATTCTTCCCGGTCGACCCCTCCGGTCGTATAGTCGATTAGTTCCTGCGTATTCTGAAATACATAAGTGGACGTCTGGACGATGGGATTGGTCACCGAGGAGAACGGCTTGTCGCGGTGCTCCCCTCCGTGCACGGAGCGGGTGGACAGTCCCTTTCTGATACGAGGCATGTCGTCGGTTTCCTTTTGTGTTACGACGTAAGACATGGCGCCCGGCGGAAACACCGGTGCGACCTAAAACACCACGGGTTCCTCGTACAACCCGTGCACTTCCTGCAGCACGCCTACGATTTCCCCGATCGTGGCGCAGGCCTTTACCGCGGCCAGCATGGGCGGCATGATGTTCGCTCCGCTCCTTAGCGCGATACCCAGTGCATCGAGAGCCTCGCCTGCTTTCAGGTCGTTCCGCCGCCGTCGCGCCGAATCGAGACGGCTACGCTGTTCCCTTTCGATGCGCGGGTCGATGCGAAGTGTGTCGATGTCGCTGTCCTCAGGGGAGATGAAATCGTTTACGCCGGTGACGGTCCTTTCCCCGTTTTCGATCTCCGCCTGGTACCGGCTTGCCGCGGCCATGATCTCGCGCTGGGGAAACCCCGCTTCGATGGCCGCAACCATGCCCCCGAAGCCGTCGATCTTCTTGAAATAGGCCTCGGCCTCCTCTTCCAGCCGGTCGGTGAGGGACTCGATGTAGTAGGATCCACCCAGGGGATCGACCGTATCGGTCACGCCGGTCTCGCTGGCGATGATCTGCTGGGTCCGCACGGCGATTCGGGCCGCCTTTTCCGATGGCAGCGCATAGGCTTCGTCCAGTGCGTTGGTATGTAGCGACTGGGTGCCCCCCAGCACCGCGGACAGCGCTTCGACGGCCGTGCGCACGATGTTGTTCTCCGGTTGCTGGGCGGTCAGGCTGCACCCCGCGGTCTGGGTATGGAAACGCAGCGCCCAGGACCGTTCGGACCGGGCGCCGTACCGCCCGCGCATGTGGCGCGCCCAGATCCGCCTGGCGGCACGGAACTTGGCGATCTCTTCGAAGAAATCGATATGGGCGTTGAAGAAGAAGGACAGGCGTGAAGCGAACCGGTCGACTTCGAGACCGGCGTCGACGCAGGCGTCGACGTAGGCAAACCCGTCCGCCAGCGTGAACGCCAGTTCCTGGGCGGCCGTCGCGCCCGCTTCCCGGATGTGGTATCCGCTGATGCTGACGGGATTCCACTGAGGAACCCGCTCCGTGCAAAAGACCACCGTATCGGTAACGAACTTCAATGCCGAAGCGGGTGGGCAGATCCACTCCTTCTGGGCGATGTACTCTTTCAGAATATCGTTCTGCAGCGTGCCCCTCAGCGCGGTCCAGGGGATCCCTCTTTTCTCGGCCACGGCCAGGTACATCGCCAGCAGCACCGCGGCGGGGGCGTTGATGGTCATGGACGTGCTTATCCGGTCCAGCGGAATGCCGGATAAGAGTGTTTCCATGTCCTCCAGCGTATCGACGGCGACCCCGCAGACCCCCACTTCCCCTTCCGAGGACGGATGATCGGAATCGAAACCCATCAGGGTGGGCACGTCGAAAGCCACTGAAAGGCCATCCTGTCCCTGTTCCAGGAGAAACTTGAAACGGGTGTTGGAATCCGCCGCGGAACCGAAGCCGGAGAACTGCCGGATGGTCCAGGGTCTGCCGCGATAAAGGGTTGCATGGATCCCGCGCGTGTAAGGGAACTGTCCCGGATAACCCTCGTCGCGCAGATAGCCGGAACCGGACCGGCGCCCGGACGTGTACAGCCCCTCCACGGGAGATCCCGAGATATTGGTGAAGGATGGCTTTCGAAGAGGACGGTTGTCCTTCTTCTCTTCTTTAGACTTTCCGCTTCTTCCACTTCCGTCCATCGCGACCGCCAGACATGACTTAATTGCGCCAAACTATTTCAGTTATACCCGCGAGCAACACCGTAATATAGCTGCGGCAGGGGGGTCGTCAAGCAGGAACTGGCCCCGTGAAACACCGGAAAGCGGGCCGAATTCCATTGACATCTCCGACGGTATCCAATTAAGATTCGCATGTCCCGCTGACACTGTTTCCCGTGCGGCGATTCCCGATATCGCTACCCGCCGGGCCGCGTTCGCAGTCTATTAGATCAGTGGGAATCCGCATCGTTTTCTCGTACCGCTCACCGCACCCTTTCCCGTAACACACACCGCGATGAACTCTATGAACTCACCCGAGATCCCGCTCTTCCCGCTCAATACCGTACTTTTTCCCGGCATGCCCCTGCACCTTCACATTTTCGAACCGCGCTACAAGGAAATGGTTCAAAAATGCCTCGATGAGAAACTGGAATTCGGCATTCTGCTCCTGCATGAAACCCAGTTGTGCCAGGTGGGCTGCACGGCCCGGATCACGCAGATCCTCAGGCAGTTCGAAAACGGGAACATGGACATACTCACCGAGGGACGCAGGCGGTTCCGGGTCCTCGACGTGCTCAACCGGGAGTCCTACCTGGAAGCCGCAGTCGAATACTTCGACGACGACAGCGAGGACATCCCATCCGACCTCCTGAAGAAGGTCCTGGATGCCTACCAGAAAATGATACGACTGCAGACCAGGGGGGTGGGCGCCGTCCGCGGCATCTTCGACCCGGTGCACTTCTCCTTCATCATCGCGTCGACGATCGACATGGTCCTGCGGGAGCGGCAGTCCCTGCTGGAGCTGACTTCGACCACCGCACGGATAAGGAAACTCGACACGGCGCTCCTCGAGACGATGGGGAAGTTGGACAAGCAGGAAAAGATGAAGCGCCTGGCCGAAATGAACGGACATGGCAAGCCCGAGCCCGAAGAAAGCGAATCCACAAACGGCAAGTAGCGCCGGCGGCACGCGCCGACTGACCGCAATGGCCGTGGCGGTTGCCCTCGCGGTCCTCCTCGGTTTCATCCGCCTGTACCGGCTGCCCTGGGGCGGATCGCTGTCGCTCAAGATCCTTCCTCTGATCTACCTGTCGATCTCGCACGGACCCAGGGCGGGCATGGCCGGAGGGCTCGCCGCAGGTCTCGTCACGCTGATCATCGATCCCGTCGTCCTGCACCCAATCCAGGTCGCGCTGGATTACCTTCTTCCCTATGCCATGCTGGGGATCATAGGGTACTTCCCCGGCTGGCCCCGGCTGGGGATCACGGTGGCCTGCATACTCCGGCTGGCGAGCCACGTAGTGTCCGGCGCGGTGTATTTTGCGGCCTTTACCCCGCCCGAACTGAACCGGCAGGTATACGAACTGATCCGGGATTACACCGGAATCACCCTTGCGCCCCTGCTCCAGCAATGGACGGCGCCATGGCTTTACGCCCTGTTGTACAACGCAAGTGTCGTCGTCCCCGAGACCATCCTGATGATTCTCTTCGCCCCGCCGCTGATTCAGCGGCTCAACCGGAGTCTCGCGCCGGATCGAACCGGCTGAACGAACGCGCGAGAGCCGGCGTTAACGAACGAAATGAACCATAGGTTCGCACGGGTATTTTCCTCTTGCCTGACCTGCCGCCCTCCCGTATTATGGGACAGTTCGTTCGTACCGAATTTTTGGCTATACCACCGGTTTCGCCTCTTTGCCATGGAGCGTTCGAGACATGACGGAATCCCTGGAAATAATCACCACGTCCAGTGACGAAGGGACGTTGCCGCTGAACGAATCGCTGAGCAGGGAAATCTACGAAAAAATGCTGACCATACGGCGGTTCGAGGAAGCCGTGCTGGAGATTTACACGCAGGGGCTGATGCGCGGCCTCGCCCACCTCTACATCGGGCAGGAGGCCTCGGCAGTGGGCATCTGTTCCGCTCTGAACGACGACGACTACCTGACCAGTACCCACCGGGGCCACGGCCACCTGATCGCCAAGGGCGGCAAGGTCGACCGCATGATGGCCGAGATGATGGGCAAGGTGGACGGCTACAACCGGGGGAAGGGCGGAACCATGCACATCGCCGACATGAGTCTCGGGATTCTCGGCGCCAACGGGATCGTGGGAGGCGGGATGGGCATGGCGACCGGCGCGGCCCTGAGCGGCAAGATGCGCAACAGCGGGCAGGTGGCCGTGTGCTTCTTCGGCGACGGCGCCATCAACCAGGGTGCCTTTCTGGAATCCGCCAACCTGGCGTCCGTCTGGTCGTTGCCCGTGCTATTCGTCTGCGAGAACAACCATTACGGAGAATACACCGCGGCCAGTGACGTTACGGCCGTCCGGGAACACGTGGCCGAGCGTGCCGCGGGATTCGACATGCCGGCCGTGGTAGTGGACGGTAACGACGCGGTTGCGGTACACCAGACCGCGATGGAGATGGTAAAGCGGGCCCGTGCCGGCGAAGGCCCCTGCCTGATCGAGAACAAGACCTACCGGTACCGGGGCCATCACGTGGGCGACGGCGATCCGGAGAAGACCTACCGGACCCAGGAGGAGACCGACACCTGGCTCGCCCGCGACCCCATACCACGCTTCGCCCGGCGCATGATGAAGGCGGGCATGGTGGACGAAACGGAACTGGATACCATCGACGCCACCATCACCGGGCTGGTGGAAGACGCCGTGGAATTCGCGAAGGAGTCCCCCTATCCCGTGGCCGACGAGGTGACCGATCATGTCTACGCCTGAACGCGTAATCACTTACGGGGAAGCGGTCCGAGAGGCCATTGCGGAGGAGATGCGGCGGGACGAAACCGTCTTCTTCATGGGCGAGGACGTCGCCGCGGCCGGCGGAGTCTTCAAGGTCACCGTGGGACTGCTCGACGAATTCGGCGACGACCGGGTGCGGGACACGCCCATCTCGGAAGCGGGCATCATGGGAGCGGGCGTAGGCGCGGCCCTGACGGGCATGCGGCCCATCGTCGAGATCATGTTCGGCGACTTCATCACCATCGCCATGGACCAGATCGTCAACCAGGCGGCCAAGATGTGCTACATGACCGGCGGACAGGCCAGCGTGCCGCTAACCATACGGACCACCATCGGGGCGGGCCGCTCCTCGGCGGCCCAGCACTCCCAAAGCCTGCAGGCCTGGCTGTCTCACATACCCGGCGTCAAGGTGGCCATCCCTTCCACGCCGGCCGATTTGAAGGGACTGCTCAAAACCGCCATTCGCGACGATAACCCCACCGTGATCTATGAGGACAAGATGATGTACGCCTTGAAGGGTCCGGTTCCGGATGACGACGACTATACCATCCCCTTCGGTGTGGCCGACATAAAACGGGAAGGAAGCGACGTGTCCATCGTGGCCACTTCGAGCATGGTGCATACCGCGCTTAAGGCTGCGGACATGCTGGAGCAGGAACAGATCAGCGTCGAAGTGGTCGACCCCAGGACGCTGTCCCCTCTGGACATGGAAACCATTGTGCGATCCGTGCAGAAGACCAGCCGCGCCGTAGTGATCGACGAAGCCTACCAGAGCTACGGAGTTACCGGTGAACTGGCCTCCAGGATTTCCGACGAGGCCTTCGATTACCTCGACGCCCCCGTCAAACGGCTGGGCGCCATGGACGTACCCGTACCCTTCAGCCCTGGCCTGGAACCTGAAACCATTCCAGACGAAGAGAAATTGGTTCGGACAGTCCAGAGTCTGTTCCACGACGTTCCCGTATAGCCTGTCCGCAAATACTCGTCTGTATATACCCCGGAGAGACCTTACATGATGAACCTGTGGCGCCTCCCCCTGCACTGGAAAATCATCATCGGCCTGATCCTCGGAGGGCTGTACGGAATCCTTTCCGCGGCCATGGGCTGGAGCCAATTCACAGAGGACTGGATCACGCCCTTCGGCGACATCTTCCTCAACCTGCTCAAGGTCATCGCCGTACCCCTCGTGCTGGGCTCGCTCATCATGGGCATCGCTTCCCTCTCGGACGTGAAGAAGTTATCGCGCATCGGGGGAAGGACGATCGCCATTTACATCCTCACAACGACCGTCTCCGTGACCATCGGACTTGTCATGGTCAACCTGCTCGAACCCGGTACCGGTGTGCCCCAGGGGCTGCAGGAACAGTTGCAGGCGGCCTACCAGTCCGATGCGGAATCGGACATGGAGCGGGCCGAAACGGCCAGAGATCGCGGTCCGCTACAGGTCTTCGTGGACATGACACCAGACAACATCTTCGGTGCCCTGAGCAACAACGGTCGCATGCTTCAGGTCGTTTTCTTCTCCATCCTCTTCGGCATCGCCCTGGTACTGATCCCGTCCGACAAGGGCAAACCCCTGGTTGATTTCTTCGGAGGGCTCACGTCGGTCATCATCCAGATCGTGCACATGATCATGGTCGTCGCCCCCATCGGGGTATTTGCGCTGATCGCCAAGACCATCAACCAGGTGGCCAGAGACGACCTGTCAGCTGTCGGAGAACTCCTTGGGGCCCTTGGCTTTTACTGCCTGGTAGTCCTCCTGGGGCTGCTGGTCCACGGCATCGTCACCTATCCGCTTCTGCTGAAAATCTTCTCCAACATGAAGATCGGACGCTTCTTCAGGGGGATCGCACCGGCCCAACTCCTGGCTTTCTCCTCGAGTTCCAGCGGGGCCACGCTGCCCGTCACGATGGAGATGAGCGAGCGGAATCTCGGGGTCTCCAAGGAGGTCTCCTCCTTCGTTCTGCCTCTCGGCGCCACGATCAACATGGACGGCACCGCACTCTACCAGGCCGTTGCCGCCGTGTTCATCGCCCAGGCTCTTGGCCTGGGTCTTGATATGACGGCGCAGCTGCAGATCGTCCTCACGGCAGTACTCGCGTCTATCGGCACCGCCGCGGTACCCGGCGCGGGCATCATCATGCTGATCATCATCCTCGAGACCATCGGCGTACCGGCCGCAGGCATCGCATTGATCCTCGGCGTCGACCGCATACTCGACATGTGCCGAACCGCGGTAAACGTCACGGGCGACGCCGCCGTGGCAACTTCCGTGAACGCCATGGAGCAACGGGCCGCCGCAGGAAGGGCCGGACAGTCAGCTTAGCGTTTCGGACCAGACGCATTAGCCGCCGGGACCAGACGCATAGACTGCCGGGTCGAGACACCACGCAAAATCGCGCCGAATCATCCCCATAAATCCAGAAGACTGTAGGTGGATTAGATAAAGACCGGACCCGATGCCCATAGCGGTAACCGGGTCATCGGACCCGGCCATATTCCTCGTAGAACCAGGCCGCGCTGTCGATTCCCCGGTAGAAATTGGGCAAGTGGAACTTCTCGTTCGGCGCATGGGCGTCGCAGTCTGGCAGGCCGAAGGCCATCAGGACGGTCGGAAGGCCGAGTTTCTCCTCGAACATGGCAACTACCGGGATGCTGCCGCCTTCCCGGATGTACACGGGTTCCTTGCCGAAGCCCCTGGCGATGGCCTTGTGCGCGGCTGTAACCGCGGGATGATCCCGCGCCGTGAGGACCGGCTTCCCCGTGCCGTGGCAGATGACTTCCACCTTGACCGAGGGTGGCGCAAGGCATTTTACGTAGTCCGTGAAGGTCCGTACGATCTTTTCGGGGTCCTGGTCCGGCACGAGGCGCATGCTCACCTTGGCCATGGCCTTCGAAGGAATCACGGTCTTCGACCCTTCGCCCGTGAATCCCCCAAGCATCCCGTTCACATCCAGCGTGGGCCGCGCCCAGAGGCGTTCCACGGTCGAGTATCCCTTTTCGCCCGTGGCATGCGGCAGGCCCAGCTTTCCGGCGAATCCCTCCTCATCGAAGGAAAGCGCGGCAAGTGATTCCCGCTCTTCGTCTCTCAAGGGCAAGACATCATCGTAGAACCCGGGTACGGTGATCCTTCCGTCACGGTCCACCATCTTGCCCAGCATCTCGGAGAGGACGTTGAGGGGGTTGGGCACTGCGCCGCCGTAGACTCCCGAATGCAGGTCCTTATTGGGCCCCTCGATCCGGATCTCCATGTAGGCCATGCCGCGTAACGCATAACCGATGGAGGGCCGCTCGTAGTCCAGCATGGACGTGTCGGAAATGACCACCACGTCCGCCGCCAGCTCGGCTTTATGGGCCTCCAGGTAGGCTTCCAGGTTCTCGCTCGACACTTCCTCCTCCCCCTCGATCAGCATGCGGACGTTCACCGGGAGGCGGCCGTTTTCCCGCAGGTGGGCTTCCAGGGCCTTCACGTGGACCCACACCTGTCCCTTGTCGTCCGTCGATCCGCGAGCATACAGGTTGTCGCCCCGAACCACGGGATCAAAGGGATCACTCTCCCACAACTCGATGGGTTCCGCCGGCTGGACGTCGTAATGGCCGTACAGGAGCACGGTGGGCTTACCGGGCGCATCCAGCCAGTCCGCCGTCACAATGGGATGGCCGGGCGTTGGGTTCACCGCTACGTTGCGCATGCCGATCCCTTCCAGTTCGCCGGCGACGAACCTGGCGCACCGGTGCAGGTCCTCGCGGTGGTGGGGATGGGTGCTCACACTCGGAATGCGGAGGAACTCCTTCAAGCCGTCAAGTGCCTGGGATCGTTGGGACTCGAGATAGGATATGACGTTGTTCATGGTCCACGCTTCCGTTCATTAGAAATGAGAGAATGAAACATGCCTTACGACGTCCGTGACGCGGCCGAACCGTCCGGTACCCGGCCGGACTGAGCGGGCCGACCGAACCGTGCAGGCCGGACGAACCGAGCCGGACCGAACGATCCGAGCGAACCGGGCGGGCCGGGCGGGCCGGGCGGGCCGGACGAGCCGGCAGGACTGAACGAGCCAGGCGGGCCGGACGAGCCGGGTGAACCGAGCGAGCCGGCAGGACTGAACGAGCCGGGCGAACCGAGCGGGCCGGGGCAGGCCGCTGTATTCATCTGGCAGATTACAGGAACAGTATGTAGTGGAGCAAGGAGAAAAAGACGCGGCAACCCGGTTTCGGGCTCGACGCGGTATGCGGTAACGGCTCAAGGCAATTCGACCACGGGCTTCCCGTGCGGGCTTGACAGTGGGCAAGGATGGATTTAGACTGGTAGCTCTTGGTGCCGACGCGCGATGCGGGCAGGAGCCATCGCGTCTCGACGTGAACCATAACCATTAAACCCGAATTAACCATGCAGACCTTCTACAGACAGTACCTGGGTGTGTTGCGCACCACGATCGGATCGGGAAACCTGAAGTTCTTCTATCGGTTTTTCATCTTCCTCTTCCTGTTGATGCTGGTCTACACCGTCCTCTTTCACGAGCTTCAGGCCATGGAAGGACGGGATCATACGTGGTTCACCGGATTTTACTGGACGCTGACCACGATGACCACGCTCGGGTACGGCGATGTCATATTCACCAGCGACCTGGGCCGCGTCTTTTCCATGTGCGTCCTGCTGACCGGATTGACTACACTCATCATCGTTCTTCCCGTCGCCTTCGTGGAGTTTATCTATCGCCCCTGGCTCAGCGCGCATTCCATCGCCCGTGCGCCGCGCACGCTGGATCCGACTTTCCGAGATCACGTGGTCATCACGAATTACGACGAGGTGACGAGCGCCCTCGCTTCCAGGCTCAAGCAATACGGAAACGAATACGTATTCATCATTCCCGAACTGGATGAATCGCTGATCCTGCACGACAGGGGGCTGAATGTCGTGTACGGCGACCTGGACAACCCGGAGACCTACCGGCACGCGAACGTGGACCAGGCCGCACTCGTCGTCGCCACGGGAAAGGATACCCTGAACACCAGCATTGCCTTCACGATCCGGAATACCAATAAAGACATCCCCATCCTGGCCACGGCGAACTCACCCGACTCCGTGGATATCCTCGAACTGGCGGGCTGCACCCACGTGATCCAGCTGGGGCAGCAGATGGGGCAGCTCCTCGCACGGCTCGCTTCGAGCGTGGATTCCATGTCTCACGTACTCGGAAACGTCGAAGATCTTATGGTAGCCGACGCGAGTATCGTGGATACCCCTCTCATCGGAAAGACCCTGCGCGAAACGCGTCTGCGCGAACTGACCGGCGTCACGGTCGTCGGTGTATGGGAGCGGGGCAGGTTCCGCGTGATCGCGCCCGACACGCCGCTGACCGAACGGATGATCCTGGTGCTCATGGGCACGGAAAGCCAGATCATCTCCTATAATGAACTTTTCGCCATCTACAACGTTTCCGATCCGCCGATCGTCATCATCGGCGGAGGACGCGTGGGACGCTCGGCGGGCGGCACGCTCGTGGAGCGAGGGCTGGACTACCGGATCATCGAGCAGCAGCCCGACCGGATCCGGAACGAAAAACACTATGTACTGGGTGACGCCGCGGATATCGAGACGATGAAGAAGGCCGGCCTCATGGATGCGCCGACCGTCATCATCACGTCCCATGAAGACGACATGAACATCTATCTCACGATATATTGCCGCAAGCTGCGGCCGGATATCCAGATCATCACGCGGGCGAAACAGGAACGGAACGTGGAAGCGCTTCACCGGGCGGGGGCCGACTTCGTCATGTCCTACGCTTCCATGGGCGCCAACATCATCCTGAACCTGCTCAAGCGAAACGACATCGTCATGATCACGGAAGGGTTGAACTTCTTCCGGGTCAGGCTTCCCAGAGAACTCGCCGGCAAGACCATCGCCGATTCTCAGATCTACCCGGAGACAGGCTGTTACATCACGGCCGTTTTCACCGGCAAAGAGAGTATCGTGAGTCCCCCTCCGTCGATGAAACTGGCCACCGGGTGCGAGATCCTTCTAATCGGGACGATCGAAGCGGAAAACAGGTATCTGGAGCGCTACGGAAAGCAAACGTAGGGCATTAAACCGCTGAGGAAGCGCAGGAACGCGGCATCGCGCAGGAAGCGGCACGACAGTAATCAGGAGGCGGGGCAATGCGCGGCATCGCGCAGGAAGCGGCTCAGTACTAAGCGAGACCAGATTGCTGTTTCGCCTCGGCAACCCGTTCCCGGAGGACCGCCTTCACCCGGTCCAGTTCGACGGCCAGCGCCGTCCATGCCTCCTCCGCCCCGGTAAAATCCCCGGCTTTGCCCATCTTTTCAAGTCGCTGTGCAGCGGACACGGCAGCCTGTGCCTTGAATATCCCGGCTGAACCTTTCAATGTATGGGCATGCCGTCTCAGGTCGGCGCCATTCCGGGCATCGAGCGCTTCGCGCATACCGGCTTCAAGCCCCTGGCATTCGGTCAGGAAAAGCTCGGCCAGTTCCGATGCCACCTGCTCGTCTCCGTCAAATTGCGCTACGGCCTTTACCCAGTCGATCGCCGCCGGATCCCCCGGCGGCGCAGAAGGCGCGGCTTCCGCCACGGTAGGCAGGACCTCACCCTGTGCCGCCTCGGAAGCGGAATCACCGGATTCCTCCCTGGTCTCAACCGGAACGTTATCCACCACGGAGTAGAGCAGTTGGGCCTGAATGGGTTTCGACAGGTATTCGTCCATCCCGGCTTCAAGGCACCGCTCTCGATCTCCACGCATGGCGTGGGCCGTCATCGCAATGATGGGGGTGCGGGCGTCTCCGGTTTCCAGGCCGCGAATCGTCCGGGTCGCTTCCAGTCCATCCATCTCGGGCATCTGCACGTCCATCAGGATCAGGTCGAAGGTCCCGTTCTTGTACGCTTCGACCGCTTCCCTGCCATTGTTCACCACGGTGACCGCGTGGCCCCTGGACTCCAGCATGAGCACCGCGACGCGCTGGTTCACGATCCCGTCCTCGGCCAGGAGGATACGGCGGGGAACGAGCCCTTCAACCGCGCCGTCGGCGTGTTTTGCAATTGAGGGTTCGCGCGTGCCCGCCACGGTATCCATGATGGCGTCCAGCAGGTCGGACTGCTTGACCGGCTTGCTGACCGTACAGGCGATTCCGAAAGTCTTGCCGTTATCCGGATCCTCCCTTTGACCGGCGGAGACGAGCAGGATGACGCCGAGCCTCCGGCCATCTGCGCACTGGTTGATTTCCCGCACAAGCCCGTATTCCTCCATTTCCGGCATGGTTTCGTCCAGGAGGACCAGTTGAATGGCATCGCCATCATCGCCGGAAAGGGCGGCCAGGGTTTCCACGCCGGTGCCGGCTTCCGTCGGTTTCATGGACCATTCGGTCAGCATGTCGACCAGGAACCGCCGGTTGGTGGAATGGTCGTCGACCACGAGCACCCGCAGGCCGGACAGCGGCTCGGCGTCCAACACGGCCTTCTTCTCCGCGTCGAGTTGTTTCTTCATGCCGAAGGTAAAATGAAACGTGCTGCCCCGCTCCACATCGCTTTCGACCCATATGCGGCCGTCCATCATGGATGTCAGCTGCGCGCAGATGGCCAGTCCCAACCCCGTGCCTCCGTATTTCCGAGACATGGAACTATCCGCCTGGCTGAAGACGTCGAAGATCAGTTGCTGCTTGTCCTCCGGGATGCCAATTCCGGTGTCGGCCACCGAGCAGACCAGCGACACGGCTTCTTCCGTTTCCGATTCCAGCCCCATGGTCAGGACCACTTCTCCCGAGTCCGTGAACTTGATGGCGTTCCCGACCAGGTTGATCACAATCTGGCTCAAACGGCCCGGGTCGCCCACGAGGTGATCGGGGACGTCCGGCGATACCTGGTAGGCCAGTTCGAGGCCCTTTTCCGACGCGGGGATCGACATGGCCTGCACCGTATTGGCGATGCGCTCCCGCAATTCGAAGGGGATCGATTCGAGCTCCAGTCGGCCCGCCTCGATCTTCGAGAAGTCCAGGATATCGTTTAACAGGCCCTGTAGCGATTCCGTGGACTGATCGATCAACCGCATGAATTCCCGTTGCCTGGGCGACAGGTCGCTGTTCAGCATCAATTGGGTCATGCCGGTGATCCCGTTGATGGGCGTGCGGATCTCGTGACTCATGTTGGCGAGAAACTCGCTTTTGGCCCTGCTGGCTTCCTCGGCCGACTCCTTGGCTTCCTGGAGTTCCTGTTGAAACAGCACCATGTCGTGGGCCGTCTTTTCCAGGAGGGCGTTTTGGCGATGCAGTTCGTGGGCGATCCGCGTGCGTTCCGCGTCGATCTGACCGATCGAACGGGCGTTCCACCAGATCAGGATGTTGAAGGCGATCACGTTGCAGACCACGAAGATCGAATGGCCGAACTCCACCCCATAGAATCCCGCTCTTTCTCCCTGGAACTGGAGCCAGCCCAGGATGATGGGAATGAGGAAGGCCGCGGGCAGCAGGCGGCGGGCCATAATACCGCCGGCCGTTGCGCTGACCAGCGTGGCCGCCGGTTCACGGCGGGGACGCGCGCAGAATATGCCGACGCACAGCACGCCGAAGCCCAGTGCCGTATTCAGGCTGATGGGGATCACGCCGGAAACCCGGTATAATACCATCGTGCTGTATATCGCGCCGGCCAGAGAAAGGAGGGCGATGATCCCGGCGTTCATGACGCAGACGTGGGACAGCCAGTGTCTTGGGCCGCGCAGGTCGAGGAGCAGGAGGGCCAGGCCCACAAGCATGAAGGTAAAGGCGGTGTGTGGGGCCATCCGGCTGCCGCCCAGGGACGCCGTGAACAGCCACTCGTCGATGCCCCTGCCGCCGATGTCCAGTCCGAAGAGCTTGGCGGCGCCGAAGGCCATGAGCAGCCCCGCCCCGGCAAAGCCCGCCCATCTCCGTTGGGAAGGGGCGTTTCTCGGCAACAGGGCGCACAGTGTAAACCCCGCCAGCAAAAAGACCACGGCCGTGAGCGGGTTCATGGGAACCCGGCCCGGGTTGATCAGTCCCCGCAGCTCGGCGATATCTAATTGCCAGCCGATAAGTACGAGCACGGAGCACGATATGACGATCCCGCTGCAGAGGTACGCGGTTTTCTGAAGAATCCTCACCCACGTCGCATCAATCTCCGTCGAATCCATGACCTGCCTCCCATCGACGCCTGCCGCGGTTTTACGGAAATATGCCCCGAAGCAGTTTCGCCTGGGTCACCCGGCTGATACCTTCTATCAGTGCCGATGTACGCATATCGATCTTCTGCTCGGAAGCCCGGTGTATGGTCCGTTCAAAAGCGTCGATGAGGATATTGTGCAGCCTGCCGTTGATCTCCTCGAGTGTCCACATGTAGTTTTGTGTATCCTGCACCCACTCGAAGTAGGAGACCGTAACGCCCCCGGCGTTGCCCAGGACGTCCGGCAGGATGAACACGTCCTTTTCCGTGAGAATCTCGTCCGCCTCGAGCGTGGTGGGCCCGTTGGCCCCTTCGGCGAGGAGTCTGCACTTCAGCCGGTCTGCATTTTCGCTGGTGACCTGGTTCTGCAGCGCGGCCGGGGCGAGGATGTCGCAGGGCAGCTCGAGCAGTTCTTCGTTGGTTACCTCGTCGGCCTCGGGATAGCCCGTGAGGAAGCGGTTTTCCCCGCAGTACTTATAGACGTCCGCCAACACCAGGCCGTTCGGATTGTAGATGCCGGTGGTGACGTCGCTCACGGCGACCACCTTGACGCCGTCCTCATCCAGGAAACGGGCAGTATTGCTGCCGACATTGCCGAATCCCTGGACCACGGCCGCGGCGCCGTCGAGGGACATGCCCATGTGTTCCGCTGCCGCCTCGATCAGGTAGACCAGTCCGCGTCCGGTCGCCTCGCGGCGTCCCAGGGAGCCGCCCAGCACGACCGGCTTGCCGGTGACCACGCCCGGTACCGTGTAACCCGCCTGCTGGCTGTAGGTGTCCATGATCCAGGCCATGACTTGCTCGTCCGTGCCCATGTCGGGAGCAGGGATGTCCTTGTCCGGTCCGATGATGTCGATGATTTCCGACGTGAAACGGCGGGTGAGGCGCTGCAGTTCGCGGCGGGACAGGTCGGTCGGATCGATCCGGACGCCGCCCTTGGCGCCGCCGAAGGGCAGGTTGATCAGCGCGCATTTCCACGTCATCCACATGGCCAGGGCGGAGACCTCCCCCAGGTTCACGTCCTCGTGGTAGCGTATGCCGCCCTTGGTCGGCCCCATGGTGAGCAGGTGTTGCACGCGGTATCCGAATACGTTCTCCACGAGGTGATATTCGTCACGCCGGAACGGGAGCGTCACGATGTGGGTCCGCTGGGGGAAGAGGAGCCGCTCCCGGATGTTCTCGTCGAGCCCCATGATCTGCGCCGCCTTCAGAAACTGCTGCTGCGCCAGTTTGAACATGGCCGAATCCCATTCCCCCATGCGCGCACGTACGCGTTCGATAGCATAATGGATGGACCGGGAGAGCATGGTGGTATTGGCCTGGGTCTTCACGATGTAGTCCTGTGCGCCTGACTCCACGGCCGTGGCGGCCAGGGACACGTCGTCCAGTCCGGTCAGAATAATGACCGGCAGGTCCGGTTCGGCGGACCGAACGCTGTGTAGGGTGTCGAGGTCGGCGCTGTCGGGCAGGACCAGATCGAGCAGCACCACGTCGAATGTTTCCTTCCCGAGCAGGTCCAGGCCTTCCCGGAGCGTCCCCGCCACGTGAAGCCGGGTCTTCAACCGGCTGGAATCCATGAAATGGCGGATCAACTGCACGTGCACGGGGTTGTCTTCGATCATCAGGACTTCTACGGTGTTTTCCGCCATGGTATTCTCTCCAGGTCCCCGGGTCAGGGGGCCGGCTGGTATTTCCGCACGGCTTCCGATAGGTCGATCGTGCCTTCATAAAGGGATTTGCCGATGACCACGCCTTCCAGGCCGTCGTCAGCGAATTTCGATGCCCGTTCCAGGTCGTCCAGCGACGCCACGCCCCCCGACGCGATGACACGCAGGCCGCTTTCCCTGGCCAGGCGCGCCGTGGCAGCGGTATCGAGACCGTTCATCGTACCGTCCCGGTCGATCTCCGTGTAGACGATCCTGCGGATCCCTGCCTCCCACATGGCGGACGCCAGTTCGAGGGAGGAACAGGATGTGCCGGACGTCCATCCGTTAACCGCGGCCCTGCCGGCTTTCGCGTCGATCCCGACAACGATGCGTTCCGGTCCCCATTGGTCTACCGCATGTCTCACCAGGCCGGGGTTTTCCACGGCCGCCGTGCCCAGGACGACTCGGCGCACGCCGAGGTCCAGCCAATTCTCCACTGCCTCTGGCGTTCGGATACCTCCCCCGAGTTGCACCGGCATATCGGCCCGTTCCAGGATGCCGACGACACTCGACAGGTTGCCCGCTGCGCCGGTGAAGGCGCCGTCCAGGTCGACGACGTGCAGAAAGGTGGCCCCCATCGATTTCCATCTCAGCGCGACTTCCGCCGGGGACGAACCATACACCGTCTCGCGGTCACGCCTCCCCTTTAAAAGCCGGACGCATCGCCCGTGTCTGATGTCGATGGCAGGATAGAGTTGCATGGGTGGTAACGCTTCCTGAAACCTTGCTGTGACGGGCCTGATCAAACTACGTAACCTACTTTAAAGATGGACAGGGACGCGCCTCTGTGTCAACCTACAAATCCCTTGACACAGACTGCGGAGACGGCTAGTATCCGGTCGGGTTCCGCTCGATGGTCACCCGGTGTCCCGGCCGGTATTCGCCGGTGACTCCGTGCTCTTGTCCTGCTTCCCTCCCAACCGAGACCGCAAGCCCCTTCGATTCCGTGATGCCTGCCCTTGCCGATTGTATCCAGCCCCTGCTAAAGGCCCACAGGCGACTCGCCTCGGATCTAACCGATCTGTGCCGGGAGGTGAACCACGAAGTCTACCTCGTGGGCGGCTCCGTGCGGGACGCCGTCCTGGGCCGCACGATACACGATATGGATCTTACGCTCGCGGCGGATGGACTTGAGCTGGGACGGAAGCTGGCGGCCCGCCTGCGGTGTCCCTTCGTACCGCTCGATGACACGGACCGAACCGGTCGCGTCGTGTTGCGGCGCGGGTTTACCATCGATATATCGTCCTTTAAGGGCGATACGCTCAAGGAGGATCTGCGCAAACGGGACTTTACCATCAACGCCATGGCCTTCCGCCTGACGGACGTCCTGGACGGCAGACCATCGCTGATCGACCCCCTGGACGGCGCTGCGGACCTCGCGGCCAGGCGGCTCAAGGCGGTATCCGAGGCGTCCTTCCGCGACGACCCGCTGCGCATATTGCGCGCTTTCCGGCTTGCCGGCCAGTTCAAGCTGGAAATAACGCCCGAGACCGCGCGATGGATTGAAGCAGGCGATGAAGACCTGCGCGGGGTTTCGGGTGAGCGGGTCCTGTACGAACTGGCCCTGATCCTGGACGCGCGCAGCACGGCGGAACGGGTTTCGGCCATGGTCCGTTCGGGCGTGTTCCGGACCCTCTTATCCGGCTGGAAGGAACCAGCGACTCCCATGCTCGCACGAGCCCTGGAACGCACGGACCGGCTCATCGCCCGGGACGTATTCCTGGTGGATCACGGGCTCTACGCCCACCTGCCCGGTTACGGCACGAAACTCGCGGGCGGGCGGTCCTTCCTGTGGATCCTGCGTTTCGCTTCCCTCGTGTTGCACCGCATTCGGGTCGGCGGCGCGGCCCCGGCGCTTGAAACGGTCGAAGGCGCGGCCCCGGCGCTTGAAACGGTCGAAGGCGCGGCCCCGGCGCTTGAAACGGTCGAAGGCGCGGCCCCGGCGCTCGAAACGGTCGAAGGCGCGGCCGACCGGCTGAGACTGAGCAATCGGGAAAGACAGGGGCTGCACCAGCTGGTCTTCGGTGCGGCGAGGCTACTTGAAGCGGCTGCACGCCGGGAACCCGACGACGAAGCGCTCTGCCGGATTCTGCGCGGGACGAAGGGCGATACGCCCGGCGCGGCGCTCCTCGCCCTGGCGCACGGATCGGACGAAGGAAGCGCGGCGTACGGGAGGATCGCGAAGGCCGTACGCCGACTGCTCGGGCTGTTTACCCGTCACGGTACCGTGCGGAATAAGGGCCTGCTATTGAACGGTGCGGACATCATGGACGACCTGGGCATACCCGAGGGGCCGGAGATCGGCCGTATGCTGGATAAGCTTGAAACGATCCAGATTTTTCATGATATTCGGACCAGGGCTCAAGCCCGCAAGCTACTTTACGACGACACCGGGACCGGCGCGGGCCGGGCATAGCGCGGTCCCTACCGCGAGTTCAGATCATGAGACTCTGTACCAACCGGCAGATGCGGTCGATCGACCGCCGGACCATTGAAAACTACGGCCTGTCCGGATATGAACTCATGGAAAGAGCGGGCTGCCGGGTGGCCGAAACCGCGAAGCAGATGCTTGGCGGCGTGGCCGGCAAGGCAATCGCCGTGGCTTGCGGAAAAGGAAACAACGGAGGTGACGGTTTCGTGGCCGCACGGTATCTCCACCTGTGGGGCGCCAGGGTCACCTGCCACGCGCTGGCCCGCAAAACCGCTGTATCGGGTGACGCCGCGAGGCACCTGGAGCGGCTCGAGGAAGCCGGCCTTTCACCGGCATTCCGGCCTGACGGTCCGCTCGATCTGTCCGATCGGACGCCGGCGCTGATCATCGACGCCCTGCTCGGCACCGGAACGAAAGGGCCGCCGCGGGTACCGTACGAATCCGCCATCGCGGAGATCAACCTCAGCCCTTCCCCCGTGCTCTCCGTCGACACCCCGTCGGGCCTGGCGCCCGGCTGCGGTTATCCGCAGTCCCGACCTACCGCGGATTGGACATGCGTCCGCGCCGACCATACCCTGGCGATCGGCCTGATGAAGGTCGACCTGGCCACCTTTCCCGGCCGGTCCTGGTGCGGCAGCGTGGATGTGGCGGACATCGGTTTTCCCGAACGGGCGGTAGAAGCGGAAGGGCTGTACCTCTCCATGCCGGAGCGTAGCGAGATGGCCGGCCTGGTCCCTGTTCACCTCCCGGATGACCATAAGGGCAGCAGGGGGCGGGTCGCCATCGTCGCCGGCTCGGCGGGTATGGCGGGTTCGGCCACGCTGGCTTCCCGTGCGGCCCTGCGCGGCGGCGCGGGCATGGTCATGCTCGGATCGCCTGCGAACCTCATGGACGCCCTCGCTGCCAGGCACACGGAGGTGATGCTCCGAAGCCTGCCCGAAACCGACGGGGGATCGCTTTCTCTCGAGGCCGGACCCGGTATCGAATCACTGCTTTCCTGGGCGGACGTGCTGGCCATCGGGCCGGGTCTCACGCGCCACGAGGAAACGTCTTCCCTGGTCCGCCGCGTCGTGATGAACAGCGAGCGGCCGGTCGTCATCGACGCCGACGGCGTGAACGCTTTCTCCGGCTACGCGGACGACCTGTCAGGCCCGCGGCCGGAAATGATCATGACGCCCCATGTGTTCGAGTTGTCCAGGCTGACGAACGTGGCCGTAGAAGAGATCGAGGCGAACCGCGCCGCGGTAGCGAGGCAAACCGCCGGTTCACTGCAGGTGACCCTCGTGCTCAAGGGCGCCGCCTCGCTGGTGGCTTCCCCCTGCGGTAAGGTTTCCGTTAATCCCACGGGGAATCCGGGCATGGCCACCGCCGGATCGGGCGACGTGCTTACCGGGATCATCGCCGCCTTGCTCGCACAGGGACTCGGCGCGTGGGACGCAGCCCGTCTGGGGGTCTACCTCCACGGGCTGGCCGGGGATCTCGGCGCGGAAGCCATGGGTACGCACAGCCTGGTGGCCGGTGATCTCATAGACCATTTGCCCGGCGCGTTCCTGAAGATCGGCGAAGGGCCGGCCACACCATAAAGAGGACAGGCTGAAGTGGACACGAAGTTCGACCTGGAATCGCTTAAGGAAATCGTGACCCGCGCCTTGCGAGAAGACGTGGGAGACGGCGATGTCACCACCGAGTGGACGCTGGCTCCCGGGTCTTTCGCCCGCGCCCGGTTCGAGGCGAAGCAGCCCGGTATCGTATCCGGCCTGTTCCCGGCGTGTCTCACATACCGGGAGGTGGACGCCAGCCTTGAATTCCAGGCGTTGCTGGCCGATGGCGACCCGGTGGAATCCGGCCGGCCCATCGCCGAAGTACGGGGCGATACGCGGTCGTTGCTTACCGGTGAGCGCACGGCGCTGAACTTCATGCGCCACCTTTCCGGTATCGCCTCGACGACCCGGCTATACGTCGATGCCGTTCGAAACACCGGCGCGCGCATCGTGGATACCCGAAAGACTACGCCCGGTCTCCGCGAACTGGAGAAAAGGGCCGTATTGCATGGTGGCGGAGACAATCACCGCCACGGTCTCTTCGACATGGCGCTGATCAAGGACAATCACATCGCCGCCGCGGGAGGCATCGCCGCCGCCGTTAGTTTGTGCCGATCGAACATGGCGCTTTCGGGCAGGCGGTATGCCGTCGAGGTGGAGACGTGCGGCCTTGCCCAGGTCGAAGAGGCTGTACGCAGCGGGGCGGACTGGATCATGCTGGACAACATGAACGATGAGGAAATGCGGGTTGCGGTCGCACGCATCCGCGCCGCTGCCACGGCGGAGCGGCCTATCGTGGTCGAAGCTTCGGGTGCGGTCAAGTTGGACCGGATCGGGACGATCGCTAACACCGGCGTCGACGTAATATCGGTCGGCGCCCTGACCCACTCGGCGCCGGCCCTCGATATCAGTCTGAATATGGTTGCATCTTCCTGATCCTTGCGCCCCGGGGCCTGCCTGATCCTGATGTATCGATACCAGACCGCGCCACCACCCAACGACGCGACACCGCGTCCCGCCAGACCGGAACGACGATGAAAGCCCATGCCGGAACCGATGAGTTCGATGAATACCAGGATCGGTATGACGCGGAGCGGTTGCGCGGGAAGTTGTCGACACGGGTCTTCGGCCGCGTATTGGAATACAGAGAACGGGTGGGTTCCACCAATGACGTGATCCTGGACATGGCCGGACACGGCGCTCCGCACGGGACGGTCTGCCTGGCCGATGAGCAGTCGGCCGGCCGGGGCCGGCGCGGTTACGGGTGGTTCTCCCCGCCCGGATGCGGAATCTGGACGTCCATCCTGCTCAGGCCGAGACTGTCCGCCGCCCGGACCCCTCCGCTTACGCTATGCTCGGCCGCCGCCGTCGCCCGCGCCCTGGAGAAGGCTGCCGGCGTGGCCGTACAGATCAAGTGGCCGAACGACCTGCTCATTCGGGACCGCAAGGTCGCCGGTATCCTTGCCGAGACCCGCGCCGTAGCAGGTGACGAGCCGGTCATCGTGATCGGCATGGGGATCAACGTAAATCACACCCGCGATCAGTTCCCCGATGAGATCTCCGCTGCCGCCACGTCGCTGCGTATCGAATCGGGCGGCCCCGTGAAGCGCGAGGACCTGTTCCTGTCCATCCTGGCCTCCTTCGAATCCGCCTACGGCGACTACCTGGAGTCCGGACCCGAGTCTGTGCTCACCGAGGTCGACGCCCGCCTCGCCTGGCGGGGTCGGACGGTCGAGGTCGACAGTCCCGCCGGCCTCTCCGGCCGGGTGTCCCGCGTCGACGAAGAAGGCGGCCTGTTGCTCGAAAGAGACGGCGGCGACGACGTCGTCATCCGCTCCGGTTCCATACGGCTCCGCGCACGTCGATAGTACCTCGATCCATCCCCCGTTCGTTCGCCGTCACAAACAAAAAAACCTTGCATTCCCATCCGACCTTTCCTATATTAGCAGACTGGACGATCGACTGCTAATATCGAGTTGCTACTTGTTGTAGATATAAGTATTTAGGTGAATCAAAAAGTGCGTGCGGCCACGCCGGTTCACCTCGATCAGAAACGCCCGGAATCATCCGGGGAATCATAGGGGGAAGAAGTGCCAGCAAAACAACTTTCATTCGATGCGGACGCCCGGCAAGCCCTCAAGCGAGGGGTGGACACCCTGGCGGACGCGGTCCGTGTAACCATGGGTCCCAAGGGACGATGCGTTGTGCTCGACAAGAAATTCGGATCGCCTACCTTCACGCTGGACGGCGTAACCGTGGCGAAGGAGATCGAGCTCGAGGACAATTACGAGAACATGGGCGCGCAGATGATCAAGGAAGCCGCGTCGAAGACTAGCGACGTGGCCGGCGACGGGACCACCACGGCGACCGTGCTCGCCCAGGCCATCTTCGCGGAAGGCTTGCGGAACGTGACGGCCGGCGCCAATCCCATGGATCTCAAGCGGGGTATCGACAAGGCCGTGACCCGGATCGTAAGTTCGATCGCGGACATGTCCAAGGCCGTTGAAGGCCGTAAGGAAATTTCGGAAACCGCCACCGTTTCCGCCCATGGCGACGCCACCATCGGCGATCTGATCGCGGACGCGATGGAGAAGGTGGGCAAGGACGGCGTCATCACGGTCGAAGAGGCCAAGAGTATGGAAACCTCCCTCGACGTCGTGGAAGGCATGCAGTTCGACCGCGGTTATCTCTCGCCATACTTCGTTACCGACTCCGAGTCCATGGAAGCGGTCCTCGAGGACACCAAGATCCTGATTCACGACAAGAAGATCAGCGCCGTGAAGGATATCTACCCCGTCGTCGAAAAGATCGCGCAGAGCGGTTCCCCCCTGTTGATCATTGCCGAGGACATCGAAGGTGAGGCCCTCGCCCTGCTGGTGGTGAACAAGCTTCGCGGCACCCTGAAGGTCGCCGCGGTCAAGGCGCCCGGATTCGGCGATCGCCGCAAGGCCATGCTCGAGGATATCTCCATTCTGACGGGCGGAACGGTCATATCCGAAGACGCCGGGTTCAAGCTGGAGAACGTGACCGTCGGCGATCTCGGTACGGCCAAGCGCGTGAACATCGACAAGGACAACACGACGATCGTCGAAGGCGCCGGCGGCACCGACGCGATCCAGGGACGCATCAACCAGATTCGGGCCCAGATCGAGGAAACGACCTCCGACTACGACCAGGAGAAACTTCAGGAACGCCTGGCGAAACTGGCGGGCGGGGTGGCGGTCATCAACGTGGGCGCCGCGACGGAAACGGAGATGAAGGAAAAGAAGGCCCGGGTCGAAGACGCCCTGAACAACGCCAAGGCCGCCATCGAAGAAGGTGTCGTGCCGGGCGGCGGCGTCACGTTCATCCGGGCGCTCTCCTCGCTGGATAACGGGCTGGATACAGCTGGCGACGAAACGGTCGGCGCCGATATCGTGCGCAGGGCGCTCGAGGCGCCGGTGCGGCAACTGGCTGAAAACGCCGGTCTGGAGGGATCCATCATCCTGCAGAAGATCCGGGAAAGCGAAGGCGGATACGGCTACAACTTCGAGTCGGACACCTATGGCGACATGTCCGCCACGGGCGTGATCGAACCGGCCAAGGTTTCCCGTGTCGCGCTTCAGCACGCGGCGAGCATCGCCGGCCTGCTGTTGACCACCGAGGCGCTGGTGGCGGAGCTCCCGGAAGATACCCCGCCTCCGGCCATGCCCCACGGCGGCGGAATGTACTAGGCGGGATATAAAACGAGGGACCGGTCGACGGCCGGTTCACGAAAAACCCCCGGTGGCGGCATCGGGGGTTTTTTCTTGCTGCGGACATAGCCTGCTTCTATATTTCCCGGTAGACAGGCGGTTTGTCGGAGACAGGTCCAGAGCGACGGAGAGGCCATGAGAAACCCGATGGTCATAGAACGCGCGGAACGGCTTCACCGGGTCCCGCTGAACCGGCCCCTGGAACATTCACGGTATCTGAGAAGACTGGCCGCCAGGGGGATCGAACCCATTGACCTCACCACGGGTTTCGCCGATACCCCCATCCATCACGAGACCATTGAACGGATTGTCACCGAAGCGGCCGGCGCGGTCGTGGCGGATAGTCCGGTGGATCCTGCCGAAGCGGGTCCGCTCGCCGGCGACGGGTTCCGCAGGGTATTCAGCAACTGGTTCGCCTACCGGTTCGACGTGGATATCGATCCGGACCTGCATATCCTGCCTTTCGCGGGTACGGCGTTGGGACCGGCCAGCGTGGCCATGGCGTTAGTCAATCCCGGCGAAACCGTACTGATCCCCGACCCTTCCCACCCGGCCTACAGAACCGGAACTGTACTGGCGAACGGTCAGGTCCAGGCCTATCCCCTGCACGGCCGGAACGATTTCCTGCCCAATCTGAAACAAATCGATACCCGTGTCGCCGGGCAGGCAAAACTGATGTACGTCGGATATCCGAACGATCCCACCGGGACCGTGGCGGACCACTCGTTTTACCGGGAACTCGTGGATTTCGCACGCCGGCACAATATCATCGTCTGTCACGACGCCACCCAGCACTTGCTGACGTACGACGGGATCCAAGCCCCCAGCCTGTTGCAGACTCCCGGCGCTATGAACGTGGGCATCGAACTGTTCTCCCTCGCCATGCTGCCCGGTGGCGTTTTTCGTGACCTGGGCATCGCCGTAGGCAATCCTTCCGCGCTGGCCGCCATGTCCCAGTTGACCTCCCACATGCACGCTCCGCTGCTTCCCGCCTTCGAAGCAGCGGCGGCCGCGGTGTTACCGGATTTGAACCGGCACGCCGAAGAGGTGGTCTCGACATACCAGTCGCGGCGCGATCAGATGGTCTCGGGACTGCGCGAAATCGGCTGGAAACTGCGAACGCCCCGGGGAGGCCCTTACGTGTGGCTTCCCGTGCCGCCCCGCTATTCCTCCGTTCGATTCAGCATCCTGCTGCGCAAGGCAGGCGTTTTCGTCGTGCCTGGTGCGTACCTGGGTGAATACGGCGAAGGATACGTCCGGATAGCCCTCAATGGCGACGAGTCCCAGATTCAGACCGTACTGGAACGCATGGACCGGCTGATGTCCCGTTTCCGGTTGCGCAAGCGGGCATTCCCCGCGGTCAGTCTCGCCTGATCGGATCATGTCCATGCCGGTAGACTGGATCAGATTGCGGGATATCCGCGCATTTGGCCATCACGGTGCAACTGGACGGGAACGAACACGCGGACAGGTATTCGAGGCCGATGTGGCCTTGCGCATGGACCTGTCCGTACCTTCGAGCTCGGACTGCCTGGACGACACCGTCGACTATGCGGACGTACGCCTGCGCGTGGGAAACATACTCGGCGGTGAGCCGTGCCGGCTCCTGGAAGCGGTCGCCGGCCGGGTGGCGGACGATTTGCTGTCGTCCTATCCGCAGGTGGAACAGGTCGTGGTCAGACTGCGCAAACCCGCGGTAGCCAGGGCGCTGCGTTTTGGAGCCGTGGAGGTCGAATTGAACCGGAGCCGGTAGAACGAAGGTACCGGCCGGTAGGGTGTGAAATGGCGTCAGCCGCCCTGGGACTGGGCAGCAACTTGGGGGATCGGATCGGGCGGTGCCGGCAGGCGGTTTCCGAACTGGCCGGACATTCCGGTATCCGGGTGGTGAAGGGCTCTTCATGGTACGAAACCCGGCCGGTAGGCTACGCTGACCAGGCGGATTTCATAAACGGGGCCGTCCTGCTGGACACCACGCTGTCGCCCCCGCATCTGCTGGATGCTTTGAAGAAAGTCGAAGAGCGCCTGGGTCGGACCGCGACCTGGAAGAACGGACCCCGTGAAATCGATCTCGACCTGCTGATCTACGATGACCTGGTGCTCGATCTTCCCCGGCTTTCCCTGCCCCATCCGGCCATGGCGGAGCGCGCCTTCGTACTCGCACCCCTGGCGGAGATCCAGCCGGACCTGGTCCACCCCGTACACGGGCGAACCGTATCGGACCTGCTGGAAGACCTGAAACCGGTGGACCATCTCGTCCGCCGTGTTGCCGACCCATAACCGGAGTGTCCATGGCAGAAGGAAACAGCGACCTGATCACGGTGGTTCTGGCGGCGGGAAAGGGTACCCGGATGGGATCCGACCTGGCCAAGGTGCTGCACAGACTAAACGGCAGGCCGCTCATCCACCATGTGCTCGAGACCGCCTTTGCGCTTCGCCCGCGACGGGTCATCGTCATCGTTGGCCACCAGGCGGACGCGGTGAAGCGCGCCCTCGCCGGCTGGCCTGTGGAATTCGCCGTGCAGAACGAACAACTGGGCACGGGTCACGCTGTGCAACAGGCCGTTCCCCTGCTGGCCGGTGAAAGCGGCATCGTCCTCGTCCTGGCCGGCGATACCCCGCTGATCCGTCGCTCCACCCTGGAGTCGTTGATTCATGCCCATAGCCGGAACGGTGCCGCGGCCTCGGTACTAACCGCCCACGTCAGCGATCCCACGGGCCTGGGCCGCATCCTGCGCGACGGCGCGGGACGCATCGACCGGATCGTAGAGGAGAAGGACGCCACGGCGGAACAACGGACCCTTCGGGAGATCAACACCAGCACCTATTGTTTCGAGCCCTCCCTGCTGCTGCGGGCGCTGGATCAACTGACTCCGGAAAACAGACAGGGCGAGTTCTATCTGACGGATACCATCGAGATACTCCGGCGACAGGGCAGTCCCATAGCGGACGCACCGGCCGGGATGCCGGAAGAGACCGTCGGGATAAACACCCCGGAGCACCTGTCGGAGGCCGAATCCCGGCTGCGTGAACGCGCCCGCGAAAGGCCTTGCGCAACCGGACCGCGTGACGCCTCGAACCAGGCAAAAAAGAGTTGACACCATACCCTTACATCTGTATATATAGGGGTCTGGAAAGCGAATCGAATTCCACCTGTCGAACCAGGGTTCGATCGGACAGGCGGGATTACGTCGAGACCGGGATACAAAGGGGGATCGCATGGTGAAAGGAACTGGTCAATGAAACACTGTTGGTACCCTGCCTATGTTTCCCTTCCTGGTGTATTCCCCTAGTTCGCTCCCCGGTATTCTTTGGAAAGCTAAAGATCTATTGTCCCACGGTCCCGGTACAGGCCATTTTCAGGACGTGAACCGTGTGGGCTTTTGCCATGGCGAGAAAAGTCATCAAACCCTCCGCGAACAGGCGGGACGCCGTTTCGGACGGGCGCGGGCCCGGTGGCCGCTGGCGCGTCCGGCTGCTCGAAGGCGTTATCATTATCCTGATCGGACTGAACGCCTATCTGGTCTACTCGGTGGCGACTTCGTCCGCATTTTCTTCATCCGCCGAACGTACAGACACGGCGGTCATAGACCCCTCGGCCTTTCAGGTGCAGGTGGAGGTCCTGAATGGTTGCGGGGAACGGGGTATCGGACAATTGGCCATGCGTTTCCTCAGGGAACGGGGATTCGACGTGGTCAATATCGACAACGCGGATCATTTCGGTTACCGGGAAACGGTGGTGCTGGACCGCAGGGGAACGGATGGCCCGTCCCAGGCCGCCAGGGCGGTCGGGAATGCACTGGGCACCCATCACGTCCTGCTCCAGCGTAATGAGGATCGCCTGGTGGACGTATCGGTGGTGATCGGCAGAGACTACGGTGAACTGCTGTTTTACGAGGAGAACGATTGACCGTGGCGTTGGCATCGCAAGAAATCGCTGAGCAGGCCGCCCTTTCCATGCTGGCCAAGAATGCGGTCGACGTGATGATTATCGATCTCAGGGGGCTATCCTCCATCACGGACTACTTCGTCATCGGGACTGCCGGTTCCGAACCGCAGATCAAGGCGGTCGTCGAGCAGGTAACGGCAGACCTCAAGGAGCGAGATACGGCGCCCTGGCATTCGGAGGGCAAACAGAGCTGGCGGTGGGTCCTGCTTGACTACGTGGACGTGGTAATACACGTGTTCAGAGACGAAGTCCGCGCTTTCTATGGACTCGAACGACTCTGGGGAGACGCGCCCCGGGTCGAGGTCTCGACGGACGCGGTAACGGGTGAGATTATCCGCCGGCCGGATGCGGGCGTTCCCGAAGACGTGGTGGACGCGCTGGAAAGCGAGGCATAGGGATTGGGCGTTCTCGTAGTCGGTTCGGTAGCGTTCGATTCTGTGAAAACGCCCGAAAGAGAAGCAAACGACGCGATCGGGGGTTCGGCGACCTATTTTTCGGCTGCCGCGAGTTTCTACGCGCCGGTAGACGTCATCGCCGTCGTGGGGAACGACTTTCCCCTGGAGTCCCTGGATTTCCTGCGGGAGAGACAGGTCGACATATCGGGACTTGAGATAAAGGAAGGCAAGACCTTCCGCTGGGCAGGCGAATACGCCGCCGATATGAACGACCGGCGCACGATCGACACGCAATTGAACGTGTTTTCCGGATTCAAACCCGTACTGACGGACCGGCACCGTGCGCACGATCACGTATTTCTGGCGAACCTCGACCCGGACCTGCAGCGCGAAGTGCTTTCCCAGGCGGACCGTCCCGGAATCGTCGCCTGCGACACCATGGATTTCTGGATCAGTGGCAACCGGGCGTCCCTGCTGTCGACGCTCAGCCGGGTGGACGTATTGATCATCAACGACCAGGAGGCCCTTCAACTGGTGGACGACAACAACCTGGTACGGGCGTCGGAACGGATCCTGGAGCTCGGACCGCGGGCCGTAGTCGTCAAAAGAGGTGCGCACGGCGCGACGCTCTGTACCCGCGACGCCTGGTACGGCATCCCTTCATACCCCGTGACCTCCGTGGTAGATCCGACGGGCGCCGGGGACACCTTCGCGGGCGGTTTCATGGGTTATCTCGCCCAGTCGGGCGACAGGGGCGTCGGCGCACTGAAACGCGCCATGGTGCACGGAAGCGTCATGGCTTCTTTCAACGTGGAAGACTTCAGTGTCCGGCGGCTCGTATCGCTCACCGAAGAAGAGATTGCGGACCGGCACGCCCGGTTCCTGGAGATGATTACGCCCTGACCGGAATCAACCCGGGAGAGACGTTGCAGTCATGAATTTCACGACCATACGGTGGGACCGCGACGAAGGCGTGCTGGTACTATTGGACCAGACGCGCCTGCCCGGTGAAGTGGTCTACGCGCACTGCCGGGATATCGAATCCGTGGCGGAGGCCATCAAAGGGCTGAAAGTGCGCGGCGCGCCGGCCATTGGCGTCGCCGCGGCCTACGGCGTCGTACTCGGCGTCCGGAAAAGCGGCGCGGACGAATACCTGTCCTTCAGCCGGGAGGTCGACGAGGCCGTGGACCTGCTGGCTGCGACCCGTCCCACGGCGGTGAACCTGTTCTGGGCCCTGGAACGCATGCGCCGGACCGCATTGGAACAACGTGAGGCGCCGGTGGAGGACATCAAGCGCGCCCTGCTCAGAGAAGCCGAGGCGATACAATCGGAGGACGAGCGTACCTGCCGCCTGATCGGTGAACACGGCGCGGCCATGCTGCGGTCCGGCCAGAGCGTGCTCACCCATTGCAATGCCGGCGCGCTCGCCACATCGGGTGTGGGTACGGCCCTCGCCGTGGTGTATCAGGCGCACAATGAAGGAAAGCGCGTACACGTGTACGCGGATGAAACGAGACCCGTCCTCCAGGGCGCCAGGCTGACTGCCTGGGAACTGGCCCAGGCCGGAGTCGGCGTGACGCTCATCTGCGACAGCATGGCCGCGCAGGTCATGAAGGAAGGCCGAATCGACTGCGTGATCGTCGGCGCGGACCGTGTGGCCGCCAACGGCGACGTCGCCAACAAGATCGGCACCTATGGCGTGGCCGTGCTGGCCGATGCGCACGACGTGCCCCTTTACGTGGCGGCGCCGTTCTCGTCGATCGACCTGTCCATCGAGTCGGGCAGCGAGATCCCGATCGAAGTGCGCAATGCCGCTGAAATCAGCCAGGGGCCGGGCGGACGCAACGCGCCCGAAGAGGTGGAAGTTTACAATCCCGCATTCGACGTAACTCCGGCCCGTTACGTGTCTGCGATCATCACTGAACGCGGTGTGGCCAGGCGGCCCTACGCCGAAAGTCTCGCCGCGTTGTCACACCACGCATGGCAACCGGCCGCTACCGGATAAAGGAGCGTGTACCATTCATGAATACACCGACTGTTAAGAAAGAAGACCTGCAGCGCGACTGGCACGTCGTGGACGCCGACGGCAAGGTGCTCGGCAGGCTGGCCAGCGAAGTGGCCAAGATCCTGCGCGGCAAGCACAAGCCGATCTTCTCGCCGCACCTGGATACCGGCGACCACGTCATCGTCATCAACGCGGAAAAGGTGGTCCTGACCGGCAAGAAGCCACAGAACAAGATCTACTATCGCCACAGCGGCTATCCCGGCGGCCTGAAGGCAATCAGTTACGAGCGAATGGCCGCCCGCCATCCGGATCGCGTGTTGCGCATGGCCATCAAGGGCATGCTGCCGCACAACGCCCTCGGCCGGCAGATATTCCGTAAACTCCGCGTGTACGCCGGCGCGGAACACCCCCACAGCGCCCAGAAACCGGTCGCGCTGGAATTATAAAAAAGGAGCGTAACGAAGCATGAATTCGGATACCCATGGACACCACGCGGTGGGCAGGAGGAAACGTGCCGTCGCCAAGGTGTGGCTGCGCGCGAAGAAGGAGGGAGCGAGCCACCAGGTCAACGACCAGCCGCTGATCGAATACTTCGACCGGGCCGGCCTCGTCTCCGCGATCGAGGAACCCCTGGTGCTCACCGAAATGAACGACCAGGTGGTCGTGTTTGCCCGGACCTTCGGCGGAGGCAAGACCGGACAGGCCGGGGCGCTGAGGCTCGGAATCGCGAGAGCGCTTAAGGACATGGATGAAAGCCTGCACACCCCGTTGCGCGAAGCGGGCATGCTGACGCGGGATTCACGTATCAAGGAACGCAAGAAATACGGACTGGCCGGCGCGCGGAAGCGGTTCCAGTTCTCGAAGCGTTAATTCACGGGACGCAGGCCGATCCGCCTGCCAGACAAGGAGATCAGAGCCGCCAATGGGGATTCCGACCATTCAGGAATTACTTGACGCCGGCGTTCACTTCGGTCACCAGACCCGACGCTGGAACCCGAAGATGAAACAGTTCATATTCGCCGAGCGCAACAATATCTACATCATCGATCTGAAGAAGACGCTCGGTCAGATCGAAATCGCGTACAAAGCCGTGCGCACGGCCGTCGAGAAAGGGCAGTCCGTCCTCTTCGTGGGTACGAAGAAGCAGGCTCGGCCCATCATTATCGAAATGGCGCAGCGGTGCGGCATGTTCTACGTCGCGGAGCGCTGGCTCGGTGGCATGCTGACGAACTTCCAGACCATCCAGACCAGCGTCAAACGCCTGGAAGAACTCGAGAAAATGAAAGAACACGGCACCATGGCGGCGCTCACGAAAAAGGAGGCCGCGAGCCTGGAAAAGGAGCGCGATCGCCTTCAGAAGGTCCTGGGCGGAATCCGCGACATGCGCGACCTGCCCGGTGTCATTTTCGTGGTGGACACCCGGAAGGAACGTATCGCGGTTGCGGAGGCAAATACCCTGGAGATCCCAATCGTCAGCATTCTGGATACGAACTGCGACCCCGACCTGATCGACTATCCCATACCGGGGAACGATGACGCCCTCCGGTCCATCGGCCTCATCACGGAAGTCGTCGCGAGCGCCGTGGAAGAAGGGCTGCGCAACTCCGGCCGGCCCGTTCCCTCGGACGAGGAACCGGTCGAGGAAGTCGAAGAAGTCGAGGAGCAAGCCTGAAACCGGATACGAAGAACCGGTCGAGGAAATCGAGGAATTCGAGGAGCGAGCCCGAAGCCGGATACGTGGCCGGAGAAAGGCGGCCGTAGCGGATGTTCCGCATTCGCTAAGAGTGATATGCATTCATGACTATATCAGCAAGTGACGTAAAGACCCTGAGGAACCAGACCGGCGCCGGGATGATGGACTGCAAGCGGGCCCTCGAAGAGTCCGGCGGCAGTATCGAGCAGGCGGTCACGCTCCTGCGAGAAAAAGGCATCATGGCGGCGTCGAAGAAAAGCGCGCGGGAAGCGAAAGAAGGCATCATTCATACCTATATCCATCCCGGCAGCCGAATCGCCACGATGGTCGAGATCAACTGCGAAACCGATTTCGTCGCCCGGAACGAGTCCTTCCAAACCCTGGCCCGGGATATCGCCATGCAAGTGGCGGCCACGCGTCCTATCGCCGTGGACCGGGACCAGATTGAAGAAGCCGTCCTGGAACAAGAGCGGGAGATCTACCGGAATCAGGCCCGGAACGAGGGCAAGCCGGACCATATCATCGACCGGATCGTCCAGGGGAAGATCGAGAAATTCAACCAGGAAAACTGTCTCCTGGAACAGCCGTTCATCCGGGATACCGACAAGACGGTGCGGGAGCTGGTCACGGAGGCGGTGGCCACCCTGGGCGAGAATATCATGGTCAGACGGTTCGTCCGGTACGAACTGGGCGGAGAATAGCGAACCGAACATCCCAACCGGCAGGATCGATGCCGGTTTTCCGATGCCAGTGAGGTGTATCGTGGAAGCGAATGAGATCATCAAAGAGACCAATCGAAAAATGGATCAGTCCGTCGAGGTGCTGCGCACGGAACTCGCCGGCGTCCGGGCCGGCCGGGCCAATCCGGCTTTGCTGGACAACATCCAGGTCGAAGCCTACGGGACCATGACGCCCATCAACCAGGTCGCCACCGTGAACACGCCGGACGCCCGCACGATCTCGATACAGCCGTGGGACAAGCAGATGATCAACGAAATCGTCCGGGCCATCCAGACGTCCGACCTGGGACTAATGCCGAATTCCGACGGCAACGTGATTCACCTGCCGGTACCTCCGCTGACCGAAGAGCGCAGGCACGAATACGTGAAACTGATCAAGAAACTCGGCGAGGACAGCAAGATCGGGATCCGAAACGTCCGCAGGGAAATGAACGAGCGCATCAAGGCCGAAGAGAAAGCCCACCGGTTGTCGGAAGATGAAAGCAAACGGCATCAGAAAACCATCCAGGATCTCACCGACCAGCATATCTCCTCCATCGACAGCGCCATATCGGCAAAAGAACAGGAAATCCTGGAGATATAGGCGGAATCCGGCCATTCAGGGTCCATACCCGCCGGCGGCCTTACGGGGGTGACGTGGGTCGAGACGCAGAGCAAGACCGGGCGGTCTCGGAAGAAGGATTGCATCCGGAGCGCATGCCCCGCCACATCGCGTTCATCATGGATGGCAACGGGCGATGGGCGAAGAAGCAGGGGCTCGCGCGGGACCAGGGACACTCCGCGGGGGTGAAGTCCGTTCGCGAAATGATCCGGTGTGCAGGGGAGTTCGGTGTCGGGATCCTCACCTTCTTTGGGTTCTCCACCGAGAACTGGAACCGGCCCAGGCGGGAAGTCGCCGCCATCATGCGGTTGATCGTCGAATCGCTCCAGGGCGCCTTCGAGGAAGCCAGCACACACGGGATCCGGGTCTCCTTCCTGGGCAGGTGGGACGAACTACCGGAATCCAATCGTCAGGTCATACGTCAGATAACCGAGCAAACGGCGGGCAACGACCGCCTTCTGTTGAATTTCGCCTTGAATTACGGCGGCAGGCAGGAGATCGTCGAAGCCGCGCAATGTATCGCCCTGGACGTCCAGGCAGGCAGGTTGGATCCGGAAGCCATCGACGAAACACTTTTTGCTTCCTACCTGTACACGGAGCACCTTCCCGACCCGGACCTGTTGATCCGGACCAGCGGTGAGATGCGGATCAGCAACTTCCTGCTCTACCAGTTGGCCTATACCGAAATCCTGGTATCACCGGTCCTCTGGCCCGATTTCACACGCAGCCATTTCATCGCGGCCGTCAGGGATTACCAGTCGAGAGAACGCCGTTTCGGTCGGACCGGCGAGCAGGTCTCTTCTCACAACACGTAACGGAGTGGATCTCCATGGCCGCCTTCGCGGAGACGTGGGTCCGTGTCATCGTGGGCGTGGTATTCGTCCCGTGCATCGTGTTCCTCTGCTGGATGGGCGGAACGGGCCTCTTCGTGTTCGTCACCCTCGTCGTGCTCTTCGGCCTGCGCGAATTCCACGGAATCGCAGCGGCCAGGGACACAGCGCCTAACAGGTACATCGGCGTACCCGCGGTTTTCCTGCTGTGTCTCGACGCCTGGCTTGAAGCGGGCAACCACGCCCCGCTGATCCTCACAGTCCTCCTGCTTACGACCGCCACTTCGGAGATATTCAGGAAAGGCGCGCATTCCCACTTCCATAACGTGGCGGCCACGGTTTTCGGCGTCGTCTACATCGGCCTGCTAGGCAGCCACCTGATCCTCCTGGGCAGCTGGCCCATCGTCGATCCGGACGTCACGGCATGGGGAGGCCGGGCCATGGCACCGGTCCTCCTCGCATTCGCCATACCATGGTCCTACGACGCCTTCGCCTACTTTACCGGCAGGTTGATGGGTCGCCGCAAGCTGCTGCCCCGCGTCAGCGCGGGCAAGACCGTCGAGGGCGCCATCGGGGGGCTGATCGGCGCCGTCGCCTTCATGTTCGCGCTCAAATATGCGTTGTTTCCCTTTCTCAGTCCGCTGCACTGCGTCGTCCTGGGCGCGGCGGGCGGCATCGTCGCCCAAGTGGGCGACCTGGCGGAGTCCCTGGTGAAACGGGACGCGGGCCTGAAGGATTCTTCTAGCCTCATACCGGGCCATGGCGGGATACTGGACCGGTTCGACAGCGTTTTCTTCGCGGCGCCTTTCGTGTATTACTACCTGGCCTACGCCGTCGGCTGACACCTCGATCGGAGTAAACTGAAGCCATGAAGCAAATCGCCATCCTGGGTTCGACGGGTTCAGTCGGCACGCAGACGCTGGAGGTCATCGCGGCCTTCCCGGACCGGTACGCGGCGCACAGCCTTACCGCCCATAGCCGGGTCGATCTGCTGGAGCGGCAGATCGCGCGGTTCGGCCCGCGCATGATCGCCGTCCACGACGCGGAACGGGCGGCAGCGCTTGCCCGCGGCGCCGGCGCGCCATCGATCCACACGGGTGTGGAGGGACTGATCGAAGCGGTCACCCATCCTGACGTGGACCTGGTTATCAGCGCCCTTCCGGGCAGCGCGGGGCTGGTGCCCACGCTGAGGGCGATCGAAGCGGGCAAGACCATCGGACTGGCCAACAAGGAGATCCTGGTCATGGCCGGGGAGATCGTCATGGCGGCGGCGCGTCGCCACGGCGTGGAGATCCTGCCCGTGGACAGCGAACACTGCGCGGTGCACCAGTGCCTGTCCGGCCAGGACCCGGACCGGGTCGAGCGCGTGGTCCTGACGGCATCGGGCGGACCCTTTCGCGACAGCGACCCGGATGAACTGTCGCGGATGTCGTCGAAAGAAGCGCTGAACCATCCCACGTGGAACATGGGACGGAAGGTCACGATCGATTCCGCCACGCTCATGAACAAGGGATTCGAGGTCATCGAGGCCCACTGGCTCTTCGGCCTCCCCGTGTCGAAGATCGACGTGGTGATCCATCCGCAGTCCATCATCCACTCCATGGTAGAGATGGTAGACGGATCGCTGTTGGCCCAGATGGGTCCGACCGACATGCGCATACCGATCCAGTATGCCCTCTCGTACCCGGAACGCCTGGAAACACCGTGGCCCCGGTTCGACATCACGCGGCACTGGTCCCTGACACTGGATCCGCCCAATGTAGCCATGTTTCCCTGCCTGGGTCTCGCCTACGACGCCATCCGCCGCGGGTCCACCTTGCCCGCCGTTTTGAGCACGGCCGACGAAGTGGCCGTCGAGGCCTTCCTCCAGCAGCGGATCGGGTTTAACGACATACCACGCATCATCGCCGATGCCATGGACCGGCACGGGGCCGCACCGGGTAGCGACCGGCACGGGGCAGCCCCGGGTAGCGCGGCACCGGTTACGTTGGAATCCATCGTGGCGGCGGACCGGTGGACCAGGACGTACTGCAGGGAAAAGTTGATTGCCGGATAGCACCGCACACCCTTATATTCACTCTGGCATCCGGGCAGGCGTCCTCGCGGGCGACGCCGGGTGAACGCATCGCAAACGGCAAGACTAGAACGGAGAAGCAGGCATGTTGACAACCGTGTTATCGGCGATATTCGTCCTGGGGCTGCTGGTCTTCATCCATGAGCTCGGTCACTTCCTGGCCGCCAAGCGCATGGGCATCCGGGTGGAGCGGTTCTCTCTCGGATTCCCGCCCAAGATGATCGGAAAGACCATAGGAGACACCGAGTATTGCATCTCCTGGATCCCCCTGGGTGGGTATGTGAAAATGGCCGGAGAGCAGCCCGATGCCGATGGAGAAGAGCACGGGAACGAGCCCTGGGAATTCCAATCCAAGTCCGTGGGAGCGCGTGCCTTCGTCATCGCGGCCGGTCCCGGAATGAATTTCGTCCTCGCCTTCATCATCTTCTGGCTGTTCTACGCGACCATGGGCGTGATGCTCGTCGATACGACCACGGTTGGCCGGGTGGAAAACGCCAGCCCCTACGCGGCGGCGGGGTTGCAGGTCGGCGATGAAATCCTCGAGATCGACCAGGCGCCCGTCGATACGTGGGAGGATGTAAGGGAACGGCTCGCGTCCGGCACGGCGGCGTCCCTCGATCTGAAAGTGCAGCGGGAGGGACAGGAACGCGCGTTAGAAGTACGGTACGGCGGCGACGACGCGGCGGAACGCCTGGCCGGCCTGGACTATTTCCGCGCGTCGGCCGTGAGCTCAGTCATCCCGGACTCTCCAGCCGAGAAGGCCGGCCTGCGGTCTGGGGACGTCATTACCTCGGTAAACGGCGCCCCGGTCACGCAGTGGTACGAAATGGTCGAACTGATACGCGTCCGTCCGGGCATGGAAACCACGGTGTCCTGGACACGAAACGGCCAGTACCACCAGGTGATCGTCATACCCATCACGGCCCAGGACCTGGACCGCGAGACCGGAGACGTGATCGATATCGGCCAGATCGGCATAACCCAGCAGGATCATATCAAACGCAGTCCTGCGGGGCTGGTCTCCTCCGCCGGACTGGCGGGGACGCAACTGGTCAACGTCACCTACACCATACTCGGATTCGTCAAGAAACTGGTCCTGGGGGAGGTGTCCACCGACTCGGTGGGCGGCCCCATCGCCATCGCAAGGATGGCGGGAGACAGCGCCCGCCAGGGAGCCAGCAGTCTGTTCAGCTTCATGGCCTTTCTGAGCATCAACCTCGCCATTCTCAACCTGCTGCCCATTCCTGCGCTCGACGGCGGCCAACTGCTCATCCTGGGCGTCGAGAAAGTGCTCCGGCGTCCGCTTTCCCTGAGGTACCGGCTTATATGGCAGCAGACGGGCATGGCCCTGCTGCTGGTGCTGATGGTTTTCGTGGTATTCAATGATATTACACGGATATTCCGATAATCGCCTGACGACGGGCGGACACATGCGGGCGGGAAGAAGACCGGTCAAGTTCGGTCCGGCCCGGTGGTACGCCCTACTCGTCTTCATGGCGCTGACCGCCCTGTGTCCCCAGGGCAATGTACATGGCCAGGAAGACCGGGCCAAGGCCCTGGAGCATTACGCCCGGGGCGGCCTCTACGACGCCCAGAACGATACGGATAACGCAATCAAATCCTATCTACAGGCGCTCGAGTTCGATCCCTCGTCCGCGGAAATCCACACCGCGCTCGCCGTGAACTTCTACCGGGTATTCGACCGCGACAAGGCGCAGCGGCACGCCCGGACGGCGGTAGCCCTCGATTCGACAGCAACGGAATCATGGGTCGTGCTGGGGAAGTGCCAAGCCGACCTGGGCAAGTACCTGCCGGCCCGGGCCGCATTCGAACGGGCCGTCACGCTGGAGCCGAACCACATCGAGGCCCATATCGCCCTTTCCCAGCTGGCGGACCGATTGAACGACCCGGAAGCCGTCCTCAGGGAACTTGAAACGCTGAGCCGCCTGGCGCCGCGCAATCCTGAATTCCATTTCAAACTGGCCGACGCCTACAAAAGGAGAGGGATGTATGACAAGGCGGTCATCGCGTTGCGGAAAGTGCTGGACGACTATCCCGATTCGATTCCCGCAAGGATAGGCCTGACGGAGATCTACGAGGAGAGACGGCAGTGGGACAGGGTCGTTGTCATGTACCGGGAGATTATCGCGCTGGGGCCCGACCGGGAAGCGGACCTGCGGCGCCGGCTCGCGCTCCTCCTGAAGTTCCTCGGCCGGCCGGGCGAAGCGGCCGAAGAGTACCGGCTGCTGCTCGAGCACAACCGGACGTCTCCGGATCTGTGGGCGGAACTGGGCGACGCCTACCAGGACCTCGGCGAGACCGAGCAGGCGCTGGCTACCCTGCGCGAGGGTCTGGAATTACATCCCGACGCGGCCGTGCTCCACGGAACGATGGGAGAAGTGCTGCTCACCCAGGACAGGCCGGAAGAGGCCGTGGCTCCGCTGAAGAAAGCAATCTCGCTGGACGCAAGAGAAGTGAAATACCGGATCAGCCTCGGACTGGCGTACCGCGGCGCCGGGGATGCCGAACGGGCCGAGACCGCACTGAAAGACGGCCTGGGCATCCTGGGAGAGCACGCCGACCTCTACCTGCACCTTGGATTCGTATACCAGGAATCCGGCGCCTATCCCCTCGCAGTCGACGCGTTCAGGTCGGCCATCGCAGCGGATCCCACCCACGGCAGAAGCTGGATTTCGCTGGGTTACGCCCTCATGGAACAAGGACGGACGCAGGACGGAATCGCCGCATTGCATGAAGGCGTGGAATCGTTGCCGGACGACGTCACCCTGCGCCTGAACCTGGCGAACGTCTATCTCGATAACGAGATGTACAACAAGTCCATCGATCAGGCACAGAAAAGCATAAACATCAATCGCCATGATCCCCGCGGATGGATCAGCCTGAGCCTGGCCTACCTCCGGCAGGACAAGTTCGAACAGGCGGAAAGCGTGCTCACCCAGGCCATGTCGATCCTTCCCGAGATTCCCGAGCTCTACCTGTATCTGGGCGTCAGTTACATGTCCAGGGAGGATTTCGACCAGGCCGTCGCACAATTCCGAAAGGTCGTGGATCTCAATCCGAACGACGGACGAGGGTGGGTGAATCTGGGGCTGTCCCATCTGCGCCAGGAGGACTACGAAGTCGGCATCCAGGTCCTTCGCGACGGATTGGAAATCGTTCCCGGAAACCCCGACCTGTGGTTCTACCTGGGTTACGCCCATACGGAGCAGAAGCATTACGAGGAGGCCATCGAGATCGCGGAAGAAGCGGTCGATCGGTTCGAGGGACATCACCGCCTCCTCTTCCTGCTGGCGCAGAACTACGACCAGTCGGGACAGTTCGAGAAAGCCGTGGCCACCTTCGAGACCGCCCTGGAAATCGATCCCGACGACATTTACACGCTGAACTACCTGGGTTATATCCTGGCCGACCGGGGCCTGCGGCTCGAAGAAGCCAAGGTGATGATCGAAAAAGCGCTCGAGCAGAGCCCGGAGAACGGAGCGTTCCTGGACAGCCTGGGATGGGTGTATTACAGGCAGGGCGACTACCGTAATGCGCGGCTGTATGTGGAAAAAGCCATTCAGTTCGAAGACACCAGCGCGACGGTGCACGACCACCTCGGAGACATCTACAATCAGCTCGGCATGCGCGATCGCGCCGTCCGTTTCTGGGAGCGCGCCCTCGAGATGGAAGACATAACCCCCGAGGAATCCGAAGAGATTCTGCAAAAACTCCAGGATGCAAGGTAAGACGCCCGGTCCGCATGGCCCGCACCGGGCCGGCCGATCCTGGTTGCTCGCCAGCATAGGCCTCCTGTTGCTGTCCTGCCGGCCGCCGGCCGCAGCGCCGCCTCAATTACCGGTCGAAATGCTTCTGCGGGAGATCGATGCGGCCTCCGCGCGCCTTCAGGATTTCAGGGGCAGTGCGGTTGTCGAGACATCCTTCGCGAACCGCCGGGGCCGCGCATCGCTTCGAATTCGATATCTCAACCCGGCGCGATTCCGTATCGACGTGCATGGATCCCTCTTCCAGATCCTCGCCGTTCTCCTCATTCACGACCGCCAGGTACGTCTGTACATACCCCGGGAAAACACGGTGTTCGAAGGCACGGTCGGGACAGGCGACGCCACCATTCCCGGTCTGGACCTGACCCTGGAGGACGTGCGCGCCGCCGTGACCGGGACCGTAGCGCCGGGAAGATACGGCGGGCTGCCCGTAGCGGACTACCGCCAGGACGGAGGTTCGGCGGCCGTCACGCTCGTGGTCGGCAACGGCCGGAGATCGCTGTGGATCGACACGAAGACCATGTCGGTCACGCGGGAGGTGTCGGAATCTCCTGTGAACCGTGCAACCGTCACCAGGACGTACGAACGCTTTCGCAGACGGAATGGGATCTGGAGACCAGACCGCATCCGGATAACCCGCGAGGGCCATCAAGCGGGGACGTTCGAGTTGAACTACCGGACGCAGTCGGTCAATCGCGGATTGAAGCCGGCGGACATCGACGTGCGCCTGCCCGAAACCGTCGTCCGACGTCCCCTTGAAGAGGCGGCGCCGGTCTTCGAATCAATAGATGGCGCTTCGAAGGATGGCGCATCGGATGATGGCGCATCGGACCGGAGTGGGCGATTTTGAGCGGTTTCCCCCGTTACGCTCCGCGTGAATTCGGCGGCCGGACATGGAACGAAGACCTTGCCTCGCCACCTCGCCGAACGGGTGCCGGATCTCGGACAAATCCCTTGACAGAAGTTTGGTATCGCGCCTATATTGCTTGCTCCATTCGTCGGTGATGGTGGGCATAGCTCAGTTGGTTAGAGCGCTAGACTGTGGCTCTGGAGGTCGCGGGTTCGAATCCCGTTGCCCACCCTGCAAATGGGATGTATTCTTCCCGTCCGGACAGGATCCTCGGCGCGCCGTATATCCGCCGATTACCCGGTTTTCGCGTACCAGCCGACAGGGCTGGTCAAGGAGACCCGCCGAATCAAATGGTAAACGCTACGGAATTGCGCACCGGTATGGCTATACGGATTGATGGGTCCATATACTTCATCACGGGTTGCGAACACATCAAGCCTGGCAAGGGGACGGCCTTTTCGCGCACCCGCCTGAAACATCTCCACACCGGGTCCGTTATCGATAAGACCTACAAGGCCTCGGACAAGCTGGAAGACGTGCGTGTGGAACGGCGCAAGGCCCAATTCCAGTACGCCGACGGCGACATGTACTACATGATGGACCTGGAGACCTACGAACAGGTACCGGTAGGCGCGGCAATCATCGGCGACAATAAAGATTACATCAAGGACAGCATGACGCTCGAGTTGCTCACCGCGGACCAGGGCGTCGTGGGCATTGAGATGCCGAATTTCATCGAGCTGGAAGTGACGCAGACCGACCCGGGCGTCCGTGGCGATACCGCGTCGGGAGGCACCAAACCGGCCACGCTCGAGAGCGGCGCCGTGGTTCAGGTCCCGCTGTTCATTAACCCGGGCGACGTGTTGCGCATCGATACGCGGTCCCGGGAGTACGTAGAGCGGGTGTAACCGCCCTACCGATAGTGGGTGTAACCGCCCTACCGAGGAGTCAGACATGGGAATCGATGAGGTGCTCAAGCTGATCGAGTCGTTGCGGGACACCGACATCCTGGAGGTCGAGGTGGCCGAGGGCGACCGCAGGATCCGGGTCGTCCGAATGGCGCCCGGCACGACAGCGGCCGTCGTTCCCGCTCCCGCGGCGGAAGCCCATGCGCCGGCCGCCGCTACGCCCGCGGCAAGCAGCCCGTCGGATAACGGTCAGGCAGATTCCGCCGACAGTACTTATATCGAGGTGACCTCGCCCATGGTGGGCACCTTCTACCGGTCATCCGAACCTGAAGCCGAGCCCTTCGTAAAGGAGCAGGACCGGATCAGTGCCGGCCAACAGCTGTGCATCATCGAAGCCATGAAGCTGATGAACCCCATCCAGTCCGAATTGAACGGACGGGTGATGGCCATCCTGGTAGAAGACGCCCAGCCCGTCGAATACGGCCAACCGTTGTTTCTGATCGAACCGGCATAGGCATCGATGTTCCAGAAGATCCTCATCGCAAACCGCGGCGAGATCGCCCTGCGCGTAATCCGCTCTTGCAAAGAGTTGAATATCGCGACGGTGGCCGTCCACTCCGAATCGGACCAGGACTCTCTCCACGTACGCTTCGCCGACGAGGCGGTCTGCATCGGCAGTAACTCGCCCAACGACAGTTACCTGAACATACCCCGCATCATCAGCGCGGCGGAAATCATGAACGCCGAAGCTGTGCATCCCGGGTACGGATTCCTTTCCGAAAGCCCCCACTTCGCCGAAGTGTGCGAATCCTGCGACATTGCCTTCATCGGACCGGCGTCGAGGGCCATCCGCCTCATGGGCGACAAGGCCGAAGCGCGGAAGACGGTGGCGGCGTCCGACGTGCCCACCATTCCGGGGACTGAGGACACCGTGGCCGACGAGGATGCGGCGTTGGCGGCCTCGGAGGACATCGGTTTCCCCCTGGTGATCAAGGCTTCGGCAGGCGGCGGCGGACGGGGCATCCGCATCGTGCGCAACGCCGACGAACTGCGAGAAGCCTTCCGGCAGGCCTCCCGGGAGGCCCAGAACGCGTTCAACAATTCCGCGCTGTATCTGGAACGATATATCGAGAAAGCCCGGCACATCGAGGTGCAGGTCCTGGGCGACCAGCACGGCCAGGTGGTCCACCTGGGCGAGCGGGACTGCTCGATTCAGCGGAGACGGCAGAAGCTCATCGAAGAGTCGCCCTCCCCCTTCGTAGACGACGAACTGCGGTCCGGTCTCGGCGACGCGGCCCTGAGAGCGGCACGGTCCATCGACTATGAAAACGCCGGCACCGTGGAATTCCTGGTGACGGATGACCGGCAGTTCTACTTCATGGAAATGAACACGCGAATCCAGGTAGAACATCCCGTGACGGAAATGGTCGTTTCACAGGACCTGGTCAAGGAACAGATCCGCGTCGCCGCGGGCTGTCCCCTGGGGTTCTCGCAGGAAGACGTTGAACTGCGTGGACACGCCATCGAATGCAGGATCAACGCCGAGGACCCGGACCGGAACTTCATGCCCTCCACGGGAGAGATCACCAGTTTTCACACGCCGGGCGGCTATGGTGTGCGGGTGGACAGCCACGTGTACGCCCAGTATGTCGTCACGCCGTTTTACGATTCCATGCTGGCGAAGCTGATCGTCTGGGGAAAGGACCGGGAGGAAGCGCTTACACGGGCCGAACGGGCCCTGGACGAGTTCATCGTCGAAGGCATCAACACGACGATACCGTTCCATCAGTACATGTTGAAGCACCCGACCTTCCGTTCCGGGGAGGCGGATACGGCCTTCGTTGAATCGATGAGCCACTTGAGTTGACAATATGACCGGTGTGTACCCCTGAGTTGAAGATTTGACCGGCGGAAGCGGCCCGCAACGGACCGAAACGCCGGAGAAAGGAACGTATGAACACGCCCTCGGATCTCCGCTATTCTTCCGAACACGAGTGGGTGCGCATGGAGGGCGACATCGCCACCGTCGGCATCACCGATTTCGCGCAATCCGAACTCGGCGACATCGTCTTCGTGGAACTGCCCACGGAAGGCGATACCGTGGCCGAGATGGGCGTTTTCGGGGCGGTGGAGGCCGTGAAGACCGTTTCGGACCTCTATAGTCCGCTGGGCGGGACCGTGACGGAGGTCAACGACGACCTGGAAGACAACCCGGAAGCAGTCAACCAGGACCCCTACGGCGACGGATGGATGATCAAGCTCCAGGTAGATGACGCGGGCGCATTCACAAGCCTGATGACCGCCGCGGACTACAGTTCCTTCACCGGCGCCTGAGGCGGCCGGTCACCGCGGAGTGTCCATGGCGTACATACCCAATACAGATGCCGACCGGCAGGCGATGTTGGCCGCTATCGGCATCGATTCTGTCGAAGAGCTGCTGAGCGTCATCCCGAAAGACGTTCGGCTCGACGGTCCGCTGGATCTCCCCCCCGCCCTTTCGGAACTCGAGCTCCACGACACGATGGGCGAGATGGCCGCCTGTAACGATTCGGCCGACCGGTTGGCTTCATTCGTGGGCGGCGGCATGTACGATCATTTCGTTCCCAGCGCCATAGGCCACCTTGCCGGCCGCTCGGAATTCCTGACTTCCTACACGCCCTACCAGCCGGAAGTGAGCCAGGGTACGCTCCAGGGGATTTACGAGTTCCAGACGATGATCTGCGAACTGACGGGCCTGGACGTGGCCAACGCCTCCTTGTACGACGGCGCATCCGCGGCGGCGGAGGCGGCCATGCTGGCCCGCGCGGCGACGCGGCGCGACCGCGTGATCCTGGCGGGCAGCCTGCACCCCCATTACGTCGAAACAGTCCGTACTTACGCCCACGGGCCCGGCATCCGGGTGGAGACGGTTTCCTGCACGGACGGCACGCTGGATCCCGACCGGCTGGCGTCCGCCCTGGACGACGACACGGCCTGCGTCATCGTCCAGCATCCCAACTTCTACGGCTGCCTGGAATCCATGGGGGACCTGGAACGGGTCGTTCACGGCGCGGGCGCCCTACTGGTCATGGCCGTAGACCCGATTTCCCTCGGCGTCATCGAATCGCCGGGTGCCTACGGCGCGGACATCGCCGTGGGGGAAGGCCAATCCATGGGCAACCAGGTGAGCTACGGCGGACCGGCCCTGGGATTCTTCGCAGCGCGGGACCGCTTCGTCCGGCGCATGCCAGGCCGCATCGCGGGGCAGACCGTCGACCAGGAGGATCGCCGGGGGTTCGTCCTGACGCTGCAGGCCCGCGAACAGCACATCCGCCGGGACAAGGCGACGTCGAACATCTGCACCAGCCAGCAGCTCAACGCTCTGATGGCTACGATCTACCTTTCGCTGATCGGAAAACAGGGGTTGAAAGAAGTCGCGGAGCTGTGTCTCCACAAGAGCCACTACGCGGCCGAACGGATTACCAGGCTGCCCGGCTACGAGCTCGCATTCGACCGGCCGTTCTTCAAGGAATTCGCGGTACGGACGCCGGCGCCTGCAGGTGAGATCGTGACCCGGCTCGCTGACGAAGGGTTGCTGGCCGGGGTCGACCTGGCACGCTTCCCGTCGCTTGAACTGGACAACGGCCTGCTGATCGCGGTCACGGAAAGACGAACGCGTTCGCAGATCGACCGGCTCGTCGAAGCCCTGGGCCGGTTCAGCTGAGCATTGAGAGGACACCCATTGTCGGAACCGCTGATTTTCGAACTGAGCTCCCCCGGTAGACGGGGCGTCAGGCTGCCCGCGCCGGACGTGCCGGTCAAGCCGATTTCTACCTACCTGCCCGAATCGGATATCCGGACCGCGGCCCCTGATCTGCCCGAGGTCAGCGAGGTCGACGTCGTCCGCCACTATACCCGGCTGTCCACCCTGAACTACCATCCCGACCGGGCCATGTATCCCCTCGGTTCGTGCACCATTAAGCACAATCCGAAGGTCAACGAGGACATGGCGGCCCTGCCGGGGTTCGCGCGGCTGCATCCTCTGCAGCAGGACGAGACCTGCCAGGGCAGCCTGCGGCTACTTTACGAACTGTCGAGTGATCTCGCGGAAATCGCGGGGATGGACGGGGTCACGTTGCAGCCCGCGGCCGGCGCCCACGGCGAACTGACCGGCCTGATGATCATGCGGGCCTACCACGAGCGCCGCGGACACGCCCGGCGCAAGGTCATCATCCCCGATTCGGCCCACGGCACCAACCCGGCCAGTGTCACGCTGGTGGGATACGATACGGTACAGATACCGACGAATGCCCACGGACTCGTGGACACCGGACGGCTGGCGGAACTGATCGACGAAGAAACGGCCGCCTTCATGCTCACGAATCCTAATACACTGGGCCTGTTCGAATCCGAAATCCGCACCATCGCGGACATCGTCCACGACGCGGGGGCCCTGCTCTACATGGACGGGGCGAACCTGAACGCCGTTCTGGGCATCACCCGGCCCGGCGACATGGGTTTCGACGTCGTTCACTTCAACCTGCACAAGACCTTTTCCACGCCCCACGGGGGCGGAGGACCTGGTGCCGGTCCCGTCGGCGTGCGGAGCGACCTGGTCGACTTCCTGCCGACGCCTCTGCCGGTGAAGGACGGCGACGCGTACAGGCTCGACTACGACAGGCCGGAATCCATCGGCCGCGTGCGCAGTTTCGGCGGGAGCTTCGGCATGATGGTTCGGGCCTACGCCTACATCCGGGCCAACGGTCCCGACGGCCTGCGCCAGGTGAGCGAGAACGCCATCCTGAACGCCAACTACATCATGCGTCGCCTGGAGCGCCATTACCCCCGGACCGTCCTGTTACACGGAACCCAGAAGGAGACGCCCATCCCCGCCGAAGTGCCCTGCCAGCACGAGTTCGTGGCTTCCGGCACCCGGTTCCGTGAACACGGCGTCAGGATGCTCGACATCGCAAAGCGCCTGCTCGACTACGGTTTCTACGCGCCGACGATCTACTTCCCGCTCATCGTTCCCGAGGCGGCCATGGTCGAACCCACGGAAACCGAAAGCAAGGAATCCATCGACCGGTTCATCGACGCCATGCTCGCTATTGCCGAAGAGGCGGAGAAGGATCCGGACCTGGTCCGGAACGCCCCCCACACCACACCGGTGAGCCGGCTCGACGAGGCCCGCGCCGCCCATCCGAAGTCCCTGAACCTGCGGTACCGGAAGTCACTGGCGGAGTAGGCCCTTCAGGCTTTCGGGCGGCTGGCGGTCCTATGGCCCGTTGCCGGGCCGGTAGTGGAATGGCCAACCTGGATTGCGGATACTAAGGTTAAACGAAGTGCCGGACTCAAGCCTCCATCATCCGGTCGTAGGCAGCCTTAGCTGAGGTGGAAATTTCCACAGGGGAATTCTTCCAGTATTCCTCCCGGAAGATCTCGACCGACAGGGCGCCCGAGTAGCCCTTTTCACGGAGCGCACCCAGCATATTCCGCAGGGGCAGCACGCCCTCGCCCATGTAGACACGATGCTGGTCGGTCAACGATTCAGCCGGCAGATCCTCGCAGTCGTCCACGTGGACGATCAGCAGCAGTTCGGCGGGGATCGCCCGTATGTCCTCGAATGTAACGCCCGACTTGTAGTAGTGGAAGAAATCCATCATCAGCCCCAGGCTGCCGTGTCCGGCTCGATCGATCACCTCCAGGGCCTCGCGGGGACCGGGGATGAAGGGATGGCGTCCGAGGGGTTCGATGGCGATCTTCACCCCGTGGGCGGCGGCCCGTTCGGCGTATGTCCGGGCCGCGGCTGCCATGGTATCGAAGGCTTCATCCCTGTCCATGCCCTTCGGAGGCGCGTCGGCGCAGACGAGGAGGACCGGACAATCGATCGCCGCGGCGACCGTCGCCGCACGTTCGATTGATTCCAGTTCTTTCCTGTTGTCGGCGAAACCGACCAGCCCGTAGGGACAGAGCGAGGCCGCGCACAACCCGTGGGAGTCCAGGAGTGCTTTCAACTCGACGGAATCGTGTTCCTCCAGGTACGCGTCGAGTTTCCTGGACCAGATTTCGACGGCTTCGAAACCCGCCGTCGCCGCGGCGGCCAGGTCCTGCTCCAGGGTATAGGGCATGGTCGTCGCGCCGTTGATGCATGCGTACATGGGAAGGCTCTCTTTTCTGTTCTTATTGGGATGGGGCAAGTACGGCCATGCTCCCAGATTGGATCCGGCCGTGACACAATCCGCTTATGGTCCGTGTCCAGCTGCGTTGCTGCACGCTCCCAGCCCGCGTCCGGCCGCAATCCAATCCGCTACAAACTATGTTACCGCCCGATTAATGTATAACATGCATTAGTATCACCCACGGCGCGAATGTCAACCGATCTATTCGGCGGCGCGCCGGTACCGTGAACCTGCCCGTTTTTCAGCCGTTTTTTTCTTGACCTCCCACGCCCATACCGCATACAATGAACTGTAAGATCTAACGGTCTTGAGGGCGGGTCTTATGACTCGCCCTTTTATTGTTTATGGACCCGGATACCGGTCGACTTCGAAGCGGGATTCAGACAGTCCGGGAATCAACAGGGAGATGGAAGAAAGATGGCCGTTCGCATACTCGTAGGCGCAGCGTGGGGAGATGAAGGCAAGGGAAAGATCGTCGATTTCCTGAGTGAGCGGGCCGATATCGTCGTGCGGTTCCAGGGCGGGGCCAATGCCGGGCACACCGTTCAGATCGGAGACCAGGAGTACATCCTCCACCTCATACCAGTCGGCATCCTCCGGCAGGACAAGGCCTGCGTCATCGGCAACGGCACGGTGATCGATCCGGAAGCGCTGATGGAAGAGATCGAGATGCTCGGGTCTCACGGCATCGACGTGGAGGGACGCCTTTTCATCAGCCACAACGCCCACGTTATCATGCCGTACCACAAGCTGATCGACCGGGTCGGGGAAGAACAGTTGCAGGAGGAAGAGCGGATCGGTACCACGGGAAGGGGTATCGGTCCCGCTTATGCGGACAAGGCTGCCCGCAAGGGTATTCGCATCGGCGACCTGCACGATCGGTCCGTGCTTCGCGAGAAGCTTCAGCGCAATATCGACGAGGCGAACAGGATTCTCGACGCCATATACCAGGCCGAGACGCTCGACGCCGACCGGATCATCGAGGAGTACATGGCATTTGCTGACCGGATCGGTCCATTCGTGACGAATACGTCGGAATATCTCAACGACGCTATTGATGCCGACAAGGAGATCTTGTTCGAGGGCAGCCAGGGCACCCTGCTGGACGTGGACCACGGGACCTATCCCTACGTCACGTCCTCCAACACGACCACGGGTGCCGCCTGCATGGGCGCCGGCGTCGGTCCCACCCGCATCGACGAAGTCATCGGCGTGGCCAAGGCCTACACCACCCGGGTAGGCAACGGCCCCTTCCCCACTGAGTTTCCTTCCAGGTGGGGAGACGAATTCCGGCGCATGGCGGGTGAATTCGGCGCTACGACGGGCCGCCCGCGCCGGTGCGGCTGGTTCGACGCCATGGTGGTTCGCTACGCGGTCATGGTGAACGGCATCGACCGGCTGGCCCTCGCCCGCCTCGACACCTTGGACACGCTCCAGACGCTGAGGCTGTGCGTCGGATACAGGCTGAACGGCGAGGTGGTCCCTCATCTGCCCAACGACGCGAACGTCCTGCGCCGATGCGAGCCCGTATACGAGGAGATGGAGGGCTGGGATCGGCCCACCGGCCACATACGGACCTGGGACGGATTGCCGAAGGAAGCCCAGGCATACATCGAGCGCATATCGGAACTGGTGAAGGCCAAAGTGGACCTCGTTTCCGTGGGTTCGCATCGAGACGCGACCATTTTCATGTAAGGTTTCGCGGGCCCCGCGTTCGTGCTCATTGGCCATCCTGTCCTAACCGGAAATCGGTTGACGAAGTAGGTGTAATCGCTTATTATGCTACGCCTGCGAGGGCGCGTAGCTCAGTTGGCAGAGCAACAGACTTTTAATCTGTGGGTCGAAGGTTCGATTCCTTCCGCGCTCATGGAATGCACCGCTAGCTCAATTGGCAGAGCAACTGACTCTTAATCAGTGGGTTCGGGGTTCGATTCCCTGGCGGTGCACTGGCCAAACCGCGATGCAGCCGTACCATGGTGCTGCCGTATCATGATGCAACCGAACCATCGCGGCCGGGCGAATTTGACAGAAGCGCCCAAATGGCCTATGTTCTTTGACATGGGGGTGAAAGGATTCGACGGGAGTGGATGCGGCGGGAATCGCGTGCCGAGGTCCCCGATAACCTCGTAAAACCATTGGGAACAATTTATCTGCAGACGAACCTTCGTATGCAATGGCTGCCTAAGGTAACTTAGGCCGGCCCGTTTTTGATCAGCCCCGCCTGCGGGATGGTCAAAAGCGTCGATAAAGCAGGCTGGCCGGGCGTCGCGCCTCAGGGCGCCAGGCGAGACTCAACTGAGGCTGGTTCCGGTTAAATCCTGCCTGCTGGAGTTCTCCGGAACGAGATTAAACAACAGGCTACGCATGTAGAAGTTTCCGCTTAGGCACTTTCGGACGGGGGTTCGATTCCCCCCACCTCCATCAATTCTAAAAAGACAACCCGTCTCTCTAGGGTCTGGCTCATTCTCGGGGATGACGGGTTTTTTGCACTTGTTTCTAAGAGATTGCGTCTGTTAATGTCCTCTCGAACAACCGTTCCACATCGTCGATTTTCCCTGTCCGTCACACATTCTCTCACTTTGGGCGACTGATTCTCTATTTACTCCGGACCAAGTCCGAAACTCGTTCGGATAGCTAAATCCTTGAATGATCGGTTTGGTCTAGACGACGTGTTGTTGAAGTTAATGGCATAGCGACACATGAATAGCAATGAAGTCAGGAAATTGGAGTATGATAAAATGAGAAAGGGTTAATATGAGCGCACCTGACAATCTTGACGCAATATGGGATACCCCTCAATTAGTTGAAGCTTATGATACGCTAGACGAACTTATGGTCCAGCATGGGAAAGTGTTCCTAATTGGTGCAGGTTGTAGCAAATGCGCGGGTTTACCATTGATGGAAGAACTAACTACTAAAGTACTGGAAATAGGTGCTTTGAGTGACTATACCACAGAGATCCTCAAGGGAATTAAGGAAGGTTTCACCGGTGCGAGTGATCCAGATATTGAGGACTACCTTAGTGAAATAATCGACCTTCTGGCCATCGCTGAAAGAAGGGCGGAGCGAGGCGCAACCGATGACCAGATCACTATCAAAGACAATCGATATTCTGGCCAGCAACTAAGGGAATCTGCAGAAGATATAAAGCGTATCATTTCCAATATAATCGAGCACAATGACGAGCAAATCGATGTAGTGGTTCATCGCAAATTCGTAAAGGCGGTTCATCGCCCAATTCGGCCTGGTAAAACGGGCAACTTTGATCGTGTGGACTATCTCTGCCTCAACTACGACACGCTTCTTGAAGATGCACTCGCGCTTGAGCGAGTTTCCTTTTCAGATGGTCTGGAAGGCGGAGTCACCGGATGGTGGAATCCTGCGGATTTTGAGCGTGATGGACTCTCGTCGAGGATCTTCAAACTGCACGGTTCAATAAACTGGTGCGAGTTCGATGGTGATCCACTCCCTCGCCGAGTTTCCGGTAATGTCAAAGTACAATCCGGGGGTAAAAACAAGATTCTCATTTGGCCAGCATCCACCAAATACCGTGAAACTCAAAGAGACCCCTATGCTCAATTGGCAGAATATGGGCGGAAAGCACTAACGGCTGTTTCAGGTTCGCAAAAAATACTGATTACGTGCGGGTACCGCTTTGGTGATTCACACATCAATCTCGAAATCGACCGGGCGTTACGTGAATCTGACGGTCGTCTTACCGTCGTGGTGTTTACCTCTGATGATGAACCAAAAGGCCTACTTAAGAGATGGCATGATGATGACTCCATAACCGAGCAAGTACTTATTTTTGCTAATCTTGGCTTCTTTCACGGCAGCAAAAAAGCACCATCCGACACCGACCTACTTTGGTGGAAATTTGAAAACTTGACCCGCCTGCTTGGAGGTGAAAGATGAGTGTTTCGACTCGCAATCCCAATGAGCCAATTGAGAATCTGGCAATCGGCAAGATAATTGAAGTTGATGGATCTCACCTTGTTGCCGAGTTAAATCCGACTCTTTCTGAACTCTCGCGTGTGTATGCGGGAGAAACCTATCCCATCGGACAATTTGGTTCCATTGTCAAAGTCCATTTCGGGCGTCAAACCGTCTACGCGTTGGTCGGCCGACTAAGGATGAAATCAGAATTTCAAGCAGAACGAGGATTGGTGTCAGCATCATCTTCGGATGAAAGAATCGTCGAAGCAGACCTGTTCGGCGAAGGCGAATGGATTCATGGGACATCTAGTGAATGGAAGCTTTTTTTTGAACGTGGGGTATCAACCTATCCACTCCCACAGCAAACTGTCTATCTGACTCCAAAAGCTGAATTGCGTTTTATTTACGGGAAAGCGAAAAGTGCCGTTGTTCAGCTCGGGCAGCATGTAGGTTCAGGCGGGACCCCATGTTTTGCAGATTTGAATGAACTACTTGGTAAACACACAGCCGTTCTCGGCTCCACTGGCGCTGGCAAGTCAGGTACGGTCGCAGCTATCATTCACAGTATTCTTGATAGAGGTGACACTAGATCATATACGAAATGGAAGCCCAGGGTTATTATACTCGACCCCCATGGTGAATACGGCAGCGCATTTACTGATCATACTAAACTTTCCTCTGATGACGGAACACTAACACTTCCATACTGGCTCTTGAACTTTCAAGAGACGGTTGCCTTGTTGATCGGAAGAACTGAATTTGTTGCGACCTCACAAGCTAACATCGTAAAGAGAGCCTTAATCTACGCCCGCGAAGAAGGTGCGCATCAGCTAGGTCTTGATGTCAATCTCATAACTGTTGATTCCCCCGTACCATACAAGTTATCGAGGCTTATAGAAAAGATTGAAGCGGATAAGCCAACTGCGCTCAGCAAACAAGATTCTCATAACTCGATACTCCAAAAACTCGAAGTCTTAATGACCGATGCTCGACTCCGATTCATGATGTCAGAATGGGAAAATAACGATCCTTTTCTTACTGTTATCAAGCAACTTATCGGGGATGGGTCTCAACCAAGAATAGTAGATCTGTCCGGTGTCCCCAATGAAGTAGCCGGTGTATCAAGTGCGGTAATTGCTCGAACTTTATTCAATCTGAAGATTTGGCAAACCCAATCAGAGCGCGAATCTGACCCAGTTTTACTGGTATGTGAAGAAGCTCATCGCTACGTTCCAAATCGGGGCGAAGCGCAATATGAGGCTGCTCAAGAAGCAATCAGGCGTGTTGCTAAGGAAGGTCGAAAGTATGGTGTAGGGCTCCTGTTGGTATCCCAGCGCCCAAGCGAAGTTGAGGCAACGGTTCTTTCACAATGCAATAGCTGGATTGTTATGCGAATCACCAATGACGCCGACAGGGAGCATGTTCGATCCATTCTACCAGATTCGATGTCTGGTCTGACAAAGATGCTTTCTGGTTTACGGAGGCAAGAGGCAATTTTCGTTGGCCAAGCTGCAATGTTGCCGTCGCGCATCCTAATACGTGATTTAAATCCTGATCAGCTACCGAAATCAAATGACATTGACTTCGATAAGGGGTGGCAAAACGATGCAACTCCTGACTCGGAAATTCAAGATGTTGTTAAGCGTTGGAGATATCAGCGCCGATGATTTCAATTGAGGTTGAAGGTACCAGCATACCCAAACATCCACACAGCCTTGCAATTTGACAACTCCGGGACTAACATCAAAATATGGATATTCTCTCCGAAGATCTGATGTCCGCAAAATCCGCCATCGGCAAACTCCGTCAGGACATGGAGGCTTCCAACCGTTTGGCCAAGCCATCCTACCTAGGCGTTATAGAACAGTTAGAACGCACGATAGAACCATTCCGTCTCCATCAAATGGAAATCAGTCGTGCCCTCGAAATACCTGAAGCAGTGGCCGGGATTAAAGAGATCGCCAACGCCAATCAACACTGGCATGATGTGATCAAACAGACTACCGCTTCTAACTGGATTGCCGAGAGTCTGCATACCACTCATGAATCCTGGCTTGACCAGTCGAATCTTCTTCAACAGGGAGTTTCCCAACTTTTCCAGCTTCAAGCATCCGCTAAGTTGGCCCTGGGCGATACTTCTTTGCAATTGATCGCCACGGAACGACTCATGGCGAACATCGATTTCAAGGCCATAGGGAGTCAATTCCAAATCAAGATGCCCGCCATTTCAGGGCTGGAGAGTTCGATTGCCCAGGTGGCTGCCTCATATGGAAGTTTGGCCGGTTCACTGCGGGAGGTCTCGGACATTACGCGCTTACCTGCTTTCGTTTTGCCAGGCGCCACTCGTGAAATCTACACTACCAGCTTCGCGCTCAAAACTCTTCGCCCCTGGGGTGAACGGGACGAAGAAGAGGCCGAAACGGAATTCCAGTTTGTCGCCGAGGCAGAGTTAGAAACATCCGACTGCATCATTCTGCTGCAACAGGTCGATCCAAGTCTCGCTGGGCCATACATCGGCGCTCGAGATGCCCTGAATGGAAACAGTGCCGACCGGGCACGGCACATTCTGACCTCCCTCAGGGAGCTGTGGAACCATTTGCTCCGACGATTAGCCCCCGACGATCTAGTTACTGCATGGATTCTGAGCCTAGCTAATCAGAAGGATCTGCTACATGAGGGCAAGCCAACCCGTCGAGCGAGGGTACTGTACGTCTGTCGGGAGTTGTACAACGATCCGCTGTCTGAATTCGTGATCCAAGACACCAAAGCACTGGTGAAGCTGATCGAGTTTTTCAACCGGGTCCACGAATTGGAGACAAAGCTAACCGACGAACAGCTGCGGGCCATTCTCCTCAAATCCGATCCGTCACTGATGTATATTCTACAAATCTCGACGGAGGTCGGTGGACGAACGCCTAGTGGATGAGTTCGCTCCGACGGGCACCGGTTTGCACGGCTGGCATCTGGCCATCTATGGGCTCGGTAAACGACTACTATGACAACGTGCTGTGCAAGAGAATCTTCACAAGCGTGGAATGCGAACTGATCGATCGTAGGCGTTTTGCCACTAAGGCCAAGGCCGGTCCCGCCTCACTGTAGTTATATATCCCAAATCTGAGATTCGCGACACCCGGGAACCGGTGTGTTTTCGACGTTTAGCGACCCGCCTGCGACCATATCGCGATCCTCTCTTCATCCGGTACGAGATTCTGCAGGCCGCTCCAAAAGGTCGTCGAGTGCCGCAATGCCAGTCAGCGCCACTGGCGGCCGGTCCGGAAACTCCGCCACCAGACTCAGTTTACCCCCCATCGCCTCGACATAGCCGCTGAGGGTGGAAATCAAGAGATCACTGCGCTGTTCAAGGCGGGACACGTTTTCCTGATTGATCCCGAGCTTCTCGGCGACCCGCATCTGCGTCTGCTTTCGAGCCTTGCGCAAGTCCCGTAGCGACATTTCTTCGGCGATCAACGCCCTGGCCCGTTCTTCTACCTTCTTCCGTCGGGACGGGGACAGCTTGTCCATTCTGTCCGTCAACGTACTCATCTTGGCCTCCTCTCAGCTTTCAACAGTTCAAGATGTAGATCGAAGCGGTGATCCGCCTTCCTGATCAGTTGCTGGTAGAACCGTTGTTCACCGACTCCCGATTTATCGCCGGCAACCAGTAGCATGGCCTTACGTTCGGGGTCGAAAGCAAATGCGACCCGCCAGACTCCGCCAGTCATAGTAAAACGAAGTTCCTTCATATTAGCATGCCGCGAACCATTTAGCGTATCCACCCGCGGACGACCTAATGTTGGTCCGAACTCCTCCAAGAGCTTTGCTTGTGTAAGCAGTTCGTCCTGCACCTTCAGTGCCATGGCGGCAAACTCGGGATCAAACGCCGGATGGAAATCGACTTCCCATTTCATACATCATAACATGACTCATAAATCATATGATGTCAAGGGCATTTTCTAGGGCTGATGTTAAATGACTCGTGCATGCCTGAGTTGGCTCTGTGGCGTATCTGCAGGGACCGTGCGGCGTGCCAAGTGCATCGCCAACTACCTGAATGCGCGATATTACCAAACCGCCGCGCGTAATCCAATATGCTACTCAATGGTGTAGATGAGATATGGCTACGATCTATTCAGCAATGACATTGTATTCAAGTTGAAATCTATTTGACAGAGTTCCATACGAATCATACGTTAAGTAATATGTACAGATCCGCTAGCCGTATATTATAGTAGAGAAGTTCAACTGGGGAATCGCTCACTTAGTGGTGAGGGAGTTTATGACTGATTTGTTAGAACCCTTGGTAAGCACGCTACAACGAGCACGTGAGGTAATAGTAAAACACGGAGAATACCTCCAGAAAAATGAGATAAGGACAAGGAATGTATTAGTGGATCCGGTATTGAAAGCCCTTGCTTGGGACGTTAGCATCGTAGAGCATGTAGAAGTTGAATTCCGTACAGGAAATCAAGCGAATCAGCGTGTTGACTACGCATTACTTGGAGAAGATAGAAAGCCACTGGTTCTAGTCGAGGCAAAAAAACTGAACGAGGATCTCAACACACACCGCACTCAGATGTTGACATACTGTACTGAGGTCGGGGTAAGGTACGGTATTTTGACGGACGGAAACTGCTGGGATTTGTACAATATATGGAAAGAGGCACCTTTAGATGAAAGGAGAGAATTACAAATTATACTTTCTTCTCGTGAAGCTCCAGTTGCAGCTCAATTGTTGTCACCTCTATGGAGGGAATTCGTTCGCTCAGGAGGGTTGACATTGGGCATCAGGGACATAGCCTGAATCCCGATAAGGAGGCGGAAGCCATTAATATGGAAAAAGAACCTCAGCAAAGTCTAGAGAACAAGGGTTTTGATATCATAATCAATGCACGTCCGTACACCGTAGACCATGACGAAGTGACTTTTGACGAAATAGTGGATTTAGCTTACCCGGATGGTGGTCGTGGCGCTTTAATTAGTTACACAGTGCTGTTTTATGAAGGTGGTGGACGTGAACAAGAAGGTGGTTTGAGCGAAGGCGAAAATGTGAAGATAAAGGATGGGACAGTATTCAATGTCACACGCACTGATCGCTCGTAATACGGATCTGAAACGCATAGAGGAATCCGGATATACAATCCGATTTATAGATGGCTACCTTCTAATACAAGATGTGCCTTATGTTACCAGTGTTGGAGGAATTGCAGAGGCAACATTAGTAATGCAACTTGACCTCAGAGGCGAGAGAACTAGTCAACCAGGTGACCACGTGGCCTATTGGACAGGAGAATTTCCGTATGACGGGAATTCACAGAAGCTTGAGGTTCTGGGTGAAAGCGGCCACAACCAGATTCTGAGCAATGGTCTAAAGTTAACCTATATGTTTTCAGCCAAGCCGGAAGGCGGGCGGTACATAGATTATGAACACAAAGTAAGAACCTATATTGAAATCATAACGCGAGAAGCTAGGAAAATCGACTCGTCAACGTCGGCGCAGAAGTGGAAAGTCGCGAAATCCGAGAGCAATTCGAATGTATTCGCGTTTATGGAAACAGCGTCAGCCCGTCAAAATACAACAGATATATCTTCGAGATTGGAAGGGGAGACTGTAGCAATTGTTGGTTTAGGTGGGACCGGGGCTTACGTTCTCGACTATGTTGCTAAGACATGGGTTAAAGAGATCCATCTGTATGACGATGACCGTTTTCTTCAGCACAACTCATTTCGAGCACCGGGAGCAGTAGCGGTTGAAGAATTGGAAGGAGGCCCCATCAAATCAGAGTTTCATTTCGAACGCTACAGTCGTATGCGTCGCGGTATTGTTGCACATCCCACTAAGATTGTGGAGGAAAACGTTAATGAGTTAAAAGGACACGATACAGTTTTCCTGTGTATTGATGGCCATGCCATAAAACAATCTATATTTAGGATTTGCGAAGATGCCGAGAGCGTTTGTATTGATACCGGGATGGGGATTTATCGTGAAGGAGATAGACTAGGCGGGATACTCCGAACGACTACTAGTGAACCGGGCAATAGGGGCCATGTGACAGAGAAGAATCGTATCGATATGGCAGGAGGAGATGTTGGAGAGTACGAAAGAAACATACAATTGGCAGAACTAAACGCCCTCAATGCAGCATTGGCAGTAATAAAATGGAAGAAAATCCGAGGTGTATTTCAAGACTTAGTTCATGAGGGTGATTCCGGATATATAATGGACGGAAACAAGATAATAAACCGGGACTACGTCGAGTGTGCAAAACAAAACGATTAGAACGGTCTTCAAAAACGACTGAATTTACCCCGGTCTTCTCGGATGTTGTACCCAACCGTTTAGAAGACGGTCGAATTTACATTTCGCTGAAGTACCGTACTGTAATCCATAAATGTGCATGTGGGTGTGGTAGCGAGATAAACACACCGTTACATCCCACTGGGTGGGCGTTTATTTACAATGGGTTATCTATAAGTCTCCGGCCCTCTGTGGGAAATTGGAGTGAGGAGTGTCAATCACATTATTGGATCGAAAATAACAAAGTTCATTGGTCACGCCGATGGTCTACACGTGAGATTCTTGAGGAGCGAAGTAACCATAGATTGGAAATCAACCGGTTTTTCAACTCCGATGACCGTATGGAGACTGATAAAGAGCAAGGCTTACTAACTAAAACCTCGTTTGTTTGGAAAGCATGGAGTTGGGTATCATCCAAATTACTCCGACGTACAAACAACTTGTGATGGGGATTAGATATCACCAGGACTATTATGAGTTGCCTCAACACCGCATTCCCACCCTCTGAAACATCCATTAGCAGTTGCCAACACCTCCCCTACATAACCCTTTAAAACCCGTAGATAAGGGAATTCGGAGTTTCTTTGAACCGTGAAGACTTCATGGGCTTACCGTCTTTAGTGAATCACGCTTGGTGTTACCGATGGCTAGGTTGCATTTGACAGTCAGGGCGAGTAGGCGATGCTACGTGAAATCTTACTGGAGTGGTCCACGGATTCTTTCGTGACCTGCCGCCCTACTGCAGAGGGGCAATCTCCACAAGGCGCATGGCTCCTGGATTAGGTTTGGAAGTTGTAATCAGTAGAAGGCTACAGAAGGCTACCGGATCGGAAGACTGGTGAAAGGGTCTGACTCAGCCATCAACAGCGATTTTCCGTTAATTACATTTAGATTAGGAAACGATGAAGAATAACGAGACTCCATACAGTAAACCGCACGTAATCGTACCTAAAAACGAGGGCAAGGCGTGCGACGCGGTTGTGAAGACTATGGAAAGACGCACTCGGAAGAAACGATCTGAAATACGTCATCCTGAGAGTGATCGAGTAGGGCCGCCAGTGGAATTGCGTATGAAATTGGGTGAACAAGAATACGCGATTGAGCACACAATAATTGAACCCTTTGAGAACAATATTAAAACTGAGTTAACCGTCGTGGAGATTAGACAGTACTTGATACAAAGCCTCGCCGGCCAGTTACCAGATCCCATGTACTACGTGCTTCAAGTACCAACAGATGTTTGTCTGCCCAGGGGGAAAGTCAAACGAGTTAGGGCTTTGAAGAACCTTGCCGAATGGATTCTAAGCAGTGCCCAGACCATGTACGAGAGGAATACCTTACTGTCTTTACCTATCGACTGCCATGGAATCCCAATCAGCCTTTACTGTTTTCCCGACGATAGCATCAAAGACGATCTCTCGTGTATAAACTGTACAGTCGAATTGCTGAGGTGGCGGAATGGGATTAAGGCAGGACGAAAGCCGGGCTTTGTTCAAACGGTACTTGACTATCCCGAAGACTTGGAAAGCTGTCGGACGGAACGGATCCGTAGAGCTTTTGCTGACAAGTTTCCAAAGTTGGCGAAGTGTCGTGCTGATGGAGCACGAACCGTCCTGGTTTTAGAAAGCCAGGACGCAGCTCATACGAGATTCGACCTCATCGGGAACCAGTTACCAACTCTACTTGCTGGGCGTACTTATTTGCCTGACGAGATTTTCCTGGTTGAATCTAATTTGGGACTCTGGTGGGTATATCCTATGAAGTACGACAAGGATCATTGGCCGGAAGTCGGCATGCCGCAATGGAACCGGCCGATTTACCATCCAGATAATCCGCCGACAGCTGGCCTACCCAAATGGTACCGTGATGCATTACAGTTGGACGAAATTGACAAGCCATACCTGTCGCGTGAATGGGTACCTGCCACCTACAAAGAAGATGAATTGGAAGACCTGACGAATGCTCGTCAATAGAGTCTCAATATGGTTTTGTATGTCGACTATATATCTATTGAGCGGAAGCATCGGTATAGTTCTCGGAATAAGTACGCTGTTTGATGACTAAGGTACCGAGCCGGGATCCACGCACAAAAAAAACCACAACCGGCGAATCCTTCCGCCTTTTGTGGTCCCATCTCGCGAGTCATACTCGATGTGGTAGTCGGCTATTGTATCGCCGCCGGGTATTGTACCACCCCCCCGGCTGGCATATCGTATCGGTGATTAACGTTACTACCGGCCGTTTGCCAATCGTCATCCGATTTCCGGTTCGACCCTCGTTGCCTACCGTGCTGCCCGCGCCACATCCTCCGCTAGGCAACGCCTCGTTTCCGATTCCGCATTAACCGTTTCCCCAATCGAACCAGCGTTGTGATCAACCAAATCACGACCGTACCGATACCGCGTCTTACCGTCCGAATCATCGTTCCGCCTGATCCTGTTACGGTGTAAATACAAGTGCCCAGGCGAGAACGGCCTGGACGCGTTCTATAAGTTATTTGTACATCAGTTTAATCTCTGAACTAAGTTGTTGTCAAGTCTGATCAGTTCCGAACCATACCCGTACCCAATAAAACCCCGGAATCTTGGCGCCATGTTTTTGGATGAGTTTAATCTGGATATATGGTTCGTGCATCGCGCCCCGGGCTCCCGGTCATGCACAGAACTCGCTGGCAACATCTGTGAGGACATCGGCGCACACTTCGATCGACGCCAGGTCCACCCATTCGTTATCCCCGTGGAAGTCGCCTCCTGCCGGACCGTAGATAACGGTCGGAATCGAGCGCTCGCTCAGCAGCGCGGCATCCATCCAGCCGGCTTTCCCGCATATGTCTGGCGCTCGACCGGTTGTCTCCGTAGCGACCGTCCTGACCAGCTCGACGATTTCATGATCTGCCTCAATCGAAAATGGCTGTCGATCGAAGGTCAGAGTGATCTCGGCCTGGAAACCCGGATCGGCCTGGCGGCACCGTTCGGCGATTCCTTCCAGCTCCGCAATGAAGTCCCGGGCGGTCTCACCCGGGATCGTGCGCCTTTCCACGCCGAGGTGACAGGTCGCGGGATAACTCGACATTTCACGGCCGCCGCTGATCGTCGAAGCATGAACCGAACCCGGTCCGAGCATAGGATCACCCGGGTGTTTATGCAATTCGGCCTGGAGATTTTCAAGCCCTTGAAGGAACGCACCCATCTTCGTGATGGCATCGAGCCCCTCGGCCGGCAGGGAGCCATGGGCGGCGCGACCCTGGGCGATGACGTCGGCCCATGAGAATCCCTTGTGCGCGACGACGACGTCCCCGCTTGTGGGTTCGGTCACGATGGCGGCATCAGCCGTCACGCCGCTGTCCAGCACGGCGGTGGTGCCGACGCTGTAGGCCTCTTCGTCGGCGACAGCCGTCATGACGACGTTCCCTCTCAACGGGTTTCTCCGCACCCTGGCCAAAGTGGCCATCATCGCGGCGATTGACGCTTTCATGTCGATTGTGCCACGGCCGTACATTCTGCCGCCTTCGACCCTCGGTCGGAACGGATCGTCCATGCCGTCGACTCCGACCGTATCGAGATGGCCATTCAGGATGATCGAACGGCCGCCTCCCGTACCCTTCGCGACAGCAACCACGTTCGGACGCCCATCGGCCTCTATGATTCGAACATCGAGGGCCTGATCCCGGCACCAGTCCGCTACGAAGGCGGCAATTTCCGCTTCGCCCGCTCCGGACGAGACCAGCGAGGGGTTCGTCGAGTCAATCGAAACGAGTTTTGCCGTGAGATCCGGAAGCGTGCTTGTCATACACAATACTCCTCTACCAGTATCCACTAGTATAACAGGTGAACGGTCATGCAAATTACAGCGGACAATGCCAACATCAAGCACTATCCATTCTGGCAAGTCCCCTGCATCCTCCTTGAAATCGCGGGTCCAGATTGTATTTTATACTGGTGATCCGTTGGGCATGCCGTTATTCGTCACTAAAATGCCGGTTAGTCACTATTGGAGTAGGCAATAGTCCTGGAAGGACCTAGCCCGGTGCAGAACCTCATCCGGTGCGAATCTCGGCCGTGCGGCGCGAACGAGTGAGCAAGTGAGCAAATCGCCAGCCTTAAGGAGCAAAGACCCATGTCTTCTGAAAAAAAGATCGACCCGCGCATCTTCGTCCTGTATGACGAATATTGTCACGGCCATATCGACCGGCGCACGTTTTTCAAGCGCGCCTCGGCGATCACGATCGGCGGCGCCTCCGCGCTCTGGATGGCCGAATCGCTCCTGCCGCGCTACGCCGAGGCCCAGACGATCTCCTTCACCGACCGGCGGATCAAGGGCAGGTACGTCGAGTACCCGTCTCCCGGAGGCACGTCCGGGACTATGCGCGGATACCTCGTGCAACCCACCGGCGACGGGCCCTTTCCATCCGTCGTGGTTTTCCACGAGAATCGCGGCCTCAATCCCTACATCGAGGACGTGGCGCGGCGCGCGGCCGTGGCCGGATTCCTCGCGCTGGCACCGGATGGACTGGCTCCGGTCGGCGGGTACCCCGGTAACGATGACGATGGCCGTACCTTGCAGCGGAGTCTCGACCCGGCGAAGCTGGATCAGGACATGATCAACAGTGCCCGGTATCTTAAGGCGCACGAACTGTCGAACGGGCGCCTCGGCGCCACGGGATTCTGCTGGGGAGGGGGGATGACCAATCGCCTGGCGGTCGCCCTCGGCAGCGAACTGAACGCCGGCGTGCCGTACTACGGTGCCACGGCCGCGAGCGAGGACGTGCCGAAGATCGAGGCGGCCTTGATGATCATCTACGCGGGAACCGATCCGCGTATCAACGCCATGTGGCCCGAGTACGAAGCGGCACTCGAAGCGAACGGCGTGACCTACGAAATGCACATGTTCGAGGGGACGCTGCACGGTTTCCACAACAACTCGACACCCCGGTACAACGAGACGGCGGCCGCGCTGGCGTGGAACCGCACCGTCGGATTCTTCAGGAAACATCTGGCGATTTAACGAGGAGAGGGAAGCCCATGGATGTCGCACGGATACGAGATCAGATTCCGGGCCTGCAACACGGTGTTTATTTCAACACTGGAGGATTCGGTCAGCCCCCTGTCAGCGTGAACGGAGCGATAGCCGATAGCTATCAGCAGTTGCTCAGCGGCAGTGTGAGCACGTTCGACTGGTACACCGAGATGGAGCGGGCGGCTTCCGAAATGCCGGCCACGATCGCCGGCTTCTTCGGCGCCGAAACAGAGGAGATCGCGTTGTCGATGAGCACCGGCGAGGGTTACGGCATGGTTCTCGGCGGGCTTCGCTGGCAACCGGGCGACGAAGTGATTATTACCAACGAAGAACATCCGGTCCCCCTGCAGGCCGCCGAGGGTCTGGCAGACCGGGAAGGGGCGGTCATCAAGGTGGTCGATATCGACCAGGATACGGACCTGATCCTGGATCGGCTGGAACAGGCCATCACCCCCCGTACCCGGCTATTCTGTTTCAGCCACGTCACGACGGATACCGGGACCCGGCTGCCCGCCAGGGAGATCTGCGCACTGGCTCGAGAACGCGGCATTCTCACGCTCTGGGACGGTTGCCAGGCCATTGGACAGTTTCCGGTGGATCTGCACGATATGGGTTGCGATTTCTACGCCACCAACTGCTACAAGTGGATGCTCTCGCCGATGGGCACCGGGTTTCTATTTGTTCGGAAAGGCGCGCAGCAAGTACTAAAACCGCTGCGGCGGCCGCACGAGCCCGATGGCACGGCCCGTCAGTACGAGACAGGAACCCCGGCCTGCATGCTCTACCAGGGTCTTGCCGCCAGCCTTGACTTCATGACCGGCATCGGCGGGCCGGAAGCCATCGCCGCGGAGGCGGGACGAAAGGCGGAATCACTGCGCTCGCGCTTCGACGCCATTCCCGGCGTGCGGGTCACCAGCTCACGCCACGCCGAAACCCAGTCCGGCATCGTCGCTTTCGCAATCGAGGGCATGGAGGGAAACGAGGTCTCGGAAGCGCTCCGCAACCGCTGGCAAATCACCCAGCGGGCTACCCACATCAACAAACCGACCGGTGTACGGATTTCGGTGGCGTTCTACACCAGTGATTCCGAGTTGAATACGCTGGTGGAGGCAATCACGACCCTGGCCGGCGAGACGGCCTGAAAGTAATCCCGGAGCTATGTTCACGTTCACCTAACCGGATGACCAGTCGGCCTCGACATGCTTCGTGCTCATCCGGATTGGCCGGAATCGGGCTTGTACTGTGATTCCCCATCGCCGCGCCCCAGTAACTCCAATGAGGTGACAACGGATTCCAATTGCTCCACGTCCCATCTTTCGGACACCATGGTCGCTCGTTGCCTGATGATATCCTGGTACCGATTCGCGGCTTGCTTACCCAGGTCTGTGATTTCACCGATCACGACTCTTCGATCATTCGGGTCCGATTTTCGCTTCATGTACTTCTTGCCGACCAGTTTACGCACAACGTTCGTGGTGTGTGACTGCGTACTGCCCAACAGCCCGGCAATCGCGCTCATGCACAGCGGACCGTAATGGTTCAGTACCAGAAGCGTGTTGACCTGGTGAACATTCAGGTTCATTGTCCGCAGTTTTACCCAATGCCCGCCGGACATCTGGCGATTCAGCTGTTCCACGGCAAACACGAACCTGTCCGTTAACTTCCTTCTCTGATGTTTATTCATGATGACTCGCTCGCGCTGCTCATGTCCCGTCACGCCAACCACAGGATATTAGATCTCTTGCAGTTCCGAAATCCGGTCTGTACCGCAGCGCGGAGCGGACCGGAACACGACATGCATGGGTTTCATATATACTTATGCCGGTGACAATTAGGCTATGTCAAGCAATATATCCGATAAATGAATAATACGTAACAAATATTTTTAACTTAGATGTATTTTATTTAATTTTTTGCGCAAGATAGCTTCTGTACGGTTATACTCGACGTAACGCATCTATTTCAAACATGGTCCGTAATGAGATTCTTGATCTGCGAATGCTTTCGATTACAACCCCAAATTCCGGCCAGGTCAAAAACTGCTTTCCTCAAGCGCGTCTATCCCCGCATTTTCTGCACAATCGAGCGGACTGCCAGCACCGCCGCCCAATCTATTCCTGAGACCGCTTGCCGTGTAATCCGGATATTGCCTCCATGACCGTTATCACTGCGACCACGCGCCTCGCACGCGATCTCCGCCTGAGCCATGACCGGGACCAGGAGACGGCGGGGCAAACCACGTGGCCAACCGCACAGATCCTGCCGCTCTCCGCATGGCTTTCGGAGACCTGGCAGAACGGGCTGTTCTACGATCACCCGGCCACGCTGGCACGCCTGCTCCGGCCGGCTGAAGAACGGTTGATTTGGGAAAACATCATTCGATCCGGGCCTGATGGGCCTGTAGAATCTGAAAGCCTGCTGGACGTCCCTTCGACCGTTGAGGCCGCCACCAGGTCCTGGGACCATCTGTGCGGCTGGGCGCTGCCGGTCGACGACGAGGCGTGGAATGAATCCGCGGACGCCCGGACCTTTCTGTCTTGGGCCGAAGCGTTTCGCGATCGTTGCCGCCGCAACGACTGGATTTCGAACGCCGAACTGACCGCGGCTGTGGGTGACCTCATCGACCAGGAAGCGTTTCCCGTTCCCGAAGAAGTCGAATTCGCGGGATTCCTGGAACTCTCGCCTGTCCAACAGAGCCTGATCGACGCCCTCGCAAGGCGCGGCGTGGAGATCCGGGAAAGCGCGCGCCCTGATGAAGCCGGCGACGCCGCGCGCCTGGGCCTTGCCGACGCCGGCCGCGAGCTCCGTGCCGCCGCAGAATGGGCCCGCGGGTGTGTGGAAATCGATCCGGACGCCCATGACCCGGCGTACCGAATCGGCATCATCGTGCCCGGACTGGAACGGCGTAGAAGTGAGATCGAGCGCGTATTCGGCGAGGTGTTTCATCCCCGCGACCGGCTCCGGCCTGACCTCGACCCGGCGCGATGCTTCAACATCTCCCTGGGGCTGCCTCTCGATGAATACCCCGTAATCGAGACGGCGTTGCTGTTCCTCGGTATCGACCCCGGGGATATCGCCGTCGAGCTTGCGGGCCGTGTACTCCGGTCTCCGTTTCTACCCGGGGCCGCGGAGGAAATGACCCGCCGGGCCATGCTGGACGCCGCTCTGCGCGCCCGAGGAGCACCGGATGTCTCCATATCGGAGTTGATCGGGTTGGCCGGCAGACGAGGGGACGCCGACGGGTGTCCCGTATTCACGTCCCTGTGTGGGACATGGGCAGAGAAGTACAAGGCGATTCAGGCCCCGCGGCTGCCAAGCGACTGGGCTCCGGTCCTGTCGGGGTTCCTACGCGACATTGGATGGCCCGGTGACCGCACGCTCGACAGTATCGAATACCAGACCCTGGAAGTCTGGCACGAGTTGCTCTCCGAGCTGGCCGGTCTGGACGCCGTGTCCGGCCGCGTAACACGCCACGCGGCGGTGTCCATGCTGAGAAATCTCGCTTCGGCCAGGTTGTTTCAACCGGAATCCACGCCGGCCCCCGTGCAGATTCTGGGTGTTTTAGAAAGCTCGGGCCTGCGTTTCGACCGGCTCTGGATGATGGGCATGCATGACGGCGCGTGGCCGGCCGATCCCGCACCGGATCCGTTCATTCCACTTCGTCTTCAACGCCGTTACGACCTCCCCGGATCGTCGCCTGAACGGGAACTCGAACTCACCCGGACGCTCACAGGACGCCTTCTTTCGGCCGCGCGTTCCGTCGTCGTCAGCTATCCGGAGCGGGAAGAGGACACGGACCTGCGCGTCAGCCCGCTCGTAAGCATGTTGCCCGAAACCTCGGCTGCTGAACTGGGGATCCAGCTGTCGCCCGGTGACGGGGAACGACTCCGAAGCGCTTCCGTGCTGGAGATGGTGGACGACCACTACGGACCGCCGTGCGACGATATGGCGCTCGGGGGCGGGACCTTCCTGTTCAAGCTCCAGGCGGCCTGTCCATTCAAGGCATTTGCAGAAATGCGCCTTGGCGCCAGGGCGCTGGAGGAACCTGAATCCGGACTGAACGCACTCGAGCGGGGACTGCTCGTCCATCGCGTTCTCGAACGGGTGTGGGGACGGCTCAAGTCTCACGGGGGGCTGCTCGAAGTGACTGAAGAGGAGCTGACGGAAATCGTGCGTTCGCACGTCGAACCCGAAGTCCGGGGCATGCTGGGCGGCCGGATCCTGCGAAATCCCCGGTTCGCGGAAATCGAGCAGGCCAGGTTGATTTCCGTCATCGGAGACTGGCTGCGCCTGGAACGCCTTCGGCAGCCCTTCACGGTCGTCGACCAGGAGGAAAGACGGACGGTTGAAGTCGGCGGCATCGAGGTGAATATACGGGCGGACCGGGTGGATCGCCTGGAGGACGGGAAACTGGTCATCCTCGATTACAAGACCGGCGAATGCGGGCCATCAGACTGGAAAGGCGCGAGACCGGATGATCCCCAGCTGCCCATATACGCCGTTTGCGCGGATGCGCCGGTAGCGGGTGTCGTGTTCGCCAGGCTGAGGACGGGAGAAGCCGGATTCAGGGGGTTGGCCGAGTCCCCGGGCATCGTGCCGGGGGTCCGGGTACCCGAGGAGCAGCCGCCGATGGAACAGACCATAGGCGACTGGAGGACGGTGCTGGACCGCCTCGGCCGCGACTTCCGGGAGGGCCGGGCCCATGTGGATCCCAAAGACCCGGCTCAGACCTGCAGGCACTGCGCGCTGCCGTCGCTGTGCCGAATTGGACAGGGGACGGAGGAACCGGAGGATGACCGTGGCTGAACGCGTGGCAGACCAGGCGCAACGCCTACAAGCGCTCGACCATACCCGGTCGTTCATCGTCCAGGCGCCCGCGGGGTCCGGCAAGACCGAATTGCTTATACAGCGATACCTGGCCTTGCTGGCACAGGTGGACCGTCCGGAGGCCGTCGTGGCCATTACCTTTACCAGGAAGGCGGCCGCGGAGATGCGCCATCGGATCGTCGCGGCCCTGAGAAGCGCCGCGGGACCGCGCCCTGCGACGCCTCACGAAATCCATACCTGGCAGCTTGCGAGGGATGCCGTTGCCCGCAACGACGCGCTGGACTGGCGGCTGGCCGAGCATCCCGCGCGCCTTCGAATACAAACGATCGATTCGCTCTGTGCCATGCTGGTACGGCGGATGCCCTGGGTTTCACGCATGGGCGCGGCGCCTCGGCCGGTGGACAATGCAGGACACCTGTACGCCCGTGCGGCACGCCGCACAGTGGCCATGCTGGACGCAGATGAGACACCGCCAGACGTGACGGGGGCTTTGTCCAGACTGCTTTCCCACCTGGACAACCACTTCGGTAGAGTCGAGCGTCTGCTGAGTATCATGCTGGGCACCCGGGACCAGTGGATGCGGCACCTGTCCGATCCTGCGAATCCCGGTGCGATGAGCGAATCCGCGGCGCCTCGAAAGCACGAAGCATTGCGCAGGGACCTGGAGTCATCCCTCAGGCTGGTTATCGAAAGCGCCCTGGAGCATGTCCGCAGCGCATTCGCGGAACAGCACCGAAACGAAACCGTTGAACTCGCCGGTTTCGCGGCAGAGAATCTGCGTGCGGAGAACCGGGCGAGCGCGATAGATGCATGCATCGGACTTTCCGGATTTCCAGGTTCCGATGCCGAATCCCTTCCCTGCTGGATCGGTTTCGCGGAATTGTTCCTGACCGCTCAGGGAACCCGGCGCAGGGCGGTCAACAGGAACCATGGATTCCCCCCCACCGATGCCGGACGCGCCGCCAAAGAAAGGCTCGCCCGCATCGACCTGGACCCGGTATTCGCCGAGTCGTTGCATGAGCTGCGGTCGCTGCCCGCTCCGCGTTTCGAAGATGGACAGTGGGACGTCCTGAACGCGCTGATGCTCCTGCTGCCCGTGGCCGTGGCGCAGCTCAGGCTCGTGTTCCGGGAAGAAGGGTGCGTCGACTTCACGGAGATCGGCATCGGGGCGCGGGCCGCGCTGGGTCCCGACAAGGTGCCCACCGACCTGGCCCGCAGCCTGGACTTTCACATCCGGCACCTGCTCATCGACGAGTTTCAGGATACCTCCCAGAGCCAGTACGGCCTGCTCACCAGCCTGATCAGGGACTGGCGCCCCGGAGACGGCCGGACGCTGTTCCTGGTGGGCGATCCCATGCAGTCGATATACGGTTTCCGCGAAGCGGAGGTGGGGCTCTTTCTTCAGGCCCGGAAAAACGGGGTCGGCGCCATCCGGCCGATCCCCCTCGCGCTGTCGGTGAACTTCCGCTCGTATCCTCGGGTCGTGGTCTGGGTGAACCGCGCGCTGCGTGACGCGTTCCCCCCTGACGAGGACATCCTGTCGGGCGCGGTAACTTACGAGCCTTCCGTGGCCTTCAAGTCCGAGAAAGCGGACAGTTGCGTGCGCTTCCACCCCTTCCTGGTCCGTGACCAGGACGCCGAAGCCGAACGGGTGGTCGAAGTTATCTCCGAGGCGCAGGCGGAGCGACCGGGCGAGACCATCGCCGTCCTGGTCTCCGCCCGCAGTCATCTGACCGGTATCGTTTCCGCCCTGCGAGAAAACGGCAAGAGATTCCGGGCCGTGGAGATCGACGCCCTGGGGGACCGTCCGGTGGTGCGGGACTTGATGTCACTGACACAGGCGCTCCTGCATCCCGGCGACCGGTTGGCCTGGCTGGCGATATTGCGCGCTCCGTGGTGCGGCCTCACGTTGAAGGATTTGGAAATCCTGGTTGGAGGCAACGCCGCATCCGCCGTATGGGACCTTCTGCAGGACCGCGAGAGACGGGAGCGGCTGTCTCCTGACGCCGTATCCAGGATCGGCCGCCTGATACCCATTTTCGCCGACGCGTTCACCCTGCGGGGCAGGTTGCCGCCACGACGGCTGGTGGAAGGCGCCTGGACCGCGCTGGGCGGACCGGAGTGTCTGGAAACGCGGACGGAACGTGAAGACGCTTCCGCTTTTCTCGATCTCCTGGAACGGGCCCAGGACGGACTGGGCATCCCGGACGAGAAGGAATTCGCCGATGACGTCGAGCGCCTTTTCGCTCCTTCAGACGTCGAAGCCGGCGGGGACGTGCAATTGCTGACGATTCACCGGGCCAAGGGGCTGGAATTCGATACCGTCATCCTTCCGGGGCTGGGCCGGCTTCCCCGGGCGGAGGATCCGAAATTACTCCTGTGGCACGAATATGCCCGCGGCGATCGGTCCCGGCTTCTGCTGGCGCCTATTCGCGCGACTGGCGGCGATAAGGACCCGCTTTACGCCTACCTGGGTGGCATTGAATCTCGAAAGCGCGACCACGAACGGACCCGCCTGCTCTATGTAGCTGCCACCAGGGCGCGGAAATGCCTGCATCTGCTCGGTCACGCCGAAACCGATCCAGAGCGCGGAACGCTGAAAACGCCGGGCTCACGAACGCTGCTGGCAAGAATCTGGAACGCGGTAGAGCCTGAATTCCAGTCGATGATGAAGGACCGCGGAGAGCAGGAACCGGAGGAAGATCTGGCCGACGCGAAGCCCCGGGGCGTGCCGCTCCGCCGCCTGGTTGCGGGCTGGACGCCCGGACCTTTACCTGAAAACGTCGACCTTAAACCGCGGCTTGACCCCTCGGATCCGGTAGGCCACGAATCGGCGCATCCCACCTTCGAGTGGGTAACCGAACTTCAGCGCCGGGTCGGGGTTGTCGTGCATCGGATGCTTCAGCGCATGTACGCACCGGATCTTCTGAACTTCCGGGAGGACACGCTCCGCATTGCGCTCAGGCAGGAAGGACTGGCCGGTGAGAAGCTGGACGAGGCGGTTGCTAGGGCGACGTCCGCCCTCGGCAATACCGTCGCTGACGAACGAGGCCGCTGGATCCTGACGCGGCACCCGAGCGACGAAAGAGAGCTTGCCCTTACCACGTTTCTAGACGGAAGGATCCAACGATACGTCGTGGACCGGACTTTCGTGTCCGAGGGCAGGCGCTGGATCATCGACTACAAGACCAGCGCCCATACCGGCGGGGACCTCGAAGGGTTCCTGGACAATGAACAGCGGCGGTACCGCGACCAGTTGGAGGGCTATGCGAGCGTCTTGCAGTCAATGTATTCCGGACCGGTAAACCTGGGTCTTTATTTCCCGATGCTGCAAGGATGGAGGGCTTGGACGTACACCGGGAACCCGCGTTGAAGGCACTTTGCTCGGCAGTCAGACCGGGCCCGGACAAAACCGGAGGAGAGCACCATGAACGATCATACTTTCCCCCTGATTGAAGTCGAAGGCAGCGGCTACGAAATGGGTTACCAGCATGGCGCGCAGGCAGCCGGTCCCGTCCAGCGGTACCTGCTCTGGATCGAGCGGCTGACCGGGAGGCCCCGGGATGCGCTGTGCCGGAACGCCATGGGTTTCTGGCCGCTGTTCGAGCAACTGAGTCCTGCCTTCGCCGAAGAGGTGCGAGGACTGGCGGCTGGCGCGGGCATCAGCCTGGAGGAAGCCGTGCTGTGCCAGGCCCGCGCCGAAGCCGCGCAAATGGCGGTCGGGGCCTGTACCGCCTTCGCGCTCACGCGGTCGGCAACAGCGGATGGGAACACGCTGGCCGGACAAAACCAGGATCTAGAGCCGGAATACGCCGATGTCGCGATCCTGTTGCGGGTAAAACCCTGCGATGGCCGGCCCCGTGCGCTGATGTTCACATTCGCCGGGCAGCTGGGTTATTCAGGAATGAACGAGTACGGCGTAGCCCATTTCGCCAATGCCCTCTACGGATGTACGTGGCGGATGGGATTGCCCCACTACCCGATCAAGCGTCTGGTCCTGGAACAGCGGACGGTCGGGGACTGCGTGGGACTTCTTGCCAGGCACCGCACCTGCTCGGCCGCCAACCTGGTACTGTGCGACGGACAGGGAAGCATCGATACCGTGGAAATACGGCCCGAAGGGATTGCCCGGTACCAGGACGCCCATCCGGACGCCTGCCTGCATACCAACCATTACCTGACTTCCGAGTTCGCCGATCACGAATCCGGACACCTGCCCGACTCATGTCCGCGCCTGGACCGCATCCGGCAGCTTGTCCGGTCGCGTTGGGGGACGATCAACGTGGACACGATCAAGGAGATTCTGGCCGATCACGAGAACGACCCGAGCGGGATCTGCCGGCACGGCGCGGTCGGGATGCACTCGATTTCCGGGTACATCGCCGAGCCCGGAAAACGGCTTCTTCACGTCCGTCGAGGGCACGGTTGCCTGGGTGCGTGGAAGGCTTACGAAGTGTAAGGAATCCGCCGCAAAGACCGCATTGCAGTCACAACTCCACGACGCCGGATTCGCGGGACGACCGGTAGGCCCATCCTTCAGAACCGGAACACTGTCGCTCGCGTCCAGGGCCGCTGCCAGCCGCACGTCTTCCTCGAAACCCCTGCCTATCAGTTCTTTGCCGGACCCCGATGCGCCAATGACCGACGGCAGGTCATCCTTGAACGCCGCAAATGCGCTGGCGGCGGTTTCGGCCTCCGGTGAACGGGAGCCCTCCAGCGCGTGAATGACGGCCCCCGCGCCGACCAGGTCTTCGATCGCCGGTCTGAGCGTCTGTTGTTCCTTCCACCGTTCTCCCGCGGGGATTATACTGATGCCGGTTCCGTATCGCCGCAAAATGCCCGCAAGGGCCGTTGCGTTCCTTAGGCAACCCGCGAATGTCGGCGTATCGCCGGTCGACAGGGAGAGCGTCGACCCGTTGGGAGAGGGCAGGACCAGGGCGGTACCGGCGGGAATGTTCACCAGGGACGAAGGGGACAGAGAATATCCGCCTCCTTCGAATTCCCGGGTGGTGTTGGCCAACAGCGCGTCACGCGACCGGGCATAGGCAGCCGCCGTATGGTCCCTCGTTCGGCACGGGTAGACCAGGGCGCCATTGCCCGCCGCGATGTCTACGCTGGTGGAAAACGACAGGACGTCGACGATGACCACGGCCCTGCTGCCGGACAGCAGTTCCTGAAGCCCTTCCTCACCCCACTCGCATCGAATATCGAACGAACCCTGGTCATAGTACATAGGAAGCTCACGGAAGGTGCGTATCGTCTGGACGGCAAGGACGGGCAAGGACGGCAAGGGTTCCATGGATCGCACGGTCAGCACGGGGGCGCACCTGCAGCGCGGACAGCTTGGAACCGCGGGTCAGGCCCCGGACTGATCTTCGCGGGGGATTCTCCGCAAGTACCGGTTCAACTTGTGCGTCTCGTACCGGAAATCGTCTATGTACCTGGCTATCGTCGACAACAGGATGACTACCTCGCGTAGTTCTCCACGCAATTCATTCAGTGCCGCGTTGATCTGTTGCGCTTCTGTGTTTCGCATGAAATCTCCCCGACTCGGTGCTGACTGGTCTCAGGAAAACGAACCGATAAGGACGGCATCCATTGCGGGAGCTTGGTTTGCCTGCCAATCGCCCTCGCCATGGCGTTCCGCTTCGGACCCGGGATGCCATCATTAAATGTGATTTATAATTATAATATAGTTTATTTTTATTGTAACCGGAACTATAAATCGATAAATGTGTGTTTGTAGGCAAGCATGGCCGTAACGGAACCGGAATACGACCCTAACCCGCGGCCTCAAGCGTGAAGGTCTTCTTTCCGTCCAGACCGCACGCCACCGGATAGGTTTTCACCCTGGGGCTGCCTTCCCCCGGAACGTAGCGGACGCCGGGCGGAAAGTAGGCGTAAAGCGCCGTATTGCGTGGATCGGGAGACCTGTTGGGACCGGATCCGTGCACCATCAGGCTGTGGAAAAACAGCGCGCTTCCAGCCTTCAGCGGCACCTCGAGCTGGGGCGCCTCCTTCAAGTCGTGCCCATGCGCCGGCTCCGTATCCTGCGCCTGTGCGATATGTCCCCAGTCTTTCATGCCCCAGGTATGGCTTCGGGGGATGACGTAGAAACAGCCGTTCTCGGTCGTGGCATCGTTCAGGGCAATGCTGACGGTTACGAGCACGGGTGGTTCTATCGGCCAGTAGGCCGAATCCTGGTGCGGCGCGTGTGCGGAGCCGTGAAAAGCCGGCTTGAGCATCAGGGTGCTTCGGAACAGCAGCAGGTCGGGACCGAGCAGCCCTCCCACCACGCTAAGCAGGTTCGGATGGACGGAGAGATCGCGAAAAAACGCCGAGGTTTCCCGCGTGTTTTCGATTTTCCGAAGCACGGGCAGGCCGTCCGCACGGTTGGCGCCCTTCGCGTAGGGTTCGCGCTGGAAACGCGAAGATCTCGGATCGCCGGCGGCCTCGAGTTCCGCGGAAAACCGGTGCAGCCGTTCGATTTCCTCGCGGCATCCGGCCAATTCGTCTTCCGACAGCAGGTCCTCGACGATCAGGTATCCCTCTTCCTCGAAAAAGGCCTTCTGTTCAGCCAGGTTCATCATCTAGCATCCCCTCCCGGATCGCTGTGGTCGATTCAGTCTCCCCGGTCGTTTTGCCGGTTTTCAGCCCCTACGCTGCGGCCCGGTTCCCTTTCGTACCGGTTCACGCCAAAATACCGTCTGTAAAACTCGTTCGCTGGTCCGCATGGCCTGAACATCCAATAGGCCAGCGCGGTTAGTCCCGCGAGGTCGAAAACAAGAACCGGCAGGCGATAGATCGCCACTTCTTCGTAGCGCAGTACGGCTCCGCTGGCGCCCATGGCGGCGACGCAGAACGAGAAGGCCACGAGCCGCCTTGCCAGCCGGCTTCCGACCAGCGGGGCGGACAGGATGCCCAGCAGGGCGGTATGAAATATCACGAACCCCGCGTAGCCGTTTCTCGTGGCCTGGGCGATCTCCCATTCGTACCTGAAGTGCCAGACGAGAAGGACATGGGCGAAAACGATCAGAGCGACCGGAATCATGTGATATCGCCGGTGGCGGTTTGCCGCGACCAGGACCATATTTGCGGTCAACCCGGCAAAGCCTGTGATCGCGGCGAGAAAGGTTATTGATTCGATATATGGCATTCCCGAAAGGTCCCTGGATTGGCGCATGCGGGATCAGGTGCCCGATGAGCGATTTAGTGCATCTTTTTTTGCATTTCGGCGTCTAATGGTGTAGTACAGGGCAGGAAACGAGACCTGTGATCGCATCACGGGCACGATCGATTGCCTGCCAATGGTCAAAGGATTCGGTATGACTCCGGCGCCCCGCGGGAGCATACCCAATCACAAAGCGACGGCATACCTTGCCGCTTCCAACGCGGCCGCCCATATGCCGTCGCTTTACACGTCTAATGCAATCTCCTCATGAACGGCGACCCTTCCCTAGGTAGCGTCAGGCCTTCCTGGTTTGCCCACCGGAGCAATACGTCCCACCCTTCCTGGGCGCGACCGCTGTGGGCGTCCAGGGGCCGGGAATTGCTTTTGCCGCGCACCTGCCGGATGTACCTCCTGTTATTGATCAGTTCTATGGTCAGGACGCGGCGAACGGTGCCGGAACTCGTGTAACTCACCTTCAATGACCAGATGGACCGGTGGCCGTTGGCGCACGAGGTCCTGTAGGTGGCCACGCAATGCCGCATGGCCTTGCCCTCTTCCGATAGGGCCCGTTCGTTGAGAACCTCCTCGATCGCCCAATTGCGGATCTCGCCCGCCCTTTCGTCCTCATCCACCCACTCGAATCCCTGGATCCCGGACGACGGCCAGGTTCTGGGCGTCTTCACCGAGGCCTTGGATATCGAGGCGTGCCAGGCTTCCACCCGCCGCAACATGGATTCGGGCGTACGGCCCTTCATGGTGAAATCCGGATCGGGGGGATCGATGAGACGAACGCTTCCGTCCGGATTCCGCCGCTCCTGACCGACATGCCGCTGGTGATGGACATAATCGATGATCGGACCGACATGCGCCACGTCGAGCATGGGATTGTTCACGAAAAAGTGCAGGACGGTCTCCCAGAAAGGCTCCTCCCCGACCGCTTCCCCAAGCATCGAGTCGCAGACCGCCTCCGCTAACAGGTCGTCTCCTCCCATCCCGATCACCTGTGCCCAGCGAAGGGCCGCGTCCACCGTGTATTGAGACGGGGCGGAAACGATGAATTCGTGGGCCATGCGCTTCGTAAATCGCAACGGAATGGAAGCCTTCCTGATGTTCTTGCCTCCACCGACGTGAACGAACCAACCCTGCCGGATTCTCGCGCCTGGATCCAATCCGGTGAAGTACGCCGTATCCATGCACGACGGCACGTCGTATTCGGCCAGGAGATGGCGCGCCAACGCGCCGAACTGCCGCCTTCCGTTGTGGCTATCCGGTTTCCAGTCCTCGACCTTCCGGATCCAGCGGTCATGCCAGGCGGCCAGCGACGCGAGTCCGTCCACGAAATTGTTGTACGGCTGCGGCCCGTATTGAGGCACGGCGGGTTTGATATGAAAAAGTCTTCCATGTTTTTCGACGTGCAGAAGAAGCGACAGGAAGGCCGTCCTGGCCTCCGGATCGAACGGCGCGTTGTGAAAGAGGTGATGCACCCTGAGCAGAACGGGGCTGGTGAGCTCCATGTCGCCGATCTCACCGGCGGCGATCCGTTTCAACATGTCCTTTCGGCGACGCCTGTGCTGGCTGGTGGTCGACCGCTCGGCGAACTCGCGGTTTCGCGACTGCCGCGCAAGCGTGATCTCCTGGCGCCGCTGGGCCTTGCTCTTCTGAAGGCCGTCTCCCACGCCATGCGTCCGGCACCAGGCCTGGTACTCCGCGATCGTGCCGAGAGCCAGCGCACGGATATGCGCCTCGAGTTCGGAATCGATCCGATGCTGTTTCGTGGTCCTCCGCGCCGAGGCCAGTTCCTTTCGGCGCTGTGGCAGAGTCTTGTTCAGGCGGGCGTTGAATCCGTTTTCACGGCACCAGTTCCTGTAGGCATCCACCGTATCCAGATCGAGGGTACGGAGATGCCGGCGCATCGGCGCGCTCAGCCGCGGATCGGGATCAAAGTTCGTTTCAGACATGGCGGTTCGTACGTAAGGCGAAGTGACCGGAAGGGGCCACGTGACGGTATATACCTCTGGCGCGGGTCGTGGATCGCGATGTTCCAAAACCTCATGCGCGCCCGGTTATCCCTGTACTGTACACCGGTACATGGGGATCCGGCAACTTCTTTCCCGCGCTCCCGGCGCGCTCGATCCTCCCGCGCTCCCGGTGCCGGACTCTCCTTGCGGATCACTTCAACCCGATCACGGATGCATCGGGGCCGACATCGTGATCTCCGCCGGCTCGAGGCACACGGCGTCGTCGCAGGGCTGGTAGTAGAGGGTCGCGTAGAGTAGCATGCCTTCCGCCAGGGACCCGGGATCCACATCGATATCGGCACCCAGCCGGACGTCGCCACGATAGACCTCCAGCGGGGCGTCGGCAAATGCGAACCGCATCGTCTCAGCCGGTGGGTAAGAAATCGCGGCGGCCTCGATGGGGATATCCGCGTTGAAAGTAAGGGCCGTGGGAACCAGTCCCGGGACAGAAGTCGTATTGCCATTAATGTGCCAACCGTCCTCGATGGAGATCGATACGGTCGCGTTGAAGGATTCCTCGCGCGGGCCCGCCACGACGCTCAGCCGGGCCACGACCTTTGGTTCGCCGCCGAATCCCGCACCCGAAGGGTCCGTCCCCTCTCCCGGGCCTGTCCTTCCGTTCCGCCCGTGCTCCCCGGCGGGGGACCCTCCATCCGCGCCAGCCATTTGTACCGGAATCCGTTCGTCGTGTAGATAGTCCCGCAGCGCAAGGATCATGGAGGTAAACCGGCCGGGGATCTCATGCATCGACGAAGCATATGCGTTGAACAGGCGTGCGGCTCGCGCCCGGTACCGATAGTCGCCGGTGAGGCGCGCCATTGAGACCAGTGACCGGGCGGCCATGCCGTTCCCGGATGCCCGTGCGCCATCAAAGGCGTTTCGCGTGCGAACGATCTGGTATTCTCCGCCTTCCGCGAAGAAGTACCCGCCCCGCTCGGTATCCCAGAAGCGTTCGTTCATCCGGTTCGTGAGCATTTCGGCCGCGGCGAGCCAACGCGGCTCCGCACTGACCTCATGCAGTCTCTGCAGGCCCTGGATCAGGCAGGCGTAGTCCTCCTGAAATGCTTCCCGATGAACCGCTCCTTCCAGGTAGATCCGGTGGAGGCCGGACCCGTCGTCCCAGAGGCGGTCGAGGATGAAGTCCGCGGCCCGCGCCGCTGTGTCGACGTAACGCCCGTTGTCCGTCACGAGCCCCGCGTAGGCGAAGGCGTCGATCATCTGGCCGTTCCAGGCCGTGATTACCTTGGTGTCCACCACGGGAGGCTTTCGGTTCGAACGCGCCGATCGGAGCGTTTCACGCAGCTCATCCAGGCCGTCGGGCGGTCCGACCGAATCCCTATCCGTTCTTACGTACAGGACACCCGCGCCGGTGATACCATCCGCGTCACCATCTGCATCTCCTTCCGCGTCTCCTATCGTGCCTCCATCCACGACGCCCACCGCGTCACCTTCCACGTCACCCACGGCAGGGATTCCGGCGACCGTCCCGGAAATGGGCGCCAGGCCGTAGTGTGTCAGAAAGACGTCCGCGTCTGCGCCAAGCGTTTTCCTGATATCCTCCTCGGACCAGAGGTAGTAACGCCCTTCAACGGTGTCGGTCTCGGAATCCACAGCGGTATAGAAAGCGCTCCCGGGGTCCCGCATCTCCCGTTGGACGAAGGCGAGCACGTCTTCGGCTACGGCCCGGTAGGCTGTTTCGCCGGTAATTTCGAAGGCCAGCAGGTAGACACGGGCCAGGTCTGCCTGGTTATACAACATCTTTTCGAAGTGGGGAATGCGCCACCCGGAATCTGTAGCATACCGGTGAAATCCGCCGCCCACGTGGTCGTACAGTCCGCCGTTCATCATGACGTCCAGCGTATGGGTGGCCATGGACAGCAGGGATCCGTCGCCGGTGCGTTCGTATTCTTTCAGCGCCAGTTCAATTCGCAAAGGGGCCGGGAACTTGGGCGCAGGGCCGAATCCTCCGTTTTCGGCATCGTATCGCGTTTTCAGGTGCGATTGGGCACCGGAGAGTATTCCTTCGTCCAGGACCGCCGTCCCGTCTCCTGCGACCTGGTCGCGCTGAAGCGACCGGATCGCTTCCGCCACTCGGCCTGCCTGTCCGACCAGGTCATCCCTGCGGGCGTCCCACGCCTCCTTCAACAGGTTCAGCACCCGGGGGAAACCGGGCCGGCCGGGCAGGTCCTCCGGCGGGAAATACGTACCGGCGAAAAACGGTTCGAGTTCCGGTGTAAGGAACACCGAATTGGGCCAGCCGCCGCCGCCCGTGATGAGCTGGGTGGCCGCCATGTAGATCTCATCTACATCGGGGCGTTCTTCGCGGTCCACCTTAATGTTCACGAAATGGGCATTCATGAAAGCGGCGATACCGGGGTCGGAAAACACCCTGCGTTCCATGACGTGGCACCAGTGGCAGGTCGAGTAACCGATGGAAAGGAAGATGGGCCTCCCCTCCCGGCGGGCGCGTCCGATCGCTTCCGCGCCCCACGGATACCAATCCACCGGGTTCCGGGCATGGCCGCGCAGATAGGGGCTTGCTTCTCCGGCCAGTCTGTTCAGGTGAGGCTCGGAACCGGAATCGCACCCCTGTCCCGCGACTCCGGAGATGAAGACGCAGGCGGAGAACAACACGCCGGCCAGGAAAGGGGATTTGCTACGCATCCGGGCCGCGTATGGCGGTTTTCCGAGTATCATGGTCGAACCCGCCCTGGCCTGTGGAGGCCGTCATCGGGCGACGCGCCAGCCCCCGCGGAAACGGAACGGATCGAAGCGCGGGTTGACCGCGGGTATCCTAGATGTGGATCGCGGCGCCTTCCATCCCGGCGGCGGCTTCCATGACCAGTTCCGACAGCGTGGGGTGGGCGTGTATGGTCTTGTGCAGTTCCCGGGTGGTCGATTCCAACGTGCGCGCGGTGCAGATCTCCGCGATCAGTTCGGTGGCGTCCGCGCCGATGATGTGCGCGCCGAGTATCTCGCCGTACTTTGCGTCAGCGATCAGCTTGACCATGCCGTCCGTCTGCCCGACGGCCACGGCCTTGCCGCTGGAGCGGTAGGGCATGCGGAACACCTGGATTTCGCGTTCTTCTGCGGCCTGGGCTTCGGTAAGTCCGACACTGGCTACCTGGGGTTGGCAATAGGTGCACGCGGGGATGTTTCCCCGATCGATGGGCGGGGCTGAATGGCCCGCGAGCCGTTCCACCAGGTTGATCCCTTCCGCAGAGGCCTTGTGGGCGAGGAGGGGCGGTCCCGTGACGTCGCCGATGGCGTATACACCGGATACCGACGTCTGACAGTTTTCATCCACCTTGATGAAACCTCTGTCGGTCTCCACGCCGAGTTCCTGCAGCCCTATATCCTCGACGTTCGCGTCGCGTCCTATGGCCAGCAGCGTAACGTCGGCCTTCAGGGTCTCCTGTTCCCCGTTGACGGTAACGGTCACGGCCGTTCCGTCCGGACCCGATTCGGCCGTTTCGACACGCGCCCCGGTCTTGATTTCGATACCCAGCTTCGCGAAGCTCTTCTCCAGCGTTTCACTGATCTCTTCGTCTTCCACGGGCAGGAGGTGGGGCAGCATTTCGACGATGGTGACCTTCGTCCCGTAGGCAGCGTAATAGTAGGCGAACTCCACGCCGATCGCGCCGCCTCCGATAATGGTCATCGAAACGGGCGGTTCTTCGATCAGCATGGCTTCCGTACTGGTGATGATACGCTCTCCGTCCACGGGGACGGCGGGGATGGCCTTGGACCGCGAACCCGTCGCGAGAATGACCGAACGGGCCTTTAAGGTCTGCGTTTCACCCCCAGCATCGGTTACTACGACGGAATCGGCCGATGCCAGCCGGCCGTGGCCGCTGACGAGATCCACATTGTTCTTCTTGAGTAGGAACTTGATGCCGCCGGCGAGCGTGTTGGCGGCCTTCCGGCTTCGCTGCACGGCCTTGCCCATGTCGAACCGGAGGTTGTCGCAGGAGATGCCGTAGTCTTCCCCGTGACGCATGGTAAGGACGAGTTCGGCGTTCTTGAGCAACGCCTTGGTGGGTATGCATCCCCAGTTCAGGCACACGCCGCCGGGTTTGTCCTTTTCAATCACAACCGATTTCAATCCGAGCTGGGCGGCGCGAATCGCCGAAACATACCCGCCGGGACCGCCGCCGACCACCGCCACGTCATAGTGCGCTGATGCCATGTCTTACTCCATAAAATAGATGAACCCGAAATGCCTTGAAAGCGCTGGTATAACTAACGATCGGGGCCCTGAATGTCAAGATAATTCTCTTGTCTGACAGGACGTTACGTTGTATCATGAAAATGAGCGAAAGACCTGCAGATACGGACGAAATTCTACAGAGACGATACTACGGGACATGACCCCAGGCGCCATCTACAACACCATTACCGCGGAACGGATTACGGAACTGATTGAGGCGCTGGTTTCCGTGCCATCGGTCACGGGAAACGAAAAGGCCCTGGGCGACATGATCCACGGACACCTGGAGGAGATCGGGCTTGCCGACGTGCGCCGGATTCCGGTTGCCGAATCGGGAGACAGCCTGGCGGCGCGGATAACCGGCCGCGGCAACGGCCGCGCGTTCATGCTGAATTTCCACCAGGACACCTTCGACGCGTGTGACGGGTGGGAGACGGACCCGTGGTCTCCGGTGGTGAAGGACGGATGTCTATACGGACTCGGCGCCCACGACATGAAGGCCGGCGCGGCGGCCGTGCTCGCCGCGGTGGAGGCCATCGTGCGGTCCGGTGCGGAACTCTCCGGCGACCTGATCGTCTCCGCCACGACGGACGAGGAGAACTGGTCGCGGGGCGCCCACGCGCTGATCGAGAGCGGACTGCTGGAAGGATGCGAGGGCTGCCTCATACCCGAACCCACGCCGCCCGGCCGACTCCGCATCGGTTCGCGGGGACGGCACGTGATCAAGATCGACCTGTCGGGCAAGACGGCGCACGCCGCATACACGGGCGAAGGCGTCAACGCGGTCCATGACGCGGCCATGATCATTGCCGCGCTGGATCGGATCGAATTGGGATGGAATGACGAGTACGACCTGGGCGGTACGATCTGTGTAATCGAAATCAGCGGTGGGAGGAACATCATCCTCGTACCGGAACACGCGCAGATCGTCCTCGACCGGCACATTCTGCCCGGCCAGTCGGTCGGCCAGGCCGTGGAGAATATCGAGGCACTGATCCAATCCCTGTCGATCGAGTCGAAGTGGCGCGTCTCGTGGGATGACCGTCCCACACCCGCTCCGGCGCCGTATATCGTGGATCCCGGTTCGAAGTTCGTCCGGTCCGCCAGGAAGCGGGTCGAAGAGCAGCTCGGCCGGCCGGTGCGTTACGCCCTGGCGCGAAGCGTGGCCGACACGAATCATTTTGCCGTGACCGGAGGCATCCCGACGCTGGTGTACGGACCCGAAGGGGGGAACACCTGCCAGGCCAACGAATTCGTCAGTATCGAATCCACGCTCCGCGTCGCCCGGGCCTACTGCGGGATCGTCGTCGACATGCTGGGAATCGCCCCGTAGAACATCATGTTCCAACGCATACTCATCGTCGCTCTCTTCGTAGTGGTCGCCATCATGCTCGTCCGATCGATCGCGAACTGGTTCAACAGGGGCGGCTGGATCGGCCGGGGTCAGTCTGAAATCAAGGGCAGTTGGACGGTGGTGGAACCGTTGGGCAGGCTTGGAAGAGCTGCCGAGAAGATCATTAGATCAACATTGCGGCTCGAAGAGGACGATGATCTGTCCAGGGTGGCGATACTGTTCGACGTGGCGCACCGGGCCATCCGCGGCCTGCCCCTGGATCCCGGCGAGTTGCGGGTCCTGGCTGGAGAGGCCACGGTTCCTGTCCGTGCCGGTCTTTACCGCGACGAGGCCGTATACGCGCCTGGATGGCTCACGTACGCCGCGGACCGCGTCCAGGACTTCCACCCGGACATGTACCCGTACGAGGTCAAGCGGGCCACCCTTTCGGCTTACCGGGAGGTTTTCCCATCGGACGCCGGAACGGAGCTGCCTCCGGAAAGGACCCTGGCGCCGGTTCCGTGCGCCGCGCCGCCGGAAATCGTCGACCGGTACGGCCGGTTGGGTGACCTGGGTTCGGAATATGCAGGCGACGAGGTCTATGCCTCCCTGCTCGAATGTCCGGACGACGCGCTGCCCGATGGGGCCATGCTCCCCCTGTTGCGACTGCTTTACCTAACGGAAGGCGAACCGGCGCCGAATACCGGAACACCGGTAGACGAGTTGCTTGCGCGGTACGGAAACCGGTTGAGCCCGGCAGCCGCCCATTGCATGATCCGGCCGGAAGCGGTTAAATTGGAGAGACCCACCGCTTATTCGCCTTCGCTGTTCCGGTTGATAGGCGCATGGCCGCGGGATTCCGCGGAACCGCTGTTCCGCGCGGGTCTCGAATCGGGCTGGAACGACTGTGTCCGTTTTCTGCCGGACACGGGGTGGGCGCAGGACCTCAAGTCGATGTTTCAGGACAGTCCCTACGGCGCGCCGACATAGATTGGCGTATTGCGGATGGCGCCTTGAAGTACGGGAGGTGAAGGCCATGCGTATTTCCACTAAACCTCTGCCCGGATTCGGCATGGAGATCTCCGGGGTCGACCTGTCCAGCCCGCTGGAGCCCGCCGTCATGGGGGAAATCCTCCAGGTGTTTCACGTCCATGGGCTGATCGTGATCCCGCGTCAGGAAATGACCTTCGATCGCTACGACGCGTTCACCAGGGAGTTCGGCGTGCAGAAGCCTCATTTCCTGGACCATCTGCGCCACGAAAACCACCCGGCCATACTCAACCTCTCCAACATTTTCGAAGACGGACAGCCCATCGGCGTTTATGAAGGCGCGGCCTTCTGGCACACGGACGTGGCCTACCAGGACCCGCCCAACAGTTCCACGGTCGTGTACGGCAGGCAGTGGCCCGATGGGGGCTGCCCGACCTACTTCGCCGACCAGATGGCCGCCTACGACGATTTGCCCGCGAAGACGAAAGACGCCATAGACCGCATGACCGTCCTGCATCACTATGGCAACCGGGCGGACCTGAACGAAGAATCAACGACCTCCGCGGAAAAACTGACGCTGGACCAGAAGGACCGGATCGAAAACGTTTATCATCCCCTGGTCAAACGCCACCCGGTCACCGGACGAAAGGCGCTATACGGCGTCTGCGGCAGTTCCTTCGGCATCGTCGGCATGCCGGATGACGAGGCCTTCGATCTGCTGGACGAACTGGCCGCCCACGCCATCAAGCCCGAATACGTGACGGAGTACGACTTCAGGGTGGGCGAAGCGGGGGCGTGGGATACCTTTTCGACCCTGCACAAGGCCACGGTGCTGGAACCCGCCACCGGTCCCCGTGACAGCCGCCTGCTCTGGCGCATCAGCGTGACCGGGCTGCCGCCGATGATCGAGCGGGAACGGGCTATGAAGCACTGAACGGGTACCGCTGCCGGCTGAGACAGGGAGAAAGACATGCCCAGGAAGAACAGGACGAACAGTGCCGCGACGGAAGGGAGACGCAGGGCGTCGCGCAAGCGGCGTTACGGAGGGTCCCGGCAACATGTGGACGGGATTCCCGTTGATCCCGGTTATGCCGACCCGTCCGCGAGCGCCGGGATCGGCCGCGTCACGGAGGGCAGGATACTCGGCGTCGATTTCGGAGAACGCCGGATCGGTCTCGCCCTGAGCGATCCGGCCGGTCTGATCGCCCACGGCCTGGAAACGAAGGCTACGCGGAGTGTCGGCGAATCCGTCGAGCACATCGCCGAGGCCGCGGAGGCGGAGCAGGTCCTCGAAATCGTCCTGGGGCTGCCGGTTAACATGGACGGGACCACGGGCCGAATGGCCGAAAAGGTCGAGGCCTTCGCCAGACAACTGCGCGACCGGGTTTCCTGTGAAGTCCGTACCTGGGATGAAAGACTGACCAGTATATCGGCCCGCCGCGCTATGGACGAAATGGGCATGGAGGTCAGGGGGAACAAGGGCGGCCTGGACCGAATCGCCGCCACGATCATGCTGCAGAACTACCTGGATGCCCGCCGGCGGACGGCGGACGAAACGGAATCCCTAGATTGAAGAAACTGATCCCTGGCGTCATCGCACTTGCCGTACTATCCGGAGCGGCCTTGCTCACGGCGGCATACCAGTCTATTACCACGCCCGTACCCCGCGAAGACGCCCTGATCTTCAACGTCGACCCCGGCATGACCCTGTCCGAGGTCGCCCGGGGACTGGAAGACCATGGCGTCGTACGTCACGCGATCCTGTTCGAATTCGTGGCGCGTTACAAGGGGGTAGAGCATGGGATCAACGCGGGCCGTTACGAGATCGAGGCGTACATGGACCCCGGCCAGATCCTGAGCATGCTCACCGAGGGCAGGATCGCGGCCAATCGTATCAACGTCCCGGAGGGCCTGACCATACCGGAAACGGCCCGAACTCTACGAGCGAAGATAGGTATAGACTCCACCGCATTCGTACACCGGTCCGCCGATCCGGCTGTAGTGCGATCGCTGGGGATCGACGCGTCTACCCTGGAAGGATACCTGTATCCCGCGACCTATAACATGTACCCCGACATGACGGTCGATGACATCCTCAAGCAAATGACGTCCCGTTATTTGCAAACCATTACGGCGGAGTACCGAAATCGGGCCGAGGAACTGGGGTACAGCATACACGAGATCGTTACTCTGGCATCCATCATTGAACAGGAAGCGATGGTGGACGACGAAAGGGAGGTAATTTCGGGGGTGTTTCACAACAGGTTGCGAAGGGGCATTCGTCTGGAGGCCGATCCAACGGTCCAATACGGGATCGGAAGACCCAACATGAGGCTGTACCAGAAGCACCTTTCGGACCCGTCGCCCTACAACACCTACGTGCATGACGGGCTGCCGCCGGGACCGATCTGCAGCCCCGGGATGGCATCCATACACGCCGCCCTGTATCCCCGGGAGGTTCCCTACCTTTTCTTCGTAGCCCGAGGCGACGGCACGCACATCTTCTCCACCACCAACCGCGAGCACAACCGGGCCCGGGCCCTGGTCAAAAGCCAGCGGAACTGACCTTGATGTGGTACCGAACTTGATGCGGTACCGGCCTCGATGTGGGATGAACCGGAAGCGGTGAGGAAACGGCCGCGCAGTAGCCGTGTGGGCCGTTGCGCGCCGTTAGACGGCCGTATATCCGCCGTCCACGACCATGGTGTGGCCGGTTACCATGGCGCTGGCGTCGGACGCGAGGTAGATGATCGAACTGGCGATTTCTTCCGGTTCGGCAATCCGGCCCAGCAGAATCTTCTTGATATTGGCCCGGAATCCCGGGTTCTCCATCGCTTTCTCCACCATAGGAGTCCGCGTCATGGTCGGCGCCACGGCATTCACGGTGATTCCGTGCTCCGCCCATTCGGCCGCCATGGATTTGGTCAGCGTGCACACGCCGCCCTTGGCCGCGGTATAGGCCGCGCGCAATGGACCGCCGACCACGCCCACCTGGGAGGAAACGTTGATGATGCGGCCGCCGCGGCCTCGTTCGATCATGTGGGCTGCGAGAGCCTGGCTGAGGAAGAATACGCTTTTCAGGTTCACATCAATAATCTCGTCGTACACTTCTTCGGTGACTTCGAGCACCGGCATGATCCGGTTGCACCCGGCGTTGTTGACCAGGATGTCGATTTCCCCTGCTTCAGCGAGCACCTTGTCCGCGAACGCGCGGATCGAGTCTACCTTGCCCACGTCCACCGTATGAACGGCGCAACTACGGCCCATCGACCGGATCTCGGTAGCCACGAGTTCCAGGTCGGCCCGGGTGCGGCTTCCGATCGCCAGGTCGGCGCCGGCGCTGGCGGCCGCAAGCGCGACGGCCTTGCCGATGCCCTTGCTCGCACCAGTAACGATCATGGTTTTGCCTTCCAGGGAGAACAGGGATGTATCGGGCATGGATTCCTCCGGGATGCACGTGGTCGGGGTCATGTAATCGAAACGGTCAAGGTGCCGAATTCGGCGGAGAAGTGTACATTCACGGCGGGATTTCGTCAATCGAAATCGGCTGTTGCCATCGCACGGCGCGACGCGTTAGCCCTTGCATCCGACCCCTGTGCCGGTTAATTTACGCCGGTGCGCCGGGATGCGTGCGCAGCCCGGGTTTTCCCGCTTGTTTCAGCGTGAATCAGGAAACCGGTTTCAGCGCGTTCCGCCACGAACCGTTCCTCAGAAACTGCGCGATCAACAGGCCGTAGAAGGGGACGTACTGCACGTAGCGAACCCAGGTTTCTTCGTGCCAGGTCCCGCTGAGTACGAACCCGATCACGACATGGTATGAAAGGGCGGCCAGGCCAGAAAGCAGGATCCATGCCGGGTTGGGGTAGAGGCAGAGGAACGGGATGATCCAGACCAGGTACCAGGGTTGCACCGTGGGCGTAAGCGCGAGATAGGCACCGAGAAGAATGAAAGCCGAACGGAATGGATCTGGTATCCAGGCCGCGCAATACGCAACCAGGCCGGCGAAGAGCGTGGCCACGATGATCTTGGACACGTTCAGCGAATCCGTCAGATAGAACAAGATCGAGAAGATACTGTCGTTGAACCGCCATTTGTCGCCGTAGACCAGGAGTCCGCCGAACAGGCTCGGACCGGCGTCGAGATAGGGCAGGTAGGAGACGAAGATCAGGGCCGGCAGGATCCAGAACGGCTTCAGGCTGCGAAATTTGCGGTAGAAGGCCGGTACAAGCATGACGGTGAACCATTTGGCGAGCATGGAAAGGGCGAGCCAGGCTACCGCCCGGTAAGACCGCTGACCGTCTACCGCCAGCAACGCGGCGAGCATGAGGACTACGGGCAGCGAATCGTTGTGCCCGCTACCGGAGATTTCAACGAGGACGAGGGGATTCCAGGCGTAGATGAGCACCCGCTCCGGCGGACGGTTTCGACGACCGAGTACCAGGATCATGAGCACGATCACGCCCACGTCGCACAGGGTGAAGAACAGTTTCATGGAAGTTGGACTGTACCACAGGTACGCGGCGACCATGAAAGCCGTCTGCATCAGGGGCGGATAGACCGTCGGGACATCCTTGTTGTTGATTCCCCCATGGAATTCATCGCGAAGGTGGGCGATATCTTCGCTTTCCGGCGCATATACATAGGGATTGACGCCGTGGAACTGCATCCGGGCGTCCCACAAATACCGGTTGATGTCGTCGGAAAGCGTGGGTGGACTGAACAGCAGGACGATGCGGCAGAGGATGGCCGCGGCCAGGATGAACCAGAGTGGACTCCGATCCGGCGTAGCGTCGGCACGGACCTGGTGTACGACGGCGATCGTATAGACGACGAAAGCAGCGGCAAAGGGAATCCAGAAAAGCAGCAGGGCGTCGGGCAGGGTTACCAGGGTGGCCGCGAACCCGGGCAGGTACGCGTTGGGATCGAACAGTCCGGTCCTCAGGTCCCCGATGGCCGCTATGCAGACACAGGCGGCCACGAGCAGGATTCCGGGGATCGCGATCCGGCCGGGGAGACGGGCATGGAATCTGTAAGCAGAAACGGACATGTATGAGCTATCTTTCGCTGATCTTCATTATCCTCTACTTCTTCGTCCTGTTCCTGCTCGCAGTCTACGGCATGCACCGTTACCTCATGGTGTATCTGTATTATAAATATAAGAAACGGGCCCGGCCTGTAAAGCCGGAAGCCCTCGCAGATCCGCCCCCCTCGGTTACCGTACAACTACCCCTTTACAACGAACAGTACGTGGTGGAAAGGCTGATCGACGCCGTCTGCCGGATCGACTATCCACGCGATTGCCTGGAAATCCAGGTCCTGGACGACTCTACCGACGAGACCCGCGAAATAGCGGCCCGGTGCGTGACAAGATACAGGGAAGCCGGCTTCGACATCCACTACCTGCACCGGACGGATCGTACGGGCTACAAAGCGGGTGCGTTGCAGGCGGGAATGCAGGCGGCCAGGGGAGAATTCATCGCCATTTTCGACGCAGACTTCATCCCGCCTACGGGATTCCTGAGGAACACGATGCACCGATTCGGTGACGAACGGGTGGGCATGGTGCAGACCCGTTGGTCCTATCTCAACCGCGGCTACTCGATCCTGACCAGAGTCCAAGCGATCATGCTGGACGGACACTTCGTCATGGAGCACGGCGCGCGAAACCGGTCGGGCAGGTTCTTCAACTTTAACGGGACGGCGGGGATCTGGCGGCGGGATTGCATCGATGCGGCGGGCGGCTGGCAGCACGACACGCTGACCGAGGATCTCGACCTCAGCTACCGGGCGCAACTCCAGGGCCAGCGGTTCCTGTTCCTGGAAGATGTATCCACCCCCTCTGAACTCCCGGTGGAAATGAACGCATTCAAGACCCAGCAGCACCGGTGGTCCAAGGGATCCATCCAGACCGCGAAGAAAATGCTTCCATCGGTATGGCGCAGCTCGCTGCCCTTCCGCAACAAGCTTGAGGCGACCTATCACCTCACCAACAACATGGCCTACATGCTCATGCTGCTGCTGTCGGTCCTGATCTTTCCATCAATAGTAATCCGGGTGCAGGCCGGGTGGATCAATTCCTTCTGGATCGACCTGCCCTTTCTTTGCGCGGCCACGGTATCCGTATCGCTCTTCTACCTGTTTGCGCAGTTCGAAATAAACCGCACCCGGTGGATTTGGTGTCCCCTTTATCTCCCTGTGCTCATGTCCATCGGCATTGGCATCTGCCTCAACAACACGCGGGCCGTCATGGAAGCGCTGCTGAACCTCAAGTCGGGTTTTCAACGGACGCCGAAATACGGCATCCTAAGCAGGACGGAGCAGGCGGTCCGGTGGCGCAGGCTGCGCTACCGGGGGATCCGGAACTGGCTTCCGGCGCTGGAGCTGCTGTTCGCCGTGCACTTCGGCCTGTTGATATACTACACGGCCATCAACGGCATCTACCCTTCCATCCCCTTCCTCTGCCTGTTTTTCGCCGGATTCCTGTACGTCGGCCTGGCCTCCCTGTGGCCGCGAACCGCCAGCCGGGGATAACCAATGGAACGCGTAATTGGCCTTTTAGGCTTGCTGGTCCTTCTGGGTATAGCCTGGCTTCTCTCGGAGAACCGGCGGCGATTGAACTGGCGGCTGATCGGAAGCGGCCTGGGTCTTCAAGCCCTGCTCGCCCTGCTGCTGCTGCACACGGCGCCAGGCCAACTGGTCTTCGACCTGGCCCGGCTGGCCATTAACAAGGTAATCGCCTTCTCCAACGAAGGGGCGCGATTCGTCTTCGGCGACCTGGTGGAAACGGCGTTGTTCGGCTTCTCCGTGCTCCCGATGATCATCTTCGTTTCCTCCATCACTTCGATCCTGTTCTACCTGGGGTGGATTCAGTGGGTCGTCCGGCAGATGGCCAAGGTCATGGTGCGCGCCATGGGCGCGTCCGGCTCGGAATCCATGGCTGCGGCGGCGAACGTCTATCTCGGCGCCTCCACGGCGCCCCTCGTCATCCTGCCCTACCTGAAGACCATGACCCGGTCCGAGATCATGGCCATGATGACTTCGGGCATGGCGACCGTGGCCGGATCCGTGCTCGCCGCCTATGTCGCCCTGGGCGCCGACGCGGGCCATCTCCTGGCCGCATCGCTCATGTCGGCGCCCGCGGCGCTGGTCATCGCCAAGATCATGACGCCCGAGACCGAAACGTCACGTACCCTGGGCGTGGTGACCGTGGACGTGCCGAAACCGGGCGTCAACTTTATCGACGCAGCCTGCAGCGGAGCGTCGGACGGTTTGAGACTGGCACTGAACGTGGCCGCCATGCTTATCGTGGCCATCGCCTTCGTCAGCCTGTTCAACTGGGCTGTGGGACTCGCCCCCCATCTGGACGGCGCGCCGCTGTCCCTCGAACGCATCCTGGGATGGGTCTGCGCGCCGCTGGCGCTGCTCATGGGCGTTTCGTGGGAAGACGCCCAGGCCGTGGGCATGCTGATCGGCAAGAAGACCATTCTGAACGAATTTCTTGCCTACCAGGACCTCAGCGCGATGGAGGCACAGTTGTCGGAGCGATCATTCGTCATCGCCACCTACGCGCTGTGCAGTTTCGCCAACTTCGGTACCATCGCGATCATGATCGGGGGGATCGGCGGGCTGGTGCCGGAGCGTCGCAAGGACATCGCCCGGTTCGGTATACGGTCCATGATCGGCGGCGCCCTGGCCGCCAACATGACCGCCACCGTGGCGGGCCTGCTGATGTAGGAATATCCCTGGCGCGGTGGCCGCAGAAAGACTGCCGCTTCAATGGTCCTGCAGGGATCTTGTCGAGGTGTTGACCGAGCGGTGCGGCGGTCTGCTCTCGCCCATGGCATCCATGGTCATGAGCTGGATGATGTCGCTGCTGGTGACCGCGCCTATGAACTTTTCCGTATCCCTTTCCACGACGGGCATGACGGAAAGAGAACTCTCCGACATTCGGTGCAGTATGTCTTCGACTTGCTCATCAGGCCAGGCCTTGGGGGTTTGGCGGCGTACCACGGTGTCTAGCCTGGTCTTGCCCCAATCGTCCTTAGGCAGGTAGCGGAGCATCTCCAGGGACACGATCCCAACCAGCGCTTCCTTATCTGCCACGACATAGTGGGACTGGTGCGGAACGACCCACTGCTCAGTGAAATCACGCACTGAGACCGAAGACGCAGGATACCCATGCGAGCGGTCCAGAATGTCATCAATCCTGATGTCTTCCAGCGCGAAGCGGACTATTCCCATCGGAATGTCGTCAAGTTGCGCTGGCAGGTCGGTCCTGCGGCTGGCCCGGCCTACCGCGTAGTTAATCACCGCCGGCATGAACAGGATGTAGCAGAACATGACCAGCACAAGGAATGAGAATACCACCTCGTCGATGATTCCAGATCCCCACATAACCAGCAACAGCGCGATTTCAGCCACTCCTTTGCCCATCAACCCGGTTGCCACGGCGTAGGGAACGGTGAGGCGCGACACGTATGCCCCGATGAAGGCGCCGGTGAAATTGCCAATTAGAGGGATCAGCGCCAACCCCGCCATGGCCGCCAGCGGCAAGGTTACGAAGGTAAAGCTGAAGCTCAATCCGACGGAAGCAAAGAAGAGCGGTACGAAAAACCCTTCGGCCACGCTGCGAATCCCAGGAATAATCTCCCGCTGCACCTGGTAGGGAAGGCTCGACAGCGACGCTCCGAACAGTAAAGCGCCGAGTGAGCCGTGGAGCCCCACTGCTTCCGCGCCGTACACGATCAGGAAGAGCATGCCAAGCAGCAGACCCAGGGAGAGTTGGGGCACCTGGATCACCCGCTGCAACAGCGCCACCAACGGCGGCAGCACCCGCGACGACAATATCCAGGTCACCACCGAAAAACCGGCCACTTTGCACAGCAAAACCAGAATGCCGAGAGGTGAAACCTGGTGGGCGTGCTCACCGATGCTGAAGCCGATCAGCAGCAGGGCAATCAACTCGGCGATGATCACCACGGTGAAAATCTGCAGTCCGACCGGCTGTTTCAGGTATCCACCATCTGTCAGCACTTTGGCCACGATGCCCAGACTGGTCATCGACAGTACGCCGGCCAGCGCCAGCGACTCGGTGAAATTCAGTTTCAGACCGAAATCGAAAACCAATTCGGTGGTGACCAGCATAGATATGCCGAGTGACACGATCACGGACAGTATAGCCGCGAGGAAGTAATGGCCCTTGAGGGACGACATGAAACTGGAAATATCCACTTCGTCCAGGCCGATCAGGAAAAAAAAGATGAACACGCCCAGCGCCAAAACCAACTCGAGGTGCAGCGTAGACTCAATCCACCAGACACCGGTCAATTCCAAAACCGGACCAAGGAACATACCTGTCGCTGCATAGGCTATGATGGAGTTCAGCCGCAGCCTGCGAAAAGCGCCCTCGGCCAACTTGGCAACGATGATGAGCATACCGAGCGTCAGCAACGATTGGTGCAGTTCGGGCGTGTGCTCAGCTAATCTGAACAGATCCACTATCTCTTGGAGCGAGAAGCCTTCCATGGACATCTTGTGGTTCTCCACTGGTGCAGTTCAGGGGGACTTCAGTACGAGCCTCTCAGGTCTTCGACCCCGTGATACTTGCCGTCCGCACCAATCACGGTCAAGAACACGGCATTGGAACCCTGGTTATCGTCCGGCCCGTATTCGAGCTGGATGCCGTCGATTTCTATGGCGCCGGCATTTCGTACCGACTGGAGCAGGCACGCTCGACTCAGGTCGGGGCCGCAAGCCTTGAGACCGGCGACGGCCAGGCGTCCGGCCAGGTAACCCTCCAGTGAAACGAAACCGGGCTCGGCCTTGGGGTCGTACTCGGAGAGGGCGCGTTGATATCGAGCCACCACGGGGATGTTTTCATCATTGGGGAGAGGGACTACTTGCGTAACGTACACGCCGGTCCCGGAGGACCCCAACGCGTTCGCCAGGGCGTTGCTCCCCACAAAGGAGACCGTCATGAATACCGGTTCCATCTCCCGCCGCACCAGCTCTATGGTCCTGACCACCGGCCTGTAGGAACCGATCATGATCACGGCTTCCGGATTGGCCGCCGTGATATTGAGTGATGCTCCCTTCACCGCGCGGGTATTGCGCGGGTAATGCGCGGCCGCTACCGGCGCCAGTCCCCTGCGTTCCAGCGCCAATCGCGTGCCCTCCAGCCCGTTCATGCCGAAGGAATCGTCCTGATAGAGGACGGCAACGCGGGTGATCCCCAGGTCCTCGGTGAGCCTCGACACCATCTCTTCGGTTTCCTGGTAGTACGAAGCCCGGACGTTGAGCACATTGTCCAGTTCCCGGTCGCGCAGGAACTCCGCCCCCGTGAACGGAGCCAGGAAAGGCACCCCGGCTGATCGGGCCAGCGGCAATGCGGCACGGGACGTGGGCGTGCCCACCGCGCCGATCAGCGCGAAGACCTTTTCATTCTCAATCAACTGTTGCGTATTGGAAACGGCAAAGTAGGTTTCATATCCGTCATCCAACGCCCTGAGCTGCAGTTCGCGGCCATAGACCCCTCCACCCTGATTGGCCTCGAGAAATGCCGCCTCGATACCAAGGCGCATCGCCTGGCCCAATTCCCGTGCAGGTCCGGTGAACGCGGCGGACTGGCCAAAAAGGACATGGCCGTCGGAAAACCCGGGGTCCTCCCGGCCTTCACCCTGCGCTGTTGCCGGGTGCGGCGTATTCATTCCTCGTCCGCCGGCATCTGGCTCGGGGGCATCCTGCCCGCCCCGACAGGCCATGCTAAAGGTCGCCGGCAGCAACCCCGCAATCATCACAAGAGGGGGTATCAAGTGAGAAACCAATCGCTGCGCCGGATTCATCTTTGCGTTCTCCTCACGGGCAGGTTGTGGAAGAATAGCACTCCTGATACGCTACGTGAGTTCGGGCTACGTGGAATGCTAATTGGAGTCAGACTTACGTTAGTAGCAGAATTTGTAATGTAAGTTATTAAACCAAACCATTTTTACAGTAAAGTGTTATTCCCGTCAACCCATGCAGACTGATTTAGCTCCTGGTGATCGAATAGAAATCAAAATACGCGTTCATTTGGTAGCCTAAAAACCAGCGTGTCGCGCATTTACCCCTCTTCTTTTCCCTAACACACGTTAAGAATGGGTTTTGATTCCGAGATCTTAATTCGTAATCTGTCATTTATCGCGCTGCGAGCATTCGCGCCCATCCCCGCTCACCAGGTCCATCAGCATCTATTCGAAACTGGTGCGCATCAGTGACTTTTTGCGGCGGTACCGTAGCGAGCCTTGTCGTACCGGCCTACTTGCGTAACAGCCAGGTTCGGTCGGAGTCAACCTTAATCGTGCAAGAAACGGATACTCATGAACGGCAAGACTACGCATTCCAGGATGCCGGCACCCGGTCATCACTTGCCGGATGAAATAAGGGGACTTCTCGCGCGGTGCACGCTGAACGACCGCCGCGAAATAGAGCGGCAGTTGAAGAAGCTGCGCGGCGCTCGGCGAGGGGACCACGACCGGCTTGCCAGGTTGAAGAATCGGGCCGAGGCTTCGGCCGCGCTCGTGGATCAGCGCCTCCAGTCCCACGCGTCCATCTCCATCGACGCCCAACTTCCCATTGCGGCAAAGAAGGATGAAATACTCGAAACCCTGCGCGGTCATCCCGTCGTCATCGTAACGGGAGAGACCGGCTCGGGCAAGACGACGCAACTGCCCAGAATATGTCTCGAAGCGGGCCGGGGCGTGTACGGACGCATCGCGTGCACGCAGCCCCGCCGGGTCGCCGCGCTGTCAGTCTCGCGTCGCATCGCCGAAGAGCTCGACGTGACCTGGGGAAGGGAAGTCGGGTGCAAGATCCGGTTCACGGACGAGACCGTGGCCGAGACCCGCGTCAAGATGATGACCGACGGCATGCTGCTTGCCGAGATACAGCACGATCCCGACCTGCTGGAATACGACACGATCATCATCGACGAGGCCCACGAGCGCAGCCTGAACATCGATTTCCTGCTGGGATACCTGCGGCTGCTGATCCGACGCAGGAAGGATCTGAAAATCGTGGTCACCTCGGCGACGATCGATGCGACCGCGTTCTCAGACGCCTTCGGCCAGGCACCGGTCATCGAGGTTTCCGGACGCCTGTACCCGGTGGAAATACGCTATCTACCCCTCGAAGAAACCCGGGGCGAAACCGAGGACTATACCTATGTCGACGGGGCGGTGGACGCGGTCGACCGGATAATGGAAGAACCGGGCCAGGGCGACATCCTTGTTTTTCTTCCCACGGAGAAGGACATACACGAGACACGCAGGCGGCTCGTAGGAAGGTCCTACCGGCACACCGACGTGCTGCCGCTTTTCGGCCGGCTGACCAACGCGGACCAGCAACGTGTCTTCCGGCCTGGCAACAACCGCCGCATCGTGGTGGCAACAAACGTCGCGGAGACCTCGCTGACCATACCCCGCATAAAGTACGTCGTCGACACCGGTTTCGCACGGATAAGCCGCTACGCCTCGAGGACCCGCACCCAGCGGCTGCCCATCGAGCCCATCGCGCAGAGCAGCGCCCTGCAGCGGGCGGGACGCTGCGGACGCGTATCCGGAGGCGTCTGCCTGAGACTCTACAGCGAATCCGACCTGGCGAACCGGGCAGAGTATACCACGCCCGAGTTGCAGCGCGCCAATCTCGCCGAGGTCATCCTGCGCATGCTGGTGTTGAAACTGGGCGACGTCCACGCCTTCCCCTTTCTGGACCGGCCCACGCCCCAGGCCATACGGGACGGATTCCAGCTGCTTGCCGAACTGGGCGCCATCGACCGGGAACGGAAGCTGACCGGCCGTGGGCGGGACATGGCCAGACTGCCGGTGTCGCCCACGGTGTCGCGCATGCTGCTGCAGGCTCGCGAGGAAGGCGCCCTGCAGGAGATCCTCGTGATCGCATCGGCCATCAGCATTCAAGATCCCCGGGTAAGGCCCCTGGACCAGCAGGAACAGGCGGACAGGGAACACCGCAAATTCAGGAACGGGGCCTCGGATTTCCTGACCCTGCTCAATATCTGGGATGCCTTTCACAATACTTTCGAGCACCTGCAGACCCAGGCGGCCATGCGCAGGTTCTGTCGGCAACACTATCTGTCCTACAACCGCATGCGGGAATGGCGCGACATCTACGTGCAACTTCGTCGCTCGCTCCGGGAAACCGGCGGTTTCCGCGGCCGGTCGGGACGATCCGGTAGCGCGCACTACGACGCAATCCACCGTTCGATCCTGAGCGGACTGCTCAGCCAGGTCGCCGAGCAGCGGGAAGGCAATCTCTACACCGGATCCCGGAACCGAACGGCCATGATCTTCCCCGGTTCCGTCCTCTTTCGAAGGAAGCCGGACGCGAAACGCCAAGGAAAGCGTCCGACGGGACAGCTTGACGTCGATAACGGGAAGGATGGAGAGGACGGACAAAGGGAGGGAGTAGGAGCGGCGCCGTGGATCGTCGCCGCGGAAATGGTCGAAACCAACCGGCTTTATGCGCGCACCGTGGCGCGAATACAACCTGGATGGGCCGCGGAACTGGGCCGCCATCTGTGCCGGGCCTCGCATACGGACCCGGGGTGGGACGGATCCGCCGAGCGGGTGACCGTCACCGAAACGCTGCACCTCCACGGCCTGATGGTCGACCGCCGGACGATCGACTACAAGGCGGTCGAACCCGATGACGCGACACGTATTTTCATCCGGGAGGCCCTGGTCAACGACGAGCTGCGGTCGCATTACGGCTTCATGGACCACAACCGCAAAATCCGCCGGGATGCCGAGACCTGGCAATTGAAACATCGTAACACCTATCGTGTCGATCTCGATGAGGTCGCCTTCAGGTTCTATGAGAAACGGATTTCCAGGGTTTCTTCGGTACACGATCTCAACCGGTTGATCAAAACCGGCGGGAAGGGAAACGCCTCGTTCCTTCGCATGGAGATTCAGGATCTCACGGGAACCGGGGATGAACCGGACCGTATTGACCGTCCGGGCCTGCCAGACTGGCCGGAGGACTTTCCGGAACACTTCAACCTGGAAGGCGACAAGCTGCCCCTGCGGTATGCCTGCCGACCGGGCCGGGAAGAAGACGGCGTCACCATTTCGCTGCCGCAGGACAAGGTACACCTGCTGAATCCCGATTCGCTGGACTGGCTTGTGCCGGGCCTGCTGTGCGAGAAAATCGAGGCGATGCTGAGGGGATTGCCCGGAAGGAAACGCAAGCTACTCGTACCGATTCCCGATACGGCCAGGAAGATCGCGGAGGACCTGTCCCCGACTGATACTTCCCTGGCCAGCGCGCTTACGGAGTACATCGCAAGACATAACGGAATCGAAATAGACCGGTCGGACTGGGAGGCAGGCACGATACCGGATCACCTCCGGATGCGCGTCCTGGTGACCGGCGAGGACGGCGGCACCGTCCTTACGACCCGCGACCCGGAACGGGTCCGCAATGAAATCGTGGTCCGTACCAACGCCGCCGAATCAGAAGACTGGAGCAAGGCGGTGGAGACCTGGGAAAGATATGACCTGCGGGACTGGCCGGCCGGCGACCTGCCCGACAAAATTGAAACCGGTCTGTCGGGGTCGTTGCCGAAGTACGCCTATCCCGGACTGCAGGCTGACGATGACGTGGTGGATCTGCGCCTGTTCCGGGACCGGCACGAGGCATACCGGCAGACGAGAACGGGACTGATCCGCCTGCTCGAACGGCGGATGAGCGACGAACTGGCATGGATGCGCCGGGACCTGGCATTCCTGCGGGATCTTCCCGGGCTGGCGGAACATGCAGGCGGATTCGAAGCGCTGCTGGATTACGCCTACGGCCACCTCCTGGGCGCGCTGTTTACCCGCGAGCCCCTGTATCCCCTGACGGCCCGGCGCTTCGAAGAAGACGTGGAGACAGCGCGCTTGCTTTTGAAGAAACTCCCGGACTGGTTTCGGCAACAGATGCAGGAGCTGGAAAGTGTTTCCTGGGGAGAACTGCGAACGGCCGATGCGTACCCGGGCATGGAAGACGATCTGAAGCGGTTGATACCGCGCGACTTCCTGCTGAAAACGCCGGCTGTGGAATTGCCTAACCTGGTACGATTTCTGAAGGCAGTAGAAACGCGGAATCTCCGGGCGCGGGAAGATCGTTCGAAGGACCTTAAAAAAGCCGCGCTGGTCCGGCCCTTCGATGACGCGCTGAGGGCGTTGATCAACCGGGAAGACGTGAATCCCGCCCTGCTCAGTGAATTCAGATGGATGCTCGAAGAGTACCGTGTGTCGGTTTTCGCCCAGGAACTCGGAACCGCAAGGACGGTCTCCCCGAAAAGACTGCGGGAAATGCTGGCCGGGATTGAAGCGGACTCCCGCGCGTCGGAGTCCTCATGAGGCGTATCGCGTCGGATCCACGATGCCGGCTTCTTCAAAACCGTTTCGCCGCAGGATGCAGGCATCGCATCCGCCGCAGGCCGCCCCGTCACTCGCCGGGTCGTAGCAACTTGTCGTGAGCGCGTAGTCCACCCCGAGCCGGACCCCGGTGCGAAGGATATCCGCCTTGGACATTTCGATGAGCGGCGCGTGGATATTGAACCTGCCCTCTCCGGTCACTCCCGCTCTCGTGGCCAGGTTCGCCAGGTTCTCGTAGGCCGCGATATACTCGGGGCGGCAATCGGGATAGCCGCTGTAATCGATGGCATTGGCGCCGATGTACAGGTCGAATGCGCCAAGTACTTCAGCCCAACCCAGTGCGAAGGAAAGGAATATGGTATTGCGGGCCGGGACATAAGTAGAAGGTATCTGCGCGGCCATGGACGCCGGATCCTGGTCCCTGGGCACGGGTAAGTCGTCCGTCAGCGAAGACCCTCCGATTGCCCGCAGGTCAAAAGGTATGGTTACGTGGCGACCGACCCCCATGGATCTGGCGACCCTTTTGGCCGACTCGAGTTCAAACCGGTGTCGCTGTCCATAGTCGAAGGTGATGGCGTGACAGTCGAAACCGTCGTGCCGGGCGATGGCGAGCGCCGTCGCCGAATCGACCCCGCCGCTGAGCAGGACGACGGCGACCTTCGTTACAGATTCGTTTCGGGTGTCCGTTGATGGCATGGGTACCACCTTTCGGCTCTATTTTGCGCGAACTTGCCTTCGTATACTGCGATCTTGCCTTCGAATTGAAGATCGTTCCGGTAAGCGAGACGATCCCCCGTCCTGAGTTGCGACCGAGGGAAGACCAGGCCACCGTTGCGCGGTAGTGAATGTCGGCAGTATATTCCATTAGTCTAAAAACCGCAATGCTTGTAGCCCGTGGCCCGGAGCACCGATTCCTGCAAAAGACCGTGAGAAGGTTGTCCGTTTTGACCCGACGGGCCAGCCGGCCAACCGGGACGTGACCGATAAAACTGGAGGCGAACCATGTTTCGAGATGTACGGGTTGCGGCGATCTCGTTCAAACCCGTCAAGCTGGACCTCGAAGGAAATGCGGAACGGCTGGAAGAGATGTTCCGCGAGGCCGCGGCTGGGGGTGCCGAACTGGCCGTCGCGCCGGAGGGCGTGCTGGAAGGGTATGTGGTCAACGAAATCATAGACGGTGAGATCCCGCCGGAAGAAATGAACCGCGTGTCGCTGACCATGCGCAGCGGAACCATCGCCCGGTTCCGGGAGCTCGCGAGATCGTTAAGCATGTGCCTCGTGTTCGGCCTGGCGGAGCGGATCGACGACGAAGTCTACAATTGCGCCGTGTTCCTCGATCATCGGGGGCGCCTGCGTGGCAAGTACCACAAGATGCAACTGGCCGAGGGCCATCACCGTTCCTGGTGGTTCAACCGCCTGGGCAGGCACAGTCGCGCCTTCGACACCCCCTTCGGCCGGGCCGGCATGGTCATCTGCAACGACCGGTGGAACCCGGACATCGCGCGGATACCGGTGCTCGACGGCGCCCGGTACCTGCTCATTCCCTCCTTCGGTTCGAGGTTCCGCGCACAGGACCGGGCCGTGCTCGCCCGCGCGAGGGAGAACGGCGTGCCCATCGTAGAAGCCAACGTCGGCGTGACCCTTATCGTGAGCAAAGGGGAAATCATCGCCATGTCCCGCAAGATGACCTCGATTACCCATGGAATCATCGCCGTTCCTGCGCCAGCATCGATCCGGAACCGGGACCGGCACGAACGGGGATTCCTTTCCTGGCGCCGCCGCGAAATGCCCCTGAGGTACCGCGACCGGATGCGGAGAAAACAGCAGGGCCGCGACGCCGTGGAGGTCGGCCATGACGTGAAGGGGCGGCTGATCGAGGCAGACTGACCGTCCGAAACCCTTTGGCGCGCCGGAAATTGCGTCTTGCCTGCCCGATCGCATATCCCTTATCTTTTTCGTGACGCCCGGCAGCCGGCGACCAGTATAAGCCGATTGCAAAGATATAGGATCGTAACGGTCACCGGTTCGCAACGGTCCATTAGTTATCGTCCGGGATACAGAGGCCATGGAACTCAGCCCCGAACAGTTTCTCGATGTGCGCAGCCACGGCTTCGTGCGCCTGGCCATCGCCGTACCCCGTATTCGCGTGGGCGACCCCGCGGCGAACGTGGCGCATCACCTGGAGCAGATCGAAGCGGCAGGCGGGAAGGGAGCTTCCTATGTCCTTTTCCCGGAATTGAGTCTGACCGGTTATACCTGCGCCGACCTCTTCCATTCCCAGGCGCTGCTGGACGGTGCGCTGAAGGCGCTTGAGGAACTGCTGGACCAGACCAGGGAAACCGGCCTGGCTTTCAGTTTCGGCATGCCCCTGCGGATCGATCACGCGGTCTTCAACGTCGCGGTAACCTGCAGCCGCGGAGACATCCTGTCCGTTGCGCCCAAGACCTATCTCCCGCAATATCGCGAGTTTTATGAGACGCGGTATTTTGCCCGGGCCGCGGAAGCGCAGACCGACTCTGTATCTCTTTGTGGCCGGGAAGCGCCATTCGGACCCGACGTGCTGTTGCGTACGGATGATCCCAGGGTCGTGATATATCCGACGATCTGCGAAGACGACTGGGTTCCGGTGCCCCCGAGCAGCAGGGCGGCGCTGGCGGGCGCGAGCATTCTGGCGAACCTGTCGGCCTCCAACATCGTCATCGGCAAGGCGCAGTACCGGGAGGACCTCGTCCTGGCTTCATCGGGCCGCAACGAGGCCGTCCACATGTACGCCGCGGCGGGATTCGGGGAGTCGACCATGGACGTGGTTTGGGACGGCCACGGGTTCATCGCCGAACGAGGCTACATGCTGGCGAAAACCGAACGCTTCCAGCTTGATGGAGCCTGCATCGTCGCGGACGTCGACGTGGAGGCGCTGACGCTGGAGCGGGGCGTCCAGGGCTCTTTCCGTCAGAACGCCATGGACTACAAGTCATCCTGGCGGTCCGCTTACCTTCCGGGATTCCGGTTCGGCCACGATGGAGAAGAGGGTTCGAAAGATGCCGGCCACGCTGGAGAAGAGGGTTCGAAGAATGCCGGGAAGGCGCCCGGAGTAGCGCATCGGACCTTCGAGCGCGATATACCCTCTCATCCCTTCGTACCGCAAAATCTCGCGGATCGCAGCCAGCGGTGCCGCGAAGTGTTCATGATCCAGTCCACCGGACTCGCGACCAAGCTGAGATCGCTGCCCGAGGATGCCCGGAGGGTCGTCGTGGCGGTGTCAGGGGGCCAGGATTCGACCCACGCCCTGAATGTCGCAGTACACACCATGGACCTGCTCGGCCTGCCGCGGTCCCGCATCGTGGCCCTGACCATGCCGGGACTGGGCACTACGGAGCGAACCTACTCGAACGCATGTACGCTGATCCGGGCGGTCGGCGCCACTTTCCGGGAGATCGACATCAAACCCGCGGTGCGGCAGTTCTTCGGGGATATCGGGCATTCGGAAGACAAGAAAGACCTCGTCTACGAAAACACCCAGGCATGGACCCGGAAACTGGAGGAACTCGCCACGGCCGCCCAGGTCAAGGGTATCGTACTCGGTACCGGCGACCTTTCGGAACTGGCGCTGGGATGGTGCACCATGTTCGGCGACCATGCCAGCCATTACGGCGTCAATGCAGGGATTCCCAAGACCCTCATTTCCTACCTGATCCGCTGGACCGCCGACGAGGTCTTCGAACAGGAGTCGGCAGTGAGGGACGTGCTGCTGGACATTCTCGACACGCCTATTTCACCGGAATTGCTGCCACCGCGCGAGCGGGAGATCGCCCAGAAAACCGAAGAGAAAATCGGTCCCTACGAACTGCACGACTTCTTCATCTACTACTTCATGCGATTCGGCTTCTCGCCCTCGCGTATCGCCCGGATGGCAATGCATGCATTCGAGGGAAAGTACGAACTCCGGGAGATCAAGACCTGGCTGCGCGTCTTTATCGTCCGGTTCTTCCAGAACCAGTTCAAACGGAACTGCCTGCCGGAAGGGCCCAAGGTCGGCATGACCTGTATATCCCCCCGTGGCGACTGGCGGATGCCGTCCGATGCTTCTCCGGCGGTCTGGCTGTCGGATTTAGATCGCATCCCCGATGAACTTTAAACCACTCGGAGACGTTCCGCCCCACTACACGTCGGGGTCCGTCGAGACGGTCTGGCGCGTCCCATACGGAGAACGGGCCGCGGATGCCCGAGATTGGGCGGAAGAACGCGGGATCCGGCCCTCGGTCGAGGATGCCTTTCGAACCGCCCTGCTCCTGGTGGACTGCCAGAACACTTTCTGTCTTCCCGGATTCGAGCTTTTCGTCGGTGGACGGAGCGGACGTGGCGCCGTGGAGGACAACGACCGCCTATGCACCTTCATCTACCGCAACCTCCATTCCATTACGGAGATTATCCCCACGATGGACACCCACACGGCCCAGCAGATCTTCCACCCGATGTTCTGGGTCGACGAAGGGGGCGGACATCCCATAGGCGGCGAAACGGTCATCACCCCGGACGACGTAGAACAGGGAACCTGGCGTGTGAATCCCACGGTGGAGGCCTGGTTCGGCGGCCGGATCGATCTTTCCGCCTACGCGCTGCATTACGTCCGGCGCCTCGCGCGCGATGGCAAGTATCCGCTCATGATCTGGCCGTACCACGCCATGCTCGGGGGCATCGGCCACGCCCTGGTGTCCGCGGTCGAGGAGGCGGTTTTCTTTCACAGCATCGCGCGAGTCCGTCAGGCCCGCTTCGAACTCAAAGGGAATCATGCCCTCACAGAGAACTACTCCGTGTTGCGCCCCGACGTAATGGAAGACGCCGGCGGCCATCCGGTGGGTGACAGGAATTCGCCGCTGGTCGATCACTTGATGACCTTCGACGCCGTCATCGTGGCCGGGCAGGCCAAGAGTCATTGCGTGGCGTGGACGGTGGAAGATCTCCGGACGGAGTTCGAGGCGCGCAAGCCGTCCATGACCGCGAAAGTCTGCCTGCTGGAGGACTGCACCTCACCGGTCGTCGTTCCCGGTGTGATCGATTTTACTGGGGAGGCGGAGAAGGCCTTCGGCCGGTTCGCCGACGCGGGCATGCGCCGGGTACGTTCCACCGAACCCATGGACCGGTGGGAGGTCCCGGTCTGAGGATGGCCGGTTCTTCCCACATGACCTACCTGCCGGAAGGGCAGCAGTCCGGCGGGCATCGATCGGGCCACGGTTCCAGGACACCCACGGCCGCCCTGGCCGTCGTCAGGGACAGGCGTTCTTCGACGAGTTCCACGATCATTTCCACGAAGCGGGGATGAGTCCCCGCCGTTTCCGCCCGGACCATGCGTACCCCGAGCTCATCGCAACACGCCCGCGCTTCAATGTCCAGGTCGTAGGCCACTTCCATGTGGTCCGAGATGAATCCTACGGGGATCAACACGATATCCCGGTCCGCCCGGTCCGCCCGGCCCGCTCGGTCCGCTCGGTCCGCCCGGCCCGCGCCAGTCTCGTGGAACGACCGGATGTAATCACAGACATCGGGTTCCAGCCAGGGCTGAGCGGGCGGACCGCTGCGGCTTTGAAATGCCAGCGTCCAGGAGGAAGCGCCCGCGCGCGCGCTGATGAGCCGGGAGGCTTCCCGGAGTTGCGCTTCGTACGCGCATCCCCGAGCCATGGCCAGGGGTATGCTGTGGGCGGTATACACCAGGTGCGCCGAGGCGCGGCGCGCTTCCGGCAAGCGGTCCAGGGCGGAACGAACGCGTGCCTCCATCGTTTCGATATAACCCGGATGATGGAAAAAGGGCCTGATCTTGTCGATTTTCGGGGCGCCGCCGCCCACCTCGCGCCGGGCATCCTCGATGTTCTCGAGGTACTGCCTGCAGTTCGAATAGGAGCTGTAGGCGGACGTAACGAGGGCCAGCGCCCGTTGGATCCCGTCCGCGGCCATCCGCCGGACCGTATCCGCCAGCAAGGGATGCCAGTTCCGGTTTCCCCAGTAGATCGGGAGGGGAAGGTCGCGGTTCGCCAACGCGCTTTCAAGGGCGGAGATCAGTGCCCGGTTCTGGCTGTTTATCGGGCTGACCCCACCGAAATGGTGGTAGTGTTCCGCGACCTCCATCATTCGTTCCCTGGGAACGCGCCGGCCTTTGAGCACGCGCTCGAGAAAGGGGAGGACGTCGGCGGCGCCTTCCGGGCCCCCGAATGATACCAGGAGCAATGCGTCGTAGTTCAACGGGCTTCCTCCCTGTCAGATCTCATAACCCCGGATTTGCTTGCCATGCTGCCGTCTCCTCCGTAATTTACCCGCGTCCAGCCACGGGTTTTGGGATGGAATCGTCAAAGAGAAGGCAGGGAAGCGACGTGAACGAAGACACCGGCAGGACCCCAGATATACTCGAACGCGGAGCGCCAGTAAACGGCCAGGCCCAGACGGCCGAAACACGGCTGTACATGCAGCTCAATGTGTTCACCGTGTCCAGCCGGGAATCCGTCCGGCGGGCCCCGGACATAACCGGCGAATGCATCGTCGCGCTGCGGAAATCCGGTCTGGATTCCGCGGTGTATCTCGATGTCAACGATCCCACGGGTATCGGCGTGCTGTTCCTGGCCGAAGATCCGGATGCCTTCGTAACGGACGTCCGGAACCTGTTGACTGTCAGTCCGTTCGATGCGATGGAACTACGCGGAAACATGACGATGTTCGGCAGGACCTACTCCATGGGATACGAACCGGACCTGAAGGAATCGCTCATACACCGGCCGCGCAACACCGTGCTCAATCCCGACTGGCCCTGGGCTATCTGGTATCCCCTGAGACGGAACGGCGCCTTCGCCCGCCTTGAACACAAGGAGCAGCGCCAGATCCTGATGGAGCACGCCCACATCGGCCGAGCCTACGGCCGGGCCGACTTCGCCCACGACATCCGCCTGGCTTGCTACGGGCTGGACGAGGCGGACAACGACTTCGTCATCGGACTGCTCGGCAAGGAACTTTACCCGCTCTCACGGGTCGTCCAGGACATGCGTAAGACCCAGCAGACCGCCCTGTACATCGATTCGCTGGGACCGTTCTTCGTGGGCAGGAAGACCTGGTCGAGCGACCCGTAGCCTTCCCGCAGGATCATTCGACCCGGTCAGTTCGATTTCCCTTCCATTTGCTCCAGCGCCTTGAATCCCAGGACCGCGCAGGCGGACGCCACGTTGAGCGAATTCTTGTAGCCCCGCGTGGGGATTTCGACCAGGCCGTCACACCGTTCCAGCACGTCGCGGCTCACGCCCAGCGCCTCGTTACCCAGGACGATCGCCAATTCGTCCGGAAATACCGCCTCGTCATACGGAACCGAACCCGAAGCCGTTTCGGCGGCCCACACCGCGACGCTTCTGTCTCGCAGGTAGTCGACCGCGTCGACGGCCGACTCGAAATTACGCCAGGGGACGTAATCTATGGTGCCCAGGGCCGTCTTCTCCAGCTTCGCGTGGGGCGGACAGGCCGTGTAACCGCACAGAAAGAGGCTTTTAACCCGCAGGATGTCGCAGGTCCGGAATATGGAACCCACGTTGAATGCGCTGCGCAGGTTGTCCAGTACGAAATACAGCGGCAGCTTGGGCAGCCTGTCGTACGCTTCCTTTGTGATCTCCGCATCGAAACTGCGTACCTCGAAGTTGGTCTCCATGTCTCTGGTCCGCCTGGTCAGCTCGGTCCGCCTGGTCCGCCTAGTCAGCTTGGCCAGCTTGGCCAGATTTGCCCACTCGGTCCGCCTGGCCGGACTGGTCCGATTGGCCCGATTGGTCCGATTGATCCTGTTCCGCATCGGTCGACGTTCCTTGAAACACGGGATTTACGCCCGTGTCGATACATCCGGTTACGCAGGGTCCGAAAAACCGTGGCGTGGCCTGACGCCGGACCGAGCATGGTATTCAGGGAAGCAGGGTGTTGATCTCTGCTCTGAGCCTTAGCGTCGCCGCCCGGGCGCACTCGGCGAAATCGAGGCCGCCGGAGGAATAAAGTATGCTCCGGGAGGAATTGATGAGCAGTCCACCGCCGCTGGTGTCGGCGCCGGCGCGGATGACGGTTTCCAGGTCGCCGCCCTGGGCGCCGATCCCCGGTATCAGCAGAGGCATGTCGGGGGAGACGGCACGTATCTCCGCCAGTGACTCCGCCTGCGTAGCGCCCACCACCAGCCCCGCGTTTCGGGCGGTGTTCCAGGACTCTGCCGCACTGGCCACCTCGATATACAGTGGATGTCCGTTGACGGACAGGTGCTGGAAATCGCGCGAGCTCTCGTTGGAAGTCAGGCAGAGGATGAAGACCCCACGGTCGGTGTAATTCAGGAAGGGCTGAACGGAATCCCGCCCCTGGTAGGGATTGACCGTCACCGCGTCGAATCCGAAGTGCTCGAACAGCGCCTTCGCGTACATGCGCGCGCTATTCCCCATGTCGCCCCGCTTGCAATCGCAGATCACCACGACCTCTTCCGGGATCACCGTGAGCGTGCGCTCGAGCACCTCGTAGCCCCGGGCACCCATGACTTCGAAAAATGCGATGTTCAGCTTATAGGCCGATACGAGGTCCGATGTGTGCTCGATGATCGACCGGTTGAACTCGAATACCGCATCATTTCCCGATTTCAAGTGCTCCGGAAACCGATCCACGTCCGGATCGAGTCCCACGCAGACCAGGCTGTTCGTCCTGTCGCGAGCACGGTTCAAACTGTCTACAAAGGGTGACATGGAACGTCCTCTTGTGACGGGATCCGCATGCTTCCAATCAGTGTGCGGACCGAGTGTATGTCCGACGCGGCGCACCAGCCGGCCAACTCCCGCGCGACGGACGCGCCTGAGCGGGGCTCGACGAAGTTGGCCGTTCCAACCTGAACGGCCGTGGCGCCGGCCACGAGGAATTCTACGGCGTCTTCGCCACTCATGATACCGCCGATTCCGATGACCGGAACGTCCACCTGGCTTGCGATCCGGTAAACGGCCGCTATTGCCACGGGCTTGATGGCCGGCCCCGAAAGACCGCCCGTGACTGCGCCCAGTACGGGACGGCGCGTGCGGATGTCCACCGCCATGCCACGTAGCGTGTTGATTGCAGATATCGCGTCGGCGCCGGCATCTTCGACGCTGCGGGCGATTTCCCCGACGTCCGTAACGTTCGGCGTGAGTTTTGCGATGACCGGCAGGTCCGTGATGCTGCGCAGCGCGGAAACGAGTTCTCCCGCGCGCCGCGGATCGGTGCTGAAGTCCAACCCCCCCGACACGTTTGGGCAGGACATGTTGATCTCCAGCGCATCGATGCCTTCACAGTCGGACAGGCGTTCGGTCACGTAGACGAATTCCTCGACCGGCCCCCCGCCCACGTTGACGATTAACGCGGTATCCATTTTTCTCAGATACGGCATCTTGTCCCGGACAAAAGCCTCTACGCCCACGTTCTGCAGTCCGATGGAATTGAGCATGCCGGCGGCCGTTTCCGCGGCCCTCGGTGGAGGATTGCCGGGCCAGGGTTCCGGCGTGAGTGTCTTGGTGACGATTCCGCCGAAGTCAGAGAGATTCACGAACCGGCCGTATTCAGATCCGTATCCGAAGGTACCCGACGCGGCGAGGACGGGGTTTCTGAGTTTCAGCGCTCCGATGCTAACCGATAAATCGGGTTGTGCCTTCACAACACGACCTCCTCCATATCGAAAACCGGACCGGTGTCGCAAACCCGCTCGTAGCGGCGGGGTGACGATCGATCGCCGGGGATGACGCAGGGAACGACACAGGCCATGCAGACCCCCACGCCGCAGGGCATGATCCCCTCCAGGGAAACCTGTCCGTCGATACCGGCCTCCCGGGCGATTGCCTGGCAGCGCCGCATCATGGGCGTGGGTCCACAGGCATAGAGATAAGCGCACTGCCGGGGCGACCGGGCAAGTTCCCGTTCCAGCATATCCGTCACCAGGCCGTGGTGACCGGTCGTGCCATCGTCGGTTGCCAGCTTGACGTCGACCCCCAGTTGGCGGAATTTCTCTTCCCCGCTCAACAGGCCAGCCGTCGCCGCGCCGAACAGCACCGTCATTTCCGCCGGGTCCGACCGCCCATCTCTTACCGTCTCCTGTGCCAGGGAGAGAAAGGGCGCTACCCCGACCCCGCCCGCGACCATGATCACCGGCCGTCCCGCGCGTATCGGCTCAAATGTCCTTCCCAGCGGACCGAGTACATCTACGCGTTCTCCTTCGCGCCGTGTGGCGAGGATCTCTGTTCCGCCGCCGACGATCCGGTAGATGAGTCCGAAAACGCCTTTTTCTGGATCGCGTTCGGCAATGCTGAAGGGGCGCCTGAGCAGGGGGGTGTGACGGAGCCAGGTCTGCCTGCTGCTGTCCTTCGAGACGTCGGAAGCGATCAGGTGTACGAAATGACCGGGCTGGGCGTGGCGTGAGATTTCGGGTGCCAGCAGGTCGATCCAGTAAAGACCGGGACCGATTTGACGGTTGGACAGGATCTCGGCGTCATACTGGCAGATGGGGATGGTCGACATGCTCGCTTGCTGTGAGGCGGACGGGATTCAGGTCGCATCCGGATACCGCGGATCGTCCAGTTCCATGGATTCGCATCATTGCCGGACCGCATGGCCTTCCAGCTTTCGCTCCTCTACGATACAGCCGGCCGGGCCGGATGTCAACGCATCATTTGTCCGGATCCGCCGCTGGACGCAGTTCTTCCATGAGGCGAATCTTGTCGCGGACGGACTCCGCCTGTTCCGACCCGGGATAGCGTTCCACGATTTCATGGAAGTGTCCGAGGGCCGTTTCCGGATCGTCGAAACGCGTCTCGGCGAGCCATCCAAGGGCAAAGAGCGCACGCGGCGCGAATGCTCCATCCGGATACCGGCGAATGACCAGTTCGTACAGGCCACGCGCGGAGTCCGGCTGGTCCGCTTCGAAAAGCAGCCGTTCCGCCTCCGCAAACAGCCGGTCCTGAGGAAGTTCGCCTTCAATCGGTTTCGATAGTGCGATGGATGCCTCCACGGCGTGAGCAGTCCCGGGATACAGCACGGCGATGGCGTCATAGACCGATCTCGCGTTTACCCTGTCCTTCAATATTTCCTCGAGTACCCAGGCCCTCGCGAAGGCCGCCTTGGCGGCCATGGAGGGATCGGCCGACTCCTTTTCTATGGCACGATACTGGCTCAATGTCGAGTCGGCCATCTCCAATCTGAACAGATAAAGTTCAGCCAGTTGGAATCGAAGCCCGATCACGCTATCCATCAACTTCGCGAAGTTCGATGGGCTTGTCGATTCGGTATCGCCGGAAGGTCTGACCGATTCCAACGCGACCTGCATGTTTCCAAGGTTCTGGCTCAGACGACGCAGTTCACCGATGGCTCGGAACTTGCGATCGGACTCGTCACCGACCCAGAACGAACGCGGACTCGCGCGCCGCGCGTCGGCGTACCTTTGTTCCGCCAACTCCAGGTCGCCTGCGATCCGGTACAATTCCCCCAGTTCGAACATGGCACGCGAGACTTCCTCCGCGTGATTTCGGTCTGATTCGTATAACGAAATGACGGACTCGTACCTGGAAACGGCCGCTTCATGCCGGTCCAGTTCGGCAAGGCAGGCCGCCATCGCCAGCATGACCTCGGGGTGGTAATCTCGGTAGGCGCGCAGATCCAACAGCGATTCGAACACCTCCAGCGCGCCGGTAATACTCCCTTCGCGCCGCATACTTTCACCCAGCATGAAACTGGCCTGAAATTTCAACCTGTTCGACCGGGCCTGCTCGATGGCTTGTTCCAGGTGTTCCCTTGCATCGGCGTATAGACTCAGTTCCAGCTTGGACCGTGCGATGTAGTACCTGGCTTCCGCTTTCATATCGTGGCTCGTATGCTGTTCCAGAATATCTTGAAACCGCGAGACGGCCTCTTCGTAGCGGGCGCCGCCGAAGGAGATCTTCCCCCGCAGCATGAAGGCGTCCGGGATTCGGTCGCTGCCGGGATATTCGCGAACGAAGCGATCCAGCAGCTCATCTGCCCGTGTGGAATCACCCGCGTTGAGCAAGCCGAGACCGAGTGAAAAAACGCAGTGGCCGGTAAATTCGCTGTCCGGGAACAACCTCAGGACTTGTTGATATCTCTTAACGGCCTGTTCGTGCCGCCCCTGGATCGCCAGTGCGTCGCCGATCAGGACCAATGCGTCGTCGACCAGGGAACTTCCCGCATGGTCCCGCAGGACAAGACCCGCGTTTTCGATCGCGAGTTCGTAGGAGGCAATGGCCTGTGGAGGCAAGCCGCCGTCGGGCGTCTGCTGACTGAGCCGAATGCGCTCCCCTTCTTTGAACGCTTTCCTGGCGTTGTAGAAGGTATTGTAGTACGCGCACCCGAAAATCACGCACGCGGATGTAAGTATGATCAACGCGGTCCTGCGCATTTCAGTCTCCGAACTTGTACCCGACCCCCCGGACGGTCGTGATGATATGAACGCCGTGGCGTTCTATCTTCATCCGCAGCCGCCTCACGTGCACGTCCACCGTCCTCGTACCGCTGAAGTAATCATATCCCCATACGGCCGTCAGCAGTTCATCCCGGGTGAACACCCTCCCCCGGTGCCTGGCCAGGTGCTTGAGCAACTCGTATTCCTTGAGCGTCAGGTCGATCGACTTGCCCCGGATCGTGACTTCGTAGTTGCCCAGGTTGATTAGCAGGTCGCCCCAGACGATCATATCCTGAATCCGCACGCTGTGCCGGCGCCAGAGGACGTTCTTGATGCGCAGGTCGAACTCGCGGATATCGTATGGCGCGCAAATGAAATCGTCGATTCCACGGGTTACGTCCAAGTCACCGATGGCATCGCAGCCGGTCAGCACAATGACCGCGGGAGCCCGCAGTATCTGCCGAGACTTCAATTCATCCATCACAATGGGGAGGTCCGAACTTGGACGATCCGTATGGAAGAGCAGGATGTCCGAATCGGGAATTCGGGCGTGGAGGTCTTCGACGACGGTGTAACGCAGTTCCGTCAAAGGGTAACCCGCGCCGCGAAGCCACCTGATCAGCGAATCGACGGGTTCCTGCCGGGCGATAAGGATCGTTATTCGAGGAAGTCCGTTGCCGCTAAGTCTAACGGTCATGGGTTCTCACTACTGGCCCACGATGTATGGATCAACCGGCTGCGAAAACGGACTATCCCTCGAATGACGTCAAAACGGAAGGTCGTCGTCGGAATCGGTCCCTGGCGAAGAAGGCGGCTCTTCCGTCGCGGTATTTCCGATTCCACCGGGCGCGTCCGATGAAACCTCGCTCTGCTGGCGGGCACTCAGCATTTGCATCTCGTTCGCTACGATCTCCGTCATATATCGCTTCATCCCGTTCTGATCCTCCCAGGAACGGGTTTGCAGCCGTCCTTCAACATACACCGGAGCGCCTTTCTTGAGATATTGGCCACAGATCTCCGCGAGTTTGGAAAAGGCTACGATCCGGTGCCATTCCGTTTCTTCCCGCCGTTCTCCGTCCTGCGTGTTCCACTGGCGCGTAGTGGCCATGCGGAAATTGACCACGGCCCGGCCGGAAGGCGTGTACCTCATTTCGGGATCAGCGCCGAGATTACCGATCAGAATGACTTTGTTTAAACTGGCCATCAAGGATGCTCCTTATCTGTAAATGAATGAAATGAGTATAGCGCGGCACGTACGGCAAGTCAAGCGAAATTCCCGGCAAATCGGGAGCGTCGCTCAGTATAAAACAGCTTGCTTCCCCTCGATACCACGCGGTATATTCATATAGTCGAGGGACCATCAATAACATCGAAACTATCGTCGACGATGCCCGGCACCGAACTCGTCGGAACACCCTGCCCCGGTCCGTATTCCACCGGATTGGCCCATGACCCTCCCGGTTCACCTCTACCGATACGTTCTTAAAGCGCACGTCGGGCCCTTTCTGTTTTCATTCGTGATCATCACGTTCATCCTCGTGATGGACATCATATTTCAGATTGCCGACCTCATCATAGGCAAGAACCTCGAACTGCTTACCGTGCTCGAGGTTTTCTTTCTCAACCTTGCCTGGATCGTCGCCGTATCGATTCCCATGTCCGTACTGGTCGCCAGTCTCATGGCTTTCGGCCGGCTTTCGGCCGATAACGAAGTCACGGCGTTCAAGGCGGGCGGCGTCAGTTTCTACCAGATGGTCTCACCCGTGCTGGTTCTGGGAATACTCCTTGGCGGCAGTCACCTGTACTTTATGGACGTCATCCTGCCCGAAGCCAATTACCGGGCCCGTTCGCTCATGAACGATATCCACCGCGCCCGTCCCACGCTGCTTTTCACCGCAGGCATATTCATGAAGGACATTCCGGGATACAGCATATTGATCGACCGGGTCAATCCGAGGAACAATGAGATTGAAAGCATCACCATCTACGAAACGGAGAACCTGCGCTACCCGCGCATCATGACGGCCAGGTCGGGCGAGTTTCACGTCAACGAGACGGGCAGCAGGATCAACCTGATGCTCTATGACGGAGAGCTCCTTCAACAGGACGAGTCTACGGGGCGGTATTTCAAAGAGGTCTTCGAGCGGCAGCGGTTTTCGATTCGCACCGCGCCCAGCGGCGTCCAGCGGTCGGAGGCGGGAACCCGGGGCGACCGCGAATTGAACATTGAAATGATGCAGGCGAAAATCGATGAATGGCAACTGGAGATCGACGAGGTCGCGGCAAGTCTTGTACCCGGGCCGGTTCACTCGCAGGCGAAGACAGATTCCATCGAAGCGGCCAGGGCCAAAGCGCAGCGGACGATCTCGTTGAGGCAGCGGCAGAAGAACAGCTACGTCGTCGAAATCCACAAAAAGTACGCCATTTCGGCGGCGTGTCTCGTCTTCGTGCTGATCGGCGCGCCGCTGGGTGTGCGTATCCGCCGGAGCGGCATGGGCGTGAGCGTCGGCGTCAGCCTCTGCTTCTTCCTCCTGTACTGGGCCTGCCTGCTCGGCGGCGAAGAACTGGCGGACCGCGATCTGATCGATCCAGTCTGGGCGATGTGGGCCGCGAACATCGTCATAGGCGTACCCGGAGCCGTCCTGGTCTGGGTCAGCGGCAGGGATCGCATCTGACGTCATTGCGTCGAAATCACCAGAGGAACGCTACTTCATGTCCCTGATCACCCGGTACGTACTCCGCCTGTTCATTACCGCCATCGCCGTCAGCCTGGTCGCCTTCGTCAGCATCTTCTTCGTGGTCGATCTCATCGAGCAATTGGACCGATTCCTGGACCGCAACGTGGCACCGGGTTATATCGCGCTCTACTACGTCTATTACATGCCCTACATCTTCGTGCTCACGATTCCTGTCAGTCTGCTGCTCGCCAGTCTTTATACCTTCGGCCAGCTGACCAGGCTGGGAGAACTGACCGCCATGAAAGCATCGGGGCTCAGCCTGTACCGGTTGCTGCGGCCGATGCTCCTCGTCAGCGTGGTGGTATGCGCATGCCTGTTCTGGGCCGGTGAATGGCTTGTTCCCCACACGAGCATGAAACGTGCCGAAATCAAATCGGAACACGTGGACATGCAAGGCGGCGCAGGGCAACACATCCGGTACGATGTGTATTTCAGGGGAGATGGAGGGCGCCAGATCTATATCCGCGTTTTCAACGGACGCATCGAGGAGGGCACGGGGATACACGTCACCGAGTTCCGCGACGGCTCCGTCACCAGCGTCCTCACGGCGGAACGCGCCGTCTGGATGGATGGGCGCTGGTTGCTTTTCAACGGGGTTAAACGACAGTTTCTGGTTGGAGGCGGACTGTCCGAATACACCTCGTTCGCCGAGTTGGAACCCGACGGATGGTCCGAGACGCCGGAGGACTTCCTGCGAGGGCAGAAACGCCCCGAGGAGATGAGTTACGGCGAACTCGACCAGTTGATTCAGAACGTACGGCGGGGAGGAGGAGACGTGCAGGGCTACCTGGTAGACCTCAACCTGAAGATCGCATTTCCGGGCGCGGGTCTGATCATCGTGCTGCTGGGCGGCGCGCTGGCCTCCCATCTGAGACGGGGCGGCGTCGCGGTGGGATTTGCCCTGAGTATCGGGATCTGTTTCGTCTACTGGGGACTGCTCCGATTTGCCCAGGCCTTCGGTCACGCCGGATTGCTCCCGCCCATGGCGGCGGCATGGGGCGCCAACGCGCTCTTCGGACTACTCGCCCTGATTCTGCTGGTCAGGGCGCCGAAATGAGACCCCCGTGACACCGTGAACGCGGTCACCCGCAGTAACGCGTTCACGGACCAAGCCCCTTCCTGCTCAGGCGTGGTTCCTGAGTTCCTCCACCTTGTCGCATTGCTCCCAGGTGAAACCCGCCTCGTTCCGTCCGAAGTGGCCGTAGGAAGCCGTGGGACGGTATATCGGCCGCCTCAGGTCGAGACGCTCAATGATGCCCTGCGGCGTCAGGTCGAAGTGCTTGCGGATCAGGCGCGTGATCTCCAGGTCGTCGACGGTCCCCGTGCCGAAGGTATCTACATTGACCGAAACCGGTTCGGCCACGCCGATGACGTAGGCGAGCTGGATCTCGCACTTCTCCGCCAGACCCGCCGCGACGACGTTCTTGGCGACGTAGCGCGCGGCATAGGAAGCCGAGCGGTCCACCTTGGTCGGGTCCTTGCCCGAATAGGCTCCGCCGCCGTGGCGGCAGTAGCCGCCGTACGTGTCCACGATGATCTTCCGGCCTGTCAGGCCGGCGTCGCCCTGCGGTCCCCCCGTAACGAAACGGCCGGTCGCGTTGACGTGGTACTTGATCCGGCCCGGGTCAACCAACTCGGCCGGCAGCGCGGGACCGATTACCTCGTTGACGATGTCCTCCCTGATCTTCTCGCCGGAGACGTCCGGGTCGTGCTGGGCGGCGATGACCACAGAGTCGATCCGCCGGGGACTGCCGTCCACGTATTCCACCGTGACCTGTGACTTTCCGTCGGGACGCAGGTAAGGCGCAACGCCGTCCTTCCGGATCGACGCGAGGTTGCGGGTCAGCCGGTGGGCGAGGGTAATGGGCAGAGGCATCATTTCAGGGGTCTCGTTGGTCGCGTAGCCGAACATCATGCCCTGGTCGCCGGCGCCCTCCCGGTCCACCCCCATGGCGATATCGGCCGATTGCTGGTCGAGGGAAACGACCACGCCGCAGGACTCCCAGTCCAGCCCGAATCCCGAGTCCGTATAACCGATGGACTTGACGGTCTCGCGCGCCACGCGTTGCACGTCCACGTAGCCGTCTGTCGTGATCTCCCCTCCGACAAGCACCAGGCCCGTAGTGACGAAGGTCTCGCAGGCCACCCGGGAATAGGGGTCCTGCTCGATGACGGAGTCCAATACGGCGTCGGAGATCTGGTCTGCGACTTTATCGGGATGGCCTTCGGTAACGGATTCGGAAGTAAAGAGGTAACCAGGTGTCATGTGTCATGCTCCTAATGAACTGCCTGAGGATCGGGGACGATCGGTTATCGGTACATGGTCAGACATAAACCGCGCAACGCGCGCCGGTCGATGCACGTTCTACGGTGTCGGCCAACACGGCGTGCGGCGTAACGACGGAACGCCTGAGATCACAGTTTTCGATCCGGGCGCAGGTTCCGATGGTGGCGTCGCGTACGACGGTGCGCACGACGGAGGCCCGGGACGAGATGGCGACGTGGGGACCGACGACGGATCGGTGCACCCGGGCGCCGGAGGCGATGTCGACGGGCGGTATGATGACGCTGCCCGGTATGCTGCAGTTCCCCCCGTTCAGGTCCAGAAGCCGCCGGTTGGCCTCCAGCAGACGGTCCGGCGTGCCGCAGTCGTACAAGTGGTCGACGTCGAAGGGAGACAGATGCTCGCCCTTTTCCACCATCCACTGCAGCGCGTCCGTTAGCTGATACTCGTTTCGGGTCCTTCGATCTGACTTGACAAGGTTCTCCAGTCCATCCATGAGCGGACCGGACCTGGAAAAATAGTAGATCCCGGCGATCGCCGTATTGGAGATGGGATGATCGGGTTTCTCCACCAGCCGGGTGATCCGCCCGTCCAAGACTTCTACCAGCCCGTACCCGGTAAGATCGCCTGATACGCGCTTTACGCCGATAGCGTGGCCCGGCGGTTCTTTGCCCAGGAAGGAATAGTCCGACAGGTAGATTATATCGCCCAGTACGACCAGGACGGGGCCGTCATTCAGCAGGCCGCGGCACTGATACACGGCGTGACCGATCCCGAGCGGCTCGCGTTGTACGACGTACCGGGCCTCGAGCTCATCACGTTGATCGACAAAGCCGCGGATGGCGTCCCCCGAGGGGGAGATGACCAGTATGACCTCGCGGATGCCCAGGCCGGCAATCTGTTCGAGGATGTACTCGAGCACCGGCTTCCCCGCGACGGGAACCAGGGCCTTGGGGGTTCCTGGCGTGATCGGGCGCAACCGGCTTCCGCTGCCCGCAACGGGGATGATGGCTTGCATGGGACTCCATTACGCGTGTACGCCCTGTCCCGACGTCACGGGCCGGGACCGAAATGAACGGTTCAGTAAATAACAGCGGGCCATGGCAATGCGCAACAGAAATCATGGGTGCCGGTACCGGGTCGCCCGGACATCGGACCGGGTCGCCCGGACATCGGACCGGGCCGCGCGACGGTCTCCAATCAGAACATGGTGGCGAGCCAGGCGCCCAGGGCTTCCATCCTGCCGGTGAGGAGGGAGATGCGCGCCATGACCGTGTATCCGAAGGCGGCGCCGAAGGTCACCATCAACACCCAGATCCCAGCACGAGACACGTGTCCCAGTATCCCCTTGTGTTCTACGGAGAAGAAGAAGTACACCAGTCCGCAGATCACGCCCAGAACGAGTACAATGTGGGAAAAACTCGCGCCCCAGAGCAGATTGCCAGCCGGGTCGAGCACCACGAGCGGAACCATGGTGCTTTGGACCTGAATGATGAAGTCCGAATCCAGGAAGCGGGGCAGGTTGAATCCCGCCGAGCCGCCGACGATGAACGCCAGCGCCCACCGGCTGAGCCAGGCCCAGCGGTCGACCAGGCGGGTAAGAAGCAGCAGGCCGAAGACGGCGGGGATGATGTAGTAGTAATCCGGCGACCGGCCGACGGCGCCGGGCACGACCCCCGACATGAGCGAGGGGAACAGTTTGCCCAGCAGGTTCGGGACCAGGTGGTCCCAGAATCCGATTGCCATGAGGTACGCGGCGGACACGCCGACAAAGAGATGTTCGGCGAATTTGTAGAAAGGATTGTCACGGTACAGGAAGCTGAGGATCATCAGCGTCAGGGCCGCGTCGATCCAAAGCTGCAGTGTAACATCCATACGCCGTTCCTTTAACGCCTGCGGTCCGCCTGGTCCGCCCGGTCCGTCCGGTCATTCCGGCCCGGTCGGCCAGATCGGCCGAAGAAGTAAGCCAGATTGCCCAGCAGGATCAGCAGGACGATCAGCACGTGGGTGACGACCTGGGGCCCCATGCGCATGGTGGCGTCCATGGTGGCGTTACGGTAGGCCGGATACCGGTCCACAAGGGCGGACTCGTACTCGGAAGCGCCCTTGAGGCCGCCCATCAGGCCGACCAGTTGCTGAGGATAGTAGGGATACAGTTCCGGCGCCACCACGGCGGTGCCCCCGCCCATGACGGGAATCCCCGCGATATCGCCCGCGAACTGAATCCACTCCTTCAGTCCCGGGTCGCCCGCGGTCAGGCTGAGGATAATGGCATAGTCCACCATCTCGTCGACATCCGCGGTCATGGGCAGATCGTCGAGCGGCGTGCCCTCCGCGTCGGCATTGATCAGCGTTCGGAAGTTGACGACCATCGTATTAATCGCGCCACCCAGGCCGGCCTTGTAACCCAGGTTCACGAAATCCCTGCCATAGGCTTTCTCCGGGAACTCCACAGGCAGCAGGTTGTCCGTGATCTTCTTGATCTGTCCCAGCCCTTCGGGGAACAGGGTGAAGAAGGACACCTCGTGGCCCCGGGTCATCGTGTGCCGCACGAGGGCCTTGGCCATGGGATCCAGTTCGGGCGCCGTGTCCGGACCGTAATCGAAGGAAAGGAATACGCGCGACCCGGACGGCAGCCGCTCCACCGTGTCGAAAATCGACTGGACGATAGGCGTGGGACTGTCCTGGAAGCGGGGCTGCAGGATCAGGGGTATGCAGACGGCCGCCCCGATGAGCAGGAAGATGATCCGCCGGTCGATATGCAGGATGGAATCGGGAATCCGCATGCTCACTCCCTCCTGCCCAGGTAGTTGCGCTCGATCCCCAGGATGATGCGCAGTGAGGTCGCGATGACCCCCAGGGCGATGCCGATCATTATCGCACGCTGGCCGGCCGTGTTCGGCCAGGCCATGATCCAGTTGGCCAGGTTCGGCAGTTCGAGAAATCCCAGGATTTCCGGCATCCAGGCCGTCAGCCAGGCGCCCACGGGGGTTCTGCCCAGCAGGATGACCATGGCGGCGGAAAGGAGGATGGTGGCCTCCTTCGTACGCGCTCTGAAGGCCCGGTAGGACGCCGAGGCGACAAAGAAGGCCAGCAGGGAGAACATGGTCGCCGACAGCGGATTGTAGACCCCGTCGAACAGGAAGCGCAGCCAGGAACCGGCAGCCAGGATCTCCCCGCCCATCCCATCCGGATTGCCCACCTTGAACAGTCCGATCACCAGGGTGACGAGGAACCCCGCCAGGGTTACCACACTGTAGGGCCAGTCCGTGGATCGGTTGGAAACGCGTTTCAAATGAATCTTTAGCAGACTGCCGCCGCCGAGGATGAAGGCGAAGACCGTAATGATGGCGAAATAATCGGAGAAACTCTCATACAGCGTGTTGAACGGTCCCCTTGTCACGAAATACCCTGTGACCAGGACAACGCCGATGATGAATGTGATGATGAGCGGTATTTTACGACGCATGGGATCTACCTGAAAAGCCAGAGGACGATTTGCGACACTTCGCGGACGGTCTCGTTTCCGGTGACGGACTCCAGTGTGGCCAGCGCGCTGCCGGCCAGGATGAACACGATGGCGATGCCCTTGCCGGCGTCCTGGCCCTTCAGGCTGCCGAGCATGCGCGGCTCCTTGGACAGGTACGCGCTGGCGGCGAAAAGTTCCTCGCCGATCAGCGTATAGTCGCATGCCGCCACGAAGAATGGCAGTTGAGGAGGCCTGGCCGTTCCCGCGATCTGTATGGCCCCGATGGAGTTGCCCGTTTCCGCCAGGATAAGGGATTCGGCGTAGAATCCGCCCAGGTAGAAGCATGCGGCCGGCCGTTCACGTACGATGATGCCATCGACGGCCGCCGCGTAGGCGAATTGGGCGTCCGACACGTAGTGAATGTCGTCCTCCTGGTAAGCGTCGGGGCGCCCCGCGGACAGGTAGGACTGCTGCACGGTCTCGCGCGCCACGCTCATGACGAGGGACTTGCGTACGGGTACGTGCAGCCTGGAGTCGTATCCCGCGATGATGGTGGCGAGATGACCCAGCAGGTTCATGGACGCGATGGTCTGCACCTCGTCCATGTCGTTCAGGCCGGGGACGTAGAGGATGGGCTTGCCCATCTCCGTCGCCCTGCCCACGGCTTCCTCGACCGTTTCCAGGCCGGCGATTTTACGAATGAAAAGGGGCCGGCCCGAGGCGGCCAGCACAACGTAAAGCAGAATGGCGCCCGTCAGGACGATCCCGAGTACCAGGGCCTGGGTCCGGTCCGCGTTGAACCAGCCGGATTCGGTGTCAGTCTGTGCGAAAAGGAGATCCGTCTGCGCCATGGCGACGAACACCGTACACGCGAGGACAGCACGCAGCAGCGCGATCGCGAAGGAATCAGGGTGTGGCTTGCGGCGTGACGGGGATAGACGCATCAGGACTCCACGATCTCCACGTTGGCTCGGGGCACGGTCACGATCTCTCCGTTCGTCCTGCGAACTTCCAGCACCCGGGCCAGGGCGCCTGTCGGAAGCCTGACGGGTTGTTCCGGCAACGACGCCACCGTGGCGATTTCTCCAAACCATGGCTTGCGGATCAGGCGCACCAGGGACCCGGATACCAGGCCGCGGGCCGCCGGATCCGATCGTGCCTGCGGTTCTTCGAAGCCGTCGGTCTTAATGATGATTTCGGGGCGAATCACACCGGCCCGGATCTGCGTGGCGCCGCTCATAGAGGCTTCCCGGCCCTCCATGGACCCGATCAGGTCGAACGTGCGCTCGGCCATGGGCAGCCGCCCGAAGCCTTCGGTGACCACCACGGTCAGGCCGATGTCTTCCCCGCCGGTCACCGCGACGCCGATCTGGTAACCCAGGAGGTCGCCGATGTCGTGGTACTGCATGCCCCCTACCACCACACCCGACGCGCCGACCCTTATCAACTTACGCAGCGCGTCAAGGGTGATCATGGATCCGCCGCAGACGATCTGTCCCGCGCACCGCGCATCGACCATCTCCTCGGTGACCTCCTCATCGGGCGACTGGACGATCTGATTTATCGGCGCGTGCACTTCGCCCCCTATGCCGAAGATGCCCTGGATGAAGGCTCCGACTGTTTCCACCATGACACCCTCTCCAGGAAGGAGTTCGGTTATCCTGCCATCGAGATAGGCGTTGATCCGTACCGGGGTCGACGGTTCCCGAATAAGCACCTGGCCGGTCACATCCGACACCATTTCGACTGTTCCGCGCTCTGGGCACCGGACAGCGGACTTGAACAGCCCGAAAATCCCCTTTGATTCGGCGATCAACTCCCCTTTTTCCACCGAATCGTTCCGTTGCTTCAGCATACAGCCTGGTACGTCCTCGGGCGCAATGGCCAGGGCATTGGCGACGTTGACGTTGTGCACCGGTCCGGGCAGATACGTCTCTGCGACCACCGTATCGGGCCGTACCCGGTCATCCACCTGCACCACCACCTGTCCACTCAGTGGAAGGCGCCGTGTCCGGGCGACAACGGTCCGGGGCGATACGCGCAGGCCCGATGTATAGGCGTGGGCCATCAACTGGACTCCGGATAGACTTCGAGTGCGCGGTAACTTCGCTTCAGGACCTCCACCCTTTCGGCCGCGTCGGCCGGCAGTTGAAGCGGTCTGCCGCGCGTATCGATAATCACGCCCAGCGGGCCATTGCGGACGGTACGGGTGACCGGCGTGCCTCTGCCGGCGCCGACGTCAAAACCGCGGGATGGAATGACCTCCAGTACGACTTCCTCCGCTTCCCCTGTCGGGATCGCGGCCAGTTCTCCCACGACGGCCTCGCACACGGTTTCCACGCCATCGGCCCTGGCCTTCACCGTCACGCTGTGCGAACCCGCGTTACCCCTTCCGGCCGGGGCGACGCAGGGTCCGAGATATACGAGGCAGTCTCGGTCGAAAACCTCCAGCGCCGCGGTCTCATGCACGGTGGAAAGCACCCCCAGGTGGGGCATCATGAATATGCTGTCCACCGCCAGGTTCGTGATGCCTACCGGCTGAAAGGCGTCCACCAGCATCAACGCGGCCTGTGACCGGTTCGGCGCATGGGAAAGCACGCCGCCGCTGCCGATGATCAGGTCCAGGTTCATCAGGTCGACCAGGGTCTGTCCGCCCGTCTGCTGGTCAAAGGTGTCCGATATCGTTCGAAGCTGTTGCACGCCCTTCAACGTCACGGCAAAGTTCCTGTGCTGCTCGAAGGCCAACCTCAGGGCTTCGCGGGCCACGGCCTGCTCGATGATCAGTTCCTCCATGGTCTGGGGGATGCTGGTGGGACGGATCATCTTGTTGCCGAGGCGGTCCTTCAGATCGGCGTCGGTCATATCGAACGGCAGCCACCGCGCAATGGCCTCCAGTCCCGCTTCCGTCAACACGTTGGAAATGCTGTAACTCATGCCGAGATTGGCACTCACGGTCCGGTTGAAGGCGCCGCCGAAGACCGAGAACACATCGGTGGTCGCGCCGCCGATGTCCACGCCCGCCACGTCGATACCGTCGCGGTCGGCGACGACCCGCACCATCCTGCCCACGGCGCCGGGGGTGGGCATGATGGGCACGTGGGTCCACGCCATCAGGGCCCGGTAACCGGGCGCCTGGGCCATCACGTGTTCCATGAACAGTGTATGGATCCGTTCCCGCGCGGGGCCCAGGTTCTCCGCCTCGAGCACGGGCCGCAGGTTCTCCACCTGGCTGAGTTCCGTCCTGTCGTCCAGGATCCGCCTGACGTCCTCGCCGGCCTCTGTATTTCCGGCAAATATGACCGGCAGATCGTATCCGCTTCCCAGACGGGGTCTCGGGTCGGCGGCGGAGATTAGTTCTGCCATCTCGACCACGTGGGACTTTGTACCGCCGTCCACGCCGCCCGAAAGCAGGATCATGTCCGGTCGAAGTTGCCGGATGCGTTCGATGCGTTCGTGGGGCAGGCGCCCGTCGTTGGACGCCAGTGTTTCCATGACGATGGCGCCCGCGCCGAGGGCCGCCCGTTCGGCGCTCTCGGCGGTCATGCTCTTGACCACCCCGGCCACCATCATCTGAAGCCCGCCGCCGGCGCTGCTCGTCGAGACGTAGAGGTCAACCCCCCGGCCCCCGGCCCCCGGCGAGACGATCCGGTCCCCGTCGAGGATCGCGCGGCCGGATTGCTCCTCCACCTCGCGCACCGCGTTGAGCACGCCCCGCGTGACATCCTCGAAGGGCGCCTCCACGGTCGTCGGCGCCTCGCCGCGAACAAGGAGACGGTAGGCGCCGGACCGTTTTTCGATCAGGATGGCCTTGGTCGTCGTGCTGCCGCAGTCCGTGGCCAGAATGACTTCAATATCCGATGGAAGGGACATGGGGATTCTTCTACGTGAACATGGAAAGCATCTACCTGAAGCGGTACGCCGAGCGTCTGCGCGTACTTACGAATCTGGTTGGCCGGAACCTGATTGGCCAGAACCTGGTTGGACAGAAATCAGTCGGCCGGGTCATCGTTCCCGGAAGCATGATGCTCAATGCGTTGTATCAGAAATTCCACGTTCTCGCGGCGCTCGATGGCCTCGGCGATCCGGTCGTATTCTGACGCATCGACCACCATGTGAATGAAGGGACTGAGAAACGCCATGAACTGACCACCCAGAAACGAGAGGGGTTTCATAGATTCAAGGAAGAGCACCGCGGGCGCGGTGAGTTCGCGCGCGACCACGGCCTCGGCGATCCGGTCGAGCAGGGCCTGCTGTTCCGCCATGTTTCCGGTTGATTCACTCATGCCCAATCACCTGGGAGGACCCGACCACCTGGGTGGACCCGACCACCTGGGTGGACCCGACCACCTGGGAGGACCCGACCACCTGGGAGGACCCGACCACCTGGGTGGACCGGACTATCTGAGGACTGTCCAAGCATATCACCGTCTCAGCCGACCACGTTCTCCCGGCCCGCGTGTTTGCCGATCCACTCGCGCAGGGGGATGTCTTCGAGCAGGGGCGAAGTATAACCATGACCACCCGATGGTCCGGCGCCAAGAAGCTGTCTCCGGATGGGGTCGCAGCGGCTCATGTAATGATCCACCGTCATGTTGTCCCGGGGACGCAGCCACCGGTAGCTGTATCCGTAGAAAAGCACCTTGCGGCTGATCTCGGAATAGTTGATCCCCGAAGCGTGCCAGAGGCGGCGATCAAAGAACACGGCGTCGCCGGCCGCCGCCTGGATCGGCACAGCCCCGTCCGGATCCAGCTCGTCGTCCTCGGGAAACTCGATTTCGTCTCTGCGATGGCTACCCGGAACGGCGTGGAAGTTCCCGCGGTCAGTTGCCGTGCAGTCGCTCAAAAAGAACGCCACTTTCAACGATATCCGCGGGCGGGGCGAGGTTTCCAGGTCGATGTTCAGCCTGCCGCTGTCCTGGTGCCAGCCCAGGCGCCGTTTCCTGGGTTTCTGTCCGGCCGGCCACGGTGGCGAGACGATTAAATGGGAATGGTACAGCTGAATGTGCCAGCCGAGTATACCCCAGACCTTGGGGAAGGTTTTCGGCCAGTCAAGCAGTTCCAGCAGCAGGTCGTCCCGGCCGATGATGTCGAAGTGGTTCAGGACACGGTAGACGCCGTCGCCCTCTTTCGGCCGGTTTTCCTCGTCGATACGGTCCGCGATGCGGTTCAGGGCCTTGACCATGTCGTCCGCCAGGACGTTCTCCACGATGAAATAGCCCTGCTTATCGAATTGGTCCCGCTCTGCTTCCGTCAGGCAGTGGGCAATGCAGGAAGGATCCATGGCGGTCCCCCGGGTTCTGTGCGCGGAATTGCACGATTCATGCCTGTATTTCCTTAACCAATCCCGATCCGCCGGTCAATCCATTTGGAGACTGGACCCGGCGCCCCATTTCTCCGAACGCCTGTACACCACCACATCGATCATGTCTCGGCCACTCCGATCATGTCTCCCGCACCACGAATCTCACCTGGATCTCGCGGCTTTCGCGGTATCCTATGCGGATCGCCCTTGCCTTCAATCGATGCTCGCCGTATTCCAGTCGCAGCGGTTCGGTGTACAACAGCCAGTGGGGGTCGTCGTCCTCATTGAAGGTATAGGCGATGGACGCTCCCTGCGTGGCGCAGTGGAGCTGTACCAGCATCGGACCAACGAATAAGCCACCTTCCAACGCCGGTTCCATTCCCGGGCTTTCCGAACATATGGG